>CAUOWK010000006.1:0-170934 GCA_963508315.1 uncultured Sphingorhabdus sp. | reverse complement strand
GATTATGGACCTCTCCCTTGGATACGACGATCAGCCCAGCTGCTACAATGCCAATAAACGCGCCCGTGCCCTCAAAGATTCGCAAGGGGTCCATTCGTGAGTTCTCGCTTCCCAGTTGCTCGTAAAGCGACAGCATCGACACGGTCATGATCGCTGCTGAAAAACAGATCAGCCCGTGCGTGCGGAGACCCGCCGCATGACCGCGCAATTCGCGGTCAAGGCCAAGCACCAGCCCGATAATAGCGGCCACGGCAAGGCGCATGAGCACCTCGGTATCCAAACCGTGAAGTGGAATGGCGGCGTTGAGTTCCACAGTGGATCAATAGCCGCCCATGGGCAATGCAGGATTTATCACGAAGACGTCATCCTGCTGTGCAGCCGGTGTATCGCCGTTCAGGAATGCCATTAGGTCGCCGATAATCTGATCGCGGTCGGTTTCGAGCAACCCATGCGGCGATCCTGGATATTCGAGCAGCGTGACATCCTCGATCATTGCGGCGGCGGCGCGGGCGGTTGCGCCGATTGGCACCGTGTTGTCCGCGGTGCCATGAATGATGAGGGTGGGAACCTTGAACGCGGGCAGGTCGCAGCGAAAGTCCGTGGTCGCAAATGCCTCGGCTGCTTTTAGTGTTGGGCGTAGGCCCGCTTGCATCGCCATGCGCCAAGCCCAGTCAAGCGTAGCATAGCTCACGGGTTTGGTTAGCCAACCTACACCGAAAAAGTCATGCAGGAATGATCGCATGAAGGATGGACGGTCTGCCATCATGTCCTGGGTCATCTGGTCAAACGTTTCTTGAGGGACACCCTCGGGATTATCGTCTGTCTGCAACATATAGGGGACGACAGAGGCGATCAGCACGGCGCGTGCGACACCGACACCTTGATAGAGTGACATATAACGCGCAACTTCGCCGCCACCCATGGAAAAACCGACGAGGGTTACGTTGTCTTTGGCACCCATGGCCTCCATCACGTCGGCGAGATCGTCGGTTAGTCGATCGTAATCATAGCCATTCCACGTTTGTTCGGACCGTCCAAAACCACGGCGGTCGTAGGCGATGACGCGGTGCCCTGCATTGGCCAACGCGTCCGCGATCGGATCCCAGCTATCGCTTGATAATGGCCAGCCGTGGATGAGAATGACGGGGTTACCCGTCCCCCAATCCTTGACATATAACCATGCACCGTCGCGGGTTTCGATCATTGGCATCACGCGTCTCCTGTTGATAGAAAAACGCAAACGTCGTTATGGCTGCTACGTTCCCGTGGGCGGGGTTCCGCTGGGTCTAAGCGCAACAAATATATCGACATTGGGCGTCCAGCAGGCGCGGGTTTTTCATTTGCAAACGGACGACGTTATGACAGCATGGTTTGCGTGACCAAAACTGACGCCGAACATATGGAAGACAGCCTAATCGCGGGCGCAGAAGCGGGGATTGAGCTGCGCTTCACATTGTTTGAACGGTTTTTTGCGGCGTGGCCCGAACGCCGGAACACTTTCCTGACTGTGGACGCCGCCTCTCGGCGGATGACTGACGAAACGCTGGAAATGCTCGTCGGGCTGGCAAAAGGCGAGGAAAACTGGGTCTGGCCGATGGCAGCCGAGCTTATGGCTAACCACCGCGGTTACGGAAACTTGCAATGGGCAGAATTCGAAAGCTGGATTGCCCTAACCATCGCCACAGTGCGAGACGCGGCAGGGGCTGCGTGGGACGCCGAAACCGAGGCAGCGTGGAACCGACAAGCAGCGCGGTTGAAGCAACTGCTGCTTGAAGCGCGCGAAGGCTGGGACAGGGCGATGCCGGTTAGCTAGTCACCCCAACGACACAAAGCTGTCCATCACCCGTTTACGCCCAGCAACCTCAAAATCGATTTCCAGCTTATTGCCTTCGATCTCTGCAATGGCACCATAACCGAATTTCTCATGGAACACGCGCAGGCCAACGCTTAGGTCGCTGCGGCCTTTGTTGCCGAGACTCACTGCACTGCGCGTGTT
Organism: uncultured Sphingorhabdus sp.; assembly: GCA_963508315.1. Taxonomy (GTDB): domain Bacteria; phylum Pseudomonadota; class Alphaproteobacteria; order Sphingomonadales; family Sphingomonadaceae; genus Sphingorhabdus_B. The sequence continues at coordinate 168,938 of CAUOWK010000006.1, read as the reverse complement.
TTCCGCAATGCGCTGTGGCCTTGGGTTGAAACCGCCGCTCGTCGCTGCGCGTTGCCAGCCTGGACCGCGGGCACCCGCGCGGGTGGCATTAGCTGCGGCGAGATGTGCAAACGGGTCAGATTGCTCGCTCCAGTTTGCGCGCCATAAGGACGCTCCCCCTGTCATTGTTTGCTCGGCCTCAATATGATCGAGCGGAAGTTCCTCGATGAAGCGGCTGGGGATACTACTCGTCCACTGGCCGTAAATCCGGCGGTTGGCGGCATGGATGATCGTGCATTTGCGTTTGGCACGTGTGATCGCGACATAGGCAAGGCGGCGTTCTTCCTCAAGGCTGGCAAGTCCGCCTTCGTCGAGCGCGCGTTGTGAGGGGAATATCCCGTCCTCCCATCCGACGAGGAATACATGGTCGAATTCCAGTCCCTTTGCGGCATGGATCGTCATGATCGTGACGCTGGCGCCGGTGTCGCCGCGGTCATTGTCCATGACTAAGCTGACATGCTCTAAAAACTCGCCGAGCGTCTCATATTCTTCCATGGCGCGCGCAAGTTCGTTGAGGTTTTCCAAGCGTCCTGCAGCTTCGGTGCTGCGCTCTGCCTGCAAGACGGCCGTGTAGCCGCTTTCGTCCAGGATCAAGCGCGTAAGATCGGCCGGCGAAAGGCGGTTTGCTTCGTCGCGCCAGCGGGAGATATCGACTACAAGGTCCGCCAGTGACTTGCGCGCCTTGCCCGTCAATTCGTCCGTGCCAACCAAGCGCGCGGCCGCAACCGACAAAGGTGCGCGTTCTGCCCGCGCCACGATGTGGATTTTCTCCACTGCCTTGTCGCCGATGCCGCGCTTCGGCACATTCACAATCCGTTCGAACGCAAGGTCATCGGCTGGCTGGTTCACAATGCGCAGATACGCAATCGCATCACGGATTTCCGCGCGCTCATAAAAACGAAAACCACCTACTATCCGGTAGTTAAGGCCAACTTGTATGAATCGGTCTTCAAATTCCCGAGTCTGGTGCTGCGCGCGTACCAATATGGCGACGCTGTCCAGACTTTCACCTTTATACTGCAGCGCTTCAATCTCTTCGCCAACGCGGCATGCTTCCTCGGGGCCATCCCAGACACCGATGATGCGAACTTTTTCGCCTTCGTCCAACTCGGTCCATAATGTTTTACCAAGTCGCGCGCTATTGGCGTCAATAAGGCCGGACGCTGCGGCGAGGATGTGCGGCGTGCTGCGGTAATTTTGTTCAAGCTTGATGAGCTTCGCGCCCGGAAAATCCTTTTCGAAGCGCAGTATGTTGGCGACTTCAGCGCCGCGCCATGAATAAATGCTTTGGTCGTCATCGCCAACGCAGCATATATTTTTGCGCTTCTGCGCGAGCAGACGCAGCCACAGATATTGGACGGCGTTGGTATCCTGATATTCGTCCACCAGAATATATTTGAATTGCGCCTGATATTTCTCGAGGATGTCTCGATTGTTTTTGAGCAAGTTAAGCCCGTGCAACAAAAGGTCACCGAAATCGCAAGCGTTCAACGCCAGCAAGCGCGCTTGATAGAGCGCGTACATGCGCTGGCCCTTGCCATTAGCGAAGGCTTCATTGTCGCCGGCATCGAGATCGCCGGGGCTTTTGCCGGCATTCTTCCATTTGTCGAGCAAGGAGGCGAGTCCGCGCGCGGGAAAGCGTTTCTCATCCAAGTCCTCAGACTGGATGAGCTGTTTAAGCAATCGGATTTGGTCATCCGTGTCAATGATGGTAAAGTTACTCTGTAGCCCGATGACTTCGGCATGGCGACGCAGCAATTTGGCACCGATGCTGTGGAACGTCCCTAGCCATGGCATGCCTTCTACAGCTTGCCCTACCATTGCGCCAATGCGTTCGCGCATTTCGCGCGCTGCCTTGTTCGTGAAAGTCACCGCAAGGATTTCCGAGGGCCAAGCACTGCGCGTGTACAGAATTTGCGCCATACGCGCGGTGAGCGCAGCGGTTTTGCCCGTACCTGCGCCAGCCAGCAGCAACACGGGCCCCTCGATGGTAAGGACGGCTTCGCGTTGCGGGGCGTTTAATCCGCGCAACCAAGGTGGTTCCGTTTGTGACGGATCGGGCTGGACCTGCTGGTTTGACATGGTGAACAGTTAGGGAACGTCGCGACGAACCGCAAGCCGTGTTCGGTCGACTTCGGGAACTAATGTCGGCCTCACAGATTTTCTTTTTCCTGAAACCGAGGAGAAAAGCCATGCGCAAGACCATATTTTGGGGCGCTGCTGCGCTGATTGCAATTATCGGAACCGACCCCGCTTTCTGCCTTCAGGCAGCACCACCTGCGGGCGAGGCAACGCAGCCTGATCCTGCTGACCCAAGCACGCCGCCTGTACCACCTGTCGACGACCCTTCACAACCTTCACCGCCGATAACAGAGCCACTACCGCCGGAAATGCCGCCAGTTGCGGGTGAGGGGCAGGAAAACCCGCCCACACCTCCGATCTCGCCTGTTCCGCCTGCACAACCCACGCCATCTGTGGTAAATCGGGATGTGCCTGTAGGTCCAATGGCAACGCCTCCCGTGTCTGGCGCGCCGCGTGCTGAAAGCGGTGGTACTACACAGTCAATGATGACGCCGCAGCCTGCAACAAAAACGTACCCGCCATGTTCACGGTCTTTGCAAGATAATTGCCGTAACCCTGGTGAGGGGCCAAAGGCAGCCCGCCGGAAAGCGTGTTAATTTTTAAGCTAAGAGACGTTCTCGGGCCGCAACAAGGTCAAGCGAGCCTTCCCGACGTCTCGCACTGTGTCGATTACAAAGCCGTTGACGTCGACATTCTCTTTGCCGCTGGTCTCCACGCTTATCCAAGCGGATGGCGCGAACCAACCCAAACGGCCTAGCTTGTCGAGCGCCACAGAACCCGCACCGCTCAAATAGGGTGGGTCCATCATGATGACGTCAAAGGGCTTGATGGCCGATCCCAAGGAGAGGGCGGATGACCAGCGCACATCGCAGACAGCTTTTGCGCCCAATTTATCGATATTCGTTTCCAAAGCCTTTAGTGCGGCAGCGTCCTGCTCTACGAAAGTACAAGACGCGGCACCGCGCGACAGCGCCTCAAGCCCAAGTGCGCCGGAGCCAGCAAACAAGTCAAGAACGCGTAAATCCTCAAACGAGCCCAGGCGGCTCGTCAGCATCGAGAAAAGCGTTTCGCGCGTGCGATCAGCTGTAGGGCGTGTTGTGTCGCCCTTTGGCGCAATCAACGGCCGCGAACGCCATTGGCCCGAAATGATGCGCATTATTTCAGAGTCTTTCGAAACTCGATCAGATCGACGCGGCGGACTTCGCCGACTGTGCCGGGCGGCATGTCACCAAGGACAAAGGGGCCATAGCGCGTGCGGATGAGGCGGCTGACTTCCAAGCCTAAATGCTCAAGTACGCGACGGACTTCGCGATTTTTGCCTTCGGTCAGAGTCATTTCGACCCAGCCATTGCGTCCGGTGCGCCGTTCCAGATTGGCGTCGATCTTTCCATATTGCACACCCTCGATTTCGATACCGTGGATAAGCTCTTCAAGCTGGTCTTGGCTTACATCACCGAAACAACGGGCGCGATAGGTGCGCTCCACGCCGGTCGAGGGCAATTCCATTTGCCGTTTGAATTCGCCGTCATTGGTCATAAGCAACAGACCCTCTGTGTTAAGGTCAAGCCGTCCGATGGGCATAAGCCGGGGCAGATCCTTCGGCAAGATGTCGTAAATGGTCTTGCGTCCGCTAAAATCGCGCTCTGCCGTTAAACAGCCTTCAGGCTTGTGGAACAGATATAGCTGGGTCGGCGCGGGTTGGCCGACCGCTTTTCCATCAACAGCAACGCCGTGCAGAGATTTTAGCAATGTCGCGGGTGTCTCCACCTTCTCGCCATTTAGCGTCACGCGACCATCAGCGATCATGCGTTCGATTTCACGACGCGAAGCGACGCCGGCGCGGGCAAGCAACTTTGCGATGCGCTCCTCGCCATCTTTACGCTCAAGCGCGCCCTTGCTTGGCGCAGCATTGGGATTGGGTTTACGCACAGGCTTGCTGTCCCAACGCAGACGCGGAGGTTTGGCGGGACGGGCGGGTGCTTTTGAAGGAGGCTTTACCATATCCGCGCCTTTGACGCATATTGCTTCAAAAGTCACTGGCCATTCAGGAAAATGACGTTAGTCATCGGCCAAAGCCTTCGGAGGGAGCCGCATGTCAGTCGATTTACAGCGTTTTATCATTTTCGCAGGCATCCTGCTTGCGCTGCCGCTCATCGCATTGCTTGTACCTGCATTCCGGCCCTATTTGCGTAAAAATCCGGTCATTACGTTTTTGCTCGGCATATCGAGTGGCTTTCCGCTGACGTTGCTTGTCGCGACGATGACGTTCTGGCTTGCGAAGGTAGGAATTGATACGGCGACCATCGGTTTTGCTGTCGCTTTGGGCATCCCTTACACCATCAAATTCCTTTGGGCGCCCTTGGTGGACAAGCTGCATCTGCCCATTCTACATAATCTCTTCGGTCAGCGGAGAAGTTGGCTCTTCTTCGTTCAGGCGCTTCTGTTTGTGTCGATCTGGCAGTTGGGGGCGAGCGATCCCCAACCGGGCAATATGGGCCTGTTTGCGATTTGGGCGCTTATCACTGCCTTCCTCTCCGCGACGCAAGACATCGTCATCGACGCGTATCGCATCGAAATCCTTGAGGAAGAGGAGTTCGCGCACGGCACGGCAACTAACCAGTTCGGCTATCGCACAGGCAATCTTATCGCGGGTGCTGGTACCATCTATTTTGCCTCGCAAGAGGGTTTGGGATTGGGCTGGGCAACGGCTTACGGCCTGACCGCATTCTGCATCATTCCCGCAATAATCGGAGCTTTGTGGGCTGGCCCGGGTAAATTTGTCGATCGTTTTGCCAATGTGCAGGGAATGATGCCCGGCCAATGGTTGACCGAAGCGGTCGTCAATCCGTTTCGCGAATTTTTGACGCGGCACGGCGCATTTTTCGTTCTGGGTTTCGTGCTTGTTTACAAGGTGGGTGACGCGATGGGGCAAGCAATGCTGAGTCCAATGATTGTCGACCTCGGTTTTTCCGACCTTGATTATATCTCGGCGAACAAACTTTGGGGCTTTGGTGCTCTGATTGTCGGTTCGGCGCTTGGTGCGCCTTTCATCCTTTGGCTCGGAATGGGCAGGGCGCTGCTGATTTCAGGGCTGATGATGATGTTCTCGAATGTCATGTTCATGATTCTGGCCGCAACGGGCAATAATTACTGGATGATGGTCGCGGCCATTTGTACCGAAAACATGACGAGCGGCATCGGCCTCACGGTTTTTGCAACCTATCTCTCCGGCCTTTCAAGCATCGCATATACCGCAACGCAGTTCGCATTGCTCTCGTCCTTCGCGGGCGTGGGCCGTACATTCATGGCTGGCCCTGCCGGTATCGTCGCAGAAAATGTGGGTTGGGTCGGATTTTGGGGCTTCACCGTTGTCGCTGCCATTCCGGGCATGATCCTTCTGTGGGTGTTGTGGGCGAAAGGATATGTCGTACAAAGCATTCATCAGGTTGAGGCCGTCGATGAAAAAGCGCTGAAAGAACCAGTCGGTCCGCTGCGGATCACAGGTTTCCTGCTGGTTGTAGCCGGACTCATCGGGTTGCTACTGTCGCAACCGCTGGAGTTGGCAACTAACATCACATGGATGTTTGCCGGTGTCCTGCTTGCAGGGGCATTGCTGGCTTGGAAAGGACAGCCGGCGCGCGCTGCCTAATATGGCCTTAGTCCGGTACCTGATCATTCAGGCGCAACACCTCGCCAGCCAAGTATAGCGAGCCGCAGATGAGAACTTGGGCGGGGCCGCATGTCGTGCTTAGCGCGTGCACTGATGCGCCGACATTATCGAACGACCGTGCTTCCGTAACGCCAAGACTTTCGCGCGCCAACGCACTCAGGTCGGCAGGGGTATGGTGCTCGTGGCCCTGTATTGGCACCGCGCGCAACGATGCAATTTTACGTGCAAACGGTTTTAGGAAACCCAACGCATCTTTGTTCTTCAACATGCCAATGATGACGTGCACGGGCGGGCCATCCTCCAGAACGCTGGCGATTGCCGCACCTGCATCGGGGTTGTGACCGCCATCAAGCCAGACGGTTGACCCCACAGGCAAAATGTCGGTCAGCGGACCCTTCGCCAGTTGTTGCATGCGCGCGGGCCAGCGAGTCCATTCCATCGCGGCTGCAATGGCGGCTTCGGGGATATGGATGGCAGACTGATGACGCAGCATGGCGATTGCCAGTGACGCGTTGTCGGCTTGATGTAAGCCCGCCATGCGGGGAAGGGGAAGGTTAAGCTTACCGTTTCCATCACGATAATGCAGACGACCATCATAGACGGCCGCATCCCAGCTTTCGCCTCGTGCGTGCAACAAAGCGTTCGTCTTAACAGCCTGAACGGCGACGGTATTCGCCATGGATGGGCTGTATTTCTGCGTCAACAATGGGACATTGCTCTTGGCGATGCCGGATTTTTCAAAGGCGATGCGGTCAAGCGGGACCATGTCCGGCACGCCTTTCTCGGGTGCAAGCAGGAATGCCTCATGATCAAGGCCAAGCGATGCAATACCGCAGGCGACGGGCGCGGCGAGAACGTTCGTTGCATCCAAACGCCCGCCAAGGCCAACCTCGATAACACAGGCGTCCGCTGGCGTTCGCGCAAAGGCCAGATAGGCAAGGGCAGTTGTGACTTCAAAGAAACTGGCCTGCAACCCCTCTGCGTGGTCGAGTACCTCAGCCAGCAGCGCTGAAAGCGTGCGGTCGTCAATCAACTTGCCTGCGACTCGGATTCGTTCGTTGAAGCGCACCAGATGCGGACTCGAATATACATGTACCGAAAGACCCGCCGCCTCCATCGTGCCGCGCAAGAACGCGCAGGTTGACCCTTTGCCATTGGTGCCTGCAACGTGGAACACGGGTGGCAAATTGTGGTGCGGGTTACCAAGGCGCTCAAGCAGGGCAGCTATGCGCTCAAGGCCAAGAATGTCCTTGCCCGGCGACAGCATGGTCAACCGGTCAAGCTGCGCCTGAACGCCTCGATCGGTGGATGTGGCGTGGTCAGGCATTTAACGCTCCGTTGTCACTCCCACTTTCGCGGGAGTACCGTCGTGGCTTTAGAGCTGTTGCTATCAAGCCGCCTTCTTCTCCGGTGCAAGGTAGCCGACGAGTTGCGACAACACGCCGCGTAAGTCGTGGCGGTGGGTAACCATATCGATCATGCCATGCTCCAGCAGATATTCGGCACGCTGGAACCCTTCGGGCAGCTTTTCGCGGATTGTCTGTTCGATGACGCGCTGACCGGCAAAACCAATCAATGCGCCAGGTTCGGCAATCTGTACATCGCCAAGCATGGCGTACGACGCCGTGACGCCGCCGGTGGTCGGGTCAGTCAGAACCACAATATAGGGCAGGCCAGCGTCGTGCAGCATCTGGATAGCGACGGTCGAGCGCGGCATTTGCATCAGGCTCAAGATGCCCTCCTGCATACGTGCGCCACCTGCAGCGGTGAAGATAATGTAAGGACATTTTGCGCGGATCGCGGCCTTCACCGCATCGATAAACGCTTCGCCCACCGCCATGCCCATCGAGCCGCCCATGAACGCGAAATCCTGAACACTGACAACGACAGGCTGGCCATTGATTTCGCCGCGCGCACTTTGCATCGCGTCCTGTTCACCTGTGGCAAGTCTGGCCGCTTTGATACGGTCGGTGTATTTCTTTGTATCTTTGAATTTGAGTGGATCTTCGCCAACCACTGGTGGCTTCAATACATCATAGCTATCGTCATCAAACAGCGCTGCAAAGCGCTCTGCCGGGCCGATGCGGCCATGGTGATCACATTTCGGGCAGACGGACTGGTTTTCCTCAAATTCTTTCAGGAAAATCATGGCCTGACAGCCCTTGCACTTGTGCCAGAGCGTTTCGGCGGTTTCGCGCTTGGTGATGAAGGGGATGGCGTTCCGAACGCGTGTGACCCAGTTCATGTTCAGGCCTTTCTGGCTGTGACAATTGCTTGCTTCAGTGTTGCCACATAATCGCGCACGGGACCAGCGGCGTTGCCGCCATGTTTGGCGACCAATTCGACGATTGCGGAACCCACCACAACACCATCGGCAACACGCGCGATGTTGGCGGCCTGTTCGGGCGTGCGGACGCCAAAGCCAACAGCAACGGGCAGGTCAGTATGGGCCTTTAGCCGCGCAACCGCCTCATCAATGCTTGTCTGCGCCGCGACTTGCAGGCCAGTGATGCCAGCGACCGACACATAATATAGAAAGCCAGATGCGCCATCGAGGACGGCGGGCAACCGCGCAGTGTCCGTGGTCGGCGTTGCGAGACGAATGAGGTCAATGCCTGCGCTGCGCAATGCAGGGCCAAGCTCGGGGTCTTCCTCGGGCGGAATGTCGACGCAGATGACGCCGTCGACGCCCGCTTTGTTGCATTCGGACGCGAACCAGTCACCGCCACGGATTGTCATGGGGTTGGCATAACCCATCAACACCAATGGCGTGTCGGGGTGGCGACTGCGGAAGGCGGATGCGATTGCAAAAATGTCAGCGGTTGTTGTGCCTGCATTCAAGCTGCGGATGTTCGCTTCCTGAATGGCGGGGCCATCAGCCATCGGGTCTGTAAAGGGCATGCCAAGTTCAATCACATCCGCGCCACCGTCGACAAGCGCGTCCAGATTGGCGGCGGTATCGCCATCACCAGCGGTGATGAATGTCACAAGCGCGGGATGCGGTTTCGAGAAGGCGATAGAAAGGCGGGTCATTCTTTTTCTGACTTGGGTTGGAGGCGGACCAACAATGCAGCTATAAATGCTGCGACAGCTATCGATGACAGGATACCATTAGCCGTAAGCGCGGAATGCCATTGAGCCCATTGCCAGTTATGCCGATTCCCTAACTCAGTGAAAAAATTGCCCAATAGAGCAACTGGCAGGCTAAGCACAAAAAAGCGCAAAAATAGCTTTAGCCTCATATCTTCGTCCCCAAAGCCTCGGCGACAGTGAAGATGTCCTTGTCACCGCGTCCACACAGGTTCGCCAATATGATCTGGTCGCGGTCCATTGTCTTTGCTTCGCGTTCGACGGCGGCAATCGCGTGAGCGGGCTCCAGCGCGGGGATGATACCCTCGGTGCGGCATAGCAATTGGAATGCCGCGAGCGCTTCCTTGTCGGTTACGCTGTCATAGCGGACGCGGCCGATTTCCTTGAGCCAGCTATGTTCTGGACCAATGCCGGGATAATCGAGGCCGGCCGAAATCGAATGCGCCTCGGCGATTTGGCCATCATCGTCCTGCAGCAAATAGGTTTTGTTGCCGTGGAGAATTCCGGGGCGGCCGCCCGCAAGGCTCGCGGCATGTTCCTTCTCAAGCCCATGACCAGCCGCCTCTATACCCAGCATTTCGACTTCTTTGTCGTCCAAGAAAGGATGGAAAAGGCCAATTGCGTTCGAACCGCCGCCGATGGCAGCAACCAGCATGTCGGGCAGGCGGTTTATCCGCGACAGCATTTGCGCGCGCGCTTCCTTGCCGATGACGCTTTGGAAATCGCGGACCAGTTCGGGATAGGGATGCGGACCAGCGGCTGTGCCGATAATGTAGAAAGTGTCATGGACATTGGCGACCCAGTCGCGCAGCCCTTCATTCATCGCGTCCTTCAACGTGCCAGCGCCGCTGGTAACGGGAATGACTTCCGCACCCAATAAGCGCATGCGGAAGACATTGGGCTGCTGCCGTTCAATGTCCTTGGCGCCCATATAGATGAAGCAGGGCAGGCCAAAACGCGCACAGACCGTTGCAGTGGCAACACCATGTTGGCCAGCGCCGGTTTCCGCGATAATCCGTGTCTTACCCATACGGATGGCGAGCAAAATCTGGCCAATGCAGTTGTTGATCTTGTGCGCGCCAGTGTGGTTCAGCTCATCGCGCTTGAACCAGATTTGTGCCCCTTTGCCTGCGGGCGCGTCCTTGCGGACTTCCTCGGTCAATCGTTCTGCATAATAAAGCGGCGAGGGGCGGCCAACATAATGCTCAAGCAAATCATCGAATTGCGCGGCAAAAGCCGGGTCCTGTTTGGCGGCGCGATATTCGCGTTCCAGATCAAGCACGAGCGGCATAAGCGTTTCGGCGACATAGCGCCCGCCGAACTGGCCGAAATGGCCGCGATCGTCGGGCTGGTTGCGGAATGAGTTTGGAGTGAGTTCAGCTATTGTCATGGTTGCGGACCGCTTGGCAGAAGGCCGCAATCTTGTCCATATCCTTGATGCCTGGCGCAGATTCAACGCCAGAAGAGGTATCGACCAGTTGCGCCCGCGTTTGCCGCAAAGCTTCACCTACGTTGTCAGGGTTTAAGCCACCGGCAAGCCCCCATGGCAACTTGTGCTTATGTTCCGTGAGCAATGACCAATCAAACCGTGTGCCCGTGCCACCGGGCAATGCTTGGGCAGGCGCATCAAACAGGATGAGGTCGGCCGCATCGGCGTAATTATCCGCATTTTTCAGCGATGCCGCGTCTTTCACCCCGAATGCCTTCCAGATATCAATATCGACGGCGCTTTTCAGGACGCGCAACCATTGGGCGGTTTCGGACCCGTGGAATTGGACAATATCTGGCTTCACGGTCTGGATGGCCTTGGCGGTCAAGCCTGGCTCGGCGTTGACGAGCAGCAAAACGACCTTCAGACTTTCGGGCGTGCGCAGACGTAATGCTGCCGCTTGTTCGAGCGAGACGTGGCGCGGGCTTTTTTCAAAATGAACAAGGCCAATGTGCGATGCGCCCGCTTTGGCGGCAGCATCGATGGCGGCTTCGCTGTTCAGGCCGCAGATTTTGATTTGGGTTTGCAACAGGTTTCTCATTCACTTCGTCCCTCCAGCCCAGGCTGGGGTCCATGACATTAATCCGGCTAAACCAGCGTCCGTTGTGAAAGGCAAGACGTAATGGGCTCCAAACTGCGCTGGTGCGACGCAAGCTTGTTACTAAACTAAAGCGTGCCCATGATTTCCCGCGCTGCCTCATCCGGATCTTCGGCCTTGGTTATCGGCCGTCCAATGACCAGCACGCTGGCGCCATCGTCACGCGCCTGACGCGGGGTTACCGCGCGTTTTTGGTCACCCATGGCGGCACCCGCCGGACGCAGTCCCGGTACGACGAAAAATCCGTCTTTCCAGTTTTTGCGTACTGCCTTCACCTCATGTCCAGAACACACGATGCCGTCCAAACCGGCCTCTTGTGCAAGCGCCGCCAGCCGCGCGACTTGCAGGTCGGGCGTATCAGATACACCCACGCGGCTAAGGTCATGATCGTCAAGGCTAGTGAGTACGGTCACAGCGACAACCTTAGTATGCGCGCCGGCTGCTGCCTTGGCATCTTCCATCATCGCCCGTCCGCCTGCGGCATGGATCGTGACGATTGCAGGTTCGAGTGCGTTGATCGCTTGCATCGCCTTGGCGACTGTATTCGGGATGTCGTGCAATTTGAGGTCCAGAAATATCGGCGCACCGAGTTTCTGCACTTCGTGGACGCCATGATGGCCGTTGGCACAGAAGAATTCCAAACCGAGCTTGACGCCGCCAACATGGGCCTTGACCTTCTTGATGAGGTCCAGCGCATCGTCGAGATAGGGCGTATCGATGGCAACAAACAACGGGTTGCTCATGCCGCGTCTCCGGGCGCGTAGGCCGGATGGGGGTTGGCAGGCTGCGACGGTGGAAACACTGTGGGCCTTTGATTGCCTTCAAGCGTTAATATGCGACGCTTCATCCGCCAAAGAACAGTGCGGTGCAGGAAATAAAGTGGCAAAAATCCGAGTAAAAACGCAGCAATAACCAGTGCAGGCAGTTTAGTATCCAAACGCAATCCGCCCCACAGGCTAACCGAAACCGGCACCCAGTTGTTGATCGCGAATACAATCAGCCCGATGATGACAGTTACCCAAATCAGGGTTTTCAAAAATCGCATATTAGGCTGCTCCTTTATGGCGCTACCTTATGGAAAGATTGCCCGCTTGGGTAGGGGGTGTTTTCTGCGGCCGTGTTCGCCAGCTATCAAACAAACACCCGATCAAAAATCGTGTCGATATGTTTGAAATGATAATCGAGGTTAAAACGCTCCTCAATCTCCGACGCGGTCATTTTTGCAGCGACGTCAGCATCCGCCTTTAGCAGTTCCATTAGCGATTCTGCGCCATCGGATTCCCACACTTTCATCGCGTTACGCTGCACAATGCGGTAGCTGTCTTCGCGGCTGATGCCTGCCTGCGTGAGCGCCAAAAGTACGCGTTGCGAGTGGACCAATCCACCCATGCGATCGAGGTTCTTTTGCATGCGTGCCGGGTACACGAGCAGCTTTTCAATGACTCCCGTCAAGCGACCCAAGGCGAAATCCAGCGTGATGGTGGCATCGGGGCCGATATAGCGTTCGACCGATGAATGGCTGATGTCGCGCTCATGCCACAAAGCGACATTTTCCATGGCGGGGGTCACCGCGCTGCGCACCATGCGTGCAAGACCTGTCAGGTTTTCGGTCAATATCGGGTTGCGCTTGTGCGGCATCGCCGACGAACCCTTTTGCCCTGGTGAGAAATATTCCTCGGCCTCAAGCACTTCGGTACGCTGCAAATGGCGGACTTCGATGGCTAGGCGTTCGATGGATGAGGCGACAACGCCTAGCACGGCAAAATACATTGCGTGGCGGTCACGTGGAATGACCTGAGTGGAAACGGGTTCAACGGCCAGTCCAAGTTTCGCGGCAACATGTGCCTCAACTTTGGGGTCGATATTGGCAAAGGTGCCAACCGCGCCGGATATGGCGCAAGTGGCGATTTCGGCACGGGCCGCTACAAGGCGCTCACGACTACGGGCGAATTCGGCATAGGCTTGCGCCAGTTTCATGCCGAAGGTTACGGGTTCGGCGTGGATACCATGGCTACGACCGATGGTAGGCGTGAATTTATGTTCAAACGCGCGCGTTTTAATCGCAGCTAGCAGGGCATCCATATCGGCGATTAAAATGTCAGTCGCTTGCGTGAGCTGCACAGCAAGGCAAGTGTCCAACACATCCGATGATGTCATCCCCTGATGCATGAAACGCGCTTCGTCACCGACCTGTTCGGCGACCCACGTGAGGAAGGCGATAACGTCATGCTTCGTGACCGCTTCAATCGCGTCGATTGCCGCGACATCAATTTTCGGGTTCGTCGCCCACCATGCCCACAATGCCTCTGCCGCAGATTTCGGAACCACGCCCAGATCAGCAAGCGCGTCTGTGGCATGTGCCTCAATCTCGAACCAGATACGGAATCGGTTTTCCGGCTCCCAAATCTTGACCATATCGGGGCGGGAATAACGAGGGATCATGGAATTGGCCTTTAATTGGGTTCAGGAGTCGCCGTCCCGTTAGCAGGCACACCGCCCAGCGTCAAAAAGGGCGGCAAAATAGAAGGACGCAAAAAAAGGCGCGGAGGTTTCCCCCCGCGCCCTATTATTCAGGCTGGTGCCCAATGATTAGAAATCAACAGACACGCGACCGTACAAAAAGCGACCGCTGAAACCGAATGGCGATTGCGAGCTGTACGGCAGGAACGAGTTGTTGAAGCCATAGCTCACCCCATTGACAGTACCGAAAGGCAGGCGGTCAGGATATTCGTCCAACACGTTGTTTGCGCCAAAGGCGATTGAGACGGACTCAACTGGCTTGAAGCGGAACTCGAGGTCGGTAACCCACTTCGGAGACAGGAAGATGTCGCCGGGGACGTCGCCCGGTGCCAAGGCAATGTTGTTGTTGTTAGCAGCCGTGGAGAAACCGCTTGGCAGGAACACTTCCCCATAACGGTTGGTCCGCAGCGTCAGACCAACATTGTCGTAATCCCAATCAAGGCTGAGATTCAGCTTATTCTTGGGCTGACCATCCGTAAGGCGGAAGCTTTCCTGACGGGCAAACAGGCGTTGCGCTGTAAAACCGGAGAACACGCGACGATCCGTGATTTTCGTGTTGTTCAGGTTATACCCTGCGCTGAGGCGGAATTTACCCAAGCCAAACTCTGGCAGGCGATAGCTAGCGACAATGTCGAGACCCGTTGTGCGGGTATCGATACCATTGATGAAGAACCGCGCCGAACTTACGCCGGTTACCCCGGCCGAAGTGAGCAATGCCAAGACGTCGGCACCCTGAAGGTTTTCGGTCAGGGTGATGCGGTCATTGATCTTGATATTGTAATAATCGGCGGTGATGCTGAGGCCGCTGATTGGCGTGAACGTCACCCCGCCACCAAGGTTGACCGATTTTTCGGGTTCAAGTGCTTGCGCGCCCAAGGCGATTGCTACAGGCGAACTAACCGGGAATGTTCCGATTTCAATCAAGACGCCGCCGACATTGTTCGTCGATGTTGTGGCGAAGGACTGCTGTGCTAGGCTTGGTGCCCGGAAACCGGTCGAAACCGAACCACGCAGTGCAACGCCGTCGAACAGTTCAAAACGCGCTGCAGCTTTGCCGTTAACGGTGTCGCCAAAGTCGCTGAAATGTTCGTAGCGTCCTGCGAATTGCAGGGTCAGGCGATCGCTCAAATCGGCATCAAGCTCGACATAACCGGCGAAACTGTCGCGCGATACGTCGGTCGCATTTGCGGGGCGGAAGCCTGGGAACACCTGCGAACCACCAGCAGCGTTGAATGGTGCAGCGGAAAATGGTCCGTTAACGTAGCTTTGCAGTTCGCCTGGGACAATTTTGTAGTTCTCGTTGCGATATTCACCACCAAACGCCAACGAAACGCTATCGCCAATTCCGATGTCGAGATCGCGGCGCAGGTCGAGGTTGACCGACGTCTGACCCGAACGCAGACCACCAGCGTTAAACCGGCGGGCGCTGTTTGCTGCGCCGAGCGAGGTGTTCACAGTGTTCTCGATCTTGTAATCTAGACGGTTGGACCCGTAGACGACGGAAAGATCATAATCCCAACTGCTGAGCTGTCCACGTACACCTGCGGCCGCCGAAATATCGACAATTTCACTGGCGATCAGCGGGAGGAAGCCATCGGCATATATCGGTACGAATGTTGTTGTGGATGCCGACCAGTCACGGTTGCGAACGTCCGACGATCGACGATAGAATCCTGCGCCATTACCGTCACGCACGCCATAGCTTCCGAATGTGTAGAATTCGGCGGATTCCGAGAATTCATATCCGGCGTTCATGAAGAAGTTGAGGTCCTTTGATACGCCGTCGCCATAACGGTGGGCATAACGATTGAACGTTGCTTCGCGCGGGTCGCCCGCGTTGAAATAGTTGCGACGGATGTCAGGGCCAGAGCGGTTCGTTGGCGACCGGTCCTTATATTCGGCGGTAACGTTCAGATATCCGCTGTCACCCACTGGTAAGCCAAAGTTGGAAGCAAAGGTGTAGGTGTCGCCGTCGCGGCGTTTGCGGTCATTTCCGGTGTAGGTGATGACTGGGTTGTCGGCCAAACCGGTCGTCAGCGATACTGTATCAACCTGGCCTACATCTTCCATTTCGGTGACATATTTGCCGAATGTCGCTTGAGCGCGACCGCCAACGCCCTTTTTAAGTTGAATATTGATGACGCCCGCAATGGCGTCCGAGCCGTATAGCGAAGCGGCACCGTCGCGCAGGACTTCAAGTCTTTCGATGGCAAGCGGCGGAATCGTGTTCAAATCGACGGCAGTTGAGCCGCGACCAACAGAGCCGTTCAAGTTAACGAGGGCTGATTGGTGGCGGCGCTTGCCATTGACCAGAACCAGAACCTGATCTGGTGCGAGACCGCGCAATGTCGCCGGACGAAGTGAATCGGTGCCGTCGGTAAGCGAAGGTTGTGGGAAGTTGAAGGAGGGAACGAGCTGGTTAAGCAACTTGTTCGTTTCCGTCGTGCCGCTGTTCAGCAGCTCATCACCCGAGATAACATCAACGGGCACAGGACTGTCGGCTACAGTCCGGTCCGTGCGCCGTGTGCCGGTGACGATAATGGCATCTTGGCCTGTTGCTTCTTCTTGTGCAACAGCCTGCGGGGCAGTGCTTTGTGCATATGCCGGGCTTGCCGCGCTCACGAACAACGCTGTCGCTGAAACCGTAATCGCGAGTGTGGAAATCAGTTTGTGCTTACCCATCTTCTCGTCCCCATTTGGAAGTTTATTCTTGTTGAGCCCGAAAAGCTGCCACTTTCATATTATGAACGCTAGTAAACTCGCAATTGTGTCATATTTTGACGTTGGCCTGTGTCTTTATTGCAACGCAACATAATAGGTTGAGAGCATTTAGCTGTGGATTGCTGAAAATAGCTGCTTTGCGATGGGATGATGCGTCGCTATCGGGGCATTAATGTCCGATATAATCGATACACCTGCCGAAGATCCGTTTGACGCGATAGTAGACGCACCTTTTGATGCGGCATTATCAGAACGCTATCTTATCTACGCGATGTCCACGATCACCGCGCGGTCTCTGCCTGATCTGCGCGACGGCCTGAAGCCGGTTCACCGCCGATTGCTGTGGGCGATGCGCTTGTTGAAGTTAGATCCGGCAAGCGGATATAAAAAATGTGCGCGCGTTGTCGGCGACGTCATTGGTAAATATCACCCGCATGGCGACCAGTCAGTATATGACGCGATGGTGCGCCTCGCGCAGACATTTTCCCTGCGGTACCCGCTGGTCGACGGGCAGGGCAATTTCGGAAATATCGACGGTGATAATGCCGCAGCTTATCGTTATACTGAAGCCCGACTGACTCGGACTGCCATCGAATTGATGAACGGTCTGGATGAAAACGGCACCGATCTGCGTCCAACATATAATGGTGAGGATGAAGAACCGGAAGTTATGCCGGGCCTTTTCCCGAATCTACTGGCCAATGGTGCAAGCGGTATTGCCGTTGGGATGGCGACCAGCATTCCGTCACATAACGCCGCCGAAATTATCGACGCGGCGATGATGCTAATTGACGAGCCTGAAGCTGGCCACGACCGGCTTATGGAAATTGTCCACGGCCCTGACTTTGCGACGGGTGGCATTTTGGTCGACAGCAAAGCGGTTATCAGCGCGGCCTATGCAACCGGTCGCGGTGCCATGCGTGTCCGGGCGCGCTTCTCGACAGGGTGGCAGGATGACAGCGGTTGGGAAGCCACCGGCGTTGAGAAGTTGCCCGGAGGAACATGGCAGCTTGTCGTGTCGGAAATTCCTTATCAGGTCCAAAAAGGCAAGCTCATTGAGCAGATAGCGCAGCTAATCGCCGACAAGAAGCTACCGATACTGGACGATATCCGTGATGAAAGCGACGAGCATGTGCGCATTGTCTTGGTTCCCAAAAGCCGCAACGTCGACCCCGAGGATCTGAAAAACGCACTGTTCCGGCTGACGGATCTGGAAACGCGTTTTTCGTTGAACATGAATGTCCTTGATGCGGACCGGACGCCAAAGGTTATGGGCCTTGGTGAGGTGCTGCGTCATTGGCTGCAACATCAGATTACCGTGCTAATCCGCAAGTCGCAGCACCGGCTGGAAAAGATCGATAACCGGCTTGAACTGCTTGCGGGTTACATCATCGCGTTCCTTAATCTTGACCGCATCATCGAGATTATCCGCACGGAAGACGAGCCGAAGCCGGTGATGATGGAGGAATTCCAACTTAACGACCGGCAGGCCGAGGCCATTTTAAACATGCGCCTGCGGTCATTGCGCCGCTTGGAAGAAATGGAACTGCGGCGTGAGTTGGCAGATCTTGAGGGTGAACGCGAGGAGTTGATGAAGCTCATCGAAAGCCCAGCGAGGCAGCGGACGCGGCTGAAAAAGGATCTAACCGCGCTGCGCAAGAATTACGGCCAGGACACAGTTCTTGGCCGCCGCCGGACGAGCCTCGAAGAAGCTGGCCAAGCACGCGAAATCTCGCTGGAGGCATTTGTCGAGCGTGAGCCCGTTACGGTTATTATGTCCAAACGCGGTTGGATAAAGGCCATGAAGGGCCATGCCGATTTGTCCTCGCGCGCTGATTTCAAGTTCAAGGAAGGTGATGGGCCGGCGTTCGCCTTTCACGCGCAGACGACCGACAAGATCCTCATCGCCACGGCCAATGGGCGCTTCTATACTTTGGGCGCGGATAAATTACCTGGCGCGCGTGGATTCGGTGAACCCGTGGGCACAATGATCGATATCGAGGCTGGCAATGATATTATTGCCGTGGTTCCCGCGACGACAGATGGCAGGATGTTGTTGGCAGCGTCGACCGGCAAAGGCTTCATCGCCAAAATGAGTGACGTGATCGCTGAAACGCGCAAGGGCAGGGGCGTGGTGACGCTCAAACCAGGCACGCATCTTAAGGTTGTGCGGATGGCGCCTCCGGAGACGGCAGATGAGACCGCGCTTAAAGACCAATATATTGCGGTCGTTGGCGATAACCGCAAACTGGTGGTTTTCCCTATGTCTGAAGTACCGGAAATGGCGAAGGGCCAGGGCGTGACATTGCAACGGTACAAAGATGGCGGCCTTGCCGATGCCGTCTGCTTCCGGATGAGCGAAGGTTTAAGCTGGGCCATGGGCGGCGATAGCGGCCGCACGCGAACGGAAAATGACATGTCGCTTTGGCGCGTCGCACGTGGTGCCGCTGGCCGGCTTCCGCCGCAAGGATTCCCTCGGAACAACCGCTTCGACTGACGTTTACCAAATATTTACCATGCAATGAGTGACGATTTTTTACAATCATTGTGCCATATTGCATTTAATGAGCCAAAAAGGTCACCCATCTAACGCCGCATCCATGTGCGGGAATGACCTGAACGCGGGGGATCCTCCGCTTGTTCCGGATGTCTCCGCACAATATGGTTGGCTGGGTTCCTTGCCGATAGCAGGCGCAATATTCCGTGCGCAGCAAAATACACTGCTTTTGGTCACCAGTAACCGCAAGTTTGATGATTTGGCTCTGGGGTTTGGACGCGAGTCCTGTTTGGATATGGCGCATCTGGCCGAGGTTGCTCTCTCCATGGTCGACCAGCGCAGGGATACGCATTTTCAGTGCTGGCGCTCGCAAGACACCATATCGCCACGTGAGCTTGAAATAAGCTTGGCGCGATTTGGAGTCGATGGTGACATGTTTTTGTTATCCATGGTTGACCGCACCGCCGAAGCCATCAGCCGAGTTAATCTGCGGCGCGAAATGCTCAGTGACAGCTTAACAGGTTTTTGCAACCGAACCGGGTTTGAGGAGCTGGTCGAGACGGCAGTTGCCAGCATGCTGACGTCTAATTCTGCGAGCGCGTACGCAATCATATTGGTCGATCTTGCCCGCTTCAGCAGGGTTAATGAATCGGTTGGCGCGGTAGCCGGCGATGAACTGATTATCACTGCGGCCCGGCGGCTGAACGCTCGCATCAGAAGCAACGAGATATTGGGACGTCTCGGCGGCAACGAGTTTGCACTTTTCGTGCAGCTCGGTTCAGACGGTGATCACGTCGGCACGATCGCAAGGCGCCTTGCTGATGCTTTTGTGGAGCCATGTAAGCTATCAAGCTTTGAAATTCAGGTGGAGTGCGCCTTGGCCGCGGCAGTCGGCACCGTCGGACAGGACGACCCGACAGACACGCTTCGTCACGCCCAAATCGCGTTGAAGCGGGCAAAATTGTCAAAAATGTTTGAACTATATGCGGCCGGCACGGTGGACACTGCGCGTCGTCGTTTTGGGCTCGAAACAGATTTGAGACGTGCGATCGACGCCGGGGAATTATCACTCCATTATCAGCCTCTGGTAAATTTGGGGACTGGGCGGGTTAGCGGCTTTGAAGCGCTCGCGCGTTGGGAGCACCCTGACCTGGGCTGGATATCGCCGGGAGATTTCATTCCGGTGGCCGAAGAATGCGGATTGATAGTCCCGCTTGGAAGATGGGCGTTGGATGAGGCGGCACGGACAATCAGCAAATGGGACGCGCTTGGAACTGCGGGCCTTCAATTTGGCATGTCGGTAAACCTGTCGGCCGTCCAGCTGCAGCGCGATGATGTGGTTGGCGCTGTATCGTCAGCTTTAGCTGCCGCCAATGTATCGGGTGAGCGCATCACGCTCGAGCTTACCGAAAGTGCTTTCATCAGCGATCCTGCTGGCACAAAAGCATTGCTTGATCGCTTGAAAAGCCTGGGAGTCTCTCTTGCGATGGATGACTTCGGCACCGGATATTCCAGCCTTGCCTATTTGCAGCAGCTTCCGATCGACATTCTTAAAATCGACAGAAGCTTCGTTTCGGAGATGATGGTTGATAAGGACAAGCGAGCAATTGTGCGCACCGTGCTATCGCTCGCGCGGGCCTTGGGCATGAGAACAACCGCCGAGGGCGTTGAAACAGCAGAAATCTCCCAAGTGCTGCGGCGTCTTGGTTGCTCTGTCGGGCAGGGATATTATTTTGCCCGCCCGATGGTTGAGGACGGTGCTTATGCGTTTTTGTGCGCCGACAGTGCAGCAGCTACGGCTTCAGTTGCTAATAGCTGAAGGCGGTCAGTCGCCGGAAATCCATCGGCAATCCACTGTGCCTCAATAGCTTGTAAAGTTCGTGCAACGAGCGGGCCAGCAGGTACGCCCATTTTGATGAGGTCTCCGCCTTTAATGGGTAAGGTGGGGGGGTGCCAGTCGTTTAGCTTGGTAAGGCATTCAGCAAGGACAGCGTCATTCGCATACAGCATAGCGACGTCCCGCGCGGTATAGGCATCCGTTCGATAGGCTATTGCACGGATATTCAGAGGATCCGGTGCCGGACTTTGCACCCGGCGCGCCATGCTTTCACGCATTTTGTTGGACAGCTTCAGCCGCGCGGCAACCTTGTCGACTGCAAGGGGATCAGGCTTTAAAATGGCCAAAAAGCGCGCCGCCAAGGATATGGGAGCATCGAATAGCTGTTCTCTTGCGACGAGACACTCCAGACGATCAGCGGCATCGCTGGCAAGTTCGGGCAGGAAAGGCGCGAATATTCCATTTTGCTGCATCAGGCGGACGGAAAGCACCGGATCTTTCAGCGACAATAACCGTGTAAGTTCTTGTGCGATCCGTTCGCGTGACAAAGCGGTCAAGCCGTGCGCGCCTTGTTTGCAGGCATTAAGCGCGTATTGATTAAGCGGTCCGCCGCCATAGCGCGCCAAAAACCTGAAATACCTCAATATCCGGAGGAAATCCTCGGCGATCCGTTCGGCAGGCTCCCCTATAAAGCGCAAAATGCCGTCTTCTAAATCGCGTTGACCATCGAAATAATCAAAAATTTCGCCCGTGTCCGGGTCGGCATATAACGCATTTATCGTGAAATCGCGTCGCGCTGCATCTTCGCGCCAATCTTCCGAAAAAGCTACGGTTGCCCTGCGTCCATCAGTGGCCACATCGCGCCGTAAGGTCGTTATCTCGTAATTTTTACCGTCAATTGCGGCTGTTATTGTGCCGTGGTCGATACCTGTCGGAATAGCCTTTACGCCGGCTGATTCCAGCCGGTCGATTACGTTTTGGGGCAATAATGTGGTGGCAATATCAACGTCGGCTACCATAAGCCCGAGCAACGTATCACGCACTGCGCCGCCGACATAACGCGGGCCGCCGTGCGTGTCTTGCAGCGCGGCGAGAACAGTCCGAAGCCCCGCGACATGTTGCCAAGGCGCATCAGGAAGGCGAGCGATGCTCATGTCAGGCGCCGCACCAAGTTCGAGATAATTCCTGCCGTCACGCCCCATATCCGGCGTTCGCCCCATTGGATGTCATAATAAGTTCGTTTCTGCCCATTCCACTCCGCCTCTTTCCGCACCGAGTTGGCGGGATCAAGCAAAAAGGCGATTGGCACTTCGAACCAGTCGTCCACTTCTTGGGGACTTGGACGCAGCGGTAAATCAGGTGGAATTACACCAACAACCGGCGCGATGCTGTAGCCGCTTCCGGAATAATAAGTGTCCGCGACGCCAAGAATTTGAACCTCCGACGGAGGGATACTGAGTTCCTCATTGGCTTCACGCAATGCAGCGGAAATATGATCGGCGTCCGTTTCATCCAGCTTGCCGCCCGGGAATGCCACTTGACCGGCATGGGCGCGTAACCATGACGGGCGCTGCGTCAGTATTACGCCGGGTTCGCTTCGGTTGGTGATGGGAATCAGCACGGCGGCAGCGCGGTGTTTCACATCGCCGAAATGCCTTTCGTCCTCCACATTTATGCTATGATTGGGGTCGAGCGCAGCGGTAATCCGATCAATCCAGCTCATTCAGATGCAGCCAAGCTAAAGCGTTGCCCTTTGCTCCAGATGCATGGTGCATCAGCGTTTTCGGCGACCGCGAGTTCCACCAGTTCGTAATAAACCGGCCTTGCGAGCTTTGCCCATAATCCTGCGCGAACATGCAGGTAGGGAAGGGCGTCCCGTAGTTCTATGGGGTGTTCGTCATCCGCAACCACAAGATCATCGCTGTTAAGACGAAAGGCCAGCGTTCTGTGGGGACCGCTGCCGTCGCTTTGCATCTCGACCGCTACAAAAGGCGCGTCGTCTAACGTGATTGAGAGTTTTTGCTGCGGCGTCACCAGCCAATAGGATCCATCGGCGTCGCACCGGAGTAGACTGGAAAATGCGCGGATCATCGCGGGCCGTGTGATTTCGCCGCCTTGGTGATACCATCTTCCGTCTGCGGCAATCCGCATCTCGCTGTCACCAATGTCGTCAGGTTGCCAGCTTTCGACCGGCGGCAGTTTTCGTGCGGCAACTAAATCTGCAATATCGTTTAGGCCAAGCTTGGCGAAATCGGGGGCGTCATAGGGCATGATAGTGCGATACGGCTAAAGGGTTCAGCCGTCAAAGACTAGTCCGCTGGTGCAAGCATTCCGTGAACCGGCAGCGTTATTGCATTTGGGTTGCGTAATAGAAGCCGGTGCGGCTCCCACGGGCCAGGTAATGTCCATCCTGATGTGCTATCCGCGGAAAAGCCGAACCGCCCATAATATTCAGGATCGCCAATCATCACCATCGGCGCGTCCCGGTGCGAAGTCGCAGAGAGCATTACATTCATCAGACTTCGGCCGATGCCTTCGTTCTGACGAGTGCTTGCAACGGCAACTGGCCCGACGAGTATTAAGGGAGCGTTTTCAATTTTCACTGGCCAGCATTGGATGCTGCCTACTAACTCACCATTATCCGTGCCGGCGAATGAAAGATGGTCAATGGCGGCAGCGCTCTTGCGCAGCATATAGGCAGTCCGGCCGTGGCGATCAGTTCCGAACGCATCATCGAGCAATGCGTCGATGTTGCGATCGTTGATATCCGTAAGTGGGACTATGTGCGTCATGGGCGGCCTATATTTACGTATTGCGGTATCGATGTAGCGGGGCGCCCTGTCACTGCGTGGCCGTTTTGTCCAACCGTTATTGTGCGAAAGCCCCGCAGCTTAGGTTAAATTGCCCTTGCGCACCAGTTGGATTAGCTTACTATTTTATACAAAATCGGTAGCTGGGAATTGCAATGTCGAGTGATCAGGAAAAGGCCGCAGAGCCAATCGCGGCGTCCGTAACGCCTAATGGCGCGTCAGAAGGTGCCGTGGCTACAAAAGCGAAACTCGATTACCAAGGATATTTGGTTCTCATCGCGGGTGTAGGCGCGCTTGTCTGGGGTTTTGTGTCCGCCGTGGGCACCGGCTGGGGTTTCTGGGCCTATCAGTCGGGGCTTAAGGGCGTCACCTGGGCGTTTTTCCTAGGCCTTGGCGCGATATTGTTCGGCATTTTGTTCGGCTGGCGCGCGCGTAAAGCGATTACACAGCCACCCCGCACACGCCGATGGGTGGGAATGCTTGTTGCTCTGATTTATGTGGGTTGGGTCGGAACATTTTTGATGGCTGCCCTCACAGTTCCTGCAATTCACGATGTTTCAACGGATCTCGCTGACCCGCCGACTTTTCAGACATTGCAGTTGCGCGCGGACAATCTGGATAATGTGCCCGGTGCAGACGACGAAGATATGAAGGGACTGACCCCGCAGCAACGTTGGGCGGTGGTGCATCAAAAGGCCTATGGCGACATCCGTTCAGTGCGTATCAACGAGCCTGTTCCGGTCGTTGTTGCCAAAGCAGAGCGCTTGGCAGAAGCACGTGGTTGGGATGTTGCGGTTGCTTTGCCTGAAGAAGGGCGGTTGGAAGCCACGGAAACTAGCGCATTTTTCCGCTTTAAGGACGATATTGTCCTTCGTGTGCGTCCAAGCGACACAGGCGAGGGCAGCATAATAGATATGCGCTCAGTCAGCCGCGTTGGTACCAGCGACTTAGGCGTTAATGCGAAACGGGTGCGGTCGTTCTTGGGGGATCTTACGGGAACGGTAACGGCGGCGCGGTAAAACGCCGCCGTTCTACCTTACTTCTTTGGCGTCAACTTAAGCAGGCGTCCCTGCGAGCCAGCGCGCTCGTCTTCAAGCAACCATATCGCGCCGTCCGGGCCTTGTTCAACTTCCCGAATACGCGCGCCCATGTCCCACTGATCAGCTTTGGTGGCACTTTCCCCATCCAGCTTTACGCGTACCAATGCCTTTGCGCCCAATCCGCCCAGAAAGGCACTGCCTTTCCAGTCTTCGAACATAGCACCCGAATAAATCATAAGTCCTGCAGGCGAGATTGCTGGGTTCCAGAAAACCTTAGGTGCTTCAAAACCGTCACCAGCAGCATGATCGGGAATATTACGGCCATCATAATGGTCGCCATTGGAAACGGTTGGATAGCCATAATTGGTGGCTTTTTTAACGAGGTTTAGTTCGTCGCCGCCTGCAGGGCCCATCTCCTGATTCCAAAGCCGTCCTTGGGCATCAAACGCAATACCGAGCGGGTTGCGATGACCATAAGACCATGTTTGTGACTTCACGCGCCCTTGATCGTAAAACGGATTGTCGCTGGGAACCATGCCGCCGTCTGTCAATCGCACGATTTTGCCAAGATTTTGGTTGAGGTCCTGAGCAGGATCGAACTTCTGCCGCTCACCGCTGCTGATATACAGCATGCCGTCAGGTCCAAATGCCATGCGGTGGCCATAATGGCCTTGCCCCGAAACCTTCGGCTCCTGACGCCAGATCGCTTGCACGCCAGTGAGCGTCGGTTTTCCGTCTATCGTTTCGAGCTTCCCGCGCGCAACTGCCGCACCAAAGCCGCCTTCGCCTGCTTCTGCATAGCTGATATAGACATATTTGTTGTTTGCAAAATCGGGGTGGAGGATGACATCGCCAAGACCGCCTTGGCCGCCATATGCAACTGCTGGAACGCCAGCGACATCTACAACGGCGCCTTCGCTTTCCCAAAGCTTCAGCTTCCCCTTCTTTTCTGTGATAAGAGCTTGATTACTTCCGGGGATGAAGGTCATCGCCCATGGCTCTTCAAAATCGGCCACGATGGCTACGTCGAACGGCTGTCCATTATTATTGGCAGGGGCGGCATCGCTTACAGCGGGCTGACACGCCGCGCCCAGAAACGATGCACCGAGCAGGAAAGAAAGTTTTCGCATTGGGGGATACTCCTATAATGTAGCGTGGTTACAAATTGGGGATTTGATCTTCCGATAGCAATAGGCTTGCACAATAGTCACAAAAGACATATACAGCAGTCATCCTTACATCGTGAGACTTGGAAGGGCTGGCGCCGAACGGGGCCGGCGCTGCAAAGTCTTGCACGCAGCATGAAGAAAGAATGACTTTGCCCGATCTGGACAAATTGACTGCGTTGATTGCACCTGAAGCAGAAGCATTGGGCTTTGCGCTGGTGCGCGTCGCATGGTTTGAGACCGGTGGCCAGGGCAGTGATGAGCCAACGCTGCAAGTCATGGCGGAGCGGCCCGATACAAGGCAGCTTGGCATCGACGACTGCGCGGCATTGTCGCACCGTATATCCGACAAGTTTGACGAGCTTGACCCGATTGTAGAAGCATATCGCCTTGAAGTCAGCTCCCCCGGCATTGACCGGCCATTGACACGCTTGGCCGATTTTATCGATTGGGCAGGGCATGAGGTCAGGGTTGAACTGGCCGAGCCAATGGATGGCCGCAAGAATATCCGCGGTAACATAGTTGGCGTTGACGGCGACACCGTGCTTGTCGATGACCGCAAGTCAGGCCGCCTGACATTCGCATTTTCCGCAATGGGCAGCGCCAAGCTGCTCTTGACAGACCGCCTGATTGCGTCGACTGCCCCCATCAACATTGATGGGGCCGACGAAGTCGAGGCTGAACCCATAACCGACGAAGCACAGGAAGACGAAGACCATGGCCAGTAGTATTGCCGCCAATAAGGCTGAATTGCTTGCAATCGCCAACGCGGTTGCATCTGAAAAGATGATCGACAAGGCGATTGTCGTCGAAGCGCTTGAGGAAGCTATTCAGCGTGCCGCGCGTGCCCGTTATGGCGCCGAAAACGATATTCGTGCAAAGCTTGATACGCAGACTGGCGATCTTCGCTTGTGGCGCGTCGTCGAAGTGGTCGAGGAAGTCGAAGATTATTTCAAGCAAGTTGACTTAAAGCAGGCTGAAAAGCTGCAAAAGGGTGCTGTGGTTGGAGACTTTATCGTTGACCCGCTGCCTGCCGTTGATCTGGGCCGTATCGATGCCCAATCGGCAAAGCAGGTAATCTTCCAAAAAGTCCGCGATGCAGAGCGCGAACGCCAGTTTGAGGAATTCAAGGACCGCACGGGTGAAATCATCACTGGCGTCGTGAAGTCGGTTGAGTTTGGCCATGTCGTTGTTGACCTTGGTCGCGCCGAAGGCGTTATTCGCCGTGACCAGCAAATCCCGCGTGAAGTCGTGCGTAGCGGCGACCGCGTGCGCGCGCTCATCATGAAGGTGCAGCGTGAAAATCGTGGCCCGCAGATTTTGCTCAGCCGCGCGCATCCAGACTTCATGAAGAAGCTGTTCGCGCAAGAGGTGCCCGAAATTTATGACGGCGTCATCGAGATAAAGGCTGCTGCACGCGACCCAGGAAGCCGTGCGAAAATCGGCGTCATTAGCTATGATAGCAGCATCGACCCAGTCGGCGCATGTGTCGGCATGAAGGGTAGCCGCGTTCAGGCCGTCGTGCAGGAAATGCAGGGCGAGAAAATCGACATCATTCCATGGTCGGAAGATACCGCAACCTTCATCGTCAACGCGCTCCAGCCTGCAACGGTTAGCCGCGTCGTCATCGACGAAGAAGAAGGCCGCATCGAAGTCGTGGTTCCTGACGATCAGTTGAGTCTTGCCATTGGCCGTCGTGGCCAGAACGTTCGTTTGGCGTCGCAGTTGACCGGTCGTGGCATCGACATCATGACTGAAGCGGAATCGAGCGAGAAGCGTCAGAAGGAATTCGTCGAGCGTTCCGAAATGTTCCAGCAAGAGCTGGATGTGGACGAAACACTTGCGCAGTTGTTGGTCGCTGAAGGCTTTAGCGAACTTGAAGAAGTTGCATATGTCGATCCATCCGAAATCGCGGCGATCGAAGGCTTCGATGAAGGTCTTGCCGAGGAACTTCAAAGCCGTGCACAAGAAGCACTGGATCGCCGTGAGGAAGCAAACCGCACGGAGCGCCGTGAACTGGGCGTCGAAGATGCGCTCGCGGAATTGCCAATATTGACTGAAGCGATGCTCGTAGTTCTGGGTAAGGCCGGCATCAAAACGCTGGACGACTTGGCTGATCTTGCGACTGACGAGCTTATCCAGAAAGCGCGGGAGCCTCGCCGTAACGAGCGTAGCGATCGTGAAATGCGGCGTAACCGGACCGAAGACAAGGCCGGAATTCTTGCAACCTTCGGGCTGTCGGAAGAGCAGGGCAATGAAATCATCATGGCTGCCCGCGCCCATTGGTTTGAAGAGGAGGACGCGGTTGCAGCGGACGACTCCCAATGAGAACCAACACTCCCAAATAAGGAAGTGCATATTGTCAGGTGAACATGGGACCCGTTCCCAGCTCATCAGGCTTGCCCTCGGCTCCGATGGTACAATTGCGCCCGATCTGTTTGCCAAAGCCCCGGGGCGAGGCGCATGGATTGGCGTAAACGGTACAGAATTGTCCAAGGCGCAAGACAAGGGCAAGCTTGCCGGTGTGCTGCGTCGTGCATTCAAAATCGAGAAAATCGATATCATCGAAGATCTTTCGGGGCGCATCGACCGCGGCCTTGAAAAGGCGTTTCTTGATCGCTTGGGCTTGGAAGCAAGGGCAGGACATCTTATCTTAGGTGCAGAGAAAATCGACGCTGCAGCGCGCAGCGGCCGCGTTAAACTATTGTTGCATGCGGCAGACGCAAGTGCCGATGGCAGCGGCAAGCGGGATCAAGCTTGGCGCGTAGGCGAAGACGAAGAGGGCAGCGGCAAGGGTGGAATTAAACTGCCCGTCGACCGCGATGCCATTTCCGCAGCGCTTGGACGGCAAAATGCCGTGCATGTCGCATTGATAGACCAAAAAGCGGCTGACAGGGTGATGCATCATCTTGGGCGCTGGCTAAATTTCAAAGGATGCAGTAATGCGCCACACGATTCCGCTGCTTTGGCTGCGGACTTGCGGGGCCATGATTCTGACATCTCCGCAATTGACTGAGTAAGGACGGGTTCTGTTTCGATGAGTGATGATACCAATAATAAGCCGACTTTGACGCGCAAGCCGCTCACTTTGAGCCGCTCGCTCGAATCCGGTGAAGTTAAACAGACCTTTAGCCATGGCCGCACCAACAAGGTGGTGGTTGAGGTGAAGCGCAAAAAGCTGGTTGGTAAACCCGGCTATGCGCCAGAGCCTGAAGTTGCAGCTGTTCCGCCCCCACCGCCACCTGCCGCGGCGCCTGTTGCCGCTGCACCAACCCCAGCGCCAGCAGCGCCTGCACCCCGTCCGACGGGTAATGACATGTTGAGTCGCCAGGAGCGCCAAGCGAAGCTGCTGCGTGAAGCTGAAGAAGCCCGTTTGGCGATGCTTGAGGAAAGCAGCCGTCGCGAAGCAGAACAACGTGCACAACGTGCAGAAGACGAGCGCCAACGTGCGCAAGCAAATCGCGAGGAAGCTGCCGCTCCGCCGCCGCCACCCCCGCCCGCTGCTGCTGCCCCGGCTGAGCCTGAAAAGTTTGAGCCCGTTGTCGCTGAAACAAACACCGATGGTGCAGCACCTGCGCCACGCCGCTTTACGCCCGTCGAAGCGCCCAAGCGCCCCGAACGCGAGCGTGAGGAAGTCAAAAAAGCGCCAAACCGCCCAGCTCGTGGTGCTGCCGATGATCGCCGCCAATCGGGTAAATTGACTGTTACCCGAGCTCTTGAGGGCGATGACGGCGCGCGCGCACGTTCACTCGCCGCACTGAAGCGTGCCCGCGAAAAGGAAAAGCGCCTGCATGGCGGTGGCAACCGCACCGCGCAGCCCAAGCAGAGCCGCGATGTTGTTGTGCCTGAAACGATCACGGTTCAAGAACTGGCCAATCGTATGGCCGAAAAGGGCAGCGACTTGGTCAAGGCCTTGTTCAAGATGGGTATGCCCGTCACAATTAACGAGACGATCGACCAAGATACCGCTGAGTTGCTGGTCGAAGAGTTTGGCCACAACATTACGCGCGTCTCCGACGCCGATGTTGACATCGTGCATAATGAAGACGTCGATGCGCCCGAAACACAGAAGCCGCGTCCGCCAGTCGTAACGGTCATGGGCCATGTCGATCATGGCAAAACTTCCCTGCTTGATGCACTTCGCGGTGCCAATGTAGTTTCGGGCGAAGCGGGTGGAATCACCCAGCATATTGGTGCTTATCAGGTTAAGGCAAAGGATGGCTCGCTCATCACTTTCCTCGATACACCGGGCCATGAAGCGTTTACGCAGATGCGTCAGCGCGGTGCTTCGGTGACCGACATCGTCATCTTGGTTGTTGCAGCCGATGATGGCCTGATGCCGCAGACAATCGAGGCGATCAAGCATTCGAAGGCTGCCGGCGTTCCGATGATCATCGCGATCAACAAAATCGACAAGGAAGGCGCGAACCCGCAGAAAGTGCGTGAGCGGTTGCTTGAGCATGAAGTCATCGTCGAACAGATGGGCGGCGATGTGCAGGATGTTGAAGTGTCAGCGCTGAAGAAAACCGGCCTTGATACACTGCTTGAAAAACTCGCTTTGCAAGCCGAGTTGATGGAGCTGAAAGCCAATCCTGACCGTCCTGCCGAAGCCATTGTGGTGGAAGCACAATTGGATAAGGGCCGCGGTGCTGTTGCAACCGTTCTTGTTAAACGCGGCACGTTGAAGCGCGGAGACATCTTTGTTGTTGGCGCCGAAAGCGGCAAGGTGCGTGCGCTTATCAACGATAAGGGCCAGCAAGTTTCCGAAGCAGGTCCTGCTACGCCAGTTGAAGTGCTCGGCCTAACGGGGGTACCGTCGGCGGGTGATGTTTTGACGGTTGTCGAAAACGAAGCGCGTGCACGTGAAGTTGCGTTGTACCGTAAGGAGCAATCGACGAAGGTACGCACCGCGCAGGTTACGCCAAATCTGGAAAATCTGTTCGATAACCTCTCCGCCACGCGCGCAATGGAATATCCAGTCGTCATCAAGGGCGACGTGCAGGGATCTGTCGAAGCGATTGTCACCGCATTGAACAACATCTCGACGGCCGATATCAAGGTCCGCGTGTTGTTGGCTGGCGTTGGTGGTATCACGGAATCGGATATGTTGCTCGCCGCAGCGTCAAACGCGCCGCTCATCGGCTTTAACGTGCGACCCAATGCAAAGGCCGCCGCGCTGGCCAAACGTGACCGTGTCCGCCTGAAATATTTCGACGTTATCTATCACCTGACCGCCGACATCGCCAAGGAAATGGCCGGCGAATTGGGTCCGGAAATCATCGAAACTGTCGTTGGACGCGCCGAAGTCAAGGATGTCTTCAAATCAGGCAAACGCGACAAGGCTGCTGGTTTGCTGGTTATCGAAGGCATCATCAAAAAAGGCCTGCACGCACGCCTTACCCGCGAAGATGTCATCGTATCGAAAACTACAATTGCGTCGCTGCGTCGTTTCAAGGACAATGTCGACGAAGTACGCGCTGGTATGGAATGTGGCGTCGTATTGGCCGACACGAACGATGTGAAAGCAGGCGACATGCTTGAGGTCTTTGAGATCGAGGAGCGTGAGCGGACGTTGTAAGTTTAGGTCGGTCCTGAGAGGGAAGCTGAATGGCCAAACATAACGACACTGGTCCCGAGGGCCGTTCGGTTCGCCTGCTGCGCGTTGGAGAGCAATTCCGGCACATATTGTCGGAATTACTTGCCCGTAATGAGGTGCACGACGACGTCCTCAATAGCCACAGCGTGAGCGTCACTGAAGTGCGCATGTCGCCTGATTTGCGCCATGCGACGGCATTTATTAAGCCGTTGCTGGGTGCGAATGAAGAAAAGGTGTTGAAGGCACTGCGCACCAACACGGCGTTCTTCCAAAAGGAAGTCGCGTCGCGCGTAAGCATGAAATATGCTGCGAAGCTAAAGTTTCTGGCGGACGATAGCTTTGATCAGGCAACCCATATCGAAGGCTTGTTGGCGCAGCCCAAGGTGCAGCAGGACCTGACCGAAGACGCTGACGGCGACGACGCGGAATAATGGCCAAGCTGTATTTCTATTATGCATCGATGAACGCCGGCAAATCGTCGACATTGTTGCAGGCCGCATTCAATTATGGCGAGCGCGGTATGAAGGTGATGCTATGGACCGCCGCGATTGACGACCGCCCGAGTTTCGGTGCCATCAGCTCGCGTATTGGCCTTGCAGGCGATGCAAGCCGGTTTGAGGGTACGACCGATATAGAGGGAGCTGTCCTCGCCCAGCACGCAGAAACGCCTTTGGCGTGCGTACTGATCGATGAAGCGCAGTTTCTAACTAAGAAGCAGGTATGGCAGGCCGCCAGCTTGGCCGACAAGGCGGGCATTCCCGTCGTCTGCTATGGACTGCGCACGGATTTTCAAGGTGAGCTGTTTCCCGGCTCCGCCGCATTGCTTGGCATTGCGGACAGCCTTGTTGAGTTAAAAGGTGTCTGCGACTGCGGCCGCAAAGCGACGATGAACTTGCGGGTTGATGAGAAAGGCAAGGCCGTGGTTGATGGCGCCCAAACCGAGATCGGTGGCGATGATCGCTACATCGCAATGTGCCGAAAGCATTTTAACGAGGCGCGCGGGTTAGGCTGACTTTTCATTTGCCGTTCATCAAGAAAGGCATATCATCTAGCCTATGATGAAAAATACCATGTGCTCATTGTTGGTCGCAGCCGCCATAGCGGTGCCCGCTCAATCCAAAAAGCCGGAGCCACATGTGTGGCCCGAAGTCGGCGTGGAGACCAAGATCAATTTTCCCAACCAAGGCGCAATCCGTAATTTTGAAGCCGATGGTAATGACGGCATCTGGCTTGAGGACCGGCAACGGCGCTGGTATTATGCGGAGGTGCTCGGCGGATGTCAGGAACTCAATTTCGCGCAAGCGATTGGTTTCGACACCCGTGGTTCAGCTACGTTTGATAAGTTTAGCACGATTATCGTTGCAGGCGACAAATGCCAAGTTGCAAGTCTGGTAACGGCCAACAAACCCCTGCCACGTAAAGAGCGACAGATGCTTCGCAAGCAAGCATTGGCTGCAGGCAGGGACGTTGCTGCGCCTTCAAATTGACTTGATGCCACGCCGCGCCCTAA
This sequence comes from uncultured Sphingorhabdus sp., assembly GCA_963508315.1. GTDB lineage: Bacteria > Pseudomonadota > Alphaproteobacteria > Sphingomonadales > Sphingomonadaceae > Sphingorhabdus_B. The sequence continues at coordinate 136,273 of CAUOWK010000006.1, read as the reverse complement.
AGGGCTGGCATGCATGGCTGGATCATCCTAGATAAACCGCTTGGGTTGGGTTCAACGCAGGCCGTTGCAGCCGTAAAGCGCAACTTGCGTTCTGCCGGTTTTGGCAAGGTGAAGGTTGGGCATGGTGGCACGCTTGACCCGCTGGCAACTGGTGTTCTGCCAATCGCCTTGGGTGAGGCCACCAAATTATGTGGTCGGATGCTGGACGCGTCAAAGACATATGATTTCACAATCAGCTTTGGGATGGAGACCAGCGGTCTCGATGCCGAAGGAGAGGTTGTAGCGACTTCAGAGGTTCGGCCAACGCTCGAACAGGTGGAGCAGGTGCTGGCGCAGTTTACCGGTTCAATTGAACAGATACCTCCTGCCTACTCGGCGATTAAAATCGATGGCAAGCGCGCTTATGATTTGGCGCGGGCAGGGGAAACGGTCGAGATGAAGTCGCGGGCGGTGACGGTATATGCGCTTTCCGTAGGGCAAACGGAGCCTCTTTTACCCACTGACGCCCCATTGACGGCAATTACCCTGACTGCCGACGTTTCCAAAGGTACATACATTCGAAGCTTGGCGCGTGACATCGCATATGCTTTGGGTACTGTGGGCTATGTCTCTATGCTGCGCCGCACGCGGGCAGGTCCTTTTGCCCTGAATGGCGCGATTTCGCTGGACAAACTCAATGCATTCGGCCAAGGGGCAGCCCAAGAAGACGTTATCTTGCCGATAGAGGCAGGGCTGGTCGACATCCCGGCTCTTGATCTCTCCCCGGAACAGGCAAGGGCGATCCAACAGGGTCGCGTCTTGACCGGGATTGCCATGAAAGATGGGCTACATTGGGCGAGGGGCGCAGATTTGCGGCCTATTGCGCTGGTGGAGAGCATCGACGGTGAATTAAAAACCGTCCGTGGCTTTAACCTTACTCTATGATGTTCGAAGGAAAAATATGTCAATTACTGCAGAACGCAAAGCCCAGGTCATCAAAGAGCACGCTCGCGAGCCTAACGATACCGGATCACCAGAGGTGCAGGTCGCCATTATTACCGACCGTATCAACACCCTGACGGCGCATTTCAAAGACCACCACAAAGATAATCATTCGCGTCGTGGGCTTCTCCAGATGGTCAACAAGCGTCGTTCGCTTCTCGATTATTTGAAGAAAATTGACGGCGAGCGTTATGCCGCCCTCATCGCGAAGCTCGGTCTTCGTAAGTAAGAATCACAAAAGCGGCCTCAAACGGGGCCGCTTTTTGCATGTAGTGTGGTGGACTTGAGTGGTCGCCTGAGCCACATGAACACAAATGGGGTCGTTCAGCAATGAGGCTGGGCGCGCCATAGGGGCTCAAAATGCCCCAGCCGTTTGCGGATCGGATCATCCGCTCAATCGAGGCCCCGCATTGCATAGGGCATGCGGGTCAAAGGAAAATCTATGTTTAATACGAAAACTGTATCAATCGAGTGGGGCGGACAAACCCTGACACTCGAAACGGGCAAGGTTGCCCGCCAAGCTGATGGCGCTGTTATGGCATCGCTCGGCGAAACTGTTGTACTTTGCGCGGTTACCGCGGCGAAGTCGGTAAAGGATGGTCAGGACTTCTTCCCATTGACCGTTCACTATCAAGAAAAATATTCGGCAGCCGGCCGTATCCCCGGTGGCTTCTTCAAGCGCGAACGTGGTGCGACGGAGAAGGAAACGCTGGTTTCGCGTCTTATTGACCGGCCATTGCGGCCTTTGTTTCCGGAAGGGTTTTATAACGAGATCAATGCTATTGCGCAGGTTCTTTCCTATGATGGCGAGAATGAGCCTGATATCCTCGCGCTGGTTGCTGCTTCGGCGGCGATGACCATTTCGGGCGTTCCGTTCATGGGCCCCATCGGCGCAGCGCGCGTTGGTTATCTGAATGGCGAATATATCCTGAACCCGACCGACGAGCAGGTTGCCGAAGGCGACCTCGATCTGGTCGTCGCCGCGACCTATGACGCCGTGATGATGGTGGAATCCGAAGCGAATGAGCTTTCGGAAGAAATCATGCTCGGCGCCGTCCTGTTCGCGCATGACGCGTGTAAGGAAGTCGTCAAGGCGATCATCAAGCTGGCCGAACAAGCCGCTAAGGAGCCTTGGGCCATGGCGGAGCAGGCTGACCTGTCGGCTGCCAAGGACAAGCTGAAGAAGCTGATCGGCAAGGACATCGCCGCTGCCTACAAGCTGACCGACAAGTCGGAGCGTAGCAACGCCCTGAACGTCGCCCGCGCCAAGGCGAAGGAAGCCTTCACCGACGCCGCGCCGCAGGATCAACTTGCTGCTGGCAAGCTGATGAAGAAGCTGGAAGCCGAAATCGTCCGTGGCGCCATCCTGAAGGACGGCACGCGTATCGATGGACGCACCACCACGCAAATTCGCCCCATCGTTGGCGAAACGCACTTCTTGCCACGCGCACATGGTTCCGCCCTGTTCACACGCGGAGAGACGCAGACCATCGCAACCTGCACCTTGGGCACCAAGGACGCAGAGCAGATGATCGACGGCCTTGGTGGCCTGCATTATGAGCATTTCATGCTGCATTATAACTTCCCGCCCTACAGCGTGGGTGAAGTCGGCCGCTTCGGTGCGCCGGGTCGCCGCGAAGTCGGCCATGGCAAGCTCGCATGGCGCGCATTGCACCCCGTTCTGCCAACCAAGGACGAATTCCCGTACACCATCCGTCTGACCAGCGACATTACCGAGTCCAACGGCTCGTCGTCGATGGCGTCGGTTTGCGGCGGTTCGCTCGCCATGATGGACGCAGGCGTTCCATTGAAGCGTCCTGTATCGGGTATCGCCATGGGCCTTATCCTTGAAGGAAAGGATTTCGCGATCCTGTCCGACATATTGGGTGATGAAGATCATCTGGGCGACATGGATTTCAAGGTAGCTGGTACTTCCGAAGGCATCACCACGATGCAGATGGACATCAAGATTGCCGGTATTACCCGCGAAATCTTTGAAGCTGCATTGAACCAGGCCAAGGAAGGCCGCGCGCACATCCTGGGCGAAATGGCCAAGGCATTGGGTGAAGCCCGTTCGGAACTGAGTGCACACGCACCGCGTATCGAAACGATGCAGATCGACAAAGCCAAGATCCGTGACATCATCGGCACCGGCGGCAAGGTTATTCGCGAAATCGTCGCGACAACCGGCGCAAAGGTCGACATTGATGACGAAGGTCTCATCAAGATTTCGTCGAGCGACCTCACGCAGATCGAAGCCGCTCGCAAGTGGATTTCGGGCATCGTTGAAGAAGCGGAAGTCGGCAAGGTATATGACGGTAAAGTCGTCAACATCGTTGATTTCGGTGCATTCGTGAACTTCATGGGCGGCAAAGACGGCCTCGTGCACGTCAGCGAAATGCGCAACGAGCGCGTTGAAAAGCCAACCGACGTTGTCAGCGAAGGCATGGACGTAAAGGTCAAGGTTCTTGAAATCGACCCGCGTGGCAAGGTTCGCTTGTCGATGCGCGTTGTCGATCAGGAAACCGGCGCCGAGCTGGAAGATACACGCCCGCCCCGTGAAAAGAGCGAGCGTAGCGAACGTGGCCCACGCCGCGAAGGCGGCGGTGGCGGTGGAGATCGTGGCGGTCGGGGCGAAGGCCGCGGCGACCGTGGCCCACGCCGTGACGGCGGCGGAAACCGCGATCGCGGTCCGCGTCCAGAGCGTAGCGAAGGCGGAAACGAAGGCGGCGGCAACCCCGACCATGTGCCAGCGTTCCTGAAAGACTAAACCAGATCCTCCCCGAAACGGGGAGGGGGACCATTCGAAGAATGGTGGAGGGGCACGGGCCGTGTCTCTCACCCCAAACAGAACATCCTGCAAAGGGACTGGAGAGGAAAGGGGTCGCTGCGGCGGCCCCTTTTTTCGTTAGCTATGATGCTTCGGTAGTTGTCCTTGGCGCCCGGCCCACACCCACCCGCAAGCATAATAGTGGAAAGCACTGCGAAGTGCCGCTAGCCTTGCCTAATGTGCAACCATTACCGCGCCAATCCGGAGGCCATTCCATCGTGGCACGAATATATCGCGTGGGACCAGCCGCACGAGGAATTTTCGGAAATCAAGATTGACGTCTGGCCCAGATATCAGGCGATCATTGCCCGCATCGATGGCGCGTCCAAAATCATGGAGACGATGCAATGGGGCGTGCCGTACAAGATGGCGGGCAAGCGCCCCGGCACCAGCGTGACAAAGCGCATCACCAATGTGCGGAACCTGAATAGCCCGTTCTGGCGGTCGATGATTGCAAGCCCACGGCAACGCTGCCTTGTCCCCTTCACCGAATTTGCCGAACCCAAAATCGGCGCTGGGCGGGAGGAACATTGGTTCCGCGTCACCGACGCCCCCGTCTCCGCCTTTGCGGGTATCTGGCGTCCAACCGAAGAAGGAAACGCCTTTGCGTTCCTGACGTGCGAGCCCAACCCGCTGGTCGCGCCGCTGCATCCCAAAGCGATGCCCGTGATTTTGCAGCCAGAGGATTATGAACACTGGCTAACAGGGAGTGCAGAGGAGGCAGTAAAGCTGGCCGCGCCGTTTCCGTCGCAGTTGATGGTGGTGGGGTAGGAGGTTTGCGCGCGGGAAGCGCCAGAGGTGAATGCGAGGACTTCCCCGCAACTTAGCGCGGGTGACGGCCAAGGAATAATCCAGCGCGGGTCAAGGCAGACCCAAGTAACTTGAGTAATAGCAATTAGCGTATGTAACAAATCTGCCTGTCATTTCGGCGAGAAATTTTAGCTTCATTAGTGTCGTTTAATTGGCATGCGAATACCATCTCGATGTAAAATTCGCCAATAAAATACGCTCAGCATTGTCTGAAATGAAGCAGAAATTATTTCTGACATATCGCTAGCTATATACTTTAATACGCATAGACTTGACTTATCCTGCGTGCTTGAGCAGTCATGCTTCATGAGAATTCAAGATGTCATTCGAGGCGACAAGCTAAATTTGGCCGTTGGCGACTGGGGAACTGGAAAAATGCCAAAGACCAAATTCCCCCTTTCGAAAGCCGGAAAGAAAGCATGGTCCATGGGGTCGTCTTGGAGTTGGCGATTTGCCGAATTTGAATGTGACGGACGAGAATTTGTTATTCGGATCTTAGTTAACGAAGAAAAGGCTATTGCTCGTATTCATCTGGGTTTGCGAAGTGGCCGTGATACCATCGTGCTCTGCTGCTATGAGTATCATGCCGATCATGAGACTGGTTGGCACCTTCACACTTTGTGTGGTGACGAAAACCAAATTGACACTGCGCCTGCTGGAACGCTGGTTCATGGGCCTTGGGTTAAACGTCTGCCGTCGGCCCGCACCTTCCATAGGCGCACTGCTTTCAAATTAGATGGCTACCCTGGATTAAAGCCTTGGCTTTGGTCCGAAACCGTGCGATTCTTTGGGCTACAACCAAAGGACTTAATTTAATGAAAGAGGCGCTTTGCCAAGCTTTCTGTGGCGATTTGAAGCTGACGGATGTTTCAGTTGGCTACGCCGTCACAACCACATTCCGCCGCGATGATGGGGATTCGGTCGCTTTCTACATCGTGCGTGACAAAACTCGCGATGGCTTTTTTCGAGTTGAAGACGACGGCACGACGATTCCTTTTTTAGAAGCCGCTGGAGTCGATTTTAGCACGGATACTCGTTCCGATGCTCTCTCCGCCCTTATGGACGGGCATGGCATTGAACTTGATGAGGATGAGATGCTTCTTCATAGCGATACAATGCGCGAGGATGATCTGCCTAAAGCAGCGATGCGCTTTTTGTCGTTTATGCTGCGCATCAATGATTTCCTCCTTCTCACCAAAGACAGAGTCACAAGTACGTTCAAAGAGGATGCTGCGGCCCAGATCATTCAAAAGATGGATGGCAGGGCTATTGTTCAGCAGGATGTTGCTGTTAGCTCTTCACTGTCTGACACGGTACCGGATATGGTAATAAGAGCTCCCAACCGTGCTCCGGTCGCTGTCTTTTTCGGTTCGTCTGCGCAGCGCGTTAATGATGCTATATTCTTGCAAATGCAGGCTCTCTATGAAGTTCACGAGGACGTTCAAGTGGTGGCTCTGTTAGAACGTGAAAATGTGATCAATCATGACTTGCGTCGCAGAGCGGCAAATAGATTAGCGGCGCTGCCGATATATCGCGGTGATGAGCCTACAGCGATAGCCCGAATTGAGCGCGAGGCACTTGGCCTCTATCAGGGATTGCGCCACTGACGACTGATTAAGGCATTTTTACTCTAGCGGGTTCCGAAATCGGCGCTGGATTGGCTGAACGTTTCGTTAATCATGAAAGCCACCGCTTACTGTCGGTATAAGTGACGAAGTAAACTGTTCACCAAATCAAACCTCTTTCCTACAACCCCAAGTCCTGCCTAATAACTATGTCCTCTAAAACGCACATAAGAGGACGCCCCCATGTCAGCCAAAACCAGCACGGCCCGCGCAGAGGCTTTCTTCACTGCGCTCGCCGAAACGGGCAACCAGACGATCTCTGCCGAACGCGCGCGGGTGTCGCGTTCTTGGGTGGCGCTCCACCGTGCGACGGACCCTGCGTTCAAGGCGCGGATGGAGGCGGCTATTGCTGACGCGCGGGTGCGGCTTTCTTCTGCGGGTACCGTAAAGCCATCCGGCAAATGGGCGACTATTGATGGCGAGCGGCTTGTCGTGCGCGGTAGTGGCGGTTGGGGTGGCGGGCGGCGGGTGCAATTGTCGCGGGCGCGGTTGAAACAATGGACCGTGGCGGAGGAAAAGCGGTTTCTCGCCGTGCTGTCGGCGACGTGCAATGTCCGGCTCGCCTGTCAGGAGGTCGGGCTGTCGATTGCGTCGGCTTATGGGCACCGCAGTCGCTGGTACGAATTTGCCAAATGCTGGGATGCGGCGGTGGAGGATGGGTATCATGCGCTGGAAATCGCGATGCTGGAACGCGCGGTCATCTCGCTTGACCCGCATGCCTATGACCAGCTGGAGGAATGGGAACCGGCGTTGCCCATATCGCCGATGACCCCCGAACAATGCCTGTCGCTGCTGCATATGCACAAGGGCAGCGCGTTCCGGACATGGGCGCAGCGCAACGGGCTGCGCGGATGGGGGCCAAACCCCAATGCCGAAATGTCGAGTGACGAGCTGAACGAAAGCATCATCAAAAAGCTGCGTGTGCTGGCGAAGCGACGGGGGGTTGATGTCGATGACGGATAAGGCGGGGCTGCGCCAACGCCGATGTTTTTCATGCGCCAGTTCATCCCCGATACAGGCGCGTATGCGCACATTCCCCGCGCCTTTATCGACCATGGCCTTGCAAAATGCTTGGCTGTGGGGCGAAGATTATCTAGGGAACGTCCATGAACAAAAAAATCCTTCTGCCCGTGGCGGTTTTGGCCGCATCTTCCATGCTTTCCGGCTGCGCTATGCTTGGCCTTGGCGGCGGCGGTGCGAAGCCCGGCAGCAACACCCGTTATGTCGCGCGCGACGTAAATACGCTCTATGCGGCGGCGAAGGACAAGCTTGATGCCAAGCAATATGAGGTCGCGGCGGCCTTGTTTGACGAGGTCGAGCGCCAGCATCCTTATTCGCCATGGGCCCGCCGCGCGCAGTTGATGAGCGCGTTCAGTTACTACATGGCGCAGAAATATAATGAGTCGATCCAGTCATCGCGCCGGTTCCTGTCGATCCATCCGGGTAACAAGGACGCGGGCTACGCATATTATCTGATCGCTTTGTCTTATTATGAGCAAATCAGCGATGTGACGCGCGACCAGAAGATTTCGGAGCAGGCATTGGCCGCCTTGGGCGAAGTGCAGCGTCGCTATCCCAATTCGCGTTATGCGTCGGATGCGACGTTGAAGATCGACCTTGTGCGTGACCATCTGGCGGGCAAGGAAATGGAAATCGGCCGTTTTTACCAGCGCCGTGCTTTGTGGCTGGCGTCATCGCTGCGGTTCCGCGAAGTGGTCGAGAAATATGACACCACGACGCATGCGCCTGAGGCTTTGTATCGGCTGACCGAAAGCTATCTGGCGATGGGCGTGCCAGAGGAGGCAAAGAAGGCCGCTGCGGTTCTGGGTGCGAACTACCCCGGTAGCGAATGGTACGCCCGCGCCTATAATCTGATGCAGAAGCACGCGCCAGCAGCGTGATGCGATGCTGACGGACGGTACATGCTAACTGGTCTGTCTATCCGCGATGTTGTGCTGATCGAGGCACTTGACCTGGAATTTGCCGGTGGCCTTGGTGTGCTGACCGGTGAGACCGGTGCCGGAAAATCGATTTTGCTCGATGCGCTTGGCTTGGCGTTGGGTGCGCGTGCCGATAGCGGGCTCGTCCGTTCGGGTGCCGACAAAGCGCAAGTCACCGCCAGTTTCGAAGCTCCCGCGCATGTCGCCGCGATGCTCGCGGAAAACGACATCGACATTGGTGCGGGCGAACCGCTGATTATCCGCCGTTCGGTCAAGGCCGATGGCGGGAGCAAGGCGTTCATCAATGACCAGCCATGCTCCGCCGCTTTGTTGCGGGATGTGGGTGCGGCCTTGGTCGAGATACACGGGCAGCATGATGATCGCGGGATGTTGAACCCGCGCGGACATCGGGCTTTGCTGGATGCCTTCGGACGTTGTGACACCGCCACGGTCGCGGCTAACTTTGCGGCATGGCAGGATGCGAAATTGCGTCTGGATGCTGCGCGGGAGGCGCTGGAGAACGCCGCCCGCGACCGCGAATGGCTTGAGCATGCGGTGGCGGAGATCAACGCTTTTCAGCCACAGCCGGGGGAAGAGGAGCAATTGGCCGGCGAACGGTCGGACATGCAAAAAGGCGAGCGCATTGCCGAGGATTTGAAGGCGGTGCTCGACAGCTTTGAAGGGCCCAAAAGCGGACTTGCCCTCATCCGCGGCGCCGCGCGTAAACTGGATCGTCTCGCTGATGCGCACCCGTTGCTGTCCGAAGCGCTGACCGCATTGGACCGCGCCGTTATCGAGGCAAGCGAAGCCGAGGATAAACTCCACGCCGCGGCACGCGCGATCGAGTTTGAGCCAGCGCGCCTTGACGAAATCGAGGAGCGGCTTTTCGAATTGCGCGCCTTGGCCCGCAAGCACAACATCGCGCCCGATGGCATCATCGCGTTGCAGGAACGGCTGACCGCGCAGTTGCACTCGATTGAGGCTGGCGGCGAAGGCCTGGCTAAGTTGCAGGCCGAGACAGCGGAGAAGCACGCGCTATTCGTGCAGTCGGCAACCGCTTTGTCCACGGCCCGCACGACTGCAGCAGCAAAGCTGGATGCGGCGGTGAAGAACGAATTGGCCCCGTTGAAGCTCGACGCAGCGCAATTCCAGACAGCGGTCGAGCAACTGCCCGAAGACCGCTGGACCGCGTCAGGCATGGACCGCGTCGAATTTCTGATTTCGACAAATCCCGGTGCGCCGTTCGCCCCGCTTGGCAAGATTGCGTCGGGGGGCGAATTGTCGCGTTTCATATTGGCGCTGAAAGTCGCGCTGGCGGAAGAGGGCGGGGCGGCCACGATCATCTTTGACGAAATCGACCGGGGCGTGGGCGGTGCAGTTGCGGCAGCGATTGGCGAACGCCTCGCGCGGCTTGCAACGCGGACTCAGTTGCTCGCCGTCACCCACAGTCCGCAAGTTGCGGCACGTGGGCGCGCGCATTATTTCATCGCCAAATCGAGCCAGGGGACGGTGACGCGCACCGGCGTCGTGCTGCTGGATAGCGAAGCACGCCGTCAGGAGATCGCACGTATGCTCTCAGGCGCTGAGGTAACGGACGAGGCAAGGGCGCAAGCCGAGAGATTGTTGGAGGTCGTGTGAGGCAGATAGCAATACTAGCCCTATTCGCGCTCGGCGCTTGTGCCACCACGGACAAGACACCAACCGCAGCCGACGCCTTCTTTCAAAATATGTCGACGATGTGCGGCAAAAGCTTCGCGGGCAAACTTGTCGCAGGCGATGCCAGCGACGCTAGCTTTGCGACGGCCGACATGCGCGCGCACGTACGTGAATGCAGTGCCAGCGAAGTTCGCATCGCCTTTGATGTTGGCGAAGACCGCTCCCGAACATGGATTGTTACGCGCACCGATAGCGGCCTGCGCCTGAAACACCGGCACATGCTGAAAGACGGGACCGAAGATCCGGTGTCGCAATATGGCGGTGACACGATTCAATCCGGAACCGCAATGCGGCAGGAATTTCCCGCAGATGCCTATTCGAAAGCGATGTTTACAAAGGAAGGTCGAACGGTTTCGAATGCCAATGTCTGGGCCTTTGAAATCGAACCCAAACGAACCTTAACTTATGAGTTGGCACGTCCCGGACGCTTGTTCCGCGTGTCGTTCGATGTGAAGAAGCCACTGTCCGGAGCTGCCGAGTGACCACCGAAGCCGAGGCGGCCAATGAATTGATGCGTCTGGCAAAGCAAATTGCCTATCATAACAAACGCTACCACGCCGAAGACGCGCCGGAAATTTCCGACGCCGAATATGACGCGCTGGTCCAACGCAACAATGCGCTGGAGGCGCAGTTCCCGCATCTCGTCCGCGCCGACAGTCCCAACCGGCAAGTTGGCGCTGCCGTGGAAGGATCGGGGCTGAAAAAAATCACGCACGCCAAGCGGATGATGAGCCTCGACAATGCGTTCAACGCCGACGACGTGCATGATTTTGTTGGCCGTGTGCGCCGGTTCCTCAACCTTGGTCCCGAAGCGGACGTCGCGCTGACGGCGGAGGACAAGATTGACGGCCTCTCGCTGTCCTTGCGCTATGAAGATGCTGTGCTGAAACAAGCGGCGACACGTGGTGATGGCGCGGTTGGTGAGGATGTCACCGCAAACGTCGCCTTTATTAGCGATATTCCGCAAAAGCTGTCGGGCGATGTCCCCGCGATATTCGAAATCCGCGGCGAAGTGTATATGGCGAAATCCGACTTTGCGGCCATTAACGCAGCGCAACAGGCCAAAGGCGGCAAGATATTTGCCAACCCCCGCAATGCAGCGGCGGGGTCGCTTCGGCAAAAAGACGCGGCGGTTACAGCGTCCCGCCCGCTGCGCTTTCTGGCGCATGGGTGGGGCGACGTCAGCGCACTGCCCGCACAAACCCAGATTGGGGTCATGACCGCGATTGCATCATGGGGCGTTCCGATTTCGCCCTTGTTGGTGCGGCTCGATTCTGCCGAACAGGCACTTGCCCATTATGCCGACATTGAACGACACCGCGCCGAAATGCCGTATGACATTGATGGCGTCGTCTACAAGGTCGACCGGCTTGATTGGCAGGAGCGGCTGGGCTTCGTGGCTAAAGCGCCGCGGTGGGCCATTGCCCATAAGTTTCCCGCCGAGCGCGCGGAAACGACGCTGGAGCATATTGACATTCAGGTCGGCCGCACCGGAAAGCTGACGCCGGTGGGCCGCTTGCTTCCTGTGACCGTCGGCGGCGTTGTCGTATCGAACGTGACTTTGCATAACCGCGACGAGATTGCGCGATTGGGCGTTCGGCCCGGCGACCGTATCGTCGTGCAAAGGGCAGGGGACGTAATCCCCCAAATCGTCGAAAATCTCACGCGCGATGTCGCACGTGCGGCCTATGATTTTCCGGATCATTGCCCCGAATGTGGTTCGGAAGCCGTGGCCGAAGAGGGCGAAGTCGATGTCCGTTGCACGGGCGGATTGGTGTGCCCTGCACAACGCGTGCAGCGCCTTATCCATTTTGTGAGCCGCGCGGCGTTGGACATTGAAGGCCTTGGTGAAAAAACCATTCAGGAATTTTTCGACCTTGGTTGGCTGGAAAGCCCCGCCGATATTTTCCGGCTACGCAAACGCCGCGCGGATATATTGGCGCGCGAGGGCTGGCAGGATAAGTCTGTGGATAACCTGTTGGCAGCGATTGAATCGAAACGCACACCGGACGGGGCAAAACTGCTGTTTGGTCTTGGTATTCGCCACATCGGCACGGTGACTGCGCGGGACCTGTTCAAGGCGTTCGGTTCGGTCGAACAGGTGGGCCATATGGGGCGCAGGCTTGCGGCTGCGGACGCAGGCGCTATCGCGGATGTTACCGCCATCGATGGTATCGGCGGCGCGGTGGCCGAGGCGCTGGGTGATTTCTTTCATGAACCGCACAATGTCTCCGTCTGGGAGGACCTGTTAAGCGAGGTTCAGCCGGCATCTTATGTGTCCAATGTGCGCGAAAGCGAATGGACGGGCAAAAATATCGTATTTACCGGCAAGCTGGAGACGATGAGCCGCGACGAAGCCAAGGCCCAGGCCGAGGCGCTGGGTGCAAAGTCGGCAGGGTCGGTAAGCGCGAAAACCGACCTTGTGGTCGCAGGGCCGGGTGCCGGATCGAAGCTGAAACAAGCCACGGCGCTTGGCATACAGGTCATTGACGAGGCCCAGTGGGCCGAGATTGTGCAAACCGCCTAAGCGCCCTTGCGCTATCCATCGCGTCTGGGAAACCAGCGCATGACTCCGCCCGGCATTGGTGTCCAAACGCCTGTTTTTACACCGGCACGCCGCAAGACGTCCCCCGTCCAATTGTTGCAGGTGTGTAATGCGCTGTACCTTCCGTTCGCGCGGTAAAACAGGTTGTCGGGGCCATAGCCCGGCATCGGGATGCTTTCGCCTGCTGTATTCAGCCGGAAACTGCGGCGAATGTCGCGGATGATGGCACGAAATTGTGCCGCTGACACACGGAATGCCGCGCGATATGGCGTGGGTGCCGGGTTATTCACATGATAAATGTGCAGCAAGCTGTCGTCGGATCCGACAACGGCGCTTGCTACGTCCCGCACACGCACGTCGGACCATGTCGGGCTATTGCGATAGACGCCGCCATGGCCCCAACCGATCATCGCATGGGTGCCAAAAAGTTCGGGGTTTTGCAGGTCTTGCGGGCGAATGAGATCGCTGATGTCCTCACCGCCTGCGCGCATCGGAACGATCAGGCTGACATGCACGCCATTGGTTTCGACAAATAAGGTGAGGCCTGAGTCCGGCTCACGCCAGTCGCGGTTGGCGGGGATGAGGCTGCCGAGCAAGGCAGCGGCCATGTACAGGCCGACAAACAGCATTGGCCATCCCAATACCGCACGAATGGCTGTCCAGACGCTGTTGATGCGAAACAGTTTCAAGTGTAACCAGTTGCCATGACTAAAGACAGCCATGTCTATGACACCCCACCCGCTGGCGCAAACGCCGATTGGACGATTCCCCAAAACTGGGAGACGTTCAGTGCGGACGAGCACGCGATGTGGGACCAGCTATTTGCGCGGCAAAGCGCGATGCTGCCGGGCCGTGCCGCCGATGCATTTCTGCGCGGACTGGATGTGCTGAAATTGTCCAAGTCGGGCATCCCCGATTACCGCGAATTGAACGCGCGGCTGATGGCTGCGACGGGGTGGCAGATTGTCGCCGTTCCCGGGCTGGTGCCGGATGATGTTTTCTTTGACCATCTGGCTAACCGGCGTTTTCCGGCAGGCAATTTCATCCGCACGCCGGATCAGCTGGATTATTTGCAGGAACCCGACGTGTTTCATGACGTATTCGGTCATGTGCCGATGCTCGCGGACCCGGTGTTTGCGGATTATATGGTCGCTTATGGCCAGGGCGGACTGCGTTCGCTTGGCTTTGGGGCGCTTGACCATCTGGCGCGGCTCTATTGGTACACAGTAGAATTTGGCCTGATTCAGCAGGCTGATGGCCTGCGGATCTATGGGGCAGGCATTGTCTCCAGCTATGCCGAGAGCATTTTTGCGCTGGAGGCGGACAGTCCGAACCGTATCGCGTTCGATTTGGTGCGCGTTATGCGCACGCATTACCGCATCGATGATTTTCAGCAGAATTACTTCGTCATTTCCAGCATGGAAGAATTGCTACGGACGACCGTCGAAACGGATTTTGCACCCCTTTATGCGCGACTTGAGGCCCTGCCGGATATCGCTGTTGGCGATATTGTTCCCGAAGACACGGTCATTACGCGGGGAACGCAAGCTTATGCGTTGGGTGCCGGTCGCTGAGGGGGGCAAAGCGACCGGCTACCCTGCTACCGTTTAAGGCAGCAATACCGAATCAATGACGTGCACGACGCCATTGGATTGCATGACGTCCACAGTAGATACGGTTGACTGACCGCCTTTACCGTCTGTGATGACTACGCTGTTGCCCGACAGGCGCGCGCTGATTGTTTCGCCCGCAACGGTGGTCAGGGTCGCGGTGCCGCCGCCGGCCTTTATGGCAGCGACGATGTCCGTCGACGTCAGCTTGCCTGCGACAACGTGATAGGTGAGGATCTTGGTCAGCGTGCCCTTATTCTCTGGCTTCACCAATGTTCCGACGGTGCCGGCGGGAAGCTTTTCAAACGCGGCGTTCGTTGGCGCAAACACAGTGAACGGGCCGGGGCTGGCGAGTGTGTCAACAAGGCCAGCTGCTTTGACCGCAGCAACCAATGTGGTCAGATTTGGTGCAGCAGACGCATTTTCGACGATGGTCTTGGTCGGTGCCATTGCAGCGCCGCCTACGGTCGGGTTCGACATCTTGTGGTTATGTGCCATGACGGCGGTGCCAGCCATTGTTGAAGAGGCAAGGGCGAGTGCGATGAATAAACGGTTGGTGCGTTTCATTGTTTCAGCTTTCCTATTTTAGGCACTGCCTTTGGTGGCGTGCTGCGAATAGCTACGGATGAAGCATCAGCCCGGATGCATCCGTCACTGAAAATAAATCACAAAATGCTGATTTTGCCGCTGGCGAGGATTGGGCCGGTGGCAACACCGCCCGGCGCGCCTTGCGCTGGCTCTGGCGTGATGGCCAAAAGTGCGCCTTCATGAAGATACTGACGCATTTGCGGCGTGACCGACATTTGCGATGGATTCTTCGCGTCGATCATACCAAGCGAGCGTGCCTTGCCGTCCTCAGGTACCACCCAGAGTTCGGGATATAGCTTGCCGGTGTCAAGCGCGACCGGGGTCAGCAACATGGTACCCTGACGCGCATCATATTGCGCGGTAATGGCGGAATTGCCGGTTTCGCTGCCCAATGCCGCGACCATAGGATTTTGGGGTGCCAATTGCGGCGCGGTCTCAGGCTTTTGCAACAATAGCACAGCCATGAAAATGGCGGCGGTGACCGAAATGCCGCTGATCGTGCGCCAGAATGTGACTTGGCCTGACCCCAAATCCTGACCGGTCGATGCGGGCAGGGCGTTTTCAATCTTGGTCCAGATATGCGGCGGTGGCGCTTGTTCGCTGCCGAGCATCGGCATGAGGCGCACGCGCCATGCCTCAACCTCCGCTGCGAAGGCAGGGTCAACGGCGATGCGCGCAGTGGCTGCAGCGTCTTGCGCAGCGTCCAGCAGGCCAAGCACATATTCGCCCGCCAAGATGATGTCGTCTTCGGTCAAGCGAGTCATGCCGCCCCCTCCATGCAGCCGCGCAATTTCATAAGCGCCCTGCGAATGCGGCTCTTGACAGTGCCAAGCGGCTCGCCCTCGGCCTTGGCCAAATCGGCATAGGTTGATCCGCCGATGAACGCGCTGCGGATGAAATATGCGTCGCGTGAGTCCAGCGCGCCGATGCAGTCATGCAACGTGCGGTCATCGCCATCCGATATCAGTTGCGCATCGGCCAGCGGGACATTGTCGGCCACCTCCGCCGCTTCATCCAACGATGCCGCAGCGGTCTGCTTTTTCGCCCGCAGACGGTCAATCGCGCGGTTACGCGTCACCGCGACGAGCCAGCTTATCGGGCTGGCGCGGCCGCTTTCAAAGCTCGCCGCCTTGTTCCAGATTGTGAGATAGGCGTCTTGCAACACATCTTCCGCTTCATTTTTGTCAGGGAAGATACGCAGGCACACGCCAAATAGTTTCGCCGAGGTCGCCTTATAAACCGCTGCAAATGCAGTGCGGTCACCGCGACCTGCCTGCACCAGCGCATCGGCCAGTCGCGCACGTCGCGCCGAATCCAGATCTGCAATGCGGGTGTCGGTTGCCATATGGGCGATATGGCTGGCCGCAATGGCTTAGGCAATACGGCTTTTCACCATGTGCCGAAATCGCCCGGTGGCTGGCTGGTGCGGCCTGTACCGCGCACCGGGCGGGTCCACGCATATTGGCGGCGCTTGACGAGCCACAGGCAGGGCCAATCGCCAAAATCGTCGCGGCGCTGGACGCGAAAACCTTGGCGGCGATAGGCCGTGAGCACGGCGTCGGCCTGGGTATCGAGCAAGCCAGCCAGGATCAGCGAACCGCCTTCGCCGACAATGTTGGCCAGCGAAGGTGCGAGCTCAATCAATGGCCCGGCCAATATATTGGCGATCACAAGGTCATAGGGCGCGCGCGTCATGATGAGCGGGTGCGCGGTGCCTTCTGCCACGCACAGCGCCAATTGGCCTTGTGATATTCCTGTAGGCACATGGTTCACAGCCGCATTTTCCGCCGTCACCTCAACGCTGACGGGGTCTATGTCGGACGCGGTGAGATAGGCGCGGGGCCACAGGCTGTGCGCGGCAAAGGCCAACAGACCCGTGCCCGTGCCGATATCAGCGATTAGACCGAAGCGTTTGCCTTGCCGTTTCATGCGGTCAAGCATCGCGAGGCAGCCGCTGGTCGTTTCATGCCCGCCAGTGCCAAAGGCGCGGCTTGCCTCTATGTGAAACGGTATAGCGCCAGCGGGAACTTTTCCCTTATTCGCCTCTGTATGCACATAAAAGCGTCCGGCGTGCACCGGTTCAAGCCCTTGCTGGCTCATCACCACCCAGTCTGCGTCCGGCAACTGCTCCACCACCGGCTTTGCCTTAGCCGCACTTGGGAAACGCGCGTGGATCGCAGCGATGACAGCTTTGCCCGGTTTGGACGAAAAATACGCCTCCAACCGCCATTTGGCGTCGTTAAACGCCTCCACTTCATCCGCCACAATCGTGGGGACGGGGTCGAGCGACGATAACCATTCATCATCTTCGTGCAGTGCCTCGGCCTCGGCCCGCGTGCAGGGGAATGTGACCGTCCAGTTACCGGACATAGCTTGCGCCATTTATGTCGAGCACTGCGCCCGTCATTGAAGGCGGGGCGTCGAGGGCGCAAAACTTGGCGAGCGCCGCGACTTCCTCGGGGTCGGCAACCTTGCCAAGTGGAATGTCAGCGAGCAATTTATCGCCGCCGCGGCTTTCCAGATAATTGTCCGCCATGCCAGTCATCGTAAAACCCGGACAAATCGCAAAAGCGTAAATGCCGTCCCGGGCATAGGCCCGCGCTATGGTTTTGGTCATCGCGACCATGGCACCCTTCGACGCGGCGTAATGCCAATGGGCTGGGCTGTCGCCGCGATAGGCGGCACGGCTCGCGATGTTGACGATGCGGCCCTTGGTGCCCGACGCTTGCCAATGCAGCACGGCCCGCCGGCACAAATCGGCGCTCGCGGTCAGATTGACTTGCATCGTGCGGTTCCAGCTTTCCAGCCATTCGTCATCAGCACGACCAAGCGGATTTTCTTCAAATATGCCGGCGTTGTTGATCAATATGTCGACGCGGCCATCCAACTGGTCGAGCGCTGCCGTCCACAAACGGGCCGGCGTCTCGGGATCGCTGAGGTCGCCGTCCTTACTGGAAAGCGCAGATACACGCGTTGTTGTTGGATCAAAGGAGGCTGCAATAGCGGCACCAATACCGCGCGATGCGCCGGTTATCATGATATGTGTTTTCATCGGCGCTGCTTGTCACAGCCCCGATGAAATTTCAACTCACGCTATCGGACGAGGTTACCCACGAACCGCGTAGCGTTGGTTTGCAGCGACGCGATTTTTGCGTTCACTTCGCTGAAGCCTTCCTCAAGCATCATGATTTCAGAGACAACATTTTCGGTGTCACTGCGGATGGCGGAAATGGTGTTGGACATAAGGTCCGCTGCCAGCGCGGTTTCATCGACGGATGCGGTGATCATGGTAACCGTCTGCGCTTGATCCTCCATAGCGCGGCGAATACGCTCGGCTGACAGCTTAACTTCGTCGACCGTCTCGCGGATGGAGGCGTTTGATTCCACCGATGCCTTGGTCGCGCTTTGGATTGCGGAGATTTTTTGTGCGATTTCGTCGGTCGCTTGCGCTGTCTGGTTCGCAAGGCTCTTCACTTCTTGTGCAACGACGGCAAAGCCGCGCCCCGCATCACCGGCGCGCGCCGCCTCGATGGTCGCATTCAGGGCCAGCAGGTTCGTCTGCCCCGCAATATCGCGGATGAGGCCCAGGATGGATTCAATCGACTGCGATTGTTCGGATAATGTGTCAGTCGCAACGGCACCCTTGGTAGCAACATCTGCGGCGCGATGGGCAACGTCGGCTGCGGTCTCGACCTCGGTTCGTGCGTCCTCGATGGCGCGGATGAGGCCTGCTGCGGTCTGCGCTGCCTCACGCATCGCGATGGCGGACTGTTCTGAGGCTGCAGCGACTTCCGATGCTTTGGAAAGCATACCATTCGCCATTTGCGAGCTGCTGGAGGCTTGCTGACGCAATACTGCGGTCCGGTCGGCTACCTCGTGCGCAGCAGTGCCGATGTCGGATTCAAATTGCGCAGATTGTTCACGGCGGCGGCTCGCATTTTGTTCGGCGTGAAACGACGTGTAGCATAATGCCATAATCGACAGTTCCAGACCGGTTGTGGTTAATATCGCGGCGGCAAGATCCTGATAATCTACCTGATCCACACCGTAATGTTCGCCAAGCAATCTGAGCAGATAGGCATTGGTCCGTGTGGACGCGGCATTAACATGCTCCAGCGGAATTCCGCGTTGGCAGGAATCCATGACTTGGCGGGTCAGAAACTTGGACCATTCCGCGCCGTCAATATCCTGAAGACGGCGGGCTATGAACGCTGCCGTTTTCTTGTGGGCGTTGGCGATATTGTCAGCATCCTGAAGCTCCGGGAACTTGCCCATGTCGATCCAGTAGCTCCAATAATAGCGACTGATGTCGAATACATGGTCATTCAGAACGTCGCCAACTTTGCGGCATCGCGTTGTGAGGCTTTTGTCCTGATTGAACACGTCTAGAATGCTTTGTACATCCGACGGTGCAATATCCCATTTTTCAGCCATTTTTGGTCCCTGTGAAGCTTTTGACAACTGCCGTTCCGGTTTTACATCTCTAGGGGGCGATTGGTTAATAGCTGGTTATTTTATACAATGCGGCGGCTCGGTCCCTCGAAATTTCCGAAAATTGTTATCGAACAAATCTGTGACCAACATTGCATCAAGCGGCAGCGTGGCCTTGCACGACGGCGTTAAACGATTAAAGAGCGTCGCAACGTCGACACATCGCTTAATTAAGGACGCTGATTTCATGGCGAAAAACCCCAATAGACCTTTGTCCCCGCATCTGCAGGTATATCGCTGGTCACCGCAAATGGCGGTGTCCATTTTCCACCGCGCTACCGGATTCGTTATGGCGACTGCCGGAATGATGACATTGTTGTGGTGGTTGGCCTCAATCGGCGGCGGGGCAGAAAGCTATGCCACGTTCCAGACCTATGTCGTGTCGGCAGGCGAAGGCGCGACCACGTTGCAAACTTTCAGCAACTGGTTTTTCCGCCTGCTTGCCTTGGCTGTTACGTTTAGCTTTTTCCAGCATATGGCATCGGGGCTTCGTCACCTCGTGCTCGACATTGGTGCCGGCTATGAACTGAAAACAAACAAGACATGGGCTTCGGCTGCATTTGTCGCGGCCTTTTTTGCAACTGCATTCGTCGCCCTGTTTGTGGCATCGCGCTTCCTTGGAGTTTGGTAATGGACAGCAGAACATATATTGGCCGCGTAAGGGGTCTTGGCTCGGCGAAACATGGCGGTGAGCATTGGTTGAAGCAACGCCTTACCGCGATCGGTAACCTGCTTTTGACAAGCTGGTTCGTTATTTCGCTTTTGGTGCTACCTAATTTTGAGCACGCGACGCTTGCCCAATGGCTGGCGCAGCCTGTTGTTGCCGTTCCCATGATCCTGATGGTCGCCAACATCTTCTGGCACGCACGCCTTGGCCTGCAGGTGTTGATCGAAGATTATGTCCATGACGAAGGATTGAAGTTCGCCACCATGGCCCTGCTTAATTTCTACGTTGTCGCAAGTGCCGTATTCGGCATTTTCGTTGTTGCTAAACTCGCATTTACCGGAGCTTCCGCCTGATGTCCGACGCTTATAAGATTATTGACCACACTTATGACACCGTGGTTGTCGGCGCTGGTGGTTCAGGACTGCGCGCCACGATGGGCAGCGCGGAAGCGGGCCTTAAGACCGCCTGCATCACCAAGGTATTCCCCACCCGTTCGCACACTGTTGCTGCGCAAGGCGGTATTGCTGCATCATTGGGCAATAACTCGCCCGATCACTGGACGTGGCACATGTACGACACGGTCAAGGGCTCCGATTGGCTCGGCGACCAGGACGCGATTGAATATATGGTGCGTGAGGCACCTGCCGCTGTGTACGAACTGGAGCATGCGGGCGTTCCTTTTTCGCGTAATGCCGATGGCACCATTTATCAGCGCCCCTTTGGCGGCCATATGCAAAATATGGGCGAAGGCCCACCCGTTCAGCGGACCGCAGCAGCGGCCGACCGTACGGGGCACGCAATGTTGCATGCCTTGTATCAGCAGAGCCTGAAATATGACGCGGACTTCTTCATTGAATATTTCGCGCTCGACCTGATTATGGAAAATGGCGAATGCCGCGGCGTTATCGCCATGTGCATGGAAGATGGCAGCATTCACCGGTTCAAAAGCCATGCGGTCGTTTTGGCAACTGGCGGCTATGGTCGTGCCTATTTCTCTGCAACATCGGCGCATACATGCACCGGTGACGGCGGCGGCATGGTGTTGCGCGCTGGCTTGCCTTTGCAGGATATGGAATTTGTTCAGTTCCACCCGACCGGCATTTACGGCGCGGGCGTTCTGATTACCGAAGGCGCGCGCGGCGAGGGCGGTTACCTGACCAACAGCGAAGGCGAACGCTTCATGGAGCGTTATGCGCCATCGGCCAAGGATTTGGCATCACGCGACGTGGTCAGCCGTTCCATGGCGCTTGAAATGCGCGAAGGTCGCGGCGTTGGTCCACACAAGGACCATATCTATCTGCACCTCGATCATATCGATCCCGATGTACTGGCGGTTCGTTTGCCCGGCATCACCGAAAGCGGCAAGATTTTTGCCGGTGTCGACCTGACGCGTCAGCCTTTGCCTGTCACGCCAACCGTGCACTATAATATGGGCGGTATTCCGTGCAATTATCATGGCCAGGTTGTGACCAAGGTCGGTGATGATCCAGAAGTCATCGTTCCCGGCCTATATGCTGTCGGCGAGGCTGCGTGCGTTTCGGTGCATGGCGCGAACCGTCTGGGTTCGAACTCGCTTATCGATCTCGTGGTATTTGGCCGCGCAACGGGCTTGCATCTGAAATCATCGCTGACACCCGGTGCACCGCACAAGGCTTTGCCAGCGGATGCGGCTGATCTTGCGCTCGCGCGCGTCGACAAATTCCGCAACGCCAAGGGTGGATCACCGACGGCAGAAGTTCGTTTGCAAATGCAGCGGACGATGCAGAAGCATGCCGCCGTTTTCCGCGACACAGCGTTGCTGGCCGAGGGCGTCGAAGAAATGCAAAAGGTCAACAAGCGCCTCGCTGATGTTCACGTCACCGACCGCAGCTTGATCTGGAACACCGATCTGATTGAAACGCTTGAGCTCGATAACCTGATGTCGCAGGCCGTGTGCACCATGGAAAGCGCCAACAACCGCAAGGAAAGCCGCGGCGCTCATGCGCATGAAGACTTCCCAGAGCGTGATGACGCAAACTGGATGAAGCACACCGCGTCGTGGTTCGATGGCTGGGGGGGTTCCGGCGGCGCAGTCAAAATCGACTATCGCCCGGTCCATGATTATACGCTGACCGATGAGGCAGAGTATATCAAACCAAAGCCACGCGTTTACTAAGTTCTCAGCTTGCGGGACGGCGAGCGCCACTAAGGTGGCGGTTTAAAGACCGTCTCGCACCTTGAGCTTCTTGGCAATAATCGCCAGTCGTCCTGCATTGCCGTTCCAAAGCTTCGATGCCGGTCATCCATTGCTGTTGGGCTTGGGCATCCTCATAGATTTCTGGCGAATACATATTGCGACCGCTATCTCCTTTGCGGTCAGTGTAAGGCGACGAGGACTGACTATTATCCTTAAGCGCGCACCCTGAGCAAATCGCGAGCAATGCTGACAGAAGAAGAAGTTTAGCGGTTTGGTCCATGACAGTGGAAATGCTATAGTCGAAAGGCACATCGATCAATGGCCATTTCCGAATATCATGCTCAGAGGCTTGCAAAAACCGCCGCTGCTATATCCAGGCTCCGTTTTCGCTTTTCATGGTCAAACACCGAGCAGGCGACGATGATCTCGTCGGCTTGTGTGCGGGCGATAAACGCCTTTAGCTTATCCTTGACGGTATCCGCGGCGCCAATCGCGCTGGCCGACAACACGTCATCTAGTGCGCCCGCAAAATGGGCGGGCAGGGACGCAAGATAGCCTTCCACCGGCGGTGGCATCTGGCGTGGGTTGCCGGTGCGCAGGGCGACAAAGCTCTGCATCAACGAACTGGCGAGATATTCGCCCTGGGCATCAGTTTCGCCGGCGATGATGTTGAACGCAGCCATTGCATAGGGTTTGTCCAATACGGCGCTTGGCCGGAAATGGCTGCGGTAGATGTGCAGCGCTTCGTCCAGCATTTGCGGCGCAAAATGGCTGGCAAAGGCAAAGGGCAGACCCAGCGCTGCCGCGACTTGCGCGCCATATAGGCTGCTACCCAAGATGTAGAGCTGCACATCTGCGCCAGCACCGGGTGTAGCGACGATGCCGGTTTGGCCGTCATCCGCGAAATAGCTTTGCAATTCCATGACGTCGCGCGGAAATGCGTTGGGGTCGCTGTCGAGTGTACGGCGGATCGCCGCGGCAACGCGCTGGTCGCTGCCGGGCGCGCGGCCCAGCCCCAAATCGATGCGTCCGGGGTAAAGCGCATCCAAGGTTCCAAATTGTTCTGCGATGACCAAAGGCGAATGGTTCGGCAGCATGATGCCGCCCGAGCCAACGCGGATCGTTTTTGTCGCGGCCGCGATATGCCCGATAACCACGCTTGTGGCGGCGCTCGCAATCCCGCGCATCCCGTGATGCTCGGCAACCCAGTAGCGGCTGAAGCCCAGACCTTCTGCATGGGCAGCAAGATCGGCGGCATTGGCGAGTGCGCTTGCCACTGTTCCGCCTTCGACAACGGGGACAAGGTCAAGCAGGGAGTAATTGGTCATGTCGCTTAGATGGGCATGGCGCGCGCCAAAGCCAAGCGCAATCGACTATCTATTTGCGTCATGCCATAGGCGTTCTGCATGCTGACTGATCTATTTATCCCATTCCTTCTGACGGCCATATTGATCGAACTGACGCCCGGCCCGAACATGGCGTGGTTGGCATTGACGAGTGCGAGCCACGGCAAGCGCGCCGGATTTGCCGCTGTCGCTGGTATCGCGACTGGCCTTGCGATCCTTGCCGTCGCGTCAGCAGCAGGGCTGGCGGAGCTGTCGGCGCGATCGCCTTTGGCGTTTGGGTTGCTGCGTTATGCTGGTGTTGCGTATCTCTTGTGGCTGGCGTGGCAGACATGGGTAGGGGAGAAAGAAACCGCGTCGGGGGATATTCAGCACATGGCTGCTGGCCAATGGTACCGGCATGGGCTGTTGTTGAATTTGCTGAACCCGAAGGCCGCGGTATTTTTCGTAGCTGTGTTGCCGAGCTATGTGCACGCAGAGACATCAGTTGCGGAGCAGACGATGTTGCTGTCAGGTAGCTATGTCGTCATCGCGACGGTAGTACATCTGGCAATCGTATTGCTGGCAGCGCAAGCGCATGGATGGCTGCAATCGGGGCGTCGCGCGACGGTTGTCAGGCGGATATTTGCCGGTCTTTTGGCTGTTGTGGCTCTGTGGTTCTTTGCGACAAGTAGCTAGCGACGAAACCTATCGCCAGCGCAGCATTGACCGGTTCAATTCGGCCACAGACTTCACCCCCATCAGCCGCATGTCGCGGTCGATCTCGTCGCGCAGCTTGCCAACGATACGTTCAACGCCAGGTTGGCCCGCTGCGGCCAGTGCATAAAGATACAGCCGCCCTCCCGAACACGCAGTCGCGCCTGCGGCAAGCGCCTTCAAAACATGGCTACCGCGTTGCACGCCGCCGTCGCAAATGATGTCGATCTTGCCGCCAACGGCGTCAGCGATTTCGGCAATCTGGTCGAATGGCGAGCGTGCCCCATCCAGTTGCCGCCCGCCATGGTTGGACACCATGATGGCGGTTGCGCCAATGTCGACCGCGCGCTTGGCGTCTTCCACGGACATAATGCCCTTCAGGCAAAATTGCCCGCCCCAGTCGGACCGGACTTTCTCCGCCATTTTCCAGTCCATCGACGTATCGAGCATCGTGTTGAAATATTCCGCGACAGACACCGCCACATTCGTGCCTGCGCCGACATGCGTTTGGAGGTTGGGTAGGGCGAATTTCTCGCGGAACATGTAATTCAGCGCCCATGCCGGATGAATGGCATAGCTGAGCACAGAGGCAGGCGTGAATCGGGGCGGCGAGGTAAAGCCGCTGCGCAGGCACCGTTCGCGGTTGCCCGACACGATGGTGTCGACGGTCAGCGCAATCGCATCGAACTTCGCGGCCTTGCAGCGCTCGATCATCGACGTGTTAAGGCCGTTGTCCTTGTGAATATAGAGTTGGAACAGCTTGGGCGAAGCTATCGTCGCGCCGATTTCCTCAATACTGACGGTGGCGAGCGAGGAAATGCCGAACCATGTGTTAAACCGCTGCGCAACGGCGGCAACGGCGCGCTCGCCTTGCCAGTGGAACAGACGTTGCAGTGCGGTGGGGGACAGCATGAGCGGCATGTCGATGACCTTGCCCATCACCGTGGTGCGGGTGTCGATAGCGGAAACGCCCGCCAAAACATTGGGCACGAGGTCGCAATCCGCGAACGCCGCGCTGTTGCGGTCTTTCGTCCGTTCGTCATCGGCTGCACCATCGATATAATTGAATATCGGCGACGGCAGGCGGGCTTTCGCAAGCGCCCGAAAATCCGCTACATTATGACAATCACTCAGCCGCATCACTTCCCCCGTCGCGCCAGCACAAGCGGGTGCCTATCACGTCTTTCAGCGGAAACCTATATGTGTGATAGGCTTCAGCCTACGCCGGAGCGGCGACCTATCTGTCAGGAAATGCCTTGCAGATAATTGCAGGCATTCGGATTTTTGGCCTTAATGCCACGCTGCAACGCCTCCATCCGTTGGGCAGATGTGCCATGGGTAAACATGCTCTCGACCGGCGCACGGCCCGCTTGCTGCATGAGCGTATCGTCGCCGATGGCATTGGCGGCGCGCATGCCTTCTTCGATGTCGCCCGGTTCAATGCGGTCAGCGTTGATGCCAGCCCACACGCCGGCAAAGCAATCGGCCTGCAACTCCATGCCGACTTGCAGGCGGTTACCGTCGGCTTGGCTTGACCGCGCCTGAAGCGTCCGGACCTGGTCCGCGATACCCGCCAGGTTCTGGATGTGGTGTCCGACTTCATGTGCAACGACATAGGCATAAGCGAAGTCGCCGCCTGCGCTCATTTGCTGCTCCATTTGTTTGAAGAAGCTGGTGTCGAGATAAATGCCTTCATCGGAAGGGCAATAAAACGGCCCCATCGCCGATTGCGCCGCGCCGCAGCCAGATTGCCCGCCGCCTGTATAAAAGGTCAGTTTGGCCGGGCGGTAATTTTGCACCAGCTGCGACCAGGTATCTTCCGTCGATTTCAACACCCGGCAGGCGAATAGCTCTTCCTGTGTGTCGCACGCCGTGTTGCTGCCCAGCGTCCGTTGTCCGGCCTGAGGTCCGACGGACTGGCTGCCTGTGCTCAACATGCCGCTCGACATCACGAAATAGCCTGCAACCGCGATAATCAGCAATGTGCCGCAGCCCATTTTCCGGCCAAGCAACATCGGCAATATGCTGAACAAAAGCCCGAACATGCCGCTGCCACCGCCGCCGCCAAAGCCCATGCCGCCCGAACCTTGGTCGCTCACATTGCTGCTTGGGTCTAGATCATCGAGCCGCATGTCATTCTCCGATATTGTCGCGCCGTAACATTGCGTTTAGCAATGAAAAGAGCAAGTAAACTTCAATCCTAACGCAAAGGCTATCTCCCATGTTCCTCAAAGGCAAAACAGCACTCATCACTGGCTCGACTTCGGGCATTGGCCTTGGATATGCGCGTGCACTTGCGGCAGAGGGCGCGAATGTCATGATTAACGGATTCGGCGATCAGGCGGTCATTGATGGTTATGTCGCAGAACTGGCGCTGGCGAGCGGCGGAAAGGCACTGCATTCCGGCGCAGATATGACGAGCTCTGCGCAAATTCGGGCGATGGTCGCGCAATGCACGGACGAAATGGGCGCGCCTGATATTCTCATCAACAATGCGGGTATTCAACATGTCGCGCCTGTCGACGAATTTCCGGAGGATCAATGGGACGCGATACTGTCGATCATCCTGTCGTCGGCATTTCACACAACAAAGGCTGCACTGCCTGCGATGAAGGCCAAGGGCTGGGGACGCATCATTAATACCGGCTCCATGCATAGTCTCGTCGCGTCACCCTATAAATCGGCATATAATGCTGCGAAGCACGGGCTTGCCGGGTTCACGAAAACGGTGGCGCTTGAGGTTGCGACGCAGGGCATCACGGTCAACAATATCTGTCCGGGCTATGTGTGGACTTCGCTTGTTGAAAACCAGATCCCCGATACGATGAAGGCGCGTGGTCTGACGCGGGAGCAAGTCATCAACGATGTGCTTTTGGCCAATCAGCCGCAGAAAAAATTCGTTCAGGTCGAACAGCTTGCGGCATTGGCCGTGTTCCTATGCCGAGAAGAGGCAAGCGCAATTACCGGAACCAACCTGTCCGTGGACGGTGGATGGACCGCGCAATAAGCGAATAATGTTGGATTTGCTTGGCGACTACTCGCCAATCGCTCCCGACGCGTCTGCATTATCTGCTGCCGCTGCGCTGCCCGGCATAACGAACGCGGTGGGCGTATAGCCTGCTTGGGCAGCAGGGGGCGCATCGACGTTGGTTGCCTGACTTTGCGAAGACACCCCAAATGGCATGCCAAAATCGGGGTTGAACGGCTTTCCATCAATGGATGGTTCGCCGATCTGAAAGTCGGGCGTGCTGGTGACGTCGACGGGTGAAGGCGATGGCGCGGGCGACGGCGCGGGGGCTGGTGCTTGCGCAACTTCGGTTGGCGGCGCGGTGGTGGCTTCGGGAACGGCACCGCCGGTTGATACAGGGTCGCGTTGCGGAACCGCCAAGGCAATGAGCCCCGCGACCGATAGCACTCCCAACAACATCTTCAGAATATTATCCACGTGTCTCTGCCCGCCTGTCTTGCACGCTGGGTAGACGATGGCCGTTAAGAAAATATTAGCGATGGCAAGACCGCTAACCTCAAAAAAAACCGCCGACATCTCTGCCGGCGGTCAGGTGTTTTCCTCCCCAGGAAAACTCGAAATAATGAGGTTCTAACCCTAGGCTTACTTGCCGCCGGCACTTCCAAGGCGATGGTAAAGCCGGGCAAATTTAACCGATTCAGGCTGGTCCTTGATGGCCTCCAGATAGAAGACCAGTGCCTGCCGCAGCAAAGTGAGATCCTCTGTCGACAGAACTGCGCGTGCGCGTGGTGGTTCGCTCATGTCCTATTCTCCCTTATGCAGCTTGGCTGAACTGGTTCATGGTATTGTCTTTGCCGCCAGCCTTCAGGGCCGCTTCGCCGGCAAAATATTCCTTATGGTCGTCGCCAATGTCGGAACCCGACATATTCTGATGCTTGACGCATGCGATTCCCTGACGGATTTCCTTGCGTTGGACGCCGGCCACATACCCAAGCATGCCCATTTCGCCGAAATAATCCTTCGCCAGATTATCCGTGCTGAGGGCAGCGGTGTGGTAGGTCGGCAAGGTAATCAAATGGTGGAAGATGCCAGCGCGTTTTGCCGAATCGCGCTGGAAATTCTGGATGCGGACATCGGCTTCGATACCCAAATCGGTCTCGTCATAGCTCGCGCTCATCAGATTAGCGCGTTCATAGGCGCTGGTATCTTTGCCTTCCGCTGCCCAGGCGTCGAAAACCTGCTGACGGAAATTGAGGGTCCAGTTAAAGCTTGGCGAGTTGTTGTACGCAAGCTTGGCATTGGGAACTACTTCGCGGATGCGGTCAACCATGCCGGCAATCTGTTCGATATGCGGCTTTTCGGTTTCAATCCAGATCAAGTCAGCGCCGTTTTGCAAGCTGGTGATGCAGTCCAGCACGCAACGGTCTTCGCCAGTGCCCGAGCGGAACTGGAACAGGTTCGATGGCAGGCGCTTTGGCTTCAGCAACTTTCCGTTGCGGTTCAAAATGACGTCGCCATTTTGCGCGGTCGTTGGGTCAATTTCCTCGCAATCGAGGAAGCTGTTGTACAGGTCACCCAAATCGCCCGGCTCCTTGGACACGGCAATCTGCTTCGTCAGGCCAGCGCCCAGCGAGTCAGTACGCGCAACGATGATGCCATCGGGAACGCCGAGTTCCAAGAAGGCATAACGGCAAGCGCGGATTTTCTGGAGGAAATCCTCGTGCGGAACGGTAACCTTGCCGTCCTGATGGCCGCACTGCTTTTCGTCGGACACCTGATTTTCGATTTGCAGCGCGCATGCGCCGGCTTCGATCATTTTCTTGGCGAGCAAATAGGTTGCCTCTGCATTGCCGAAGCCCGCGTCAATGTCCGCAATAATCGGCACAACATGGGTTTCATGGTTCTCGATCTTCGCAAGCAGCGCAGCTTCCTTGGCGGCATCATTTTGAGCCCGCGCATCATCCAGATCGCGGAAGAGGATATTCAGTTCACGGCTGTCTGCTTGACGCAGGAAGGTGTAGAGTTCCTCAATCAGCGCGGGAACGCTGGTCTTTTCATGCATCGACTGGTCAGGCAGCGGACCGAATTCGCTGCGCAAGGCGGCGATCATCCAGCCGGACAGATATAAATAGCGCTTCTTGGTCGTGCCGAAATGCTTCTTGATGGAGATCATTTTCTGCTGCGCGATGAACCCGTGCCAGCAGCCAAGCGACTGCGTGTATTGCGCGGGGTCCGCGTCATACGCCGCCATGTCATCACGCATGATCTTCGCCGTGTAGCGTGCGATGTCCAGCCCGGTTTGAAACCGGTTCTGCAACTGCATACGCGCAACCGATTCCGCGCTGATGGAATCCCACGTGCCGTTATGTGCGGCGATGTGTTTGCCGTTGTTGGCGATTATCTGTTGGTATGACATGTCAAATTCCTTTCAGGGAGGCTACTGTTGCCAGTGTCATGCGCTGGTACTGGGGTGATTATCGAGTCAATATTGTAATATTTGTTGTCATGAAGTCGACTTTTGTGGTATATATCTTGTTATTCTGTAATTTAATTGACAGGTTGATATGTCCGAACAGAAACTTTTTGCAGGGCATGCTGTGCGGCGTATTCGTCGCGCAAACGGTCAAACGCAGGGCGGCATGGCCGAGATACTGTCGATATCGCCATCCTATTTGAACCTGATTGAAAGAAACCAGCGGCCGCTGACTGCGACGCTTTTGTTGAAACTCGCACAATCCTATGACTTTGACCCGCGCACCTTGACGGGCGCTACGCCCGGTGGAGGGATGGAAGCGATACGCCGCCGACTTTCCGACCCGATTTTTGCTGACCTCAATATCGATAGAATGCAGGTCGAAGAATGGATATCGGCCAGCCCGGATGCTGTTGAGGCATTCGCCCGCGCGTTTGACCGCCTGTCGGGTGGTTCGCACGGTGGCGTAGCAGGGGCAGCGGGGTCGCAATCCGAACCTGAATCTATTGCAGCGGCTAGGCGCGAGATTGAAAGATGGCGCAATCACTTTGCCGATCTGGATGCGCAGGCGGAATCGCTGGCGGACGAATTGCGATTGACCAATGCGGACCTCTATGGCGCGATAACCGAGCGGTTAAGGGTCAAGCATCAGCTTTCTATCCGGATATTGCCTTTCGACGTGATGCCTGACCGTCTGCGGCGTTTGGACTTGCACGCACGGCAGTTGCAATTATCGGAGTTGCTCGATCCGGCAAGCCGAACATTTTCGGCAGCTTTGCAGCTTGGCATGTTGGAGGCGAAGGCCGAAATTGACGCGCTGGTCAAAGGCGCGGCTTTCGCAGAGCGTTCTGCCGAGCGGCTATATCGACGCCATTTGAGTAGCTATTTTGCCGCAGCGGTCATGATGCCTTATGCGCGCTTCCTGCGGGCATGTGAGGCTACGGGATATGATCTGGTGTTGTTGCAGCGGCGGTTTGGCGCGGGATTTGAGCAAGTCGCCCACCGGTTGACGACGTTGCAACGTGTTGGCCAAAGGGGGCTACCTTTTTTCATGCTTCGTATTGACCGAGCAGGGCAAAGCAGCAAACGCTATGCCGGTGCCAGCGCGTCACCGCTTGCGGAAACCGACCGTCGGTGCCCCTTGTGGCAAGTGCACCATGCCTTCGCTCGCCCCGGAACATTGATGCCGCATCTTGTGGCGCTGGAGGACGGCAGTCGGTGGTTTACCCTGTCGCGGACGGTGCATCCGCAGACGGCCATCAGTGGCGGCATAGAAGCGGAGTTTGCAATCTGCCTTGGCATTGATGCAAAGCTGGCCGCGCCATTGGCGGCTGCACGTGGCATGGATTTGGGCGACGCCGCAGCAACGCCCATCGGTTTGGGCTGCGCTGCATGCACGCGGCCCGAATGCCCGCAACGCAGCGCGCCGCCTGCCGGACGTGTGCTGGTCTTCAACGACCGCGAGCGCGGCATGTCGCCTTTTGCGTTCGACCAGCTACCGTGAAGGGTCTCTCTGCCTAGTCCTTGGCGAAGGTGCGCACATTTTGGCTGGTCCCGCGCGGCATGATCATGACCTCTTTGCCATTGGCGACGATTATCAGATCATCGAGGCCATGTACCGAAACCCGAATGCCGTCTGCATGGATCAAATTGCGGCTGCTTTGGTCAATGCGGACATTACCCGATGCGACATTGCCTGCTTCATCCTTGCTGCCCAATTCGTGCAGCGCGTCCCAGCTTCCGACGTCCGACCAGCCCATGCTAACGGGAGCGACGGCGACCTGAGTGGCCTTTTCCATGATCGCGTAATCAATGCTGTCGGAAGGGCAGGCGGCAAAACGGTCATGATCTGGTCGGACCAGATTAGCTGATCGCTCCGCCCCCGCCATCGCCGCCGCAGCAGCTTCGGCCATTTCGGGCGCAAATTTGGCCATCATTTCCAGATAGATGTCAGCCCGGAAAAGGAAGATGCCGCCGTTCCAGACATGGTCACCGGTGGCAATCATTTCGGCCGCGCGCGCGGCGTCGGGTTTTTCAACGAAACGCTTCACGGAGTTAACGCTTTCAGCAATTCCAGCGCCCATTTGGATATAGCCATATCCGGTCTCGGGACCGGTAGGATTGATTCCATATGTTGCGAGCCAACCATCGACAACCTTTGGCAGCAGCGCGGCAGTGGCTGCGTGAAAGGCAGGCTCGTCAGTGATGACATGATCACTTGGCATGACGAGCAACACGGAGTCCGGTGACGCTACTGCCAATGCGGCAAGCGCGATTGCTGGCGCGGTGTTGCGTGCGCAGGGTTCCAGAAGGATAGTCGCGTCGGTGATGCCGATTTCCGCCAATTGGTCCGCGACCAGGTCGGCATGCGCCGCGTTGGCAACGATGATTGGCGCCGCGAACATATCACGGTCGTTCACCCGCAAAGCAGTCATCTGGAACATGGTGCGCTCGCCGGTCAGCGCGAGGAACTGTTTTGGTGTTTCGGGTGTCGACATAGGCCACAGACGCGTACCGCCGCCACCCGACAAGATTACAGGAATTATCGACACAAATCATCCAATGACTGAGTAGAGCAGAAGCAGGCGATATCGCTGAACAGGGGCAACGGGTCAAACGCCAAAAGCGGTATATAAAGCGATAGTCACAGAAGAGTGTAAAATTAATCGACACTTTACTATTCCCGTTTAGCAAGCCTGCATGGAAACAGCGCGATGATCAGGCTTTTTAAGCATTACATACCGTATCCGGTGCTATTTCTTGCCCTGATCGACTTCTTCCTCCTCATCGCGGCGGCGGAAACAGCGTGGGTATTCCGCGCGCATCAAATCGGGATGGAAGTCGATTATATCGGCAACCGCTTCGGGCAACTTGTCACCTTCGCGGCATCGGTCCACATCGCCGCCATGGCCGTCGGCGTTTATGGTGCTGACGCGCTTCAATCACTCCGCTTCGCCATTGCGCGCCTGTTGGTAGCCGTGTCGCTTGGGGTTATTTTCCAGTCAATCATGGCGTTCATTGTGCCGGGCGCAACGCTTTGGCGGTCAAACTCCCTCTACGCCATGGGCCTTGCATTTGTTTTTCTGGCCCTCAGTCGCGCAATTCTCGGCAGCCTGGTCGGCGGACAAAGTTTCAAGCGCCGCTTGCTGGTGTTGGGGGCAGGGCCCAGGGCGCAGCGTATCAAGGATTTGGAGGCCAAACCCGGCACCGGTTTTGTCGTTGTCGGGTTCATTGCCATGGACGAAGCGAAGCGCGTAATCCCGGAAGCAATCAACCGCAGTGCCATTTACAACCTCGCCGACTATGTCGTGAAGTTCGGGACCAGTGAGGTCGTGCTGGCGCTGGAAGAGCGACGCAATGCGCTTCCCCTGGATGACTTGCTTCGCATCAAAACCACTGGTGTGCATGTCAACGACATCTCGACCTTTTTGGAGCGGGAAACGGGCAGGGTCGATCTCGACAGCGTCAATCCAAGCTGGTTGATATTTTCCGACGGCTTTTCGTCCGGACGCCGCCTGTCCGGCATTGCCAAGCGGCTGTTCGACATCGCCGCCAGTTCCATTCTCCTGTTCTTCACCGCGCCCGTCATTTTGCTGTTCGCATTGCTCGTGAAGCTGGAAAGCAAGGGCCCCGCATTTTACCGCCAAGTCCGTGTTGGCCTTTTTGGACAACCATATAGCGTGCTGAAATTGCGCTCCATGCGGACTGATGCGGAGTCTGCGGGCCAAGCAGTGTGGGCGCAAAAGGACGATGATCGTGTGACCAGGGTCGGCAGGTTCATCCGCAAGGTGCGGATCGATGAACTGCCGCAGACATGGAATGTACTAAAAGGGGAAATGAGCTTTGTCGGTCCACGGCCAGAGCGCCCCGAATTTGTTGCCGATCTGGAACAGCAACTGTCTTATTATGCCGAGCGGCACATGGTGAAGCCCGGCATCACAGGATGGGCGCAAATCAACTATCCCTATGGAGCGTCGATTGAGGACAGCCGGCATAAGCTGGAATATGACCTGTACTACGCGAAAAATTACACACCGTTTCTGGACCTGCTCATCCTGCTGCAGACGATCCGGGTCATCTTGTGGCCGGAAGGCGCGCGTTAAATGGACGGGTTGCTGGCTTCCACATCCGTTTGGGGGCATTTTGTCGCCGGGCTTGCCTATACCGCTTTGGCGGTGTGGCTTGTTCGCAGATTTGACTGGAAGAATCGCGCACAAACTTTGTTGATTGCCGCCATCGCCCTGACGGCGCTTTGGGGATATTGTGCGGCCTTTGCCGCGCCGATTAGTCTGCCGGCGCAAATCACTGAAACTGCACGCAACCTGGCGTGGATGGGTTTCATGTTCGCGCTGATGCGCGGTAGCGAAGGTCAACAGCAACCCCGTAGCATCAACATGATCTATGCGGCGTTGCTCTTTGTTCTAGTGTCGCAGCCCTTATTTGATATGCTCACCCGGTCATTTATGTTGGGCACGCCCGCCGCCATTTATGCCATGCAAACATCAGTGCTGCTGCGGATGATTTTCGGCGCCGGTGCGCTGGTTCTGGTGCACAATCTATATTCGGTCGCCGCGCCCGAGACGCGTTCGGGCATCAGCCTGCCCATGGCAGCATTGGCGGCATTATGGACCTTTGATCTCAATCTTTACACCATCAGCTATCTGACGTCGGAAATGTCGGCGGAATTGGTTTCTACGCGGGGTATTGCAACAGCTTTGCTCGCACCGGTTTTTGTTTTGGCGAGCCGGCGCAACACGGACTGGCGGCTGCAATTGTCGCGCACCGTAGCCTTTCAGTCCGCGTCCCTGTTGCTCATCGGCGCTTACCTGATTGCAATGATTTTGATGGCGACTGCGATTAATATGATTGGCGGGACCTATGCGCGCCTCGCGCAGTTCACGCTGGTTATTGGCATGTCAGCGTGGGCGCTGTTCATTTTGCCATCGGGCCGGTTCAAGGCCTGGCTCAATGTCGTGTTAATCAAGAATTTCTTCCAGCATCGCTACGACTATCGATCCGAATGGATGCGCTTTGCCGACACTATCGGCTTTCCGTCGCCCGACGCTGCGCCATTTTATGAGCGCGTGATAAAGTCGCTCGCCGATATATTTGACAGTCCGGGCGGGCTGATACTCGTACCCGACGATGAAGGAAGGCTGACCCTCCAAGCTCGCTGGAACTGGCCGACTGCTCCGGTGCCGCCGACATGCGTCACATCGCAGACGATGCCGTTTTTCGAGTCCACGGGCCACATATTGGCGCTGGATGATGTTCGTGCGGGCCATGACGACCGGTGCGATCCACGCGCGGTGCCCCAATGGCTGTACGATGAAGAGCAAGCGTGGGCGGTGGTCCCGCTCGTTCATTTCGGAAAGCTGGCAGGCCTTGCCATTTTGGCGCGGCCACGATTACCGCGCGCGCTCGATTGGGAAGATCTGGATATGCTGCGTGTCGTCGGGCGGCAATTGGCAAGCTATCTTGCCGAAGCCGCGAGCCAGCAGGCACTTGCGGAAAGCCAGCAGTTTGAACAGTTCAATCGCCGTTTCGCGTTCGTGATGCACGACATCAAAAATCTTGTCAGCCAGTTGAGCATATTGGCCCGCAACGCCGAAAAACATGCCGACAATCCGGAATTTCAGGCCGACATGGTTGACACGCTGCGCTCTTCAGTGGGCAAAATGAACGAGCTACTTGCCCGTCTGTCGCAGCATAACAAGGCGAAGCATAATGCGCCTGTGCCAATCGATATTGGCGCGGCTGTGATGAAAGCCGTTCATAGCAATCGTCTGGTGTATCCCGTGGAGGCCCATATTCCGCCCGGCATTTTCGTCGTTGCCGATGCCGCGCGGGTGGAAACAATCATGGGACATCTGATGCAAAACGCCATTGAGGCAACCAGCGACGGCGCGCCTGTCAAAATCAATTGCCGGCAGCAAGGTAATCAGGTGGCCATTGATGTTACGGACAAGGGCGTGGGCATGACCGAAAGCTTCATTTCCGGCCAGCTGTTCAAACCGTTTGAGTCTACCAAGCCCAATGGTTTTGGTATCGGCGCATATGAGGCGCGTGCCTTGGCATTATCAATGAACGGGCAACTGCGCGTCGATAGC
The DNA here is from genome assembly GCA_963508315.1 of uncultured Sphingorhabdus sp. GTDB lineage: Bacteria > Pseudomonadota > Alphaproteobacteria > Sphingomonadales > Sphingomonadaceae > Sphingorhabdus_B. The sequence goes on along the minus strand of CAUOWK010000006.1, from coordinate 100,704 downwards.
CGACCGGGGAAGGGGAGCACCTTCACATTATTGCTACCCGTCGCACGCGAACCGGGCGAAGGCTCATATGATCGGGAGGCTGCATAATGGCTGAAGGCAAGCAGAAATTGCTGATCGTCGAGGATGACCTTGGTCTGCAAAAGCAGCTCAAATGGTCCTATGAAGATTTCGAGGTCTTTTGCGCGTCCAATCGTGATGAAGCGATCGCACTTCTGCGTCTGGAGGAACCCGACGTGGTGACGCTAGACCTGGGCCTGCCACCGGACCCCGACGGGGTGACCGAAGGCTTTGCTGTGCTCGACGAGATGCTTAAGCTGAAGCCTGATACAAAGATCATTGTAGCTTCTGGCCATGGTGCAAAGGAGAGCGCGCTGCGCGCCATCTCCGCAGGAGCGTGGGACTTTTATCAAAAGCCGGTCGATATTGACGAGCTTCACCTGATTGTTCGCCGTGCATTTCATGTCCGGCAGCTTGAGGTGCAGAACGCCCTGTTGCAGCAACCCGAGGTTGGCGGCGAACTTCTGCTGGGTACCATCCTTACCGCTGCGCCGGAAATGGTGAAAGTCGCGCGCACGATAGAGCGGGTTGCGCCAACGGATGCTTCCGTCCTGCTGCTGGGCGCAAGCGGCACGGGCAAGGAACTGCTAGCGCGTGGTTTGCACAATGCCAGTGGTCGCAAAGATAAGCCCTTTATTGCCATCAACTGCGGCGCCATTCCGGAAAACTTGCTGGAATCTGAATTGTTCGGTCATGAAAAAGGTGCGTTTACGGGCGCCGTCAAAACGACCGAGGGCAAGATAGAAATCGCCAATGGCGGCACGCTGTTCCTCGACGAAGTGGGGGACATCCCGCTTGCCCTTCAGGTGAAGCTGCTTCGCTTCCTGCAGGAACGCACCATCGAGCGTATCGGCGGGCGCAAGGTCATTCCAGTAGATGTGCGTATCGTCTGCGCAACGCATCGCAACCTGAATAAAATGATCCTGGAGCAGAGCTTTCGCGACGATCTCTATTACCGCTTGGCTGAGGTGACGGTGAACATACCGCCGCTGTCGGGGCGCACGGGCGACGCCATATTATTGGCCAAGCATTTCGTCAGCCGTTTTGCGCGCGAGATGAACCCGTCGATCAAAGGCATGGCGACCAGCGCGCTGACGGCGATTGACCAATGGAAATGGCCGGGCAACGTCCGCGAACTGGAAAACCGCATCAAGCGTGCGGTCATCATGGCCGAAGGCAAGTTCGTGACGGCTGATGACCTTGATTTTGCGGAGGATCATCAGGAGGACCGGCTGCTGAATCTCAAGGCAGCGCGCGAGGCGTCCGACCGCAAAGCGATCAAACGGGCCATCGCGCGGACCGAGGGGAATATTTCAAGCGCCGCCAAGCTTCTTGGAGTAAGCCGGCCCACTTTATACGATCTGCTCAAACAATATGATCTGCAATTCTGATCGGGTCTGACCCTGTGCGGACACGGCCTCTCTTATTGTTTGCGATTATCCTGCCGATCATCGCTGCGGTCGTTCTGCTTCTGTCGAACGGATATAACGGCACAGCATATGCGCAGAAGTCATACCAGAATGCGTTGACCTTCTATCGCGAAGGTGACCTGCCTGCCGCGCGCGGCGCGATTATCGAGGCCGTAAACAGTCCGTCGGCCACACCGGCGATGCGCCTGCTTGAGGCGGAAATTGCGCTTGGTCTTTTCGATGGTGCAGGCGCGCGCGGCGCACTTAATCGCGCCATGACGCAGGGCGTTCCGGCAAGTCACGTCGCGCATCTTTTGGGTCATGCATATTGGCTTGAGAGTGCAAATGACGCGGCGCTGCAGCAGCTAACCCGCCGGGACATTCCGCTGGAAAAGCGTTCATACGCACATCGCATTCGTGCGCGCGTCTTGATGGATAAGGGCGATTATGCGGGTGCGCAGCAGGCATTCGATGATGCCCTCCAACTGTCGCCAAAAGACAGCCTGATTTGGACCGATCTTGCGCGGCTGCGGTTTGTGAATGCCGACCGCAAAGGCGCAATCGAGGCTGTGGATGTGGCCCTGCGTTTCAAACCCAATCAAGTGCGCGCGCTGGAATTGCGGGGACAGTTAATCCGGAGCCAGTTCGGCGTGGTCGCGGCGCTGCCATGGTTCGAACGCGGGCTTCAAATCAATCCTGACGACCTGCCGTTGCTGGAACAATATGCTCTGACCCTCGGCGACGCGGGGCGGTATCGCGACATGCTGCGGCAGGCGCGCCGGATATTAAAGTTGGATGCCGGAAATCCGACGGCATTTTATGCGCAGGCGGTCCTCGCGGCGCGGGCGAAGCACTTCAACCTCGCATCACGTCTGTTGGCGCGGGCGGGGCCGGCTTATGCCGAAAGACCGTCGGGTTTATTGTTGGCCGGTGTCACCGAATATGCGCAAGGAAATTTCAACCTTGCCACCGACCATCTGCAGCGTCTGTTGGCGTTGCAGCCGGACAATGCCCGCGTCCGCCAACTGCTCGCGCAGGCAATGTATCGCGCGGGCGATCCGCTGGATGCGCTGGATATGATTAAGCCCATTGCTATCCGAGGCGACGCCGACAGCTATAGCTTGATGATCGCCGCCCGCGCGTTTGAGGCAAGCGATGCCACCGACAATTCCTTTGCGCCGTTAAATGATGCCGCTGTTTCCGCCATACGCGCGGCGCAACCGCTCGCGGCGTCAACGACTTTGGAGGCAGCGGGGGCTGAGGCCGAGCGGACACCGGATAATGCCCGTGTTTTGTTGCCCTATATACGCTTGCTGCTGGCGAACGGGCAGGGCGATGCCGCGCTTGGTCATGCGCGCCGGTTGCAGGCAAATAATCCCGGGGTTCCCGACGCGCATTTGCTTGTGGGCGATGTGCTGGCATTTCAGGGAGATTATGCGGCTGCCATTCAGGCATATCAGCAAACGCGGCAAATCAGTTTTACGGAAGCTGTCATGCTTAGGCTCGTCGACGCGCAGTCGCGGGTCGGAAACAACGCCGACGCGTCCGCGACACTCGCTGCCTTTCTGGCGTATAACCCGGACAATCTGTCTGCTTTGCGCCTTGCCGGCTATCGCGCGCTTGATGCACGACAGTGGACGCCCGCGATATATTCTCTGGAAAAGGTTGTTGCCCGCAGCGGATATAATGACCCGATATTGCTGATTAATCTTGCGCGCTCTTATGCAGGTGCCGGCCAAAAGCCAAAAGCCATCGAGCTGGCGTCAATTGCCTATCGGATCATGCCGTCGAACATGATGGTGACACGGCATTACGGGCACATTTTGCTGGCATCGGGGCAAAAACCCAAGGCAGCACGCGAGCTGCTGGCAAAGGCGGCGGCAATGGTACCGAATGATGTAGAGATAAGGCGCGAGCTGAAAACAGCGGAAACCGCGTATCGCAAATCAGTTCAGAGCAAGTAGCTCCGCCGGATCGATCCCAGCACGCTGCATTTGCGCTTTCACATCGGGCCAGACATTGCGTATGAAATTGTCGCGTTCGGAGTTACGCAATTTGGCGATTGCACCTGATGCCACGAACAATCCAACGCCGCGTTTAACGTCGACTAGGCCGCTGTCCTGAAATAGTTGATAGGCCTTCGCCACGGTGAGCGGATTGGCACCTTGGTCAGCGGCAAAGGCACGGACCGACGGCAGCATTTCACCCTCTTTATAGTCGCCGCGCAATATGGCAGCCGCAATGACATCGCGCAGTTTCAAATAGACAGGTTTGGCATCATTCTTCATATCACATGCTTACTGCCATAATACAGTAGGGCGCGTCAATGTTTCACTTTTATGGCCACGCCCGGACAATAACTTCAGGCGCCGGGCGGGGGCGTTCTTCTAGCTCCAGTCGGGGGGTGCCCATGAAGAACAGGCCTGCGACCTGCTCCTCACCTTGGCACAATGCCGCGCGGACGGAGCTATCGTAACAGGCCCAGCCGGTAATCCAACTTCCGACGAAACCCTGTGCATGGGCGGCGTGCAGCAGATTCATGCCAACCGCGCCAACGCTTAACTGTTGTTCCCAAAGCGGGATTTTTGCGCTGGCCTGCGGTGCAAATAGCAGCACGACAAGCGTGGGGGCCATTTTGGCAGGCGATACGGCCGCCTCTACCTGAGCGATGCGCGCATCGGGATTGGCTGCGATGAACGCGTGTTCCAGCAAATTTGCAAAAGCGTCGCGGTCTGTGATGGTAACAAAACGCCACGGGAAAAGCTTCCCATGGTCGGGCGTGCGCATTGCGGTGTGCAATATCGCGTCCAAAGTGGCCTCATCCGGTCCGGGCGCAATCATGTCGCGCGGTTTGCCCGAACGGCGGGTCTGCAAATAGCTGGTTACGGATGAAAGATCGTTGAACATGCAGTCCCCTTCGACGAAATTCGACGGGTCGCGCAATTAAATTCTTCACAGGCGTAATTTTTTCGGTAGGTTCCCGCCCAATCGCCCCGCAAAGGGACGTCACACAATATACAGAATGAGGGGTTTTCGCTCGATGGCGACATCATACGCGCAGGATGGAGATGCTGCAGGCACGTTCCTTGGACATCCCAAGGGGCTTTTCGTATTATTCTTTGCAGAGATGTGGGAGCGCTTTTCCTATTACGGCATGCGCGCACTGCTCATTTTCTACCTGACCAAGCATTGGTTGTTTTCGGACGAAAAATCAGGCGTCATTTATGGCGCATATACGGCGCTAGTTTACATTACGCCCGTTCTTGGCGGTTATCTCGCGGATCGATGGCTGGGGCAGCGAAAGGCGGTCACCTATGGTGCCGTTCTTTTGACCTTTGGCCATCTCCTGATGGGTTTTGAAGGCACTGGCGGGCAAGATGCTGCCTCGCTCAACATCTTCTGGTTGGCTTTGGCCTTCATCATCGTGGGTTCTGGCTTTTTGAAAGCCAATATCTCGGTGATTGTCGGGCAGCTTTATCCACGCACCGACGTGCGTCGCGATGGCGCTTACACGATCTTCTACATGGGCATTAATCTGGGCGCGGCGCTCGGCGCACTGCTCTGCGGTTATCTCGGCGAAACCTATGGCTGGTCATATGGTTTTGGCGCTGCCGGCGTCGGTATGTTCCTTGGCCTTGTTGTATTTGTCGTATTCAAGCCATTGTTGCTGGGGCGCGGCGAGCCGCTAAACCCGGATGCACTCAACAAGCCTGTCATGGGTATCAAGCTTGAGTGGCTTTTGTATTTGGTCGGTTTGGTCGCCGTTGTTGTCTGCTGGTGGCTCGTCCAAAATCAGGCCGTAGTAGGCTCGCTGCTCGGTGTCGTGGGCGCAATTCTGGTGTCATATGTTCTGTGGACCGCCGTGCGCAAGCTGGAGCCACATGACCGCGACCGCATTTTTGCTGCGATGTTCCTGATTGTCGGGTCGATCCTCTTCTGGGCATTGTTCGAACAGGCGGGGTCTTCACTGAACCTGTTTACGGATCGGCATGTGGATCGGTCCGGTGTTCCTGCCTCAGTCTTCCAGTCTCTTAATGCGATTTACATCGTCCTGCTTGCCCCGCTTTTCGCGTGGCTTTGGACGACACTTGGCCGCAAGGGGCTTGAACCATCCGCGCCTGCCAAGTTCGGTCTGGGCATAGTGCAGCTTGGTATCGGCTTTCTGGTTCTGGTTGCAGGTTCTGCAGCCGCAGGTGCTGATAGCATGGTCCCCGTGCTGTTCATCTTTCTGATTTACCTGTTCCACACCACAGGTGAGTTGTGCTTGTCGCCTGTTGGCCTGAGCGCCATGAACCGTTTGGCTCCTCCGCAATTGGCATCTCTTATCATGGGCACATGGTTCTTTGCATCGGCGACGGGCAATTTTGCCGCCGGCTTAATCGCATCAGCGACTGGCTCAGAAGCAGCATCCGGTGAAGGTGCCGGACGCGAAGTCGTCATGGCCGTCTACAGTCAAATCGGTTGGATCGCGATTGGCGTGGGTATCGCGGTTGTCGTTATCTCGCCGCTTATCAAAAAACTGATGCACCTCGACACCTTGCGTGACGATGGACATCTCGAAGGCCAGGCCGAAGCAGGTGAACCTGCTGCTGCTGGCGTTCACCCAACAAACCGGAGTTAATTAATGGCTATTTCGAAAGCATGGCGCAGCGCATATCTGGTGCTGCCATTGGCCCTGGCCGCTTGTTCCAATGCAGAGGGACCCAAGTCGGCGTCCTCTGCTCCTGCAGCGAAGGCTGCGGAAAAGGCGCCTGTGCCGTTTCCGTCCACATACAAGGCCTATCCCGGCGTCGCGACGGCCATCCGCAACGTTACCATCTATGACGGTGAAGGTAGCAAGATCGACAATGGCGTGGTGTTCATGTCCGGCGGCAAGATCAGCAGCGTTGGCGGGCCTGACACCGCTATCCCCGCTGATACGTTGGTTGTGGACGGTTCCGGCAAATATGTAACGCCCGGCATCATCGATATCCACTCGCACCTTGGCGATTATCCATCGCCAGCGGTTGAGGCGCATAGTGACGGTAATGAAGCAACATCGCCGACCACACCCGAAGTATGGGCCGAACATAGCGTTTGGCCACAAGATCCCGGTTTCAGCCGCGCACTTGCAAATGGCGGGGTTACCTCGCTTCAGGTGTTGCCCGGGTCGGCCAACCTGATGGGCGGTCGCTCGGTCATTCTCAAAAACGTATATGCGCGCACCATTCAGGGGATGAAATTCCCCGATGCACCTTATGGCATGAAGATGGCATGCGGTGAAAATCCGAAGCGCGTTTACGGCAGCAAAGGACGGATGCCTTCTACGCGTATGGGCAACATCGCGGTGAACCGTCAGACTTGGATCAAGGCGCAAGAGTATAAAAAGCGTCGTGACAGCGGCAAGGAATATACCCGCGATTTGGGCATGGAAACGCTGGCTGGCGTGCTGGATGGCGACATCAGCATCCAGAACCACTGCTATCGCGCCGACGAAATGGCGCTCGTGCTCGATATGGCCAAGGAATTCGGCTACAAAGTATCGACATTCCACCACGCCGTTGAAAGCTACAAGATTGCCGATCTGCTCCGCGATAACGGCGTGTGCTCGGCAGTATGGGCCGATTGGTGGGGCTTCAAAATGGAAGCCTATGACGCCATTCCTGAGAACGCAGCAATCCTGCACAACACCGGTGCGTGCGTTGTCATCCACTCGGATGATGAAAACCAGATCCAGCGGTTGAACCAGGAGGCTGCAAAAGCGCAAGCTGATGGTCGCCGCATGGGAATCAACATCAGCGATGCCGAAGTCATCAAATGGCTTACCTACAACCCGGCCAAGGCGATGGGCATAGCCGACAAGACCGGCAGCCTTAAAGCCGGCAAGATGGCCGATCTGGTGCTATGGAACGGCAATCCGTTGAGCGTGTACGCGCGGCCTGACAAGGTATGGATTGACGGTGCATTGATGTTCGATGCCAATGATCCGAAGCTACGCCCGGTAAGTGATTTTGAACTGGGCCAGCCCGGTGAAGGAGATGTAAAATGAGGCATTTCCTCTATGCAGCAGTGGCCCTTGCGGCCTTTTCAGCGCCCGTTTCTGCGGAAACTATCGCCATCACTGGCGGCCGTGTCGTCATTGGCGACGGCAGTGCACCCATTGATGGTGCAACCGTGGTCATCCGCGATGGCAATGTCGTCGCAGCGGGCGTTGGCGTTGCCGTGCCTGCAGGCGCGCGCAATATCGATGCTTCGGGCAAATGGGTAACCCCAGGTGTGTTTGCGGGCTTCACGCGTCTTGGCCTCGCTGAAGTAGACGCGGTCAATGGCACCAATGACAAAAGCGGAGGCAGAAGCGGATTTTCCGCGGCTATCGATATTGCACCTGCTATCGACCCATTCCGTTCGCCCTTCGCCGTGAACCGCAGCGCGGGCGTGACCCGCGCAGTGGTCGCACCTGAGGCTGCTGATAACATCTTTGCAGGGCAGGGCGCGATTGCCGACCTTGGTGCGGACAGCGATGCAGTGACAAAGCCGCGCGCATTTCAGTTCGCTGTATTCGGTGAAGAAGGTGCGTCAAATGCGGGCGGTAGCCGTGCCGGAACGCATCTGCACTTCCGCGCGATGTTGCGCGAGGCGCAGGATTATGCCGCAGGACGCGGAACCTTTGATGATGAGCTGCTGAAGGCAGAGGATGCGAAGGCATTGCTTTCGGTTTTGCGCGGGGAGATGCGGTTGCTAATCCATGTCGAGGGCGCAAACGACATGCTGCGCCTGTTGGAATTGCGCCGTGAATTTTCGGCAATCAAAATGGTGTTTGTTGGCGCAAGCGAGGGCTGGCGTGTTGCACCGCAACTGGCTTCGGCAGGTGTTCCGGTGATCGCATCAGCGCTGAACGATTTGCCCGCGAGCTTTGAAATGCTGGGTGCTACGCAAAGCAATATCGGTCGTATGAAAGCGGCGGGTGTGAAGGTTGCGATTGGCATGATTAACGACCGGGATTCCCATCAATTGCGCTATACAACGCAATATGCAGGCAATCTGGTTAGCTTGCAGCGCGTGCCGCGTGCCACCGGTTTAAGCTGGGATGACGCCTTTGCTGCTATAAGCTCGGTCCCTGCGGACATCATGGGCGTTGGCGATCGCTTTGGCAGCTTGAAGGCTGGCAAGGTTGCGGACGTGGTAGTCTGGGACGGTGATCCGCTGGAATTGTCCAGCGCGGCAACCACCGTCATCATCGACGGTGTCGAACAGCCGCTTGCCAACCGTCAGATGCGCCTACGCGACCGTTATGCGCGCCCGACCGAGGGGAATTTGCCAAAGGCCTATGACCGTTAACCCCATCTGCTGCTATTGAGCAGATGGATCCGGGGGCGGAGTAGACGTTTTGAACGATTATCTGATGTTGGCTGCCGCTTGCATTGCGTTTGTCGGCAGCCATTTCCTGTTGTCGCATCCGTTGCGGGCATTTCTGTTCCGTAGGCTGCGCGCTAACGGCTTCATGCTGGTCTATTCGGCGGTATCGCTTCTGACATTTGCATGGATGGCCATGGAATTTGTACGCGCGCCTAAAAGCGCTGGTTTCTGGCCTATCGGTGATGCGGTGTGGATTGGGGCGAGCGTCATTACGCTCATCGCTGCCGTGCTTTTTGTGGGTTCATTCATTCGTAATCCGTCATTGCCTGGAATGCCCGACGCGATGGCCGCGCAGAAGCCCTTTGGCGTATTCAAAGCAACACGGCACCCCATGATGTGGGGTTTTGCCTTGTGGGGCGTGGCGCATATCTTGGTCGCGCCGCGTATCGACAACTTACTGTTTTCCGGCAGCATCATTTTCCTCGCGCTCGTCGGTGCAAAGGCGCAGGAAATCAAGAAGCGTAAATTGACTGGCGTCGAATGGGATTCATGGTTGCGCCGCACCCGTTTCTTCATCCGTCCCGAAGGATTGTTGCGGGCGGGTTGGGGGCCTTGGCTGGGCGGTATTGTCCTATGGGCAGTCGCCACATGGATGCACCCTTATTGGGGCGTGGTAGGTGCCGGAATGTTCCGATACCTGCCGATCTGACTGCCTTATAAGCGAACCATTTTCATGCCGCGTTCGCCATAACGCGGGCCGGCTGTGCCGCCACGCGGGGCGGCATGATCGAGGGCAGCAAGGTCGGTTTCGTCGAGGACAATCGACGCCGCCTTCGCGCTGTCTTCCATGGTGACGCGGCGTTTGAAGCCCGGGATTGGCACAATATCTTCGCCTTGCGCCAGCAACCATGCGAGCGCGATTTGCGCGTGCGACGCCGCACGCTTGGACGCGATATCACCAACGACATCGACGATGGCCAGATTAGCGGCGAAATTGTCACCCTGAAAACGGGGGTCCTGACGCCGCCAATCATTTTCGGGCAGTTCGTCAAGGCTGCGGAACGCGCCAGTCAGAAAACCACGTCCCAATGGCGAGTAGGGCACAAAGCCAATGCCGAGTTCGCGGCAGGTGGGCAATATGTCCGCCTCAATGTCGCGTTCCCATAAGGAATATTCGCTTTGCAGCGCGCTAATCGGCGCAACTGCCGCCGCGCGCCTCAAGGTATCGGGGCCAGCTTCTGAAAGCCCGATATGCTTGATTTTGCCTTCGGTTACGAGGTCGGCCATTGCGCCGACGGTGTCCTCAATCGGTACGTTCGGATCCACACGATGCTGGTAATAGAGGTCAAGGCAATCAATGCCCAGTCGCTTGAGCGTGCCTTCAACCGCTGCCTTAGCATTTGCGGGCGATCCGTCGACGCCAACAATATTGCCATCGTCGAATTTGAAGCCAAATTTGCTCGCAATCACGAGGCGGTCGCGCTTGCCACGTATGGCCTCGCCAACCAGCTCCTCGTTTTGAAACGGGCCGTAAATCTGAGCCGTGTCGAAAAAATTGATGCCGAGGTCGATGGCCCGGTGGATGGTCTTGATCGCTTCTTCAGGGTCCGCATCCGCACCATAAGTGATGTTGCCGCCGTTAATCATAGGCATGCAGCCAACACCAATGGCCGATACTTTCAGGCCATGACCAAGATTACGATACAGCATTGGCGCGTTCCTTTTCTGGTGCTTCGACAGCGGTGGCGAGTGCGACATCCATCTGTACATTGCCGGTGGTGCGGAAAATGTCGGGCAGGGTTTCGACCGCAATCAACAACGCGAGCGGCTCGACGGGTATGCCAAGCGCAAGGCAAATGGGTGCGATTGAAGTCACAAAGCTAACAGTGCCGGGAAGGCTGACTGCGCCCATGGATGTCAACGCTGCGATAAAGATCGCAAAGCTATAGTCGAACGCGTCCAGCTCAACACCGAACCAGTTCGCGACGTACAATGCGACTGCAAGGTTCATGGCAGGGCCAGTGACGCGCAGCAGCGCTACCGCCATTGGCAACACCAAACCCGCTGTCGATTCACGCACGCCAAGCGCTTCGGCTTTTTTGAGCATCAACGGCAAGCTTGCGAGCGACGACTGGGTGGAGACTGCAAAGGCCTGCACCGGCAAGATTTGCCGCGCAAAATCACGGAACCGCGCTTTACCGGCGAACACCGCAACGGGATAGGCAAATGCGCCTACCACGATACCGACCATCGAAACGGTCACGATATAATGGGCGACTGCGCCAAGTGCCGCGAAACCAGAGCGCGCACCGACGACGAAAGCCAAGGCGAACACGCCAATGGGTGCGAGCTTCAATACCCATTCGATGACGATAACCATGGCGTCGGCCAGCGCGCTGAAGAACCCGGCCATTTGCGCGCGGGGGCCTTGGGTAAGGCGTGTTACGGCAAAGGCAAAGACGAGTGTAAAGATGAGCAGTGGCAGTATCGAATCATTGGCCGCCGCAGAAATCGGATTGGTCGGGACCAGCGCGACAATGAAGTCACGCAATGCTGGCTGCTCCGCCACTTCCGATGCGCCGGTTAATGCCGCGCGCAAGGCAGCAGCGCTCTCCGCTGGCATCGGCCACAAGGACAAGAACAAGGGTGTGAGCAGCGCGCCCATCGCAGCAGAGAGCACCATCATGCAGATGATCCACGTAACAGTGCGTGCGGCCATTGGTCCTGCACGTGCCGCCTCGGCACTTTTTACGATGCCTGTGATGACCAGCGCCACCACTAACGGTACAACGGTCATCCGCAGACCGTTGAGCCATAATGTCCCGACAATATCGAGCCAATAGGCGATCTGCGTGCCAATGGCGGGCACTTGTGCGGCGGCGAGAATCCCTAGTGAAAGCCCAAGGATGAGTGCGAAAAGAATACGTGTAGCGTTTGACATATATGTCAGGTCTTGCCAGCCCGTCGCCGCCTATGCAAGGAGAGCCTTAGGGGTGTCATCATTCATGGCCAATTTGGCCGATTATCAGGAATTCAAATGGCGCGTAAATATTTCGGAACAGACGGCATCAGGGGACGTACCAATGCCGGTTCCATGACTCCTGAAATGGCGATGAAGGTCGGCCAAGCGGCAGGGACACATTTCCTGCGTGGCGGCCACAAGCATCGCGTTGTGATTGGGAAAGATACGCGGCTTTCGGGCTATATGATCGAAAACGCGCTGGTCGCAGGTTTCACCAGTGTCGGCATGGATGTTGTGCAATTTGGCCCCATCCCGACGCCAGCGGTGGCCTTGCTCACGCGGTCAATGCGGGCCGATTTGGGCGTGATGATTTCGGCCAGCCACAATCCTTTTGAGGATAATGGCATCAAGCTATTCGGGCCCGACGGCTATAAGCTGTCCGACGCGGACGAGTTGGCTATTGAAGCGTTGCTCGATACACCAATTGCGCTGGCTGATGCCCCCGATGTCGGCCGCGCGCGCCGTATCGAAGACAGCCGCGGACGGTATATCCATGCGGTGAAAGCGTCGGTCCCTGAACATATCCGGTTTGATGGCCTGCATGTGGTGCTCGATTGCGCCCATGGTGCTGCCTATCAGGTCGCACCTACAGCCATTTGGGAATTGGGCGCGAAGGTCACACCTATTGGCGTCAACCCAAATGGCAAGAACATCAATGACAAGGTCGGTTCGACGCATGTTGGCACGTTGCAGGAAACCGTCGTTGCTGCTGGTGCCGACATCGGCATTGCACTGGATGGCGATGCAGACCGGCTTATCGTGGTCGACGAAAAAGGCCGCGTGGTTGATGGGGACCAAATTATGGCATTGCTTGGTTGCGCGATGAGCAAGGCCGGACGGCTAACGGGCGACGGCATCGTCGCAACGGTCATGTCGAACCTCGGTCTTGAGCGTTATCTTGAAAGCCAGCAGCTCAAGCTGGTGCGCGCCAAGGTTGGCGATCGCTATGTGCTGGAGGAAATGCGCAAGCACGGCATCAACGTTGGCGGCGAGCAATCGGGGCATATGATCTTGCTTGACCATGCAACCACTGGCGATGGCACCATTGCGGCATTGCAGGTGCTGGCCCAATTGGTTGAAAGCGGCAAGCCAGCGAGCGAAGTGCTTCACCTGTTTGACCCCGTACCGCAGTTGTTGAAGAACGTCCGCTTTTCCGGCGGGAAACCGCTCGATAACCCGGATGTGCAAGCCGTCATCGCGGCCGCCGAAGCCGAGCTTGCGGGGACGGGACGCCTCGTCATTCGTCCCTCTGGAACAGAGCCTGTTATCCGCGTGATGGCCGAAGGCGACGACGCGGCGCAGGTGGAGCGTGTCGTTGACCGCATCTGTGATGCAGTAAGGCAGGCGGCGGCATAATGTCCGAAGGCATGCCCGCGCGCATATTGATTATCGCTGGTTCCGATAGCGGCGGCGGCGCAGGGATACAGGCGGACCTCAAGACCGTAACCATGCTGGGCGGTCATGCGATGACCGCCGTCACAGCAATTACCGCGCAAAACACGCTCGGCGTGGATGCCGTGCACATTATTCCGCCGGAAATTGTTGTGGACCAGATTTCAGCGGTGGTTAGCGATATTGGTGTTGATGCCGTCAAAATAGGGATGATCGGCAATGCCCGGACCGCGCACCTTGTTGCGGACAGTCTGGTGGAGATTGCCTGTCCCATTGTTTTTGACCCCGTCATGGTGGCGACAAGCGGAGCCGTGCTGGCGGATGCGGATACGATTTCGGCGTTCGAGCGATTGATGCGACTGGCGACGATCACCACCCCCAATTTGACCGAGCTTGAAGCCTTGGGCGGGAAAGACGCGTTGCTTGCGCGGCAAATTCCGTTGCTCATTAAGGGCGGTCATGCTGCGGGCGATATGATTGTGGACGAGCTTCACTTGGCGGCGGGTCAGGCGCAGATGTGGAGTGACGAGAGGATCGAAACGCGCAGTTCGCACGGCACGGGTTGCACGCTGGCAACCGCCATCGCAACAGGTTTGGGGCAGGGGATGGATTTGGTCCCCGCGATCGAGCGCGCACGTTTGTTCGTGCGCCTTGCTTTACGCGATGCGCCGGGATTGGGGCATGGCCATGGCCCCATGGGGCATCAATTTGTCCGTGAGGATGCGTTGTTATTGGGCCCGTCGCTTAACCAGATAACTGTTGGTTGCCGCGACTATGCTGCTTCGGTAGATTTCTACAAAGCCTTGGGCCTTCAACAGATCGTCGATAGCCCGTCCAACGGCTATGCGCGCTTCGAAGTGCCTAACGGCGTGACCCTGTCGGTTCACGCAAGTCCAGACTGCGTGTCTTCCACAGTCGTCTATTTCGAGAGCAACCGTTTGGATGCGTGGGTGGCTGAACTATGCAGCGAAGGCTATGTTTTTGAGCAGCAGCCGCACGACGAAAGCTGGGGTTGGCGCGAAGCACGATTGCTGGACCCCGCTGGGAACACCATTTGTCTGTATAATGCGGGTGAAAACCGGCGATATCCAGCGTGGCGTATATGATAATTGGCGTAGATGAAGCCGGACGAGGGCCGCTTGCTGGCCCCGTTGTGGCGGCGGCGGTCCTATTGTGCAAACCGCGTCCGTCCGGTCTGGACGATAGTAAGAAACTGACCGCAGCGCGACGCGCTGAGCTTGAAGAGGTCATCAAGCGGCGGTGCCAGTGGGCGGTAGGCATAGTCGATGTAGAGGATATTGACCGGCTGAACATCTTTGGCGCAACCATGCTGGCCATGACTCTGGCGGTCGAGGCCTTATGCGCGAAACTGGGTTGCGATCCGCTTGAGGTGCTGATTGATGGCAACATGACGCCTGCTGGACGGCGCGCGGAATGGCGATGGCCGGCAAAGGCCATTGTTGGAGGCGACGCGATTGAGCCGTGCATCTCTGCTGCCTCCATCATCGCCAAAGAACATCGTGACCGGATGATGTGCGCGGCAGCCAGCGAATATCACCAATATGCGTGGGAAAAGAACAAGGGCTACGGCACGCCCGATCATCTGGAGGCGCTTCGTCTGCACGGGCCAACGCCGCTACACCGCAGAAGCTTTGCGCCGGTTTCCCAAATGGTACTGATCTGAAAATAAGTGTGTCAGTGAGTCATTCAGGCAACACCACTAGGGGTTGAGTCCTGCGTGAATCGGAAGACTCCACATATTGTGCCGGACTCGTTTCGTTCCAACTATATGGAGCCCGCAGCGCCTCATGTGCGCGCATTAACGCCCTTGACCCGCGAGTCCACATGACTCATCGGTGGCTGGTAATCGCCATCAGGAGTGGGCAATGGGTGTTATTGAACGAATAAAGCCGGCAACAAAATTGCGATCGGTAGACGCGCCAGCTTTGCCGCTGAACCAGATTTTACGCATGGATTGCATAGAGGCGATGCGGTCGTTGCCCGACGCATGCATTGACATGGTCTTTGCCGACCCGCCCTATAATCTTCAACTCGGCGGCGATTTGCTGCGTCCGGATAACAGCAAGGTCGACGCTGTAAACGATGAGTGGGACAAGTTTGCAAGCTTCGCCATTTACGACAAGTTCACACGCGAATGGCTGGCCGAAGCGCGGCGCATATTGAAGCCCAATGGTTCGTTATGGGTCATTGGCAGCTATCATAATATCTTCCGCGTCGGTACCGCTGTGCAGGACGCTGGTTACTGGATCTTGAACGACATTGTTTGGCGCAAGTCGAACCCGATGCCCAATTTCAAAGGCACACGCTTTACCAATGCCCATGAAACGTTGATCTGGGCCTCCAAAAGCGAAAAGTCGAAATACACGTTCAACTATCGCGCGATGAAGACGCTCAACGACGAGCTGCAGATGCGTTCGGACTGGCTCATCCCGATTTGCGGCGGCCAGGAACGGTTGAAGCGCAATGGTACCAAGGCGCACCCGACGCAAAAGCCGGAGGCTTTGTTGTACCGCATATTGTTGGCTTGCACCAAGCCGGGCGACGTTGTGCTTGATCCGTTTTTTGGGACGGGTACGACCGGCGCAGTTGCACGTCGTCTTGGCCGTAACTGGATCGGTTGCGAGCGTGAGACGGTCTATTGCGAAGTTGCCGAAGAACGCATCGCTGCGTCACTGCCGCTCGATGAAAGCGCGATCAAGACCATGCAGTCACCAAAGTCCGCGCCCAAGGTTGCCTTCGGACAATTGGTCGAGGCTGGCTATCTGAACCCCGGCACCAAGATTTTCGATCGCAAACGTGTGTTTGAGGCGGAGGTCCGTGCAGATGGTTCGATTTTGTGTGGGGTGGTCGATGGTTCGATCCACAAAGTCGGCTCGACAATCCAGAACGCGCCAAGCTGCAACGGATGGACATATTGGCATTATGAAGCGGTTGACGGCGCGATGAAGCCAATTGACGATTTGCGTCAGACCTATTTACTCGCCACCGAGCCATGACCAAAATCTATCTGCGTGCCACAGGCTTTGTCGAAAGCCCGCAGCATCATGATAGCCAATGTCTGCGTCTGGCAGGCCATATGCTGTGGTTTTCGCAGATCGAGGTTATCGAGCGTACATCTGCCGGCGTTACGCGGCAGTTAGTGCGTGTTTGCGACTGGCCGAACTATCTGGCGACGTTGGCCGACGCGGATCGCCAACGCTGCGAAACATTGCTTGGCCATATCACGGCACAGCGCGCGGCGCTGCACATGGGTGGCCGTGTCATTCGGTTGGACCAGCCACAGGTCATGGCCATCATGAACACAACGCCGGACAGTTTTTCGGATGGTGGCAAGCATTACGATCCGGTCGCTGCAACTGAGTCCGCGGTTGCTATGGCAGCCGCCGGTGCCGCAATCATTGATGTTGGCGGCGAGTCTACCCGTCCGGGCGCGCCGTTAATCTGGGAAGGCGACGAGATTGCCCGCGTCGAGCCGGTTATCGCAAAGCTTGCGGCATCCGGTACGGCAATATCGATCGACACCCGAAAAACCGCGGTCATGCAGGCAGCGGTCACTGCCGGTGCGACGATGATCAATGACATATCGGCGCTGCTATATGATGATACGGCGCTGTCGGTAGCATCCGCACTTGGTGTTCCAGTCGTCCTGATGCACGCGCCAAGCCAAGGCTCTGATCCGCATAAAAACGGCGTTTATGATAATGTCGTGCTGGATGTGTTTGACTGGCTGGAGCAGCGAGTCGAGGCAGTCATCGCTGGCGGCATTCCGCGCGACCGGATTTTGGTTGATCCCGGTATCGGCTTTGGCAAGTCGCTGTCGGATAACCTTGCCATCATCAATAACCTTTCCCTTTACCATGGGCTTGGCTGCGCATTATTGTTCGGCGCGAGCCGCAAGCGCCTCATCGGTGCTTTGTCCAATGAGGCCAGCGTTGATCAGCGGCTTGGCGGCTCTGTATTTCTAGCGATGAAAGCGGTGGAGCAGGGCGCGCATCTCGTCCGCGTGCATGATGCGCCCGAAACCGTACAAGCAGTGCAGGTGTGGCGCGGGTTGCGCGACGCGGCGCTGACGGCATTGGCATAATCTACCACCTTTTGGCTGCATTGACCTGTCGAGTGTTCGGCTGCATTCTAAGGTTCTTTAGGAGGGTGAAACATGCTGGCTAAATATATCGTGGGTTACATCGCGACGGGTATCGCGTTTGCCGTCATCGACAGCTTCTGGCTGCGCAGCATGTACACGCGTCTGTATCAGCCGGAGATTGGCGAATTGCTGGTCAAGGGTGGTTTCCGCATGGGACCGGCGGTCGTCTTTTACGTGCTGTACATATTGGGCATGATGATCTTCGCGGTTGGACCTGCGCTGCATTCGGGCAAGTGGCAGACGGCATTGCTGTGGGGCGCAATGCTCGGCTTCTTTTGCTACATGACCTATGATTTGACGAACTACGCCACGTTGAAGGTTTGGAGCACCAAAATCACTGTGCTCGATATCATCTGGGGCACAGTGCTGACGGGGTCGGCCTCTGTCGTAGGCTTTTGGATTACGACATTGCTAATGGGCAAAAACGCTTAAGCGACGTCGCTGATACCAAGGTCCGCTAGTTTCCGGTAAAGGGTCGAGCGACCGATACCCAAACGGCGGGCCACCTCGGTCATCCGGCCACGATAATGGCCGATGGCCAAGCGGATGACGTCAGCTTCGATTTCCTCGAGCGGACGCATGTTGCCGTCGGTTTCATATAATGTGACGCCAATGCCGTCATTCGCGCCTGCACCGCCGGAGCCGCCATTGCCCGGAACGCCCACCGCTGCGGATATCTGCGGAAACTCTTCTGGCGTCAGGGCGTCGCGCTCGCACAAAACGGCGGCGCGGAACAGGGCGCTTTGCAACTGCCGCACATTACCCGGCCAGCCATAGCTGCGCAGCATCGTGAGCGCTTCGTCCGTGATGCCCAGACTGCGCAAACCGGGTTGGCTTGCCATACGGCCCAGAAAATGGCGGGCCAGCGCTGGAATGTCTGAAGTGCGCTCACGCAATGGCGGGATGGTAAGCTGCACCACGTTGAGGCGATAATAGAGATCCTCGCGAAACGCGCCGCTCTCCAGCTTCTCGGCCAAGCCGCAATTGCTGGCCGAGAGCAGTCGCACGTCAATACGGTAGCTATGTGCCGCGCCGACAGGCGAAATCTCGTTCTGTGTCAGCAAGCGGACCAGGCGAACCTGCGTTTCCGGGGGAAGCAAATCCACCTCGTCGAGAAAAACGGTTCCGCCTTCGGCTTGCTGGAAAATGCCGATGCGCCGGTCAAACGCACCGGCAAAGGCGTTTTTCTCATGTCCGAAGAGCACGGAGTCCAAAAGATTGGCGGAAATAGCGCCGCAATTGACCTTCAAATAGGGCAGTTTTGCCCTTGGGCTGGCCGCGTGAATGGCGTCCGCCACCACCTCTTTGCCGACCCCGGATTCGCCCTCAATGAATATCGGCGCGCGGCTGCGTGCGGCTTTTGCAGCAATGGCGAGCGCGGTCCGAAAGGCTGGCGCTGACCCGATGATTTCCTCGAACGCAAGCGGCTGCGAAATCTTCTCGGTTAAAGGATTAAGCTCGCCAAATTCTTTGCCATTGTCGGCGGCCATGCTGAGCGCGGCAATCAAGCGCTCCGGCGCGACGGGCTTGATGATATAGTCCGATGCCCCCGCGCGCATTGCGGCAATGGCGGCTTCGTTGGACCCAATGGACGTCATCAGCAATATGGGCAGGGCAGGGCGGCGTGACTTCAGTTCCGTGATGAGAGACGCAGAATCGGCGCCCGGAACCCATTGATCGAGCAATATGGCGTCCAGCATCATACCATCCTGCGTGCCCAGCATCGCGATGGCGGTTTCCGCATCACGGGCGAATACAGTGCGCCACCCGGCACGCGATGCGATGGCTGATACCAGCCGACATTGCGCCGGTTCGTCATCCACGAGCATCAATAAACGGGTCTCTGGCTCTTGCATTCGTAATCCATCTATGCGGTCAAGTGCCGCCTTGGTAACGCGAATGGGTAAAGAGCCGATTAAGCAGCCGATGTATTTTCTTTGTTCATGCTGCTTGAGCATTGGAATATCACGGGTTAAAGCATTGGGGATTAGGATTGCATATGGAGGCAGCATTGGCACAAGATCATGATTTGGGACCTGCAAAAGAGACATACACAGGTTTTATCGCGCTGTTCAAATGGGGCACTGTCGCTGCCGTGATTGTAACGGCGTTGGTAGTGCTCATCATCGCCAGCCGCGCTGGTTGAAGTGGTAAAAATCGCTGTACTGAAGGAAACCGCTGCAGGCGAAACCCGCGTTTCCGCATCACCTGAAACGGTGAAGAAATATATCGGACTCGGCGCAACAGTTTCGGTGGAAGCTGGGGCCGGGGCGAATGCCTCCATTAGTGACGGCGATTATGAAAATGCAGGTGCGTCCATTGGTGATGCGAGCGCAGTCCTGAAAGAAGCGGACATTGTCCTTGGCGTCCAAGGGCCAACACCGCAGGCACTTGTCGGGATGAAACCCGGCGCATGGCTCGTTGCTGGCTTGGACCCGTTCGGTCAGCGTTCGCGTGTGGACGAATATGCCAAAACCGGCGTTGAGGCGCTGGCGATGGAGTTCATGCCACGCATCACGCGTGCGCAGTCGATGGACATATTATCGTCGCAATCAAATTTATCGGGTTACAAGGCCGTCATTGAGGCTGCCTCGATCTATGGCCGCGCCTTTCCTATGATGATGACCGCTGCAGGCACCGTGAGCGCTGCAAAGGCGTTCATCATGGGTGTAGGCGTAGCGGGGCTTCAGGCGATTGCGACAGCGCGCCGCTTGGGCGCTCAAGTGTCCGCAACCGATGTGCGTTCGGCCACCAAGGAACAGATTGAATCGCTTGGTGCCAAGGCCATTTTCGTTGAGAATGTTGCTGGCATCGAAGGCGAAGGCGCCGGTGGCTACGCAACCGAAATGTCGGATGAATATAAGGCCGCACAGGCAGAACTCGTGTCGGCGCACATTGCAAAGCAAGACATCGTTATCACGACTGCGCTCATACCGGGTCGCCCCGCACCGCGCCTGATTTCTGATGCACAAATTGCCAGCATGAAACAGGGTTCCGTCATTTTCGACCTCGCAGTGGCGCAGGGCGGCAATGTGGAAGGATCAAAGCCCGACGAGGTCGTGGTCAAGCATGGCGTGAAAATCGTCGGCTATTCCAATACGCCCGCGCATTTGGCGGCCGATTCATCAGCGCTGTTTTCCCGCAACCTCTTTAACTTCCTGAACGCATTTTGGGACAAGGAAGCGGGCAGGCCAGTTCTACCGGAAGACGACGAAATTACCGCAGCAATCCGCCTGACGAAAGACGGCAAAGTGGTGCATGAACGCCTGCTGGCGTGAGGGGGCATAATGGACTTCATTTCAATTTTATCCATCTTCGTGATGGCATGTTTCGTGGGCTATTATGTGGTCTGGTCGGTAACGCCGGCGCTGCACACGCCATTGATGGCGGTCACTAACGCAATTTCGTCGGTTATTATCGTCGGTGCGTTGATCGCGGCGGCCGCAGGCGGACGGGGACCATCGGGAGTGCTTGGTTTGATTGCAATCGTGTTGGCCAGCATCAACATTTTTGGCGGATTTGCCGTGACCGCGCGCATGCTGGCCATGTACAAGAAAAAGGAGCGCTGAGATGGAGCATGTAGCAACTCCATCATGGGCGATGCTCGCTTATCTGATATCGGGCGTTTGTTTCATATTGGCTTTACGTGGCCTTTCGTCGCCGTCTACCTCGCGTCGGGGTAATATTTTTGGTATGGTCGGCATGGCGATTGCGATGCTCACCACGTTGGTCTCGCATCCGCCCTCCTTCCAGAAGCTAGTCGACAACGGCGCGGGCGACGTCATGATCGGCAGCCAGATCGACTGGACACAATTCGGCGTCGTGCTCGCCGCGATCGCATTGGGCGCCGTTATAGGTATCACCATTGCGCGCAAAATTGCGATGACCGATATGCCCCAGTTGGTAGCTGCGTTTCACTCGTTAGTCGGTCTTGCGGCGGTGCTGGTGGCCGCTGCTGCGTTTTTGAATCCGGGTGCTTTTGGCATTTTGGACGCAGATGGTTCCATCAATGTCGTTAGCCGGATCGAGATGGGGCTTGGTATCGCCATTGGCGCGATCACCTTCTCGGGTTCGGTCATCGCCTTCCTGAAGCTCGCGGGCAAGATGTCGGGCTCGCCGATTTTGTTGCCTATGCGTCATTTGATCAATCTGGGTACGCTTGCCGCGATCCTTGGCCTCATTGGCTATTTTACGGTTGATCAAAGCCCCTGGATTTTCTGGACGATAACGGCGCTCGCATTCCTCATCGGCTTTCTGCTCATCATCCCCATTGGCGGCGCGGATATGCCGGTCGTGGTATCGATGCTGAACAGCTATTCCGGTTGGGCAGCCGCCGCAATGGGCTTTACGCTGCATAATAGCGCGATGATCATCACGGGTGCATTGGTGGGCTCTTCAGGTGCCATTCTGTCGTACATCATGTGCAAGGCCATGAACCGCAGCTTCATTAGCGTTATTGCGGGCGGCTTTGGTGCCGAGGCAGCCGCCACGGGTGGCCCAGCCAAAGAGCAGCGCCCATGGAAGCGTGGCTCGGCCGAAGATGCCGCCTATATGATGCAGCAGGCCGAGAGCGTTATCATCGTTCCAGGCTACGGCATGGCGGTCGCGCAGGCGCAACATATTCTTCGCGAAATGGCCGATGTCCTGAAGAAACAAGGCGTGAACGTCAAATATGCCATCCACCCCGTCGCGGGTCGTATGCCCGGCCACATGAACGTTTTGTTGGCTGAAGCGCAGGTGCCTTATGATGAGGTGTTTGAACTCGAGGATATAAACAGCGAGTTTGCGCAGACCGACGTTGCCTTTATCATCGGGGCGAATGACGTGGTCAATCCGGCTGCGAAGACCGACAAGACATCGCCGATTTATGGCATGCCGGTATTCGATGTGGACAAGGCCAAGACCGTGTTCTTCATCAAGCGGTCAATGGGCGGCGTTGGCTATGCAGGCGTCGACAACGACGTGTTCTACATGGATCAGACCATGATGCTTTTGGCCGATGCCAAGAAGATGTGCGAAGACATCGTCAAGGCCTTGCAGCACTAATAGACTTCACGCTATTGCAAATCAAAAGCCGTCCCGAGCAACCTTGGGGCGGCATTTGATTTCATATAGAGGTGATACATATGCGTAAACTGGGCCTGATTGGCGGCATGAGCTGGTATTCTACGGAATTATATTATGCCCGTATCAATAAACAGGTTCTGCGGCGCACCAGTGGCAGCTGTAACGCGCCGCTCTTAATTGAGAGCCTCAACTTCTGCGACATCGCCAGGGCGACCACTGAGCAGGAATGGGCGCAAGTCGCAGGCGTACTGATCGCTTCGGCGCGCCGGCTTGAGCAGGCAGGCGCGTCAGCGTTGCTGATCGGTGCAAACAGCATGCACAGAGTCTATGACGAGGTTTCTGCGGCGGTCTCGGTGCCGGTCATCCATATCGCCGACGCCGTTGGCGAAAAGATGAAAGCAGACCGCGTACCATCAGCGGCGTTGCTGGGTACGCCGAACGTCATGGCCGAAAACTGGTATCGTCAGCGTCTTGTAAAACATGGCGTGTCCTTGCTTCCTGCGGAAATGGACGATGTGAAGGATCTCGAACGCATCATCTACGATGAGCTTATGCACGGCATCGTGAAGCGCGAAGCCGAGCGCACGTTGAAGACGATCATCACCGAAATCGACCAAGAGGGCAGTAAGGCCGTTGTGCTCGGCTGCACCGAATTGAGCATGGTTGTCGACACAAAGGCCAACGTGCTGCCCATTTACGATAGCACTGAAATCCACGCAGATGCTGGCGTTGACTGGATACTGCGCGACCATATCTAAAGCTCCTTGGCAATTGCCATCCTCTGGGGCATGCTTGGCATATGAGGATGAGGGAAATAGCTTTCGTGGGCGCTGCTTTATGCGCGCTTGTTCAAACCGCTGATGCAAAGACAATAACTGTTGCGCCGGGTGATGGCGCGCAGGCAAGGCTGCAGGAGGCGCTGATTGCGGCGGAACCGGGGGACATCGTCGAGCTTGGCGCGGGCCGGTTTGCCCTTACGGACGGCCTTTCGCTGGACGTCAACAAGGTGACGGTCAAAGGGCAGGGCGCCATTGAAACGACACTGGACTTTTCCGGCCAACAGGGTGCGGGCGAAGGCTTGCTGGTAACGTCCGACGATGTCGTTTTGCGCGATTTTGGTGTCGAGAACAGCAAGGGCGACGGCATTAAATCCAAAGGCGCTGACCGCATCGTCTATTACCAATTGCGCGTCGAGTGGACCGGCGGTCCAAAGGCGACCAATGGCGCATATGGAATTTATCCGGTCGAGAGCAAGGATGTCCTTATTGACTCGGTGCTCGTTCGCGGCGCTTCGGACGCTGGCATTTATGTAGGCCAATCACGCAACATCATCGTCCGCCATTCGACTGCGGTTGAAAATGTGGCCGGTATCGAGATTGAAAATAGTTTCGACGCCGATGTCCATGACAATATCGCAACGCACAACACAGGCGGCGTGCTGGTTTTCGATTTGCCCAATCTGCCCCAAATGGGCGGTCATAATGTGCGTATCTTCGACAATATCATCGTCGATAACATGACACCCAATTTTGCGCCCAAGGGCAACATCGTTGCGAATGTACCGACTGGCACGGGCGTCATGGTGATGGCCAATCGCAAGGTGGAAATATTCGACAATGTCCTGGGCGATAACGGGACGTCCAATATCATAGTCGTGGGCTATCGTTTTCCGTTCGATGACAGCAAATATGACCCGTTGCCGCGCGAAGTCACCATTTGGGACAACCAGCATGGCCGTGCAGGATGGGATCCACAGTTTCGCGGTGGCAAGGAAATCGCTGCGGCGGTGGGCGGTAGCTTCCCCGCAATTTTCTGGGACGGAGCAGGCGGAGACGCATCCGCCCCCAATATCCAGGACAATGTGCCCGCTTTGTCGTTCGGATTGACGGACATCACTGCTGATCCCAGCATGGCTCGCCCCACTCCTTTGACCATTTCAACAACGCGTCCATCTGCGTTGCCGGCCATAGCCTTGCCGGAATCGATGGAGGCGGCGGTTCGCTGATGCGGATCATACTGCCATTTCTGGCAAGTTTTGCGGCGGCAGTATCAACGACGGCATCGACAGACGCCGTGTCCGATATCGCCATTACACAGGCCACGAATCCCGCGCGTTTGTCGGAATTCGGGTTCTTTTCCGGCAGCCCTTTGAAGCCATCGCCGCGTTTGATGCCTTATGAACTACGCACTCCCTTATTCACCGATTATGCGATCAAGCAGCGTTTCATCTATCTGCCGCCTGACGGCCAAGTGACGGCGGATCAGGCCGGAAAGCTGAGTTTCCCGGTGGGAACTGCTTTGGTCAAAAGCTTTGGCTATCAAGGCGCAAACGGTCTTGATGTGATTGAGACCCGCCTGCTTCTTCGCAAGGCGCAAGGCTGGGTAGCGCTGCCTTATGTATGGCGGGCTGACGGCAGCGATGCGGATCTACGCGTCGGCGGAAGCCGCGTGCCGGTGACGTTTACCCATCAAGG
This sequence comes from uncultured Sphingorhabdus sp., assembly GCA_963508315.1. Taxonomy (GTDB): domain Bacteria; phylum Pseudomonadota; class Alphaproteobacteria; order Sphingomonadales; family Sphingomonadaceae; genus Sphingorhabdus_B. The sequence goes on along the minus strand of CAUOWK010000006.1, from coordinate 75,783 downwards.
CATGACACAATCAATTAGCTATGGCGTGCCCAACAAAAACCAGTGCAAGCAATGTCACTCAGCGGGTAACGACATCATGCCGATTGGCCCTATTTGGCAGAATATGCATTTTCCGGATTCGAAGGACGCCGCAAAACTGGCCCTTTCCATTGCTCCCGATGTAAAGAAGCGAGCAGCATTTCCGAACTGGGAAGACCCCAAGAGTGCCAATCTGGATGCCCGTGCGCGCGCCTATCTGAAGGTCAATTGCGGCCATTGCCATGCGCCTGCTGGTTCAGCCAGCAACAGTGGATTATTTCTGGATGGCTCCGCGTCCAGCGCGGCATCCTATGGTATCCGCAAGCGCCCCGTGGCCGCCGGCCGCGCAAGCGTTGGACTCGACTTCATAATTGCACCGGGCAAGCCCGACGAATCGATATTGATCGCGCGAATGGAAAGCACCGACCCCGGCATAGCAATGCCCGAAGTGGGCCGCTCCACGGTGCACACAGAAGGCGCTGCGCTGTTACGCGACTGGATCGCCGCCATGCCGCCAACCAGTTACTGACGCATCATGCGCTTTAGTTGATACTGACCTTCCCGCCATCCTTCGAATACGGATGGAATCGCGGGATGGTTGATTGGGCCTTGGTCGTGGTCAGGTAGCAAATTCTGTTGACTCACATAGGCAATGTAGCTGCTTTCCGAATTTTCGGCGAAAAGATGGTAAAATGGCTGATTCTTGGCGGGCCTGACCGGCTCCGGAATCGACTGATACCATTCCTCGCTATTGTCAAAAACAGGGTCGATATCGAAGATAACCCCGCGAAAATCGAAGATACGGTGCCTGACAACATCGCCAATGGAAAAGGCGGCTTCGGCTATTTCGGGTGCAAGGAGTTGGTCCATCATAATTGCAATATCATAGCTTCTTGCTCGCAAATCAACCTTGTGGCTTGGCAAAGCGAAAAACATCGGTTAATGGCCCCGCTCTGTCAATGGGACGCGCCGGTTTTCCGGCAATGACCAGTCCCACTGATTTGCGGAGAGATGGCTGAGTGGTCGAAAGCACCGCACTCGAAATGCGGCGTGCCGGTGACGGTACCTAGGGTTCGAATCCCTATCTCTCCGCCAACGCACCGAGTTGCGAAACAAACTGTCTCTACCGTCCTCGATCAGTAGGGGTGACCATTAGAAACCATTGAATTTGCGTCATTTTTTGTGGATCAGCTCTTCGCTGCTATTTACCCACTGATCACCCATGAGTTGGCAAAATCGACCGCCTACCGAGAGCATCACAAACTCCAAGCAATGTGTAGAAGGCGAAAGCCCCGGAAATTCGACATTTTTATCGACCAAACCTTTTAAGCGGAGGTTCGGTCGGTAAGCAAATCTAGCTCGATGTAGTGGCCTACGCCATTGACTTAGCCCTGATCGAAAAATAGCCAGTGGTGATGAAACGCCAACAAAAGCCCAAAAATGAACTGAAGGTCACAGTTACCTTCTCGGAGACAGGCAGTCGAAGCGCCACCAGGCACCGCTACGAAATTCCAACTATCAGTGTGGCCGCAATCAGGGGTAGGACTGGCTTATCGCAAAGTGCCTTCGCCGCCAGCATTGGTGTCCCAGAGGGTACCCTGATAAACTGGGAGCAAGGCCGCCGTCAGCCGCCTGGGCCAGCCAAGGTACTACTCGCACTGTTAGCAAAGAAGCCCAATCTCGTTGCGGAGCTTTACCCGCAGCCGCAGCCGCGGGTCCGATGGGGGCAGGGGCAACCGGACCCGCGCACCATGACGGCGGAAGAGAGGCTGACTGAGATTGGGGAAATCCTTGCTGCTGGCGTTCTGCGAATGCAAAATCCTCCTGCTAACGAGTAAAATGGCTGGCCTACTTCCGTTTCGCAGTATAGAAATAGGCGTGCACTCAGATAATGTCGGCTTTCGGTGCGTGGATCAATGAGTAGCTGCCGTTGATTGGCTGGCGTCGCTAATATTACAGTCGATTTCTGGTCTAAAATGTGGTCGGTAAACCGAATTTTCGTTCAGCAAGAGCGCAGATCGGTGAACGACTGGTTAGCCCCTCGCATAGCAAGGCGCAGGCGGTGTCCCACCTTGTCCGGTTTAAGTGCCATGCCCGCCGAGATATTACCAAAAAAGGGCGCCAGCCGCGTTTGCGAGTGGCGCCCAGTATTAGAGGGCAATAAGGAGCAGGAGAGAAGAAGCTTCTGGACCCTAAATGCCGCCCCTTTGAGAGTTTTAGTCGGTCACCTCTGGCTTAGAACTGAGCGCGGACGGTTAGACCGTACATGCGCGGTTCCTCGACAAAACCTATCAACGAACGGGTTCCGGCACCACCGCGCAGCGGGGTGTTAGCCCTAACGCCGCGCGTGATTTCATTCGACAGGTTGGTTCCCCAAATTTCGAAAGTTAGGCGCTCATCGGGCGTTGTCAGTCCGATGCGCGCATTCATTTTGAAATAATTCTCTTGGCGAGCAAGAGGTGTAGGTAGCCCGTTAGTATCGAGATCAATCGTCCGTGTCGTTCTGCTGTCTGAGTAATTCACGTTACCGTTCACAAGAAGACCCCAGCCGGAGTCATTCAGCGGACCGTCATACGTCAAACCAAATACGCCCGCAAACTTCGGTGCGTTGGTGAGATCTTGACCGCACAGGCGAAGCGTTGACGGCAACGCTGCAGCAGCGACACCCTCCGAACAATTGCTCGGGTAGCGCGAGTCTGCATATGTCGCCGACACGTTTGCGGAAATGTTGTCGCTTAGCTTACCGAACAATTCCAACTCAGCGCCGGTAGACCGTGCAGAGTTGACGTTGAATGTAAGGAACTGGATGCCTGTAAACTCCAGAACCTGGAAGTCGCTCATCTTCATATCGAACAGTGCGAGGTTGGCCTTGATACCGCCAAACAAAGTAGCTTTTACGCCAAGCTCAATCTGATTGACCTTCTCGGATTTAAATGAGGGATCTGCGTATACCGGTGCAACGACAACCGGTGTGGGCTGCGCTAATCCCGCCAATATAGCGGCCGAGTTTTGAAGCGTAGCTGACTGTGGATCTAAGTTGAACCCGCCGGACTTGAAGCCATGGCTGTATCCGCCGTAAAACAACAGGTCTTCATTCACCTTGTAGCCTAGCTGGGCCGTGTAGGTAATTTCATCATCTTTGAACTTCTGCGACCACAAACGTGGCAACGGAAGCAACCGGCTGGCTAATCCGCCGCCCAAAGCAGCGGGAGCCGTAAGGTTGACAGACGTAGCGAACGGGAAGCAGTTAAGTCCGATAAGGCCAGCGCGAAGTGGTGCTGGAACGCCGCCCGACAGAACTGCATTGGCACTTGCCTGACACGCGCTTGCGCCAGCGCCGGTCGTGCTGCCCAATTGAGTGAACGAAGCGTCTTTGGTTTCGTTGACATAACGCGCACCGACGGTGAGGCTTAGTTTGTCAGTGAAGCTGATGACATTGTGCGTAAAAACAGACCAGCTTTTGGCGTCTTGCAAAAAGCGGTTTTCGGCATAATTGCCGTTTGCATTCACGGGCACCCCGGCATTGCCAAGCGCAGTCAATGCAAACAACGGGTTTACACCGGCGAGATTCGCAAAGTTGAATGCACTTGCTGTCCTCTGGAAATCGGCATTCAGGGTCATCGGCTGATCAGCACGAATTTTCTCGCTACCGTAGAATCCGCCAATCAACCAGTCGAGACCATTGTCAAAGGCGCTGCCTTGTAGACGCACTTCCTGCGTAAACGTTTTGATGTGGTCGCCCGATGCCATGATGCCGGGACGCGAAGTTGGTGCACCGTTGCCAACAGTGAAGGTCGCATTACTCGTAAACCCGCCGCTTGTGGTCGTGCTAGAATCGAATTTACGATAGGAAGTCAGAGACGTGAACTTCGCGCCGCCTAAATCCCATTTCAGTTCACCCGACGTGCCCCATTGCTTGGATCCATTCAGATAAGGTCCACCGTTTACGGACAGATTTTTGAGTGCTGTCATGCCTGCTTGCGCAACGCCATCATTCGCCAGCCCGTGGAAGGCTGCGAACGGCGCAAGCTCGGTCTCCCGGATAATAACAGCTAAACAGCATTGTTCATCAGTTTTTGCATAGTCTGCGAGGAGGCGAACGCTGACGTCAGCATTTGGCTCAACGTAGAGTTGAGCGCGCAGCATATAGCGATCACGGTCGTTGCTCTCGACGCCTGTCGGCGATTTCAGATAGCCATCGCGCTTACGCCATGCGCCAGATACCCGTATCCCGGCTACATCGGTCGCAATAGGAACGCTCATACCCGCCTGAACATTCATGAAGTTGTAATTGCCGTAACTGGCGTTCACAAATCCTTCCACTTCGGACAAGCTTGGCTTCTTTGTGGTGACATTCAGCGCGCCAGCCGAGGTATTACGTCCGAATAATGTGCCCTGAGGGCCACGTAGTATTTCAAGTCGCTCAAGGTCGACGAGATCGCCCAATGCTACACCAGGGCGCGATTGATAAACGCCGTCAATGAACACGCCAACCGAGCTTTCTAGGCCGGTATTGTTACCCGTGGTGCCAACGCCACGGATTTTGATCGACGTGCCTTGGGTTTCGCTGTTCGAAGACTGAATGTTGAAGCTCGGCGAAATCGAAGCGAGGTTTTTAATGTCTGAAATTCCCTGGCGTTCCAGCGCTTCGGGCGCAAGGGCAGTAACAGCCAGCGGAATATCCTGAACATCCATAGCGCGCAGTGTGGCTGTCACAATGATGGGTGCGTCGCCCGAATCTTCGTTTGCAGTTTCTGATTGCGCTAACGCTGGCCCCGCAATGATCATCGCCAATGACGACACCGTAAGCATGCCTAATTTTCTCATTACATCTCTCCCTCAACCGCGGCTTTTGCCGCTCTCCCATCGGAAGTGCGCAGCGTTTGCAGCACACCCAATTGTTGAGATATTAGCTAGGCCGAGACGAGAAATTTGACTTTACGCGCCAATCGCAGTTTCCCGCCATCCGGGGACGCTTGCCACAAGCCAGTGTCACAGAGCGCTTTGTGTCAGGAAATACGAGACGTCTTTACATCTCGCGGCGACGTCCCGTGCCATCGGCGAAAAGCCCTCGACAACACGCTCGTTTCGGAAAATTGCAAGATCTCGGCTACTTCAGCAACCGAAAGCGACGAGTCCCTGAGGTAGATGAGAGCAAGGTCAGCGCGGACATTGTCGATAATTGCTGCAACACTCGTACCCTCTGAGGCGAGGCGGCGCTGCAACGTTCGAGGCGACATACGCATGAGCTTAGCAATGGAAGGTAGATCATGAGACGCAAAGGACAGTGTAGCCCGGACGATGGCCTCGGTTCTCGTCTGCACCATGCCGTCCAAACCCTTACGGGCAGCATCATATTGCGGTGCGAGCACGTTGTGGATGCTGGTGTCAGAATTTCGCGTTGGGAGGGCAAGAGTTTGTTTGTCGAGAAAAAGGGCGTTCCGGTCGGCGTTGAAAATTAAACCACGCCCCAACAAATTGTCGTGCCATTTGCGGTCGTTCGGCGGTCCGTGGCGGAAATAGATTTCCGAGGGGCGCCAGTCCGGGACGTGCCTCCGAACTTCATTCACTAATATGCCGAAACCTAACTCGATCACCTGCCGGCTCGATGCGTTAATGCCTGATGACATCTCATAGTTCACCATCACCCCATTGGGTGCGGGCGTAATTGCGATTAACGTTCCTTGCGTTTGTAGCGGAAAGTAATGTGCCAGATCGCCAAATAACTCACCGATCGTAGCGCAGCTCTCGAATAGCGCCCCCAGAGCCCCAAAGAGAGAGAGTTTTTGCCGCTGGGCGAGCCGTAATCCAAATGCCTCGCAAGGTAACGTGGCTGCCGCAATGTCGAGAAATCGGACAAATGCGTTCGCCGAGATAGGCGTGTCGGGAAACTGCAAGACCGAGGGGTCAAACCCTGCCATTTGAGCTATCGCATCAAAATCACCGCCGAGTTCGAGAACAAGTTCGGGAGCGCCCATTGCGACCCCACTGCGAACGCGTTTGTCCATTTGATTGCTACTCCCTTGAAAACAGAGTGCATCCATTTGGCGCGTGAAGTCAACTATTGCAAAATCACGAGATACATATTGAGCGGGATAGGAGAGAATATATGGGATTTTATTTCGAAAATATCGACACTGCCGTAACCGACGTCGAGGCACTCCCTTGGGTGCCATTCCTTCCTTACTCGGACGAGCTCCACATCAAGCTTATCAAGGCTGATCCGGTCCGCGGTGAATGGATAACGCTGTTGCGCGTTCCCCCCAATTTTGAACTCCCGAAGCATCGCCACTCGGGCACTGTTCATGTTTACACCATAGCGGGGACTTGGAAGTACAAGGAGCATGACTGGTCAGCCACGCCAGGCAGCTTTGTTTTCGAAACCGCTGGGACAGCACATACACCAGTGTCCATTGAGGGCGAAGTGATAACGCTTAACATCGTGCAGGGTGACTGGCTGGTCCTCGGCGAAGACGATGCCGTACTAGCTATCGAAGACTGGCGCACTGTGATGCAGCGCTATCTGAATTATTGTCAGGAGCAGAAAATCGCACCTGTCGATTTGACGTCGTTCTCGGCCGCCTAATCGGGTGAACTTCTCCGCGAAAATATCGGTAACGGGGCTAGCACACCCCGTCACCGGAAACGCTTAGTTTCGATGCAACACCAGCTGCAGGTCAATGGACTTTTGTTCAATGTCTTGGACGAAGGCATCGGGGATATCGTGTTGCTAGTTCATGGCTTCCCTGACGACCATAACGTATGGCGCAATCAAGTCTCGGCTTTGGTCGCCGCCGGCTACCGCGTTATCGCACCCGATACGCGCGGCTGCGGAATGAGTGAGATGGCGCCCCGCACGCGCGACTATGCCTTGCATAATCTAGTTTCCGACCTGGCTGGCATCCTCGACGCCCTGGGCGTTTCAAAAGTTCGACTGGTCGGACATGATTGGGGTGCAGTGATCGGTTGGCACTTTTGCATCGCGCACCCCTCGCGCGTTTCAAGCTATGCTGCGCTGTCAGTTGGCCATCCCGCAGCTTATGGCGGCGCATCCCTGAAGCAAAAACTGAAGGGTTGGTATGTCCTCATGTTCCAGTTGCGGGGATTTGCTGAATGGCTGATCACGGCAAGAAACTGGTCCTTCTTTCGCAAGTTTACGGGCGAGGACGTGGAAATCGAACGATGGATACCAAGTCTCTCGCGTCCCGGACGCCTCACCGCAGCGATCAATTACTACAGGGCAAATCTTGGCGTTCTGCTGCGCCCCAATGTTACCAAGCTTCGGCTGCCGGTAATGGGCGTGATTAGTGATGGGGACCGCTTCCTTATCAAGGAGCAAATGCTCGCGAGCCGGGAATATGTCGATTCCCATTTTAGGTTCGAGTTCATCGAACACGCGGGGCATTGGCTTCAGATAGATGTGCCAGAGCAAGTGAACGCGCTGTTGCTCGAATTTTTCAAGGATCCGCTGAAATGATGAAACGATTCCACTTTGAGGCCATCCTTGCGTTGGTTTTAATTTTGTTCGTGGTGTGGGCTTGGCACAAGCAAGAGCCAAACGACCCATTAACGCAGGCTGAGACGGACAGATATATGTCCGCCATTGCCAAAAACCTTCCTTTGCCCGCTGGCACAGACAGAGAGTCCGCGCTGGCACGGGTGCGGTCATTCGCCGAAAATGACGACGGGCGTGACGTCTATATGCTTAATTTGCTTCGCAACTTTGACAGCATGGCCCAAGGCGCCGCGCCAGCCGGAAAGTTTAATGGCACGCCTGAACAAGCAAATGTGATTTACGAAGACAACGCCATCCCAGTGCTGCTGAAAAGTGGCGCATTTCTAATTTTTTCAGGCCGGGTTTTCGAAAAAAATGTGATGGGTGGGCAGGACACGGCTGAAGATGCATGGACCCGCGTTCTGGTCGTTCATTATCCAAGCCGCAGACATTTTATGGAGCTTCTTTCCGATCCTGAATATCTGAAGAAAGCCGATTACAAGACCTATGCGATGCACATCGCCCTTGTGCCCGTTCAGCGCGACATGGTTGTCCCCGATTTCAGGTTTCTCGCCATCGTTGGCGCAATCTTCCTATTCTTATTAATTGCCCTTGTTCGGGCATTGAGGGGTGTACGCTCATGAAAGCAGTGGTTTGCCAGAATTCCGAATTGCGGGTCGAGCATGTGCCCGACCCGGTTCCGCAGCACGGACACGCCTTGTTAAAGGTCCTGCATTGTGGGATTTGCGGGTCCGATTTGCACATGCGTCATCACTGTGATGCGTTTAAGGCATTGAATGACCGATTGGGCTATCACGGGATGCCAACGGCCAGCGATGCGTTCATTTTTGGTCACGAAATTTGCGGTGAAGTACTAGATTATGGCCCGGGTACTAAACGTAAGCTGAAGCCTGGGACGCGTGTTGTGGCGCCTCCTTTTGTGCGCTGGGGCAGTGAGATCGATATGGCAGGTCTGTCAGCGCGTTCGAACGGCGGATTTGCGGAACAGATGTTGATCGACGAATTGGTTCTAATGCCAGTTCCTAACGGCTTGTCGTCTGAAATGGCAGCACTGACCGAGCCAATGGCGGTCGCATGGCACGCCGTGCGCAGGTCAGAAGTCAAAAAAAGTGATGTCGCAATAGTTATTGGCTGTGGACCAGTTGGATTGGGTGTCATTGCTACTTTGAAAGCGCGCGGCGTCGCAACGGTCATCGCGAGCGATTTCTCGGCTGGTCGTCGTGCTCTTGCAACTGCTTGTGGTGCCGATGTTGTTATCGACCCCCGCGAGACCTCCCCTTATTCAAATTGGGAAGAATTCGGCTGGGTTACTACCTTTGGCGGCTTGCTTGAACTCGCGGTCAACACGCGTGAAGCGCTTGAAAAGCTGCCGGTTCCATGGTGGACCGCGTGGCGTTTGGCCGAAGCTCTAGGTCAAACACCCAAGCGTCCGGTCGTGTTTGAATGTGTCGGCGTGCCAGGTATGATAAACGCCGTCATCGAGGGGGCGCCATTGTTCTCGCGCATCATCGTCGTGGGCGTATGCATGCAAGAAGACAAAATCGAACCGGCGATCGGCATTCAAAAGGAGGTCGATATCCGCTTTGTATTCGGCCACTCACCGCTCGAATATCGGGATACTCTGCACATGATTGCCGACGGCAAGTTAAACTGTGCGCCCATGATAACCGGAATTGTCGGCCTCGATGGCGTCGAAGCCGCCTTCGCTGATTTAGGCGACCCTGATGTTCATGCGAAAATACTGGTCAATCCGTCGGCGGCTTAACGCATCAGCAATGCTCCGAAGGTGATTGAAAGGGAGAAACCCATGCGTAATCTTCTACACAAGTTTCGGTATCCAATCATTGCCATAGCGGTTGTCTCATTCGCGGCGATTGGGGCATGGAAAATCTATCCTGTCTATGTCGTCACTGCTCTCGACAGGATCATTAACCCGATTGCGGATACACAGACCATCAAATGGGCTCAGGGTCCAACCACGGCTGGGTCGGACCGTCCTCCTAATGTCATTCTCATCGTTGCGGATGACCTTGGGATAAATGACCTCACGATCACCGGAGCAGGAGTTGCTAACGGATTGGTTCCAACGCCCAACATCGATTCGCTGGGATTACAGGGTGCAATGTTCGACACGGGCTATGCGGCGAACGCGACATGCTCGCCCTCGCGAGCAGCGTTGATGACCGGTCGCTATCCACCGCGCTTCGGATTTGAGTTTACGGCCGTGCCAAAGGCTTTCGCCTATAACCTCTCCCGTCCAGAGCCAGGCAGAACATTGCAGCCCATCTACCATGCCGAGCGCGAAAAGCTTATGCCTCCGTTGGCCGACATGGGCGTACCCGCAAGTGAAGTTACGATCGCCGAACTGCTTAAAGGCCGAGGATATCAAAATGTCCACATCGGCAAATGGCATATCGGGGAGTCGACAAAACTTCGTCCCGAAGCACAAGGTTTTGACGAAAGTTTGGGCATCATGTCCGGTGCGGGGAAATATCTGCCAGATGACAGCCCCGATGTTGTTAATGCTCGGCTCGATTACGATCCCATCGACCGTTTCTTATGGATATACGGCAATGATGCGGTGCAATGGAATGGTGGCCAACGGTTCCATGTCAGCGAGTATATGACAGATTATTTTTCAAACAATGCTGTCCGGGCAATCGACGCGAACCGAAACAGGCCATTTTTCATGTATCTTGCATACAATGCGCCGCATACACCACTTCAAGCCAAGAAAAGCGATTATGACGCGCTTTCTGCAATCAAGGATCACAAAACCCGCGTTTATGGCGCCATGATCCGTGCACTTGATCGGGGCGTCGGCAAAGTTCTCGCATCACTGAAGCGCAATGGAATAGACGACAACACCATCATCATTTTCACCAGCGATAATGGTGGAGCTTGGTATGCAGGATTGCCGAATATCAACAGTCCGTACCGCGGATGGAAAGCAACATTTTTCGAAGGCGGAATCCGCGTTCCGTTTCTTGTTCGCTGGCCTGCTTCCATTACCGCTGGTCAGAAATTCCAGACGCCGGCGCATCATTTGGATGTTTACGCAACCATCGCTTCTGCCGCCGGTGCATCGCTGCCAGCTGACCGCAAAATGGACAGCGCAAACTTGCTACCGATCCTGACAGGGAAGATGGCGCAGACAAAGGACCGAACATTGTTTTGGCGGTCAGGTGAATATCGTGTTGTCCGTAAGGGTGACTGGAAGCTCCAAGTGTCCGCGCGGCCTAAAAAGATGTGGCTCTATGATTTGGCTAAAGACCCAACCGAGAAACGCAATTTAGCTAATGTTCAAACGAAGAAAGTCAAAGAACTGGTAGCGCTATTGGCGGCGCACGGTCGGGAGATGCCGGCGCCTTTATGGCCAGCACTAATCGAAGACCCGATTAGAGTGGATGTGCCCCTGAATGCACCTTGGAAAGACGGCCAAGAATATGTCTACTGGTCCAACTAACCGAGTTCTTTCTGTTTCTCTCGCCGCTGGATTTTTGTTGGCTTCCTGTGGAACAGATTCGGATGCGTCGACCACGTGCTTGAAGATCAAGAAAGATGAAATGGTCTGGGTTTCAGGTGGGCAGTTCATGATGGGTGAGAAGCCCCGATATCCCGAAGAGGGTCCGCCGAAAAAGATAAGTGTGAGGGGGTTCTGGATACAGCGTCACGAAGTGACAAATTCACAATATGCCGCATTTGTTCAGGCCACGGGTTACGTGACCATTGCAGAAAGATCGTCCGATACGTCGCAGCCCGGCAACGGAGACCAGCCAGGATCCGCGGTGTTCAAAATTCCAGACGCAGAAAATCCGAACTGGTGGCGTTGGGTTCCGGGCGCGAATTGGCGCGACATTGACGGTCTTGGCAATGATATAGACAGTCGCGCGCAAAACCCGGTCGTACATGTCGCCTATGAGGACGCACTTGCCTACGCGAAGTGGGCCGGAAAATCATTACCTACAGAAGCGCAGTGGGAGTATGCCGCACGAGGCGGGGCACCGAGTACAGCAGAACCAATAGACAAGCGTGGCAGCCCGCAAGCTAATTACTACCAAGGATCCTTTCCCGCCCGAGATCTTGGTCTGGACGGTTTTACCACTACCGCGCCAGTCGGATGTTATGCGCCAAACGCCTACGGCTTATATGATATGATCGGTAATGTCTGGGAGTGGACAAGCACCACAGCACCGAACTCGAGCGCTTATCTTAAAACGGGCGTCATCAAGGGTGGATCATTCTTATGCGCAGCAAATTATTGCGCGCGATATCGCCCAGACGCCCGGCAGTTTCAAGAACGAGGGCTAGGCACCAATCACATCGGTTTCCGTGTTGTGGACAATTCCCGACCATCGCCCGTGAGGTGACATTGCTGTGGCCGCAAATGGCCGCTTATGGGAGAGTCAACTGGCCCGTATAATGTCCGAAACTGGGTGCAAAGCTACCAAGAGCCTCATCGTTTCAACGACCGGCTTCAGGATATTGCAAATCGTCGCTGAGCGACCCAGATGGGTCGAACATGGACGGCTAATTGTGGCATGTCTCCCAGATTTCTTGCTATTCAGAAAGCGCCAGAGAACCTCCGCGTTAAAGAAAAATGGTTTTAAAACATATATATAACTTAGAGAGAGTTGGTTGGGGGTCGCTCTTGCACCGCCAATTTTCAGAACCTAAGGAATCCCGCAAACCCTTGTGTACCAAGGGCCTGCTTTGCTGGTGGAAACATGTTGTTACGGGGCTGGCATATACGCACATCGTCGGCATGCACGCATGAGCCGCTGTTGCTACGCGCGGCGACGTGCAATAGGGATTGGACATCCTTGAATTTGAAACAAGGAAACGTTCGGGCGATTTGCGATCGCTGCATGGCATTTCAGTCGCGCACAAAGGGTAAGAATTATGAGTACCGATCGGCATGAAGGCCATGTTCATGAAGCTTCGTTTGCGTTCGGCGCGGAAGGCCCGGCGAAAACGTTCGGCAGGAGATACTTCATCATGGCCAGTGCCGGCGGCATCGCGGCGTGCATGGTCGCGCCCGTACATGCATTTGCCTCTCAGAATCCCACAATCAACCTGAGCGGAACCGCATCAATTGTTTCGGGTCAATACTGCATTTGGAACAGTGCAAATGGTCGAAATTCAACCCTCACGATCACAAATGCAAGCAGAGCACATAACCTTACTATTGCAATAACGGGTGCGCCCGGTTCCGGCATCATGGTTCAGGTTAATGGCCAAGTGCAGCAGGTGCTGAACAACATTTTTACCCTGCCACCCAATTCTACATCTTTCCTAATTATCGCTACCGGAAATTTTGTAGGGACAAAAATAACGATAAATAATATCACCAACTCGCAAAATGACGCTACTGCGAGCATTCAAGTTGTAAGTTAGTCACAATTTTCGCCGGCATATATCTTAGATTTGCGGACGCTCCGTATGTCAAAAGAGCCCGGCTTTATGATTGTCGGATCGCAGCAGTTGGTGTGGACATTTTGGGGTAGAGAAGCCGAATTTGTCTTTGGCTCGCTGGCCGCATTGGTACGAATGTGAAGGCCGGTTTGCGCGACCATCCAAACTGCGTCTTTGCGGCTGCCCAGCAAGCCGTTCATGCCCCGTAAACGGCGCGCAGGTGGCAACACCCATTGAACTTAATTTTGCCGGCGGACGTAGTGGGTCGACGAATTCGGCGCATCGAACCGCGTAAATATTGCAGATAAGTTCACAAAAAATGACATTTTATTTGAGAAAAGATTAATAAATACTTCATTTTGAGTTGAATTGTTTGTAATTAACTATGATGTGCCTTATGTTACATGAATGAATAAAAATAATTATAAAAATAAAAGTTCCTTGTCACTTGGCTTAGTATTTATATTTGCTGGATTTTATATTTCGTTATCTTCTCCGGCATATGCCGAATCAGCGACAAAAACCATGGCCGTAAGCGCCAATATTTCTTCAATATGCTCAATATCAACCACGCCACTTGATTTTGGTGAGGTCAATTTAACGGGTGCAACCAATGCTACGGCGACATTGTCAGTACAATGTACCAACGGTGGCGCATGGTCGCTTGGCATGGACGAGGGACAGAATTTTGTCGCAGCCGCACGTTTTCTGAAAAGCGGAACGCAAAAGCTGGCCTATGATTTGTTCACCGATCCCGCGCGCGGTGTGCGGTGGACCGGCGCGGGGGCTGGGTTGAAGCTGGGAACCGGAACCGGCGCGTTGCAGACAGTGACGGTCTATGGCCAGGTAACGACTGGCCAAATCCTCATCGCGACAGGTGGCGTGCCCTATACCGACACCATCATCGTCACGATCACATATTAATTGCCTCGCAATGATAAGAGGATCGCATGAAAACTCTGATCGCATTGTGCTGCGCGGTTTTGTTTTGGGTGCCAAGCACCGGCAGCGCGCAATCGCTGGAAGTTTCACCCACCATATTACAGTTTCAAAAAAATCAGTCCCATAAGTCCATCCGCATCTCGAACCGCGGGAAAGACCCAGTCGTGGTTCAGGCGCGTTCCTTTTTGTGGAAGCAAAGCGGTGATGAGGATTCACTCATTGCATCGTCCGAGGTCGTGGTCTCTCCTCCTATTTTCACTCTACAACCGGGCACTACGCAAACGATGCGCGTGATGCTGCGTGACAGTAAGCCGCTACCTGACGCTCGGCACTTTCGCTTACTTATTGATGACATCACGCCATCGCCGGTCGGGCAGGTCGGCTCGCGTTTGGCGATACGGCTGTCGTTGCCGATGTTTGCTGAAGCAGATGTGCCGCAGCCGGGACATTTACGCTGGACTACCGACGATAAAGGAAATGACGACGTGGTCTTGCAGGTTGTGAATGACGGCAGAACCTACGAAAATATCCGAATGGTTGAACTGGTGGATGCCGATGGCACGGTATCAGCCGCGTCACCTATGGCTTCCAACACCTATATATTACCGGGCGCGGCACGACATTGGACGGTCACCAAGGTCAACGGCATGAGGCGTAAACCGGCTACATTGCATGTTACCACTATTGCAGGGGTGGTTAGCAAAGTGACCCTAAAGGATTGAGACCGGTTCGGATGGCGATAGGCTTATGCCTTGCGTCCATATGTTCCACTGGGGCCGCTGCAGCGACGGACCGGACGCTGGTGTTGGAAATTATCTTAAACGGGCGACCGTCCGGACGCGTGGCGGAATTTGTTGAGCGTGACGGACTTTTGTTTGCCCGAAAGTCGGATCTGAGCGCCGTGGGGCTTCGGGTCGCAGACGGCGGGCTGGAATCGGATCTCATACGGTTGTCAACTTTGGTGTCCGTCCATTTCTATATTGATGAGGCATCCCAAAATTTGGAAGTGACCGCTGGCGACATTGCGTTGCAGGTAAATGAGCTCTCCACCCATGCAGGAACGCTTGAGGAAGCTGTCCAGCCTTCCGCGACATTCGGATCGGTTTTGAACTATGATGCCGTCGGCATATGGTCGCGGGGACGACCCACTGTGCAGGCGCTTGTCGATTTCAAAATGTTCGGTCGTTTTGGCGTAGTGCGGAATTCCGGTGTACTGCGGTTGGGGAGAGCCGATGGGCAAAAGGCTTATACGCGGCTCACAACGACATACGCCTATGCCGACCCCGACAACATGCGCCGCTGGAGCGCCGGGGATATTACGTCAAGCGCACTGTCATGGAGCAGGGCGCTTCGCCTTGGTGGTGCAAAGATCGAAAGCGATTTTGCGATGCGTCCCGACATTATCACCTATCCGCTACCGGGATTGGCGGGAAGCGTCACGGTTCCCTCTACGATTGATGTGCTGGTCAACGGCGTGCGGCAGTTAAGCGAGCCTGTGCAGGCGGGGCCATTCAGGGTGCGCGGCATCCCCATGGTCACTGGCGCTGGTGAAATTGCTTTGTCGGTGCGCGATGTCCTTGGACGAGAGACGATTATTGCGCAGCAATTTTATGTGAACCCGGCATTGTTGACGCCAGGCCTTAGCAGCTATTCATGGGAGGCAGGCGCAGTCCGGCAGAATTTCGGTGCACCGGGCGATCATTACGGCCCGTTGGCCATGGTCGCCTCCGCACGACATGGAGTCAGCAATGCGCTTACCATCGAAGCGCATGCCGAGGCGACGGGCAGGTTATTGCTTGCCGGAGTTGGTGGCGTGGCAACATTGGGGAATATCGGCGTTGCCGAAATAGCCATGTCGCACAGCATTACGCGGGCAGGGACAGATAAGGCCAACTCGTCCCGCTCAGGCACATCGCTATCTATCGGTATAGGCCGGGCGACCCCGCGCCTTAGCTTTGGCGTGCATGCAATGTATAACAGTAGGGGATATCAAGACATTGCTGCCAGCCTTGGCGAGCCTATCCGCAAATATAGTGCCAATGCCAATATCGCGTTTGCCATCGGCGCGCGTACTAACATCCTTTTCGCGCATATTCGCCAAAGTGCCTTTCGGCCGCTCTCGTCGCGACCGCTTGTGCCGGCGCAGCCACAAGGCGTTGCGAGCCAGATATCTTCCCTGAGTTTTCGTAACGCCCTGCGGCCCGGTATCTTCTTCAGCGCCTCGGCGCTTGCGAGTACGGGCATCGACCGCAATTATGTTGCCAACATCGCCGTAACATTTCGTTTCGGAGGACATAGATTAGCAAGGGTGGAAGCAATCCAAAACGGTGAGCGTCAGTCGATATCTGCCAGCTTCTCGAAGCCGGTTCTGGAGCCTTATGATGTTGGATACCGCATCACGCGGACACTGGGCAGCAATCCGTATATGCTTGCCGAACTGGAGCATGACAGCGCCTTCGGCCATAGCACAATATCGCTTGAGCAACGGACAGGGGAGGTGTCGGGCCGGTTAGGCATGCGCGGGGCCATTGTGCTTTCAGCCAATGACCTGTTTTTGAGTGATCAGATCGACGACAGCTTTGTCGTGGTGCGTACGGGGAAAGTTCCGGGCATCCGCGTATATTATGAAAACCGCTATGCAGGTATGACAAACGCGCAAGGCAATTTGCTCGTCCCGTCTTTAAGGGCGTATCAGGACAATAAATTGTCGCTGAACGTCGCGGATCTACCGTTGGATATCGCGGTTGAGACGCCGTCCTTTACCCTGCGACCGACAGAGCAATCAGGCAGCGTCGTAGATTTTGGTGTGCAGCACATCTCTGCAGCGCTGATCACCCTTCACAACGCGATGGGCGAGCCAGTTCCGCTAGGCAGCATTATTCGCAATGGGGAAACGGGTCCTTTTCCAGTAGGGCAAGATGGTGCGGCTTTCGTGACTGATTTGCTCCCCCGCAACACATTGTTCGTGTTTCAACCTGACGGCACGCGTTGTTCGGTCGCATTTGCCTATGTGGCCGTACAAGGTGACATTCCTGATATCGGGCCGTTGATATGTCGCTGAGGTGCGCCGCGCCCGCTGTAACGAGGTTGGTGATTTGCGTCATAGTGATGAGGCTGGGCCTGGTCCCGGCGTGGGCGGATGCGGGATCGGACGTGCGCTGTGATCTCAGCGTTACTCCGTTGAACTTTGGGGAATATTCTCCGGTCGCCACTAGACCCGTTGATTTCACTGCCACTGTTGCGGTGGACTGTCGCGCGGCAAACGAAATGCCAACCGCCGTTGATGCTAGCATCAGCTTTATATTCAACGGTGCATCGTCCGTGCCCAGTCTTCAAAGTGGCAACCAGACACTGCGCTACCAAATGTACCTGGATGCGGGGCGAAGCGTGCTTTGGCACGCAAACCGGGATATATCGGTTTTCTCGGGTTATGTCAGCGCCTCCATGCCGCTGCGTCGCACATTGACGATCTACGGCCGCCTACCTGCGCGGCAGTTTAGCCCTAAGGTGGGCTTTTATGACGATGTCATCACCATAACGCTGACCTATTGAATGACCGTATCGCATCTCCGCTTGGGCAGCAGCCGCGGGCATTTGCAGGCCAGTCCGACACCGAAGCTTCACCGAAACGAAACATCAGGATGCTGCGGACCCACGACGATCACACATTGCTTGTAAATCAAGGTAAAGGAATATCTTGATTTAATTGATAAAATATCAGAACATTAAAAATGGAGTAAAATAAAAATGAAAAATTTAGTAATTTATGGGTGGAATTTTATTTTTAATCACGAAGTAAGTCCGTTGCGACATATTCCGGATATTTCGACACGCCATTATGTTTTACAGGCGCTTGCTTTTATGTGGGCTGTAGCATTCAGTCTCGCGGTAGGTAGCTACACATTTTTTGCCTTCAATCTGTTGGGGCATATTGTACTGATTGGTGCTGCCACAATTACCATTGCAACTTATGGCACAGCTGCAATTCGACCGAGCACCTTTACCTCGGGCGCTGGCCGTCGGACAGATGGTGAGCACGAGTAACCAATAAGCTTACAACGTCATCAAATAGGCAATAACCTCCTGACGGGCTTTGGCGTCTTGAAATCCAAGGAATGGCATTTTCGTGCCGGGTACCGTCTTCTTGGGCGACGTTAACCAGCGGTCGAGGTTCTTTGCGTCCCATTGCAGTTTGGATGCTTTTAAAGCGGGGCTGTAGGCATAGCCGGGCAGGGTGCCTGCACGGCGTTTAGTGACGCCTGCCAGGCTTGGTCCGTAGATGTTTTTGCCGGCATCGGTCGAATGGCAGCTAGCGCATTGTGCGAAGGCAGTCGGACGCGGTTTTTCTGCGAACGCGCGTTGTGAGATTGATGTGACGGCAACCGCAGTCATCGTGAAGGATATCGTGAAGAGCAGGGCGGTAACACGCACGCGTAAATTCCAATGAATATATAAAAAATAGGGCGGTAGCGTTTCAGGCGCCGCCGCCCCTCATGCAGATCAGAAGCGATCCGCGTTCATTACCTTGTTCCACGCGGCAACAAAGTCAGTCACAAACTTCTGCTTTGCGTCATCCGAAGCGTATACTTCGGATACGGCGCGTAGCTCGGCGTTTGAACCGAACACCAGATCAACCGGAGTTGCGGTCCATTTTGCGACACCGCTCGTGCGATCCTTGCCTTCATACACGCCCGGGTTCGATGGCGACTTCGACCAGACGGTATTCATCGACAACAGGTTGGTGAAGAAGTCGTTGGTCAACGTGCCGGGCTTGTCGGTGAATACACCAGCAGACGAACCGCCAGCATTTGCGCCTAATACCCGAAGTCCACCGACCAAAACCGTTGTTTCCGGCACGGTCAGACCCAGAAGGTCGGCCTTGTCGATAAGCGCTTCGGTTGGTCCATAGAATGCGTTCGCGGCAAAGTAATTGCGGAAACCATCCGCAGCCGGCTGCATTTGATTGAACGAATCTACATCAGTCTGATCCTGTGTTGCATCGACGCGGCCCGGCGTAAACGCCACGGCGACGTCATGTCCCGCCGCTTTTGCTGCCTGTTCGATGGCAGCAGCGCCGCCCAAAACGATCAGATCGGCAAGGCTGACTTGCTTTCCGCCAACTGCCGACTTGTTAAAGGCAGCGCGAACTGTCTCCAGCTTTGCAAGCACCTTGGCGGTGTCAGCAGGGTCGTTTACTGCCCAATCCTTCTGAGGCGCCAGCCTTAAGCGTGCACCATTTGCACCACCACGCATGTCGGTGGCGCGGAAGGATGATGCCGACGCCCAAGCGGTGCGGACCAACTCTGCAGTGGATAGGCCGGAACCAAGAATGCTGCCTTTCAGTGTAGCCACGTCATTTGCGTCAATCCCGGCATAGCTGGCCTTGGGCAGCGGGTCCTGCCACTTCAGCGTGACTTTTGGTGCATCCTTGCCGAGATAGCGGGCTTGCGGACCCATATCGCGGTGCGTGAGCTTGAACCATGCCTGCGCAAAGGCATCAGCGAACTCTTGTGGGTTCTTCTGCCAACGCTGTGTGATTTTGCGGAAGCCGGGGTCTTCGCGCATCGCAATGTCGGTTGTGAACATGATCGGTGCGTGACGGACGTCAGGGCGATGGGCGTCGGGCACCATGTTCGCTGCCGCCGGATCTTTCGGGATCCATTGGATTGCGCCTGCCGGACTGCGAGTTTGAACCCACTCAAATCCGTACAGATTATCGAGATACTGCGTCGTAAAGGCGATCGGGTTGGATGTCCAAGCGCCCTCAAGGCCGCTAGTGATGGTATCTTCCGAGTGGCCCTTTCCACATTTGTTGGTCCAGCCCTTGCCTTGCTGCTCGATTGCAGAAGAACCCGGGTCGCGTCCTACGCATTCCTCGGGCTTGCGCGCACCGTGGGCCTTGCCGAAGGTGTGACCGCCCGCGATCAATGCTGCGGTTTCGGCATCGTTCATGGCCATGCCGCCGAACGCACGGCGAATATCGTTTGCCGCAGCGAGGGGATCAGGAACGCCGTTGGGGCCCTCCGGGTTGACGTAAATCAGACCCATTTGCGTGGCGGCAAGTGGTCCTTTCAAATTGCCTTTCGCGTCCCGACGCTGGTCGGCCAGCAACTTGGCTTCAGGGCCCCAGAAAACCTGATCCGGCTGCCATGCGTCAACGCGGCCGCCCGCAAAGCCAAGGGTTTTGAAACCCATATCTTCCATGGCGACGTTGCCGCTGAGGACCATCAAGTCACCCCAGGACAGCTTGCGTCCGTATTTTTGTTTGATTGGCCATACCAAGCGACGGGCCTTGTCCAGATTGACGTTGTCGGGCCATGAATTGAGCGGCTCAAAGCGCAGCTCGCCGCCATCGGATCCACCGCGACCGTCGCCTGAGCGATAGGTGCCAGCGCTGTGCCAGGCCATGCGGATGAAGAAGGGACCGTAATGACCATAATCCGCTGGCCACCAAGGCTGCGATGTGGTCAGGGTCTTGCGGATGTCCGCCTTGACAGCATCGAGGTCCAGCGTCGCAAATTCCTGTGCATAGTTGAAATCTGCGCCATAAGGGTTGGCCTGCGCCTCATTCTGGCGCAGCGGCGTCAAATCAATGCTTTTTGGCCAATATTCTACCTTTGGATCGCCGTCTTCGGCATGCGCGGTAGCGGTCAGTGCCAATGGCGAGGCAGCAATCAGCAGCGCGACATAGGCAAGGTTGCGTATTTTCATTTCATGTTCTCCCGTTTCCCCTGGGATTTTAGCCCCAGCGTGCTTTTCGGTTATCGCGTTCCGCGCGCGCAACCCAACGAGATTGATTTGTCAGAATAATCGATTGTATTGATGAACGGTCGCATGACCCGTGATTTGGATGCTGCACCGGGTGTGGGCAGCCGGCGGATATTGCCTGCAAAAAGTGTGGCTTTAGTTTTCGTGCTTCGCTAGCAGCATTGCCGAACGGTTTTGGGAATCAGTAATGCGTAAACAGATAGTAGTTCTTCTTTTATCTTCGGCTTTGGCAGCTTGCGGAAGTTCACAACTTGGCGGACCGGAAAGCGTTTCTGATGTTAAAGTCGTAGAAAGCGATGTTTTGCCAGAACCCACACGACTGGACCTTTTCGAACAAAACAGACCTTATCTCATTGGACCATTCGACAAGCTCACAATTGATGTTTTCGGCATTGAAGAACTTAGTAAGCAAGAAGTTCAAACAGATGCTGGTGGTCGGATATCTTTCCCGCTCGCCGGTATTATTGAGGCCGCCGGTAAGACGCCCGGAGAATTAGAAGAAGAGATCGAAGCGCGCTTGCGTGGTCAATATGTCCGTGACCCGCAAGTAACTGTGAATTTGAAAGAAACGGTCAGCCAAGTTATAACTATTGATGGTCAGGTTCGCGAGCCGGGTCTGTATCCTGTCATTGGAAAGATGACCTTGATGCGCGCTGTTGCCGTCGCAAAAGGTACGGCAGAATTCGCTAAACTTGATGATGTTGTCATCTTCCGGACAGTGAATGGACAGAAAATGGCTGCGCTTTACAACCTACGGTCCATTCGTCGCGGGATTTATAATGATCCTGAAGTTTTCGCCAACGATGTCGTTGTCGTAGGGGATTCACAAGCCCGCCGCCTGTTCAAGGATGCGTTGCAAGTGGCACCTACATTGCTGACGCCATTGGTTTATATCCTCACAACCAATTAAGCTTAGATCGCGTATTTAAGCTGATTGATATTTCATTGCTGTGCACAAAACAGGTTTTACATCATTTGTAGAATGTTTTTGTCTTGCAAATTGAAATCTTATGCTATGACGATGTTGCGGTTGGGGTGGCCGAAACTGATTTATCGGGGGCTTCATGGCATTCCACTCCCGCGTCCGGGGCGGCGCGTTAAATACCAACTTGTCCGACATGTCGGATAGAAATCTCGGTGTTCCGATTACGGGCCGCAGCTTCAACGAAATCGTCGTTAGGCATGATCAGCAGGACAAAATCTTCTGGTGCTTCATGAACCAGTCGGGACGGCCAAGTTATACCTATAGCTTGGGCGCAGAAATTCAGCAGGTACAGGATTGGGTTGTCGACAATTATGCGATGCCCGCCAATGGCGGCCCTGATGACTTGAGATATTTTGTCTGCGGGTCAAAGACCCCCGGCGTCTACAATCTGGGTGGCGACTTGCGCCATTTCGCTGACTGTATTCGTGCGCGCGATTTGGGCGCAATGCGCAAGTACGCGGAAACATGCGTGCGGATGCAATATGCGAACAGCCAGGGCTTTGGTGCGCCAATCATAACGATCGCGCTGGTTCAGGGCGATGCGCTTGGCGGCGGGTTTGAACATGCGTTGGCGTTTGATTTGATTGTCGCCGAACGCAGCGCGCGTCTTGGGCTGCCTGAAATCATCTTCAACCTGTTCCCCGGCATGGGTGCGTACAGTTTCCTTGTGCGCCGTGTCGGCCGCAAGATGGCGGAAAAGTTTATCCTTGAAGGCAAAATCCACACCGCAGAGGAGCTGTATGGCCTTGGCATCGTGGATATTCTGGTTGAAGACGGCGAGGGCGAGGCCGCGATTATTGATTATGTCCAAAAAAATCAGCAACGATTTGCGGCTGAGCGTGCCGTCTATATGGCGCGGCGCGTGAGCGCACCGGTCGAAATCGACGAACTGCTGAAAATCACGAACATCTGGGCGGAAACCGCAATGGTATTAACCGAGGCGGATGTGCGAAAGATGGAACGCTTGGCCGATGCGCAAGAACGGCGGATGCAACGCACGCTGCGGGCGGTTAGCTCGCCTGAGCTTTAACGGCATTCACACTGCCGGTTGTATCGGACCTAAGCGCAGCCACGGCAGCTGCGGCCTCATGCTCGATTTTCCTGCGGTAACGATGTTTCTTTTCCAGAAAGTCCGCTTCGGAAATCTTTTCCAGACGCCCGCATAATTGGGCGAGGGACGTGGCGCCCATATTATTGCCAGAACTTTTAAAGGCGTGGGCGCAAAACCGAAATTGCTGGACATCATTGGCTTCAATTGATTGGCTCAACGCCTCTAGCGTTTGATCGACGTCTTCCAAAAAGCCTTCGATCATCGTGTCTAGAAATGGTTGCCCCCCGATGGACCGCAAATAGGCAATCTGGCCGCCGTCTATAGTCTGTATGGAAGGCGCTTGGCCGCCGGAGATGGGCACCACAATGTTCAACGGATCGGAGCTTATAGCCTGCATAGCCGGGTGGCCATTCGTTGCCATTCCGCAGTATTTCTCAATCGTCGACAGTAACAAATGCGCATCGACGGGCTTGGTGATTCGAAAATCCATCCCGGCCTTAAGACATTTTTGCTCTGTTTCTGCGGTTGCATCCGCGGTGACGCCGATGATTGGTAAATGATTGCGTCCGCCTTCAATTTGCCGCCACATTGAGCACGCATCGATGCCGTTCAAGCGCGGCATGTTCACGTCAAGCAGCAGGATATCGACCCCGCCTTGCTCCAAAGCTTCCAACGCTTCGTCTCCGTCAGTCACCATGCTGACGTTATGTCCCGCGGATTCCAATATTGCAGAAAGGACATTGCGATTGGTTCGATTGTCATCGGCAACGAGGACGCGTCGCGGGGTGTAGACCGTCACTTGCTTGGTCTCGTCTGTGTGGGAAATACGCATTTGCCGCGCGAAGGAGCAGCCGATGCGAATGGCGCTGCGCAGTTCGGCAAAATTGGGTGTTGCCGGAACGACAGACGCGAACGCGGCCCTCAGCGTTAATTCTTCGACGTCCACCACCTCATGTTGCGACACAAGGACTGGTGCAATTTCGGCTTCAGCGAATGTTGACCACAGGCAATCATCTGCATCGATTTGCGCCGCAACTTCGGCCGAAATGAGCGCAACATTGAATTGCTCCAAATCGACACCTGCCAGCGCGGCCTGTAATTCATTCCTGCTGCTGCAGGACAAATGCCGGACATAGAAGTTTTCATGCGACTGCGCGTTGGCGAGTAGCTCGGGCTTCATTGTGCCAAAAGACAATATCTTGATTTTGTCGGTTGCTTCGGTCTGTCCGAGAGCCGATTGTTCGACGGGAATATCGACAGGAATTTCGACTCGGAATTTGCTCCCCTGGCCGATTTGGCTCTCGACGCTGATGCGGCCGTTCACTTGTTCGGTAAGCTGTTTGCAAATCGACAGGCCAAGCCCTGTTCCGCCAAAGCGGTTCATCACGGTGTCATCCGCCTGTTGGAATGGCTGGAAAATCCGGTCAGTTGCGGACTCACATATTCCGATGCCAGTGTCAGACACAACGAACCAGATATATTGCTGTCCGTCACGCGCCGTGATCCCACTGCTTATGCTGATCGATCCGGCTTCGGTAAACTTGGAGGCATTGCCGACCAGGTTCAACAATATGTTTCGAACGACACTAACGGGTCCCTCGACAATCCTGTCGCTGAGCGGTTCAGCTTGGAGGTGAAGCGCTAGGCCCTTTTCCTCGACGCGGACTGTCATGATGTCCCTGATTTCCGTCAGCAGGTCGGTCGGACGAAATGTAGTCCGTTTAACCTGTGTCGGGCCGGTTCCGGTCTTTGCGACGTCGATCAATTGTTCGATCAGGTGCAGAAGATGTTCGCCGGCAAGCACGCTTGCTTCTACCATGTCTTTTTGCACACGTGGCATTTCGGACTGGCGCAGATGGTTGCCATAGCCAATAATCGCATTCAGCGGCGTGCGCAGCTCATGGCTCACGCTGGCCAAGAAATAGCTTTTGGCTTTGCTCGCAAGCTCCGCCTGTTCCTTGGCGTAGGATATTTTGCGGATCAACGTCGAGCAATAGGCAGGAATGACGATCAGCGCGATGGTCAGCGCCACACCTAGCCAGAGATTCTGCTGCCAATAAGTCGTCGAAAACACGACAATGCCAAAGGTTACGGCCGACATGAAGGCTGCGAGATACAGCCATTTGATTCCATATCGAAACCCGTTGCCCAGGATCATCCAGAGAATGATGGGGTAGAATACCGACAGATGTTCCGGCTCCCGCAGCATAACGGCAAAGGCCATCATGACATCCAGAATGATGGCCGCCATCCAGCGTTCTTCCTGCTTCCATACGTCATAACGCTGCATGCCGTAGAGTGCTGCGTTGAACGACAAATATGCAAAGAAGGCAGAGAAAATAAGCGCGTCAAACGCAAAGAAATAGCAGCCCAAGCCGGACACGGTGCCCATCACCAAACGGTTGCGCAGAATCTCCTGCTCCGGCGAGAGGTTCCCGCGCAGTTTTTTCAGCATCCGCTTCATAGGGCACCGATGGCAAAGCGGGCTGTGCCGTTTGCAAATAGGGCGCGCAATTCGCTGACGGATAACGGACGCCCCAATAGATAGCCCTGAACTTCATCGCAGCCGGACGCGCGCAACAGGGCAAATTGGGCTTCGGTTTCCACGCCTTCAGCAACGACCCGCATATTTAGCGCATGGGCGAGGTGCGCAATCGTCGATATG
The DNA here is from genome assembly GCA_963508315.1 of uncultured Sphingorhabdus sp. GTDB lineage: Bacteria > Pseudomonadota > Alphaproteobacteria > Sphingomonadales > Sphingomonadaceae > Sphingorhabdus_B. The sequence goes on along the minus strand of CAUOWK010000006.1, from coordinate 50,423 downwards.
ATCGCGCGGTCCGTGGCTGACGTTTCGATGCGTGAAATGAACGTCTGATCGATTTTGAGCCGCGTTGCCGGCAAGTCGCGTAAATATTGCAACGAGGAATATCCGGTCCCGAAATCATCAATAGAAATCTGGATGCCGCCAGCGCGCAAGGTCGCCAGCTGCTCGTGCACCATCTGGCTATTTTCAATCAGCAGCTCTTCGGTAATTTCGATGGCAAGTTTGCCATGTGGAATGTGATATTTGTCCACGCATCCCAGTATCTCGCTACACATCGCAGGATATTGGAATTGTTTGGGTGACACGTTCACCGCAACGTGTGGCAGCTCGATGCCCTCTTCCTGAAATGCCGCAATTTGTTTGCACACCGCATCGACAACCCACGTACCAATGCGCCCAATCAGGCCGGAGTCATTTGCGACCTTGATAAAGTCAGCCGGTGCCAATCGACCACGTACTGGGTGATTCCAGCGTACCAATGCCTCCAATCCGACATAGTGGCCGGTATCTGTGTCCACGATCGGTTGATATTCAAGGAACAGCTGATCATTGTTCAGCGCATCGCGCAAATCCGCCTCGACGCCCGCGTTCATCTGGGCGATGTGGTTCATCTGCGGTGAGAAAAAGCAGAAGCAATTGCGACCCGACGATTTCGCCTCATACATGGCAAGGTCTGCGAGACGTAAAAGCTCGTCCGGTGACGTGCCGTCTTCGGGTATCAGTGCTACGCCGATACTCGCGCCGATAAGCTGTTCAACGCCGCCAATGGCGTAAGGCTCGCCAATTTTCGCCAGCAACTTGCTGCACATGGCGGCGGCGTCGCTATGGTCACTCAGATTTTGCAAGACGATAGCGAACTCGTCGCCGCCAATCCGGGCAGCGAAGCCGTTTTTACCTAGTGCCAGCGTAATGCGTTCGGCCACCTGCCGAAGCAGGATGTCGCCCGTCTGATGGCCTCGCGTGTCATTGATGACTTTGAAACGATCAAGATCCAGCAACAGCAAGGCTGCGCCGCGACCGCTTGATTTGCTCTCGTCCACGGCAGTCCGCATCCACTGCGCCAGCAACGTGCGGTTGGGCAAACCGGTTAGCATGTCGTGCAACGCCAGATGAGTACGGTGTTCCTCGGCAAATTTGCGCGCGGTTATGTCGAGGCCAGTCGTCAAAATCCCGATTGTCTGATTGTCTTTGTTTAGCAGCGGCGATTTATTGCAGTGAAAAATCAGTTCAACGCCGTCGCTAACGAACTTCTCCTCAAAATTCGGGATGGAGATGCCCGTTTCCAATATCACATTGTTACGGCGCGTTTCCCGCTCCACTAAATCTGGTTCCATGATATCGGCAATCGATTTGCCGACCAATTGTTCGGGGTCATGGCCAAATAAAGCGGCCTGATAGGAATTGAGGAACAGGAATCTGCCGTTCCGGTCCGTGGCGTTAATCAGAATGGGCGTGGTGTCGATGATCTGCTCGAGCATCGATTTGCTTGTCTTGTCGTCACCGTCTCCGCCGCGGGCCGACACACGGTGGGTTTCCAGCGACTGGTTCAGTTCGCGTTGCCGGTAATGTTGACCCAGAAGTAGCAAGGCGCGATCACGAAATTCGATATGCGTGACGGGCGTTTGCAAAAAGTCAGTCGCGCCGGCGTCAAGTGCGGTGATGCGGCATTCGCGGTCCTGGCGCGCCGTAATGATGATGGCCGGAATATGCGCGCCGACGGTGCGGCTACGTATCTTGCTGATGAATTCGGCGCCGTTCATTTCGGGCATTCTGAAATCGACTACCAGCAAGTCCGCAGGCTCGGTTTCAAGCCACTTCAAAGCCTCCCCGGCGCTGTGAAAACACTTCGCCGAGAACTCTGGACCCATCATCGCCACATATTGCGCGTAAACGCGTAAGTTGGTCGATCTGTCGTCTACAATGACAATGCGCGCATGCATATCATCGCGCTACGCCCAGAACATCAAGGAATGGTTAAAAGCTTATTCGGATTTGGCTGTGGTCGGAAGGTAGGAAGATTTCAGGCGACGCTGCAACGCCGCCTGAAGATAGTTTCAGATCAAAATGCTGTGCGCGAATTTGCCGATGAAGTGATGAACTGCTCATCTGCACTTTCGCGCGTTTGTCCGCCCATATAACGGTTAAATTCCTCAGCGTAACGGCGGGCAATCATTGCGTGATCGGCGCTCTCCGCAGATTCAATCAAATCGATGAACCAGCTGCCTTCTTCCTGATACACATGGTGTTTCACCGCGCCTTCCAGATGACCCAATTTGTCTTCGAAATCCTGAGTCATGGGATCCATATGCTCCAGCAAACCCATTTGCATTTTAGCTGCGGATTGTTCGGTGTAGGCCATCGTTGCATGGCCGGTATCGCCATTGTCCGACAAGGCAGGGTAAATCACCGCTTCCTCAGCCATGGAATGGCCCGTCAAAAGCTCCGCAAGCTTGCGCATGGCCATTCGCCGGTCGTCCGTTGTGCCTGCCGTGTGAACCGCAGCAAATGCGGAATCAATGCGCCGATGGTGATCCAAGACATCTGCCAACCAGGGTGCGCGACCAACATAGCTTTCCGCGCGCTGACGCGCTTCGATGCGTGCTTCATCGCTCTCCGGCGGAGTCACTGCTGCAATCAATTTATCGAGAATAGACATGATATTTCCTTTCGGATTGGGGTGCAATTTTAACCCGGAGACATTCGCTTTGTTCCGGAAATCCGCCGTGTTGACCGCATCCTTGAGACAGGCAGCGGAACTTTTGCAGGCGCGTCCCGTTGGCGGTGCGTGAAGCAAAGGAGACACGATATGAAACGTCTGATTATGGTAAGCGGATTGATTGCGCTGGCCGGGTGTAGCGGCGCAGAAAATGCCAATGATTCAGCGCAGACTGACCCCACCACCTCGACCGCCAGTAGCGTTCCGGACGGCAATAGCGTCGCTGCGACCAACAACTCGGATGCTATCAACCCCACTGATGAGGCGTCATTTGTCGCCAAGGCCGGCGCCGCTGATTTATGGGAGGTGAATTCATCCAAGGCCGCATTGGCGAAGTCACAGCGCGCGGACGTCAAAAAGTTTGCACAAATGATGGTCGATCACCACACCCGCACCACCGAAAAGCTGAAGAGCGCAGCTGCTTCGGGCAATATTCAGCCATCGTCGCCCCAATTGGATGCCATGCAACAGCGCATGCTGGATGACATCAACTCTGCGCAGAGCGGGACGATAGATGCGGTGTATTTGCAGCACCAATTAACTGCCCATCAGGCAGCACTGGCGCTTCATCAAAATTATGCCGCGAATGGCGATAATGATGCGCTGAAAAAAGCGGCGAACGAGATGGTTGGTGTAATCAAGGGACATATCGCCGAGCTGCAGCGAATATCCTCTGGCAATGCCCGATCCAACTAAATAAGTACGCCGGTGTCAAAGGGCACCGGCGTTTTTCTTTGCCGTTTACAGTCGTGCATTACTCGCAAATTTGCCGATCGCTTGCGTCAGAGATGGCAGCGTCTGGCCATGATTAGAGCCCAGCCCAGAATAGCGTGGACGCGGTGCCACCCAACCCAATTGTTCGGGCGTAGCTGCTTCAATATGGCGTTTATCCAGCCCGCAAGCGGCGCTTATTTCGCGGGCAAAGTCGAACCAGGACAAAGTGTTACCATTGGTCACATGCCAAAGGCCCTTTGCGCGGTCGATAGTTAAATCCAGCACATGATTCGCAAGATGCGGCACATAGGTCGGGGATACATGATGGTCCGCCGACGCAAAGAAGGTCCTATCCTGTTTGACAGTTTCCACCAGATGATGTGCAAAATTATGCGCGTCAAAGGGAGAGAAAAAGGCCGCTGTTCGGATGATAAGCGGGGTCGACATGGCCAAAAGCGCTTCGTCCGCGCGCGCTTTGCTATTACCATATACGTTTAGCGGACGCACATCGGCGTCCTCCGTATATGGAGACGGATCGGTCCCGTCGAAAACAAGATCACTCGAAAAATGGACATTTGCTATGCCGTAATCTTCGCAAGCTTGGGCAAGGGCGAGTGCCCCTGTCGTGTTGCTCGCTAAGCATTGTTCCGCTGACTGTTCGGCGTCGTCAACACGAACCCATCCGGTCGCGTTAATGACGGCCCACGGCCGATATTTGCATAGGGCTTCCTCGATGCTAGCAGGGTCATCAAGAGACATTTGCGCGCGCGATGTCGCGACATAGCGCAACCCGCGATGCTCGGCGGATATGGCAAAGGCTTTGCCAAGCGAACCCGTGATGCCCGCGATCAATAACGGCGCCGACGCTTTATGGTCGGGTTGCCGCCAGACGCGTCGCGCCACAGGGGCAGGCGCAAAGCGCAGCCGGTCTTCTCGGTTCCACCAGCCCGACCCGTTTGATGGTGGCGGCAACGGCGTGTCCTGAGTCAATGCCGTAATAGTGCCTGCTATGCCGGTCGCCCGGATTGTGCCGCTTCGGGGATCAAATACACCGCCCTCGAAATCGTTGATGTCGCTGGTTAGCAGGCTTGACCATCCCCGCGCGCCCATGAGCGTCCAGATAGTAACAGCGATGATTTCCTTTCCGGCGTCGTTCAGTTTCTGCGCGCTTTTCCAAGCATCACGGACCCAGCGCATTTGTTCTTCACGCGTGCAGCCATTGTGGCATTCGGTGAGCGCGACGGGTATATGATATCGGTCCCACGCGTCGGACAGGACGCGCTCAAGCCCCTCGTGCGGCGTAGCAAGCACGCGGACAGCCTCGACATCGGCAAATGACTGGCGACCGTTGGAGCCTACGGCCCCCTCTGGATAGCGCGCTACGCGGTGATCGAGAAAACGATCGCTGGTGAGATAATGGTTCACACCAACAATCTCAGGCGGGCAGGGGGATTCTGCTACGCGTTGTAAGCGCTCTTCAAAGCCCATGCGACACAAGCGGTTGTAAAACGGATGTCCGCGCACCACACGGCCAGTCAGCAAATCCCATGTCATCCAACGGCGCTGGTTGTTATAGGCGGCCTGGTCCACCGACGCGGCTGTACTGTAGGTGGTGCCAAGGTCTTCGGTTTGGACAAGTTTTGCATCTGGATTTACAGCGCGTATCTCGCGCATCGCCACTATCGTGCCTTCGATCTGGTTCAATAAGGCCCGCCAGAATGCGGTTTCGTCGCGCTCATGGGGATACCAATGGCCGTAAAGTGCAGAAAAACGCGCAGTCGTCAGTGGCTCATTGACGGGCGTCCAATGCGTGACCTCAGGAAATGCATGTGCCACGCGGCGTGCATGCTGGCCAAGTCCATCTCCAAAATCGTCGTCCAACAGGCTGGTATGTGCCGGCCCGCTACCATGGTGCACCAGGCCCACAATCGGCGTTATGTTGTTCGCTGCGAAAAACGCCATGTCCTCTTCATATTGGGACCAGGGCGTCGTTTCGTCCTCCCACGCTATTCTGTACCGGAATGCAGTGATGCCAAGCGACGGCAGCAATCGCATACATTCCAATCGCATATCGCGTTCGTTTGGCAGCAGTTGATCCTGAAACCGCTCGCCTATCCGATTTAGGGTACATTCGAACCCGGCCCACATTTCCATCGCATTTTCCTCAATTCGTCGACAAGTGTGGGAACCATCAGGAACTGCATTAGTTTCAAAGGAGACATGAACTTAGGATAAATACGATGTTAATGACTGCGACAGATCAAAATAAGTTACAGCACAATAAAGAACCTGTGCTCATTTGTTTTAGTCACTTGCGTTGGAATTTTGTATTTCAAAGACCGCAGCATTTAATATCGCGTTTCGCAAAAGATTATCAGGTTATTTATTGGGAAGAGCCTAATTTCAGGTCAGGCACCCAGCCCTTGGTGGATTTGAGAACCTGCAAATCGACTGGGGTCACCATCGCGACGCCGCAATTGCCTGAAGGTCTGACCGAAGCGCAGCAGGACGTCGCGTTGCGCGGCTTGCTTGATAAGCTGGCATTGTCCGACAGCACCGAAGTTGTGCGCTGGTATTACACGCCAATGATGCTGCCATTCTCGCGCCATTTGAAAGCGAAAGCCGTCGTCTACGACTGCATGGATGAATTGAGCGCGTTTCGCTTTGCGCCGCCAGCTTTGTTGCAGCGCGAGACCGAATTGCTGGAGGAAGCAGACTTAGTCTTTACGGGCGGAAAGAGCCTGTTTGAAGCCAAGCGCGGACGCCATGACTCCGTTTACTGCTTTCCATCAAGCGTAGATGTGGATCATTTCAAAGCAGCGCGCGAGCACAGCGTAGATCCGTCCGATCAGGCCGGAATCGGCTTTCCCCGCTTGGGATATTATGGCGTGATAGACGAGCGGATCGACTTGGATTTGCTGTCGCAAATTGCAAACACCCGTCCTGACTGGAACTTCGTAATGGTCGGCCCGGTCGTGAAAATTTCCGAAGATGAACTGCCCAAGCAAAACAACATTCACTGGTTGGGCAGTAAATCCTACGACGAGCTACCCCAATATTTGGCTGGTTGGGACGTCGCCCTCATGCCCTTTGCAATGAATGAATCGACGCGGTTTATCAGCCCCACAAAGACGCCGGAATATCTGGCGGGTGGCAAAGTCGTTGTCTCGACGCCTATTACCGATGTCGAGGCCGGATATGGCAAATGCCCGCGGGTTTGCATTGCCGAGACGCCAGAGGGCTTCATCGCTGCATGTGAAACCGCCTTGGTATATGCGCAGACCGGCGAGGGCGCTAAAGTTGCTGACGCCATGATCGCAGATTTAAGCTGGGACCGTACGCAGGCCGAGATGGCCGGTCTCATTGATAACGTAACGCGCAAAGACCGCCGTGTTCACCCGATCACTGCCCCGTCGAAATGGCCAGCACCTGCGCAAAAGCATTATGACTGGATTGTTGTCGGTGCAGGCTTTGCGGGTTCTGTCATGGCAGAGCGCCTTGCTGCTGGTTCAGGCTACAATGTGCTCGTAGTTGACCGCCGCGACCACATTGCGGGCAACGCCTTTGATGAGCGCAATGATGTTGGCCAATTATACCATAAATATGGTCCGCATATCTTTCACACCAACTCGGCCGATGTTTTCGAATATCTCTCGCGCTTTACCAAGTGGCGGAAATATGAACATCGCGTGCTTGCGCGCGTCGATGAGATGCTGGTGCCGATTCCGATTAACCGGACGACGATCAACACGCTCTACAGTCTTGACCTCCAAAGCGACGAAGAAGCCGAGGGATGGCTCGCGGCGCGCGCCGAACCCGTTGATATTGTCGAAACCTCAGAGGATGTGGTTGTCTCTGCTGTAGGCCGCGAGTTGTACGAGAAATTCTTCCGCGGTTATACCCGCAAGCAATGGGGCCTGGACCCGAGCGAACTCGACAAGTCGGTGACAGCGCGTGTGCCGACGCGTACCAACACAGATGACCGCTATTTTACCGACAAATATCAGGCCATACCTGCGGACGGCTACACCAAGATGTTCGAAAACATGCTGGATCACCCGAAAATTGACGTGATTACAGGTGTCGACTTTGCGGAGATACGCGATTCATATTCCTATGACCGTCTGGTGTTTACAGGCCCCGTCGATGAATATTTCGGCTTTTGCTATGGCGCGCTGCCTTATCGTTCGTTGCGTTTTGAACATTCAGTGGTCGAGCAAGAAAATTACCAACCAGTGGCGACGGTGAACTATCCTGCCGAAAACACGCCCTATACGCGCATCACCGAATATAAGCATTTCACGGGCGATACGGGGCCAGTCACAAGTATCACCACGGAATATCCCGCGGCAGAAGGTGACCCCTACTACCCGATCCCGCGTGAGGAAAACCAGCGACTGTACAAGCGCTATGAGGCCCTCGCGCAAGCCGAACCTGACACCTTGTTTGTGGGGCGTCTGGCGACATACCGTTATTACAATATGGATCAGGTCGTGGGGCAGGCGCTAGCGACATGGCGTAAGCGCGTTTTGGCCGATCAGGAATCGGTCGAGCTGGTTTCACAAGTGCAGGCTGCGGGTTGAAATAAATCCTGTGTTCTCCTGCCAATAACGATAATATTACTGATAGGTAATGTTATCGCTGCAGGGGTTCTAGCTGCTCATCATGTTTTTCAGTTTCCTAATTTACTCACTAATTTGCAGATTTTATACAAACTACATTTGTTAACAAAGTGAATCCTATCACGAATTATTAGTTAATGTAACTGCATGTTTCTTCGCGCAAAATAAGGAACATGTTTTGAAAAAAATCGGTATTACGACACTTGCAGCAGCTATGGCCCTGAGCGGCGGTCTGACTGTACTTCCAGCCACGCCAGCGTTTGCACAAGCAGGTTCGCGTCTGTGCGGTTATACTGCCGCAACGCCTAACGGTGCAATTGGCATCCTCTATGAAGCTCGTCAGGAAGAGGCGTCCTACAGCATCCAATGTGACGAAGTGGTCAAAAGGGTATTGGCCGATATTCAGAAAAACCCACAGCTAAACAAACTGACTTGGAAAAAGCAGTATAAGGAAACCTGTGAATTTATTGGTGCTATGTTCGTCAGCAGCAATTCGCCAGAGGACATGTGTGAGAAAATGGAAGCCGGCAGGCCATATCAAGTAACAAAGACCAATGCGACAAATTCGACCGCATATGACAAGCATAAGAAAAGCTAATTAATGAAGCGGGCTTGTGTGCACTGCGTACAAGCCCGTTTGTTACTGAAAACTGCCGGCTGAAGGCTTAAGGTGCGACTTCGCTCAAGTTATGTGGTAGGGAAAAGAGGATTCGAACCTCCGGCCCCTGCCTCCCGAAGGCAGTGCTCTAATAGGCTGAGCTATTTCCCGACTAAGCCAGTGCGAAACATCGCGGACTGACGTCATGATGCCAGTATAAATTGCCACATTGGCTGTTTCAAGCCGATTGTCCGGAGCATGGAACTGTTGCCAAAATTGCGGACTCGGCTTAGCGATAGGCCATGCAAAATCAGCCGCATTATGAAGAACAATATCTGTCGCTTATGCGGCAAATATGGGAACATGGAACTGCCCAGCGTGATCGCACCGGCGTTGGTACCAAAGCGCTTTTTGGCGCGACCATGCGCTTTTCGCTCGCCGATGATGCCATCCCCTTACTGACTACCAAAAGAGTCTACTGGAAAACCGCCGCGCGTGAGATGCTCTGGTTTTTAACTGGCAACACCAACATCCGTCCCTTGCTCCAACAAAATGTGCGCATTTGGACGGATTGGCCATTGGACCGGTACAGGCGCGAGACAGGCGAGAGCATTTCTCAAGAGGATTTCGAAAGCAGGATCGTCGAGGACGCCGCGTTTGCTGAGCTTTGGGGCGACCTTGGCCCGGTATATGGCGCACAATGGGTAAATTGGCCGCGATATGAGGCGGCGGGCGATGGCCTGTTCAAGCGCGCTGAGAAAGGCATTGATCAAATCAGCCTGCTGGTGGAATCGCTGAAGAACAATCCCGGATCGCGTCGCCATATTATTGAGGGCTGGAATGTCGCTGAACTCGACCAAATGGCGTTGCCTCCATGCCACAAAACCTACCAATTCCACGTTGCGGACGGTGTTTTGAGCTGCATCTTGTTCCAAAGATCATGTGACTTGGGTCTGGGCTTTGCGTTCAATGCATTTTCTGCCGCGTTGCTCACGCGCATGTTGGCTGCGGTTTGCGGGTATAAAGCGGGCGAACTCATCTGGCAGGGCGGCGACGTCCATCTTTACCTAAATCATGCGGACTTGGTCGAGGAACAGCTCAGCCGCGCGCCTTCAGGCTGTCCGAAGCTGAAATTACTTCGCACCCCGGACAGCATTTTCGACTTCAACATCACTGATTTCGAGGTGCTGGATTACCAACCCCAAGCCCACATTTCTGCGCCTGTGGCCGTTTAAGCTATATAGGTCAGCTATATTGACCTAAAGTCTCGTTTGAAATATTATAACAATCGTGAATAATAATCAGCCTGAGTCGTTTTGGGCTTTTCAAATGGGAGATGGATATGGCGCCGGGCAGTAAAGACAATCTCGCGCCGCTTCACCTCCATGTGCCCGAGCCGAAGTTTCGCCCCGGTGACGCCGCTGATTTCAGCGATATTGTCGTGCCGGATGTCGACGCCATTGCGCGCCCTGACGAGCATGTAAAGCCATCGGACATTCATGGCCTTGCTTATGGCCTTGTGCGCGTATTGGGCGATGACGATCAAGCGAAGGGCAGCTGGAACCCCGGTCTCGATGCCGATACCTTGCGCCTGATGCTGCGTAAAATGCTACTCTTGCGTGCGTTTGATGACCGGATGTTCCGGGCGCAACGTCAGGGTAAAACAAGCTTTTACATGAAATCATTTGGCGAAGAGGCGACGTCGGTCGCCACCACGATGGCGCTGCATGGCGATGACATGTGTTTTCCCAGCTATCGCCAACAAGGCATTCTAATTACACGGGATTATCCGTTAGTTCAGATGATGAACCAGATATATTCCAATCGCGGCGACAATCTGAAGGGGCGTCAGTTGCCCGTGATGTACTCAGCCAAGGAATATGGCTTTTTCAGCGTCTCTGGTAACCTGACTACGCAATATCCGCAGGCCGTTGGCTGGGCGATGGCGTCGGCGTCGCGTGCAGACACGCGGATCTCTGCTGTGTGGTGTGGCGATGGATCGACAGCCGAAGGCGATTTCCACAGCGCGCTGACTTTTGCCGCTGTCTACAACGCCCCTGTGATTTTTCAGGTCGTAAATAACCAATGGGCAATTTCGTCCTTTTCGGGCTTTGCGGGCAGTGAACGGACCACCTTCGCAGCGCGCGCCATCGGCTATGGTATTGCGGGCCTTCGCGTCGACGGAAATGACGCGCTTGCAGTATATGCCGCGATGCAATGGGCAGCAAACCGCGCGCGGACAAATGGCGGGCCAACGCTGATTGAATATTTCACCTATCGGGGTGAGGGGCATTCAACCTCGGATGACCCAGGAGCCTATCGTCCGGCGGAAGAATATGCATCATGGCCCTTGGGCGATCCCGTCACCCGCCTGAAGGATCATCTGATTGCCACGGGTGCATGGAGCGAGGCACAGCATGAAGCGCTGATTTCCGAGCTTTCAGACCAAGTGAAGGCAACGCAGAAAGAAGCCGAGCAGAACGGCATATTGGGCCACGGCCTCCACCATCCGTTCGAAACGATGTTCGAGGATGTGTTCGAGCATATGCCGTGGCATTTGAAAGAGCAGTGCGAACAAATGCTGGAAGAGCAAAAGGACAAATTTGGTCCAGAGTGGGAGGCGCGCTGATGTCTGATACCCCCACCAAAACCATGAACATGATCGAAGCAATCAACAGCGCTATGGATGTCATGCTGGGGCGCGACCCCGATGTGGTCATCATGGGCGAGGATGTTGGCTATTTTGGCGGCGTATTCCGCGCTACCGCTGGCTTGCAAAAGAAGCACGGCAAAACCCGCGTGTTCGATACCCCGATCAGCGAATGTGGCATCATTGGTGTCGGCGTCGGCATGGCGGCTTATGGTTTGCGCCCCGTGCCTGAAATCCAGTTTGCCGATTACATCTATCCCGGGCTCGACCAGCTGGTCAGCGAAGCCGCGCGCATTCGCTATCGGTCCGCAAATGACTTCATTTGCCCCATGACCGTCCGGTCACCCTTTGGTGGCGGCATTTTTGGCGGGCAGACGCACAGCCAGAGCCCCGAGAGCCTGTTCACCCACGTCTGCGGAATTAAGACCGTCATTCCTGCAACGCCTTATGATGCAAAGGGCCTTCTGATTGCGGCTATCGAGGACAATGACCCGGTCGTATTCTTTGAACCCAAGCGCATTTATAACGGACCGTTCAGCGGCTATTATGACCGCCCAGTCGAGCCTTGGTCAAAACATGAAGGCAGCGCGGTACCCGAAGGCTATTACCGCATCGAACTTGGCAAGGCATCCGTCGTGCGCGAGGGGGTGGCGGTAACTGTGTTAACCTACGGCACAATGCTGCACGTCGTAAAAGCCGTGGTGGCCGAACATGGCATTGACGCCGAGATTATCGATCTACGCACCTTGTTGCCGCTCGACATCGAGACGATCGAAGCATCAGTCAAGAAAACCGGCCGCTGCATGGTGGTGCACGAAGCAACGCGGACCAGCGGTTTCGGAGCGGAACTGGCGGCGCAAGTGCAGGAACGATGCTTCTATCATCTGGAAGCGCCGGTCGAGCGTGTAACCGGATTTGACACGCCATACCCACACAGCCTTGAATGGGCTTATTTCCCCGGACCCGTGCGCCTTGCCCGCGCCTTTCACAAAATCATGAAGGATTGACGAAATGCCTAAATTTACATTCAATCTGCCTGATATTGGCGAAGGCATTGCGGAAGCCGAAATCGTAGCGTGGCATGTCAAGGTCGGAGATAGCATCACGGAGGACCAACCGCTCGCTGACATGATGACCGACAAGGCAACGGTCGAAATGGAAAGCCCCGTTTCCGGCGTCGTGACCAAAATTGCCGGTGAGGCGGGAGACGTTATTGCCATTGGATCGATGCTGGTGGAGATTGAAGTCGCGACTGACGTCACTGACGTCAGTCAAAATAGCGCAGCGCAGGATGCTCCGCGGTCACCTCCGGCCACGGTACAAGACGAAATGCCGCATATTCCGCAAGGAAGTGCAGCACCCGAAGTAACCGAGGAAAAGCCCGCCGCGCCGCCCGCTCCCGTTGCGCCGGTGCATGCGGCAGCGCCTACAGCCCCGACGCACCCGCACAAAATCACGGCATCGCCCGCCGTTCGTTTGCGCGCCAAGGAACTGGGTGTGGATTTGACTGACGTCAAAGCGTCAGGCGGGCATATCCGCCACGCTGACCTTGACGCGTTTCTGGCTTATGGTGCGCATCAGGGGTACCGTCCGGCGCAGGCATCCGCCAAGCGCGAGGACGAAGCCATTCGCGTTATCGGAATGCGTCGCCGCATTGCCGACAATATGGCTGCGTCGAAACGTCACATCCCGCATTTTACTTATGTTGAGGAAATCGACGTCACCGCGATCGAGGCAATGCGTGCGGACCTAAATGCCAATCGGGGTGCAAAACCGAAACTGACATTGCTGCCCATGCTGATCGTTGCGATCTGTAAGACTATACCGCAATTCCCCATGCTAAATGCCCGTTACGATGACGAAAATGGTGTTGTAACGCGCCATGGCGCAATTCATCTGGGCATGGCGACGCAAACCGACGCGGGCCTTATGGTGCCAGTTATCCGCGACGCGCAGGACCGGAATATTTGGCAACTGGCGACCGAAATTGGCAGACTTGCCGAGGCGGCACGTAATGGCACCGCGAAAAGCGAAGAGCTCTCAGGGTCGACTTTAACAATTACGTCGCTGGGTCCGCTAGGCGGAATAGCAACGACGCCAGTCATCAATCGTCCCGAAGTCGCGATCATCGGGCCCAACAAGATTGTCGAGCGGCCGATGTTCGTCGGTGACAATATCGAGGCGCGCAAGCTGATGAACCTGTCGATCAGTTGTGACCATCGCGTGGTCGATGGTTGGGATGCGGCAAGCTATGTGCAGGCGTTGAAAAAGCTTATCGAAACGCCGGTTTTGCTGTTTGCGGACTAGAATTTGAAGCCGGCTAGGCTGGTCTGGTCAAACTTCAGCTTCAGCGTGATGAAGGGGCCTGACCGCGTGTAGCGGGCCTCTTCAAAGTCGCGGTCTTCGAAACCGACGACATTGTAGCCAAGCGAGATATTGGCGTTCTTGAACGGCGTTACCGTCAGCACTGGGCCGCCCGAATAGGCAATGTTTTTGCCATTGCTGCCGATGCGCACGGTGCCCGCTGCGCCAATGTCAGCGACATCACTCAGGTCGAACTTCATGTCCGCGCCGATGACGTTGCTCCAACCCTTGACATCATCCTGTCCAAAACGGTCGGTGGCATAGCGCGTTCCCCAGAAAAGCGCATATTCTCCGCGCTCGATGAAGCTGCCGTCGTCTTCATCGACGGGGGTGTAGTTTACCGACAGGCTGTTGATCACGCGGCGTGACTTTGCATCGCCATCGATATCAAGCAGCGCGCCGCCGACAGGACCGGTAGTGCCGGCAACAGCGTCCCGCACGGCGTCGTAACGCAGTTCGGTTTTGTTGAGGAAGGACCATTGGCTGTCGCTTGGACGATGTGCCCAGCTGATTTCGGCCTGCGCCGTTGTCGTCTGCGCGCCACCGAATTCCTTGGCGCGGAACCAGCTGATGGCGCCGCCGACTGCACGTCCTTCACCGATCTGGCGCAGGATGGCGGTTGTCAGGCCGTAGCGGTTTGTTGTTTCGCCATCGCGATATTCCGCTCTGCCAGTCCAGCTCCAGCGGTCACCACGATAGGTCGCGCCGGCCGTGACGGCATTGAAATCTTCCGTAAGCAGCCCAGCCGAGCCCAGGAAGCCACCCGAGCTAACGGGTTGGTCAGGGTTGACGACGTCGGCGCGATTAATGCCGCTTAGCGTCTTGTTGCCGTCGAGCGTCAGGTCGACCGACCATATTTCGCTAATGCGGAATGACTGTGCCAATCCGTAAGCGGCGTAAGTGCGCGGTCCAAACTCCGTCATCTGCTGCTGGTTGGCGCTGGCTAGAATGCGGCCGCCAGTCCATGGTGCAACATCAAAGCCGACCCGTGCAGTGCGTGCGTCGATATTCTCGCCCTTCGCAATTTCATAGCCAGCAACAAGCGCAATGCCGGATGCTACCTGATAGCGCGCCGATATATTATGGCGGGCAGGGAAGTCGACGCTTTCGTCCTGATCGCCCAGCGCAAATTCGGTCTGTGCAGATAGCTCAAGCTTGCCATCAAGGAACCGCTGCGACGCACCCAAACGGGCGAGGGTGGACTGATTGACGCTGCCATCCGACAATTTGTCACTGGCGTGCGTAAGTCCCGCGCGGAACGTGGTGTCGTCCGAACGATATTCAAGCTCGCTAATCGCTGCGCGGCGGCGCGCGTCGTTGCCGAAAAATTCTTCCTGATAGGCGATAAGCGATGCCGAGAGCTGGTCAGTCAACCGCACGCGGCCATCAAGACCAAATTTGCGGGTGCCGACTTCCGAACGGTTCTGCTGTCCGACACCGAAACCGGCCTGCTGCTCACGAACATATGCCAGCACGTCAAACTTCTCGTCATGATGCTCGGCCTCCACCAACCACGCCGTTGCGCCGCCAGCGGCAGGAACGATGCTTGAGGATTTGGCTTGGCCCGACGACCCTGCGAATTCCGCACGAATTTCGGTGCCAGTGCCAGGGCGGTAGATTATATCGGCGCCAACAAGGTCGGTCTTCGCTGTGTCCGTCTCGTCATGGATACCCGTTGCAGCAATCTGCAGCTTCTCGTCTGCGCTGGTCCAACGCACACGGCCCCCTGCATTGGCAACGCGCTTGCCGATGCCGTCGACTTCATATTCGGCAATGATAAACTGCGGATCGAGGTTGGATGCGCGCGACAATACAGGCTCGCGGAAGCGAATGCTGCCGGAGAGATAGTCGATGTCATAATCGATATGGCGCAGCAGTGACTTAGTCTCGATGATGCGGTCCGAGCGCAAGCGATCACGCGTTTCAATGCGGATCCGCTCGCTGTTGGCGATGATATCGCGCGACACCAGCATATACGGACCGGAGAGGCCATTGCCCTGAATTTCTTCGCGGCGGAAACGGTAGGGGGTGTCAGACCCGAATGCGGTCGCCTGAATCTCGTCGTTGCGATATTCGGCTTTTACACCGTTGAACGAACGCTGGTACCGCGCGAACTCTGGCTCGTCGATGCCAGTCTGGTAATCACCAAACAGGGCGTAGAATTGCGGACGCTCAAGCTTTAGATAAAGCCTACGCACCGATGCTGCGTCATAACGCTGGTCCGTGCCGTCGGCATAGATGGTGTAGTAACGACGCGGGTCGATGATGCCGGCAAAGCGGGTTTCATCTTCTTTCTTGTCGCTGTCATAGGCCATGGTCATGAGCCATTTTCCGGTTACCCGGCCCTTGGCATAGAGCGCGATACGGCCATCGACATTGATTGGGTCGTCTTTGGTCGAAAGCGCCTCCAGACCCTGCTGAAGCTTGTTAAAGCCAAGGGTGCCTGCGGCAAAACCGACGACTGTCCAAGGGCGATTGCCCGGATCAAGCCATGTTTCGACGCGCTGTTCACGGCGGACTTCGCCGTCAATGAAATTGAAGCTGATGGCAACTGTACCCGACGCAGTCGTTGGTTCCAGTTCGATATATGCCAGACCATTGTCGCCCGATACGCGCCATACAGGGGCGGAACGCTCAAGTCCGGACAACTGGTTCGCCTGCTCTGCGTCGATTTCAACGGCAGGGCGATAGGGATCAGAAACGCGGAAGTCGCCGACGGAGCCATGCTGGACAGGCTTGCCGGTACGGTCGGTCAAACGAACGACGATGCGCGGCCGTGTAACGCCGTCAGCAACCAAAACCGACTGTTCTTTGACGAACTGCGCCTTCATCGGTGCGCGTGCGAAATACACGCTGCGCTCAAGCGTTTCGATGATATTTCCGGCGGAATCCTTGATGTTGGCGACCAGCTTGTTTTCGCCGTCCTCAATGTTCACACCGCGCCAGATGGCAGCCAATATCTGTCCGTCGGCGCTCTTTTTCGTGCCGTCATAGTTCAGCGCGCTGGCGCTTTTGCCGTTCACAAGCAGCTCGACGCTTTGGTCAGCCCGATGTTTTACGGCCACCCGAAGCGATTTTACGCGCGGATTATGGTCGACGTCCGGATATAGGAACCCTGTGCCAACGGTCTGTCCGGCAAACCAGTCGCGCTCTGCGCCAGCGGCCTGTGGATCCGTCAGAACTGGGGGAAGGGGCGTAACTGCGCGACGCGTATCGACGCGTGCTGCGGTGACTTTAGCACGGAAATCAGCGCGTTTGAGGCTTCCACCCGTGCCTTCGACGAAGCGAGAGATGGCGCTGCCGGCGCTGCGGGTATCGCGCGCGCAGTCGACTGGCGCGAGGTCGAGCGGGAAGCTGCCGGCATCTACCTGGACGACGTGAATGCCGGGGACAAGCCCCTCGAAATGATAGCGTCCATCCTGATCAGTGACAGTGTATGTCCCGTCCTGCAACATCACGCGAACGCCCGCGATTCCCTTGGATGTACGCGGGTTGACGTCGCAGCCACCGTCCATGACGCGGCCAATCAGGGTGAATCTTTCGGTAATGCCATCTTTCACAATACGAATTGCTGCGTCGGCGACGTCGCTCCGGGTGCCGCGATTGTCCTCGGCAAACGCAACGTTCAGCGCGCTTCCGGGTCGTGCGTCTTCCTTGACTTCAGCGAGATAGGTCAGCAATCCTTTGCCGCCACCTGCCAATGGGGGCAGGGTAACGGTGAACCGGCTGCCGTCAGGCGCAACTGTTGCGATAACGCTACTGCCTTGATATTTTAACGTATTTTTACGCAATCGCAGGGCGCTTGGCAGGGTGTCAGTTACTGTTATAGGCCCAGAAAGGCGCGTCCTGTCGGGATTCTCGACTGAAATGCGGTATTGGACAATATCGCCCGGGACCGCGTTCACTGTCGATGTTGTCTTGCGCAGCGATAGCGCGCTACCCGGCCTGTCGAGCGGAACGTCAATTCGAACAGGCGCTGGGTCAAAAAGCGTTATCGTGCCGCCATAGGACCCATCTGCAATGACAAAAGCCCCGCCATCAGGACGGGTCAAAGCCGCAATTTCGGATGGCGATGCCACTGACGGGAAGCGATAAGGCCCGGGGGGTGTGACGATCAGCCTATATGTGCCCCGCCTGAGGAACGGAAATCTGTAGAATCCGGACGTAAACGCGTACACGTGGCCGCTGGCGTCCGTAACGGTTGAACCGGTAATCAGGCTATTGGGAAAGGCTGATACCCCGTCATCGCCGAACACTTGGGCCGGTTGCCCCGTTGTTGCATCGACAATGGTGACGCGCGTGCCGTCTACAGGCGCCCCGTCACCGCTATCGAATGTCAGACCGAATGGATCGACTAGAATCTCGACCCCTGCATGCCCCACCGCTGTGCCGTTCGAGGCATCATCCAGCTCGACATCGATCGTGTCGCCCGGATTTACGGAAAGTGCGCAGTCGCCAGGAACAGGCGTTGGCGGAATCGCCTTTGTGTTGATGAATCCCAGGAATGTTCCGCTATTTGGTGCGGTTTCGGTGAACGAAATGCGTTCCCTGTCGCCATTTGGCGTTGCAATTACAGCATCAAAGCTATCGACGGCGACTGGATTAAGGTTTCTGCCCGGCGCGGTCACTCCGATGACGAGCGGCTCGCCCGCACGGATGGTTGTCGTGGGTAAAAGGCTGGCTGACGACAATGGTACATCAGCATAGGCGCCGCCCAACGTCATCGCGACACGGCCCGCGTTGCCTGAGCACATAGTTGGCGGTAATGCGTGCGTTGTCGCCCCTGGGCCGCCGGAAATGCGGTACAAGGTCACGCCTGTTTGCGGTGAGCGTGGCTCTACGGTGAACTGAACAGTGTTTGACCGAACCGAAAGGCGCTGCGCACCGACGTCCCACTCGGCCGACGCCGTGTTTATAATGACGGGTTGATCGTTTTGCGCAAACGCAGGTAGGCTGGTGACAGGTGAAAATATACCTGTCGCCAACATACCGGCGCTCTTCATAACATATTTGGTTAATATCTTCATTGCGAAAATGGGGCGGCGTCAGGCGAACCTGCGCACCGCCCCGTTTTTTCTTAGTTGATAGTAGCGCGGAAAATCAGGGCGCTAGAATTGCCGCCCGTGATGTTCGTCAACGACCCGGCAACGGTATTTGCCGGCGTACCGAAGCTGCCGCCATCCGCGTCTCCAGCCGAATCTGTGGTCGCTGTGCCGCCTGAGCAGGTTTGGCCTGCACCTGGCGTGGTGACCGTACCATTGATCCGCACAGAGGCAGGGACGTAGGTTGTATTGGTTGGCACAAGGTCAGAGATGCTAATGTTCGTGGCCGTTGCACCGCCCGACGCGTTAGCGACGGAGATGCAATATTCCACCACAGCACCGGGAATTGCCTTGAAGTTGCTGGTGCTAACGCCGTCGCTGATCACGCGGCTGCTCTTGAAAACGCTCAATACAGCGGCAGAGACAGTAAAGCTGTCGGTTGCAACGTCGATACCATCGCGTGCAACTGACGTACCGCCAATGCCCGACTTCGCTGCGTCGGCATACACAGTTTCAACCGTGGTTGCACCGTTAGCTGTCGTGTCATCAACGGCGGTGATTGCACTACCGGTGGCTTCGCGCGCTGTTGCCGTCAACTGAACGCCCGCAATTTGGCCATTGGTTGCCGTCAATGGCACGTTGCCAATGACGAAGATGAACCGTGACTGGTCCAAACCAAGGTTATCGATCGTTGTCGCGGTGTCTGTGGCCGATTGGTAAATACCATCACCATTGGAATCGACGAAGAAGGAGAAGGCCGTTAGGTCGAATGCGTCTTGTCCGCCGTGCGCCGCGTTTGTGGTCGACGTTTGCTGCAGGGCAGCGAGGTTGAAATCGAGCGTGTCGTTTGACGTGTTCGTCAGCTGGAAACGTGCAATCTGGCCAGTTTGGCCAGGATTGACGGTTGTCGTGCCGGTAGTAGCCGCCTCGACAAGGCTGAAGATGATCTTACGGTCAACTTTGAACGTGTCAGATGCGGTTGCAACGGTCTGTGGAACCGTTCCAACCTGATAATTGACGTTCACGGTGTTTAAAATGTCGGTGCCTGGTGCAGTACCGCCAGCAAATGCCGGTGCAGAGCACAGCATGGCTACCGAAACTGACGAACAGGCAACGAGCAGTTTAAGCTTACTGGTCATGCTTTATACTCCTGTTGCTCATGTGATTCCCCCTCATCCCGCCGCAATCCCGACGGTCTCACGGTCATCGAACGACACCGCGAAAAATTAGTTTACCTTCTGCTCCAGCAGTCAGCGGGTCGCTGAGGTTCCACTGGAGATGGGTGACATCGGCTGCTGCGGCGGGGCGCAGCGCGCCTCCAGCCTCGGCAACGCGTAATTGTGCTAGGCGCCCCCAGCTTTTTCCGCCGTCGACCGACACGTTTTCCTGTCCGTCAGACGTCGATTCAAACTGAACCGCTGCGGGCAGTGGATTTGTGACGGTGAAATTGCTCGCGGTTGACGCGCTGGTGTTTTTGAATTTGACGACAAAGACCAGACGATCCCCCGGAACGACCTTTTTAGGTTCTTCCAGCAATTTTGTTCGGCTGCCGTCCGCATTTATTGTCTCGCGCTCAACGAAGATGTCGCTATCAAGCTGAAGCGCATTTGCCGCATGCACGGGCATGGAGGCACCGCTGAGCGCCATGATGCCCAAAAGTATTAGAAGGCTGCGCATTACTGAATCACCGCCTTGAAGGTCACAGTACGGGTTTCACCAGCTGGAACATTTCCAGTGCTCACGGCGATCCGCGTTCCATTGAAATTGCCCGCGTCCGCGTCTGTCGCATCGGTCAGAGTCAGCGATGGGCCAGACAATGCCTGCAACGTCATCGAGCCTGCCTGATACGAGACGCCCACTGGAATGGGGTCGGTAATGACCAAGTTGCTCAAGGTGCCAGCGCCGGATACTGTGGCGACAAGGCTATATGTTACCACTGCGCCTGGAACCGGGCGTTGGCCACCGAATGGATCGCTGATCGTCGCCGATTTCACGAGAGCGACCGATGTGGCTTGCACAGCCAAAAAGCCGCTGGCGACGCTATCCGCGCCGGTGGAACCGACAACGGCATCACCACCGCCTTGACCTTGTCCGGCAAAGCTGGTTCCGGGCGCGCCGGTTCCTGTAACGGCCGCAGCGGTCAGGCTTACCTGAGCGCGGCTGCCGTTGGCGACACCAGTTGGGGTCGATGTGATGACAAAGACGATTTTGCTTTGATCGGGTGCGATAACCGGATTGTTGGAACCCGCGACATAGACCTCGTCAACACCTGCATCATAAACGCCATTGTTATTGGTATCGAGGACGATCTGCTGAAGCGTAGGATCAAAGTCGTCACCGGCATTGGCGGTGTTTGCCGACAAGATGAAAGCTTCGCTGCCGTTGCCCGTGTTTGTTACGCGGAACGTCTGAACGTTCCCCGTCTTGGCTGGGTTGGTTGTAACGTCGCCCGGATCGTTAGAGACCACGGTGACATCAAGCAGCTCGTCGACTTTGATGACGACGGTGTTTGAATCCACAGTTACAGGGCCACCAAGGGTCTCGTAAGTTGCCGACGCGGTATTCTGAATATCGGTCCCGGCAATCGTCCCCGCTGCATAAGCAGGTGCTGCAAAACCGACGAGCAGAAATGGTAGCGTCGCCATCAGAGCAGCACGCGGAGTGGGTGAGTTGGCCAAGAAGCGAAAGTTGGGTGCGTTGTTCATATGCGGACTTATGACGCAACAGTGTCAAGAATCCGTTAATGGCGGCCCCAAGTGTTAACCAAGGCAAGTGTCAGTAAAAACAACATAATTTCCATTTAATTTACGTCAAATGATGTAAAATTTGACCCAAATAGTAAGGATTGGAAACGTTTGCGCCATTTATCAGGCTGTCTCATTTGCGGTAAATTGCGCTTTTGCGACAAATGGCGTTGACAGAATCTTGCGCCGCTTATAGTGCGCCCCCACCGCAAGTTAGCGGGTGTAGCTCAGTTGGTTAGAGCGCCGGCCTGTCACGCCGGAGGTCGCGGGTTCGAGCCCCGTCACTCGCGCCACTTCTCAACCCTTAGTGGTTAGAAGGTGCGCGGAACGATCCCGTCTCCATCCAGATCATCAGCGGCCGCATAGGTGCAATCCAGATTACGCCTGCAATCAGGTAAATCACACTTTGCACCAATATGGGCAGGGCGCCGATATAATCGGACGCGCTGACGATAATGATCGCCCAAACCAGAATGATGAACAAAATGAGCAGCATTCCGGCGGGTTTACGCCATGTCGGTTGTTTTAGTGGTGTGGTCATGATGTTATCCAGGATTTTTCTGTGAGGACGGCTTGTAACGGCATGTCCCAAATGTCCGAAGCGAGCAAGGGGGCCCATTGCACCGACCAAGCAAGCCCAACGACCATTGCATCGGGAAGAAGGCTTAAAGCGCGGTCATAATGGCCCGCGCCTTGCCCAATGCGCATTAGGCGTTGGTCAAACGCGACCAAGGGAACAATGAGGATATCGGGCGTGCACGTTTCTGCTGTGCTTTCGGGTTGTTGAAGACCGAATGGCCCTTCGACCAGCGCATCGCCCGGGCTCCAACGCAAAAACCGCATGGGTGCCGCCTTACCGGTGACATGCGGCAGGGCGATGTGACAGCCCATATCATGCGCTTCTCGCAACAACGCAGCCGGGTCAGCCTCTGACCCAATGGCAACGTAGCCCGCGACTATGCTGCCAGGTGTCAGAAGGTTAGCAAAGGGGCTGGGGATACGCGAAAAGGCCAGTGAACGGTCTTGCGGTGACAGGCCATCGACGAAAACGTCGCGCTTGCGCCGGAACTCCGCGCGCTGAGCGCGCTTGTCAAAATCCACTGTCACCAAGGTTTGCCTTTAATCGGTTGGCGGAACCACCATGGGTCGTTTCCCGGAATATCCTCTGACGCCAGAACGTCAGGTGGGCGCCGTTTAGTCTGGACCAGGATCCAGACAGGGACAGCTCCCTTAGATAAATAATCGCCTCAGGGATGTTCTCATCAGTTCGTGCCGGGCAGTCCCGCCAACTCCAATATAGGACGAATAGTTTAATTCTCAAGCCTCAGCGCCAGATTCTCCAAGCGAAACGCAAGTGCCTCTAAAGCCTCAATAGCATGCGGTGACGGGGCCTCAGTCGCCGACGCGACGTTAGCGGGCTGGTTGCCGGCTGCACCATCGTGCAGCTTATCCGCGAGCAAGAGCGCCGAAAACAACAGTAAGCGCGTCTCGTTTAGCCCGCCAGATGCGCCAGCCTCGCGTGCTTTTTCATCGACCATTGTCCCTAATGTCCTAAGTCGGGCTTCTTCGCCGTCTTTACACGCAACGGCATATTCGCGGCCCGCAATGGACAGCCGTACTTCGGCCATTAAACGTTCCCCGCCAATATCGCGTCCAAATCCTCTATCGCCGCTTTCGTCTCGGTTTTGAGGCGTTCATGCCGGACGGCAAGGTCAGCATCTTGCGGGGCGTTATGCGGCAACTGCATTTGTTCAATGCGAGATAACGCGCGCTCAATCCGCCCAATCGCAACAATAAATCGTTCTTCTGCCATGGCTTACTATCCTTTGATGACAGGGTGTAACAGCTTTGCCTTATGATGCAAATGCACCAAAAAGCATTCCGTCCCGGATTACGTTCAGAAAACCGCCCTGCGCACCTTGACGGTAACGGCTCAGGTCCGCAAAGGGTTTGCACCAACGACTCGGCGGGGCGGCATATCTATCGTGTGGCCCTGTCTCCGGCTCCGGTCTGGAGTATAATGTGGGGATTAAACATGACCGTCAGTGACCAGCAAATGGCCAATGCAATTCGGGCACTGGCTATGGATGCTGTCCAAGCCGCGAACAGTGGCCATCCAGGGATGCCCATGGGCATGGCCGACGTTGCTACGGTACTGTACTCAAAGTTTCTGAAATTCGATCCGAAAGCGCCCGATTGGGCGGATCGTGATCGTTTCATCCTGTCCGCCGGTCATGGTTCGATGTTTGCTTATGCGACCTTGTATCTGACTGGATACGCCAGCCCAACCATCGATGATATTCGCAACTTCCGCCAATTGGGCAGCCCCTGCGCTGGCCACCCGGAAAACTTCCTCATCGATGGCGTTGAATGCACCACTGGTCCTTTGGGGCAGGGGCTTGCGATGGCCGTGGGTATGGCCGTTGCGGAGCGTCATTTGAACGCACGCTTTGGCGATGACCTTGTGGACCACCGCACATGGGTTGTCGCTGGCGACGGCTGCTTGATGGAAGGTATCAACCATGAAGCGATTGGCCTTGCCGGGCATCTTGGCCTGGGGCGGCTGATCGTATTTTGGGACGACAATCGCATCACCATTGACGGCGCGACAGACTTGTCGACAAGTGAGGATATCGCGGCTCGTTATGTAGCAAGCGGTTGGCATGTAGAAGCTTGCGATGGTCATGATTTCAATGATATAGAGCGCGCTATAAAGAACTCCCTTGAAGATAGCCGTCCATCATTGATCGCGTGCCGCACGCTGATTGGCAAGGGTTCGCCCAATAAAGAGGGCACGAAAGCGCCGCATGGCAGCCCGCTGGGCGATGAGGAGGTAGCAGCAACGCGCGCAGCCCTTGGCTGGTCGCACGCACCGTTCGAAATCCCCGGAGAAATATTGGATGCATGGCGCGCGACCGGAAAATCGGGCGCCGAGACTCATGCTGCTTGGAGCCAACGCTTGTCGGCATCGGCGCATGCCGCAGAATTTCAGGCCGCAATGTCAGGGCAGCCCGGCTCGGAATGGCTCAAGCCGCATCTCGATAGCTTGATCGCTGCGCCGCAGAAGATTGCCACGCGTAAGGCATCGGAGATCGCGCTCACTGCTGCGACCGCCGCGATACCGGAACTGCTCGGTGGTTCTGCGGACCTTACTGGTTCAAATTTCACCAAAACTGCGTCAACTAACGTTCTGGATAAAAACAATTATTCCGGTCGTTATGTCAATTACGGTATTCGCGAATTCGGTATGGCTGCGGCGATGAATGGCATGGCATTGCATGGCGGTGTCATTCCTTACGGCGGCACATTCCTGATATTCTCGGATTACTGCCGCGCCGCCATTCGCCTTTCGGCCTTGCAAGAAACGCGGGTTGTGTACGTGATGACTCACGATTCCATTGGGGTTGGTGAAGACGGGCCAACGCATCAGCCAATCGAACAAGTCATGTCGCTGCGTCTCATTCCAAATCTGGATGTGTTCCGTCCGTGCGACACGGTTGAGACTGCCGAATGCTGGGCTCTAGCCATTGAAAGCGCGTCGACGCCGTCGGTGCTGGCGCTTTCGCGCCAGAATTTGCCGCAGTTGCGCACCGATGTCAGCGAGAATTTCTCGGCAAAGGGCGCTTATACGCTGCGGTCCGCCAATGCTGCGAGGCGCGTTATTATCGTGGCTACCGGGTCGGAAGTTTCCTTGGCTGTCACGGTTGCCGACCGGCTTGAAGAACAGGGTATTGGCGCAGACGTCGTGTCGATGCCAAGCTGGGAACGCTTTGACGCGCAATCGGCAGAGTATCGCGCCCAAGTCTTGCCGGCAGGGCCATTAAAGGTGTCGATTGAAGCCGGAACGACGATGGGCTGGGAACGCTATGTCGGTGACGGCATTCGTATCGGTATCGATAGCTTCGGCGCTTCAGGCCCCATTGACGCTTTATATGACCATTTCGGCCTTACCGCCGATAAAATTACCCCGCAAATTGTCGCTCGACTGGGCTGATAGGAGCAAACATGACTGTAAAAGTAGCAATTAACGGTTTTGGCCGCATCGGCCGCTTGGTGGCACGCGCTATTTTGGAGCGTGACGATCATGATCTGGAACTGGTGGCCATCAACGATCTTGCACCAGCCAAGGCCAATGCGCTGCTTTTCAAGCGCGACAGCGTCCATGGGCCATTCCCTGGAACTGTGGAAGCGGACGGCAATGACATCATCGTCAATGGCAAGCGCATTCATGTAACGGCCGAGCGCGATCCTGCGAACTTGCCGCACGCTGCAAATGGCGTCGACATTGCGTTGGAATGCACCGGTTTCTTTACGGATCGCGTTAGCGCCGAAAAGCATCTGGCCGCCGGTGCCAAGCGTGTGCTGATTTCTGCACCGGGCAAAAATGTCGACAAAACCGTGGTTTTCGGCGTAAATCATGGCGTCTTGACGTCAGACGATATCATTGTTTCCAACGCCAGCTGCACGACCAACTGCCTCGCGCCGCTGGCGAAGGTCTTGAACGATGCAATCGGCATTGAACGCGGCTTGATGACCACAATCCACAGTTACACCAATGACCAGAAAATCTTGGACCAGATCCATGACGACATGCGCCGCGCGCGTGCGGCAGGCATGTCGATGATCCCCACGACCACGGGTGCTGCCCGCGCTGTGGGTGAGGTTATGCCCGAACTGAAGGGCAAGCTGGACGGTTCCGCCATTCGCGTACCGACGCCGAATGTTAGCATTGTAGACCTGACCTTCACACCAAAGCGCGATACAACCAAAGAAGAGGTCAACGCGTTATTAAAGGCCGCGTCGGAAGGCGCGCTGAAGGGCGTGCTCGCTTATTCCGACGAACCGCTTGTTTCGATTGATTATAATCATTGCCCAGCAAGCTCGACCATCGATAGTCTGGAAACAGCAGTTATAGACGGCAAGCTCGTGCGCGTATTGAGCTGGTATGATAATGAATGGGGCTTCTCTAATCGTATGGTTGATACCGCAGGTGTCATCGGTAAGTTGCTGTAAAGGAACGATAGATGGCATTTCGTACGCTTGACGATCTGGGTGACGTAAAGGGCAAACGCGCATTTGTGCGGGTGGACCTGAATGTCCCTATGGCCGATGGCCGCGTCACGGACGAAATGCGGTTGCGCGCTTTGCTGCCGACTGTCACCGAATTGGCGGATCGCGGGGCAAAGGTGCTCCTCCTCGCGCATTTTGGCCGTCCGAAGGGTGCAAAGCACAGCGAAATGTCGGTCTCAATGGTGCTGGATGCGCTTCAGGAAGTGCTTGGCCGCGAAGTCATGTTTGTCCCTGAAATTGCCGGGCCAGTGGTTGCGCAGTCAATCGGCATATTGGCCGACGGTGACGTCGCCTTGCTCGAAAACACCCGTTTTTGGCCGGGCGAAGAAGCAAATGATCCCGAACTGGCGCGTGCGGTTGCGGAAAATGGCGATTTCTACGTCAATGATGCGTTTTCCGCCGCGCACCGCGCGCATATGTCGACCGAGGGACTGGCACATGTTCTTCCGGCTTATGCCGGTCGGTCGATGGAGGCCGAACTCAAGGCGCTACAGGCTGCGCTTGGAAACCCTGAACACCCGGTTGCTGCCGTGGTTGGCGGAGCAAAGGTTTCGACAAAGCTGGATGTGCTCATCAATTTGGTGAAGCAGGTCGATCACCTGATCATTGGCGGGGGCATGGCCAACACCTTTCTCGCCGCGCGCGGCATTAACGTTGGCAAATCATTGTGCGAGCATGATCTGGCGCCGACGGCTAACGCGATCTTGGACGCGGCCGACGCTGCGGGTTGCACTGTCCATTTGCCCTATGACGTCGTGACGTCAGTCGAATTTCGGGCAAATCCGCCAGTTCGCACCGTCAATGTCCACGAAGTTGCGGCGGATGAAATGATATTGGACGTAGGGCCTGCTGCGGTCGAGGCGCTGGCTGACGTATTGAAAACCTGCCGCACTTTGGTCTGGAACGGTCCTTTGGGTGCATTTGAAATGGAGCCATTCGATGCAGCGACCGTTTCGCTAGCCCGAACTGCTGCAGCGTTGACACGCGAAGGTTCGCTTGTCTCGGTGGCAGGCGGCGGTGACACCGTCGCGGCCCTTGCTCATGCTGGGGTAAGCAACGATTTTACCTTCGTATCGACCGCGGGCGGCGCGTTTTTGGAGTGGATGGAAGGCAAACCCCTTCCGGGTGTGGACGCGCTCAACATTGATTAAACATGCGGGGCAATGCCCCGTTTTTTTAGAGCAACGCTGCATACGTATGCAGTCAAACAAGGCATAGGAAAAAACAGATGAACGACACGGAAATGCTGGATAAGGTTGCAACATCAACGGGCTTTATCGCAGCGCTGGACCAAAGTGGCGGCTCCACTCCAAAGGCTTTGAAGGGCTATGGCGTGGACGAAACGGCTTATGCGAACGAGGCGGAAATGTTTGGCATGATCCATGACATGCGCAGCCGTATCATTACCTCGCCGTCGTTCAACGGCGACAAAGTTATCGGCGCAATTCTGTTTGAGCGCACCATGGATGGCGACGCCGGTGGTCAGCCGGTTCCAGATGCGCTGAAAGCGCGGGGCGTTGTACCGTTTCTTAAAGTGGACAAGGGCTTGGAGGACGAAGTTGATGGCGTCCAGCTCATGAAACCGATGCCGGAGCTCGATACTTTGCTACAGCGCGCCAAGGCCAAGGGCATATTTGGTACGAAAAAGCGTTCGGTCATCAATCAGGCGTCAGCAACCGGCATCGCCGCGATCGTGAAGCAGCAATTCGAAGTTGCCGAGCAAATCCTCGCGCACGGCCTGATGCCGATTATCGAGCCGGAGGTGAACATCAAGAGCGCGGACCGCGCGCAAAGCGATGTTATTTTGCGCGACGAGATACTTAAGGCGCTCGAATCTGTGTCCGGCGACAACAAGGTCATGCTGAAATTGTCGATCCCTGCGGAAGCCGGGACTTTTGACGCATTGGTCAATCATCCCCGCGTACTGCGTGTCGTTGCGCTGTCCGGCGGCTATGCGCGTCCCGAAGCGTGCGCTGAGCTAGCCAAGAACAAGGGAATCATCGCAAGCTTCTCCCGCGCGTTGCTTGAGGATTTGCGTCACCAAATGAGCGCGGAGGAATTTGATGCCGCGCTTGCAGGTGCAATAGACGAGATTTATACCGCTTCGGCAGCTTGAGTTTGGAGAGGGGCCGGCGGCAAATGCGCAAGATGTTTGCCGCCGGCCTTAAGCCTCGCTAAGAGCGCGGCATGACTGACATTGAATGCCAACTTTATCTTATTTCGCCGCTTGATGTCGGCGGAGATTTTCCCGCCATTTTGGACGCTGCGCTTGCCGCCGCGCCGGTTGCCGCATTTCAGTTTCGCGTGAAAGATGTCGACCAGCACGAGGCAGCCGCCTTGGCCGAGCCGTTGCAGGCCATTTGCGCCAAACATGATGTGGCGTTTATCGTCAACGACAGTGTCGCGCTGGCCAAAAGGTTGAAGGCCGATGGCGTCCATCTGGGGCAGGGCGATGGCGATGTGCGTGAAGCGCGCGAGACCTTGGGCAAGGACGCGCAGATCGGCGTAACTTGCCACAATAGCCGCCATCTGGCGATGGAAGCCGCAGAGGCTGGCGCGGATTATGTCGCCTTTGGCGCATTCTTTCCGACATCCACAAAATCCGTGGATCATGTGGCGGAGTTGGACACGGTGCAGAAATGGTCGCTGGTAACCGAGGTGCCCTGTGTGGCGATCGGTGGCATCACGCCTGAAAATGCCAAGCCGGTTATAGACGCTGGCGCAGATTTTATCGCGGTCAGCAGCGCGGTGTGGAATCACCCCCAAGGTGCAGCCGAGGCCGTAAAGCAGTTCAACGCTCTGCTTGCGTAATTGCGCTGCCATCGTTAAAGCCCGCGTTCAACGGCCCGTTTATACGGGTCTGCTCTTTCCATCTGTTAAGCGAGTTCTCTCATGAAAATCAACGCGGTTGAAATCAAGCCGGGTAATATCCTTGAATATGAAAACGGGCTGTGGCGCGTTGTCAAAACTGCACATACGCAACCCGGCAAGGGCGGCGCGTACATGCAGGTAGAACTCAAAAACTTGCGTGATGGCCGCAAAAACAACATCCGTTTCCGCTCCGCTGAAAGCGTGGAGAAGGTTCGCCTCGACCAGAAGGACTTTCAGTTCCTTTATGCCGAAGGCGACAACCTCGTGTTCATGGACAAGGAAACCTATGACCAAGTGACATTGCCGCGTGACCTTTTGGGTGATGCTGCCGCGTTTCTGCAGGACGGCATGGACGTTGTTATGGAAATGTATGACGACGAAGCTTTGTCGGTTGCCTTGCCTGACCAGATTGAAGCGACCGTGGTGGAAGCGGATGCCGTTGTTAAAGGACAGACAGCGTCATCAAGCTATAAGCCAGCAATCCTCGACAATGGCGTGCGCGTCATGGTGCCTCCCTTCATCAGCGCAGGCACAAGAATTGTCGTCGATGTGTATGAACGGGAATATGTGAAGAAGGCAGACTGATGCCTGCTTTAACCGGACTGCTCACCATCATGGAAAAAGCTGCCCGTAAAGCGGGTGGTAAATTGCGCCGTGACTTTGGTGAAATCGAGCATCTGCAGGTATCGCAAAAAGGCCCGGCAGATTTTGTGTCAAAGGCAGACGAGCGCGCTGAAGACACCATCTTCCGCGAACTGGAAATTGCTCGTCCCGATTGGGGCTTCTTGATGGAAGAGGGCGGCGAGATTGCAGGCGCCGAGGGTAAGCCGCGCTTCATCGTCGATCCGCTGGATGGCACCAGCAACTTTCTGCACGGTATTCCGCACTTTGCCATTTCGATTGCGGTGCAGGATCCCAAGCCCGATGGTTCGGGTTGGGGCGATATCTTCGCTGGCCTGGTGTATAACCCGATTACCGACGAAAGCTTTTGGGCTGAACGTGGCAAGGGTGCATGGCTTGGCAATCGCCGCCTGCGCGTGTCTGCACGTCGTCAGTTGAACGAAGCGCTGATCGCGACTGGCACGCCCTATAAAGGGCACGGCGATTTTGACGAATGGGCCAAGATTTTTGGCGCTATCGGTCCGTCCGTGGCCGGTATCAGGCGTTTTGGTGCGGCAAGCCTCGATCTCGCATGGCTGGCCGCTGGCCGATATGATGGATTCTGGGAAAGCGGCCTTGCGCCTTGGGATACCGCCGCTGGCGGCCTTCTCGTGCGTGAAGCCGGTGGCTTCGTGACCGACTATCGTGGCCGTAGCCCGCATATCGCGGATACGCAGGTTTTGGCGGCAAATGATATCTTGCACAGCAAGCTGCACAAATTACTCGTCGGGGCCATAAAATAAACCACAAAAATGGCTGAAAAAATGCCGAGTCTGGCCCTTGCGGGGCGGCAGTGTTCTGCCTAAAAGCGCGGCAACTTACGGGGATTTGAAGCGAGTCTGGTATGACTGATTTATCGCAATATCTGCCTATCCTGCTGTTTCTGGTGGTGGCACTCGCTTTGTCGTCGGCATTCGTGTTTTTGCCGATGGGTATTTCGCGTCTTACCGGCACGCACAAGCCGACCGAGGCAAAGCTGACAGAGTATGAGTGCGGATTTCCCGCATTTGAAGACTCGCGTAGCCAGTTTGACGTTCGCTTTTACCTTGTCGCCATCCTGTTCATCATTTTTGATTTGGAAGCCGCGTTCCTGTTTCCTTGGGCAGTTAGCCTTGGCGAAACTGGCTGGGTTGGCTGGGGCACTATGATGCTGTTCCTGTTCGAACTGGTCATTGGCTTTATTTATGCATGGAAAGTGGGAGCACTCGAATGGGAGTAATCACCCCCGCATTGACGGACGTGCAGGCGCCAGACGCCACGTTCTTCAAGGATATTGAGAGCGAAGTGAACGACAAGGGCTTTGTCGTTTCGTCGACCGAAGACCTGTTCAACTGGGCCCGCACTGGCTCCTTGTGGCCAATGACCTTTGGCTTGGCGTGCTGCGCGGTAGAGATGATCCATGGCTATATGCCGCGTTATGACTTCGAACGTTTTGGCATCGCGCCGCGCGCATCACCACGGCAATCTGACGTGATGATTGTCGCTGGTACGCTTTGCAACAAAATGGCCCCCGCGTTGCGCAAGGTATATGACC
This sequence comes from uncultured Sphingorhabdus sp., assembly GCA_963508315.1. GTDB lineage: Bacteria > Pseudomonadota > Alphaproteobacteria > Sphingomonadales > Sphingomonadaceae > Sphingorhabdus_B. Next base: position 18,841 of record CAUOWK010000006.1, on the reverse strand, counting down.
AGATGTCCGAACCGAAATATGTGATTTCGATGGGCAGTTGCGCCAATGGTGGCGGCTATTATCATTATAGCTACAGCGTTGTGCGCGGATGTGACCGCGTGGTTCCGGTTGATATCTATGTCCCAGGTTGCCCACCAACGGCGGAAGCTTTGCTCTATGGCATCATGCAGCTTCAACGTAAAATCCGCCGCGTAGGGACAATCGAACGGTGAGCCATTCTGCGCCTTTTATAAAGACACCAGAGGGTGCGGTTGCCGCGATTGCGGCTGCGCTGGGTGCAAACCTTGTGCATGTCGAGGAAGCCAATGGCGAAGTGGCGGTTCATATCCACCGGGATTCGCTTGTTGCGAGCATGATCCAGTTGCGTGATGCGTGTGAATATCAGCAGTTGATGGAAATGGCCGGCGTCGATTGGCCGGATCGCGACCCGCGTTTTGAAATCGTCTATTGCCTGCTTAGCCTGACCAAAAACCATCGCATTCGCGTGCACATTGCGACCAATGAAGAAAATCCCGTGCCATCGGTGACGGGCATTTGGCCAGTCGCTGGTTGGCTGGAGCGCGAGGTATTCGACATGTATGGCGTGTTGTTCTCGGGCAATCCTGATTTGCGCCGAATTCTCACCGATTACGGCTTTTCAGGCCATCCGCAGCGTAAGGACTTCCCGCTAACTGGCTATGTCGAACTGCGTTATTCCGAAGAAGAAAAGCGCGTTAAATATGAGCCTGTGCAACTGGCGCAGGATTTCCGTAACTTCGACTTCCTCTCGCCATGGGAAGGAGCGGATTATGTCCTGCCGGGCGACGAGAAAACCGGTGAGGGTCCCGGTAAGGGCGCGACGCAACGCATGACAGCTGAAGAGGTCAAGAAAGACCCGGTAAAGCCATCATCGCCACCGCCGCCAACGCCAAAGACGACGGATACGCCATCGCAAACGGGCGCCGGTAAGGCTGCTAACAAGGCGGCTACTAAGCGCACGACACGCAAGCCCAAGGCCACGGGAGATGACGCATGAGCATGCAGCAGGACCTCGCGCCAACGACAGGTGACGAAGTCATCCAGAATTACACGATCAACTTCGGTCCGCAGCACCCGGCCGCGCATGGCGTTTTGCGTCTGGTCATGGAGCTTGACGGCGAAATCGTCGAGCGGCTCGACCCGCATATCGGCTTGCTGCACCGGGGCACCGAGAAGCTGATTGAGTATAAGACCTATCTGCAGGCTCTGCCCTATTTTGACCGGCTTGATTATGCGTCGCCAATGGCAATGGAGCATAGCTATGTTTTGGCCGTCGAGAAGTTGCTTGATCTGGAAGTGCCCATCCGCGCGCAATATCTGCGCGTGTTGTTTGCGGAACTAACGCGGATCAAGAACCATACGCTCAACATAGCGCACCACATCATTGACGTCGGCGCGATGACGCCGCCATTGTGGCTTTACGAAATCCGCGAAGATTGCATGGGCTTTTATGAGCGCGCCAGTGGTGCGCGTATGCATGCAGCTTGGTTCCGTCCGGGTGGTGTCCATCAGGATGTGCCGCTGAAGCTGCTCACTGACATTGCCGAGTGGCTCGACGACCGTATGCCGCGCCTGTTTGAGGACGCGATGTCGCTTGTTGTCGACAACCGTATTTTCAAGCAGCGCAATGTCGATATTGCCATCGTTTCCAAGGAAGACGCCATCAAATGGGGCTTCTCTGGCCCAATGATCCGTGGCGCGGGCATCCCGTGGGATATCCGCAAGAGCCAGCCGTACGACGTCTATGCCAAGATGGACTTTGACATTCCTGTTGGCACGCGCGGCGATTGCTATGACCGGTTCATGGTGCGCGTCGAAGAAGTGCGCCAATCGGTCCGCATCATGAAGCAATGTCTGCAGCAAATGCCTGAAGGGCCGGTTTGCAGCGACGACCGCAAGGTTTCGCCGCCCAAGCGCGCCGAGATGAAGCAGTCGATGGAAGCTTTGATCCATCACTTCAAACTTTACACCGAAGGCTTCAAGGTACCCGCCGGCAGCGTCTATGTCGCGACAGAAAGCCCCAAGGGCGAATTCGGCGTGTATTTGGTGTCGGATGGCACCAACAAGCCGTATCGCTGCAAGATCCGCCCGACGGCATTCTCGCATTTGCAGGCAATGGATTTCATGTCGCGCGGCCATATGCTGGCGGACACCACCGCGATTTTGGGCGCGCTCGACATCGTGTTTGGGGAGTGTGACCGCTGATGTCGCGCGAAGTGCTTTTTCTCGTATTTACTGCGGTTGGATCGGTGGCACTTGTCGCGACCTATTTGTGGCTGTTCCACGCCGAGGTTTCGGCCAAAGAAGTCGGCTCCACGGCTGCTGCGATGATGTTTGGAGCATATTTGGGACGTATTTGGGGACGGAAAGAAGCACATGGCTGACGCAGTACACATCCCTGACGAGGCCGAAACCCGCGCCAAGTGGGGCAGCTTTGCCTTTTCGCCTGAGTACAAGGCGAAGGCCGACATCTACATTGGTCGTTATCCTGCCGGGCGTCAGCAATCGGCGGTGATGGCATTGCTTGATCTGGCGCAGCGTCAGGTGGGTGAGGAAACGCAAACGCAGGGCTGGTTGCCCGTTCCGGTCATCGAATATGTCGCCCAGTATCTTGGTATGCCATATATGCGGACCTACGAAGTCGCGACTTTCTACACAATGTACAATCTCGCGCCAGTTGGCCGTTTCCATGTGCAGGTGTGCGGCACGACGCCCTGCATGTTGCGCGGCAGCGACGATATCATTGCAGCCTGCAAAAACCGCGGTTTGGTAAAGGGTGCGACAACGCCCGACGGCATGTTCACGCTGAACGAAGTCGAGTGCATGGGCAATTGCGCCTCTGCGCCCATGGTTCAGATTAACGACGATAATTATGAAGACCTTGATTACGACAGCATGACCGGCATTTTGCGCGATCTAGCCGAGGGCAAGCAACCGAAGATCGGAACGCAATTGCCCGGGCGTCACACGGTCGAGCCTTATGGTGGAGCAACGACGCTGCAGGCCATGGCCGACAAGAACCATGACTATCGGGGTGAGTGGTAATGGAATTTCTCCCCCTCATTGGTGTTCTGGTCGCTGCATTTGTGGCTTGGAAGCTGCTTACCGGCATTATTAAGCTTGCCGTCATTGGGTTGCTGATTGCTGGCGGCGCATGGTTTCTTCTTGGAGGTTTGGGCTGATGCTCGCTGACAAAGACCGCATTTTTACAAATCTTTATGGCTATCAGGATTTCGGCCTGAAAGCTGCGCAGCAGCGTGGCGATTGGGATAAAACCGCCAATCTTATGAAGCTCGGTCAGGATGCTATTATCGAGGAGGTCAAGGCCTCTGGTTTGCGCGGTCGTGGCGGCGCTGGCTTCCCGACAGGTATGAAGTGGAGCTTCATGCCCAAGGCGCCAACACCAGAGCGTCCCAACTTCCTTGTCATTAATGCCGATGAGTCCGAGCCTGGCTCATGCAAGGACCGCGAAATCATTCGTCATGATCCGCATAAGCTGATCGAAGGCGCGTTGATTGCCGGTTTCGCGATGCGCGCGCGTGCCGCTTACATCTACATTCGCGGCGAGTATATTTTTGAAGCCAAGGTCCTAGAAAAGGCAGTGGCGGAGGCCTATTCCGCAGGACTGCTCGGCAAGAACGCGGCGAAGTCAGGATATGACTTTGATGTGTTCGTTCACCGGGGTGCCGGCGCCTATATCTGCGGTGAAGAAACCGCGATGATCGAAAGCCTTGAAGGCAAAAAGGGCCAGCCGCGTCTGAAGCCGCCATTCCCTGCAGGCGCAGGTCTTTATGGCTGCCCGACAACGGTCAACAATGTCGAGAGCATTGCGGTCGTCCCAACGATCCTGCGGCGCGGTGCAGCATGGTTCAAAAGTTTCGGCCGTGAGAATAATCACGGCACTAAGTTGTTCCAGATTTCTGGCCATGTGGAAAAGCCATGTGTTGTCGAAGAAGAAATGGGCATTCCGTTCCGCGAGCTTATCGAAAAGCATTGCGGCGGCATTCGCGGCGGTTGGGACAATCTGCTTGCGGTTATCCCCGGCGGTTCGTCAGTTCCTTTGGTACCAGCGGCCATGATGATGGACGTGCCGATGGATTTCGACGGTTGCAAGGAAGTAGGCTCCGGCCTTGGCACTGCAGCAGTTATCGTCATGGACAAGTCGACTGACATCGTCCGCGCGATTTCGCGCCTGTCCTATTTCTATAAGCATGAAAGCTGCGGCCAATGCACGCCATGCCGTGAAGGCACTGGCTGGATGTGGCGCGTCATGGAAAAGATGCGTACGGGCAATGCGGACATTGGCGACATCGACACGCTGTACGATGTCACCAAGCAGGTTGAAGGTCATACCATCTGCGCGCTTGGCGATGCGGCGGCATGGCCAATTCAGGGCCTCATCAAACATTTCCGTCCCGAGATGGAGCGGCGCATTCATGAAGCCAAAGGCGATAACATGCTGGAGGCGGCGGAGTAACGATGCCTAAAGTCACCGTAGACGGTCTAGAAATCGAAGTACCTGCAGGCGCGACTGTGCTGCAGGCGTGCGAGATGGCGGGGAAAGAAATTCCGCGCTTTTGTTATCATGAGCGGCTGTCGATCGCCGGCAACTGCCGCATGTGCCTAGTCGAGGTTGCGCCCGGTCCGCCAAAGCCGCAGGCATCGTGCGCATTGCCCGCGACAGAGGGACAGATCATCCGCACCGACACGCCGATGGTCAAAAAGGCGCGCGAAGGCGTGATGGAATTCTTGCTCATCAACCACCCGCTGGATTGCCCGATTTGTGATCAGGGTGGCGAGTGTGACTTGCAGGACCAAAGCGTCGCTTATGGTCGCGGCGCTTCGCGTTTTGAGGAAAACAAGCGCGCGGTTACCGAAAAATATATGGGCCCAATCGTCAAGACCGCGATGACGCGCTGCATTCAGTGCACACGCTGCGTCCGTTTTGCCGAAGAAGTCGCTGGTATCGAAGAAGTCGGCGCGATTGGTCGCGGCGAAAATATGCAAATAACGACCTATCTCGAGCACGCGATGCAAAGCGAGCTTTCAGGTAATGTCGTTGACCTGTGCCCGGTTGGCGCGTTGACCTCCAAGCCTTACGCTTTTGAAGCGCGGCCATGGGAATTGAAGAAAACGCCAAGCATCGACGTCATGGACGCGGTGGGCACGAACATCCGTCTCGATAGCCGGGGCAGGGCCGTGTTGCGCGCGCTTCCACGTATCAACGACGATGTGAACGAAGAGTGGGCTTCGGATAAAACCCGCCACGCGGTCGATGGTCTGACGCATCGGCGTTTGGACAAACCCTATGTCCGCAAGGATGGCAAGTTGGTTGCCGTTAGCTGGAATGAGGCGTTTGAGGCAATCAAGGGCCATTGGTCCGGTGAAGCGGCGGTTCTCGCTGGCGATCAGGTGGATTGCGAAACCATGTTTGCAGCGCGCGAACTCGCGGGAACGTCGATGCTGGAAGGTCGCCAGACCGGGCTTGCATATGACACGTCGAGCCTGAGCGCGGTGAATTTCAACAGTGGCATCGCAGGTATCGAGAATGCCGATGTCATCCTGCTCGTGGGCAGTGATTTGCGGCGTGAAGCGCCTTTGGTGAACACACGCATCCAAAAAGCTGTCCGTAAGCGCGGCGCGAAGGTTTTCGCTATCGGACCCGTCACGGATTTGACTTACAAGGTCGAATGGTTGGGCGACGATTTGGGCGCGCTGACCAAGGCACCGAAGGAGTTGGCAGACGCACTGAAGAACGCGGAACGTCCGGCGATCATCGTCGGCGGTGGCGCGCTGCGTTATGAAGGTGTTCATGGCGCCGCTTTGGCGTTTGCCAAGAAATATAAGCTGGTCCGTGAAGGCTGGAATGGCTTTAACGTCCTGCATTTCGCCGCAGCGCGTATGGGCGGACTGATGCTTGGTTATGCGCATGACGGTGGCATTAAGGCATTGGCTGAGAAAAAGCCGAAACTGGCGTTTTTCCTCGGTGCAGACGAAGTCGATTACACTTTGTTTGCCGACAGCTTCAAGGTCTATGTCGGCCACCATGGCGACAAGGGCGCGCAACATGCCGACGTCATTCTGCCTGGTGCAGCCTATAGCGAAAAATCAGGCACATATGTAAACCTTGAAGGCCGCGTTCAGCGCGGCGAACGTGCCGTATTCCCGCCGGGTGATGCGCGTGAGGATTGGGCCATATTCCGCGCTTTATCGGATGTGTTGGGCAAGCGCCTACCATTTGACAGCTTGGAAGCCGTTCGCGGCGAAATGGCAAAAGCCGCTCCTGCTTTGGCCAATGAAGGGCTTGCCAATTATGGTTGGGCCGAACCCGCGTTGCCATCAACGGTCAGCGGCAAGATAGTCGATTATCCCATCAAGGATTTTTACCTGACGAACGCAATTTGCCGTGCGTCGGAGACTATGCAGCGTTGCTCGGCTGAACTGGTCCACAATGCGCAGTTTCTGGAGGCGGCGGAATGACGAGCTTCTTCCAATCGCTTGGCATGTCTTACGACGCTGCTTGGTTTACCGCGACCATTGCGGGCATCTTGCTTATCGCGTTTCCGCTGATGCTCGCTGTCGCGCTTATCATCTATTCGGAGCGTAAGCTTTGGGCGGCTTTTGCGCTTCGCCGTGGCCCGAACGTTGTTGGTCCATTCGGTATTCTTCAGTCGTTTGCGGATGGCCTTAAGGTCTTCCTTCAGGAAACCATCATTCCCTCGGCGTCGAACCGCGGCCTGTTCCTGATTGCGCCCATCATTACCTTCACCGTGGCTTTGATGGCATGGGCGGTCATTCCGTTCGCGGATGGCGTTGTCCTGTCGGATATCAATGTCGGCCTGCTCTACATCCTCGCGATCAGCAGCCTCGGCGTTTACGGTGTCGTCATCTCGGGCTGGGCATCCAACTCCAAATATCCATTTTATTCGGCAATGCGCGCTGCGGCGCAGATGATTTCCTACGAAGTCTCGATTGGGTTCATCCTGATTTGCGTCGTCCTGTGGGCTGGCACGTTCAATATGGGCGGAATTATCGAGGGACAGCGCGGACATGTGCTTGGCTTCATCAACGCCTATGCATTGAACCCTCTATTATTCCCCATCGCCATCATGTTCCTGATCAGCGCGATGGCCGAAACCGCGCGCGCACCATTCGATTTGACCGAGGCCGAGAGCGAGCTGGTCGCCGGTTATCAGACCGAATATTCGTCGATGGCGTTTGCGCTGTTCTGGCTCGGTGAATATGCCAACGTGCTCCTGATGTGCGCGCTGAACGCGATATTGTTCTGGGGCGGCTATTTGCCTCCAGTCGATTGGGCGCCGCTTTATGCCGTTCCGGGAATTATCTGGTTCTTCGGCAAAATCCTAGTGATGTTCTTCATCTTCGCGTGGGTCAAAGCCACCGTACCACGTTACCGCTATGACCAATTGATGCGTCTGGGCTGGAAAGTGTTCCTGCCGATCTCGCTCTTCTGGGTGTTTCTGGTGAGCGGTTATCTTATGTACACAGGACATTTCGCATGACCACCATCGCGCATCTGATCAAAAGCTTTACGCTGTGGGAATTCATCACGGCGCATTTGCTGACGCTGAAATATTTCTTCAAGCCCAAGGCGACGATCAACTATCCGTTCGAGAAGAACCCGCTTAGCCCACGTTTCCGCGGTGAGCATGCGTTGCGCCGTTATCCCAATGGCGAAGAACGGTGCATTGCGTGCAAGCTGTGTGAGGCTGTGTGTCCGGCGCTCGCGATCACCATTGAGTCCGAGCCACGCGAGGACGGTAGCCGCCGGACGACACGTTATGACATCGACATGACCAAGTGCATCTATTGCGGTTTCTGCCAAGAGGCATGTCCGGTGGATGCTATTGTCGAAGGGCCAAATTTGGAATTCGCGACCGAAACGCGCGAAGAACTGCTCTATGACAAAGCCAAACTCCTCGACAACGGTGCCAAGTGGGAACGGGCAATTGCCGCGAACCTTGCCGCCGATGCACCCTATCGTTAAGGGCCGCGCATCGTGATTCAACTTATCTCATTCTACCTTTTCGCGGCGTTGCTGATTGCGTCAGCCGCAATGGTCATCTTCGCCCGCAACCCGGTGCATAGCGTGCTTTGGCTGATTGTAGCCTTCTTCAATGCCGCCGGCCTGATGATCCTGATCGGCGCAGAGTTTATAGCGATGCTGCTGGTCATTGTTTATGTCGGCGCGGTCGCGGTGTTGTTCCTGTTCGTGGTAATGATGCTTGATATCGACTTTGCCGAGTTGCGTGCTGGTTTCATCAAGAATGTGCCGTTGGGCCTTTTACTGGCGGTCGTTTTGGTCGCGGAATTGGTACTGGGTATTGGTGCCTATCGGGCTGGTGCAGTGACGCTTGGCACGCCGGAGGCTGGTGTTGCCACCGTGTCGGCGACTGTTCCAAATATCGAAGCGATTGGCGCATTGCTCTATAGCAAATATGTATTCCTGTTTGAAACTGCTGGCCTCATCCTGCTTGTGGCCATGGTTGGTGCCATCGTGCTCACCCATCGCAAAAGCCACGGTACACGTGGTCAGAATATCAGCAGTCAGGTGCAGCGTCGTCCACAGGACGCAACACGCAATGTGAAACAACCGTCAGGCGAGGGGGTCGAGCTATGATCGGCATCGAACATTATCTGGTTGTCAGCAGCATCCTGTTCGTGATGGGGATGCTCGGCATTTTCCTGAACCGCAAAAATGTCATCATCATCCTGATGGCAATTGAGCTCATCCTGCTTGCCGTCAACATCAACCTGGTCGCCTTCAGCGTGTTTTTGGGTGATTTGACTGGCCAGATTTTTGCGATGTTCGTCCTCACCGTTGCCGCAGGTGAAGCGGCCATTGGCCTTGCCATATTGGTGATTTATTTCCGCGGTCGCGGCACAATTGCGGTCGACGATGTCAACCGGATGAAGGGGTAACATCCAGTGACTTCCATTCACATCATTGTTTTTCTGCCGCTTCTGGCTGCTTTGGTCGCGGGTCTTGGGCAGCGCTTCATTGGCGCAGTGGCCGCCAAGACCATTACCACCGCAGGCCTGTTTGTGGCCGCAGCATTAAGCTGGCCGATCTTCATTGGTTTCCTTAATGGCAGCGAGACCGCTTATGTTCAGCCCGTGATGACCTGGGTGCAATCGGGCACCTTGTCGTTCGACTGGGAATTGCGGGTGGATGCGCTGACCGCCGTGATGTTGGTCGTCATCACCAGCGTTTCTGCGCTCGTACATTTATATAGCTGGGGCTATATGGAGGAAGACCCCGATCAGCCGCGTTTCTTCGCCTATCTGTCGCTGTTCACCTTTGCCATGTTGATGTTGGTCACCGCGAACAACCTTGTCCAAATGTTCTTTGGTTGGGAAGGCGTTGGCCTCGCGTCCTATTTGCTGATTGGTTTCTGGCACAAAAAGCCAAGCGCAAACGCCGCTGCAATTAAAGCGTTCGTCGTAAACCGCGTCGGCGATCTTGGCTTCATGCTTGGCATCTTTGGCATATTCTGGCTGTTCGGAACGGTTTCCATTCCGGAGATTTTGGCCGCAGCGCCGGATAAGGTCGGCTCTAGCATTGGCTTCCTTGGTCTGCGTGTCGATACGATGAGCTTGCTTTGCGTGCTATTGTTCATCGGTGCGATGGGTAAATCCGCACAATTGGGCTTGCACACATGGTTGCCCGACGCGATGGAAGGCCCAACACCTGTTTCGGCCCTCATCCATGCGGCGACAATGGTTACCGCTGGCGTCTTCATGGTCTGCCGCCTGTCACCATTGTTCGAAACAAGCCAGTTTGCGCTCAACGTAGTCACCATTGTTGGCGCAACCACGGCTATCTTTGCCGCCACGGTTGGTCTGGTTCAAACCGACATCAAGCGCGTGATTGCATATTCCACCTGTTCTCAGCTTGGCTATATGTTCTTCGCGGCGGGAACGGGGGCTTATGGCGCTGCGATGTTCCATCTGTTCACCCATGCCTTCTTCAAGGCGTTGCTGTTCCTCGGCGCTGGCTCTGTCATTCACGCCATGCACCATGAACAGGATATGCGTTATTATGGCGGTTTGCGGAAACATATCCCACTGACTTTCTGGGCGATGATGGCGGGAACCTTGGCAATTACGGGCGTTGGCATCGTAGGTGTAGCCGGATTTGCTGGCTTCTATTCCAAGGACGCGATTATCGAGGCCGCCTTTGCCAGCACGTCGACCTATCATATGTACGGCTTCGTCATTGGCGTTGTCGCCGCATTGCTGACCAGCTTTTACAGTTGGCGCCTGATGTTCCTGACTTTCTTTGGAAAGCCCCGTTGGGAACAGTCCGAGCATATCCAGCATGCGGTGCATGATCACGTTCATGATAATCCGCCAGCGCAGGAAGACGCGGGGCACGATCATGCCGCGCACGCCGCGCATGGCGATGGCACTGGCGGATACCATCCGCACGAAAGCCCGTGGCCGATGCTGGTGCCGCTTGCGCTGCTCACTCTGGGCGCAATCTTTGCTGGTTTTGTTTTCCACGGTCCGTTTATTGAGGCTGAGGCTGGCAAGGAGTTCTGGGCAAACAGCACGCTCTATTTCAATGAGCATCTGATGCATGCTATGCACGAGGTTCCATTGTGGGTGAAACTGTCGTCGACCGTAGCGATGCTCACTGGATTGCTGACCGCCTATTTGATGTATCAGCGTTCGGCAGATGCGCCGCAGCGTCTAGCTGCAGCATTTGCACCACTGTACCGTTTCTTCCTCAACAAATGGTATTTCGACGAACTGTACGACTTTCTGTTTGTCCGGCCTGCTTTCTGGTTTGGCCGTGTCTTCTGGAAACAGGGCGACGTCGGTATCATTGACCGCTTCGGCCCCAATGGTTCGGCGGCTGCGGTGTCCTTTGGCAGCAAGCTCGCTGTCCGGATGCAGTCGGGTTACCTATATACATATGCGCTAGTGATGCTTCTTGGCTTGGTCACGGCGGTTAGCTGGATGATAGTGAGAACATAATGAACGCCGCTGATTTCCCGATCCTGTCGATCATGCTGGCCATTCCTGTGGTCGCCGCTGGCATCTGTCTGTTTGTGGCAGCTGAACGCGCGCGCCTTATTGCGTTGATTGCTACCTTGGCGAACCTTGCGCTGGGCGTGCTGCTTTGGCTGAGCTACGACCCCGCTGGCGCCCAGTGGCAGTTTACCGAAAGTGCGCAGCTGTTTGGGCCTATTGGGTGGAAACTCGGCATTGACGGCATTTCGCTGACGCTTGTGATGCTTTCAGTATTCCTGATGCCGATTTGTATTGGCGCTAGCTGGAACGCCATCCAAAAGCGCGTCGGCGAATATATGGCGGCGTTTTTGCTGGTGGAAACGCTGATGATCGGCGTGTTCGCTGCGCAGGATTTGCTGCTATTCTATATCTTCTTCGAAGCTGGCCTCATCCCGATGTATCTGATTATCGGGATCTGGGGCGGGCAGGACCGCATTTACGCGTCCTACAAATTCTTCCTCTACACCTTGCTTGGATCGCTGGTCATGCTGATCGCGATGCTGTGGATGATCCAGTTTGCCGGCACTGCCGACATTCCGACATTACTGAATACGGATTTTCCCGTTCAGGCCCAGACATGGCTATGGCTGGCGTTCTTCGCGTCCTTCGCGGTCAAAATGCCCATGTGGCCAGTGCACACATGGTTGCCAGACGCGCACGTTCAGGCACCAACTGCCGGGTCTGTCATTTTGGCGGGCGTATTGCTGAAAATGGGTGGCTACGGCTTCTTGCGCTTTTCGCTGCCGATGTTTCCGGAGGCCAGCGCCGATTTCATTCCGTTGATCTTCGGTCTGTCGATGGTTGCCGTGGTCTACACTTCGCTAGTTGCGCTGGTGCAGCAGGACATGAAAAAGCTGATTGCCTATTCGTCGGTCGCACACATGGCCATCGTCACCGTTGGCCTTTTCACATTCAACCAGCAGGGCATCGAAGGCGCCATCATAGTAATGCTCAGCCACGGCCTTGTCTCCGGCGCGCTCTTCCTGTGTGTCGGCGTCATCTATGACCGGCTGCATACGCGCGAAATCAGCCGTTATGGCGGCCTCAGCGTGAACATGCCTAAATATGCGCTGTTGTTCCTGCTCTTCACCATGGCAAGCGTCGGATTGCCTGGTACGAGCGGGTTTATCGGTGAATTTTTAAGCCTTGCCGGGGCCTATAAGGTTTCTACTTGGGCAACGTTAATCGCCACAACAGGCATCATCCTTGGCGCAGGCTATATGCTGTATCTGTATCGCCGCGTGGCTTTCGGCCCTCAGGTCAATGAAGATGCCGCTGCAATGTCGGATATTAACGGCCGCGAAATGTGGTTGCTAGCGCCGATCGCGGTCGTAGTTCTTTGGATGGGCGTCTATCCCGAGACTTTCCTTGCCCCAATTCGTCGCGACGTCGCCACCATCGTGGAACGCATCGAACGGGCTGCGCCTGCCGGCGACAGCAAGTTGAAAGCCGTCGATCCGACTACGGCGCGCTATCGTGTGGTTCATGAAACAAAAGAGACCAAGGCTGAGGGGAGCCACTGATAATGGATTTGAATGCTTCTCTCTCCCTGATGCGTCCGGAGTTGGTTCTCAGCTTTTCGGCGCTCGCCCTTTTGCTCGTCGCCGCATGGCGCAGCGAAGCTGGCCGGCTCATCAGTATCTTGGCGGTGGCTGCGCTTGTCGGGGCAGGTGCTTTTGTCGTCAGCTTCATGGTCTCCGGTACCAATGTAGCTGCGTTTGATGGCCTTCTTGTGAATGACGGTTTTGCCAACTTCTCCAAAATCCTGATCTTTATCGCCGCAGCCATTTCTTTAATGATCGCGCCACGCTTTCTCGAGAAGGCCGGCGCAATGCGGGCGGAATATCCCATCCTCATATTGCTGTCCTGCGTTGGCATGGGCGTCATGGTATCGGCTACCGATCTGGTTTCCCTGTATATCGGGCTCGAGCTTCAAAGCCTTTCTGCTTATGTGCTGGCAAGCTTCGTCCGGTCGGACGGTCGTTCGGCCGAAGCGGGCCTGAAATATTTCGTCCTTGGTGCACTTGCCAGCGGCATGCTGCTCTTTGGCGCATCGTTGGTCTATGGTTTTGCAGGCTCAACCGAATTTGCGTCTATCGGCACTGCGATGGACAAGGAAGTCGGGCTTGGCCTTATCTTTGGTATTGTTCTCATTCTGTCGGGCCTCGCATTCAAAATAAGCGCGGCGCCATTCCACATGTGGACACCCGATGTGTATGAAGGCGCGCCAACGCCCGTCACTGCGTTCTTCGCAAGCGCGCCTAAAGTCGCCGCAATTGCCTTGACCATCCGCGTTGTGCTTGAGGCTTTTGGATCGCAGATACTGGTTTGGCAGCAAATCATCATCGCCGTTGCCCTGATGTCGATCATCATCGGCGCAGTTGGTGCCATCGGTCAGCAGAACCTCAAGCGCCTGATGGCTTACAGCTCGATCAACAATGTTGGTTTCATTCTCATTGGCTTGGCAACGGGCACCGAGCAGGGCATCGCAGCGATGCTGGTCTATCTGACGATCTACGTCGCGATGACGTTGGGCGGGTTTGTGTGCCTCATGCAGCTTAAGGACAAGGATGGCGGTTACCGCGAACATTTCGCCGATATCAGCGGTCTGTCCAAGACACGGCCTGTGCTGGCGGCAACGTTCGCCATTTTCATGTTCAGCCTTGCCGGCATTCCGCCGTTGTTCGGTTTCTGGGGCAAGCTGGTGGTATTTAATGCTGCCGTGGCCGCTGGCCTCTTGCCGCTTGCCGTTATCGGTATTGCCGCCTCGACTATCGGCGCTTTCTATTATCTCAAGGTCGTGAAGGTCATGTATTTTGACGATGCTGCCGATGTAATTGCCGAGAGCGATGACAAGGTTCTTGTCTGGACCGGCGGCATATTGGCCGTTGCGAACTCGCCACTGGGATATTTTGCTATTCCGGCCTTGGGGATTGTCACGACCTTCGCGGCAAAGTCGCTGTTCTGACAACATTGTTCGAAGAGGTTGCACTTACCGGCTCAACGAACGCTGACCTGTTGCAGCGGGCGGGCGAAGGTGCACCGGAAGGATTGTGGCTTCGCGCGGATGCGCAGGATGGCGGACGTGGTCGTTTGGGGCGCACATGGGTAAGCCCCGTGGGGAACCTCTTTGCCAGCACTATTGTTCGCGTTCGACCAACTGACCCAGCACCCGCAAGCCTTGCCTTTGTCGCGGCGGTTGCGGTTTATGATACCTTACGTCAGATCGCGCCCGAAGTCGTCATAAGCCTGAAATGGCCTAATGATGTGCTGGCACAGGATGGCGGCAAGCTATGCGGTATGTTGCTCGAGCGTGCCGGCGATGCAGTCGTCGTGGGCATCGGCCTTAACCTAGTGACGCATCCCCGCGACCTCGACCGTACGGTTTCGGACCTGCGCACCCTCGGCGCGACGCCGCCGGATGCGCAAAGCTGCGTTGAAATCCTTGCCGACGCGTTTGCGCGCTGGCTGGCTGTATGGAGACAAAATGGTCTGCCGGCCATCATCCGGCATTGGGAAGCGCATGCACATGCCCGCGGTACAGCCCTGTCCGCCAAATTGCCCGACGGCGAAGAACTGCATGGCCTCTATGCCGGGCTAGAAGATGACGGCGCATTACGGCTAAGCTTGGCGGACGGCACAATTCGTGCCATTCACGCCGCTGATATTTTTCTGATCTGACTGGGGTGCCATATGCTGCTGGCGATTGATACCGGCAATACCAACGTCAAATTCGCTTTGGTCAATGATCAGGGCGAAATCGTCGAACGCTGGCGCATTGCGACCGATGCACGACGGACGGCGGACGAATATGCTGTCTGGCTAGACCAGCTCATCCGGATGGCAGGATATGCGCGCAGCGATGTCAACGCGGTCATTATTTCCACGGTCGTGCCGCGCGCGCTTCATAATCTGCAGATCCTCGCTAAACAGTATTTCGGATGTGACGCACTGGTCGCCGGACGCGATAGCGTCAGTTGGGGCATTCAGTTACGCGTGGCAGAACCGCATGCCGTCGGCGCGGACCGCGCCGTAAACGCAATCGCGGCGCACGCGCTGGCACCGGGCCACAAGATCGTCATCAGCTTCGGTACGGCAACTACGTTCGATTATGTCGGACCCGACGGCGCTTATTGCGGTGGTAGCATTTGTCCGGGCGTCAACCTTTCGCTCGATGCGCTTTACGCCGCAGCGGCGATGTTACCGCGAATTGCAATCGAACCACCGCCAAATGATAGCGTCATCGGCACAACGACTGTTGGACAAATGCAGATTGGCATCTATTGGGGCTATGTCGCGATGATCGAGGGGATTATCGCACGCATGAAGGCTGAAATTAGCGAACCGGTTTCGGTCATCGCAACGGGTGGTCTCGCCATCCTGTTTCAGCAACACGGCCATTTATTTGACAGGGTAGAACCCGATTTGACGCTGCGGGGGCTGGCGCATTTATACAGGAATAGAGAACAGAAATAATGACGACCCCAAAAAAAGAACTGCTTTTCCTTGCCCTTGGCGGTTCCAACGAAATTGGCATGAACGTCAATCTATATGGCTGCGACGGCAAATGGGTAATGGTGGATTTGGGCCTGACCTTCGCTAACGCCGAATATCCGGGTATTGATCTCGTGCTTCCGGACCTCGAGTTTATCGAGAAACGGAAGAAGGACTTGGTTGGGATCGTGCTAACGCATGGCCATGAAGACCATATCGGCGCAGTGGCCTATTTCGCCGCTGACCTTGGCGTTCCCTTATACGCGACGCCTTTCACGGCAACCCTCATCCGGGGCAAGCTGGAAGAAGAAGGCATTGCCGATATTGTCGAGCTTATCGTGGTTCCGATGGAGGGCGCATTTGCGCTCGGTCCTTTCCACTTCCAACTCGTGACGCTTGCGCACTCCATATTGGAGATGAGCGCCTGTTTGATCACCACCCCTTATGGCAAGGTCTTCCACACTGGCGACTGGAAACTGGATGAGCGTCCTGTACTGGGCAAGCCGTCCACTGCTGACGCGTTGACCGCCATTGGTGACAGTGGCGTTTTGGCGATGGTCTGCGACTCTACCAATGCGTTCAATGCTGAAAGCAGCGGCAGCGAAGGCAGTGTTAAGGCTGACTTGCTGGAATCCGTGAAGGCGGCGAAGGGCAGGGTGGTTATTACCACGTTCGCCTCAAATGCAGCCCGATTGCAGACCTTAGGCGAAGTGGCACGTGAAAGCGGTCGGACATTATGTTTCGCCGGTCGGTCATTGCACCGCATCATTGAAGCGGCGCAGGCCAATGGCTATTTGAAAGACATGCCGAAAACGGTCGATATGGAAAGCGTCGACGGCCTGAAGCGCAGCGACGTGATGGTTGTAGCCACTGGTGGCCAAGGTGAAGCGCGGGCTGCGCTTGCGCGCATTGCCGAGGGCAATCACCCCGTAAAGCTGGAAGCAGGCGACACGGTAATCTTCTCGTCCAAGCAGATACCGGGCAATGAAATCGCCATCGGTATCATCATGAACAAGCTTGCAGAGCGCAACATCCTCACGGTCACCGAAAAGCAGGCACATGTGCACGTTTCAGGTCATCCCGGTCAACCAGAGCTCGCCGCCCTATATAGCTGGATCCGGCCCGAAATATTGGTTCCGGTGCATGGCGAGCGCCGCCATATGGCGGAGCAGGCGCGTTTTGCACTGGCGCACGGCATACAAAAGGCTTTGGTCCAGTCAAACGGCGATGTCGTTCGACTTGCACCCGGCGCGCCGGCCATCATTGGCAAAGAGCGTACAGGCCGGCTAATCTTGGACGGTGACACCATAATCGCTGCTGACGGAGCAACACTGAATGAACGCCGTCGGCTGTCATGGTATGGCTTGATAACCGTCGCTTTTGCACTTGGGCAAAATGACCGGCTGTTGGGACAACCCGAAATCCGGTTGCACGGGGTTCCAATTGAGGAGGATCTCGAAGAATTCCTCGAAGAAGCAGCCGCAGCAGCCGTAAAGGCCGTTAAAGACAATCGCGGCGATTACGAGAAGCTGCGTGAGAGTGTCCGTTTAGCGGTGCGGCGCGTCGCCGTTAGCTGGACGGGCAAAAAGCCAATTGTTGATGTGTTGATTTTGGAGACAGCATGACCTGGACGTCGATTATAGCCATCTATGCATTATTCTGGGTGATGACGGCATTTGTTGTCATGCCCATTGGCGTGCGTACGCATGAGGAATTAGGCTTGCCCAAAACGCCCGGTCAGGCCGACAGCGCGCCCGGCAATTTTCAACCACGCGTAATATTACTACGAACAACATTGCTGTCAGCGGCGCTGTTTGCGCTTTATTACGCAAATTATTCCTATGGCTGGATCAACCGCGACAGCTTTGACGGGCTTTTTAACCCGCCCGTATAAAGCTTTATTTGCGTAACCGCTCGATCGCCTGTGCAAGCGCGACGTAAAGCTTGCCGATGTCGGATGACAGCAGCGTCACACCAATAGCGTTGCCGTCACGCGTGCTGAGCAGTAGGCGCATGATTGATTCGAAGTCATGCACGTAGCGATTGACGTGCTCGCGGAATTCGCTGTCATCGCCATAATGGGCAGCGATGATCTTCGCCTCACCCTTATCCAATAGCCTCACGGCACGACGCGTGAAGACGCCCCGGTCACCCTTCAGGTAGGCTGCCCAAGCGGTATCGGTGACATCGTTTGACAAGATCTTGGCAACATCAATTGCCGTAGAGTTGAGCGACTCGGTCAGGAGGACCATACGCCGCGCGAAGCTGTCGTCGTGCACGGACTCGAGATTGTTTTTGCTATCGGCGATGCGGCTTTGCAGACTCGTGGCCATGTCATCGAGTTCACCGAGTTGCTTCCCAACCATTGACGCCGCGGTTTCCGAAAGGCTGATGTTGCGATCAACAGCTTCCTTAACGGCTTCATTCATTGCAGCTACCTGCGCGTCCAGTGCGGTGGCAAGTGCCTCACGGTTCTGTTCGGTTAGCGTATCGGCAATGTGCGCAAGTTCGTCATCGAGTATTTTGCGGCTACTTTCGGCTGCCGCACGCGTCGTTTCACGTACACGTAACAAGGACGAGACAAGGCGATCATTGGCCTCATCCGACATTTCTTCCATCAACGCACGCGTCTGACGTAGCGACGCACCAAGCGCGTCAACTTGTTCATGGCGGGCGGCGAAATGCTCGTCACTTTGCGCCATTAACGCCTGAACCGACTGGTGCTGGGCCGCGATCAACTGCTCCAATGTCTGAATTTTCTCGAGCATAACATCGCTTAAGTCCTCCAGCGATTCTGCGCTGGAAACAGCTACTTTAACCTGCGCGATACCCTCGGCAATCCGGACATTCATGACATCCATGGACGCAGGAATTGTCTGGCTGATTTCCTGATTTGCGGTGGTGAGCGATTCAATCAGCCGCTCCGAGTGGCCGATCAGATTTTCGGTGATGATCTGGTTTTCCGACAATGCCGACCCAACAGTTCGTGTGCTTTCACCTAAGGCAGAAACGGCAAACGCCAGTTTAGACGCATTCTCCGTCGCCACGCGGTCGACATCGGCAATTGTCTCGGCGCTAGTGCGGATATGCGTGGTAATCGCATCGATCATTCCGCGGACGCGCTGTTCCTCTTGCTCCGATTGTGTTGTCACCTGACGCAATGCGTTCCGCAAATCGACAAGACTGGACTGGATGTGCTCATTGCTGTCACTCAGGATATTATCAATATCGCTGGACGCCTTGGTTATGCCGCTCGCAATGGCTTGCGAGGCACTGTCCATAATAGTCG
>CAUOWK010000005.1:0-173710 GCA_963508315.1 uncultured Sphingorhabdus sp. | reverse complement strand
GGCCGATGCGACTTATGTCGAGCCGATTACCCCCGAAATCGTGGCCAAGATCATCGAAAAAGAGCGCCCCGACGCGGTGTTGCCAACGATGGGCGGGCAGACGGCTTTGAACGTCGCCTTGGCGTTGTTCAACGATGGCACGCTGGCAAAATATGGTGTCGAGATGATCGGCGCGGATGCCGAAGCCATCGACAAGGCCGAGGACCGGATCAAGTTCCGCGACGCAATGACCAAGATCGGACTGGAATCGGCGCGGTCGGGCATCGCGCATTCCATGGAAGAGGCGCTTGAGGTGCTTGAACGCACTGGCCTGCCTTCCATAATTCGCCCAAGCTTCACCATGGGCGGCACCGGCGGCGGTATTGCCTATAACCGCGACGAGTTCATCAAGATTGTCACCGGCGGGCTTGATGCATCGCCAACCACTGAAGTGCTGATTGAAGAATCGCTGCTAGGTTGGAAAGAGTTTGAAATGGAAGTCGTGCGCGACCGCGCCGACAACGCCATCATCATCTGTTCCATTGAAAATATCGACCCGATGGGCGTGCATACGGGCGACTCGATCACCGTTGCGCCAGCATTGACGCTGACGGACAAAGAATATCAAATTATGCGGAACGCGAGCATCGCCTGCTTGCGTGAAATCGGTGTAGAAACAGGTGGTTCGAACGTACAGTTCGCAGTCAATCCGAAGGACGGCCGCCTGATCGTTATCGAGATGAACCCCCGCGTGTCGCGGTCGTCGGCGCTCGCATCCAAGGCGACGGGCTTCCCGATTGCCAAGGTCGCGGCGAAGCTGGCGGTTGGCTACACGCTCGACGAGATTACCAACGACATTACGGGTGCTACGCCAGCGTCGTTCGAGCCGACGATTGACTATGTCGTCACGAAAATACCGCGCTTTGCCTTTGAAAAGTTCAAGGGCGCCGAGCCATTGTTGCACACGGCGATGAAGTCCGTGGGCGAAGTGATGGCGATTGGCCGCAACATTCACGAAAGCATGCAAAAGGCGCTTCGTGGCTTGGAAACCGGGCTTTCGGGCTTCAATTACATCGACGCGCTGAAGGGTGCATCGAAAGACCAGCTTTCGGCTGAACTCAGCCGCGCCACGCCCGACCGGCTGTTGGTTGCCGCACAAGCGCTGCGCGAGGGCATGAGCGTTGCCGAAATCCACGCGATTGCGAAGTTTGATCCATGGTTCCTTGAGCGGCTTGAGGAAATCGTCGCTGCCGAAAATGACGTCAAAACGAATGGCTTGCCCAATGGTCCAGAGGCGCTGCGTCGCCTGAAAGCCTTGGGTTTCTCGGATAAGCGCCTTGCCTATCTTGCGGTTGAATCGCTCAATATGCGGCCCGGTATGGAAACGGCTGTCCGTCATGGTTCGGGCATTGCGATGCAGGCCGCGCGTGCAATGGCTGGCGCGGTGACCGAGGACGAGGTACGCGCGCTGCGCCACAAACTGGGCGTGCGTCCGGTATTCAAGCGCATCGACACCTGCGCCGCAGAGTTCGAAGCCAAAACGCCGTATATGTATTCAACCTACGAGGCCCCAAGCTTCGGCACGCCCGAATGCGAAAGCCAGCCTACGGATCGCGAAAAGATCGTCATCCTTGGCGGTGGTCCGAACCGCATCGGGCAGGGGATTGAGTTCGATTATTGCTGCGTCCACGCCTGTTTTGCGTTGGCAGATGCGGGCTATGAAACGATCATGGTCAACTGCAACCCAGAGACGGTTTCGACCGACTATGATACCAGCGACCGCCTATATTTCGAGCCGCTGACTGCCGAGGACGTGCTGGAAATCCTGCATGTCGAGCAGCAGAACGGCACGCTGAAGGGCGTTATTGTTCAGTTCGGCGGCCAAACCCCGCTGAACCTGGCAAAAGCGCTTGAGGCTGCGGGTATTCCGATTTTAGGTACGTCGCCCGACGCCATCGATTTGGCCGAAGACCGCGAACGTTTTGCCGCGCTCATTAACAAGCTGAAACTCAAGCAGCCAGAGAATGGCATTGCGCGCAGCCGTGAAGAGGCGATCAGGGTCGCCGAAACCATTGGCTACCCCGTGTTGATGCGGCCATCCTACGTCCTTGGCGGCCGTGCGATGGAAATCGTCGATACGCAGGCGCAGCTTGAAAACTACATCCAGACAGCCGTGATCGTCTCGGGCGACTCGCCTGTGTTGATCGACAGCTATTTGCGGGACGCCATTGAGGTGGACGTTGATGCGTTATGCGATGGCGACGAAGTCGTTGTTGCCGGCATCCTGCAGCACATCGAGGAAGCTGGCGTGCACAGCGGCGATTCCGCGTGCACCATCCCGCCCTACAGTCTGCCCGATGACATTATTGCGGAAATCCGCCGCCAGACTGAATTGCTTGCGGTCAACTTGCATGTCCGCGGCCTGATGAACATCCAGTTCGCGGTCAAGGATGGCGAGGTCTACCTGATTGAGGTCAATCCACGCGCCAGTCGCACGGTGCCTTTCGTGGCGAAGGCTATCGGCGCACCAATCGCCAAGATTGCTGCGCGCGTCATGGCAGGTGAAAAGCTCAAGGACTTGCCGCCAATCAACCTCGACATTGATTATATCGCGGTCAAGGAAGCAGTGTTCCCGTTTGATCGCTTCCCCGGTGTTGACCCAGTCCTGTCGCCTGAAATGAAATCAACCGGCGAAGTCATGGGCATCGATCGCGATTTTGCGACAGCCTTTGCAAAATCGCAAATCGGCGCGCGGATGCCGCCGCCCATGAGCGGAAAGCTTTTCGTCTCTGTCAAAGACACCGACAAGCCCGTTATCATTCCAGCGGTCAAACAGGCTATTGCGTGCGGGTTTACCGTTTGCGCAACTGACGGAACGGCCAACTATCTGCGTGAGCAGGGGATAGAGGTCGAGCGCGTGAACAAGGTCGCGCAGGGCCGCCCGCACATTGTCGACAAGATTAAAGACGGTGAAATCCAACTTATCTTCAATACTACAGAGGGTTGGCAAAGCCTGAAGGACAGCGAAGAAATCCGCCGTTCCGCGTTGGTTGGCAAGGTTTCGCAATACACAACTGCGGCGGGAAGCATCGCGGTTGCACAGGCGATTGCGGCGCTGCAGCAACGGCAACTTGAAGTTCGGCCACTTCAGGACTATTATTAAAACGAGCAGTATCGTTCCCCGACAATTGAACTGCATATCGGATAGGTGAATATCATTTATCCGGTCGGGAAGTTTTTGTGACGAAGGGTTTAGCCTGATGGCGAGTTTTGAGAAATATCCGATGTTGGCTGAAGGCTATGAAAAGCTGACAACTGACCTGAAACGCCTTCGCGATGAGCGTCCGTTGATTGTGGAAGCAATTGAGGAAGCGCGTGCGCATGGCGATCTTTCGGAAAATGCCGAATATCATGCTGCCAAAGAACGCCAAGGTCAGGTCGAAGCTTCGATCTCGGAAATCGAAGACAAAATCGGTCGGGCGCAGATTATCGATCCATCATCATTGTCGGGCGACAAGATCGTATTTGGTGCAACCGTCACTTTGATGGACGAAAATGACAAGCCCGTTCGTTATCAGCTTGTGGGCGAGACCGAGGCGGATGCCAAAGCGGGGCGTATTTCCTATAATTCGCCACTCGGACGCGCGCTGATTGGCCGCGTTGTCGACGACGAAATCGAAGTAACCGTTCCTAGCGGCGACAAATTTTATCTTGTGTCCAAGATTGAGTTTATCTGATCGCAGGTAGGAAAATTGGGCGGTAAAGACTGATATGCAATTTCCGCGCGGCCCCGTCACTAACGCACTGGTCATTCTCAATCTCGTCATTGCGGCGATATTGCTGGTTCCGTCATGGTGGCAATATGTCGTCGTGTCAGGCGGCCTGTTCCCCGCGCGATTGAGCGGCGACGACAGCGCCTTTCAAGGAATCGCCTTTTTGGCACCCGTATATCTGACGCCTTTGTCGGCTGCGTTCCTGCATGGCGGCATTGCGCACGTCATCATGAACATGCTGATGCTGCTATTGATTGGAAAAATGGTCGAGCGAGTGCTGGGTGGCGGGCTGTATTTGGGCCTGTATCTTGCGTCAGCCTATTTTGCGGCAGGCACGGAATATCTGGCTGCTGTCATGCGCTGGCCCATGTCGGTCGATATGATGGCGCCCGCTATTGGCGCGAGTGGCGCTATTTCGGGTATAATCGGAGCTTATGTTCTGCTTTTTCCGAACGCCAAGCCAAAGGCGTGGGGGCCTTTGCCTGCGTCTATTGCACGGCCCGTACATTTGACATTCGCGTGGGTCGCACTCAATCTCGCTCTGGGGTTTGTTGGCCCCGGCCTGGGTATCGGCATCGCGATTTGGTCGCATATAGGCGGGTTTGTGGCCGGACTGTTTCTCGCCCGGCCTTTGTTGTTGTTCCGATATCGCAACGCTTAAACGGAATTAGGCGTCCGGCTGCAGCAGCTTGTGCAGATGCACGACGACGTATTTCATTTCGGCGTCATCAACGGTCCGCTGCGCCGCGCCACGCCACGCTTCTTCGGCGCTGGCGTAATCAGGGAACATGCCGACGATATCGAGCTTGTCGAGGTCAGTGAACTTCAATGTTTGCGGGTTTTCAACGCGTCCACCAAAGACAAGATGCAATTTCGTATCACTCAAAGCCGTTTCCCTTAATTTTTATCCTTGGCTGCCTCCGTGGCGGCCTGTCCGGCGGCCTTTACAGCGACTGCGGCCTTGCTGACAAGCTCTCTAAATTGTGCGCGCATCGCATCACCATTCAGGCCAAGATTATCGACCTGCTCCTTGCCTGCTGCCTTCGCGGCATCGGCCATTTTGCGCGCTTTCTTATTTAGCTTCTTGCCTGCTTTCCCAAGCACCTTGGTCTCGCGCTCGGTACGCGGCAACAAAGCCCCGACGATCGCGCCAATCGCGATACCGCCAAGCACGATGGCAAGTGGGTTTTTGTCGATGTTTTCGCTGGTTTTTACCCGCGCCTTGGTCTTGGCTGCCGCTGTCCGTGCAGACGTCTTGTCTTTCAGGTTGGTTAAACCCTTTTTCGCGCCAGCTGTCGCGTCGTTCACGGTGTCGGTCAATTTATTCATATCTGTGCTCCTGATCTAATCGCCGTCCGGCATGTCCGAATATGTCTTTCTAACGCGGTCCAACCACTGAGTGATGGGGCGTCGCGCCGCTAATAAAATACCTGTCACTCCAACCGCAGCCAGCAAAGGAGCATGGCGTTTCACCTGCATTGTCGCATCTGCTGCGGCGACTGCCACGGCCTTCTTCTGACGGTCGACCAGCCGACGTACTTGCGTCTTTGGATTCAGCACGTCCTTCGTAGCCTGAACGCTGCCCTTCAATTTTCGGCGAAGGTTCCGGCGTTCTGCGTTGGTCAATATCACGTCCGCCCGTTCATGGGCTACCGGCTTTTCCGTAGGTTTATTCGTCATCTTTCTGGATCTCCGGAAAGTGAACCTTTTGTACCCAATTTCGTGCCTTATAGCCACAAAAAGCACCGATTATGCCGAAAGCGACTACCGTGATGACCGTCGCCGCAATTGGACCAAGCGCGCTGGACAGGATCAGCAATATACCCACCACCAGCGCAATGGCCGCGCCTAGCAAAGCACCCAATGCAACAGCTCCGAAGCCGGCGGCCCGGGCAACCACACCGCGCGTATATTCGAAGCGCGTCCGGTAGTAACGCATTTCAGAATCCAGCATTTGGCGCACGTCGCCCGCCAGTTGCGCAATCTGCGTGCGTGCATCCGATTCTTCTGGCGCGTTTTCTATCGTCCCAGGTGGATTGGCGTGCGTATCATCACTCATTCAGACAGCTTATGGGCTAGTGGCGATATTGTGCAATCGGCAAGGTCAAAAAAATTTAGCTGTCCTTGCCGCCTGAACGGACCAATCGTGCTAGCACGAAGCCAATGGCAGCCGCTGCGCCGATGGCAACTGCCGGGCTTTTGCGCACGAATTGACGGGCGTCTTCCGCGATGGCGTCGACGTCTTTGGCGTCCATCTTGCCAGCAAAACCTTCGACCATTTCAGCCGCGCTGCGTGCATAATCACCATATTGTTTGCCAACATTCTCGTCGATGGTGGACGCGCTGTCACGGATC
The DNA here is from genome assembly GCA_963508315.1 of uncultured Sphingorhabdus sp. Taxonomy (GTDB): domain Bacteria; phylum Pseudomonadota; class Alphaproteobacteria; order Sphingomonadales; family Sphingomonadaceae; genus Sphingorhabdus_B. The sequence goes on along the minus strand of CAUOWK010000005.1, from coordinate 167,603 downwards.
AACTTACCGATGCTACCAACAGCCTCGGTTGCGCGGTCCTTGCCCTTTTCAGCAGCAGCACGGGCGCCGTCAGCGGCTTTCGCCTTGAAGTCATTCATTTCAGATTGAACCTTTGCTTTTCCGGTTTCAGTCTTGCCCTTCTGCGGGGCCGCAGCGGTAACTGCATTTGGAGCAGCGGCAGTTTTGTTCGCTGCAGGTACGGCGGCGCTTTTCGGCGCGCGCTTCGCAGCGGGCTTCTTGGGCGCGGCAGCTTTTGCAGGTGCCTTGGGCTTTGCGGTGTCGGCCATATCTTTGAACTCCTAGGCGAGGGAAAAATGGTTGTGATGTTGATATTTGTATTGAAGGTGCTTTAGTCAACTATAGCAGCGCGAATTTTATTCGAATTCCGTAAGTGCCAGCAACATTGCCAAAACGGCATCACAGCGATAGACGCGCTGGCGTTAATCCCTTTTGACCGCCCGGAGCCCATCATGACCGCAATCCTAGACATCCACGCCCGCCAGATCCTCGATAGCCGTGGAAATCCAACCGTGGAAGTTGATGTTTTGCTGGAAGATGGGAGCTTTGGCCGCGCTGCGGTGCCATCGGGAGCGTCAACGGGCGCGTATGAAGCCGTTGAAAAGCGGGACGGCGATATGTCGGTCTATATGGGCAAGGGCGTCCTTCAAGCCATCGAAGCGGTGAACGGCCCGATTTTTGAAGCGCTCGTTGAACTCGATGCAGAGGATCAGGAAGATATTGATGCGGTCATGATTGACCTCGATGGTACCCACAACAAAGCAAATCTGGGTGCGAATGCCATTTTGGGCGTTAGCCTTGCTGTTGCGAAAGCCGCCGCTGACGCGCGCGGCCTTCCCCTTTATCGCTATGTTGGTGGCGTGAACGCGCATGTATTGCCGGTGCCGATGATGAACATCATCAACGGCGGCGAACATGCCGATAATCCCATAGATTTTCAGGAATTCATGGTCATGCCAGTCGGCGCTGACTCGATCGCAGAAGCAGTGCGTTGGGGTTCGGAGATTTTTCATACGCTAAAAAAAGGCCTTCATGAAAAGGGGCTCGCGACCGCTGTCGGCGACGAAGGCGGATTTGCGCCTAATCTTGCCTCCACGCGCGATGCTTTGGACTTCATCATGGCCTCGATTGAGAAGGCGGGCTTTAAAGCGGGTGAGGACGTGGTCCTCGCGCTGGATTGCGCTGCGACCGAGTTCTTCAAAAACGGCAAATACGAAATTTCCGGAGAAGGACTCTCGTTATCACCGCACGAAATGGCCGACTATCTGGCCGCCTTGTGCAAGGATTACCCGATCCGTTCGATTGAAGACGGCATGAGCGAAGACGATTTCGACGGTTGGAAAGCCATCACGGACAAAATCGGTCATGAGGTTCAATTGGTGGGCGATGACCTGTTTGTGACCAATCCGGAACGTTTGGCGATGGGCATTGGCAAGGGTCTTGCCAACTCACTATTGGTTAAGGTCAACCAGATCGGGACGTTGACCGAGACGCTTGCTGCGGTATCGATGGCACATCGCGCGTCGTACACGGCGGTGATGTCACATCGTTCCGGTGAGACCGAAGATGCGACCATTGCGGATCTGGCCGTCGCGACCAACTGCGGGCAGATCAAGACAGGAAGCCTCGCGCGTTCGGACCGGTTGGCAAAGTACAACCAGCTTATCCGGATTGAAGAAGAACTCGGCACCGCAGCGCAATATGCGGGCCGGGCCATTTTCCGCTGACCGCGTCGTTCTTGCCATTTCAGCGAAAATATGATTCTGATTGATGATGGTGCGCGGAAATAAGAAACCCGAATATATGAAGTCGGTCGTTGGCCCAGCGCTCGCGCTTGTCGCGTTGCTGGGCATTGCATCCTACGCTCTGTTAGGACCGACCGGTATCATTGCGTGGACCGATTATCGTGCAGCATTGAGCCAGCGGAAAATCGAGCTCGCCAAGCTGCAAAAGGAGCGCGATGCTTTGCGGAATCGGCAGCTTTTGCTTGATCGCGACAATGTTGACCCGGACCTTGCCGGCGAACTGATGCGCAAGGAACTGAATGTTGTCGCGCCAGACGAGGTGGTCGTTCCCCTGAAGTGACAATGTGTAAATGGATGAATAGCTATGCAGTGCATTCCCCTGCGTAAAAGCGCTTTTCACGCCTCCTGATTTTGACTAGGCGACGACTCGTTCGCGCATAAAATTCCATCGAAGGAACCTGTTTTGGCCACTACCCCAGCGAAAAAGTCCGCGCCGAAGAAAGCCAGTGTCAGCGAAGACGCCGCACGCGCAAATCGCGAGCGCCCTTCGGAGCCTGTGCCGTTTAAGGCGACAAAGGAGGAACTTCTGAAGTTCTACCGCGACATGTTGCTCATTCGCCGGTTCGAAGAAAAAGCAGGTCAATTATACGGGCTGGGCCTCATCGGCGGTTTTTGCCATTTGTACATCGGACAGGAAGCTGTTGCTATTGGCCTTCAGTCCGCGCTGACACCCGGCAAGGACAGTGTAATTACAGGCTATCGCGATCATGGACATATGCTTGCTTATGGCATTGATCCCAACATCATCATGGCTGAGTTGACTGGCCGCGCGGCGGGCATTTCCAAAGGCAAGGGCGGGTCGATGCATATGTTTTCGACCGAGCACAAGTTTTATGGCGGGCACGGCATCGTCGGTGCGCAGGTGTCTTTGGGTGCAGGGCTCGCATTTGGACACAAATACTCCAACGATGGCGGTGTATGTCTTGCCTATTTTGGCGACGGCGCGGCGAACCAGGGGCAGGTGTACGAAAGCTTCAACATGGCGGAGCTTTGGAAGCTGCCGATCATTTTCGTCATTGAGAACAATCAATACGCCATGGGCACTAGCGTCAACCGCGCGTCGTCCGAGGATCAATTATACCGGCGCGGCGAAAGCTTCCGTATTCCCGGCATTCAGGTCGATGGCATGGACGTCCTTGCCGTTCGCGGCGCGGCAGAGGTTGCGCTTGATTGGGTCAGAAGCGGCAAGGGGCCAGTGCTTCTGGAAATGAAAACCTATCGATATCGCGGACATTCGATGTCCGACCCTGCGAAATATCGCAGCCGTGACGAGGTTCAGTCCGTGCGCGATAACAGCGACCCAATCGAGGGCTGCAAAGCCTATCTGACGGAAATGGGCGTTAGCGAAGATGCCTTCAAAGACATCGAAAAGGAAATTCGGAAGATCGTAAACGAGTCCGCCGATTTTGCGGAAAGTTCGCCTGAACCGGAACTGTCCGAAGTTTATACTGACGTTCTGGTGGAGCAATATTGATGGCAATTGAACTTAAAATGCCCGCGCTTTCTCCAACAATGGAAGAAGGCACGCTGGCGAAATGGCTCGTCAAAGAAGGCGACACGGTTAAATCAGGCGATATCCTGGCGGAAATCGAAACCGACAAGGCGACCATGGAATTCGAAGCCGTGGATGAAGGCGTCATTTCGTCCATCACGGTTCCGGAAGGCACCGATGGCGTGAAGGTTGGAACCGTTATCGCTCTGATAACCGGTGATAATGACGACGCGGTCGGAGATGCACCTGCCGTAGCTGTTGCCGAAAGCCCGGTTCCTCCCACTCCGCAAGTTGCCTCTGCACCTGCCGCGCCCGCAGTATCGGCACTGAAATCCGATCCACTGGTCCCCGCAGGTACTCCAATGAATAGCGTGACGTTGCGTGAGGCACTACGCGACGCGATGGCAGAAGAAATGCGCCGCGATGACCGCGTATTTGTCATGGGCGAGGAAGTTGCTGAATATCAGGGCGCTTACAAAGTCACGCAAGGTTTGCTCGACGAATTCGGAGCGCGACGCGTCATTGACACGCCCATCACCGAATATGGATTTGCCGGCATTGGTACCGGCGCTGCGATGGGTGGATTGCGTCCCGTTATCGAGTTCATGACGTTCAACTTCGCCATGCAAGCGATTGACCACATCATCAATTCGGCGGCCAAGACGAATTACATGTCCGGCGGCCAGATGCGCTGTCCGATTGTTTTCCGCGGACCAAATGGCGCAGCGGCGCGCGTCGGTGCGCAGCATAGCCAGAATTACGCACCCTGGTACGCCAGCGTACCGGGCCTGATTGTCATCGCGCCTTATGATGCTGCCGATGCCAAGGGCCTGCTTAAGGCAGCAATCCGTTGTGAAGATCCCGTCGTTTTCCTTGAAAACGAACTGTTATACGGCCGCACCTATGAAGTGCCGGTATTAGACGATCATGTCCTGCCCATCGGCAAGGCACGGGTGATGCGTGAAGGCAGCGATGTAACTATTGTCAGCTATTCCATCGGCGTGGGCTTGTCGATGGAAGCAGCGGATAAGCTTGCGGAGCAGGGTATTCAGGCCGAAGTTATCGATCTGCGCACCATTCGTCCGCTCGATAAGGCGACGGTACTTGCCAGCTTGGCCAAGACCAATCGTCTCGTTGTGGCCGAAGAAGGCTGGCCTGTATGTTCGGTCGGCAGCGAAATTCTCGCCATCTGCATGGAAGAAGGCTTCGACGATTTGGACGCGCCGGTCGTGCGCGTCACGAACGAAGACGTGCCCATGCCCTATGCCGCTAATTTGGAGAAGGCGACGTTGATTAACGCCGACAAGATTGTGGCAGCGGTCCGCAAGACACTTGGCGTTTAAGCTAAGGGTCGCGGGGAACTCAGTTCGACCACGGACAGGTTGCGGGAGCGACACCCTCGGTGTTGTAAATGCCGTCGCTGCCTGTCGGGCCAACGGTGTCGCGGTTTTCGCGCACCACGGCGGATGCAACTTGGCTAATCGTGCGGTTTGTGAGCCTTGAAAAGCCGTTCACGATCAGCGGCCTGAAATAATATTGCAGTTCGACAAACATCAGAACGCCGTCTGGCGGCGGCACGACCTGTCTACCGGCGGGCCCAATGCCGGTGGTGCTAGCGCTACCCGATTTGGTCCCGTAATTTGAAGTGTAGAACGTTGCTGTTCCAGTGCATCGCTGCCAACGGATACGGTAACGCGGCACGGCTGCGTTAAAGGGCTGCGTTTGCTCAAAGCTTGAAAGGATGATTAGCGTGTTGCCCCGGATGGATGGCACCCCCGTGATGGGGTCGGTAAAAGAGTGACTGCCGCCAACTGCGATACGATCGCCTTCGCGGAGCGCGCCTTCGAATACGTCCTTGATTTGTGCTTCGGAGATCGTTTTGTTGGCGTTCAAACTCGACGATCCGATACGGGCTGCGCCGTCGGCGGTGTGCAGTGTGATCTGATTCAATTGCATGATGACCGACGCATAGTTGGCGGTCTCTACTCCGCCGATGACTAGGCCCATGAAGAATGGCAGGGAAACAGCCAGTTCAACCATTGCAAGACCACTTTGATTGCGCTTCAAGCGGCGCAGCGTTTTCGAAATATTTTTCAGCATATCATTACACCGATGGACAATTGGTTTGTACAGGCGGGCCGAACGACGTCTGCTCGCCATACGGCTGGTTTGCGAGAATCGAGTTGGATTCGAGCTCCACATTGGCCGGCAGACCGAGAAGCTTCGCCATTGGGAAGAGGCGTGGGTAACTGACCTTGAACTTGATGATAACAATGTCCTTTGCGCCGCCTTGGCCGTCGGTCCCGCCGTCTGCATCCCACACGCCATTGTCATTTGCGTCCATGAAGCTTTCGCCGGGATCACATTTCAAGTCGGCACCAGCGGGTGGTTCAATGACCGTTTCCGCGCGTGCCAGCGCGGCTTCGGAGAATGTCTTGTAGTAACGGCGCGTGGACGTGATTGTCGCATTTGGCGCTAACGCCAATATGGATTCCTCAACCCGCAGGTCTACCAGTTCTTGCGCGGTCAACGTCGCCGATCCTTCCAGTGACGAACTGCGCGCGGCGTTTTGCATCGCCCCGTCCAGTGTTGCGCGCACGAAATAGGAATGCCCTATATCCATCGTGCCGAGCATCATGACCATGACCACTGGCGCGATCAGTCCGAACTCCATGATGGAAGCGCCGTCTTGGTTGTTTTTTAGGCGTTTGACCAAACTCATCACAGCGCCCTTATTGCGTCAGGCGCAGCGCCGATATTTCGGCTGCGATTTGTTTGAAGTTCGAGACAAGCGCGGCGACGCTCGTTGCCTCAAAAAACTTGCCGGGGGTGGCACATGCCTCAAGCCTGTCGTTCGTGTCCGAGTCCACGTTGCCGTAGGAGACGACCCATAGGTTGATATTTTTGTTCTTGATGGCCGTGCAAAGTGCGGCGGTTCGTGCATCGGTCATGCGGTTCAACTGGTCATTTGTCGGGGCGGTACCGGTGGGCGTCTGACGCCGGTCGTACCAATGGATTCCATAGGCCGAATAATCGTCGTCGATGACATTGGTTTCGCCGTCGGTCATGAAAACCATGTGGCGTTCGATGGTCATGTTGGTGGGGGCGTTCAGTGCCGCGAATATACCGGTGGGTGACATGATGCGTGCCCCCCACAACAGGCCAATGTCGTGATACGTGTTGCCACCGATTGCCAAGCCATTGACATAGTTACGGAAGTCGGTTGGCGTCCAGGTCTGATATTTGCGCGCGGCGGTCGGGCAGCTAATGCCAGGACGCGGCAAGGAGAAACCATCGTTTCGACTCTGCCAGACATTGTTAATCGTCCGGTTCGAGGACAGGCTCCTATCGTTATTCACAGTGAATCGCTCCCAAACGGCACTGGTCAACATTGGACCCCATTGGGTGGACGCATTGCCGGGTGTCGGAACCAAATCAATGTCCATATCCAATGCCGTTGAAGGGATTGGATTCCAGTCATTTGTGGGATCTGCGTCGGGGCCGCGGAATGTTTGCCGTTCTTCGATACAGCCGTTCCAGCTTATAGCGGTATTGGCTCCGTTGGTTCCAAGGGGAAGCTGAAGCGAAGTACGCCACGCGTTGTTGGCAGTATCTTTTAATCCGCTGACATTAAACGGCATTGGCTTGTAATTCCAACCGGAGAAATATGTGTTGCGTACCCAAGTGATTGGAGTTGTTGTGCGCGTGGTGACGGTACGAATATTTTGCGCGGTGTCGCGGAACTGCAAGCGACATGTACCATTTCTGCGCGGGTTACTGTGCGGCGTAAATTGGCGTTGATAGCTCCGCGTTCTGGTGAACGTCTCGCGTTCGTAAGTTTTGGTTAGCGTTGCGTCCGGTTCGGCAGGGTCAGCTGGCGACTGTGAAACAAACTCGTTAGCGCCTGTAGTGCTTGTAGTGCTTGTAGAGGGCACCGAAAGTCGCGAGCATTCGGCAGCGGTGGTTGACGAACTCCAGTCGTAAACAACGCCGTTAACCGTTATGTCCTGTTCGGTGTTAGCCCAGGCGGTATCGGCGACCGCTGTGTCGACGGTGCTGACTGCGGTGGGCGCGCTTTCTGTTCCGTAGACAGGGGTTGCGTTAACGTCCGTCGTGGTCGCCGCCTCGCGTGATTGATAAGTCCACGTATCGGCCATGTATTCCAGCGGGAGAAGGCGACCGACGTTGACGTTTACGGCGTAAGGGACGAAGCCAAAGCGCAGTTGTACATTGCCCATGTTGGTCGCGGACGGATCGACTGTTTCGCCGCAATCCGCAGGCGTGATGTCCGTAATGTTTTGCTTGGCCAAAGCTTCGTAGAAGCATTTAACCGCCTTACGAAGGCCGGAGATTTTTGTTTCGGTCGAGCCTGCTGCTGTCCCGCTCATTGACCCCGTGGTATCCAATACAAACATCACGTCACTGTTTGGAATGCGCAGTTCGGCCTGACAGGTTACTGAAACCACCTTGGCTTGCTGACCCAGCACTTGCATCAGTGCCATTGGGACCGTAACTGAGGCGGTGCCAGTCACATTTCCACCTGACTCGGCGAAGCTACGAGTAAGGCCGCTGGTGCCATATGCGCCGCTCTCGAAATTCTGGTCGAACATGCGAAGCGCTTGCGTGTTTGCTCTGCCGCTATTAGCGGCCCAAGTGCCGACGCCCATGGTTTTGCGGCCCATTAGGGCGCCGGCATCACAAGCACCTTGCAACCGTGATTGAGTAAGATAGAGGCGGCTCATGTCCACGCCGCCACCAACAAGACCGATGACAGGAATCACGGCTGCTGCAAGAATGGCAATGATATTGCCTTCTTCATTCTTCAGCAGGCGCGCCATAACGCCAGACACCTGGTTGGCATTAACATTCTTGATCACAGTGGTAGTCCCCTGGTTTCCACAATGGATTCTCGACGCTATCTACGGGCGTCATAGTAAGTGGTGTTTGAAGGAACAGGGTTACCGGGCCGTTAACCCTAAGATATCCAGCGTTTGCGGGAAAATGGCATGACGGTGCCGCCCGAAACAGAGCTTGCCCCCCCCGCGCGCCTTGCCATTGCCTATGCAAACGCGCGCTATCGTGCGGCTTTCAAGCTGATTCTGCAGATCGACCAGCGAATGGCCGATATCGTTGCAAAAGCGCGTGAACCGCTGGTCGGCCAAATCAAAATGGCGTGGTGGCGGGAAGGTTTTACAAGTCCGCCCGAAAGCCGTCCCAAGGGAGAGCGTCTATTTGAGGCGCTTGCCGGGCAGGGGGGCGACATACCCCCTACTGCGCTGGAGGCGATAGTGTCCGCTTGGGAAATTATGCTGGGTCAGGACGATTGGACGCAGGAGTTGCTCACGCAGCATGCGGAACTGCGCACGCAAGGGGTTTTCCGGACATATGGCGACTGGCTCGGTGCGCAGCATGACGTGCGCGCAATAGGTGATGCGTGGGCGCTGGGCTCCTTGATGGACATTTTTCCCGGACGTGTGGCGCCGTCGTTGATGCCATCGCTTCCGACCCTGCCGACTGCGCGCGCAGTGCGGCCGCTCAACATCCTCGCTATGTCGGTATATCCGGTTTCCGGTCCGCGAGTTATTTGGCACGCCTTGACGGGGCGATAGCTTTATGGCCATATCGACGTGTGTCGGGAGAGCTAATATAGGGCAACGACATGCAACGAATTTTGATCGGTGGGATAGGCACGCTTTTATTAGCGGGATCTGGACTATGGTTTTGGCAAACATCAGCCAGTCAGCCGAATATTATCCCAGCTGCGCCTCCGCCCGCAGCGATCTCGGATGCTTTGCCAGAGGCTGGTCCCGACGCACCAGCACGTGGCACAGCACCACCGACACCGCCTGAAGCGCCAAAGGCCAGCCGCGAGGAAGTGCGCTTCAACCGGTATGATCGAAATCGCGACGAACTGGTTTCGCGCATCGAGATGATGGGCAGCCGGACTAAAGCGTTCAAAGCGCTTGATAAGGACGGCAACAACCTGCTGACGTTTGAGGAATGGGCCGCCGCCACGGGTCAGCGCTTTGCTGGTGCCGATGCGAACAAAGACCAGATGCTAACGCGCAAGGAGTTTGCCCTCACGCGGCCCAAGGCGGTGCAAAAACCGGGTTGCCGTTGTTAAGTGGCGACCTGTTGCTGCGCGATCCATCCGGCAAGGTCAGACCGCGCGCGGCCGGTGAGTGCCGCCTTGCGCGATTTTTTGTGCACCTTTTCATCCAGTGAGGCGAATAGGCCGAAATTGATGTTCATAGGCTGATAATCGTCTGCCATCGCGTCGCCCGTAATATGCCCGAGCAGAGCGCCAAGCGCGGTTGTCGGTGGTGGGGGCGCAATGTCACGGCCCGCGAAGTCGGCCGCCGCCATAATGCCGGCATATAGGCCGACCGCGCTGCTCTCCACATAGCCTTCGCAGCCGGTAATTTGGCCGGCGAACCGGACGTGCGGCGCGGACTTCAGACGCAACTGGCGATCCAGCAAAATCGGCGACCGGATAAAGGTATTGCGATGCAATCCACCCAGCCGCGCAAACTCCGCATTTTCGAGACCGGGGATGGTTTTAAACAGCTCGACCTGCGCCTTGTGTTTCATCTTGGTCTGGAAGCCGACCATATTCCACAAGCTGCCTTGCTTGTTATCTTGCCGCAATTGTACGACGGCGTGCGCCCAACGGCCTGTTCGTGGATTGTCTAAGCCGACAGGTTTCATGGGGCCAAAGCGCAAGGTATCCAGCCCGCGTGAGGCCATGACCTCAATTGGCATGCAACCTTCGAAATAGGGAGTGTTGGTTTCCCACTCCTTGAATTCCGTTTTCTCCGACTCCAGCAATCCCTGATGGAAGGCGCGATATTGCGCTTCATCCATGGGGCAGTTGATATAATCTTTGCCTTCACCCTTGTCCCATCGCGATGCGTACCAGGCCACATCCATGTCGATGCTTTCATGGTATACGATAGGCGCAATCGCATCGAAAAAGGCGAGGCGGTCTTCACCAGTATTGGCCATGATACTCTCGGCGAGGCTTTGCGCGGTGAGGGGGCCAGTCGCGACGATAACCGGGCCATCCGACGGAATGACGTCAACCCGCTCCCGCACGATTTCGATATTGGGCAGCTCTTGCAAGAATCCGGTGACGGTTTCGGAAAACACATCGCGGTCAACGGCGAGTGCAGAACCTGCGGGGACCTTCGCAACTTCCGCGGCCCGCATGACCACCGAGTCCAAATCGCGCATTTCCTGATGCAGCAGCCCGACCGCGTTGTTTTCGGCATCGTCTGACCGGAAACTGTTGGAACAGACCAGTTCGGCAAGGCCTATGGTCTGGTGCGCAGGCGTCATATCGCCTGCGCCACGCATTTCTGACAAGCGCACACGCAGTCCGCGCCGACCTAATTGCCAAGCCGCTTCGCAGCCCGCAAGGCCACCGCCGATTATGTGTACGTCATGATTTTTGTTCATGCTGGCGCGGCTATCAAAAATATTTGGCGCTGCACAGGCAAAAGCGCCAAGATGGCATATGGGATTCACGCTTCATCTCTCGGAAGACGGCAACATATTGCCGCCAGTGCTTCTGCCACCCGATGCCAATGCGCATAAATATAGCCGTGGGCACGCCGTCATTCACAGCGGCCCAGCGCTGCACACCGGCGCATCGCGCTTGTCTGCGCAAGCCGCGCTTGCAGTCGGGGCGGGGCTCGTCACGCTTTGCGGAGGTCGCGCGGCGCTGGCCGAGCATGCGGCGCAGGTGACTGCGATTATGCTACGTGAAGGCACGGTTGAGGACGCTTTAAAAGATGCGCGTGTGAAGGCATGCGCGATTGGGCCGGGTGCGGGCAACGGCCAGGGGGTGTGCGAAACGGTTCTTGGGATAATGCGACTTCGACGGCCGTTGGTGTTGGATGCGGACGCTCTCACCGCCTTTGAAAGCGACCCGACAGAACTATTTGCCAAGGGGCATGCCGACGTCGTGCTCACGCCGCACATCGGTGAGTTTGGGCGTCTGTTTGCGGGCGTAGCTACAGATGATCGCCGGACAGCAGCGTTGCAGGCAGCCGATCTCTCGAAATGCGTTGTACTGTTAAAAGGCAGAGAGACATGGATTGCCGCCCCGGACGGACGATGCGCCGTAAACCGGCACGCTGCCCCTTGGCTTGCGACTGCGGGGTCGGGGGACATCCTGACGGGCACGATCTGTGGGCTTTTGGCACAAGGTATCCCCGCCTTTGAGGCCGCGTGTATCGGCGCGTGGCTCCATGGCGACATTGGGGTTCGCGGTGGCCCGGGCCTGACCGCCGACAATATGATCGCGCAGTTTCCGCTTGTTTTGCGCGGCTGTTTGCACGATGCAAATAATGATGGGGCAAGATCTAGCACATAAAAGGCCGTGGTTGCTCGCCAGCCTGATTGCGGGAATCAGCTTTCCGGCGACATGGCTCGTACTGCCAATCGAAGGCGGATTTTTTGCCATTATCTGGAAAATGGCTGCGGTCGGATTGCTTGTACCCTTTGCATTGCGTCGCCATCATGACGGAGAGTTTATCCCGCTTGCCATCATGCTGACCCTCTACGCTTTAGGCGACGGTCTTATCGAACTGAACATGATTGCCGGCGCAATTTCGTTTGCCATCGGGCATCTGGTCGCAATTAGTCTGTATGTGAGGCATCGCCGTGTCGGGGCTGCATTCAGTCAGAAGCTATTGGCGGTGACGCTGTTGCTCGCCACGCCCGTAATCGCATTTTTCCTGCCACCTAGCATTGATGAAGGCGTCCAAGTTGCGGCGTACAGCGTCATTCTTGCTGCAATGGCGGCGATGGCGTGGAGCAGCAATTTTCCGCGTTATCGGGTCGGCATTGGCGCGGTGCTTTTTGTGGTTTCAGACCTGCTTATTTTTGCGCGCATGGGGCCACTGGCTGATTCGGATTTAGCCAATCTCGCGATCTGGTATCTCTATTATTTTGGCGTCCTTCTGATTGCAGTCGGCATCGCCCAAACACTGGTGAAGCGCGGCCATTACAGCAGGGGCGAGGAAGCGGAATAGATGTCAGATTTGCTGTGCTGTCAGTCCCGCGACAGCCTGCTTCATGGCCTCCTGCGATACTGTAATCATACCACTGCGACTCATGTCCAGATCAAGGGTAACGACAACAGCCAGCGTCAGTAGCAGCATCGTCAGTCCGGCAGGTAGCGTCATGCGTCGGCCCATTTCGCCTAAGCGCCAGCCGACCAACATGGTTGCGAAAACCATGAAAACCATCAGCATCGCCAGCATTGCGCCGGGAAGGTGGGCCTGCCGCCGGACTTCCCGCTCGGCCGCAATGTCGAAGCTTTCGTTCAAGGGATCGAGCATCAGCCTTGCGTCAATCACACGCTCGCCATTGGCAAGCGCAGCCGTTGTTATCTGCCATAGGTCCGCTTGGGTGGTCGCCGTGCGGGCAAAGATGGCTTTGGACTGGTCACCATCATCGCTGGCGAGGGACCAATCCAGCCGGAGTTTCGCATAACGCTGAAACGCCTGCGCCACATGATCCCTGTCGTCGGGGTCCAAGGCCTTAATGCGCAGCCAGCTTGTGCCAATGGCGTTGGCTTCCGCGATGACGAGGCTGCGGCGTTCCTCATGTCTTTGCAACGCGAGCGAGAAGGTGAAGCCAAGCAGCAATGCAAGCAACCCCAGCGTTGCCGACACCAGAAAATCGGAACCGCCGCTGCCCTCAGGTCCGCGCCGCTTTATTGAAAGGCGGAACCCGAGTTCAAGAGCGGTGCACAAGAGGACGAATAGCAACAGGCCTGATAGCCACAACGACCATTCGCTCCACATAATGTCAGCCCCCGTGCTTCCGCCTATTCTGAAGGCGCGCTATCTGTTTCCGGTGTTTCCGGCGAAGCGCCTTCGCTTGCCATAACATCGGTTGAATCGTCTGCCGCATTCTCGGTCGTTTCTTCGTCGCTTTCGTCAATTTTGGCCGCGCCCACGACATGTTCATTGTCGCCGACATTGAAGAGGCGAACGCCAGCGGTACCACGACCCAAAACGCGCAGGCTGTCCAGCGGCATACGGATCAGCTTGGCCTGATCGGTTACTAGCATCAACTGATCACCTTTGGTGGCGGGGAAGCTGGCAACTACTGGGCCGTTACGCTCGATATTGTCAATATTGGTGATGCCCTGACCACCCCGACCGGTGCGGCGATAGCCATATGCCGATGACAGCTTGCCATAACCATTCGCACAGACCGTCAGAATGAACTGCTCGCGCTCTGCCATTTCGGCAATGCGTTCGGAGGACAAGGTTGGCTCGCCCTCCTTTTCCGGCTTCCACGGGGCAAAGCGGAGATATTCCTCGCGTTCTTCGGGCGTAGTGCCAACGCGGTTCAGGATCGACAGTGACATCACTTCGTCGCCTTTGGCCAACTTCATGGCGCGAACGCCCGTTGATGCACGGCTCTGGAATTCGCGAATATCATCAGCGGCAAAACGGATTGCCTTGCCGTTGCGGCTGGCGAGCAACACGTCGTCGGTTTCATTCAGCAATGCGACGCCAATTAAACGGTCGTCCGCATCATCGCCCTCAAACTTCATCGCTATTTTGCCGTTGCTCGGGACATTCGCGAATGCATCCATGCTGTTACGGCGTGCATAGCCCTTGCAGGTCGCAAATACGACGCTCAGGCCGCCCCATTCTGCCTCATCCTCTGGCAAGGTCAGAACGTTCGAAATAACTTCACCGTCTGCCAATGGCAAAAGATTGACCATTGGCCGACCGCGCGTCGATGGGCCGCCCTCGGGCAGCTTCCATACCTTCATGCGGTAGACCTTGCCGATGTTGGAGAAAAACAGCACGGGCGTGTGCGTGCTTGTCACAAACAGTTCGGTGACGGCATCTTCATCCTTTGTCGCCATTCCGGCACGGCCTTTGCCACCCCGGTTTTGCGCACGGAATGTCGCCAATGCAGTGCGCTTGATATAGCCTCCGTGCGTAACAGTGACGACCATTTCCTCACGCTCCATGAGGTCTTCGTCATCAAGGCCGTCCCAGCTTGCGGTAATTTCGCACAAGCGGGGCGTCGAAAACTCGGCATCAATGGCAACCAATTCGTCGCGCAAAACCCGATAGAGTTTTACCCGGTCACCCAGGATTGCCAAAAATGCAGCGATGCTTTCTGCCAGACCCTGTAGTTCCTTGCCAATTTCATCACGGCCAAGAGCGGTTAAACGATGGAGACGAAGTTCGAGGATTGCGCGAACCTGCAACTCGGAAAGCTGATAGCTGTCACCGGTAATTTCGGTTTCGACGGCCTCGACCAATTTGATGTAGGACGCGATTTCCGCAATGGGCCACTTACGGTCGGTAAGTGCCGCACGTGCCTCCGCCGGGCTGGCCGAACCGCGAATGATGCGAACAACTTCGTCCAGATTAGTGACGGCCACCACAAGTCCAAGCAACAAATGCGCGCGTTCCCGTGCCTTGTTCAGTTCGAACTTTGTCCGGCGCGTAATGACTTCTTCGCGGAAACGAATGAACGCCTCGATAATATCGCGCAGGTTGAGCACTTCAGGCCGGCCGCCGCGGATGGCAAGCATGTTCGCAGGAAAACTCGATTGCGCCTGCGTGTGGCGCCAAAGCTGGTTCAAGACCACGTCTGTGGTCGCATCACGCTTCAGGTCGATGACGATTCGCACGCCCTTGCGGCTGGATTCGTCCCGAATGTCGGAAACGCCTTCAATACGCTTGTCTTTCGCGGCTTCAGCGATTTTCTCGACCAAGCCGGATTTGCCGACCTGAAACGGAATGCTGGTAAGAACAATGGACCGGCGATCGCCGCGTCCTTCTTCGATTTCATGACGCGCACGCTGCATGATGGAGCCCTTGCCGTCACGATAGGCGGCACGGGCACCACCGGTGCCCAAAATGAGCGGGCCGGTCGGGAAATCAGGTGCAGGGACGATTTCGATAAGTTCATCGATAGTGATCGCCGGATTGTCGATATAGGCAAGGCAGGCCTTGATGACTTCACCCAGATTGTGCGGCGGAATATTAGTCGCCATGCCGACGGCGATACCGCCAGCGCCGTTGACCAGCAGATTAGGGAAACGGGCAGGCAGAACCTGCGGTTCTTCGCGGCTACCGTCATAGTTAGGCTGAAAATCAACGGTGTCTTTATCGAGATCATCCAGCAGCGCGTTGGCGACCTTATTCAGCCGCGCCTCGGTATACCGCATCGATGCTGGCGGATCAGGGTCCATTGAACCGAAGTTACCCTGGCCATCGATCAGCGGCACGCGCATCGACCAATCCTGAGTCATGCGGGCGAGGGCGTCGTAAATCGCGCTGTCGCCATGGGGGTGATAGTTGCCCATGACGTCACCGACGATCTTGGCCGATTTGCGATACGGTCGTCCGGCGACAAAGCCGCCTTCCTGGCTTGCGAACAAGATGCGGCGGTGGACGGGTTTCAGACCATCGCGCACGTCAGGCAAAGCTCGCGAAACAATGACCGACATCGCATAATCGAGGTAGCTCGACTTCATTTCATCGACGATGTCGACTGGTGAAATGTCTGATGGGTCCAATGTAACTATGTCATCGCTCACGCCGCGAAAATCCTTATATTTTTTGGGTAATGTCACCCTAGACGCGCAGCGCGATTATAGCCACCTATGACTACCCCAAAAGGGTTGTTTTCTACAGCTTATCCACAGATTCACGTTGCACCCTAACTCAAGGCGTAATTATGCTTCCGTCATAAGCAAATATCTGCCCACTTTCTTGCGGCGACAGGCCGTGCAACACGCGGAGCATATCCTGTGCAGACTGCTGGGGCGTAAAGCGTTCATGGGCCGGATTGCCCTTGAAAGGCGCACTCAGCGGTGTCTCCACTGTTCCCGGATGCAGCCCGATGACTACCGATTGAGGGTTTTTGCGTTCCCACTCAATGGCAAGATTGCGGATGAGCATATTGAGCGCTGCTTTCGACGCACGATAGCTGTGCCATCCGCCTAAGCGGTTGTCGGAAATGCTCCCCACGCGTGCGGAGAGTGCTGCGAAATAAACGGGCCCTTGCCGCGCCATTATCGGCAGAAAGTGCTTCGCAACCAGTGCGGGCCCGATCGCGTTAATCTGGAAATTGCGTGCCATCCACGTGGCGTCAAGCTCCCTCAGGCTTTTTTCCGGACCTCGCCCGTCGGCATGCAATAACCCCGTCGCGACGACTACCGTCGAAACGTCATAGCCCATCGTAGCGACAGCTGCGGCTGCTGCTGCAATACTGGCTTCGTCAGCGAGGTCGAGAGGTGGATGACTGGCACGATGAAGGCGGATGACGCGAGTCCCATAGTCGCGTTGCTCTATCACATCAGCAAGTGCGGCGCCAATGCCGCCCTTTGCTCCAATTATTATCGCGGCGCGTTCAGGCACTTGTGTTTTGCTCCGGTTCGTTCAACGGGAATTCATGGAGCGGCGCTATGTCAATTGCACTGAAGATGGCAAGCTCCTATAAACCATCAGAGCAAAAGCCTGCGGGCGCAATTATTCGCGGAGAGTTAAATGAAGCTGGTTTCAAAGTTCGCCCTTGCCCTTTCGTTGGTCGCCGTTGGCGCCGCACCGGCAGCGTTTGCCCAGTCAGACGAGAAGCCGAAAAAAGAAAAGAAGGGCAAGGAAGCCGCGCCTGCGGTCGCCAAGAAAAATTATTCAAAGGCGTTTATCGCGGCCTATACGCCGGTTGCTAACCTGTTAAACAAAACCAAGGACGCTGCGGCTGCCAAGGCAGAGTTTCCAAAGGTTGTGGCTGCAATTGGCAATGATGATGACCGTTATGAAGCCGGTATTTTGGCTATCAACATCGGCGCGCCATTGAAGGACCTCGCGTTTCAAGAGCAGGGCATTGACCTTCTGATAGCGTCGGCCAGCACACCCGTTGAATTGAAGAAGGAATATATGTTCCGCAAAGGCGCAATTGCCTATGACGGCAAGAAGTTTGCAGACGCCGAAAAGTTCATGATCGATGCCTACAATCTTGGCCATCGCGGTAACAATATCGAATTCCTGATTTCAAACGCGCAATCGCAGCAGAATAAGGATGCCGACGCGATCCAGTGGATTAGCAAGGCGATTGAGGCGAGTAAGGCCACCGGGCAAATCAACAAGGCCTTCGTTGTCCGTGCAGCCAATCTGGCGGCGAAGTCGAAAAATTATGCAGGTGCAGCAACATTCTACAAGGATCTGGTGAAGGCAGAAAACAATCCTGATTACTGGCATGATGCGATTGCCTTTTTTAACCGCTCGCTCGACATGAATCCGGAAGAATCGCTTGATCTCATGCGCCTGATGCGCGCGACCAACGGTTTGCGTTTCCAGCAGGAATATGCCGCTTATCTCGACAGCCTCAGCTATGTGGGTGTGCGTTATCCTGCCGAAGCCGTGTCGTTGCTGGACGAAGGTTTTGCCAAGGGCGTGATTTCGCGCAACAACGTAACCTTCAGCGAAAGATATAATGAAGCAAAGGGCCGTCTTGCGGAAGATACGCGCACATTGGCTGGCACCATTGCTCCAGCGAAGGCAAGCGCCAAGGGTATGTTGGCATCGCTGACCGGCGACTCGTTCTTCTCACACAAGGACTACAAAACCGCGAAGGAGTTGTATGAGTCTGCGTTAAGCAAAGCGCCGGTTCTGGACAAAGACGGCGTTGACCAAAGCGACCGTACGCGTTTCCGTCTGGCGATGTCGAAAACGATGCTTGGTGATTACGCTGGTGCCAAGGCCGATTTCGCACAAATCACGGGTGCAAACCGCAAGGCGATTGCCGAATATTGGACGATGTATATCGACCATTTGACAAAAGCATCTGCTGCGCCCGCCGCTGCACCAGTTACGTAAACTTTATGGGGCCGTATAGCCCGCCGAAATTTGGAAAAGGGCCTGAGCAATCAGGCCCTTTTTTTATACCGCTGGAATAGGAACGCCGGGTTCGTCTTTCGCCGTGCGGATTGTGAGCGAGGTTTTAACGCTGCTGACATTTGGCGCTGAGGTCAGTTGTGATGTCAGGAATTCCTGAAACGACTGAAGATCACGGGCTACGATTTTTAGAATAAAGTCAATTTCACCATTTAGCATATGGCACTCGCGAACATCGGGCAGGGCGCGGACATGCTGTTCAAATGCCTTCAGATCTTCTTCAGCCTGGCTCTTCAAGCTAACCATAGCGAAGACAGTGATGGTATAACCCAATGCGCCGGCGTCGACGTCGGCATGGTAGGATTTGATCGTGCCCGACTGTTCCAGTGCGCGCATACGACGTAAGCACGGCGGCGCGGTTAAGCCTACTTTGGTTGCAAGCTCGACATTCGTAATGCGTCCATCGGCCTGTAGCTCAGCCAAAAGCTTCATATCTATCGCATCTAGGTTCGTATTGGCCATTGTAGTGTTATTTCCATTTCCAATCTGACCTTCTGTTATAATATAATTATATCAGATTGCAATTGTCCCATAGTGTGACGCGGTAAAATCGGTGCTTTCCCAAGGTCTGTATTCGCTTTATCGAATTAACCGATACAGATAATTTTTCGTTAGGATCCCTTCGGATTGCGCTTCGACGATCGCCTTAAAACTACGTTGCGTCAAACCGACGACGAAGGTACGGCGCTGTCTGCCAAATGGCAGCAACTGGTCGATATATTAGCGCAAAGTCCTGCCGATTTCGACTCTGCTTTGGTCGCATTTGGTTTACAAAAAGTCCGGCAATTCATGGACATTGTACCGGCGCCCGTGCGTGAGCAGTGCGTTCGTGCATTGGCCGGGCGGTTGCAATCGCCGCCGCTGGTTCTCTTGCTTTCGGCGGATATCCCGGCTGTCGCTGCTGCTGCCGTCGGTGGCGCGCGATTGGAAGACACCCAATGGGCGGATGTCGTTCCGCATTTGTCAACACGCGCACGCGGATTTCTGCGAAATCGCCGCGATCTAGGCCCCATGACACAGCGGGCATTGCGTGTGTGGTCCTCGGCGGATTTCGTCCTGTCGTTAGACAGAGGCGTCGAAGAAGTACCTCGCGTACCCCAAGGCGTTCAAATTCGCGATATCGTCCAGCGCATCGAACGGTTGCGGCTCGAGCGCGAGAATGAGGCGGCGATGCCTGAGAAGCAGCCGGTGGATGCACCGGCACCCGAACCCGCGCTTGCCAGCCAACCAGATAACGATGGCCCCGTTAGTGAAATTCGTTTCGAAACTGACGAGGACGGCACGATTAGCTGGGTCGAAGGTGCACCTGCCGGGGCCGTAGTTGGCGTCGATATCGCAGAGCCTGCCTTTGACGATGGTCCAGGGCCAGATGCTTATGGTGCGGCTGCATTTCGACAGAAAATGCCAATTGAGAATGCCCGGATGCGCCTGTGCGGCGCACCAGTCATAGCCGGCGACTGGCGGATTAACGCGGCGCCGTTTTTCGACTCCATCAGCGGGCGCTTCAATGGCTATCGGGGCATATTGCGACGGCCAAATCTTGCTGAAGTGGCGATTATCCCGAACGAGAATGTTGCCGAGGCGGACAATATTCAGCAGTTGTTACACGAACTGCGGACACCGCTGAGCGCGATTATCGGTTTTTCCGAAATTATCGAACAGCAGTTATTTGGTCCTGTCACAGAGGAATACCGCATTCTTGCTGGCAACATCCTGCGCGATGCGGAGCGGTTACTGTCCGGATTTGACGATCTGTCCACCGCCGCCAAAATCGAAACGGGTTCTTATGTCGCCGAAACAGGCACGACGGACTGTGACTGGCTATCAATGCGCTTGGCTGACCGTCTTCGCGGTCTCAGCGATTTGCTCCACGTTACGCTGAACCTTGTGCACGCGCATCCTGTTAGGCCGTTCGCAGTCGATAACCAGCTGTCCGAGCGTTTGTTCTCGCGTTTGCTTTCGGCAGTCATCATTGGCTGTGAAGCAGGGGAAGTTTTGGATGGCCGCTTCCGGACTGAGCCAGGATTAAACGCCACCAACCGCTTTGTACTTACCTTGCCGAAAAAGCTTCTCGATATGGACGAAAACGCGCTGTTCGGTTCGGGTCCCGGCTCAATCGACGAATCCGAAGAAGCGCCCTTGCTCGGACTCGGCTTTTCTTTGCGGCTCGTCCGCAGCCTTGCGCAAAATGTTGGCGGCGATTTACGATTTCACAATCAAGCGCTGATAGTGTCGTTGCCAGCGTTCAATGGTGGACGCGTCAGTCTCAAAGACGAAGAGCGAGAGTGATATGTCACGGCAGGAGGGATTGTTGCAAAATCATACGATCCCTTCCCCTCGTCCAGAGCCGGTTGAACTGTCTGCCCTTGGTGGCCCGCGCTTTGTTCTCACGGTTGATACTGAAGAACAATTTGACTGGGACAAGCCTTTTGCGCGCGAAGGTCATGGCACCGAACATCTCAGGGCAATTCCAAAATTTCAGGCACTGTGCACGAAATATGGCGTCAGTCCGTGCTATCTGGTTGATCTGCCAATTGTTGAGGACTCATTCGGCGCAGAGTTGTTAAGTGGCTACGCCCAGGCAGGCCACGCGGAAATAGGGGTGCAGCTTCACCCTTGGGTAAACCCGCCATTTGACGAGCCGCTGACAGCCTATAATAGCTACGCATGTAACCTGCCGCCATCACTTGAGCGCGCAAAGCTGACGTGGCTGTATGACGCCATTGTTGACCGTCTGGGCGTTAGGCCTGATGCATATCGGGCAGGGCGCTATGGTGCAGGTCCCAATACCGCCAACATCTTGCGCGATTTGGGTATGGCGATTGATACCTCCGTGCGCGCCCGCTTTGATTATTCGTGTCAGCATGGCCCGGATTATAGCCGGCATCCCGTCTACCCATACTGGGTGGAGAAGGGCCATGTTATGGAATTGCCACTGACCACCGTTTACGCAGGCGCGATGCGGACAGCGGGCAGCAGGTTGTTTTCGGACTGGTTTGAATCGAACACCGCACGGTCGTTGCTTGCCCGCTCGAAGCTGCTCGAACGCATTGCGCTCACTCCGGAGGGCATACCGGTGAGTAAAGCGCTACAGGCCGTTGACATCGCGTTGGATGAGCAGGTGCCCGTTATCAATCTGTCTCTGCATTCGCCTTCGCTTGCCGTTGGTAACACGCCCTATGTGCGAAGCGAAGCGCAGCTGGTGGAACTGTACCAATGGCTGGAGTCAGTGTTTCGGCATCTACAAAGTCGCGGCGTGAGGCCCACGACGATGGCGGAGATTAAGAAAGCGAGCGGAATTATACAAAATAGCTAAGATAAAGGCTTGCCAGTTCTGCCAAAGTTCGGCTATCGGCGCGCAGGCAGTTGGCGAGCCGTCAGGGCCTGTAGCTCAGTTGGTTAGAGCTGGCCGCTCATAACGGCTAGGTCGGGGGTTCGAGTCCCTCCGGGCCCACCACGCTTCGCACTTGCGGAGTTTGGCAGGCAGCCAATAAGCCGCGAAGTACATTGTTGTACCAGTGACCCATGTCGGGGAGTAGCGCAGCCTGGTAGCGCATCTGGTTTGGGACCAGAGGGTCGCAGGTTCGAATCCTGTCTCCCCGACCATTTCTTCCGAAATAGGCGAATCTGACCGGTCCGAAGGCTAGCTTCGTTTGTTGTTGCCTTCGTCATTGTTAGCCAATCTGGCCGTTAGGCAAATCATGGGCGGAGGTCGAAAATCCTAGCTCGCCATTTGATCGCGCAAATCACACACCAAATATCCGTTCGACACATGTCATAACGATATGGTTCCATTGGTCGGGTGAAATATGTTCGCTTGATACATCGTCAATCACGCGACCTAAAGTAAACGCCTGAAAAAATACGGCTGCTGCGAGCGGATCAATGTCGGCACCCACCCATCCTTTGTTTTTTGCGATCTCGATGATTTCTCCAAATTTGGAGGTGAGATCTGTTTGCTCTTTGGCCAACCGCTTTAGCAACCGTGGACGTGATGACGCATAGGACAATAAATGGATGCGTTGCATGCGATTGGTGTGATTTTGAGGCTGCTGCACGTCGCGCGTCACAGCATAGACCGCACTTATGTAAGACGATCGATCAGTCGTCTGCAGGACGATGTTTTTCAACGTTTCGATATCCGCGATAACCCGCCCGAAAAACCGATCAAGCATCACCGTTTCAATCAGATCGGATGCGTCTTCAAAATGATGGTATAATGAGCCGTGGGAGACGCGGGATGCTCGCAGCACCATCTGCCCGGTTATTTCATCAGGGTTTCGAGTTTCCAGCAGGTCACTGACTGTCTTGATTAGCAGTGCACGCGTTGGATGCATGGTCAAATGTCCTTTGGTAGCCTGCAACTTGATTGGTCGGGATGCAGATTCATATGCAATCCGAGATCGCCTGGCGGCATTATGCAGCAACAAAATTTAAGCAACATATTATTAGGTAAATATGTCCGCACAGATACCATTTTGGATGTAAATCTAAGCGTCTGTTACATTTGGTTAATATCACGCCCCGGTATCGCTTAAAACCTAAATCTCATCTCAATTTGGGGTGAACTAACCCCTGCGCATCCATATTGGTAACCATCATGAGTTGATGATGCCTCATCGCAAAGTGTAGATGGCCTGTCTAAATTTTTTAAAACAAGGTCATTATCCATGATAAAATCGTCGCTCCTCCGCAGTTGTGCATCGCTAGCTATCGCTGGTGTCATGCTGGCAGCAAACACTGCCCACGCTGAAACTACAGGAACGGTTGTCGACGGCAATGAAGCGACAGGTTATGTAATTACCGATGCAGTCCCGAACAGCAACGCCAATGCTAAGGTCGTAAATTCGACGACGGCGCCAACCGTAATCGGGATGAACGGCACCAGCCGCTACGTCCGTTGGTCAGAGCGTCACGGTTGGTAGTAGCACGGGCGGCCAGACGGTATTTACGAACTTTGCAACCCGGGGTGGCGACGGAAGCGGAGGCGGCGCCGGTCTCGGCGGTGTATTCTTCGTCGATAGCGGGCGTGCCTTAACGCTTTCTAACGTTACGCTGCGTAACAACACGGCCGAAGGTGGCACCGGTGGCGTCGGGAGTGTCGGTGGTTCAATGAATGGGCTGGCTTCGCCAGCTACCGCGGCGAAGGGCCAAGACGGGGCAGACTCAGACGTCGGTTTTGCAAATTTCGATGGCGGTAAAGGCGGGCCAGGCTATGCCGGTTATAATGGCGCGGACGCTGGTCTTGGTGTCGGTGGAACTGGCGGCACCGGCGGCCACGGCTCCAACGGGCTTGCGGTAACTGCGGATACCGTTCTTCAGGCGCTGAATGTGGCTTATGATACGGTAAAGAGCATCAAGTCGATCAAAGAGGGTTCTGACCTCGTTGAAATTGCGGCCCAAATGACTGCTTTGTCCGCTGCGGCGGCTGCGGGTGTGAACGTCGGCGGACCAACCACGGCTGGCCTAGCGCCAATGTTCGCACTGCTTGCGACAAAGTTTGGCGAAATGGCCGCCCAAGAAGTGCTTGATTCGAAGGAAGAGTTTGCCCGTCTGGCGGCTGACACGACTTACATGATCGCTATGACGATCACCGCCTACCAAGTTGGTGCGTCAGGCGTTGGCGGCGACGGTGCAAGCGGAGGCACCGGTGGTGCCGGTAGCCGCTTCTTCAGTGGCGGCGTTGGTGGCGCAGGCGGTTATGGCGGCTATGCGGTCGGCACAAGCGGCGCTGTCGGCGGCGGCGGCGGCTCTGGGGGCTCTGGCGGCATCAGCGGATTTGGCGCGGGTGGCGCGTCCGGCGGTTTTGCCGGTTCCGGCGGTGACTCCGGCTCGGCCGGCGGTGTTGGCGGGGCGTATCTCGACGGTGATGCCGGTGAGGGCGGCGAAGCCGGCTTTGGTGCTGGCGTCGGTTCCGATGGTAGTGACGCTGGCGGCGGCGGGGGCTCCGGCTACGGCGGCGCGGTTTTCGTAGCGAAGGGCGGTACACTTAATGTTGTTCGCAATGCGCTATTCACCGACAACTACGTGTTGGGTGGCAGCAGCGACAACGGTGGCGAGGCCGGTGAGGCCGTAGGTTCTGACTTGTTCATGATGAAGGGCAGTAACGTTAACCTTCTGCCAGGCGTGGGCAACACGATTCGCTTTGAAGGTTCGATTGCCGATGACAGCGCAGCCAGCATCGGCGGCGCGTCCTATCGTTCGGGTGACGGCGCCAGCATCCAGATTGGCGGCGGCGGCCTTGTGCAATTTGCAGGCGAGAACACCTACACAGGTACGACGTTCATCAGCGGTGCGACATTGGAAGCCGATATTGGCGCAGGAATCCACTTTGATAGCCGCGTAACCTTCAATGGTGCGGGAACAATCGGCGGCACAGGTAGTGCGGCTCTTTCCAACAGCACCGCAGGTGTCCTTCTGACTTCAGGGGAAATTGTACGCCGGGTGGGCACAGTCTTGCCAAATCAGGTAAGCTGGAACGGCAGCGGCGGTTTCGCAGCTGGAGATGACGGCCTGTCGCTTAATTTCGGCAAGACCGCGTCAAGCGTTGGCCAAACTCTCGGCTGGGCAAGCAACGGCTTTGTTGGGAATGGCCGCACCCTGATCTTCGGTTCGGAATACGGCACCGGCGTCGTGACGCTGGTTAACAAGGTTGATTTGCGGACACTGCAGGGTCGGATCGCTGTTTATGATAACGCGGACTCCGACGGCGACTGGGCAGTCATGGCTGGTCAATTCTCCAACGGTACACTGGAAGTGAACGACACTGGCTATACAGGCGCCTTGTATTTCACCAACCAGAACAGCCTCTCTGGCCTGATCGTGCATAACGGCACTGTCAGCACGCAGATCGACGGCAAGACGGGGCGTCTGATGGATGCAACGTCGGGTGGCTATTTGACCGTCACTGGTGGTCTTGTCGACCTTTACTCCCCGGAACGTTTGACGACAGTTAATGTTTATGAGGCCGGAACGGTCTACTCTCACTCTGACGTTATCACTGGCGTAATTAACAACGCTGGACGTATTACGGTTGAGGGAGCTTCCTCAACCGGAGCAATCAACAATTCCGGCTCCATCCTTCTCTCTGGCCCAGCAGGCGTTGGCAACGTCGTCAATTCTGGCACAATTGCCCTGAATTCGGCGACTACTTCCGGTTCGATTAATAATACGGGGACGATTACTGCTGGAAACACGCTGCGCAGCGGCGATGTCAACAACACGGGCTCCATCGGCGTTGCTGGTGCTCTGACCACTGGCAATGTCAGCAACTCGGGTACCATAGCTGCTGGTGCCGCGATGACGACAGGTAACGTCGATAACACAGGCAACATCGCTGCTGCTGGTTCGCTTACGACAGGCAACATCAGCAACTCGGGCGTTATCGATGCCTCGGCTTCTCTGACCGCTGGTAATATCGACAACTCCGGTCGCCTCGTGGTTCGCGCAGGACCCACGATTGCCGGCAACCTATCCAATGCCGCAACCGGTAACGTTCAGTTGTCCGGCGGATCGACGCTAGGCACTGTGGCGAATGCTGGAAATCTGGCACTGGCCGGCGCGACTTCTGTTGCCGACCTTACGAACGTATCCGGTGGATCCGTCTACCTTGATGGTGACTTGACGTCGGCTGGCGCCCTAAACAACGCCGAGGGCGGCAAATTCTACCTCGCAGGTAATATATCGACCGGCTCCACAGTCACAAATGATGGCTTAATGGTCGTGGTTGGCAATATTACCAACGCTGTCGAACGGGCGGCCGCACGCAAGATCATCACAGCTGGTTTCCAGGATCCAACTGGCGTAGTTGATCTGGGCGGTCTCAATGGGAGGGTCGCCAATACGCTGATCGTCGATCAGTCAGGTGATAGCATCTATTCCGGCCGGATCATCGGCCCCGGCTTCTTCGAGAAGCTTGGCTTGGGTACACTTAACTTAACCGGTACAAACAGCTTCACTGGTGGGTTGACTGTCCGTGCAGGTACGATTGATACGACCGGAGGCGGCACGTTTGCTGATACTCTTGACGTTTCAATTGCGCGTGGCGCGCGTTTGGTCGTCGGCACGCGCGATGAAGTTCGCTCGATTGCCAATGCCGGCACTTTGACAGCGAATGCCCAGCTTACTGTCACGTCACTGACCAACACTGGAACCGCGACGCTAAACCAAGGCTTTGCTGCTCGCGGCAATGTCAGCAATGCTGCCGGTGGCAGCCTCGCGTTTATGGCCGGCTATGATGCGGCGATTACAGGTTCGCTAACCAATGCTGGTACCCTAGTGTCCGGCGGTCGGTTGGCCGTAGCGGGCGCAGTCAGCAATGCTGCCAATTCGACAATAACGCTGCAGGCAGGTGGATCTAATAATTTTGCCAGCCTGACCAATAACGGCAACATCACCGCGGCGGCAGCCGTCACGGTGGCCGGTGATTTCGTTCAAAATGCAGGTACGGTTTCCGCAACTGCTGGACTCAACACAGGCTCGCTCTCGGGTGCGGGTGGCGTCATCGCCATCGGTTCGAGCACCTTCAACGTGAATCAGACCGCGAACGGTAACTATGCCGGTTCGATCAATGGTACCGGTAACGTCGTAAAGACTGGCGCTGCTACGCTTACCCTTTCAGGTGCGGCGGGCAGCTTTGCTCCAGCAAACCTTGCCATCCAGCAAGGTTCTGTCGCCGTTAATGGTGCGGGCATCCTCGATAACGCATTGTCGGTAAGTGTCTCATCAGGCGCTGGTCTAACGCTCATCACTGGGAACCAGACCATCCGCAACCTCTCCGGTTCGGGAACACTGGCGCTGAACGGTAACAACCTGATCCTTGCCCAAGGCGGAAGCTTCGCGGGCGCTGTTACAGGTTCGGGTAACGTGCAGGTATCGTCAGGCGTATTTAGCGTTGCGAGCATCCTTACATCGACTGTGGCTACGTCCGTTTTGGCGAATAGCGCGGTCAACGTCGCTGCAACCGGCACCTTCAACGCCCCGACTGTCAATGTTTTGGGCACCATGGATGTGCAGGGAACGATCAATTCGACTACGAATAACATTACCGGTGTTCTCCATCTTGGAAACAGCACAGGAACGACCCGCGGTTCACTGGTCAGCACCACGACCAACGTCAATGGCGGCGGCCTCCTTAATGGTGTCGGTTCGATCACTGGCCTGACAGTCGTCGGCAACGGCAGCACTGGACGGCTTCGTCCGGGCAATTCGCCAGGCGAAATGACATTCGGCAATTTGCAGTTGGACAACAATTCGATCACCGAGATGGAAATCGAAGGCAGTGCTGGCGCAGGTTTGGCGGCTGGCTTTGATCGGATTAACGTGAGTGGCACGTTTAACCTTGTGAACGGTTCGGTGTTACAGATCGCAAATTCGAATGCGTTTGAACTTGCGCTTGGCGAAAAGATCAAGATTTTCAACTTCCAGCCCGGTGCAGTCTCAGGACAGTTTGGTTCGGTTTCAAGCCAGTTCGGTCGCGCGGTTGCTTATAACCTCGCAACCGGATCGGTTGTTGGTCTTGGCGCATTTTCAAGCACAACGTTTGAATCAACGGCGGCTACTACCGCCAATGACCGAGCCATGTTCAATGGGTTGCGCGTATCGAGCAATGGCGGCGTAAACCAATATTATGGTGGTCGCTTCGTCGAACATGTTTCTGCAGCGCTAGCTACTGGAAACTCCACGGCTGTTTCTGAGGCATTTGCTAAGGCTTCTCCGGAGGATTACACCGGACTTGATATGCACATGCGGGCTTCGATGTTGGATAACCGCCTCAAACTTGGTGGTTATACTAGCGTCGATACACCAACCTACTTCGCAACTGGTTCCTTCAATTACAACAGTGAGCGGAACGATAACGAGGTGGGCTATTCGCGCTACAAGTCGTCCGGTCGCCACGTGAATCTTGGGGCAGCGGTGCAATTCCCGTTCGGTATGGTCCAGATATCCTATGGTCAGGCCGATGGTAACTTGAATGGCGACTATCTGCGTGGCGAAATTTCAGGTGACCAGGCATCAGTCGGTTTCTCCGCGCCAATTGCAATAGATGGTGCACTGCGCTTCCAAAGCCGCTTCGCTTATGGTGACTACGACATCGACGGCAGCCGCGGCACCAACGCTGGTGTTGCGAAGTTCGCCAATGTCGGAGGCAGTTCTGTTATTTATGGTGGCGGATTTGAGTATCTGAAACCAGGCAAGACAGTCTCCGTCGCTGCAACGGTCGAATTGCTTGCGGGCCGTACTAAGGTCGAAAACTTCATGGAAACCGGTGCCTCGGCGTTGGAGAACCTGAATGTTGCAAATCAGCGCAATGACTTTGTGATGCTGGCGAGCAATCTGGAGGTGGCCTATCAAGTGGCGCCATCCGCCCAGTTGCTCTTGACCCTTGGTTTGGACCAAGAAATTGATGACGAATTGCAATCGGTCACAGCTAAGGTCGAAAACGAAGCGACCAGCTTCACAGTTGCAAATAACGGGTTAAATGCCACCCGCGTCAAGGTTGGTTTCGGTACCCGCATCAACATCAGCGACAGCATCGTCTGGAACGCTGAAGCGAATGTCGGCAACGCGTCCATGTACAGCTATAAAACGGGCCTAACCGTCCGCTTCTGATCATCAGTTAAACGCAGCCTCAGCCCTGGTCCTTTAAAGGACTAGGGCTTTTTTTTTAGCTAGATGCAAAAGACGAAGCGGGTATGTGCCTGCATTTGAAAGCTAGACCCTGACTCAGTCTTTTTCATTTTGGTCGCTAAATTGGGAGGCGTGCGCGTATCGAGAATTATAGGAAGATTGTCCCAATCCTGCCTCCCGGTCCACCTTTCAGCATGAATATGGTTTAAAGCGCTGTCCTTATCTTCGGCAATGGCATGACGAGGCTCACATGCAGGCCATCTGTCTCCCACGCAAAGTCGACGCTGCTACCCGGCCGTTCTTGACCGAAAACACCGATGACGGTGGTGCCGAAGCCTTCTTTTTTAGGCATCACCACTGGCGGGCCGCCGCGTTCGCGCCAGTATAGCGACAGGACGTCCTCGCCATGGGGTACGCTTTTGACACTCCACTGAACCTCAAGCTTACCGGCGCTTGCCGACAAGCAGCCATACTTCGCTGCGTTGGTAGTGAGTTCATGCACGATCAGGGTGACCGATTGCGCGGTTGCCGGTTCGAGGAGGGTCGAAGGCCCTTCAAGAACGATATTGGCGCCATCGTCGCTTTTGTAAGGTGCCAATTCGTTGGATAAAATATCCAATAATTCGGCTCCCTCCCAATTGGACGCGGCGATAGCACCATTAGTTGTCGCTAAGGCACGAATGCGCTTCGACAGGCTCGATTTCATATCAGCAACGCTATCAGCTTTGGTCAACGCAACGATCCCTTGAACCACGGCCAACAGGTTGCGCGCCCTGTGTTCGACCTCGCGTACCAGCATCTTCTCGCGCGCCTGAATTTTGATCATGTCCGAAATGTCTACAGACACGCCGGCCAGGCCGGAAAGTGCGCCTTCACTGTCAAACAAGGGCGCTTTGGTTGACCGGAATATGCGGCGGACGCCGGTGTGGTCGGTGACTATTTCTTCAGCTACCAGTGTTTTTTGCGTTTTGAAGACGATATGGTCATTCTCCCGAATGGGATCATACTCGACACGGTGTGAGTAAAGATTTTCTTCTCCTTCTTTCTGGAGATCGGCGATAGTTGCACCATTCAACAGTTTTCGAGTTGCATCATTTGCATAGATTATGCGCCCATTCAGATCTTTGGCGTAGATGAGGTCCGGGCAGGCTTCGCTGATCGCGGACAGCATATTGGCCGTCGCCTTTGCTTGCGCTTCCGTGGTGGCCAATATCGCAGATCGTTCGGCCACGCGGTCTTCGAGTGTTTGGTTGAGGACGTGTAGCTGCCGAATGCTGTGGCGATTCTCCTCCGCAATCGCGCCCATCAGAAGCCCGGTCGTTGCCGCCACTATCAGGAATAGCTGCAATGCCTCGTTTTGATAACTGATGTAGACGAGCGAGCGGGCAAAAGGACCCAAGCCAGCTATCGTGAACAAAGCTGCGAAAATCGTTATGCCTAATATTGCGAATATGGCACCCGGGATGCGGAAGCTGAGCGATGCCCATAACAAAGGCGGGATCATGAGATAAGCGAAGGGTGCGAAACCGCCGAGCGATATCGCCGCCATGATCGCGAATATGACAATGAATGCCGAGGCCTCCCGCACTCGGTGGGTCAACCGTAAGCGGGGCGCTGCGGCTCCAAAGATCAGCAGACCCAATGGTGCGGCGATGAGCGCGCCCGTTGCGTCGCCCAAAAATATCCTGATCCACGCGTCGGTCAGTGGCTTTTGATAGGACAAACCTAGCGCAACGCTGCCGCTGGTTGCGCTGAGCATCGGCATGACAAGGCCGGCCGCGACGATGAAAACGGATGTATTCCTGATTGAAGTCAGAAGTTGCTGGGAGTTCACAAACGAGCGGATGAGATAAGCACCGGTCAGCACGGCAACACTGTTGCCAATGGCAAGCAGCAGGGCGGGGCCAATTTGATGCTGATACCAGACCAGATTGCCGGTCAGTTCCGCCAATACTGCTGCCGTCACCCACAGCGCCCATTGCGCTTTGGGAGTGGCTAACGCCGTCGCAAGTATGATGCCTGCGGGCAACCAAATGGAAATGCCTGAACCCGGGATCGTCCACAACAACTCGGTAAAAGCGGCCGCGAACAGGCAAGCCGTGTATAAACCGACGGCCATCCCGAGCGATCTTTTGGAGAAAACGCCTTCAGCCACGATGCCCCGCTTTGTCCGGACTACACAAGCGTCGTGATATATGACGGTTTGATCGGGGGCGGCAACTTTATTTTACACTTTTAACATTTGGTCTGGCGAAGTCTAACAGGGATGGTCAACGACTTCCCCTCACTCAGCGCCGCCCGGTTCCGCGAGCTTTCTGTGCGCTTCGGCCAAGATTGCAGGCGGTACTATACCCGATGCAGCCACCTGAATTTTATTGTGTATTCCGGGTACGATCCGGCTGCTGCCCTTCAACATCGCATTCCAGCCAGCGCGTGCCACATCGGCAGGGTCGGCTTTATATTTGTTAGCGCCAACGCGCGTATCCAGCATACCGGCACGTGCAAAAAACTCGGTGTCCGTCGCTCCGGGCATAAGCGTCGTAATTGTTGGCAAATCATCTTCACCCAATTCGTTGCGCAAGGCATCGGTGAAATTGTCGATAAATGCTTTAGTCGCATTGTAGACCGCGTTGAAGCTACCCGGGATATAGCCAGCGATTGATCCGGTTACTAATATCCGGCCTTGCCGCCGGGCGATCATGTCGCGCAAAACGTATTGTGTCAGATACAAGGTGCCGAAAATGTTGGTGTCGATCGTGTGGCGCCAGCTTTCCACATTTTGGTCGATAAACGCACCGCCGCACCCGGTGCCCGCATTCGCACAGAGGACATCAACAGACCGTCCATCGACCTTGGCAAGAAGTTCGTCGACACCCTCGCGGGTGGCAAGGTCGGCCTGAACAGCGATGACATCGGTGCCGTGAAGCGCAAAATCACGCGCAGCAGCATCAATCAGGTCTTCATTTGCTGCAACGACAAGGTCGTATCCCTGTTCCGCGGCGATACAGGCCAATTCAAAACCGATACCGGTCGATGCACCGGTGATGACCGCAAGCCGAGCCACAATCGTTACACCGACGCAACAGGGCGGTTGGGAGCCATGATTAACCCATCAACTCGTGTTTGCGCGCGGCAAGCTCAAGCCCGAGCGCCTTTAGGTCCATGCCAGCATCACGGCATTCCGGGAACAGTTCGGTTTCTTCTTCCTGGACGTGGTGGGCGATATATTCGCCGAGCACCTTAACCTTTGCATCAAACAAGGGTTGGCCAACGGTCATGGCCTCGATTTCGGCAATCAGTGCTTTGGCTGAGGCATGTTCGACTTGGGCTTCATCCAGAAGGTCATCGCCATCGGCATCCAGCGCATCGTAAGCGGCGGGGTAGAAAATCTCTTCCTCAATTTGAGCATGCACGGTCAAGGCTTTGCAGATGTTGGAGGCCAATTCCTGCTTTTTGCCATCATCATCGGTCTTTTCAAATGCCTTGAACATGGCATTCACTTCCTTGTGATCCGCTTTCAACAAGGCAATCGCATCTTGCTGCCTTTTGGTTGCTGCAGCGGCACGGCGCGTGGTGCGCGATCCGGATTTGGCTCGTGCCTTGGGTGCTGATTTGCTCGCCGAGGGTGACTTAGTTTCGGTCTTTTTTGCAGACGTTGCCATGGGCTTTTCCTTGAAATGGGGTGTGATATTGAACAGCGGCAGTTGCCAAATGTTCCGCAGGTAACAGGCCGTTCGCTTAATCGGGTCGTGAATCCTGCCGGTCGGCGATGGGATAATCCTCAGGGGTAACCGTCGAGACATTCTCGCGGTCGTCGACATCTTCTTGCGGTCGGCTACGATTGGCGCGGGGGTCGTCTTTCACGTTGTCCGGGCGGGCATCACCATATGGACCGTAATCCATTTCCGTCACTTTGCCTTTGTCACGCTTTCTGGTCATAACGCGTCCGACATCATCGAGGCGTCGTCATTGCTTTCAATGCGCGCGTCGGACGTCTCCGTCCGCTGCTCGCTACGCACCGCCATTATAGCTAGTTGAACAAGCGCTGCTCCGGTTAGGGCACCTGCAATCGTCAAAGCGGCGGGGTGACGGGTAATCTGGTCCTTGGCTTTCTCCACGACTTGATCGCCCTGTAGGCTAGTCAGCTTTTGCGACACGCGGCCCAGTTGTTGCGCGATGGCTGGACCGAATGGGTTGGGAGACGTCGCGCCATCATCACCAGTCGTCAGCTGGCGTCCCAGCTTGTCGAGCGTTTCGGTTGCACGCGCGACGTTCTCGTCAACCAACACCGCGGCTTTCGACGAATATTTCTGTGATAATGACGGGTTCATGCGATTTTGAACCCTTCTTTATTCAGGGCCGTGGTCACAGCCTTGTTGCCTTTTTCATCCAGTTTCTGTCGCAATTTGGGGAAAAGTTCGTCTTCTTCTTCCAACATATGCTCTTCAATCTGGCTTCGGAAATCGGCCACTTTCGCCAACCATGCCGGATCCGCTGCGTCCATGTTCTCGAGCTCAAACAGGAATTGCTTCACATATCCATGCTCGCGATTGAGGTCATCCGCTTCTGCGGTGAGTCCGTTCTCGCGCATCGTCGGATAGACGACGTTTTCTTCCTCATGCGCATGTTTGGTCAACGCGTGCTTTAATTGCATCAAAAGCATTTTTCTTTTGACGGTATTCTCAGGTCCCGTTTCTTGTATCTTGTCGAACATCATGAGGGTTGCGTCATGCTCGGCCGTTAGTATTTCGTCCCATTGGCCGTAACTTGCGTCCATAAGCTGCATTACGGCTTTACGTCCCGCGTTGGCAACCAGACCAACGACAAGCCCACCAACGGCAGCCGTCATGACTTTCGATGTGGTGCTGTGCGATCTTTCCTTGCTTTGCTGTGCCATAATGCATCTCCAATCTGAATGGACAAACAACGTGGCAATTCCGTATTGGGTCCGTGCCGATTGCAGCCTAATCTGATTTTTGCGACGAGTTGTGCCGGCTTATGGCACGTCGGGTTGCAGCACCGATATTGCCAAGCGGATAGCTTCCTCCACTGCTGCATCACGGATGGAGTTTCTATCATCAGGTTCGAAGATATGGCGGACGCAACGGCTGCCCTCTGGCGAGGACGCCGCAATATAGACGAGCCCGGGTTCGCCGCCATCGGGAGACTTTCCCGCATAACCGGTAATAGCAATGCTGATGCAGGGGCTGCCTATGGACATGCGCCCGCCGCAAGCCATCGCCTGTGCAACGGGTTCGGAAACCGCGCCCTGTTCCGCAATTAACTTTTCATGAACATGCACAAGGTCGGTCTTAGCATTGTCAGTATAGGTCACCAGCGCGCGGTTAAATATATGGGACAGACCCTCGACATTCGTCAATGTTGCAGCGAGTTGGCCGCCTGTGCAGCTTTCTACAGTGACGATTTCCAGCTCCTTGCGTTCCGCCATTTCCATTAGTTGGGAGGAAAGCTCGGCTAATGTCGACATGTGCGATGCGGTTGTGTCGTTCATGACGGCTGAATTCGGGCAGTGGTGCTTTGTTCCGCTCAATCTGGAACGATTTGTGTCCCTGTCAGTTTTTTCACCACGGAAGAACGGAAGGGAAGCGTGTGCCTGACTGCGTAATAATTGGCGGCGGGCCGGCGGGGTTGACTGCTGCTATATATCTTTCCCGATTCCATTTGGATGTGACCTTAATTGATGCCGGACAAAGCAGGGCATTGTGGATACCCAAGACGCACAATCATGCCGGTTTTCCGGGCGGAATCACCGGGGCTGAACTGCTGGGCCGAATGCGCACGCAGGCCGAGCTTTATGGAACGCAGCTGATAGAAGGTCGGGTATCGAGAATTTCCAAAAACTGCGACATTTTTACGATCGAATACGGGCAGGGCGAAGTGCAAGTTCCCGCTGTCCTGTTGGCGACCGGCGTGGTCAATCGCCGCCCGGATATCGACCAAGACCTTCACGCGCGCGCGCTAGCGCAAGGCCGCATCCGTTATTGCCCGGTATGTGACGGTTTTGAGGTGACCGATCAAAATGTTGGTGTCATCGGCACGGGAGCGAAAGGTGTGGCCGAGGCGATATTTTTGCGCAGCTTTACGAACCAGGTAGCGCTTCTATCGCCAAACGGCAGCCATGACTTTGATGACGAAACCATGAAGCGCGCAAGCGACGCGGGCATCACGTGTCTAGACGGCCCCGCCATTGTGCAGGAAATGGACGAGGAAGGGATCTTTGTCCGGTCGGCGCATGGGACGCACCGCTTTGACTGCGTCTATCCAGCGCTGGGATCCGATGTGAACGATATGCTGGCCAGAATGCTGGGGGTCGATTGCTCTGACACCGACTGCGTAGTGGTGGACTCGCATCAACGCACGTCTGTCGAGGGCCTTTATGCGGCTGGCGATGTCGTACTGGGGCTTGATCAAATCAGTCATGCGATGGGTGAGGGCGGGGTGGCCGCGGTGACCATACGCAACGATATTGCGAAAATCCGGCCGCTCTTTCGATGAGCCGTACCGCTTGCCCGATGGAGGCTTAATCCTCTCGGAACAACTCGCGACACCCTTCGTTGACGTCATTCAACCGAAAGGATGTGCAGATGGACCATGACAAAACGCAGCTGCTCGACGATGCCCCGGCGACAACATCGAAAACTTCAGCACCCGATGATGGACTGACCCGTTTTGAACGCGCGGTTACGATCAACCGCGAACCTGCAGAATTGTATCGCTTTTGGCGAAACTTTGAAAATCTACCCAGCATAATGGATAATCTGGTTTCTGTGCGCGCGCTTGACGAGGACCGCTCTGAATGGGTGGCCAAAGGACCTGCCGGCACCGAGGTAAAATGGAACAGCGTTGTTACCGAGGATATCAGCGGGGCCTTTATTGCATGGCAAAGCGATCATGATGCAGACGTATATAATCAAGGGCGGATCAGCTTTGTCGCGGCGCCCGGGCAGCGTGGAACTGTGGTGACGGCTCTGATCGCGTATGACCCACCAGCAGGGTTCCTTGGGCGGATAACCGCAAAGATTTTGCAACGTGAGCCCGAGGTCCAGCTTCGGCGCGATTTGCGCAGATTCAAACAACTTATGGAAACCGGCGAAATAGCTACCAACGTCCGAAATCCGGCCCAACTTGCCAGAGAAGAAAAATAAGATGCGCGCACTTACATGGCATGGAAAACACGACGTCCGGATGGACACAGTTGACGATCCCGAAATCGTCAACCCGCGCGATGCTATCATCAAAGTCACGTCCACAGCGATCTGCGGATCGGACCTGCATCTGTATGATCATTATATCCCGACAATGAAGGCGGGTGACATCTTAGGCCATGAATTCATGGGCGAGGTTGTAGACGTTGGTCCAGGCAGCAATCTCAAAAAGGGCCAGCGCGTCGTCGTACCCTTTACGATATCCTGCGGAACCTGTTTTCACTGCAACAAAAAACAATATTCCGCTTGTGACAACGGAAACCCTGCCGACAACCAAGACATTGCGGAGAAGGCCTATGGCCACCCAATGGCGGGGCTATTTGGCTACAGCCATATGACGGGTGGCTATTCCGGCGGTCAGGCCGAATATGTACGCGTTCCGTTTTCCGATGTTGGGCCGATTGTCATTCCCGATGGCATCGACGACGACAAAGTTCTCTTCCTGTCCGACATATTGCCCACGGGTTGGATGGCCGCCGAAAATTGCGACATTGAACCGGGGGACACAGTTGCCGTGTGGGGTTGCGGACCCGTAGGCTTGTTTGCCATTCAGGCAGCGTTCTTGCTGGGCGCGGAACGCGTTATCGCTATCGATCATTTCCCAAAAAGGCTGGAACTGGCTGCTCGCTTCGGCGCAGAAACGATTAACTTTGAACTGTCCGAAACGGCGGACGCGTTGCTTGCCATGACGGGCGGCATTGGCCCGGATGCGGTTATCGATGCTGTGGGGTTGGAAGCGCACGGCCTGTTTGCTGACAATGTGATCGACCAAATTAAAGTTTCCACATTTTTGG
Organism: uncultured Sphingorhabdus sp.; assembly: GCA_963508315.1. Classification (GTDB taxonomy): domain Bacteria; phylum Pseudomonadota; class Alphaproteobacteria; order Sphingomonadales; family Sphingomonadaceae; genus Sphingorhabdus_B. The sequence goes on along the minus strand of CAUOWK010000005.1, from coordinate 130,691 downwards.
GAACCGACCGGACCCACGCCATTCGCCAAGCAATAATTGCGTGCCGCAAGGGCGGGCGGGTCTCAATGCCGGCTGTATATGGCGGATTCGTCGATAAGTTTCCATTGGGAGCACTGATGGAAAAGGGCCTAACGCTGAAAACGGGGCAAACCCATGTGCAGCGTTATATGGCCCCCTTGTTGGCCGCTATCATGGAAGACAAGATCGACACGACTTTTTTAATCAGTCACCGTCTGCCACTCGAAAAAGCGCCAGACGGCTATCGCATGTTCCATGACGAGCAGGATCATGCGACGAAGATCGTACTGAAGCCGGGAATGATGTGAGAGCGTGATTACGGGCGTCCGTTGGACGCTCGCAATCATTTGCTATAATATCTTCGTAAATACCGCTTCCAGATCAGCGAGAAGATAGGGCTTTTGTAACACAGGAACCCCGTGCGCGTTCCCAGTGCCTGACCCATAACCAGTGGCCAAGATAAACGGAATCTGACGACGCGCCAAAATGTCCGCGATGTCGGTACTCGCACAATCGCCAAGATTCACGTCAAGGACAGCCGCATCCAACGATTCATTTTCGGCAAGTTCTACGCCGGCTTCCTTCGTGGTTGCTGGCCCAATCGCTATGCCACCCAGTTCCGCTACCATGTCTTCCAACATCATAGCAATGATAACCTCATCCTCGACCAGTAGGATTCTTTTGCCTTTCAATATGCTCATGCGCTGACCTCCGGTACTTGGGCCGTCAGGCGACAGATTAGCCCTTTTGGATCAAATTTCATTTCCACACTTCCCCGAAATTCCGCTGCCAGACCCCGTTTAATCATCCGCATCCCAAAGCCTTCCCGTTCCGGTTGTGCGACCGGGGGACCTCCGCTCTCAATCCAGCATAGTTCCAGCTGTCGTGTAGCATCAATTTTCCATGAGATACGCACACGACCATCAGCAACGGACAAAGCGCCATATTTAATGGCATTGGTCGCAAGCTCGTGTAGCGCCAATCCCAATGTAATGGCCGTCTTCGTGTTTAGCACGAGCGCCGGCCCATTCATTCGTATCTGCTCTGCACGTGCCAGTGGACGCAAACTTGCGGTCACCAAATCGTGGATCGCAGTGGGTTGCCACAATTCGGTGGTAAGCAGATTGTGCACCGAAGAAAGCGCAGTCAGCCGCCCCTCGAACGACTGCGCCATCTCCTTTGGTGACCCGCCTTTTTTGATGGATTGTTGCGCGATGCTCTGGACGATTCCAAGCGTGTTTTTGACCCGGTGATTGAGCTCATCAATAAGAAGTTGTTGGTGCGACTCTGCACGCTTGCGCTCTGTGATATCGAAGGAAATACCGACGAAGCGGGCTCGTTGCGATTCCGTCGCGGAGATGACGGATCCGTTGCTTTGCAGCCATCTTTCTTCATTATTGTCCGCGCGCAAGATGCGATACTCGATTTCAAAGGGCGTGCCGTTGTCGAAGCATTCGCGGGCAGCTGAATCTGCGCGCACGCGATCATCGGGATGGACCCGCTTCAACCATGCATCATAGGGGGCACGACGATCGGCAGTTACTGGATAACCAAGCATCTCGAAGCGATTTTGTGACCAGGGGCCTTCCATCGTGGCCAGATCCAGTTCCCAACTCGCCATGCCCGCGCCTTCGATGGCCAGCCGCATGCTTTCAGAAGCCCGCCGAAGGGCCATTTCGGACTCCCGGCGTGCGGTTATGTCAATTGTGACTGCCAAGATGCGATAAGGCTTGTCATCACTGGATTTGATGAGTGCGACTGAGTTGTTGACCCACACATGCGTTCCATCCGGACGAACATAGCGTTTGTCGATCGTAAACGGCTTCCCCTCCGTCGCCGCCGCAAAGAATAATGGCATGTTTCGGACCCGGTCGTCGGGGCGTGTGATGTCCTGCATTCGCAGTTTTAACAGATCCTCTCGTTGCCAACCCGTCAATTTGCAGAACTGATCACTGACCAGTGTGAAGCGGCCCTCCAGATCGACTTGCGCAAATCCAGCGGATGATTGGGAGATGAATGCGGACAATTGCGCTTCACGCTCGCGAACCGCGAGCTCTGCGGTCTTTGATTCCGTAATGTCGTGCGCAACCCCGATGAAACCGCAGTGATTACCGTCCTGATCCCATCGCGGATTAGAAACCGAGCTGATCCAGCGCCATTGACCGTCGGCACGTCGATAGCGGCCCACCAGCGTAAAGGGCTTCAGACTGGCTTCACCTGCAATTGAACGGGCGACGACGTCGTCGATATCGTCCGGATGAAGGATGCTGCGCCAATCAAATGCGACTGCTTCATCGTAGCTGCAGCCAAGAAAGGACATATAGGCGCGGTTCACGAACAGCCGCTGACGGTCAAGCTGGGTTACCCACATTGGGACGGGGGCTGAATCGGCGACCAGTCGAAATGATAAATCGCGGTCGGCATGCAAGGTATCGCTCAATGCCGCAACCTACCGTCGAATGTCATAAATCCCCTCTGCGCGACGACTGACTTGCCCCCAATTTGCGGCGTCACTCAATCGGAAATTACTGATGGCGGCTTTTGTTCCGACCCATGTAAATTTTTCCAGTGCGGCGAAGCGGTGAGCGGGGAGGTTTGGAACCTTTTGACTTTTTGCTGATTTTGATTGGCGATAAAGGAGGCGCTCATGACAATTTCGCACGCATGCGGCTGCGCTTAAGATGGCGGCACGTCCCTATTGGCAGGGCCAGATCCGCCTCGCTTTGGTTTCCATCCCGGTCGAAATTTATTCAGCCACGCGTAGCGGACCATCGATCGCTTTTCGGCAGATACATGAACCGTCAGGCAAGCCAGTCCATTATGAAAAGGTCGTCACTGGAATTGGCCCAGTGGATGCCGACGACATCATGAAAGGTTACGAGTACAAAAAGGGCAATTTCGTTTTGCTCGATGATGACGAGGTGGAAGCGGTCAAGCTGGAAAGCAAAAAGACGCTGATCCTCACTCAGTTTGTAGACCATGATCAGATTGATCCGATCTATTTCGAAAAGCCCTATTATGTTGTTCCGTCTGATGATTTGGCCGAGGAAGCCTTCATCGTTTTGCGCGAGGCACTAAAACGCACGCGGAAGATTGGCATTGGTCAACTTGCCCTGAGGGGCCGTGAATATATCGTCAGCCTTAAGCCCTGCGGTTCGGGCTTGGTGCTCGAGACGCTCCGCTATGCCGAGGAGCTGCACAAGGCGACATCCTACTTTCAGGGGATAGGCAAATCCAAACCTGACGCAGATTTACTTGAGCTTGCGACGGACCTTATCGAGAAGAAAAGCGGAAGTTTTGATGCGACCGATTATACCAATCGCTATGTTGATGCGCTGAAGGACCTCATTGCCCAGAAGATGAAAAACAAGGGAGCAAAGGTTGAGGCCGAGGATGAACCTGCCCGGCCGAGCGGAGAGAATGTCGTCGACCTGATGGCTGCGTTGAAGAAGTCCTTGGGCGAGGATAGCGCCGAAAGCCCCGCGCGCAAAAGTTCGGTCAAGAAGCCCAAGGCATCCGCTACCCCGAAATCTGCTCCGGCTAAGAGCACCAAGCCTGTCAAGCGTGCACCGGCGCGCAAGTCTGCTTAAGCGTCATGGCAAAGGACAACGCGCTCGCGAAATACAATGCCAAACGGGATTTTGGTGTCACGTCCGAGCCACCGGGGGCGCTTGGCAAAGGCGATAGGCGGATATTCATTGTCCAGAAACATGACGCAACCCGTCTCCATTATGATTTTCGCTTGGAGATGGAGGGTGTTCTCAAAAGCTGGGCTGTTACCAAAGGCCCAAGCTTAAATCCCGATGATAAACGTCTGGCCGTGCGAACCGAAGACCACCCCATCGCTTACGCCAGTTTTGAAGGCGTGATCCCCGAGGGCGAATATGGGGGCGGCACGGTGATGCTGTGGGACGAGGGGCGATGGGAGCCTATCGCCGGCAAGGACCCTGTTAAAACTATATTGGAAGGGCATCTCCATTTTAGGCTGTTCGGCCATCGCATGAAGGGCGAGTGGCTATTGGTCCGCATGAAACCGCGCGGCAAAGAAAAGCAGGAAAATTGGCTGCTCAGAAAGATCGACGACGAAGCGGCGGGAAGCGTCTCCCTCATCGAGACAGCGTTAACCAGCGTCACCACTGGCCGGACCATGGCGGAGATTGCCAGAGGCGCTAAAGCCAAGACGAAACCAGCAAAAACCCAACCAACGAAGCCGAAGCCGCAAACCGGCAAAACGGTCAATCGCAAATCGCGTGACTTGCCCGATTTCAAAGAGCCGCAGTTGGCGACCCTCGTTGACGCGGTTCCCGAGGGACGCGACTGGATTCATGAAGTCAAATATGACGGCTACCGATGCCTTATCGCGGCGAACAGCGAGGACGTCAGGGCATATACCCGCAGCGGCCTAGACTGGTCGGAAAAATTTGGTCCCGTGGTCGAAGCATTTCGGAATCTTGATCTACCCGCGTGCCTTATTGACGGCGAAATTATAGCCATGGACTCCGCCGGGCGCCCAAGCTTCTCACAACTGCAGGCTACTCTGAAGGGCGAAGGTGGCAAGCTTGCCTATTTCGCGTTCGACTTAATTGAAGAAGGCGGCATGTCGACGGAGAAGCTTCCGAACGTGGAACGCAAAGAACAGCTGAAGCGCCTGCTTGCTCCAGCCATAGGAAGCGACACGGTTTTTTACGCTGAGCACGTCACGCAAGGACAAAAGCTGTTCGACGCCTTATGCGGAAAGGGTTATGAAGGCATCATCTCCAAAAAGGCTGATGCACCCTATCGTGGACAGCGAACGCGTAACTGGCTGAAGGTCAAATGCACCTTACGTCAGGAATTTGTAATCATTGGATTTACGGCAAGCGATAAGGCCCGCGGATTCAAGTCGCTATTATTGGGCACTTGGCTGGATGACAGGCTGCATTATGCGGGGAAGGTCGGCACCGGTTTCACTGCGTCGGTGATGAACGATCTGCTCGACAAACTCCGTCCTCTGGTGATCGCCAAAGCAGCGGCGGATGTTCCCAAGGCGTCTGCGCGGGGTGCGCAGTGGGTAAAGCCGCAACTGGTTGCTGAAATCGCTTATGCAGAAGCGACTGGCCCATTGGGGCAGGGCGGCGTTCTTCGACATGCCAGTTACCTTGGCCTGCGCGAGGACAAGCCGGCAGACGCGATAGTACCTGAGAAAGCCTTGGCAACCGAGGAGGTTATAACCCCTGCAATAAACATCAGCAGCGGGGATCGTGTGTTATTCCCCGAGGCTGGCGTGACCAAGCAGTCACTCGCGGACTATTACCGAATGCTTGCAGATCCCATACTGGTTCATCTCGCCAACCGGCCAATCAGCCTAGTGCGATGCCCCCAGGGGCGAGCCAAGAAATGCTTTTTCCAGAAGCATGACGCTGGAACATTCGGCGACGACGTCCATCATGTGGCGATCACAGAAAAAGACGGCCAGGATGATGACTATCTATATGTCGATAGCGTTGAGGGTATGTTGGGCTGCGTGCAGATGGGGGCAATTGAATTCCACGGCTGGGGATCGCGCGTGCCCGATTATGAAAATCCCGACCGAATGGTGTTAGACCTTGATCCTGACGAGGGCCTCGATTTCGCTACGGTGAAGAAAGCGGCGGTTATCGTTAAAGACCAGCTTTCGTTTCTCGGATTGGCCAGTGACGCGATGCTGTCGGGTGGCAAAGGGATTCACGTTGTCGTAACACTTGATGGCGCTGCGGAATGGCCCGCCGTGAAAGACTTCTCCAGCCGATTTGCCAATGCTCTGGCGCAAGCGAAACCTGACATTTTTACTGCCAACATTCGCAAGGCCGAGCGGAAGGGACGGATATTTATCGATTGGCTGCGTAACCAACGCGGCGCGACCGCTGTTCAACCGTGGACGGTCAGGGCAAGGCCAGGGGCTCCTGTGGCAATGCCGATATTGTGGTCCGAGCTTGAAGACATTCAAACGGCCGCCGCGTTTTCGCTGCAAGATCAAAATGCTATCGTCGAACGCGCAGTCGCCGTGGCGCTGAAAAGTTGGGGAACGCTGAAGCAACCTTTACCTTCGGTTTAGGCGCGCTATTGCTTAGGTATCTCAATTAGCCAATTGGCCCGCAGTTGCCGCATCTATTTCGGCCTTGGCATCCGCCTCGATCAGCTTGGTCGCTTCTTCGGCGGCCTCTTCAATCGATTTTTTTTGTTCGGACACTAGCAGCTCACTGGTTTCAGCAGGAACATTGCTTGCCGCCTCTTTATCATCTGCGGGGGAGTCGCCGCAGCTAGCAGTCAATAACAGAACTGAGATAAGAAGGGCACGAGCTCTCAACGTTCACCGCCCGGCTTGAGTTCACCTTCGTAATTCGCCACCAGCGCCAAAGTAGCCACCCATGCCGCGACATTCTGGCGAAGCTCGCCCTTGTCGATCTTGTCCAGCGTATCGTCAGGGGTGTGGTGCAAGTCGAAATATTTCGTTCCATCCTGCTGCAAATCAATGATGCCGGTATTTTGCGCAGCAATGATCGCACCGACGTCAGCGCCGCCGCCAGCCTTTTGCTGACGCGGCACGACGCCTAGAGGTGCGAGAGCGGAAACGATCTGTCCGCGAAGTTCCTTCGCGCTATCTGGCAACAGAAAATCGACAGCCCACACTTTGCCGGCGCCGAAATCGGATTCCATGGCAAGCGCGTGGGGTTCGGTGGCATGCTTTGCACCATAATCACGTCCGCCCCAGATGCCGACCTCTTCGGCACCGGCCCATAGTAGGCGAACGGTACGCTTGGGTTGGCCAAGTGACTTCAGATGCATGGCGGCTGCGCCGATGATGCCGCAACCTGCAGCATCATCGATGGCTCCTGTGCCGAGATCCCAGCTGTCGAGATGGCAGGCTATGACGATGATGGGAAGATTAGGGTTGGAGCCCTTTACCTCGGCCAATACATTGCCCGACGTCTGCATTCCGATATTCTGCGGGGTGAGCTTTAGCTGCATACGGACAGGTTTTCCGCGCGACAGAATCCGCTCCAGATTTTCTGCATCTGGAATGGAAAGTGCGCCCGCTGGAATGGGCGTTACCCCCGGTTCAAAGTTGGTGTTACCTGTGTGCGGGTTGCGATGATAATCGGTGCCAATCGAACGTATGACAATCGCCGCAGCACCCTTTTTCGCTGCGATATTGGGGCCAACGAAGCGGGCAGGGCCGAATGCGCCATAGCTGCTGCCGTCTTGTGTGGCCTTCATATTGTGGCTGACAAAGGCAATCTTGCCTTTCAGGCTACCGTCAGGTGCCGCGCGCAATGCATCGATAGTCGGAAAATATGCGACCTCGGCTTCAAGTCCCGCATCGCCGGTGCTGCCACTGTTCCCTAGTGCGGCGACTGCCATTTTTTGCGGGAAGGGGGAAAGGACATGTGCCGTTTCTTCGCCACGTACCCATGTTGGCATCTGATATTCTTCGATCCGCACATTATCAAAACCCAGCGCCTTGAGCTTTTTGACAGACCAATCGCGGGCGCGAGCTTCGGCTTCCGTCCCGCCTTGGCGCGGACCAATCTCCGTCGTGAGGCCTTCGACGATGTCATAGGCGACGTTATCGTCATTCAAGGCCTTGTCGCGAAGCGCAGCGACAGATGCGCCCGGGGCAGCGGCGTAAGCCAATGAGGTTGCAAGGAACAGGCCTGATGCCGCGGCGAGTAGTGTGAATTTTTTCGTCATGGCGCGCAGGCTTAATGACAACGAAGACTTTTGCAATCCCGCCTTGCGAGGATAAGTGCAGATAGCTAGGGAAGCTGCCAAATCATAGTTTGCTCAAGACAGGAATTTCCCCCGATGGCTGCCCAATATAGTTTCGTAATGAAGGGAATGACAAAAACCTTCCCCGGCGCGAACAAGCCGGTACTCAACAATATCAACCTGCAATTCTATCCGGATGCGAAAATTGGCATCGTTGGGCCAAACGGCACGGGTAAATCGACCTTGATGAAAATCATGGCGGGCATGGACACCGAATTTACCGGCGAAGCATGGCCGGGCGAACATATCCGCGTTGGATATCTGGCGCAGGAGCCAGAGCTTGATCCGACCAAAACGGTCAAAGAAAATGTGATGGACGGCGTGCGCCCAATCGCTGACTTAGTTGACCGGTTCAACGAAATCTCGACCATTATGGGCGATCCTCCGGAGGACGCCGATTTTGATGCGCTGATGGAAGAAATGGGCACGCTTCAGGAAAAGATTGATGCCGTTGACGGCTGGTCGCTTGATAGCCAGCTGGAATTGGCAATGGACGCTTTACGCTGTCCGCCCGCAGACAGCCCTGTGACTAGTCTTTCCGGCGGCGAAAAGCGCCGTATTGCGTTGACGCGGTTGCTGCTTGAGAAGCCTGACATTCTGCTGCTCGATGAACCTACCAACCACTTGGATGCGGAATCGGTCGCTTGGCTCGAAAAACATCTCGTCGATTATAAGGGTAACGTCATTCTCGTAACCCACGACCGCTATTTCCTCGATAATGTCGTTAGCTGGATACTCGAGCTCGATCGCGGTCGCTATTTTGTCTATGAAGGCAATTATTCGACCTATCTAGAGAAGAAAGGCAAGCGCCTCGAGCAGGAATCACGCGAGGATGCTGGCCGTCAAAAGGCGATTAAGGACGAGCTAGAGTGGATCAGGCAAAGTCCGAAGGCGCGACAGACAAAGTCAAAGGCGCGTATCAAGTCCTTTGATCAATTGGTTGAGGCACAGGAAAACCGGGCACCCGGAAAGGCGCAAATCGTCATCCAGATACCCGAGCGCCTCGGCAGCAAGGTTATCGAAGTCAAAAATGTTACTAAAGCCTATGGCGACAAATTACTGTTTGAAAATCTGTCCTTCACCATTCCGCAGGGCGGAATTGTCGGCGTTATTGGCCCGAACGGTGCGGGTAAATCGACATTGTTCCGTCTGATTACGGGTCAAGAAACGCCTGATTCTGGTGAAGTTGAAATTGGCGAGACCGTCAAGCTTGGTTTTGTGGACCAGAGCCGCGATGATCTCGATCCCAACAAAAATGTGTGGGAGGAAATTTCCGGCGGTGCTGACTTCATGAAGCTGGGTAAGCATGAGACGCCGACTCGCGCTTATGTGGGTGCGTTTAATTTTAAGGGCACTGACCAGCAGAAAAAGGTCGGTCTGCTGTCGGGTGGTGAACGCAACCGCGTGCACATGGCGAAAATGTTGAAAGAAGGCGGCAACGTGCTTCTTCTCGATGAACCTACCAACGACTTGGACGTTGAAACGCTGTCGGCACTTGAAGAAGCCCTTGAAAGCTTTGCCGGGTGCGCTGTGGTCATCAGCCATGACCGCTTCTTCCTCGACCGTTTGGCGACCCATATCCTCGCATTTGAAGGCGATAGCCATGTCGAGTGGTTTGAAGGCAACTTTGAATCATATGAAGAAGACAAGATTGCGCGTCTTGGCGATGAAGCGACCCGCCCGCACCGTGCAACTTATAAGAAGATGACGCGTTGATGATGGCATGAAGCGCGCCATTCTCGTCAGCAACAGCTCCAGCGGTAACGCTGCGGCGGTTGACGACGGCGCGCTGATTGCTTCGTTGCAACTGGGTGGGTTCCAGATAATCACACGGGCTGTTTTGCCGGATGACGATCTTCCCGACCGGCGCAGTCTGGAAGCCCAAGAAATCGAAACCGTCATCGTCTGCGCTGGCGATGGCACGGTAAGCGGCATGTGCAAAAAGCTCGCTGCCTGGACTGGCGAAATACTCGTTTTGCCGGGCGGTACGATGAATTTACTGGCGCGCAGGCTTCATGGCGAAATTACCATGGCGGATATTGTCCCAATGCTGCCTTCGGTTGAAATAGTGGCACAGCCAATCGCAGTCGTGGTCACCGACGGGTGCGAAATATTTACAGGCCTGACAGTTGGCCCATCAACCCGGTGGGGCGAGGTCCGTGAGGGCATGCGCCAAGGCGACGTCGAAGGGCTTCGCGAGACTGTCCCAGCTGCTTGGTCGGAAACCCTCGGCGACGCGGGTGTCTGGCTGCAAGGCGCTGAAGAAAACGCTTATGCCGGTATTTTCATTGAGCCATTCGATGCCGGCAATGTCAACATCATCGCCTTTAAGGCCAACAGCGTGGCAGACATGGTTGGGCACGGTATTGCCTGGATCCGGCGGGATTTTCGCACTGGGCCCCGCGATGACCTTGGCATCATGCCGTCCGCAGTGGTGACAGGCGATCAGGTAGAGACCGGTGTTTTAATCGACGGTGAGTTTGAAGACCGGAAGCTACCACTGACATGTACTGCCGCTATGTCCTCTGTCCGCTTCTTACGGTTGATCAGATGAATATACGGCTGCTACGGCTCTTCGTTCTCGCGCAGTTGGCGATATCATCACCAACTGGCGCGTCGATGACGGATTGGGATGAGGCAGATGCACAAGCGCTGGCATCAATCGATGATGACATTGCGCGGAATATCTCGGTCGATGGCTATTTCGCCGATTTGAACATCCGCGAATATCGTTTTTCCGAAAATGGTTTCGCTTGGCATCTCATTCGTTTTTCAAGTGCAGCACGGCCCGATGGTCCGGTGTGGGTAGTTCCACATGATGATGAGAACGCTGCCTTTGACGGCATGATTGCAGCACTTCGCCAATATGGCGGCACAGGTATCGCCATAAACTCCGGCCCTGGCAGCGCGCGTCGTCAGGCAGGATTAGGCCAATGTGGCGTGCGTGATGTGATCGCCCAGATGTGTGATCCGAACAGGAATTTTGCGGATGGGGCTCCAATTTTTACGCGTGTGTTCATGGACCACTTCGCCGCCAATCGGCCGGTTATAGCCTTACATACCAACAGCCACGGCTTCAGCGGTGACGGGGAAGGGGGGCGCGGCGACATCACGATATTGGACCGTGCCGCTTATACCGCAGGCAAAATAATACCGCGCAAAAATAGCCTTATGGCCGTGAATCCGCAGCCAATCATGGCAAATGCCGATACGTTTGCGCTTTCGGCATTTCTGGCGCGCGATCGGCAACCGTCGAAAGAGGCGCAGAAATGCGGGGCTGGTATGGCGGGGTCGGGCGTTCACTTTTGGCATGAGGAAGTTGGGCAAAGCGATGGTTCGCTCTCCAACTACCTTGCCATTTACCGGCCTGAAATCGCTTATGTGAACGTCGAAAGCAGGGTCGAAGATGACCTGTCACTGGCCGCAAAACGGCACGAGATAATGATTGCGGCCTATCTTGCCAACTGTGTCGGCTCACGGGATGAGCCAGCGCCCGCTCCATGAGGCTTGCGCAGCGTCCCACGTCCAACGCGCGCGACGATGACCGGCATTGGCAAGATATAGCCACTCCAATTGGTTAGCCTGAAACAATAGAGTAGCAAAATTAGGGCGCGCATCGACCAATTGCACTTCGCTCGGTTGGCGACCTTCTATCCACTCCGGCAGCCCCGACGACGGCGCAAGTACTTCGGAACCCGGCGATGCCTCCGCCATGTAACAGCGCCGCGCAAAGGGTGTGGACTGTGACCAGGCAGCGTCGGCAATGTCGCCTCCGACGATGACCTGTGCTTTGCCGGACAGCCTTAACTGAACTTTCGCTGCGGCATCATAAATCAGGATGCTGGTCGTATCGTTCGCCCGCATCTGCATGATTTTATGAGAGCGCGCGTCGGTATTGAACCGAAGCGTCCGGGTGTCACGGCAGATGTCACGCAGGATCATGACCCGCAATTGGGGCGCGCCCAGTTCGTCCACCGTGCCAACAACTGGCGCGTGCGCCGCACTATGGCGATCTTTCAGACCATTTTGAATGACATCCCAAGCCTGTTCAAAGCTAAGGTCCAAATCATCGTAATAATCGGGGTTTACATTAGGCTGAGTCATTGCGGTTCGAACGAATCCGTTTCTTCGTCAAGCACCTGCAAAATGCCATCGGCGATACCGAAATACGCACCGTGCAGTTTGAGTTTTCCTGCTTTTTCGCGACCTGCGATGAAAGGGAATGTCCTTAGGTTTGCGAGGCTGACCCTAATGGCCTCCAACTCCAGATCGCGTTGCGGATTTTCCGAATTAGCGGCCAAAATCCTTTCACGTGCCGGTTTCACGATATCAACCCATCCGTCGATGAAGCTATGCCCGCCATGACCTAGGTCGCCGCCTTCCAGCGAAGCTTTGATGCCGCCGCATTGGGCATGACCCAGCACCACTATATGGCGTACTTCCAGACCCATGACGCCAAATTCGATGGCAGCCGACACCCCGTGTAAACCGCCGCCCGTTTCGAACGGAGGCACCAGATTTGCGACATTGCGCAAGGCAAAGACTTGACCGGGAACCGTGTCAAACACCGTGGCAGGGTCAACACGGCTGTCGCAGCATGAGATAACCATGATCGGCGGAGACTGGCCATCGGTGGCCAGTTCATCATAGCGCGCCTTTTGCCGCACATAGGCTTCGGATTTGAAACGGCGATAGCCATCCACTAAAACGGCAAATTCAGGCATCAGAAACGCTCGCCCCGGACAACTTGCACATCGCCAACGGTCAACAGCATCCGATAGCTATCGAGCAACGGCGCAATAGCGTCGATCAGGGCACCTGCCTTTGCTTCTGAAGCGATTGCGAGCACGATGGTCTTGGCGCCAGCGCCAGTGACATCGTCCTGCTGCCACTCGCCATCGCGTCCGCCGCCTGAATCAACGTGGATCAAGCTCCATCCCGATATGTCGACAGCCTTCAAATGGGCGACAATCCGGGGAACAAGAGGCGTATCGACTAGGAGTTCGATTCGCTTGCGGCTTTCGGTTTGAATCATGGGTTATCCTATGGCCTGTGCCAGAGCGGCAAAAATGGTGATCCCGAAGATGATGTTGAACGGGAATGTTACGCCCAATGTCATGCTGAGATAGATGCCGGGGTCTGCCTGTGGCAATGCGAGGCGCATGGCTGCTGGCACAGCAATATAAGATGCGCTTGCCGCCAATATGCCCAGTGCTGCAGCGGATGCGACATCAAGCCCAATCATGGTCCCCGCGACGGTGCCAATGGTTCCGTTTACAAGCGGTAACACTATCGCGAGCACAACTAACCGCCACGTGATCTTGCGGGACTGAATAAGCCGGCGCGCCGCAATGAGACCCATGTCGAGAAGGAATAAGCACAACACGCCGCGAAAGCCGGTATCAAACAATGGTTTTACAGGCGCGAAACCATCAGCCCCGGCGATTGTTCCTATGATGAAACTGCCGACCAAAATCATCACCGATGCATTCGTCAGCACTTCATGCCAGGGAGTCCCCGCTTTTTCGCCAGACGCCGTTTCGCCGCGGCGTGCCAACATCAGACCAGTTATAATTGCTGGTGTTTCCATGAGCGCAAGGACGGCAACCATATAGCCTGCTGGCCCAAGCCCCTGACCCGTGAGAATTTCCTTTGCGGTAACAAAGGTGACCACGCTAACTGAACCATAATGCGCAGCAACAGCGCCCGCGTCGATTTTGGATAGTCCGCCGAATTGACGCAAAAGAGCGAAGGCGATGAACGGCAGCAGAAAACTCAGCGCCAAGCCAGTGACCGCAGCGGCGGCAACTTCGGCGGTTATGCCGCTGTTGGCGACCTCAACGCCTCCTTTCAGCCCAATGGCGGCCATCAGGTAAATCGACATCGCTTTGGCGAATGCTTCAGGGATGCTGAGATCTGATTTGAGTGCCGCGGCCACAAAGCCCAGAACAAAAAAGAGAATGACTGGCGATGTGAGGGTATCGATTATCATAGGTGTCCCTTTACCGATTTTGCAACCCATAGCAGGCAAGTTGCAGTTGGCAAGATGGCCCTCTGCCGCTATTCGGGCGCAATGAACGCACCAACAAACTTGCCCGAACGCCCCGCAAGGGAGCGAAAGCCCGACTGGATTAGGGTCAAGGCACCTACGGGAGCGGGTTTCAATGAAACGCGCCGGCTAATGCGTGACTTGAACCTGAACACTGTCTGCGAAGAGGCTGCTTGCCCCAATATCGGCGAGTGCTGGACGAAGAAGCACGCGACTGTGATGATCCTAGGCGATGTTTGCACGCGCGCCTGTGCATTTTGTAATGTCAAAACAGGTATGCCGCGGGCAGTTGATCCGCTTGAGCCCGAGCATGTTGCTATTGCGGCCGCGAAGATGGGGCTGGAGCACATCGTGATTACCTCGGTTGATCGGGATGATTTGCCAGACGGCGGTGCAAGCCAGTTCGTGAAGGTAATTGAAGCGCTTCGGCGCACTACACCCAACACAACGATCGAAATCCTGACGCCCGATTTCAGGAACAAGGCGCAGGCGGCGATTGAGACAATCGTAACTGCGCGGCCGGATGTGTATAATCACAATCTGGAAACCGTCCCCCGCCTGTATCCGACTATTCGTCCGGGTGCCCGTTATTACGCGTCACTGCGATTGCTGGAAACGGTGAAGCGCCATGATCCGTCGATATTCACGAAGTCTGGCGTAATGCTTGGGCTTGGTGAGGAGCGGATGGAAGTCCATCAGGTCATGGACGATATGCGCAGTGCGGACATCGATTTCCTGACGATGGGACAATATCTGCAACCCACCCCGAAGCACACAAAAGTTATGGATTTTGTGGAACCAAAAGCATTTGATGCATATGCTGCCATCGCGCGGGCGAAGGGCTTTCTGCTTGTAGCAGCAAGCCCGCTGACGCGTTCCAGCTATCACGCCGGTGACGACTTCGCTAAAATGCGTGATGCGCGCGCCGCTCAATTGGCTAAGGCACGTTAGGGAACTCCTACAAATGCCGCATCACCACGAACGACGCGTTCTGCCGCACAGCGCGGAGCAAATGTATGAACTGGTGGCGGATGTCCGACGATATCCTGAATTTTTGCCATGGGTTAGCGCCATTCGCGTTCGCAGTGACGAGGAAGCGGAAATGTTGGCTGACATGATCGTTGGCTTTAAAGCGTTGCGCGAAACCTTCAGTAGCCGCGTAATCAAGACGCCAAAGTCGGCAATCGTGGTGGACTATCTCGACGGTCCCATGAAGCATTTGCATAATGCGTGGAGTTTCGCGCCTTTAGCGGGCGGAGGATCCATTGTGGACTTCACTGTCGATTTCTCGTTCCGCAACCGCGTGTTCGAGGCTTTGGCCGGTCAGTTTTTCGATTCTGCACTGCGCAAGATGACGACCGCGTTCATCGAGCGGGCAGATGCTCTTTATGGTGTGGACGGTAACAGCAGTTCAAGCGCGTAAAGCGTCGCAAAACTGCGTATATCGGCGCGGCTTTTGTCTGCGCCAAATTCCTTACGGTCGCCGACAACATCTTCGGGGTCTTGTCCCTTTTTTGCGACGGCGAAAACAACCGTGCCCACCGGCTTGTTGGCTGTACCTCCATCCGGGCCAGCAACGCCGCTGATGGCAACAGCAATATCCGCGCCACTCTTTTTAAGCGCGCCTTGTGCCATTGCCCAGGCAACAGCGACCGAAACGGCGCCAAAAGTGTCCAATATGTCCTCATTAACGCCAAGCATTTTCATCTTGGCATCATTGCTATAGGTCACATAGCCCGATCCTAGGATGGCACTGCTACCGGGTACTTCAGTGATAGCGGCCGCGACCAGTCCGCCAGTACAGCTTTCGGCGATGGCAACGGTACGCCCCGCAGTCTTGTTTTCGGCAACGACGCGCTCCGCCATTCTGGCGATTTTGGCAGGTAGAACGGATTTCATGATCAGGATTTCTCTAAAGTAGCCGTGGCTTGCGCCGCTATGCCTTCACCACGTCCGGTGAAACCCAGCATCTCAGTCGTGGTTGCCTTTACCGAGATTCGATCAACATCAACAGCCATTATTTCAGCAATGCGTGCGCGCATTTCTCCTCGAAGCGGGCCGATCTTGGGGCGCTCGCAAATAATAGTCACATCGGCGTTCGCAAGTTCAAAGCCTTCGTTGCGGGCCAGCATGATGGCGTGGGCGAGAAACCGGTCGGAGGACGCGCCACGCCATTGGGGATCGGACGGCGGGAAATGGTCACCAATGTCCCCTTTCGCAGCAGCTCCCAAAATGGCGTCAGTCAACGCGTGCAGCGCCACGTCGGCGTCGCTGTGTCCGGCAAGTCCCATGTCGTGCTCGATTTTTAGCCCGCATAGCCAAAGCTCGGCATTTGGCACCAAGCGATGCACATCAAATCCGTTGCCACTTCTGAATGTCGACATAGAGCGTCCTGCAAAATCGCTTGAAAAGGTATATTTGTGGAGGCTCTCGTCGCCTTGGACGATGCGAACTTCACCGCCGGCGGCGACTATCATGCGCGCATCGTCGGTTGGTTCGTCACCTGTCCAGTTCGCATGTGCCTTGAATATGCTGTCGAATTGGAAGGCTTGCGGCGTTTGAATGCGCCACAAAGCGTCACGGTCCACCGTTTCGGTCAGGCTGTTATGACCTCGGGCGAGGCTATCCACGACGGGAAGGGCAGGCACAGCGCCGGGCGCGTCATCCAGCGCAGCGATCAAATCGTCGATCACCTTCGCTGTTAAAAACGGGCGTGCGGCATCGTGAATCAATACGCGATCTGCGCCGCCATATTTTTGAATGGCTTGTAATCCGCGGTATACACTGTCGCGCCGCGTGATGCCGCCCTCCAGTATATGTGGGTCCGGTAGCCCGCAAATTGCGGCACGTGCGGATTCTTCCTGTCCAGCACCTACCGCGACATAGACTTGCGTTATCCCGGAATGGCCGGCGAGCGCCTCATAGCTATGACGCAGCATCGGTTTTCCCCGCAGCATACGGAACTGCTTCGGCATATCGCCGCCTGTTCGGCTTCCAGAACCAGCGGCGACTATAAGTGCAACGACATTGGGGCGTGATACCATGTCTGCGCTCTAGCGACACTGCACTTGCCCGCCAAGCCGAAAGCGGGTAACGGCCTGCCTAAATTTTAGGCAATTACATAACATGCAGATCAACCCCATATATATTGGCGATATCAAGATCGACTGTCCGGTCATTCTCGCACCGATGACGGGTGTTACGGATATGCCATTCCGCAAGATCGTTCGCCGCTATGGTTCCGGCCTCAACGTTACCGAGATGATTGCTAGTCAAGCGATGATCCGTGAAACACGCCAAAGCATTCAGAAGTGCGAGTGGGACGCGATCGAAGAGCCAGTATCCATGCAGCTTGCGGGTTGCACGCCCTATGAAATGGGCGAGGCGGCGAAGCTCAATGAAGAACGCGGTGCTGCGATTATCGATATCAACATGGGCTGCCCCGTCAAAAAGGTGGTCAATGGCGACGCAGGATCTGCGTTGATGCGTGACTTACCTTTGGCCGCGAGCCTCATCGAAGCAACGGTTAAGGCGGTTTCCGTGCCGGTGACGGTTAAGATGCGGATGGGCTGGGATCACGGCAGCCTAAACGCGCCCGAGTTGGCGCATATTGCCGAGGACCTTGGCGCAAAAATGATAACGGTTCATGGCCGCACCCGGAACCAGATGTATAAAGGTTCGGCGGACTGGGCTTTCGTGCGGAAGGTCAAGGAGGCTGTTTCACTGCCCGTCATCGTAAATGGCGATATCTGCACCATTGATGACGCTCGTACGGCGCTTGAGCAAAGTGGCGCAGATGGGGTGATGGTCGGGCGCGGCGCTTATGGAAAACCTTGGTTGCTTGGCCAGATGATGCACTGGTTTCGCACAGGGCACACGCTCGCTGACCCAAGCATCGACGAGCAGTTCGACCTCATCATCGAACATTATCGGTCGATGCGCGACCATTATGGCGACGAAGTTGGTCTGCGTATCGCGCGCAAGCATATCGGTTGGTACACCAAAGGTTTGAATGGCTCGGCAGAGTTTCGCAATTTCGTGAACCGCATTGATGAACCTGCGGTGGTGATGGATGAGCTCACCCGTTTTTATGAGCCATTCCTAACCCGGACGGCTGCATAATAATGACCGAAACGCTGCATCGTCCTGAATATGGTCAGATGCTGTCGAGCATTGCGGTACCAGTGCTGTTGATTTCGCCGACGCACATCATTTGTTACGCGAACGAAGCGAGCGAAGCATTTTTCGGACGGAGCCGGCGCAGGCTTGAGGGGCAGCCGATTGGCGACGTACTGGCATTCGAGAGCGAGCGGATGAACATGGCGCTGTTATCGCATGAAAACGACATTTCCGCGCAAGACATGGAGATGCAAACCGCCGATGGTTTAATTACAATCGACATCAATATTTCCGCGATCGCAGGTGACCCGGAGTGGCGGATAGCAGTGATATCGCCGCGCAATGGCGGGCGCGAACATATCGGCGATCAGCGCGATACCGGTCAGCAACAAGCCATGGGCGCACCTGCCATATTGGGTCATGAGATTAAAAACCCCTTGGCTGGCATCAAAGGTGCAGCGCAATTGCTCGCACGTCAGGTTGATGACAAAGGTCGGCCACTGACGGAATTGATCGTCAACGAAGTGGACCGTATTGCGCGTTTGTTGGACCAAATGCAGAAACTTGGCCGATCGGAGCCAGCGGAACTCGCCCCAGCCAACGTACATTTGCTGATTGAGCGTGCCATTCGGTCGCTGCGCGCCGCAAATCGCGCCATGCCAGAAATTACGATAAATTATGATCCGTCGCTGCCGGATGTTTTGATCGACGCCGACGGGATGGTGCAAATACTGATAAACCTGCTTCAGAACGCAACCGATGCACTGCAAGGTCGTCTGGACGGTGTCATCGGCATATCGACGCGCTTTGTTATGAGCGGAGCGCTGCGTGATGCGGATATCGACCGCCGAACGGTGAAGCTGCCAGTAGAAATAGCGATATCGGATAACGGCCCTGGCGTTCCCGAGCATATCGTGGATGAGCTTTTTTCGCCCTTTGTAACGACCAAAAGAGACGGGCAGGGACTGGGCCTCGCCATCGTCCGAAAGCTTGTCCAACAAATGAATAGCCGCGTCCATTTTGAACGGGACGCGAGTAACGGCTTAACCACCTTCCGGCTGTTGCTTCCGGTGGCGTCGGGAAGGAACAGCGGATGACTGCGGCAAAGGTTCTGATCGTTGAGGACGACGCATCGATTGGGTTGGTAGTGAGTGCGGCGCTTGCTGCGGAGAACATCGAAACGCAGATATGCGATTCGGTAGCGGGTAGAGACGCTGTGCTCGCGGAGACATATTTCGATCTGATGCTGACTGACGTTGTTTTAAAGGACAGCGACGGATTATCCACGCTGAAAGCGGCGATGGCGAAAACGCCTGACATGCCCGTTATCATAATGTCGGCGCAAAACACGTTGGAAACCGCCGTTCGAGCCAGTGAAATCGACGCGTTTGAATATTTCCCCAAACCCTTTGATCTGAATGATCTGGTGCTCGCGGTGAAGCAGGGCATTGCCAAGCGGCAAACCTCGGCGTCCGACCCGTTTACGTCTCTGTCCGAGGCGAACCTGCCTATGATTGGCCGAAGCGCGGCGATGCAGGATGTCTACCGAATGGTTGCGCGGCTCCTTCGCAACGATTTGTCTGTATTGATATCGGGCGAAAGCGGCACCGGTAAAGAACTGGTGGCTGAGGCTATCCACAATTTGGGCCACAGAAAGACGGGGCCTTTTGTCGCTGTGAATATGGCCGCCATACCTAGCGAGCTTATCGAGGCAGAGCTGTTCGGACATGAGAAAGGCGCATTCACGGGTGCTGTCGGCCAATCGATAGGGCGTTTTGAACAGGCCCAAGGTGGCACGCTGTTTCTGGATGAAATCGGCGACATGCCGATGCACGCCCAAACACGATTGCTGCGCGCGCTTCAAAGCGGCGTGATTAGCCGGATCGGCGGGAAAGCAAGCATCCGATTGGACGTGCGGATTGTGGCTGCAACGAACCAGAATTTGCCAGCCTTAATCGAGAAGGGCGGATTTCGCGAAGATTTGTTCTATCGCCTGAACGTTGTTCCGATTGAAATGCCGCCCTTGCGAGACCGAACCGAGGACATCGGATTGTTGGCGCAACATTTTCTTATGATGGCTGCAAAAGACGGCCTACCCATGCGAAAGATCGATGACAGCGCGATCGCGCAATTGATGACCATGCCTTGGCGCGGGAACATCCGCGAGCTCAAGAACCTGATTTACCGTCTGGCGTTGATGTGCCGCGAAGACACAATCACTGAAGCAACGATGGCCCAATTTCTTGAACCCGGGCAAGACGTTGATGCCCCGGTTCAGGGCGCCAGTTTTGAGGCCGCGGTCGTTCAGTTCTTGCGCGAACAGCGCATGCGGCCGCCGTCGCGCGAAAAAATCTATCCGCGTGCGTTGGCGCAGTTCGAAATACCGCTGCTGCAACACGTCATGCGCCAAGTGAAGGGCAATCAGTTGAAGGCGGCTGCACTGCTCGGCATTAATCGAAACACGCTGAAGAAGAAGCTGACGGCCTATAATCTAATGAAATAATCCCAGCGGAAAAGTGCATTTCGGGGCTGCCGAATTTACAATATCTGCTCCCAGATTGTGCTTTTAATGCCGCATCTACTGTGTCATTGTGGCAACAATGACTAATGCTAAGCATTTTCCGGCCGCTATGCGTTCGTTTTGGGCGGCTCTAAATCCCTTTAGCAGCGGCGTGTCATTTCGGGTATTTGAGACAGCCAGTATCGCCGCTGTGGTCGTTGTCGGCGTCATCACCGGTTTTGTGCTGAATGCGCAGCGCGCGGAGCCATTGTCCCCTACGCTGATGGCCGTTCTTCTGGTCAGCAACATGTTGCCTGCGGCCTGCATATTAATCGCAGCGGGGCACCGCGCTGCACGAAAACGCCAAAACCGCAGCGAGTTTTATAGCAAGGACATGCTGCACGTTCGGCTGATTGCTATTTTCTCGCTCGTCGCGACGATACCGACTGTGTTGCTTGTTATTTTCGCCTCAATTCTTTTCCAAAGCGGCGTGCAGTTCTGGTTTTCAAGCACGACGCGGGGAGTCCTTGAAAATTCGCAGACACTGGCGAAGGGCTACTATACCGAAAAGCTGAACGACCTAAGCGATGACACTTCGGCGATGGCTGTCGATATTCGATATGCGCTGCGGCAGGTTGAGATCACGGACCCCGACTTTCTAACCGCAAGCGCGAACTGGACATTGGTCCGTAAGCTGACCGAATCCGCTATCATTTCCATCGCGCCGGACGGAACGCAGCAAACCGAGAGTGTCTGGTCGCCTGATACGGACCGCAAGGAAAACCAGCCTTGGATTGACGCGAAAAGTCTGGCCACGCTGAACAGCGGCCAAACCTTAGTAGCGAATGTGAAGGACGACCGTATCGAAGCGATAATTTTGCTTTTCGATAAGCCGCGTTCATATTTGTACACCAGCCGCGCGGTGAGTGTCCCATCGTTTAAGCTCAGCAGGACAGCGCAGCTCGTCTTGAAAGACTATGAAAATATGGCCGCGCGGTCCCGGGCGCTGCAGCTTCAGTTCAATATTGCATTATATATCGTGTCGCTCCTGATTATCGGGATCACGCTGTGGATCGCACTGCGCGTGGCTGACCGGCTCGTGCGGCCAATCAATAGCCTGGTCGACGCGGCGCAGAAGATTGCGGATGGTGATTTCTCGGCGCGGGTTAGCGAGGATATGCGCAGGGAGGATGAGATTGGATTTCTCTCTCAATCCTTTAACCGCATGACGGAGCGGCTTGAAAGTCAGACCGGCGCGTTAATCGCAACGAACCATCAACTTGCCGAACGTCGTATCTTCATTGAAGCGGTGCTTGAATCGGTTTCTGCTGGCGTGATTTCGGTCGGTGACAACGGGATTATCCAACTGGCGAACTCGACGGCAGAAAAAATATTGCGCGGTAAGTTGAAGTCCATTGTGGGTAAGCAGTTCCATGTTATCGCACCCGCACTCGCAGAACTCGCCAAGGATAGCAGCCGTGGCGTCGTGCAGTTGGGCGATGGGCCGGAGCCATTGACCGTTGCGGTAACAGTATCACCGCGTGAGCAGGGCAGTGTGGTCACGTTCGAAGATATCAGCCAGCAATTGGCCGATCAACGGCGGGCGGCTTGGTCCGACGTCGCGCGCCGGATCGCGCATGAGATCAAAAACCCGCTTACCCCCATTCAACTCGCTGCAGAGCGCTTGCAGCGGCGTTTCGGGAAGCAGCTGACGCAGGATCAGGCGATCTTTGAGCAGCTTACCAGTACGATCGTGCGGCAAGTCGGCGATTTGCGAAACATCGTTGACGAGTTTTCCTCATTCGCGCGGATGCCGAAGCCGCTATTCCGGCCCGAGAATGTGCATGACATTGTAGGTCATGCGGTTTTCATGTTCGAGGTAGCGCACCCAGATGTCCGTTTCACCTACCGCCAGAATGTGGACGCGCCTATGCTTACGTCGGACAGACGGCAGCTTGGCCAAGCGATTACGAACCTTCTGAAGAACGCGGTAGAGTCTATTCAAGAGCGGAAAAAGGAAAACGATGCGGATGGCGTCATATCGGTCGATTTGAACGCGGACGGGGCGTCGCTGGTCATCTCGATTGCGGACAATGGCATTGGCCTACCTGCAGACCGTCAGCGCATATTGGAGCCCTATATAACCAATCGCGCAACCGGCTCTGGTCTTGGCCTGGCTATCGTCAAAAAGATTACCGAAGAACATTTTGGCGAAATTTCGCTGACCGACAACCCCGGTGGCGGCGCAGTTGTTACGTTAAAATTCATCCCCGACTTAGTAGCGGCGAAAGTAGCAAAATCTGCTGAAGCCCCGGCTACTTCCAACTGAAGGTCATTCGTTACATGGCATTGGACATATTGATCGTAGACGATGAACAGGACATTCGGGACTTGGTATCCGGGGTTTTGGATGACGAAGGATATGGCACGCGCACGGCGGCCTCCGCGGACGAGGCACTGGCGGCACTTGATGAACGATTGCCGTCACTGATACTTTTGGACGTATGGCTGCGCGGATCGTCCATGGATGGCATCGAACTGCTTCGCGCGATTAAGCAGCGCGATCCGCAAATTCCCGTTATTGTCTTTTCAGGCCATGGAAACATCGACACGGCAGTTGCTGCCATCGGGCAGGGTGCCGCCGATTTCATTGAAAAGCCATTTGAAGCCAGCAAGCTTTTGCATTTGGTTTCGAAAGCGACCGAGACCGAAAGGCTTCGCGCAGAAAACGCTTCGCTAAAGGCGCGCGTTGGACATTCAGAGGAATTGACTGGGTCATCGGCCGCGATCAACACGGTGCGCGCTACGCTCAAAAAGGTTGCCGGTACCGGAAGCCGCATGTTGATTACCGGTCCAGCCGGTGTCGGCAAGGAAGTCGCGGCGCGTTTGCTGCATAGCTGGAGTCCACGTGCGAGCTCCGCGTTTGTGTCCGTCAGCGCCGCGCGCCTGTCACCTGACCGGTTCGATGAGGAGCTGTTCGGGATTGAACAAGACGGAAAGCTTGTTCAGGCGGGAATGCTCGAAAAAGCCCATGGTGGAACGCTGTTCCTCGACGAAGTTGCGGATATGCCATGGACTACGCAGGGCAAGATACTTCGCGTTCTGACCGACCAAAGTTTCGTGCGGGTCGGTGGCGACCGACAGATACGCGTCGATGTGCGTTTTGTTTCCGCAACCGCACGTGACCTTGCGGTGGAAATCGCAGAGGGGCGTTTCCGTGAGGACCTGTTTTACCGCCTGAATGTCGTGCCAGTCGAAATTCCGCCCTTGTCATATCGCCGCGAGGATATTCCGGACCTCGCCAACCATTATGCCGCGCGTTTCGCATCAGAGCATCGCATCCCGCCGCCCTATTTTTCGGATGACGCGATGGCGGCGCTGCAGGCGTGCGAGTGGCCGGGCAATGTGCGCCAGTTACGCAATATTATTGAACGGACGATCATACTGGCGCCCGCAAACCGTATCCACACGATTGAAGCGGACATGCTCCCCTCCGAAATCATCAACAGCTACGAAGGCGCGGAACATAACGTCACCTCGTTAATGGGGGCACCCTTACGCGAAGCACGTGAGGCGTTTGAGCGGGAATATCTGCGTGTTCAGATAAAAAGATTTTCGGGAAACATCTCGAAGACTGCGGCGTTTGTTGGGATGGAACGTTCTGCTTTGCATCGGAAACTCAAGCTACTGGGCATTTTTGTTCGCAAAACCGGTGTCGAGTTTGGGGACGAGGGGTAAGTCGGGTCCATTTGCGAAATTACCTTTAATGGTGTAACGCGTCATGGCTTTCTCCCAAGCCCCACGTGAGTCATTCATGTTTGGCAGCGCAACTATAAAAATAAACGGAAACTGACGATGACTGAAAAAAATAACGGCCTACAGGACCTGTTTCTGAACTCCCTCAGAAAGTCAAAAACCCCCGTAACGATGTTCTTGGTAAAAGGCGTGAAGCTGCAGGGCGTGGTGACGTGGTTCGACAATTTCTCCGTATTACTGCGCCGCGACGGCATGTCACAGCTGGTCTATAAACATTCCATATCGACCATCATGCCATCTGTGTCCCCCGATCGTGCTGCTTTTGACGACATGATGTCGCGTACAAGCCACCGCGCTGGCATGTTGCAGGACGTGTTTTTGCACGCCATGTGCGACAAGGCTGAGCCCGTTACGACATTTCTCGTCAATGGCGTCATGTTGCAGGGCAGCATTATCGCTTATGACCTCTTCTCCGTATTGCTTGAGCGCGACGGAACGACGCAGCTTGTTTACAAGCATGCCATTTCCACCATCCAGCCAGCACATCCTGTAAACCTTGCGGAATACAATCAGGGCGTGGACGAGAGTGATATTTGAGCGGTTTCCAACGTAGCGAGACGGATGAGTTCGCGCGGGGTGCCCGTGCGCTCGTCGTGTATCCTGAATTGCCGGGAAGGGCGTCTGTTGGGCCCGAGGCTCGGCTTGCCGAAGCAGAAGGTCTTGCTCTGGCCATCGGTCTTAACGTTGTTCGCACCAAACATTATCGCGTGCGGTCACCGCGTGCAGTGACCTTGTTGGGCGGCGGGCAGGTCGAAGAAATCGCGGAGATGGGGCGCGAACTCGAAGTTGATCTGTTGATTGTGGATGCTGGTCTAACCGCCATTCAGCAGCGAAATCTCGAAGAACGGACAGGTTTGAAGACCATCGATCGTACTGGTCTAATACTTGAGATTTTCGGGGAGCGTGCCGCGACCGCTGAAGGTCGGCTTCAGGTTGAACTTGCGCATCTCGATTACCAAGCTGGCCGTCTTGTAAGAAGCTGGACACATCTTGAGCGGCAACGCGGCGGATTTGGTTTTCTGGGCGGTCCAGGCGAAACGCAAATCGAAGCTGACCGCCGGATGATCCGTGACCGTATGGCGCGCTTGCGCCGTGAACTGGAAGAAGTGAAGCGCACCCGTTCCTTGCATCGCGCGCGTCGTCAAAGGGCGCCATGGCCGGTTATCGCTCTGGTGGGTTACACCAATGCAGGGAAATCTACCTTGTTCAACCGCCTGACGCGGGCACAGGTGCGGGCCGAGGACATGTTGTTCGCGACGTTGGATCCGACGATGCGCGAAATCGCCCTCCCTGGCGTTGAAAAGGCGATATTGTCCGACACAGTCGGCTTTGTCTCCGATCTACCAACCCAATTGGTTGCTGCATTCCGTGCGACGTTGGAGGAGGTCATTTCTGCCGATATCATCGTCCATGTGCGCGACATTTCGCATCCGGAAACCGATGCCCAGCGCGAGGATGTTCTTCAAATATTGCGGGACCTCGGCGTTTTGGATGACGACCTTGCTGCCCGTCAACCTGAACTCGTCGAACTGTGGAACAAAGTCGATTTGCTCGATGGCGACAGACGCGAGGAACTCACCGCGCAAGTCGCACGCAACGACAACACTTTAATGATTTCGGCGGAGACAGGTGAGGGCATTGACGGCTTTAGGGCGCATTTGTCTGCTTTGATTGCCCGGGGCAATCAGGTCCGGACCATTTCGCTGAAATCTGATGACGGCGCTGCACTCGCATGGCTCCATGCTAGAGGGACCATCAGTAACCAAATCGTCAAGGATGACGAAATTGTTCTGGACGTCTCGTTGGGTCGCCAATTTTGGGGGCAATTCGAAAAGCGATATGTATTTGCCGAGCTATAGCCGGTAATTTACTGTTTTTCCTTGTCTTTTGCGTTCTGCCAAAGGACTTCTTTCTCGTCTAGTGAGAGCCCCGCAAATGCCGGACCAGCGGCAGTCTCCATGTCTCTGAAGCGACGCTCGAACTTGGCGCTGGCAGCTTTCAAAGCATCTTCGGCGTCAACGTCATGGAAGCGTGCAAGGTTGACGACCGCAAATAAAAGATCGCCTATTTCTTCGGCTATTTCGGGTGGGTTAGCGGCGCTTTCAACCTCCTGAAGTTCTTCAATCACCTTGTCGCGCGCTCCTGAGGAGTCCGGCCAGTCAAACCCGGTACGTGCAGCCCTTTTCTGGATTTTCTGGGCGCGTAACAGCGCGGGAAGGGCCTTTGCCACGCCTGCAAGTGCGCTGTCATCGGGTGATGTTGCACTGCGTTCAAGCGCCTTAATGTCTTCCCAATTTTGGACGACTTGACCTGCGTCGTTTGCCGATACGTCTGCAAAGATGTGCGGATGACGCCGGACCATTTTGGCGCAGATGCCGTCGATGACATCCTGAAGCGCAAACTGTTGGAGTTCGGCCGCCATTTGGCTGTGGAAGACCACTTGCAGCAACAAGTCGCCAAGCTCGTCTTTCAAGGCTTCCGGATCGTTGCGTTCAATGGCATCCGCCACTTCGTACGCTTCCTCGATCGTATATGGCGCAATGGTCGCAAAATTCTGCTCAAGATCCCATGGACATCCAGAGAGCGGATCGCGCAACCGGGCCATGATAGCGTGAAGTGGGGCAATATCAGGTGTCACAGCGTGGCTATCTCTAAGTTCGATAATATATATTATGTTAAATTATATGTTGTAAGAAGGTGGCGTTATATTGGCGTGGTCCGCATTTCATGGTTCCAGCGTCATTACATTTGCCTCAACCTTCCAGCGTTTCATGCTGTCGAGGAAATTCATACCAAGCACATTCACGTCGCCAAAGCTTTCGGACACGACGACCTGATGCTGTTGTAATTCGTGGCTTCCTATTTTTAGCGAGTCCACGCTGCCGCGCTGCGCGGTCACACGTCCATTGGCTGTGCTCAGGATAATCGGATAGCCATTGGCCTCGATTTTTATGCCGGTTTCTTTTGCAGTATTGGCGTTCACCGCCGTGGTCGTTGCGCCGCTGTCGATCATGAAACGCACCGGGTTGTTATTGACGTCGACCAACAACCAGTAATGCCCATCATCCTGACGCCTCACTTGAATGGTTTCGCCCGTCACGCTTTGCCCGGATACGCCGGAGATATCCGCCTTCATCCGCTCCCATATTTGAATGAACTCGAAGCGGAAGCTAAAAATGGCGAACAATGCCGCGAATATCGCTACCCAAGCGAGCGCCATTTTGGCGACTTGGCCGAGCGGAAGCCGCCTCGCCCCCAGCGAACTAATGAGAAGTATGATGCAGACGACGCCCCAAATAAGCGATGGTCCGTCTTCCATCACGTTCATGACCGTGCCTTTGAGAACAGACGGTAAAAATTATCAGTGCTGTATTGCGCAACCGCGCCGAGCGCTTCACCACGCAATTGCCCCACAAATTCCGCCGTATTTGCAACAAAAGCAGGCTCACCGGTTTTGCCGCGATGCGGTATCGGTGCCAGGAACGGGGCATCTGTTTCGACTAAGATACGGTCAAACGGGAGCCATTTGGCGACGTCTTGCAAGTCCGTCGCGTTTTTGAACGTCACTATGCCGGATAGCGATATGTACAGCCCAAGGGCAAGCGCGGTGCGCGCGAAATCCGCACTCGCGGTAAAACAATGAATGACGCCAGTGAACGCACCGTTGGCCATTTCTTCTGTTAATATGGCTGCGGTTTCCGCCTCTGCGTCGCGCGTGTGAATTATAATGGGCAAACCGGTTATACGCGCAGCAATGATATGTTCGCGAAAAGATGCCAGCTGCTGCGTTCGGTCGCTATGGTCATAATAGAAATCGAGACCGGTCTCGCCAATTGCTATGACGCGCGGATGTTGCGCGCGTTCGATCAGCTTGGCGGCATCGATGCCCTTGTGGCTGTCGGCTTCGTGCGGGTGAATGCCAACTGACGCCCAGACATCCCGTTCGTGCTCGGCAAGGCCGATGACTTCGTCCCATTCGCGTTCGCGGGTCGATATGTTCAGCATGGCAGAAACACCCTTGGCGCGCGCGCGTTCCAGCACATCGCCCTGCTGTTCAACAAGGCCTTTATAATTTAGGTGGCAATGGGAATCGACGAGCATCAGGCGGTAGCCCCCTCCTCCGCCGGCAGTTCGAGCCGGGGGAACAGACCTTGAGGTTGTTCAATGCGGAAACCGCTCGCTGCGAGTGTTGCGTACCAATCGGACCCCGCATTTGCAAAATTGCGGATGTTCTCGGGAATGCCCATTTGGTCCAGCAATTTTGTCGCTGACGCTGGTATCACAGGCAACGCAGCGATTGCGAGTTGAGCGATACATATGAACAATGTGCCCAGAACGGTTTCCATGCGCGCAGGGTCCGTTTTCTTCAACGCCCATGGCGCCTGCACATCGATATAGGCGTTGCACGCAAAAACAGCCTGAATCCATATTTCCAGACCTTGTGATAAGGCCAGATCCTCGAACTGAGCGGGTATATTGACGGCAACTGCATTGCGCACATGTTCAAGCAGGGCGCGATCATCCGGGTTGTCGTCACCGATCACGGGCAAGCAGCCCTCTAGATTCTTGAAAATTTGCGACAATGTACGCTGCGCCAAATTGCCGAAGCTGTTGGCTAAATCGGCATTCACGCGCGTTACGATTGCTTCCGGACTGTAACTGCCGTCTTGGCCAAAGCTGACTTCACGCAGGAGGAAATAGCGCAGCGCATCCACGCCGAACAACTCGGCAAGTGCCATGGGATCAACAACATTCCCGAGTGATTTGGACATTTTTTCGCCGCGGGAAAGCAGGAAACCGTGGCCAAAAACTTGCTTTGGCAATGGAAGGCCAGCGGACATCAGGAACGCGGGCCAATAGACGGTGTGAAACCGCACAATATCCTTGCCGATAATGTGGAGGTTTGCCGGCCAGAATTTGCGCCATTCTTCGCTATCATCGGGAAAGCCGATGCCCGATATGTACGTGGTTAGTGCGTCCAGCCATACATACATGACGTGATTATCGCTGCCCGGTACTTTGACGCCCCAGTCAAAACTGGTCCGTGACACCGACAGATCCTTCAAGCCGCCTTCGACAAATTTGACGGTCTCGTTGCGTCGGCTGTCAGGACGGATAAAATCGGGATTATTGGCGTAATACTCCAGCAATGGCTGTTCATATTTCGACAAGCGGAAAAACCAGCTTTCCTCGACGGTCCATTCAACGGCGGTCCCTTGCGGAGAGAGCTTCACGCCCCCTTCCCCTTCGGTTAGCTCAATCTCGTCATAATAGGCCTCGTCGCGTACCGAGTACCAGCCTTCATAACGGTCCAGATAAAGATCGCCGCTGGCTTCCAGCAGTTTCCAAATTGCCTGGCTCGCTTTGTGATGATGCTCTGAAGTCGTTCGACAGAAATGGTCGTACGAAATATTAAGAGTACTGCACATATTCTTGAAATAGGATGACATTTCATCGGCAAGTGCTTGGGTTGATACACCTGCTGTGCGGGCCGTCTGGTCCATTTTCAGACCATGCTCGTCGGTGCCTGTCAGGAAGCGAACATCCTTGCCCATCAAACGCTGAAACCTTGCGATACAGTCGGTGGCTATCGCTTCATAAGCGTGGCCAATGTGCGGTTTTCCGTTTGGATAGGCAATGGCCGTCGTAATGTAAAAAGGGTCTGACATGGATACTCTTGATAAAGGCTTACGAGTTTGCCTTATGCGCTTCGACCGATGCCAGCAAGCTTCCCATTTGGAACACCACGCTTTGTTTATCGAGGCTCAGGGCAATAGCGCGTCCCGCTAGGCTGCTCGCCGCTTCCCACGCCTCCACGCCTTGCGGAAGTTGTTGGGTGCTTAATCGGCGCGTGCGTTCCGCGATTAACGCCGGCGCGCGGCGCAAAAACGCCTCGTAACGCGGTTGTGCCGACTTCAGTGACAATTGTTCGGCTAACGCCGCACGCAGCGCATTGCTGCGATCACCTGTCTGCATGATGGACATCATGGCGTCCTCCATTTTCCCCAGATCCAGCCCGATGAAATCGAGCGCTTGGCCCGGCGCGCCGTTTGAGATGCGGACCAAAGTGTCGATATCGCTCGCCCCTGCCTCAGGCGCAGCATCGCGCAATATGCCCGTCATTTCACTGTCGGGCAGCGGATCAAAGCGCAAAATCTGGCACCGCGACCGAATGGTTGGTAGCAATCTGTCGCTGGCGTGGCTCACCAAAAAGAAGAATGTACCAACGGGCGGCTCTTCCAGCGATTTAAGCAACGCGTTTGCGCCGCCGCGTTCCAGATCGTCAGCGGCATCAATAATAATTGCCCGCCGGTTACTGAGGCCGGGGCGCGTCGTCAGCGACTGCTGAAGGCCGCGGATCTGGTCAACGGTAATGCTGCGTTTGAATTCAGCAGTTTCGCTCGCGTCACTGTCATCCTTGCCCGCATCTTTCGCCAACCGCCGAACCCAAAGAATATCCGGGTGGGTTTCCCGTTCGATGAGCGTGCGGTGGCTGTTGTCCGGGTCAACCAATGCAGCCGCTGCGCGCGCCGCAAATGCCGATTTACCCAGTCCTCTAGGGCCGGCCAATATCCAGCCATGATGAACTTTGCCGCTGTGGCAGGCCGTCGAAAACTGCCGCCAGCATTTCTCGTGGCCCAGATACATGCTCATGTATCGCCTAACAGATCAGCGACTTGAGCTAGCAAACGTTCGGTGACAGTCTCGGGCGAGCCGGAGGCGTCAACCAATCGTACACGTGGGTCCCGTTCCGCATAGCCCACAAAGGCAACATCGACATCCGAGTGGAATGTCTCTGCCCTACCCTGAATGCGGTCGGGGCGGTTCCTGTCGCGCGTGGCCGCGCGGTTCGCCGCCTCCTGCGGATCAAGCCGTAATACCAGCGTTCGGTCCGGCATTAATCCCCGACTGCCGATGCTATGCAAGGTAAGAATATCAGCGTCCGACAGGCCAGACCCGGCACCTTGATAGGCGCGGCTGCTATCAATGAAGCGGTCTGCGATCACCCATGTGCCACTTGCTAGGGCAGGCTCGATTAGCCGCTCGACATGATCGCTGCGGGCCGCCGCGAACAGCAATGCTTCGGCGCGCGGAAGCCAGCGCTCCGCGCTGCCGCCCAGAAGGAGCTGACGAATGATTTCCGCGCCTTCGGTGCCACCGGGTTCGCGGGTGATTATAACTTCATGACCGTTTTCGCGAATGGCTTTGGCGAGCGACGCTATCTGAGTCGATTTGCCTACGCCCTCGCCGCCTTCAATCGAAATAAAACGCCCTCTGTTCATGACGGATCAACCAATTCGCGCAGGCCGTTGAGCGCGCGCACGAAAAAACCGGCGCGGTCGACTGAAGTTGCAGCATATAAAGGCATTGTTCGTTCAGTTCCGTCCTGAAATTTTGCGACCAGAAGGGCAATTTGCGTACCCCGTTTGATTGGGGCTTTTAATGGCCCTTTATAACGGACCACTAGCTGATAATTACGGCTGTCTTCAATCGATAATGCAAGAGCGAGTGGTTGACGCGCGACGACCGTCAGCGTCCGTCGGTTTCCCAGTTGAACAGGCAACGTTGCAACCGTCTTATTGGCGCGGAACAAGCGGTCAATGCGCCAAGCGTCGAACGCCCATTGCATTAACCGCCGCGACTCTGCGGCCCGCGCTTCTGACGACCCCAGACCAGCCAGCACGATAAGCACGCGCCTGCCCTTCTGCTTGGCGCTGCCAGCAAAACAATAGCCAGCGTCGTTGGTATGGCCGGTTTTCAAGCCGTCTGCGCCGGACGTTACACCAAGGAGCGGGTTTCTGTTTGGCTGGGTGATATTGTTCCAGCGAAATGATTGCTGCCCGTAATATGCGTCATAGAGCGTCGGGAAGTCGCTTATTGTACGCGCGCTCAGTACCGCCAGATCGCGCGCCGTTGTCATTGTCTTGCCGCCGTCTGGCCAGCCGTTCACCGTCGCGAAGCGGCTGCTTGTCATACCCAATCGGGTTGCGGTGGCGTTCATATGTTTGGTGAACCCAGCCTCGCTGCCCGCAACGCCCTCCGCAAGCACTAATGCCGCGTCATTCCCTGATATGGTGATCATGCCACTTATCAAATCGCGGACGGGGATGTCTTGGCCGGGTTTTAGGAACATTGACGAGCCCCTGTTCTGCCATTTTTTCCAAGTGGCGGCTTTGACGCGGAACTTGTCGCTTTCCCGCAATTTGCCGCGTCCGATATGGTCGAACGCGACATAAGCCGTCATCATTTTTGTCATTGATGCAGGGGCAATTGGCCTATCAGCGGCCTTGTCGAGCAAAACAATGCCCGAACCCATGTCGACGACATATGCGACGGGCGCGGTGGTGATGTTGCCAGGACTCGCTAAGGCCTCGAACGGAGGCACACACAAAAGAGCTAAAGCGACAAATCCGGTACAAAAACGCATGCGCGCTCATACCCGCGCTGCCTAAGCGAACGGTAGTAAATTCACCTGCGCGCGATGCGCGCCTCTGCATTACCCGCTTTTCGCGACCGCAACAGTCCCTGCTGTGCTGCGGCTTCATTTGCATAGGGACCAAAATACACCCGATATACGCTGCTGTTGCCGCTGCTGCTAACTGAAGCGCCCATTTTACGCGCAAATGCGTCAGCCCGTCCGCGGGAGGAAAACGCGGCGATTTGTACAATATATGGTTCCGCCTCGCTCGCATCATCGAACGGCACACCCTTAGCCTGAGCCGCTTGTGCGCCACCCTCCCGAATGAAGCGGCCGTCGGTTGATGTTGCGTAGCTTGGCCCACTCGATCGTACGGTCGACATTGGCGCAGCAGAACGCGAGGCTCCAGCCGGTCGTGGAAGTTTTGCAAGCTTGTCACGGAGTACTTTTAGGAGGGTTTCAGGCGTCTCGATGCGTTCCGCTGCGGTCATGCCGTCACGCAAAACCGCGCGTTCCTGTTCTGGCGGATTGACGCGGCGCACGCGCACACCGGCATAGGGTTGACCGAAAATGCCAAGCTGGCGGGCCGCGCCCTCGGACAGATCAATTAAGCGGTCATTCGCGAAGGGGCCGCGGTCGTTGATGCGGACGACAATCGTTCGTCCGGTGTCGAGCGCGGTGACCTCGACATAGCTTGGCATAGGAAGGGTTTTATGAGCGGCGGTGGCGCCCGCGGGGTTAAACGCTTCGCCATTGGCCGTTTGGCGCGCTCCTGCTTCTGCGCCCTGATAGCTGGCATAGCCAACGTCATCATAGGCAGGTATATCTTGTGGCGCATAACTGACCGCGCCAACCTTGAACGGTGCGCCAAGCGTCACTGGCTCGTCGCGCACTTGATTATATTGGGAAGCCGCTTGCGATGCCGCTTGAGATGTGGAGCCTTGATCGTAGCCACCAACGCTGGCGCACGCGGCCAAAACCATTAACGCGGCCGATGCCGGAAAAACCCTAGTTGCGTACCTCATCAGCCAATAACCCCACCGAAAGCGCGTAAAAATTCGAACAATTATAGTCCAATATCACGCGGTAGTTTCCGCCAAGTAAATATCCGGTGTTGCCGATGCCGTCTGGTTCGATCAGCGTCGCCATCATGCTTTCCTTTGGCCAGAAACCTGCTTGGGGTGTCACGCCAAGTTGTTTCCATTCGGCCAAGGTCTTCCACTGGCTATGGCGCGCGAATACCCGTGGGCACCGCGGAGATGACATTTTCGACTGCAAGGTTTGGCGATTAAGCGAATCCGGGACATTCACGGCAAAGCCCCAATTTTCGCCACGTCGCCATCCGGCGTTGACAAAATAATTGGCGATTGACGTCATGGCGTCGACTTCGCTGCGCCAAATGTCCGCATAACCGTCACCATCGCCATCTCGCGCTAATCGGAGATATACCGAGGGCAGGAACTGGGGTTTGCCCAATGCCCCTGCCCAACTGCCCGTTATGGCGTATTGGGGAACGCCGCGATCAACCATCTTAAGGACCGCAACAAGCTCCGCCTCGAACAAGGCGCGGCGTCGGCCTTCATAGGCCAATGAGGCTAGCGCCTCAGGGGCGTTGAAGTTTCCGGTGACAGCGCCGTAGTTGGTTTCATGGCCATAAATGGCGATCATGATTTCTTCGGGCACGCCCGTTTCATCCTCGATGCGCTTCAGCAACGGACGAAGCTCGGCATATTTCGCACGCCCCCTGTTGATGCGCGCGGCATCGACATGACGGGCTTTATAGGGTGCAAAGTTTGGCACAGGAGCGTTCGTCGCGCCTTCGGGCTGCTGGCGATCAAGCCGGACGACGCGTTCGTTGAAACTGATAGTGGGCAGCACACGGTCAAGCGTCGCTGCACTGACGCCTTCCTTCAACGCGCGAGTGCGGACTTGGGCAAGGTAGCTGCGAAACCCAGCCTCATGCGCGCTCGCTTCGATTTCTGCGTCATTATTTTGCGCGACGCTGGTCTGCCCCATCATGGTTGCAGCGAAACACACCGCTGCCGATAGCCAGAATTTACAGTTCATGCGCGCGACTGCCCTTTTTGAGATGATGTGGCTGACATAGTGACACATCACCCCAGTCGAGTGAAATGCTTTGGTCGCCCCACGCGAACATTTTATCGCGCTTCGTCATGCATTGCGATTGCATCTGCCCTTGCCATCGCAATTCGGCATGGCTAGGGGCAACGCTCAAGTGGACAGGTGGCCGAGTGGTTTAAGGCAACGGTCTTGAAAACCGTCGTGGGTGGAAGCTCACCGTGGGTTCGAATCCCACCCTGTCCGCCAGCTCTCCTAAGAGCCGCAGAAATGGCCGTATTCCTAGGGTTTAGCTCCGATATGTCATATAAACCTGTCATATACGAGGGCAACAAAATGGCCAATAAAGCCGACCTAATGGAGCGCAACGGACGCTGGTATTTCAGCAAGGCTTACCCAAAAGAACTTTGGCCGATCACCGGCGCATCACCGTTTCGAAAATCCTTAGGCACCGACTCGCTACCTCTTGCAATCCGAGCGCGGCCAGATGCCGAACGCCTGTATTGGTCGAAGGTGGACGCGGCACGGGCAACCCTA
The DNA here is from genome assembly GCA_963508315.1 of uncultured Sphingorhabdus sp. Classification (GTDB taxonomy): domain Bacteria; phylum Pseudomonadota; class Alphaproteobacteria; order Sphingomonadales; family Sphingomonadaceae; genus Sphingorhabdus_B. The sequence goes on along the minus strand of CAUOWK010000005.1, from coordinate 95,366 downwards.
GCAGGGCGCAACCCCCGCAAGATGACGGAAGTCGAAGCGATGGGGCTGGTGGCCAAGTGGTTCACCGCAGAGGACGCAGTGCGCACCGCAGCACTCGAGGCCATCCAAAGCCCCCTAATGGACATCGACGGTGCACTGGCAGAGATCGATGAACTTGACGCAGAGGCACGGCAAGCCGTGGCAGAGGCCGATGTTCATGCCGTCCGTCCCCTCGCCCTCCAGCTTATCGCAGAGGCTGGATTAGAAGCGGACGATAAGTCAACGGAATTTAAGGCTTTCATGGCCGCGCTGCTGCGTGGGCGTCGGGAGCTATTGGCGCTGGAACGGCAACGTGTCCTAGGTGACTATGCGGTGCAACCGAGTGACCCCCTGATAGCCAAGGCGCTGGCAGAGGGTGTGGCGGTGGAGCCTGCGAAGGTGCGGACGGTCTCCGATATGGTGGACGGTTACGTCACCGACAACACGCCGAAGTGGGCACCGTCCACCCGTAAGGCATCTGACGCACCTCTCGGTGTCCTGAAAGAGTTCTTAGGTGCCGACCGCGATGTCACAACGCTTACCCGAGACGACGGCAGGGCCATTCATGAGATCGTGAAGGGGCTGCCGGTGAACTTCCGGAAGCGTAAGGAACTGAAGGGTCTCTCCCTATCCGCCGCCATAGCGAAGGGCCGCGAACTTGGCCTCCCTACCCTCGCACCTAAGACGGTGAACGAAATCTACATGACCTTCATCGGCGGTGCGATTGAGTGGGCGGCGCAAGAGCGGTGGATTGATGCTAACATCGTTTCCAGCCTCCCTCCGGTGGTGGACCCTGTGGCGGGGGTGGACAAACGGTCGCCGTTCAAGCCAGAGCAACTTAACCGCCTGTTCCATTTGGGGCCGTGGGCGGACCCAACCACAGGCAAGGCAGGCGACCCGCTGCGCTATTGGGGACCGCTGTTGGCGCTCTATCAGGGTATGCGGCGCGGCGAGATCGCGCAGCTCCTAGTCTCTGACAACGAAATGAAGGGAGGCATTCCGGTCATTCACGTTCGCCCGACGGTGGACGGCCAGCGCGTTAAGAGTGCCGCAGGTCGGCGAATGTTGCCGGTGCATCCCGAGCTTGTCCGTATGGGCTTCCTACAATTCGTGGCAGAGCAACGGAAGGGGGGTCACAGCCAGCTATTCCCGAACGAAACACCGAACAAGAACGGCGCATGGGGCGACCCCTTAAGCAAGTGGTTCAAGCGTCTATTATCGGACAACGAGATCACTGGCACAAAGCTGGGGATGCACAGCTTCCGGCATAACTTTGAAGACGCCCTGCGCGCTGCGAACCTAAGCCAGACCCCTATTGGGCAGGAACTGGCAGGACGAGCGAAGTCGGATAAGGTCAGCGGTGACTATGGTTCCGGTCGCTACAGCGCAGAGACCCTGAAGCCAGCCGTGGATAGCATTCGGTATCCCGAGGTTGACCTGAAGCACCTTTACGTTTGGGCAGCCCTATCCGACATCCAGAACCGAGAGACTGTGACATGAATATCTGCACAAAGTGCAAGGCTGAGAAGCCCATCGAAGAATTTTCCATCGACCGATCGAAGGTGAGCGGTCGCAAGTCGAGGTGCAAGGACTGCGACGCTGCCGCCAAGAAGAAGGTTTACTATGCCGCCTCACCGAAGGCCCGCTCAAACAAAGTTGTTCAACAACGGCATCGTCGTTGGCGGGATATTGCTCAGATGCATGGAGAGCGGTGGCTGATTGAGCAGGTGCAGAACCTCAAGCGCTCCGGCAGGCTTACAGGAGACGCGAGCCTCAAAGCTCTCCAAGACGACCGTCTCGCCGCGTTCTTTCGTGAAGCAAGTAGGGCGTCTGCAGATGTCCTGCGAACTCATCTAGGGGGTCGCCTCTGGGACCGAGTAGCCAGCCCATTTGTAGCCAAGAAGGAGCGCGAAGCTGCCGCTGAAGAGCGTAGGCAACAACTCCAAGCCCGCTTGTTCGCTACTGACTTTACATCACTGGATTGGGACGAGAAACAAGATCGCTATGTCGGCGTCGACGCTTCGGACGGGGAAAAGTCGATCGCTCGATACATTGAGGATGAACAGAGCGACCGCGTTCTTCGAAAGGAACGGTTCGCCTCCAAACGACCACGATCGATGGACTGACGCACTATCTGGGAGAGGTTTTGCTTGCCGAGAAACGCTCGCATTAAGGCGGGAAAAGGACGGTTTTCTGAGACTTTAGAGCACAGAAAATGCTATAGGGAAGCGTGGTATTTCATGCTGGCCCCTCGTGTGAGCGCCCACGCACTCACGCGACTTAAGTTAAATATAAAGATACACCTTCAACTTCTCCTTCTAATAAATCTTCAAATATCATTCTAAGGTTCTCTTAGGTGAACCATGGTTCAACCGTAACTAACACCTTCACTAGGTCCTGTCGTCATTCCTGCCAAAAGGATTGGGAAGGGATTGTGGTCTGGTAGTCTTACGTCACCCAGATCGAACCTCAGGTTCTATCTAGATAATCATTCAAGCATTTTCGGTGAACTCCCTGTCCAACGCGGGCGGGTAGAGTTCCTGAAAGCGACCCATCACATTGTGGCCTTTTTCGGGGGTTGTGGTGGGTCGCACCTATTTGCCGTCACGGCATCCGACACCCGCTTCCCGAAAAGCTGCGGTAGGCAATCCTGCCACCACCGCGAAAAAGGACGATCTATGTCTCAATCGATCAATACCCAACTACCTAGCGAAGTCGTCGACTCAGCAGAACTTGTGAACCATCAAACGCCGCCGCCTATTTGTCGAGCGGAGGTCAGACCCAGCAAGTGAGAAGCCTTATCGTCCGCATCTACCTAACTACAGTCAGTGCACTATGGGGCACCATTGCTGCCTAGGCGTTAATTCCATCGTCAGTCCGTCTCTTCTTCTAACGAGGATGGGCTACACTTCATCTAACTAACAAACCCAGCACCTCAAATCACCCTGCCGGTTCACCGGTGGGGCCTTTGGCGTGCCAACTGAAAGCTTACTATGAACCGAGATAATCCCCAGAGCCTGATTTCCATTGATACCGAAACAGGGAAAAAAATTGGCTGTGACCCACGACGGGTTAGCGGTGCTGAATTGACCGACGCTGGTCACCAGAAAGATTCGTTATTAACGATTATGCGGCGAAAGTGCTTGGACTGCTGCGCCGGTCAAACGGGCGAGGTGCGACTTTGCACGGCCACCGCTTGCGACCTGTGGCCCTATCGGATGGGGACCAACCCTTTCGCCAAGCGAATTCTAACCCCAGAGCAAAAGGAAGCCGCTGCACAGCGCATGACAGACGCCAGAGCAAAACGGATTGTCGCCGCATAAAGCAACATGGGAGGGCCGGTGCTAAACGGTCAACGGCTCTCCCAATCGTCAGCATTGGTGTGGTTAGCGAACATGATGGAAACGCCCGTTGCGGTTTCAACTGCTCTGACAAACACTGTCCGGCCCTCTAACGTAGAGCAGATAGTTTCCATCCTCGGCCAGCATTGCAAAACTATCGAGATTTGTTTCATCAAAAACGCCGTGGCGTTGCCCGTTAATGATATTATAGAAAGATAGAAATCTTCCACTTCCGCGCGAACTGATCGAGTAAGTATACGTCTTCCCCGTTTGAGCGGCCGTGATGGGTGCTTCGGCAGTAAGAGCAATCCCTTGCTTTTGCCGTTCGAGCCGGTAGCTGACCGGAGGAAATCCATCCTGCAAAATCTTCATACCGCCCTCATGTAGCAAAATGGGCGGGGCCGTATCAGCAGCGTAGCATCCATATGCGATGGAGTTACTAAGAGCAGGGGTAACGGGCCGTGGCCAAAAGATTGTGACCCCTAGCACGCAAAAAATAATCAACGGAACACCAATGTAGTAAGCAAGCGTGAACTTTTTTTCGTAGTTGATACTTTGATATGGCATCGTTCACCCATACCAGACGCGAACTGTTTGCCAACGTCCGCTTTGTTGTCGTTTGCTGACAGGCTGCTTTTGTTAGCTCTCCCGCCAAAGCTGCCCGTCCGTTGATGAGTGTCTCGCCATCGCTTCCCAAGGTCCGATTGTGGGTGGTTAGCGGACTTTCCCGCGTGTCGATCTTGTATACTTAATTCTGCGCATATTGCGCTTGATGTCGACCACCATGATCCAACGTGACACGGCGCCAGCACCAACAATAAATCCAACAATCAAAACTACACGATGCACCGCTGAAACCGAGTCTTTCAGGAGTTCATTGGCGTATCCTGCATAACCTAGCGCCGCCAGAAACACTGCGCCAGATAATGCCACCATGAATTTGGTTACAGAAAACATTGAACGCACACTACATCCGCCCAATGATTTCCGCAATGTTGTCGTGTCCCGTCGGTCGGCTTTTGTTACATATTGAGTGATAGCTGCCCTTCATTCAGCCGATGAACAAACGGCAGGTTCTGATTGCCTACAGAGGATGCCCTTATGACCGAAATGTTGTGGTTAGCGGACATGGCTCGCTTACTATAGGGCAGCGCTTAAGAACGCGACCCAAGCAATGGAGAGCAAGGCCAGAGCTAAGCAGAGGTGCTGGCAAATCGAGCCTATCCTCGTGCCCTTAGTCCACCAGATTGCGACCGGTGTTATCAAGAGGACTGCTGCAGTCATCCAGCCAACAGTGCCGCGAGGACCGCCCATCGCCAAGCCGCTAGGCATGATCAGCATCGCTAGACAAAACGACACTGACAGAGCTAACCAGTAGCGTATCTGCGACCAAGTTCCGACCGTCATGGCTGCACCTTAAGGCTGGTTTCGATTTCTGCAATGGGTTGAACGCGGTTATGTCGGCAATTAGGTCGTCTGCTGACTGGCCGCTTTTGGTAGTTGTCTCCCTATAGCTGCCCGTCTGCTTTCGGGTGTCCTAAGACCACCGGCCAAGGTCCAATTATGGGTGGTTAGCGGACGCTATTTTGGCGTCATCTGCGCTGCAAATTCGAGCACCGAACAATCATTCGCATCAATGCATCGGCCAGTCACTTCCAAATATTGGGGCCAAGTGTCAGAGCTTCTTTTCATAAGTATACGTCCTTCATTCTCTGTGCGGACGAGAATGGCTTGGCGATCAAGTCCGACAGCTACGCGTTGACCGCCTATCCCACCAGATTGAGGCGCATTCCCCTCGTAAATTTGGAACTTTCCATTGGAAGCCTCAACATCATAAAGGTTAAAGTCTTCTACGGGCGATCTGCGCTGCACGATTGCTGTATCATCAGGTAGGCAAAAGCTCTCCCCGCAAGATACCGTTTCAGTCTCCGCGCAGGAGCAAATGAGAGCAAACGATACGATAAACAATCGACGCATTTGTGGATTATGAACTTCGAATTGAATGTCCGCAATGTTGTCGTGTCCGGACAGTCCGTTTTTGGCGCAGAAGGTTACACGGGTCACACTAAACTTTGAAAAAATTCGAAGTGGTATACGGACTAACGGATTGTCCGGCTTCCCCCGTATGGGGGTCGCTATAGCAGGGCCTATTTTTGCTATCGCATGCTCTCCCAATTGTTAAGGCCAACTTATTACCGCTGCAGGCATCTGCGTTGGAAGTCACCGGCGCGACCAATTGAATACACGTCCGTTAGGGTATACCTTCGCGGGACGTATCACACCCCTGCATAACTTGTCCCAATAGGGTTGACATAGAATTATGAGACGCTTATTCGTCGTGGGTTTAGACCCTATTGAGACGGAGCAAGTCATGGACATTGGATACGCACGAGTCAGTTCAACCGGCCAATCACTGGAGGTTCAAGAGGAGCAGCTTCGCGCCGCAGGGTGTGGCAAGCTGTTCTCTGAGAAGCGTTCCGGCACCACTATGGACGGCAGGCAGGGCCTAGAGGATGCCATAGAATTCGCTCGTGAAGGTGACACCTTGCTAGTCACCCGTCTAGATCGCCTCGCCCGTTCCGGCGGTGACCTACAGAACATCGTGACCCGCCTGAACGCCAAGGGCGTGGGATTTCGCTGCCTACAGCAGGGAGCGGTGGACACCACCACAGGCATGGGCAAGCTCGTGCTGGGCATCCTAGGTGCAGTGGCAGAGTTCGAAGCTGACATACGCAAGGAACGGCAACTGGAGGGCATCGCCAAGGCGAAAGCCGCTGGAGTGTATAAGGGACGGAAACCGTCGGTGGACGTGGAGGCTGTGAAGGCCTTGAAGGTGTCCGGCAAGGGACCGGCGGAGATCGCGAAGGAACTCGGCATAGGACGTGCAAGTGTCTATAGGGCGCTGGCTGGGTAGTCTGGCAAGGAGGGCTACCGTTTTTGAAGTGTATTACCTGCGCAGCACACCTTTACGCTTTGCCCTGCTTTTTCATTCGGAGCGAAGCGGCACCATACTCAGTTGGCCAACACACACCGATATTCACGTGCGTAGTTCACTTTCTTGAGCGCCCTCGCGGCGTTTAAGCACTCGCCTCGCGTTCCATCCACATCAGCGTAACCGAAGACGAACATCACAGGCTCCCACTCACCGGCCATGTTAGTCATTTCCAGCATGTAATCGCTAGCGTTGCCCACCGTGTGGGAATTGGCGTAGCTGGCAAACTCTTCGCCAGTGACAGATTGATTGCCACAACCGGATAGCGCTAAAGCCAGAAGCGATATGACGAAAGACGGGCGCATAAACTCTCCAATAGACGACCTACGAAACTGTGGAGGGGTTATCACTCTCAGATAAAATCAACAACGCCTTCCCTATGTTCTATTTTTGTTCTACATGTTGCTCATGACCCGAATCGACCCAGACGCACTCGCCACCCACTTAGAGGTTGCCCTAACGTGCGCGCCGCAAGACACCCTGAGCGCCCTTCAGGACACTGACAGCCAGCGCCGCCGTGGCGCCACGTTCGCCCTTGCACAGCATCTTGCGGACCGCTTAGGTTGTTTCGAGATCGACGGCGGGGGATTTGGAGGTGATGCAAGGCGACAGGCCTCGCTCTTTCAGGACACTCCCCGACGGCTTTGATAAGGCAAAGATGGTGAGCCTTGCGGTCTCGTCTATAACTCAGCTACTAAAAACAGCAGGGCGAGTCAGGGGGCAAAATGTTGCAGTTCGTATCGAATAGTCCAGAGCCTTTTATAACGGGTTTAATTGCCAGTGTCGGCTGGCTATTGGCCCAATGGCTCAGACGTAAACCGAACCTCCAATACAGCGTAGGGCATTCGTGGAACCACCTTGTCGACCAACCGCTGCTCGATGCCGATGGCAAGGTAGTGGCTGAACAACAGCTACTCCGAACCGCGTCCATCAACGTGACAAATGCCGGAAGCGAGTCCGCCACTTCGTTAGAAATCACATTCAATTGGAAGCCTCAGAACTATAACGTTTGGCCTGCTAGACATTTTCAAACGGTGATCAATGAAGATCGACGCTTCACAATTAAATTGGAAAGCTTGGCACCTAACGAGTTTTTCCGCATGGAGATCATGTCGACTAATGCTGAGTTGCCGCTATTGGCGTCAGTTCGATGCAAGGAATGCGAGGGCAAACTTATCCCTATGGGGCCGCAGCGAATTTGGCCGACCTGGGTTATCGCTTTCCTTTTGTTCCTCATGGGGTCGGGAGCACTTGCTCTAATCTACGCGGCGGTCTCGTTGGTTACTTGGCTTATCCAGCTCGGCAATTAGATTGCGAGTGGCATAAATTCCTGTCATATACTGTCATATATCGGCGTAATAGAAACCGCAGAAAACAGCCAGTAACAGGATGGATTCCACAATCCCACCCTGTCCGCCATTATTTCTCCGGTGTCAGATTTGCGCCGTTTTCGACATTTTCGTTGAAGGCACTGACGACCGAATCCACAATCATCTGGACTTCTTCACGGGCGAATTTCTCTGCATCGGCCAGGCTGCCGCCATAGGATCGTTCCGAACGGACCAATATCTCTTTATACGCAGCGCGCTGCGTAGGGCATGCTGTATCGGCGGTTTTGACAAAGTCACTCGGGCTCACTTTTTCCTTCACGGCGGTGTTGTGCGCCTCAATCATGCAGTTGTTGAAAGCCTTGCGGGCGGTGTCCATCGCATCGCCCTTCATGGTGGCCATGCTGAGCATTGTTGCTGCAACCAAAGTAAACATATTCAAAACCCCCAGATGTTCATCCTGTACCGGTTCTACGACCGGCCACTTCGTCTATTTATCATAGGCACGCGCGCTTAATCAATGCGTACTGCGTATCGTTCATACCCGTTTATCGGACGACTTTACCGCCTTTTACCACAGCATCGACCGATTCCAGTTCCCGCACGTTGGTAAGCGGGTCGCCGTCAACAGCGATAATGTCTGCGTATCGGCCAACGGCAATAGCGCCTACGTCCTTTTCACGGCCCAATGCTTGCGCCGCATTGCGGGTCGCTGCCTGAATGGCCTCAATCGGGGTCATGCCATATTCAACCATTACTTTGAACTGGCCACCGACGAGCGCGTGCGGCATGACGCCGGCATCGGATGCAAAGACCATTTTAACACCGGCCTTATGCGCTTTGCGGAAATTATCCCGTTGAATTTGAGCGACTTCGCGGTCTTTTCTTAGATTATCTTCGAGAACGCCATTCTTTGCGCCTTCCGACTGGGTATAGTCGGTGTTAAAAATATCCATGGAGAACCAGACGGGTCGCGCGCGGCTCGCCGCCAGCTTTATGCCTTCATCGTCGACCAGGCTGGCATGTTCGATCGTGTCGATCCCCGCTTTGATCGCGGCCTTGATGCCGTCGCCGCCATGGGCGTGCGCAGCTACACGAAGGCCCCATTGGTGGGCTTCATCGGCGATCACGCGAAGCTCGCGTTCGGAAAGTTGCTGTTGCCCGGGTTCAGTATTGCGGGAAAACACGCCACCAGTGGCGCAAACCTTGATGACTTCAGCGCCATATTTGCGCTGGCGACGGACCTGATAACGCAGTTCATCCTCGCTATCGGCTATTCCCTCTTCTTTGCCCGATTTCTCAAGGCTTGGCGGTAGGAACGTTGAGTCGCAATGGCCGCCGGTTGCGCCCAATGCATAGCCCGCAGGGACGATCCGTGGACCGGTAGCATATCCATTCTCGATTGCCTGCTTCAAACCGATGTCGTTGCGATTGCCCGAACCGACATTGCGCACCGTTGTGAAACCGGCATTCAGCATAGCCTGCGCAGACCCGACTGCGGTCATGCCCCAGAAGCTATCGGTAAATTCCAAGCCACGATAACCGCCAATATCGGCGGGGCCATCAAGATGGACATGCATGTCGATCAGGCCTGGCAATATGGTTTTGCCACTGAGGTCGATATGCTTGACGTCACTGCCCCATTTTACAGTGCGCGCGTCGGCAACGCCCGTGATGCGGCCATCCGCGCCAACGAACACGGCAGGATAGTCAACGGTCTTACCGGTGAGGACATCAATCATCTTGTCCGCCGTTATGACGGTGTTTTGCGCGCTGGCTGCGGTGGCACAAAATGCCGTACCAATCAGTGCCAAGACTTTCAGATTTCGCGCAAAGTTTGCAGTCACGTCCATATTCCTCATCCCTGTAATAATATTATGCGCCCACGATGACAAATTCCGCGCCCGGTTGACAGCAAAAAGCGCCTTGGCAGGATTATGGTGCCAGTATTGACGGGAACTTGCCTTGCCGTTGGTGCTGCCGATATGCGATAATTGCGCCGGTCATCAACGCAAAGGAGGCACCCAGCATCCAGCCGCCGATGACGTCTGTCGGCCAGTGCACGCCCAGCATGATGCGCGACAGGCCAGTCAGCAAGATCATCGCTGCCGCCGCGGCCTGCCATAATGGGTGCCGTGCTTGTGGCACCAGCATGATGAAGAGGATATAGACGACCGCTGCATTGTTGGCATGCCCGCTTGGGAAGGCTGGGCTGGTGATGGGATCCAACTGCGCCACCAGTTCGGGGCGCACGCGGGCAAAGAAATACTTCATGACGTCAGACGTAAAGGCGGAGATTAGCGTGGTTAGGCCCATAGCGAGCGCCGCGCCCCAACCCCACCAACGCCATAAGGCGACGGTCAATATGGTTACGATGACATAACGTTGTAGTCCGCCACCGATCCAGCTGATACCTTGCATAAGCAGGATTAGCCACTCAGGCGAAGTGCCGCGCTGCATGTTGAGTGCGTGGGAGACTGCGAGGTCAAATTCGCGGAAATAGCCAGCGGTCACGGCAAAACCCAACGCGATGACGAGGGTGGACAGCAATAGGGCGATAAGCAAGAGGCGAATGGGCAGGTTCAACGTCCGGATATCACCTTCATTAAAAGCAGCCCATTTCGTCACCCTGAACTTGTTTCAGGGTCGATTTATCGTCGCTACCCTGTGGCTTTCGTGGCACGATGGATCCTGAAACAGGTTCAGGATTACGGCAGTGCGCGAAACACAGTGCTGCGCTCACATGTGTATCATTTTACCGTAAGCGCCGAGCACACTCTCGTGCATCATTTCACTTAAAGTGGGATGCGGGAAGACGGTGTGCATGAAATCGGCTTCAACCAGTTCCGCGGTTTTGCCGATGGTATAGCCCTGGATCAGCTCGGTGACCTCAGCACCGACCATGTGCGCGCCTAGCAATTCGCCGGTCTTGGCGTCGAACACGGTCTTGATGAAGCCTTCGGCCTCGCCCAGCGCGATGGCCTTGCCATTGCCGAGGAAGGGGAAATTACCGACCTTGACCTCATAGCCCGCTTCTTTGGCTTTGGCTTCGGTCATGCCAACGCTGGCGACCTGCGGATGGCAATAAGTGCAGCCGGGGATGTTGAGCGGGTCCATCGCGTGCGGGTGGCCACCTGCAATGGCTTCCGCCGCGATCACGCCTTCATGGCTCGCCTTGTGAGCGAGCCATGGCGGTGCGGTGATGTCGCCGATGGCCCACAGGCCCGGCACATTGGTCCGGCACATCGGGTCGGTTTTCAGGAACCCGCGATCCATTTCGACGCCAAGCGCCTCCAGCCCGATATTTTCGGTGTTCGGAACAATGCCAATGGCGACGATGCAATGCGTGAACTCCGACGCGACAACCTTGCCGTCCTTGCCCTTGATCTTCGCGGAAACGCCGGTCGCCGTAGCCTTGAGTTCTTCGACCCCTGCCCCGGTCATGATCGTCATGCCTTGCTTTTTCAATGCCTTCTCAAGGAAAGTTGAGACATCGGCGTCCTCGACCGGCACTATGCGATCAAGCATTTCGACGACGGTCACCTCAGCGCCCATATCATTGTAGAAGCTGGCAAATTCGATGCCGATCGCACCGGATCCGATGACCAGCAGCTTTTTCGGCATTTCGGGCGGCACCATCGCGTGGCGATAGGTCCAGATGCGCATCCCATCAGCGGGCGCAAAGGGCAGATTACGAGCACGCGCGCCAGTGGCGAGGATGATGTTCTTCGCGGTCAATTCTTCGCTGTTACCGTCCTTGGTGACTGTCAGCTTGTTTGCCGCGGTCAGCTTGCCATCGCCCATATGGACGGTGATCTTGTTCTTTTTCATCAGATGCGTGACGCCCTGATTGAGCTGCTTGGCGACGCCGCGCGAGCGCTTCACCACCGCGTCGATATCCGCGCTGATATTCGCAGCGGTCAGCCCGTAATCGCCCGCATGCTGCATATAATGATAGATTTCCGCAGAACGCAGCAACGCCTTGGTCGGGATGCACCCCCAGTTGAGGCAAATACCGCCAAGATTTTCCCTCTCGACAATCGCGGTTTTGAGGCCAAGCTGCGCGGCGCGGATGGCGGCAACATAGCCACCGGGGCCGGAACCGAGGACGATAAGGTCGTAATTTTCTGCCATGTTACGCCACCAACCCCAAAGGCTTCTCCACCAATTCCTTGAATATTTTCATCAGCATCGCACCGTCGGCTCCATCGATGGCGCGGTGGTCGAAGGACCCTGTGGCAGACATCACCGTGGCGATGGTGAGCGCGTCATCGACAATATAGGGCCGCTTTTCACCAGCGCCGATCGCCATGATCATCGCTTGCGGCGGGTTGATGACGGCTTCAAATTGTTTGATGCCCATCATGCCCATGTTGCTGATCGAGGCGGTGCCGCCCTGATATTCATGGGGTTGCAGCTTGCCTTCCTTGGCACGGGCCGCAAGTTCGCCGATTTCGGTCGAGATTTTGGACAGCGACTTGTTTGCAGCGTCGGTGACGATTGGCGTGATTAGGCCAGTCGGCACCGATACCGCGACGCTGATGTCGGCGCGGCTATATTGCAGCATATTGTCGCCGGCAAAGCTGACATTGCATTTGGGCACCTGAATGAGCGCAAGGCCAAGCGCCTTGATCAGCATGTCGTTGACCGACAGCTTGACGCCGCGCGCCTCAAGCGATGCGTTGAGCTCGCTGCGCAGTTTGAGCAAAGCGTCGAGGCGGACGTCGACGGTAAGATAGATGTGCGGAACGGTCTGCTTGCTCTCGGTCAGGCGGCGCGCAATGGTTTTGCGCATGTTGCTGAGCTTGACGACTTCGTGCGGGATGTCGGTGTCGATGGCTGAAACGGGCGCAGGTGACGGCGCCGATGGCGCAGTCGGTGCAGGGTGCGCTCCGGTTGTTGAGGGCTTTGCACTATTTGCGCTTTCAACATCAGCCTTAACAATGCGGCCATTGGGACCCGTGCCGGTGACATTTGCGAGGTCAACGCCAGCATTGGCCGCGATACGCTTGGCCAGAGGGCTGGCCTTGATGCGGTCGCCCGATGTTTTTGCTGATACAGTGACTGGCGCGGGTGTGGGCGCTGCTGCTGTCACTTCGGGTTCCGGCTTTGGTGCGGTAACTGGCGCGGCGGCCTTCGGTGTCGCCGCTGTGTCATCATCCTCACCCTGAATCATCGCGATAACCGCACCAACCTTCACCCCGTCAGTGCCTTCAGCGACCAGTATCTCGGTAATCACGCCTTCGTCGACTGCTTCGAACTCCATGGTGGCCTTGTCGGTCTCGATCTCCGCCATCAGGTCGCCGGATTTGACAGTATCGCCCACCTTTACCAGCCATTTGGCAAGCGTGCCTTCTTCCATGGTCGGCGAAAGCGCGGGCATTTTGAGTTCGATGGGCATCCGATAAGGCCTTTAATGGTCGATTATTGGCCTCACCGAATAGCCAAGCTTTCCCCAGCGTCAAGCGTGATGAGGTTGCCAAGCATCCAAATTTCGCGCAGGCTATACGAATTCATAAAGGCTCGACGCAAAAGCGTGAGCCAGGGGGAACGGATGCGGACATATCTTGTAGTCATCGACGAGACGGAGGAAGCACGGCTTGCGCTGCGTTTTGCGTCCCGTCGTGCGGCCAAGACGGGGGGCGCGGTGCATATCCTTGCTTTAGTCGAACAGGCCGATTTCGTGGCTTGGGGCGGTGTGCAGGCGACCATGGAAGAAGAAGCGCGCGACCGGGCTGAGCAGCTTGTGACGGGCGCCGCCGGCTCAATATTCGACGAAATGGGCGTGCGCCCCGCCATTACGGTTAAAGCCGGCGACGCGATTGAGGTCGTGAAGGACATGCTGACCGAGCATCCTGGCATTGCCGCGCTGGTTCTGGGTGCCGCTGCTCAAGGGGCGCCGGGCCCGTTGATTGCCCACTTTACCGGCGTGAATGCAGGAACGTTGCCCTGCCCGGTCATGGTTATACCGGGGTCACTCAGCGACGCGCAATTGGACGAATTGAGTTAGCGCTTTTTACCCTGATGCCGGATATTGCCGGGTCGCCCGCGCTTACCGGCATCATATTTGCCGGCTTTTGGCTTACCTTTATGCTTAAATCGATCGGGTGAATAGCTGCCGCCTTCGGGCAATTCAAACCGCAGCGATCCGGAAATCGGGTTTGCCTCTGCCAAACGGAGTTCAAGTCGCATACCGGGGCGATATTCCTGCCGCGTTTTTTCGCCAATGAGCGTCTGGCTGGCCTCATCATAATGGAAATAGTCTTTTCCGAGTGTTGATACTGGAACTAAGCCGTCGCCGCCAATACCTTCAACTGTAGCGAAAAATCCGAAATTCTGCACGCCAGTGATACGCGCTTGGACGATTTGACCGACCTGCGCCGACAGATATGCCGCAATATAACGGTCGGTCGTCTCGCGCTCTGCCTCCATGGCCCGGCGCTCGGTGCGGCTGATAGCCTCAGCCGTGCCTGCAAGGCGCATCACTGCGGCTTCGGTTAAGCCGGTTATAGGTTCGACGTCTTTCAGCTTTGGCTTTGGCATTTCAAGGCCATAAGCGCTGACCAGTGCACGGTGGACGATCAGGTCGGCATAACGCCGGATGGGAGAGGTGAAGTGGGCGTAACTGCCCAATGACAGGCCGAAATGGCCGACATTTGTGGGGCCATAATAGGCCTGTGTCTGGCTGCGCAAAACGGCTTCCATAATCTGTGGGCGAATTTCTTCGTCGATGACCTTTTCGAGAATAGCGTTGAAAGTTTCTGGCTTAATCACCTGACCTAACGCGAAATCGATGTCGAAAGTCTGCAGATAATCCTTAAGTGCCACGAGCTTTTCGCGGCTTGGCGGTTCATGCGCGCGATAGATGAGCGAGGATTTCTTCGCCTCCAGCGCCTTTGCCGCCGCGACGTTGGCCGCGATCATGAAATCTTCGACCAACCGGTGCGCCTCAAGCTGCTCCCGCTCGGCAACGCCAGTAACGCGACCCTGCTCATCGAGCGTGATACGCTTTTCTGGTAGGTTAAGCTCAAGCGGGGCACGTTTTGCCCGCGCCTTGGACAATAAGCGCCAGCATGCCCACAACGGCTTGAGCGCCGTCTCGAGCAGCTGGTTTTCCATCTTACCGTCAATTGCCGCTTGGGCATCCGGATAAGGAATATTGGCTGCAATCCGGGCCACAGCGCGGGTAAAACGCCATGAGGTCACTTGACCGGTCTTGCTGATGTTCAAGTGACACGCGATTACCGCGCGATCCTCGCCAGCGCGCAAAGAGCATTTGTCTGACGACAAAGCATGGGGCAGCATTGGCACAACCAAATCGGGAAAGTACACGCTGTTGCCACGCTTAGATGCTTCATGGTCCAATGCGCTGCCCGGGCGGACATAATAGCTAACGTCCGCAATCGCGACGATCGCATCAAAACCGCCGGTCTCGGCGTTGGGCGCTGCCCAGATCGCATCGTCAAAGTCGCGCGCATCACGCGGGTCGATGGCGATGATTGGCAAATGGCGCAGATCTTCACGGTGGTCCGCAGTTACCGGCAACTCGCGCACGCGCTCTGCCTCGCGTTCGACGGTTTCGGGCATCTCAAAAGGTATGCCATATTTGTGGATGGCGATCAGGCTGAAACTCTTGGGGGCAAATGGGTCGCCGAGAACCTGCGTGACGCGCGCTGACTTTTTATGTGCATTGCCCGTTAACTCAGCGAGCACAAGCTCCCCAGCCTTCGCTTCGCCAACATCACCAATTTGCGTATCAAAGCGCGACTTTTTATCGACCGACTTGAGCCAGAACCGGCCATTCTCGCCACCTTCGACCACGCCCAATATCTGCTCGCTGCCCTTAGCCAGCTTCTTCATGACATGTGCAACCCAGCCACTGCCGCGCTCTTCAGTGCGCGCCAATATACGGTCACCAATGCCCAAAGCGCTGCTGCGTTTACCCTTTGTCTCGATAACGCGGATTTTCGGCGCGGCTATGCCCTCGCCTTCCCAATGTTCCGGCACGGCGACCGCTTGATTGCCGTCGATCGCCACGATTTTCAGCACCGTGACTTTGGGCACGCCACCCATTTTGTGAAAGGCGCGGCCCGGGGCCATGTCGATCAGGCCTTCGTCGGTCATGTCCTTCAACAAGGCTTTCAATGCGATTTTTTCATTGCCGCGCAGTCCGAATTCGCGCGCAATTTCGCGCTTTCCTGCCGGTTCATGTGAAGACTGGATGAAGGCGAGTATCTGCTCGCGGCTAGGTAATCCTTCGAATTGCGCCGTTTTTGCCATATCCTCAATAAGTCCGGCCAACGAGAATTCGTTCCACCGCTGGCGCGCCGGTAAAGAAGCACACGCCGTCCACGGGGGCAGCATCAAGCGGGCTGTTGCGCATGGTGAGTTTCAACGCTTTCAACTGCTCGACGATCTTGTCGAGAGCCACACCCGTCGGGCGGGCCCATTGTACTTCGACCCAACCGGCAAATTTGGCATCATCGCCAGCAAAATGTGTGGAAAGATCGGTGACGTCGCGGCGGATATTGCTATCCATGCGCGCTTTGGCCTCAGCATATAATCCGGTCTGGATTTCCTCGAGCAATGAGGCGGCTGCTGTTACAAATTCGCCGCGTGGCGTGAATGCAGTCGCGAGCTTGCCATCCTCTTTATACAGGCGGTCACGACGCAAAACCGCCGCTTTGCCCTCGGCCATATCGCGGGGGCCGACCTCAATGATGATGGGCGCACCCTTCTTGACCCATGCCCAGCGTTTGTTCGATGCCTTGGCGGCCTTTTTGTCGAGTAGTACGCGAACAGGTTCACCGAATGCGTGCAGGGCATGCAATTCAGCGCGTAAACTGCTGCAATATTCCAGAACGGCGTCGTCTTCGTCATTGTCACGCAACATCGGTATGATGACGATTTGATAAGGCGCGATCTGCGGGGGGCAGCGCAAGCCATCATCATCGCCATGCGTCATGATTACGCCGCCGATCATCCGCGTGGAAACACCCCAGCTTGTGGTGTGCGCAAACTGCTGTGCCCCGTCCTTGTCCTGATATTTGATACCCGATGCCTCGGCAAAGCCGGTGCCGAGATAATGCGACGTGCCGGCTTGCAACGCCTTGCCGTCCTGCATCATCGCTTCAATCGAATATGTGGCGACAGCGCCCGGGAATCTCTCATTTTCCGGCTTTTCACCAGCCACGACCGGCATGGCCAGTGGCCCCTCGGCAAAGGCACGATACATTTCTAATGCCCGCATCGTTTCCTTCAGCGCGTCGGCACGATCAACATGTGCCGTGTGCCCTTCTTGCCAAAGAAACTCGGTCGTCCGCAGGAACATGCGTGTGCGCATTTCCCAGCGCACGACATTGGCCCACTGGTTGACCATCAGCGGCAAGTCACGCCAGCTTTGAACCCACCGGCTCATGGCCGCGCCAATGACTGTTTCGGATGTCGGACGGACCACCAGGGGCTCTTCCAATTTGGATTCAGGATCAGGAATAAGCTTGCCATTGCCATCACTCACCAACCGGTGATGCGTGACCACTGCCATTTCCTTTGCAAAACCGTCCACATGATCTGCCTCTTTTTCAAAAAAGGACAAGGGAATAAACAACGGAAAATAGCAGTTTTCAACGCCAGCCGCCTTGATCTCGGCGTCCATAAGTTTTTGGATACGTTCCCAAATACCATATCCCCATGGCCGAATGACCATGCAGCCACGCACACCGGACTCTTCAGCCAGATCGGCCTCTGAAATCACTTCTTGATACCATCCCGCGAAATTCTGAGCGCGCGAAACGCTTAAAGCATGTTTTATCAAAATCTTATCCGTAAAAATAATGTACGATATCGGGGTTATTCGCCCGACAGCTTATCGATTTTTGCCTGCAGTGCAGCAATTTGCTGCTTGAGTTCATCCATCGTTGCGTCGCGATCCGATTTTTTGGGCGCGAGATTGGACAGGTTCGGCATAAGTGCCTCTCGTGCGGAGCGCATGAACTCGATGTTCTGCTTGGCGATATGGCCGAAAGGACCTGAGGTAATTGCCGTTTCGATGACATCCTGAACCTGTTTCTGATTCTTCCTAAAGTTGTCCATGGAGCTTTCCAGGAATTGCGGCACCATCCCCTGCATTGAGTCCCCGTACATTGAGATTAATTGCTTCAGAAAGCCAACGGGCAGCATTTGCTGTCCGCTATTCTCCTCTTCCATGATGATCTGAGTCAAAACACCATGCGTGATATCATCGTTCGACTTTGCATCGACGACTTTGAAATCAATATCTTTACGAGTCAGCTCTGCCAAGAAATCCAGCGTGATATATTTGGACGACTGCGTATTGTAGAGCCGCCTGTTGGCGTATTTCTTGATGATGATGGGCCCATCACCATTTTTGCTGGCTGCGCGTGCCATGGGGTGTCCTTTCGGGGATAATCTGGGCGCGATAGCACTAGTATGTAGTGCACTGCAACATATCCGACAGGCAAGCTGTGCTCGTACTGTGATTCGCCATACTTAATGTAATTTAATTATGCTAATTTGTAATTTTATGAAACGATAGGCGACATGTAGAGAACCGGAGGCTATCAATAGTGCAGTTGCGGAGTACTTCCTGCCAATGACGGAAAACCGCAAGTTTTTATGCGTTTTCACTTCAGTTATGTAATAATATGTCTTTGTAAGGTTATTTTGCGACAGTTACGGAGGTTTAATGTTAAACCTAGGCGTTTTTCCCAATGTGGCAATGGAGCAACAAAATCGTCAAAAGGTGTTTTTTCTGTAATGTCATATTGCGTGCCTTAGTCGAGTGCGCTTTACCTAGGTATTAATTCAAAATGAACGACTAAGCTGGGGAGCTTTTTATGAAGAAGACACGTTTGTTGATAGCCGGTTCGGCAATCAGCCTCGCGCTATTCAGCGCATTGCCATCATACGCTCAGGATGCGCAAAATGATGACGCTGCTGCCGAAGAGACTCCTGATGAGGAAGAGGTGATTACAGTCACCGGCTCACGCATCCGACTTCCTAACCTTGAGTCGATTGAACCGACAACAACGCTCGACAATCGCCAACTGCGTGAACGCAACTTCACCAATATCGCAGACGCTTTGAATGAGCTTCCCGGTATCCGCGGCAGTGTTACGCCGCAGGGCGGCCAGGGTTTCGGCCAGGGCGTAAACTTCGCTAACAGCTACGGACTTGGTTCAAACCGTACCCTGACGCTTATCAACGGTCGTCGCTTCGTCAGCTCGAACGTTGCAACGATTTTTGCAAACGCAGGTGCTGGTACGCAGGTCGATCTTAATACGCAGCCAAGCATCCTGACGGACAAAATTGATCAGTTGAGCGTTGGTGGTGCGCCGATTTACGGTTCGGACGCGATTTCCGGCGTTATTAACATTTTTCAACGGACCCGTTTTGACGGCGCCGAATTTTCGGCGACCACGGGCATGTCTGCCCGTGGCGATAACGCGAACTATAACTTTTCCGGCATCATCGGTAAAGATTTCCTCGATGATAGGTTGAACATCACGGTTGCGTTCTCACGCGACGAGTTGGATGGTCTTGAATATAATGATCGTGACTTTCTGCGTCGTCGCATCGGTGGCGCTACCAACCCTTCCGATGCGCAGAACGCATCACTCCGCTTTCCCGGCATCAATCAAACGAACGATGGTCGTTTGAACCCAGGTATTGGCTTCAACAACAGCGCGACGGACGGTTGGCCGGGTACGGTCCTTGTTCGTAATGTGAACATTCCGTTCTTGACGCGCGGCGGCCTTATCACGGGTACAAACCTCACCGGTGCTGGAACAAACCCTTTAAACCCTGCTGTTCCATTTGGTGTGCGCACCTCGACTGGCTTGCAGTTTGATCCCAGCGGTAACCTCATTCCCTTTAATCAGGGCGTTGTTTTCCCCGGTACGTCGGGTTCTGGCGGTGACGGTTTCGTTTTCTCGGACTTCACACAGATTACGTCTGACTTGAATCGTACCAGTGCCAACGCGTTCGTAACCTTCGATGTCACTCCGGACGTTGAACTGTTTTTCGAGGGAAGCTACTTCGAATCTCGCGCTGACGAACTTACGCAACAGCCAACGTTCAACAGCTCGCTGTTCGGCGGCCTCAGCGGTGCCCTGACATTCTCTGTCGACAACCCGCTTTTGACACCACAAGCGCGCGCTGCGCTGGTTTCGCGCGGCGTAACGACTTTCAGCTTGTCACGTGCATCCGACGATTATGCCGATTTGACCGGCTTCAACAAAACCCGCCTGTACAACGTGGTCGGTGGTCTTAAGGCTGACTTAAACATATTTGGCCGCACACTGAATTTTGAGACTTATGCAAGCCACGGAAACACGCGAAGTCGTGATTTTGGGCAAGATCTGAATGCTCAGAATTTCATCAACGCTGTAAACGTCGCTAATGTCGGTGGTCAGATCGTTTGTACGACAGCACCAACTCGCCTTGTCGGCACAACCTTGACCGGCTTTGCTGCTCCAGGCGGCACGCCTATTGCGGATCCAAACTGCGTTCCGCTTGACGTGTTTGGTGACGGACGCGCATCTGCTGCTGCACGTGATTACATTATTGAAGATTTCGTGACGGTCAGTGAGCAAGAACAGACAGTGTTCAACGCGAACGTTGGTGGTGCGCTGTTTGACCTTTGGGCTGGACCTGTAGGCTTCAACATCGGTTACGAGCATCGCGAAGAGAAGGCGAGCTTCACGCCGAGCGATTTCCAGCAAGCCGGTCGCGGCCGTTCTGTTGCGATCACACCGTTGGCTGGCAAATATAATCTCGACGAAGTCTTCGGCGAGTTGGTTGTCCCGCTTGTAACTGAAGACAATAACGTACCGTTCATCCACAACGCGTCCTTGACGGGGCGTGGTCGTTACTCGGACAACACTGTCAATGGCGGCTTCTGGTCGTACATGGTTGGCGGAACGATTGCGCCAATCCCTGATGTCGAGTTCCGTGGTAACTTTACACGTTCGTTCCGTTCACCTGCCATTACAGAGTTGTTCCTGCCTACAGTGAACACCTTTGCCACCGTCCCTGATCTCTGTCAGCCGTCCGCTCGAAATGCTGGACCCGCGCCTGCAATTCGTGCCGCAAACTGTGCCGCATTTATTGCAGCGTTCCCCGGAACAGATTTCAATTCGCCTGACCCTGCATCGACCGCAACGGTACCGGCGCAGTCGGGTGGAAATCCAAATCTGGATAACGAAGCGGCTGACAGCTACAGCTTCGGTGTGATCGTACGCCCAACGTTCATCCCGCGTCTTTCACTCACTGCGGATTACATCGACATTACGCTGAATCAGCCAATCGCAAACTTGACGATCGCGCAGATTGCATCGGGTTGTTTCGATAATCCTAACTTTGATAAGTCGGATCCTTCGAATGGCAACAGCTTCTGTCAACAGATCAACTACGGCCCCAATGGCCGCGTTCAGGGTGATCCACAGAATCCTGCAGTTCGCAGCGGTTTCGTCAACGGCAACAAAATCAAGTTCAGCGGTATTCAGGGGACCATCGGATATGATCTTCCGTTGTTCACCGGTACGTTCACCGTCGGTGGAGACATGCTATATGTTCGCCGTCGCCTGGTTGACATCACTGGCGTTGCCCCAAGCCGCAGCGATGGTATTATTGGTGACCCAGAATTCTCGGGTCAGTTGCGCTTCCGTTACGCTCAGGAAGATTTTGGTGTAACCACAACCGTGACCTACACTGGCGAGCAGCTGTTCAACCGTTTGAACCGCGCGCCCGGCGTGGCAGGTTCTGGAGCTGATGCGCGTGAAATCGATAAGCTGAACGATTATGTAATCGTCAGTGGGGGCTTCTTTATTGATGCAACCGATGATTTCCGCCTGACTGTCTCGGTCACCAACTTGTTCGACCGTCAGGGACAGAGCTATTTCGGTGAGCTCATTCCTGCGAGCTACAATGATTTGATCGGCCGTCGCTTCCAAGTGAGCGTTCGTGCCACATTCTAAATCTTACACATAGAATAGGAAAGGGGCGCCTCTTGGGGCGCCCTTTTTTTGTGCGGAAAAGCGCGGTGACGGATTACTTCCTGCTGTTGGGGGCGCGGGCGAGCGGCCCCATCATCTCCATCACGACTCCGTACATCAACGCCAGTTACGCGAAAACCTCGTTCCCAGGTTGGTTAGCAATTCATATTGCGACAAGCCAGATTGGTCCGAGGCCGTGGGCAAATCATAATTGATTTGGACCCAGTCGCCTTCTTTCAATCCCACAGCACTGCTGACGTCCAGCGTTACCAAATCCATCGATACACGCCCAATTACCGGCAGAACATGTTCGCCAGATTTCGCCAAACCTTTGGCAGAAAACGCGCGCAAGTAACCATCCGCGTAGCCAATCGAAATGGTGCCGACGCGCGTGGCTTCGTTGCAGACGTGCGTTGCATTGTAACCCACCGTTGCGCCCGCAGGTAGATCGCGCACCTGCAGCAACCGCGCAGATATCCCCACTACGGGTTTGATGACCGATGCCATTTCCGGACGCGCGATGCCGCCATATAAGCTCAAGCCCGGACGCGTGAGATCGAAATGATAGTCGCTGCCCAACATGACGCCCGCGCTGTTGGCGAGGCTGTATCTGCTCGCCTTAATGCGGGAACGCGCGTCGGCAAAAATCGCTAACTGAACAGAATTTTGCGGCACATCTTCATCAGCAGATGCCAGATGCGACAACAATATATCGACCTCTAGTCCCTGGAGCAGCGTGTGGACGGAGTGATCTGGAGCGAGCCCCAGCCGGTTGATTCCGCTATCGAGCATGACGTGGCATCGTCCGCCACCGGCCTGCCGCCATAGAGCGACCTGTTCCGGTGTGTTCAGCACCGGAATGGCGCCTAGCGCCTTGACTGAGGCGATATCATCGGCGCAAATACCGTTCAGCACCGAAATCCATTCCGTCGGAATGATATCAGCCAGTTCAGCCGCTTCACTCCAGTGCGCGACAAAAAAATCGCGGCAGCCAGCGTCGCGCAACCGCGCAACAACCTCGCGTGCGCCGAGTCCATATCCGTTGGCTTTAACGGCTGCCCCTGCTCGCGCCGCGCCGCTTAAGGCGTCCAGGGAACGCCAGTTGGAAACAAGCGCGTCACTATCCAGATCAAGACGCAGCGGTGCAGCAAATTCGGTCATCGCTGGCCTTTTGCCCCTGCCTGCTCGCCTGTCAATCCAGCTTGGTCTTGCCCGACGTTTCAGGCAACCAGATGAGCGCCACCACAAAGGCCAATGCCGTCACCCCGACGGTATACCAAAGTCCGGAAAACGGCTGACCTGTCTGTGCGACGATATATTGCGAAATATAGGGAAGGAAGCCGCCGAAATAGCCGGCCCCGATATGATAGGGTATCGACATCGACGTGTAGCGGATTTTAGCGGGGAACATTTCGACAAGGATTGCAGCGACCTGACCGTAGGTCATACCGGACAACGCGACCATGAGGAACACTGCGAGAATGATTTTCCAAGGCTGACGCTGGGCGGGGTCAGACTTGTCCGGATAGCCCGCTTTTTCCAATGCAGCGACATAGGCCTTCTCATCAAAGCCCTGAAGCTGTGAATCACCGACTTGCAGGCCCAAGGTCTCTGACGGTTGCTTGCTGTAAGCAATTCCCCGCTTGGTCAGGAAGTTCAGCGCCTGCGCACATTCGGTTTCGTGAGTGCGATTGAGGACGTTGAAATCACATTTTGGTAAGGAGAGCGTCACTGGGTTGCTCAACGTCGCGCGCGCAAGCGCCGGGTTGGCGGCATCTGCCATCATCCAGAATATCGGAAACACACCAATAATGGAGAGGGCATAGCCCAACAGCAACATCCGCTTGCGGCCCCACTTGTCCGAAAGCCAGCCACAGGCGACATAAGTTGGTGCTGCAAGCGCGGCACCCACCGCCATATAGAGCAAAGCGTCGGTTTCCGGCACCCGCGCAGTTCCAGTCAGGAAATATAGCGTACCGAATTGCGACGTATAATAAATCACCGTTAAACCTGCCGCGACACCGAACAACGCGACGAACAACCGGCCGATGTTGCCGGGATATTGGAAGCTTTCGAGAAACGGGTTTTTGGATGTCGTGCCAGCGGCCTTCATCGCCTTGAACACGGGGCTTTCTGACAGCTTGAGCCGCATATAAAGGGATATGGCGAGCAACAGGATGGATGTCAGGAACGGCACGCGCCATCCCCATGCCTCGAACGCCTCAGTGCTCATGGACTGGCGCGTGACGAGCACGACGATGACAGCCAACAAGAAACCACCGGCAACAGAGGCCTGGATCCAGCTGGTATATTGGCCGCGTTTGCCGTCGGGTGCGTGCTCCGCCACATAAATAGCCGCGCCACCATATTCACCGCCGAGCGCAAGTCCCTGAAGACAACGCATCAAAAGCAGCAAACCCGCGGCCCAAACGCCAGCTGTCTCAAATGTCGGCAACAAACCAATGGCGGCCGTTGCAACGCCCATGAGGGTAATCGTGACGAGGAAGGTATATTTCCGCCCAATCTTGTCGCCGAAATAGCCGAATAATATGGCGCCAAATGGTCGCACGCCGAAACCTGCACCGAAAATAGCAAGCGATGCCAGCGTGGCCGCAGTGGGATTATCTGCCGGAAAGAATAATTTGCCAATAAGTGCAGCGAGGATGCCGTAGACGAAAAAGTCGTACCATTCGAACACCGTGCCCAATGACGATGCCGTTATGACAAGGCGATCGCGTTTCGGATCAAGCGTGATTTCGGTATCGGCTGCACTGGCCATCATATTCCCCTCAAAACCCTTTTGTCATGTCTTAAAGCCAATGCCGTTACGTTCAAGGCGCTTGTTGCGCTTATCCACAAGCGTCGTTAGCCTTCTGCTCAGGAGAGAGGCCCATGCCGCAATTCATCGATTTGTCGATCCCGATCACTAATGACGTCGTGTCTGATCCGCCCGTCATGCGTCCGCAGATTAATTATATGACCCATGAAAATACGTGGGAGCAGATTGCGATGTTTTTCCCGGGCCTCACCAAGGACGACTTGCCTGATGGCGAAGGCTGGGCTGTCGAAACGCTGACATTAAGCACGCACAACGGAACCCATATGGATGCGCCGTGGCATTTTCATTCGACAACCGATGCAGGGAAGCGCCCTGCCCCATCCATTGACGAGGCACCGCTGGATCTGTTTTTCGCACCAGCGGTGAAACTTGATTTTTCGCAATTGCCAGCGGGGCATGTCGTTACTGCATCAGAATTACAGACAGAGCTGGAACGCATCGATTATGCAATTCAACCACGCGATATCGTTCTTGTGCAGTCAGGCGCCATTTACGGGACGGATAATTTTACCGACCAAGGCGTTGGCTTGGGTGCGGAAGCAACGCTTTATCTGACGTCGCTTGGCGTACAGGTTGTCGGCACCGACGCATGGAGCTGGGATGCGCCATTCAGCCACACCGCAAAACGCTGGGCCGAAACGCGGGACCCATCGATCATTTGGGAGGGGCATAAGGCGGGACGCATTCAGCCTTATTACCAAATCGAAAAGCTCACCAATCTTGATGCGTTACCTGCTTACGGTTTCACGCTGTCATGCTTTCCTGTGAAGATTGAGCGTGCAAGCGCCGGATGGATAAGGGCAGTGGCCATTTTGGATTAGGTCACGGACGCCGCTTATTCCATCTCCAATATCACCGCATCGACGGCAAGGCTGTCACCTGCTCCGGCGTTCACGGCCTTCACGATACCGGATTTTTCGGCGCGCAGGATGTTTTCCATCTTCATCGCCTCGACCACCGCAAGTGGCTGCCCCGCCTCTACGCTGTCGCCAACACTGACGTGCAGCGCGGTCAACAAGCCGGGCATCGGGCAGATGAGAAATTTCGACAGGTCGGGCGCGATTTTCTCGATCATATGTTGGGCGAGATGCGCAATATGACCGGGCAATACGCGTGCGATGTGCGTTGCGCCGCGTGTGGTGAGTTTAAAGCCAGTCCGCATCTTGGAAATTTTAACGGCCAATTCTTCCTCATCGACCTCTGCCTCGATCAAGCGATCGCCGGGGTCATATTCCATCGACAAATCGAAATGTTCGCCATCAACGTGCATGTCGCCGTCGATCATTTCGATGTCATGGACGGTCTCGCCGATCTTCACTTGCCAGCGTGCAGGTGGCTCAAGCGTATCGCCCAATTGCCCAACAACATGGCGCGCGCGGTCGGCTTCGGCGGTGGCGACGAAACCGGCGATAGCGGCGAGTGATTTGACGAGCTCAGACGTCGAAGCCGCACCGTGGAAACCGTCAGGATATTCCTCAGCGATAAATCCGGTGGTAAGTTCGCCCGAGCGGAAACGTGGGTGCTGCATGATCGCGCTCACGAAATCGATATTGTGGCCAAGACCTTCAATTTCGAAACGGTCCAGCGCGGCGATCTGCAGGTCAGCAGCTTCGTCGCGTGTAGCGCCCCATGTGATCAACTTGGCGATCATAGGGTCATAAAACATCGAAACTTCGCCACCGTCATAGACACCGTCATCAACGCGGATGCCATCGATGCCGCGGCGGCCGTTTTCGGCACCATCGTCGGTCCAGCCTTCGACTGGTGGGCGATAGCGTGTTAGCCGCCCTGTGCTTGGCAGAAAACCGCGATAGGGGTCTTCGGCATAGACGCGGTTCTCAATCGCCCAACCGTCGATCTTGATATCGTCCTGAGTCATCGCCAGCTTCTCACCAGCGGCAACGCGGATCATCTGTTCGACCAGATCAATGCCGGTGATGCACTCAGTGACGGGATGCTCGACCTGAAGCCGCGTGTTCATTTCGAGGAAGTAGAAGCTCTCGCCGCTCGGGTCCGCACCCGAGACGATCAGTTCGACCGTGCCTGCCGAATAATAGCCAACAGCCCGCGATAGAGCGACGCATTGCTCGCCCATCGCCTTGCGCATTTTGGGCGTAACGAAGGGCGATGGCGCTTCTTCGACAACTTTTTGATGCCGGCGCTGAATCGAACATTCGCGTTCGTTCAAATAGAGGATATTGCCATGCTGGTCGCCCAATATCTGGATTTCGATATGGCGTGGGTTGAGGATGAATTTCTCGATAAACACGCGGTCGTCGCCGAATGAATTCAGCCCCTCCCGTTTTGTAGCTTCAAAGCCCTCGCGCACATCCTGCTCATTATAGGCAAGCCGCATCCCCTTGCCCCCGCCGCCGGCGCTGGCCTTCATCATTACCGGATAGCCGATTTCCGCCGAAATCCGAACCGCATGTTCGGTATCGTCAATCTCCCCGACAAAGCCGGGGACGACATTGACCCCCGCCTTCATCGCCAGTTTCTTGGACTCGATCTTGTCCCCCATCGCGGCAATCGCGTTCACCGGTGGGCCGATGAAGGCGATGTTTTCCTTGGCCAGTGCTTCGGCAAAGCTGGTGCGTTCGGACAGGAAACCATAGCCCGGATGCACAGCCTCCGCGCCCGTCTGCTTGCACGCCTCGATGATCTTTTCGGCAATCAGATAAGACTGCGCGGCAGGCGAAGGCCCGATATGCACCGCCTCGTCCGCCATCTGTACAAAGGGCGCACGCGCATCGGCATCCGAATAGACGGCGACGGTGGCAATGCCCATGCGGCGCGCAGTCTTGATAACCCGGCAAGCGATTTCGCCACGGTTTGCGATGAGAATTTTTTTGAACATCAGCGTTATATGCTCCGGAGCCTACGACAATATCGAACGAAAAACATAAGAATAACAACATAAACGAACGTCGAAAGGACGCCGATAATCATCGGCAAGGTCATGTCCGTTTTGCATCCCGGCTCATCGGGATAGTGACAGATCGACGCGAAAGTAAACGCGCCGAAAAAAGTTAAGGCGCAACACCAAAAAAAAAGCGAAAATATCACAAAAGTAATGAGGCGCTTTGCGATCACTCCGCTGCCTCCAACGCGTTGCACGCCCTGAGCGGCTCCTCTGCCTCCATCGGCAACAGCCCCAGTTTCGCCAGCATCGCCGCGTCCTTGTCGTCGCCTGCATTCGCTGCGGTCAGAAGCTTGTCACCGGTGAAAATGCTGTTCGCACCTGCCATGAAGCACAAGGCTTGGGTAGCCTCGGACATCGACTCACGCCCTGCGCTTAGGCGCACCATGCTCATCGGCATGGTGATCCGCGCGACGGCAATCGTTCGGACAAATTCAATGTCGTCTATCTTGGCAAGCGGTGTGTCTGCCAGCATGTCACCCAGCACAGTGCCCTTCACCGGCACCAGTGCGTTGACTGGGACGCTTTCTGGGTGCTGCGGCAAGGTCGCCAGCGTGTGGATGAAGCCCACCCGGTCGGCGCGCGTCTCACCCAGTCCAACAATCCCCCCGCTGCATACGTTGATGCCAGCGCGGCGCACCTCGGCCAGCGTGTCGAGCCGGTCGTCCATAGTCCGCGTGGTGATGATCTCGTTATAGCGCTCGGGCGAGGTATCGATATTGTGGTTGTAATAATCGAGGCCAGCCTCGGCCAGCATATCGGCCTGTTTCGACGTGAGCATGCCCAAGGTCATGCAGGTTTCCATACCCATGGCCCGCACGCCCTGCACAATTTGCACAATCGCGGGCATGTCGCGGTCCTTGGGGTTACGCCATGCCGCGCCCATGCAGAATCGACGTGATCCTTGGTCTGCCGCTTGCGCCGCCTTTTGCAACACCGCCTGCACATCCATCAGCTTGGAGGCTTCAACGCCGCTATCGGCCTTCACGGATTGCGAGCAGTAGCCGCAATCTTCCGGGCAACCGCCGGTTTTGATGCTCAGCAATGTGCATAGCTGAATTTGCCCCGCCGCATGATGCGCGCGGTGGACGGTCGCTGCCTGATAGACCAGTTCATCAAATGGCAGGTCGAACAAGGCGGCAATTTCGGCGCGGGTCCAGTCGGTGCGAACTTCAGTCAATTAAACACTCCCGTTAAATTCTCGTCATGCTGAACTCGTTTCAGTATCCATCGTGCAGCCATAACCATCCGTTCGTGAGGCAAAATGGACCCTGAAACAAGTTCAGGGTGACGGTGGTGATCAGCATTATGTTGCATCGTGCAACGGCGGCATATTGTGCCCCAATAATGTCAAAACATCCGCCGCGCACTCCACCACATTGCTGCCGGGGCCATAAATGCCCTGCACGCCGGCTTCCCGCAGATAATCATAATCCTGCGGCGGAATGACGCCGCCTGCGATGACCTTGATGTCCCCGCGCCCAGCTTCACGTAGGCCCTTTATGAGCTCTGGTATAAGTGTCTTGTGACCCGCGGCAAGGCTGGAGGCACCGACGGCGTCAACATCATGCTGAAGCGCCAAGACGACTGTTTCTTCTGGGGTCTGGAACAGCGGCCCACTGATGACGTCAAAGCCCATGTCGGAAAAAGCCGAGGCAATCACATTGGCGCCGCGATCATGTCCGTCCTGCCCCATCTTGGCGACTAGCAATTTCGGCTTGCGGCCCAAGCGGCGTTCCACCGAGGCAACGCCGTCCAGCACTTGTGCCCAGCGTTTATCGAATTCATGCGCGCTGCCATAAATCCCCTGCACGGGCACGGGCGTAGTCGCGTAACGGCCAAATACAGCCTCCATAGCGTCGGATATTTCGCCCAATGTAGCGCGTGCGCGGGCGGCATCGACGGCAAGCGCCAGCAGGTTTGCATTGTTCTTAGCGCCTTCCGTCAGCGCCTTTAACGCTGCCTGACAGGCCGCTTCATCACGCGCCGCGCGGGTCGCGGCAAGTCGGGCAATCTGTCCCTGACGCACAAAGTCATTGTCGACTTCCAAGGTGTCGAGCTGATCTTCGGTCGCGAGCTTATATTTGTTGACGCCAACGATGACGTCCTCGCCCTTGTCCACACGTGCCTGACGTGCAGCAGCTGCTTCTTCGATAAGGCGTTTGGGCATGCCGCTTGCGACGGCCTTGGTCATGCCGCCCAGATCATCAACTTCGCCAATGATTTTCCAAGCCTGATCAACCAGTTCAGCGGTTAGGGCTTCGACATAATAGCTACCACCCAGCGGATCGACGACCTTGGTTATGCCGGTTTCTTCCGCCAGCACGATCTGCGTGTTCCGCGCGATGCGCGCCGAGAATTCCGTGGGCAGCGCAATCGCCTCGTCCAAAGCGTTTGTGTGCAGGCTTTGCGTGCCGCCCAATGTTGCCGCCATTGCCTCGATGGTTGTGCGAATAACGTTGTTGTAAGGATCTTGTTCTTGCAAGGAAACGCCCGAAGTCTGGCAATGCGTGCGTAGCATTTTGGAACGTTCGTCCTTCGCGCCGAGCTCGTCCATCACGCGGTGCCACAATGTCCTTGCTGCGCGCAGCTTTGACACTTCCATGAAGAAGTTCATACCGATGCCGAAGAAGAAGCTCAAACGCCCCGCGAACGCATC
This sequence comes from uncultured Sphingorhabdus sp., assembly GCA_963508315.1. GTDB lineage: Bacteria > Pseudomonadota > Alphaproteobacteria > Sphingomonadales > Sphingomonadaceae > Sphingorhabdus_B. Next base: position 65,254 of record CAUOWK010000005.1, on the reverse strand, counting down.
GATATCCAGCCCGCTTTCCATCGCGCGCTGCACATATTCCTTGCCGTCGGCGATGGTGAACGCAAGTTCCTGCACAGCCGTCGCGCCGGCCTCGTGCATATGATAGCCCGAGATCGAGATACTGTTGAACTTTGGCATGTTCGCGCTGGTGTAGGCAATGATGTCCGACACAATCCGCATCGAAGGTTCGGGCGGATAGATATAGGTGTTGCGGACCATGAACTCTTTGAGAATGTCGTTCTGGATGGTTCCGTCAAGCTGCGCTTGTGAAACACCCTGCTCCTCGCCTGCAACGATGAAGAACGCAAGGATCGGGATGACCGCGCCGTTCATGGTCATGCTGACCGACATCTGGTCGAGCGGAATGCCGTCGAACAGGATTTTCATATCCTCGACGGAATCGATGGCGACGCCAGCTTTGCCAACATCCCCGACGACGCGCGGATGGTCGCTGTCATAGCCACGGTGGGTGGCGAGATCGAAGGCGACGCTCAGGCCCTTTTGTCCGGCAGCCAAGTTGCGGCGGTAAAAGGCGTTGGATTCCTCGGCAGTAGAGAAACCTGCATATTGACGAATAGTCCATGGGCGGCCTGCATACATCGACGCACGAACCCCACGCGTGAACGGCGCGAAACCGGGAAGGCCCGGATCGCCTGCGTCATCCGCTGTGTACAGCGGCTTGACGTCAATGCCCTCGGGCGTGTGCCAGGTAAGGTCTTTGCCCTTTACCTCTTTTTCGGCGGCGGTTTGCCAGTCAGACAAAGTGGGTTTGCTCATAATATTACCATTCAGGCCGCGGCGCTGGGCCGGGCGGTTACGCGCGCATGCCATGCGCGCAGGTTGCTCAGATCTTCGGCCAAGCCTATACCGATAAAGGCCCCAAAATCGACGGTCGTCAGCAGCAGGATATCGGCCATTGTATAATGGTCGCCCGCGACAAACGTACGCCCTTCCAATGATGTATCGAAGAAGCGCAACGCATCATCCACGCGTGGACGATTTGCCTCCCCCCACTCCATATTCCGACCGGGCAGAGCAGCCGTAAATGGGTGCGTGTGAACCCACACGGCACCCACGGGTGGCATGAGTATCATTTCAACCCTGCGGCTCCACATTTCAATCAACGCCTGTTCCACTGCACCAATGCCGAACAATGGCGGCTCGGGATGCACAGCTTCCAAATAGCGGCAGATGGCGACGCTTTCCGCGATGACCGTTCCGTCATCAAGCCTTAGTACCGGTGTCTGTCCGCGCGGATTGAGCGCCAGAAATTCGGCGCTCTTATGCTCCCGCTTCACGATCGATACCGGTTGCGACGGCAGTTCTATGCCTTTTTCCGCTGCAAATATCCGCACGCGGCGCGGATTGGGTGCGGGATTGGGGCTGTCGTAAAAGATCATGCGCCTTTGAACTCCGCTTTCCGCTTTTGCAGAAAGGCAATCGCGCCTTCACGGGCGTCGTCGCTGTCACCGGCAATCTTCTGGCCCTCGGCCTCACGCAGCAAAGCGGTTGCATAATCCGCATCTAGAGCCGCTGCAATATTCTGCCGCATGATGCCAATCGCAACCGTCGGGCCATTTGCCAAGCGCGCAGCTAGAGCGCGCGCTTCGGTTAGCAAATCGGCGTCCTCAACGCATTTGTAAATCAGGCCCCAATCAGCAGCCTTATCTGCAGGAATCTTCTCGCCCAGCAGCATCATTTCGGTCGCGCGTGCCTTGCCAACAAGACGCGACAGCATCCAGCTTGCGCCGCCGTCGGGGACAAGGCCGATATTGACAAACGCCTGAAGGAAATAAGCGGATTTACCCGCAATCGCAAAGTCGCTGGCCAGCGCAAGGCTGCACCCAACGCCCGCCGCTGGGCCATTTACCGCAGTGATGATGGGCACGTCGAGTTTCGCCAGCTTAAGCATCAGCGGATTGTAGCTTTTGGTCAGCGCAGAATAGGCGCCCTGCCCGCCGCTGACCGATGCACCCGCGCCGCGTGCTGACAAATCTGCGCCAGAACAAAAAGCGCGCCCCTCGCCCGTGATAAGCACGACCCGCGCACCATCGAGTTGGTCAAGCGCAGCGCTTATGTCGTCGGCCATTTGCGGCGCCATAGCATTCAACCGTTCGGGACGGTTCAGCGTGATGGTGGCAATCTTGTCCGCAATGTCGAGGCGGATGGTTTCGTAGGTCAAATGTTGAACTCCCATTAATTTACTAACCGTCACCCTGAACTTGTTTCAGGATCCATTTCGTCCCACTGCCCTTCGGTCTCGGTTGCACGATGGACCCTGAAACGAGTTCAGGGTGACGTTGCGGCGTTTGGAGGGTCAGTGTGCCTCCGCAAGCACCTCCATAATTTCGGTCAGCACACCCTGCATATCCTTGGGATGCACAAAGAAAATCAGCGTCCCGTGCGCGCCAATGCGTGGCTCGCCCAGCACGCGTTTGCCCATCGCTTCGAACGCGGCCTTGGCGGCATGAATGTCCGGCACTTCGTAACAAACATGATGCTGCCCGCCCGACGGGTTCTTTTCAAGGAACGCAGCGATTGAGGCATTGCCCGGCAGCGGCTCGATCAGTTCGATCTGCGTGCCGTTCATCGCGCCATCCGAAGCGGGCGTATCGACAAAGCAGACCTTCACCCCCTGATCGGGCAAGTCGAACGGCTCATGAATTTCCGTCGCGCCCATCACGTCGCGGTAAAAGACGATGCTGTCCGCGATGGAAGGCGTCGCGACGCCGATATGGTTGAGGCGGCCTAGTTTCATCTTAACTTACCAATCCGAAAACTACTCATCACACATCTCGATATCTAATCCAATTTCACAGCCGTGATTCAACAGAGGTGCTAAGAGAAAATAGCAGGCAACCGGCATCACGACCAATGCCAATATGCTCAAAATGCTTCCACCTACGGCACCAAATTTTTCATACGCTCTAAGCGCTACCCAAACTATTCCACCAGCAGTCCCAACCGAACCCACGAGCATTGCAGTTGAGATTAGGAACAGCCAAACGTCGTTCATAAGAACCAGTTACAACGGAATATTATCATGCTTCTTCCAAGGGTTTTCCAACGCCTTGTTTCGCAATTTCCTAAGGCCCAACGCAATCCGCTTCCGCGTCGAATGTGGATAGATCACCTCGTCGATAAAGCCCTTGCTTGCAGCAACAAACGGGTTGGCGAAGCGGTCTTCATATTCTGCTGTCTTGACCGCTTGCTCCTCTGTGGAGAGCCCGCGGAAGATGATTTCCACCGCGCCCTTCGCGCCCATCACAGCGATTTCGGCGGTGGGCCAGGCGTAGTTGAGGTCACCGCGCAAATGCTTTGAGGCCATCACGTCATAGGCGCCGCCATAGGCTTTGCGCGTGATGATGGTGATCTTGGGTACTGTAGCCTCGGCATAAGCGAAGAGCAGCTTTGCGCCATGCTTGATGATGCCGCCAAATTCCTGCGCCGTTCCGGGCAAGAAGCCGGGGACATCGACGAAAGTGATGATGGGGATTTCAAACGCATCGCAGAAGCGGACGAAGCGCGCGGCTTTTTTGGAGCTGTTGATGTCGAGCACGCCCGCCAGCACCATCGGCTGATTGGCGACGATGCCCACGGTGCGGCCCTCAATGCGGCCAAAGCCGATGATGATGTTGGCAGCATGCGTTGGCTGGACCTCAAAGAAATCTGCTTCATCGACCGTTTTGCGGATCAGCTCATGCATATCATAGGGCTGGTTCGCGCTTGGCGGGATTAAAGTATCGAGGCTTGGTTCAATCCGGTCCCAGGCGTCTTCGGTCGGCCGTTCGGGAACGCCCGTGCGGTTATTCTCTGGCAAATAGTCAAAGAAATCACGCACCGAAAGCAGCGCCTCAATATCATTTTCAAACGCATTGTCGGCCACACCCGACTTGGTCGTGTGCGATATTGCGCCGCCCAGTTCTTCCTGAGTTACCACTTCGTTGGTGACGGTCTTGACCACGTCAGGGCCAGTCACGAACATGTAGCTGCTGTCTTTCACCATGAAGATGAAGTCGGTCATGGCTGGTGAGTAAACTGCGCCACCGGCGCATGGTCCCATAATGAGGCTGATTTGCGGCACTACGCCCGAGGCTAGCACATTGCGCTGGAACACCTCGGCATAGCCGCCAAGGCTCGCTACGCCTTCCTGAATTCGTGCGCCGCCGCTGTCGTTCAGGCCAATGACCGGCGCGCCGACTTTCATCGCATTGTCCATGACCTTGCAGATTTTCATGGCGTGCGCTTCGGAAAGCGAGCCACCGAACACGGTGAAATCCTGGCTGTAGACGTAGACCAGACGGCCATTGATCGTGCCACTACCTGTGACCACGCCATCGCCGGGGATCTTCTGTTCTGCCATCCCGAAATCGGTGCAGTTATGCGTCACATAAGCGTCAAGTTCTTCGAAGCTGCCCTCGTCGAGCAAAATATCGAGGCGTTCGCGTGCAGTCAGGCGGCCTTTGGCATGTTGCGCATCGATTCGCTTTTGCCCGCCCCCCAATTTTGACGCCGCGCGCCGTGCTTCCAGTTCAGCGATATTGGCCGACATGGCAATCCCCATAAGCAATTTTGTTGCGTGAAGCTTTGGCATCGTGGCGATGCAAATGCAAATTAATCGTGCGATTAAATTTTGCGGTGCGTCGGGGAATATTGAAAGCTGCAAAAACGGAAAAAGCACGCTATAGGGCCGCGTCATGGAAGACGTTCACCCCATCAAAGTCGCCGCGCTATATCGTTTTGTTTCGTTTGACGCGCCTGAAAAGTTGCAGCCATTGATCCTAGAGCAATGCAACGCATCGGGCATCAAAGGCACCATATTACTTGCGCATGAAGGCATAAACGGCACAGTTGCTGGCAAGCACGACGCCATTGACCAGCTCATCGCATTTCTACGCGCCATTCCCGGCTGCGAAGAATTGGACGTCAAATACTCCCACGCCAATGAAATGCCCTTTTACCGGATGAAAGTCCGGATGAAAAAAGAGATTGTGACGCTTGGTGTTGAGGGCATCGACCCGAAACGCGAAGTCGGCACCTATGTGCAACCGGAAGATTGGAACGCCCTGATATCCGATCCGGACACTGTGCTGATCGATACACGCAATGACTATGAAGTTGCGATTGGAACGTTCGAAGGCGCAGTCGACCCACGCACCAAGTCATTCAGCGAATTTCCGGAATGGTTTCGCGCCCATCGTGACGAACTCGCTGAAGGCAAAACAAAGTTCGCGATGTTCTGTACTGGTGGCATACGTTGCGAAAAATCCACCGCGTTTCTGAAGGCTGAGGGGATAGACGACGTCTATCACCTCGAAGGCGGCATATTACGCTATCTTGAGAATATCCCCGAAGCCGAAAGTAAATGGCAGGGTGAATGCTTCGTGTTCGACGAACGCGTCTCCGTGAAGCATGGGCTTGAGCTTGGCGAGATGGAATTATGCCACGCGTGCCGCAGGCCGATTTCCCAAGAGGACAAAGCGTCAGAGTATTTCACCGAAGGTGTCGCCTGCCCCGCATGCTTTGACGAACGCACCGAGGAAGACCGCGCGCGCTTTGCCGAACGGCAAAAGCAGATCGCGCTCGCGAAAAAGCGCGGTAAACAGCATATCGGCGTCAACCCGCGCATTGATGACTGATCTTCCCATCCTCTACAGTTTCCGGCGCTGTCCCTATGCGATGCGCGCGCGGATGGCGGTTGCGGTGAGTGGTGTTGAGGTTGAATTGCGTGAGGTGGTGCTGCGCGACAAACCCGCCGAAATGCTGGAGTCCTCTCCCAAAGGCACGGTGCCGGTGTTGGTTTTGAATGATGGCACGGTGATCGATGAAAGCCTTGACGTCATGCATTGGGCGCTTGCCCGGCATGATCCTTTAAGCTGGTTAGCGCACGTCGACGCAGAACGGATTGCCGCCAATGATGGCCCATTCAAACACGCGCTGGACCGCTATAAATACCCGCATCGTTATGATTTGGCGGACGGGTTGGAGCATCGCGCGCTCGGTCTCGCGCATTTGACTGATCTGGAAAATGCACTCTCTTCCGCGCCGTTTTTGTTAGGAGAACAGCCCGGATTTACCGACATTGCCCTGTTCCCCTTCGTGCGCCAGTTCGCCGCAACCGATACGGCATGGTTTGACGCCCTCCCCCTTCCAAAGGTTCAGGCGTGGTTGGAATCGCTGACAGGGTCAGCGTTATTTGCTCAGATTATGGGTCGCTATCCGCAATGGAAAGCGGGTGACGCGATAACGATCTTTCCCTGAAAACTGCGCTTATTTCAGCAGCACCAGTTCCTCAGCCATGCTTGGGTGCAGCGCGACGGTATCGTCAAAATCCTGCTTGTTGAGCCCGGCTTTCACCGCAATCGCGGCGGCCTGCAGTATCTCGCCACTGTCTGGGCCAATCATATGCAGGCCCACGACTTTCTCGTCCGCGCCAGCCACGACCATTTTGTAGATTGCCCGCTCCTTCCGGTCTGCGAGAACATTTTTCATGGCGCGAAAATCGCTCTTGTACACCTTGACGTCGGCATGTTTGGCGCGGGCCTCCGCCTCTGTCAGGCCGACGCTGGCGATTGGTGGGTTGCTGAATACGGCTGTCGGGATGCAGCTATAGTCCACCGTGCGCGGTTTGTTTCCGAAAACCGAGTCGGCAAAGGCATGGCCCTCACGAATGGCCACTGGCGTCAATTGCACACGATTGGTGACGTCACCGACGGCATAAATGCTGGGCACATTTGTGCGGCTGTCGTCGCTAACCTTGACGGCGCCGTCCTTGGCCAACTCAACGCCGACCTCTTCCAGTCCAAGTGCCTTGCTGTGCGGGGTGCGGCCAATGGCCCATAACAACAGGTCGGTTTCAATTTCGGTCCCGTCGTCGCTCTTGATGAGCAGCGTGCCATCATCCTGTTTGGTGACCGATTCAAACCGGAAATTAAACCGGAAATCGATGCCCTTATGCGTGCTGATTTCGACCAAGCGATCGACGATTTCAGCGTCATAACTGCGCAAGATGCGGTCCCCATGTGTGACCAGGCTGACGTCAACGCCAAGCTCGTTAAAGATGCCGGCAAATTCATTAGCAATATAACCGCCGCCAGCTATCACCGCGCGTTTGGGGAGTTCAGGCAGGCTGAACACCTCGTTTGATGTAATGCCATGGCCAGCCCCCGGAATTTCTGGAACTGACGGCCACGCACCGGTCGCGACCAAAATATGTGCAGCCGTAATCTCGCGTCCGCTGACCAATTGCACGCTGTTGGGACTAGTGACGATGCCCCGTTCGCGGAATATTTCGACATGATTGTTGCCAAGCGTCTGGCCGTACAGGCCCTCCAAACGGTTAACCTCTGCCGCGACATTATCGCGCAATACATGCCAGTCGAACGTTGCGCCTTCGGTATCCCAGCCAAAGCGCTGTGCATCCGCCAGATCCTCGGCAAAGTGTGCGCCATAAACCAGCAGCTTTTTGGGCACACAGCCGCGAATGACGCATGTGCCGCCGACGCGATGCTCTTCGGCAATCGCTACCCGCGCGCCATGCGATGCTGCGATACGCGATGCGCGGACGCCGCCCGATCCTGCGCCGATAACGAAGAGGTCATAATCAAATTCGGCCATGTGCAAATCTTTCCTGTGTTACCGCCATATGGGGACGCCATGCGGGTAATACCAATCGCATTAATAGGGTTCACTCATCGAACCAAGCAATCAGGCTTAACTATCGCCCAAGGCCGCTGCGATCAGTGCAGTCGTTGACGGATCGAAGCCCGTAGCGCCATTTTCGCCGATGCTTTTGGCGATCTGCTTGCCAAGCTCGACACCGAACTGGTCGAACGGGTTAATGCCCAGCAAAACGGCATTCACAAATGTGCGATGTTCATAAAAGGCGATCAACGCGCCGACGGTTGACGGCGTGATGTCATCCACCAAAATCGTCGTGGATGGACGATTGCCCGCATAATTACGTGCAAGATCATCCGATTTCTGTCCCGCCATCAATGCCGCGCCTTGAGCGAAGCAATTGACCAGCAATGTTTCGTGATGCGCGGTTTCAAAATCATGGCCGGGCGTCTTGCTGGCGATAAACTCGACCGGGATCAGGTGCGTGCCCTGATGCAGCAACTGGAAGACCGCGTGCTGGGCATCCGTGCCCACCCCGCCCCATGTCACCGGTGCACTGTTGCGGCCAAGCGGTGTGCCATTCGATGTTACCGATTTGCCGTTGGATTCCATCTCCAACTGCTGAAGATAATCGGGTAGCAAGCGTAACCGCTCGTCATAGGCGAACACAGCGCGGGTTTGGCAGTTCTTGGCTTGTGCGTAATAAAGGTCAGCGAAAGCGGCCATGGTCGGCGCGTTTTCCAGCATTGGGGCATTGCGGAAATGCCGGTCCATGGCCGCCGCGCCTTCCAACAATTCTTCGTACACCGGCCAACCCAAGCCAAGCGCAACCGGAAATCCAATCGAGCACCACAAGGAATAGCGGCCACCCACGGCCTCATTGAACGGTAGCACGCGGCTTTCGTCGATACCCCATTCGACAGCTTTTTCGGGATAAGCGGTAAGCGCGACAAGCTGAGCATAAGGGTCGGCTACCCCGCCGTCGCGCATCCACTCCATCGCGCTCGTCGCGTTCAAAAGTGTCTCGGTGGTGGTAAAGGTCTTGGACGCCACCGCGACAATCGTTTTGTGCGGGTCCATTCCCTTCACGGCCTCGGTGAGCGCGGCGCCATCAATATTGGAGACGACTTTCACGTCATAACGTGCATTGTCGCGGCCAAGTGCATCTACCAACAGCTTAGGCCCAAGGGCGGAGCCGCCGATACCGATGTGCAGTATGTGTTTGATGTCGCCCATTGCGCCAGCGTCGATTGCCTCAACCAGCCCGCGCATACGTTCCTGAAGCGCACGCGCGTGCGCCACTGCATCAACGTCACCATTGCCGCGCTCTGCGGGATGTTCGGCGGGCCTTCCCTCAGTGGTGTTGACCACCGCGCCGGAGAACAAGGCAGTCTTGGCGTCATCGAGTTGCATCGCACCGGCTATGTCCGCGAAAATATTCAGCAGGCGATCGTCCAGATGTGTCTTCGATAGATCGAAGCGAACTGAGGATTGCTCTATGGTCAGTTTATTAACGCGGTCGACGTCAGAGGCAAATAGCGCGTTTAACGCCTGCGCTTCATAGGATTCCAGCTCAGACCAACTTTTCACGCTCATGTTCTACCCTTTATATCCGGCGTCATTATCGCCTGTGAATCTCGGCGCTGGCAAATAACGCGTCTACGCGATAAAAGGCCAGCCAATCTGTCGTCCTAAGACATTATTCTGCGAGATTATGTGACCTCCACTACGAACCAACCGATTAACGATGGAAATGGCCAATCGGGCGTCCCATCGGCCGCAACGGCCCAATCCGAATGGCGTGAATATGGCAGTTTCCTACTGAAGCTAGCATTATTCGTATTCATCCTGCGCAGTTTTATCGTGTCGCCTTTCAATATTCCGTCAGAATCGATGCAACCCCGGTTGTTGATCGGCGACTATTTGCTCGTCGCCAAATGGCCCTATGGCTATTCGAAACATAGCCTTCCACTGTCGCTGCCGCTTATTCCAGGGCGCATATTCGCCAGCCAGCCAGCGCGCGGCGATGTCGTGGTTTTCAAGGCGCCGATGTCGAACAACACCGACTATATCAAGCGAGTCATTGGCTTGCCGGGTGACGTCATCCAGATGCGGAACGGCGTGGTTGAGCTTAACGGCGTTGCGATCAAGAAAGAACGCATCGCTGATCTGGTCATTCCGGTAACGCAAAATATGCGTGATACCGCCGATCTTGATCGTAACCCATTCCCGTGCTGGCGTCCCGAAATGGAAGAAGCTGCGCCCGGTGGTGGTACACAATGCCGCTACCCGAGGTTCCGCGAAACGCTTCCCGAAGGGCGTAGCTATGATATACTCGATCTCGAAAACGGTCTTGAAGGGGATAACACAGAACCGTTTGTAGTTGGTGAAGGCGATCTGTTCCTGATGGGTGATAACCGCGACCGAAGCGCGGACAGCCGCTGGACGCCGTTCGACAAGCCAGGCGCAATTGGTATTGTGCCGCAGGAAAATCTGGTTGGCCGTGCATTGGTCTCGGTGTTCTCGACAGATGGCTCGTCGCATTGGTTGTTGCCATGGACATGGTTCACGGCGGCCCGCTGGGAACGTATTGGAAAAGGGTTTTGAGCAGCGACGACGAACGCAGCAGGTGGCTTGCGGACATTTTGCCGGCCAGTCCGTCTGATTTCGCATTATACCAACGCGCGCTAACGCATGGCAGCACGGGGCAGCCGGATTATCAACGGCTTGAATTTCTGGGCGACCGGATATTGGGCCTCGTTATAGCCGAGATGCTGTATCGCCGTTACCATGATGAAGCAGAGGGACGACTTTCGCACCGGCTGAATGCGCTGGTATCGGGCGCGACCTGTGCGGAAATTGCCCGCGAGATAGGGCTACCGCCTTACGTGCGGCTTGGCAAACAGGCTCGTGACGATGGCGCACAGCAAAGTGATAATGTGTTGGGTGACGTCATGGAGGCAGTTATAGGTGCGTTATATCTCGACCATGGTCTGGAAGCCGCACGAACGCTCATCCATAAGCTATGGGGTTCGCTGATTGAAACCGCCAATGGCGCACCCAAACATCCCAAATCCGAACTTCAGGAATGGTGCGCCGCTAATGGGCGCAAGGTTCCCGAATATGTTATCACAAAAAAAGAAGGCCCTCCCCACGCAATGAGATTTGAAATCACCGTTACGGTAAAGGGTTTCGACCCGGTATCTGCAACAGCAAACAGCAAGCAAGCGGCAGAAACCGCTGCGGCACTCGCCTTTTTGGAGGCACGGACATGACAAAACGTTGTGGGCATGTCGCTATTATTGGCGCGCCAAACGCCGGAAAATCGACGTTAGTCAATGCTCTGGTGGGGCAAAAGGTCGCGATCGTCAGTCCGAAGGCGCAAACGACGCGTACCCGCATGCTTGGTGTGGCGCTGGAGGGCGAGACCCAGCTTATCCTTGTTGATACGCCCGGGATCTTTTCGGCACAGCGCCGCTTTGATCGCGCGATGGTCGCCGCCGCATGGGATGGCGCCGGTGATGCCGACTTGATTGCGCTTATTGTTGATGGCCGTGCAGGCGCTGGCCCCAAGGTCGAAAAGATTTTGGAGGGGTTGAAGCATCGACCCGAACGCAAATGGCTGGTCCTCAACAAGGTAGATATCGCCGCCAAGGAAAAGCTGCTCGCGCTGACATCAAAATTGATGGACATCTGTGCGTTCGAACAGATTTATTATATCAGCGCGGCCACGGGTGACGGACTCGAGGAGTTCAAAACTGCGCTGTCAGATGCCATGCCCGAAGGCGAATGGCATTTTCCTGAAGATCAGGTGTCAGATGCCACCGACCGGCTTATCGCGTCCGAAATTACACGTGAGCAGCTTTATTTGCAGCTCCACGAAGAATTGCCGTACGCTAGCGCGGTAGAGACGGAGAAATATACCGAACGTGAGGATGGATCGCTCGAAATCCATCAGCAGATCCTCGTCGCCCGACCCACGCAACGCGCAATTGTGCTCGGCAAGGGCGGCGCGCGTATCAAAGCGATTGGTGAGGCCGCTCGCACGGAATTAGCCAAGCTGATGGGCGTGCGGGTGCATCTTTATCTGCACGTAAAGGTACATGCAAAATGGGATGAAGACCGCAGCCTGTATCGGGATATCGGCCTCGAATGGGTCGAATAAGTAAGCTACCTGTCCGATGGTAATGTGATTCCCGCTTTCGCAGGAATCACATTGGAAGCCTCATTCGGTGGCTGTAGCCTTAGCCTTCGGTTTTGCAGTTGCCTTGGGCTTGGCCGCTGCTTTTTTCTTGGGCGCGGCCTTTTTCTTTGGAGCTGCTTTCTTCTTGCCCTTGGATGGCATTGCCGCACGGGCATCAATTAATTGAGCCGCCTCCTCCAGTGTCAACGCATCCGGAGAAATTGATTTTGGAAGTGTCGCATTGGTGGTCCCGTCAGTCACATAAGGACCAAAACGGCCTTCCATCAGCTTGATCTCCGCTTCGGTGCGGGGATGTTTGCCAAGTTCTTTAAGCGGTGCGCGAGCTGCGCCACGACCCCGACCCGGATTTGCAGCAGCTTCGGCGAGCTTTGCAACGGCGCTGTTCATGCCGGTTTCAAATACCTCGGTCGTCGACTGAAGGCGGGCATATTTGCCGGCATGCGCGAGATATGGGCCATAACGTCCAATACTTGCGGTAATGGGCTCGCCACTTTCCGGGTGTGTTCCGACAGTTCGCGGCAACGACAGCAGCTTTACTGCCCATTCCAGGCCAATATCCTCCGCTGGAAGGTCTTTGGGGATAGACGCGCGTTTGGCTTCCTTGCCCTCGCCCATTTCGAAATAGGGCCCAAAACGACCTGATTTTCGTTCAATATCGACTCCCGTGTCGGGATGCTGACCCAACAGTTCGGGGCCGGTATCCTCGCCATTTTCGCCGCCGGGCTGCGCAAATTTTCGGGTATATTTGCAATCAGGGTAGTTGGAGCAGGCAACAAATGCACCGAACTTCCCGCCGCGCAACGCGAGACGACCTTCGCCGCATTTCGGGCACAAGCGTGGATCAGTGCCATCTTCCCGTTCGGGGAACAGATAAGGCGACAGGAATATGTCGAGCTCTGCGGTAACCTCGGATGGCTTCTGCTCCATGACTTCGCTGGTTTTGGGTTTGAAGTCGCGCCAGAAAGATTCGAGGAACGCTTGCCAATCAGCCCTGCCCCCACTGATTTCATCAAGCTGATCTTCAAGGCCAGCGGTGTAATCATAGGCAACATAACGTTCGAAAAACCGTTCAAGAAATGCTGTTAATAAGCGGCCCGATTCCTCTGCAAAGAAACGATTTTTTTCAACACGCACATAAGTGCGGTCTTTCAACACCTGAATGGTCGACGCGTAAGTTGACGGTCGGCCAATGCCCAGCTCTTCGAGGCGCTTGACCAGTGTCGCTTCGGAAAAGCGTGGTGGTGGCTGCGTAAAATGCTGAGTTTTCTCTGCGCCATGTTTGGCCGGCGTATCGCCTACCGACATTGGCGGCAAAATCGCGCCGTCTTCGGACTCGGTATCGTCAAGGCCTTCCTCATAAACCGCTAGAAACCCGGGGAATTTCATGACCTGGCCCGTGGCGCGCAAGGTCGTCTGTCCAGTACCGTCGAGCATGTCGATGGTCGTGCGTTCCATTCGCGCCGACGCCATCTGGCTTGCCATCGCACGCTTGTAAATCAGGTCGTACAAACGCCCATGGTCGCCTGATCCCGCCTTGTCCTTACCAAAATCGGTTGGCCGAATGGCTTCATGCGCTTCTTGCGCGTTCTTCGCCTTGGTCTGATAGACACGCGGCTTTTCAGGCAGATATCCGCTGTCGAAGCGATCCGAAATCGTTTTGCGTGCGGCAGAAATGGCGCTGTGGTCCATTTGCACACCGTCTGTACGCATGTAGGTGATCGCGCCATCTTCATACAACCCCTGCGCCACGCGCATGGTGTGACTGGCCGAAAAGCCGAGCTTACGCGCTGCTTCTTGCTGCAATGTTGATGTCGTGAACGGTGGCTGAGGATTGCGCGTGACCGGCTTGGTCTCGACGCTATCGACGGTGAACCTGCCCGTTTCGACGGCCAGCCTGGCGATTTCCGCATCGGCCTCGGTCTTGAGGTCCATTTTGTCGAGCTTCTTGCCCTGATGTTGCGTCAGGCGCGCTTCGAACTTTTGGCCTTTATGCTCCATAGCGGCCTTTACCGACCAATATTCCTGCGCACGAAACGCTTCAATCTCGCGCTCGCGCTCGACAATGAGGCGAAGCGCCACAGATTGTACGCGGCCAGCAGATTTCGCGCCCGGCAATTTGCGCCACAGCACCGGTGAAAGCGTGAAGCCAACCAGATAATCGAGCGCGCGGCGGGCGCGATAGGCGTCGATCAGGTCTTCATCAAGAGCCCGCGGCTGCTTCATCGCCTCGGTCACGGCTTGTTTGGTTATTGCGTTAAAAGTGACGCGCCCAACCTTAGCCGGCAACGCCTTTTTCTTGGCCAAAACTTCCTGCACATGCCAGCTGATGGCTTCCCCTTCGCGATCAGGGTCAGTCGCGAGGATCAAGCTGTCGGCCTTCTTGGCCTCGTCCGTGATGGCCTTTAGCTGCTTCGCCTTGTCAGCGTAATTGTCCCAGAGCATCGCAAAGCCGTTTTCCGGATCTACGGAGCCGTCCTTGGGTGGCAAGTCACGGATGTGGCCATAGGATGCCAGCACCTTGAAACCGGGCCCCAAATATTTCTCGATTGTCTTTGCTTTGGCAGGTGATTCTACGATGACTAATTGCATGATATATTGTGCTTTTCTAAAATCTCTCGCGTACGCGTATAGGCTGGTGGGGTCCGGGGGGTGTCGTCAAGGCGAAAAATGATCGGTGATTTACGCTGCGATGCGGACCATGCCGCCGGCACCCCGTTCCAGCTTTCCGGCAAGTTCCATTTCTAGGAGGACCATCTGCACGGCGGCTTGACTACAGCCCGATTGCCGGATGAGTTCGTCGACGGAAACATAGGTCAGGCCCATCAGGTCAATGACAGCCTCGCGCTCGCGATCATCGCTGTCGTGCGACGGCTGCACGGGCGGTGCAACCCGTCGCGGTGCTTGCGCCATCACCCGAATATCCAACGGTCTAATGATTTCGGCAACTTCAGCCGCGTTCTGAACCAAATTCGCGCCTTCGCGTATAAGCTGGTTACAACCGCGCGACCGCGGGTCCAGCGGCGACCCCGGAATAGCCATGACCTCGCGGCCTGCCTCCGCCGCCAAGCGAGCGGTGATAAGGGATCCTGACTTGGGTGCGGCCTCAATCACCACGGTGCCCGCACACAGGCCAGCGATGATCCGGTTGCGATAGGGGAAATGCCGGGCGCGTGGCTCGGTGCCCGGGGGTTGTTCTGCGATAAGAAGCCCCCGTTCGGCAATCGCATCCTGCAACGCGCCGTTTTCCGGCGGGTAGATGTTGTCGATGCCTCCCGCTATGACCGCGACCGTGCCGTTATCAAGCGACCCTGCATGTGCCGCCGTGTCGATACCGCGCGCTAGGCCAGAGACCACCGTTATCTCCATCTGCCCAAGCTGGAATGCCAGTTCACGGGCGAAGCGGCAGGCACCGGCGGACGCGTTCCGCGCGCCGACCATGGCGACTGCGGCACGGGACAGCAGTGCTAGATTGCCCTTGATGCACATGACCGGCGGCGCATTATCGAGGTGCGAGAGCAACACCGGATAATCGGCGTCGTCCAGAAAGATATGCCGAGCACCGAGCTTCGCCACTTGGTCGATTTCACGTGCAATTGCGCCTTCGTCGGCAAGCACGGTCTTTGCACCGCCGCCGCGTCTTACAAGATCGGGTAACGCCTCGATCGCCGCCCGCGGCGACCCAAAACGCGCCAAAAGCTGGCGATAGCTGACGGGACCAATTTGAGGTGATCGTATGAGGCGGAGCCGATCGAACTGGGCGTCTCGGGTACCCATATCAACCATTAGCCCTTGCTTTTGCCAATGCGGGGCTCGGTCCCGTCCATCAGATTTTCAATGTTGATGCGGTGCTTCCAGAATATGATCAAGGTACACGCGACCAGCATTGCGACCAGTTCATATTGGCCGAAATAAGCGGCCGCAACGGGCGCCGAAACTGCGGCCAGTAATCCCGCGAGTGACGAAATGCGCGTCAATAAAAGCACGCCAATCCATATCACTGCATAAACTGCACCCAATTGCCACAACAGGCCGAACAATATGCCCGCATAGGTCGCGACGCCCTTGCCGCCTTTAAAGCGGAGCCACACTGGATAGAGATGGCCGAAAAATGCACCGGCGGCGGCCATGATTTCGCCGCCCGGCAGGAACCGTGACGACAGCCATACGGCAAAAAAGCCCTTCAACAGATCCAGCAACAAGGTGAGTGCGGCCAGCCCCTTGCGCCCCGTACGTAAAACGTTAGTCGCACCGATATTGCCTGAACCGATGTTCCGGATATCACCGCCACCCGACAAGCGGGTGAGGACCAATCCGAAGGGGATGGCACCGAGCGCATAGCCAAGAACGAGGCTTGCAATCATGTTTATCCAAAGTTCATTCACCAGCCGAATCCCCTAAATATCTGTATTGCGTAGCTGTTTTGTTCCACACGCTCAAGGCCGTCCGCTTGCCAGTTGCCCCACGCGCATATATTGGCCGTGCATGCCTGATTTGCCCGACACTGCGCCATTGTTGTTTTTTGATTCAGGCATTGGCGGGCTCTCAGTGCTGAAAGCGGTGCAAGCCGTTCTGCCAAATGCGCCAATTGTTTTTGCAGCCGATTATGCGGGGCTACCTTATGGGACAAAGACCGAAGCGGAGATAGCAGCGCGGGTGCCGGCGCTCCTTGGGCGTCTTGTTGAGCGTTATCGACCGCGCCTTGTCACGATCGCGTGCAACACCGCTTGCACCATTGCCCTATCCCATGTGCGGGCGGCACTCGATGTGCCGGTGGTAGGAACAGTTCCGGCGATTAAGCCAGCCGCCGAGCTCACGCAAACGGGTGTGATTGGCCTTCTCGGCACTGCGGCCACCGTGCGGCAGGCTTATGTTGATCAGCTTCAAGCCGACCATGCCGCTGACATGATTTTATTGCGGCACGCCGCGCCCGAACTGGTTCATGCCGCCGAAGCCAAGTTGCGCGGTCTGCTGGTTGATCCAGCTGTTTATGCAGATGCCATGGCAGGCTTGCGTAACCAAAATGCTGGCGATGCGCTTGACGTCACGGTGCTTGGCTGCACGCATTTTCCGCTGGTTCAGGAAGAGTTGCTGGCCGCCAGCCCCGGCATGCGCTTTGTTGATGGTGCCTCAGGTATTGCACGCCGCATTCTGAATCTTATGCGGGACCAGATATGGCCCGTCGCGCCCGTGCCCGGTACGTTTGTCACGACCGGCGACATTGCCGCGCTCGACACCTTGCGCTCGGCGCTTAAGTCCTACGGTTTGATACAGATCAAATCACTCTAAGCGAAATTATCGCATAGAACCGACCAGAATGACGCTTGTTGCAAGTCGTTCGCGCTGGATTTTTGCATTTCCCGCGATTATTGGGCGACAACGCGCCGCATCAGCGGCCAAACCGGGGTAAATGTCCGTGAACTACGATGCTGTTTTCGATAAGGCGATTGACAGGCTTCATGCAGAGGGCCGCTATCGGGTCTTCATCGACATTTTGCGCAACAAGGGTTCTTACCCAAATGCGCGGTGTTTCGCGGGTCATAACGGGCCCAAGGACATCACCGTCTGGTGCTCGAACGACTATCTCTGCATGGGGCAGCATCCTGATGTAATTGCGGCCATGGAACATGCGCTGCATGACGTCGGCGCAGGGTCAGGCGGCACACGCAATATTGGCGGCAATACGCACTATCACGTTGAGTTGGAGCATGAACTCGCCGACTTGCACGGTAAGGACGGGGCGTTGCTGTTCACCTCGGGATATGTGTCGAACGACGCGACATTGTCGACGCTGGCCAAGGTTCTTCCGGGTTGCATTATTTATTCTGACGAACTGAACCATGCCTCGATGATCGCGGGCATCCGCAACGCGGGCTGCGAAAAGCGCGTATGGCGGCACAATGATTTGGCGCATTTGGAAGAGTTGCTCGCCGCTGACGATCCCGAGGTGCCGAAGCTGATCGCCTTTGAAAGCGTCTATTCGATGGACGGCGATATCGCACCGATTTCGGCTGTTTGTGATTTGGCCGACAAATATAACGCGCTTACCTATTGCGATGAAGTCCATGCTGTTGGCATGTACGGCGCGCGTGGCGGCGGCATTACCGAGCGGGATGAAGTGGCCGACCGTGTCACGATTATCGAAGGAACGCTGGGTAAGGCCTTTGGCGTGATGGGCGGTTATATTGCCGCCGATCAAAAGATTATCGACGTTATCCGCTCCTATGCGCCCGGCTTCATTTTCACGACGTCGCTGTCACCTGTGCTGGTCGCTGGCGTATTGGCGTCAGTCCGCCACCTCAAGGCATCCAGCGAAGAGCGCAATGCACAGCACGCGAACGCAGCGATGTTGAAGAAGCTGTTTGCCGATGCCGGTCTTCCAGTGATGATGAGCAACACGCACATCGTGCCATTGATGGTCGGCGACCCAGTGAAAGCCAAAAAAATAAGCGACATTCTGCTCGCCGAATATGGCGTTTATGTCCAGCCAATCAACTATCCCACCGTGCCGCGCGGAACAGAGCGCCTGCGGTTCACACCCGGGCCGCAACATAGCGAAGTGATGATGCGTGATCTGACCGTTGCGCTGGCTGAAATCTGGGAACGCATGGAAATGCGCGTTGCTCAGGCCGCCTGATTTAGCAACTTCACGAACAAGTCACGGTCTACATTGCCGCCCGACAGGGTGACGGCAGTTGTGCCTTTGATCGCGACCTTTCCGGCAAGCACAGATGCAAGCGCAACAGCACCGCCTGGTTCAACGACCAAGTGCAGCTTTTCAAAGACAACGCGCATCGCGGCCGCAACCTCGGCCGTTGTCACGCTTACGCCCTGATATACCCGCTCTCGCAAGATATCGAAGTTTACGGGATAGGTCTGGGGCGTTTGCAGGGCATCGCAATAAGTGGGATGGTGCAGGTCATCGACGGGCAGTATCTTGCCTGCGGCCAAAGACCGCACGATGTCATCCCAGCCCTCAGGCTCCACAATGCATATTTCCGCGTCGGGGCACGCCAGTGCCAGCCCAGACGCCAAGCCGCCACCGCCGCAGCAGGATATGATCCGGTCGGGACCGCTCAAACCCATTGCTTCCAACTGTGACGCAATTTCCAAGCCCGCAGTGCCTTGCCCTTCAATGACCCAAGGATCGCCAAATGCATGTACCAGCGAAGCGCCGCTGTCACCTATCACACTAGCGGCTACCTCTTCGCGCGATTCTGTGGCTCGGTCGTATAAAACAACCCGCGCCCCCAGCGCTTTCGTCGCGGCGAGCTTCATGTGTGGCGCGTTTGACGGCATGACGATGGTGGCAGAGATGCCAAGTTTACGGGCTGCCCATGCGACGCCTTGCGCATGGTTGCCGCTGGACACGCCAACGACGCCTCTCGCCCGCTCATCCTCGCTTAAATCCGAAAGCCGGTGCCAAGCCCCGCGAATCTTGAATGCGCCTATAGGTTGAAGCATCTCGGCTTTGCACCATATGGTTTGGCCATCGATTTCAAGCGGTAGCAGCGGCGTTTTCGGCAGAATTGCGGCGACCTTCTCCATCGCGCGCAGCACGCCCTCGCGTGTTGGTTTCCTGTCAACCGAAGCCAATTCTTGTCCTGTCATAAAAGGCCCCTATATGCGTGCGCTTAACGAATCTCTGATAAGAGGAAATGGCAGATGAGCAAGGTGTTGGTAATTGGCGCAGGCGGCGTTGGTTCGGTCGCGGTCCACAAGATGGCGATGAACGCGGATATCTTCAGCCATATAAGCCTTGCGAGCCGCACAAAATCCAAATGCGATGCCATTGCCGTTTCGGTTAAGGAACGCACGGGCGTAGTCATCGACACATATGGTCTTGATGCCGACGATGTTGCAGCAACCACAGCGTTGTTGAAGCAAATTAAACCAAGCCTCGTGGTGAACCTCGCGCTCCCGTATCAGGATCTCAATATCATGGAAGCGTGCCTCGCGGCTGGTGTGCATTATATGGACACCGCCAATTACGAGCCGCTGGACGTCGCCAAGTTCGAATATCATTGGCAGTGGGCGTATCAGGATCGTTTCAAGAATGCTGGCCTGACCGCTTTATTGGGTTCAGGTTTTGACCCGGGCGTGACGAGCGTTTTCACGACATATTTGAAAAAGCATCATTTCGACCGCATCGACACGCTCGATATTCTTGATTGCAATGGCGGCGACCATGGTCAGGCATTTGCGACCAACTTCAACCCAGAGATCAACATCCGCGAAGTCACCGCGGTCGCGCGCCATTGGGAAAATGGCGACTGGGTTGAGACGCCAGCGATGTCCGTAAAGCAGAGCTTTGACTTTGAGGCTGTTGGCCCGAAGAACATGTATCTGATGTACCATGAGGAAATCGAAAGCCTCAAAACCCATCTGCCGGAAATCAAACGTATCCGTTTCTGGATGACCTTTGGCGATGCGTATATCACGCACCTGAACGTTCTGCAGGCGGTCGGCATGACGCGGATTGACCCTGTTATGTATGAAGGCAAGGAAATCGTGCCGCTTCAGTTCCTGAAGGCTGTACTTCCTGAGCCAGCCTCGCTTGGCCCAACGACCAAGGGCAAGACCAACATTGGCTGCATCGCGACTGGTCTTGGCAAAGAAGGTAAAGAAAAGACACTCTACATCTACAACATCTGCGACCATGAAGACGCCTATGCCGAAACGGGTAATCAGGCGGTCAGCTACACTACGGGCGTTCCAGCCATGATCGGCGCGGCCATGCTGGTCACCGGCAAATGGTTGGGCGCTGGCGTGTGGAATATGGAGCAGTTCGATCCTGATCCCTTCATGGATATGCTAAACACGCATGGCCTGCCGTGGCAGGTAAAGGAACTAGACGGGCCGTTGACGTTTTGATGGCGCTGTACATCAAAATGCGTCACCCTGAACTCGTTTCAGGGTCTATTTCCCTCTGTTTCCTTCGGCCCGCGTGGCAAGATTGATACTGAAACGAGCTCAGCACGGCGTCGGTGGTTTGATTAACGGGTGATATTGATATGGAAACTAAAGCAGGTGATCCCGGCGCGTTTGCGCATTTCGACCTTCATCGCGTCCCCTCACCTGCCTTTGTGGTGGATGAGGTTGCGATTCGGCGGAATCTTGCGATCCTTGCTGACGTAAAGGCCCGGTCAGGCGCGAAGATTTTGTGCGCCATGAAGGCGTTCTCCATGTGGAGTCTCGCCCCCGTCATTGGCGAATATCTCGACGGTGTGTGCAGCTCCGGCCTGTGGGAATCGCGTTTGGCGCGCGACTATTACAAAGGCGAAATCGCAACCTATTGCGCTGGGTACAAAGAAGCAGACATGGCGGAAATCGTCGAGATTTCCGATCATGTCATCTTCAACAGCCCGCACCAGCATCAACGTTTTGCTGCATTCCTTAATGACAGCGTAGATGTCGGGCTTCGCCTGAACCCCGAGCATGCCGAGGGCGAAGTCGCAAAATATGACCCTTGTTCGCCGGGATCGCGGCTTGGCTTCCCTGTCAGCCAGCTAAAGCCAGAACATCTGGAGGGCGTGTCCGGACTGCATTTCCACACCTTGTGCGAGCAGGATTTTGAGCCGCTCAAGCGCACATGGGAGGCGCTGAAGCCACAGATTGCGCCCTATTTCGGGCAAATCAAATGGCTGAACTTCGGCGGCGGCCATCACATCACGCGCGCCGACTACCAGCGCGACGAGCTTGTTGCGTTTATCCAGCAGGTGCGCGCTGAAACCGGGCTGGACGTCTATCTGGAACCCGGCGAAGCGATTGCGCTGGATGCAGGGATATTGATCGGCGAGTTGCTTGATGTTTTCGAAAATGGTTTGCCGGTTGGCATCACCGACATCAGCGCCACGTGTCATATGCCTGACGTCATAGAGGCGCCCTATCGACCAGCCATGCTCGGTGAGCTTCAGGAGGGCCCTGCGGTGCGTCTGGGTGGTCCCAGTTGTCTCGCTGGTGATATCATCGGCGACTACCGCCTGCCCGTTCCGGCACAAGCCGGTGCGCGCTTCGCGTTTTTGGACCAAGCGCATTATTCCATGGTGAAAACCAACACGTTCAACGGCGTTCCGCTGCCGTCAATCTGGCTTTGGAACAGCGATACCCATGAGCTGCGCTGCGTGCGGGAATTCGACTGGACGGCATTCAGGGACCGCCTCAGCTAATTTCCAAACGAATCGCTTTACAACCCCCGCGTTTTTGCTAATGCGCACGTCCGCTGCCCCAGGGGGACTTCCAATAACCGCAAGGCAGCCTTGTTGTTTTACCGTTATTTTTTTGGGGGTCCCTTGAGTTGCACGAGAACACTGACGCACTTGCTGTAGTCCGCGCCCTTCGCCCGGATGAACCAATCACGCTCCTTCGCCCGCATGCTGCTACGCGCGCCGCCCGTTTCTTCGTAGAGAAGTTTCAGGGTAAGTCGCTGTACGCGGTAAAGGCCAATCCTTCACCCGCTTTGCTCGAGGTCCTGTGGAACGCTGGCATAACGCATTATGACGTAGCCTCGCTTGGCGAAGTACGTTTGGTGCACAAGTTTCTTCCCGATGCGAAGCTGTGCTTCATGCATCCCGTGAAGAGCGAGCGTGCCATTGGCCAAGCATATCATAATCATGGCGTTCGGACATTCAGCCTCGACAGCCACGACG
The DNA here is from genome assembly GCA_963508315.1 of uncultured Sphingorhabdus sp. Classification (GTDB taxonomy): domain Bacteria; phylum Pseudomonadota; class Alphaproteobacteria; order Sphingomonadales; family Sphingomonadaceae; genus Sphingorhabdus_B. Next base: position 42,784 of record CAUOWK010000005.1, on the reverse strand, counting down.
AGCTGGAAAAGATCGTGCGCGCGACCACGAAGGATGGCGTCGCGGCGACCGATCTGGAATTGTGCGTTCGCATTCGTGTTTCTTCAGAGCATGCAAAATTGAGCCTCGCGTCGAAATTTGGCGCTGATCCATCGGAAGTCGCTGACCTATTGGTTGCGACCCGTCAGGTTGCCGACAGCCTTGGCATTTGCTTCCATGTCGGTAGCCAGGCCATGACGCCAGCGGCTTATGCTGACGCTATGGAGCACGTCCGTGCGGCGATTGTAGAAGCGTCGGTTACCGTTGATATCGTTGATGTTGGCGGCGGCTTTCCGTCGGTTTATCCGGGTATGGAACCACCTGCGCTGGAAGGCTATTTCGAGGTCATTCACGCTTGCTTCGAAGATCTGCCCATCAGCTACTCGGCTGAACTGTGGTGCGAACCGGGCCGTGCATTGTGCGCCGAATATGCGTCCTTGCTGGTCAAGGTTGAAAAGCGCCGCGGGAGCGAGTTGTTCATCAATGATGGCGCTTATGGTTCGCTGTTTGACGCCGCACATATTGGCTGGCGCTTCCCCGTTGCCTTGCAGCGATCGGAAACGTCAATTGGCACGCAAATGGCAGAGTTCAGCTTTTATGGCCCGACATGCGACGACATGGACCATATGGCCGGCCCGTTCTTGTTGCCCGATGATATGAAAGCGGGCGACTATATCGAAATCGGCATGCTGGGTGCCTATGGCTGTGCGATGCGAACCGAATTTAACGGATTTGGTGAAACCGAGACCGTAATCGTCGAAGATGAACCGATGGCGACGCTTTACGTCTGGCATGCTGCGAATGATGCCGGTGCACGAGCCAAACGGACGTCCGTATCCAAATTTTAAGTTGCAATTGACAATTTACAGCAGGTGCACCACCCTCCCCGTCGTTAAAAAACGGGGAGGGTTTTTTCTATGAATACACCTATTTTGGCGCCAGCCGCAGCGTTGGTAATCTGGTCACTGGTCATGCTGATTTGGCTCGCAGCAACGCGGCTTCCTGCCATGTCAAAAATCGGGATGGACCTTGGCAAAGCTGCTCCCGGCGGTCGGGGCCAGGACATCGACCCAAATGTGCCGCCTACGGTTGCTTGGAAGTCCCACAATTATGCGCATCTTATGGAGCAGCCCACCATATTCTATGCTACGATTATGATTTTGGCGATATCGGGCGGTGGTACGACTTGGTCCGTCTATCTGGCATGGGGTTATACGATCTTGCGGGTGATCCATAGCATTTGGCAAGCAACGGTGAACACAGTCAGCGTGCGGTTCCTGTTCTTTATGCTTTCGACTTTGTGCCTTGCCATATTGGCTGTGCAGGCATTTCTTGCAACAATCTGAGGGGGATTAACATTATGACGAGTGATATTTTAGGGCCAGTGGTCGCGCTGGCTGCATGGACAATGATTTTATGGATTTGGATGTACGCCACGCGTATTCCCGCCATGAACCGGGCGGGCATCGATGCCACCAACATCATTGGTTCGACCGGCGGCGCACTTCGCGATGAATTGAATGCCAAGGGCGAGCAAAAGGCGTCATGGGTCGCCGACAATTACAATCACTTGCACGAAGCGCCGACCGTTTTCTATGCGGTCTGCATCGTTCTAGCGATGATTGGCCAAGGTGATAATCTGAACGCCACTATTGCATGGGCCTATGTCGGCTTTCGCGTGGCTCACAGCCTAGTGCAGATTTTGTCAAACCGCGTCGTTGTGCGCTTTGCGCTATTTGCGCTGTCTTCGATTGCGCTGATGATGCTCGTCGTGCACGCCGTTATGTCGGTGCTGCTTAACTAACGGGTGAAATGACCTACAAGCTCGATATGGGTTGACCAGCGGAATTGTCCTACGGGCCAAATTCGCTGCAACCTGTATCCGGCCGACGTCAGAGCCTTTGCGTCGCGCGCAAAGCTCGCTGGATTGCAGCTGACATAGGCAATCGTCGGCACGTTCGACGCCGCCAGCTGAATCACCTGTTCCTTCGCACCCGCGCGTGGCGGATCCAGTATCACGCTCTGAAACCGGTTGAGTTCATCCGGCGCGAGCGGTCTTCTGAACAGATCGCGATGTTCGGCAAAAATAGTCCGCCCTGCCCGTCCCGCTGCCGCCTTTAAAGCCAATATAGCTTGCTGATCGGCCTCGGCCGCATAGATCTTTCGGCCCATGTCCAGTGACAGCGCAAAGGTTCCAAGGCCCGAAAACAGGTCAGCGACAAGCGGATCAAGACCAACAATTTCCCGCACTGCGTTAACGAGCGCAGCCTCGCCATCCATCGTTGCTTGCAAGAAGCCATAGGGCTGATAACCGACCGCAACACCGCCAAGCGTTACCGTGACAGGCTCTGGTTCATAGAATGGAACGGGGCCATAGCCCTCATCAAGCGACAAGCGCGCGAGGCCATAGGTTTTTGCAAATTCAGACAAAGTCTCATGGGTATCCAGATCATTGGCGATCCAGTTTTCAATCAAGACATCAACGCCTTGATCGACGATGGCCAATTTGATCTGCACCTGCCGCGCGCGATTTAGGCGCGGGCCAAGCAGATTGCGCAACGGCTCCAGCAGCGCAAATAAATCAGGTGCCATGACGTCACACTGACGCAAGTCTATGATTCGGTGACTTTTTTCAGTACTGAAACCAAGTTGGAACTGCTTTCCGGCCCATGCCGAGCGTACCGCAATTCTGCGACGCGTAGCGGGCGGCGACAAGTGGACGGGCATGACTTCACCAATGTCCACCTGCTGCGTGGATAAGGCATGAGTCACGCGCTCTGCGATAAACAGGCGAAGGCTGTCTTCATCTAAATGCTGTAACTGGCAGCCTCCGCATAAGGGAAAATGCTGACATGGCGGAGCTGCGTGATGCGGCCCGTGAATGAGCCCGCCCGAAGGATCTACAATGTCTCCGGGCGCTGCGAGCGCCACATAGCGACCATTTGCAGTCACTCCGTCACCGCGCGCGGCGACCCTGATAATCTCTTCAGTCATTTCCATAGCGCCCCATGCCCGTGAAGGGGCGCGCAATCAACCGGTGTCTTTACCCACTGTATCCGCAACCGGCTGTTCGCGCCCTTTAACCTGCGCAGGCAGGCGATATTTATCATCGCCGGAGGTGAGTTCAATCGAGCTATCGTCCAGCAAGCGAATGCGGGTTTCGTCAAAACCGTCAGCAGGCGAAAGGCCGCGGCCGTCGGTTAGTATGATGAACCGCCGAAATCCGCCATCGGGATGTCGTATGACCAAGATTGCTCCGTCGGTGGCGGAAATTTGCTCCGTCGTACACACGCGTTCGAATGCAGTTGAACTGGCCAAAGCACATTCAATTTTGCCTTCGCGCGCTGCTTGCTCCGCTGTGTCTTTTTCAACTTGCTCCAACGTGCGTGCGTCATCGCCGCCACAACTCGCCAATGCCGCCAGTAAAAAGGCGGACGCTATAACTTTAGATATCGGCGTAAACATGTGTTTCGGCGCTGCCCCCAGGATGCGTGACCGCGCCTTTATAAGCTGGCCCAACATTCTGTGCATAGCGCCATATTGCGCCTGACCCATAATCGGTCACTCGCGGGGTCAAACGTTTACGCCGTTCTTCAAGGACTACGTCAGCGACATTCAGATCGATGACGCCGGTTTCAGCGTCGATCATGATTTCGTCGCCATTCTCAATCAGGGCAATCGGGCCGCCTAAAGCCGCCTCAGGGCCGACATGGCCAATGCAGAAGCCGCGCGTTGCACCCGAGAAGCGGCCGTCGGTGATAAGCGCAACCTTCTCGCCCATGCCTTGGCCATATAGGGCCGCCGTTGTGGAAAGCATTTCGCGCATACCCGGGCCCCCGCGCGGTCCCTCGTAGCGGATAACGATGACGGAACCTTCACGGATCTGGCGCGCCTCAACGGCGGCAAAGCAATCTTCTTCACAATCGAACACTTGTGCGGGGCCGGTAAACGTCAGTCGCTCCATACCGGCGACTTTCACAATCGCACCTTCGGGTGCTAAGCTCCCGCGCAAGCCCACGACACCGCCGGTGGGTGTTATCGGCGCGTTGGCGGGATAGATGACTTTCTGGTTCGGATTCCAGGTTATTTCTTCGATATTCTCGCCGAGTGTCTTGCCAGTGACGGTCATGCAATTGCCGAAGAGAAGGCCCTCATCCAGCAAGGATTTCATCAGCATGTAAACGCCGCCGGCATCATACATGTCACGCGCCACAAATTGGCCGCCGGGTTGAAGATCGGCCATGTATGGCGTCGTCTTGAACGCTTCGGCAACGTCAAAAAGATCGAAGTCGATACCGGCTTCATGTGCCATTGCTGGGAGATGCAACGCGCCATTGGTCGACCCACCGGTAGCAGCAACAATTCGTGCTGCATTAACAAAGGCTTCGCGGGTACATATGTCACGCGGCCTGATGTTTTTCGCCAGCAAATCCATAACCTGAACACCAGCAGCATGGGCAATCTGGTCGCGCGTCGAATACGGCGCAGGCGCCATATTGCTGTTTGGCAAGGAAAGGCCGATTGCTTCGCCGACACAGGCCATGGTGTTGGCCGTATATTGTCCGCCGCACGCGCCGTGACCGGGGCAAGCAACCCGTTCCAACTCCTCAAGTTCCGACAAGGGACATGCGCCGGCGGCATATTTGCCGACGATTTCGAACACATCCTTAACAGTCACGTCCTTGTTATTGTAACGTCCGGGCAAGATCGACCCGCCATAGACGAAAATCGACGGTACATTCAGACGCAGCATGGCCATCATGATGCCAGGCAGCGACTTGTCACAGCCGGCAAAGCCGACAAGCGCGTCGTAGCAGTGGCCGCGAACCGAAAGTTCAACCGAGTCAGCAATCACTTCGCGGCTGACCAACGATGCTTTCATGCCCTGATGGCCCATGGCGATGCCGTCGGTGACCGTGATAGTGTTGAACCGGCGTGGCATGCCCCCGCCCTGCTCCACACCTACGCGGGCAATATCGGCCTGCGCATCCAATGTGGTGTTGCACGGCGCGCTGTCGTTTCCTGCAGACACGACTCCTACAAATGGCCGAGCAATCTCCTCAGCGGTTAGTCCCATTGCGTAATAATAGCTGCGGTGCGGGGCGCGCTCCGGGCCGACTGATACATGGCGGCTTGGCAAATTGGACTTGTCGAAGATGTGGGACATGATGGACTCCGTTTCCGCGCAGCGTCTAGATTTTTTATACCCTGATGCCAAGCCGTTCCGAAACAAAATGGCACATATTCGTCAATATTTGCGCGAATCTTTCCTCGCCTTCGCTTGTGCCAACCAAATCCTGCCGCATTTCGATGCCGACATAGGGGATATCATTGGCTTCGGCATGGCGGTTCATCGTCGCATTTAACAGCTTGCCAGAATAAGGTAGCTGATCGCCGACATGGAGCCCAAGGGTCTCAAGATAGCTGATGGCTAGCTTCGATGGTCGCTCCTGATCATTGTAGAGCACAGATATCTCCCATGGCCGGTCAACCTCGGCCGATTTAAGCTGCGGTGTGAAGCTGTGCAGCGAAAGGATGAGTGCTGGCCGGTGATCGCGCAGGATATGTGCCAGCCGATTATGATAGGGCTGATAATATCGCGCTATCCGATCTTCGCGTGCGGCGTGTGAGAGGCGGTTTCCGGCTATCTCATATCCATCGCTGCGTAGCGGGATCACAGCATCCTCGTCAGCGTAGCGGTTCAGGTCGACGACCAGACGGGAGTGATTGCCCAGAAACGCCGCGAACCTCGGTTGGCCGACGATTAACTCCGCGACGGGGGCGACACCAATGTCCCACGCAATATGGTCTTGAAGAGCTTCTTCTGTCAGGCCAAGGTCAACATCGGCGGGCACGGCATTTGAGGCATGATCGCCGATGATGAGAATATCGGCGGTCTCAGGTTTCCCCAATATGCGATAAGCAGCTTCCGTCATCGCAAGGTACTGCACATCGTCCAATAGGACGGGTTCATCCTCGCCTGCGCCTCCATGGCCGCTTTCTCACTGGCAAATATCGCAAAGCATGTCGCCCCTGAACCAGACATGCGTGTCAGAAGGGGGCCGTGCGCCGCTAGACCCAGCAGGATTTCGTGAATCACGGGGCATAATGCGGCGGCAATTGGCTCCAGATCATTGCGACCGGAAAGCGCGCTTTGCCAAAAACCACTAGCTTCAATTGCTCCTCGATCAATACCGTCCCACGCCGCGAATATCGCCGCTGTGGAGACGGCCTGAAGCGGGTTTACCAGCAACAGATGCTTTCCTGAAAGCGTGCTGCCATTGAGCATTTCCAGTTCAGTGCCCGTTCCCCGACCGAAACTGGCGCGGCTATACACGCACGCCGGAATGTCGGCCCCAATCGGTGACAAGAGAGTTGCGAGTTCGCCTTCGGTGGCATTCAGCCCCCATAATGCATTCAAGAGCCGAGCCGTTGCTGCGGCATCGGCAGACCCGCCGCCAATACCCGAAGCGATTGGAAGCCTTTTATCCAGGCGGATCGCCGCCCCTTGGGTAATATTGAAATGCTGCTGGATCCGGAGTGCGGTCCGCAGCACCAAGTTGCTTTCGTCAGTCGAAAGTCCGTCCCCGAACGGCCCACTAACCTCCATCGATAGCGTCTCGGCCTCTATTGCAGTCAGCCGGTCACCATCGGCGGCAAACGCAAACAGCGTTTCGATGTCGTGATAACCGTCTGCGCGCCGACGCCTAACGTGCAACGCTAGATTAATCTTCGCATAGGCCGTTTCTGCCAAGGTCTGCGTCATGGCAATTGTATGTTGGCTTGGCCCGTCATCCCGCGATTACATGTTGGGATAGTTCGGCCCGCCGCCACCCTCCGGCGTTACCCAGTTGATATTCTGGTTCGGGTCCTTGATGTCGCAGGTCTTGCAGTGAACGCAGTTTTGCGAATTGATCTGGTAACGCGGGTCCTTGCCCTCTTCCTCAATCCATTCATAAACGCCTGCCGGGCAATAACGCGTGGAGGGACCTGCGAATTCCATAAACTCGCTGGTCTTTTGCAGGTCCATATCCTTGACCTGCAAATGAATGGGCTGGTCTTCGGCATGGTTGGTATTGGAAAGGAACACCGACGACAGTCGGTCAAAGCTGAATACGCCATCGGGCTTTGGATATTCGATTGGCGTCGCGGCTTTCTTTTTCTTCAACGCCTTGTGATCCGGATGATGTTTCATCGTGAACGGCATCCGCAGGCCGAAGCTTTCGAGCCACATGTTGACGCCGGCCAGCATGGTGCCAAACACGTTACCGTATTTTTCGACAAGCGGCAGAACGTTCCGCACGGTGCGCAGTTCGCTGTACACCCAGCTATTTTCATACGCTGTCTGGTAAGCCGACAGATTATCATGCTCACGGCCTGCGGCCAGAGCTTCAACGGCAGCATCGGCGGCCATCATGCCCGATTTCATTGCTGTATGCGTGCCCTTGATACGCGGAACGTTCACAAAGCCCGCCGAACAACCGATGAGTGCACCGCCGGGGAAAGAAAGCTTTGGCACCGACTGCCAACCGCCATCGCTGATTGCGCGTGCGCCATAAGAAACGCGGCGGCCACCAGCGAGGATTTTCTTGATTTCAGGATGGGTTTTCCAGCGCTGAAGCTCCTCAAACGGCGACAGATAGGGGTTGGAATAATTGAGCCAGACAACGAAACCCAAAGCGACTTGGTTATTCGCCTGATGATATAGGAATGCACCACCATTAGCGTCCGAAAGCGGCCAGCCCTGGCTATGGATGACGCGACCCGGAGAATGCTGTTCCGGCGGAATGTCCCACAATTCCTTCAAGCCAATGCCGTAAACTTGCGGCTCGCAATCCTTGTCCAAAGCGAATTGCGGCTTCAGAAGTTTTGTTAGGTGACCGCGAACGCCCTCTGCAAAGAAGGTATATTTCGCGTGCAGTTCCATGCCGGGCATGTAATCCGCCTTGTGACTGCCGTCGCGCGCAACGCCCATGTCGCCGGTCGCAACGCCCTTCACTGAGCCGTCGCTATTATAGAGGATTTCCGCCGCAGCGAAGCCGGGGAATATCTCAACGCCCAGATTCTCGGCCTGTCCTGCAAGCCAGCGGCACAAATTACCAAGCGAGCCGGTGTACGTGCCCTTGTTATGCATGAAGCCGGGGGTCAGGAAATGCGGCATGTTGAACTTGCCGGTATTAGACATAATCCAATGTTGGTTATCGTTCACTGGTGTGTCGGCTATCGGACAGCCCATATTGCGCCAGTCAGGCAGCAACTCGTCAAGCGCCTTTGGATCAATAACTGCGCCCGACAAGATGTGCGCGCCGACTTCCGACCCTTTTTCGAGGATGCAAACGCTCGTGTCCGGCGATTTCTGTTTGATACGGATTGCTGCTGAAAGCCCTGCTGGACCAGCGCCTACAATAACCACATCATACGGCATCGACTCACGTTCACTCATTGCCTTTATCCTTTACCCGGCATCTAAATCAGGCCATCCCGCTTTCCGAACAACCTGTGGTAAATTGCCATGCCAAGCAATTGACCCTGTCGTCAACAAGTGACTGAAGGGATTTATGAAGCAACCGGCTCATTCATGCGCACTGGATGTGGTGGAATCGCTAACTGGCTGGTGGAAACTTGCTGGCGTGGACGCCTCTGTCAGTGATGAGACGGTAAATTGGCTCGCCGATAACGCGGATGAAAAACCTGTTTCTGCGGTAACTCCGGTCACCAAGGTCGCTCCGCCAGCGCCTGTTCCGGCCGTGCCGACCATTGCCTGGCCTTCAGATATTGCCGCGCTTAAGCGAATGGTGGCGAATGGCGCGCCCCTGCCCGGCAACAGCTTTTCATCCGTCCATATCCCGCCGGTCGGCCCGCAAAATTGTGAGGTAATGGTGGTTTCGGACCTTCCCGATGCAGGCGATGCCGAAGCGATGGAATCGCAAAATTCCGAGACCGCCATTCTCCTGCGCCGGATGCTTGCGGCGATCGGTGTCGACATGTCTCTATGTTATCGGACGTGGCTCGCCACAACAACGCCGTCCACAGGCGAAGTTCCCGAGGACAGTTTGGGCGCGCTCGGTGACTTTGTGCGTCACCAGTTGCAGATGATTAGACCCAAATCGGTAATAATACTCGGTTCATCCGCCTGCAGGGCTCTGTTAGACGAAGATTTGATGAATGCGCGTGCGCAAACACGAAATATTAACCATGATGGCAGCAACATGGCCACATTGACGACATTCCATCCGCGAACCTTAATCGCCCGTCCGGCAATGAAGGCCCAGGCGTGGAAGGATTTGCAGATGTTTGCAAAAGGGTCCGCCTTGTGAAAATCCATAAATGGTTGCTGACGGCTTTGGCGCTTGCACCTGTCGGTTCAGCCTATGCGAATACCAGTGAAGGCTTCCGCGCCATCATTTCGGCGCAGACCGCGCCAAAAGTTCTGGATAGCAAAGACAAAGCTACATTCGCGGCCATTTATGATGCCATTCGGGGAGAACGCTGGGATGAAGCGAGCCGGCTGATTGATCTGGCGCCACAAGGCCCGATGGCGGCGATGGCACGCGCTGAACTTTACGTTGCGCCCAACAGCCCTAAAGTAGACGCAGCCGCATTGCAGGCATTGCTTCAAACAGCACCCTATCTGCCACAGGCAGAACAGCTTGCCACCATGGCGCGCAAACGCGGCGCCGAAACCATTGCCGACCGCCCCGGCGTCCGGCGTTTTTCGTGGCTTGGCGGTGCACCCAAAAGAAACTTGCCGACCAGCATTGCCAGTGAGGCTATCCGCAACGAGCTTCAAGCATTCATCAAGGTTGATGATTCCGCATCCGCGGAACAATTGTTGGAGAGCAAATCAGCCGAGTTGTCTGCTGATGCGCTGACCGAGTTGCGCTATCGCGTGGCATGGTCATATTATATCGAAAATGACGATCTGTCCGCGCTCCGTGTCGCGGGAACAGCCAAGTCCGCGGGCGGCGAATGGGGTCTTCAGGCGGCTTGGGTGTCCGGTCTCGCGGCGTGGCGGCTCAAGGATTATACCGCAGCGTTCAACGCATTTGACCAAGTGTCACGGCTGTCGACCAATGATGATTTGAAGGCCGCTGCCTTATTCTGGAGCGCGCGTGCAGCGATGGCGGTTCGTCAGCCGCAACAAGTGCAACCCCGGATGCAAAAAGCTGCCCAATTGCCGGAGACTTTCTACGGTCTGTTGGCCAGTGAAGCGCTCGGCATGGAACCTATCGCACGAAAGGCGGCCAAGGTCGCCAGAGCCGATTGGACCAGCCTGAAGGATCAAGAAAATGCAGTGCTCGCCGTGTCGCTGGCCGAAATAGGGCAAAACCGCCTTGCCGATGAAGCCTTACGCCACCAAGCCCGTATTGGCGATGCGCGGCAACATGCAAATTTGGCTCAACTTGCGGGATCGCTTAATCTGGCTTCAACGCAGTTCTGGCTTGGTCATTATGGACCTTCGCGTGACCAGAGTAACGCCATGGCGCGCTATCCCATGCCCAATTGGGAGCCGACGGGAGGATGGCGCGTGACGCCGGCCCTCGTGTATGCGCACGCCTTGCAAGAATCGAATTTTCGTACCGATGTTGTTAGCCCAGCCGGCGCGCGCGGCCTGATGCAGGTTCGTCCCGGCACAGCGCAAGATTTGGCCCGCGCGCGGGGTGTGTCATTTGCTGCGCCAGATCTGGATCGTCCGTCAATCAATCTGGAATATGGGCAATCCTATTTGGAGCGCCTTCGTGATTTGCCAGCCACAGGTGGCCTACTGCCTAAGGTTATTGCCGCCTATAATGCTGGCCCAACGCCGGTCGCGCGCTGGAATAGTGAAGTGCGGGATAATGGTGATCCGCTGCTTTTCATCGAATCCATCCCGTATTGGGAAACGCGCGGCTATGTCGCCATCATTTTGCGTAATTACTGGATTTACGAGATGCGGGAAAACCGTGCATCGGGCAGTCTGAAGGGCCTTGCCCAATATATGTGGCCGCGCTTTCCTGATGCGAATGGAACGGTTACTGCCCGCCGTGCCGCTGGAGGCAATATTGCCGCTCGATGAAAGCCGTGCCTTTCGGCCCGTCAACATCGCTTTGCTGACGGTATCCGACACAAGAAATCTTGAGAATGACAGCAGCGGCAATTTGTTGGCCGAGCGCGTGCAAGCGGCGGGTCATATAATTGCTGATCGCGCCTTATTGCGCGACGACACCGCACTTATCACCGCGCGGCTGCATAACTGGATCGACGATGAAAATATCGACGTTGTTATCTCCACCGGCGGCACTGGCCTGACGGGTCGTGATGTTACGCCCGAGGCCCTCGACCGCGTAAAGACGAAGGACATACCTGGTTTTGGGGAGCTATTTCGCTGGCTCAGTTTCGCCAGCATTGGCACATCCACTATCCAGTCGCGTGCCTGTGCTGTTCTAGCGCGGGGAACGTATGTCTTTGCCCTGCCCGGTTCGAACGGCGCGGTAAAGGATGGTTGGGACCAAATTTTGGTGCACCAGCTTGATAGTCGCCATCGCCCCTGCAATTTCGTCGAACTGATGCCAAGGTTACAGGAACGGTAGTTTGTTCTTTATTTGTTCTCTTCCGTCTGCCATATTCCGGCGATGGAAAGAAGGAACAATCCCGAATTGATTAAGGGACGTGGCGCGCCGGATAATCTAGTGCCGACGCGCTCCAACCTGAACGAACGTATTGCCGACGGTGACTGGTTGGATGAACGCGAGGTCCTTGATGGCGATCCGTTGCCGTTAAAGACGACAGTGACCGAGGAATATGCCAAATCGATATTGTCCTTCAACAACTCGCCTGACGTCCCGTTTGACCGCTCGGTCAACGCCTATCGTGGCTGCGAACATGGTTGTGTGTATTGTTTCGCCCGGCCAACCCATGCCTATCATGACCTGTCCCCGGGGCAGGATTTTGAAAGCCGGCTGTTTGCGAAGCCCAATGCCGCAGAAATCTTGCGTAAAACATTGGCGAAACCCGGCTATCGCCCTGCCCCAATCGCAATCGGGACAAATACGGACCCTTATCAACCCATCGAGCGCACCTATCGAATCACACGGTCCATATTGAAGCTGATGGTGGAAACATCGCATCCGATCATCATCACAACAAAATCGGCGCGGGTGTTGGAAGACATGGATTATTTGACCCAGCTTGCGGCCCGGCAACTCACCGGTGTAGCCATTTCTGTGACATCGCTTGATCCGAAAATTGCGCGGACGCTTGAGCCAAGGGCGTCATCACCAGCAACACGGTTGGCAGCGGTGCGCAAACTTGCAGAGGCGGGCGTCTATGCACATGTCAACATTGCGCCCATCATTCCGGGTATCACCGACCATGAGATTGAGGCGATCGTAGCGGCTGCAGCGGAAAACGGCGCCGCGAGTATCAGCTGGATTCCTGTGCGCTTGCCGCATGAAGTCGCGCCCTTATTCCGCAACTGGCTTGATTCGCATTTCCCCGACCGTGCGTCCAAGGTGATGAACCAGATCCGCGATATGCGCGGCGGTAGGGACAATGATCCTGAATTTTTCTCGCGCATGAAAGGCCAAGGCCCTTGGGCCGACCTTATACGTGCGCGTATGAAGATTGCGGCGCGCAAGCACGGGCTGGACGGTTCCAAATGGAATGTCCGTTCGGACTTGTTCGTTGCCCCTAATCTTGATGGCCAGCTCAGCCTGTTTTAGGCAAATGCCGCGCCGTCGATCTCAAGCGGGTTGAAACGAATAAGGCGGCTGGTTTTGACAGCAGCCTGCCGGTTGACGACCGCCAGACGATATGCAGGATCGGTTACCATTTCCAGAAATGCGCCGCTATTGGGATAGCATGCGATAAATGCTGTGTCCCAGTGACGGTCTTCCGGGCCAATAACCATCGCCTCCATTTGGCCGCGCCAGATGATGCTGCCGCCAACGCGTTCAAAAATCGGACCGCTGGTCTTGCCATATTCCTCATATGCCCGCGCACCGCTCCAGCCGAGGCCCGCATGCGCATGACCAGCGGGATAGGCAGCGACCTCATTGAACAGCAGGAGGTTGAGCATGTGAATGGGCACATCGCGCGGCAATGACTTGAATAGGTCAAACGCAGCGCGACTTGGATCGACATAACCGTCGGTCATGATTTAATCCTCCAGAACGAAGTCTTTGAACTGCGCACGCAATGCGACCTTCTGGATTTTGCCGGTGCCAGTGTGCGGCAGTTCATCGACAAACAATACGCGGTCCGGCATCCACCATTTGACAATGCGCTCGGCAAGATAGGCCTTCACCGTGCCTTCATCCACGTCGGCCCCGGGCTTGCGCACTGCAATCAATACGGGCCGCTCGTCCCATTTCGGGTGCGGAATACCAATTGCACCTGCTTCGGCGATGCCGGGGCAACCGACTGCAATATTTTCCAACTCAACCGAACTGATCCATTCGCCGCCGGATTTGATGACGTCTTTTACCCGGTCGGTAATTTGCATCGTGCCGTCGGGATGCAGAACCGAGACGTCCCCGGTATCGAACCACTGGTCCGCGTCGACGCAGTCTGCGTCCGCTTTGAAATAACGTTTGATAACCCACGGCCCGCGAATCTGCAGCGCGCCAGATGTCACGCCGTCGCGCGGAGCGACATTGCCGTCCTTGTCGATAACACGCAGTTCAACGCCAAAGGGCGTCCGGCCTTGCTTACATACGACGTCGATTTGCGCGTCGAGATCGAGGTCATCCCAATTGGGCGTCGGCGCGCCCATCGTTCCAATCGGAGACGTCTCTGTCATTCCCCAAGCATGCGACACGCGCACGCCGGCTTTCATCAGCCGCTCGATCATGGCGCGGGGTGCAGCAGAGCCGCCGATGGTGACCAGCCGCAGCTTGCCCAAGGACGCATCGCGCCCTGCGGCAGCTTCAGCATCCAGATGCGCAAACATCGCAAGCCAAACGGTGGGAACGCCAGCACTATGGGTAATCCCTTCCTGCAGCATCAAACCATGCAGCGTGGCGGCGTCGTTCGTGGTCGAGAACACAAATTTGACGCCAGCAGCAGCGCCCGCAAACGGAAGCCCCCAGCTTGCCGCGTGGAACATTGGCACGATGGGTAAAAGCGCAGATTGCGGGCTTAGGTCGAATATAGCTGGCGCAATCTCCGCCATTGCATGCAGCATGGTTGAGCGGTGCTGGTACAAGACACCTTTCGGGTTACCGGTAGTGCCGCTGGTATAACACAGCATGCAGGCATCACGCTCGTCGCCCGTTGCCCATTCATAGTTGCCATCTTGTCCGGCAATGACGGCGCCATAACTGTCATCGCGATCAAAGATGATATAATGCTCGACTGTGGTAAGGTGCGGTTTGAGCCTATCGATGATCGGCTGGAACATCGCGTCATACATCAACACCTTATCTTCGGCGTGGTTGATGATATAGATCAGGTCTTCATCAAACAGGCGAACGTTGACGGTGTGGATAACGCCGCCAAATCCTATTGCCCCATACCATGCCGCCAAATGCCGGTGGTGGTTCATCGCGAAAGTCGCGATACGGTCGCCTTTTTGAAGACCATAGCGTGCGAAGGCCTGCGCCAGTTTGCGCGCCTCAAGTGCTACGCCCGCCCAGTTGGTACGCTCCAGCGTGCCATCGCTCCAGCGCGTCACAATTTCGCGCGTGCCATGTTCGCGTGCCGCGTAATCGATAAGATGTGGGACTCTTAGGTCCCAATCCTGCATGGTGCCTTGCATCTGTCTCTCTCCCTGTATGCATGTTCGCCGATAGCAAAACTTTGTGCCCTTTGTGAAAGGCTTAGTGGACTAATGCCAGCGCTGGCCCTATTGGCGCAAGCTCTACATTATCAACGCCGTCGATTGCTTTCACCTGCTCCAGCAATGACGCATCAATTCGGTAGCGGCGCCCTAAATGGATTTGCGCCCACCGCCCGTCGGATGTGCGGGTTTTGATGACGAGTTCGCTTTTGCCGCCCTCAAGCGGGCTAACGAGACTCGCAAGCTGCGCCATTGCGCCCTCGGCAAGAACGTCCAATTGCAACTTCAGGCGCGAGTTACTGGTAAGGCTGCTGAGCGCCTTTGCGCTCTTTACGGAGAAGCTGGGCACCTCGTCGCCGGGGCGCATGTCCATTTCACAATGAAGCAAAAGACATTCGGCGTCCTTCGCCCACTCGGCCAGTTGTACGCCCACGGCCTCATCGAAACAGCGAACCGAAAACTGTCCGCTCATGTCGGAAAAGTCAGCGACCATGAAGCGTTTGCCTTTACGCGACTCCCGCCACCTAACGCCTTCGATCAATGCTGACATGGTCGCTGCCCTGCGCACGCCTTCAGGTATCGGACCACTTTCGAGCCAAACCGCATAGGGCTTTGCCCCGTGGCTGGCCGCGACAGCTTCAAATTGCGAACATGGATGGGCGGAGAAGTAGAAGCCATAGGCGTCCTTTTCCTGATTCATTTGCTCGCCGGGCGCCCAGTGCAAACTGCTGTCGATCCGCAGCTTTGCCATGTCCGACCCAGCACCGCCAAACAATCCACCCTGCCCGCTTTCACGCGAATCGCGCGCGGACTGTGCAGCAGCTAGCAGCGTTTCCGCAGCAGCATGCACGGCAGCGCGGTTGCTATCCAGCGAGTCAAACGCCCCTGCAGCGGCGAGATTTTCAAGACTACGCCGGTTAATCTGACTTGGGTCAGCCCGATCTGCAAAATCGTCGAGGCTTTTGAACTGTCCGGCATTCTCGCGTTCGGCGACCAGTACTTCCATCGCCCGTTCACCGACATTTTTAATGCCACCCAAGGCATAACGGACCGCATGTGTCCCATGCTCGTCGGTCTCGACGGTGAACTCGGCTTCGCTACGGTTGATATCAGGTGGCAGGCACACGACGTTCAATCTGCGCATATCATCCATGAACGTCGCCAGCTTGTCCGTCTGGTGCATATCGAAACACATGGATGCGGCAAAAAACTCCTCCGCATGATGGGTTTTCAGCCAAGCCGTTTGGTAAGCGAGCACGGCATATGCGGCGGCATGGCTCTTGTTGAAGCCATAGCCTGCAAATTTGTCTATCAAGTCGAACAGTTCGTTCGCGCGATTGGGAGGAATAGCATGTGTCGCGCATCCGCTGACGAATCGTTCGCGCTGCGCGTCCATCTCTGCCTGAATCTTCTTACCCATTGCGCGGCGTAGCAAATCTGCTTCGCCAAGGCTGTAACCCGCCAAAATCTGCGCGGCTTGCATTACCTGTTCCTGATAAACAAAGATACCATAGGTCTCGTTCAGAACCGGCTCTAGCAAGGGATGCGGATATTCGATGCTCTCCTCGCCATTCTTGCGTCGGCCAAACATGGGGATATTGTCCATCGGGCCCGGTCGATAGAGCGAGACGAGCGCAATAATATCCCCGAAATTAGTTGGCTTCACCGCAGCAAGTGTGCGCCGCATGCCTTCCGATTCCAGCTGGAACACGCCCACCGTATCGCCGCGCTGAAGCAGTTCGTAGACGGTGGGATCATCATGGGGCAAAAGGTCAAGATTGACCGCAATGCCGCGCTTTGCGAGCATTTGGCAGCCTTTTTGCAGAACCGACAGGGTTTTAAGGCCCAAAAAGTCGAACTTAACCAGTCCGGCGCTCTCGACATATTTCATGTCAAATTGCGTTACTGGCATATCCGATCTTGGGTCACGGTATAGCGGGGCCAACTCCGAGAGCTCGCGGTCACCGATAACTACGCCAGCTGCGTGGGTAGAGCTATGGCGAGGCAATCCTTCAAGCTTCATTGCGAGATCGAAGAGACGTTTTACCTGAGCGTCACGGCGATATTCTTCGCGTAACTCCGCAACGCCAGACAACGCGCGTTTCAGGTCCCACGGGTCAGCCGGGAGGTTTGGTACCTGTTTGCATAGACGGTCGATCTGACCGTAGCTCATTTGGAGGACGCGGCCTGTATCGCGCAGAACGGCGCGCGCCTTCAACTTACCAAAGGTAATGATCTGCGCTACTTGGCGCGTGCCATATTTCTTTTGAACATAGCGAATGACTTCGCCGCG
Source organism: uncultured Sphingorhabdus sp. (assembly GCA_963508315.1). Taxonomy (GTDB): domain Bacteria; phylum Pseudomonadota; class Alphaproteobacteria; order Sphingomonadales; family Sphingomonadaceae; genus Sphingorhabdus_B. The sequence goes on along the minus strand of CAUOWK010000005.1, from coordinate 25,715 downwards.
ACGCGTTTCGCAAAAGTCGATATCGAAGTCGGGCATGGACACGCGGTCCGGATTGAGAAATCGTTCGAACAGCAGCCCCAGCTTAATCGGGTCCAAGTCGGTAATGGTAAGCACCCAAGCCACCAACGAACCGGCGCCCGATCCGCGACCCGGACCAACGGCAATGTCTTGTTCTTTCGCCCACTTGATAAAGTCGGCAACGATCAGGAAGTAGCCCGAGAAGCCCATGCTGCAAATGACGTCGGCTTCGAATGTCAGGCGATCGAAATATACCTTACGCTCTGCTTCATCGGTTATTCCGGCAATGCGAAGCCGATCCTCCAGTCCAAGTCGCGCGTCCTCGCGCAACTGGGCATCTTCTGCCGTCCGATCGCCCGCAAGGCTTGGCAAAATAGGGCTGCGATAGGGTGCCAGGGCTGTGCATCGCTGCGCAATTACCAACGTATTGGCGAGCGCTTCAGGCAAATCGGCAAAAAGCTCGCCCATTTGCCGTCCGGTCTTGATCCAGGTGTTGCGGCTGCTGCGACGACGGTTTTCGCTCTCGATATATTCGCCGTCCGATATGCACAGCATAGCGTCGTGCGCATCAAAGAAATCCGGTTCCGCAAAAAATGCGGGGTTGGTGGCAACTAAAGGAAGGTCGCGGGCATATGCGAATTCAATTAGTGCGTCCTCGGCGGCAATTTCCGATGCATCATCGCGGCGGCTCACCTCAACATAGAGTCGTCCATCGAACAGCGTCTGCAACCGAGAGAGATATTCACCCGCTGCGTTGAACTGACCTTCGGCCAACAAGCGTGTAACTGCGCCTTCACCGCCACCGGTGAGCGCAATCAGGCCTTCGTTGAAGTTAGATAGCTGCTCAAGCGTTACATGCGCGTCCAGTTCTTCTGGACGATCAAGATGCGCCATGGAAACGAGCCGGCATAGATTATTGTATCCGGCGTCATTTTGAGCAAACACCGGCAGCCAATCGCGGATGAATTTCCCGTCACTGGTCGGTCGCCGCACGCCCAATAATCCGCCGACTATCGGCTGCACGCCCTTGGACTTCGCACCATCTTGAAACGGCATAACCCCATATAGCCCGTTACGATCGCAAATCGCGATGGCAGGAAAGCCAAGTTTTTGCGCTGTTTCGCCGATAGCTTTGGGTTCAATTGCCCCTTCCAGCATCGTATAGGCCGAAAAAACGCGCAAGGGGACAAAGGGAACATAGGCCATGTGGTTAACTTAAATCACCATGCCGATTCGACAATCCGTGTTGTCGGCTAAACTGTGGACAATCAGGCAGGCTCAGCGAGCAACTTCTCGATATCCTTGGCGAGCGCCTCCGGCTTGACCTGTGGACCGTGGCGGCCAACCACATTGCCCTTACGATCGACCAGAAACTTCGTGAAGTTCCACTTAATCCCGCGCGATCCTAAAAGCCCGGCCTGCTGTTGCTTCATATAATGCCAAAGCGGATCTTCCGCATCGCCGTTGACATCAACCTTCGCGGCCAACGGAAATGAAACGTCATAGTTTAACGAGCAGAAATTCTTGATCTCTTCCTCGTCACCAGGTTCCTGAGCGCCAAATTGGTTGCAAGGAAAGGCCAGGATTTCGAGACCTTGGTCCTTGTACTGCCGGTACAGCGCCTCAAGCCCCTTATATTGCGGCGTAAATCCGCATTTTGAAGCAGTGTTGACCACAAGTAAGACCTTGCCTGCATGAGCAGCCATGGCTTCCTCGCCGCCACCGGGCATTTTTACTGTGAAATCATATACCGACATTATGTTCTCCAATTTATCCAAGCCGGCCATCGTGCAACCGCACCACGCGGTCCATTTTTGCAGCAAGTCGCTCATTATGTGTCGCAACCAAGGCCGATGATCCTTCATCGCGTACAAGCGCCATGAATTCTCCAAGCACCCGGTCAGCGGTGGTTTCATCCAGATTGCCGGTTGGCTCATCCGCCAGCACAAGTTTTGGCCGGTTTGCTAATGCGCGAGCAACGGCAACCCTCTGTTGTTCGCCACCTGACAGTTTCGACGGGCGGTGGTGAAGCCGCTCCGACAGGCCAAGTTGGCTCAACAGATAGGTTGCGCGCTGTTCAGCATCCTCAGGGGTGGCCTCGGCAATCAACTGCGGCAACACGACATTCTCAAGCGCATCGAAATCCGGAAGCAAATGATGGAACTGATACACAAAACCGAGTTTCTGACGCCGGATTTCTGTCTGCCGATCAACGCTGCTGCTGCTGACTTCCTCTCCATCCAGTTTGATGCTGCCGGAAAATCCGCCTTCAAGCAGACCCACCGCTTGCAGCAGTGTCGACTTACCCGACCCTGACGGGCCAAGCAGCGCAACCATTTCACCTGCGCCGACGATCAGATCCACACCGCGCAGAACCTCGATCGTGACATCGCCCTGCACAAACTGCCTGCGGACATTGCTCAATTCGACGATATTACTCATAGCGGAGCACCTGGACAGGATCGGTACTCGCCGCCTTCAGCGCCGGGTACAAGGTTGCAAGGAAGCTGAAAAGCAAGGCCAGTCCGCAGATTGCCAGCACTTCGAACGGATCGGTGCGGGACGGTAATTCGGTGAGAAAGCGGATCGAGGGATCCCACAGGTTTTGGCCAGTGACAAACTGGATGAAGTTCACAACCGATTGCCGGAAATACAGGAATATCGCGCCCAAAATCAGACCAAGAACTATACCCGATGAACCAATCAAGACGCCAACCGTCATAAAAATCCGCAGCAACGATTTTCGTGATGCGCCCATCGTCCGCAATATCGCAATGTCCCGCGTTTTTGCGCGCACCAACATAATGAGGGACGACAATATATTGAACACGGCAACCAGCACAATAATCGACAGGACCACGAACATCGCGACACGTTCCACGGCAAGCGCCTCAAACAACGACGCGTTCATGCTCTTCCAGTCGACGATCAGGCCCTTATTTTCCAGCTTTGGCAACAGCGGTGCGAGTATCTCGTTCACCTTGTCCGGATTTTCGGTTTTGATCTCAATCATCCCGACTTCGTCACCAAGCAGCATCAGTATCTGCGCACGTTCAATCGGCATGATGACAAAGGCTTTGTCATAATCATAAACTCCGACTTCGAAAATGGCGGCGATTTCGTAGGAGATTTCACGCGGTACCGTGCCGAATGGCGTGGTGCGACCTGCCGGATTGATGATCGTGATGCTTTGCCCGACTTGCACACCAAGGTTCTGCGCGAGCCTTGAGCCGATAGCGACCTTATCTTCATCGGCGCTGAGGGCTCGCAAATCACCAGCTACGGTTTTTCCCTTTAAAGTCTCGTTTTTCAGGATATCGCGGACTGACATCCCGCGCGCCAGTATCGCCTCGACCCTGCCGTCATATGTTGTCAGCAACGGCTGTTCAATGAGGGCTGTTGCGTCGGTTACACCGGGAGTTTTCCGTGCGTCGTCGAGTATCTGGCGCCAGTCCTGCAATCGGCCGCCATAGCCCTGCACGACCGCGTGGCCGTTCAGGCCCACGATTTTGTCAAATAGCTCTGCCCTGAAACCGTTCATGACGCTCATGACAATGATTAACGCGGCAACGCCCAATGCAACGGCGACTAGGCTGATGCTGGCAACAAGGAAGATAAACCCCTCGCCTTTGCCGGGCAAAAGGTAACGGCGTGCCACCATCCGTTCATATCGCGACAGGATCATGCGCCGCGCTTTTGTAACAATATTTGCATTGCCGGTTCTTAGGTGTCGCCAAAGACGCTGGCAAGCGTTGTTGCAGCGGCGCAACAGCTTTTGAAAAAGCGTTGGATGGAGTCTCCTTCCAATTGCAATGCGGTCGGCAAAAGCAGATGAAGGCTTCGAATTCGTCAGAGCCCAACGCGGCCGATGGTTCAGGGGGAAAATCAGACCCGCCGGTGGGGACCGGCAGAGGACTGAAACTACGCGCTAGCAAAGCTGCAGAGCGAGGCCGTCCGGTATAATCCGGGCGGCCTTGTTTTTTGTCATTTGTGACACGCCGGGCTCTTGCATTTCTTATAACGCTAACCATCTTTTTGGCTTGGAGGCCGAAGGGCTCCAAAACGACATTGCCGGTCGCTGCGCATGCGGGGTCGGCTCCGAACCAAATTGCTTTAAGGAGAATTTGATATGCACCGTTTTGATTTTACACCTTATCGTCGCAACACTGTCGGCTTTGACCGGCTGTTCGAACTACTCGAAAACACCGGGCGCGCGGCGCAGAACGAGAACTATCCGCCGTTCAACATTGAGCGCACGGGCGAGAATGATTATCAGGTGACTGTGGCTGTTGCCGGGTTCAAACCTGATGAAATTGACATCACCGCGCAGCAAAATCTGTTGATTGTGACAGGCAGCAAGCAGTCCGATAGTAACGATAATCGCGATTTCCTGCATATGGGTATTGCAAGCCGTAACTTTGAGCGTCGCTTCCAACTTGCCGACCATATCCATGTAACAGCCGCTGATATGGCAGATGGCTTGCTAATAATCACGCTGGTGCGGGAAGTTCCCGAGGCGTTGAAGCCACGGAAAATCGCCATAGGTGCAAACAATGCACCAACCGTTATTGAACACACGAAGACGGAAAAGAAAAAAGCGGGCGACGCAGCTTAATCTCGTTAAATGATCGGGGCGGCCGATTGCTCGTCCGCCCCTTTCGCTATCTTTAGCCCGGGTCGCAATTGGGCCGCGCGACAGCGAATGCGATACTGTCTATGTTACACAAGTAAATTTATCGTGCAATTATTCGCTGATAACTAATTATCAGACTAACCGGCTTTGTTTTACAGCGGCGGCGACAAAACTTGCAAACAATGGATGTGGCGCAAATGGTCGCGACTTGAGTTCGGGGTGAAATTGCACGCCGATGAACCAAGGATGGTCGGGGCGCTCTACTATTTCAGGTAGCTCACCGTCTGGTGACATGCCGCTAAACACGAGACCACCATTTTCCAGCGCTGACTTGTAATGGACGTTCACTTCATATCGGTGGCGATGCCGTTCCGAGATGTCATTTGCACCATAAATCGCTGCTACATGGCTGTTGCCGGCGAGTTTGGCATCATATGCACCTAAACGCATCGTTCCGCCCATATCCCCACCGGACTCGCGCTTTTGAATGCCCTCTTGCGTCATCCACTCGGTGATAATTCCCACAACAGGTTCCTGCGTTGCGCCGAATTCGGTGCTTGAGGCAGCGGAAATACCAGCGGTGTTACGTGCGCCTTCGATGCAGGCCATTTGCATGCCTAGGCAGATGCCGAAAAACGGCACGTCGCGTTCGCGGGCGAATTTAACTGCCGCAATTTTACCCTCTGACCCGCGCTCGCCGAAGCCGCCCGGCACGAGGATTGCGTGCATTGGCTCTAATGCAGCAGCAATGTCATTTTCCGATTGTTCGAACAATTCGGCGTCAATCCACTTGATGTTGACCTTGACCCGATTGGCTAGGCCACCATGGGTCAGTGCCTCGTTTAGTGATTTGTAGGCGTCGGCTAGGCCAACATATTTCCCTACTACGCCGATTGTGACTTCGCCTTCGGGATTGGACTGCCGCTCGACAATGTCATCCCAGCGACCAAGGTCGGGCTGGCCCTCTGGCTCAATACCGAAGGCGCGCAGAACCTCGTCATCCAAACCTTCGGCATGATATTGCAGTGGCACTGAATAAATGCTTTTGGCGTCTAGCGCGGGAATGACGGCTTCTTTGCGTACGTTGCAGAAGGCGGCAATCTTCGCGCGCTCGTTTTCCGGAAGCGGATGTTCGCAACGGCACAGTAAAACGTCAGGCTGAATACCAAGTGACGTGAGTTCACGCACGCTATGCTGCGTTGGCTTGGTTTTTAACTCGCCTGCTGCTGCGATATAAGGAACAAGCGTCACGTGCACCGACAAGGTACGTTCGCGGCCGAGCTCGTTGCGGAGCTGGCGGATGGCCTCGATAAAGGGCAAGGATTCGATGTCGCCAACGGTTCCGCCAATTTCGCACAGAACGAAATCAAGATCCTGCGTCTCTGCCTTGGCAAATTCTTTGATAGCATCGGTGACGTGCGGAATAACCTGCACTGTTGCTCCCAAATAGTCGCCGCGACGTTCTTTCTGGATAATCGTCTGGTAAATGCGACCTGAGGTGATGTTATCGGACTGACGCGCAGAGACGCCGGTGAAGCGTTCATAATGCCCCAGATCAAGGTCAGTCTCTGCACCATCGTCGGTGACATAGACCTCTCCATGTTGATAAGGAGACATCGTTCCCGGATCGACATTGAGATAGGGATCGAACTTCCGGATGCGAACGCGGTATCCGCGCGCCTGCAAAAGGGCAGCGAGTGATGCTGCCATAAGACCTTTGCCAAGCGAGGAAACCACGCCACCGGTGATAAAAATGAACCGTGCCATGGGAGAAAAGGCCTAAGCCACCTTTTACATAAAAGACAAGCGAACGAATCCGCGAAAGCGAAAATAAACTGTGCAAAAGCGGTTTAAGCCGCTTCGACAAGGCTTACTTGTCGAGCGGAACTTCAGTTGCTGGTGCTGCCGGTGCCGTCGACGCGGGCGCTGTAGCAGGCGCCGTCGGTGCCGCAGGCACTTCCGTACGCTCTAGGCTCGTATCAATCGTTCCTGATCCGCTCTTCTTCGCAGCCACAAAGGCCAGCGAAATAGACAGAATGATGAAGATCGTCGCGAGAATGGTGGTCATCCGGGTCAGGAAATCCGCTGCACCACGTGCAGACATAAGGCCAGATGGACTACCGCCCATGCCCAAACCGCCACCTTCCGACCGCTGCATCAATATGATGCCGACGAGCGACGCCGCTACAATTGCCTGAACGACGATGAGAAAGTGGAAAAGACCCATGAATAATTCCGAATAAGAAGGCAGCATACTGCCGGTTGTGGGGCCCACATAGCGAGCGCCTTGCAATTCTTCAATGCTATTCGCTGAAAGACTGTGCCGCCGCCAATATCGGTTCGAATTTCGCAGCTGACAGACTGGCACCACCAATTAGGCCCCCATCGACATTTGCGACAGAGAGAAGGTCAGCCGCATTGTCACCGTTCATGGAGCCGCCATAAAGGATTCGGACACTCTTTCCGGTCTCTCCAAAGCGTTCGACCAAATGATCGCGGATTGCGCCGTGCATTTCCTCTACATCGCTCAAAGCAGGTACGAGGCCGGTCCCGATGGCCCAAACCGGTTCATATGCCAGGTTCAGTGAACTCAAGTCACCCGTGTCGGGGATGGAACCAGCCACTTGGCCCAAGACCACTTCAAGCGCATTGCCATTTTCCCGCTCGGCCAAAGTTTCACCTACGCAGACGATAACCTTCAATCCGCTGGCCAACGCTGCTTTCGCTTTGCCTTGCACATCGCCGTTTGTTTCATGTTGTGCGGCACGACGCTCGCTATGCCCGACAATGACTATCGAAGCACCCGCGTCGACCAGCATTGTGGCCGAGACGCAGCCAGTATGCGCGCCAGACGATTCCATATGACAATCCTGCCCACCCGTTACGAACCCGGCAAATGTCTGGCAGGCCCGAGAGATCAACGTGGCCGGTAAGCATAATCCGGAATCCACTGCCGGATAGCGGGCTGCCATCTGGGCAATTGCAGCAATTTCGTTGAGATCAGCGCTGGTGCCATTCATTTTCCAGTTCCCGATAACGAATTTGCGCATTTCATATCCTTGGCTTTGACAGTGGCTGTGACGGTACGAATCCGAAATTGGCTATTCCCTGTTTCAAACCGTGCGGCAAGTCTATCCCTTGATTGCCATCGCCTTGCCGCCTAAAGCGTCACGAAATCGACGGCTTGCGTCACATTGTCAGGAAATCGTAGTTCATGATCAGTTCTATTCGCTCCCTCATAAACTCGAAATTCGGCGCGGTGTTTGCCCTTTTGTTCGTCGGGATGATCGCCGTCGCCTTCGCCTTGGGTGACGTTACCGGATCTGGCAGTTTCGGCGGGCTTAGTGGCGGCAACGTTGCTCGCGTTGGCGACCGTAACATTACTTTGGGTGAACTGAATGACGCGCTCGAAAATCGCTTAAAGGCGGAGCGCCAAGACAATCCGACACTGGACATGGCCAATTTCGTCGAAGGCGGCGGGCTCGATTCGACGCTGGAACAGCTGATTAATCGTTACGGCCTTGCAGTGTTCGGTAGTGAATATGGCATCGCCGTTAGCAAGCGTCTTGTGGACTCCGAAATTCGCAAAATTCCCGGCGCCATGGGCCTTGACGGCAAGTTCAGCGCCGATGCCTTCCGTGCGTTCGCGCAACAAATCGGGGTCAGCGAAAAAGCCATTCGCGATGATCTGATGCAAAATTTAGTTGCGCAGCAAATATTGCCGACGGTCGCAAGTGGCCCTCTCGCCCCCGACGGTTTGGTACTGCCTTATGCATCGCTGATGCTGGAGCAACGCTCTGGGCAAATCGCGTCTTTATCTTCCACTGCATTTTTGCCGCGCACAGCGCCCAGTGCCGAGGCGCTGACAAAATATTACCGCGATAATGCGGCCAAGTTCACCATTCCTGAAAAGCGTGCAATCAGCTACGCTATCTTCGACAAATCGATCATCGCGGGTCGTGCAAAACCGACTGACGCGGATATTGCGGCATATTACAAGGCAAACGCTGCCAAGTTTTCCGCTTCTGAAACCCGCAGCATTAGTCAGGTAATTGTGCCCACCGAAGCCGCAGCGAAGTCTGTCGTTGGTCAGATCATTGCCGGAAAGTCACTGGCAGATGTTGCCAATGGTTTGGGTCTTTCCGTCACGACGAGCGCCAACGTTACGAAATCCAGCTTGACTACTTCGGCTTCGGCGGCAGTGGCAGACGCTGTCTTTGGTGCAGGCCAAGGCACCATCGCCAAGCCCGCACGTGGCAAGTTGGGGTGGGCAGTTATCCGCGTAGACAGTGTGAACGTTGCTGCTGCCCGGTCACTCGCTGCGGCACGGCAGGAAATCGAGACCGAATTGCTCAAATCGCGTAGCGAAGAGATGCTGACTGAGATGACGTCGGAAATCGAAGATGCTTTTGCCGATGGCGCCGGCATTACCGATGTGGCCAAGCAAAACGGGTTGAAAGTTGACACCTCCCCCAAGTTGCTCGCAACCGGTCAGGATATCAGCAACCCAGCCTATAAACCCATTTCGGAAATGCAGATTATATTGCCCGCGGCATTCCAAATGGAAACAGGCGGCGAAGCGCAGCTTATCGAACTGGTTCCGGGTGAAAAGTTTGCGATGATTGCTGTTGCCGATTTTGAAGAGGCCGCGCCTCCTCCGTTGAATGAAGTCCGCGCGCTTGTACAGCAGCAATGGGCATTATCCGAAGGTTCAAAGGCGGCACGGGCTGCGGCAGAACGCATCCGTAAAGCAGTTGACTCCGGCCAGTCATTGCAAGCGGCATTGTCGGCGGCGAACGTGCAAGGCGCACAAATAGAAACGCTGAAGGGCACGCGCGCGGATTTGTCACGTGAAGGTCAGCCTGTGCCACCTCCATTGTCTCTGATGTTCGCGATGAAGAAAGGCACTGCAAAGACGCTTCAGGCGGGCGGTGATCGCGGTTGGTATCTCGTCTATTTAACTGACGTGGTCAAAGGCGATGCCAGCAGCAACGCTGACTTGCTACGTGCGCGTAAGCAGGAGCTGACGGCGGTATTGCAGCAGGAATATGCCGGTCAGCTTGTCGCTTCAGCGGTCAAGGATGTGGGCGTCGACAAAAACGACGACGGTATCAAGGAACTGCGTACGCGTCTGACGAATCGTGACGGCAACTAAGCCACAGCTCATCTGGCGCAAGCGTATCGCAGACACCGAAACGCCAGTGTCTGCCGCGCTCAAGCTGTTTGAGCCCGGTCGGGGCGATTTCATTCTGGAGTCGGTTGAAGGCGGAGAGACGCGCGGCCGACACAGCCTGATCGGAATCGCGCCCGATCTTGTCTTTCGCGCCGCTGGTCCGAGTGCTGAAATAAACGCGTCATGGGCGACTGATCGTGACGCGTTTATCCCTTCGCCCTTGCCGACAATGGAGGCGTTACGTGCGCTTTCCAGTGCGTGCCGGATGGATGATGTGCCAGCGGAATTACCGCAAGCCTTGGCCTGCCTCGTGGGCTATTTTGGTTATGAAACCATTGGCCTGGTCGAAAAGCTACCCCGCGCGCCACAATCACCGCTCTCCCTTCCGGATATGCTCTTTGTCCGGCCAACCGTCATCGTCGTGTTTGACCGGGTAAAAGACGAAATTTTCCTAGTCTCGCCGGTATGGACGGGAAATACGGATGCGCAGGCTTTGGCACTGGCCCATGAGCGACTGGACGAAGCCGAGCGGCTATTGGACGGTGGATCAATCATGCCTGAAGTCCAGCCGCAGCAGTCTAACGTAGATATCCAGCTCCATCCGGTTTTACCGCCGGGACGCTATGCCGAAATGGTCGGAACTGCGAAGGAATATATTGAGGCCGGAGATATTTTTCAGGTGGTGTTGGCGCAACGCTTTACCGCTCCGTTTGAACTGCCGCCGGTGCATCTGTACCGCGCGCTGCGCCGGATTAATCCTTCACCATTTTTGTATTTCATCGACCTTCCGGGTTTTGCCTTAATCGGCTCGAGTCCTGAAATTCTCGTCCGTGCGCGTGGCGGTGAAGTCACAATACGCCCGATTGCTGGCACTCGCCCTCGGGGCAAGACCAGTATGGAAGACGCCGAAAATAAAGCGGCACTCCTCGCTGATCCCAAAGAGCGTGCGGAACATCTGATGCTCCTCGACCTTGGCCGCAACGATGTTGGCCGCGTCACCAAAGGCGGCACCGTAACCGTAACCGACAGCTATATGGTCGAATTTTATAGCCATGTTATGCACATCGTTTCCAATGTAGTTGGTGATTTAGCTGAAGACAAAGACGCTATCGACGCACTTTTTGCAGGATTTCCTGCCGGTACTGTCTCCGGTGCGCCCAAGGTGCGCGCGTGCGAGATCATCGCGGAACTGGAACCCGAAACACGCGGTGCCTATGCCGGCGGCGTCGGATATTTTTCACCCAATGGCGACATGGACAGCTGCATCGTTCTGCGGACTGCTGTGGTCAAAGACGGCGTCATGCACGTGCAAGCGGGCGCGGGTATCGTTGCCGACAGCAATCCCGAATATGAACAGCGCGAGTGCGAGGCAAAAGCCGGTGCCCTCATCGCCGCAGCACGCGAGGCAATTCGGGTCGCGGGGCAAGCTAAGTTTGGACAGTAGCTTGACGGGCACGTAAAGGCCGTTAGCATGTCCATATGCTAAAAATCTTCCTATCAGCGCTGACTTTGATGTCGGCTGTGGCTTCACCCCTTTATGCCAATACGCAACCGCCAGTCGAAGGCGATGCGGTGCTGCGCAACTTTACATTTGCGTCTGGCGAGGCACTACCCGAGATTACGTTGCATTATACGACATTGGGTACGCCAGTCCGCGACAAGGACGGCTATGTCACTAATGCCGTGATGATTTTGCATGGCACCGGCGGAACCGGACAACAGTTTTTCCAACCCCAGTTCGCCGAAGAATTATTCGGCGCGGGTCAAGTCCTCGATACCAACAAATATTTCATCATATTGCCAGACAATATCGGCCACGGGAAATCGTCGAAGCCAAGCGATGGCTTGAAGATGCGATTCCCTAAATATGATTATGCCGACATGATTTCGGCGCAGCACCGGCTTGTCACCGAAAAGCTTGGCGTGCGAAAACTGAAGCTAATATTGGGCACATCCATGGGGTGCATGCACGCGTTCATGTGGGGCACGCAATATCCCGATGCCGTCGAAAAGCTTGCGCCCTTTGCCTGCCTTCCGGTGGAAATTGCCGGCCAAAACCGGATGTGGCGCAAGCTGTCTATCGACGCGATCAAAAATGACCCCGCATGGAATAATGGCGAATATACTCAGCCGCCGCTGTCAGGCCTTCGCACAGCAGCTTCGCTGAGTATGATTGCCGGTGCAAATCCGTTGGCGTTGCAGGCGCAATATCCAGCGCGGGAGGCCGCGGAGGCCTTCACCGACCAAGCCTTTGCCCGGACCGCATCGCGCAATGATGCAAATGACATTATCTATCAGCTGGACTCGTCGCGGACCTATAATCCGTGGCCAATGCTGGAGCAGATCAAAGCGCCCACTTTGTGGATTAACTCGGCGGATGACTTCATCAACCCAGCCAATTACGGGATCACCGAGAAGGCAGTCAAACGCATGCCCGCCGTCAAGTTCATCCTGATTCCCGCGACGCCTGAAACCAAAGGGCACGGGACGCACACATGGGCCAAATTCTGGAAAGATGACCTCGCTGAATTGATGCGGCAATAGTCCCCTTCCACCCGCGCGGCAAAGCCGCTAGGGCCTCGATCATGATCCTGGTTATCGACAATTATGACAGCTTTACGTGGAACCTCGTCCATTATCTGATGGAGCTTGGGGCAGAAGTAGAGGTCGTGCGCAACGACGCCATTTCTGCGGGACAGGCAATGTCGTCGGGCGCGCAAGCGTTTTTGATTTCGCCCGGTCCAAAAACTCCGAATGAGGCCGGCGTAAGCCTCGACCTCGTCGCGGCTTGTGCGGACACTGGCAAACCGCTTCTTGGCGTATGCCTTGGTCATCAGGCCATCGGGCAGTATTTCGGCGGCACGGTTTCTCGGGGCGGCTTGATGCATGGCAAAACCTCGCCGGTGCGCCATGACGAAAGCGGATTGTTCGCTGGCCTGCCCTCTCCCTTTCAGGCAACTCGTTACCATTCGCTCATCGTCGAAAATGTTCCGGGTAGCCTAGTGGTGAATGCCACCAGCGACGATGGTAACGTCATGGGCTTTCGCCACAGTTCGTTACCCATTCACAGCGTGCAATTTCACCCTGAGAGCATCGCCACCGAACATGGTCACGCCATGCTAGCCAACTTTATGCGCATCGCTGGCATGGCAGTCAGGGAACGGGAATGAGTACTCTACCCGATGCCAGCCAGGCACTAACCGCTGACCTAGCGGCTGAGGCGTTCGCCGCGATCTTGGACGGACATGCCGCTGCCGAGGACGTCCAACATTTTCTGACTGTAATGTCGGACCGTGATGAAACCAGCATAGAAATCGCCGCCGCCGTGCGCGAAATGCGTAAGCGGATGATCGCCATTTCGGCACCCAAAGGCGCAATTGATGTCTGCGGAACCGGCGGCGATGGGGCGCACAGTCTGAATATCTCTACGGCCGTTGCCATAGTGGTTGCGGCTTGTGATATCCCAGTGGCGAAGCATGGCAACCGAGCGGCGTCATCCAAAGCAGGCGCCGCCGATACCCTTGAGGCGCTTGGCCTTGATCTGGACCGCGCCAGCGACGCTGCTGAAGATAGCCTTGCCGACTTGGGGATATGCTTTCTGTTCGCGCAAAAACATCACCCGGCCCTTGCCCCGCTGGCACCCATTCGCAAAGCGATCGCAAAGCGCACAATCTTTAACCTGACCGGACCCGCTGCTAACCCTGCTGGGGTGAAACGGCAACTTATTGGTGTTGCACGTCCCGATTTCATGCCCGTATACGCAGGCGCGCTTGAACTACTTGGCTATGAAGACGCGATGTTAGTGGCAGGCGATGAGCCATTGGACGAACTTTCGATTTCGGGCCCAAGCAGTGTTATCCGTGTCGGTTACGCACTGGAAAGAGTCGCGCCGGAAAGCGTCGGCCTCGTCCGCCATCCTGTCACTGATCTTCGGGGCGGTGACGCAAAATATAACGCCGCTGCGCTGACCCGTTTGTTAGAAGGTGAACAAGGCGCTTATCGCGACGCCGTGTTGTTTAATGCAGCCGCGGCTTTGATGGTTGCGGGTCACGCCGATAGCTGGGTTGAGGGTATCGAGGACGCGGCAGAAGCAATTGATAAAGGTTTGGCAAAGGCGTTGCTGGCCTGTTGGGTGGATTATTGATGTTAGATAAGCTTGCCGAGATATGCGCAACAAAGCGCCAAGAAGTTGCTGCCCGCAAACCTCATGGGCTCTCGCACTGGCCAGCCCCATCCCCCGTCCGCGGGTTTGAAGCTGCTCTGCGTGCCAAGGCGGCAAATGGATTGGCCCTGATCGCAGAAATTAAGAAAGCCAGCCCTTCAAAGGGTCTTATCCGTGCGGATTTCGACCCGGCTGCGCATGCGCGTGCTTATCAGAACGGCGGCGCTGCGTGTTTGTCGGTGCTGACCGACACGCCTTATTTCCAGGGACATGAAGACTTCCTAGTCGCCGCCCGCGCGGCGTGCGACCTTCCCGTTATCCGCAAGGACTTCATGGTAGACCCGTGGCAATGTGCTGAGGCGCGGGCGATGGGCGGTGATGCCATTTTGATCATTGTCGCTGCGCTGGATGACGGCGCGATGTGCGAGATTGAGTCGGCGGCGATTGCAGAGGGTCTTGATGTTCTGGTCGAGGTCCATGACGCGACCGAAATGAAGCGTGCGCTTGAGAAGCTATCATCGAAGCTGATCGGGATAAACAATCGTAATTTGAAAACCTTTGAGGTTGATTTATCCACCACTGAACGTCTTGCCAAAATGGTGCCGGATGACGTCCTGCTTGTCTGCGAAAGCGGCATAACGACTCATGCCGACTGCTTGCGGATGGTGGATGCAGGCGTAACCACATTTCTGGTGGGCGAAAGCCTGATGCGGCAGGCCGATGTAGAAGCCGCGACGCGGCAGTTGCTAACTGGGCATGGCTAAACTCACGCATCTCGACGCTGACGGTGCGGCGCATATGGTTGACGTTTCGGCCAAGGCGGATACGGCGCGCGAAGCAGTCGCCGAGGGGCGGATTTCGATGTCGGTCGCCGCGCTGGATGCTATTCGGACCGGCAATGCAAAGAAAGGCGACGTGCTGGGAACGGCACGCGTCGCAGGGATCATGGCCGCCAAAAAGACGAGCGAGCTTATCCCCTTATGCCATCCATTGATGTTGTCGCGCGTTTCGGTCGATTTCGTGCTTGAGCCAACTGGCGTGCTTGCCCGCGCAACAGTGCGGCTGAACGGCCCAACCGGCGTCGAGATGGAAGCGTTGACTGCGTTAAGTGTTGCCCTGCTAACCGTTTATGACATGGCCAAAGCACTCGATAAGCAGATGGTTATTTCGGACATTCGATTGCTGTCGAAAACGGGCGGCAAATCTGGAGATTGGCAGGCATGATATCGGTCGTCGAAGCGCAGGCCAAACTACTGGCGCTCGCTTCTCCGCTGCCTGCGCAAGAAATCCCCGTCAATGAAGCCGCAGGTCGCTATTTGGCCAGTGCCGTTTCAGCCAAACGGACTCAGCCATCCGCAAATTTGTCTGCAATGGACGGTTACGCAGTCCGGTCAACGGAATGGCCCGGACCGTGGGAGGTTGTCGGTGAAAGCGCGGCAGGCAGACCTTTCGCGGGACATTTGGCACATGGTCAAGCCATCCGCATATTTACAGGTGCCTATGTTCCGGACGGAGCAGACTGCATTTTAATTCAGGAAGATGGCCAGCGCAGCGGCGATATTGTGAAAGCAGATAGTGTCCTTCCGATCCAGGCAGGCCGATTTGTTAGGCATGCAGGGGAGGACTTTCGGATTGGCGATGGTGTCCTGACTGCAGGTACGCTGTTGCGGGCGGGCCAGATTGCGCTTGCTGTTGCGGCGGGTCACGGATCGGTGCCAGTGGGGCGACGACCGCGCATAAGGCTCATGGCGAGCGGGGATGAACTTGTCGTGCCGGGCGTCCAGTGCGGCCCCGGCCACATTCCCTCGTCCAACAGCGTCATGTTGCAGGCAATGCTCCGGGATCTGCCGTGCGAGGTTAGCGACCATGGCATTGTGCCTGACAACCTTCAGGCACTGGAAAAGGGCTTGAGAGGCATGTCGCACGACGCTGACATCATCGTAACAACGGGCGGTGTATCGGTGGGCGATCATGATCTTATCCGTCCTGCACTGCACAATGTGGGAGCAACAATCAACTTCTGGAAAGTCGCGATGCGCCCGGGAAAGCCATTTATGGCTGGGACCTTAGGCAACGCAATTGTCTTGGGTTTGCCAGGCAATCCTGCGTCTGCCTTCGTAACCGGGCTGCTCTTTTTGTTGCCGTTGGTTCGACATATGGCGGGTTGCAGTGAGCCGTTGCCCCAAATCCAGGAAGCGACAACGGCAACTGATTTGCCTGCTGTCGGCGAACGTGCGTCTTTTGCTCGGGCATATGTTGAGAATGGCATCATCACCGCTTTTGCCCAGCAAGACAGCGGGCTTATTCATCCATTGGCCGCCTGCAATGCGTTGCTAATGCAAGAAGCGGACTGCCCCTCGCGACCGGCGGGAACGCGGGTAAAATATGTTTCTGTTCCTTAGTGGTTTTGCGATTGTTCTTGACCTGATCTCTTTTGTTCCCTAATCGTTCTTTCCATGTTGAACAAATGGAACCCCTGATATGCTAACCGCCAAACAGCATGAATTGCTTCTTTTCATCAACCAGCGTCTCGACGAGAGCGGCATTTCTCCCTCGTTTGAGGAAATGAAAGAAGCGCTGGATTTAAAGAGCAAATCCGGAGTTCATCGTTTAATCGGTGCGCTTGAAGAACGCGGGTTTATCCGTCGTCTCGCGAACCGTGCCCGCGCATTGGAAGTGGTAAAAATGCCCGATGGTGGCGCGGCGCGCGGCGGCAATGTTGTCAACCTAGCGGCGGCGGCCAATACGAAGCCTCAGATAACGCTGCCAGTGGCTGCCAACGACGTGATGGAGATTCCGTTGCATGGTAAAATTGCGGCCGGTGTTCCTATCGAAGCCTTGGAAGGCCAAAGCTCGCTATCTGTTCCTATGGCCTTGCTTGGTGCGGGTGAACATTATGCCCTTGAGGTATCGGGTGACTCGATGATGGAAGCAGGCATCTTGGACGGCGATTATGCGCTCATTCGCAAGGCTAATACAGCCCGCGATGGCGAGATTGTGGTTGCGCTGGTGCGCGGCGAAGAAGCCACGTTGAAATATCTGCGCCGTGAAGGTCAGCAAATTCGGCTAGACCCAGCCAATAGCAGCTATGAACCACAATATTATGCACCCGAAGAAGTCGAAGTGCAGGGCAAGTTGGCCGGCCTTCTTCGTCGCTATCACTGAGTAAAGCTAGCTTCCCGAGCGGCGCGCGCGGCTTGTACCCATGGCATGTGTGCGCTGTCCTGGTGGACGCTGATGACTTTGTTATCCGCTAAATAGAAGGCAAGCCCCCCGGTTTCCTGCAACATATTGCGGTCTGCCTTCATCCATTTCGGCGCGCAGGATTGCGGTAACCAGCGGTCGCTGATGACAATGTCAACGCGGTTGCAGGCTGCTACCATTTCCAACGTGGGAACTTGGTAAGGCGAACGGGTTGCGAGGATACGCCACTGGCGCGCCGCGCTATCGATCGTCAATATGCAGATATCCGAGGAACAACGAACGCCGGGCCAATTTTCGATTAGCCTTACTTTCGCGGAAGTACCGGCCTTCTCAAACAACATATCCGATACGAATTCTCCGGCATTTGCGCGCAAAAACGCGATCTCGCCGTTTCGGTCAACGATAGCGAGATGCTTGCCGTCGCCCGTAACCAAGATGTCTGGCCGTGGTGCTGTAACCATCGCCGCTAAACCAATCAGGAAAATAACTGCACCAGCATATCGCATTTTGGTTTTCAGCAAGCCGAACACAAGCGCACCGCTAATTAAGGCGCCAAATGCCCAGTCCGGCATTGCCGGCATCATGGTGACAGCACCTGGAAGCCCGCTCACCATATGTGCCAACGTCAAAATAGCGAATATTCCTTGGCCAGCGAGCCACCAAAATGGCGCTCCCAAGCCCATAAGATCAAAAAACAGGGCCACAGCCTCAAATGGCATAATCCAAAATGTCGTCAGCGGAATCGCCACTACATTTGCCATCGCGCCGTACAGCCCAGCCTTGTGGAAATGGAACAAGGCAATTGGGGCCAAGACAAGTTCGATTGCGATGCCCGTAATAATCAGGGAAAAAACCGCTCGACCAATGCGCTGGATGGCGGGCTCCTCTCTCCGTTCGGTTAGGCGGCGGATGATGGGAAGTTCGTGCACGATGACAATTGTAGCCACTGCTGCGAAGCTAAGTTGAAAGCTTGGGCCCGCCATTGTCTCCGGCCACACGAGCAACACGACAGTTGCACCGAACGCGACCAGCCGGAGGGTCAGCGCCTCCCGCCCCATCGCAAGCGCAGCCAGTATCAAGATCGCTGCAATGCACGATCGTACGGTGGGCACCTCCGCGCCAGCCAATAAGGTATAGCCGATTGCGCCCAGCGCCGCCGCCGACGCTGAAACAATCGGAATGGATATGCGCAACGCAAGCCATGCAGACAGGGCTAGCAATCGGCTAACTGCCAGAAAAATGAAACCGACGACCGCTGTGACATGAAGCCCGCTGATGGACAGCAAGTGTGCCATGCCACTGTCGCGCATGGCTTGCGCGTCTTCTTCGCTAATATGTCCCTGATCTCCGGTCACTAATGCGGCTGCGACGGGACCAGCACCATCGGGCGTTGCCGTCAGGATATGCTGAGTCAGCTGCTGTCGTTTCGCCGCAAACACGGCTTCGGATTTGGCGGGTTCGCTGAGATCGACGTCACCCAAGGCAGAACCCGTCGCGCCGACTTGTTGGAACCAAGCACGGCGCGCGAAATCATATCCACCGGGCAGCGCCGGGCCAGCAGGTGGCATTAGCCGCGCGCGCAATTTGATAACCGCCCCGAGCTGAAATTCGGGCCGATATTGCTCGGGGGTCAGGTTCACACGCACAGTGGGCGGCAACCCTGCCTGACCTTCGGTGGCGAGCCGCAGCCGAAACACGTCACGGGCGGAAATATTTTCTACCCCCTCAACCCGTCCGTAAAATTCCCCAACCCATATCTTGCCGAGAACAGGTTGTGCAATCCAAGCCGATTTGAGCGCGATGACTGCAAAACCCAATGCGATGAGCAAAGCTGCCATATGGAGGATGAGGCGCACGCGGGAATTGGGTTTGGCCAATATTGCGAAAAGCAACAGCGCCACTGACAAAAACGCTATCGCTGGCCACGTTTCTGTGTCGAAAGACTGCCACAAAGCGATGCCGATACCCAACCCCACCGGAAGCCACAATCCGATCTGGTCGCGCTCGCTATCCAGCCAGTTTTCCGCGTGTTGCTCCAGACGGGGCATAGCCGCCGCCGGGAAAATTCTTTTGATGGGTATGATGCCCGATAACCCCGTCACAAACCTTGTGTAGCATCATAATATCAACGCGCAAATCGCGGCTATCCCACGGTTATTGTTTGCCTTGACGCGTGCAGAATTTGCTACCATGGGCTACGTAACGACGACGCCATTTTCTCCCCATGAAACAGTGGCATTTGAAGGGAATCCAAATCGCCTAACGCGGCACCAGGGCGCCCTTTGTCGAACATAAAAACCCGCCTTGAATAAGGCAACCCGATCATCGGGTAGTAGTTGATGGAGTATGATAATGGCCGGAAATAACGCAACTTTGACAGTTGGCGATAATAGCTTCGACTTGCCTATTATGAAGGGTTCTGAAGGCCCGGACGTTATCGATATCCGCAAGCTGTACGCGGCATCAGACCATTTCACCTTTGACCCCGGGTTCACTTCGACCGCGAGCTGCGAATCTGCTCTCACTTTTATTGACGGTGACAAGGGCGTATTGTTGCACCGTGGCTATTCAATTGAGGAATTGTCCGAAAAATCGAGCTTCATGGAAGTATCCTACCTTTTGCTGAACGGCGAACTGCCAAGCAAGACTCAGCTCGACCAGTTCAGCCACACAATTTCGCGCCACACAATGTTGCACGAACAGCTCGCGACTTTCTATCGTGGCTTCCGTCGTGATGCACATCCCATGGCGATTATGTGCGGCGTAGTCGGCGCTCTTTCGGCGTTTTACCATGACTCGACCGATATCAGCGACCCTACGCACCGGATGATTTCGAGCCACCGCTTGATTGCCAAGATGCCGACAATCGCCGCAATGGCATATAAATATTCGGTTGGTCAGCCGTTCGTATATCCTGACAACCGCCTGTCCTACACCGGTAATTTCTTGCGGATGACCTTTGGCGTGCCTGCTGAAGAATATGTCGTAAATCCCGTTATCGAACGTGCGCTTGACCGTATTTTCATTCTTCATGCCGACCATGAACAAAATGCCTCGACATCGACAGTGCGTTTGGCCGGTTCGTCGGGTGCAAATCCGTTTGCATGTATCGCTGCAGGTATCGCCTGCCTTTGGGGCCCTGCCCATGGCGGTGCGAATGAAGCGGCGCTTAACATGTTGCGCGAAATCGGTACGCCGGACAAAATCCCGCATTATATCGAGCGCGCAAAGGACAAGAATGATCCGTTCCGCTTAATGGGCTTTGGTCACCGGGTTTATAAAAATTACGATCCCCGCGCGACTGTCATGCAAAAGACGGTGCGTGAAGTGTTGACCGAACTGAAGATTAGCGACCCCATCTTTGATGTTGCCATGCAACTCGAAGAAATGGCGCTCAACGACCCATATTTCATCGAGAAGAAGCTCTTCCCGAACGTCGATTTTTACTCGGGGATCATTTTGTCCGCAATCGGCTTCCCGACAGAAATGTTCACCGTTTTGTTCGCTTTGTCGCGCACCGTTGGGTGGGTTGCGCAATGGAATGAAATGATTTCCGATCCTGCGCAGAAAATCGGCCGTCCGCGTCAATTATATACGGGGCCAAACGTGCGTCCTTATCCGGACTTTTCGCAGCGTTAGTTATCGCGGCAGGCGCAGTGTAATAGCTGCGCCGCCGCCCTCTGTGGCTGATACAGTCAGGTCGCCGCCCATTGCGCGAGCCAGACGTCGCGAGATGTAGAGGCCAAGCCCGCTGCCGCCGTCACCGGTTCGGCCAAGCCGTTCAAACTTTTCGAAAACGCGGTCGCGATCCTCGACCTTGATGCCGGCACCTTCGTCGCTCACGCGCAGGATTGCGCAATCGGGACGTGTCTCAGCAGTTATTGTAACGACGCTGCCATCCGGCGAATAGCGGATCGCATTTGTCCCAAGATTCAGCATTATCTGCAGGACCCGTCGGAATTCGGCGATTGCTGGCACGTGCGTGCGTTCATCCGGAACCCTGAAACTGATGCTGTGATCCGCCGCTTTCAACGCGAGCAAGCCAGCGACGCGGCGTGCAACATCACCCAGTTCGATATGGTCTTTCGCCGTCGAGAAATCCGCCCGTTCGACGGCTTCCAAATCGCCCAAATCATCGACCAGTGCCGCAAGGTGACGGGCCGCATTCGCAATATCTCGCGCATAGGTGGCGTAATTCTCGCGTATCGGACCTAGCAGTTCACCCCCGATTGTTTCGGCATTGGCAATGATCCGGTTAAGTGGCTGCCGAAGTGCCGGTGCCAGATTTTTGCCAAATAGGGCACCCGATGTGCTCGCGGGGGCGGACTCACGTACAAGGTCGCCGTCGCGAAAATGAAGCTGACACACATATCCCGTTGGCGGCGCGCCGATGCTATTGACCGGAAAACCGGACATGTCCAGCCGCCGCCCGTCGGGAAGTAGCAATCGCGTCCGCTCAAATGGACGGAAATGCTTCAGGTCATCATTGACTTCTTCATGCGCATGACCCAGCATCTTGACGAATAGCGGGCGCGCCTCCGATCCGAAGTCGCTGGTTGAAAGTAACCCGCCTATAGCACCACGGCTTCCGACGAGCCTGAGGGCGTGGTCAAAATAGAGCTGCGGACCAGACGTAGCCACCGCTATGTCAGGCACAGCGCCGCCAATGGCTGGGGCACACGTGCGCCAGTTTAAAATCGTCAGCTGTACATTTTCATCTTTTGGTTCAGCTTCGACCCATAATTCCAGATTGTCGCGGCCGTCGGAAACCATGATGGCGCGGGCAAGCCGCATCTGAAGCGTTGAGACGATTTGCCCAAGACTGAACAACGCAGGACACGCGACAATTCCCCCATCAATCCCCCCTGCCCGGGCATGCAGGTCGGCCAGCGGCCTATCGGCACTCAGCAGATTGCCCTCTCTGCTCAGCTCACCCATGACAGGCATCATGATGCTGCTGAGCTCGTTCATGCAGACCCAAAATTCAGCAATGTGGACCGCGACGCGGCCCAAGCCGCGATTTCCTCCGTGGCATCTTCAGTACTGACTTTGTCAAAGCTTTGGTCGAAAAAATAGGCTTCGCGCGACGTCAGATTATGTGGCCGCACCTGAAACAAAACTGCAAGTGCTGATGACTTTGACAATCCTGCACCAGCCAACACAACAATAAAGGGAAGCGCGGATTCAAGATCGATAATGCGCAGCACATGATCATGGTCAATGCCGACTGCGGCACTGAGTTGCGCTGCAAATAAATGGACGCCGCTGTCGACGGGATCGAACAGGCGCTGCTGCATCTCGCTGCCGATAAAATGGACGATTTTTCCGGCTGCAACCTTTGCGGTCCCAGCCTCGTCGTAGCGCGCGACGAGGGTTCGCGCGACGTCGATAATCGCAGTGGATCGGTGGCCTTGTGTCACTTCTAAAGCTGCAACGACGCGCCATATTGTTTTATGCAGCAATTCAGGCGGCATCCCCAAAAAGCTATAACCATCGCTCCGCCTGTGCAAGCTGTCCGCGGCGAGCAGAACGCCTGCGGCATGTTTCACATGTTGGTTGGGATGATCGAGTAATGCGGCCACGAAAGGCGGAGGCTTAACGTCGAGGCGGGCATCAATGCGATCTTCGGCGACACGCGCTAGGGAAAAATCAACAAGATCGGCTTCCCGCAAAAACCCTGAACGGGCCAAGAGCGACCATGTCTCATTAGTCGCCTTATCGCCAACTATGCTGGTCTCGACATCTCCGATGATCTTCAGGAGCTTGACTGAAACGGCGCTGATAGTGGCTTCCGACGCAGGGTATAGTGCGGCAGGGAAAATGGTGGCGGCGACATCATGGCACAGAATATCAGCGTCGCGCGCATGCGCGCGCGCGATCGAGAGCAAATCTTCATTCGGGCCAGTATCTTGGTGCAACATCCATCCCGCGCTGAGAACAGCGGCGGTTATAGGTTTACACCGGTTAACGCCGCTTTAAGCTTGCCTCTTTTTTGGTTTCGTTAGCGCCTTCTTTCCAAGCGACGAAAACCAGTATCCCAAGCTGCGCGACCATAATCCATTGCAGGGCGAACGTAAATCCGGCCAATATTGTACCAACTAGTGCCAAGCTGGTTATTAACGCAGGCGATTGTAACACGGCTTCTGCCCATGTCGGAAGCGCCGTGCGGAGAGATATGAACGACAGCGCGGTGACTGCAAACGCAGCAAACAGGCCATCGTTCGTGTAAGACGTATCGAGATATGCCGCCCCGAAGGTGGCAACGATGAACAGCACCCATGTCAATATGGAGAGGCTTTGCGTCCAGTCACTGTCTTCACCCTCCTGACTGATAGCCATTTGCAGGTTCCGGAACCCCAGAGCCGCTAGGCCCGACGCAATAGCCGCACCCGCGAAACCAGATAGACCGAGCGCTGCCGCCACGCCCGCAAGCAATGGCGGCGTGTAACCAATAACCTTTATGAGAACTGGGTTTTGCCAAATGATCGGGGCCAATCGCGCGGAAAAAGGACCGAAAATCCGCCGTTCCACCAATCCGTTCAAATTGGATATCCGTTTCACCATTATCTGGCGGTTGAGCGCGGCAAAATCCTGCGCGCCCCGGATGATTGTCAGCGAACCTTCGTTGACATGCTTTTGCGGTAAAGGTTTCTGCGTGATGTTGGTTTGTACAGCATGCCGCAAAAGCGAGGAAATAATGCTCCAATCCGCAGGAAGATCGCGCAAGGCGGCGATTGTATCCGGACCAACCACAGATATTCCCGCCCACCGTGTATTGAGATCAATGCGTTCAAATGCGCTATTTTCGTCTCGACCGTCCAACGTCGCGATAAAGTTTTCAGGTACTTTCAAAAGGGCGTCAAGCAACGCGTACTGAACATATAAGGCGCCCGACTGAACCAAAATGCGGTCGCCGGTCTGTACAAAACGCTGGATATCGGAACCGGAACGAACGAATTCCATTGTCTGTGCGCGCTCTCTGCAGCGATCGGCCAGAGCCAATAAAGCGCCATCGACATTTTCGACTTCCACGAGAAACCGGCGTACACCCGCGCGCGCCAATGTGGTCACTTGATACTCAAGCAATGTGCCGGGAGACGCGTTTGGACCTAAGATAGCTGCCGACGGGTCTGCAGGCCCGACATTGTCCCCTGCGGCCGAAAGCAAGGCGATGGTGGTTTTGTTAAGGTTAATCGTGGATGCCATTGGCCCGATATGGCCGTTGCGGCGCATTTGCCAACAGAAAACTGAAACCTACGGTCTTAGCGCGTCGACGTTTCTTCCAAATCGGAAAGCGCTTTGTTGAGTTTGCGGACGACCACAGGGTCGCCGGGGGCACCATCGCTGGCCTCATCCGCCAGTGCCATCAAGCGAGTCGCTCCGAAGCTGGCTGCTAACCCCTTGAGTCGCCAGCTGGAATATTGCCAGTTCGCGTCGCAACGAGACCTCGAAAGCAAGCTTAACTGCCGCTTTGCGCTATCGATAAAGGAAGCCCGCAGCTCACCCATCAGCGCCGCGTCGTCGCCGACGGCTGCCTTCAATGCTGTGTCAAATGAGCCATAATCCACGGACATTCCGAAGGCTTACACATGATAGTGTTAAGTTTGCGTTTCTCTACGCATATAATATGGTAAACGCATGTTATGACTACACGTTCAAAAATCGTCGGCCTCACGCGCCACAAGTCGGAAGAGCCCGCCACACCCGCAGAGGAAGTTGCAGGCATTGCGACGGACGATGTGGCTTTCGACGATTATGCAGCGGACGAAACGGCTGCTGAATCCGACGATTGGCAAAAACCTCGCCTTTCCAGGCTCATTGTTCCGGGCATCTTGCTGACCGTGGCTGTCGCTTGGACGGCTTTTTTTGCGGTTACCTATTGGCCCGAAATCCGCAATGGCGTCGGCAACAGTCGGATCGTCGATCTGATCGCGATGTGGGCTGTCCCGGCCTTGCTCATCGCGGTAATCTGGTTGTTGGCGATGCGCAACAGCAGCCGCGAAGCCACGCGCTTTGGTAACGTCGCCAGTCTGTTGAGGGCCGAAAGCGACGCGCTGCATCATCGTATGCGGACCGTGAATGAGGAAATCTCGCTCGCCCGCGAATTTTTGGCACAGAACGCACGCGAACTTGAATCTGTGGGTCGGCAATCGTCCCAGAAACTGGTCGAGTCAGCAGAGCGCTTGTCGACTGCGCTTGCAGACAGCGATGCGAAAGCCAAAACGCTTGAAGCGGTCAGCGAAGCGGCCAACACTAATCTTGAGCAGTTGCGCAAGCATCTGCCCGTGGTGACGAGTGCCGCTAAAGACGTAACCAATCAAATCGGCAATGCCGGTAACGATGCCCAAACCCAAATCAAGGCGCTGATTGCTACGCTGGAGCGCGTTGGCGATGCAGGAAAGTCAGTCCGCCATTATGTCGATGACATTGAGAACCGCGCTGATGAACTCGCGGTCCGTCTTGAAGATTCCTTGCGCAGCAGCGCGCAGCTTCTGGAAACCAAAAGTACTGAAGCGCTTGATCGC
>CAUOWK010000004.1:0-259891 GCA_963508315.1 uncultured Sphingorhabdus sp. | reverse complement strand
GGTCGCAATCGCGACGCCGCTCATCCACAAAGGGATCATTGCAGGAAAGTTGAATGGCGTGATGCCAGCGCCAATGCCGATTGGCTGGCGCATCGAATAGACGTCAATTCCGGGGCCAGCGCCTTGGGTATATTCGCCCTTCAAGACATGCGGAATGCCGCAGCAGAATTCGATAACCTCAAGCCCGCGTTGGATGTCGCCCTTGCTGTCGGCGATGACCTTGCCATGTTCGGACGACAGCATGTGCGCCAAATCATCCATATTGGCCTCAACCAGCCGCTTGAATTCGAACATAACACGCGCGCGGCGCTGCGGATTGGTCATCGCCCAAGCAGGCTGTGCTGCCAACGCTGCTTGCACCGCACGTTCAAGCACCGCTGCATCGCCCAGAGCCACCTGCGCCTGCACCACGCCATTGCTCGGGTCCATGATATCGCCAAAACGCGTCGCAGTGGTGCCTGCTCCGCCGCTGATGAAATGATCGATTTGACGCATGTTGGTGCTCTTTCTTTAAAGGAATGGCGTTCAACTGCGCCAATCAATAATTGCAGGCAACATGTATTAATGCTAGCCACGCCTGCAATTATGCAGGTATCTGACTGGAACGATTATCAGGCATTCATTGTCGTTGCACAGACTGGGCAAATTGCTCGGGCTGCCAAGAAACTACACGTGGATGCTACTACCATAGGTCGCAGAGTCCGACGCCTTGAAAGTCAAATCGGTTATACCTTGTTTGAGCAAACCCGCGAAGGCCAGTCCCTCACCGAAGAAGGAGAAAAGCTGTTTGCCTCTCTTGAAGTAATGGCAACAGCCGCAGAATCGGCCCAACCCCAATCCCAAGGCGGCCGAAGTCTCAGTGGAACCCTTCGAATTAGCGTGTCCGAAGGATTTGGATCATGGTTTCTTACGCGACATGTCCCAGCGTTCGTAGAGCGTCATCCCGACCTCCGCCTCGATATTGTTGCAAGCAGCGGCTTCCTAAGCCCTTCGAAACGCGAAGCAGATATTGCCGTAGTGCTTTCAAGGCCAAAGGCTGGGCACGTAATCGCGCAAAAGCTGGCAAGCTATAAGCTGGGCTTATATGCCAGCCGTGCATACATAAAGCAGCATGGCATTCCGACGGCGCTCAGTGAATTGGGCGCAGAGCACCATCTCATCGGCTATATACCAGATTTGCTTTATGCGCCGGAGCTTAACTATCTCGATGATTTGGTAGCCGGGTTGAAGCCTGACATCCGGTCTTCAAGCATCATTGCTCAGCACAGGTTAGTGGCCGTGGGAGCCGGAATAAGCGTACTTCCCTGCTTTATTGGTGATATCGATCCAACCTTGGAACCGATATTTCCAGAGAGCACAATTAGCCGTAACTTTTGGCTGGTGACGCATAAAGATAACCGAACGCTAGAACGGATCAGAGCGGGGAAAACTTGGCTGATGGAAATCGTTCGTCAAGATTCTGAACTTCTCAATCCAACACGAGCTTGAAAAGCCTGCCGTAGATAATGCTCAGACGGACACAAGTCGACAATATACCTGCTATTGACCGTGCAAAGGGTCCGTAGTTTGGAATTCACCCTGCCTGTGTAATGGTTAAATAAGAAACGCTCGCAGGATCGAGCGAACGTTATAAATCTACAGCAAATCTTTAGAATTAAAACGGACGGGGGTAGCCAACAAGTCCAAATGACCGACGTCAAGTGCACAGGCCAGTTCATAAACAGTAACAATCGTCGGATTTCGCTGACCATTTTCCAACCCAGAAATATACTGCTGGCTAAGCCCGGATTTTTCGGCAAGCGCCTCTTGCGTTAGTCCCTTTTCCTTCCGGATGCGGGCTGTATTGTCACCCACAAGTTTGCGCATATCCATGCACAAAGCATTGGCTTTGATTGCGAACAGAGTTTATCAACTATAATATGTATCCTCAGGTATCGGACGAAAACAGCTACAAACAGTTCGCCGCGACGTCATTTCATTCATCCGTGATCGAAAGCCTGCTTGAATACAGGTTTCTGGCAGAGCTGGGCGCCTACCTCGCCCGCTTTGATACCGCGATGGAGGTGCTGAGAAGCGATGTGGACCGGACGGGACATGACATCGTCCTCGAGGCCAACGGAATTCTGCGACACGTTCAGCTAAAGGCGACCGTCGCGGGCGGGAAACGAGCCAATGTCACGGTAAACAATGCCCTTGCCCTGAAACCGTCGGGTTGCATTATCTGGATGACCTACGATCCGGTGTCGTTCCTGATTACCGGTATGCGGTGGTTCGGTGGAAAGCCGGGAATGCCGCTGCCTGCTACCGGCGATCGCATAGCCCGCCACACCAAGGCAAATGCCGACGGCGTCAAGGCCGAACGCGCGCAGCACCGCGTGATCGCGGGCGGAAAGTTCGACAGGATGTCCGGCCTGTCGCAACTGGCAGAGCGGTTGTTCGGCCTGACGGATCCCGATCGGCTACTGTTTGATATGCTTGGAGAAGCGGCACCTACGATAATGCTCGAAGCTTCGCTTGCGCTGGGCAGTTTTGAAGCGAGCATCCATTTTGCACACCTCGTCGACGGCTACGGACTGCTGAAGCAAATGGGTTGCGCAGATTATGATGCCTGGCTCACATCGCGGCGCCGGAGTGCTGAAACCACCGGCTCCTGGACCGGGACCGCAGCCGAGCTATGGACGGCCCTGTTCCTCGAGCATCGTCACTGGCGGTTTGCAGGTATCAATCCTGCGCCAGGGCAGACCGTTGTGCTGAACAGGCTCGCACGGCAATTGCACGACGCGTTGTCGGCGATGTAGCCTGCTGTAGCGGAGCCAGTGCGATGTCGTTATCGTCCGGTGGCGGCGCTGGCGCATTTTCGCCGACACCGCATTACACCAGATCAAGTCTCGCCCTTCTTCTCCTCCTTATTCTCCTCGGGCGGACGTCCGTAATCCTTTTCACGAAACTTCGCCTGCTGTTCTGCAGCCTTTGCACTCCACTCGTCAAACGGCATTGTACCGGGCACGACAAGAACACCGCCTGCGCGTGATACGTCGGCAACCGGAAACTTGTCAATTATGCGCGTAATGAAACGTATAGCCGAAGGCTCGCCTTTCATCGCGCGACTATAATTTGTTCGCACGAGCAGTTCGAGCTTGTTCATTTCCTGACCATCGACATTGACAGTTTCCGCAAAAATGTACTGCAAAACCGTCACTTCATTACTCGACTTTGATGGGGGCGCCTTGCGGGGACGTCCTCCGGGATTGCCCGATTTGCCCGGCTTAAATCGGTTTTCCGCTGGCGGACGTTTGTAACCGGTCCCGTCCTTTTTGTTCGACATACGCAGCTCCTTTCAGATGAAATTGAGCCGCAGTCGTGACCTTGTGTCCGTGGCTACGCATTCATGGAAATCCGGGACCGGTTATTGTGAGAACGAAGCAATGGCTCCGCCCCCCCAACGATTCTAAAGTTCGAGCGCCTCGCAGATTTCGAAACTTGCGTCATGCTTCAAATTTATAGCCTCCAGGCCCGTTTCGGCCTGCCACCTGCGTATCGCCACATCCACATACAACGGATCCAGTTCCATCGCATAACAGCGGCGACCGGTCCGTTCGGCGGCGATTATCGTTGTCCCGGAGCCCGAAAAAACGTCCAGAACGGAACCGTTGCGATTTGAACAATCGCGAATTGCGTCTGCCACCATCGCTACCGGTTTTACCGTCGGATGCATTGCCAGCTCCTCGTCGCGGCCCTTTTTGAGCGAGTTCACCCCAGCATAATCCCAGACATTCGTCCGATAGCGGCCCTTTTCGCCAAGGCCGAAATTATTGATATGAGCAGCGGTGCCATTTTTGAACACGAACACGAGTTCGTGCTTCGAACGGTAGAAAGTTCCCATTCCGCCATTGTCCTTGTTCCAGACAACAAGGTTCTTCAGCTCCGCATACGCCTTCTCGCCCGCTTCAAGCAGCTCGCCGATATGCCGCCAGTCCATACACACATAATGTATCGAACCGTCGCTACTGACCCGAGCAAGGTTCGTCAGAACATCGCCGAGAAAGCCGGTGAATTCGGCTTTCGACATTTCGCCTGACGCCATTGCAAATTCGCGATGCTTTACGCTGCCCATCCCGCAAATATGACCATCGACTTTCACGTTATAGGGCGGATCGGTGAAAATCATTTGCGCAACTTCGCCATTCATCAGCTGATCCAGCGCCGCCCAGTCCCTTGCGTCACCGCACATTATCCGGTGATTTCCCAACTGCCAGATGTCACCTGGCTTCGTTACCGCCCGTTTGCCGGCCTCGACTTCGGGAATTTGGTCCTCTTCGGCCGCATCTTCGCCAGCCGAAAGCAGCGCATCCAGCTCTCCGTCATCGAAGCCGATGGCTCCGATATCAAAGTCGGGCATTGCCTCAAGAATCGCTTCCAGCTCCAAAACCAGCAGTTCGCTATCCCAGCCCGCAAGTTCGGCGAGCCGGTTGTCGGCAACAATGTAGGCACGTCGTTCGGCATCCGACATCGCACCGATATCAAGCGTTGGCACGCTGGCGAGGCCAATCGCCTTTGCAGCTTCTATTCTGCCATGCCCTGCAAGGATATTGCCATCCTTGTCGAGCAGAACAGGGTTCACAAATCCGAACCGCTTTATGCTTTTGGCAATTTGTTCAATCTGCCTCTTTGAGTGGGTCCGGGCATTTTTGTCGTGTGGCTTCAATTCGTGAATGGGACGTTCGACAACAGCCCGTGATTTCAGTGCTTCAATCATAAGATTACCTCATTTGTTAGAGAGGCAACCCCGTTGGCATGAGCTCGCTGTCATCACATTCCTGATAAATAGGGCCTGCTTTTTTGTGCGGAAATTGCATTCAGCAGCGCGCGGCCCGTAATCGAGAAAACCGGCGCAAGTTCATCCGCTGCCATAACCACAGGTTCAAGTTCGCCCGGGATGTGTTTTTCACCGTCCGGTCGCAATTTTCTTTCTTCCCTAATCTCGAGGGCACGGTCCTCAATCTCGATATTTGCCCAAACAAGCATTCCTTGGTGGCCAAAAGACTTTTTAGGCCTGCCGCGCTTGGCACCAAGCTTTCCTGTCAGAATTGCAAGCACCAGCATGCGCGTTGCCTCATCTGGTATCATTTCCGGATTGCCGCGAATTACCGGCGCAAGGTCCTGAGCCTTTAGCGGCAGTTTCAGCTGTTTTTTCAAATGCAGTCCATGCAGGCTGGAAGCATCAAGTAGGTCGTATGGAGATCCGGTCATTTCATTGCTCCTGGTAAACGGTGGGATGCATCAGGCATTCTCGGACATAAACATCGGTCTTTATTCTCCGCCATTTTATTGACGAGAAAATCCCTGTTCGCGTTCAGCGATCCCTGATGAGGGAAAATTAGATCCCTGTTCTTTTCTGGCCCTGCAAATATGAATCTGGGGTAAATGCAAGCAAATGTGGGGGTTACAGCAGGCTAGCCCGCAATTCTTGGAGCGAAATTTTTAAAAATTCCCTGTAAATTCCCTGTTTAACAGGGATTACAGGCAGAGACCGTATCGCGCAGGACTGCGTGCTGCGCCACGCAGTCCATTTTTCATCACCGGTCAGCGTGTTGGTGCCTTTGGGTATCGGGATGCGGCATATTGTGTTCTGCGTCTTCGCGTATTTCCTGAATGTTGCGCTCTTTTTGTCCGCGCATGGGGTGCCTGTTCTCGGGCTTGCGCATGAAACGCAACCAGAGCACGATCGCGATCAATAGAGCGATGATAAGTGTACCGAAACCAAGGGCGGATGTCATTTCGGTGGTATTCATGTCGCATCTCCGTGTACAGCAGAGCGTAAACGGCGCGCGATTTAGATGGTTCCGCGCAAGCGCGGCGTGCCAATCAGCGCCCGAAAGGCGCGTTCAATTTCACGATCTTATAATTAAGCAGTGCCGCAAAACTAACCCACGCAAAATACGGCACAATTAGCCAGCTCGCCAGCTCAGAGAAAGGACGGAGCCCGATGCACAGCGCCAGAACCGAAGCCCACAAAAACACAACTTCGATCAATGCCCAATCGGGGCGGCGCAAGTTGAAGAACAACGGCGACCATAGAAAATGGCCGACAAAATTCACCGCAAATAAGATGATGATCGCGGTCCGGTCGGCATCGGTTTGAGCGCCGTCCCAAGCCAATATCCCGGCCCATGCGGCAAGCCCGAGGATCAGCGTCCATGCCGGCCCGAACAACCAATCAGGCGGTTGCCACGACGGTTTGGCGAGATTGCGATACCAAGGACCGATAGTAGTCAGCAACCCACCGGCGCCGCCTAAAATGACGGCCCACAGGATAAAAACGATGGTCGATGTTTCCGGCACATCATCCTTATGCGCGCGACATGCGCATCGCACAATAGCCGCGACGTATTTCGCTTTCGCGCCGCGACGCGTCGCCGGCGAGGAACTTGTCCGGCTCGTGCGGGTTTCGTTCAAAAGCCATAGAAAGTACCTCCCCTTGAAATATACACCCCTTATCATCGTGGCAATTGCGCTTGCCGGATGTCAGAACAACACGTCCGACGAACGCCAGAAAGACAGCAAAACGGAGGCCAAGAGTAGCAATCCGCTGAACGGACTGCTGTTTGCCGATGCACAAGGGGACGTCCCGCCCCTACCCGCCCCGCTTGCGTTATTACAGGCACAGGTCGCGCTGGACCGTGCAGGCTTTTCATCTGGCGTTTTGGACGCCACGGACAATGATCGATGGAAAGCCGCCTTGAAGGGCTTCCAGAGCGCCAACGGGCTTGAGGAAAGCGGCAGGCTGGATGCTGACACTCAAGGGGCGCTTGGCAAGATGGCAAATGTGCCAGCGACTCGGCGTGTTCTTATTCCAGCGGCCTTTGCACAACAGACATTTATCCCTGATTTCCCCAAGGATGCTGCAGAGCAAGCCAAGCTTCCGGCGCTTGGCTATCGCAATCTGATGGAGGCGCTTGCAGAGCGATTCCACACCACGCCTGAAACGCTGATCGCGCTCAATTCGGCTGATACGTTGATTGGGGCAGGTCGTGTCATCATTGTTCCGAATATCGCGGATGCTCCTTTGGCGGGCGGCAAATATGCGGAGCGCGGCTGGAATAAAACACTAGCCATGCTTGGCGTTGCTGCCGAACAACCCGAAATAGCCAGTATATTGGTCGACAAGTCTGAAGGCTGGTTACGCGCGCTCGACGCAGACGGCAAAATCGTCGCGCAGTTTCCGGTAACGACAGGCAGTTCGCATGACCCGCTACCGCTTGGTAATTGGACCATCAAAGGCGTCGCACGAAATCCCGAGTTTCACTATAATCCGGAACTGTTTTGGGACGTAAGCGACAGCGAGGATAAGCAGCTTTTGCAACCCGGCCCGAACGGTCCAGTCGGCGTGGTGTGGATCGACTTGTCCAAACCGCATTACGGCATTCACGGCACAGGGGAGCCGGCGACCATCGGAAGCGCGGAGAGCCATGGCTGTGTCCGCCTGACGAACTGGGACGCCGCGCGGTTGGCCGGCATGGTCAAACCCGGCACAAAGGTGCTTTTTAAAGCCTAATCAGCTGCGCAACACGGCCCGGTCAGCCCAGTGTGCATGGGTTCCGCTGCTTATTTTGTGCGGCAACTGGATACGACACACTGGTCCTTCGTCGAACTTTTTGCAGTCGATTAAAATGCATTCGGATGTGCCGCGATTTTCGTCGGTGACGAAGCTGACCAGATAGCCGTCATCTTCATCAACCGCGTTTATGCGCGGGGCAAAAGGGGCTTCGCTGCCATATCGGCCTTCGTCCAGCATGACTTGCCACGACTCGCCTGTCTTCAGGTCATGTTTGACGAACCCGTTGAACAGAAACCATCCGGGCTTCGATGTTGTGCTGTAAGCATAACGATATGGCAGCCCCAGATAACGCTGGTTCATCATACCAAATTCGAGAATGCGGTCGTCGAGCCGTTCTTCTTTCGTCGTCCCATCCGCTAAATTGAAGCGCCAACGATGCAATTTGGGCTTGAAGCTATGTTCGTCGACATAGGCCATCATATGACCATAACCATCCGCATTTTCGAGCGGCGGCGGATAGGGGTCCTCTTCGAAATAACCGTCGAGTATCACCTCATCCCCGTCTTCATAGGCATTGATAAAATGCAGGACGAAGGTCGGATCGGCCTCAAACCAGCGAATGTCCTCAGGCTGGCCATAACGCGGGATGAGCGCGAAACGCGATGGCAGCCCTCCGTGAAGCCGCGTGACATGCACGTCGCGCTTCAACAACTCTTCGTCCCAGAACAACGGAAAATCGCAGAGGATGGACCAGTTCGACGTGAACATCATGTCGTGCGGCAGGCGCGGACCCGGCAGCGGCACCGGCACATAATGTGCAAGCTTCCCGCTGCGGTCGACGACG
This sequence comes from uncultured Sphingorhabdus sp., assembly GCA_963508315.1. Lineage (GTDB taxonomy): Bacteria > Pseudomonadota > Alphaproteobacteria > Sphingomonadales > Sphingomonadaceae > Sphingorhabdus_B. Next base: position 251,489 of record CAUOWK010000004.1, on the reverse strand, counting down.
CCATAATGCATATAAGGCGCGTGCTTCGAGTAATTGAAGAAAAGCAGCTCGTCGGTGCGTTCGTCCACCTTTGGATGCGCGGAAATGCCATCCAGCGGGACCCATGAAGCAACGCCTTCCTGCTCCAGCGTTTCGGGGTCGAGAATATAGCCTTCGCCGCACTGGTAGAATGTCGACACGGCCTTGCCCGCATGTACGATGATATCGGTGCTGGAGGAATCCTTTAGGCTGCCATGCGCGCCAAAGCCGGGTCGCTTGGACGTGCCCACCTTGTCCATCAGCCCGCCCCAGAGCGAACCTGCTGCATCCTGTTCCGCCTGAAAACAGCGGGTGCGGACGAACCGGTTGCGATAGCTCGCCTTGCCCCCAGAAAAATCAATCTGGTGAATCATGCCGTCGCCATCGAACGGGTGATAACGCCCCAATGGCTGATGCAGTTGGTTTTCGGTGTTGCGCAGATAGACACCGTCAATGTCGTCCGGAATCCGGCCTTCAATAACGTCAAGGTCAGTCGCAGTGACTTCTTCATGCTGCGGCGTCCACGCGCCATTGAGATAGGGGTGATTGCTCGGCTGCAGCGTTGCTTTCACCGGTGGCAATTTTTCTACCTGCATCTCGCTCTCCTCAAGCGTCAGCCTAGGTCGAAAGTCACCCCTTGCGCAAGCGGCAGTTCATTCGAGTAATTAATCGTGTTCGTTGCCCTGCGCATATAGGCTTTCCAAGCGTCTGAACCCGACTCTCGTCCGCCGCCGGTTTCTTTCTCGCCGCCAAATGCCCCGCCAATTTCAGCGCCGGACGTACCGATGTTGACGTTAGCGATGCCGCAGTCGCTCCCCGCGGCCGACAAGAAATGTTCGCACTCGCGTAAATCTGTCGAGAATATCGATGACGACAGCCCTGCGCCGACACTGTTTTGAAGTGCGATGGCTTGGGTCAGGTCGTGATAGCGGAAGATGTAGAGTATCGGGGCAAAGGTTTCGCGCAATGCCGGGCCGCAATGCTCCGCCATTTCAACCAGCGCAGGCCGCACATAAACGCCGTACGCGTCCATGCGTTCACCGCCGGTGATCTGCGCTCCAAGCGCCCGAGCTTCGCCAAGTGCCGCCTGCATGCCCTCATATGCTGCCTCGTCAATGAGAGGGCCAGCGAGGTTGTTGCTGTCCAGCGGGTTTCCTACGGCCATTGAGCTGCTCGCGGATTTCAACGCCGCGACAAAGTCATTGTAGATAGCGTCATGCACAAATACGCGGCGCAGGCTGGTGCAACGCTGTCCGGTGGTCCCGAACGCTGAAAACAGCACGCCGCGTAGCGCCAGAGCAAGGTCCGCTTTGTCGCTGATGATGGCGGCGTTATTACCGCCCAGTTCGAGTATGGTTTTGGCAAAGCGCGACGCTGCAACCTGCCCGACCTTACGACCCATTCCTGTGCTGCCAGTGGCCGAGATGAGCGCGATGCGCGGGTCTGCGACCAACGCTGCTCCAACGTCGCGGCCACCTTGCAACACCTGCGAGAGATGCGCCGGAGCGTCGCCAAATTCAGCTGCAGCGCGCTCGAAAATCGCTTGCACGGCGACGGCGGTCAGTGGCGTTTTCTCCGATGGTTTCCAGATCACGCTATTACCGCAGACAAGCGCCAGCGCCGCGTTCCATGCCCATACGGCAACCGGAAAATTGAACGCTGAAATCACGAGCGTCGGTCCCAAGGGGTGCCATTGCTCCATCATGCGGTGGCCGGGACGTTCGCTCGCAATGGTGAGGCCATGTAGCTGCCGCGACAGTCCAACCGCGAAATCGCAAATGTCGATCATCTCCTGCACTTCGCCAAGACCCTCGGACAGCGGTTTGCCGCATTCAATGGTCACCAAGCGCGCGAGATCTTCCTTGTTTTTACGCAAGGCATTTCCGAACAGCCGGACAAGTTCGCCGCGACGTGGTGCCGGAACATTGCGCCAATGCAGAAACGCCGCGTTGGCATGCGCAGATGCGCGGTCGATGTCTGGCGCCAAGCACGTCTGCACCGACCCGATCTGGCTACCGTCAATCGGCGAGTATGAAGCCATATCCCCTGCATTTCCAGCTCCGAGTACTGCCAAAATCTTCTCTAGTTCTGCCGCGAGGGTCACTGCTCTCTCCTATTTGATCGGCCGCCGAATAGACTGCTTACAGACATTTTGCCAGCTTGCCCGAAGCGCACAAAAAGTTTAGCGCCCACGCAACATTGGAGAAACCTTATGGCCGAATTGGCAGCATTTGATTGGTCCGACCCTTTTCGTCTGGATGCGCAGCTTACCGAAGATGAACGCATGATCCGCGATACGGCACATGCCTTTGCCCAAAGCGAACTGCAGCCCCGCGTGATTGATGCCTACCGGACCGAATGCGACGCGCCTGAGCTCTTCCCGCTCATGGGCCAAACCGGCCTGCTGGGTGCAACTATCCCCGAAGAATATGGCGGCGTCGGCGCGTCTTATGTCGCCTATGGCCTGATTGCGCGTGAGATTGAACGCGTTGATTCGGGCTATCGTTCGATGGCATCGGTGCAATCGTCGCTCGTGATGCATCCGATCTATGCCTATGGCTCAGAAGAACAGCGCCACAAATATCTGCCCGGCCTCGCCGCCGGCACGCTCATCGGTTGTTTTGGACTGACAGAACCAGACGCTGGGTCCGATCCTGCAGGCATGCGCACCTTCGCCAAGAAGGTGGATGGCGGCTATGTCATTAACGGTTCGAAGACTTGGATTTCCAACGCGCCTTTCGCCGACGTGTTCGTCGTCTGGGCAAAATCCGAAGCACATGGTGGTGGCATTCGCGGCTTTGTGCTGGAAAAGGGCATGAAAGGCCTGTCCGCACCAAAGATTCAGGGCAAGCTGTCCTTGCGTGCCTCGACCACTGGGATGATCGTCATGGACAATGTCGAGGTCGGCGAAGACGCTCTATTGCCTGACGTACAGGGTTTAAAAGGTCCCTTTGGATGCCTCAACCGTGCGCGTTACGGCATTAGCTGGGGCGCATTGGGTGCTGCCGAATTCTGTATGCATGCCGCACGCCAATACGGCCTTGATCGGCACCAATTTGGCAAGCCGCTTGCCGCAAACCAGCTGTATCAAAAGAAGCTCGCGGACATGATGACCGACATTGCCTTAGGTTTGCAGGCATCGTTACGCGTGGGCCGGCTGATGGATGAAGGCCAGTTGGCACCCGACATGATTTCAATCGTGAAGCGCAATAATGTCGGCAAGGCGCTCGATATCGCCCGCGCTGCGCGCGACATGCACGGCGGAAACGGCATCAGCGAAGAATATCAGGTCATGCGCCACATGGTGAACCTTGAAACGGTCAACACCTATGAAGGTGCCCATGACGTTCATGCCTTGATTTTGGGTCGGGCTATTACCGGCATCGCCGCGTTCTGATAAAAAATGGGCCGCCTAGCTGTTCAGCGGCGGCCCAGTGATGGCTTTGCAGCCTGCTAGGGAGGAAAGCGTATCTCGTAAAAGACACGCCCCTTCTTAGCGGCCTTATGGTAAACATCGCGTTAACGACGTTGGCATAAATTACCTTGCTATATGATTAGCAGGGACCGGTCTGACGCCCTTCGACTGCGAAGGAGAATGGTGCATTGTTCCGGATACCCTGAGACTGGATGTGAACAATCCGGTTGGACTCCTTGCGTATCGTGGTGAGCCCAAGGCCCTGCGCTTTGCAACTATAGCTGACCGTTACCGAGTTTGCTGTGGACCGCACCACATATTGTTCACAGGTACCGGCGGCATGCTGTAGCCGCGTGAGCCGCTGTGGGTCGCCCAAACATATTTTGCTGACTGGTGTGACGCCGGACGTCGCCCGCAACTGCCAATTTCCCCGCTCAAGCGAGTCGAGCAGGGACAATCCCGGACCGGGTGCAAACGCAACACCGGCGCTTGCAATGGAAAATATTCCGAGCGCACCAAGGGAATGGGAGAGATATTTTTTATTCATAAGCGTCGATCCGCAAACTCAGTCAGTTTCAGAGAAGCGACCTATTTGTTCCTGCGCAAATATCACAGAATGTTACAATTTGCACGATGGAATGTGGTGTATAAAAGGTGAAGGCCGGCTTGGCGCACTTTTTAGTTGTTGAGGCTCGCCAGACTTATCGGAAAGCGGCGCGAGCAAAACTGGCAGTCCACGACAATATCGCCATCCTCATCCGCCATATCCGCACGGTCATCGGCCGGGAATTTGGCAATCACGTCCCTGATATGCACAGGGTCACAACGGCATCCCTTCGACAGAGGAACACCCTGGTCGACCAGCACTTCCTTTTCCTCGTGGAACAAGCGCCAGACAATCTCTTCTAGCGGCAAGGAAGAATCTGCAAGCTCCGCCGGCTTTATGGTGGCGGCGAGAATTTCGACATGTTCCCATTCGGGATGGTCAAGCCTGACATGAAGCCGCTCGCGACCCTGCTCACCCTCGGGCAGATGCTGCACCAACATCCCGCCAGCGACGCAGCGTCCGCCGACATGATCGACAGCTACGCGAATGAGCGTTGGAATCTGCTCCGACTGGACAAAATAATTCTGCGCAGCATCCGAGAGCGTATCGCCCTCCAACGGCACGATGCCCTGATACCGGCCGCCGCCCTCAGCAGCCGAAATCATGCGATCGAAGGTAATGGCCAAATAACCCTTGCCGAAAATACCGAACAGCGTGGAATCCTGAGGCAGCGCCGCTACGGTTGCCGCATCAAACTGAGCATAGCCACGCAAAGCGCCGTCTTTATAATCACAGGCAAGAAGCCGGATAGCACCCTTTTCGGTTTGCGCTTGCAATGTCAGCTGGCTGCCGGGCTCTTTCAGCGAAGCACCCAACAATGCCGTCAGCACCAACGCCTCGGCCAGTGTTCGTTCAATCAATGGTGGATAGGCATGTGCCGACAATATTTCGGCCAGCACATCATCAAGGCGCACCAGACGACCGCGCGCGTCGCGGCTCGGGATGGAAAAACGGAGTGGTTGATTGCCAAATGTTTCAGACTGCACTGCCATTAAATCTTTCCAAAGCACCATAAAAGCACTGATTTTTGGGCATGAAGGCGGTTTTCTGCTTCGTCCCAGATGACCGATTGAGGGCCATCAAGCACGCCGTCGGTCGCTTCTTCGCCGCGATGCGCTGGCAAGCAATGCAAAAACTTCGCGTCCACCTTCGCTGACGCCATCAGCCGTTCATTGACCTGAAACGGCATCATGGCCGCGATTTTGTTGTGGGCATGTTCCTGCCCCATCGATACCCATGTGTCCGTAATGACAACATCCGCGCCAGCAACGGCTTCTGTGGCATCGCGGGTCAGAAGGATATTGGACCCTAACGCCTGTGCAGCGTCAATAAAGCCGGCATCGCTTTCATAACCCTGCGGCACACCGATGCGAACATTGAAGCCGAACAGGCCCGCTGCCTCTACCACCGAATTCAGCACATTATTCCCGTCGCCAAGCCACGCCACTTCTAAGCCGGGTAGCGCCTTGCCATGTTCCGTGATGGTCAGCAGATCGGCCACAATCTGGCAGGGGTGCGATAAATCCGTCAGGCCGTTGATGACGGGCACGCTCGCGTAATGCGCAAGCTCCTCCACCTTCGCATGGTCATCGGTGCGGATCATTATGGCATCGACATAGCGCGATAATACGCGCGCGGTATCGGCGACGGTTTCGCCACGGCCAAGCTGCATCTGGCCCGACGCCATGAAAATGCTGTCACCGCCCAGCTGTTTCATCGCCATTTCAAATGACGTACGCGTGCGTGTCGAATTTTTTTCAAACACCATCGCGAGCGTGTGCCCGGCCAATGGCGCATCGGCATCCGCCTTGCCCTTGGGCCACCCTTGACGCGCAGCTTTGCGATCCATGGCGTCCGCGAGCATTGCGGCAATGGCGTCGCCGCCAGCGTCGGTTAGATTCAGGAAATGGCGCGTCATGCCGCTTGGGGCATCTGATAGCTGGCCGCGCCAGCCGAGAGCTTCTCCATGAAAATCTGAATTTCGGTATCGGTGATGTTCAATGGCGGAAGCACACGGAAAGTGTTGTCGCCAGCGGCAACCAGCAGCAGTCCATGATTGTCACGCAAATGGGCGACGAACGCGCGCGTTTCGTGAGTCATCATCACGCCAAGCATCAAGCCCTTGCCACGTACACCGGTGAACAGATCAGCATAGTTGCCGATAAACTGTTCCAGTGCAGCGCGCAGCTTGTCACCGGTGGAACGCACATGGGCAAGGAATTCGTCATTGGCGACAACGTCCCAAACCGCTTGGCACGCCGCCATGGCGAACGGGTTGCCGCCATAAGTCGACCCGTGCGTGCCCACGACCATACCGCGCGCGGCATTTTCGGTTGCGAGGCAAGCGCCCACGGGGAAACCGCCGCCAAGCCCTTTGGCTGTGGCCATGATATCGGGAAGGATGCCATATTGTTCATAAGCGTACAAGGTACCCGAACGGGCCACGCCGCACTGTACTTCGTCCAAAATCAGCATGATGCCATGTTCGTCGGCCAGCGCGCGAAGTCCTTGCATGAACGCATCCGATGCCGGACGTACACCGCCCTCGCCCTGAATGGGCTCGACCAGAAACGCTGCGGTGTGTGGACCAATGGCTGCTTTTGCGCCTTCCAGATCGTCGAAGTCGACATATTTGAAACCTTCAAGCAACGGCAGGAAGCCCTTGTGCATTTTTTCCTGATTGCTCGCCGAAATGGTTGCCATGGTCCGGCCGTGAAACGCATTTTTGAAGGTGATGATCTCGAAACGGTCGCTGCCTTGGCTTTGGTGATAGGCACGGGCCGTCTTGATGGCGCACTCAACAGCTTCGGCGCCCGAATTGGTGAAGAACACCGTGTCGGCAAAAGTCGTATCCACCAAGCGCTGCGCGAACGCTTCGCCTTGCGGGCTGCCATACAGGTTTGACACGTGGATCAGCGTTGCGGCCTGGTCCTGAATGGCTTTGGTCAGATGCGGATGGCCATGGCCAAGCAAGTTTACGGCAATACCGGCAGCAAAATCGAGCGCCCGGCTGCCATCTTCAGAAATCAGCCACGCACCCTCACCACGCACTGGCCGGAACCCGCAACGCGGATAAACGGGCATCAAGGGCGTAATAGACATGGGGTAATTCCTTCCGACCAAAAACGAGGCTGTTTCCAAAAGCCAAAAAGCGGCCCCGTGGGACCGCCTGTTTCAACAATGCCGCTATAAGCCTGCAAATATGGCAAATCAACCCATGCAGCGGTACCAAAAGACGTCAAGAATGTCACCGCAACTCTATATTTTCCAGCGACTTGCTATTCGCCTTTTTCCTGCTTTGCAGCGGCGATGCGGCGTTTCAGATATCCCCACAACAACAAGTGCACCGCAAGCCATAACAGGACGAGAATGGCGATGATTTTAGCGGCGCTCATCCGTCAACCTTAGCACATAAGGTACGGGTAGAAAGCAGCATTCTACCGAAGACCAGCATCCAGCGGGACGTGCGGCGGACAGGCCATGATCGCTTGTTGATCGGCGTCCCTGCCCGAAAGGGTGTTGGCCATGAAATGATTGGTGTCGCGGTGATGCGCCTCATCCGCACGAATGATCAGGATGACATCGCGCAACGTCGTGCCTGCTGGCAGGTTCCAATAGCGCAACGCCACGTCTGGTGCTGGCGGGTTGGGGTGACGCCCCTCGTCAATTTCCGCGAGGTATAAGGTATAACTCAGGACCGCCTCTTCCTCGAAATAGCCCACCAGCCGATGCGCCGTGCGGCCCGATACCAGATAGAGCAGAAAGAAGAAAATATAGAACACCCACTGCACGGTCAGGATAACGAGCCGTTCGAAGCGTGAAGGTTGCGCGATCTCAATGAATGTCATCAGATGCATGCGCTCATTTTCGGCTTCATCCATCAATGTCCGTATCCAGCCACGGTCATCCTGCATCAGCCGCAGTGCGCGCAAATGCGACAAGGTAGCGCCCACCATGCCGGGTACCCCGGCAACGGTTTCCAGCACGATCGCGCGATTACCATAGCGCTTGGCGAAAAATGTGTCGGCGCCCCAGCGCAGCAGCTTGGTTATGCGCAGGGCAACCCAATCGGAAAACCCATCTGCGGCGTGATGGCGTGCGGCGATGTCAGCATATTCAGACATGATGTTGTTCCACGTTGACGTTACGTCTCACTTGCGGAGCGCGGCATGCAGCGCAATCCTTATCCCTCTCAAACCAGTTTACATTTTTGCAACAAACGGCTTTTCAACGGCTTGGTTCCTCGCCAATGCGACGAATGGTTACAATGCCGCCGGTGGCATATCGCTATCGGTCGGCACGCTGGACGTCAGCGCGTTGCCGGGTAATTTTAACGACTGTAACATCGCGAGTATTTCGTCGCGCGCGGCAGGCGATGCCTTCCCCAAAGCAGGCAATTTATCAAGGTCGAACAAGGTCAAGCCCAGCGGAAATAACTCGCGATAGGTCACACGCTCGCGCAAGCCCGGGACAAGACGGAAACCCGCAACGGGGGCGATTTTCTCCAAGGCATCGCGCACCTTGCGTTCGTTTTTCGTGCCAAGGCTGCGCGAACGGTTCTGCATGACGACCCAATCCAACGGCTTGGGGCGCAGGACCAAGCCCGGCTCTTTCAAATGCTCCACCAACCGCGCGAAATTACCGAGCGTTTTGAACTCGCCGCTGCGTGGATCGATCCTGCCAAGCATATCCAGATCGATGAAGCTGTCATTGACTGGCGTGACAATTGTATCGGCCATGAAGATCGCCTTGCGCGCAATGGGTGAATCATGGCCGCCAACGTCGATAATGATGAAGCTATGCCGGATCCGCGCCATGCGCAGCTTTTCCTCAAGCTCATTCTCGTTCTGCTGCGCCAGCATGATTTGCTCTGGCCCCGGCAGCTTGACCCCATATTCGGTGGCGCTTTCAATGCGTGCCCAAAGCGCACGGTGCAGGGTCAGCTGCCGCAAATCAACATCAAGCGCGGCCACACTTTCACCGGCGTTGCACAAGGCGATGCAGGTATGGAAGGCCGAGGTGGATTTCCCCACCCCACCCTTTTCATTGGCGAAAACGATGATGTGGCCTTTGGGGGCATTGAGCGGATATTTCATCCATGCAGGCGTTTCGTCGATCGGTTCCGGACCGGATCGCAGATGGTCCTCGGCAGCCGAAACAGGCGCAGGCGGCCAAGGCGCAACCTGAACCGGCTCCGGCGGTGGGGGCAGTAACTTGCGTCTTCTAAAGCGGTCAAACAGTCCCAAGCGCAATGGCCTCCAAGCGATTCCAATATTGGCGAATTGCCCGGCTGCTTTCAACGTCTTTCGGCTAGAATCACTCCACCGTCACAGACTTGGCCAAATTGCGCGGTTGATCGACGTCCGTGCCCTTTGCGCAGGCGACATGGTACGCGAGCAACTGCACCGGAACGGCATACACCAAAGGCGCAATGAGCGGGTGGACGCTTGGCATTTCGATAGTGGCAAGGCAGCCCTCGCCAGCCTCTGCAATGCCTTCGGCGTCGGAAATAAGAACGACCTTGCCGCCGCGTGCACGGACTTCCTGCATATTGCTGACCGTCTTTTCGAATAGCGGACCTGACGGCGCGAGGACGATGACGGGTACAGCCTCGTCGATCAAGGCAATAGGGCCATGCTTCATTTCACCCGAGGCATAGCCTTCGGCATGGATGTAGCTAATTTCCTTGAGCTTCAGCGCGCCTTCCATGGCCAGCGGATAATCGGGGCCACGGCCCAGATAAAGCACATCACGCGCTGGCGCGATCAGATGCGCCATCGCGGCAATGTCTTCGTCATGCGCCAGTGCCGCGTTTAGGGCCGCTGGCGCTTCAATCAGGTGACGCACAATCTCGCGTTCTTCCTCTGCGGTCAGCTTGCCTTTGACGAGCGCTAGGTGTGCAGCGAGTGCAGCCAAAACGGCCAGCTGGCAGGTGAACGCCTTAGTCGAAGCAACACCGATTTCGGGGCCAGCATGTGTTGGCAGCAGTAGGTCCGCTTCACGCGCCATGGAGGATGTTGGCACGTTGACCACGACCGCGATGGTCTGGCCATTTTCCTTGCAATGGCGCAGCGCCGCGAGCGTGTCGGCGGTTTCGCCCGATTGGGAGATAAACAGCGCAAGGCCGCCTTCTTCCAATACGGGATCGCGATAGCGGAATTCGGACGCGACATCGATGTCCACGGGCACGCGCGCGAAGGTTTCGAACCAATATTTGGCGACCATCCCTGCATAATAGCTCGTTCCGCAGGCAACAATCGTGATGCGCTTTACGCCCGCTAGGTCAAAATCCATCTGCGGCAAGGCGACCGTCTGTTCAACGGGGCGGATATAGCTGGAGAGCGTTTGTGCCACCACGGTGGGCTGCTCAAATATCTCTTTCTGCATATAATGGCGGTAATTGCCCTTTTCGATTTGCGCTGCGGACACGCCTGAGGTCGTGATCTCGCGTTCGACGGGATTATTGTCCTTGTCGAAGATTTGTGCGCCATCGGCGGCGACCACGACCCAATCGCCTTCCTCAAGATAGGCAATCTGCTGCGTCAATGGTGCAAGCGCCAGCGCATCCGAACCCAGATAGGTTTCACCATCGCCATAACCCACGACCAAAGGCGAACCAAGTCGTGCACCAATGAGGAAATCCGGAAACTGGCGGAACGCAATAGCAAGCGCAAACGCCCCGCGCAGACGCGGCAGCACGGCCTTCACGGCTTCGGCAGGCGAATGGCCAGCCTCAACCTGTTCGGAAACCAGATGCGCGACGACCTCCGTATCAGTTTCGCTTTCAAACGTCCGCCCGCGCGCCATCAGTTCGTCGCGCAGCTGTTTGAAATTTTCAATGATGCCATTGTGGACCAAGGCCACTTCGCCCGTCGCATGGGGGTGCGCGTTGCTGGTAGTCGGCGCGCCATGTGTCGCCCAGCGCGTATGCGCGATGCCGATATTGCCAGCGGCATCATTGGTTTTCAGTACTTGCACGAGGTTCGCAAGCTTGCCCTCTGCACGGCGACGCACGAGCTGACCATCATGCACGGTGCAGACACCAGCGGAATCATAACCCCGATACTCCATCCGCTTCAGCCCATCGACCAGCCGGTCTGACACCGCAGATTTGCCAACAATTCCAATAATTCCGCACATGAATTTACCGCTTTCGCTAGATTGTATAGGGGATTCGGATACCTGGCATCTCTGCCGGAAAATCCTTTGTATTTCGGGTAATCAGAACGCGCCCACGTATCTGTGCCGTAGCCAGAATGATAGCGTCAGGCGACTTCAATCTTGGCCGTTCACGGCGTAACGCCGCCGCCCGGTGCGAAATTTCGTCGTCGATTTCGTCAAGGCCGAAGCGACCGAGAAACTGAAGCGCATCGCGCACAATCATATCGCTACCTTTCGACAGAACTTCGATCCACGCCATGCGGCTGATCCACATGCGAGAGCCGCTTGCCGCGATACGGGTCATTTCACGATGGGCCGGATCATGTTCCAGTAACGCATCAATCAAAATGTTGGCATCCAAGCTGTAGCCGCTCATGCAGCATTCTTTTTATGCTTTGCCGCGGCTTTCTGGGTCAGCGCCAGATAATGCGCACGTTCCTTGTCGTCATATTCGTCGAACATGTCCGGCGATTCAGCGCGCACTTCTTCATAATCATCGTCCCATGGACGCGTCCATTCCGCACGCCTTTTTCTGTCCCATTCAACAGGGTCGATTTCAACCCCGTGCCGCGCCCAGAGGCCGAAACCGGCCGCCAACCAATCTTTGGGCGTTTCGGCACGATACGCCTCAACCGCCTCGCGCAAAATCGCCGCGCGCGACTTGCCCTGCTCGGCAGCAAGTTGGTCGAGCCATTTGATGTCTTCATCAGGTAAATCGGCGAGGATGCGAGTCATGATATCATGATATCATATCATGATATCATGTCAAGCGGCTAACAATTGGGCTCTTTGGCAAATAGCAAGCAGCCAGCCATTTTCATGCCAAGCGATCATCCCGCCTTCAACAAAACGACTTTGGCGAATGGCTACAGTTAACAAATTGGCAAGTTGCTGGGGAGTTGCTTGTGTTCGAATGACTTCCGCATCGCGCAAGTTTTGGGCCTCGTCCGTTTTGACCCATTCCGGCCAGTCAAGCTCGGTTACCCAGCCATGATCATAGCAATGGCGAAGGAAACATTCGGCATCATCACTATATCGGAAACCAGTCTTTTCCCATTCGCCCAGTATAAACCAAGGAGAACGAAAAATGTCTGAGAATTCGCCTAATTCCTGCAGCCTTTGCTGCTCAGTCATCTTCCTTCCTTCTTCCGCCGCATCGCATCGTGAAAACGGTCAGCCCAGCCGGGCTTCACCAGTTGCTCGGCGCGGACCATGCGGAGTTCGCCGTCGGCCACGTCGCGTGACACCGCGCTGCCAGCGGCCACAATCGCGTCGCGGCCGATTTTCACTGGCGCGATCAACGCACTGTTAGACCCAATGAACGCGCCTTCGCCAATCACGGTCTGATATTTGAAATAGCCATCATAATTGCAGGTAATCGTGCCCGCCCCGATGTTTGCGCCCGCGCCGATGGTCGCATCGCCCAAATAGGTCAGATGGTTGGCCTTCGCGCCCTTGCCCAGATGCGCTTTCTTGGTCTCGACGAAATTGCCGATCTTGGCCTTTTCCTCCAGCACCGTGCCCGGGCGGAGCCGCGCGAACGGCCCGACTTCGCAGCCGCTGGCGATGGTCGTACCTTCGATATGGCTGTTTGCGCGGATTTTCACATTGTCGGCAATGCTGACGCCGGGGCCGAAAAACACATTGGGTTCAATCAGCACGTCACGGCCAAGCTTGGTGTCCCATGCAAACCACACCGTCTCTGGCGCAATCAATGTCGCGCCGTCATCCATGGCCTGCACGCGGCGGCGCTTTTGCCATTCGCCTTCCATCTCGGCCAATTGCGCGCGGCTGTTGATGCCAGCAACATCGAACGGATCGGTCGTTACAGCAACGCAAATGCGGCCGTCGGCGTTCGCAATGTTGACGATATCGGTGAGATAAAATTCCTTCTGCGCATTGTCGTCCGTCACGCGGTCAAGCAATCCAAACAGATCGCGCGACTTCACCGCCATCAGGCCTGAATTGGATAGCTTCACGGCTTTCTCGGCCTCAGTCGCGTCCTTCTGTTCGACCATTTTGACGATGCGACCATTTTCCACAATCACGCGGCCATATCCCGTGGGGTCTTCAGGCTCGAACGCGAGCACCACCACCGCTGGCGCATCGCCGGCGTTCAAGCGCTCGACCATCGCTTGCATGGTGCTGGCCGGCACGAACGGCACATCGCCGTAAAGAATGAGGACATCGCCATCGAACCCAGCCAATGCGCCTTGAGCCTGCTGCACGGCGTGCCCCGTTCCATGTTGCGGTTCCTGCACGGCAAGTTCTGCAGACCCGGCAAGGCCCGCCTCAAGCTGTTCCTTGCCACTGCCGACGACAACAACCTTTTTGGTCGGGGTTAAGGCATCAACCGATGCCATCAAGTGCATCAACATGGGGCGTCCCGCAATAGGATGCAGCACCTTGTGCAAGTCGGATTTCATGCGAGTGCCCTTGCCCGCAGCAAGGATGATGGCGGCTAATTCAGTCATGTGCAGTGCCATGCCAGCAAATTGTTGCGGTTTCCAGAACTTGCGGCCAATTGGGACCGATATGACAAAATTTCCTTTCGACATCATCGGCTTCGACCTTGACGGCACTTTAGTGGATACCAGCGGTGACCTGACTGCGGCGGTCAATCATGTGTTGGGCAGCGTCGGCAGGCCAACCCTATCAACTGAAACCGTGAAGCAACATATCGGCGGCGGTGCAAAACTGATGCTGCAACAGGGGTTGGAGGCAACCGGCGGCATTCCCGATGGCGATTTCAAGCCGCTCTATAAGGAGATGCTGACATATTATGCCGCCAATGTATCAGTCCACAGCCAACCCTTTGACGGGGCGTTGCGATTGCTGGATGAATTGGACGCGATGGGCGTGCGTTACGCCGTCGTGACCAACAAGTTTGAGAGCCTGGCATTGCAGCTGCTAACTGACCTGAACCTCGCGCACCGCATGGGCTGCATCTTGGGTGCGGATACCTTAGGCAAAGAAAACGCCAAGCCATCGGGCGCACCTATTTTTGAAATGATCAAAAGATGCGGCGGCGGCCGTGCGGCCTATATTGGCGATTCCATTTACGATGTCATGGCGGCGAAAAATGCGGGCGTGCCAAGTGTGGCGGTCAGCTTCGGCTTCTTACATGGCCCAGTCGAAGACATGGGGGCCGATGCGATCATCGACCATTTTGACGACTTGATTGGGGCATTGCGTTACCTCTCATAAGTCATGTTTGTCATTCCCGCGAAAGCGGGAATCCATGACGCGAAAAGTCGGTTTACGCAGGTAAGCCTTTACTACCAATGGGTCAGGCCATGGATTCCCGCTTTCGCGGGAATGACAAATCAGCCATGATTACTTCCGCCACTTTGTCCACAAATGCCGTGCCAGCATCATCGGCGGCATACGGAGCCAATGTGAGCGGATGTAGAAAGCAAGACGGGAAAACGGTCGCGTTCCCCTGCCCCAAGCATCGCGCGCAGTAAGGCGGCGGATGTAGAAGCGATCCGATATGATCGGGCTTTGCCACGCTGCCGGAATCTGCGTACCATATAAACGATGCGCGAGCCGGGCAGCGCGGCGAACCGCTAGCCATAGTTGATGATGAAGCGCCCGTGATTGGAGCGATGGCCAAAAGGCATCATCCGCGAACTCAGTCAGCAGGCAGTGAATATCCCAGAGGTTGCGCAACCCGCCGTCAAGCTCTCCATCGGCGAACAAATGGGCTGCGCTGTGAATGATCATGTCCGAGGGCGCGAAGACATACAGGCCATTTTCCAATTGCTCTGCCTCCGCCAACATCGCCGCCGCGTCGGGCCGTGGCCGTGCGGTTAGCGGCAATATCGTGTGGTGCACGTCGATCATGCGGTCGCGCTCCTTATGGATCAGCGGCGGCAGTTCGTGCATGTGGTCGCGGTAATAGGCGTCGTCATAGGCGTCTTCCTTGACCCATTCCCAGCCCGCGGCCAGCAAAGCGGCCTCAACCGCTGGCAATTCATGGCGCGTAACCATGATATCGAGATCGCCAATGTGCCGACCCTCACTCGCCATCAGCCCGGCGGCGGCATAAGCGGTGCCCTTCATCAGCACGACTTTACCGGAATAGTCCGCCAAAGCCCGGCGCGCGCTATCTGCTTCCCACAAAGCTGCACGGCGCTGATATTCGGCGTTGACCCGCGCTTCTTCCAATATGCCGATAACAGGGTCCGGAACGGGTAGGCCTGAAAGCCTGCGCGCCAGAGTGCCCAGCAATTGCTCTGCACGTGCCACCGCCAACAACGCCGTCCAGCCCCCGGCATCCAGCGCCGCGGTGCTGGCGGGATCGCGCAGCGCATTCACCAACAACATAGCATCGCGGCTCATGCCAGTTCGTCCCAAAGCCGGCTGACCAGCGCCTCGGCCTCGTCGCCACTTTGATAGTCAATCGCGCGTGCGGGCACCGTGTCGATGAAACGGGTCAGTGTGGTGAACCCCGCCTCCCCCAGTGCTACATAATTTGTGGATGCTTGCGTCAAGCGGATAAAAATCTCGCTGGGTGAGATTTCGCGTACCGCGCTTTCGAAACCAAAGCTTGGGAACAGCAATAGTGCTGGCGTTGCTGGCTGCGTCATTGCACGGATGGCATCGCCCGCTGGCACCAGATGCCGGATGTCGCCTTTCGGCGTATCGCGCAACAACGGGCCAAAGCGTCCATCAAGTGCGGTGGCCTGCATCGCGCCAATGGCCTCGTTCTTCAAACTGATGAGGCGCGGAAAAGGCACGGCCTCTCCGCTCACCAGATCCAGCAAAACAAATTCATCGCCCATGAAGCGCCAGCCCTTACACCCCAGCATCGCCGACAATGTCGATTTCCCCGATCCAGACGCGCCCGTCATTAGCAGCGCCTTGCCGTCTTTCTCCACCGCGCTTGCGTGCAACAGCAGATGCCGCCGCCAGCCAAGCGCCATTTGCAAGTTCATCGCCATTTCGGCAGCCAGCAAAGCCTGCGCTAGGGGCACCGGCGCTGCATCGGGCAACATATAGTCGCCGTTAATGGCAACCGATGGCCGAACGAAGCGGCGGAAAAGGCTCGCCGCTTCCAACCGTACGGAATAATCCGGAATGTCAGGGGTCGGATAATCGCGGTACAAGTCCGCAAGCTGGTCGAGGGGGCCTTTCCACGCCGAACCTATGCGGAACGCAGCGGGTCCGACCTGAACACGAAACTCATGCATGCTGATGCTCCAGCAAGCCAAGCGATGCCATTTCGTCCAAACGCTCGGCAATCAGATCCTCGGCATCGACTCCTTCAAAGTCAAACTCGGCACGCAGCCGCTCCAAAATCTCGCCGCTGGTCAACGTCTCGCCACCCATGACCTGTAATATCTGTGGCACAGGCTCGCTGACGATATGCGTGATGCCGGACAGCCGATGGTAAACAGCGGTCATCGCGTCGAGCGGCTGGATAAGCAGCATCGCTGCAGAATCTGCCCTATATCGGTGACGAATGCGTTCAGTCATGCTGATGCGCTAAACCAGCCATCCTTAATTTGGCGTTTAGCGAAAGTTAGGAACTAGCGCGCGACCTGAAGCGATGCATAGCAGGTAAAGCCGCTTTGCCCGCTTTGCAGACGGCGGATATAATTTACATAGGCCTGGCTTTGGTCATAGCTTGTGCCTGGAAGGCTACGGCCCTGCATCGCTGCCTTCACTTGCTCACCAGTAAATTTAACGCCGCTTGTGGGAAAGGACCCCGGCGTGTCGCGCGGAACCAACTGTCCATAGGCGTCGATATTCATGCCAGTTCCATGCGGGCCGGGCACAGGAATTTCACAGTTGAGAACAGATGCCGCCGATTGAGCGAGCGCAGGGCGCACAGAAACAATCGCCGATGCGCCGACCGCACCCAACATGAGCGCACGCCGCCGCGTGGCGACGCTGTTTAAACCGGTTTCCGGTGATGTCGCTTGGTCATCCATTTTCGCGTCCTAGCATATGAAACAGCTTTTTCCATGGGCAACGCTTGCACGGAAAAGCAACGTCTATATGTGGGACAATATAGCAACCAATGCCTAACAAGCAGTTGCCGAAACGACCGGGATGGAAGCAGAGCGAAATAGTGCATAATTGGTTGTCCCCCCGCATGCTGTTTGCCTTTGCACTGGCTTTGGTCGGTGCACTGATTGCCGGCCAAATGGCGGGTTACGCAGAGCGCATTGTGGTAGTGTTTGTATCACTGCTGATTGCATTATTCATTGTCGCAGACCCCGATAGCGACGATGAATTTCGCGCCGAACCTGGCAAGCCTGCCGACACTCAAAGCGTCGGGATCGCAACCATATCATCGCATCCCCAGCTTCAGGCCTTTATCGACGCGTCGGCTGACGCTGTGATGATGGTCGAAAATGCCCGCGTGACGGCTGCCAATCAGGCTGCCCGCCAGTTGTTGGGCGCAAACATTGTGGGGCAAAATGTCCGAATGGCATTTCGTCATGCCGGCGCCATTGAACGCCTGTCCGATCCTGATGTGCAGCACAGCGGACATCCCATCCGCCTGACCGGCATCGGCCAGAAAAACCAGATGTGGGACATGCGCATCCAGACCATGGGACCCGGCCAGAAAATTGTGCACCTTGCAGACCGCAGCGGGACTCAGGCAGCGGAAAAAATGCGGGTGGACTTCGTTGCCAATGCCAGCCACGAACTTCTAACTCCCTTAGCTGGGATCAAGGGCTTTATTGAAACCCTCGACGACCCGGCAGCCGGTGAAGACGCAGCCACGCGAAGCCGCTTTCTTGGCATTATGGCGCAGGAAACGGACCGGATGCAGGCGCTGATCCGTGACCTGATGTCGCTCAGCCGAATCGAGGCGGAGAAATATGAACCGCCCCAAACTGCGGTCGACTTTGCCCGCATCGTGATCGAAACGGTCGATCAGGCGCGGGTGAACCAAAAAGATCGTGGCGCGGATATAACGCTGGACATCACCACCGGCTTGCCAGCGGTTATGGGTGACGCAGGCCAGCTTCGCCAGTTGGTCAGCAACATTCTGAACAATGCGCTAAAATATGGCCGGAGCGGCACGCCCGTTATCGTGTCTCTATTATCCTCGCGTTCGGGCGCCATGATCAATTTCGCGGTTGCAGACGAAGGTGACGGCATTGCGCCCGAACATTTGCCTCGGCTGACCGAGCGTTTTTATCGCGTGGATTCGGGACGCAGCCGCCTTGTTGGCGGGACGGGCCTTGGCCTCAGCCTCGTGAAGCATATTGTTGACCGCCATCGCGGGCATCTCGAGATCCGCAGTACCGTGGGGAAAGGGACGACCGTCTCTGTTCTCCTTCCCGTCGTTCCGGCGTGACCGTCACAATAGTGTCATACAAGAGTCATTTATCAGCCATCTGCAGCATCTAATGGCCCGGTGAGCGCAGAGCACTGCGCACGGAATATTATGGGGACAGTCGATATGATTAAAAAGATTTCGCTTATCGCCGTCAGCGCGTTCGCGCTCTCGGCATGTAATGACCAAGCCAGCACCGGCGGCGCTTCGGGCGGTTCGCGCCAGGAAATCCGCATCGTCGGCTCCTCCACGGTGTTCCCGTTTGCGAAGGCAGCATCGGAAGCATTCGCAAAGGCAGACCCCTCACGCAAATCGCCTGTGCTCGAATCAACCGGCACCGGCGGTGGCATTGAACAGTTCTGCAAAGGCGTCGGCGCAGAATCGCCTGACATCGCTAACGCATCGCGTCGCATGAAAAAGAGCGAGTTTGAAAACTGCCAGAAAAATGGCGTGACCGACATCATCGAAGTACAGGTTGGCATTGACGGCCTTGCGCTTGCACAATCAAACGAGGGCGTGAAGTTCGCACTGTCGACCGCTGACGTTTACAAGGCGCTGGCCGCCAATCCTTTCGGCAAGCCACAGACTGCGAAGCTATGGTCGGATGTAAATCCATCGCTGCCTAAGCTGCCTATCTCGGTATATGGCCCGCCCACGACATCGGGGACACGCGATTCATTCCATGAATTGATCATGGAAGCTGGCTGCAAAAAAGACGCTGCCATGAAGGCACTCAAGGAAACGGACGAAGACAAGTATAAGGAAGTCTGCACGCAGATCCGCACTGATGGTGCATTCAAGGAACAAGGCGAAAACGACAATCTGATCGTTCAAAAGCTTGGCTCCAACCCCAATATGGTCGGCGTTTTCGGCTACAGCTATATGGAAGAAAATGCATCAAAGGTGCATGGCATCACCATGGACGGCGTAAGCCCGACGATCGCCACCATTTCGGACGGCAGCTACCCCGGCGCGCGCAAGATGTTCATCTATGTGAAGAAGGCGCATGTCGATAAAATTCCGGGCATCAAAGAGTTTGTCCTGGAATTTCTCAAGGGCGGCGCAGTCGGTGGTTATCTCACGAAACTGGGCATGATCGCATCGACCGACGCCGATTATAAAAAGGCTATGGATGCCGCAAATGGCCTGACCGCCATGACCGGCGCAGATTTGAAATAAAACTGCAATAAACATGGCGTCTATGGGGCCCGGATCGAATCTCTATTCGGTCTGGGCCCATGGCTATTTTGGGACCGATTTGGCGGAATTCCGACCTTTGGGTCCAAGGGGGCATTGTTGATTTTATGACCGGAACGGCTTTGCTATTCCTTGTGCTTGGTCTCGGCCTCATCGGTTGGATCTCTGGTCGTGCCCGTGCCGCTGCTTTTGTCCGCAACGCCAAAGGCGGGCCACGCGGTACCGTTAACAGCCTGCCTTATTATCATGGCTGGTTCGTTGCGGTTTGCGCTGTCGTGCCTGCGCTTGTTTTCATGCTGATTTGGCAGTCGGTCTCACCGGCGCTTGTTACAAATATGGTGCTGTCTGCGCCTGCCGCCGCCGAGCTTCCGCAAGAGATGTTCGCGCGCGCAGCAATCCTGTCAGAAGCGCGCGCTATCGCGGAAGGTTTTCAGACAACAGCCTTTCAAAACCAAAGCGCGAACCTTGTGCCTTTATACAAAGAAGCGCTTTCATATTATGAATGGCTGGGTGTTGCTGCCACGCTGCTTCTGCTGTTTTCCGGCGGTGCCTTTGCCTTCACGCGCCTGAAACCCGACTTCCGCGCGCGTAGCAAAGTTGAGCGCGTTATCATGCTTGTGCTTTTGGGCGCATCGTTGATCGCTATCATCACCACATTGGGAATTTTCGCCTCACTCATTTTTGAATCCTGGCGTTTCTTCTCCATGGTGTCGCCGTTCGAGTTTCTCTTTGGCACCGACTGGAACCCGAAATCCGTTGTCACACCCGGCGCTGCAAATGGATATGGCGCGATACCCTTGTTTTGGGGCACGATCTTCATTGGCGCGATTATCGCGATGCTCGTGGCCATCCCGCTTGGCCTGATGAGCGCGATTTTCCTGACGCAATATGCATCTTCGAACGTCCGCAAATGGATGAAGCCGATATTGGAAATCCTCGCGGGCGTACCCACCGTGGTTTACGGATATTTCGCAGCCCTTACCGTTGCGCCGGCTGTACGCGACTTTGCCGTCATGCTGGGCGTTAGCAATGCGGCGTCTGACAATGCACTGGCCGCCGGAATTGTGATGGGCGTTATGATCATTCCCCTGGTGTCGTCGATGTCCGATGACAGCATCGCGGCGGTTCCCAACGCGATGCGCGACGGCAGCCTAGCGATGGGCGCAACCAAGAGCGAAACCATTAAGCAGGTCTTGCTTCCCGCTGCCCTCCCCGGCGTGGTCGGCGGCGTATTGCTGGCCGTTAGCCGGGCCATCGGGGAAACCATGATTGTGGTGATGGCTGCGGGTTATACCGCCAACCTGACAGCGAACCCGTTCGACACGATCACCACGGTGACGGTGCAAATCGTCGCGCTTCTGACCGGTGACCAGGATTTCGGCAGCCCGCATACATTGGCTGCGTTCGCGCTTGGCCTCGCCTTGTTCGTGACAACATTCTTCCTGAACTATGTCGCGCTGCGGATCGTAAGAAGATATCGAGAAGCTTATGAATAGTCCCACAATCGACTTGGCACCCACCGATTGGAACGGGCAAACGATGCAAAAGCGCATTGCAGCCCGATATGCTGCGGAACGGCGTTTCAAGGCCATGGGCTTTTTCGCCGTAGCACTGTCGACGATATTTTTGGCGTTCTTGTTGTTCACCATGCTGGGCCAAGGGCTACGCGGTTTCCAACGCACCGAAGTCGCCGTCGACCTTGATTTTCCAGCACTGACATCGGGTACGACAGCCGCGTCAATCAGCGGTCCGAATGCAGATGCTGCGTTGAACTCGATGGACATCCCCGGGATATTGCAACTCGCGGTCGGGCAACAATATCCCGATTTGGGTGACGAATTGTTGACCACAGCCGCTGCGGCGAATGTGCGTCAAATGTTGCTTGATGATCCCGAAATAGTGACATCCAAGCAGCGCCTGTGGCTTCCCGCGGATTCTCGGCTGGACGTAGCGTTCAAGCGCAAGGGCGAAGCGTCAGCGGAAAAGACCGTAGCCGCTTTGGACAGCAAGGATGCGCTGCGGACTGGATTCAATTGGACTTTCCTGACGGGTGCCGATACGACTGACCCTTCTGCGGTGGGTATCTGGGCGGCCTTCAAAGGGTCGCTTATGACCATGGCAATCACGCTGCTGCTGGCGTTTCCCGTCGGCGTTCTGGCGGCGCTTTATCTTGAAGAATATGCGCCAAAGAACAAGCTGACGGATGTGATTGAGGTTTCGATCAACAACCTTGCGGCCGTTCCCTCAATTATTTTCGGCCTGCTTGGCCTTGCGGTCTTCCTGACCATATTTGGCATGCCGCGGTCTTCGGCACTGGTTGGCGGGCTGACGCTGGCGCTGATGACAATGCCAGTCATCGTCATCGCGGGACGCAACGCGGTTAAGTCAGTGCCGCCCTCAATTCGTGAAGCTGCGCTTGGCATTGGCGCGTCGCCGGTGCAGGTGGTTTTCCATCATGTGTTGCCACTTGCTTTGCCCGGTATCTTGACCGGCACGATCATTGGCATGGCACGTGCGCTGGGGGAGACTGCCCCGCTGCTGATGATCGGGATGCGCGCCTTCATACCCGCCGCACCAACCGGTTTTACCGACGCAGCGACCGCCCTGCCCGTCCAGATTTATTTGTGGTCGGACGAAGTCAATCAGGGCTTCGTGGAAAAAACCAGTGCCGCAATCATCGTGCTATTGATATTCCTGTTGAGCATGAACGCGTTGGCAATCTATCTTCGCAACCGCTTTGAAACGCGCTGGTGATCTATGACTAAAAAGGACGATAATGTGGGCGCAACCCCCGGAAATCTCAAAATATCCACGCGCAATGTCAACGTATATTATGGCGACAAACAAGCCATTAATGATGTGTCCATCGACGTCGACCGCGAAAATGTAACAGCGTTCATTGGTCCTTCCGGTTGTGGAAAGTCCACATTCCTGCGTTCCTTGAACCGCATGAACGACACTGTAATCGGCGCGCGGGTCGAAGGGCAAATCCTGCTGGATGGTCAGGACATCTATGCTTCTTCAATGGACGTCGTGCAGCTGCGCGCCCGCGTTGGCATGGTGTTCCAGAAGCCGAATCCCTTTCCAAAGTCGATTTACGACAATGTCGCTTATGGCCCACGCATTCACGGGTTAGCGAGTGGCAAAGCGGATCTTGACCAGATCGTCGAAAGCTCGTTGACCCGGGCCGGTTTGTGGACCGAGGTTAAGGACCGGTTGAATGAAAGCGGCACGGCATTATCAGGCGGGCAGCAGCAGCGTCTATGTATCGCGCGCGCTATCGCGGTTGACCCCGAAGTCATCCTGATGGACGAACCATGCTCGGCGCTTGACCCAATCGCAACCGCGCGCATCGAAGAGCTGATTCACGATTTACGCGGCAAATATGCTATCATCATCGTGACGCACAATATGCAGCAAGCAGCACGCGTGTCGCAACGCACAGCGTTTTTCCATCTTGGCCATCTGATCGAGTTTGGCGAAACGTCCGAAATCTTTACCAATCCGCGCGAAGACCGCACCAAAGATTATATTACCGGCCGATACGGTTAAGGAACTGAATATGAGCACTGGCACGAGGCACACTGTTACCGCGTTCGACGACGATATGGACGAAATCCGCGGCCTAATCGCGGAAATGGGTGCACGCGCAGAAACGGCCGTCGTTGCAGCGCTTAAGGCATTAAACGACCAAGATGTGGAGCTTGCTGCAACCACGCGGGCAGAAGATAAGATTATCGACAATCTGGAAACCGAGGTTGAGCGTCTTGTCGTACGCACCATCGCGTTGCGCGCGCCAATGGCCGATGACCTGCGCGAGCTGATTGCTGCACTTAAGATGTCAGCAGTCATCGAACGCATTGGAGACTACGCTAAAAATATCGCCAAGCGCGTGCCCAAGATGGAAGGCAAAATTCACACCTCGGCCAAGGAGCAGCTTGGCCGGATGGGTGAGATCGTGGTCGAAATGATCCGCACGGCAATGGATGCCTATGCAAAGCGCGATGTCGACTTGGCCCGCGCTGTGACCGTTCGCGATGATGTGGTCGATCAGTTGAACAAAGACCTGTTTGTCGACTTCGTCGCCTATGTCGCGAAGAATCCGGAGAATGCAACGGAAGTCGCGCACCTCCTCTTCACAGCAAAAAATCTGGAGCGCATTGGCGACCACACGACCACCGTTGCGCAAATGATCTACTTTACCGAAACGGGCGAAAATCTGCCCGACGCATAAGGCGAAATACATATGCCCAAAGCACAATTGCTATTGGTTGAAGACGACAGCGCCCTCGCCGAATTGGTGCGGTGGCATTTTGAGCGCGAGGAATTCGACGTTCAGCATACCGGCGATGGCGAAGAAGCGTTGCTGATGGCCAAAGAACGCACACCCGACCTAGTGTTGCTGGACTGGATGCTTGAAAACCTGTCGGGCATTGAAGTGTGCCGGCGGCTGCGCAAAACCGACAACACCGCCAACGTCCCGATTATCATGCTGACTGCACGCGGTGAGGAAGACGACCGTATCCGTGGCCTGGAGATCGGCGCGGACGATTATGTCACGAAACCCTTCTCTCCCCGCGAACTCGTCGCGCGTGCCAAGGCCGTGTTACGCCGGGTGCGTCCAGCCTTGGCTGGCGAAGCTTTGCGTTTTGGCGATGTCGAAATGGACACTGTGGCGCACAAGGTGAAACGCGGTGGCAAGCAGGTGCCTTTGGGGCCGACCGAATATCGTCTGCTGAAGCACTTCCTCGAATATCCGGGCCATGTATTCTCGCGCGAGCGTTTGCTCGACAGCGTGTGGGGTCATGACAGCGACATCGAGATTCGCACGGTCGACGTCCATATCCGGCGCTTACGCAAAGCGCTGAACGAAGGCTTCGACAGCGACATTATCCGCACTGTGCGGTCTGCTGGCTATTCCCTCGATCAGGACGCCGTTTAAAACTCCAGTTGCATCCGCGCGGCGACGACATCCACGCCATAGTCGCGCTGGTCGACTGGCTTCGTCGACGTTGGATCAACGATTGCCGCTAACGGCCCGCCTTCAACCTGAACGCGGCCATAATTCAGCATGAAGCGGATATAATCGATTGGGTACCAGTTCAACGCGAGCAAATAGCTGGTCTGCGTGCCGCCACGGCCCAATCGCGTGTTTAACGACGCGCTGCTGGTCACGCCCGTGGCAAAGTTGTTGGTGAGGCCATTCTTCAGGGCATTGCTATCGAGATCAAGATATTCATAACGCGCCGCAATTTGAAACGCGCCGGGGCCCTTTTTATCGATTGGCTTTAGGACCTTAGTCCGCCCCCAAATGCTGTCCTTGAACCCTCGTGTTTCACCGGTCAGAAAATATCCAGCTTCGGCATACATGCCGAAAAAGCCGGGGTCGCCCCTTGGCGTGACCGCACTGTTGCCGCCAGCAAATGTGTCGAGCCCAGCTGCCAAGTCGCCCGGATTATATGCGTCGACCTTCGTCCACTGCGCTTCACTGGCGAAATAAAAGCCCGGGAAGATGGCGGCTAGTTCAAGCCCGACCACGCGGTCGCTTTTTGCAGCAAAGCTGCCGGTGTCGACAAAACGAACGTCGGTTAATTGCGTATTGGGACGTGCCCTGTAACGCGCGAATTGGTTTGTCGACGGTGCGTTCGTCGACACCGATGCAACGCCATTATTGTTCGATGCAAATTCCCGCTGCTGGAAATTGGCGCCGAAATGCAACTGGCCGCCAAGGGCCATGGGCGAATAGGTCAATCGGCCAGCGCCAATCCAGCCGTCATTGTCGAACGAACTGTCAATGCTGTGCGCCGTGAACAATCCAGCTTCGGCGCGCAAGACATTATCCGCGTCACGCCAGGCAACTGCCCCGCCCAGCCGACGGCTATTCAAAAACGCATCATTAAAAGCCGCGCGCTCGGTGAAACTGATATTGTTGGAACTGCTGATTTGCTCCAACCCGTTCAGCGTTTCAAAATTGCCGAGGCGCAAGGTAATCGGTGCGTTCTTTGGGCTGTAACTCAGGAATGTGTCACCAAATGCGACATTCCCGCTCGCGAAATCTGCTTCGACCTTGTAGCCAAAGCCACCTGGCATAGTGCCTTCGCCGCCAAGACGCACGCGGCGCACGCGGCTGTTGAAGCCCAGATTGCGGTTCGCCGCATAGTCGCCGGGGACGCTGACATAGCCTGCATCAAAATGGATGCGTCCGCGCGGTTTAAAGCTCCAGCCATCAGGGCCACTGGATTCCGGACCGCCCTTCCATTTCACTTCGGCAACTGGCTTTTTGGCCGCAGCATCAACCTTGGCAGAAATCGCCGCAAGCTGCTCCTTCAACGCCGCAACTTCGGCACGCAGGGCATCAACCTCTGACCCAGCCTCTTGGGCGTGGGCTGGCATCGCATATGCCGATGTCGCGAGTGCCGTTGCGTAAAGCCATTTTTTAGCGGTCATTATGATATCCCCGAACAATATGGTGACGCCTAGACAACAATTATATGTCTACGCCGTGACGTAAACATTTCTGTTTTGTGACACACACCATCCAACTGCTTTACGCTTGCGTCAAGTGGCCTGTCATGCCAAGGCTCTGCGCGTTCTGGCGCCTTGTCCGCCGTTTATTTTTGGAGATACGCAATGACCATCAGTTTTAAAGACAAAGTCGCTATTGTGACCGGTGCGGGCGGCGGATTGGGCAAGGCTTATGCACTGGAGCTGGCAAAGCGTGGCGCCAAGGTAGTCGTAAATGATTTGGGCGGCGCGCGTGATGGCACTGGAACCTCCGACGCAGCGGCTCAAGTTGTCGAGCAAATCAAGTCTGCCGGCGGCGAAGCGATGGCCAACGGGGGTAGCGTCACGGAATATGACCAGATGGTCGAAATGGTCGCCAAGGCAAAAGAAGCATGGGGCGGCGTTCACATTCTGATCAACAATGCCGGCATCCTGCGTGACAAGAGCTTTGCCAAAATGGATATGCCCGATTTTAACCTGGTGCTTCAGGTGCACATCATGGGCAGCGCGAACTGCACCAAGGCGGTGTGGGACACGATGCGCGAGCAGACCTATGGCCGCATTTTGATGACCACCTCATCTACCGGCCTATATGGCAATTTCGGACAGGCAAATTATGGCGCGGCAAAACTGGGGCTTGCTGGCTTCACCAAAACCCTGCACTTGGAGGGTGCGAAATATAATGTCCGAGTCAATTCACTCGCGCCGGTTGCTGGCACGCGCATGACTGAGGATATTTTCCCTGAGGGCCTGTTCGACCAGTTCACACCTGAAAATGTCGTACCCGCCGCTCTATATTTGGTCAGCGAAGATGCGCCGACCAACATGATCATCGGTGCCGGTGGCGGCGGCTACCATGCGGCTTATGTGACAATGACGCCCGGCGTCGCCTTGCGTCAGGAAGACCGCAATGTCGAAGGCTTTGCCGCTGCTTGGGACAAGATTATCGACCGTGCGGGTGAGACTGTGCCGCAATCAGGTGGTGAACAATCGATCGCGGTGATGAAAGCGCTGCAAGCGCTGGGCTGAACCGGCCAAAAACCACATTAAAAAGCCCGGCCATTTGGTCGGGCTTTTTTATGCGTCGACCAGCTTCATCAGCTTGCGCTCGACCGGCGCGAGGATGAGGGCAAGCTCATGCCCGCGTTTCAACACGGCGCCGCCCTCTCCGACCAGAGCCCACATGCCTTGCTTGCTGCGCAAGGCGGGACGTTTTTCGATGCGATATTCGGGCCGTTCGGCAGCGCGCCGAAAAACGCTAAAAACAGCGGCGTCGCGGCCAAGGTCCATGGCATAATCGCGCCATTTGCCGGCTGCAACCATCCGTCCATACAGGTTCAGTATTTGCGTCAACTCTGCCTTGTCAAAGCCAACCTGGTTGAGGCGACTGACCAGCGGAAACGGCGTTATTATGGCGCTCAACTGGCTTTGCTTCCTTTGCCAACGCGGCGTTTGACTGGGGGCATTTCAGTCCGTGCGTCCCGCTCGGCCATCAATTCGCCGACCTTCTTACGCAATGACTCAATCTCGCACTGCATGATCTCCAGGCTCTGCGTTGCCGGATCGAAAAGCTCGCGGCATGGCGTGCCATAGGGCATGAAGTCCCGCGCGTAGGTTTCCGCCTTCACAAGGGTGGAGCGCGCTTTTTGACCGACCATGGTTGCGCCTGCCGGCACGTCGTCGGTGACAACTGCAGCCGCGCCAATACGCGCACGTTCGCCGACCGTGATGGGCCCCAAGATCTGTGCGCCTGACCCGATGATGACATTGTCCAATATCGTAGGGTGCCGCTTCCCGCCCATGCCGCTCGTGGGGTTTGTACCCCCGAGCGTGACATTCTGGTACATCGTCACATTGTCCCCGATTTCCGCGGTTTCACCAATGACGCTGAAACCGTGATCGAGAAAGAAATTGCTACCGATTTTGGCACCGGGGTGGATGTCGATACCCGTCAGGAAGCGCGCGAAATGGTTTACGAACCGCGCGAGAAAGAACATGTGACCCAGAAAAAGCCAATGCGCCAAACGATGAAAACCGACGGCCCAAACGCCAGGGTACAAAAGCACCTCCCAACGTGATCGCGGCGCGGGGTCGCGCGCTTTAATCGAATCCAGATAGTCGATGAGATTAGAAATGAACATATGGGGACCTTGCCATCCGTTCCGGAAGCCTTTGAACATTGCCAAGCTAAGCCTTTCAACGACGCATTTCCAGCCATGGTTGCATCGCGCTCGCATTTATTACTGGATTTATCGTCAAAAACGATTATAAATCATCTAATAATAAACGGGGTCGATTTATGAGTACATATCTTCCAACGCTGAAACAGCTGCAATATCTGGTTGCGCTGCAAGAGCACGGGCATTTTGGTAAGGCAGCGGAATCTTGCTTTGTAACGCAATCAACTCTCTCTGCGGGCATTCGTGAACTGGAGTCGCTGCTGGGGCTAATGCTCGTCGAACGCACGCGCCGCGTTGTCCGGTTCACGCCGCTGGGCAACAAAATGGTGTCGAAAGCGCACCGCATATTACGCGAAGCCGAGGAGTTAGCCGAAATGGCGCGATCGGCAGGAAAGCCGCTTGCAGATGATCTGCGCATGAGCGTCATTCCAACCATTGCCCCGTTTTTGTTGCCGAAATTACTGCCCGCTTTGCGCAAGCAATATCCCGACCTCAAACTTTATCTACGCGAAGAATCCAGCGCTGCCGCAGTTGAAGCGCTGCACCACGGCCATGTTGATTGCGTGCTGTTAGCGCTGCCCTTCCCAGCCGGTGATGTCGAAAAAGCGCATTTATTCGATGACAACCTCTTCGTTGCCTTCCCGCTCGATGACCCGCGCGATCCACCAGAAAGCATCGCTCCGGAATTGATCGACGAAAACAAGCTGCTTTTGCTCGTCGATGGCCACTGTTTGAAGGATCACGCGCTGGCCGCCTGCAACCGGCCCGAGCTGCGCGCATCAGCAATGATGCTTGGCACGTCGCTCCATACGCTCGTGCAAATGGTCGATAATGGCCTTGGCCTGACGATCATTCCCGAGATGGCAGTGCGTGCCGGGCTTCTGAACGGTACCGATGTGCAGGCTCGCCCGTTAAATGCGGAACATGCATCGCGCGAGATCGCGCTCATCTGGCGCACCAACAGCCCGCGACGCGAAGAATTTGAAATGCTGGCTGAGGCCCTGCGGGCACTCCATCTGGGCTAATCGGTAGCGTTAGCTATTCCGATTTCCAACGAGCGGCGCGGGCGTCATCGCTCGCTTTGGCCGCAACCCATATTGCTCGCCCGTCGCTATAATGCTCTTTTTTCCAGAAGGGCGCGTCGGTTTTCAGGCAGTCGATCAAATAGGCCGTTGCTTCCAACGCAGCGGCTCGGTGGAGCGATGCCACACCTGTCACCACTACTGGTTCGCCGACTGCGACATAGCCCACGCGATGTACAATGACCGCGCCGAGCAAAGGCCAGCGCGCATTGGCTTTTTCGATGATGTCGCCGAGGCAAGCCTCGGTCATGCCGGCATAATGCTCCAGCTCAATGCCAACGACATCACCGTCCTTGCGCGCAATGCCGGTAAAACTCGCCACTGCGCCGCCGCCTAGATCACCGAGGCACGCCAGTTCGACCGAGGGATCAATCGGCTCAGCGCTGATGCGGACAATTTTCATCCGCCTGTTACTGGCGGGAAAATCGCAAGTTCAGCGCCATTTCCGATAAGCGCGCGATCGGTCACAATATTCTGGTCGAGGGCAAATCGCAGCTTATCGGTATCTGCAAAAGCGGCTGCGTAGGCGGGTGATTGGTCAGCAAGCCATCGTACGGTATCTTGCACCGTCATCACATGTGGCGGCAATTCGCATTGTTCTTCGGCAATACCGATGGCTTCACGGACACTGGCAAAATAGACCAGCCGCATGGTCAATCCATATGCTTTATGCCAACGCGCAGATAATCCCATCCGGTCAGCATCGTCAGCACTGCGGCTATCCACAACAAGCCCAATGCCGCTTGCTTCAGCAAGAACCATTCGGGCAGCGCCCCTGCCAAAATGATGCCGCCCAATGACACAAGCTGGAAGGTCGTCTTCCACTTGGCGAGTTTCGACACCGGAACCGAAATCTGCAAGCCTGCTAAAAACTCGCGCAAGCCCGAAACAATCATTTCACGCAACAGGATCGTGAGCGCGGCGATCACGTGCCAGCCGTCAACATCGCGCGTAAAAACGAGCATCAATATGACCGCTGCCACCATGATTTTATCGGCAATCGGGTCAAGGAATACACCAAGCTTTGACACCGTGCCTTGCGCGCGGGCCAAATAGCCGTCGAAATAATCCGTGATGCCCATCAGGCAGTAGAGAATGAAAGCAAACGCATAATCCAGCGGCACCGGCTGCACACTGGCAGGCCGCGCGCCCGGCCACAGGAGGAATACCAAAATGGGCACCGCCAAAATGCGGGACAGCGTTAATAGGTTGGGTAAGCTTAGCATGAAGCATCGATAGCGTGATGTTCAGGCAAAATCACGTGGCTATTTATAAGTCGCTATTTGACGGCCCCGCCAATTGCGCTTTGCCATGCCAGCATCCTGTCGCTAAGGCGTGATGGTCTTGGGTATGAGGAACTAAACGCGCATGGCAACATCAATGTCCCTGTTGAGAAAACGCAGGTTTTTGCCGCTGTTCGTCACCCAGTTTTTGAACGCTTTCAACGATAATTTCTATAAAATGGCCATGGTCATCCTGGTCACCTACGAAATCTATTCCGACCCCACGCAAGAGGCGAATTTCAACGCCATTGCGGGCGCGTTGTTCATTTTACCGTTTTTCCTGTTCTCCGCGCTGGCCGGTCAGCTGGCTGACACCATCGAGAAAACCCGCGTCATTCGGATGGTGAAAACGGCTGAAATCTTCATTATGATTTTCGGTGCTATCGGCATTTACACACACAATATTCCCATGATGCTTGTCGCTCTTTTCGCGATGGGCGTGCACTCGACATTTTTTGGTCCGATAAAATACGCCATCCTGCCCCAGCATTTGAAGGACGACGAAGTATTGGGCGGCACTGGGCTTGTCGAAGCGGGCACCTATCTCGCGATTTTGGGCGGTACGATTGCAGGCGGCATCATTCCGGGCCACATCGCAGGCATCGGCATCATTATAGTTGCCGTCATCGGACGGGTAACTGCGCAATCCGTTCCGTCGGCCCCGCCCGAAAGCGATGCGCCGACAGCCAAAATGGACTGGAACATATTCCGCAGTAGCTGGCGCCTGGTGCGTGACACCATGCACATTCCGCGCCTGTTTCTCGCGATTATGGCGATCAGCTTTTTCTGGGGCGTCGGTGCGGTTTTGGGATCCATTTTCCCGCCCATGGTCAAAAACGCGATTGGTGGCGACAATACGGTCGCGACCTTGTTCACGGCGTTTTTCTCCATCGGCATCGCCATTGGCTCGGTCGCCATTAACCGCCTGTTAAAAGGCACCGTGTCCGCAAAATACGCACCGGCTTCCGTCATCGTCATGGGACTCTTCGTGCTCGACCTGTGGTGGACGGTTAGCCACTGGCAGCCGACAGGGCCAGAGTTGATGGATTGGTGGCAATTTTTGATGCTCGGTTATGGCGAACGTATGATCGTCGATCTTCTGGGTATTTCGATTGCTGGCGGCATGTTCGTTGTGCCGCTTTACGCTTTTCTGACCACCACAGTTGCTAAGTCGCAGACTGCCCGCACCATTGCCGCGAACAACATCGTCAATTCGGGCGCAATGGTAATTGGCGCTGTCATCTACAGCCTATTGGTCAGTGCTGGCGTAAGCATTGCCGATACGCTGTTCATGATTGCAGCGGCGTGCCTTGTGTCCGCCTGGATCGCATGGAAACTACACAAAGCGTGCGACGTCGCAGATATCGCCGTCACGCAATAAAGCTGGTGATCGCCACAAAGAATGCTGAAAAGCTTAGCATAAACAAATGGGTATCTTCCTTGCGCCACCATGCGCGTGGGCGTGGCGCGGCGATCACTTCGCGCATTTGGGGTGGCGGGAGCATACGGCGCATCCAGTGGCGCGCTCCTTCATTGTGACAAACTAATCTTCTTTTCATCATGGTGAAAGGTTAACGCCGCATTAGGGATGTTGGCCACCCGAAAAAGATGGTTAACGCCCGTCGCCACACGACTGTCCCGATTTGCAACAAACGTTAACGACTTTTT
This sequence comes from uncultured Sphingorhabdus sp., assembly GCA_963508315.1. Lineage (GTDB taxonomy): Bacteria > Pseudomonadota > Alphaproteobacteria > Sphingomonadales > Sphingomonadaceae > Sphingorhabdus_B. The sequence goes on along the minus strand of CAUOWK010000004.1, from coordinate 219,074 downwards.
AACCATGTATTGCCGGCTTACTGGCCGCAAGTGCTTTGCTCTGCTACGGGTTCAGACAATAGGAGTTCAGCGATGACGGAGAGAGCAGCACAGATTAGCCGGACTGGCGGACCCGAAGTTATCGCGTGGGCCGATGTCACCCTTCCCGCCCCCGGCCCGGACGAAGTACGCATGCGCAACCGTGCGGTCGGCCTGAACTTCATCGATACCTATCACCGAAGCGGACTTTATCCCGTTGCCCTACCCGCCGGCCTTGGCGTGGAAGCCGCTGGCGTGATTGAAGAAGTGGGCAGTAATGTACGCCACTGGAAAATCGGTGACAGGGTGGCAACATTCGGTCCAACGCTTGGGGCCTATGCCACCGCACGCAATGTCGCGGCCAACTGCCTGTTCCTGATCCCCGACGATATCAGCGACGAGATCGCTGCTGCGGCTCTGCTGAAAGGATGCACTACCGAATTTCTGGTGGAGCGTTGCGGGAAGGTGCAGCCGCAATGGGATGTCCTGGTGCACGCAGCCGCAGGCGGGGTCGGCCTGCTGCTGGTACAATGGCTCAAGCATGTCGGCGCCCGCGTCATCGGGACGGTGAGCAGCGCGGAAAAAGCCGCATTGGTTAAGGCGGCCGGCGCCGATCATGTTATCTTATACGGCAGGGAAGATGTCGCACGGCAAGTCCGTGAACTGACCGACGGTAAGGGCGTCGAAGTTACCTTCGACGGCGTTGGGGCGGACACATGGGATATTTCTCTCAACGCCACCGCACGACGTGGCCTCGTAATCAGCTACGGCAATGCCAGCGGCCCTGTTTCCGGAGTAAACCTTGGTTTGCTGGCGCAAAAAGGTTCGCTCTATGTATCGCGACCAACCTTGTTTGATTATTATCATCATATGGCCGAGCGCATGGCAGGCGCTGAATATGTGTTTGATATGCTGCGATCGGGCGTCATTCAATTGACCATTGGCCAGCGTTATGCGCTGGAGGATGCCGCGCAAGCGCACCTCGATCTGGAGGCACGAAAGACGACGGGATCGTCCGTGCTGATTCCTTAACGGCGCGCGCGAACCAACATTTTAGGGGGCAATATGGACATTCGAAACAAGACCGCTTTGATAACGGGCGGCACTGACGGCATCGGGCTGGAATTGGCACGTCAAATGATCGCGAAGGGCGCAACTGTCATCGTGTGCGGGCGACGGGAAGAGGCGCTGGCATCGGCGCGGCAGGAGGGTATGGAAGCCATACAGGCTGATCTATCGACTGCTGATGGCTGCGCGCAATTGGTAACTGTACTCGGCAACCGTCCAATCGATATTTTGGTCAACAATGCAGGCATGAGCGGAAACTTCGCGCCGGGTGAGCCACTTGATCTGTCCCTCACCGATCGCGCCATTTTCCTTAACCTCAATGCGCCAATGCACCTGATCGGGCATTTGCTGCCGCGCTTGCTATCGCGGCCAGAGGCGATGATCGTAAACGTCACATCCGGGCTGGCGATTGCGCCACGCGCCGGCGGGCCCGTATATTGCGCCAGCAAAGCGGGCTTGCGGAGTTTTACCCAATCGCTGCGTTATAATCTGCGCGACACCAAGGTCCATGTGCTTGAGGCATTGCCGCCCGTGGTCGACACCGCCATGACGCGCGGGCGCGTGAATGGCCGCAAAATGTCGGCCTCGGATTGCGCCGCCGAAATCATTAATGCCATCAAAGCCAATGCCGCAGAGGCCAATGTCGGAATGGTGAAATGGCTCCGGCTGGCTTATTCCATTTCGCCCGCCTTGGCGCGCGGGATCATGATTAAATATTGATAGTCAGCATTCGACGACGTTGACGGCAAGCCCGCCAAGGCTGGTTTCCTTATATTTGGAGCGCATGTCTTCGCCCGTTTGGCGCATGGTTTCAATGACCGCGTCCAGACTTACAATATGCGCGCCATCCCCCTGTAAGGCGAGATAGGCGGCGTTAATAGCCTTAATGGCGCCCATCGTATTGCGCTCAATACAGGGTATTTGAACCAGGCCTCCAATCGGATCACAGGTGAGGCCAAGATTATGCTCCATGCCGATCTCTGCGGCATTCTCGACTTGCGCGTTGGTTCCGCCCAAGGCAGCGGCAAGGCCGGCCGCCGCCATCGAACAGGCAACGCCGACTTCACCCTGACAACCCATCTCAGCGGCCGATATGGACGCGTTGGTTTTATACAGAAAGCCAATCGCGCTGGCCGTGGTCAGCAGCAATCGGCTCCCTTCCTCGGTCGGGTTAGCCGTAAACACTTCATAATATTTCAGGACGGCGGGAATGACCCCGGCAGCGCCATTGGTGGGCGCAGTCACAACGCGGCCCCCGCCGGCATTTTCCTCATTTACGGCAAGCGCCCATAGGCTGACCCATTCGAACACAGTCGACGGATCGCTACGCGGCCCGCGTTCCACCAGCCGCTCATGCAATGATTTCGCCCGCCTTTTGACGTTTAATCCTCCGGGCAACATACCGTCATTGGAAATGCCGCGCTTGATGCAATCGAGCATCGCGCCGCGAACCTCGTAAATAAACGCCCGCGTTTCGTCGGCACTGCGCCAGGTGGCTTCGTTGGCCTCAACAATTGCGCCAAAGGTCATTCCCGTTTGTGCGCCAAGCTCCAACAAGTCAGCACCCGACGAAAAAGGATGTGGCAGGACGAAATTCAATCTGGGGGCATCGGCGCCATCACGCAATATCGCACCGCCGCCGATCGAGAAGTAGGTTTCGACAAAGTCGCTGCCGTCCCCATAGGTGGCGGTAAATCGCATTGCATTAGCATGTCCGGGCAGGAACTGTTTTCGGAACAGCAAATGCTGACTTTCGGCAAAGGCGATGTCGACCTTGCCGGCCAATGTCAGCCGTTCCGATTTGCGGATGACGTCGGTGATGTTGGCGATGTCGTCGGGATTAACCGCTTCTGGTGTATAGCCGGCCAAGCCAAGCAAGATCGCCGTGTTCGTCGCATGACCGTGGCCGGTCAGCGCCAAGGAACCGAAAAGTTCGCAAACAACGCGGCCAACATCGGTACGAATCAGCGCCCGTTCGGCAAAGTCGCGCGCAGCACGCATGGGGCCGACGGTATGCGAGCTCGATGGCCCAATGCCGATGGTGAACAGGTCCGTGATGCTGAAGCTTTGGGTCATATGACGCTACGGCATGTAACAGCCCGACGCATTTGCACAACCATTTTGGTTGCACATGAAACCATTTAGCCGCTCGGACTGGCCCGTTTCATTTTCGATGTTCGGTAAAAATTTGGTGCCCCAGGCCGGACTCGAACCGGCACTCCTTTCAGAACAGGATTTTGAATCCAGCGCGTCTACCAATTCCACCACTGGGGCACGTTTCACCAACCGAAGCTGGCGAAGCGGAGGCTCCTCTAACCGAGGCACTCCACTGATGCAAGCGCATCCTTATTTCTTTAGTTCCTTTGCCAACGTCTTGAGCGTTGCCTTGCCATAGGGCGCCTTGAAACCGCCAATGCCCGCGACGTCAATGCCCGTCTGCCGATACACAGCGCGCATATGGCTGAATGTTTTGAAGCCGTCTGCGCCGTGATAATTGCCCATGCCCGACGGACCAACGCCGCCAAATGGCAGATCTTCCATCGCATTGTGGAAAATTACATCATTGACGGTGACCCCGCCGGAAATGGTGCGCGACAGCAGATGCTCTTCCTCAGCCTTATCCGCGCCGAAATAATAAAGACCAAGCGGCCGGTCATGCGCGTTCACATAATTAATGGCCTCGTCCATCGACGAATAGGTCATCACTGGAAGGATGGGGCCAAAGATTTCTTCCTGCATCACCTTCATATCGTCGGTGACATTGCGGACAATCGTCAGCGGCATTTTGTTGCCGTTGGACGATGCAAAATCCTCGCCCGCCGGATTAATCTCAATCAGTTCAGCACCTTTTTCGCGCGCATCTGCCAGATAGCCCTGCAGCCGTTCGTAATTGCGTCCATTCACGACCGAGGTGTAATCATCATTGTGCAGCAATTTGGGATATTGCGCAGTAACGCCCGCCTTCACTGCCTCAATGATGTCCTGCTCCTGATCGCGCGGCACCATCAGGTAATCGGGTGCCAGACAAATTTGTCCGGCATTCATCATTTTGCCAAGCGCGATGCGTTCGCCCGCCTTTTTCTTGTCGGCGCTTCTGCCGACGATGGTCGGCGATTTTCCGCCAAGCTCAAGCGTTACGGGCACCAAATTGTCGGCGGCCGCGCGCATAATATGTTTGCCGACACTGGTCGCGCCCGTGAAAATCATGTGGTCAAAGGCCAGCTTGGAAAACGCCATGCCGACGTCCGCGCCGCCCGTAAAAACGGCCATTTCCTCTTCAGCGAAATATTTGGGTACGACCTCTTCGAACAAAGCGGACACGCGTTCGGTAAATTCGGATGGCTTGATCATCGCGCGGTTTCCGGCGGCAAGAATGCCGGCCATAGGCACCATCACCATACCAACAGGGAAGTTCCATGGCGCAACCACGCCGACTACGCCCTTTGGCTGATATACAACTTCCGCCTTGGCACCCAGCAAGCCCAAGGGAAATGTCGGCTTGCGTTTTTCACCCTTGGCCCAGCTTTCAAAATGCTTCCGGGCATGTTTCATCGCGCTGACCGATGGCATGATATCGGTCATGAGCGTCTGCTCACGGCTGCGATGGCCAAAATCAGCGGACACTGCCTTGGCGAAATCTTCTGCATGATCGACCAGCAGGGCAATGGCGCGGTCAATGCGATCCCGCCGGACGGACATGGATTCGGGCAGCGCGGCGGTGAATGAAGCGCGCTGCTTTTCAAGGACGGCCTGCATATTTGCGGTCATTTTCTCTCTCCGTTTAATCAGTTGATGAATTGCTAGCGCGAAGCGTTGCACATTGAAACCATTTTGGCGTATCGACGACGCAAACAGCCATAAGCGCCGTGCAATATTGGAGAGAACATGATCGAAGCCGGAAAGAAATGGAGCCCCCCCGCAGGTTGGCCCGCAATATCGCGTGAGCAAGTGAAGGCAGCATTATGCGCACCCGGCATGCCATTCGAGATGGAGACGGTGACCATCGACGGTGTCCCTACGCGCGTATGGAAAAATGCGCTGCCCAATCTCGCCGTGCTTACCGAACATGCCAAGTCATTCGGGGATCGCGAATTTGTTGTCTATGAAGACGAGCGCGTCACCTATGCTGCCTTTTATCGCGCCGTTTCCAAGCTTGCTCATGCGCTGCAGGATATGGGCGTAAAGAAAGGCGACCGCGTTGCGCTTGCAATGCGGAACTTGCCCGAATGGCCAGTCGCCTTCTTCGCCGCTGCAGTCACGGGCGCGATTGTTGTGCCGCTGAACGCTTGGTGGACGGGCGAAGAGCTTGCCTTTGGAATGGCGGATTCGGGTGCAGTGGTACTTATTTGCGATGCCGAACGGTGGGAGCGAATTGCACCCCATAAGGCGGAGATGCCGAATTTGGTGCAAGTGTTGGTAACGCGCGCTGGTGACGCTGCGCTGGCTTCACCCGCGACACCGCTTGAAGATGTGCTGGGCACAACGAAGGATTACGCCAGCCTGCAAGATGCGCCGCTGCCCGCTGTCGTGATTACGCCCGATGATGCGGCGACGATTTTCTACACCAGCGGCACCACCGGGAAACCAAAAGGCGCGCTGGGCTCGCATCGCAATTTGCTGACCAATGGCCTGTCGAGTGCCTATTCCGGCGCGGCAACGGTGCTTCGGCGGGGTGAGGCATTGCCTGAACCCACGGTTCGCGCGGCTTTGGTCGTCATTCCGATGTTCCACGTCACCGCTTGCTCGGCATCGATGATTCCCACGATTCAAGCCGGTCACAAAATAGTATTCATGCATAAATGGGATACGGTGAAGGCATTCGAGATTATCGAACGCGAGAAAATCAACGCAACTGGCGGCGTGCCTTTCATCGCGTGGCAACTCATAGAGCATCCCGACCGCGAGAAATATGACCTTAGTTCAATTGACGCGATCAGCTATGGCGGGGCGCCCTCAGCGCCGGAACTCGTCAGCAAGATCCACGAAATATTCGGCGCAATGCCCGGCAATGGCTGGGGCATGACGGAAACGATGGCTACGGTGACATCGCATGTTGCCGAGGATTATCTCAACCGTCCCGACAGCTGCGGGCCGGCAGTCGCGGTGTCCGATCTGAAAATCATGTCGGAAGACGGCACGACCGAGTTACCCGTTGGGGAAGTAGGCGAACTATGGGCGCGCGGTCCGCAAATCGTGAAGGGCTATTGGGACCGGCCAGATGCAACCGCCGAAACCTTTGTCGATGGCTGGGTGCGTACCGGCGACTTGGCGCGTGTGGATGAAGAGGGCTTTTGCTTTATCGTGGACCGAGCGAAGGACATGATCATTCGCGGCGGGGAAAACATCTATTCGTCCGAGGTCGAAAATATCCTTTACGAACATCCGGCCGTAACTGATGCCGCTTTGGTTGGCATTCCCCACCCGACGCTTGGCGAAGAACCCGCCGCTGTCGTGCATTTGGCGCCGGGGGCTCAAGCGACCGAAGAGGAATTGCGTGCCTGGGTGGGCGAGCGACTGGCAAAGTTCAAAGTGCCGGTAAAAATTATCTTCACCACAGATACGCTGCCACGCAACGCGAACGGGAAGATACTCAAGCGGGACTTGAAGGCGCTGTTTTAAAGCGTTCAGCTCCGGAGATTCACATTTGTTTCTGATGCTGCACCGCACTATAAGGCGGCAAATCGAAACATAAGGAATCTCCCATGAGCCATTCAGATCCCGTCGTTATCCTGTCCTATGCGCGCACGCCAATGGGCGGCATGCAAGGCGTACTGGCCGATGTGTCCGCGACCGACCTTGGCGCGACTGCGGTGAAGGCAGCGGTAGAGCGTGCAGGCGTTGACGGCGCGAAGATCGAACGCATTTATATGGGCTGCGTCTTGCCTGCTGGTCTTGGCCAAGCACCGGCGCGCCAAGCCGCGATCAAGGCTGGACTTCCCAAATCCGTTCAGGCGACCACTGTGAACAAGGTTTGCGGCTCAGGCATGCAGACCGTTATTATGGGTAGCGAGGCGCTGGCTGCCGGATCGGTCGATTATGTGATCGCCGGGGGCATGGAAAGCATGACCAACGCACCATATTTGCTGAAAAAGCATCGCAGCGGTGCGCGCATTGGCCATGACACCGCCTATGACCATATGTTTCTGGACGGTCTTGAAGATGCCTATGAAGCAGGCCGCGCGATGGGCACATTTGCGCAGGACACAGCCAACGAATATCAACTGACACGCGAAGGGCAGGATGCCTATGCGATTGAATCACTTCGCCGCGCGCAAGCTGCCATCGCCGATGGCGCGTTCAAGGACGAAATTGTTGCCGTCACTGTCGCGACACGCAAAGGCGATGTCATTGTCGATACCGATGAACAGCCTGGCAAAGGTATGCCCGATAAGATCCCCTCGCTGAAACCAGCCTTTGCCAAAGACGGCACGATCACGGCGGCGACCAGTTCGTCCATTTCCGACGGCGCTGCCGCGCTCGTGCTGACGCGCGAGTCGGTTGCGACGGCCAACGGCCATACCCCCGTTGCGCGCATCGTTGCCCATGCAGCGCATGCGCAAGAACCATCCGCATTCACGACTGCGCCTGTTGGTGCGATTAACAAATGCTTGGAAAAAGCAGGCTGGACAATCGGCGATGTTGATTTGTTCGAGGTGAACGAAGCCTTTGCCTGCGTTGCCATGTTTGCGATGCACGACTTAGGCATTCCGCACGAAAAAATTAACGTCCATGGCGGTGCTACGGCGCTGGGTCACCCCATCGGGGCATCCGGCGCGCGCATCATCACAACCTTGGTCGCGGCGTTACAACGTCATGGCAAAAAACGCGGCCTTGCATCCTTGTGCATTGGTGGCGGGGAAGCGACAGCGCTGGCCATTGAGCTCGTCTAATCGATACAATTTGCGACACTAATGTCCGGTTTCTGAACGGCTTATTCGCGCGAGGTTCAAGGTCGCGGTCCTAATCAGGGAACGTCAACGCAACTAATGCGTTTACGTCCACTGAAAAGGATTGAAGACCATGAAGACCAATTATTTGATCGCAGCGGTCATCGCCACCACGTTAACTCCGATGGCGGCGCAGGCGCAGACTCGCGAACTACAGCGTGACCGTCAGGAAATTCGCGAAGAAAAGCGGGATGTCCGTGATGCGCGTCGCTATGGTGACCGTCAGGATGTCCGCCAGGAACGTCGGGATGTGCGTGAGGCGCGTCAGGAATATCGCGAAGATTGGCAGGAATATCGCCAGCGTAACCGCAACGCATTCCGTGGAACCCGATTCAATGCGCCGTTCCGCTATCGCAGCTTTAACAACGGTGTAGCCATTGGATCCAGCTATTATGCGCCGCGCTACCGTGTGAGCAATTACGCCAATTACCGCCTGCCACAACCGGGCCGGTTCCAGACTTACGTCCGCCATTATAACGACGTGCTGCTGGTGAACACACGCACCGGCCGAGTGATTAGAGCCTATCGCGGCTTTTACTGGTAAGCGTTCACTCCTCCCTGGACGCTTTGGGCCGTCGGAGAAATCCGGCGGCCCTTTGTTTTTAGCGTGCCGTGCGTTAGCGTGCGCCCATGAACATCGTTTTTGTCCTTTTTGACAATGTAACCCAGCTTGATTTCACTGGCCCGGTACAGTTTCTCTCACGATTGCCCGGAGCCGACATCCATGTGGTGTCGAAGGACGGATTGGCCGTTACTACCGATAGCGGCTTTGCGATCATGCCCCGATCTGGGTTCGCCGATTGCCCGCCTGCCGACATATTATGCGTGCCCGGCGGTCATGGCGTGCGCGACGCCATCGCTGACCGCGCCATCGTCGATTTTGTTGAGCGGCAGGGCAGCGACGCGCAATGGGTGACCAGTGTCTGCACCGGCGCGTTCATATTGGGCGCTGCCGGGCTTTTGCAGGGCAAGCGCGCCACATGTCATTGGGGTTACACCCACTTACTGCCTTTATTCGGTGCGACTCACGAAGCGGCCCGGGTTGTCCGTGACGGCAATCTGGTAACGGCGGGCGGCGTGACTTCGGGTATCGATTTCGCGCTTCAACTAATCGCGATGATTGCCGGCGACCCCGTAGCGCAAAGCATCCAATTGGCGCTGGAATATGATCCCGCACCGCCTTTTACAGGCGGCACGCCAGCTACAGCACCAGACAATATCACCCGCAACCTGCGCGCCGCGGTCTATGATAAGGCCGCCACCGAAATGGAGGCCGCCATCCGAAACGTTATTTAATCCCGCAGTTAAATTCGCGCTGGACCTCTGCAGCGCATCGGCATAGCCTCTGCTTCGGGGAGAAAATTTATGACGAACAAATTTTGGTTGGCAGCGGTTGCGGGCGCTACGTTGGTTTTAGGCGGATGCGGCGAAATGGCTCCGACTGACGTTCCAGGATTTGCCGCCATTGACGGCGATTATCTCAAAACCGGCGGCGACGGTTCCAACTGGGCAATGACCGGTTTCAGCTATGACGAACAACGCCATAGTCCCCTCACACAGATTAACGACAAGAATGTCCAAAACCTGGGCATTGCATGGTTCGCAGACCTTCCCGACGCGCGCGGTCAAGAGGCGACGCCGGTCGTAGTCGATGGCAAGATGTTCATTTCCACGGCTTGGTCAAAGGTATTTGCCTATGATGCCAAAAACGGAAAGCCGTTATGGAGCTTTGACCCTGAAGTCGACAAGGCGCGCGGCGTCAAAGCATGCTGCGACGTGGTTAATCGCGGCGTCGCATTCTGGAAAGGCAGTGTCTTCGTCGGCACAATCGACGGACGTCTGATTTCACTGGATGCCGCCACGGGTAAGCAATTGTGGAGCGCCCAAACGCTTGACCTCGAATCAAACGGAACCATCACCGGCGTTCCCCGCGTCGTGAAGGACAAGGTAGTCATCGGCTTTGGCGGCGCAGAATTTGGCGCGCGCGGCTATGTGACTGCCTATGATGCAGCCACGGGTAAACAGGCATGGCGTTTTTACACGACGCCCAACCCAAAGGGTGAGCCCGACAATGCCGCCAGCGACGACATACTAAAAACCGCAGCGACTGATACATGGAGCAAAACCCCGAAAAAGGGTGATTGGCGTGAAAGCGGCGGCGGCGGTACCGTCTGGGATGCGATCGTCTATGATGCAGAATTAGACCAGCTTTATCTGGGCGTCGGCAATGGCAACCCGTGGAACCACGGCGTGCGTTCCAATGGCGAAGGCGACAATCTGTTCCTCTCGTCCATCGTCGCACTTAAACCCGATACCGGTGAGTATGTCTGGCATTATCAGGAAACGCCGGCTGAAAGCTGGGATTACACCGCAACACAGCCGATCATTTTGGCAACAGAAACCCGCGACGGCAAAGAACGCAAGGTGCTTTATCACGCGCCGAAGAACGGATTTTTCTTCACGATTGACCGCGTGAACGGCAAAATGTTGTCGGCCAACCCATTCATCGACGGCATCACGTGGGCAACTGGCTATGACATGAAAACGGGCCGGCCAATCGAAAATCCTGAAGCGCGGTATGAGAAGACAGGCAAGCTTTATATGGCCAACCCGTCGGCATTGGGGGCGCATAACTGGCACCCGATGAGCTTCAACCCGGCGACCGGCCTAGTTTACATCCCCGCTCTATACATTGGCGGAGCCTATTTGCCGCCGGTTGCGCCTAATGAACAGGAGCGCAAACCTTTAGGGTTCAACACGGGCGGAGCGATGGCCACCGCCGACCTTCCCGACGACACGAACTTCGTTAAGGCTGTGAAGGCCGCAACGACGGGCAAGTTGGTAGCGTTTGACCCCAAGACCGGCAAAGCCAAATGGACAGTTGACCATCCTGCATCATGGAATGGCGGAACTATGACCACAGCAGGTAATCTGGTGTTTCAAGGCACCGCAATGGGTGAATTCCGGGCCTATGCGGCAGATACCGGCAAGCAATTGCTGAACTTCAACGTGCAGTCTGGCGTCTTGTCCGGCCCGTCGACCTACAGCGTGGACGGCGAACAATATGTCGCCTTCCTCACCAGCAAAGGCGGCGCGTTTCCTTTGGTATCGGGCTACGCCGGTGCAACCAGCGCTTCTGTCCCGAACATCCCGCGCCTTATCGTTCTTAAGCTGGGCGGGAAAGTCGCATTGCCTGCCCTGCCCGAAACGCCCGCTTATATATGGGCACCGCCAGCTCAAATAGGGACAGCAGCCGACATTGCCGCAGGTGGATCAAATTTCCAGCGTTATTGTCTAGTCTGCCACGGCCCGGGTGCCGTCGGAAACGGGGTGCTTCCTGATTTGCGCAAATCGGGCGCTATTGCCGATGCGGCAACGTGGAAGTCCGTGGTCATTGACGGCATATTAAAAGGTAACGGCATGGTCAGTTTCAGCAGCGTTCTCACGCCAGCAGAAGCCGAGCAAATGCGCGCTTATGTGATTAGTCGCGCGCATTATGCGAAGGCCAATGACGCAGCATTGGGCGGCGGCGTCAAAAAGGCAGCGAAGTAAAAATCTGCTGCCCATGAATCTGGCATCTGCTTAAAATTTAGGCAGATGCCGGCGCGTTGTACAGCGAGAGTCACGCATTTGTGCGACGGCCATTTCTGGCACGATACTTGATAAGCCTATGGCATCATCCGCGCGCGCGGAACTATTTGCTCACGCGCCATATAGGGGAAAGTCATGAAGAAGATCGAAGCGATCATCAAGCCGTTCAAGCTGGACGAAGTGAAAGAGGCGCTGCACGAAGTGGGCGTATCCGGAATCACGGTTACCGAAGCCAAAGGCTTTGGCCGTCAGAAGGGCCACACCGAATTATATCGCGGCGCTGAATATGTTGTCGACTTCCTGCCCAAGGTAAAACTTGAGGTTGTGGTCGAAGACGGTCTTGCCGATCGCGTGGTCGAAGCCATCGCAGCAGCGGCCCAGACAGGCCGTATCGGCGACGGCAAAATTTTTGTCATCCCCGTTGAAACCGCGCTGCGCATCCGCACCGGTGAACGTGACAACGACGCCGTCTAATATCTCCACAATAGCCGAATAAAGACAAGCAAGAGAAGGAAAGTAACATGGGTACGTCAGCCAAGGACATCATCAAGCGCATTAAGGATGAGGAAATCGAGTGGGTTGATGTCCGCTTCACCGATCCAAAAGGCAAATGGCAGCATCTCACGATGTGCGCTGGCGTGATTGGTGAAGATGAACTGGAAGATGGCCTGATGTTCGACGGTTCGTCGATTGAAGGTTGGAAAGCCATCAACGAATCCGACATGATCCTTAAGCCAGATCTGGACGCGGTCTATATCGACCCGTTCTCGGCAACACCGATGATGATTATTTTCTGCGATATCGTCGAGCCATCGACTGGCGAATTGTACAGCCGCGATCCGCGTTCAACCGCCAAGCGTGCTGAGGCCTATTTGAAGACAACTGGCATTGGCGACACCGTATATGTCGGCCCTGAAGCCGAGTTTTTCATGTTCGACGATGTCCGTTTCGAAAACAGCTATAACACGAGCTATTACAAGATCGACGATATCGAACTGCCCACCAACAGCGGCACAAAATATGAAAGCGGCAACATGGGCCACCGCCCCCGTGCCAAGGGCGGCTACTTCCCAGTAGCACCCGTCGATAGCGCAGTGGATATTCGCGGCGAAATGGTTTCGACCATGCTCGAAATGGGTCTGCCGTGCGACAAGCACCACCATGAAGTTGCCGCAGCACAGCACGAGCTTGGCCTGACCTTTGGTACATTGACCGAAACCGCCGACCGTATGCAGATCTACAAATATGTCGTGCATCAGGTTGCGCACGCATATGGCAAGACCGCGACGTTCATGCCGAAGCCAATCAAGGAAGATAACGGCTCAGGCATGCACACCCATTTGTCGATCTGGGAAGGTAAAACGCCTTTGTTCGCTGGCGATGGCTATGCCGGTCTTTCGGAAATGTGCCTGTATTTCATCGGCGGCATAATCAAGCATGCCAAGGCCGTTAACGCTTTCACAAACCCGACCACCAACAGCTACAAGCGCCTAGTTCCCGGATATGAAGCCCCCGTTCTGCTCGCCTATTCGGCGCGTAACCGGTCTGCTTCATGCCGCATCCCTTATGGTGCGGGTGCAAAGGCCAAGCGCGTTGAAGTCCGCTTCCCCGACGCAATGGCCAATCCGTATCTGTGCTACGCAGCTTTGTTCATGGCTGGTCTCGACGGCATTCAAAACAAGATCCATCCTGGTGATGCGATGGACAAGAACCTGTACGACTTGCCACCAGCAGAACTGGCACAGGTACCAACGGTAGCTGGCTCGCTCCGTGAGGCGCTCGATTGCCTCGCCGCAGATCACGACTTCCTGTTGAAGGGTGACGTGTTCTCGAAGGACCAGATTGAAAGCTATATCGAACTGAAGATGGAAGACGTCGCCCGTTGGGAAATGACGCCAAGCCCTGTCGAGTTCGACATGTATTACAGCTACTGATCCTACGCATCGGATCAGTAGGAAGGCCCGGCGGTTGGGGGACTGCCGGGCCTTTTCTGTTTAATAAGCGCGGTCTCGACGCCATGTCCGGTCGAGACGCGTGGTCAGGCGATCAAGCCTATTCTCGATTTTCTGCTCCTCGCGGGCGGTGAAGCGTCCGTCGCGCATAAATACGCGATTCTCGGCTTCAATCGACGAAAGCTCACGCCGCGCATATTGCGCTTCGGCTTGGCTAATGCGCCGCGCCTGAACCGCAGACCGGATATATTCGCGCATCCAACTTATTCGCGTCTGAATGTCCGTTGGCATTTGGCTCATGTCATACTGGCCAGTGCTGGGACGATATTCATTTCCTGGACGATCCATATTGTTGGATTGATAGCCATCGTTTCGAGTGGCTACCCAGCGGCCTTGCGCATCATAATATCCATAGGTCCGGCCAACGCGCCAGCGACCGTTCGTATCATAATAGCCTGGCTGCTCAACAGCATTCCAGTTGCCAACGCTCTCGCTGGCATAGCCGGTATCACCCTCAATCCAGCGGCCGCGTGCATCATAACGACCACGCGTCGGGCCAGCGATCCAGCGTCCGCGTGCGTCATAATAGCCAGTGGCTGTGCCGCCGACCCAGCGATTGTTGCGATCATAATAACCGGCAGCCGAAGCTGGCACCCAATGGCCGTCGCGGTCCATATATCCGGCGTTCGTCCGATCTCCGTTGGCGGAAACCCAGCGGCCATTGTCATAATAGCCATTGGGTTGACCCTCGACCCAACGTCCATCGCGGTCGTAATAGCCCCGAGCTTCTGATGAGCTTACGCCCGTTGCATGCCAACGGCCTTCTTGGTCGTAATAGCCATAGGCGCTGCGGCAATCGCCGCGGTCAGATTTCGACACTTGGTTACCAACAACTGCACCGATGATGCCGCCAATGATCGTGCCTTCGGTTTTATCTCCGCGTCCGGCAATGATGTTCCCCAGCACGCCGCCAGCGCCCGCGCCGATTGCTGTGCCGATAATCCGGCCATTACTGTCCCGGCGGCAGCCGTCGTCCTGCGCCATGGCAGTTGTCGGCGTCAAAATAGCGAGCGCAACGCCCGCTGCGAGTAGACGGCTTTTCATAGGTATCTCTTTTCGTTGAAATGTTTCGTGATCAGATAATCACTTCAACGTGCAAATGTTCCGCTTTGCCGGGTGCAGCCAGCCGGCGCGCGGCCTAGCTTGATGGCCTATAGACCTGCTTCTACGGCAATCCTGATTGCATCGGCGGTCGTGGCCGCGCCAAGACGGCCCATCAACAAAGCGCGGTGCATTTTGACCGTTTGTTCGCTTAGTCCGAGACGGAAGGCGATTTGCTTGTTCAAATGACCAAGCGCCATTTCCGCAAGCACCTCTCGTTGCCGCCGGGACAATGCCTTGACGGCCACAGCTGCGGCCAGACGCCGCTTCTCGTAACTGGCCGGCGCGTTCGTTTCGAGTTCCACTTGAGAACCAAGGAAAAACTCAAGCTCGCCATCATCATCGAAAATAGGCGCGACCAGTACCGCGTTACGAAAAGGTGTCCCGTCGCGCTTATAATTCAATATCTCGACCAACACGGGCGCATGGCGCTCGACGCCGTTGCGGATTGCTTCGGTCAACCACGGCTCGGTGGCAGGGCCGGCAAGGAATTTGCAGTTCCGTCCTATGATTTCCTGTTCGGCATAACCCGTGAGTTCGATAAACGCCCGGTTGCACGCAACGATAGGGTTGTTCGGCTGACGCGGGTCGCTGATCACCGACGCAATCGGGCTATTGGCGATCAGCGCATCCAGTCGCGCGTCGATGTGGTCACTTACGACCAAAATGCATGCCTCCAGTTGGACGGAACGCGGGCCTCTGACAGCAGCGTCATCAGGTTTTTTCACCGGCTGCTCGTGTCAGACAATATCGGCAAAACATGGTATAAAGGTTAGGTTGTTGCTCTTAGCCCATCGTCTATCTCGACGCTACCCGTCATCCGCAACGGGGTCGCTAAGGGGAAAGACATGGAAAATCTAACATTCGGCCAATATTCATTGGTCTACAACGCATTCTCGTTCACATTCGCCACGATGGCAGCAGCCACGCTATTTTTGTGGTTCGGTCGTTCGCAAGTCGGTCCGGCGTACAAGACAGCGCTCACCATTTCCGGCCTGGTCTGCGCCATTGCAGCCTATCATTACTTCCGCATTTTCGAAAGCTGGGAAGGCGCATATGCCATTAAAGACGGCGTAGTATCCGCAAGCGGCTATGCCTTTAACGACGCCTATCGTTATGTCGATTGGTTGCTCACCGTGCCATTATTGCTGATCGAACTCATCCTAGTGATGCGTTTGAGCCAAGATGAAACGGTATCCAAGTCATTCAAGCTCGGCGGTGCCGCAGCGTTGATGATCGTCTTGGGCTATCCAGGCGAAATCGCAACGGACATCCCAACCCGCGTCCTGTGGGGCACATTGTCGGCGATACCGTTTGTATACATCATGTGGCAGCTGTTCGCTGGCCTCGGTGCATCGATCAACAATCAGCCGGAAAATGTACGTGAGCTGGTAAAGAAGGCACGTTTGCTGACATTCGCATCATGGGGCTTCTACCCGATCGTATACATGATCCCCTACACCAGCCTGAGCGGTTCCAACATCACCGTGGGCGTACAAGTCGGCTACACAATTGCTGACTTGATCGCAAAGGCAGGCGTCGGCGTCTTGATCTACATGATCGCGGTACGCAAGTCGCAAGCCGAGTATGGCGACAAGGCACATGGCTAAGAACTGGTGCTGCACGGACAACAAGGTGCAGCACAGGTTATGACGACCATATTTTTGTCGACACTTACAGGCGCAACGTTCCCTAAAACGTTGCGCCTGTTTGCCTTGCCGCTGGCAACATTACTCCTCATTATCGCTGACCGCTTGTGGGGCGGGATGGATAGCATGGAGGCAACGATGCTGGCCGCCGTCGCAATCGTCGTTGCAGGTATTCCGCACGGAACGCTTGATGTCGAGATCGCTGCCGCCCATTTCGGGCAAAAGGGCATGGCGATAAAAACGAGAATTATTGCCGCCTATATCGGGTGCGCTGCATTTATGGTCCTGTTGTGGACCATCCTGCCTGAGTTCGCGCTCGTCGCTTTTCTCATTATCTCTATTGTGCATTTTAGCAGGGATTGGCGCGGCGGTGTTGACCCGTTTTTGGCGATGATGGTCGGCTGGGCTCTTGTTGCCCTTCCCGCACTTGCAAGCCCCGGTGACGTCGCAGTGATATTCACAGTCCTCTCCGGCAACCCGAATGGCTCGGTTATCGCTGGCCTTCTTGGCGCAGCATCCGTGCCCGCTGCTTTGGGGAGCCTGGTGTTCGCCTATTGGGCAAGCCGAAACCACGACCCGCGCAGCGCTATGGAGGTGCTTGCGTGTATTGCTGCGGCGCTGTTTCTGCCGCCGCTCATCGCCTTTGCGGTGTTCTTCTGCGGACTGCATTCGCCCCGGCACATGCGCGATGCCCTGCAGGAAACCGGCGCGCTGTCCTTTGCCAAGAAAGCGATAATCATCACCGCAGTATCTGCCCTTTCCTTGGGATTTGGCGTGGCGATGTTTCTGTTTCAGGGCGATTTGTCGGCAGACGCCGGAATCATTCGCTCTGCCTTCATCCTGATTTCCACACTGACGGTTCCGCATTTCATTCTCGAAAATATCCTGTCCAATAAACAGCGGGCATAGGACCGGCATCATCACTCTTGCTCCGAACAGTAAAGCGCGGCACACCTCAGCCCTGACTATCCGGAGCATATTATGACATCTCATATTCTCAAGCTGTGCAGCAGCGTTGCCTTGCTAGCACTTGCACCAGCAGCCCATGCGCAACTTTCGAAGCCTGAGGCAACGATGACGGCGACCGTCGATGCCGAATATGAACGCTCAGTTGCTTTGCTTGAGCGGCTGGTTAATCAGAACTCCGGCACCATGAATTTTGCCGGCGTCAAGACGGTCGGCGATATGATGCGCGCCGAACTCGAACCTCTGGGCTTCAAGGTCGAATGGCTGGACATGGCGAAGGCAGGCCGCGCGGGTCATCTCGTTGCAGCGAAGACAGGGAAAAAGGGGTCCAAAAAGCTGTTGCTGATTGCGCATCTCGATACCGTTTTTGAAGCCGACAGCCCATTCCAGAGATTTGTGCGCAATGGCGACATGGCCGAGGGCCCGGGTGCGGGTGATGATAAAGGCGGCATGGTTGTCATCGTTTCCGCATTGCGCGCGATGCAGGCCGCAGGAACACTAAAAGGTGCCCATATCGAAATCCACATGACAGGCGATGAAGAAGATTCCGGCGACCCCATTGCGATCACCCGAGCGCCGCTGATTGCCGCTGGCAAGGGCGCCGACGTCGCGCTCGATTTCGAAGGGCTATCCATTGAAAACGGCGTCGACATGGGCGTCGTGTCACGGCGGTCATCGAATAGCTGGAAGTTGGAAGTTTCGGGCGTCACAGGCCACAGCTCCCTTATTTTCGATTCCACCTACGGGGACGGCGCGGCGTTCGAACTGGCCCGTATCCTTCATCGTTTCCGCATGGAACTTCCCGAGCCGAACCTGACGTTTAACGTCGGGCTGATTGCCGCCGGACAGGAAGCCGCATTTGATGCGGATGGCGTGCGCGCCAGTGCGAAGGGCAAGACCAATATCATACCGGGCATTGCGCTTGCCCGTGGCGATTTCCGGACCCTGTCGGAAGAACAGAGCGCCCGGGTACGAGACAAAATGCAGTCCATCGTCACAGCATCCGCACCTAAGACGACTGCAAAAATCACCTTTGACCAAGGCGGCTATCCCGCCATGGCGCCTACCCCGGGAAACATAGCGTTACTCGCGCAGTTGAACGATGTGAACCGCGACCTTGGCCTCGCCGAGCAGCCACAGCTTGACCCGCTAAAGCGCGGCGCTGGTGACATCAGCTTCGTCGCCAACGACGTCGACGGTCTTGTCGGGCTTGGTGCCTATAGCAGGGGCGATCACGCGCCCGGCGAAACGGTCGATCTTGCCAGTATCAAAAGGCAGGCAAAACGCGCCGCAATCCTGATGACTCGCCTGTCGCGCGAAAAAGCGCAATAAACCTGTATGGGGATAAGCCGACGCAGAGTTGTGCAGGCGGGCGCGGGCGCTGTGACCGCGGCGCTGCTCCCAACCACTTTGCGCGGCGCATCGGCGACAGCAACTAACGATATCTCTCTACTGCGCGAGATACTCGTTACACTCCATCCGGGCCTGTATCGGTATAGCAGCCCCAAAAAGGTCGACAGCGACCTCATGCAGCTTGGTAAGACATGGACAGCTTCTCCGGAGCTATCCTCGCGCTATCTCAATCTGTCGCACTTTCTGGCGAGTATCAAGTGCGGCCATAGCTACGCCAATTTCTTCAACCAGACGCAGGCAGTTAAGGATCAGCTTTTCAGCGGCCCGACGCGCCTGCCCTTTGCGTTCAAATGGATAGGGAGCGATATGGTCGTGCTCCGGGATCAAAGTGGAATGACCTCCTTGCCACGTGGCACGATCATAACATCCGTAAATGGTGTACGCCCGCGCGATATATTGGCGCGCATGATGCCCTATGTACGTGCCGATGGAAATAATGACGGCAAAAGGCGCGCCTTGCTGTCAATGACGGGCGCGGACGAAATCGAGACATTCGATGTATTTCACGGACTGCTATACGGACCGCCCGCAAATGGCTTGCATCGTTTGCATATTCGCTTGCCGCAAGATGCGCGCGAAACCAAACTGGAGGTCCCTGCGCTCACTTTGGCACAGCGACAGGCGTTTATCACGGCGCCGGACTATCGCGGCGCAGACGCCGTGTGGCAGTGGACGATGCGCCCCGACGGCATCGCCGTTCTTCGGATGGACAGTTGGGGGCTGTATAACAGCAGCTGGGATTGGTCGGCCTGGTTGAATGACCGTCTGGATAGCTTGAACGGTGCCAAAGGGCTGATAGTGGACATTCGCGAGAATGAGGGCGGTCTGGACTGTGGCGATATCATTCTGGCCCGGATCGCGGGACGCGATATTTATAAGCCGCAAGCTGAACGGCTGGTCCGTTATGCGAAAACACCAGCGCATCTCAATCCGTATCTGGATACTTGGGATAATGATTTTCGAGATTGGAAAAATCAGATCGCTGCAAAGGATGCGCGTTTCTTCCGGCTCACCGGGGGAACAGCGGCACGGATATCAGGGGCTGGACTGAAGAAACTGTCTGTTCCTATGGCGGTGCTTATTACCGCGCAGAATAGCAGCGCCACATTCCAGTTTGCATCGCTGACGCAGCAGTTGCGCCTAGGCACGCTGGTGGGCGAAACGACCGGTGGTAATCACCGCGGGATTAACGGCGGGGCATTTTTCTTTGCACGACTGCCTGAATCCGGCATCGAATTTGATGTGCCTTTGATTGGCTATTTTCCAGCGGGTCGCGCGCCGGATGCTGGAATCACACCCGATATAAAGGTTGCTTTGACTGCGGACGCAATTGCTGTCGACGCTGACCCGCAAATGCAGGCAGCCGTGCGGCATTTGCTACGCGCATAAGAAAAGGCGGCGCATTTCTGCACCGCCTTTTTCATGTCGATTAATCTTGCAGTTTAAAAACTACCGACCCTCACGCGCGGCCTTACCGAATACGCGATATTGTTCGTTGCCGACAAAACCGAATTTCGTGATGCCACTGCGCTTTACCGAAACCAGTGCCTTGTCGACCGTGTCATATGGCGCGGTCGGCGCTGGTTGGAACTGAAGCTCGGGCTCCGGATTCATTGACGTCGTCCGTGCCAGATATTGTTCCATCTGCTGCAATGTAACCGGCGTGCCGTTCCATTGAATGGTGCTGTCAGGCAAGATGATAATCTTGTTGATGACAGGGTCGATGGGTATATCCGGCGGTGGCGCATTTGGATCGTTGACCGGAAGGTCGATATTTACGGCGTGCGAAACCGGGGGGATGGTGATCATCAGCATGATGAGGAGAACGAGCATGACGTCGATTAACGGCGTCGTGTTCATTTCCATCATCGGCTGGCCATCATCGTTACCGCCACTCATTGCCATGATGATTGCTCCTTAAATTACTTACTGCACGTTCGCATTTTCGAACGGCGACGAAATGAAGCCAACACGGGCAAAACCGGCCATCTGCATGGTGTAAATTGCACCACCGATGCAACGGTAAGGCGTATTGATATCACCACGGATGTGCGCCTCAGGCAGCATTTCAGGCAAAATCTGTCCAGCAGCAGCAGCTTGTTCGCCACCCAGCTTTTCAAATTCAGACTTCAAATGCTTAGCCGCACGATCAACCAATTCGGTCGAATCAACTGGCGTTACGTTCCAGTAAATGCGGCACTCGCCATTCGGGTTTGCACCTTCATAAGCGGGGTCACCTGGATCGCGGCCACCCGCATCAGTCGTCGTAACCGACAGCAGCACGTTTTCACGCTTTGCCTTGGTTGGCTCGAACTTGATGATCGGCAGATCCATCTTCACCGTTTGAATGGCGACCGGAATTGCGATGAGGAATACGATGAGGAGCACCAGCATGACGTCGACGAGCGGCGTCGTGTTGATGTCAGACATTGGCGTATCATTGCCGCCGCCTCCTGAACTGATTGCCATTGGCCAATCCTCTCTAACTAAATTGGGTCAAAAATCGAGCACCAGCAATCGCTGGCGGATGGGCCGCGCCGAAACGCGGCCCTCACCCAATCTTACTTCTTAACCGCAGCAGGTGCTGGCTTGCCGGCTGGAGCAGCGGCAGCAACAGCAGGCTTCACGCGGCCGCCCGAAGAGATGTAACCAAGTACGTCGTTCGAGAAGGTTGCAAGGCTACGTGCGATTGTCTTGTTACGGGCCTGAAGCCAGTTGTATGCAAGAACTGCAGGAACAGCAACGAACAGACCGATTGCGGTCATGATCAGTGCTTCACCGACTGGGCCAGCGATCTTGCCGATGTCGGCCTGACCAGCGATACCGATTTTGATCAGCGCCGAGTAGATGCCGATAACCGTACCAAGCAGACCAACGAAAGGAGCAGTTGCACCAACAGTTGCGAGGAACGGCAGGCCGCTTGCAAGCTTGTTGTTGATGGAATCTTCCGAACGGGCCATCGCGCCGTGCAACCAGTCATGTGCTTCCACTGGGTCGGTCAAAAGGCTGTGCTGCTTCTGTGCCGAGATGCCGTCGTCGACGACCTGGCGATATGCGCTATTCTTGTCGAGCTTTGCAGCGCCTTCTTCAAGCGTGGCTGCACGCCAGAAATGCGCACGCACTTCTTTATACTGGTTCATAACCTTCTGCTGTTCGAACAGCTTGGTGAACATGATGTAGAACGAGAAAACCGACATGATGACCATGACGATGAAGATTGACCAAGAAATTGGACCACCTTCATTCAGCGCAGGGATAAGACCGAATTGTGCGGCCACATCTGGGTTTGCGGCACCAGCCGCAGTCAGAAACAAAATCGACATTTTAACTACCTCTCAAAAAATATAACTATCTAGCAAAAAGACCCGGCGAGAAGGCTCCCCCTTTGCCGGGCCGGGATGTTATTTCGGTATCTGCCACCGAACGCGGTTGGAATATGATCCCTGCACCTTTTCGCCATTGCGGACGGCTGGTTCAAAGCGGGCACGCCGCTTCACGTTTGTGCAGGTTGCAGCATCCAGATCGTCATGACCACTCGACTGCGTAATCTGACAGTCAATGACGCGGCCATCGGTACCGATCGTTACGCGGAAACCGGTGGTGCCTTCACGCTCCTGCTGCAAGGCACGCGATGGATAGTCGTTCGTGTTAGCCCAGTTGCCTGGATTTCCACGCGGCTTTGCATCGGCAGTTGGGCCTGCTGGCGGTGGCGGTGGTGCCGGTGGTGCTGGCGGCGCAGCAGTTGGAACGATTGGCGCAGCGGGTGGCGGCGTGTCAACGGTCCGGACTGTGGGCGGCGGCGTCACCGTTTTAACCAGCGGTGGAGGAGATACAACCGGAGGCTCGATTTGCTTTTCTGGCTCGGGTGGTGGCTCTTCTTCTTCGGGTGGCTCTTCTTCCTTCACGTCGACCACAGTCATCTTTTCCTTGATCGCGGTCACTGCGTCATACGCAAGACCGGTAACCAAGGCATAACCTAGGAAGGCGTGAAGTAGGATAACAATGATGACAGAAACCAAACGGTTTGTGCTCATCCCATCTTGATCAGCATATGCCATGCGGAAACAACTCTCCTACCTTCAAAACAAAATAGTACACTAGGACAGCCTGTTTGCACATGCTCTCTTAGTACCCCCGCGATATCGAAATCTGTCTTTTTTTTTGCTCGATTCACCGACGCATTAGCCAACCCTCATGGGCCTAGCAATCCGGATTCTGCGATTCAGATGCAATTCATCATAGAAGCTGCGATATGGTACAGCATGTTACAGAGCAAATCGGCGCATGTCGCGGATACAAAGAAGGGTGTTTTGATGCGTTTTATGCAGGTTAAAGCTGGATTTTCGTTAGTTTTAATGGGCTTGGCTACGCCCGCGTTTGCGCAGACGGTCGCAGTGACGCCACCTGCCTTTGCGATAGAGGCAGAGGCGGCCAGCTATGCAGATATTGCCGATCTGGTAGTGATATCGCCATTGATTATCGACGCAACGGTCCGAAACGCACGAAAAATTCCCGCCGAACAAGCCGTCGGCGTGCCGACGACACTGCAAAGAATGCTCGTCGAAGCTGACGTCATGGCGCTGATTCGCGGTGAAGGCGGGGTCGCATCGCGCGTGCGTTTTCTTCTGGATTTGCCAAAGGACGCGAAAGGAAAAACGCCCAAACTGAAGAAGCAACGCCTCTTCCTGTTCGGCAGCGCCGTCACCGGTCGCCCTGGCCAGATCAGATTATCGCGGCCCAATGCTTTGGCTTTTCATAGCTCCGCGAACGACGCGTTGGTGCGCGGCATCACGCAAGAGGCCGTGCAAATCGACGCGCCGCAGCGCATATCATCGGTCGTGAGCGCTTTTCACAGCCGTGGCACCGTACTGGGTGAAGGCGAAACGCAAATATTCCTGAAGACCGACAAGGAACAGCCCTTGTCGCTCTCTATTCTAAGCCGTCCGGGGCAGCAGAAAAGCTGGGCAGTGTCGACGGCAGAGGTCATTGATGCATCGGCTACGGCGCCTGCCAAATTTACCTTGCTATGGTACCGGCTCGCGTGCGGCCTACCACGCAGCCTGCCGTCCGAACGCGTTGAAGCTGCCAATGATGAAGATGCCGCACGCGCACAGGCGGATTATAAGTTCGTGATCGATGCGTTGGGGCCGTGCGCCCGCAAACGTTAAGGCGCAGCGTAAAGCGGCGCGGCTTCGGCGAGCACCAGCGTAAACCAGTCATTGGCGTCGCTATAATCGGTCAGCGGTGTCCATCCGCCTGCCCGCAACAACAGGCGAAGTCCGCGCAGGTCGTATTTATGGCTGTTTTCCGTATGAATGCTATCGCCCGCTTGCATCGCAAATCCCTCGCCAGCAACGGTAAAGCGGACATCACGATCGCAGCTTAAATGCATCTCGATTCGCGACTGCATGTCATTCCAGCGGACGTCATGGGCAAAGGCGTCCACGGGGATGTCGCCCTCCAGTTCGCGGTTAATGCGGTTGAGAAGGTTGAGATTGAAAGCGGCGGTGACGCCTGCCGCGTCGTCATAAGCGGGAATTAGAACATCGCTTGGCTTGATACGGTCGAAACCGATTAGCAGCTTCGCGCCCTCACCCAATATGACCCGCATGTGACGCAGCAGGTCGACGCTACTGCGCGGAACGAAATTGCCGATGGTCGACCCCGGGAAAAAGCCGAGGCGGTCGAAATGCCGCAGCTCTTCCGGCAGGGTCACCGACTGGGTGAAATCTGCTTCGATCGGCATAACCTGCAAATCGGGGAATTGCTGTTGCAGGATGTCTGCCGATGACCGGAGATAATCACCTGAAATATCGATGGGAACATAAGCTGCAGGGTCAATCGCTTCCAGCAACAAAGGCGTTTTTGTGGCACTACCGGCGCCGAACTCGATCACGGCGGTCTGCGGGCCAACACGCTTTGCAAGATCGGCCCGGCAGGATTGCAGCAACGCTGTTTCCGTGCGCGTCGGATAATATTCCGGCAGCCGCGTGATATCGTCGAATAGTTCGGAGCCGCGCTCGTCATACAGCCAACGCGCAGGAATAGCCCGCCTTGGTCCCCGGAGGCCAGCCAACACATCTTCGCGAAATTGGTGGTCGACGATATGCTCAGACATCTTTGGCCAACCTTAAACCCGTGAATTGCCACCGCTGGTGCGGATAGAAGAAGTTGCGGTAGCTTGCGCGCATGTGGCCGCGCGGTGTCGCGCAACTGCCGCCGCGCAGAACAAACTGGCCGCTCATGAACTTCCCATTATATTCGCCAACCGCGCCTTCCGCGGCACAAAAGCCCGGATAGGGTCGATAGGCGCTACCGGTCCACTGCCAGACATTGCCAAAAAGCGAATCCTGGTGCGCTGATGATGGCTGAATAGCACCGGGGCCGTCGAGCTGATCGCCGCCATCCGGATCTTGCGTCGCTGCGATAACTTCCCACTCCGCCTCGGTCGGCAGGCGAGCCCCTGCCCAACTGGCATATGCATCTGCCTCATACAGGCTGATATGCGTGACCGGTGCCCCCATATTGAGTGCGCGTAGCCCGCCCAATCCGAAGGTGCGCCAGTCGCCATCCGCTTGCTGCCAATATAAGGGCGCAATGATCGCTTCGCGCTGCACCCACGCCCAACCGTCGGACAGCCAATGCCGCGCATCGCGGTAACCGCCGTCGTCGATGAACGCCAACCACTCGCCGTTGGTCACTGCACGGTCGGCGAGCGCGAACGGACGCAGCATGACCTGATGGCGTGGCCCTTCACAGTCGAACGCAAATGCAGGGCCATCATGGCCAATCAAATGCACGCCGAAGGGCCCTTCTATCCAGCCCAGCGGTTTGGCGGGCGCGACACCATCTGCGTCCGGCGAACCCCAATAAGCTGGGAAAGTCGGATTTTGCGCAAACACATGGAGGATGTCGGTGAGCAGCAATTCCTGATGTTGCTGTTCATGGTGAATACCAAGCTCAATCAAAGCCAAGGCAGACGACGGCAACCTATCCCACTGCGCGTTGACCGTTGCTTCGACATGGCTACGATATTCTAATATCTGGGTCAGCGACGGCCGACTAAGCAGTCCGCGCGCGGCACGTGCATGACGCGCACCCTCCGCTTCATAATAGCTGTTGAATAAATAGGCAAAACTGTCGTTGAACGGTCGATAATCCGGCATATGGTCGCGCAGGACAAAAGTCTCGAGGAACCAGGTTACATGTGCCAAATGCCATTTGGCAGGCGACGCATCGGCCATGGACTGCACCGTTGCATCAGCGTCGGATAGCGGCGCAACAAGGCGCGCGGTCAGTTCTCTTGTAGCGTTGAAATGTCGTTGCAGATCGGCGCTCACCGCGATCCGCCCGGCACCCATGTTATGTCGCCACCCCGGTTTGCGTTCACTGCCCGGCACAGAACGAACAGATAATCGGACAGCCTGTTCAAATAGGTTACAGCGCACGGGTTAATCGCCACATCATGTGATGCCGCGACCAAGGCGCGTTCGGCACGGCGCGATATAGCCCGCGCCAGATGCAGGTGTGCCGCGGGGGCGCTTCCACCCGGCAAGATGAAACTCGTCAACGGGGGCAGTGATTCATTGGCGGCATCAATCGCCGCCTCCAGCCAGTCTATTTGCGATTGAATGATCCGCAATTCCATAGGCGATGGTTCAAAACTGGTCCCCGGTGTCGCAATATCGGCGCCAAGATCAAACAAGTCATTCTGGACCCGCCGTAAATCCGCAACCAAAGCGGGGCTATGGCCATCAACCTCCAACGCATGTACGGCAAGACCAAGTGCGCTGTTCGTTTCATCGACCTCCCCGATTGCGTGGAGCCGGGCATCGGTTTTGGATATGCGCGATCCGTCGACTAGCCCTGTTGTGCCATCGTCACCGGTGCGGGTGTAGATCTTGTTTATTTTGACCATTTGCTCGGCTGTCGACGCTTATTGCGAGCCGGCAACGAGAACCAGCACCGCGAGCAGCGCTATAGTGATTGCCTGCCACTTGACGCGCGCAAACATCATTTTGTTTTGTACCGTCAGCGATTTCGGCAAGCCTTGTTCGTCGACCTCGGCCGGACGGAGATTGGCAAAAGCGTGGAGACCGCGAATGAGAGCAAAGGCAACGGCACCAGCCGCACCAATGATGAGAAGAACCAACAAAATAGTCATGGGAGAAGTCCTTGTTCGGGGCCAATACCCCGCAGGGTGTATCTAGGCATTTGATAGAGAGATTCCAAGCGGAAGCGTTCCGTGACGCAAATTATCAATAAGTGCAATTCCACTTTCCCCTGCGGCACGGCGGACGGACAGCGCTGGGGATGAGCGGCTTTTTGCCAGCTTTTCGCCGCCGGCATCCAGCAGGAGCGGATGGTGCCAATATAGGGGCCTGGGAAGGTCCAACAATTGCTGCAACAGACGATGGATGCCGGTGTAGGCAAACAGGTCTTTGCCACGCACAACATGGCTAATCGCATCCGCCGCGTCGTCCACCGTCGCCGCCAAATGGTAAGACGCCGGTGCGTCTTTGCGCCAGAGCACGACGTCACCAAATGCCAGCGGATTGGCAAACTGCTTGCCGGCCGCAAGGTCGACCCACGACAGCGGCCCCGTCAACTCTGCCGCCTTTGCCATATCGATCCGCCAACTGTGGGGCTTTTCGGGATCACAAGGCCGTAACCGGCATGTCCCGGGATAATGCGGACCGTCAGGGCCATGGGGGACGGGCCGTGCGCGCAGCGCTGCCGCGATATCGCTTCGGGTGCAACCACAACGATACAATATGCCAGCCGCCTGCAATTTCTGAAAGGCAGCCTCATAACGGGGGATGAATTGCGACTGATATTGCACGGACCCATCATAAGTTAGGCCAAGCCAGCCCATGTCAGCCAAGATGTCCTCAATATGCTCCGGTCTGCTGCGCGTCCCGTCAATATCCTCGATACGTAGGTGGAATTGCCCGCCATGAAAGCGCGAAAAATCATGCACGCACAAGGCCGACAGCGCATGACCTATATGCAATTGTCCATTGGGACTCGGTGCAAACCGCGTCACGACCGGACCTTCATGGGCGGGCAAGGCGGGCAGAAAGCGACCGAGAAAGTTTTCGGCGGTCAAAAGATTATCCCCAAAAAACACCACATCCGGTACCAATCACCCCTTGACCTTACAATATGTGCAAATAGTCTGCCGAGTGTCAGATTGCTGTAACGCACATAGGCTTAAAGCATGTATGACATAAAGGGAGTAGGGTTCGACTTATGTTGCATACCGGAACTTTCGAAGCAGCTGGGCGGGCGCGGCACCCGGAGAATTGCCCTGCGCTGGTCCTGAATGCGGATTATACGCCGTTAAGTTACTACCCGCTGAGCCTGTGGCCATGGCAAACTGCGATCAAAGCGGTGTTCCTCGACAAGGTCGACATCGTGTCAAACTACGACCGTCATGTGCACAGCCCCAGTCTGGACATGAAGATCCCGTCAGTGATTGCGCTACGGCAATATGTGAAGCCATCCGAATATCCCGCGTTTACCCGCTTCAACCTGTTCCTGCGCGACAAGTTTGAATGCCAATATTGCGGGTCCGGCGACAATTTGACTTTCGACCATGTCGTGCCGCGCCGTTTGGGCGGCGTCACTAGCTGGGAAAATGTCACGACAGCGTGCCTGCCCTGCAATTTGAAAAAGGGCGGACGTACGCCAAAACAGGCACATATGCAGCTGAACATGGCTGCCATTCGCCCGACGAGTTGGCAATTACAGGATCGTGGTCGCGCCTTCCCGCCAAACCATTTGCACGAAACATGGCACGACTGGCTCTATTGGGATATTGAGCTGGAAAACTAAATCAGTCAGTAACCGTCAATGCCGGCACTGCTTTTGCTGCGTCCTCGGGTGTAATGCCCGGCGGCGGTGCGGCAGCGATCCGTTCTTCGCCGCGCATCACTCGGCCCGCCCGCCTTATGGCGTCGCGAAGGCGGGGGTAGATGCCACAGCGGCACAAATTGGTGATAGCGGCATCAATCTCCGCATCCGTTGGATTGCTGCTTTTCTTCAACAAGACCGACGCAGCCATGATGATGCCGGGGACACAAAATCCGCACTGGGGCACGTTGCTGGCCACGAAGGCCTGTTGCAGCGGATGACTTCTGTCGCGGCTTAGGCCCTCAATGGTTGTGACGAAGCGCCCTTCAGCCTCTGCGATGGTAACCAGACAGGATCGAATGGCCTCACCGTCAATCTCGACCATACACGCGCCGCAATCGCCATTGCCGCAGCCATATTTGGTTCCGGTAAGGTTCGATGCATCGCGCAACGCCCATAATAAAGGCGTTTGCGGGTCCATCTTATATTGGACTGGCCGGTCGTTGACGGTGAATTTTGTCATGCGAAGCTGTTAAAGCCGGATTGCGCCGCAATCAATCGCGCCAGCTTTTATCAATCTGGTCAACCTTACGCACCATTGCGTCGAATTCGACTCGGCCTGATCCCCCGGGAGGTGACGCCATGTACAGATCACGCTGGTGCACCGCGATAACCTCTTGAGGAACCATGATTGGCTTACCCATCTGCAGCGTCGCCATCTGATGCTCACATGCCCGCTGCAGCGCCCAATATTTGATGAAGGCATCGGTGAGCGTTTTGCCCATCACAACCGGACCATGGTTGCGTAGCATCAATATACGCTTGTCGCCCAGATGCTCGACAAGGCGGACGCCCTCTTCCTCGCGTACCGTTACGCCTTCGAAGTCATGATAGGCCAACTGCCCCATGAAATTGCAGGCGTAAAAGTTTACCGGCTGTAGGCCGCCCTCAAGCGAGCATACCGCGACGGTGGCGGTGGTGTGGGTATGGATGATGGCGTGCGCATCAGGCAATGTGCGATGGAACAGGCTGTGCTGGACAAAACCGGCCTTGTTCACATGCCATGGGTTATCGACGTCAATCTTGTTGCCATCAATATCGATCTTGATGAGGCTGGACGCGGTAATTTCACCAAAATGCATGCCGTAAGGATTGATGAGGAAAGCGCCTTCCTCATCCGGCACCTTCACGGTGATATGGTTGAAAACCAGCTCATCCCAACCGAACATTGAAAAAATGCGATAACATGCCGCCAGCTCCTGCCGGGCGGTCCATTCCGCTTCGCTATATTTGCTGTTCGATTGTAGCTGGGTCGCCATATTCTCTCTCCTTACCCTTGTTACGTTGCATTATGAAACGAACCGGCAGCAAGGGCAAGGGTGGGCACTGCAAAAAGGCCGACGAATTTCTTCGCCGGCCTTTCGCGTTTAATGCGCGGATGTTGAAAGCTGTACTTAGCGCAGCTTAATTGAACAAATCCGCAAGCCGCGTCGTCACGCCGACATAGAAATATCTGCCAACCGCGCTCACCGGAAAGCTGGTGGAGGCGAAGTCGGGTTTTTGATCCCACAGGTTGTTTACGCCACCATAGAAGGTGAACTTATCATCAACGTCAAAGCTCGCCTGAATGTCATGCTCCCACTTTGCCTTGATTTTGAGATATTCGGGTGCAGCGATATCCAATTGTGCTTCTCGCAAATTGCGGCTGTAACGTTGGGTCTTGCTAAAATAGTTGATGCCATAATTCAGCGTCAACGGGCCAGTCTTGTATGTAAGATCGCCAGTGACGACCCACTTTGGCGCGCCGGGCAGGTTTCTGCTGTCCGTCACGTCACCACCGGGTGTGCCGATGAATTCGAGCCGGTCGAGATATCCGCCCGCAACCCGCACGTTAAAGCGCCCGAGGTCGCCGGGTTCAAAGCCATAATTGGCCGTGAAATCAACGCCGCGTGTCCGGAAACTTGCGACATTTTCAGGTTGCACGAGGAAGTTCGTTATCCGTCCAGCGGTTGCGCCGCCATTTTGACGCGTGATGGCTGCGCAGAACACATTGTCGAGGCTTGGCTGATCAACGCACAGATCGGCGATTTCTTGTGCAGACACCTGATTAATCGCGTTCTCAAGCTTGATGTCATAGCCATCAACCGCAAAGGTAAATCCGCGCAGGAAACGCGGCTGGAAAACCACCCCAAGCGTTTTGGTCTTCGCCGTTTCTTCCCGCAGATTGGCATTGCCCTGACTGAAGCCTGAAATGCTGGCCGATGCCGTGTCATTATAGGTAGCAGGGTTGGTTACCCCAAGGCCGGATAGCAGTGCAGCACAGTTCGCAGCCCGGTTTGACGTGCCATTCGTCAACTCGTCTTCATCGCAAGGATCAGTGATGAACTCAAAAGTCTGGCTGGCGGGGTCGAACAGTTCGCCGATGTTCGGCGCACGTACCGCTTCCGCGATCGTACCGCGGAACTTGATATCGGGTATGGGCGCATACACCGCGTCAAATTTCCATGTCAGCGTGCTGCCAACCGTGCTGTAGTCAGAATAGCGAATAGCTGCGCCGAACGATAATTCATCAGCAAAGGCCTGATCCTTCAGCAACGGCACGTTCAATTCGGCAAACGCTTCCTTCACGGAATAGGAGCCGCGTGACGGGAAGATGATATTGCCGAAGGTCGATCCTGCCGTGTCCTCGGGCGCAGGCGTCGAGCGGCTCGTTTCCTTGCGATATTCAGCGCCAAGGGCAAAGCCGACTGGGCCTCCGGGCAGTTCGAACATCGCCCCGAAGTCACCGCTGATCGAACCGGACACGACATTCTGCGTAATTTTCGAGGTATCGGTGCTTGTGGTGGTCACGAAATCGATCGCTGCCTGGCTTGGTGCGCCTTCGCCGAAGAGATTGAGGGGAACGCAGCCACTGTTCGCGCCGGGCGTGAACGAAATAAAACCTGGAAAACTTGTCGAGGCGAATGGCTGGTCCGGTGCCGCAGTTGGGTCCAGCGTGCTGCGGCACACAATGTTGCCTGTGCGGGGATCGACGACAGCATCAATCGCAGCGAGGAAACGGTCATTATACCGGTTGCCCTGACGCTGGTTGCGTGCCTTTGACTGGCCGTAGACATATGAAAGCTCAAACCGCGCATTATCGGTCAGGTTGCCATCAAATCCGACCACAGTGCGAATGGTCTCGCGTCTGATGTCTTCCCCGCGCACACCCAGATCGAAGTTATCCCGGTTGACCAGAACGCCGCCATTGGCATCGGCAAATGGCTGCGCGAACGCGGGCAAGAAAGCGTTATCCTGCGGGACGAGGAGATAGAAGTCGAACGTCGGCTGGCTGATCGAAAAGCTATTGGTGCGGACATACTTGCCCTGCGCAAAGAAATTAATGTCGTCCGTCAGCTTGTAGCTGAAAAGCCCGTTGAACGCATGGCGACTGTTCTGTGGCAAGAGATCGCCGATGAAGTCCGATTGCGGCGTGCCGCTTCCGCCTTGCTGGAAGAAATTGGGAATGAAACGACCGGGATCAAAGACGCTGCCGTCCGGAAGAAAGTCGGGGAGGCCATCAAAGTCGACATCAATGCCGCCGGCCCGTGACGAATCGTAAAAGCGGATATCCGCCAGCGGAATGCGGTCAGGCACATTGGGGTC
This sequence comes from uncultured Sphingorhabdus sp., assembly GCA_963508315.1. Taxonomy (GTDB): domain Bacteria; phylum Pseudomonadota; class Alphaproteobacteria; order Sphingomonadales; family Sphingomonadaceae; genus Sphingorhabdus_B. The sequence continues at coordinate 186,809 of CAUOWK010000004.1, read as the reverse complement.
GTCCGCCGTATCGTCCGGGTTGCGGACGAGACTCACACGGTTGACGCTCAGGTTACGCTTGCGGTCATAGGCCTCAAGCCGACCTTCGTTATTATACTCGTAGTTGAATGCGACATTACCGCGATCATCGGCGAAATTCGTCCCTGCGGTGACCGAAATAAACTGGTTACCTGCATCGCCGCGCGACGAAACGCCTACCTGCCCGCGCGCCGAAATCCCTTGGAAATCCCGGCGGGTAATGAAGTTGACTACGCCTGAAACGCCATCGGCGCCGTAAACCGCAGACGCACCACCCGTGACGATATCAACCCGCTGGACGAGATCAGTCGGGATGGAGTTGACGTCGATGGAGGCAGAACCCGGTACGGCCGCGACATGGCGGCGACCATCGATGAGCACCAACGTGCGGTTAGTGCCGAGATTACGCAAATCAAGAAGGTTCAGGCCAGTTGCGCCAATACCCGCGTTCGATCCCGAGTTGTCGCCGCTGTCAGACGAACCAATCAGCGCAGGCGACTGTTGAAGGAAGTCGGTAAGATTAGTGCGACCAGATAGAACGATGGATTCGCGGTCAAATGTCGTTACCGGATTGGCAGTCTGAAGTTCGGGCCGCGCAATACGCGAGCCAGTGACTACAATCGCGTCCCCAGCTTCTGGTTCAGTCCCGTCTGCCGAGACGGTCTGTGTCGCAGGGTCATCCTGAACCTCCTGCGCAGATGCCACTGATGATAGGCCTGCTGTCAAAATAGCTGCGACAGAAACCGACCAACCCAAATTGCGCCGCAGCGCAGACACGTTCTTCATAAAAACTCCCCGATATGGAATTTGGACAATACCAAGCTGCGCCGGTTGCCCGGGGCAGCAGCCCGCACATTGGAAATGCATGGAAGCTGAGAGCCTTAAGATGCCAATTTCCGCCTTGTTCCCTGCCTATTGAAAAAATTTCCGGATGTGGCAAAACTGCACCGCTATTGGGATAATTCACCGCAAAAAGCGCCATTTCTGCTTGATATTATGTGGCGACCCCATTAGGGGGCACGACAACACGCCGCCTGTGAACGCGGCGATTTTCGTTTTTAGCCTTACAAAGTGGCGGATTTAAGCCATTTTGCCGATTCGATCCGGAGTTGAGTTTTTTATGCAGATCATGGTTCGCGACAATAATGTTGATCAGGCCCTACGCGCGCTGAAGAAGAAGCTGCAGCGTGAAGGCGTGTATCGCGAAATGAAACTGCGTCGTCATTTTGAAAAGCCGTCGGAAAAGCGCGCGCGTGAAAAGGCAGCCGCTGTGCGTCGTGCACGCAAGATGGAGCGCAAGCAGCAGGAACGTGACGGCGCGAAATAGGCGTCTGCGACCCGCAACAAATCAAGCGCCCTTCACGGCGCTTTTTTTGTGTCTGGAATCCACGCCGGTTTCTGCTAGTCAGCCGGCAACTTAGCCAACAGGAAATTGATATGTCCGTTACTGCCGTTCCTATTCAGCCCATCAAAAAAGGTTCGCTGACCAAATATTGGGCCGCAATTGCATTGGTATTCGCAGCAGGCGGCGGACTGGCCTATTGGGGAACCTCTGATGTGCGTCAGGAATATGGCGATGTCGTCACCACGCCATCGGGCCTACGTTACAAAATCATTCAAACCGGCGAAGGCAAATCACCAACCGACGACGACGTTGTTCTGGTGAGCTACAAGGGCACGCTGAAGGACGGAACTGTCTTTGACCAGAACCCGCAGGCTGGCTTTCCCGTTACAGGTGTAGTCCCCGGCTTTTCCGAAGGCCTGAAAATCATGCAGCGCGGCGGCAAATATCGCCTCTGGATTCCAGCCGAGCTTGGCTATGGTCCGGAAGACCAGCGCAACCCGCAAACAGGCCAAGTCGCCATTCCGGGTGGCAGTGAGCTGACCTTTGATGTCGAGCTGCTTGAATTCAAATCACGTGCCGAAATCGAAGCGATGCAAAAGCAGATGCAGGAAATGCAAAAGCAGCAAGGCGGAACCGCCGGCGGTCAAGCCAGTGGTGCACCACAAGGCCTTCCCCCTGAAATTCAGGCGCAAATCGACGCCCAGATGCAGGCTCAACAGGGACAATAAAGCGCGGAGGGCTTAAACGCCCTCCAACAATCCTTCATCCTTGATCCGCTTTTGCCAATAAGCGGGCGCGAGTTGGTGCACATTATTGCCCTCGCTGTCCACGGCAACGGTGACAGGAAAGTCTTGCACTTCAAATTCGTAGATCGCTTCCATGCCAAGGTCCGCAAAGCCTACGACCTTGCTGCCCTTGATGGCGCGTGCGACCAGATAGGCTGCTCCGCCAACGGCCATGAGATAGGCGCTTTTATGCTTCGCGATGGATTGGGTGGCGGCAGGTCCGCGCTCGGCCTTGCCGACGCAGCCAAGCAGGCCTTGTTCCAGCATCATATCCATGAACTTGTCCATGCGGGTCGCCGTGGTTGGTCCTGCCGGTCCAACTATTTCTTCACCAACGGGATCGACTGGGCCAACATAATAGATCATCCGCCCTTTAAAGCTGACGGGCAACTCTTCGCCCCTGGCCAGCATATCGGCAATGCGCTTATGCGCCGCATCGCGGCCAGTCAGCATCTTCCCGTTAAGCAGCAACCGGTCGCCCTGCTTCCATCCAGCCACAAGTTCTGGCGTCAGCGTATCGAGATCGACACGAATAGCGGCAGCATCCGGCTTCCAATCGACCTGTGGCCATTCATCGAGCTTCGGTGCCTCCAGATAGGCGGGGCCTGAACCATCGAGCGTGAAATGCGCGTGACGCGTTGCCGCGCAATTGGGGATCATCGCAACCGGCTTTCCAGCCGCATGACAAGGCGCGTCCATAATCTTGACGTCCAATATCGTCGAGAGGCCGCCCAGACCTTGCGCCCCGATGCCAAGCGCGTTGACACGGTCAAATATCTCGATGCGCATGGCCTCAATATCATTTTGCGGTCCGCGCGCTTTCAGCGGGCCCATATCGATTGGCTCCATCAGCGCTTTTTTCGCGAGCAAAACGCAATGTTCCGCCGTGCCGCCAATGCCGATGCCCAACATGCCAGGCGGGCACCAGCCGGCACCCATTTGCGGCAACATCTCGACGACCCAGTCGACGATATTGTCCGACGGGTTCATCATCTTGAACTTGGATTTATTCTCGCTGCCGCCACCTTTCGCAGCCACGTCGACCGATATTTTAGAACCGGCCACCATTTCCACATGCAGGACACAGGGCGTGTTGTCCTTCGTATTGCGGCGGGTGAAGGCGGGGTCGGCCAGTACTGACGCACGCAATTTGTTTTCAGGATGAAGATATGCGCGGCGCACACCTTCGTCGACAACATCCTGCAACGATCGGCTGTTGTCATCCAAGCGGCAGTCCATTCCCCATTGGATGAACACGTTGACGATGCCTGTGTCCTGACAAATGGGTCGATGTCCTTCTGCGCACATGCGGCTATTCGTCAATATCTGGGCGATCGCGTCCTTTGCAGCAGGCGATTGTTCCGCCTCATATGCATCCCCAAGCGCGCGGATATAATCCATCGGATGAAAGTAGCTGATATATTGCAGCGCGTCGGCAACGCTATCAATCAGATCGTCTGTGCGGATGGTTACGGTCATGTCTATGTCCTGTGGCAAAGTTGTCGCAACTGCCCATAGCGCGGCGTCGGGTCGATTCAAGCGTGATAACTGCCCGTACGAGATGCTGAGTCGTCCAGCTTGTTCATCTGAAGTTAAACTTCGTTCATCTGGCGTTCAACTAAATCACACCGTAAAATATTCGACATAACTGAAATAATAATCGATTTCACGACAAGTTGACTTTGCATCAGTGACGAGCTGTGCACGACAAGATTTTGATAGTTTAATTCCGAAACATTGCGTCCATCTACAGGTTTAAGTTCAGGATGTTGATTGTCGATGACCGATATTGTTCATGACGAGAAAATCATCTCTGCGCTTTTAAAAACGAGATGGAGATATTTATGTTACGCATTTTAACCGCATCAAGCCTTCTGGCTCTAGCGTCGGCTTCGGCGATGGCCCAAACAGGCCCAACAGACATGCCGCCGGCGCCCGAGACGTCAAACCGTGCTGAACCTGCTACACCAGCAACGCCGGCTACGCCAAATACCTGGGAGCGTGCTACACCCGTAACTCCGGCAACGCCAGCGGGCCCTTCGCGCGATGATTCGCCCACGGCCGAACCACAACCCACAACCACTGCCCCCACAGCGGAGCCAAAGGAAGTGACCGTGCAGAAATTGGTGGATGCAGAATTTCCAACTTACGACGCGAATAAGAATGACGAGCTCGAGCCCGCCGAATTTCGCAAATGGGTGCTTGCCCTGCATGACGCCTCAGGCGACGCAAACGCGGCCAAGGATCCGGCAGCAAAAGCAAAATGGGCAAATGCTGCTTTTACCACTGCAGACACCGACAAAAGTAAAAAGGTCAGCAAAGCAGAAATGAACACGTTCCTGCTGGGCTGATTCACCCTCTCCCCTGGACCGGTTGCATTCGGATAGAATGTTGGCGGTCGATCTCGCCGGGTTCGGATATTTTCCGGACCCGGTTTTTGTATAGAATGGTTATCATCCGATCTAGGTTCAGATTGACACCAGAAAAAATCCCGTGACACCATTTTTCATCTTGCGCGCCAACAAACGCTTAGGACGTCCACGCGTCGCTGCCATTTAACCGCCAAAAGCTGCGCCGAATGGAATCAGAATAGCGACGAATTGAGTGGTTAATATGCAATTTACCCTCTTGCGTCTTAAAATGAATAAGGCACTATAGGTAGCGGTTGGCCACAGGGGGCATCACCACAAATTGTGCTTTACGCTGCAGACGCGATTCTGCCGCCGGGGAAGATTTTTCCCGTCGATAAGCTGGGGACAAGTGAAATTATACCCCCCGACGAGGTCAAAAAATGCTAACAGGGAGTTTCGCACCCTGAGTCGAACATGACGGGAACATAGTTCCCCGAAAATACACAGCTGGTCGCTGGCCACCGGAACACCGGTATCCAGTATTCGGGTCGCCGCAATGAATGGAGCAATGGGTTAAGATGGATTTCAGGGACACTGGCCAAGGGGCCGACGACTTAACGGCAGGAATGATGACTGACGTACTCGAAAAGGTAGCTGAAGCGACAAAGTCCGCAGCCGACGAGCCTACGCAGGCGGCGTCGAGCAAAAGCATCGATGTGCGCCGGTTCGACATCGTGACCGATTCGTCGCGCGACGCGTTGTTGACGGAGTTCGGCAAGGACACGTTGCAAGACCGTTATCTGCTGCCTGGCGAAAGCTATCAGGATCTGTTCGCCCGCGTTGCCTCTGCTTATGCCGACAATCAGGATCATGCCCAGCGTCTCTATGACTATATCTCGCGCCTTTGGTTCATGCCGGCGACCCCCGTGCTGTCCAATGGCGGAACCGGACGCGGCCTCCCCATCAGCTGCTATCTGAACAGCGTCGACGATAGCCTTGAAGGTATCGTCAACACATGGAACGAAAATGTCTGGCTCGCATCGCGTGGCGGCGGCATCGGCACCTATTGGGGCAATGTCCGTGGCATTGGTGAGCCGGTTGGCCTCAATGGCAAAACCAGCGGCATCATTCCATTCGTGCGCGTTATGGATTCGCTCACGCTGGCGATTTCGCAAGGTTCGCTGCGTCGGGGTTCGGCTGCCTGCTATCTTGACGTCTCACACCCTGAAATTGAAGAGTTTCTCGAAATCCGCAAGCCGTCGGGCGACTTCAACCGCAAGGCGCTGAACTTGCACCATGGCGTGCTACTGACCGACGAATTCATGGAAGCCGTGCGCAATGGCGACGAGTTCAACCTGCGTTCGCCCAAGACCGGCGAAATCCGCAGCACCATCGATGCGCGCGCTCTGTTCCAGAAGCTGGTCGAAACCCGCCTTGCCACGGGCGAGCCATACATCATCTTCAGCGACACCGTGAACAACTCGATGCCAAAGCATCACCGCGATCTTGGCCTGAAGGTTTCGACGTCCAATCTGTGCAGCGAAATCACATTGCCCACGGGTCGCGACCATTTGGGTAATGACCGTACTGCGGTCTGCTGCCTGTCGTCGCTTAACCTTGAAACATGGGATGAGTGGAACGGCGACAAGGTCTTCATCGAAGACGTCATGCGCATGCTCGACAATGTGCTTCAGGACTTCATTGACCGCGCACCCGACGAAATGGCGCGCGCCAAATATTCGGCGGCGCGTGAGCGTTCTGTTGGATTGGGTGTTATGGGCTATCACAGCTTCCTGCAATCACGCGGCGTCGGCTTTGAAAGCGCGCTCGCCAAATCGTGGAACATGAAGTTCTTCAAGCATATCCGCGCGCAAGTTGACGAAGCATCGATGATGCTCGCGAATGAGCGTGGCGCCTGCCCCGACGCCGAGGAAATGGGCGTGATGGAGCGCTTTTCCTGCAAGATGGCGATCGCACCAACCGCGTCGATCTCGATCATCTGCGGCGGCACCAGCGCATGCATCGAGCCGATCCCGGCCAACATCTACACGCACAAGACGCTCTCGGGCAGCTTCATCGTGAAGAACCCGTATCTTGAAAAGCTGCTTCAGGAAAAGTCGAAGGATTCGACCAATATCTGGAACAGCATCCTTGAAAAGGGCGGCTCGGTCCAACATCTCGATTTCCTCACACCTGAGGAAAAGGACACGTTCAAGACCAGCTTTGAAATCGACCAGCGTTGGTTGATCGAACTGGCTGCGGACCGCACACCTTATATCGATCAGGCGACGTCGCTGAACCTGTACATCCCTGCCGATGTGGAAAAATGGGACCTTCTCATGCTCCACTTCCGTGCTTGGGAATTGGGCGTGAAGTCGCTATATTATCTGCGTTCAAAGAGCATCCAGCGCGCTGGTTTTGCTGGCGGCGTAGAGGCGGACAACACCGCGGAATTGCCCGTGATGGAGCTCGCCGCACAGACCGATTATGAAGAATGTCTGGCGTGCCAGTAAGGCATCCAAAGACACGCAATCACCGTATTTGAATAATTAAAGACCCAAGGAAACCGACATGTCATTGTTAGAAGCACGCAACAGCTACAAGCCTTTTGAATATCCTTGGGCCTATGACTTCTGGAAACGCCAGCAGCAGATCCATTGGTTGCCCGAAGAAGTGCCGTTGGGCGAAGATTGCCGCGATTGGGCGCAGAAGCTTTCGGACCATGAACGCAACCTGCTGACGCAAATCTTCCGTTTCTTCACACAAGCCGATATCGAGGTGCAGAATTGCTACCACGAACATTATGGCCGCGTGTTCAAACCGACTGAAGTCAAGATGATGCTAACCGCGTTTTCCAACATGGAAACCGTCCACGTCGCCGCGTACAGCCACTTGCTTGACACCATCGGCATGCCCGAAAGCGAATATAGCGCCTTCCTCGAATATGAAGAAATGGCGGCGAAGGTCGACTATATCCACCAGTTCGGCGTCGACAGCGACGAAGACATTGCCCGCACACTCGCCATGTTCGGCGGCTTTACCGAAGGGCTTCAGCTGTTCGCATCCTTCGCGATGCTGATGAACTTCCCGCGCTTCAACAAGATGAAGGGCATGGGCCAAATCGTATCTTGGTCGGTCCGCGATGAATCGCTGCACTGCGAAGGCATCACCAAGCTGTTCCATGCATTCTGTGCAGAGCGCGGCTGCCTCACCAAGTCGGTGAAGGAAGACATTATCGATTGCTGCCAGAAGGTCGTCCGTCTGGAAGACGCGTTCATCGATCTGGCGTTCGAAATGGGCCCGGTCCCCGGCATGACCGCCAAGGAAATCAAGCGCTACATCCGTTACATTGCCGATTGGCGTCTGGGCCAGCTTGGTTTTCAGCCAATCTATATGGTCGAAGACCACCCGCTGCCATGGCTTGCGCCATTGCTGAACGGTGTCGAGCACGCCAACTTTTTCGAAACCCGCGCGACCGAGTACAGCAAGGCATCGACTCGCGGCAATTGGGGCGAAGTATGGAACAGCTTCGACAACCGCAAAAAGAAGATCATCGGCATCGAACCAGCCGCCGAGAACGACGCGGCGGATATGTTTGAACAAGCAGGGGTCGCTGCGGAGTAGTTCCGCCACCGAAATCCCGTCAAAGTTAAACGTGCACCTTGTCGCAGTTTTCGAATGAAGCGCGACAAGGTGCATTTTTATTGGATGATGGATACGGTCGGTCCCATATCCTCACAGCGCGCGCAATCCAGCGAAACGTAGGAGAATATCGACTGAGCCATGAACTTCGAAGCTCTCCTTACCGCCAGTAATATCCTTGGCCTGTTTGCGCTGGTCAACCTGTGGACCTTCATGCTGTTCGGTTTCGACAAGATCCGCGCCGAGGCGGGCACGTGGCGCGTGTCGGAAGGGACATTGCTGACATGGGTGCTTTTTGGTGGCTCGATTGGTGCCTATGCGGGTCGCGCGATATTCCGGCACAAAACCCGCAAACAACCCTTTTCCAGCCACCTGCACCAGACCGCGATCTTGCAGGTCTTTGCCGTCATGTTGATTGGCGGATGGATGCTCGCGGGATAAATAAAGGCATCAGGCCAAAGACCACCTGCCCCATTAGTCCAACTGGCCCCGGCATTGTCATCACACCGTCCAACCATTGGTTCGGGGTCTGGCCAAAGAGCGATACCGCCAGCATCAGCTCGGCGATCATCAACATCACAAAGGCAGTTGCTCCCATCACCAACCGCGCGCGGGGGCGGGCGATATGCTGTCGCCGAACCAGCCAGCGCGCGGCAATCCAGCTTGCGGTCAGCATGACCGGTTGTTCCGCCAGCACCGCCGCTGTCTCCCCGATATACGGCGCAAGCCACAACACGCGAAGGGCGCCAAGGACAAAACCCAGCGCAAAGACCATAGCGAAATACGCAGTTCCGGCCTTAAGCGCAGTGAAATATGGGCTTTGCATTGGAACATATTATCATATTTCGGCGCAGAAAAAATGCCGCACGGGCATGGAGACGATCGCCGATCTTTGATCTGGCGCAATGAAAACCGCCGCTGCGGGGTGCAGACCATAAGCTCCAATCAACAGGAACCCATGATATGTCGCATACCCCCCATGATCTTCATTCCGAATTTCCCGATGCCACAGAGGCGCTGCATGCGCTGAAAATGGGGAATGAACATTTCGGTAAGCTGGCGGCGCAATATCACGAACTGAACCGTGAAATTCACCGCATTGATAGCGGCATCGAAGCGGCGTCCGATGACCGTACCGAGCAGCTCAAGAAAGAACGGCTCGCGATTCTCGATCAAGTCGCGATGATGATCAGGGAGGTGTCGGCATGACCAACATGACTGCGATCAAGGCCGAATTGCAACACAGGCTGGCCGAATTGGAACAACGCGCGGTTCGCATTGAAAGCGAGCTGACCGCGCCGATGAATGCCGATTCCGAAGAGCAAGCGACTGAGGCTGCCGATGATCTTGCGCTCGCCAGCGAGGACGCCTTGGTCGTGCGCGAAATCAACGCCCTTCGCGCCGCCATCAGGCGGATTGACGCCGCGCATTATGGCAAGTGCCATAGCTGCGGCGAAGACATCTCGCCCGCCCGTCTGGCCGCTGTGCCAGAGGCAACCTTGTGCATCGACTGCGCTTGAGGGGCGCAAACCTTAACACCCTTCCCCTTGTCCCTGAAATGTGACAGCTTACTGAAAATCGTTAGTCAAGGGGACGAGTCATGGGGAAAATTGACAAGAGATTTCTAGCGGTCGGTGTCGCACTGGGCGTGGCCATCGGTACGGCTATCGATAATCTTGCCATTGGCATTGCTATGGGCGTGGTTGCCGGACTCGCGCTGGGTCGCTGGAAATCCTCCAAGGATCAATAAGGCTCAGCCTGCTACCGACTGCGCTCACGCAATTTCAGCGCAGCGTCAGCACCAGCTTCGGCGGCCGCCTTCATAATAACGCGCGAGGCCTTCATCGACCAATATGCTGCCAAGGCTTTCCCCGCCGCGCGTGATGATGCGCAGCTTGCGGCCATAGCGGTCCTCGTCCCGGTTGATGCTTTGCAAGCTGAAGGGCCCTGCATTCACCAGTTGTTGCATGCGGCGCGTGGCCGCCGCGCCGCGCTCTGCCTCTGCCGGGCATCGCGGCCCGTGGGTTTCGGGGGTATCGATGTCGGCAATGCGGATCTTTGTGCCGCGATAATAGATGGTGTCGCCATCGACCACGCAATTGGTCCCGCCGCCGCTGTGGCAGAAGGTGAAGGATGCGGATTCGGTATCGGATGCGCTGGCGGATAGGGTGGCGGATGAAAGAGCGACATCGGGCGACATCGCCTTCCACACAATCCAAAAGCCAAAGAGCGGCGTTGTCAGCATCAGCAAAACAAAGCGGCTGTCGAATGCGGACGCACTTCGGAACCGGCGCGTCTTGGGTTTGATATAAGCTGCACGCTGAACCCATTCCGGGGTGCCGTAGCGCATCGTCGAATGCTCCCGCTTTTCGTCCAGCCCGTCTTTGCGCCTGTTGCGGCCGCCTTCGATAATTCGGAAATGCTTACCCATGTTACCATGCGTTACATTTTACTCTCAATTATGTCTTAATGTCGCGGTGAGTTGAGTCTGTTTTGGATGCGTTTTGCGGCGAAACATGCGCCGGACACAAAAAACCGCCGGGATTTCGCCCGGCGGTCATTGCATCGGCCAAAAGACAAATGACCGAATGAGATTAGACTAGAAGCGGACGCCGACGCCCACGACTGCCTGATGACGGTCTACGTCGATCTCGCGGTCAAAGTCATCTTCGCCAATGTCGAGATTCTTGTAGTTCGAATAACGATATTCCGCCTTAATGAAGCCACTTGGTCCAAACAGGTTGAATTTCTGTTCAACACCGGCGCCCAAACGGTAACCGTCGGCAGTCACGCCATTGTTAAAGATGGTCCCTGCGCCATTGTCGAAGCGGCTTTCGAACTTCGCGTTGGTGTAACCACCCTTCGCGTAGATCATCGTGCTTGGGCTAACGGCGAAACCCAGACGCGCGCCGACATAGAGGTCGCGGTCAGTGTTCAGGCGGAATGAATCGCCGGTGGTGATAAGGTCGCTGGCCGTACCCTTCACGTCGGAATCGGCGAATTCACCTTCGATGCCGGCGATGACGCCGCCAAGCTGGAAATCATAACCAGCCGCGATGCCATACATTAAATCGCCTTCGCCTTCGCTGACATCATCATAGCCAACCAGGCCTTCGATGTGCGGGCCGGTGAAAGGCGCGGCTTCCTGCGCGAAAGCAGGGGTTGCAAGTGCAGTGGAGAGGAGGGCTGCACCAATTAATAATTTACGCATGTTCTATTCCATTTATTGTCAAACTGACGCCATCACCTGTGACGCCAAACAACAAACGGGGCGGGCGCAGCGATAGTTTCATGAACCTAAAACAACGAGAAGCTGTGGCATAATCGCCACAGTAGCGTTTGACGGGGGCGATAGCCTTGCCCCCGCGCTGCCTTTTGGGCATGGGTTTGGTATGTCTGACATTGCATTCAAGATTTTCACCGCCGCGCAATGGGCGCAGTTTGAAGCCGACGGAACATTCCACGGCGCGCCGGTCGACATTGCCGATGGCTATATCCATTTGTCGACCGCCGACCAGTTGCAGGGCACGCTCGACAAGCATTTCGCGGGACAGGACGGCTTGGTAATCGCGGAAATCGATTTGGCCCCGCTCGGCGACCTGATTAAATGGGAAGTGTCGCGGGGCGGTGCGCTTTTCCCGCATATTTACGGTCCCTTGCCAATGCACGCGGTGCGCGGAACGGTTTGACCGAGATCAAAGACGCCCGCTTTTCGCAGCCATAAAAGGCTCTTGTTCAAACAGGAGTATTCACATGGACGTATTTCAGATGCCCGCCGTTGCCCTTTTTACAGGGATGGTGCTGTCTTTTGCCGTGGTAATGATTTTTGCTACGCTGAACGACGCCCGCCACGGATAAAAGTTAGGCCCGCCCCCTAGTGACAGGGAACGGGCCCTCCGCTCCTTTTGGCATCCAATGGATGCCTCCAGAATCGATGGATTAGGTCAGAACCGGCCTTGCGGTCGGTTGCCGTGGCTATCGACATCATCGGGTTCAAGCGCGCCTTCGCCGAGGGTGTCTGGCTCGTCATCGTCACTACGTTCGCCGCGATAGGCGTCCATGTCGATCCGGCCGCTGCTTTCCATCTGGTTCATATGATCTACGACGTCCTGCGCGTCATCCGGCTGGATTTGCGCTGGATTGGTGGAGCCGCCATGTTCCGATTCGACCGACGCCTGTTCATCGGCAAGACCGCGAATGGCGTCGTCCGCAACGGTCTGCGCCTGCGCGCCTTCATCATCCTGTTCACCGTGAAAGGTTTCCGGCGCGTCATCGGAGCGGTCGTAAGGCCGCTCGTCAGCATGGTCATTGTCAATATCTTCACCCGTTGCGGTCATCGCCGCGCTGCTGGCGTCGTCTTCGTCTTCCTTGGTGCGCAAGTCGGCGTTGCTGCTGACGGCGGCGGGATATTCCGTCTGCTGCGCGCGTGCCTGATCCGGTGCCGTCGCGGCGGCGGCATCGGTGACTGGGGTGCTGCCGATGGGTCGGCTATTGTCCTTATCGGTCATGGTGCATCCTTTCCTTGGGGGAGAAGGACAAACGCATGGACAGATACACAGTTCCAACAAATCGGAGCGGGTGAGCAGGTCTCGTCCAATACCTGGCGTTATGCAGCGCCTAGAGCGGCTTCTCGTAAATGCGATACACCTTGTTCACCACGCCGCCGACGGCTTCGCCAACTGACCGCATTGGCCCGTTCGTCGCTAATACCCAGCCAAAGTCACCGCGCACCGCGCCATATTTCTCCACCGACGCACGGCGGATATGTTCGACCAGCATAAAGGCAAGCTGGCTCGCCATTCGTGACGCCTGCAGCTTTTTGACTACGCCCATCAACGGTACGCGCATCGTCCGCACTTGCGGTTTGCGCAGCCACCACAACAGCTTCGCCCAGTTGAAGGGCCACAAGGTTCCACGAAAATCGCGCAGCTTTTCATTGAGATCGGGAATGGTCATCATAAATGCCACTGGCTCGCCATCAAGTTCAGCCACGCGGATCAAATCTTCATACACGATGGGTTTCAGCTTTTTTCCGGCATAAGCGATTTCAGCATCAGTGAACGGAACGAAGCCCCAATTATCGCTCCACGCGTCGTTGAGGATGCTCAGGATCAACGCCGCCTCTTCGTCAAAACGGCTTTTGTCGACACAACGCACGCGAATGCGGCCCGACCGTTCGCCCATGGCAAAAATACGCTGGGTCAACTCTGGCAAGCCCTTGTCGATGGGCAGCTCGTACGTCAGCAGATCCTGCACGCCAACATAGCCCGCCGCCTCAACCCACGGCGCATAGGCCGCACTGTTGAAACCCATCATCACCACAGGCGGCTCGTTAAAACCTTCCACCAACAGTCCTGGTTCGTCCCACATCGCAAGGCTGATTGGACCAAGCGAGCGCGTCATGCCCTTGGCGCGCAGGGCATCTTCGGCGCGGGCGATTAACGCAGCCGCCACATCAGCATCCTCGGCCTCGAACATGCCCCAATTGCCGCAGCCCGGCCCCATGCCCTGCTCGACAGGCTGTTGTAGCGCAAGCTGGTCAATATGCGCGGAGATCCGGCCCACAACGGCACCTTTACGCTCGGCCAGAAAGAACTCCGCTGCCCCATGTTCGAACCAAGGATTTTTGCCCGGGGTCATCAGACCGCTGACTTCATCTTTCAACGGCGGCACCCAGTTGGGGTCCTTCGCATATAGCCGGAAGGGCAGATCGATAAACGCCTTGCGGTCGGCTTTCGTCAACACGGGGCGGATCATTATGTCAGTCATATGCACTTCCTGAAGCTTTGCGGTTGCGTCGCGAGAAATTCAAAGGCGCAGCCTTTTCCCAAAGTTGCCCAACGCGGCTTTGTCATCCTCGTCAAGTCCGTAGCGTAAGCCCAGCCATAATGATGGCCAGAAAAGGACGAAAAGCCCGGCGGCACGGATGGGTGCGCCAAATCCGGCGAGTACCACACCTGCCAGCCATAACATTATGAGCACGCACAGGCTGGCTGCACCCGCGCGCCAAAAACCACGGCCAAACGGGATAAGCCTGTCGCCAAAGCGAAGCTCCGCAACCGCCGCCCAAGCCGTGACTAAGACAGCCGCCGATACCGACATCGCCATTCCGACCGCGCCGTAGTTTGGTACTAGCCACAGGGCCAGCATCAGCCATATAGATAGCCCGATGATGCTGTTTACCAAAGGCAGCCCCTTGTGCCCGACCATTTCAACTATGGGCGTCGCTGGACCAATGACAGCCTCGTCTGCGCGCGGCCAACAGCAAAGAGATATGCGTCGAAAAACGGTACATTGGCAACATCGCGTTCCGGTCCACCGACGCCTGCGCTGATGCAAGCGGCGACAATACATATAGAAATGACTGGCGCACGATCAGCGGGAGCGAGGCAATTTTGCGCGCGATGCCATAAAATGCCGCCGCAGTTGCGCCGCCCGCGCCCGACACCATCAGGTTGAGCAAAATGGGCGGCAAGTCGTTATAGGCCCGGCGGGCAAGCGCGGGGGGCAACATCGCCGCGCCGCTATGCAGGGCGCAGAAAGCGGGGCATTGGCCCACGCACCAGCAAGCGCAAATCATAATAACGGCCCAGCAAGCGCACGGACAATATCGCAGTCAACGCGAGCGAGAGCAAATGGCCAAGCAGCAAGCGCGTCAGATTATATCCCGCCGCGAAAAAGCCTACCGCAAATACCAATCGTGCAAGCTGCTCCCAAAATATGCGCAAGCGTATTTCAGGGCCGAACGCCCTTTTGGCACGCGCCGCAGCGGTCGCGATTTCCACGAAAATCCAAAGCGGCAGGCTCCATGCAAACAGCGCAATAGCCGCCGGGATATGGGCAGCTTCATCAGGCGCAGCAGCAATGATGCCCAGTCCAGTGCCCGCCAGCAGCGCAAATTTGACCGCGCCATGCTGCCGTTCAGTGTCCGGTTCCGCCGGTATGACCCGCTGCAACGCCTGCCCCATGGCGAGGTCGAGGATATTGGCAAGGATATTGATGGCGGCCCATAAGACGACATAGACACCATAGCCGGTGATGCCGAACATCCATGTGTACGCCGGTTGCGCGACCACTTCGAGTAACGCACCCAATCACGATAAAGCGGATAGGCCCGCGCCCCTGGCGACTTCTTGATTGCTAACGGCTGGCGCTGGCTTGGCCAACGCGTCCTCCGCTGGACCGCTCACTATCTGGCGCTCATTCTTCAGTGCGGACTAATACCGTCTCGCCGATCAGCAGGAACAATAAAAATGGTCCCCATGCCGCAATCCACGGCGGGTAAGCGCCCAGATTGCCCATGGCCAGCGCGAAATTATCCGCAACGAAATAGGCAAAGCCGAGCGCCATGCCGATGACGGCGCGCAAGAAAAGAGCGCCTGACCGCGCGAGGCCGAATGCAGCGACCGCGGCCAACAGGGGCATGAGCAACGTCGACAGCGGCCCCGATAGCTTGTGCCACAATATGCCTTCCAAATTGTCAGTGCGTCGTCCGGCGCTTTTCAGGTCCTCAATGGCGCGCATCAACGGGAAGAAGCCAAGGCTGTCGCCATCGACCTTCACATAGTTGAAACGGTCAGGCGTGATGCCCTTGCCGACCACCAAACGTTCGGCCTTTTTGACTTCAGTGGTTGCAACATCAAACGTCTCGCTATTGTCCAATATCCAGGCGCCGTCTGTATATCGCGCGGTGGATGCACTGATAACTTGACGCAACCCGCCATTATTGCGCAAATATATCTGCACATTTTCAAGGACGGTATCATTGCCGCTGCCCTTTACACTTCCGGCGTTGATGAGGTCGCCGCCCTCGCGCACCCAGACATTGTTGCGTGCGTCACTATCAACCGCAACGGGGCCATATTCGGCGGCCTGCCATAGTTTCAACCGCGCGGTATTGGGCGCAACGACCGTATCATTAAAGGCAAAGGAGATGACTGCCACCGCAAGGCTGGCGACAAACATTGGTGCCAAGATCTGGTGCGCCGAGAGGCCCGCAGCCTTCATTGCCACAATTTCGCTATTCTGGCTAAGCGCGGCGAAGGTGATGAGCGTGCCGAGCAGCACAGAGAATGGCAAAAACCGCGCGATGATTTGCGGCGCGCGCATGGTGACATAGCGAAGTACATCGCCCTGATCATTGCCTGGAACCGACAATATCTTGCCGCTTTCGCCCAGCAAATCGAGTGTCATCAGGATCAGCACCAGCATCATCAGCACGCCAAAGCTGCGGACGACAAAGAGCCGCGCCATGTACAAGGTGATGTTACGGGAAGGGAAGAAATTCATGTCTATGACCCTTCTGGCTGCGCGGGCATGCCAATGGTCGCAAGGCGCGATTTACGGCCGAAGCGGAAAAGCCCCCTGATCCACTTACCGGCTTTTGCGGCGAACACCTCAAGCGCGCCGATCGGCTGGCCACCCGGAACATGCGCGATGACATGATACATCCACATGATCAGCGCAGCAAATAGCAGGAACGGGGCCCACAAAGCGATGAACGGGTCAACCACACCCATTCCCCCGACGCTTTCGGCATATTCGTTTATCTTGTGATAGGTGACGACCATTACGATCGATAGAAATACGCCGAGCGCAGACGTGGAGCGCTTCGGCGGAACAGCCAGTGCCAGCGCCAAAAACGGCAGCAACAGCATCATGGCCACTTCGACCAGACGGAAGTGGAAATTGGCCCATGCGCGGTTACGGTCCAGTGCGGGCTTGCCGGCGTCATTGCCGATATGCACCAGTTCGGTAATCAAATATTCCCGGTCCTTGCCGCCCCGGGTGCGAAAATTCTCAATCTGGGGTAGCGGGATCGGTACGTCATGGCTCGTGAAGCTGAGCACACGCGGCGTTTTGTAATTGGGCGCATCATGCACCATCGTCCCTTTTTCCAGACGCAGCAAAATAGTGTCGGGATCATCCGTGCGCAAAAACTGGCCCTTTTCCGCGGTCACCGCGATGGATTGGCCCTTGTTACCGCGCGCATAGACAAACATGCCGGATAGCGCGTTGCCATTATCGCGGCTTTCATCGATGCGGACGGTCAAATTTTTGCCTACATTGTTGAACTCGCCGACCCGAACCTTTGCGCCAAAGGCACCTGATCGCAGCTCGAAACGAAGCTCTTCATACAGATAGCGCGCGCTTGGCTGCAGGAATCCAACGATGGTGAAATTGACTGCGGCAAGGGCAATTGCGAGCAGAAAAGGCACACGTAGCAGGCGGAAATAACTCATCCCGACAGCCCGGAAAATATCGAGCTCGGATGAGGTCGCCAACCGCCGGAAAGCGAGCAATATGCCCAGCAAAAGCCCAATCGGGATGCCGAGCGAAAGATATTCTGGCATCAAATTTGCCAGCATGCGCCACACGACGCTGACGGGTCCGCCCTCTGCTGCAACGAAGTCGAACAGGTTGAGCATTTTCTCCAGCAGCAGCAGCGATGCAGCGATTGCCAGCGTGGCAAGCAACGGCAACATCACGAGCCTGAAGATATAGCGGTCAGTGGCAGTCAGAAATTTCAACTTATGGTCGCCCTGTCACCCTAATTTGGCCGCAAACTGACTCGATAGACGCTATCAGGTTCAGGGGCAATATCGATGGCATGCGCAATTGCGGATGTCGGGCATTGAGTTCCAGGAGTTTTAGAAATGCAAAAAGGTTTCGTCCTCATCTCCGTAGCTGGTCTGGCGCTCTTCGCCGGGACAGCGGTTGCGGGTCAGGAAGTCAGCAATGATCTGTCGCGCTGCACGACAGGCGAAGGCCCAGCTGTGCTGGTGAGCGTCAACGGCATCAAAGAAGCAAGCGGCCGAGTGCGGGTGCAATCCTATCCTGCCACCGGAAGCGCTTGGTTGGCCAAGGGTCGTTGGTTGCACCGTATCGAGACGCGCGCAAACAGCGGTACGATGAAGTTCTGCGTACCCGTTCCGGAGACAGGCAAATACGGCATTGCCGTGCGTCATGACGTCAATGCCAATGGCAAAACCGACATCAGCAAGGATGGCGGCGGTTTTTCAAATAACCCAAGCATCAACATCCTGAACCTAGGCAGGCCTTCTGTGAACAAGGTTGCGTTTCAGGCTGGCCCGGGCGTTACCCGCATCACCATCAATCTGCGCTATATGTAAGGGTTATTATTTGGCTTTAGTCGCGCTTCTTTCGAACCCCAATTCCACCGGCAATAGGTCGCTGTTGCCGGCGGTTCGAACATATTGCGCCAAAAATCCGGATATCTTCCATTACGAAGTCGAAGAAATCGGTCAGATCGCCAAGGCGCTGGAAATGATTGCTCGCGTCAAGCCGAAGGTATTAGTTGTCAACGGCGGCGATGGCACAGTGCAGTCGGCTTTGACCGAACTGTATCATGGCGGCCATTTCGAAGGCACACCGCCGCCAGTGGCCGTATTGCCAAATGGCAAAACCAACCTCATCGCGCTCGATCTGGGTGCGGAGGGCGACCCGCTTGTGGCGCTGGCCCGGATTATTGAAGTCGCCAAGGGTGACCTGTCCAAACATATCGTGGTGCGTGAACTGATTGCGTTGAGCGACGGGACCGAAGGCGCGCGCCCTGTGCTTGGCATGTTCCTTGGCGGTGCGGGCTTGGCGGAGACAATCCTCTATTGCCGCAACAAAATCTATCCGCTTGGGCTACCTAACGGGTTAAGCCATTTTCTGACCGCACTTGCTGTTCTTTTTTCCGCAATTGTTGGCGTCAAAGCGAATTTTTTGCCTGATCGGGCCAAGCCAGTGAGCATATCTTTTGTGCGTCAGGGCGAACTGCAGGGCACATTTTCGGTGTTGATTGTAACGACGCTGGAGAAGCTTTTGCTTGGCGGCCAAGCCGGCACAACGAAGCAACGGGGACTTATGAAGTTTCTGGCGGTCGACCAAAAGCCATGGGCGATGCTAAAAATGATCGCGGCGTCGCTTTTGGGTAAGCTTGGCCAGACGACGACCAGCGGCCTTCATTTCCAGCAAGGCGATGTCATTCGCATCGACAGCGAACAAAGCAGCGTCGTTTTAGACGGCGAGGTGTTTGAAGCGCATCGCGGCAGTCCCATCGTGCTGCGCTCTACGCCGCCGGTGCCCTTCCTTAAACTCGCCGCTTAACAAACTGCCCCCGATACGGCTAAGGCCCTGATATGCTTTCGCTGACACAATTGGTGGCCGAAGAATTGGCGACACCCGCACAGGCGGGGGTACCCGAATTTGCTCGGCATATCGCAGCGCAATACGGTACCGCGGCGCGTGCTGTCCTGTTTTACGGTTCGTGCCTGCGGTCCGAGCAACTTCAAGGCGAAATGCTCGATTTTTACCTGATCGTGTCGGATTATGAGGCGGCCTATGGCAAGGGCTGGCTGGCGAAATGGAACCGGCGTCTGCCACCCAATGTCTTTCCGTTTCAGCATGGAGACCTGATTGCGAAGGTTGCGATCCTGAGCGAGCGGGACTTTCATCATCTCAACCGGCCAGCGGCATCGGCAGTATCGGTATGGGCACGTTTTTCGCAGCCATCCCGATTACTTTGGTATGCCGATGACGATGCGCGTCAGGCGGCCATTCTGGCAATATCAGGGGCAGCCCCGACCTTGCTCAACGCGGCACTGGCCCATGTCGAGCGCGAGGTCGATGTGCGTGACCTGTGGCAGTCCGGATTTCAAATGACCTATGGCGCGGAACTACGCGCCGAACGCAAGGATCGGCCCTCATCGGTCATTGCTTTTGACCCCGAACGATACGATCGGTTTGGACGCGCCGCGCTGCATCACACGATGATTGCAAACGAAGTGCGCGGCGGAAAAATCCATCTTTTGCCGGATCCGGAACGACGCATTGTCCAGGAACAACGGCGCTGGCCCGCTTTGCGGCGACGGGGCAAAATGCTGACCGTCGCGCGCCTTGCCAAAGCCGCGTTCACGTATGCAGGCGGCATCGATTATCTCGCATGGAAGGTCAATCGCCACGCCGGGACTGAGATCAAGGTCCGCCCGTGGCAGCGCAAATGGCCATTGGTCGCGGCATTGTTCCTTGTGCCCAAATTATTGGCAAAGGGTGCCGTGCGTTAAGGTTTCGCCCCGCGTCCCGAAAAGCCCAGTATCATTGCTAATATGGCAGAATAGGCCGCAGGCGCCCACAGGCTAATTACACCGAATGCACCATATAGCCCGGCACCGACGGCTGAGCCCGTAACTAAACCGAGCCAGAGCAACATATAGGGCACCCAATCAAAACGCGCGCCGCCGCTGATGAACGTTGCCAAACCTTGCCCGATTTTGACCAAGGCCCCAGTCATATAGGTCAATCCAAACGACACAGAACCGTCGCGTTCGAACAGCGTGTTTTCCAGACCCATGCAGAATGCGGCGAGACACAATGCCGCTATCAAAAATCCACCATGTGCCAACAGCGGTGCCACGCATAAGGCGCCAGCGATAATAGCAAGAATGTGCACCTGCCGTTTTACGTGATCATCTTGTTTATGTCGGCCAATGAGCGAACCGCCAATGACGCCTGCGACGAAACTCGCCAATAACGCTAGCACTGTCCCGACATAGGGCGCGCCATCGACAACTCCCACACTAAAACGCGTCGAATTCCCGCTCATGAAGGACAGGAAAAACCCGCCGCTGGCGAGAAAGCCAATGGCATCGACCATGCCCGCCATGGCCGCAAATCCAATCGCCAATAAGCGGGCATTGCGGTCGAGCCTGATCATATGTCGGCCGTCAGATAATCCCGACTGCTTTGCCTGCGCGTTCGAAGCGGGACAGGATATCGGCCACCTGATCGCTGGTATGTTCGGCACATAAGGAGCAGCGCAGCAGCGTCATCCCGGCGGGCGTTGCAGGTGGACGCGCGAGGTTTACGTAAAGGCCGTTCTTGAGCAGCGCTTCCCACATCATCGCGCCCCGTTCCAAATCAGGCATAATTACGGCGATAATTGCGCTTTGCGGGGTTTCTGTCCCCAGTTGGAAGCCCAAATCACGCAAGCCTTTATGCAGCGTTTTGGAGTTTTCCCACAGATGCGCGCGCTTATCCTTGTTGTGCATCAGTTTGCGGATCGACACCGCACTGGATGCCATCACGCTGGGTGGCAAGGCTGCGGTAAATACATAAGGGCGGCACACGAGACGGAGTATTTCGAACTTCGGATGGTTCGAAACGCAAAATCCGCCCACCGTACCGACGCTCTTGCTGAAGGTGCCGATGACAAAATCAACGTCGTCCAACACGCCTTGCTCTTCGGCAACGCCGCGGCCATTTTCGCCGATGAAACCCATCGAATGCGCCTCATCCACCAAGATCATGGCACCGGCTTCCTTCGAAACACGGATCATTTCCTTCAACGGGGCAACGTCGCCCAGCATCGAATAGACACCTTCCAATATGACCAGCTTGCCCGCTTCTGGCGGCAAGCGCTTCAGGCGCTTTTCCAGCGCTTCGACGTCATTATGACGAAACGCAACAATCTCGGCATCGCCCATTTTACAGCCGTCATAAATCGACGCATGGCTGTCGATGTCGAGGATGATATAATCGCCCTTCCCGGCGATGGTGCTGATGATGCCCAGATTGGCCTGATACCCCGTCGAAAAGACCATTGCATGGTCCATGTCGTAAAATTCGCGCAAGGCGGCCTCGACGTCACGATGCGGGTCAAACGTACCGTTCAGCACGCGACTGCCTGTCGTGCCTGCGCCGAAATCTTCAAATGCTTGCTTGCCAGCGGCGATGACATCTTCGTAAAATGTCATGCCCATATACTTATAGGTGCCGAGCAAAATCGTCTCGCGCCCATTACAGATGGCGACCGTGGGTGACAGAACCTTTTCCATCACCAATCCGAATGGATCAGTCAGTCCAGTCGACAGCAACGCGCGGCGCTGTTCAATGAGCGGATCAAATTTCGAGAGTAAGTCAGTCATCGCTGTTTAGTCCGTTAGTTTCTTTACCGCATCAACCAGCTGACCGACATTTTCGATCTCGGCCTGCAAGTTCATGCTGATGATGATGTCAAAACTGTCTTCCACTTCGGCGACGAAATCCATGACGGTCAGGCTGTCCCATTCAAGGTCGCCAGCGAATGTCGTGGTTTCGGTAACGTCGACGCCTTTTTTGTTAAAAGGGGCAATCAGGCCAGTTAGGCGTTCGAACATTTCGGTGCGGTCAATCATTTTAAATCCTCAAGCAATATACATGCGATGTGCCGTTTGGCCGTGCTATGCCAAGTGATTAAGGCGGCAAAAGGGCAAAGCAATTCAGCTACATCCAACCTTGCGCGCTATACCAGCGTGCCGTGCCTTCTAGTCCGGTTTCGGTCGCCATTTCAGGGCGCCATCGCTCAACCGGTGGAAATGCCCCCCGGTCAATGGTCCAGTCAGGATGCACAAGGTAGCGTGCACGGTCCGGTGTCAGCTTTGCCTTGCCACCGCGAAAGAAACGGTCGGCATGGCCCGCAATGTTCATCAGGAACGCGGGCGCGTGCACGACATTGACGCGACGTCCGACCGCAGCACCGATGGCGCGCGCAAATTCTTCATGTGTCCAGCCATCGGCGCGGCCGTCATCGGCCTCAAATATCCGGCCAGTCACATCGGCTCCTGTGGGTAAAAGCTGCACCAGCAATCGTGCCAGATCATCCACATGAATGATCGAAACCCGCCCGCGCGGGGGCAAAAGCGCCCAACCACGCGCTGCGATTCGGAACATATCAAACATCTCTGTATCGCCCGGGCCATAGACGCCCGGCGGCCGGATAATTGTCCAGTCGAGCTCGGATGCCGTCACCAGTTGCTCGGCCTTGGCCTTACTTGCGCCGTACATGGAAAGTGCGGGATGGCAGGCGGCGAGCGACGAAACATGCACAAAGCGTTTTACCCGCGCTTCAGTTGCAGCGGAAAGCATGTTCGCTGTTCCCGTGACGTTTCCGGTTTCAAACCCTGCCGCGTTGGGCGCGTTGACTACGCCGGCGACATGCAGGACAGCATCCGCGCCCGCACATAATCTTGCAAGGCTCTCGCGATCATCAAGGCTGCCGCGAACCCAATGCACGCCTTTTTTCGCTGGCTGGTCGCGACGCGTCAGTGCCCGTACGTCCCAACCAGCCTGCAGCAGCCGGTCAAGCGTGATGCGTCCGACAAAACCGGTTGCACCCGTTAGCGCCACAGTCTTCAAAGCAACACCAGCTGATCGCGATGGACAAGTACGGAGCGGGGCACCGTGCCCAATATATCCGCTAATTCGCTGGAACGATGGCCGCAAATGCGCGCGGCATCCAAGGCGTCATATTCCGAAAGGCCGCGCGCAATCGCAACGCCGTCATCGTCGCTAATGTCAATCACGTCGCCGCGCTTGAACTCGCCTTCGACTGACAAAGCGCCAGCTGGCAATAAGCTGCTCCCGCTCTTCAACGCTGCAACTGCCCCATCGTCGACACGGATGCGACCTTTGACAATTAGACGACCGCTCAACCAGCTTTTGCGCGCCGAGCTACCCGCACGCGGCGCGAAAAAGGTCGACGGTCCGCCATTTTCAAGCGCCGCCAGCGGATGGTTGTTCAATCCGGAGCTTATCACCAAGCCGATACCAGCCCGTGTGGCGATGTCGGCGGCGTCCAATTTCGATGCCATACCGCCAGAGCCCATGCCCGATGAGGACCCTTCGGCCACCATGATACGAATACGTCCATCAATCTTGTCCACTTGCGGCAACAAGTTGGCGTCCGGCAAATGGGGTGCGCGGTCATACAGACCGTCCACATCAGACAGCAACACGACCGCCTGTGCGCCAGCGGCTTGCGCGACACGCGCGGCCAGACGGTCATTGTCGCCAAAGCGGATTTCTTCAGTCGCGACGCTGTCATTTTCATTGATAACCGGAACCGCCCCTGCGCCCAGAAGCCGGTCGAGCGTTGCTGCGATATTCAAATAGCGTCGGCGGTCCTCAAGGTCATCCAGCGTCACCAACATCTGCGCAGCGGCCAGCTGATGTTCCTGCAAAAGATCCGCCCAGATACCCGAAAGGATGATTTGACCCACGGACGCAGCAGCTTGCGCATCGGCAAGGCTAGCCCGCCCGCCCTTTTCAAAACCCAAGCGACGCGCGCCAAGCGCAATCGCGCCCGAGGTAACGATAATTATCCGTTGTCCGGCGGCATGCCGCGCGTGAATATCGGAAACCAGCGTTTTGAGCCAATCACGGCGAACTGCACCATCGGCCTGCACCAGCAGCGATGACCCGACCTTCACAACCAATAATGGACATGAATCCGGCAGAAATGCAGCCGTTAGATTGGGGACCATGTCCCGTCCTCAATGATACCGTCGGCCCTGCCGCCCTCAAGCCCGCTTTTGGCAGGGAGCGCTTCCAATATCCGGTCGAGAACAAGGTCAACACCCTGCCCAGTGGCACCGGAAATGGAGATAACATCCAACGCGCCTGCGGCCTGCAACTGTTCGGCAATGTCTGCCATCAGTTCGGGGTCAAGCAAATCGCCCTTGTTGAGCGCCACAATCTGAGGCTTTTCATCAAGCGCAGCGCCATATTCACTCAGCTCGTCACACACGATATGCCATGCCGCCACAGGGTCATCCTGTGTTGCATCGATAAGGTGCACCAATATCCGGCACCGTTCGATATGCCCCAAGAAGCGGTCGCCAATGCCGACGCCTTCGGCAGCACCGGCGATAAGGCCGGGAATATCGGCAAGCACAAACTCGCGCGACTTATGCTCGACAACGCCAAGCTGTGGGCGAGTCGTGGTGAACGGATAGGCGCCGACCTTGGCCTTGGTATTGGACACCTGATTAATGAAGGTGGATTTGCCCGCGTTCGGCATGCCGACGAGGCCAGCATCTGCCAGCAGCTTCAACCGCAACCAGACATAGCGTTCTTCGCCCGGCCAGCCTGGGCCATGTTGCCTTGGGGCGCGATTGGTCGAGCTTTTATACGAAGCGTTACCACGGCCACCATCGCCGCCGCGTAAGAACACCACGCGCTGGCCGACCTCAGTCAGGTCGAGCAGCAATGTACGCTCTTCATCGTCCGCCAGCACCTGCGTGCCGACTGGCACCTGAATGATCAGATCGTCGCCATAGGCACCGTGGCGATCACGGCCCATGCCCTGAATACCGCGCATGGCTTTGAAATGCTGTGCGTAGCGAAAATCAATGAGCGTATTGAGGCCAGCGACCGCTTCAAAAATGATGTCGCCGCCCTTGCCGCCATTGCCGCCATCAGGGCCGCCATATTGCACATATTTCTCGCGCCGGAAGCTCACGGCTCCGGGGCCGCCTGCACCAGAGCGGATGAAAATTTTTGCTTGGTCGAGAAAATGCATGTGTTGGCCTTAGGGGAGAATGGCGGTCTTGGCCAGTGGCGGGTTCAAAACCCAAGCCCGTCACCCTGAGCTTGGTTCAGGGTCCATCGTGCGTCTTAACTCTTCGGGTGAAGCTAGCAAATGGATGCTGAAACACGTTCAGCATGACGTGCGGAAAAAAATTTGGTGGAGCCTAGGGGAGTCGAACCCCTGACCTCTACACTGCCAGTGTAGCGCTCTACCAGCTGAGCTAAGGCCCCATCGCGCTGTCGTAAGACAGCCTTGGTGAGGAGCGCCACTAACGAGCGCTCCCCCATATATCAAGTGCGAAGATTAGATATCTTCTGGTTCGGCTTCCGTCCCGGCAACGCCAAGGTCTTCGTCACCGCCCAAGTCGACGTCATTATCGGGCGAAACATCGCCATCAACGGCATCAACATCGATATCGAGATCGTCATCGGCCAGATCGGCGTCGTCCTTCTTCTTCTCGACCTCTTCAAACGGCATTGGCTGCTTGGATTTCAGCACGGGTTCAGGCGTCCACTGGTTGCCGCATTCGATGCACTCAACCGGTTCGTCCTTGGTCAGGTCGTAAAAACGCACGCCGCATTTCGGGCAAGTGCGCTTGGTTCCCCATTCAGCCTTGATCATGGCGGGTTCAAATCCTTCTTGAAATAACTGGAAAGGCGATGCCGCGCGCGGAATCACCAATGATTGGGGCGGCCATTGCCACAGCATGACGGCGGTGTCAAAAATTTGTGTGCCCTTCCGGTGTTTATGGTTGCACGGCTGGGCGCTTGACGTTGACTTAATGGCATAGGCTCTGCAAAGCGCGGGGCGACATGCATATAGCCAATTCCCGCCCCGGCACTTTCCGTAATACTGGCCCGCTTCGTGGCACTGTGCGTGTTCCCGGCGATAAATCCATCTCGCACCGTTCTTTAATGTTCAGTGCGCTGGCCGTGGGCGAAAGCAAAATAACAGGCTTGCTTGAGGGCGAGGACGTCTTGTCGACCGCCGCAGCCATGCGCGCGATGGGCGCGACGATTGAACGCACTGGTGCCAAGGATTCTGGGGCAAGCTGGACCGTCCATGGCGTAGGCGTCGGTGGACTGATGCAGCCTGCGGGCGCACTCGATATGGGCAATAGCGGCACATCGACGCGGCTTTTGATGGGCCTCGTCGCCAGCCACCGGCTGACCGCGACCTTCATTGGAGATGCCAGCCTTTCGAAGCGCCCGATGGGCAGAGTCATTGAACCGCTAAGCCTGATGGGTGCAGAGTTTACCGCAAGCCCCGGCGGCAAGTTACCGCTGATGGTGCGCGGGTTGGTGCCCGCAATTCCGATCAGCTACCGCCTGCCTGTTGCCTCAGCGCAGGTCAAAAGCGCTATATTGCTAGCGGGTCTGAATACCGCCGGCATTACCGAAGTGATTGAGCCAGTACCCACCCGTGACCACAGCGAACGTATGCTGCGCGGGTTCGGCGCCGATTTGACAGTTGAAGTCGATACCGACGGCGTGCGCCATATCCGCCTGGTCGGCGAGGCAGAGCTACAGCCGCAAAGCATAGAAGTGCCTGGTGACCCGTCCTCGGCGGCATTCCCGATTGTCGCGGCGCTTATCACGCCGGGCAGCGAAGTGACCGTAACCAATGTCGGCATGAACCCGACCCGCACCGGCATTTATAAAATGCTAGAGGCCATGGGCGCGGACCTGACCTATTCCAATGAACGCGAAGTGGGCGGCGAGATGGTTGCAGACATCACCGCGCGGCATTCGGCACTGCGCGGCATAGAGGTGCCGCCCGATGTCGCGCCAAGCATGATCGACGAATTTCCTGTGTTCTTTATCGCCGCCAGCATGGCGCAGGGACAGACCACCACAAGCGGCCTCGACGAGTTGCGCGTCAAGGAAAGCGACCGGCTGGCATTGATGGCAACTGGCCTGAAAGCCATTGGCGCAGCAGTGGAAGAACGAGAGGATGGATTAGTCATCCAAGGCACTGGTGGAGAGCCATTGCAAGGCGGCGCGACCATCAACAGCGCGCTTGACCATCGCATCGCCATGAGCTTCGCGGTTGCCGCCCAGCATTGCTATCACCCGGTCACGGTTGACGATGTCAGCCCGATTGCGACCAGCTTTCCGACATTCGAAAATATGATGGCGGGGCTGGCACAATGAGCGGACTTACCGCCGACATCATCGGCATCATCGGCAGCGCATTGTTTGTTGCCGCGTTCGCTTATGCCAACATCGCCAAAGAGCTGAACAAATTATGGTTCAACATCGCGAACCTCATTGGCGCGATTTGTCTCCTTATTTCGCTGTCGGTGCATTTTAACCTCGCGGCGTTCGTTCTTGAAATCGCGTGGGGCATTATTGCGATTGCCGGTATCATTGCTGCGGTGCGCGAGCGCCGCAAACCGCGTCCATGATTATCGCTGTCGACGGCCCCACCGCGTCAGGCAAAGGCACCATCGCAAAGGCGCTGGCCGAACATTACGGCCTGCCTTTTCTGGACACTGGTTTGCTGTATCGCGCCGTTGGGCTTCAGGTTTTGCAAAATAAAGGCGACCCTGACAACGCGGACGACGCGCTGCTGGCCTGCGACTTTCCCGAAAGCATTTTGACCGATGACAACCTGCGCAGCGAAACCGTTGGCGGCATTGCCAGCCGCGTATCCGTCCATCCAGACGTCCGGCAGGCGCTGAACAAACGTCAGGTCGATTTTGCGCATCAAGCCGGCGGGGCGCTGCTCGACGGGCGTGATATCGGCACCGTGATCGCGCCGGACGCCGAGGTGAAGTTGTTTGTCACGGCGCCAGCCGAGGTGCGCGCGGCGCGGCGGCATGCCGAAATGACCAGCCGCGGAGTCGATGTTTCGCTAGAGGCCATCCTTGCAGACATTCATGCCCGCGACGAACGCGATTCCAGCCGCACGACAGCGCCGTTAAAACCGGCGAAAGACGCGCTATTGCTTGATACTGGCAATTTGACTATAGGCGGCGCCGTTCAAGCTGCGATTGCGCTGGTGGAGGCTCGCCTCCGGCAACGTTAAGTGGCCGGAGTGTTTGGATCGGACACCCCGTCTCCCTGAATTTGGTTCAGGGTCCATTTTGCCTCGCTGACCAATGGTCTAAGTTGATGGATGGATGCTGAAACGAGTTCAGCATGACGCGGTTTCATTTCAATATGCCCTGTATTTGAACGCTTTATTGCTATTCGGGTAATAAGGCAGCTCTGGTCAAAGACCATCGGAACCAACCGATTGGCCGGAAAAAAGATACGTAAGGAAACTCTAACCTATGGCAACTTCGCCAAACCCGACCCGCGACGATTTCGCGGCACTTCTCGACGAATCACTTGGTGGCGCAGACGGCGGCTTTGAAGGCCGCGTCGTAAAAGGCACCGTAACCGCAATCGATAATGACCATGCTGTCATCGATGTGGGTCTCAAATCCGAAGGCCGTGTGGCGCTGCGTGAATTCGCTATGCCCGGCCAGAAAGCCGACCTGAAGGTTGGCGACGAAGTCGAAGTCTTCGTTGACCGCGTAGAAAATATGAACGGCGAAGCCATGCTGAGCCGTGACCGTGCACGCCGCGAAGCTGCATGGGACGTTCTTGAAGGCGAATTCGACGCTGGCAACCGCGTCGATGGCGTTATCTTTGGCCGCGTGAAGGGTGGTTTCACCGTTGACCTCGGCGGTGCAGTGGCATTCTTGCCCGGCAGCCAAGTCGACGTCCGCCCTGTGCGCGACGTTGGTCCATTGATGGACATCGCCCAGCCATTCGTCATCCTGAAGATGGACCGCAAGCGTGGCAACATCGTTGTTTCGCGTCGCGCCATTTTGGAAGAGACACGTGCCGAGCAGCGCACTGGCCTCATCCAGAACCTTGCTGAAGGTCAGATCATCGACGGCGTTGTCAAGAACATCACCGACTATGGTGCGTTCGTTGACCTGGGCGGCATCGATGGCCTGCTGCACGTCACCGACATCAGCTACAAGCGCATCAACCACCCAAGCGAAGTCATCAACATTGGTGACACCGTCAAGGTTCAAATCGTTCGTATCAACAAGGACACACAGCGCATCAGCCTTGGCATGAAGCAGCTGGAAAGCGATCCTTGGGATGCAGCGGTTGCGAAATATCCAGTTGGCACAAAGCTTTCGGGTACCGTCACCAACATCACCGAATATGGTGCATTCATCGAACTCGAAGCGGGCATCGAAGGCTTGGTCCACGTTTCGGAAATGTCCTGGACAAAGAAGAACGTTCACCCTGGCAAGATCGTTTCGACCAGCCAGGAAGTCGACGTTGTTGTTCTCGACATCGACATGGAAAAGCGTCGCATCTCGCTTGGTCTCAAGCAAGCGCACGACAATCCATGGGCATCGTTCGCTGACAAGTTCCCAGTTGGCTCGACCGTTGAAGGCGAAGTCAAGAATGCAACCGAGTTCGGTCTGTTCATCGGTCTCGACGGCGACGTCGACGGCATGGTCCACATGTCGGACATCGCATGGGGCATCACTGGCGAAGAAGCACTGCACCTTCACCGCAAGGGCGAAACCGTCAAGGCAATCGTTCTCGACATCGACGCCGAGAAAGAGCGCATTTCGCTTGGCATCAAGCAGCTTGAAAAGGGTGCCCCATCGGCAGCCGGCGCTGCTTCGGCAAGCGGCCTGAAGAAGGGTGCGACCACCACTGTTACTGTTCTTGAAGTGCGCGATGGCGGCCTTGAAGTTCAAGCCGGTGAAGATGGCGCAACTGGATTCATTAAGCGTGCCGACCTTGGCCGTGACCGTGACGAGCAACGTCCTGACCGCTTCCAGGTTGGTCAGAAGTTCGACGCAATGATCACTGGCTTCGACCGTTCGAAGAAGCCAAACTTCTCCGTCAAGGCGCTGCAGCTGGCCGAAGAAAAGCAAGCTGTTGAGCAATATGGTTCGTCGGATTCCGGCGCATCGCTTGGCGACATCTTGGGTGAAGCGCTCAAGGGCGTGAAGAAGTAACGCTTTAAAAGCATATCCCGTCAAACGGACACGAAACCCGCCTCTTCAAAAAAGAGGCGGGTTTTTTGCTGTTTGGCCGCATTCAAACTTGTAATGGCATTGTAAAATCTGAAATTTTCTGGCAGCTTGGAACCAAGAGATGGGCTAGTCGATTGAACGACAAGGCAATCTGATACGATCAACAAAAAGGACCCGGCATGATCCGTTCCGAGTTAATCAAGAAGCTTGAAGGCGAAAACCCGGAACTGAAGACCGAAGAGATTGAAAAAATCGTCGATCTTTTTTTCAACCAGATTATTCAGCGCCTAGCTGAAGGCGGGCGCGTTGAGCTTCGTGGTTTTGGCGCCTTTTCGACCCGTGATCGCAGCCCGCGCAAAGGCCGCAACCCCCGCACCGGCGCATCGGTTGAAGTACCATCCAAGCGTGTGCCTTATTTCAAGCCCGGCAAAGAAGTCCGCGAGCGCCTAAACAAATAAAGCTTCGCGCAAAGTGTCTTGACCGTGCGGACAGAATGCTGTCTGCCGCAATGGCACGCGGATGTGGCGGAATGGTAGACGCTACAGACTTAAAATCTGTTGTCCTTTTGGGCGTGCGGGTTCGAGTCCCGCCATCCGCACCACCACATAATCCGCTCATCGCAAAATCTAAAAACCTGCGCGCGTCTTAGGAACCTTTGCGTCGTGCGTCCTGTTCATCTCGGTAATCGCCGAGGAGAATATGCCATGTTCATGCACAATAAACGCCTTCAATATACCGTTCGCGTATCCGAACCCAATCCCAAGCTAGCCTGTATGTTGCTCGAACAATTTGGCGGCGCGGACGGAGAACTTGCCGCTGCGATGCGCTATTTCACACAGGGTTTGGGCGAAGATGATGCGGGCCGCAAAGATATGCTGCTTGATATTGCGACCGAAGAATTGAGCCATTTGGAAGTCATCGGCTCGATTGTCGCCATGCTGAATAAAGGTGCCAAGGCACAGCTATCCGAAGCACAGGCAAACGAAGCAGAATTATACGCCATGGTCGGCCAAAGTGGCACCAGCGCGAAAGAATCATTGTTATTCGGCGGCGGACCCGCGCTCGTTGACTCCGCAGGTGTGCCTTGGACCGCCGCTTATGTAGACAGTCGCTCGGAACCTACCGTTGACCTCCGCTCCAACATTGCCGCCGAAGCCCGCGCCAAGATCGTCTACGAACGGCTTATCAATATTACCGACGACCCCGGCATCAAAGAAGCGCTGATGTTCCTGATGACGCGCGAAATAGCGCATCAGAAGTCCTTTGAAAAAGCACTCTATGCCATCGACGAAAACTTCCCGTCGGGCAAATTGCCGGGAATGGAGAAATATGCCAGCCTGTATGTGAATAGCTCGCAAGGTACAGGTGACATGAACGGGCCATGGAACAGCGGCGACAATTGGGACCGCGATGACGGCCCCACTCCGGCGCTTGATGGGGGCCCCGGCACGGCGAGCGTCAAAATGGACGATGATGATGTCAAGGTGGCAGAGGCTCTGCTGCTCCGGACGCGGTCCGACCCGTCGGTCGATCCCGTGACGGGCGCTGATCTCGGCGCGGGCCCGGGTGCTGGTCGCACCACTGACCTGTCGTAACGCCACCCATGGAACCATGTTCGCACAGCTTTGGCGCTGACCTGTTAAGCCTTAAAACGGCATCTTATGCGATGATGCATCTGTGCGTCGCCATCGCGGTTGCCTATGCGCTGACGATGGATTGGCGAAAGGCACTCGCGATCGGAATCATTGAGCCATTCGTGCAGACATTCGCGTTCGCATTGCACGACCGCTACTGGCGCAAGCGGGATTCCGCCGCGCGCCAAACAAGTGTGACTTAAATCTCAGTATCATTCAATTTCGGGGCGCTTGGCGACGGTAGCTAAGCGCCTCCGCGACATGGATACGACCTACCTGTTCGGACCGTGAAAGGTCCGCGATCGTGCGGGCAACGCGTAACACGCGCGTATAGCCGCGCGCCGACAGCCGAAGCGCTTCCGCGGCCTGCGCGAGCAAATTCTGACCGGCCGCATCGGGCGTCGCAAAGGCCGCCAGCATATCCCCATCGAGATCTGCGTTGGTCCGCATGCCTGTATCCTGCAGCCGCGCGCTCTGAATGTGGCGCGCCGCTTGAACGCGCGCAGCAACCTGGTCGGACCCTTCGGAAGGCGCTGGCAGGACGAGGTCAGCCGCACTTACGGCCTGCACCTCAACATGCAGGTCGATACGATCCAACAAGGGCCCAGATATCTTCGCCTGATAATCAGCAGCGCATCGCGGGGCGCGACTGCAGGCCAAGGCCGCGTCACCCAAATGACCGCAACGGCAGGGATTCATTGCCACAATGAGTTGGACGTTGGCGGGAAAGGTCACATGGCTATTTGCGCGCGCAATGCTGACCTCGCGTGTTTCCAACGGTTGGCGCAGGCTGTCGAGAACTCCACGTTGAAACTCCGGCAGTTCATCCAGAAACAACACGCCCAGATGCGCAAGGCTGACTTCGCCCGGCCGAATACGCAAACCGCCGCCGACTAGTGCTGGCATAGAGGCGCTATGATGCGGTGCGCGAAACGGCCGCGTCCGCACAAGCCGTCCGCCTTCCAATGTTCCTGCGACAGAGGCAATCATCGACACCTCAAGTGCTTCAGCAGGTGTCAGATCCGGCAAGATACCCGGCAAGCAAGATGCCAACAGCGATTTACCCGCCCCCGGCGGACCAACCATGGAGAGATTATGACCACCGGCAGCGGCGATTTCCAGCGCACGCTTTGCGGTCTCCTGCCCCTTAACCATCTTCATGTCAGGCCCCGGTTTACGCGGCTCGACCACGCCGGGTTCCGGCGCGCGCAGCAGCGATTGCCCTTTCAAATGATTAAGCAGGGAGAGCAAATCGGGTGCGGCCAGAACCTCAATTTCACCGGCCCATGCCGCCTCTGACCCTTGGGTCGCCGGACAAATGAGACCAAGTCCGCTGGATGAGGCGTGCAAGGCAGCAAGCAGCACGCCGGGGGAACCAGCCAGCCGCCCGTCCAATCCAAGTTCACCGACGACAACATAATGGGCCAGCGCCTCTGCATCCGCCAATCCCATCGCCCCCAAAAGCGCGAGCGCAATCGGCAGGTCGTAATGCGACCCCTCTTTGGGAAGGTCGGCTGGCGAGAGATTGATGGTGATGCGCTTAGGCGGCAGGGCAAGACCAAGTGCGGATATCGCGGCACGTACGCGCTCGCGGCTTTCAGCGACGGCCTTGTCAGGAAGGCCAACTACGGCAAATCCGACCATGCCCGGCGCAACTTGGCACTGTACTTCGACGCGGCGCGCTTCAAGCCCGAGATATGCCACCGTTGATACGACCGACACCATGTTATTGTCCCCGATTGATGTCGATGGGCCTTCGCCGCGCCGGGATGTTGACTTAGCGAAGGCCCTGCCGACCGGTCCAGTGATCGACCCGCCATTCATGACCTCCATGGCAGCCGCGGTGCAATCTGCGGTGCTTCGTATACGAAGCGTTGGCACATGGCGTGATAGGTCCAAAATGGTTATCCCTAAAAACTGTTTAACCGTGTGCGGTAACGTCGCCCCAACAACGGGGCGGGCATAGGGATGTGATGAAAATTGCGTTCTCCGTCCAGATCATGGCCGCCGCTGGCCTCAGCCTTTCCGCCACAAACGTGTGGGCGCATGCGACGATCAGTGCAGAAACTGAAGCCTATGGATGGTCCGACAGCGCCCAAAACATTCCACAGACTCAAATTCACTTTGGTCCATTTCGGGTGGTGGCTGGCGACCGTGCTGAGCTTAATGGCAGCGTCACCAGCAGAACGCCTGCACAATTTGGTGCCTTATTGCAGGCTCATCCGCATATCCGTCAGATCGACATTATCGAATGCCCCGGCACCGATGATGATGAAGCCAATCTGGCGCTCGCGCGGATGATCCGCAAGGCGGGGATCGCGACATATGTGCCGTCGGGCGGCTCTGTTCGCTCGGGCGGGGTCGAACTATTCCTCGCTGGCGTCCGCCGCCGCGCTGATTCCGCTGCCGAATTTGCTGTGCACAGCTGGCTGGATGAAGACGGCATGGAGCCTGAGGATTTCTCCGAGGATGACCCGGTCAACCGGACCTATATCGATTATTATCGCGAAATGGGTATGACCGAGGAAAAGGCACGCGCCTTTTACGCCCTGACCAACAGCGTGCCGCATGACGACGCGCTATATCTAAAACCACAAGATATCGCAGCCTATCTTCCGCTCGACTGAGCATTGCGGTCAAAAAAATAAAACGATAATAACCGCTTAATGTGTCGGTGAGGCAGCTCATCGATATTTCCGTGGAAACCATTCAGGAAAAAGGCGGGCAGATGTTGCAGGAGCCAATCGAGATACCCGGCGGCGATTTCAGCATGGTGGGCATGGACCCGCAGGGCGCGCCCTTTGCACTGTTAGGACCGCGCGCATGACCGCCGCGACCGCACCGCGCTGGATCACTTGGGTCGGCATTGCCTTCCTGTTGTGGAATATCGTCGGCATTGGCGCTTTCATAAGCCAGGCCAGCATGTCGTCCGCTGACATCGCTGCCCTGCCTCCTGTTCAGCGCGACCTGTGGGCATCCATGCCGGGCTGGGCATGGGCGGCATATGCCGTCGCCGTGTCCCTGTCCGCGATTGCCAGCGTCGGCTTAATTCTGCGCAACTGGTGGGCACCGCTTGCCTATGCGATTTCGGTCATCGCGTTGCTTATCCAGTTTAGCTACCCGTTTCTTATCGCCCAAGGCGCTCAAACGGGCATGGATATGCTTGCATTCCCGATGTTCATTGTTGTTATGGGCGTCCTGCAATGGCAGCTGTCACGCGCGTGGCAGCGCAAAGGGTGGCTCGCATGAATTGCGCCGCCGATAACCTTTGGCATCGCGCGATAATTTAAAAGTCTACTTGCTCGTAATGCTTGGGCGGGGCGATGACTTCCATCCGCTCCGACAATAAGGGGCGGAAGCTGGGGCGTGATTTGAACATCGCGTACCATGCCTTGGTCTGTTCGTGCCCATTCCAGTCAATACCGCCAAGATAATCGGCGACGGAAATCTGCGCCGCAGCGGCGAGGTCGGCCATGCTCATGACTGATCCGGCCAGCCAGGCCCGGTGATCAATGAGATAATCGATGTAATCCAGATGCCCGTTGGCAAGCTTCATTGCCTCACGCAGAACCTTAGATTCGGGTGGTTGGCGATCAATCAGGCGCTTCTTCATACGCTCGTGCAACAAGGGCTGTGTGACATCGCCGTAAAATTGTTCGTCGAACCAAGCGACCAGACGGCGCGTTTCCGCACGATATTGCGCAGTGCCGCTGATCATCGGATTGGTGGAAACTGTCTCGTCAATATATTCGGAAATAGCCACTGAATCCACGAGGGTGATGTTACGCTCGGGGTCGCGCATCACTGGAGTCCGGCCCGCTGGATTCATCTGCAGGAAATCGTCGCGCTGTTCCCACGGGTTTTCCCGCACCAGACTATAGGGCACGCCTTTTTCGCCAAGAAGTAGCCGCACCTTGCGCGAAAACGGACACAGCGGATATTGATGGAGATGCCACATTGTTGTCTGTTAGGACCGGTTACACGGAAAGTGAAGTGCCTGCGCGGTAATAGGACCGTTATTGCTCCGATTTATCTACTTCGCCTGGTTCACGCTTGGCATCTTTTGCCATTTGCGCGTCCAGCTTTGCTTCCATTGCCTTCACGCGGCGTTCGGTTTCTTTATATCGGGCGTCGAAATCCTGCTGGCATCCACCCAATATCATTAGCAATAATGTCGCAATAGCGGCGCGCATCAATAGTCTTTCTTATACCGCACGTTGACGTTGGACGTGCCGCCGCTGCCAATCTGGCTTAGCACTGATAGCGCCGGGGTGAGGCTTATTTCAAGCTGCGTGGCGGTATATCCCCGCGCATCGGTCACGATTTCGACATAGACGTCATTGGTAATATACTGGCCGAACGCCACAGCCATGCCACGCCCAGTCTGGTCGTCGGCACCCAAAATACGCAAGCGGTCAAGTCCCGTCGCCGACTGCAGAACGCCCAGCGGATTGAGGCCACCCGCTCCACCGCGCAGGCTGTTCAGCGATCCAGCCAGTTGAACGGCCTGAATGGCAGACAGTTCGCCAATCGAATTGCCAAATAATATACGGGCCATGATTTCATCTTGCGGCAGAGCCGGGGACGAGCTGAAGCTGATATCCGGATTTTGTCCTGTGCCGCGAATGTTCACCCGGACCGTGGTGCCATCCACTTCACTTGCGGCGGCGACCCGGATCGACGGGTTGGTTGCAGGGCCGCCGTTAAACGAAATTCGCCCGCTTTCAAGCTCGAACGAGCGACCAGCAAAACCAAGCGTACCGCGGACAAGTTCCATGTCGCCCGATATCAACGGCGCGTCGCTGGTGCCGGTAATGCGCAGTTTTGCGCCCCATTCCGATTCAAGGCCCATGCCCGACACATAAAGTTCGTCCGGTGCCTCAAGCGTGAGGTCCAGCTTCCAATTGCTTGGCAGGCTAGAAATCGGATCGGCGTTTCCGGACACGCGCGCACGCCCGACGGGAGTCTTACGCCGGATGCCAGTAAGCGTCGCAACCTTGGCCGCGCCTTGCCTGATGATCTTGAAACGCGTTTCCGGCAGACGCAGCGTACCGCTAATCAACGCACCGCCATCGGCCGAGTTGGTTACATTCACGCGGCCCGTTGCCGTGGTGGATATAAGCTCGCTGCGGGCAATGCGTGCGCGATCAAGATCCAGGTTTAACTGCACGGGGAAACCTTTGGCTGAGCTGAGGTTGACAGTGCCTTGGCCGGTAATGGTCCCTTCGCCAGCGCGCGCGCTCAACTCAGTCACTTCCAACTGGTCATTGGTGAACACGCCGCGCACGCGAAGTTGCGTCAGCCGCGTGCCATAAAGGTCGTTTTCGTAAATCAGGTCATTTGCACGGACGACACCGGTAAGCTGCGGTGTTTGCACGCGGCCTGAAAAATCGGCAGCAACGCCGATATTGCCGGTCAGGCTTTGATCGGCGAGCGCCGCAAGCGAGAACAGCGTATCGGCTGGTCCGTTATAGCGGATACCGCCTGATAATGGTGCCGCGAGCAGACGGTCTGTCCATGCCGCCGTGCCCGGTGGCAATGGCTTCAGGTCAATCTGCATACGGCCAACCGCTGCGCCCCTGCGCCGGATAATGGCGCGCGCGTTCCCGCCGTCGGGCAGCAATCTGCCCACAAAGCTGATATCGACCGGCTGCGACCGCGATCCCAAATTGGTCCTTACAAACCGCGTAATTTCAAGCCGCGCATCTGCGCTGGGGAAGGCAGCCAAGGACGCTTGTGACCAATCAACGCTTCCTGTCGCGCGCCCACCCAGTCCAATGCCGGGGATGAAGGGATTCAACACGGCAAGGTTCACCTTGTCCAACCGTGACTGAAGCGTGATGCTGTCGCCATAGTTGCCCGCCAAACGGATAGAGCCTTCACCCACATTGATGGTGCTCGGCAAAATGTCATAGCTGCTGCTTCGTGGAATGATGCGCGCTGGCTGGGCCGTAGCGAAGTCGATGCCGTTGGCACGGCCTTTTGCCGCGATACGCCAAAGTTGGGGCGTCAGATCGGCATTGGCCGCAATCCGGAACGGAACTTGGCTTCTGCCTTCCGCCAATATCTGTGCCGTACCCGTGCCGCCGCGATAATTCACCTTTGCGCGCGCCGCTGCCAGCGAGACATCATTCATTCGTGCATTCTCAACTTGGATGTCGGCCACTATCTGCGGACTATCATAAAGGATAATGTCCGCATCTATAATGCCACGACCAATCGCCAATTTCTGTTCGCCGTTTAGTTCAGCATTCAGCGCAACCGCGTCGATAATCGCGCGCTGGAAACGGCCTTGTGCGGACAGCGCAATCGTCCCGTCAAAGCCCGACCCGATGCCGGTCAAGGTACCTACAAACGGACCAGCGGCGGCCTGCCGTATGCGTCCAGTCACGCCGATGCCTGCAAAGTTGCCGCGCAGGATATCAATCGTGAGCGGACCATAGCCAGAAAGGACATCAATGTCGCCGCTGACCGGGCCATAGGCCGTTGCGCCAGTCAGCGCGATGGCAAAGCCGCGCGCGCTTCGTGTCACTACGCCAACAACATTGGACAATCCGACGCCCAGACCGGGGCGCGTTGCAGTCACGCGATACACCGGACGATCGAAGGTGCCGGTCATCGCGACTGCAACTGGACCATATTGTGTGGAATAGCCGGTGCCGTTAAAAATGACGCGGCCGCCTTGCGAAAAATACGTGCCGGTGCCGCTGTTCAACCGAAATTGGGGTGCCAGCAATGTGGCGCGGGTGATCCGTAATATCCCGTCGGTGCCATAGCGGATGCCCGCATTCACCGACATTTGCCCACCGAGAAAATTCTGCGCGCCGGCGCTGAACAAACGGGTCGATCGCGCTTTAACGGTGCCAACCAAGGCGTAGCCACGGCCCAATGTGGTTTCCAGATCAACGTCAGCGACGACATTGAAAACGCCGACAGAGGCGACTTGAAACCCGTCCACCTTGCCGTTGAGCGCGCCCGTATAGAAGCCTTTGTCGATGTCGCCGACCAGCAATGCCGTCGCGTTTATCCGGTCGGACCTTATCCGCAAATTATCGGACAGTAGCCGGCCGTTCGCAATCGCGAGGTCCCCGTTTGCGCGGACGTTGGTCAGCAGGCCGCCTGCAATCTGATTGATGCCTGTTACGCGTCTCGCACGCGCGTTGACGGGGATGAGAAACTGTTCGCTGCCGCCCTGTGCCTCACCTGTGGCAACCACGCCTTCAAAGACTGTAGTGTCAAACGCCAACCGGTTCGCGGTAATCGAGTAAGCTACCGTCGGCTCTGCAAAGGCGCCGTTGAGAAGTAATTTGGCCCGAACATTATTGCCGCTGACGTTCGTGCCAATGATGGCAGGGCGCAGCACACGGATGTCGAGTGCGAGATTCTCGAACTGACCGTCCGCCATATCTGCCACCCCGGTGGCATCGAGGACAAGCGCAGATGAGGCGATCGACCCGTCAATCTTTGCTACCCGATTGGCGACGGTTGCGGTCATATCGACATTCGCGACCGGCGACATTGCACGCACCAGCACGCTGTCGGCCATCAACGACGCGGGCATTGCCGTACCCTTGATGCCAAATATTCCTTCGCGCGCCGTCAGTGCCAAATCGGCAACCTGTTCGCCATTAGCCGTCGCTGTCAAAGTGCCATTCCACTGCCGCCAGCTGCCGCGTCCATTGACCCGCGCCGTCATCGGAACCTCGCGTCCGATAATTCCCGCGACAAGTCCTTTGGCAGGCGCATCAACAGCAAGGTCCACGTCGAAACGGTTGTCGTCGGGTACAGCATCCAACTTCAGCAATATGCGGTCGCCGCGCAAGCTTCCGCCCGTTGCATCAATGATGGCACGCCTGTCAGCAATGCGCACCTTGCCCGCAAGCGACGCTATCTGTTCCTCGCCGGTAATCGGCTTGGCAAAGACGATACGGTCAACCCGCAGGCTGTCGATCGTGATATCAATATCGGGCAGCAATGGTTCGCCACGATCGGGTACCACGCGGAATGCAGGCAGC
Source organism: uncultured Sphingorhabdus sp. (assembly GCA_963508315.1). Classification (GTDB taxonomy): domain Bacteria; phylum Pseudomonadota; class Alphaproteobacteria; order Sphingomonadales; family Sphingomonadaceae; genus Sphingorhabdus_B. Next base: position 146,664 of record CAUOWK010000004.1, on the reverse strand, counting down.
CGGCTGACGTTCAGGACCTTCGCCGAAAGCGCGTCGACATCCACGCCGCGCGATAAATAGGCAAGCGGGTGCCAATCAAGGCGAATTTCTGGCGCGCGTGCAAACACCCCCTTGGGGTCGCGGAATTCGACATCGCTCAGTATCGCGTCCCCAAAAATAGATCCCTCAATCTTGCCGATGCGGATGTTAAGGCCATTCTCCAGTTCAAAGTCGCCCAGCTGCCGTGCCACAAAGGCTCTGCCTGAGGAGCTATCGAGCCATGCATAGCTGCCAGCCAGCACCAGTAGTACCAACGCGAAGACTGCAGCTATGCTAATGGCTACACGCCGCCCGACCATTAAAACGCCTGCCCAATGGAGACATAGACGCTAACGAGCGATTCACCTTTACGCCGGCCAAGCGGCGTCGCGACGTCCAGCCGGATCGGTCCGAAGTTCGTATAGAAACGACCTCCGACGCCAACGCCAACACGCCAGTCGTTGAAGCGGGGGATGCTCGATTCATAAACTTGGCCCGCATCGACGAACCCGGCCACGCCGAAATTGCCAAAGCGGTAGCGGCCCTCCAGCGCAAATTCATTCACGCTACGACCACCGATGGGATCGTTGTTTGGATCTTTGGGACCCAATTGCTGATAGCCAAAGCCGCGCACCGAACCGCCGCCGCCGCCGTAAAATCTGCGTGATGGGGCCAGTGCGTCGCGCGATATGCCCGATATGGTGCCGACGCGCGCACGGGCGGCGACGACAATGCTGTCATTGACCGGGTAATAATAAGAGCCATCGAGGATAGCCCGCGCGTAAATCTGCTTGCCGGAACCCAAGGACGCCTCCGGCGAAAGGCGCAGGTTCACGCGATAGCCGCGCATCGGGTTCAGTAAATCGTCTGAGCGGTCAAAGCCAAGCTGTCCGGGCAGGGCCGCGACATAATAGATACGCCTGTCCCGCAACCCGCGCGTGAGGTCAAACCGGTCTTCGGAGGTCGCAAGTATCTCCGCACCAATCGACCACGTAAATTTCTTTTGCCAAATGGGCGTCGATACGAACGCCATGGTGCCAGCCAAACGCCCGGTATAGGCCTCGAAAGCATCATAATTGCTGTGTAGCGCAGCCAGGGTCAGTTCGATGTTGCGATCACGCCGACCTGCATTGGCGCGCCCGAATGAAACGCTGGCGGCCTGTTCCTGCGTGCCCAGAACACCCGCGACGGTCAGCGACCCTTCCGGCGGGAACAGGTTCCGGTGCGTCCAGCTGGCTTCGGCGCGAAACCCCTGTCCCGTGCCATAACCAGCGCTGGCCGCCAAAGTACGCGGCGGTGCAGCCTCTTGCCGCACCAGCAAATCGGCATAAGGTGTTCCGTCGGCTGCCGCCCCCGTACCCGCAATGGGTTCAACAGACACGGTCGATAGCAGTCCCGTGGCAACCAGCGCAGCGCGCAGGTCATCGACCTTGCGGCTGTCATACAGGTCACCTGTCTTGAACCGCCGCAATATGGCTACATGGTCTGCATCAAAGGCGGTGTTGCCTTCGGTGAGCAACGCACCAAAATAGCTGCGCGCGCCCGTTTCGACCGGCAATGTATAGTCTCCGACACCAATATCGCTATCGAGCAATATGTCGCGCTGACCAACCTTGGCAAACGGATATCCATTCTGAGGCAGTTCGACCGCGATGTTGGCTTCAGCCGCCAATATTGTATCGGCAATGATAGGGTCGCCGCTTTTCGGGACGAAGCTTTTCGCGATCAGGTCGGGCGGCTGAACGGCGGGAGCGGCAAACGCGATTTGCCCCAGATAATAGCGCCGCCCGGGCTCAACACGAAGCGCAACGACGAAGGGACCGCCCTCAACCGCTGGCTGTTCCGGGGCAATCGTGACCTCGGCATCAAAAAATCCCAGCCCTTGCAAGATATCGAGCAAAAGCTGCCGGTCCGCCCGCGCCCGCTGGCCAATTTCCGCCCGGTTGGTTGCGCGCCCCTTGCCATCCTCAAGCACGGAAAGGTCGTTGAACCTTTCCAGAACAGCGCGCCACGCGTCTGCATCGACGATTACGGCATCCGAATTTTCTGCGACATTTGCGGTCTTGGTGGCATCCAGCCCATCAATCCGCACATCATACTGAATCGCACGCGCTTCCCGCTCGGCGGCCTGAGTAGGCTCGGGCGGAGGCTCAGCATCGAAGCTGTCGATGGAGGGCAGAGGATCATCGAGCAGCGGATCAACAATTGGCGGGTCCGCCAGCAATTCCACCGCCTCCCCGTCTTGCGCCGCCTTTATTGCCGGGTCGGGCGTATTGGACTGGCGCTGTTCAGAAGCGTCCTGCGCGGACTGCCATTCATTTATGCTCTCAAGCGGCGCATCATCCAGACTGGGGATGGCCTCTTCAAACTCTTTATCGTCGATGATGGGTGTCGTTGGGCTGACAGCGGGTGGCGCAACCGTCGGCAAGGGGGTGGAATTTTGGGCATTAGACGCAGCCCCGCCCTTCTGCGCAGGCGCGTCTTGTGCATGTGCAGCCACTGCGGCGCACCCAAGATATAAAAAGGCAATTGATCGGATCAAACAGATATCCCCTCGCCCCCAACATCCCCCTGCTCAAAAGGTTCCGTTAGGGCGGGATTATCGATACTGTGAAGCGTCCTTTATGCAAACAGGAACAGCAGGTTATTCGCCTATATTCGCAGTTCTATTGAATGCGGGCGCGAAAAGTGAAGGTGACTGTCGGGCCGTTGGCGCTGGCTGCCAAAATGCCGTTCGGGCGAAGGCACAGATATCGCACGTCGGTCCGAAATGACCCGTCCATCGGTAGCGACGAGCATTGGCCGTAGCTCGTGGGTGCTGCGCCGCCATAGGTCACGCCAAAATCCGTCGATGGGTTAAACGTCATGCTTGCGCCATTTGTTTGGGAAAATCCGACTGGCGCGATTGCTGGATTTGCGTCTGGGCCGCCGGCATCCACGTCGCCATTCCAAAAGGACAGACGCGATGGCAGCACATCAACGACCAACACAGAGTTGGGATCGGGATTGGCAAGTCCCCGGTTCGCAACCGTGATTTGATAGACGACCTCATTCCCCGGCAGCGAAAACTTCGTGAACGCGCTTGGTGTCCATATTTGAGAGACTTTGGTCACTTGCAATTCTGGCACGGCTTCGCTGATGCGCACATTTTTGATGCCGATGATTTCGGACTGCATCGACAAAGCATACCATGTGACTGAAGCTATTTTTATGCCCGCATAAATAGAAGCCGCATCGAGTTGGAAACCGATAAAGCCACCCGGATCGCCCGGATTGGTAGTTGGTCCCGTGACCGTCCGAATGACACCATTACTCAATGTGACACGAATTGCCGAACGCTGGCCCGTATCGTTCCAGTCCCAATAATTCATACCAAATGCAAAAGCGCGTCCGGTGGGTGTGAACGTAAATGTTCCGCCATCCAGTTCACTGACGGCACCATATACCCCCGGCGATGCCGGGGCGGTTGGGGTCCAGTTCATACAGACAGCGAGATTAACGCAGTAGATCGACGATCCGAATTCAGATGTGCCGGTGGCCGAAAGGATAAAGCCTGACCAGCTATCACCGGCGGTTTGGGATACAGCATAATCGCTCGACACGCTGCCAAAGGTCTCGACTCTGCTAACAAGTCCGGTTGTCGGTAAAGCCGCCGTGTAGGCAGCTTCCGAACTATATGTGGTCAGGGTTTGGGCTTGGGCACTGTGATTGCTCAGCCATAAAAACAGCGCGGCCCAAATATAGAGCATAGCGCTCCGCAGTTTTTGATATTGTCGAATACGCGCACCCATGACACGTCAAACGGCCGCCTGCCGCAAAACTTTAATGTTTGTGCGTCGTCATTTGCGGGACGGCCTTTATCGCGTCACGACCTGCGGCCCGCTATTCACCCACTCCAATTCGGCCGACATCATGGCACGGCGCGTGTTGACGACCAAATTGCACTTTGCAGATGGAAAGGTTTCAACCGGCGGCCTTGCACCAGCAGCCTGAAAAACCGGCTGCTCGCGTGATGGTTTCAACGCGGGCAGCCGGTTTCCTGTACGCGCTAGCGGTTAGAAGCGGTAAGTTAAACCAGCGCTGAGGACCCATGGGTCGAGGTCATGTTGGGTCTGCAATGCTGTCACATTGCCAGCGCGGAAAGTCGCCGTAGTGCCGACGAAGTAACGCTTGGCATCCAGTGACAGACCCAGTCCGGCATCGTTCAACTGGAAATCCACACCTGTCTGGAGCGCAAAGCCAAGCTCGTCCGATAAGTCGACATCGGTCGTTCCAAGCGCGGCCGCTGCAGCGCCGACGCCTTCACTGAAGATGAAGAAATATGTCGGGCCCACGCCAACATAAGGCTTTACACCGCCGCCGAGCGGGAAGTGGTATTTCGCCGTTACTGTGGCGGGCAGGATGATGGCATTTTCAATCAACCGTGCCCCAGCCAAAGGTCCGGTCCCGCGCACGTCGTGCGGAGTAATGCAGCAAATGGTTTCAAGCGAAATATTTGGCGACAGGAAATATTCCGCAGCAATTGTGGGAACGAATGAGTCAGTGGCGCGTGTGTTTGATCCGGCGGCCAAACCGATCCGGTCCGTCGTTACATCGGTGATGGCACCATCAGGCAGAACGGCTGTACCAAAGGCTTTGATCTGTATTTTGCCTTCATTGTCGCCTGCAAACGCAGGGGCCGCACTGGTTGCCGCTAGCATGCTGGCAAAAGCGGCGAGTGCGTAACGCTTCGTCATCGTGAATTCCTTTTAAAAAACCGCGCGGCTCTTGGACCGCAGGTGGGGGGATCGCGGCCGCCAGGTGTGGGGCGGCCGCGATGATCGTCAGTTGGCCTTGAATGGCAGCGACGAATGGTGAAGAACGATGCGCAGATTGCCTGCACCATCGCGGACATAACCCCAGGTTTTATCCACGGTGGTGACATTGCCCTTGGCATCGGTAAGGGTCACGTTGCCCATCGAGATCGCCGAGTTACCCGTGATCACAATGCCAGCATTATCGATCTTGTACTGGCGCCAGCTTTTCAGGGCAAAGCCAGTGTCGTTCGGATAGGTTTTGTCGCCACCGACGAAATAGGCCAGCGCCCCGTCACGCGTTGTGCGGAATGTTTGTGGAGCCAGCGTCAGGGTTGGCTTGAACAGCACTGGACCCATCCCATAGCCATAAGCGCCGTCAAGCACTGCACCGGCGAGCTTCTTTGCCGCGTCAAAACCCTTGCTGTCATATTCAGTGGAAATGGCAACCAAGGCATTGCCCCAAGCGCGCTGTGCAGCTTCTACTTCAGCGACGGTGATGGGCGCATAAGGTGCAACAACCGCTGGCGCAGTGGTTTGTGCAGCAGCAGGCGCCGCCATGACCGACATTGGCAGCAAGGTTGCTGCGGCGAGCTTTAGGTAAAATTTCTTCATAAATCCGGCTTTCCCTCAATATGCGGAGCCCGTCGAAAAGGAGAGCGACAGGCCCCGCGGTGCAAAATGAGCAACTGCCCATGCAGTCCAGATAGGGCTGAGGGGGATGCGGCATAATTGGCCGGGTGGCTGGCCGACCGGCCTAGGCCGGATGGCCTATGCAGCATCGGCCACAGCGGTTACATCCACGCCATGCGAATCCACTCACCGGCCCTCGGCACCGCTATTGATACGGTCGACACGATTGCCGATTTGCGTGAGCTATATCGAGCATCCGAAGCCCGCGCTGCGCGGCTGCGCTTATTATCCGACTGCGGTCGCATTCTGGCAACGGCAGATACGCATAATCTGGACGAGGTTTTGCAACGCTGTGCCTTACAATTGGCTTACTTTGTGGGGCGTACGCAGGCGCGTGTCTCGTTGAACACGACTGACGCCGGCATAAGGATTGAAGCGCCGGGACAGCCTGATCATGTCGTTGGCCGGATCGCGATTGAAGGGCTTTCGGCGTTCGACGACATCGCCGACCGTGAAGATCAAGACGCATTCCGCATGCATCTGGAATTGATGGGCGCGGCCATCGACCGCGTGCAGCGCGATCGGGAACGCACATTATTGCTGGCGACCTTGCAGGAACGCGAACAGCGTCTTGAGCATCTGGTCGCGCAGATTTTCTCTGCGCAAGAAGAGGAGCGCCGGCGTGTCTCGCACGAATTGCACGACGGCGTGGCACAGCAAGCGACGGCTTTGGCGCGCATGCTGGAGGGCGCGAGTTCAACGTCGCAGGCCGATATACCAGCATCCGACCGAGCGCGGCTGGCTGCGATTGCCCGCGACTTGGTTACAGAGTTACGCGGAGTCATTGGCGGCTTACGCCCAACAACATTGGATGACCTCGGCCTTGAGGCTGCTTTACATGCGCTCGCCGATTCCTTGAAAGCACAAGGTTTCGATGTCACAAAATGCCTGCCGAACGCGGGAGGAAGCTGGCCCCGCAATCTCGAAACCGCGTTGTTTCGGGTCGCACAAGAAGCCTCCAACAATATTCATAAGCACGCAACACCGGGCTGCCGCGTGGAAATCGAGCTATCTCCGGTCGCTGGCGAACTTTCGCCTTTCTTGCGCATTCAAGATTTTGGCGAGGGATGCCGTATCAACCCTCGCGACATGACAATATCGGATGGCACGCATGTCGGTATCGACGTAATGCGCGAACGCATGTCTGCGGTGGGCGGACAATTGCTGTGGGAATCTGTCGCCGGTCAGGGCGTCCTGGTTCTCGCCCGCTTTGATCGGATGAAATGAACATGCCTGACAGGCCCGCCCTTCCCCGCATCATCATTGTCGATGATCACGCGCTTGCCCGTGAAGGTTTGAAAGCCGTGCTGGCGGGGAGCGAATTCGAAGTTGTGGGCGACGTGGCAACCGGCGAGGAAGCGGTCGCCTTGGTCCAGGCGCTTGTTCCCGACGTCGTACTGATGGACGTGCGCCTAGGTGCGGGGATAGACGGTTTGGAAGCTACCCGCCAGATTGCTGCCCTCAATCTGCCGACGCGGGTACTGATGCTGACGCTGCACGACATGCCGGGCTATGTCCGCGAAGCATTGTCTGCAGGCGCCGCCGGTTATGTGTTGAAGGATACAGCGATCGATGACCTGCGCGCTGCGCTGAAGCAGGTTCTGGCGGGTCAAACGGCCGTGCCAATTACCATGATGAACGCGGCGTTGCGCGATACCGGTCGGGCCGCCGACCGGACGGAGCCGCATATCACGCTGACCGGACGGGAACGTGATGTGGTGAACCTAATTGCCCGCGGGATGACCAACAAGGAAATCGCGCGCGAACTTTCCATCAGCCCGGCGACGGTAAAGGCGCATGTCGAGCGGATCATTGTGAAGCTGGGCGTTTCCGATCGCACGCAGGCGGCGGTCGCATTCACCCGCAGCCGTCCAGCCGGGGCGTAAGCCATGCAGCCGGCACGACCCACTCGCCTTATGACCGCCTATTGGACCGATCGTCCGCTCGCGTTCAAAGGCCTGGTGGTTATCGCACTGCCGCTTGCGATCCTGTTTGGCGCGTTAATATCCTTATATATCGCCAGTAATGCCGAAACACGGGCGGAGGATGATGTGCGCCGTGCCTTTGCCATCCAGCGCGACACATATCAGGTGCACGCGCTTTTGGCTGAGGCGGCCGCCGGTGCGCGTGGTTACGCCTTGACGGGCCAGCCGCGTTTCCTTGAGCCCTATCGCAAAGCAGAGGCCGACTTGCCGGCAACCATGGCGCGGCTCGACCGCGTCATTCGCGACAAAGAAGTCCGCGCGCGTTTTGAACGCATCCGGAGTGCCACTATCCAGAAACGTGCTGGCCTCAAAAACATCGTCGCCTTGGCCGGGTCATCCGCCGCGGGAGTGCAGAACACCGCCGCGATGGAACAGGCGCTCAATTCGAACAAAATCGTTCTGGACGGCATGCGCCGCGAAATTGAGAATATCCAAAAGCGCGAGCGCGTCCTGCTCGACCAGCGGCGGGCAAAGGTCGACCAGGTCCGCAACAGCTTTCTGTTACTGACCGCCATCAGCGCGATTGTCGGCCTTTTGGGCAGCCTTGCCGCAGTATATCTGTTTTCCACTGGCATTGTCCGCCGCGTCCGCGCGCTGGAACATAATGCCGAACTGCTCGCTAGGGGCGAAGCGCTGACCGCGATGCCCGACGACGCCGATGAAATCGGTACCCTCGGACAGCGGATGACTCTAGCTAGTGCACTTCTACGCGCCCGTGAACAGGCACTACGCGAAAGTGAGGAGCGCTTCCGCCTCGTTATCGAGGGTGTGCGTGATTACGGTATTTTCGTCCTCAGCCCCGAAGGTGTGGTCGCAAGCTGGAACTTGGGTGCAGAGCGAATCAAGGGCTGGTCCGCCGACGAGATATTAGGGCAACATTTTAGTCAGTTCTACCCCGAGGAAACGCGTAATTTCTTACCCGGCGAAATGCTGGAGCGTGCGCGTGCCGCTGGTACCGCCGAAGACGAAGGCTGGCGCGTGCGCAAGGACGGGACCCATTTTTGGGCCAATGTCGTCATCACTGCATTGCATGATGACACAGGTGCGTTGAAAGGTTTTGCGAAAGTCACGCGCGACATCACCGAACGCCGCCGCTCCGAAGAAGCGTTACGTGATGCACGCGAGGAAGCGGTTGCCGCAAATCTTGCCAAGAGTGAATTCTTGTCCCGGACTAGCCACGAATTACGTACACCCATGAGTGCAATCCTTGGTTTCGGCCAATTGCTTGAACTGGATGACGAAGATCTGTCCCCACGCCATCGCGCCGCTGTGCAACAGATTATGCGCGCCGGCCGTCACCTCCTGTCGCTCATCAATGATCTGCTCGACATTTCCAGCATTGAGGCAGGGGGGAACGAGGTCGCGCTCGAGCCAATCGCTATGGCGGACTTGTTGACCGAAGTGCACGGGTTGGTTTCGCCTATCGTCACGACCGCTGGTCTTGAGTTCATACTATCGCCGACCGACGATGCGCTGATCGCACTGGGCGACCGCAGACGCGTCACTCAAGTCATCCTCAACCTTGTCGCCAATGCCGCCAAATATAACCGCGGCGGCAGCCTCGTCCGCTTGTCCTGCGCGCGTCAGGACAATGTAGTGCGGGTCACCGTAGAGGATGATGGCGATGGCATCGACGCGCAGGATATTCCGCGCCTGTTCACACCGTTCGATCGCTTGAGGCAACATGGTGTGACAAAGACCGAGGGCACAGGGCTCGGCCTGGCTTTGTCAAAACGGCTGGTGGATTCGATGAACGGGCAGATTGGATATGAGGCCCGCGAAAAGGGCGCTTGCTTCTGGTTCACTTTGCTTTTGGCGGATACGGCGTCGGGCAAGGGCAACGTGCATGTACACACAGGGGAACCCGATTAATGCCCGGAAGATTGATTGATAATCGCGAAATCCTGTCGAAACGGATTTTGGCAATCGATGACGAAGAGGCGAACGTTGTCCTGCTACAAAGCGTTCTGGAGCGCGAAGGCTATACCGATATCCACTGCCTGACCGACTCCGAAAAGGCGCTCGACGCCTATATCGCCTTGGCCCCGGACTTGGTGTTGCTGGACCTTATGATGCCCAAGGTCGATGGCTTTCAATTGCTGGAAGCATTCTCGCGCCATGATCAGCCCGATGTGTTCCGGCCGGTGTTGGTGCTGACGGCAGATACCACCTTGCAAACCAAGCGCCGGGCGCTGGCCTTGGGTGCAAAAGATTTTGTCGCCAAGCCGTTCGATGTGATCGAGGTTGGCCTGCGCATATCCAATTTGCTCGAAACACGAATCCTTTACGAACGCCTACGCAACGTGTGAGCACAGGAGAGGGTATCAAGCGAGTTGCGGTGCGTCCGAAACCAGCTGCGCCGCGATCTCGCTCATGCTACCCGCTACCAGCAAAGGTTGACCGCCAACGATACCAACCTGAGTCTGCCCATTCTCCGCTGCCCGCAGCCACGCAACGTTCGATGCGACCACCAGATAATTTCCGCCACGTGAATGCAGTGCTATAAACTTCATGATAATTGTCTCCTGACGGCTACTCGCTAACTGTCAGATGTGACGTTCGGATTAACGGGACATTGCGTTGCACTGCTTTGCGCAGGCAGTTGCAAAGTTCGGAGCCGTTGGCTCACTCATGCGAATGTCGGCGGCGAGAGGTCTTGTTACAACAATAGGCAACGTTCATATCGACGGGTGTCATTACCGATTGAACCGGAAGTCTCGCCAGCGCATTTCACCTTGCCGATGGCATATTACGCGGTCATCGCGGGTTTTGGTACTTACGCGCGTAGAGCAGCGTAACCAACCAAGGCATGGCGCGGCATCGTTGAAAGCAACAGAAATGCAAATGGTGAAACGACTAGCCTGTCGGTTCGGCGTCGATGGTATGCGGACGAATTTGTGCATCTGACCTTGAAAGCGCGGGGGTGGTGGTGCAAAGCGCCCGCATATCTTCACGTTGCAGGTCGGAGCATCTATGCAAGGCAAGTTGGTTACCATTTTCGGCGGCGGCGGTTTTCTGGGCCGGTACACGGCGCAAGCGCTGCTGAAGCAGGGCGCGCGCATTCGCGTTGTGTGTCGCAACCCTGAAAGCGCCAACTACATCAACCCGCTCGGCAATCTTGGCCAAGTGCAATTGATGCGCGGGGACATTCGCAAGCCAGTCAGCGTCGCCCGCGCGGTCGCGGACGCCGACGCTGTTGTCAACTTGGTTGGCAGTTTCGACAATATGGACGCGGTGCAACATATCGGCGCGGCTAATGTGGCCCAGGCTGCCGCCGCAGCTGGCGTCAGCTCGCTGGTGCATGTTTCCGCCATTGGGGCAGACGCGAACAGCGCCGCCGAATATGGACGCAGCAAAGCCGCTGGTGAGGCCGCTGTGCTCGCCGCGTTTCCGGCTGCGACGATATTGCGCCCGTCGATTGTCTTTGGCCGCGAAGACCAGTTCATCAACCGTTTTGCTGGCCTCATTCGGATGCTTCCTATCGTGCCCGTGATTGGCGGCACAACACGGTTTCAACCTGTCTATGTCGGTGACGTTGCCAAGACCATTGCCGCAGCTTTGCTGAAGAATGAAGGGGGCCTGTTTGAGTTGGGCGGACCGGATATTTATTCAATGTTCGAGCTCAACCGCTGGATCGCTAAAGCCATTGGCCGCGACCCTATGTTCGTTGAAGTGCCAGATGCGGCCGCGAAGTTGATGGCGCAAACCACAGGTTGGTTGCCCGGTGCGCCGATTACGCTGGACCAGTTCAAAATGCTGGGCAGCGATAATGTGGTTCAGGGCACCGATGGCCTTGCCGCCTTTGGTATTACGCCAACGCCGCTCGAAACCGTGGCGGATGATTGGCTAAATATCTACCGTAAGCATGGGCGTTTCGGGGCTGCGGGGCAAAGCGGCGGTCGTACATGAGTGACTGGATGATCGCGGTTCTCCTTGGCATTATCGAAGGGCTGACCGAATTTCTGCCAGTGTCCTCCACGGGGCATCTGATTCTTGCAGGTGAGTTGATCGGCTTTACCGACAATAGCTCTGTCGCTTTCAAAATTGCAATTCAGTTGGGTGCGATTTTGGCGGTGCTGCTCGTCTATTGGCAGCGGTTTTGGGCGGTCGGCATAGGGCTTTTGAAGTTCGAGGCTGGCCCGGTTGCCTTTACGCGCAACATCTTATTGGGTTTCGCCCCTGCTTTGTTGATTGGCGTGGTTGCCTATGACGCAATCCGCGCGGCTATGCAGGCACCGGAAATTGTCGCGATTGCGCTGATCGTTGGTGGCGTCCTTATTTTAGTGCTTGAGCGGGTGGTCAAAAATGTCCGCTTCCATAGCGTCGAAGACATTCCCTTCGGAACTGCATTATCGATCGGCTTGGTCCAATGCACGGCGATGTTGCCAGGTGTTAGCCGTTCGGGTGCGACCATTATGGGCGGATTGATGATGGGCGTAGAGCGCAAAACTGCTGCCGAATTTTCTTTCTTCCTCGCGGTGCCAACGATGCTCGCGGCCACTGTATATGCGCTCTGGAAAGACCGCGCATTGTTGAGTGCAGATGACCTCGACATGATTGGCATAGGTTTTTTCACGGCATTCCTTGTGGCGCTGGTGGTGGTGAAGGCCTTTGTTGCGGTCGTCGGCCGATATGGCTTTGCCCCTTTTGCTTATTATCGAATCATCGCTGGCGGCGCGGCGTTGCTGTGGCTATCATTCAGATAGGGCCGATATGGACATTTTATCGTGTAATAAAATTGCGCACTGCAATATTTAACTATCAAACTTGACATTATAGGTCACGTTTACTGACCTAATTTGACGGTTTTGACGTGACATCGGGTCTTTGTACCAGTAGGCGCGACGCATATTCAAGGAGTGCGTCATGGCCAAAGACCCCATGCTCAAATTTATTTCGAAGCCGCAGGCGTACCCAGAGAAAAGGGCTGCGCCTCTGCGCGCCGAAGATTTTGCCGAGATCGCCAATCGGTATGCGCCAGAAGACGCGGCCGAACAGGCATCGCGTTGTTCGCAATGCGGCGTGCCCTATTGCTCGGTGCACTGCCCGTTGCATAATCACATCCCCGACTGGCTTCGTCTGACCGCAGAAGGGCGTTTGCGCGAAGCCTATGAGCTGTCAAACCTCACCAGCACGATGCCCGAAATCTGCGGCCGCATTTGTCCGCAAGACCGGTTGTGCGAAGGCAATTGCGTCATCGAATTTTCCGGCCATGACGCCGTCACCATCGGGTCGGTGGAAAAATACATCACCGATACCGCATGGGAACAAGGCTGGGTTGAACCTGTCGCAGTCGGCGCATCACGCGGCCAGTCCGTAGGTATCATTGGCGCAGGCCCCGGCGGCCTGACGACGGCGGAATATCTGCGCGTCGCTGGCTATGACGTCCATGTCTATGACCGCTATGACCGCATGGGCGGATTGCTGACCTACGGGATTCCGGGCTTCAAGCTAGAGAAAGATGTCGTCATGCGTCGCATCAAGCGGCTCGAAGACGCCGGCATCAATTTCCACGCGAATTTCGAAGTAGGCCGCGACGCCAGCCTTGATGACCTGCGTGCCAAGCATGACGCCGTGCTCATTGCGACAGGCGTCTACAAGGCGCGCGCGATTGCTACCCCCGGCATTGGCCTTGATGGCATCGTGCCAGCGCTTGATTTTCTCACCGCATCAAACCGCAAAGGCTTTGGCGATGATGTTCCCGCCTTCGACAGCGGCGCACTGAATGCCGAGGGCAAGGACGTTGTCGTCATCGGCGGCGGCGATACTGCGATGGATTGCGTGCGGACCGCGATCCGCCAAGGCGCGAAGTCAGTCAAATGCCTATACCGCCGAGACCGCGAGAATATGCCCGGGTCGCAACGCGAAGTCGCTAATGCCGAAGAAGAGGGCGTCGAGTTCGTCTGGTTGTCTGGCCCCAAATCCTTCGACGGCGATGGCAAGGTCGAGCGCGTCCATGTCGCCAAAATGCGTCTTGGTGCACCTGACCCCAGTGGCCGCCGCGCGCCGGAAAACGACCCCGAAGGTGATTTCACGGTCAATGCCGACCTCGTCATCACGGCGCTTGGCTTTGAGGCCGAAGACTTGCCCGTATTGTTCGGTGCGCCCGACCTAAACGTCACGCGGTGGGGCACCATTCGCGTCGATCACAATACGCAAATGACAAACCTTGATGGTGTGTTCGCCGTTGGCGACATCGTGCGCGGCGCAAGCCTTGTCGTCTGGGCAATCCGCGACGGCCGCGATGTGACGCAGCACATGCATAACTATATGAAATCCAAAGCAAGCCGCGAGAAGGTTGCAGCATGACTCACCACTTCCCCACTCCCGAACATGAACGCCTCGCCAATGAGGGCATGTATTATCCCGAGTCCGAAGGCGATGCCTGCGGCGTTGGCTTGATTGCGGCGACTGATGGCAAGGCGTCCCGGCGCGTGGTCGCGGCGGGAATCGAGGCGTTGAAGGCGGTGTGGCATCGCGGCGCGGTCGATGCCGATGGCAAAACCGGCGATGGCGCTGGACTGCATATCGATTTGCCCGTGCGCTTCTTTGACGATGCCATTTCGGACAGCGGGCACCGGCCTATGCCCAACCGCCTTGCCGTTGGTATGGTGTTCCTGCCGCGCACCGACCTGAGCGCGCAGGAAAACTGCCGCACGATCGTTGAGGCCGAAATCATCGACGCTGGCTATACCATCTATGGATGGCGGCAGGTTCCTGTGGATGTGTCGGTTATCGGCACGAAGGCGCAGGCAACACGGCCCGAGATCGAGCAAATCATGATTGCCGGCCCCATGCCGGACGAGGTTGACGCCACAGAGTTCGAAAAAAATCTCTACCTCATCCGTCGCCGGATCGAGAAGAAGATTATCGCCGCGCAAATCCGCGATTTCTACATCTGCTCGCTCTCATGCCGGTCGATTGTCTACAAGGGCCTGTTCCTCGCCGAGAGCCTCTCGGTGTTTTACCCCGACCTCCAGGACGACCGCTTTGAAAGCCGCGTGGCGATTTTCCACCAGCGTTATTCGACCAATACTTTCCCGCAGTGGTGGTTGGCGCAGCCATTTCGCGGCCTTGCCCACAATGGTGAAATCAACACCATTCGCGGCAACCAGAACTGGATGAAGAGCCACGAGATCAAGATGGCCAGCATCGCGTTTGGCGCGCAATCAGATGACATCAAACCAGTCATTCCCGCCGGGTCATCCGACACTGCTGCGCTGGACGCCGTGTTCGAAACGCTTGTGCGTTCCGGCAAGGAAGCCCCGACCGCCAAGATCATGCTGATACCCGAAGCATGGCAGTCAAACCCGAACATCCCTGCCACGCATCGCGCAATGTACGAGTATATGGCATCGGTGATGGAGCCATGGGACGGCCCCGCTGCGCTAGCCATGACCGATGGTCGCTGGGCCGTAGCAGGCGTCGACCGCAATGCACTGCGTCCACTGCGCTACAGCCGGACGTCGGATAATCTGCTGGTCATCGGTTCCGAAACCGGCATGGTTGTGTTGCCTGAATCCACGATATTGGAAAAGGGACGCCTTGGCCCCGGCCAGATGATTGCGGTCAACCTCGACGAAGGCAAATTGTACCGCGATGGCGAGTTGAAAGACCGCATTTCGGCTGAGCAGGATTATGGCGCACTCGTTAAGGGTTTTCGCCGGATCAACGATTTGCCCGATGCCGCGACGAACGATGGCTTGCCCGAATGGTCGCGTGCCGAACTCACCAAGCGGCAAATCGCGGCTGGCATGACGCTGGAGGATGTCGAAATGATCCTCGCGCCAATGATCGAGGATGGCAAGGAAGCCATCGGGTCAATGGGCGATGATACGCCATTGGCAGTCATCAGCGACAAGCCGCGCCTGATCAGCCAATTCTTCCGTCAGAATTTTAGCCAAGTAACGAACCCGCCCATCGACTCCTTACGTGAGCGGCATGTGATGAGCCTCAAGACGCGCTTTTCAAACCTTGCCAATATATTAGAAGAGAAAAGCCAAAATGCCGACGTGCTTGTTCTCGACAGCCCCGTTTTAACAGCGCGTGATTGGCACAGGCTGAAATCCGCGTTCGGGTCGTTCGGCGCGGTGATCGATTGCACCTATGATATTTCAACAGGTCAAGAAGGCTTGCGCGCTGCCATCGCCCGCATCCGCGAAGAGGCGGTTGCCGCTGTCCGGATGGGCAAATCCGAACTATTTCTGACCGATGAAAATATCAGCGCCGACCGCGTGGGCATCGCGATGATCCTCGCCGCTGCCGCTGTGCACACCCATTTGGTGCGCAACGGCCTGCGCAGCTATTCGTCGATCAACGTCCGTTCGGCCGAATGTCTCGACACGCATTATTTCGCCGTTCTCATTGGCGTCGGCGCGACAACGGTGAATGCGTATCTGGCCGAAGCTGCGATTGCAGACCGTCATGGTCGCGGGTTGTTGGGCGAATTGTCGTTGGCGCAAGCCATCGAAAATTACCGCACCGCGATCAACGAAGGCCTGCTGAAAATCATGTCCAAAATGGGCATCGCGGTCATCTCCAGCTATCGTGGCGGCTATAATTTTGAAGCCGTTGGCCTCTCGCGGGCCTTGGTGAACGACTTTTTCCCCGGAATGCCGAACAAGATTTCGGGCGAAGGTTATCATTCTTTATATGTCAACGCGCGCGATCGTCATGATGACGCCTTTGACAGTGCGGTTGCTCGTCTGCCGGTGGGCGGATTTTATAAGCAACGCAATGGCGGGGAAGAGCATGCGTACTCGGCTGGCCTGATGCATTTGCTGCAAAGCGCCGTCGCCAACGACAGCTACTCGACCTACACGCAATTCGCGCAAGGCGTAAAAGAATTGCCGCCCATATATTTGCGCGATTTGCTGGAATTCAACTTCGCCAAGGAGCCAGTGGCGATTGACGAAGTCGAGGCCATCACCGAAATCCGCAAGCGTTTCGTGACGCCAGGCATGTCGCTGGGAGCTTTGTCGCCCGAAGCGCATGAGACGCTGGCCATCGCCATGAACCGCATTGGCGCAAAGGCCGTGTCCGGCGAAGGCGGCGAGGACAGCAAGCGGTTCAAGCCGTATGAAAATGGCGATAATGCGAACAGCGTTATCAAGCAAATCGCCAGTGGCCGCTTTGGCGTGACTGCCGAATATCTTGGCGCATGTGAGGAAATTGAAATCAAGGTCGCACAGGGTGCAAAGCCCGGCGAAGGTGGGCAGTTGCCCGGTTTCAAGGTGACTGAAATGATTGCGCGGCTGCGGCATTCAACGCCCGGTGTCACGCTGATTTCACCGCCGCCGCATCACGACATCTATTCCATCGAAGATCTTGCCCAGCTCATTTACGATCTGAAGCAGATCAACCCGCGTGCCCGCGTGTGCGTAAAGCTGGTCAGCGCCGCTGGCATTGGCACCATCGCCGCTGGTGTGGCCAAGGCGCATGCCGACGTCATATTGGTGTCGGGCAATGTGGGCGGCACGGGTGCCAGCCCGCAAACCAGCATCAAATATGCCGGCACGCCATGGGAAATGGGGCTGTCCGAGGCAAACCAAGTGCTCACCCTCAACGGCTTGCGGCACCGCGTCAAACTACGCACAGATGGCGGCCTGAAAACCGGACGCGATATAGTGATTGCTGCGATTCTGGGTGCTGAGGAATTTGGCATCGGCACGCTTAGCCTCGTCGCAATGGGCTGCATCATGGTCCGGCAATGCCATTCGAACACCTGCCCAGTGGGCGTATGTGTGCAGGACGAAGCGCTGCGCAAGAAGTTCACCGGAAGCCCTGAGAAAGTCATCAACCTGATGACCTTCATCGCTGAAGAAGTGCGCGAAATCTTGGCGAAGCTTGGCTATCGCAGCCTGGACGAAGTCATTGGCCGGACCGAACTTCTACGTCAGGTCAGCCGCGGCGCGGAGCATCTGGACGATCTCGATCTCAACCCAATACTTGCAAAAGTGGACGCGCCAGACAGCGCGCGCCGCTTTAGCATTCCGACCTTCCGCAACGAAGTGCCGGACAGCCTAGACGCGCAGATGATTCACGATGCGCGGCCGGTGTTTGAACGCCGCGAGAAGATGCAGCTGACCTACAATGTCCGCAACACACACCGCGCGGTGGGAACGCGGCTGAGTTCGGAAATCACGCGGCTGTACGGGATGAAGGGACTGGCCGAAGGCCATGTGCATGTCCGCTTGCGCGGTTCTGCTGGACAATCCCTAGGTGCGTTTCTGTGTCAGGGTATTACGCTGGAAGTTTTTGGCGATGCCAATGACTATGTCGGCAAGGGCCTGTCGGGCGGGACGATTGTCGTGCGCCCAACGGTCAGCAGCCCGCTGACCAGCCAGCTTAACAGCATCATCGGCAACACCGTCTTGTACGGGGCAACATCAGGCCGGCTATTTGCCGCTGGCCAAGCCGGCGAACGCTTTGCAGTCCGCAACTCGGGCGCGCATGTTGTGGTCGAAGGCTGCGGCTCCAATGGCCTTGAATATATGACCGGCGGGCTTGCCGTCATATTGGGTAAGGTCGGCAGCAACTTTGGCGCTGGCATGACCGGCGGCATGGCGTTCGTGCTCGACAGCGAGGGCGACTTCGCGACGATGGCCAATCCCGAAAGCATTGTGTGGCAAAGGCTGGACAGCCCATACTGGGAAGATCAGCTCAAAACGCTCATCGCGGCGCACGCCCAATCCACCGACAGCGCGTGGTCAAAGTCGATCATCGAGGATTGGGACCGTCGGCGGGGCGAATTTTGGCAGATATGTCCAAAGGAAATGCTGACGCGGCTAAGCCATCCATTGTCGACGCACGTCACACTGGAGGCGGCGGAGTAAAGGTTACACAAGTTTACGGTGCCTGACATTCAGCTGACTCGTCCGTTCAGCTTGTGCTCAGCCGCCGGTGGCTAACACACCGCCCGCGTCGCCTATGACGCAGCGAGGACTTTGCCATGCGTAATATCTTATGTCTCTTTGCCCTTCCCGCTATTGCACTGGCTGCGCCCGTGGCTGCGCAAGATGTCGTATTTGTGCCCGGTACGGGTGTTGCAGCCGATACGCGCGCAGACGATTTTGACGAGCCAGATGCGGAGGCCGACAGCGATGACGCTGCGCCTTCACGCGACGAAGGCATTGATGCAGTTGCAGATCGGATGTCCGACCCTGTCGTGCAGGACAGCATTGCCTACACCGTTGAACGGATGGCAGACGCTGTATTGGCCATGCCCGTTGGCGGGATTGCCGAAGCCATCGAAACTGCACGCCCGGGCACGGTGCGACGGACGGTCCGGCGCGATACAACAGTCGGCGACCTTGCTGGACGCGATGGCGATTATATCGCGGAAGATTTGGGTGACCGGAGCCGCGAAATGGTTGGCATGATGGGTGGCCTTGCGCGCGCCGCAGCGACTATGGCACCGGCCATCGCGCAAATGGGCCGTGAATTGGAAGAAAGCTATCGCACCGCCAAACGCGATGCGCCGCGACGCTAACTTAACGATTTAACCAACCGATCGGCGCCACCAACCACAAACGTGTCGCTATCGCTGAGTTGCCGAACGGTCTGGTCATTTGCCTTCTCGCCTGCTTATGTCTGCGCATGGATATTTCAGGGAGAAGCCTAATGCGCAAATTTTTACTCGCCGGATCGTTGTTTGCGCTGTCTGCGCCTGCATTTGCGGATGCCAACACTGATCTGACAGCGCTGGTCAATGATGTTTGGGCAACAAACCTTAAGGAACAGCCCGTTTACGCAAGCGCACTGGGCGTCAATGATTACGCTTCGCAGTTGGGCGACTATACCTTGGCGGCACAGGACCGCAGAGCAGCGGATGCGCAGAAGTTTCTCGCGCGCCTTGATGCCATCCCGGCAAACGCATTAAGTGCGGCGTCGAAGGTTGAAGCGGGCATATTACGCCGCGCGTTGCAGTCGACGATTGAAGGCAATCGCTTTGGCCAGCGCGCGATTAACTTCACCACCTATTCGAGTTGGCATCAGCAATTGGCTGGCATGGCGCAGAATCTGCCGTTCAAATCAAAAACCGATTTCGAAAGCTACAACGCGCGACTGGCGCAATATGCACGGGTGAATGATGAGAATATTGCCGTCGCCAATGTCGCCATCAAGGGAAAATATACCCAGCCATGCGAAACGCTGAATGGCTTTGAAGGCACCATCAGTGGGCTGATCGCCTCGGATATTCGCAAGTCGCGTTTCTACGGCCCTTATGCCGCCAAACGGCCCGATAATGTCAGCGAAGCAGACTTTGCGGCACTGGCCAGCACCGCCGAAAATATTATCAATAATGTCATCCACCCCGCGCTTAACAAGCAACTCGCTTGGTATACGAAAGACTATAAGCCAGCGTGTGCAAAGGCACCGGGCGTGTCCGCGCAACCGGGCGGTGCAGCTTATTATGCGTTTCGCATACGCGAAGAAACGACCACTGACCTCAGCGCCGAACAGATCCACCAAATCGGCTTGAGCGAAGTGGCGCGCATTCGTGCTGAAATGGCCGAAGTCGCCAAGACAGCCGGATATTCAAGCCGCGAAGCCTTCATCCAGCATTTGCGCACCGACCCGCAATATTATGCAAAAACGCCCGAAGAGCTGATGGAAAAGGTCGCGCGTGTGACCAAGATCATCGACGGGAAAATGCCCAGCCTGTTCGGACGCTTGCCCCGCCTGCCTTACGGCATAAAGGAAATTCCGGCCGAAACGGCGGAGGGTACGACGACTGCTTATTATAATCAGGGATCGCCCGAGATTGGCATTTCCGGGACCTATTTTGTCAACACGTCAAAGCTGAACCAGCGGCCATATTGGGAAATCCCGGCCCTGTCCGTCCACGAAGCCGTGCCCGGCCACCATCACCAGATCGCGCTGCAACAGGAATTACCGCTGTCCGACTTCCGCAAATATGGCGCATTTTTCACAGCGTTCACTGAAGGCTGGGGCCTATATTCGGAGCGTTTGGGCATCGAAATGGGCGTTTACGACACCCCTGCCAAGGACATGGGGCGTCTGTCATACGAAATGTGGCGCGCCTGCCGTCTGGTGGTCGATACCGGCATTCACGCCAAGGGTTGGACCAAGCAACAAGCAATCGCGTTCATGACCGAGAACAGCGCGCTGTCAGCCGCTAATATCGAAGCAGAGGTCAACCGCTACATCAGCTGGCCCGGCCAGGCCTTGGCCTATAAATTGGGCGAGCTGAAAATCCGCGAGTTACGTAATATGGCTACCAAAGAGCTTGGCCCCAAGTTCGACCTCGCGGCATTCCACGACGCCGTATTAGGCCAAGGCTCCGTGCCGCTTGATGTCCTTGAGCAGCAGATCAAAGACTGGGTCGCAGCAGAAAAAGCGAAGGGGTAAACGCGCTTATTTAGGCTCGGGAAGTGGCTGCGTTTCGGCGCTGGCTGCTTCCTTGGCTTCCAGTTCAGCTTGCAACTTGGCCTCGCGTTCGGCGCGGCCTTTTTCGAATTCTTTCACGCGTTCTTCGATTTCCACCGCTTCCGCATCAATGCCCGCCATCCGCTTGGCGCGCTCGGCGGCGATCAGGCGACCAAACGTGATGCCGGGATCTTGCGCCTTTTCGGCGTAAGCCTTGTCGATTTCCTTTAGGCCGCAGCCCGTAAATCCGCCGGCACCCGATGGCGAGCAACTCATCGTGCCGCTGGCGCCGACATATTCATAGGCCTTGATGCGTTCCGAAACCGCCTGGTTGCGCGGATCATTGGGGTCGCCGCGTAATGACGAAGGTATCCGGAACCGGTCGGCTTCATCCATACGGGCGCACACGACGATTTCATCGCCCGAGCTTTCGGGGCATTTGTCGTCGCCATAAATGATTAGCTGGTTTATTTTCTCGTCACCCGCCTGAACCGTGGCAGTTTCCTGCGCTTGGGCGGCAACGGGGACCGACACTATAACAGCCATCGCAGCAAGGGATATTCCGGCTATTTTGTGCACGTTCAGTCTCCAAATAACTATATAACGCCGCTTGAACGCTTCCGGCTGAATGCGCGATGAAGCTTAAATATGTTTCGACACGGCAATCGCGGTCCGGCATCCCATGCGCACCAGCGCGCTCATCAACGGATAGGCTGGCGCCCGCTCCGCGCCTTCTGCGAGCGCGGTGGCTTTATGCTCAAGCTCGTCGGCCTGAAAATCGGCAATCATCGCGGAAAGTTCCGGATCACTGTCACCAATTTCGGCAAGCTGTTCGCTGTAATGGCGATCAATTTCGGTTTCGACTGCAACGGTGCACGCCATCGCTGCCTCTGGCCCGATGACCGCAGAAACCGCGCCAAGCGCAAAACCAGCGGCGTTCCACACGGGATGCAAAGCGGTTGGGCGAATGCCGCGTTCCGCCATCATCTTGTCGAACGCTGACAAATGGCGCTCTTCCTGCTCGGCCATATGGGCAATGCTGCGCGCAGCCGGTGTCCGGTCGCCCATCACCGCAAGCTGTCCAGCGTAAATGCGTTTGGCACCAAATTCCCCCGCTTGGTTCACACGAACCATGCGTTCAATCGCCTTATTGCGTTGGGACTGAGTGATCAGATTTTCTTGCTGCGCCATATCAGTGCCAAGATGAGCATTGCGCCGCCGAACGACAAGAGAAAATTGTATCCGGCGAGCGAAATGCCGAACAAAGTCCATGGTGCGACGTCGCAGCGCACCAATGGGGCGTTCATGATGGACTTGAGCAAATCATCGCCGCTTCCGGAAATCGTGGCGGTGCAGGCGGTCAACCCTTCCCACCAGCCATATTCGACGCCAGCGTGAAAGCCACCGATGAGGCCGCTGGTTGCAATGCCCAAGGCCGCCAACGCGACAAGTGCCTTGCGGTAGACAGGGTTGCTAACGAAAAAGGCAATGAATGACAGCGCAAGCGCCTCAAAATGCGGATAACGCTGCCACCAACACATTTCGCATGGATACAGCCCGCCTACATATTGCGAGATATAGGCACCCGAAAGCAGTCCTAACGGCAACAGGAAGGCGAGCCAGTGCGCAAGGTCGGCCTTTTTCGTCATTGCCTAGTTCTGCGCTTTTCCGGGCTGGCGTTTTTCGGCCAGCTTCATCGTGCGCGGTCCAAGGCGTTGCAGCGTTTCCATCGCATAATGCAATTGGAAATCCTCAATCCCTTTCGCCTTTAATTGCTCGGCAGTCATGAGAAACCGGGGATCGTCGGCTACGTCTTCTTCAAGATCCTTGGTGTCATCCTTCAGCTCATTAACAAGATGACGGCGCAGGTCGGATTCACGGATCGATACGCGTTTCTTGTAATCGGGGTCAGTAAGCTGTGGCACTTGAATGTCCGGCTTAATCCCGCCTTCCTGCACTGATCGGCCGGATGGCAAATGATAGCGCGCGACGGTTAGCCGCAGGCCGGTATCGCGAGTTAGAGGGAGCACATTTTGAACCGAACCCTTGCCAAAACTGCGCTCGCCCATCACGAGGCCCCGATGATGGTCCTGCAAGGCGCCAGCGACAATCTCGGAGGCAGAGGCAGAGCCTGCGTCAACAAGTACGATGATCGGCGCGCCACCTGTTACGTCGCCGGGCACCGCACGTTCGGCCCACCAGCGCTCAATCGCGCGTTTGTCGCGACCACGCTCTGACACGATTTCCCCGCCAGTCAGGAAGGCGTCGGATACGACGACAGCCTCGTCCAATATCCCGCCCGGGTTTGAACGCAGGTCAATGATGTAGCCAAGCGGATTACCGCCCAGCGATTTTTTGATGCTGGAGACAGCCGCTACCACATCCGCCCCGGTCTGTTCTGAAAAGCCGGTAATGGAGATAACGCCAATGCGATTCTTCACTTCCCACTGGACCGGCTTCAAGTCGATGATTGCGCGCGTAATGGTGACATCGAACGGCGCATCGCGGCCGGGGCGCACGATGGTAAGTTTGATTGACGTTCCGGGCGGTCCCCGCATCGCGTCCACTGCTTCATCCAGCGTGCCGCCGAAAATCAGCTTGCCATCAAGATGCGTGATATAGTCGCCCGATTTGATACCGGCTTTGTCAGCGGGCGTATCCTTTGTCGGGGCGATGACTTTCACAGCCTCGTCCTCAAGCGTCACGGATAGGCCAAGACCGCCATATTCGCCATCAATTTGCGTCTGAAGCGAGCTAAAGTCGGATTTGTTGAGAAAGCCGCTGTGCGGATCAAGGCTGGCCAGCATGCCTTGAATGGCACCTTCCATCAATTGCTTGTCTTCGACCTTGTCGACATAGCTCGACTTGACCTTGCGATAAACAGCAAGGAATTCTTCCAGCTCCTTGAAGCGCTCGGTTTGCGCCTGTTGTTCGCTATTTTGCGCAATCAGAACACTTGCCGGAATGGACAAGGCCAGGGTGATAGCGAGGGTCAAAGGCAGCAATCGGGTCTTCATAAGCCAATCCATTTCTACATATTATCGATGCTATAGAACGGCTGAACGCAGGGTGAAAGGATGTTTACCACGAAAGGTAAATCGGCTTCGACAATCCACCTGCTGTTTCAGTTCAGCAGAGCCGCAATATCGATAACCCGGCCATTTTTGCGCAGTTCAACGCCGATTTCGGTGGAAGCATTGCCGACATTACCCAACGCGGTGGCTTGCGCAACCTTTTGGCCTTTGCGCACCGACAATGAGTCCAGGTTGGTAATGAGGCTGTTCCAGCCACTGCCATGCTCGATAATGACAATACGGCCGTAGCTGCGATAAGGTCCGGCAAAGGATATGGTCCCCGCGGCGGGAGCCACGACACGCGTTGGCTGCGCCACAGAGAGCCGAACGCCGCGCTCGCGATAGCCTGTTGCAGTAAGCTCATTGAAACCGGATAACAATTTGCCACGCGCGGGCATGACATAAGCACCGCGCGGCGCGTTACCGCTTTCGCGTGGATCGTCACGGCGGGGAACTGGCCCATCCAGCGCGGCCAGCGTAGATGCCGTTTCGGTGCCAATGCGCTGGGTGGTAATCTGACCCACAATGTCGCGTGCCCGTTCGCCCTGGGCAATCGCTTGTTCAAACTCAGCCGCAGCATCCGCAGATAGCACGCCGGCCTTGCCCCGCGTATCGACTTCCAGCCGTGCCAGAGAGGCCTGCCGGTTTTTCAGCTTACCGCGCGCATCGGCCAAGGATTTGAGCGCAACCTGTTCTTGCGCACGCAACTCAGCCTGCCCCGCAATTTGCTGGCGCAACATTTGCGTGCGGCGAATGATATCGGGCTGCACCGTGGCCATAACGGCCCGCAAACGAATGTAATCCTCACGCGCGCCGGGTTGCATCATCATCAATGCTGTCGGCTTTCCCGTCATCTGCTGCAGCGCGGCGTTCAGGCGCAATATGGGTTTGCTCTCTGCACCCAGTTGCGAGCGCTGCGCCTGCTGACGGCGGGCAATGATGGCGATGCGCGCCGTCGCCGCATCGATTTGCGCTTCGGCAGCCGATATCTCCGCCGCCAAAACGGCACGCTGCGCGACTAGGCGGTCTGCAGTGCTTTCGGCATTGCTCGCCTCCTGCCGCAGCAATTCGCTGCGCCGTTCTGCTGCCAACGCGCGCTCCTTGGCGTCGCGTAATGCCTGCTGCTGGCTGTCGGTCGAACCAACCTCCTGTGCCATAAGAGCGCCTGCGACTGCGCAAGGCGTTAAAACCGAAAATGCAAGGATGAGGCGGTACCGCATGGCCCTATCCTTCGCGGTGATAGGGGTGGTTGGCAATGATAGATGTTGCGCGGAATAACTGCTCCGCCAGCATGGCACGCGCCAGCAGATGCGGCCAGGTAGCCTTGCCAAAAGCGATCAGGCGGTCGGCACCCTTGCGGGCTTCATCATCAAAGCCATCAGCTGCACCCAACAGAAAGCGAACTTCGCGCACGCCATCGTCGCGCCAGCGCTCAAGTAACCGCGCAAGTTCGACCGAGCCCATTTGCTCGCCCTTTTCATCCATTATGACAGTTTTATAGGGACTATCGGAAGCCGGAAGCTCTCCGCCACGATCAGGCAACTCGCTATGCCGGGTAGGCCAGCTTATCCGTTTCAAATAACGGTCAACCAGCTCCGATTCAGGAGAGCGCCCGATTTTACCGCGCGCAATGATATGCAGTCGCATCGCCATTGGCGCTGCCGTGCCGCCTTATTGCGACGCGACTTCGGGGGCGTCACCAAAGGCCCACATACGTTCCAGATTGTAGAATGTGCGGACTTCCGGACGGAAAAGATGAACGATGACATCCTCTGCATCAATCAACACCCAGTCAGCCGAAGGCAAGCCTTCGATACGGGCGTGACGACCGGCTTTCTTGATACGCTCAGCAAGT
Organism: uncultured Sphingorhabdus sp.; assembly: GCA_963508315.1. Taxonomy (GTDB): domain Bacteria; phylum Pseudomonadota; class Alphaproteobacteria; order Sphingomonadales; family Sphingomonadaceae; genus Sphingorhabdus_B. The sequence continues at coordinate 120,854 of CAUOWK010000004.1, read as the reverse complement.
TTCTGCGCCATAGACGCGACTTGCCGAGACGAACGGCCCGATGCGACAACCATATGGTCAGCGATGTTGCTTTTGCCTTCAAGCGGGATGGTGACAACTTCCTGCGCCTGATCATCGTCGAGTGACTGGAGAATCAGCGCATGTAGTGCGTCGGGGGTCAAGGTGGGTTCCTTGGACTTTGCAGTCGCGGGAACGGAAACGGTGTCGATCAAGATTGCTCCTTAAAGCACGAATTTGCGGGTAACGCCGTCACGCGTTCCATGTTCCTTATATCGGTGAAACCAATATGGGTCAGCACGCCGAATTGCCGTTGCCGAACGCGGATCAGGACGAAAGCGCAAAAAGACAAGCGCTGGCGTACTCCATTTTGTCCAGTGATGACGCTGGTCCGAACGCCGGACAAACCGTCTGAACCAGGCCATTGCGGGACCCGCAACAGCGGCACTGTCATAGCCGGGTCTGGCGATAACTGCAATCGGCATCAATCGGGCAATGTCTCTCCACCGCCGCCAGTGATGAAATTGCAACAAATTGTCCGAACCCATGATCCAGATAAAGCGCACTTTCGGGTAAAGATTTATCAGTTTTTCCAAGGTTTCTGCGGTGTACACGGTACCTAGGTCCGCTTCGATGGCGGTCGCCTTTATACGGCTGCCTCGCGCCTGCGCCTTCGCAGACGCCAGCCGCGCGGCCAGCGGAGCCATGCCCTTTTTGGGTTTCAACGGGTTTCCGGGCGACACAAGCCAATAGCATGCGTCAAGGCCAAGCGAATCTATGGCGAACAGGCTGATTGACCTGTGTCCGCCATGCGCGGGGTTGAACGAACCGCCCATCAGGCCGATCGTTTTCAAGGCCGAGTCTGCCCCTGGCCACGCACGAGCCATTTATAGGTCGTGAGACCCTCCAACGCGACTGGCCCGCGCGCGTGCAACCGGCCGGTCGCAATGCCGATCTCAGCGCCCAGCCCGAATTCGCCACCATCGGCAAACTGTGTTGACGCATTGTGCATCACGATGGCGCTGTCCACTTCCGCCAAAAACCGCGCGGCGATACCCTCATCATCCGTGATAATAGCATCGGTGTGATGTGACCCGTGGCGTGCAATATGCGCCATGGCCTCTTCTAGGCCGGAGACGATCCGCGTCGAAATGACCGAATCGAGATATTCAGTATCCCAGTCTACATCTTCGGCGGCCACGGTACGCGCGTCCAGTTCCATGAGAACATCATCGGCGCGCACTTCGCACCCCGCATCAAGCAGCGCAGTCACCAAGGCGCCCGGTGCGGAATAATCCTGGTCAATCAACAGCGTTTCGGTCGCCCCGCAAATGCCGGTCCGCCGCAGCTTTGCGTTCACGACAATCGCCTTGGCCATTTCCGGATTCGCGTCCTTATGGACATAAATATGGTTGATACCATCCAGATGCGCCAGAACGGGAACGCGGGCTTCATCCTGAACGCGGGCCACCAGCGACTTACCGCCGCGCGGAATAATCATGTCGATGCCGCCCTGTGCGCGCAACATTGCACCGACAGCAGCGCGGTCTTGTGTGTGCACAAGCTGCACAGCGTCTGCGGGCAATCCCGCCGCATTCATGCCTTCAACAATTGCTGCGTGAATGGCACGGTTGCTGTGCACGGCCTCGCTGCCGCCGCGCAGGATGACCGCATTGCCCGACCGTAAGCCAAGCGCCGCTGCGTCCGCAGTCACATTGGGACGGCTTTCATAGATAATGCCGAGAACGCCAACGGGCACGCGGACGCGTTCCATTACCAAACCATTCGGGCGAGCGTGGCTGTCGATTATCTCGCCAACCGGATCAGCCAGTGCTGCTACCTGTTCGATTGCGGACGCCATGCCCTCGATACGATCTGCATCCAGCCGCAGACGATCAAGCATCGCAGAAGAGAGGCCCGCCTGTTCGCCCGCGGCCATATCGCGATCATTGGCGGCCGCAATCTGAGGCGCGTGCGCCCGCAAAGCATGTGCTGCGTGGGTTAGCCCGTTCGCTTTTTCAGCGTCCGACGCGGCGGCCATTCGGCGGTACGCGGTGCGCGCCTTGCCCGTCATTTCGGCGATTATCTGATCGTCACCTGCAGTCATATGTCACACCTAGAGAATAGGTGGTCAAAGGGAAAGTGGCGGCAAAATTAGCGATGGAACAAATGCGATTGGCGCGAATCGTGGATAGAGGCCTGAATTTACGCCATTTTACGGCCAAATCTGAATTGTGAAACTTTGTTATCGCGGCGAATGAAGGGGCGCGGATAACGTTTTCCACAACTCATCGCGCGACTCGCCCGACTCGTCACGAGTCCGTGCTCGGCGATTCGCTAGGGCCCAATCCGTCTGCTACCCGCCCGTCACAAATTAAAAATGGGGTGGGGTCGTGTCGCTACATACCAGAATGTCCGGTTGGAAAAACCGGATGGCTGGATGGTTTATTGACCGCGAATTTTTCATGCGGGCCAATGGCCAAGTCCGGTTCTTGAAGATCTCTGCGCAGTTGCAACGCCGCGTGGCCGGTACTTTCGCGCTTGTCATCGGCGTGTGGCTTGTCGTCACCCTTGGTATGGCGATCAACCAGATCAGCGTGACCGCACAGCGCATGGCACTGAATCAGAAAGAAGCAAAAATTGAATCCGCCGAGGAACGCGTTGCCAATTATCGCGGCTCGATTGACGAGGTGACCAAGGATCTCGAGCGACGCCAGCAAATGCTGGAAAGCCTAGGCGACCAGTATCTGGGCGAGTTGCCCGCAGATGCTGCAGACGGCACCGGGAAAACGGCCGATGATGACAAGACTGTCAAAACCATCAGCAGAATGGTGCCCGAGGCTGCTGGCCTCGCCCGCATCGAGGCGCGGCAGATTCGCTTTGCCGAACGGATGACAACGGTGGCGTTGTTACGCACTCAAAAAGCCGAAGCCGCCATTCGCCAGTTCGGCCTTAACCCAGACGTACTCGCGCGACAGGCCCGCAACGCGCAGGGTGGTTTGTTCGAACCGTTCTTTGGCAGCTCCAGCAAGGACGTGCGCGACCCCCGCTTCACAAAGCTGGCCGCGTCGCTTGGCCGGATGGACGCCATGGAACGCGCGCTGGCCGCTATTCCAACGTCAATGCCGGCTGCTGTCATGATGATGTCCAGCGGCTTTGGCTATCGCAGCGATCCGTTCACTGGCGCCGGTGCCATGCACGCAGGGCTAGACTTCAAGGGCCCCATCGGCACTCCGATATTGGCCGCAGCCGAGGGCAAAGTGACATTCGCCGGCTTCCACGGCGGCTATGGAAACACCATTGAAATTACGCATGCCAATGGGCTTGTAACACGCTATGCGCATCTTTCGGGTTTCAGCGTTGCGCAGGGCCAACAGGTCGATCGCGCAATGCAGATTGGACGCATGGGGAGCACTGGTCGGTCGACCGGCAGCCACTTGCACTTCGAGGTTCGTCTGAACGGTCAGGCGATCAACCCGCGAAAGTTTTTGGAGGCAAATCCTGATGTTCTCAAAGTCCAAACCGTCGCCGGAAACCGTAGCGACACTGCCGCAAAGGAATAATGTTAGCGTGCGCAATAATTCGGGTCATACTTTTTCAATCATCGCGTCCGACGTCGAAATTGTCGGTAATCTGACCGCGCGAGTCGATCTACACATTGATGGCAAAGTGCAAGGCGATGTGAGCTGCGGCAATCTGGTTCAGGGCGAAGGCAGTATCATCGCAGGCAAGGTCATTGCCGAGTCGGCAAAGCTATCCGGCCATGTCGAAGGCTCGATCGAGGCGAACGACCTCGTGATCGAATCCACCGCCCGCATCATGGGCGACGTCGTTTACAGCAACCTGACAATCGCTCCGGGCGGACAGATTGACGGCAAGTTCCGGCACAAATCCTCCGGCGGCGCACCCAGCATAGCGCGCACTACCGTCGATGTAGGCAAGCTGGCCGATCCGTTGATTTTAGGCGCCGAGTCTAAAGTCGCTTAAACGGTTTCCAAATATCGTTAGGATGAGCACCGGCATTTGTCGGGCTAATCAATGCTGCCCATAAAAATGGCCCGAACCATCTCTGGTCCGGGCCTGAAGTCGGATGTTCGCGGGAGGAACATCGGGAGGGGGCGGAGCGTAAAAGGAGAGGAGAGAACGCCCCGCCGCCAAGTCGTAAAACTTTAAGTGGGTAGTGCGGACAAAGCGAAAAACCGGTTCCAACTTTTTCTGCCGCACTCCCGATTAATAATTATAAGCGCGCTCACCATGTTCGGTGATGTCGAGGCCTTCGCGCTCTGCATCTTCTGCGGGACGCAGGCCCATGGTGAGTTTCAGGCCGTAGAACAGGACGGCGGAGACAACCGCAGTCCACAATACTGTCGTGCCCACTGCCCAGACCTGAGTCATCACCTGACCAGCCATGTCATATTCGCCGGGGATGGCTGGGAAGACCGTGTAGTCGATCCAGCCCTGACCGCCCAATGCGGGGTCAGCGACCACGCCAGTGGCGATCGCGCCAACAATACCGCCGATGCCGTGGACACCGAAGACATCCAGCGTGTCGTCATAGCCAAGCTTGTTTTTCACATAAGCGACGAAGACATAGCAGAGACCCGATGCCGCAAAACCAAGCAGGATGGAGGTCATTGGTGCTGCAAATCCGCTGGCTGGTGTAATCGCAACCAGACCAGCAACTGCGCCTGTAACCGCACCCAGCAAAGAAGGCTTACCATGGTGGAACTGTTCAATCAGGCACCATGCAACGGCAGCAGCAGCGGTCGCAACAAAGGTGTTGATGAATGCAAGGGCAGCAAGGCCGTTGGCTTCCAAGTTGGAACCAGCGTTAAAGCCGAACCAGCCCACCCACAAAAGCGACGCACCAATCATGGTCATGGTCATCGAGTGCGGCGGCGTTGCTTCTTTGCCATGGCCGACGCGCTTGCCAACGATGAGGCAGCCAACGAGTCCTGCAATACCGGCATTGATGTGAACGACTGTACCACCGGCGAAGTCAAGTGCACCCCAGCCCCATAGCAGACCCATGTCGGTTGGCGCATCAACCAGGAAGTCTGGTCCAGCCCAATACCATACCATGTGCGCGATCGGGAAGTACGCGAAAGTCAGCCACAATACCGTGAAGATCATCAATGGTGTGAACTTGATGCGCTCCGCAAAGGCCCCGACAATCAGCGCCGGCGTGATGCAGGCGAAGGTCATCTGGAACACCACAAAGGCATATTCGGGGATGTAGACATTGTTGCTGAACGTTGCCGCGTAGGTTGTCGCGTCAACACCCTGAAGGAAGATCTTCGAGAAGCCACCAATGAAGGCGTTTCCACTGGTGAACGCCATTGAGTAACCATAAGTCACCCAGACAAGCGCGGCGACCGAGACGATCATGAACACCTGCATCAACAGGCTGAGCATGTTCTTCGTACGGACAAGACCGCCGTAAAACAGCGCAAGTGCCGGAATCGACATCAGCAATACCAACGCCGAGCTAATCAGCATCCATGTGGTGTCGCCCTTGTCGACCATGCCGGCCATCTGTTCAACGGTTGGTGCCTTGATGGGGCCGTCGGCGACGGCAACAGCCGTTGCGACTTCTGCCACAGCGGCACCCGCCGCTGCTGCGCCATCAGCAGCTTTTTCGGCCGCCTCCTGTGCGAAGGCGGGCAAAGCGGCGAACAATGTCGCCCCCGCCGCGCCTAGAAATTTCAATGTTTTGGACATTATGTGGTTCCCCTAGCTTGATATGGCCGCGTCAGAGCGCGGTTTCGTTGGTATCGCCGGTGCGAATGCGCAGGGCGCCCGCAAGCTCGAATTCGAAGATTTTGCCATCGCCAATGGCGCCGGTTTCGGCGGCATGCTGAATGGCCTCGATCACTGCTGGCGCCTGATCGGACGCGCACGCGATTTCGAGCTTCACCTTGGGCACCATGTTGGTTTCATATTCGGCGCCGCGGTAAATCTCGGTCTGACCCTTTTGACGGCCAAATCCTTTAACCTCAGTCACAGTCATGCCGGAAATGCCGAGCGCGGTGAGCGCCTCGCGCACCGGATCAAGCTTGTGCGGCTTTATAACGGCAATAATATATTTCATGCACACCCCCCTTTGTGGTTGTGCAGTGCAATATGCAATCGCCGTGCCAGATAGGAAAAGCGATGGATTTTAGCCAAATATGCGCGATATCTGCACCGGTGGCACAGCCGGTGGGGTAAATAAATGCTTAAAATTTAATCAGCGTTTTTCAAATGCCTGTTTTTTAGGCATTCATCCAATCTCTATAGTGGCCCATAAAGGCAGATGGTCAGACGCTTGACGCGACAGCACCGAAATATGCGCGTCTGCCTCCGTCACTTTTACATCATGGCTCACGATAATCCGGTCTAGCCGGGCCACGGGGCGGGCGCTGTGAAAGCTCTTTGGCGTTTGCACCAATCGGTGATGGTGAAAGGCAAGTTCGCTCAGCGCGCCGCTGTCGGACCACTGGTTGAAATCGCCCATCATCACCGTCGGCATATGGCGCGGGCTGGCATCAATTGCGGCTAATAGCGCGCGTATCTGCTTGCGACGCCACAGACCGGACAGATCGAGGTGCACGCCAATAACCCGCAACGCATGGCCGCCAACAGACAGTTCGGCCATCACTGCGCCACGCGGCTCCAACGTCGGCATGTCGATTGGGTCCGCCAGTCGCACCTCAATCCCCTTGCGGATCAGGATAGCGTTGCCGTGCCAACCAATCGCTGCCGGGCGGAAATGCATCGGCACGGGCATCCACGACGTTTCGGCCTCAAGCATTTCGAGCGGGAGCGCACTCACCCGCGCGCCAAAGCGCCGGTCAACCTCTTGCAAAGCGATAATGTCCGCGTCGATTTCCTTCAGTACCGACAATATGCGCGCGGGGTTTCGCCTCTGGTCCAGCCCGACTGCCTTGCGAATATTATAGGTCGCAACCTTGATACCAAAGCTCATGCGGTGGTCATGCTTTTAGTTCGAAGGACCGAAATAGCGGTCGGTGGGACGCGTGGGCAGGCCGTCAATACTGCGCGTCCGTCTTTTCGTTTTGGCAACCCAGGCTTCCGGATCAGACTGGGCATGATATTTCGTCAATGTCTCGCGCTCGCGTTCCAACGACATGAATGGCACGCCCCAACCGCAACTGCCTTGCACGCTTTCCACATCAATCAGGAAAATCTGACGCGTGCCCGGCAAGATCGTGAAATACGCGGCAAGCGCTTCCCATTCGGCGTCCTGCGGCAAAACCGGCCTGCCCTTGCCATATATCCGCAAGATCAGGGCTGGCCGGTCAAAGTCACAGAACATGATTGTAATGCGCCCGTCGGCGGCCAAATGCGCATGGGTTTCATTGCCTGACCCGCCCAAGTCCAGATAGGCCACGCGCGTTGGAGACAACACCCGGAACGAGTCATATCCCTTGGGCGACAGGTTGATCCGACCATCGGCGGCGGCGGTCGCGACAAAGAACACCGGCTGCTTGCCGATCATGTCTATCTGCTTGTCAGTCAGCGCTTCAGTAAAATCGGACATGCTGCGGTTCTGACGCATAAGCAGCGTCAGCGCAACATAACAGCGCCTGCCTTTATATGGTTCTGTCGGGCGAAGGGGCTGTTCGAACGGGTGTTGCTATCCCGCGGTACCGCCAACGGTGAGCGCGCTGACCAAAGTCGTTGGTTGCCCGACGCCGGCCGGCACGCTTTGACCGCCCTTGCCGCACACACCGATGCCATCATCAAGCGCCATGTCGTTGCCAAGGCCAATGACCTTGTTGAGCGCGGTTGGGCCATCACCAATCAGCGTCGCGCCCTTAATCGGGTCGCCAAGCTTGCCGTCCTTGACCAGATAAGCCTCTGTGCAGCTAAACACGAACTTCCCCGACACAATGTCGACTTGCCCGCCGCCGAAGCTTTTGGCGAAGATGCCATTTTTGACGCGGCTCAATAGCTCGGCGGGATCGTCATTGCCACTGCGCATGAAGGTGTTTGTCATACGCGGCATCGGCGCATGGGCGTAGCTTTCGCGGCGGCCATTGCCGGTGGGGGCAACACCCATCAGGCGCGCGTTCATGCGGTCCTGCATATAGGCGCGCAAGATGCCGTCTTCGATCAGGACATTTTCCTGCGTTGGCGTGCCTTCGTCATCAATCGACAGTGAGCCACGGCGGTTCATCATTGTGCCATCATCGACAACGGTGACGCCGGGAGCCGCAACGCGCTGGCCAATCTTGCCGGAAAACGCACTGCTGCCCTTGCGGTTAAAATCGCCTTCAAGGCCATGGCCCACCGCCTCATGCAGCAACACGCCGGGCCAGCCAGGCCCAAGTAACACGGTCATTTCGCCAGCGGGTGCGGCAACCGAACGCAAGTTGGTCAACGCCTGCGCCAACGCCTCATCAATGGCATGTTCCCATTCATGATCTTCGAACAATTTGTCGTACAGATAACGCCCGCCAAAACCATAGGTGCCGGTTTCGCGGCGGTCGCCGTCTTGCGCGACGATGCTGACATTCAGCCGTACCAATGGGCGCACATCAGTGGCGACAAAGCCATCGGCACGGACGACTTCGATCACAGTCCAGCTTCCCGAAAGGCTAACGCTGACTTGCGCGACGCGTGGGTCACGGGCGCGGGCGGCGGCATCGATTTTCTGGCAAAGCGCGACCTTTTGCGCGAATGGGATCATCTCGAGGGGATTGCCATCCGTATATAAATGCCGGTTGTTCTGGCGTGGTGGCGGCGCGGGTTGCTCCTTTGCCGGGTCCAGCAATTTCAGCGTTTCGCCTGCCCTGCGGATCGCGGCCTCGCTCATGTCATTGGCGTGGCTGAAACCCGTCATTTCACCGGACACACCGCGCAGGCCAAAACCCGAACCTGTCGAGTAATCCGCCATTTTCAGACGGCCATCGTCAAAACCAAAGCTCTCGGTCGCGCTATATTGCAAATAGAGCTCGCCATCATCGCACGCCTTCAGCGCGTCACGCGTAATGCGTTGTGCGGCATCAGGGTCAAGCAGGCCGGGTTGGTAAAGGTACGAGCGGGGATCGGTATAAGTCATGCTGCGTATATGGGACGGCGCGGCGGAGGTTGAAAGGGTAATTTGTATATTCCTCCCCATCGTCTTGCGATGGGGTGGGGGACCGTGAAAGCATAGCCAAACGCAAAGTTGGTTTTCTCCAGCGCATAACCCCCCTAAAGCCCCCCGATGACTACGCGATTCCAGTTTTCGATTTCTGCCACCGATGGCAAGGCACGCACCGGCAGCATCCAAATGATGCGCGGCGAAATTCGCACGCCTGCCTTCATGCCCGTGGGCACGGCTGCCACGGTAAAGGCGATGCGCCCTGCCGAAGTGCGCGCAACGGGCGCGGATATCATCCTTGGCAATACCTATCATCTGATGCTGCGGCCCGGTGCCGAACGCGTCGCGCGGCTTGGCGGATTGCACCAGTTTTCGGGCTGGGACCAGCCGATACTGACCGACAGCGGCGGTTATCAAGTAATGAGCCTGTCGGCTTTGCGCAAAATCACCGAAGAGGGCGTGTCGTTCCAAAGCCATCTCGACGGTTCGAAACATATGCTGTCGCCCGAACGCTCGATGGAAATCCAGCGGCTGTTGGGCTCCGACATTGTCATGGCGTTTGACGAATGCCCCGCCAATGGCGTTAGCCGCGATGAGGCGATCAAATCGATGGAACTATCGATGCGCTGGGCCAAGCGTTCGCGCGACGGGTTCGACAGTGGCGGCGAGCATGCAGCGCGCGCAGCCTTGTTTGGTATTCAACAAGGATCATTGGACGAAGAACTGCGCAAGCGGTCAGCCGATGCGCTGATCGACATTGGCTTTGACGGCTATGCCGTGGGCGGCTTGGCCGTAGGTGAAGGGCAAGAGGCGATGTTTGGCTGCTTGGATTATGCCCCCGATCAATTGCCCGCCGACCGACCACGTTACCTGATGGGCGTGGGCAAGCCCGACGATCTGGTCGGCGCAGTGGAGCGCGGCATCGATATGTTCGACTGCGTGCTGCCCACCCGCTCTGGCCGCAATGGTCAGGCCTTCACCCATCACGGCCCGATCAACATTCGCAACGCCAAGTTCGCGGAAGACCAAGGACCGATTGACGAACAATGTACCTGCCCCGTGTGCGCCACATGGACCCGTGCTTATGTCCATCACCTGATCCGGTCGGGCGAAATACTGGGCGCGATGCTGATGACTCAGCATAATCTGCATTATTACCAGATGCTGATGGCGGGCATGCGCGCGGCGATATCGCAAGGACGGTTCGCGGCATTTGCCGCGGATTTCCGGCGGGATTATTTGGGCCGGTGAATGCTGCACACCCCTTTCGTCATCCTCGCGCATGCGGGGATCCATGTTCGGAAGCGAAGGTTTCTCCTGCCTGTCCCGTAATGCCGAGCGTGAAGGCCATGGATTCCCGCTTTCGCGGGAATGACCGAGGATGGGTGGTGAGGACTGAACTATGACGCGCGTCGCAGAAGCCATCGCCCGCGCCCAGGCCAATGGCCCCTTTCTGGCGGGGTTGATGGAACGCAACCCAGACCTGATGGCCATGGTCGAAGCGGGCGAATGCGAAGCGGCGCTGACGCTTTCTTTATCCCGAACGGCGAACAATGTCGGCACCGCGTTGCGCAAACAACGGCAGGGCGTCGCACTGGTGACGGCCATTGCCGACCTTGCAGGCATTTGGGATCTAACACGTGTCACGCGCATATTATCCGATTTCGCCGACTATGCGCTCGACCAGGCCATAGCGGCCGCCATAGAAGAGCGTGTTCCCGGAGCCCCCAACCAAGGCTTTGCCGTCATTGCGCTGGGCAAACATGGCGGGCGCGAGCTGAATTATTCGTCGGATATTGACCCGATTTTCCTGTTTGATCCCAAAACCCTGCCCCACCGCGAACGCGACGATGTGGCGGAGGCCGCTGTCCGCTATGGCCGCCGTGTCATCGAACTTTTGTCGGCGTTGGATGGCGACGGCTATGTCTTTCGCGTCGACATGCGACTGCGTCCCTCGCCTGAGGTCAGCCCCATCGTCCTGCCGGTAGAGGCGGCGATCAGTTATTATGAATCGAGCGCGCTCGCATGGGAGCAAGCGGCGTTCATCCGGTCGCGAGTCAGCTCCGGCGACCGCGCATTGGGCGACTATTTCCTGAACGCGATCCAGCCGTTTATCTGGCGCAAGTCGCTCGATTTCGGTCAGTTGAAAAACATCACAGCGATGACAGCCGCCATTCGTGACCATTATGCCAAAGGCCAGAAAATGGGGCTTGGGTTCGACCTGAAGCGTGGCCATGGCGGGATCCGCGAATGCGAGTTTTTCGCGCAGGCACACCAGCTGATACACGGCGGGCGTGATCCTGTGCTGCGCGTGCCCGATACCCGCGAAGCGCTCAAGGCACTGGCTGCGGCGGGTCCAATCACGGCGCAAGAGGCGGAAACCTTGTCCGCCGCTTATGAACAGTTGCGGACGTTCGAACATCGCCTACAAATGCACAGCGACCGGCAAACCCACGAGATACCCGCAAACATGGAGACCGCCGACGCCGTAGCGCGCTTGCACGGGTTGGCGGATGCCGACGCGCTGATTGATGCGATCCGTCCCATCACCACCCAAGTCGCGGCAGTATATGATCGCATGGTGGACGCGGGCGGCAGCGACGGTCCACGCATGGCGGATGACGGTTTGCCGCTTGAAGAGCAACTCACCGACCTAGGCTATGCCGACCCAGCCGCAATCATGCAGCGCATCGCCCGCTGGCGCAGCGGTAAGTTACGCGCCATCCGCAGCGCATCCGCACGAGATGCATTTGAGGCTGTCTTGCCCGCCATCATGAAAGCATTGGCGCAAGCTCCCGACAGCGACCGCGCCATTGCCCGCTTCGACAATATGATTGAGGCAATGCCAAGCGCCATCAACGTATTTCGTTTGCTGGAAGCGCGTCCCGGCCTGTTGCAGCTTGTGGGGCATGTCCTGAGCTATGCGCCAACGCTCGCCGATGATCTGGGCAGGCAAAGTCGCTATTTGGATGCGCTGATTGACACCAGCGCGATGGATCTTCCGGGCGATGTCGACACGTTGCTTGGCGCAATCGCGCGGCGCATGGGTAACGCGGATTATCAGTCGAGCCTCGACATTGTCCGGGATTATGTCGGCGAGAAACGCTTTGCACTTGGTGTTCAGTTAATCGAGGGTCGCAGCGATGCGCTCGATATTGCACGCAGCTACGCCCATCTCGCCGAAGCAGCGCTGCAGACGTTGACCGCCGCGACGGTTGGCGAATTCGAAAAGGCGCATGGCCGGATTCCCGATGGCGAACTGGTCATATTGGCACTCGGCCGATTGGGCGGTGAGGCATTGACGCACGCGTCTGATCTGGACCTAATCCTGCTATTCACCGGCGACCATCTGGCGGAATCGGATGGGCCGCGCCCGCTTGGTGCGACGCAATATTTTAACCGTCTGGCCCAACGGGTCATTGCCGCGATGTCCGTCCCCACCGCATCGGGCGCTTTATACGAAATCGACACGAGGCTTCGTCCGTCGGGGTCAGACGGCCTGTTGTGCGCTTCTGTTAAAAGCTTTGCGCAATATCAACGCCAAAATGCGTGGACGTGGGAGCATATGGCCCTCACGCGTGCCCGCATGTTGTTCGGTTCCGATGCAGCGCACAGCCATGTTGCCGACATCATCGCCGACGTTCTCCATGCGGAGCGCGATACCGAAAAACTGCGTACGGACATCGCCAGCATGCGCAAAGACATGGCCGCGCACAAACCGCCCAAAGGCGAGTTGGATGTAAAGCTGTTGCCGGGTGGGTTGGTCGACATGGAATTCATCATTCACCGGCTGCAACTGGAAACACATGTCGGCTTGGTTCCCCAGCTTAAACCGGCGATCAATGCGCTTGTGCGCGACGGACAGCTACCGCCAGAATTCGCGCAAGGCTATGAATTGATGGGCCGTTTGCTGGTCATGGTTCGGTTGATTGCGCCCGATTGCGCCGCACCTGCCCCGGCAGCCCAGACGCTCATTGTTGACAGCCTTGGTTATGCAAATTGGCACGATTTGAACGCGGCGGTTAGGGATTATCGCGGGGTTGTCACCACGCAATGGGAACGCCTATTTGGCCCCCGAGATTTTTGAAAAGGGACGTTACATGACCGACATAAACGACATATTGCCCAACGTGATTGTAGCAGACAGCGCCGGAAATCCAATCAATCTGGCCGCGCTAAAAGGGCCGTTCGTGCTGTATTTCTATCCTAAAGCGGATACGCCCGGCTGCACCAATGAGGCGAAGGATTTCACCGCACTGTCCGCTGATTTCGCGGCGCTGAATTGCGCCGTTTACGGCATGTCCAAGGATAAGCCGGCCAAGCTCGCGAAATTTGCGGCGAAATATGAACTCAATGTCAGCTTGCTTTCGGACGAGACCACCGATGCCACCGAGCAAATGGACGCGTGGGTGGAAAAATCCATGTATGGCAAAAGCTATATGGGCATTGACCGTTCCACCTATCTGGTCGGTAAAGACGGTAAGGTCGCGCAAGTTTGGCGCAAGGTTAAGGTAAAGGACCATGCCGCCGAGGTGCTCGCGGCGGCCAAAGCTTTGTGAGTTTGTTTTGACTGCCGACAGACGCATGACGCTGGCCGAGGCATGCCGCCTTGTCCTCACTACAGCAGACCCGCATGCCAAGGTGATGGCCGCACGAAAGGCCGCGCGGGACTGGCGGCTGGGGCGGCTGGCACATATGTTCAATGCCGACATGCCTGATTGGCCATCACGGCCAGCGAAGCCTGTTCTGCTTTCCCCCGGCCAGATGCCCAAAAGACGTAAGGCCGGAACCCAAGCCACACGCATCGCCTTGTTGCACGCGCTGGCTCATATCGAATTCGCAGCGATTGATCTGGCATTCGACTTGATCGGGCGTTTCGGTGCCGAGTTTCCGCGCGCCTTTGTTGACGACTGGATGAAGGTCGGCGCGGATGAAGCAATGCACTTCGTGTTGCTCGACCGGCGCTTGCGGCAAATGGACAGCCATTATGGCGCATTGCCGGCCCATGACGGCCTTTGGGAATCGGCGTTCGAAACACGCCACGATGCCTTAGCGCGGCTCGCTGTGGTCCCCATGGTGTTGGAAGCGCGCGGGCTGGATGTGACGCCCTCGACTGTCGCCCGTTTTGCTGCGGCAGGTGATTCGATGTCCGCCCGTATCCTCAACCGCATCTATATTGATGAGATTTCTCACGTCTTTGCGGGAACAAAGTGGTTTGAGACAGGTTGTTCAGCCCGCCAGATATTACCAAAACCTTACTGGAAAATACTGGTAAACCGCCACTTTAGTGGGACGTTGAAGCCTCCATTCAACGACTCAGCGCGTTTGAGCGCCGGTTTGTCCCGCGATTATTACGGGGATGTTGCAATAGTTTGAGCCATCGGACACCACCATTTTCATAAGGGGTGGGCAGATCAACTGTCTTGGTCAAACTTCGGGGCTGCGTGAAAACGCGGGTCGCAACAAAAGGTTATTACACGCTATGGCATCCAGCGCTTTGGCAAATTGCCAATCACTGATCCTGAAAGCTGTATCTGCAGTTTGCATGGCCGCCGCTTTAACAGCAGCGACGCCAGCACTCGCTAACTCAGCAGCCGCCTCTTCCGACACCTTCCGGATTTCGCCTGAAGATTTGAAGGCTAACCAGACTGCCCTTGGCGTGTCTGACCCTGAATTTCGCGCATTGAACGACAGCTGGGGCCGCATCAACGGAACCACGACCAAGGTCGAAGTTGCTGTTCCTTCAATCAATCCGGTTGAAGTCATGAAATTTTCCAGCGGCTTTGGCTATCGTAACGCACCAACGCGTGGCGCCAGCCGCAACCATCAGGGCATTGATATTCCTGGCCCTGTCGGCACTCCAATTTATGCAACTGCTGATGGCATCATCGGCCGCGCACAATGGCTTGGCGGCTACGGCAAGTTCGTTGAAATCAACCACGGTAACGCGGTGCAGACCCGTTACGGCCACCTTTCGGCCATGAACGTTGAACCCGGCCAGCGCATCCGCAAGGGCGACATATTGGGCTATATGGGTTCAACCGGACGTTCGACCGGCAGCCATTTGCATTATGAAGTGCGCATCGCTGGCGAAGCCATCAACCCGACAGCTTTTCTCTCGCCGCTGCGTTCTGATCCTTCGGGCTCAAAGATCTTGCTTGCTGCGAAAACTACTGATAGCAAGGCGATGGGCGGTCCTGCTGAAGGCGAGTAAGCGGACAGGCTAAACGCATCACCTTTGGGAGAGGGTGTAATCTTGGGGCTGGCGCGGGATACTGCGCCGCCCCTTTTCTTTACGTGATGCATGGCTTACATAGACCATATGATCGATACCGACGTCATTTCCCTCACCGACAATGCGGCGCGCCGTGTGGCCCAGATTGCGGACAAGCTGGGCAAGCCGCCGGTGCTTCGCCTGTCGGTCGAAGGCGGCGGTTGTTCCGGCTTTCAATATAAATTTGGCCTCGCCGACTCAGTCGAAGACGATGACATCTGCGCCGAAGGCGATGGCGCATCTTTAGTGGTCGATCCAATCAGTCTTGATCTCGTACGTGGATCGGCCATCGATTTTGTGGAATCGCTTGGCGGCAAAAGTTTCAAGGTCACTAACCCGCAGGCGCAAGCCGGTTGCGGTTGCGGTTCCAGTTTTTCGGTTTAACGACACCACGTCGTTCGCCACCCGTCATCCCAGCGAAGGCTGGGATCCATCACGTCTATTGGGCCATCAAGGCGGCATAGGCACCAGCCTTCGCTGGTGTGACGGTCGATATGTGTGTGCCGCAGTGCACAAAGCAGTTCAGCACGACCTACTTTTGCGCTACGAGCGCAGCCATGCGTATCGCGACTTACAACATCAACGGCGTCAAAGCCCGCCTTCCCCGCCTGCTTGAATGGCTGGAAGAAACCCAGCCTGACGTTGCCTGCCTTCAGGAAGTGAAATCCCAAGACGAAGGCTTTCCGGTCGAGGAATTTGAACGCGCTGGTTATGGCGCCATTTGGCACGGACAGAAATCGTTCAACGGGGTCGCGATACTCGCAAAAGGCACGCAACCCGTTGAGGCGCAACGCACCTTGCCGGGTGACCCGGAGGATGAGCACGCCCGCTATATCGAGGCCGATGTCTTCGGTATCCGCGTTGCGAGCATTTACCTGCCCAATGGCAACCCGCTTCCCGGACCCAAGTTTGATTACAAGCTTGCGTGGATGAAGCGCTTGTATGACCGCGCCGCAGAATTATTGGCGGCGGAGATCCCTACGGTTCTGGCGGGTGACTATAATGTCATCCCGCACGCGCATGATATCTGGGCACCGGGCGCGATGTTGGACGATGCCTTGCGCCAACCGGAAAGCATCGCGGCCTACCGTGCGCTTTTGGGTCAAGGCTGGACCGACGCGCTGGCCACACATTATCCGCAGGGCGGCGTGTGGACATTCTGGGATTTTCAGGCCGGCGCATGGCAACGCGACCATGGCTTTCGCATCGACCATCTGTTGTTGAGCCCGGCGGTTGCCGACCGATTGTCGTCATGCGGTGTCGACAAAGACCATCGTGGGCGTGAAAAGGCGAGCGATCATGCGCCGACATGGGTCGAACTCACGGACTAAAAAAGATGTTGTAGCAGTCGCTACATTTTGGTATCAGGGACCCACAATTTGTGGGGACTTGTCATGACCTTGTTTCGCGTCTTCCTCGTTGCCGTCATATTGATCGTCAACATTTTCACTGTAATCACCATCGCAAACCATGGCATGGGGCTTTATCCCATATTTTTCGGTGACATGGCGGACATGACGTGGCGCGGGCAGTTTAATCTCGACTTTTTATGCTTTCTGATATTGTCGGGATTCTGGGTTGCATGGCGTCACCAATTTACCGTGGCAGGGCTCGCTCTCGGATTTGCCGCCTTTAATCTTGGCGCGCCGTTTCTGGCCGGATATCTGCTGGTGGTAAGCTATCAGACAAAGGGTGACATTGCCGCCATGTTGCTCGGACCGGCACGGGCAACGCTCAGGCGCTAAAGTGCCTTGGCGTTTACGTCGTCAAGGCCAATGCTTTTGAGGAACAACATTCCTTCGATGCTGACGAGCAACCGAGCAGCATCGATTTCGCGCTGCGCGTCATTGTCCGACCGCAACTGCATTTTGCCCCACTCGAGAAAACCGCGACCAATCTGCTCACCCACCGCGCGGTAATAAGGGTCCCCCATGGCGGCACGTGAGGCGACCTCAAGCCAGATCCGCATATAGGGCCACAGTGCGTCCTCGAACAAAACCCCTGCCAGTTTACGGCGCAATGCGTCCACGGGCATGGGCTCGGTTGCGGTGCGATCCCCAATCATCGCCACCAGCTGCGCCGAAACCTGTTCCAACACAGCGGTGATGATTTCGGATTTATCCTTGAAATAATAGAGCAGCATCCGGTCGCTGGTGCCTGCGGCTTTCGCAAGCGGACGCAGGCTCGATGCCGAAAGCCCTTCTGCAAGGACATAGGCAGTCAGTCGCTCTATGATGTCGGCGCGTCTGGTGTCAGGTTTCGTCACCACTATACTATAGCGCACCGAAACGCGTCAGGGCAAAGGGCAAAGTCACCGGGGCAACTGGACAGCGGCGGCAGCAATCACTATCGGCTGGCCATGCCAGAATCCAAAACACACGCTCAACCTTCCGACTCTATCCTGATTATCGATTTCGGATCACAAGTGACTCAATTGATTGCACGCCGTGTGCGCGAGGCAGGCGTCTATTCGGAAATTGCACCGTTCAATTCGGCTGAAGCCGCATTCGCACGCATGAAGCCAAAGGGCATCATCTTGTCGGGTGGCCCGGCATCAACCACTCAAGCCGATTCGCCCCGCGCGCCGCAATGCGTGTTCGACAGCGGCTTGCCTATCCTTGGCATCTGCTATGGCCAGCAGACCATGATGATGCAGCTGGGCGGCCATGTCAGCGAAGGCGAAGGCGGCGAATTTGGCCGTGCATTTATCGAAGTTGAAAAGCCTTGCGCACTGTTCGACGGCCTTTGGGCAACTGGCGAAAAACATCAGGTGTGGATGAGCCATGGCGACAAGGTCACCAGCCTAGCCCCCGGCTTTGAAGTCGTCGCCACCAGCGACGGCGCGCCTTATGCGTTCATCGCCGATGAAGCGCGGCAATATTATGGCATCCAGTTCCACCCAGAAGTCGTGCACACCCCCGATGGCGCAAAACTGATTTCCAGTTTCGTCCACAATGTCTGCGGACTTGCCGGCGACTGGACGATGGCAGAGTTCCGCGCGACCAAGATTGCCGAAATCCGCGCGCAAGTCGGCACGGGCCGTGTCATCTGCGGGCTTTCGGGCGGCGTTGACAGCTCAGTCGCGGCCATCCTCATTCACGAAGCGATTGGTGCGCAGCTCACCTGCGTCTTCGTCGACCACGGCCTTCTGCGGATGAATGAACGCGAACAGGTCGAAACCCTGTTCCGCGATCATTATAATATCCCCCTCGTCGTCGTGGATGCCGAAGAACGCTTCATGGCTGGCTTGGCTGGCGTCACCGACCCTGAAAAGAAACGCAAATTCATTGGCGGCGAATTCATCAATGTATTTGAGGAAGAGGCTAAGAAAATCGGCGGCGCGGATTTCCTTGCGCAAGGCACGCTCTACCCCGACGTTATCGAGAGCGTCAGCTTCACCGGCGGGCCCTCGGTCACGATCAAAAGCCACCATAATGTCGGCGGCCTGCCCGCACGCATGAACATGCAACTGGTTGAACCGTTGCGCGAGCTATTCAAGGACGAAGTGCGCGTGCTTGGCCGCGAGCTTGGCCTCAACGATCAGTTCGTCGGCCGCCACCCCTTCCCTGGCCCTGGCCTTGCGATCCGCATTCCCGGCGAAGTGACCAAGGAACGCTGCGACGTGTTGCGCAAGGCCGACGCGGTCTATCTCGAGGAAATCCGCAATGCGGGATTGTATGACGCTATCTGGCAGGCCTTTGCGGTGCTCCTGCCCGTCCGCACCGTTGGCGTCATGGGCGATGGCCGCACCTATGACAATGTCTGCGCCTTGCGCGCCGTCACCTCCACCGATGGCATGACGGCGGACATATACCCGTTCGAAAGCGCGTTTCTAAGCCGCGTGTCGACGCGCATCATCAACGAGGTCAAAGGCATCAATCGCGTGGTCTATGACTATACGTCGAAACCACCCGGAACGATTGAGTGGGAATAAGGCTTTAGTTGCCATGACCGAGATACTCTACGAACCAGACCAGAACCGTTTTCGCATGCACACCCCTGCCGGCGATGCGCTTGTTACCATCCGCTGGGACAATGATGTCATGGTCTTGCCGCATGCCGAAGTGCCATCTGCCTTGCGCGGGACTGGCGCAGGTGCACGGCTGGCCAATGGCGTGTTCGAGCAGATCGAAGCGATGGGCGTAAAGGCGCGGCCGACCTGCCCGTTTCTGGTGAAGGTCGCGAAGTCGGACCCTCGCTGGCAGAATCTGTTTGGGGTCTAACGGATGGCGGTTGAACTCACCCCCGCGCAGATCAGCGAGATCATCGAAATGGCGTTGTCCGACCATATCAGTTTTACACAGATTTCGGCGCAGCACGGCGTTACACCTGACGAGATAAAGGCAATTATGCGCAAGCAGCTTAAGCCCGGCAGCTATCGCACATGGCGCAAGCGTGTGCGCGATTTCGGGGACCGGCGGGAGCATTATAAGTGACACCAACTGCAAAAATACTTCTGTTGGGTTCGGGCGAACTGGGGCGCGAATTTGTGATCGCGGCCAAGCGGCTTGGCTGTCATGTCATTGCCTGTGACAGCTATGCCAAGGCCCCGGCGATGCAGGTCGCGGACGAGGCCGAAGTGTTTTCGATGCTTGACGGCGCGGCGCTGGGTGCGGCGATTGACAAGCATCAGCCCGATTTTATCGTGCCGGAGATTGAGGCGATCCGCACGGAAGTGCTCGCCGATTATGAAGCAAAGGGCTTCACCGTCGTGCCATCGGCGCGTGCGGCGCAGCTGACCATGAACCGCGATGCGATCCGCGATCTGGCAGCGTCCGAATTGGGGCTCAACACCTCACGCTATCTCTACGCCGAAAGCCGCGAGCAATTGCACGCCGCCGTGGCGCAACTTGGCCTGCCTTTGGTGGTGAAGCCTGTAATGTCATCATCAGGCAAAGGGCAAAGCACGATGCGGACCGAGGCCGATATCGACGCGTCATGGGACTATGCCGCCGCCGGTATGCGCGGCGACCGGCTGCGCGTAATTGCCGAGCAATTTATCGATTTCGATTATGAGATCACCCTGCTGACCGTGCGTGCGCGCGACGGCGTCCATTTCTGCCCGCCGATTGGCCACCGTCAGGAACGCGGCGATTATCGCGAAAGCTGGCAACCGGCGGCGATGTCAGACGCGGCGTTAAAGTCGGCGCAGGATATGGCGGCCAAAGTCGTGGACGCGCTTGGCGGCTATGGCCTGTTCGGTGTCGAGTTTTTCGTGAAGGGCGACGAGGTCATTTTCTCCGAACTCAGCCCGCGCCCGCATGACACGGGCATGGTCACGTTGGTTTCGCAGACGCTGACCGAATTCGATCTGCACGCGCGCGCCATCCTTGGCCTGCCCATTCCGGAAATCACTTTGCTCGGCGCATCGGCCAGCGCCGTTGTCCTCGCCGACCGCGATGCGGCAGATTTCACTATTACCGGCCTCGCCGATGCGCTTGCGCTTGGCCGCGATGACGCCTTCGTCGACGCGCGCATCTTCGGCAAACCCGTCACGCGCCCCTATCGCCGCATGGCAGTCACGCTGGCGCGCGTGAACAACGGTGACACTGACGCGGCGCGCGCCATTGCGGTGTCCGCTGCGGAGAAAATCGCGATCAATTACGGACCAACATCATGACCATCACAGTATACGGCATCCCCAATTGCGACACCGTCAAAAAGGCGCGGACTTATCTCGACGCGCGCGGCGTCGACTTTGCCTTTCATGATTATAAAAAGGTCGGGGTGACGGAAGAACATCTCACGCGCTGGGCGAGCCAAGTTGGTTGGGAAAAACTGCTCAACAAGGCGGGTACGACGTTCAAGAAACTGCCCGACAGCGACAAGGCCGACATTGACGAAGCCAAAGCCATCGCGTTGATGGTTGCCAACCCGTCGATGATCAAACGGCCCGTTGTCGAAGGCGGCAAGACTTTGCTGGTCGGCTTTAACCCGGCGGTCTATGATGGGGAAACATTCTAGAACAAGGAAATCGATATGGTCGTCGCACGCTGGAACGGAGCTATCATTGCGCAGTCGGATGACACGGTGGTGGTCGAGGGCAATCATTATTTCCCGCGCGACGCCGTCAATGTCGATTTCCTGCAAGGCAGCGACACCACTTCTGTCTGCGGATGGAAGGGTACGGCGCATTATCACTCGCTGATTGTTAATGGCAAAACCAATAGCGATGCCGCTTGGTATTATCCTGAACCCAAAGACGCGGCGCGCGAAATCACCGACCGCATCGCTTTTTGGAAGGGTGTCGAGGTTCGGTGACCAGATGCTGTCATCGCGCTGACACAGTGCCGCGCAATGGCACATATATGAAATATCCTCTGATCCTTATTGCCGCGCTATTAAGCGCCTGTTCGAGCCCGGAAATCCAAGCCATGGAAAAACCCCTATACGGCCAAGCCATCATCATTGCCCATCGCGGCGCATCAGGTGAGCGGCCCGAACACACCATCGCAAGCTACACGCTCGCCATTGAACAAGGTGCGGACTATATCGAACCTGACCTTGTGCTGACCAAGGACGGCGTTCTTGTCGCACGGCACGAGAACGAGATTTCGGAAACCACCGACGTTGCGGACAAGCCTGAATTTGCCGACCGCAAGACAAGCAAGACCATTGATGGCCTGAAAATGACCGGCTGGTTCACTGAGGATTTTACGCTCGCCGAACTCAAGACCCTGCGTACAAAGGAACGTCTGCCGCAATTGCGCAAGGCCAATATGGCCTATGACGGGCAGTTTGAAATCCCGACTTTTGAAGAGATACTGACGCTGGCAAAGGCGCACAATGTCGGCGTCTATCCAGAGACCAAGCACCCAAGCTATTTCGCGTCGATCGGCTTGCCGCATGAGGCGCCGTTGCTGGCAATGCTGACCAAATTTGGCCATGTCGAGAAAAGCGCGCCGGTTTTCATCCAGTCGTTTGAGGTGGAAAATCTGAAAGCATTGCGGCCCAAGACCAAATTGCGGCTCATCCAGTTGATGGACGAAAAGGGCAACCCAGCTGACCGCAGCGATTTGACCTATCCGGAAATGGCGACGGCAGAGGGATTGAAAACCGTCGCGACCTACGCCGAGGGTATTGGCCCCAACAAGGCGATGGTAATCCCGCGGAGCTTGATGGGCAATTTGGGCACGCCAACTAACTTGGTAGCCGACGCGCACAGGGTTGGCCTTGCGGTGCACCCATGGACATTCCGCCGCGAAAATTACTTCCTGCCGCTTGGCCAGAAATCCGGCACCGACCCGCGCGGCATTGGCGATGTTCAGGCTGAAATGCAGGCGTTTTTGACTGCCGGTGTTGATGGCATTTTCAGCGATAATGTGGCAGAAGCCGTCGGAGCGAGGTCGAACGCACAGGGGAAATGACATGGCAGATGCTGTTTTTTCAACGCTTAAAAACATCCTCGCCGCCTACGAAACGGATTTCCACGTTAAGCGAGATGAAGCGGACCATTATTATCTCGAAACAATGAAGGCCGATGGCACACCCGAAATGTTCGCCGCGGTTCAAATCAAGAAAAGCTATGTCTCGTTTCACCTGTTTCCGGTGTATCTCGACGCTTCGTTACTGGACGGAGTTTCGGACGCTTTGCGCAAACGCACGCAGGGCAAATCCTGTTTCAATTTCGGTCCAAAACATATCATTCCGGTTGATGAAGTGAAGGCACTTGTTGCCCGCTGCGCCGTATTCTCCAAAAAGCGTTAGTCCTACCCAACCGGCACGCCTCATCCGGCTTCTGCACTCCATTGGAAAACATCTTCCAATGGCTTGTCGAAGACATGGGCAATCCGAAACGCAACCTCAAGCGAGGGTGAGTATTTGCCCTGCTCGATAGCGGCAATCGTCTGACGCGTGACGCCAACCTTGTCGCCCAGATCGCCCTGCGTCATTTCTCCGGACAAGAAGCGGAGGGTTTTGATGTCATTGGTGAAGGGTGGATTAGCCATGCCAGCCCTTCCTGTAGCTGACCAGCATGACCACATGGCGAACGGCTTCGGCAATCACCAAAACAAATAACGTCGCGTTTATCATTTTGGCAGCGGGTGGTTGTTCGAAGGGCATGACAACCCCAACGAGAATTACCCCGATGAGTAAAACATAATAAGCAATGCTAGCTCCCCGCCTAGAAATCGCACGGTCACGTTCGTCCGACTTTGCTTGCCCTTCTTTGCGAAAGGCCAACGCAAGGATAATCGCACCCAACGTAACGACAATGATTTGCGCTCCGGAAATCTTAGCGAAAAGCCACAATGTTTCGATAAGCGTTGGCCCAGCAGGATAGGCCGCCACAAGGCTGAAATATATTCCGTAAGCGACCGCCATCGCTGTCAATGTCAGCCACTCAATCTTTTTCTGAAAAGCCACTAGCAAACCTCAATGTTATATAATTCTAACTTGATGTTAGTTATTTTTAACATAGAGTCAAATACATCTTACACAGTGCCCGTTCTTCCTTTCGTGCAGCACGTTTAGCCGCTAAGCTCCCGCCCCATGTCCACAAACCCCAAAACGCTCACCTTCGACACATCGACCAGTCGGGCAAACCCCACGCCTTCGCCGATGAAGCGCCTCACTGTGCCGCGCATTCGGCAGCAAAAGGGCAAGGAACCACTTGTCATGCTAACAGCCTATACGGTGCGCATGGCGCAGTTGATGGACCCGCATTGCGATATGTTGCTGGTTGGCGATTCGTTGGGTCAGGTCATTTACGGCCTGCCCCATACTGTTGCGGTCACGATGGAAATGATGGCGGCGCATGGCGCAGCGGTTGTCCGCGGCAGCTATCACGCGGCAGTTATCGTCGACATGCCCTTTGGTTCATATGAAGCCTCGCCCGAACAGGCATTCATCAACGCGTCGCGGCTGTTGAAAGAAACTGGGGCTGCGGCAGTCAAGCTCGAGGGCGGCAAAGTGCTGGCCCCCACGGTCGAATTTCTCACTTCGCGCGGCATTCCGGTAATGGCGCATGTGGGTCTCACCCCGCAAGCTGTGAACATTCTTGGTGGCTATGGTGTACGCGGCAAGAGCCCTGAAGAAGCAAAATCCATCGTTGAAGACGCGCTTGCAATGTCAGAAGCCGGTGCCTTTTCCATGGTCATCGAGGGCGTGCTTGAGCCAATCGCCATTGAAATCACGCAAAAGGTCGACTGCCCCACCATCGGCATTGGTGCTTCGGCGCAGTGCGATGGCCAGGTTCTGGTCGCCGAGGACATGCTTGGGCTTTTCGACCGCGTACCAAAATTCGTCAAAAAGTTCGGCAATATGGGTAGCAGCGTCGAGGAAGCCGTGCGCGAATATGCCGCTGGCGTGCGCGACCGCAGCTTCCCTGGCCCCGACCAGCTGTATCAGCCTGTATAAGCGGGCTGGCCTATCTGGCGAAGTCGGGCTAAGGACGGCACCGACCTATGATTATAATTGATATTCGGAGGCCCTTTTGGCTTTGACACCGACCACCCAGCGCCCTGAAAAAGACAGGAGCGGAAGCGACGAGGCTTTTCTGCGTGAAGTGGACGACGCCGTTCGCGCGAGCGATCTCACGAGCATCTGGACCCGTTATGGCCGCTGGATATTGGCGGCCGTTGTCGCTGGTCTGCTCGCTTTTGGTGGCTGGATCGTTTATCACAATCAGCAACAGGCCGCAGCAGACCGTCAAAGCGAAGAGTTTGTCGACGCGATGGATAAGCTGCGCGCTGGACAGGAAAAAGAGGCTCGCGCCAAGCTTGCTATCTTAGCCAAGGCCGACCAACCCGGTTACCGTGCGATGGCGCAAATCGTCGAAGCTAATCTTTTGGGCGAAGCAGGCGACACCAAGAAGGCCGTCGCGTTGTACGCCAAGGTCGCAGGCGACGACAGCCTGCCCCAGACATTCCGCGACCTAGCCCTAATCCGTCAAGTGAGCGCCGAATTTGACTCGCTGCCGCCGCAAACCGTGGTCGACCGCCTGAAGCCGCTGGCGACACCCGGTCATGCATGGTTTGGCAGCGCCGGGGAACTGACCGCGCTGGCCTATGTTAAGATGGGCAAGGACAATCTGGCTGGTCCTATTTTTGCCCAGATCGCAAAGCAGGATGGCTTGCCCGAAAGCCTGCGTAGCCGGGCCCAGCAAATGGCTGGCGCGCTTGGCATTGATACTGTTCAGGTTGACGTAAAGCGCAATGCGGCAACGGGCGCGGATGCAACCGTCTCCAAAGGAGAGTGAAATTGAAGACTTACGCGAAACTGCTTTTGGCGCTCGCCGCATCCTCCACGCTTGGGGGCTGCGCCGTCATTGACAGCGTGCGCGGCGATGCCGGCAAAAAGAACAACACACCCACCGTTGGCAACCGCGTCGACATTTTGGGCACCGAGCGCGATATGGACGTTGATCCCGCGCTGGCCAATGTTGCCGTCATCTTGCCGCTACCGGCCGTCAACGACGCATGGGCTCAGCCCGGCGGCAACGCATCCAAATCACCCGGACATGTTGAACTGGGTCAGGGTCTTTCCCGTGTCTGGACTGCCAGCGTCACCGGCGCTAACCCGCGCGCGCGGCTTGCTGCAAGCCCCGTCATGAGCGACGGTCGCCTATATGTTGTGGACACCACCGCGCGCGTAACTGCATTTGACGCGGCAACCGGCGCACAGATTTGGTCAAACGCACTTGAAGTCGAAGATGATGGCAAGTCGTCGCGCTTTGGCGGAGGCGTCAGCGCAACCAGCACAAACGTATTTGCCACCAACGGCGTGGGCGATGTTGCATCGCTGGCTGCCGATACCGGCGCGCTGGTCTGGAAAAAGCGTCCAGCCGGTCCACTGCGTGGCGCGCCGACACTGTCGAACGGCAATGTCTATGTGATGACGCAGGACAACCAAATTTACGCGCTGCGTCAAAGCGATGGCGAAGCACAATGGAATGAAGCTGGCCCCGTTGCGGTCTCCGGCATTTTTGGCGTTGGCGCGCCTGCAGCTGCACAAGGTACGGTCATCGCTGGCTATTCCAGCGGCGAGTTGGCAGCCTATCGTTACGAAAATGGCCGTAGCCTTTGGAGCGACACCTTGTCGCGCACAGCAATGTCGACATCGGTGTCTACGCTGACCGACATTGATGCCGACCCCGTGATTGACCGTGGCCGCGTCTTTGCCCTCGGCAAGGGCGGACGCATGGCGTCATATGAACTGGTCAGCGGCCAGCGTATTTGGGAAATCAACATAGCGGGCATCTCGACGCCGGTTACTGCTGGCGAATGGGTGTTTGTCATGACCGACGAGGCACGGCTGTTGGCTGTCGCCCGGTCGAGCGGAAAAATTCGCTGGATTTCAAAACTTCAGCGTTATGAAAACGAGACCAAGAAAAAAGGCCCGATCAGCTGGTACGGACCCGTACTGGCTGGCGGTCGCTTGATTGTCGCCAATTCGCGTGGCGGTGTCTGGTCGGTGTCGCCTGCCGAAGGCACCGCAACCGAAGTTTTCGATCTCAAGAGCGATGTGTCACTTGCACCCATCGTTGCGAATAACACATTATATATATTGGATGATTCCGGACGCATTTCAGCGTTTCGCGGATAAATTTAAAGGAGAATTGGCGGCATGTTGCCGACGGTAGCCATTATCGGACGGCCCAATGTCGGCAAGTCGACCCTGTTCAACCGCTTGGTTGGTAAAAAACTCGCGCTTGTCGACGACACGCCTGGCGTGACGCGTGACCGGCGCGAAGGCGAAGGCCGCTTGTTCGACCTCGAATTCACCATTGTCGATACGGCAGGCTATGAGGATGAAGATCCCGATACCCTCCCTGGCCGGATGCGGATGCAGACCGAGGCCGCTATTGCAGGCGCTCAGGTTGCATTGTTCCTGATTGATGGCCGTGTGGGTGTCACCCCACTGGATGAAGAAATTGCCCGATGGCTGCGTAGTAGCGCAACCCCCGTCGTGCTTGCGGTCAACAAGGCCGAGGGTAAGCAAGGCGATAACGGCATCCTCGAGAGCTATGCGCTTGGTTTTGGTGACCCCATCGCCATCAGTGGCGAGCATGGCGAGGGCATGGCCGACCTGTTCCAATCGCTATTGCCGCACATTGATGGCGGCGCGTTTGAAGTGCCCGACCCAGAAGCGCCCGATGCCATATTGAAATTGGCCGTGGTCGGTCGCCCCAATGCCGGTAAATCGACGCTGATTAACAAGCTTTTGGGTGAAAACCGTCTGATTACCGGGCCAGAGGCTGGCATTACACGAGACAGTATTTCCGTCGACTGGATCTGGACAGACCCAAGCCCCAAGCAGCGCGAGCCCGATGAAGAAGGCAATATTCCGCCGCTGCTGACCGAACGCCGCGTACGGTTGATTGATACCGCCGGTATGCGCAAGCGGGCTAAGGTTCAGGACAAGCTGGAGAAACTGTCGGTTGCCGATGCGCGCCATGCGATCGATTTTGCCGAGGTCGTGGTGCTTCTTCTCGATGCGACCAAGGGTCTCGAAGTGCAGGATCTGAAAATTGCGGACCATGTTATTCAAGAGGGTCGCGCGCTCATCATCGCGATCAATAAATGGGATATCGCGCAAGACGGCAGCAAGCTGTTCGCGGGCATTCGAGGTGCGCTGGAAGAAGGCCTGTCGCAGTTGAAGGGCGTGCCGATGATTGCCGTGTCCGGATTGACCGGCAAAGGCTTGGACCAGATGCTGTCTGCGGCGTTCGAAGCGCGCGAGGCGTGGAACAAGCGCGTGCCGACTGGCATTTTAAACCGCTGGTTCGAGGCGGCTATTTCGGCCAACCCGCCACCCGCACCGGGCGGCAAGCGTATTAAGCTGCGCTATATGACGCAGGCGCGTAACCGCCCGCCGACCTTTGTGATATTCGGCAATCGTACCGACGAATTGCCCGCCAGCTATGCCCGTTATTTGCTGAACGGGATACGCCGCGATTTGGATTTTGGCGCGGTTCCTGTGCGGATTAACTTCCGGTCGTCGAAAAACCCGTTCGCGGATTAGATTCCGGGCGGCGAATGTCTGGCAAATAGACGCCGTCAACGCTCTGTTTACCTATCAGCCTTTATTATGTGGGCACTGGACGCGATTTCCGCGACCATGGAGCCATGCGTTGACTGACCAACCGCCAGAAGAGTTGATTGACTGGAAAGCATTCGCGGAAACCCGCAACCTGTTGGGTGCGGGCTTCGTACGCATATTGGGCTATTTCCGGGAAGATGGCACAAAGTCGGTTGCCGCCATTGAAGAAGCGATGCGGCTGAAGGACTCGGCGAAACTCGTTATTCCGGCGCACACCCTAAAGGGCGAAGCGTGGCAGTTTGGCGCCCATGGACTTGCCCTGTTGGCCGAAGAAATCGAAGTCGCCGCGCGGCACTATGTCGAAATCCAGATCGATCCGTCTGAACTGGTCGAAAAAGTCGTTCATCTTCGCCCGATGTTCGAAACCACGCTGGCCGCGCTTGAGGCGGAAACTAGCCCGCTCGTCGAACGCCGCCCCGCTGGCCTCGCCCGCCGCAACGCCCTTGGCGGCATGGGCTTCGGCTAACCTTGCCGCGACGCAAAACCGGCCAGCTCCGCTGACCGGCTTTTCCTACATTACTCTTCCGTCGGTTTTGACTGCAATTGGACATAGTTTTCCATGCCCATACGCGCGATCATGTCGAACTGCTTTTCCAGCACGTCGACATGCTCCTCTTCGCTTTCCAATATTTCGGCAAACAAATCGCGGCTGACATAATCCCGCACGCTCTCGCTGTGTGCGATCGCGTCTTTCAGGAGCGGCAGGGCTTCATATTCCAGCTCAAGGTCCGCTTTGAGGATTTCTTCCACCGTTTCGCCAATGCGCAACCGACCCAGCAACTGAAAGTTCGGCAACCCGTCGAGAAACAGGATGCGCTCGGCCAACTTGTCGGCATGCTTCATCTCGTCAATCGACTCATGCCGTTCGAAATGCGCCAGCCGCGACACTCCCCAATTATCGAGCATCCGATAATGCAGCCAATATTGGTTTACCGCTGTCAGCTCATTCTTGAGCGCTTCGTTCAGATATTCGATGACTTTTGCGTCGCCCTTCATGGCATGCTCCTTAAATTAGTTGGATGCACATTAGCGTGAAAGGGCTTGAGATAGAAGCTGGAAAACGGCTGAAAAGCGGGATTTTTCAGACCGCTATTGCTACGCGATCGCAGGGACCGAACTGATAATGTTTCGCGCAAACGACAGGCACTGACCGCATTTGGGTTTACGGCCAAGACGCGCATAAACGTCATTCGGGCGCTCGGAGCAGCAACGCACCGCGGCACGAAGGTCTTTTTCCCTGATGGCATTACACACGCAAACGACCATGGATTGTCTCCTATGATTCGTTTTAACGTTAATGCGAACCGATTGCAATAGCATTAACGACGAAATGCTTGCACCTTTCCGCGTGCCAAGCTGCGCCACAGCCACTCAAGTGGCCCGTAGTGGAATCGCATCAACCATGGCTTAGGCCATGACAGCATGACCACCCATGCGCCGATGACGAACAACCACAGGCCGCTTCGGCTCACCTCGCCGTACAAGCCAATGCCATATCCATAAAACAGTGTGGTCATGACGATACTGGTGCCCAGATAATTGCTGAATGCCGCACGCCCCGCAGCGGCAAGACGGGTGACCATGACATGTCCTTCAAAGCGATTAATCAGCAAGATCAGCAGCGCGGCATAACCAATAGTAAGCATTAAGCGCGGGATCGCACCCCATAAAAAGAACACCGCGAGCGAGGTAATGGGGTCATATTGCATCTGCATCATCCACAATGCCAGCATGCCGGTCAGCAACACGCCCCATGGCACAAGCTGCCATACCCAGCGCCGGTAGTCCGATTGGGCCCAGCCCCTTGTGATGAACCCGCTCTTGTGCATGGCCATACCAACCATCATCAGCGGCAGGGTTTCGCCGATGGACATGAGCACTGTGCCAAATGGTTCACCCCAGTTGGCGAATTTCGCGCTCACGATTTCCCAATAGACACCGCGATGCAGCGCGATTTGCCCGGCAATATCATAATCAAACTCAGGACTGGCGCGAATTTCTCGATATTGCTGCGCCCAACCTGTAGCCGCATCAGGCTGCGTTCCCAGATACTGAATCACTTGCAGACCGCCAAATTGGAGCCCCCAAAAAACAAGGCCAGCCGCAAAAATCCACAGGGCAGACTTCACCAGCCGCTCAGCCGCCCAATCACGAAACAGAAACGCGATCATGCCGACCACGGCATAGAGGAACAATATATCGCCGAACCAAATGAAAAAGTAATGTAGCAGCCCGAAAAGCGCCAGCCAGATCATCCGCAGATAATGCACACGCGCCGGATTTTCGCCTTTCTCCGTTGCCCGTTCGATGATCAGCATCATGCTGGCACCGAACAATAACGAGAACAGCCCCCGCATCTTGCCGTCGACGAAAACGAAGGAGAACAGCCATGCCACACGGTCAGCAAAGGTTTCGCCGCCATAGGCCGCTGGCGTAATATACGCCCATTCAGGCATCGAGAAGCCAATGATGTTCATGGCCAATATGCCCATCACGGCAACACCGCGCATGGCGTCCAAGGTGATGTATCTGCTCTGCGATTCCGGCATTGGGCCCCCTGTGTTATACGGTTAATACAGGACCGCGCGAGACCCGTCCAGCGCGTTAAACTTTTGTTATTGACACGAATGTAGGTAAGCAATATTTCAGGATCAACCAGATTCGATGGAGTCCCCGATGTCCGCGTCCAATTCCGCCATACCGTTCCATCATCCTGCCCGTCCTGCGAGCGAATTTCGGCCGTTGAAAGCGTGGCATCATTTTCGCAAACTGATGGCTGACAAGGAAGATACCGAACAGGTTTTCCATATCATTGCTGCGTTGCGTGGAAGCAAGTTTCGTAAAATTGCCGATAAATTCTGGAACAGTGACAAAGGACAAAGGTTACTCGCCACCGATGAGCGCCTGATCGACATATTGGACGACCACGACACGCTGAAGCAGCTTCCCGCGGGCACCGTGGGCCGCGCCTATGTCGATTTCATGGAACGCGAAGGCTTGTCCGCAGCAGGGTTAGAGGCTGAATACGCTAAATTCACTACAGCCGGTACGCGATTTGAAGATGGCATTGACCGTTATGGCGACCGCCTGCGCGATACGCACGATCTGCACCATATTCTGACCGGTTACGGCCGCGATGCATTGGGTGAGCAATGCGTTTTGGCCTTTACCTATGCGCAACATCGTAATCTGGGCGTCGGCTTTATTGCCTATGCGGGCGGCATTGAATTGAAGCGCCGCGTTGCGCCTTCCGCGCCGATCATGGGAGCGGTGCATGAAGGTTATCGCATTGGCAAGGCTGCGAAAAACCTTGTGCATCAGGATATCAACGCCTTGCTGCGAGAGCCACTAGCCGATGCGCGTACGCGTCTCGGTATCAGGACGCCAACCGCATATCATACCGCGCATGAGGCGATGCGCTCAGGCGGCATCGACCCTTACAACTTGCTGGCAGCGACGGCCTAAGCTTCAGCTTTCCATCCAGTCCTTGAAGAAGCTGGCATGCGCGGCGCGCAGGTCTGTCAACGCTACGGCAAAATTGGGGCCTGATACGGCGTCGCCTCCAGTGTCGCCCAAGGGCATCATAAATACACCTGCGTCCTTGGCCGCAGCGAGAACTGATTCAGCGTTGCGTGTGGTCACGACATAACGCCCCTGATCTTCGCCAAACAGGATTGCGGCAAGATTGGGTAATGCAGGGATATCAAGCTGCACCCCGATATTCGCAGCCAAGGCCATTTCCGTAACGGCGACCAATACACCTCCGTCGGCGCAGTCATGAACGGCGCTAACGGACGCGGTGTCGATCAGTCCACGCACAAACTCGGCATGGCGACGCTCGACCGCAAGGTCCACAGGCGGTGGCGCGCCGGCTTCAAGGCCATGCAATTCACGCAGCCATATCGACTGGCCCAGATGCCCAGCGGTGAAACCGACCAATATGACGGTTTCGCCCTCACCCTTAAACCCGACCGTCGCCATCTTGCTGACATCTTCTAGGACGCCGACACCGCCAATGGCAGGCGTGGGTAGAATTGCGCTGCCGCCGCCGGTCGCCTTGCTTTCATTGTAGAGCGAGACATTGCCCGATACGATTGGATAATCAAGCGCGCGGCAGGCGTCGCCCATGCCTTCAAGGCAGCCAACAATCTGCGCCATGATTTCGGGGCGCTGCGGGTTTGCGAAGTTGAGGCAGTTGGTGATCGCAAGCGGCGTTGCGCCCACTGCGCTGATATTGCGATAGGTTTCGGCCACGGCCTGCTTGCCGCCTTCATACGGGTCGGCATAGCAATAACGCGGCGTGCAGTCCGTGCTCATCGCCAGTGCGCGGTTGGTGCCGTGAATGCGGACGACGGCTGCATCGCCGCCCGATAGCTGCGTGGTATCGCCGCCGACCTGGCTGTCATATTGCTGCCAGATCCACGCGCGCGACGCGAGATCAGGACTGGCCATCAGTTTGAGGAGGTCTGCGCCAATATCGGCACTTTCGGGAATATTGCCTAGCGGCTTGACGTTGGCCCAAGCCTTATAGTCTTCCTTCGACGCCGCAGGGCGATCGTACAAAGGCGCGTCTTCAGCGAGTGGTCCAAGCGGAATGTCGCAGACGACTTCGCCCTTCCATGTCAGCACCATATGGCCCGTGTCAGTCACTTCGCCGATCACCGCGAAGTCGAGTTCCCATTTGTCGAAGATCGCCTTGGCAAATTCCTCGCGGCCGGGCTTGAGCACCATGAGCATGCGCTCCTGGCTTTCAGACAGCATCATTTCATAGGGCGTCATGCCCTCTTCACGGCATGGCACCTTGTCCATGTCGAGGATGATGCCCGCCTTGCCGTTGGTCGCCATTTCGACGCTTGAGCTGGTGAGCCCAGCCGCACCCATATCCTGAATCGCGACAATCGCGTCCGATGCCATGAGTTCAAGGCAGGCCTCAATCAGCAGCTTTTCAGTGAACGGATCACCGACCTGAACCGTCGGGCGCTTTTCTTCGATGTCCGCGCCAAAGTCGGCAGATGCCATGGTCGCGCCGTGAATGCCGTCGCGGCCCGTCTTGGACCCTACATAGACGATCGGGTTACCGAGGCCAGTCGCAGCGGAATAGAAAATCCTGTCCTGATCGGCGATGCCAACAGTCATAGCGTTGACGAGAATATTGCCATCATACGCAGGGTGGAAATTGGTTTCCCCGCCCACGGTGGGCACGCCGACGCAATTGCCATAGCCCCCAATGCCAGCGACAACGCCCTGCACCAGATGCTTCATCTTGGGATGGTCAGGCCGTCCGAAACGCAGCGCATTCATATTCGCCACTGGCCGCGCGCCCATGGTGAACACATCGCGCAAGATGCCGCCAACGCCCGTCGCTGCACCCTGATATGGTTCGATGTAGGACGGATGATTGTGCGATTCCATTTTGAAGATCGCGGCCAGCTTGCTGCCGTTCGGACCTTCACCAATGTCGATCACGCCAGCATTCTCGCCCGGACCGCAAATGACCCACGGTGCCGTAGTCGGTAATTTCTTCAAATGGATTCGCGATGATTTGTAGGAGCAATGCTCGGACCACATCACCGAAAATATGCCAAGCTCGACCATGTTGGGCTCACGCCCCATGGCGGATAAGATCCGCGCATATTCTTCTTCATTGAGACCATGGTCGGCGACGATTTGGGGCGTGATTTCAGACATCAAAGGGCCTTAGCGAGGCGGCGATTTTTGCGCCACATAAAATAAATGGGCGCTGGTATTGCTACCAGCGCCCACTGCGTCTGATTTTGGAAGTCCTTGGCCACTAGGGCCATTCTTTCCGCTTTCCGACGTCCGGTTCCCCAATCTCACCCGAAGGTCATTTCGGTTCACCTTGGTACTTTGGGTATCCTACCCGGCGTTGCTTCTCTTGCGATTAGCCGCACATGATATTCGTTTTCTTCGTACCCGCCGCCTTACCGACGCTCCATGTCTCGCGACTGGTTTGCCCGCAAATTTGGCGATCCTGCATTCCGGCTTTTCCGCTTAGTCAGACCGTTTCCGGTCCTTCTTTGCATCGAAGCGTTCTGCCTGATGACATGAAGGTCTCATGCTTTTCGAGTCGCGCAAAGCGCCAAAATCAGAGTTATCCACAGGCACTGCAATTCGCGGTGGACAAAATGGAGAACAACTTTTGGCGCTGAAAAAGAAACGGCCTCCACGCAGTGCATGGAGGCCGTAATATTGTCCGGGGGCGAGGGAGAGAGGAGGAGAGTGCCGCCCGGTCAATTTGCGTTTCGACAATCGCTTGCCGTTGAGGAGCAAATAGGGGCGGACCGTTTATGCTGCAATTGCGAAAACAATGGGTCGAGTTGCATGTTTTGCAACTCGACCCATTTTGCTGAGAAATGCGTCAAATGCATTCTAATTCAGGCGCAAAATAGCCGTTAAGGTGCAATTCCATTACCGGGAAGAGATGCGTTAACGATGCCGCCGTCACACGCAATCGTCTCTCCAACGATATAATCACCCGCGCGAGCCGCCAAGAAAATCGCGAGTCCCGCCATATCCTCGGGGGTTCCAATGCGCGGGAACGGGATATTTTTGCCAACCGCATCGGCATGGTCACGCGCCGCTTTGTTCATGTCAGACTGGAATGCACCTGGCGCGATGCCCGAAACCAAAATGTTGTCCTTGACCAGCTCGGCGGCCAAACGGCGCGTCAAATGAATGACCGCAGCCTTTGATGCCTGATAGCTATAGGTTTGCCACGGGTTGATGCGCAGGCCATCGATGGATGCTATATTAATGACCTTGCCGGGCCGGTCAAATGTCGCCGCCGCTTTCAATTGCGGGTGCAACGCTTGCGTCAGGAAAAACAAAGATTTGACGTTCAGGTCCATGACACGGTCCCAACCGGCTTCGGGGAATTGACCAAAGTCAGCGCCCCATGCAGCGCCTGCATTGTTCACGAGAATGTCGACCTTCTCCTCACGCTCGGCAATTTGCGCGGCGAGTGAAAGGCAACCATCAACGGTCGAAAGATCGCATGGCAGGCCAATGACCTGATTGCCAAACTCGGCGACGGTTTCTTCGATTTGGTCAACCTTGCGCGCGCTGATATACACGCGTGCAGCGCCCGCTTTGAGATAGCCCTCGACAATCATCTTGCCGATCCCGCGCGAACCGCCGGTGACAAGGGCAACGCGGCCATTGAGGTTGAATAAGGTTTGAATGTCCATTTGCGGTGTCCTTTTAATAACCGTTCATCGTCGCCACGCGGTCTGCGTGATAATATGCATCGCCGAAAAATTCGTTCAGCCCGCGATCGCGCTTCATATAGAGGCCAATGTCATATTCATCGGTCATGCCAATGCCGCCATGCATCTGCACGCCTTCACGCACGGCCAGATTGCATGCCAAGCCTGCTTTCGCCTTGGCTGCCGCAACATATAGTTCCGCCTTGGCATGGCCTTCATCCATCAGCGATTGCGCCTTCAGCACGATCGAACGCGCGCCTTCCATTTCGCCATAAAGATGCGCTGCGCGGTGCTGAAGCGCCTGAAACTCGCCGATCACGCGGTCGAACTGCTTGCGGGTTTTGAGATAGTCGAACGTCATGTCCATTGCGCCCGTGCCAACGCCCACCATTTCAGCTGCCGCACCCACGCGGCCAGCATCGAGCATCTTGGAAAGCACGGCCCAGCCGCCATCGACTTCGCCAATCACGGCGTCGGCATCAACCTGAACGCCTTC
Organism: uncultured Sphingorhabdus sp.; assembly: GCA_963508315.1. Taxonomy (GTDB): domain Bacteria; phylum Pseudomonadota; class Alphaproteobacteria; order Sphingomonadales; family Sphingomonadaceae; genus Sphingorhabdus_B. The sequence goes on along the minus strand of CAUOWK010000004.1, from coordinate 84,726 downwards.
CAGCTTGACATGCGCGGCCATCGCGGAATCGACTAAACGTGCAGCCTCCATCGACAGACCCGCCGCATCCTTGTCGACGGCGAACAATGTCAGGCCGTCGGTCTCTCCCGCAGCGCCTGCGGTCCGTGCGGCAACAATCAGCATGTCCGACGATGCGCCTTGCACGACAAATTGCTTTTGTCCGGTCAATTTGAAGCCATTGCCACTGCGTTCTGCAACGCAGGCGATTTTTTCGGGCCGGTGCTTCACGCCTTCTTCAATCGCAATGCCGATAACTGTTTCACCCGCCAAAATCCCTGGGAACCAGCGGTCACGCATCGCCTTGTCGGCGAGCTTCAAAGCTTCGACTGCAGCAACCGATGTCGTCAGGAATGGCGAAGGTGACAGGTTACGCCCAATTTCTTCAAGCACGATTCCAGCCTCAATCTGGCCCATGCCCATGCCGCCTTCTGCCTCGGGAATGAGGATGCCCGTAAAGCCCATTTCGGCAAACTGCTTCCACAGGCCGTGGCTAAAACCATCCTTGCAGCCCATGTCGCGGAACTTGCGGAAATGGGTGACGGGCGCTTCGCTCGCCATAAAATCACGCGCGCTGTCGCGCAGCATATTTTGGTCGTCGTTTAAGGTCATTGCCATAGTCTTAAGCTCCCGGCATTTCGAGAATGCGTTTCGACACAACGTTCAGCATCACCTCGCTGGTGCCGCCTTCAATCGAGTTCGCCTTGGTCCGCAACCAGTTGCGGGCCTTTGAACCGCCATTGGAGCGTTCGCTTTCCCACTCAAGCGCTTGGCTTCCGCCGATCGACATCACCAGTTCGTTGCGCTTTTTGTTCAGCTCGGTCCCGACATATTTCATCAGGTTGGAATAGGCCGGATGCGCTTTGCCGGTTTTCCATTCGTCCATGAACCGTTCGCCATGCGCACGGAAGGTAAGGTTTTCGACATCGAACAAGGCCATTTGCGCGCGCAGCACGGGCTCTTGCGACAACACGGCCTTCATCGCCGCGCCGATGGAGGTTACGCCACCATCCCCGCCCATGCCCGAAATCATCTCGCGCTCATGCCCGAGCAGATATTTCGCGACATCCCAGCCGCGACCCGCTTCGCCAACGATCTGGTGCTTGGGCACGACGACATTGTCGAAAAATGTTTCGCAGAAGGGCGAGTTGCCCGAAATTAGCTTGATTGGCTTGGTCGTAACGCCGGGCGTTTGCATGTCGAACAACAGGAAGCTGATGCCCTGATATTTGTTGGTCTTGTCAGTGCGCACGAGGCAGAAAATCCAGTCGGCCTTGTCCGCATATGACGTCCAGATTTTCTGGCCATTGACGACCCAATGATCGCCCTTGTCTTCGCCAAAGGTCTGCATCGACACAAGATCGCTGCCTGAGCCGGGTTCGGAATAGCCCTGACACCACCGGATTTCGCCGCGCGCGATCTGGCCCATATAATGCACTTTTTGTTCTTCCGTACCGAACTTCAGCAGTGCTGGTCCAAGCATCCAGATGCCGAAGCTATTCAGCGGCGAACGACAACCAAGCTTCGCCATTTCCTGACGCAGCACTTTGGTTTCCTGCGGACTGAGGCCTGCGCCACCATAAGCTTTGGGCCAATCGGGCACGGTGTATCCCTTGGCCACGCAACGCTCGAGCCAAAGCTTCTGCGCATCTGATTGGAAAACGAAATTACGGCCGCCCCAACAGACATCTTCGTCACCCTTCGCAGGCGTGCGCATTTCAGCGGGGCAATTTTCCTCCAGCCAGGCGCGTGCTTCGGCGCGGAAAGTTTCAAGGTCGGACATTATGCTCTCCTAAGTTAATTGCTTGATGAATTTTTGGGCTGTCACGCGCCGAAACGCAAGCGCTTATCGGTGAATAAAGCATGCCGTAACGTCATATGCATCGCGATTGACAGGCAAGGAACCACGCCTAGCATGGCGGCAGGATAGAGGAGAGAAACAACGTGCGATTCGCCGAAAACTACGCCTTTTTGCGCGGTAAATTCTAACCTCCAATGACAGCCGCAGTTCAGCTCCCCAGATCGTTAAAGATTATGCACGGCCTTGGCTCGGTTGCCTATGGCGTGAAGGATAACGGCTTTTCGGTTTTCCTCCTCATATTCTATAATCAGGTACTTGGCATTGACGCTGGCCTTGTCGGCGTAGTCATCATGGCGGCTTTGATATTCGATGCCTTTGCCGATCCCATCATTGGCGAGCTTTCGGACCGCACCCAAAGCAAATGGGGCCGCCGCCTTCCATGGTTGTACAGCGCCGCAATCCCGCTCGGCATTATCTGGCTCTTGCTGTGGCACCCGCCCGAAATGGGGCAGACTGGAACGATCATCTGGCTATTCTGCACAGCTGTGTTGGCGCGCACATTGGTAGCAATGTGCGAGGTGCCGTCCATCGCTCTCGTACCAGAACTCACCGGCGATTATGACGAACGCACGCGGTTGATGCGCTATCGTTTCCTGTTTGGCTGGGCCGGCGGCTTGCTGATGCTGATTTTCGCCTATGGCATTTTCTTCACCGGAGAAAAGGGCGTAAGCGACCCTGCCGGATATGACGCGTATTCTGTCTGGGGCGCATTGATGATGACAGGCGCGGTGCTGATTTCAGCGCTTGGCCAGCATCGCCATGTTGCCAAACAATCGCCCCCTGCCCCGCGCGGCGTTGGCCTTGGCCATGCCTTTGCCGAGGTGAAGGCGACGCTCTCCAACCGCGCCTTTTTATGGCTCGTGTCTGCCGCTTTATTCGGGCTGATCAACCAAGGGATGACCTTTGCGCTGACCAATTACCAACTCGCGTTTCTGTGGCAGCTTCAACAAATGGAAATGCTCTATTATGCGCTGACCCTGTTCTCCACTGTCATCATTGCATTCATCATTGTCCCGCCGATATCGGCGCGCTTGGGCAAGAAACATGCGGCGATCCTGTTCGCACTTGTATCGCTGACCTTCACCGCGGCACTATATGGCAGCTGGCTGGCCGACCTTGTCCCTGGTGCGCCGTCGGACCCATCGATCCTGTTCATGTTTGCGCTGGTGACGATCGCCAATAGTGCAGCCGTGAGCATGATGATGCTAACCTCGTCGATGATGGCCGATGTGGTTGAGGCATCGCAGCAAGAAACGGGCCGGCGTTCGGAAGGTCTATTTTTCGCCGGCTATTTTTTCATGCAGAAATGCGCCGTTGGCATCGGTACATTTGCCGCAGGGATGATCCTGAGCTTTGCGAGCTTCCCCCAAAATGCCAAGCCGGGTGAAGTCGATGTCGCTGTCCTTGATGGGCTTGCCTTATATTATATGGGGACAGTGTTAGTCATCGGCATTATCGGCATTCTCATCTTGCGGCATTTTCCAATTTCGCGCGAAAGTCATAATGAACGCTTACGCGCCTTGAACACAATGGCAGAGTCTGCCAGTTAACCGACCAATTAAATATGGAAGAGGAATGAGTCATGAATTTCGATCTCACCGACAAGCAAACATACTGGCGGGACCGTATCCGCGACCACAATGAACGCTTCCTGCGTCCACGCGTTGCCGATTATTATGCCGAACAGGCTGTAGGCGACCGCTGGAAAGTGCTTCAGGTCGTTGAAGAGGAAAAGGCACGGGCGAAAGCCGCTGGTCTTTGGAACCTGTTCATGCCGCCAACGTCAGGCCGTGTGCATGTTGACGACAGCGTCCATTTTGACGGCCCCGGCCTCACCAACATGGAATATGCCCTGTGCGCCGAAGAAATGGGCCGCATCGGTTTTGCGTCCGAAGTCTACAACTGCTCCGCACCCGACACCGGCAATATGGAAGTGTTCCTGCGTTACGGCACGGCAGAGCAAAAAGAAAAGTGGATGATCCCGCTGATGAACGGCGAAATCCGTTCGGCATTCTTGATGACCGAGCCAGCCGTTGCGTCGTCAGATGCGACCAACATCGAAACATCGATCCGCCGTGAAGGCGACGAATATGTCCTGAATGGCGTTAAATGGTGGTCGTCAGGTGCAGGTGATCCGCGCTGCAAAATTGCGATTGTCATGGGCAAGACCGATTTCGAGGCCAAGCGCCATGCGCAACAATCGATGGTGCTGATGGAACTCGACGCGCCGGGCGTGAACATTCTGCGTCACTTGCCCGTGTTCGGATATGATGATGCGCCACATGGCCATATGGAAATCGAACTCAAGGATGTCCGCATTCCGGCATCGAATATGTTGCTGGGCGAGGGTCGTGGTTTCGAGATCGCACAAGGCCGCCTTGGACCTGGCCGTATTCACCACTGCATGCGCACCATTGGCACCGCCGAGGAAGCGCTGGAGAAAATGTGCAAGCGTCTTCAGTCGCGCGTTGCTTTCGGCAAGACCGTTGCCGAGCACAGCGTGTGGGAAGAACGCATTGCGCGTGCCCGTATCGACATTGAAATGACTCGTCTGCTTTGCCTGAAGGCCGCGGACATGATGGACAAGGTCGGCAACAAGGCAGCTGCTGCCGAAATCGCAATGATTAAGGTGCAGGCACCGAATATGGCGCTCAGCATCATCGACAATGCCATTCAGGCACATGGCGGCGGCGGCGTGTCCGACGATTTCGGCCTCGCATCGGCTTGGGCGCATCAGCGGACCTTGCGTCTCGCCGACGGACCGGACGAAGTCCACGCGCGTGCCATCGCACGTATGGAGCTTGGCAAGCATGGCGGCCGCGGCAAAGAAGGCATGTCGAGCGGTGACATGGGGGCAACAAGGTGAAGGCTGCCGTCCTGATCGAAGCGGGCAAACCGCTTCAGATTGAACAGGTCAATATTTCAAACCCCGGGCCGCATGAAGTGCTTATCCGCACTGCGGCCTGCGGGCTTTGCCATAGCGATCTGCATTTCATCGAAGGCACATATCCGCATCCCCTGCCCGCAATTCCGGGTCATGAGGCAGCAGGCATTGTCGAGGCAGTGGGCAGCGAAGTGCGTACCGTTAAGGTCGGCGATGCCGTTGTCACTTGCCTGAGCGCGTTCTGCGGCCATTGCGAATATTGCGTCACTGGGCGCATGTCCTTGTGCCTTGGCGGCGAAACCCGGCGCAAGCCCGGCGAAGCACCACGCCTGACACGCCCCGATGGCAGCATCGTCAACCAGATGCTGAACCTGTCGGCTTATGCCGAAATGATGCTGGTGCACGAACATGCGTGCGTTGCGATCAACCCGGAAATGCCGTTGGCGCAAGCATCGGTTATCGGTTGCGCCGTGACTACGGGTGCTGGCACCATTTTCAACGCGTGCAAAGTAACGCCCGGTGAAACCGTGGCGGTTATCGGCTGTGGCGGCGTTGGTCTTGCGACGATCAATGCAGCAAAAATCGCTGGTGCTGGCCGCATCATTGCTGCGGACCCAATGCCTGAAAAGCGTGCACTGGCGATGAAGCTAGGTGCAACGGATGTCATCGACCCAATGGATGCTGATGCAGCCAAACAAATTCAGGAACTGACCAAGGGCGGCGTCGATCATGCGATTGAAGCTGTTGGTCGTCCCGCGTCGGGTGAGCTTGCCGTCAAGTCGCTCAAGCGCGGCGGGACAGCAACGATACTGGGCATGATGCCGTTGCAGCATTCGGTCGGTCTGTCGGCAATGGACCTGCTTTCCGGCAAAAAACTGCAAGGCGCAATCATGGGCGGCAACCGCTTCCCGGTTGATATTCCGCGCCTGGTCGATTTCTATATGCGCGGTATGCTCGATCTCGACAGCATCGTTTCGGAAACCATTCCGCTAGAACGCATCAATGAAGGCTTTGACCAGATGAAGCGCGGCGATGCCGCACGGTCGGTCATCGTATTCGACCAATGAGCGGCGCGCCGACACCGATTGACGCACAGACAGCGTTCACCGGAACCGTTGCCCCGACGGGCGCGGACATATTGGATGAGGCGAAGCTCGCCGAATGGATGGCTGCCAATGTCGCCGGTTTTGAAGGGCCAGTGCAAGCGCTGAAATTTGCAGGCGGGCAGTCAAACCCGACCTACCGGCTCAACGCGAAAAGCGGGTCTTATGTGCTTCGCCGCAAGCCACTGGGTGTTTTGTTGCCCAGCGCGCATGCCGTGGACCGCGAGTATAAAGTCATCGCGGGGCTTCATCCCACAGGCTTTCCAGTTGCCAAGCCTTATGGCCTGTGCACCGACGACAGCGTCATCGGTGCCATGTTCTACATCATGGACATGGTCGAGGGCCGCACGATCTGGGACGGCGCGATGCCGGGGTCCAATCCGCCAGAGCGCAAAGCAACTTATGAAGCGATGATCGACACGCTGGCTGCGTTGCACAATGTTGATGTCGACGCTGCCGGACTGTCGGATTTCGGCAAACCCGGCAATTATTTCGGACGTCAGGTGGATCGCTGGACAAAGCAATACCGCGCGTCCGAAACCGAAGTGATGCCCGAAATGGAGCGGCTGATCGAATGGCTGCCCAAAACGCTGCCCGAGCAAACGCGCACAAGTGTCGTCCATGGTGACTATCGCATCGACAACATGATTTTCGATGCCAAAGACCCGCATGTTGTCGCAGTGCTCGACTGGGAACTTTCAACGCTGGGCGATCCGCTGGCGGATTTCACTTATGTCGCCATGGCATGGGTTACGCAGAATGAGGGGCGTTCGGGCGTCATGGATTTGGACCGTGCAGCGCTTGGTATTCCCGAACTCGACGCGATGGTCGAACGCTATTGCGCCGCGACAAACCGCGACGGCGTGCCCGATATGAACTGGTACTTTGCCTATAATTTCTTCCGTCTGGCCGGGATTATTCAGGGCATCAAAAAACGCGTGATAGACGGCACCGCAAGTTCGTCACATGCGCAAGCTATGGCAGAGCGCGTGTTCCCGCTCGCACAATCCGCATGGAAATTTGCAGAGCAAGCCGGGGCGTAAATAATAATATCCTCCCCGCTGGCGGGAGGAACAGGAGAGAGATCAATGTCATTATTCGATATGACCGGTAAGGTCGCAATCATAACGGGTTCGTCGCGTGGCATTGGCCAGGCGATTGCCGAAGAGATGGCCGGGCAAGGCGCAAAGGTTGCGATTTCCAGCCGGAACATCGAAGATTGCGAAAAGGTAGCCGCTGGCATCAATGCCAAGCATCCGGGCGCTGCGATTGCTGTGGCCTCAAGCCTTTCGTCCAAAGAGTCGCTGCAAAACCTTGTCGATGAAACCCGCAAGGCATTTGGCAAAGTCGACGTTCTGGTCTGCAACGCGGCATCGAACCCGCATTATGGCCCGATGGCGACGATCACCGATGAACAATTGCGCAAGACACTCGATCACAATATCGTGTCGCAGCATTGGTTGATCCAGATGGTAGCGCCCGAAATGATTGAACGGCGTGCTGGTTCGATTGTCATCGTCTCATCCATTGGTGGCTTGCGCGGATCGCCGATCCTGGGCGCCTATGCGATCACCAAGGCGGCGGATATCCAGATGACCAAAAACCTCGCCCGCGAATATGGCCCGTATAATGTGCGGATCAACTCAATTGCGCCGGGACTGGTGAAGACGGATTTCGCCAAGGCATTGTGGGAAAATCCCGAAAATTTGAAAGCCTCAACCTCTGGCGCAGCATTGGGCCGCATTGGCGAGCCCCGCGAGATTGCAGGCGCCGCCGTCTATCTAGCCTCAGACGCATCGACCTTTATGACGGGGCAGACAATCGTGGTTGATGGGGGTGTCGTGGTATGACCGGCGCATTGGCAGGCAAAGTCGCTATTATTACGGGCGCAGGCTCAGGCATTGGCCGCGCATCCGCCATTCGCTTTGCGGCTGAAGGCGCTAAGGTTGTGTTGGGCGACATGGCAGCATCAGTGCATGACACCGCTGCGATGATTGGCGACGCCGCGACCGCGATCCAAATGGACGCAGGCGATGAGGGCGATGTCGCCGCCATCGTCGCAAAGGCACTCGATCTGCACGGCCATCTTGATGTTGCCTTTGCCAACGCTGGCATCTCGGGCGGTATGGAAGGCATCTTCGATAACACGGTCGAGAATTTCACCAGCGTGCTGCGCGTCAACCTGATTGGCCCATGGCTCATGGTCAAACATGCGGGCAAGGTCATGGCTGATGCAGGCAATGGTGGTTCAATCATCCTGACCGCAAGTGTCGCGGGCATCCGTTCAGGCGCTGGCGGCCCCCCTTATTCGGCATCGAAAGCCGGCGTCATCAATCTCGCCATGGTTTCTGCGCAGCAATTATCGGGCACCAATGTACGCTGCAACGCGATCTGCCCCGGCCTCACCGAAACAGGCATGACCAAGCCGACATTCGATTATGCCAAGGAAAAGGGCGTGACCGACAAGATTGGCCGTTTGAACCCGCTCCGCCGTGGTGCACAGCCTGAGGAACTCGCCAATGTCGCCTTGTTCCTCGCCAGCGATCAAGCAAGCTATGTCAACGGTCAGGCCATTGCCGTAGATGGTGGCCTTTCCAGTTCACACCCCGTAACCCGCCAATTGACAGGACAGACCGCAGTATGAGCGCCGACGAACTAGGATTCCTTCCCGACCGGCTCGCCCGGATACCGGACTTCATCCAGCGCAATTATCTGGATAATGGAAAGCTTCCCTTTGCGGCGCTGCTGGTCGGGCGCGGCGACGACATTGCGCTTCAGTGGAGCTCGGGCGTTGCTGACGACGCGATCTTCCGCATCGCCTCGATGACAAAGCCGATTACCTCAGTCGCGTTCATGCAATTGGTCGAACAGGGCAAGGTTGCGCTGACAGATCCGGTGGCCAAATATATTCCGGAATTTGCAAAGCTTGGTGTTTTCGTCGCCGGCGGCGGCAATGTGCCGTTCGTATCGCGCCCGCCGGCATCTCCGATGCGCATTGTTGATGTTCTGCGGCATACCACAGGCTTCACCTACAGCTTTCAGGAGCGCAGCAACATCGACGCAGCCTATCGCAAGACCGATGTTGAAAGCTGGACCAAAAGCACATCGCAAAGTTTCATCGACACGCTGGCGCAAATCCCGCTCGAGTTTGATCCGGGCACGCAATGGAATTATTCAGTGTCGACCGACGTGCTTGGCATATTGATTGAACGCATCAGCGGGCAGACGTTACCTGATTATTTCCGCGAACATATCTTCGCACCCTTGGGCATGAACGATACGTTCTTCACGGTTCCTGCGGACAAGGCGGCGCGCATTCCACAATGCTTTGCCTATGATCCGCAAACCAACCTGAAGCTGTTTGACGACGCAGGCGCCTCGAGCCTGTGGACCAAGGGATGGTCGTTCAATTCTGGTGGCGGCGGGCTTGCCTCCAGCGTTGCCGATTATCATCGCTTTTGCCGGATGCTGCTCAATGGCGGCGCGTTGGATGGCGTCCAAATCCTGAGTCCCAAGACGATCGAGCTGATGACTGCCAACCATATTCCCGGTGGTCAGGACCTGACGCAAATGTCGAAATCATTGTTCAGCGAGGCGGAAATGGCGGGTATCGGTTTCGGCCTTGGCTTTGCCACGACCATCGACAGCGCGGCGACATTAACGCCTTGCTCGACAGGTGATTTCTATTGGGGGGGCATGTATTCGACCGCCTTCTTTGTCGATCCGGTTGAAGACATCATCATGATTTTCATGACTCAGTTGATGCCATCAAGCACCTACCCGGTACGTCGTGAAATCAAGACGATGATTTATTCTGCTTTAGCTGCCTAATCGCACGCTTGGTCGAGGCAGAATAGCTGCCGCGCTCATAGCGATAGGTGCCTATATAATGGATGAAGGCGGGGTCAGCGGGCAACGCCTCCTCCCAATGGTTGGTGTAGCGATCATAAGGTAATTGGATTGGGTCGGGGTCATTTGCCACCACGAAGTTTGACGCCGCTTGCTCGCTTCCCCATTCGGCAAAGCGGGGTCCGACAACCCTGCCTGCGTCAACAGCAAAGCGTTCCGCCATTGCCCGTCCGGTTGCCGATGTGCTGAAGCCAGCAAAACCGGCGCAGCCACGGATATAGCGTAAATCTTCCGCGCCCGGCACATCGCGTAATGCCGATTCAATGACCGATTGGATATGCGGAGTGCGCGGTCCATCCGGATAAATGTCGCGGATCATGTCGGGGACCGACATAAATCCATGCGCGACGTCCTCGGTTCCACCCCCCAAGGTAAAACTGCGGTTGGTGGCAATGGCATCGGCTATTTCCGGCACCGGGCCAAGCGTTACGGTGTCGGAATCAAGCTGGATAACATAATGTTGGCGGCGCAAATCGAGGATGGCGAGCAACCGTTCCCAACAATTGCCTTGAGGACAGGGCGCGGTATCGATGTCGGCGAAGGTCAGAATTTCGGGATTGCCCACATGATAGGCAAGCAATGCCTTGTCGGCATCGGTCAATGTGCCGTCATCCAGCAGCATGACTCGCCCCATGCCCAATTGCGCATGTAGCGACTTAACCGCCACCATATAGGGCAGAAGCACAGCCGTACCAATCATGGAGAACAGGACGACATTGTCGTCGCGGCGCATAATCGGCGGCGTATCCAAAATGCCTGGTACGACGCGGCTATGCTGCCACGCGCCCGATTTGCGGCGCAAGGCCGGCCAGATGTCTGCGACGTTCATCGCAACGGCCTTATACGGTAGCGATTTCCACTTGGTTAACCGGCACCGGTTTTGCGCGCGCCGCAATTAAGCTGCCACACACGATGAGCGCTGTGCCTGCAAGGACCGGCAGCGTGACGGGCTCGGCGAAAAAGAGCCAGCCAAACAATGCCGCCCAGACAAAGGCCGTATATTCAACGGGTATCAAAATCTGTGCCTCGGCGCGCGCATAGGCCCAGCTAAGCAAAAGCAGCGAGATAATCGCAAGCGCTGCAGCGCCGCCAATCATGGGGGCGTCGCTGACGGTGATGGGCACCAGAAACCATGGTGCAACCAAGCTGAGCGTCGCTGCCACGAAAAGATTTTGGAAAAATGCAATCTCAATGGGTCCTGCCACTTGCGCCTGCTGGCGCGCAAGGATGAGGTTGTAAGCAAATACCACCGCCGAAAACAGAACCGCGCAAGCGCCCCACACATGGCCCATTGTGTAATGCCCGCTCAATCGGCCCGCCATGATAATGACGACGCCGCCAAGCCCAGCAACCGACGCCCAGATAGCCTCCCGCCCGATGGTCTCGCCAAGCATGACTGCCGCGAGATACAGCGCGATAACCGGCGCAATGAAGCTAAGCCCAATCGCCTCGGCCAGCGGCAGTTGCGTGAGCGACCAGAAAAAGCTGACCGCCATCACCGAAACGACGATGCTGCGCCACAAATGGATTTTCAATATATGTGCAGGCGGCCATTTCTGTCGTGTGCCGACAAACAATAGGCCCATCAGCAACGCACCGAGACTGTTGCGCCACATCACCGCATTATAGGCGCCAATCGATAGGGCCAAATCCTTCATCGCCGCATCCATCAGCGAAAATGTGCCGATACCGGCGGCCGCCACCATGAAGGGAATGAAAGGACGTGGATGCAATTGCGACATGGCCGGTGCTTCGCTGCTTACTTCGACGCAGGCTTAAATTCTGCGAAATAGCGGAAAATATCATCGTCGCTTCGGCTCGCGGCATTACGCCAGCTCGCCACATCCTTTTTGCTGTTCAGCAATTTGCCGTCGGGCGATAGCACCATTACTAGCGGCGTCCCTTTGACTTTTTTGATGCCGAAGCGCTTCGCAATATCGAGATTGCGTCCCCTACCCGTTTGCGGAACACCGACGTCAACGAACAGAACTTCGTAATTTTGTGTGATCATCCCCACAAAGCGCGGGCTGTCGATTACATTGGCGAGCGCGGCGCTGTCGTGACACCAATTTCCGCCCATGATCACCAGCAATTTCTTGCCGGAAATGGCAACGCTTCTCTGCGCGAAAGCAAGCTGTGATGCTGCATCTTCGGTTGGATCAAAAGCGATCGTCGAATAACGGTCTTCTGCCTGTGCGAGACGCGGCGAGGGCGGACGTGGGGTCAAATCTGCGGTCGGTGCCAGCATCAGCATGGCAAGCAGTAACATCATTTACCCGACAGTTCCGAAAGCGCGGCGCCGTCAACGCGCATTACCGTCCATTCGTCCATCATCTTCGCGCCAAGTGCCTTGTAAAAATCAATGGCAGACGTGTTCCAGTCCAGCACCGACCATTCCAGCCGCGCGCAATCGCGTTCCACTGCCAAAGCTGCCAAGCGTGCCAGCAACGCCTTACCAAGACCTGAGCCGCGCGCATCCGGACGGACAAACAAATCCTCCAGATAAATCCCCGGACGCCCTTCAAAGGTCGAAAAGTTATGGAAGAACAAGGCAAAGCCCTGCGGCGTGCCGTCAATTTCGCCAATCAACACTTCGGCATACGGCCGCGCACCGAACAGCTTTTCAGCCATTACCGCCTCATCAAAACGCACGGCATGCGCAAGCCGCTCATATTCCGCCAAGTCGCGGATGAATTGACCGATCAGTGAAATGTCGACGCGAGTGGCCGAGCGAATAGAGAGACTCAATCCGCTTTCCCGTGCAGCGTGTCCATGCTGACGCTTGCTCCAGCGTCAATCTCGGCGGCCTTGGCTTCCACCAGCTTGACGATGTGGCTGACCATGTCGTCATTTTCGACATGGTGATCGGTTACGCCCGACAGATAGACCATATGCTTGCCATTGCCGCCGCCGGTGATGCCGATATCGGTTTCGCGGGCTTCGCCGGGGCCATTGACCACGCAGCCAAGTACAGAAAGCGACATGGGCGTTTTGATATGGCCAAGCGCCTCTTCCAGTTTCTGCACCGTACGGATGACGTCAAAACCTTGCCGCGCGCATGAGGGGCAGCTGACTACACGAACGCCGCGTGTGCGCAGGCCAAGCGATTTCAGGATTTCATAACCGACGCGGACTTCTTCTTCGGGTTCAGCCGACAGGCTAACGCGGATCGTGTCGCCGATACCCGCCCATAGCAAATTGCCCATGCCAATGGAGGATTTGACGGTGCCGCCAATAAGCCCGCCCGCTTCGGTAATGCCAAGGTGAATCGGGCAATCAACCGCATCGGCCAAGCCCATATAGGCCGCGACCGCAAGGAACACGTCGGACGCCTTTACCGCGACCTTATATTCGTGGAAATCATGGTCCTGAAGCAGCTTGATATGGTCAAGCGCGCTTTCGATCAGCGCCTCCGGGCACGGCTCTCCATATTTTTCGAGTAGGTCTTTTTCCAGCGACCCTGCGTTGACGCCAATGCGAATAGCGCAGCCATTGGCCTTGGCCGCATTGACGACTTCCTTCACGCGCTCCGACGACCCAATATTACCCGGGTTAATGCGGAGGCACGCGGCGCCTGCATCGGCTGCTTCCAACGCGCGCTTATAATGGAAGTGAATATCCGCGACGATCGGCACGTTGGCAGCGCGGACGATTTGCTTGAGCGCTGCAGTGCTTTCCACATCGGGGCAGGATACGCGGATGATATCGACGCCTGCGTCTTCGCAGCGGCGGATCTGGTCAATGGTCGCTGCCGCATCGCTGGTGAGCGTATTGGTCATCGTTTGCACCGAAATCGGGGCATTTCCGCCAACAGGAACTTTACCGACCATGATCTGGCGGGACTGACGACGCGCGATATCGCGCCAAGGGCGAATGGAAGACATGAAGGGGATATAGGCGGCCAAAACGGTCAAGGCAATCGGGCTTAATCCAGCCCGCCCTGCCACTCTACAGCTTGCGCAGCCGCTATTCTGCCTACCTGTGCCAACACCGCCTGATCTTGATCGCGCGTTTCGGCATATTTGCCGTCGGATTCATAAAAAGCCGTGACAATGACGGGCATGCGTGCGGGCGGCCAAAAGATCGCAACGTCGTTGGTTTTGTTGTTGTAGTTCGGGCTGTTTGCAGTCCCGGTCTTGTCGCCGCTGACCCAAGATGCCGGCAGTCCGGCCCGGATCCGTTTACTGCCCGTGGTCGTATCAACCATCCACTGAATGAGCAGCTCCCGCGAGGCCTGCGTCAATATCCGGTCAGTTGTCAGCAGCCACGCCATCATGCGTGCAAATTCGCGTGGCGTGGTTGTATCGCGTTCTTCCCCTGGCGTCACATTGTTCATCTCGGTTTCATAGCGATCAAGCCGGGTGACATCGTCGCCCCAGCTTCTGAACAAAGCCGTGACAGCGCCGGGTCCACCCATATGGCGAATGAGCAGATTTGCGGCGACATTGTCGCTGGTCTTTTGCGTTGCTTCGGCAAGGTCAATGATACGCATCGCGCCCTTGGCAAGGTTGGGGCCGGTCACTGGCGCGTGCGGCACCATATCAGCGGCAGTATAGCGCAGTTCGGCGACGGGGTTCAGCCTACCCTTGTCCGCCAAATGCAAGATTGCGCCCGCCAGTGCCAGTTTGAATGTCGAGCACATGCCGAACAACTCGCCATAGCGATGTCCGGTCATTCGGCCAGATGCGGTATCGAGGATAAATGCCCCCAGCCTTCCTCCTACGCTGCGTTCCAGATCGCCCATCGCTGGGTTGATCACAATGTTGGGACCAGAGGGCAGCGTGGCGATGCATCCCGTCAACGTCAATGCAGCCCCACCGGCCAATATTGTGCGTCGGTCCATGTGCATAGGTTTTCGTCTCATATGTGGGCATTCGCGCGGAAGGCCTTCGGAAATCACTTGTTCTCGGCACAATGGCAAGCGAGAATATTACGTCAATGTGCATTTGAAATAAGCACCCAAACGGTGTGCAATCTTAGGAGAACATAGCCTTTAAGTGGTATATGATGCGATGGTCGCGGTCCTTATTCGGGCAACTCACCGCGTGATCATGCGCGAAGAGGAACACTCTGTATGAAACAGCATTTCCGTAGCGCTTCATTCGTGCTTTTATTGGCCGCCGTACCCATTCAGGCGCAGGCGAAAAATGAGAAAACCTGGGCAACCGCAAGCGACGTGGGTGTCGCAAGTCTTAGCCTTCTCGCAATCGGCGTTCCCATTGCGACTGGCGACAGACAGGGTGCATTTCAGGCTGCAGGCTCTATTGGCGCTTCGGCCTTAGTTACGACAGGTTTGAAAAATACCTTTCCCGAACTGCGCCCCGATGGCAGCGATCGGAGAAGTTTTCCGTCGGGCCATACCAGCACTGCGTTTGCGGCAGCCGCCACATTGTACACGCGCCAAGGCGCAAATATGGGTGTGCCAGCACTGCTCGTCGCAAGCTTCGTCGGGCTTGCCCGCGTTCAAGCGGACAAACATCATTGGTATGACGTTGTCGCCGGTGCCGGAATCGGGACAGCGTCGGGGTTTTTGATTACCCGTCAGCGCAGCCCCCGACAGGCGGTTGTTGTGCCGTGGGGCGATAGCAAAAGCGGTGGCGTGAGCGTCGGCATGAGATTCTGAAAATCTTTTGACGATGCGTGCTTTCGGCATGTCATCTGGTTGCTTTTGATACTAACTCACTGGTACGCTGCGGCGCTCACCGCAGTTGCCAGACTATCAAAAGGAACGTTACATGGCCGATAATAACTGGACTCTTGTCATTCACGGCGGCGCCGGCGGTATGGTGCGCGGGAAATTGTCTACCGAGCAAGACGCTGGTGCGCGCGCTGGCCTGACACATGCGCTTGAGGCAGGATCGGCGATTCTGGCGGGCGGCGGCACTGCGCTGGATGCAGTCGCAGCGGCGGTGATCGAGCTTGAGAACGACCCACATTTCAACGCCGGACGGGGCGCTGTATTCACTTATAAAGGCATCAACGAACTGGACGCCTCGGTGATGGACGGCAAGACGCGGGATGCCGGCGCGGTTACGGGCGCGCGCTACACCAAAAATCCTGTGCTGCTTGCCCGCGCGGTTATGGAGCACAGTCCGCACGTCATGCTGTCGCGCGAAGGTGCTGATGAATTCAGCCGCGAACAGGGCTTGGAGCAAGTGGACCCTGATTATTTCGCGACCCCGGAACGCTGGCGTCAGTTGGAAGAGCTAAAATCCAAGAAGCTTGGCTGGTACGACATCGACATGAAATATGGCACGGTCGGCGCCGTCGCGGTGGATAATGACGGCAATGTCGCTGCCGCCACATCGACCGGCGGCCTGACGGGCAAACGCTGGGGCCGGATTGGCGATTCGCCAGTCATCGGCGCGGGCAATTACGCTGACAACCGCGCCTGCGCCGTATCTGCAACTGGAGCGGGGGAATTTTTCATCCGGATTGGCATTGCACATGAAATCTGCGCGCGGATGCGGATGATGGGCGAAAGCGCGGAGACCGCCGCGGGCCATGTCATCGACGAACTGGCGGAAATGGGCGGGACGGGCGGCGTGATTGTCGCGGCGCCAGACGGCAGTGCGGACTTCCGGTTCAACACACCCGGAATGTATCGCGGCAAAGCCGGCAGCAATGGCGAAAAATTCGTCGCCATTTACGGCGATGAACTGGCTTAGCGCTTTGATTTACACCCCGTTGCATCTTATGGATGCCGCATGACACGCTTTCGCCTCCTGCTCGCAGCCCTCATCTTCTCCGCAACAGCGCCAGCGCAGGCATATTGGGAATATGGCCACGAAAGCGTCGCGCGCATTGCGGAGGCCAATATGTCGGCAAAGGCCCGCGCAAATATGCAGCGTCTGTTGCGCGCGGCGCCTATGCTGGGCACGCCAAAATGCGCGATGCGCAATATCGCCGATGTCAGCGTGTGGGCAGATTGCATCAAGGGAGATCGCGTGCGCTGGGGCTATACCAACAGCTGGCACTACCAGAATGTCGACATCTGCAAGCCGTTCGACCTGAAAAGCGCCTGTGCCGACGGCAACTGCGTGTCTGCACAGATCGACCGCAACATCGCGTTACTGTCGAACCAGGCCCTGCCCGCGCATGTCCGTTTGGAAGCGCTGGCTTTCCTTGTGCATTTTGTCGGTGATATTCATCAGCCCCTGCACGCCGGAGACCGCGCCGATCGAGGCGGCAATGATCTCAAGACGACCTATGGCGTGATGCCGGGGTATAATTTGCATTCGGTGTGGGATGGCCTTTTGGCCGACCGCGCGCTGTCTGCTGCGCCCTCGATCGTGCGCCCATTTACGGCAGCGGAAAAGGCCGCGGTTGCACAGGGCAATGTCCGTCAGTGGAGCGAAGAGAATTGGGCGATATCAAAAGAGATAGCCTATCCCCGCGCGGTCGATGGCGACCCATGTGGTGCGAAGCCAACGGCGCCGGTGGTCATTGATGAAGCGGATGTCGCTGCGTCACGCGCAGCGTTGCGCCAGCAAGTTGAGCGCGGCGGTATCAGGCTCGCGCGGTTGCTGGACGAAGCGCTGCGCTAAGCCTTAAAGCCCGCGCCATTTCCAGCCGCCTTCTGTGCGCTTACGCACGATGAGGAGGAAAATGCCGGTAACGATAAGCATGAGCGCGACCGTCGCAACCATGGGCATCGCGTTGTTATTGTCCGCAAGCAGGCCCAAGCCGGTCATTACGAGCGCGTAAAGTGCGCAAACGGCCCAACCTTGCCACTTGAAAGGCAAGCCAGCGCCGTACCCGAACTGCTTTGCCCTAAACCACGCGCCTTTTTCCAAAAACAGATGCAGCATCTCAACTCTCCTTTGGTGGACGCCCGCGCTTAGGCATGTCGCTAACCCCAACCTTTACCCCGCGCTTGGCCAAAGCCTCACGCAACAATACCTCAATTTCGGCATTCGCGCTCCGGAAATCGGCCGCCGCGCACCGCTCGACCGCAGCGAAAAGCGCTGGATCGAGACGGAGCGGGAAGGCCTTTTTTGACGGAGCGGGCACGTGGCTGACCTAACTATACAGCGTGCCGGTATTAACCACTGGCTGCGTGTCACGCTCACCACATAGAACGACCATCAGGTTAGAGACCATGGCCGCGCGGCGTTCGTCGTCCAATTCAACAACGTTCTTGGCCGACAGCATTTCGAGCGCCATTTCAACCATGCCAACGGCGCCTTCGACCAAGGTCTTGCGCGCAGCAACGACAGCCTCGGCTTGTTGGCGGCGTAACATGGCGCCCGCTATTTCTTGCGCATAGGCCAAATGGGTAAATCCGCATTCGTCAACGGTGATACCTGCAACACGCAAACGCTCCATCAACTCCAGCCGTAATTCGCCGCCGACCTGGTCATGGTTACCGCGCAAGGTCACTTCCTGATGCGTGAAATCATCATAAGGGTAGCGCGCGCCAATGGTGCGAACGGCTGCCTCGATCTGTGCGAGCACAAACGCCTTGTAATCATCGATATCGAACAGGGCTTGCGCCGTGTCGGTCACACGCCAGACAACCTGCGCTGCCATCTCGATGGGGTTGCCACGCAAATCATTCACCTTGATCTTCTCCGAGATCAGGTTGTTCGCACGCAGCGAAATCTTCGCCTTGCCGATCCACGGCCAAATCCAGCGCAGGCCTTCGTTTCGGTCGGTGCCTTGATATGATCCGAACAGAGTCAATGCAGCGCCCTGATTGGGCTGAAGCATGTAAAACCCGATAGAGACAAACAGGAAGACGGCTGTACTAAAGCCCATAGCCGCAACATTGACGGCTGAACCTGCGCTAATTGCGCTCAACATCCCCCACACAAAAGCTGCAATGCTTGCCAGCATGATAAACAGCATCAAATAACCGTTGAAGCTGCGCGCGGAAACTTCCCGGCTGGCATTAAGCGCATTATTCGATTCGTTTGTCATCACAATCTCCCTGAAAATATGATATCATATTTATATCGCTTTTGGGAAAAGGCAACAAAAAAGGGCTGTGCAGATTTTCGCCTGCACAGCCCTCTCATAATTCCATCAGAAGGCTTTACTCTCCCGTCGGGAATCCCCGCTTCTTCATGATGTATTTCACATCGGGATCACGACCACGGAAGGCGCGATAGGCCTCAATCCGGTCTGTTTCGTTACCCGTCGCCAGCAACATGGAACGGAACCGTTCCGCTGTTTCCTTGTCCCAGACGTCACCCTTTTCGGTGAAGGCTGCCCAAGTGTCGGCGTCCATCGTCTCGGACCACAGATAGCTGTAATAGCCAGCCGAATAGCCATCGTCGGCGAACAGATGGTTGAACTGCGGCAGACGGTGACGCATCGCCATTTCCTTGGGCATCCCGATTTCCGCCAGCGTATCGCGCTCAAACGCCGCCGGATCGCTGACTGGCTCGCTGCGATTGTGCAGCTTCATATCCAGAATCGCGCTCGACAGATATTCAACCGTTGAGAAGCCTTGGTTGAACGTATCGCTCGCGCGAATTTTTTCGACCAAGGCGGCGGGAATTGGTTCACCCGTCTTATAATGCTTGGCATAATTGTTGAGCACATAAGGCGTCAGCAACCAGTTTTCGTTCACCTGGCTTGGATATTCCACAAAGTCCCGCGGTGTGCCGCCAAGGCCCGGCCATGTGATGTCATAGTTCAGATAGTGGATGGCGTGACCAAATTCATGGAACAATGTCGACGCGTCATCGATGCTGATAAGCGTTGGCACGCCGTCGGCACCGGGCACGAAGTTGTTGTTGTTTGACGCCAGTACGATGTTGTTCTTGCCGCCCAGCTTGTGCTGGCTGCGATAGGTTGTCATCCAAGCGCCCGAACGCTTTCCGGCGCGCGCGAAGTTGTCGAGATAGAATAGCCCGATAACCTTGCTGTCGCGCTTGACCTCGAACGTCCGCACCTTGGGTTCGAACACAGGCACAGTGCCGGTGTTCTCGGTGAAGCTCATGCCATATAACTTGCCCGCGGCATCGAACATCGCTGCGACCATATTATCCAGCTGGAAATAGGGTTTAATGGCTTCCTGATCGAGGTCATATTTCGCCTTGCGAACCTTTTCCGCGTAAAAGCGATAATCCCATGGCTCGATCGTGATGTTGTCGGCATTGGCGATTGCCTGCATGTCGGCTACTTCTTCTTTGACGCGCGCGACTGCGGCGGGCCAGACCTTCATCATCAGGTCCATCGCCTTGTTCGGGTCTTTCGCCATGGTATCAGCCATGCGGTAATGGGCGTGCGTCGGAAATCCGAGGATCACGGCACGATCCTGACGTAGTTTCAGGATTTCGGCGATGGTGGCATTGGTGTCATTTGCATTACCGTTGTCGCCACGCTTAGTGAACGCACGCCACACCTTCTCCCGCAGATCGCGCCGCGTGGAATTCTCCAGAAACGGCTGTACAGCGGAACGGGTGTTCACGACAGCCCAGCCAGTCTTGCCCTTTGACTTGGCAGCAGCCTGCAGCGCTGCAACAAAGCTTTCGGGCAGGCCGGCGAGGTCTTTTTGGTCGTCGATCAATATGTAGGTTTCTTCGTCGGCCAAAACTTTTTCGGAGAACGCGGAAAACTTCTTCGACAGGTCGGTTTCAATGCCAATGACCTGCGCCTTCTTCGCAGCATCCAGCAAGGCACCATTGCGCACAAGGCCGTCATAGGTCCGCTCCAGCAAACGCATCTGCTTAGCATCAAGACCAAGATTTGCGCGCTGGTCGTACAGATATTTCACGCGCTGGAAATAACGTGCATCCAGCGTCAATTCGGAAAAGAACGCGCTAACCTTCGGCTCCCACTCAGCCTGAATCTTGCGTACGTCAGGATTGGAAAGGTTGGACGAATGCACGCCCCAGATTGAAAACAGTCGGCCGATTTTCTCGCCCGAAAGCTCGCTTGCCGTGATGGTATTGTCAAAAGTGATGGCTTCCGGCTTTTCCAGCATCGCTTCGAACTCTGCCTTGGATGCCTTCATTGCGGCCTGAAACGCTGCGGGAAAATCCGCGACCTTGACCTTGTCCCATGCAGGAACGCCGTCATATGGTCCGGTCCATTCGTTCAATAACGCAGGTTCAGCCGTCTGGCCGACCTTTGCTTCTTTGGCTTGTGCAACTGCGGTCATCGCGACTCCCGATAATAAAAGCGCGGCTGCGCTCACCATGATTTTTCCCGTTTTCACCTTATGTGCTCCTCTGTTCTTTCAGCCGCTATGCCAGCGGTCCATGAACACGGGATTAGCGCATCGGGCGAACCATGCAAACAGCATGTCGGCTAAAACTGTTTCCTCCGAAATGGAGGGAAAGGAAATTAAATCCGGATGGCTATTTTGGACGACGAAGGGCACAGTCCGGTGCGTACTGGTCCCCGGAGTAAGTTGATGACTGAGACCCTCTTCCCCTTTGGCACAAGCCGACCCAGCCGCACGGCCATGATCATGGGAGGCACGCCTGCCCGCCGCGCGGAGTTGACGCAACTCGTAAAGCTGGCTGGCGGGAATATCGTTGAAATGGAAAGGGATAGCCCTGCGGATTTCCTGCTGGTCGACCTTTGCTCCGAAACGGAGAGGCTGGGGGATTCCTTGCCGGCAATAACGCAGTATCTCGAAGCGCATCAAACCACAGCGTTGGTGTGGACCAAGATGGATTGGCTGGAGGAGGTCTATGCGACCTTACCGCATGACCAGTGCCACTATCTGGTCGAAGCCGAAGATGTGGAGGCGATGCCAATTTTGGCAGGCGCATTCGGACGGGACAACATGGATCGACTGCATGACAGGAACCGGGAAGTGGAGTTTGGATCGCTGCACCGAATCAGTGACGAGTTAGCTGAATTCGCCCGGACGCTTGCACAGATGGCGGCCTCAAATGCCAAAGCGGGCGTATCCGACCGGCCAATGTCGTTCCGACCAGCGCCGCTTGGCGGCTTTCAGGGATTTCCATCCACCCCTGCCGACCGATACGTTGAATCGGCGCAACTGCGCGAAATCATCAAGCTGCGCCGCATGCGGGACCGGTTTTTTCCGACCGACCTATTTGCGGACCCGGCATGGGACATATTACTCGATTTGAAGGCGGCTGCGCTGGAAGGTCAATATGTTTCGGTGTCGAGCCTATGTATCGCAGCCGCAGTCCCGCCAACAACCGCACTACGCTGGATTACGGCCATGACCGAGAGCGGAATGTTAGCTCGCCGGCAGGATCCGGCCGACGCGCGGCGGGTATTCATTGAGCTGTTGCCCGAAACATCGGCAAAGCTGGATGATTATTTTGTCGCTATTTCTACCCGTTCGACCGAAATTATCTGATTGCACTTGCCAAATGCGAAAGGCTTTGGCAAAGGCGCGCTTCCCGTAGAGGGGCGCTTAGCTCAGTTGGTAGAGCATCTCGTTTACACCGAGAGGGTCAGCGGTTCGAGCCCGTTAGCGCCCACCATCTAATTCGATGACTTAGATGGGATTTAGGCCGATCGGCCCGGCCACCGACGAGTCACTTAAAGGCCGTCGTCCAATTTAATAAGGTTGAAATTGAACATTCGGGGCACGGATCGTCGGCGGTGATTCATCATTCACTGCCTCTGTCTATCATATGCCCTAGAATGGCGCTGCGATAGCATTGCGGTTACGTAATATGCCAGAGCGCTTTAACAAACCTTACTTATAGAACGTGCCCCAAATGTAATCACAATCTGCTGGTTAGAAAGCGATGGTCCGATCATTATTTTAAGAAGATATGTCTACATTTATAATGTAAGATGATTTACTATATTTTATATTAAAATTGTATAAAATAGTCATTGCCGATACAACAATCAGTGCGCGCATATGATGCAATTTGTCGTTTTTGTGATATTTGTTGACAATTCGCAATCACTATTGTAAGGCTCCCCCCATGAACGCCGCCACAGCAATGTTTCCCACTGACCTTGATTCACTGACCTTCAGGTTTGAGGACCTACCGCGCCAGCTTAGAAAGGTTATGGACGACGCCCTGCAAGCGCACAATCTGGGGCGTGCCCAATGGCGGTTATTGGGCTATGTTTTGCGTGAGGAAGGGCTGACACAAACACAGCTGGCCCGGCGTCTGGAGATGGAGCGAGCAAGCGCCGGACAAGCAATTGACGCCCTTGAACGGCGAGGCCTCGTTGCGAGAAAGCCTAAGGATGGAGATCGCCGTGTTTGGTCGATAGTCGCCACAGATACAGCGCACGGCCTGATGGGTGAACTCAGGGATGCTGTGGACGGCGTTTATGCCCAAATCTTCAATGGTTTTTCCAGCGAGGACACCGCCGCGCTCAAACGCCTTTTGGATCGCATCGCAGCCAATATTTGGGAATAATCACGCGCGTTCTATGCGGGATTGGCGCAAAAGCCGTTCCACCGACTCGAACATCGTTTTCCATATCGTTGTCCAACAAACGCTCGCCATTTTAAGCGATTGCGCGGTCGGTATCCGTGCGTCCTCAGGCAGGCGGTAGTCGCAGCGACACTGAACCACATTCACCAACAGACAGTTCACGAACAAACGTGAATGGGTAACCGACAAGCGTCAGCGGGGCATCGCAAGACCGCGTCCCAATTCTGCGATCAGTCTGGCCAACATTACCTACACTGCTGACTTCATTCACTAAGTTGCACCGGTCCGTAGACCTGTCGAATACTGCCGACGGCACAATCAACGATGCGGACGCAGTAACCGCGAGGTACGCTCGGTCGTGCATCGCCACCCAACAACCCCGCATCGAGCGCCTGCACCGCAGCATCATTATTGCTGAGGTCGTATTTCCAAGTACCCGTTGCCGCGTCAATCGTGAAACTACCGTACGCGCCAGCCTTGGCGCCACTGTACGTAGCTGTCGCTCCCGCATCGACGTCGCTTGAAGTGACTTTTCCGGTGACGCTCGCTACGCCGTCTTCAGCCACGGCGCCTGCTTGGGCAGCGCTTGTGATTGCGGGAACATCATTAACCGGATTGATGGTCAGCTTGACAGTTTGCGTCGCGCTGCCGCCCTTGCCATCGCTGGCCGTAACGGTGAAACTGTCTGCACCATTATAGTTCGCGTTTGGCGTGTATACGTAACTGCCATCAGCGTTAACCGTGACAGAACCGTTTGTTGGCCGCGTGCCAACCGCATAGGTGAGCGCGTCGCCCTCAGTGTCAGTTGCGCGGACTGTTCCAACAAGACCGTTATCTTCATTGAACGCTGTCGGCGCAACTTCTGCAGCGGCAAAGGCCGGCGCATCATTGACTGAGTTAACGGTAACCTTGACAGTCTGCGTCGCCGATCCGCCCTTGCCATCACTCACAGTAACCGTGAAGCTGTCCGCACCGTTGTAATTTGCCTTGGGCGTGTAGACATAGCTACCATCAGCATTAACCGTGACAGTCCCATTGGTAGGCGACGTACCAACTGCGTAGGTCAGCGTATCGTTATTGCCATCCGTCGCTTTCACGGAGTTGGACAATGGCTTATCTTCGTCAACGGCAACAGCAACCTCGGCCGCTGCAAATACCGGCACTTGATTTGGCGGAGGAGCCTTGGATGATTTGCCACCGCCACCTGCAACGACCGCGACGCCGCCGAGAACACCGAGTCCGCCAGCAACAAGCAGCCCAGTGCTAAGCCCGGCGCCGGAAGCCGGGGCCGAAGCCGCACCACCGCCTGCCGCTGAAGCTTCGCCGGATGCAGCGGCGCTAGCGACCATCGCGCTGAAAACACCGCCATCGCCGAGGCCAGTAGCTGCGGATGCAACTTTTGAACCATCGACGCTGTGCGCGTCAGAAGTGAGTTCCGACCGGACAGCATCTGCCTCGGGCTGGACCAACAATTCCTTCTTTTTACCGACTTTGCGACCAGTCAGAGCTCTCTGACTTTGCCCACTTAATGATCCGCTAACCGCGGCGCGCTTTGCCATTTGGAACCCTCTGCTATCAACGCATTGACCTATAGAGGGCCCTCATAACAGGATAAAACATAATGTGACAAGCCTGATATTTTCAAAATGTTTTATAACCTTACATTCAATAAATGCCTTATAAACCCGTATATAGTCTGGCTACGTGCCATTTTAGCACTTCAACGCGTGAATTTTTTCCGGCAATTGGAACATGCTGAGCCCCATTTTGAGGGGATAATGCGAGCCAAGCGAGCAGGCGTGTTTCGGTCCCGATCGAGTTACCTCTTCAAGAAGCTTGCGCAGACTGCTTTTGATGGTTCGGCCGATTGCCGCGTATGTCAGCGCTTCTGCTCAGCGCCCTCGGTGCCAATCGCCCCCCCTTGGCAACAATTGAAGGGTGTGCCGTTAGGCTGCTACGCTCGTCGACGCTTTACTGAATGGAGGCGACCATTTCACCGCTATTTCCCATTCAAAATCTGGTATCATTTTCGAATTCCGCTTTAAACAGCAACCTATCATGCAAGAACATCGTTCATCTTACAGAAAGCTTTCATGATGCAATTTGGTGTTATGCGGGGGATTTTATTGACGTTTGGCACTGGACTTGTCGTTTTCGGCACCATTATGATGCCGGAAGCCGCCTTGGCTCGGGAAGTCGAGCAAGCCGATGTCACTAATTGTACCGACCCCAAACATCGTCACACTGTTGTCCGTCCGCTGACCGAATCGGCACCGATCCGTAAAACCGAAAAACTGCGTATCCGTCGGATATTGATGTAATTGCTGAATGCAGGCTGATTAATCGGCCTCGCGCAGCAGCTTTGCCATTTCGGCATCATCCCATTCAACACCACCTGCAACGCGCCACACCTCTTTGCCGTTGGCGTCGTATAAAATGGTGGTCGGCAGCGCGATTGCGTTGTTGAACGCCGCGAGTAGAGCATTGTCCGGGTCGGTATAAGGCTCAAGGTTTTTGACGTCCGTTTCACTGAAGAAAGCTTTGACAGGTGCCAGTCCTTCTAAGTCTTGCGACACCACAATGACTGACATTCGCGCCTTTTCGAGCGCCGCGAGGGCATCAAGCGTCGGCATTTCGGCCTTGCATGGCGCGCACCATGTCGCCCAGATATTGAGCAGCAACGGCTTTCCGGCAAAGTCGGCTAAGGTAGCGTCGCTGCCGTCACCCGCAACGAACGCCGCAGTGGGTGCCTGTTGCCCTGCGAATTTATAGCTTAGCGTGGCGCGCATTCCATTTGCGCTTTCCAACACAATCTCGCTATCGGGCCCCGTTTCGGTTGCAGCCGGCGATGCGGGTTGCGCTTGCCCCTTGGGTTGGCTTTCTTTATCGCAACCGGCCAGAACGAGAAGGATTAGGGCAATTACAAAGCGCATGTCAGATTCCAATAGCATGTGGGGCGGCCGGTTTGGCGAAGGCCCCGGCGATATCATGCGCGAGATAAATGCCTCTATCCCATTCGACAAGCGACTTTGGCGCGAAGACATTGCGGGCAGCAAAGCGCATGCCGATATGCTTGCGGTGGCGGGCATTATTTCTGCGCCGGACAATGTCGCAATCCAGCAAGGTCTCGACACGATATCGGGCGAATATGCCGCCAATGGCGTGCCCGAGGACCTGAGCCTTGAAGACATCCACATGGTTACCGAAACGCGCTTGCGGGCGCTGGTTGGTGAGCCAGCGGCGCGCCTCCACACGGCCCGGTCGCGTAATGACCAGGTCGCGACCGATTTCCGTCTGTGGGTGCGCGATGCATGTGACCAGATTGATGCGGGATTACGGGAGTTGCAGGCTGCACTGGTAGACCGTGCGGAAGAACATGCGGACAGCATCATGCCGGGCTTTACCCATCTTCAGGTCGCGCAACCGGTCACGCTGGGGCATCATTTGATGGCTTATTATGAAATGGTCCGCCGTGACCGAAGCCGTTTTGCCGATGCCCGTGTGCGTTTGAACCGCTCTCCTCTGGGTGCAGCCGCGCTTGCAGGCACGTCGTTCCCGATCGACCGCACCGCAACCGCTGCGGCGCTCGGCTTTGAAGGCCCCATGGCCAATAGCCTTGATGCCGTGTCGGACAGGGACTTCGCCATCGAGTTTCTAACCTGCTCTTCGCAAACCGCGTTGCACCTGTCGCGTCTGGCCGAAGAAATGATCCTTTGGGCGTCGCAGCCCTTTGGCTTCATCAACCTGCCCGATGCCTGGTCAACCGGCAGTTCCATCATGCCGCAAAAGCGCAATCCCGACGCCGCAGAGCTGGTGCGCGGACATGCAGGGCGCATATTGGGTTGTATGAACAGTCTGATGATCACCATGAAGGGTCTGCCACTCGCTTATTCGAAAGATATGCAGGACGATAAACCGCCTGTGTTTGAGGCGTTCGACCTGCTGGCATTATCAGTTGCCGCGATGACTGGCATGGTGGCCAATGTCGCCTTTAACACCGAACGCATGCGCACCGTCGCGGCGAGCGGTTTTTCGACCGCGACCGACTTGGCGGATTGGCTGGTTCGTGAACATGGCATGGCATTTCGTGAGGCCCATCATGTGACGGGCAGCGTCGTAAAGGCATGCGAGACACGCGCGATCACCCTTGCCGATATCACCGCAGCTGACCTTGCGGCTATCAACCCTGCGCTTGCTGGATGCACCCTGCCCGATCTGTCGATTGACGGCTCGGTTGCAAGCCGGACCAGCACTGGCGGCACCGCGCCGGTTCGGGTAAGAGAAGCCATTGCTGCCGCCAAAAAGGAACTTGAGGCATGAAGCGCCTTCCCGTGAGTATCGCATGTGCTTTGGCCTTCTGCATGGCGGGCTGTGGCAAGGTGGGTGACCTTGAACCGCGAACAGGCAATGACCTGCCGCCCAAGGCTTATGGGCAGACCAGCGCGCAGACCGCCGAGGCGCTGACTACGCCATCGGTGCAGGCACGGCCCGGCCGCACCGACGAACTGCTCAAACGGTCGGAGCGACGCGAAGATGATCCGTTCGATGTTCCACCGGGCGAAGAACCCAAGCCGTTCAATCCTGCCGAAGCGCCACAACCAACCAAACCGACCCTAAATAAGTATTTCTCATGAATCATTTTGATCTGATTAATGGCGTGTTGCACGCCGAAGACGTCGCCCTGCCCGATATTGCGGCATCGGTTGGCACCCCTGTCTATGTCTATTCACGTGCGACGCTGGAACGCCACGCGCAAGTGTTTCGCGATGCGCTGTCGGGTCTCGACAATCCGCATCTTGCTTTTGCGGTAAAGGCTAACCCAAATCTTGCCGTGCTGAAGGTACTGGCGCGTCAGGGCTATGGTGCCGACGTTGTCTCGGGCGGCGAAATGGACCGCGCGCTTGCCGCCGGTATGGCACCTACCGACATTGTGTTTTCAGGCGTCGGTAAAACCGCCGACGAAATCGTGCGGGCCTTGAAGGCCGGTATTGGCCAGTTCAACATTGAGTCCGAAGAAGAGGGGCGCGAGCTTGCGATACTCGCCAATACCCTGAATTATGGCGCAAATGCCGTGCTGCGTATCAACCCCGATGTCGACGCCGGGACTCATGGCAAGATTTCGACAGGCAAAGCCGACAATAAATTTGGCGTTGGCATTCACCGCGCTGCGGAGATTTATGGACGATTGAGCGTGCTGCCCGGTCTGAATATGCGCGGGGTTGCCTTGCATATCGGCAGCCAGTTGACGAGCCTAGAGCCACTTGAAACGGCCTTTAACAAGGTCGGAAAGCTGGTGGAAGACCTGCGCCGGAACGGCCATGTCGTCAGCCATGTCGATCTTGGTGGCGGCCTTGGTGTGCGCTATCGCGATGGCGATAACCCGCCTGAACCCGCAGAATATGGCGCAATGGTTGCGCGCGTCACTAAAGGATGGAATGTCCGCCTTATGTTCGAACCCGGTCGCGTCATTGCGGGTAATGCCGGTGTGTTGTTGACGCGCGTTATCCGCGTGAAGCCGGGCAGCGGGAATGCGCCCTTTGCCATTGTCGACGCAGCGATGAACGATCTCGCGCGCCCCGCGCTATATGACGCATGGCATGATTTTGAAGCAGTTGAACCCAATGGCCGCAAGATGACCGCCAATATTGTTGGCCCCGTCTGCGAAACTGGCGACACGTTCGCGATGGGTCGCGAGATTGACGTGGTCGAAGCCAATGACCTTGCCATATTCCGCACTGCGGGTGCCTATGGCGCCACGATGGCCAGCACCTATAATAGCCGGGGCCTAGTGCCCGAAGTGCTTGTCGATGGGGACAAATTCGCCATCGTGGCCGAACGCATAATGCCGGAGACTATTTTGGCCGCCGAACATGTGCCGGATTGGCTGGAATAGGCCACCGACTTGGACCAATTACCCATCTTTGTGAACCTGAAGGGCCGGAACGTGATTCTGGTTGGCGATGGAGATATGGCGGACGCAAAACGCCGCTTGATTGAACGTGCTGGCGGCATTTGTGTCGATGCGGGTGACCGCGACGCAAAAATCGCCTTTGTCGCTTTGGAAGATGAAGACGAGGCATTTGCGGCGGCAGACGCGCTTAAGGCCCGCGGCCTTTTGGTCAATGTTGTTGACCGGCCCGAAGCTTGTGAGTTCACCACGCCTGCCTTGGTCGACCGCACGCCTGTGCTTATCGCGGTTGGCACCGGCGGCGCGTCGGCTGGCATGGCAAAGGCCATTAGACAGCGGCTCGAGACTTTGTTGCCGGAAACTACCGGAACGCTTGCAACAGCCGTAGCCAACGCGCGCGAGCGTATCCGTGACCGATGGACGGACGGCGCGCAAAGGCGGCGCGCCCTTGATCAGGCCTTTGCTGCCGGCGGAGCGCTTGACCCGTTTCAGGTACATGGTTCAGCGGCAATCGACGATTGGTTGACAAAAGCGGCCGATCCAGTGGCGAACCGTTTGATCGAGATTCCCTTATTGTCCGATAGCCCTGATGACCTGACATTGTTGACGGCGCGATTGCTGGGCGAGGCAGACCATGTATTTCATGACCCCGAGGTGCCAGCTGCAATTCTGAACCGCGCCCGCGCCGACGCCGTGCGCCATGCAGGTGCGCCACCTGCGTCACCCCCGGCCGGGCTTTCGCTGTTCCTGCGGTTGCCGTCCGCGTAACGATAGGGCATGATTGCCCTTCACAGTGCAGCAGGGTAAGTTCGTGGACGCCAATTCAGCTAAAATTTGTATCTTTGGCTGCGGCAATATGGGCAGCGCGATGCTACGCGGCTGGATTGCGGGAGGCGCTGCTCCGGACCGGTTCCACGTGATTGACCCTAGTGCGCAAGGCCTTCCGGATGGGGTGCTGTTGTCGCGGTCAGCGCAGGATGTGGATACCCGCTTCGACGTCCTCGTGCTTGGCATAAAGCCGCAAATGTTGTCGTCTCTTGCGCCCGAAATCGGAAATTTGCTGGCACCGCAGGCAACCTTGCTATCGATCCTGGCCGGTATCCGCACGGACAGATTGGCGGCACATTTTCCGTCGGCACGGATAATGCGGGTCATGCCCAATTTGGCGGCCTCCCTCGGTAAATCTCCATTGGGTATATTCGCACCAAGCACGGACAACGCGCCCCGCGCCGACATCGCGGCGTTACTTTCGCCTTTGGGCACAGCCGTGTGGATTGACGACGAAAACCATATGGACGCGGTGACGGCGCTGGCCGGATCTGGCCCCGCCTTTGTCTACCGTTTTATCGACGCACTAGCCCAAGGTGGCGTTGCCGCTGGATTACCAAAAGACGTAGCTGCTTTATTGGCGCTCTCAATGGTCGAGGGCGCTGCCATACTTGCGGCGACATCGGACGAAACGCCCGAAACGCTCGCCGCGCGCGTGACCAGTCCGGGCGGCACGACCGCCGCCGGCCTGGCGGTATTGGACCATGCAGATGCGCTGAACCTATTGGTCGCCGAAACATTAAAGGCTGCGCGCGACCGCGGCGCAGAATTGGCTGAGGGGAATTGATGTGAAAGTGAAAATTGCGCTCGCACTGGGATGCATAATATTTGCCGGGCCGGTCACGGCATCGGTGTCAACACCGCCCTCGACCGAAACAGCAAAGGCAAATCTTGCCAAAGCAGGTCCGATTGAGAACTTTGACTTGGCGCAACTCGCCGACGGCATTGATGATGGCGCGTTGAACAGTGAGGCCATCACATCGGCCTATCTGGCGCGGATCGCGGCGATTGACGACAGCGGCCCGACCCTCAACGCCGTCATCGCGACGTTCCCGGACGCTTTGGATCAGGCGCGCGCAATGGATGCGGAATTACGTGCGGGAAAATATCGCGGGCCCATGCATGGCCTGCCCGTGCTGGTGAAAGACAATGTCGAAGTTGCGGGGCCGTTGCCGACAACCGCTGGCTCGCGCGCGCTCGCGGGTAATGTCACCAATCGGGATGCACCCTTGATCGCGCGGCTGCGTGCGGCGGGCGCGGTGATATTGGGCAAAACAAATCTGTCGGAATGGGCGAATATCCGCTCAGATAATTCCACCAGCGGATGGAGCGCGGTTGGCGGGCTGACGAAAAACCCCCATGCGCTCGACCGCAATTCATGCGGTTCATCGAGCGGTAGCGGCTCAGCGATGGCTGCCGGTCTCGCTGCAGCGACTATTGGCACCGAAACCGACGGATCGATTACCTGCCCTGCTGGCGTCAACGGCGTTGTTGGCTTCAAACCGACCGTCGGCCTCGTGTCCCGCCGCTATGTTGTACCGATCAGCCACAGCCAGGACACGGCTGGCCCGATGACCCGTTCAGTGCGTGATGCAGCTATCATGCTGACCGCGATGGCCGGAAGCGACGCGCAGGACGCCGCGACCGCCGATGCGGACACATGGCGCGGGGATTATAGTCAGGGACTGTCTGTCGACGCCCTTAACGGAATGCGCATTGGTGTCCTGCGCGCGCCTAATGTCGATGCGGGATTATTCGATGCGGCATTGGCTAGACTGAAGGAAGGCGGGGCTGAAGTCATCATGCTGGACGGCAGCAAAATCGACCGTCAGAAAATCGGCCAGGGTGAATTCAAGGTTCTGCTTGCCGAACTGAAGGCTGACCTTGCCAGCTACTTGCAAGGCCTGCCCGACGGCCTCGTGCCGCACAAAACTTTGGCCGACATTATCGCGTTCAACAAGGCCAATGCCGACACGGAATTGCAGCACTTTGGACAGGATACGTTCGAGGCCGCCGATAAGGAAAAAGGCTTGGACGACCCAGCATATGTTGACGCTTTGGCAACGTCACGTGGCCTTGCATCCGGGGCGCTGAATCAGCTTTTCGCCAATAACAAGGTCGATGTCATCATTGCCCAGACCAATGGTCCGGCATGGGTGTCAACGCTTGGCAAGGGTGATGCGTTTTCGGGGCCAAGCGCAAGCCAGTTGCCTGCCGTTGCGGGCTTCCCACATTTGACTGTGCCGATGGGATTGTCTGCTGGCCTGCCAGTAGGCTTAAGCTTCATTGGCCCTAAATGGCATGATCATGCTGTTTTAAAGGCTGGATTTGCCTATGAGCAGCTGTCAAAAGCGCGCGCTGCGCCGCAATTTCGCGCTACGTTGGAAAGCAAGTAAATGGCATTTGGCAAACCCGATTTGGGCAGCATCTCCCCTAAAGGGGCCAGTTTCGATCCGGAGTTGGTCAACCGCGTAATGGGCAAGTTCGGACATGGCGGTTTTCTCGGCATGGAATATGTCGGCCATGGTGAGGATTGGGTCGAGCTCGCCATTGATTGGCGCGAGGATTTGGTCGCAGATCCGGACACTGGCATTCTGGCATCCGCCGTCATCATCAGCCTGATGGACAATGCGACCAGCATGTCGATTTGGACTAAACTGAACGAATTCCGGCCGCAGGTGACGATGGATTTGCGTATCGATTATCTGCGACCCTCCCCGTCAGGCGAACGCGTATATGGGCGTGGGATTTGTTATCATTTAACTAACAGCATCGGTTTTGTGCGTGGCTTTGCGCATAATGGCAATCCAGATGAGCCGCTGGCCCATGCCAGCGGCACCTTCATCCGCATCGGGGATCGCGTGGCATGAGTGCAATGACTTTGGAACTACCACCATATGCGCGCGCCTTGGATATGGAAGTGGCGGGCGATATTGACGGCGCCCCCATCATTTCCATGCCCTTTGCCGACCGCGTTCAGGGTCGCCCCGGATTTCTGCATGGAGGCGCAATATCGGGCTTGCTGGAAATCGCCGCCATTGCCGCCATTCATCAAGCCTTGCGTGCAAAAGGCAGCGATAGCGCCATCAAGCAAGTGAATGTCACGGTGGACTTCATGCGCGGCGGCGTGAACCAACTGACCTTTGCGGTTGGCGAAGTCACCCGCCTTGGCCGCACGATGGCCAATGTCGAGGCACGCGCATGGCAAGATGATCAGGATAAGCCCATTGCCATGGGCTATATGCACTATCTGATTAGGGCCAAGCGGCCGACTTAAGCCTCGCCGTGGGTTTCGATGAGCGCACTCGCGATCGCGTCTTCCGGACTTTTGTCGCCCCAGATGATGAACTGAAACACCGGATAAAAGCGCTCGCACTCATCAATCGCGACATCAATAATGGTCTGCGCCTGATCGACACCCAGCAATCCGTTCGACGGCATCAGGCTGCCGTGGCGGAATAGCAATATGCCGTTCGCCGACCACATGTCGAAATGCCCCAGCCACAACTGTTCATTGATGAGGCCCAAGGCAGTATAGACGCTATTTCGCTTGTCCGTCGGCACCGTGATGTCGGGCAATATGATCAGCTGAAGCGCATTGTCTTCCTCACGCCAAATTGCGCGTAGCTGATAGGTCGCCCAGCTGCCCTTATATTCGGCGGTGATTTCATCTTCGCCTTCAAGCTCAAATGACCACCCACGCGCTTCGAACAGGGCGGCGAGCATGTCCATGGGCGCTGATTCATCGCGCTCAAATTGCTCATATTGTTCGTCTGCGTCGTGCATGTTTCGGTGTGCCTGTGGTGATGTGGGGATTCTGCCCCTTGCATGAGTCACGCGCAAGGGGCTTGCGCTCGGGCGCAACACAAGGCTGTGGGCCGACTGTGGAAAAGTTCAAATCGGACCGATTATGGTCCTATTTGGACGGCTTGGCCTTTGCAGGCGTAGCACTGCCTTGCGCCTGAAGCGCCGATTCCAACGCAGCAACGCGCTTTGCCAAGGCATCCGCCTCAGACCGGGCGTTTGCGGCAAGCGTCTTTACCGCATCAAATTCTTCGCGGCTGACGAGGTCAAGGCCGCCAGCCCACTCACGCGCACGCTCGCGCATGCTTGCCTCGGCTTCGCGGCCCATACCTGCCACGGTTCCGGCAACGCCGTTCAACACCTTCGCCAAATCATCAAAAATGCGCTTTTCGCTTTGCATGTCATTCACTCCATTGCGGTCCGGGGATCAACCGCCATTGCCTATCTGGGAAGTCACAGCCGGAACGTAAAGGCTTTCTGCGTCCGGATTCAATTTATCGATCTGAAAATTGAGAATGGAGGCGAAGCTGATCCACACCAAATAGGGCACCATCAACCATGCCGCAGCCTTGCGAACCCGACCAAAAGCAAAGGTGGTCCCTATGGCTACGGCCAGCATCGCCAATATGATGAAAAATGCGGTCGTGACCTTATGCTGGCCGAAGAATATGGGCGACCATGTCAGATTGATGAGGAATTGTGTTACGAACAACCCAATCGCCAGCCCGCGATGGCGTGCGCCGCGTGCGTGCAAAATCATCGCGAAGGCCAGCCCCATCAGGAAATATAATGATGGCCACACCACGCCAAAAACCCAGCCCGGAGGCTGAATGTCTGGCTTAATCAGCGTCTGATACCAGCCATTTTCCGCTGTTGATCCCGATATTGTTCCCGACAAAAATCCAAGAAACATGATGATGGGTATGACGAACAGTGCCCATCGGAATAACGACATGCGTAGCTGTCTGGTCGATGCGATCTGGTTCATGGACGGGCTCCATCAATGCTGTGTGCGATTCGGGAGAAACGCAATCTATCAACACATTAACACTGCTCCAAAATAGAACAAGGCCGCCACCCCCTAAGGGTGGACGGCCTATTGTTCCAATCAGGGATGCGTCTCGCACCCCGTGACAATGCTTATTTGCGTGTGCCCGAAAGGCCCATCGAACCAAAGGCGCCTGCCTTTACTTCGCCGGTCATCGCATCGCCCGAGACGGTAGCGGTCGCGTCGAGGTGCATTGGCATTGGAACAGTGATGTCCATGCCCCAGCTCAGCGTGTCGCCATCAACGGTGCCATTGGCGATGTCCATGGTGCCAAGGCCACCCGACATTTTACCCGAAAAACTGCCGCCGTCGCTGTTGACGGTTAGAACTGCTTTCTGGTCGCCCATTGGGCTTTTGATTGTTACGTCCCAGTCACCATCAACTGATGCCATATCCTTGCTCCTTATTTAGCGGTGTTGTTTGCACCAGTGTTAGCAGCTTCGGTTACCATTTCAATTGGCAATCCAAGCGATTCCAGCTGTGGCTTGACCTTCGCCGCGTCGCCAACAACCAGCCACGTGATTTTGGCCGGGTCGACCTTCACGCGCATTTCGTCATTTAATGCCTTTGCCGTCAGGGCATTATATTTGCCCGCTAGCGTTTCGGCATAAGTGAAGGGCCGTTTGTTCAAACGGTCCGCTTGCATCTGGGCCAGCACCGCCGACGACTGTTCATAGCTGCCGGGCAGTTCAAGGACATTGCCCTTGATGGTCTTGTCCAGTTCCTCGGCCGTCACTGGCTTTGCACCATTGAAGTCCTTCAACTGGTCCATCAGCACCTTGATCGATGGTCCGGTCTGGTTAGTTTGCACGGGCGCGAACATATAGAATGGCACGCGATCTTCGGCACCATTGACTTGACTGCGCACACCATATGACCAGCCTTTGGTTTCCCGCAGGTCCATGTTGATACGTGACAGGAAGTCACCACCAAAAATCTCATTTGCCGCACGCAGCGTTAGCAAATCATCCGAACCCTTTGCATCGAGAACCTTACCCGCCAAGACGAGTGATTGCGGCGAATTGGGCCGGTCAATCAGCAGTATTTTCGATTCAGGCGCGGGGATCGCTGCCGAGAAATTCTTGGCCGGTGCTGCCGCAGCTGCTGGCTTCCATTTGCCAAAGCGCTGTTCAAGCATCGGCTTGATTTCCTTGAGGCTGGTATCGCCAACAACAAAGATTTCGGCCTTGGCCGGATGCACCCATGATTGGTGGAAATTGGCAACGTCCGCCCGGCTAATGGTAGCCACAGTTTCGGCATAGCCACTGCCGGTCTGCGGTCCGCCATACGGATGGTTTTGGCCATAGAGCAATGGCGGCAGACGGCGGATGGCAATGCCTTGTGGTTGGTTATTTTCCGACTTGATGCGTGTCAGTTGCTGAACGCGGACTCGTTCCAGCTCTTTCTCCGAAAAGGCCGGGTTCTTGATGACGTCCGCCAAAAGATCGAGCGACAGGCCAAGGTTCGGTTTTACCGCACGCAGGCTGGCTACGGTCCGGTCCAGCGAGGAGTTGACGTTGACATCAGCGCCCAGCTTTTCTTCCGCTTCGGCAAGCTGCGTCGAGGTCAGCGTCTTGGTGCCTTCCAACAACATTGTGGACATCATCGATGCAATGCCGCGCTTGTCTGCAGAGTCGGCCGCATAGCCAGCGTCAAAGCTGACTGCGACGCGCACCGTTGGCACAGCCGCACGGCGCGCGAAAAACACCTTGATGCCATTGGCGAGTGTGGTTTCTTCTACCGTCGGGAAATCCAGTGCTGGCGTTCCGGTTGGCTCCGGAAACTTGCTGCGATCCTGAAAGCTGAGCGGTGCGGAAGCCACATCGTCCGCGCCGGGCGGTGCATAAAATGCCGGCGCGGTCAGCGTGCCAGTGCGGCTGCCCGATCCTGCGGCGACTTCCTGATAAGCTTCGCGCTCACCGGGTTCGACGCGGATTTCAAGCACAGGACGAGTCAGCCATTTTTGCATAGCCGCCTTGACCGTCTCCGGCTTCGCTACCGCCAGCCGCTCCAGTTCCTTTTTATAGAAGTTGGAGTCACCTACATAAAGCTGGCCTTCCGCCAGAGCGACGGCCTTTCCGCCGAATCCGCCTACTTGCTCCAGACCATCAATTTGCTGTGCAATCGTGCTGGCGGCTACGCGCTGCACTTCTTCGGCCGTCGGGCCAGTGGCAATATAATCGGCAAGGATTTCGTCCAGACGCTTGGCAACCGCATCGGCATCGCCACCCGGTTTCACATCGGCTTGAATGTTAATCAAGCTGCCGTGCACGAACGGAAGCAGATAAGCCGAAACGCCGACTGCGCTTTGTTCTTGGCGCACCAGAATATTGTCCAGACGCGAGCTCGACAGGCCGCCAAGTGCGCTCATGGCTACATACAGCGCACCGGAATCGGGATCAGCAAGACCCGGAACAATCCAGTTGCGATAGATGCGCGTGGTCGGCACCTTGTCCTTCATCACAATTTTGACGGGCTTTTCCAGTGTCGGGACTGGCGCATTGACAGGAGCAACGTCCTTGCCGCGCTTGATTGCACCAAACCACTTTTGCACCAGAGGCTTTGCTTGCTTGGCATTGATATCACCGGCCAGAACCAGAACGGCATTGTTCGGGCCATAATGGTCGGTGAACCAATTTTTCATGTCATCAAGCGAGGCAGCTGCAAGATCTTCAAGGCTGCCAATGGTATCGTGATGATAAGGGTGGCCGACAGGGAACAGGGTTTCGGACCGCTTATAATCAACTAGGCCAAATGGCTGGTTATCGCCCTGACGCTTTTCGTTTGAAACAACGCCAATCTGGTTATCGAGCTTTTCCTTGCTGACGGCGTTGAGCAAATAGCCCATGCGGTCGCTTTCAAGGAACAGAGCAGATTCCAGGGCGGTAGTCGGCACGGTCTGGAAATAGTTTGTCCGGTCCAACCAGGTTGTACCGTTCAAGTCGGTAGCGCCGATTTTCTTGGTATATTCGAAATAGTCACCGGGTGCGTTTTCGCTACCGTTGAACATGATATGTTCGAACAAATGCGCGTAGCCCGTCTTGCCCTTGGGCTCATTCTTTGATCCGACGCCATACCAAATTGAAACCGCGACAACCGGCGCCTTGCGGTCTTCATGAACGATTACCGTTAGGCCGTTATCCAGCGTAAACTTCTCATGCGGAATGTTCACCGCATCGACCAGTTTCGACACCGGCGCTGCGGTCTGCGCAAAGGCAGGGGCCTGCGCCGCCAGAACCGAGCCTGACACCATAAGCGCGAGGGTTAATTTACGGATCATATTCTGCTCCCAAAGCTTGAAATTACTGACGACAAGGTAACAACGAACCGGCCAAACGCAATGCGCCCGCCCGAAATTTTCGACGAACGGCGTTCAGGGCCGATAGCGGCGTTTTGCGTGCTTAACCGCGTCTGCCCATTCAAAATATACAGGCTTATACTGCCCTGCCGTGAACAGTTTCATT
Organism: uncultured Sphingorhabdus sp.; assembly: GCA_963508315.1. GTDB lineage: Bacteria > Pseudomonadota > Alphaproteobacteria > Sphingomonadales > Sphingomonadaceae > Sphingorhabdus_B. The sequence continues at coordinate 46,556 of CAUOWK010000004.1, read as the reverse complement.
TGGTCCGTATAATGCGGCGATTCGGGGCGAGTTGTGGCTGCGCCATAAGGCTGAATCGATTCCGAGGTGACCTTACCCGCCTTGTCCCAACGCATCAGCATGATGAAGCTGTCGCCGTGGCGGACGCGCGCTTTGCCATCCGCTTGTTCGCCATCCCACATCGTGGTTGCACGCAGGGCATCATTTCCGCCCAGCATCGGCATATCGACATTGCCACGGCGCAACCGCTGAATATCCGCCAACGCCGGGTCAATCCGGCCGAAGCGCTTGTTGAATTCGTCAACAGCTTCCTGAAGCGTCTTGCGGGGATCGGGCATCGCCTCACCACGCCAGTGCGGCCGCGCACCAAAGCGAATAATGCGTTCGGCAAAAGCGTCCGCCCTGCCCTTACCATCGCTTGACCAGTCCCATTCGCCGAGCAACTTCTGCGCCTTGGCCAGTTCAGGTGCATCCTTCAGATCCAGCGCCGCAAAAGAAGCCATCCACGGCCCGACCCAGCTATTTTTGCTGTAAATCGTGTCCATCTTGATCGCGAGCAGCTCCGCCGGGGTGATCGAGCTATCCGCCGCCATCAATTCGGTGGCGCGCATCCCGCGATTGGTCATGCCGCGCTCAATGCCGAGATAAGGCGAATAATCCGCAGGGTTCATTTCGGACCCGGGCCCTGCGGCCAGAAACGGGTTGTTATTCGCATTCTGGACAAAGCCGGACGCAGGGTCGACAATTTTAGGATAACGGTCAAAGCCGACTGGCCCAGCCCACACCGCCTTTGACGCGTCGCCGGGCAGTTGCTTGGTATAATCATATCCCGGTTTGCGGTCCGGAAACAGTGCATTGTAGATATAGGCGATACGGCCTGTCTTGTCGGCATAGATGAAATTGGTGGCTGGAATACCGCCAAGGGACATGGACTTTGTCCATTCGTCCCAATTCGTCGCCTTGGTGTTGCGGTAATATTGCTCGACCGCTTTCACGCTATCGATGCCAGCATAACGCATCGCGAAATAGCCCTTGTCATTTTTAATGACTGGTCCGTGCACCGAGCGATGCACCGTCTGCGGCACGGGGATGTTAAACGGACCAAATTTGACGGGCAACCACACGCGCTTCGTCTGCAAGGGAAGCCATTTGCCGTCATAGCGATATTGGTCGCCATCCGCATTCATCACCAGCTTGTAGACATCAATCAGGTCGGGCCGATTGACGGTGTTGGTCCAGCCGAGGTTGCGATTATGGCCAAGCAACACAAAGGGCGAGCCCGGAAACAAGGCACCAGCCATGTCGAGGCCTTGGCCTGAGTGCGTCACCGCCTCATACCATGCGACTTGTCCTTCATAGGGCTGGTGCGAATTGGAAATCAGCCAGGTCTTGCCATCCGCCATGCGCTTGGGCGCAACGGCAAAAGCGTTCGAGCCGTTCATTTCGGGATCACGCCCAATAGGCGTCATGGCAGCGGCGCTTTCCTGTGGCTGGGGCTTGCCCTCGGTCAACGCGCCAATCGCGCCATCAAGGCCGTAGAAAAAGGGCGCCCGCAGCACAAATCCGGTTACAATGTCTTGGCCAGTAACCGGAAATAGCTTGGACAGCCGGACTTCATCGGGGTGCTTCGATACATAATAGTTCAGCCCCGCCGCATAAGCCTCGGCCACAGCGCGGACTTCTGGTGACAATTCCATGTAACGTTTCTCGGCGGTGTCGCGCGCGCCCAGCAAATGCATGACATAGTCAACCTTCGCGCCTTCCGACCCGGCTATCGCGCCATAGCGACCGCGCGTCATGGCGACGACATCCTCGATCGTCGAAAAATCATCTTCGGCATGGGCGTATGCCAGTCCATAGGCTGTATCAGCATCCGTCTTGCCGTTAATATGCGGCACGCCATATGGATCGCGCGCAATTTCCACGTCAAAACTTTGCTTCTTTGCTGCCGCATATTGGGTGGCCGACAGTGGTTCCCAGACCAAGCCAGCAACGCCGACGGCCCCCGCCAAGGCAACCGTTGCCCATAAAAACTTACGCATGTATCTCTCCCCTGCAACGCGGTCTTGTGTGTTTTCCGCGTTTAATTATGTGTCGGCATAATCAAGTCTTCAGGAAAGGAAAGTCCCCCTATGTGTCGCAGTTTGATCGCCCTCCTATTGGCCAGTGCAGCAATCACGCCTGCCTTTGGCCAAAGCAACATAATTGGGTCGGGCATTATCCCCTCGGCTGCGCAGAATTCTGAGGTCCGCCCGATAGATTTTGCTGCAACCGTCCCTAGCAATGGCGCGCTCGTCATTCTGATGCGCGACGCCAATGTTCCAGCGTCAAGCGTCGATGCAGCGACCGCGCAAGCGCTTGGCTCTGCAATTGCTGCCGCCAAATTCGAAGGCAAAGAGGGCAGCAGCCTGTCATTGCGCGGGATAGGTGGATATGCGCGAATCTTGCTGAGCGGAACGGGCACGGAAGGCGACCGCGCAACCAACATCCGCAACGCTGCGGGAAAAGCGGCGCAGGATTTGCGCGACGAAGCACAGCCCGTGGCCATAACGGGCGAACTTGATGCCAATGATGCCGCTACTGCTGCACTGGGCTATGCGCTCGGCCAATATCGTTTCGACCGGTACAAGACGGTGGACAAGAAAGCGCCACCAACCAATCCAGTGGTCATCGTCACCATCGACAATATGGGGGCAAAGGCCTTGTGGCAATCGCGGCACGCTGCACTCGCCGAGGGCGTAGCGCTGTCACGCGACCTCGCCACCGAACCTGCAAATGTCATTTATCCCGAAACTTTCGTTGACCGCGTGCGCGAAGCCTTTGGCAACACCGCCAATGTGAAAATTGAGGTTCTCGACGAACCGGCGATGCGCAAACTTGGCATGGGCTCGCTCGTTGGTGTCGGGCAAGGATCACGCAGGCCATCGCGCTTGTTGCTGGTTGAATATCGCGGTGCGGGCGACGGCGCAATATTGGCATTCGTCGGAAAAGGCATCACCTTTGATTCCGGCGGCATGTCGCTTAAACCCGGCGCGGGTATGTGGGAAATGAAAGCCGACATGTCGGGCGCAGCTAACATCATGGGTGCGGTGCTGTCGCTGGCGAAATCGAAAGCATCCGTAAATGTCATCGGCGTCGCAGCTTTGTCCGAAAACATGCCGGGCGGAAATGCCCAGCGTCCAGGCGACGTCGTCCGAACGATGAGTGGCAAGACGATTGAAGTGCTCAACACCGATGCCGAAGGCCGCTTGGTGATGGCCGATGCCAATGAATATGTAATAGCAAACCGGAAACCGGCGGCTTTGATTAATATGGCGACCTTGACCGGATCCATCGTCGGTGCGTTGAACGATGAATATGCAGGTCTATTCAGCCGCGATGACCGGTTGGCTTCCGCCATCACGGCAGCAGGCACCTCAACGGGCGAGGAAGTATGGCGTATGCCGCTACATAAAAACTATCTCGACGACATGAAATCCGACATCGCCGACATTAAAAATGTTGTTGAAGGCGGCGGTCCGGGCGCCGGTCTTGGCGCAACCTTTGTTGGCTTTTTCGTCGGCAAAGACCTGCCATGGGCCCATCTCGACATTGCTGGCGTCAACTGGGCCGACAAGTCAGGGCCAGTGACCCCCAAGGGCGCATCCGGTTGGGGTGTGCGTCTCCTTGATGAATTGGCGCGCAACTGGCGGTAATCGCTTCGTCGCATTTTGGGAGGGAATGCAAAAAAACGATTCCTTCCCATTAAGCCCCCGTTTAATTACACCCCGTTACAAATCATAATTATACATTCTGGTCGATCGGGCATTCGACAGGGGGCGCATATGATTACACGTTGGGATTCCGCCACAGCACGCGCATGGTACGCCGCGTTGCCATGGCATAGCGGTTGCAACTTTGCGCCATCCTACGCCATCAACCAATTGGAAATGTGGCAGGCCGAAACCTTCGACCTGAAATCCATTGACGCCGAACTGGCGCTGGCGGCATCGGTCGGGATGAACGCCGTGCGCGTCTATCTGCATGACCTTTTATGGTTGCAGGACGCCGAGGGATTCATGGCGCGCATGGACGCGTTTCTGCAACACGCCGATGCACACAAGATCCGCACCATGTTTGTGCTGTTTGATTCCTGCTGGGATCCGGATCCTGTGCTTGGTCCCCAACGTGCGCCGTTGCCCGGGGTGCATAATAGCGGATGGGTTCAGGCTCCGGGGATGAAGGCCCTGGTCGATCCCGCGCAGCGGCAAAGGCTTGAACATTATGTGCGCGGCATCGTTCGCCGATTTGCCGACGACGCACGCATCTTGGCATGGGACATTTGGAACGAGCCGGACAATGGCCCCGATGTCGCGCTGTGCGATGCCGAAGAATGGCGCGTGAAAGGCGAATTGGTGCGTCCGTTGATGGTCGATGCCTTTAGCTGGGCGCGTGCTTCCAATCCGGTGCAACCGCTGACCAGTGCCATCTGGATCGGCGACTGGTCGGACCATGCCGCATTGACGCCCTTACAACAGGCACAGGTCGACAATTCCGATATCATCACCTTCCACAATTATGGTGATGCCGACGATTTTGGCCGCCGCGTTGAATGGCTTCAGGCTTATAGCCGTCCCATCATGTGCACCGAATATATGGCGCGCCCCGCCGGCAGCACGTTTCAAGCCATCCTGCCGATCGCGCAAAAGCATCGCGTCGGTATGTTTTGCTGGGGCCTTGTGCGCGGCAAGACCCAGACGCATCTACCATGGGCCAACTGGATTAGCCCGCTTAAGGATTTTCCGGCAGAAGCATGGTTCCACGATATCTTCGATGAAGATGGTAGTCCGCACGATCTGGCCGAGGTCGAGTTCCTGCGCATGATGCATAGCCTTGAGCATTTCGCCGAAACGGGCGAGCCGGGTGTTCAGCCATTACCCGGACCAGCTACGACTGCGGTGCGGGCACTCGAACGCGCTAACGGATAAGCAGGCGTTACGCGCATATACTTGTGTTGCGAGAATGCCGCACTACATTCTGGATATAGTCGCACGCCCGCCGCAGGGCGGCCACAGCAATTTGGGAAGTAGCGCATGAACCTCGAAAAATTTACCGACCGCGCCAAGGGTTTCCTGCAAAGCGCGCAGACCGTAGCCATTCGGATGAGCCACCAACGCATCTCGTCGGAGCATTTGCTGAAAGCATTGCTTGAGGACGAACAGGGTATGGCGTCCGGCCTTATCAAAGCAGCAGGCGGCGATGCACCAGCAGCGTTGCGCGAGACGGATGCCGCGCTTGCAAAGGTTCCCGCGGTGTCCGGCGGCGGGGCGCAACAAACGCCAGGTCTTGATAATGACGCCGTGCGCGTTCTCGATTCCGCCGAACAAGTCGCGCAAAAGGCAGGCGACAGCTATGTCACCGTCGAGCGGCTTTTGCTTGCCCTGACGCTGGCAACGACGTCGGCAGCGGGTAAGGCGTTGGCGGCGGCAGGCGTGAAGGCCGAGGCACTCAACGCGGCCATCAACGAACTGCGCGGCGGTCGCACCGCCGACACTTCGGGTGCAGAGGATCGCTATGACGCACTGAAGAAGTTCGCGCGCGACCTGACTGAAGTTGCCCGCGCCGGAAAGCTCGATCCCGTCATTGGCCGTGATGAAGAGATCCGCCGGACGATCCAGATATTGGCGCGCAGGACCAAAAATAACCCTGTTCTCATCGGCGAGCCCGGCGTCGGCAAAACCGCGATTGCCGAGGGTCTGGCGCTACGGATCGCCAATGGCGACGTGCCAGACAGTTTGAAAAACCGTAAATTGCTCTCGCTCGACATGGGCGCATTGATTGCCGGCGCGAAATATCGCGGCGAGTTTGAGGAGCGGCTGAAGGGTGTGCTCGATGAGGTCAAGCAGGCCGAGGGCGATATCATCCTGTTCATCGATGAAATGCACACGCTGGTTGGTGCCGGCAAAGGCGAAGGCGCGATGGACGCCGCTAACCTTATCAAGCCTGCATTGTCACGCGGCGAATTGCATTGCATCGGCGCGACCACGCTCGATGAATATCAAAAACATGTCGAGAAGGACCCTGCCCTTCAACGGCGGTTTCAACCCGTGTTCGTCGGCGAGCCTACAGTTGAAGATACCATTTCAATTCTGCGCGGGCTGAAGGAAAAATATGAGTTACACCATGGCGTGCGGATTACCGACAGCGCGCTAGTGAGTGCGGCAACCCTGTCCCACCGATATATCGCGGATCGTTTCCTGCCCGATAAAGCGATCGACTTGATGGACGAGGCCGCGTCGCGCTTGCGCATGGAGGTGGAGTCGAAGCCCGAGGAAATCGAAACGCTGGACAGGCGGATCATCCAGCTCAAAATCGAGCGTGAGGCGCTTGGTAAGGAAAGCGATGCGGCGTCCAAAGACCGGCTTGCTGCGCTTGAGAACGAACTCGCCAATCTGGAGCAGCAATCGTCCGAACTCACGCAGCGCTGGCAGGCAGAAAAGGACAAGATTTCAGCAGAGGCCAAAATCAAGGAGCAACTGGATACCGCACGCATTGAGCTTGAGCAGGCGCAACGTTCGGGCGACCTCGCCAAGGCGGGCGAGCTGCAATATGGGGCCATTCCGGGCCTCGAAAAGCAACTAGCTGAAGCCGAAGGCGCAGCAGGCAACGCAATGTTGCGCGAGGAAGTGACTGCGCAGGATATCGCCAGCGTTGTGAGCCGATGGACCGGCATTCCCGTCGATAAGATGCTTGAGGGCGAGCGCGACAAGTTGCTGAATATGGAGCAATTAATTGGTGCGCGCGTTATTGGCCAAAAAGATGCCGTCGAAGCCGTGTCCAAGGCCGTCCGCCGCAGCCGCGCCGGGCTTCAGGACCCCAACAGGCCACTTGGGTCATTCCTGTTCCTTGGGCCAACGGGCGTTGGCAAAACAGAACTGACCAAGGCCCTCGCATCATTCCTGTTCGATGATGACAATGCGATGGTTCGCATCGATATGTCCGAATTCATGGAAAAGCACAGCGTATCACGCCTCGTTGGCGCGCCTCCGGGATATGTCGGATATGAAGAAGGCGGTGTTTTGACCGAGGCCGTGCGGCGTCGGCCCTATCAAGTTGTGTTGTTCGACGAAGTCGAAAAGGCGCATTCCGATGTCTTCAACATCCTGCTTCAGGTGTTGGACGACGGCCGCCTGACCGATGGCCAAGGCCGCACCGTCGACTTTTCGAACACGCTCATCATCTTAACGTCCAATCTCGGCAGCCAGTACCTCGCGGGACTTGAGGATGGTCAGGATGTCAAAGAGGTCGAGCCGCAAGTCATGGAAATCGTGCGTGGCCATTTCCGTCCCGAATTCCTCAACCGGCTCGACGAAGTCATCCTGTTCCACCGCTTGGGCGCGGATCACATGGCACCAATCGTCGATATTCAGGTGCAACACGTCCAGAAACTGTTGAAAGACCGCAAAATCACGCTCAACCTTTCGGACGCGGCCAAGGCGTGGCTCGGCCGTGTTGGCTATGATCCCGTGTACGGCGCACGCCCCCTCAAGCGCGCAATTCAGCGGTATCTGCAAGATCCGCTGGCCGACTTGTTGCTGCGCGGTGAGGTACCCGATGGCTCCACCGTGTCCGTGGAAGAAGGCGACGGGGCGTTGAAACTGTCAGTATAGACAGCGGCCAAAAATGTCGCCGGCTGTTGAGGTGCCCCTCAGCAGCCAGCGGGCTAGCCAATTATCACAATGGCTCTGACGGGGCAGCTATTGGGCGTGTGCAGCGCACCCCGACGCTGGACGGTTACTGACCGCTTGGGCGGCTCGTGCCATCTTCCACCAGGCGTCGGGCAAGGTCATTGCCAGAATCCGCCATTTGACGCCATTCTGCCAATGTCTTGCACACCTTCCCCTTTTTTACCAGAGAACCGGTCACGCGAACGGTGCGGCACCGAATCGTTTGGTCTGCATCAGCCACCGGGTCGGTGGACGCCGTTGCCGAACTACCGCTTTCTGATGCCACAGCAGAAGCAGCAACCGATGTCTGGGCCGAAGCCGATGACATCGTGCCCGCAGCAAATATTGCCAATAAAAGATACCGCATCACAACTTCCTCAATGAATCACATTCATTAATTTAACACAGAAGCCGACATGAACCATCAAAAATAAACATGGGTAGGTTCAACCTGTTAGATTAAAGCCGGTTGCATCTGCCGCGCTGTAATAACGGACAATGACGTCCTGTTCAGCGGGCGTCAGATGGGGGTTCCACACGTCGAAAATTAGAACCGCCCGGAAGGTATCGCTGTCGTTCCATGCTTCGTGCTCGATGGTGTCATCAAAAGCAAAAGCTTTGCCGACTTCCCACTGGCGTGTTTCGCTGCCAACGCGAAATCCGCAGTTCTCTGGCACAATCAACGGCAAATGAACGATGGCACGCGTGTTCGTGACACCGGTGTGCGGCGGAATTCGCGTGTGTGGCTTCAATATCGAGAAAAACGCACTGGGCGCACGACCCGGAATTGTCGCAATGGGCAATTTTGCCAAGGCGGCTGCTGTTGCCGGACATCGATCCAAAACGGCCTGATTTGGCTGGCCATACTCCCACAAGAAACATGCCCCCCAATCAAGCGATTGGTCCAATGCCGACCATTTGTTTTCAGGAACACCCGCGTCCATCTTAACATAGGGACGCAGCGCGTCGCCGGGGTCGGCCAGCAAGGCTTCTAACTCTGTCCGTATGGCGTCGGTTGCGGCTTCAATCTCGCTCAACCAGGGGAAATGCCGCCTGTCGAAGAATTCGTCCGCCGGGAGAAATGGGTAATACAGGCCCTCGCAATGGTTCACAAATGTCTGGCGGCGACCGAGAGCCAAATCGACAAACGCGTTGCTACGACGGAGTTCTGTCTCATCCATTCGCTCCGACAAGGGCGCAAGTGCCGCACTTACTGTGTCGGCTATTTGAAATGTCGCTTGCGAGACAAACGCTTGCCCCTTCTTTAACGCAGCAGAAATATCCGGAGAAAGGTCTGATACCTGCGCGGCCATCTGGAGTACGCCGCTCCAGGCGGCCAGCGCATCTGCCTTTTCACCGACGCGCTGATGCAGTTCAGCTTTGCGGAGCCAGCCCATGAAGTCACGGCGGTCGATATTAATTGCCGCATCCAACGCCTGCATTTCTGCCTTGTCATTACCCTGCGCGCGACGCGCGGTTGCGACATTTCGCCAAAGCGCACTAGACTTATCGTCATATGTTATAGCTGCAAGAAACAGGCGCTCTGCCTCGGGATAATTTCCGGCGCGCAATGCAAGCATGCCCTGACTGTTCAGCTGAGCGGCGTCTGCCGATGGTGCACTAACGTTCATAAGGCCGATGCTTGCCATTTACCGTTATAAACGGCAAGGTCGAAGGCGTCATGGTGCATAAATATAACAACGAGTTATTGAAAGACGGCGCGTGGCTTGCGCATCGATATGACGCGACAAGTGATGCATTCCATTTTCGCCATGTCAGCCGTTCGGCCCATAATGGTGCGACTTTCCTGACTGATGAATATCTTGGCGCCGAAGGCTCGCCCTTGGTTATGCCGCGTGTCGAGGCCAAGGCGCTGCGCGCAGAAAGCGGCGGCTTGCACTTCATTTTCCATTCTGCGTTTTGCGCATCGACGATGTTGGCCAATGGGTTCGATCTGCCCGGTTCGTCCATGGGATTGAAAGAACCCGTTCTACTCAATGATATCGTTGGGTTTCGGCGTCGCGGCGCAGCGCCCGCGGCCGTGGCGGAAACGTTAGGCGATTCCCTTGACATGTTGGCGCGGCCATTTGGCGACGACGCGGCGGTCGTGGTGAAACCATCAAATATCTTCAACGCGCTTGCACCGGCTACGTTGGCAATGCGCCCCGACAGCAAAGCGCTGTTGCTGTACGCACCGCTGCCGATATTTTTGCTCTCTGTAGCCCGAAAAGGACTTTGGTGCAGGCTGTGGTGCCGCGAATTGCTGGAAGGTCAGCTTCGAGATGGCATCGTCGATCTTGGTTTTGAAATGGGCGATTATTTCCGACAGACCGATTTGCAAATCGCGGCGGTCGGCTGGTTGGCACAACAAAAATTGTTTCATGAGATCGCGCGCAAGTTCGGGCCCGAACGGATTGCATCGCTGGATAGTGAGCGGCTTACCGCACATCCCGGCGAAGCACTCAGGGCCGCGGCTTCGCATTTTGGCCTGAACAGCCACATGTCTGCCACCGAAGCGCATCCAGCATTTAGCCGACACAGCAAATTTGGTGGTACATTCAATACCGAAGACCGGCGCGGCGAATATGCGCTAGCGCAGCAAGCGCACGGCGATGAGATTGAAAAGGTTGCGATCTGGGCCAAAGCAGTCGCAGACTCCGCCAACATCGGCCTAACGCTAGACCATCAGCTCCGCTTCTGAAGCACACGTCCAGCATTTCGAAACGGTTCGGCTGGCGGCATTAAAAAAGGGGCGGACATTGCTGCCCGCCCCTTCCAATTCTTTATGTGCTCTTCAGATTAGAAGCGCAGCTTTGCGGTTACAGCGTAACGGCGACCCAATGCGTCATATGTCGACGGGAAGGTGTTGCCGCTGTTGTACGTTGTCGAACCAGCGTTGTTACCGGTCACTGGCGGATCCTTGTCGAGCAAGTTCTGTACCGTCAAAGTGATGGTCAGATTTTCGCTGGCATTGATACGCGTCGACAGATCAAAATAATCATAGGCTTTGATCTTGCCGAAGTTCAGTGTCTGGCCACCTACGCCCAGGACGGACGACCCAACGGTTCCGCTGAAGAACGGACCTGAGTCGATGACGTCAAGTGGTTCTTGCTCCATCGCCGACAGGTGACGCCACAACAACGATACGTCGATGTTTTCGAACGACAATGTCGTGCGCTGCGACCATGAGAAATCAGGCTGTAGCGAACCACAGTTGGTGCTGAAATATCCGGTGCAGTCACGATTGATCGCTTCTGGGTTAAGCACGAACGCGTTGAACGTCGATTTGAACGTGTAGTTGCCGTTGAACGACAATGCCAAACCGATATCGTCGGTCAGAGCAGTCTTGTAGTTCACGATCAAGTCGATGCCGTCAGTTGCAATCGCACCCGAGTTCGACAGAGTCGAAGGCAGGCCAGTGAATACGTTCGGATCGCCGCTCAGGCCGCCATCCGCCGGGCTACGGCGAATGCTGGTACATGCTGGCGAAGTCGATGCGCCTGCAGGTGGGCTAAACACGTTCGTTCCGAAGCACGCTGCAATCACGTCACCAGGTGTTGGCGACGAAATCGCACCAGTTACCTTGATGTTGTAATAATCGATCGATGCAGTGAAGCCGGGAAGAACCGCTGGCTGGAATATTGCACCAATCGTGTAGCTGTTCGACTTTTCAGGCTTAATGTTGACGTTACCACCACCGGTCGAGTTCACCTGGCCTGCGTTAGGCTGAGGAATCGAGTTGATGTTGCCAGCATTGGCACCCTGCGCCAAACAAACGGCACGAAGCTCACCAGTTGGACCCGTTGCAGGACGCCCTGGCAAAACGGCACCAGCGGTAGTCAGCGTTGCGCAAGGATCAGTACCAAGGTTGGTCAATCCTGTGTTCACTGGCGAGAACAGTTCACCAATGTTCGGAGCGCGAACGGCACGAGCGAAGTTACCACGAATGGCAAGTCCTTCGACAGGCTCCCAAGTACCACCGGCCTTGAAGGTCGTGGTGTTGTACGATGGGTTACCTGGTGCGTCGACTGTGTAAGCCGAGTAACGAACGCCGCCTTCAACAGTCAGGCTGTTAAAGAATGGCTTTTCGCTAACCAATGGCAAAACAACTTCGCCGAAAGCTTCATAAACGTCGAAGCCACCTGCGATATTTGGAGTCGCACCGCCAGCACCGCCGAGATCGCCCGAACGTGCCAACGAGTCAGCACCCTGACGCGCAGTGTACTTACGATATTCACCACCAACTGCGAAAGCCACAGGATCTTGAGCGAATGGGCTGGTGATACCAGCGTCGCCGTTGATTGTTCCCTTAACCTGAGCAAGCGATGTTTTCGTGAAGCTGGAGCTTTCCTGAACCAAGAACGGGATTGCTGCCTGCTGAATTGTACCGAAAACGTTCGCAGGAACGCAGCCGTTTGACGTATCAAAGCAGACTGGTGCTGCAGCTGTTCCGCCTGCCAGAAGCGACTGACGGAAACGCGAATTCAGCGTGTAACCCTTAATCGTCTGAAGGTTTTCACTTTCGCCATAGGCACCGGTGACGTCCCAATCGATTGAGTCGGTAATCGCACCGCGAGCACCAATACGGTAATCAAAGATGGTCGTGACATATTCCGAAACACGTGGACCAGCTTCGATAGCGCGACGGGCAAAGAGCGATTGTGGGTTAGGGTTGTAACCTTCACCTGCCTCGATAGTGCCATTGCCGTTAACGTCGAATGCAACAAAACCGCCGGTTCCAACTTCGCGATATGCAGCAGCACCGGGGCGCAGGGCGCCATCAGCAGCAGCAGCACATTCTGCTGGAGTAAAGCGCGGCGTGTAGACAGTCGCACTTGGGTTCACGTCAAATGCGCAGAACTGTGCACGTGCAGCAGCTGGCAAGAACGGGTTGTTCAACGGGATGTTCACGCCAATGCTAAACGCGCCGGATGGTGCGATGATTGTATTGACAGTGTTCTTCGAGAACAGACCGCGCGAGTAAACTTCTACCGCATCGCTAACTTCGTAACGAGCTTGGCCAAACATGTTGAAACGCTCGAATGGCGTTTGGAACACGTTATATGGGTTGAAGTTGAACGTCGAGAAGGTCGGAACAAGCTGACCAGCGTCGTTGATCTGGTTGGTACCGCCATTGCCGGTACCGCTAACCAGGCGTCCGCCCGAGAAGCGCGACGGGACTGCTGTACCTGAACCAAGTGCTGTACCGCTGAAGGTTTCCAGAGTGGTGAGCGAAACATCGCGTGCACCCTGATACACTGGATCAGCTTGCTGGTAGCCAACGCCAAATACGGCGTTACCACGACCATCGTCGAAGTTTGCACCGATGGTGGCATCAACGCGGAAAACGTTGCCATCGCCACGCTCAGTGATTTGCTGCGACGCCTGAACTTCGAGGCCGGAGAAATCATTCTTCAGAATGAAGTTAACAACACCGCCAACAGCATCGGCACCATAAGTGGTAGATGCGCCACCGGTAAGCACGTCAACGCGCTCAACCAAAGCAAGCGGAACGTTGTTCAAATCGACCTGACCGCCGAAGCCAGCAGGAACGATCCGGTCACCGTCAAGCAAAACGACGTTACGGTTCGAGCCGATACCACGCAGGTTGACGAACGATGCGCCGCCGTTACCGTTGTTAACAGCCGAACCGATTGAAGCGACAACGCCAGGGATTTCACGAAGAACTTCTTCAGCCAGGTTCGACTGGAGCAGTTCCATTTCTTCCGAGGTAGTCACGTTTACCGGAGCAGAGCGCTCAAGATTTGGGTTAGTGATCAAAGAACCCGTGACAACGATCTCGCTGCCTGGCTCTTCTTCGGCTGCCGCGTCTTGGGCAAACGATGGCGTTGATAGCAACGCCAAGCCCAATGCGAGCGGTGCCGCTGCATATTTCAAATTGCTGATACGTGTGTTTTTCACGGTATAGCCCCTATAATATCGCTACATTTCAACGGTTTCCCGCATCCTGTTAGCTGTTGAACTCCCCAGCCTTGTTATGTTTGCCACGTGCGCTTTTGGCGCACGAAACCACATGCAATCCCTCCGGGTTGGAGTTGCTTTGACGGAAATCCTAGGGCTAGGCAACAAAATGGGCGGAGATGACAATAATATTTCAGGCCTGTCTCTTTTATGCCACAGTCCCGGTTGCCGCCGGGAGACCTTGAAGCTTTGCGTTGTCGCGCGGCCTGAAAATCGTTCATGACAGCGACAGTGTGCGTCGTTAATAAGACGCCAACGATGTTATAAAGGCACCCATTTTTCATGTCCGTACCAAAACTATTATCGACTCTGGCGTCTGTGTTTTTGGCGATCTTCGCGATCGCGTTGACGCCGGCGTTTGCGCAGGCGCCTGCCGCCGCGCCCACGCTGGCGGCACCCAATCCCGAAAACATGTTGGTGCTTGACCTGTCCACCGGTGGCCGCGTCACCATTCAGATGTATCCTGACCTTGCCCCAGCCCATGTCGAGCGCATCAAGACGCTCACGCGGCAGGGTTTTTATAATGGCGTCATCTTTCACCGTGTCATTGATGGCTTTATGGCGCAAACCGGCGATCCGCAAGGTACAGGACAGGGCGGATCAGAGCTTCCCGACCTGAAAGCGGAGTTTAGCAAAACCCCGCATTTGCGCGGCACCGTATCCATGGCTCGGACGAATGAGCCAGACACCGCTAACAGCCAATTTTTCATCTGCTTCCAGCCGCGTTTCAATCTTGATAACAAATATACTGTGTTCGGGCGCGTGACCTCGGGCATGCAATTTGTCGATGCCATTGAACGTGGCGAGCCGCCTGCCAATCCAAGTAAAGTGATTCAAGCATCGATCGCTGCGGACAATGTGGCACCTCCCGCTTTCGCAGCGCCGGCACCAGCCGCTGCTGAACCTGCGGTGACCGTCCAGCAACTCAACGGCAACTGAGCGGCATCTATCTTCGATGCGCGTTGACCTTTTTGATTTCGAGCTTCCGCCTGAGCGGATAGCGCTTCGTCCTGTCAGTCCAAGGGATGCAGCACGCATGCTGCGCGTGAATGGCGACGGATCGCTGGCCGACGCCCATGTGTATGACTTGCCGCAATTGCTACGCGCGGGCGATTGCCTGATATTCAACGATACCCGTGTAATCCCCGCGCAGCTCACGGGCCGTCGCGGCGACGCGACCATCGGTGCGACCCTGCACAAACGCATCGATTTGCGTCGCTGGCAGGCGTTCATTCGCAACGCAAAGCGTTTACGGCGCGGCGACAGCATTGATTTTGGCCAAGGCGTTATCGCCATTGCCGAAGAACGCCATGACGACGGTAGCTTTGATTTGTATTTCGAGGGCGAGGAACCGGTGGAGGTCCTGTTGCACCGCGCGGGAACCATGCCATTACCCCCCTATATTGCGGGCAAGCGACCAACCGACGAACGCGACGCCGAAGATTATCAGACAATGTTCGCGCAAAAAGACGGCGCAGTCGCTGCGCCCACGGCATCGTTACATTTTACGGCTGGCCTGATGGACGCAGTTCAAGCGGCGGGCATCGAAACAGCAACACTGACGCTGCATGTCGGCGCTGGAACATTTTTGCCCGTCAAGGCCGACGACACAACCGAGCATCGCATGCACAGCGAGTGGGGCAAGATCGATACCGATACGGCCTATCGCCTCAACAGCATTCGGGAAGCGGGCGGACGGCTGATTGCGGTCGGCACCACATCGCTTCGCTTGGTTGAAAGCGCGGCGGATGAAAGCGGCACCGTGCACCCGTTCGAAGGCGATACCGACATCTTCATCACGCCGGGATACCGGTTTAAGGCCATCAATGGCCTGATGACAAACTTCCACTTGCCCAAATCAACATTGTTCATGCTCGTCAGCGCGCTGATGGGTCGCGACACGATGCAAGGCGCTTACGCACACGCCATTTCCGAGGAATATCGTTTCTACAGCTATGGCGACAGCAGCCTGTTGCTGCCCTAACCCTTGGGGTCAGGACCTAATGCCCCTTAAGTTCGTCACCGGTCAAACGGACGATGTGCAGTACATTTGTTGACCCCGGCGTTCCGAAAGGGACACCTGCCATGATGATAATCCGGCCGCCAGCGTGACCTAAATGGTAGCGCAGTGCCATACGTTTGCCCTTGGCGACCATTTCCTCGAACGAACCGATGTCCTTGGTCCGAACCGAAAACGCACCCCATAATAGGCCAAGCCGGCGCGCGGTGGATTGGCTTGCCGTCAACACCAGCAACGGCACTGAAGGACGCTCGCGCGAAATGCGCCGGGCTGTCGAACCCGATGATGTGAAACACACAATGGCGCTGGTTTCTACCGTATCGGCGATGCGTCCGCTTGCCTCGGCCAAGGCGTCGGCGGTCGTTGCGTCGGCGGGCGTTTCTGTAAAGTGGATGCGCTTGAAGAAATCGGGATCGCTTTCGACCTGCTGCGCGATGCGGTCCATGATGGAGACGGCTTCGATTGGCCAAGCGCCCGCTGCCGTTTCTGCAGATAGCATCACGGCGTCCGCGCCGTCATAAACGGCCGTCGCAACGTCCGACACTTCGGCGCGCGTGGGCGATGGCGAGGTAATCATTGATTCCAGCATCTGTGTGGCCACAACCACGGGCTTGCCCATGCGCCGCGCGGTCGAGACGATCTTCTTCTGCAATGGCGGCACTTGCTCGGGCAACATTTCTACGCCCAAATCACCACGCGCGACCATAACGCCGTCCGCAAGTTCCAATATTTCTTCAAGCCGCCCTATCGCCGCAGGCTTCTCGATTTTCGCAAGCAAAGCGGCCTTGTCACCGATAAGCTTTTTGCCCTCGGCAACGTCTTCGGGGCGCTGGACGAATGACATGGCAATCCAGTCAACGCCTTGCTCCAGTGCGAATGCGAGGTCGGAGCGATCCTTTTCGGTCAGGGCTGCAATCGGAATGACGACGTCGGGCACGTTCAAGCCCTTGCGGTTCGATAGCATGCCGCCGACTTCGACGTTGGTGATGATATGATCGGGGCCAATTTCGGTGACGCGCAGCACAAGCTTGCCATCATCGAGTAACAGCCGCGCGCCAACCTCAAGCGCCGCGAAAATTTCCGGGTGCGGCAAGTACACACGTTTTTCATCACCGGGGCTGTGGTCGGTATCCAGCCTGAAACTCGCGCCCGTTTTCAACTCCACTTTACCATCGGCAAATGTGCCGACGCGCAGCTTTGGGCCCTGCAAATCGACCAAGATCGTGGTGGGCCGGTTATAGGCCTTTTCCAGCGCGCGAATGTTCGCGATCAGTTGCGCCTTATCGGCTTGTTCGCCGTGGCTCATATTCACGCGAAACGCATCGGCGCCAGCGCGAAACAGCTTTTCAATCATCTCGGGCGTATCGCTCGCCGGGCCTAAAGTCGCCAATATACGGACCTTACGCATCCGGGGCTTGTGATATTGCATGGTGAAAAGCTCCGCTCTCTGGATTTTGTATTTCGCCCTCCCCATAACGGGGCAAGTCAGTAACGAAAAGGGCGCATAGCTATGCAAGAGGAAACGCAAATTTCAGACGCCGCGGCAGCAGCCGCATTTCGTCGCCTAGTCACCCATTTGCAGCACCGGCACGATGCCCAGAATATCGACCTGATGGGCCTTGCCGGTTTTTGCCGCAACTGCCTCGCGGATTGGGTGATGGAGACGGACGGCGACCTTAGCAAAGACGAAGCACGGACGCTCATCCACGGCATGCCCGCCGCCGAATGGAAGGCACATTACCAGACCGAAGCCACGCCTGAGCAATTAGAACGGATGAAAGAAAGCGTAGCGAAAAACAAATCGCACGGGTAACCGTCGACGGCAGAGACATAAAGAGGGGAGCATTTATGAAACGTGCAATATTGTCGGTAGCCTTGTTGCTGGCCGGAACACCGCTGGCAGCGCAAACGGTCGACACGACTTATATCCACGCAGGCCAGTTGCTTGATCAGCCAGGCAAAGCTCCGCGCGGCGCTTCGACCATCATCGTGCGCGGCGGCAAGATCGCTGAAATTCGCGACGGCTTTGTAGCGGCAGAGGGCAATGCCCGCGTCATTGATCTGAAAACACAATTTGTGTTGCCCGGGCTGATCGACATGCATGTCCATATTTCGAGCGACGACAATCTGCTGCGTAGCCGGCTTGAAAGTGCGCAGCGCGATGTCGAGGACGTCTTTATCATCGCGCAAAGCAACGCGCGCCGCACATTGGAAGCAGGCTTTACCACCGTGCGTGATCTTGGCGGCGATGGCCGGACTACCACCAGTCTGCGCGATGCGATCAACAACGGCGTCATATCAGGCCCGACGATCATTCCAGCGGGCACCATGGTATCGGTGACGGGCGGGCATGGCGGCGTCAACGGCCTAAACCGCGCCTATACCAAGGCAGTCTTGGCCGAGCGCAACAATTTGTGCGACGGACCTGACGAATGCGCCAGTGCCGTGCGCGCGCAAATTTCGCTAGGCGCTGAAGTCGTCAAATTCGCTGCCACAGGCGGTGTCCGCTCCAATGTCGCTGGCGGGCTTGGCAAGCAAATGACAGACGCCGAAATGAAGTCCATCGTCGACACCGCCCACAGCTTTGGCCGCAAGGTTACTGCCCATGCCCATGGCAAGGAAGGCATCGATGCCGCATTGCGCGCTGGCGTGGATTCCATCGAGCATGGCAGCTTCATCGATGATGAGACGGCCAAATTGTTCAAGGCCGAAGGCGCTGCTCTGGTACCCACCGCTGTCGCGCCTATCGCCGCTTTGGCGCAAGCACGGCGCGGTGATGCCCCTGCCCCTCAACTGGCAAAGGCTGAAGAAGCAGGGGTCGCCCACGCCAACAGCTTTGCCCGCGCTGTAAAGGGCGGCGTGCGTATCTTGTTCGGGACAGATTCCGGCGTTGCGCCACATGGCGAAAATGCCAAGGAATTTGCGCTTATGATCAAAGCGGGCATGACCCCGATGCAGGCAATTAAGGCAGCGACCGTGGACAATGCGGAAGAGCTTGGCCGCCCCATCGGCGCCATATCGGCAGGACGCGATGCGGATATCATCGCGCTGAACGGTGACCCGTTGAGCGATGTGACGCTGCTGGAGAAAGTCGATTTTGTCATGCGTCAAGGCGTCGTGCACAAGCTGGAGGGCAAGCGCCAAGCCTTCCCGCCGGAGTAAGGGCAACGCACTGCGGGTTCCGTTAGTGTCGGGCGGCGTAGAGACAGGCAACGCCTCCTCTCCGCTCGACATCAGCGGATCTAGTTTCTAAGCGAGTGCGTATCTGATTCGGGGCGTCCTAAATATTAGCCGCCCCTTCAACGCATAGGGGAATTTTCATGGCCGAAGGCAATATCGCCGCAGATCAACTGCGTCTTTTCATTGAGCGCATCGAGCGTCTGGAAGAAGAGAAAAAAGGCATCGCTGACGATATCCGCGACGTTTACAGCGAAGCCAAAAGTCAGGGCTATGACGCAAAAATCATGCGTCAAATCGTTCGCCTGCGGAAAATGAGCCAGGACGACCGTCAGGAAATGGAAGCCATTTTGGATACTTACAAATCGGCGCTTGGTCTGGCATAATTCCCCTCCCCCAAAAGGAGATGAAAATATGCTTATGACCACAACCACTTCGGTCGAAGGCCAGCCGGTCCGCGAATATCTTGGTGTTGTCACCGGCGAGTGCATCGTTGGCGCGAATATCTTCAAGGATCTTTTCGCTGGTATTCGCGATATCGTCGGCGGCCGTGCTGGCGCTTATGAAAATTCGTTACGCGACGCCCGCCAAACGGCACTTGCCGAACTGTCCGCCGAAGCACGCAATATGGGTGCCGACGCTGTCATTGGCATTGACCTTGATTATGAAGTGCTGGGCAAAGAAGGCTCCATGCTGATGGTCACCGCGTCGGGTACCGCCGTTAAGTTAAGCTAAACAAAAGCTGATGGCTTGCCGAAAGGCGCGCGCCTGATGTAAGGGCGCGCCTTCAGTTCCTTTAGCTAGAGAAGAACAGAGCCATGGCAGGCCATAGCAAATTCAAAAATATTCAGCACCGCAAGGGTGCGCAGGACAAAAAGCGCTCCGCGCAATTTTCCAAACTGTCGCGTGAAATTACCGTTGCGGCAAAGATGGGCATGCCCGATCCGGACATGAACCCACGCCTTCGCCTTGCGGTGAACGCGGCCAAGGCACAATCCGTGCCCAAGGATAATATCCAGCGCGCCATCGAAAAGGCATCGGGCGGCGACGCAGAACATTATGATGAAATGCGTTATGAAGGCTTTGGCCCCGGCGGTGTCGCGATCATCGTTGAGGCGTTGACGGATAACCGCAACCGCACCGCAACCAACGTACGCACCGCTTTTGCGAAACATGGCGGCAACCTAGGGGCGTCTGGCGCGGTGAGCCACGGGTTTGACCGCATGGGCCTGATCACTTACCCCGCAACGGCGGGCGATGCCGACAGTGTTTTCGAAGCTGCCTTAGAGGCAGGTGCAGAAGACGTGGAATCGAGTGAGGACGAACACAGCATCTGGACCGCAATGGACAGCCTGCATGAAGTCGCCAAGGCACTTGAGGCCACACTTGGCGAAGCGGAAAGCGCTAAGCTTGCGTGGAAACCACAGGTTCTGGTCGACGTTGACGAAGCCAATGCCGTGACGTTGCTGAAGATGATTGATGCCCTTGAAGACGATGACGACGTTCAGACCGTATGGGGCAATTATGACGTATCCGACGAGGTGATGGCGAAGCTTGGATGATCATGTTATCATGATTATTCTGGGCCTCGACCCCGGCCTCGGTACGACCGGCTGGGGTGTCATCCGCAAGGAAGGCAACCGCCTTTCGCATGTCGACAATGGCGAGATTGAGACCGACGCGAAAATGCCATTGGCCAATCGCCTCGTGCTGCTGGACGAGAAACTGCATGCCGTGATGGATCATTTCCGTCCCGATTGCGCTGCTGTCGAAGAGGTTTTCGTCAACAAAAACCCGCAGTCGACACTCAAGCTCGGCCAAGCGCGCGGGGTCGTGCTTTTAGGTGCAGCGCGTAACCGCACGCCCGTCACGGAATATGCAGCAAGGCTGGTGAAAAAATCTATCGTTGGCACGGGCAAGGCAGAAAAGGAACAGGTGCAGGCGATGCTCCGCATATTGCTGCCTGGGTTGAAACTTGCCGGACCGGATGCCGCCGATGCGCTTGCCGTCGCCATTACACACGCCCATCATATTCGGGGTTAACCGCACCGGACAGGCCCCGATATCTCGCTTTTCCTGTGTGCACAAAACATCACCGCGCGCCGCCAGAACAAAACAAGAAAAGTTCTTCGACAATATTGTTTTTGTTGATTATGGAACGGGCCCATGATCGCAAAACTATATGGCCGTATTGACGAAACGGGCGTTGACCATCTGGTTATCGACGTCAACGGCGTCGGCTATTTGGTGCAGGCCAGCGCGCGTACACTTGGCGCATTGGGCAAGACCAATGATTTCGCAACCGTGTTCACGGAAATGCAGGTGTCGGAAAACGACATGCGCCTCATTGGCTTTGCCACCAAGGAAGAACGCGACTGGTTCCGGTTGCTGACCGGCGTTCAGGGCGTTGGCGGCAAGGTCGGACTGGCGATATTGTCCGCTATTGAACCACAGGATCTGGCGCTCGCCATCGGTAGCGGCGACGCAGCAATGGTCGCCCGCGCAAACGGCGTTGGGCCAAAGTTGGCCAGCCGGATCGTTAATGAATTGAAAGACAAGGTTGGCGCACTTGCCGGAATTGGCAGCGGAGCGAAACTGGTAGCCACCGGGGCTGTTGCAGGCAACCACGCGCAAGACGCGATGTCAGCACTTGCCAATCTGGGCTTTAAACCTGGCGAGGCAGGCAATGCTGTGGCGCAGGCGGTTGAAGAACTTGGCCCCGATGCAAGTTTAGATGCGCTGGTTCGGTTGGCGTTGAAGAAGGCTTCGAAGTGAGGCTCGTCCGTATCCTCCCCTTCTTCCGTCACCCTGAACTTGTTTCAGGGTCCATCGTGCGGTTAGCCCTGCCTAATTGGTGGCAAACCCAACCCGACCGCAAGGTCAGCCCAATGCGGGTTTCGATCATTGATCAGATTGATTTTCCACGCGCGGCGCCAATTCTTGAGCTGCTTCTCCCGCGCAACGGCTGCCTCCATCGTGACAAACACCTCAAAATGCACCAAATTATATATACCATATTTGGACGTATGGCCGCGCGTCAAACCATCACGATGTTGCGACAAGCGTTTCAGCAGATCAGACGTGACGCCAATGTAAATCGAGCCGTAATGCTTGCTGGCGAGTATGTATACGCAGGGCTGTCTTTCCTGTCTCACCAGTGGAGTGTAGTTGCTAAATGGACCCTGAAAAAAGTTCAGGGTGACGTAATTTCTGGTAAAATATCGTGTTTCTTTTTTCAAACCGTCACCCTGAACTCGTTCCAGGGTCCACCGCGCATGGGTCAACCGACGGCGGGAAGTACACATGACTGACGACGACCGCATCACGACGCCTGACAAACGGCCCGAGGATATTGACGCAGCGCTGCGGCCAAAAACGCTCGCCGAGTTCATCGGGCAAGCTGCCGCGCGGGACAATTTACGCGTGTTTATTGAGGCAGCGAAGGGACGCGGGCAGCCCTTGGACCATGTGTTGTTCTTTGGTCCGCCCGGACTTGGCAAGACAACATTGGCGCAGATTGTCGCCAAGGAAATGGGCGTCGGTTTTCGTGCCACATCCGGCCCCGTCATCGCCAAATCCGGCGATCTGGCGGCGTTGCTCACCAATTTGGAAGATGGCGACGTCCTGTTCATTGACGAAATTCACCGCCTGAGCCCCGTGGTCGAGGAGATCCTTTACCCCGCGATGGAGGACCGAGCGCTCGATATCATGATCGGCGAAGGCCCATCGGCACGGTCCGTGCGCATTGATTTGCCCGCCTTTACGCTGGTCGGTGCAACCACACGGCAAGGCTTGCTGACCACGCCGCTGCGTGACCGCTTTGGTATTCCGGTGCGGCTCAATTTCTACACGCATAGCGAGCTTGAGCTGGTCGTCACCCGCGCCGCGCGTTTGCTTGACCTTGGCATTGCGCCCGATGGTGCAAACGAGATTGCGAAACGTGCGCGTGGCACCCCGCGTATCGCAGGTCGCTTGCTGCGCCGCGTCCGTGACTTCGCCAATGTCGCAGGGGAACCCGTCGTAACCGCGAAAATCGCTGACAATGCGCTCAACCGGCTGGAGGTCGATGGGCTTGGGCTTGATGCGATGGACCGGCGTTATCTGCACATGATTGCCGATATTTATCGCGGCGGACCAGTGGGCGTCGAAGCGTTAGCCGCTGGCTTGTCAGAGCCGCGCGATACCATCGAGGATGTGGTTGAGCCTTATCTGTTGCAACTCGGCCTCATCGCCCGCACCGCGCGTGGCCGCTGCCTGAATGGGCCAGGCTGGAAACATCTTGGCCTTAACCCGCCTGCCGGGTTGCAGGATGGATTGTTTGATACCTGATACATTAGCTTTGAGGCGGGTTTTACGGGCGAACTGATGTGCTTGCGAGATGAAGCGACTTTAGTGGTTCTAAATCCCCTTCCAGTGGCGGAGTCCTTGCGGTAAGCCGTTAACCAATGCCCATGCCCGCACCCTATCAAGGCCATTTTGACGGCACGCGGCACCTGTTTGCGGTGCGCGTTTATTTCGAAGACACGGACTTTTCGGGTGTGGTCTATCACGCGCGCTATCTGCATTTTATGGAACGGGCGCGGTCTGATATGCTGGCATGTGTGGGTATCGACCAGCGCGTGGTGCATGAGCAAGGTGACGGCGCCTATGCCGTCACCGAGATGAACATCAAATATCGCCGCTCAGCGAAGTTTGACGACGCTCTTGTCGTCATCAGCACCGTGGAGGCAGTCCGCGCTGCCAGCTGCGACATTCATCAAACGGTCATGCGCGGCGATGAAATATTGACCGAGGCTCGCGTGACCGCTGCCTTTGTTTCACCCGACGGCAAACCACGCCGACAGCCCGCGCATTGGGTTGCGGCGTTTCAGCCTATCATACATCGACACGCAGAATAGGATTCAAATGGACCTGCTTATCGCGACCCAAAATATGGGTTTTTCTCCCGTAAAATTGTTTCTGGATGCTGACTTGGTGGTTAAGGCGGTGATAATTGGCCTTGCGCTAGCCAGTGTCTGGGTCTGGACGATTGTCATCAGCTTCACGATCAAAATGTCGGGCTTATTGCGAAACAGCGAGAAGTTTGAGCGCGATTTTTGGGCGAGCAGCGACATCGACGCCTTTTCCAAAGCGCATCATAAAAGCGAGCTGCCGATTGCCAAGGTTTTTGCAGCAGGCGTTTCCGAATGGCGGCGGTCTACCAACGGAAAGACGATTGACCGCGCGGGCACGCGCGAGCGACTGGCAACCGCAATGGATGCGACCATTGCGGCCGAAATAGACCGCCTTGCCAACCGGCTGAACTTTTTGGCGACGACTGGATCGGTCGCGCCATTTGTTGGTCTTTTTGGAACCGTTTGGGGCATCATGCGCAGCTTTGCGGCGATTGCTGCCGAGCAAAATAGCAGCCTTGCCGTCGTCGCGCCCGGTATCGCCGAGGCATTATTTGCAACCGCCATTGGCCTGTTCGCTGCCATTCCTGCCGTTATTGCCTATAACCGGTTTTCGCACCGCTTGAATCAATATGAAGCGCGCATGGGCCGGTTTTCCGATGGCTTCCATGGCACATTGTCCCGCGAGCTTGAGCGGGAGGTGTAAGCCATGGCAATGAACCTATCATCGGGCGGCGGTGGACGCAGGCGGGGGCGTGGCGGACGGCGCGCGCCAATGGCCGACATCAACGTCACGCCATTTGTCGACGTGATGCTGGTCTTGCTGATTATCTTCATGGTCACCGCACCCATGCTGGTCACCGGCGTACCGTTGGAACTGCCCGAAAGCCGCGCCAACCCGCTCGACCAGCCGAACGAGCCGATTGAAATCTCGATCGACAAGGACGGCGCGACGTTCATTGATGGCGCAGCAGTTGCACCATCCGAATTGTCCGCGCGACTGGGCGAAATCGCGGCGTCGCAAGATGCCGCGAAGCCGCGCCAAATTATGCTGCGCGGGGATACGGCGATCAGTTACGGCCAAATGATGCGCGTGATGGGTGAACTGAACAGCGCTGGCCTGAACAGTGTTAGCCTGGTCACCACTGGTTCATCTGGCGAAAACTAACAACATGGCGATGGATCGGGTGGAGAAAGTCGGACTGGGCGCTGCAATTGGCGGCCATGTCCTGTTGCTCGGCGTATTTGCGCTTGGCCTCATGGTGTCTCCAGAACCGGTGAAAAAACAGAATTCCATTTCCGTGTCGCTGGTGGGTGAAATCGCTGATGTGTCGACCGCGCCGGATGCCATTCAGGAAGAATCCGCGCCTCCTGCTCCTGCGGAAGCAGAGCCTGCAGACCCCCCGCCGGCGCCATCGCCCGCGATGCAAATGGAACGCCCCGTCGAAAAAGTTCAGCCCAAGCCTGTCGTCAAGCCAGCAAAGGCCGCGCCCACACCTCCGGTGCGCAAAACCGCCGCGCCAAAGGAACCGGTGAAGCAACCACCGGCCAAAGCAAGTTCGCAGCCCACCAAGACAGCTGCAGCAACGCCGAAGAAAGTCGCCGCAGCGCCAAGTGGCAAAGGCAGCACACCGGCGAAGCCGGGCGGACTGAGCAAAAGTTTCGAAGACAGCATTAGCAATATCGGCAAAGCCCCCGGCGCAGGCAAAGCAGTTGGCACACCTGCCGCCAAAAGCGCAGCCGAGGTGCGGCGTTCGGTGAGCGTCAGTCTTGCGGGTCAAATTCGTAGCCGCGTGCGTGCCTGTGCCCCGTCCGGCATCGATATCAACAAGATCGAGACCTTCGTCACCCTCAGCCTTGATTCCTCTGGCAAGCTGAATTCTGTTCGTTTCGACAAGCAAGTCGGCGTCAACGAAAGCAATCAACCCCAAGCCAACCCGCTCAAGGATTGCATCTTGCAAGCTGTGCGGGCGGCATCGCCTTATGACGGGCTTGACCCCGAATATCATGATGTATGGAAAACCCACGCTCTTCGCCTGCGTGCGACCGGATAAGGAATGAAAATGTCTCTACGTTCACTCGCGACCGCGTTGTTCACGCTACTATTGCTGCCTTTGGCTGCGCACGCACAAACGGTTGCTCCGCCCTCTGTGCCCGCAACAGATGAGCCGGAGCTGGTCGAATTCGACACCGCGAAAACGCGTTCCATTGCGGTTCCTGCCTTGGTTGCGCCAGCCCCAGCCGATACGCCAGCAGGCAACAGCGCCGCACTTGGCCGACAGATTGCTGAAGTCATTTCGGCCAATCTGCGCGCATCGGGCGTGTTCGAAACACAGGGGCCCAACGGCCTTCGCGCCATCTCCCTTGGCGAAGTAACGGCGCCCCAGTTCGATTATTGGAAAGGCCGTCCGGTTGAACAGCTTGTCCAAGGCTTCGTTCGCGTTGGCGGCGACGGCAATCTGACCGTTGGTTGCTATCTTTACGATGTCGGCTTTGGCACCGAAACCACACGCTTGGGCTTCAACGTGCCGCCGCGCGATTGGCGCAGGGCCGCGCATAAATGCGCCGACGCGATCTATTCACGCCTGACGGGCGAGTTACCCTTTTTCGATAGCCGCATCGCCTATATCGCGGAAACCGGCCCCAAAGGTAAGCGCGTCAAGCGTTTGGCAATCATGGATTCGGATGGCGCGAACCACCGTTTCATCACCAATGGCCAGTCGACCGCGCTCACCCCGCGTTTCTCGCCCAACTATAAATCCATCCTCTATTTATCCTATGTCGACGGCAATCCGCGCATCTATGTCTATGACATTGACGCAGGGCGGCAGCGGTTGATTACGCAGTCCAACAACCCGACCTTTGCACCACGCTGGTCACCGGACGGGCAAACCATTCTTTATTCGATGGCGGTCGCGGGCAATACCGACATTTACAAGATATCGGCGACCGGCAACGGCACGCCTGTGAAGCTCACCACGTCGCCAAGCATTGATGTGGGCGGCAGCTTTTCCCCCGATGGCCGCCAAATTGTATTCGAAAGTGACCGTTCGGGTAGCCAGCAAATCTATGTCATGAATGCCGACGGCAGCAGCCAGCGCCGGATCAGCTTTGGCAGCGGCCGATATGCGACCCCTGAGTGGAGCCCGCGTGCCGACCTTATCGCCTTTACGCGTATCGCCGGTGACTTCCGCGTCGGCACCATGCGTCCCGACGGGTCAGGCGAGCGTTTGCTAACCGACAGCTGGCAGGACGAAGCGCCAACATGGGCACCCAATGGCCGTGTCATCCAGTTTTTCCGCACCGCAAAAGGCAGTGGCAAGACGAGCATCTGGCAGGTGGACCTAACTGGTTCGAACGAACGCCAATTGCCAACGCCGGTCGATGGATCGGACCCAGCCTGGGGACCCGTTTTGCCATAAACGCGTTTTCACTTTAATATGCGCGCAGGTTTCCACCGTGGGCGGTAGACCTGCTGCAAAATTCAATGTCGGACCAAGCCTAAGGAGAAGTCCATGAAGAACAGCACACTGAAAATGGCCGCGATATTGCTGGCATCGACTGCGTTGGTCGCAGGTTGCGGCAAGAAAAAGGTCGAGCAGCTTCCCCCCGCCGCAGAAGGCACCGATTATGGGCAGCAGCCCACCGATCCCAACGCAGGAACCGGCCAGATCATTCCCGGCAGCCAGGAAGATTTCGTGCAGTCGGTTGGCCAGTTCGGCGACCGCATCTTCTTTGATACCGATCGCTTCAATGTCGATGTTGAGGATCAAGCAACCCTTCAGCGTCAGGCGCAATGGCTTGGCCGCTATCCCAACACGCGTGTTATCGTCGAAGGCCATGCCGATGAACGCGGCACGCGCGACTATAACCTTGCCTTGGGTGAGCGCCGCGCCAATTCTGCCAAGAACTACCTCATCTCGATTGGCGTCGATGCCAACCGCGTCCAGACTGTAAGCTATGGCAAGGAACGGCCATCGGCACTTGGTTCGGACGAGCAAGCGTGGGCGCAAAACCGGCGCGCGGTGACCGTAACCGTTCAATAATCGCACATCCTCCCCGTCGTTGGCCGATGGGGAGGCGTTTTCTGTCGACGCGGATTGCGTTTTTACACCGCATTCCTTGACATCCCCTTCCCCTTCCGCCCATCAATGGCGAAGATATTAGGGGGAAGCCAAAAGATGAGCGAAGACCTGACCCAGCGCCACAGCGCGTTCCGGTTCCACGGAAGTTGGCAGGAATTTGCCCGCATTGCCTTTCCCAATCTGCTTCTGTCCATCGTGACGTTGGGTATTTACCGTTTTTGGGCAACAACGCGCGAGCGCGAATATCTGTGGGGCCAGACGGAGTTCATTGACGAACGCCTCGAATGGACTGGCCGCGGGATGGAGCTGTTCATCGGCTTCATCATGGTGTTTTTCCTCATCGGTCTGCCCATCATCATCATTCAACTGGTTTCCCAAGGGCTGATTTTTCAAGGCGAATCCATTCTGGCCGCCGTCACGACGCTGACCATGGTGCTGACCCTCTTCTATCTGACGGGCGTCGCGTATTTCCGCGCACTTCGTTACCGGTTGAGCCGCACCTATTGGCGCGGGATCAGGGGCGGCAGCGATGATCCGGGCTTCCAATATGGTCTGTCCTATATGTGGAAAAGTTTCGTTGGCTGGCTGCCGATTTTCCTGCTGGTACCATGGTCCATGATTTCGCTTTGGAATGACCGCTGGAACGCCATGAGCTTCGGGCCGCACCGCTTTTCGGCAACGGCGGAATGGAAGCCCCTCATGCGGCGCTATTTGTTGTTCTACCTAGTGCCGTTCCTGCTGTTCATCGGCGGGGTTATCATGGGCGTCAGCATGGCGGCGTCCGGCGGGTCGGACGCATTTGGTTCAACAGGCGCTGCCGTTGGGGCCATCATGGTGGTGATTGCCTTGCTGTCGATCTACATCATCCTGCCGCTCGCCGCGCTTGCATTTTATTCCAAATATTTCCGCCTTGCCGTCGGCGGGCTGCGGCTGCACAGCCTCGAGTTTGAATTCCGCGCACGGGCTGCCGACTGGATATTGTTCTTCCTTGCCAACATTGCGATTGTCGTTTGCACCCTTGGCATCGGTTATATCTTCATGCCGTATCGCAATTGGAAATTCTTCATCGACCATATGGAAGCCTATGGCGAGATTAACGTCGACGAGCTCACGCAATCAGACACTGTTGTTTCGGGCCATGGCGAAGGCCTGCTCGATGCATTCGATGTCGGAGCAATCTAGCCCATGTCGGCCTTCTTCAATGTATGGCACTATGACGGCAAGAGTGCGGTAAAGCGCAAGGTCGAGGTGCAGGACATTGGCCAGCAATTTTTCCTGCTGGAGACCGAAAGACGGCATGGACCGTTTGCTTTTGCCGATCTGGAATATGTGACGCGCACTGGCGATGCTGATGTGTACGGACTGTCCGGGGTTGATGGCTGGCGGTTGTTGGTCTCTGGGCCAGTGCCGCCCGAGCTTGCATCCATGTTACCCGCCGCGCGCACTTATGGGGGTTGGATTGACCGGCTGGGCTTTGGCAAAGCGGCCATTGCCTTCACACTGGTCAGCGCTGCTGCCGTTGTCATCGTGTTACTTAGCCCACAATGGCTTGCGCCTCTTATCCCGTCGACACTGGACAAGAAACTTGGGGACGCCTTGGTCGGAGATTTTGGCGGGCGTTTTTGCAGCACACCAGCCGGCGACGCTGCGCTGAAAAAACTGGTGGCGTCGCTGGACGACCAGCCACAGGATCTGCGCGTCGAGGTTGCCAAAATCGATATGATTAACGCCGTGGCGCTGCCCGGCGGCAATGTCATATTGTTCGATGGCTTGCTCAAGCAGGCACGTTCACCCGATGAGATTGCTGGCGTATTGGCCCACGAAATCGGCCATGTCCGCGAAAAGCACGTCATGCAGGCATTGCTTCGGCAAATGGGCCTCGCTGTGGTGCTGGGCGGCATCGATGGAAATAGCGGCGCACTTGTCAATAATATGCTGGCCATGAGTTACAGCCGCGAATCCGAAGCGGAGGCCGATGCCCATTCGATGAAAGCGCTTGGACAGGCGAACATTTCGCCGGTTGGCACAGCATCCTCTTTTGACCGCTTGTCCAATCTGGATGGCAGCGCAAGCGGCGACGGTGACACCGGCATAACCGGTTATATGACCAGCCATCCCTTGTCCCGTTCGCGCAAGGAAGCATTTGAGAAAAGCATCGTCAAAGGCGCGAACTACAAACCCGCGCTCACCATGCGTGAGTGGACCGAACTCAAGACGATGTGCACACAAGACCGCAAAGCAAAATCCGGCTTCGGCTTTGATTTTCAGTAAAGTTTCAGTATTACCGTCATGCCAGCGCAGGCTGGCATCTCGGGCTGTCGCGCTCTAACGCCGGAGACCCCAGCTTTTGCTGGGGTGACGGAAACGACAAGGATAAAGTTTATGTTCAACCGCCTATTTGTCGATCATCCCAAAAGCGTCGATGAAAATTATGTTGAGCATTTCATGGTAGCCGGTCGCTTTGGCGTGACCATGATCTGGGGCGGGATGAAAGCGTTGGTCCATGCTGTTGTTCCGGGCCTGTGCATCACATCAGGTAGCGATACGGTCAAGCGGCTCAACACGATCATGGTCGAACAACGCCGCGCAAAGGGTCAGGACGTTACCCAAATGCTCACCGTCGACTGGGTAATCTGACCCTGGTCGAAGACGCCCCCGAATTTGCCAGTCGTCCCGACGGCATAAAATTAGCGTATCGGCACATTCAAGGCCGCGGTCCGACGCTTGTTTTCCTCCCCGGTTATATGTCCGACATGCAAGGCGGCAAGGCGCAGGCGCTCGCGGCATGGGCTCTCGCCAATGGTCGCGCCATGCTTCGGCTGGATTATTCCGGCTGCGGCGAAAGCGAGGGCGCGTTCGTGGACGGTACGCTTGACGTGTGGCGCGACGACGTTGTGCATGTAATGCGGCACGCAAACATCGGGCCGAGTATGCTCGTGGGATCATCCATGGGCGGTTGGCTTATGCTGCTCGTCGCCGAAGCACTTGGCGCAGATGTGCGCGGCCTTGTGGGCATTGCTGCGGCGCCTGACTTTACCGACTGGGATGTGAGCGACGCAGATCGCGCCGCGCTTGCGGAGCATGGCCGCATCGAGCGGCCAAGCGACTATGGCTATGAC
The DNA here is from genome assembly GCA_963508315.1 of uncultured Sphingorhabdus sp. GTDB lineage: Bacteria > Pseudomonadota > Alphaproteobacteria > Sphingomonadales > Sphingomonadaceae > Sphingorhabdus_B. The sequence goes on along the minus strand of CAUOWK010000004.1, from coordinate 15,596 downwards.
CCGATGATTATTACGCGCGCATTCTGGCAATCGGGTCAGGATAATCTCCGGCTAACGGGTGCTCTTTCCCTCGATTGCCCTGTGCGTCTTGTTCACGGACAGAATGATCCCGATGTCCCGTGGGAAATTTCGTTACGGCTCGCCGCACAGCTTCGTTCATCGGACGTGCAGACGATATTGATAAAAGACGGTGACCACCGGCTGTCGCGCGATCAGGACATCGCCCTGCTGATTGAGGTTTTGGCCAAATTGGAGCATTCGAGCACAACTTAATCCGTCATGCTGAACTTGTTTCAGCATCTATCGCGCCACACAAATGGCGGTTCGTTTGATAGATTGACCCTGAAACGAGTTCAGGGTGACGTATTGTCAGCAGGAACATCATGATTATTCTTCCCCTTCTCCTAATTCAAACAGCAACCCAGCCCCTGCCAACACTGAACGAGGTCCAGTTTTCGGAATGCCTCACACTTGCGCGCACGGACCCCGCATCGGCCGTAACGGATGCAAGCCTGTGGGCGCAGCAAGGGGGCGGATATCTCGCCCGCGCGTGCCAAGGCTTTGCGCTCGCGACCGATTTCAAGTTCGACCTCGCGTTGCCCGTGCTAACCGAAGCTGCCAAGGGCGCCGAGGAAAAGGGCGACCCGCGCGCGGCGCGTTTCTGGGCGCAGGCGGCCAATGCCGCGATTGTCGCAGGCGAACCACAGCTTGCACTGGATGCGTTGACGCAAGCATTGAAGTCCGAGACTTTGAGCCCCCAAGAGCGCGCCGACGGCGAGGTTGATCGCGCGCGCGCGTTGGTCGCGCTTAACCAGAACGAGAATGCGGAAAAGGCGCTGGCCACCGCGCGCGAATTGTCCCCCGAAAATGGCACAGCATGGCTGTTATCGGCCACATTATCGCGGCGTTTGAACAAGCTTCCCGATGCATTGGCCTATATTCAAACGGCCGCCGCCTTGTCGCCGCGCGATGCCGCGGTTGCGCTGGAAGCTGGCAATATTGCCATCGCAGCTGGCGACGAAGTGGCTGCGCGCAAGCATTGGGAACAGGCTATCGCCATCGCCCCCGACAGTCGCCAAGCCATTAGCGCACAAAACCAGATTGCAGCACTCGCCGCCAGTCCGGCACCGGCGGCGGAGCCTCAATCCAGATAATATTCAACGGTCGTGACAACGCGTACTTTTTTATAGGGCGAATCTGATACCCCCCAGCCGCCTGCACTATCGCCGTCACGCGCGGTAACTTCGAAATAGCCCTGCGTCGCGGATTTGATGCTCCCGACATCGGTGCCACTGTCCTTGGCGAACTGCTCGGCGGACTTGCGCGCGTCTTTGGTCGCGAGTGCAATCATCTCGGGCTTAATCGCGTTCAGTTTGGTGAAGGTGTAGGCCATGCCAGAACCCTCCTCCAGTTCGACGCCGCCTTTGACGAGGTCAAACTGTCTTTTGACCGCAGACTCGGCGCGCTTGATATCCGTCGTACGAAGGCTCAAGCGTTGCTTGACGGTGTATACCGGAATGCCGTTTTCGCTATATTGTGATACGTTCGCACCTGTCGGCTGAAGCGCATCGGCATCAAAACCAAGCGTATTGAAAAATCCGCGAATGGCTTTGGTATCATTATCGACCTTTGCCTGCGCGCTTTGCAGGTCGCCAGCTTTGGCCGAATAAGCGATAGTCCATGTGGCAAGGTCAGCGGTTACATCGCGTTCGGCCAAACCGCGCACCGTAACAGCCCGATCCGCCTGTTTCATGCGAACAAGCCCATCGCCCATCAAATAGCCACCGACGATCAGGCCCGTCGCAAGCAATGCGGTGCCCGCAAGCCACGCTTTGCCCTGATTGGCCGCGAAGCCCGCGATTGTCGTGCGGGCGGTTGGTCCTGAAATGTCGTCATTCATGCGCTGTTTCCTCGGCAAATAGGCGTTAGCTGTCTCGGCACGCCCCTTGCGCAGCGTGTCGGCAAGGTTCATGTATCGCACTGAACCTGCGGATTTGCTGTTATAGTGATGGCGATGAACTGTGCATTAATGTAGACGAACGGAGCCTGTATGCCGACCAAATATCTCCACACGATGATCCGGGTGACCGACCCCGATGCCACCGTGGCATTTTTCAAACTGATTGGCCTTGAGGAAACCCGCCGTTTTGACAGCGAAGCGGGTCGCTTCACGCTCATCTTTTTGGCGGCACCGGGGCAAGACGGCGTGGCCGAGGTTGAACTGACGCACAATTGGCCGCCCGCCGATGGCAGCGCATCCGAAGTCTATGACGGTGGGCGCAACTTCGGTCATTTGGCCTATCGCGTTGATGATATTTACGCCACCTGCCAGCGGCTGATGGACGCTGGCATCACCATCAACCGTCCGCCACGCGACGGCCATATGGCATTCGTGCGCACCCCCGACGGCATTTCGATTGAGCTGCTGCAAGAGGGCAATCTTCCTCCAGCAGAACCATGGGTCAGCATGCCGAATATCGGGGCTTGGTAATGGCTATCGAGATTGTCCGCGTTCCGGTCCTGTCCGACAATTATGTCTGGCTGGTCCATGAAGCAAAAAGCGGTGAGACTTTGGTAGTTGACCCAGCCGTGGCCCCACCGGTTCTCGCCGCTGCCGAAGCGCGCGGCTGGAAGATTACACAAATCTGGAACACGCATTGGCACCCCGATCATGTTGGTGGCAATGCAGAGATTAAGGCGGCGACTGGCTGCGTCATCACTGGACCAGCCGCAGAGGCCGAGCGGATATCGACGCTTGATGTGCGGGTGCGCGGCGGAGAGGTCGTGCAACTGGGGGAGGCCCGTGCAACGGTCATAGACGTTCCTGCACATACGGCGGGGCACATCGCCTATCATTTCGAAACCGAGCACGCAGCGTTCGTTGGCGACACATTGTTCGCGATGGGCTGTGGCCGCTTGTTCGAAGGCACCGCAGCGCAGATGTACGACAATATGCGCAAGCTTGAGGCGTTGGGCGATGACACTGCCATATACTGTGCGCACGAATATACACTCAGCAACGCACGCTTTGCAGTGACGGTGGAGCCTGACAATGCCGCGCTTCAGCAGCGTATGTCCGATGTTGTCGCAGCCCGCGAACGCGGCGAGGCGACTGTGCCCACCACGATTGCACTCGAACGCGCCACCAACCCGTTCATGCGGGCAACGTCCGTCGATCAATTGGCGGCACGCAGGGCAGCCAAGGACGCAGCCTGACCATCAATGAAAGTCGCGTGATTTAGGCAAAATGCGAACATCGCGTGGGTGGCTGCCGCGCGGGGCGTGTGGCCGGGCAAACTCGTCGATCTTCGGCTTCCCGACATTGGCCTGATGCGTTTCTGACAGCTGCGCCAGATCATCGGTCCGGTCGATAATATTGGTCGCCATTAGGTGAACGACACCCTCCTTGCTGCGCTGAATTTCGCCTTCGGCAATGATGAGCCGCGACGCCATCACTGCGCGTCGTTGCCGGTCGAACAGCCGCGCCCACAACAGGATATTGGTGACGCCGCTTTCATCCTCAATGGTGATGAAAATCGCATTGCCCTTGCCAGGGCGCTGCCGGACCAGCACGACACCTGCCACCCGCACCTGCTTGCCATTCTTGACCGCATTGGCCTCAACGCAGCTGAGCACGCCTTCGTTTGCGAACATCCCGCGCAGGAATTGCATCGGATGTCCTTTTAAAGACAGCCGCGTCATCTGATAATCCGCCGCGACATGTTCGCTTAGGGGCATCACAGGCAACATCGCATTGGCTTCCTCGCCAAGCTCATGCGCCTTGGCAGCAGCAAACAGCGGCAATTCATCAGACGGCGTACGCCGCGCTTCCCATGCGCCTTCGCGGCGGTCAAAACCGAGCGAACGCACCGCATCGGCGTCGGCAAGCAGATGCACCGCAGACGATGGCAAAGATGCTCGGCGCGCCATATCCTCGATCGATGCAAAAGGCCGATGCTTCACAATTTCCTGTGCCCACACCTCTCGGAAACCGTCTATCTGCCGTAGCCCAAGCCGCAACGCACCCTGTTCGATTGCATTGTCCCAGCCGCTGGCGTTGACGTCTACGGACCTCACCTCAACCCCGTTTTCCTGCGCATCGCGCACAATCTGCGCTGGCGCGTAAAAACCCATGGGCTGCGAATTGAGCAAGGCAGCCGCAAAAATCGCCGGGTGATAATGCTTGATCCATGATGACACATAGACCAGCCGCGCAAAGGACAAAGCATGGCTTTCGGGGAACCCGTAGGATCCAAAACCCTGAATCTGCCCAAAGCAACGCTGGGCAAAATCACGTTCATAGCCGCGCCGCACCATGCCTTCGACCATCATCGTTTCGAAATGCTCCATTCCGCCTACATTGCGAAAGGTCGCCATCGCCTTGCGCAAGCGGTTGGCATCGGCCTCACTGAATTCAGCAGCGGTGATAGCCAGATTCATCGCCTGCTCCTGAAACAATGGCACGCCCAGCGTCTTGCCCAGCACATTTTTCAGCTCGTCTTGCGGATATGGCGCGGCCGGCGACGGATATTCGACCTTCTCCTCCCCATTACGTCGCCGCAAATAGGGATGCACCATGTCGCCTTGGATGGGCCCGGGGCGGACAATCGCAACCTGAATAGTGAGGTCATACAGGCTGCGCGGTTTCATCCGTGGTAGCATGTTCATTTGTGCCCGGCTTTCGACCTGAAACACGCCCAGACTCTCGCCTCTGCACAACATGTCGTAGACATTAGGATCGTCGGAATCGATATCGACCTTCAGGTCATAGTCGCCAATCCCCTGCTCGCGCATCATGTCATAGGCCTTGCGGATACAGGTCAGCATACCCAGCGCCAGCACATCAACCTTCATCAACCCCAATGCGTCGATATCGTCCTTGTCCCACTCAATGAAATTGCGGTCCTTCATCGCACCATTGTGAATCGGCACAGTTTCATCCAGCCGGTTTTCGGTCAGGATAAACCCGCCGACATGCTGCGACAGATGGCGCGGAAATTTTAGCAATTGTTCGGACAAGTATTTCAGCCGCGCGATTTCGGGATTATCGGGATCAAACCCCGCTTCGATCAGCCGCTGCGCATCGGGACCACTGCCGAAACTGCCCCAGACGGTGCTGACCATGCGCGTTGTGACATCCTCGGTCAGGCCCAACGCTTTCCCCACCTCGCGTACTGCGCTGCGCGGGCGGTAGTGGATGATGGTCGCGGCGATCGCTGCCCGATGGCGGCCATAACGCCGGTAGATATATTGCATCACCTCCTCGCGCCGTTCATGCTCGAAATCGACGTCGATATCGGGCGGTTCCTTGCGGTCTGATGAAATGAAGCGCGAGAACAGAAGCGTATTTGCAAGCGGATCGACCGAGGTCACGCCGAGCAAAAAGCACACAGTCGAGTTTGCCGCCGATCCCCGGCCCTGACACAATATCGGCGGGCTTTGGTCGCGCGCAAATTTGACGAGATCGTGAACGGTGAGGAAGTAATAGGCAAATTGCTCACCCCGGATAAAGGCCAGCTCGGTTTCAATCGACTTACGTATTTTCTCGGGAAGTTCCGTCCCATAACGTTGATGCGCCGCTTCCCACACCAGATGCGCCAGCCAGTCGTCGGGCGTCCAGCCGTCGGGCACCGGTTCGTGCGGATATTCATATTTCAGCTGTTCAAGGTCGAACATAATCTGCGCGGCAAAGCGTTCGGTTTCAATTAAGGCTTCGGAGCACGCGCCGAACAGCAGCCCCATTTCATCCGCTGATTTGATATAGCGTTCGGCATTAGCTTCCAAAACAAAGCCTGCTTTTGGGATGGTCGTGCCGGTGCGGATGCAGGTCACAATATCGTGGAGCGGGCGTTGCTCGCGCGTTGCATATAGCGGATCATTGGTCGCGATCAGCGATACATTCAAAGCACTCGCAGCCTTGCGGTAGCGCGCCAGCTGCCGCTTATCCTTGCCCCGGTAATGCGTCGATATGCCAAGCCAGATTTTCCCTGCATGGACCGGCGCCAAGCGGCGCAGCGCTGCTTCCCAATCCTGTGGTGCAGTGGACACAAGCGTGAGATGTGACGGCGGCGCTATGGGCTGGGCGATTTCCTTAAACTGATAGACTGGCGGGCTTTTGTGCGCCTCCTCCTCGTCAGCGGTAGAGTAAGGCATGACAATCAGCAGCAGATCGCCCAAATGATCGAGCAGATCATCGAACTTCAGGATGCAGCTACCTTTGGTGGCACGCATATTGCCGACGGTCAGCAACCGCGTGAGGTTACCCCAGCCTTGGCGCGTCGCCGGGTAGGCAATGATGTCGGGCGTGCCGTCCGAAAAGACCAGCCGCGACCCCGCCAGAAAACGGATATGGGTTTCGCAAGCGGCGTCTTCGGCTTCGGTCAGCTTTTCCGGTTCACCTGCGTCACGCTTGGCAGCCAGCAAGGCACTGCGCGCTTCATCGGGCGCATCGCGTAATGCCTTCCACGCGCGCACCACGCCCGAAACCGTATTGCGGTCAGCTATGCCGATGGCGGTTAGCCCAAGCCGGATGCCCTCCGCCACATAATCCTGCGGTGGCGATGCGCCGCGCAGGAACGAATAGCTGCTGGCGCAGGCAAGCTCTGCATAACTCATGCGAAGATGCCGTGCAGATACCAGAGCGGCCGTTCGGTTTCATCATATACCCCGCGCCGGAACAGCCAGAAACGGCGACCTTCATTGTCCTCCACGCGGTAATAATCGCGCGTCAGGCTGCCATTGCCCGGCTCATATCCGCGCACATGCCGCCACCATTCAGGCGCAATCCGTTCCGGTCCCTCCGCCAGTGCGACACGATGCACTTGCCGTTTCCAGCGAAAGCTGCGCGGTTCTCCCTCGGGAAATCCGGCAGTGACCTCAATCGGCTGCGGGGTTTCGAACAGGCGAAAGGGGCGCATGGCCGGTTCGCCGGCTTCGGGCTTGGGCCAGATGGCCTTCGGTGCGCCCGATTGGGCCGCACGTTCCAGCGCGGCCCGTTCGGGGATATGGCTTTCCCGCGCGTGGAATTGCCGCACGCGTTCGGCCCCCAGCCGAACGCTTAGCCTGTCGATGAGCGCAGCGGTTGCCGCATTTGTGTCGACCTTTGTTTCCAGCCCGGCTTGCACATTTTCCAGCACTTCAGCGAGCGGCACTTCCAACGCAATGAGATCATAACCAAAGCCGGGGTCAAGTGGGTCGGCGAGAGCATCGATGCGTTCCCGTATCAAGCGCATCAGCAAGGCGGCGTCGCGCGTGGGCCCACCTGTATCGACCGCCAGCTGCGCGACATGGCCGTCGCTACGGAACAGCCTGACCTCAAACCGCCGGCCGCCCTGCCCCCGTTCCTGTAACTGCAGGGCAGCGCCGCCTGCCAGCATCTCGATGGTTGCCAGCACATCATTGGTCCGTGAAATTGGTTCGGCAAAATTCTGCGCGGCTTGAATGAGTGGTAGGCTACGGCGCGGGGTGATGCGCGGGTCTTCCTCTTCAAGGAGGCGCGCCAGCTTCATCACAACTGCCTTGCCGAAGCGTGCTGCCAGCGGTTTACGGGGGCGGATAGCCAGGTCGCCAATGCTTTTCAGGCCAGCCCGGCTCAGCGCCTTGTGCACCTTGTCCCCGCCATCCAGCGCCTCGACTGGTAAGCGGGAGATGGCGCGCTCCGAATATTTCGCTTTGGCCTGCGCACTGTCAGGGGTCGCGCCCAAGGCAATCCGGCAAGTGAGGCCATGACGTCGTAGCCGTGCCTGCACATCCTTCGCCAGTTGCGCCTCATCACCGAACAGATGTTCGCAGCCAGTAATATCGAGCAGCAGCCCTTGCGGCGGATCGAGCATGCAAGCTGGCGTATACCGCTCACATCCATCGGCGAGCCAGCCCAGCAAAGCCATGTCCGCGGCCGGATCATGGTCAAACACCGCAAGATCGGGCACGCGCGCACGCGCATCGGCAAGCGCCGTCCCCGGCATCAGGCCAAGCGCAAGCGCCTGTGCATCGCACGCGACCAGCCGCATCGCGCCGCGATCCTTTTCGACCAGCGCAAATGGCGTATCAGGCGCGCTGCCGCGATGCCGGATCAGCCTCTCCGCCGGTAACAATGGCAGAAAGACCGCCAGATAGCGGCGCGTCGTAAAAGCTTCGTGTTGCATGATCCCAAGTCACTTTCGCCGCAAAGGGCGCGGTGCCGCCGCGATGGCGCAGCAGGCTGATGTCGAATGTTGCAAAGCCGGGTGCGTTGCCGGGCAATGGCACAGAAGGGGCGGATTTCACCCGCCATCGCGTGGACGCGGCGCTTGGCATGGGGACCGCGTCATCGCGTACCAGCAAAGCCAGCACGCCGGCCTCTGCTGCCGCCAGTGCCAGCCGGCGGGTGGACGTTAAATCGATAAGCCGGGCATTGCCCTGCGCCTCCAATATAACGGCTGCCGCTGCTTTCGATCGAATGCTGTCGGCTGCTGCACGCAAGGCATCGCGCAAATCAGCCGTCTGCACGAGCAACATTTTGGACGGATTGCCGCCCATCGCAGACAGGCCGTGCGGATAAAGACGTCCGGATGCCTGCCTTTCCTTGTCTCCGGTTATCCAGAATATGCCCGCATCGCTTTCGGGCAATCGCAACGCCAATAACAAGGCAAAGACTGCGGCGGCATGGCTATCCGTCTTGGCGGCACCAAAAAATTCATGAAGCCCGTGTCGCGATATGCCCCCACGCAAGCGAGTGTCGACATCCGGCGCACCAACAGGCAATAATGATTGCTGGCCATCCGGCTGATATTGTTTCCACGCCCCTTTTCCGGACGGAAAGACAGTGTCTAAGGGATCGAGCCTTATGTTCATGTTTTGTTCTATATCTGATTTTTCACAAATGTGGAGTCAGCTTTTGCCCTGATTTGGTTTAGCTGAGTTATACACGGACAACGGAGGGTCTATGGACACGGACGTATCGGAAACCGCCAGTATCTGGCGTCATGTAAAAGCAAGCCGCGCACATCCTGTCATCGACGCCGCACCTTATTTCGAAGCCATTCAGGCCGCGATGATGAATGCGAAGCATCGAATCATGCTCATCGGATGGGACTTCGATACCCGAATCGACCTGAGTCGCAGCCGCCGCAAAAAAGGCGATCCACCCAAGCGCTTGGGGGATTTCATTCTGTGGCTCGCCGACCGCACGCCCGGACTTGAAATCAAATTGCTGAAGTGGAATTTTGGCGCGCTCAAAATGGTAACGCGCGGCTCGACCATATTGGATGTCGCCAAATGGGCGATGCACAAGCAAATCCAGTTCAAACTGGACAGCGCCCACCCGATCGGTTGCAGCCATCATCAGAAAATCGTCGTGATTGATGATAAAATGGCGGCGTGCGGCGGTATTGATATGACCGCCGACCGCTGGGACACGCCCGACCATATTGACCGCAACCCAAAGCGCAAACGTCCTAACGGCAAATTATATGGGCCATGGCACGACATCACGATGCTCGTCGAGGGCGAGGCCGCAGCGGCGCTTGCCGAATTGAGTCGCGCCCGTTGGGTCTTGGCTGGCGGCGACCCGCTTGAACCCTGCCCCGCTAATGCAACATCGCCATGGCCAGAGTTCCTGCAGGCTGAATTTCAGTTTGTGGAAATGGGTATCTCGCGCACCCGTGCTGCTTACAAGGATGTAGGCGAAATACGCGAAATCCAGCAATTGTTTCTGGAGCAAATTGCGCGTGCGAAGCATTTTATCTATGCTGAAAACCAGTATTTCGCCTCACCCAAAATAGCAGACGCAATTGCGCTGCGCATGGCGGAGGATAATCCGCCGGAAATCATCATCGTCAATCCGGCTACCGCCGATGGCTGGCTGGAACAAAAGGCCATGGACGGCGCACGCGTCCAGTTGCTCCGCGCTATTGGCAAGCACGACAAAAAGAACCGCTTCTCGATCTACATTCCGCATACCAAAATGGGCGAACCCATTTATGTGCACGCCAAGCTTATGATCGTCGATGACGAGATTTTGCGTATTGGTTCGGCTAATATGAACAACCGTTCGCTTGGCCTCGATAGTGAATGCGATATTTTTATTGATGCCACGCGCCCCGGCAACGAAAGCGCAGCTTCCGGAATCCAGTCTATGCGCGCGACCTTATTAGCCGAACATTGCGGCCTGTCGGTTGAAAAAGTCACAGAGCTTTTGGGCAGCGGGGCATCCATGCACCACATCATCCAAAATGTGCCCGGCAATGGCCGGTCGTTGCGACGATTTGAACTGCCCGAACTCACCGAGGCAGACAAGGTCTTGGCGGAAAACGCCGTGCTTGACCCTGAAAGCCCCGATGAGATGTTCGAACCTTTTGCCAGCCCGGGCCTATTTACCCGAGCCAGAAAATTGCGTTCACCAGGCTGAACTCATTCCCAATAATAAGGCATGCGCTTTTTGGTGCCCGTAACTTCTTCGTTCAAGGTTGCGGCATCATATAAACGCCCGCCGATCATGACCTTTGCCACCTTGTCCGAATTACGGATGTCGACGCTTGGGTCGGCATCCAGAACGACGAGGTCAGCCAGCTTGCCGGCAGCGATGGAACCTACATCCTTGTCATAACCCAGCGAGCGGGCTGACTCGATGGTGCCAGCGGCCAATGCTTCAATAGGCGACATACCGCCACGGACAAATGACCACAATTCCCAATGCGCCGCGATGCCGGCTTCCTGACCATGCGCGCCAATCGACACAGGAACGCCCAGCTTTGCAAGCTTATGTGCCTCACGCGCGCTGTTGTCGTCGACATAGTCTTCCTCAGGCGCAATCTCGCGGCGGGCATTATTGGCCGCCAGTTCCGTCGGCGGATAATGCTTGGCCATCAACGGATGACGGAACACATCAGTATGTGCACGCCAGTAAGGATCACCAGCCGGGCCGCCATAGGTCACGACCAGCGTTGGCGTATAACCGACTTTCGACTTCGAGAAGAACTGCACGACATCATCATAAAAGATATCGAGCGGGATATTATGTTCGACCGTGGTGTTACCGTCGGCAATCAGGTTCATGTCCATGCCGAACAGCGAACCACCTTCGGCCACCGAACGCATATTTTCCTGAAGGGCAGCCGCAACAACCTGCTGACGCTGTTCACGGCGTGGCTGGTTGTAGTTTTTGACGCTGTGCGCGCCCTGCGCCTTTAACCGTCGGACATGCGCGAGCGCGTCGTCGAGGCCATTGATTTCGGCATAGACATCGGCAGCCTTCGCACCATAGACGATTTCGCCGGTGGAGAAAGAGCGCGGTCCAACGATCAGGCCAGCGCGTTGCATTTCCAGCGCCGGAAAAACCGTTGCTGCGCTGCTCGATGGATCGTGCCGCGTGGTGATGCCCATAGCGAGATTGAGCATATTCACCCAATTTTGCTGCGGCGTCATTTCATCCACACCATGCGGACCATGGGCATGCGCATCGACCAGGCCAGGGATGATTGTCTTGCCGGTCACATCGACCGTTTTGGCACCCGCTGGTATCGCAAGTTCACCCGCTTTGCCGACAGCCTTGATCCGGTCATTCTCGACGAGGATGATGGCATTGTCGATAATGCCGCCAGTCTTGTCGGTCATCGTAACAACGCGCGCGCCAGTGAACGCAACCAGACCGGTGGGACGATCCGCCTTCACCGTCATCGAAAGCGAAAGACCATCGGTGGGTGGCGCGAATTTAACAGGCTTGGCATCCTTGGCGAGCGGGCCATTGGGATAGAATGCATTGGTCTGCGCGGTATAGAGCGTCGGTCCAAGTGCCCAATGCAGCGCGTCACCATTACGGCTCCAATGCATATAATCGGCACCGCCGCTGCTGACCTTCACCACAGGGAGTGCGCCGCCTGCTGGCGATGCGGTCACTTCTTGTGTGCCCGGCATCAACGGCATGACAAAGGCTTCGTAATTCTGACGGAAGGCGAAGTTGTTGCCGTCGGGCGATACTTCATAAATCGTGGTGAGCTCGCCGCTGGCGTGGCTACGCTTTGCCTCACCATTCAAGTCCACGCTGACGAGTAGGCGTTTGTTCGCACCAGACTCGGTATAAAACAACCGGTCATTGCGCGCGCCATAATGTGGCGATGTGCCGCTTTCGCTGACGCGCGCGGCTGAACCGCCTGCCGCCGCAATGCGGTAAATGCCGGGCTGATCCGACATTTTGGGTGTCGTCAGGCCGCCCCCTTCCTGCTTTTCAAACACGATCGTCTTGCCGTCCGGCGAAAAACGCGGACGGGCATAATGGCCAGCTTGCGCCGTGACCTTCTTGCCCGCGCCGCCCGATGCGGACACGGTCTGAATGTGACCAAGCCCCTTATCGGTCCAGTTCACATAGGCAATCGTCTTGCCGTCACGCGACCACGTCGGATAGGCCTCCATACCGGCATCGCCAGTGGTCAGGCGCTTTGCCTCACCACCGCTCGCTGATTTCACCCACAATTTGCCCAATGTTTCAAACAGGACGGTCCGGCCATCGGGCGATGTGACCACGCCGCGCGGCATGTGCGTCTCGAACGAGGCTGGGGCAACTTCGATAGCGGGACGGGGCGGGTCAATCAGGTCGCGGGTATCGGAAATGCGGAAAGGTATTTCGCTTGAGGCACCGGAAACCCAATCAACCTTGCGCAACTTGCCACCGGCCCAGAAATAAATCGTCTTGCTGTCGGGCGACCAATCCATATTGGGATAGACGCCTGTTACTGCCCATGTTTCCTGAACATCCTGATCAAGTTCATCGTACACCTTGCGTTCTTCGCCGGTGTTCAGATCCTTCACATATAGCTTCGACTTTGTGCGTTCACGGCGGACAAATGCGATTTTCTGGCCGTCGGGCGAGGGTGTGGCACGTACCGAGCCGCCAGTGCCAGCAACTGCCGTTTCGGTTTTGCCGGTGTCGATTTCGTAGCTTTCAATGTCGAAAATCTGACCGTTGGAATCTTGCGCATATTGGAAGATTGGCCCCGGCGTGATGTTCCGGGTGTAGTAAATATGTTTGCCATCGGGCGCGAATATCGGCTCACCCAATTCCTTCTGATGTTGCTCATTGGGCTTCTTCACCAACTGCACGCCCGCGCCGCCGGAGACATGATACAGCCAGATTTCGCCCGTGCCGAGCGAACGCCCTGTCGTGAAATGCTTTTTTGCCGCTATAAAGCGGCCATCGGGGCTCCAGCTTGGCTGGTTGAGAAGGCGGAAATCCTCCTTCGTCAGCTGCCGTTTGTCGGAACCGTCGCGGTTCATGATCCAGATATTGTCACCGCCGCCGCGATCAGAGGTAAAGGCAATGCGTCCGCCATCGGGCGAAAAGCGTGGTTGCGTTTCAAACGGCAGGCCTTCGGCAATACGTGTCGGCGTTCCGCCGCTGACCGGGATCGTATAAATGTCACCAAGCAGATCAAACGCGATTGTCTTGCCATCTGGGCTGACATCCAAGTTCATCCACGAACCTTCGTCGGTATTGATCTCAATCTGACGCACCGTCAGGCCCGGAGGCGCCGCAACATCCCATTTGGGTTTTGCATCGGCGCTTTTGTCCTGCGCCATCGCAGTGGCCGAAATGCACGAAACGCCCGCCAACAAAGCGGCTTTAACTAATAATTTCATCGGAAAGCTCCCCTAACCCAATGGCTATTTTACATTGCTGTCATGCCTAGCGGGCAAGCGCAAGCCCATCGGCGTGGCTTCGATAGGGGGTAGGATATTTTCGGCGAACGACGCGCGCGCCGGCATAGAAAAAGGGGCAGGCCCAAGCCCGCCCCTTGGGGTCAATTACAAACCGTCGACGCTTTTACTGACGAGGATATTCACCGCAACACGGCGGTTCTGCGCTTTGCCATCCTCGGTGCCGTTATCTGCCGTCGGATCGGCCTCAGCCATCCCGGTCGGCGTCAACATGCGATAGGGTTTCCAACCACAGGCCTGCTGCAAATGGTTCACAACCTTCGACGCACGCTTCTCGCTCAATGTCTGGTTATAGTCATAATCGCCGGTTGAATCAGTGTAACCAACGACCAGCATCAACGCATTTTCGGTCGCACCTGCTTGTGTGGCGGCATTACACAATTCGGCCTGCGCCTGCTGGGACAGCTGCCATTTGCCCGTCTCGAAATAGACGTTGGTCGTGCCCTTCACATTATATTGGTCGATATCGGCCACGCGGCTGCGCAAGGCTTCGGTCGCGGCAGTCTGCTCGGCAAAGCCTTGCTCGGTGCCGTTGCGGATCATGCTTGCTGTGCGCAAATCCTTATTCTGCAGCCTGATCGAGCTAGCGACAAGGCCGCCGCCCCATTGCACGGTCTTGGCGGTGACCGGCAAGCCGTTGAGCAACTGGTCCGTAGCAAGCTTGGTACGGCCAAGGCCGAACAGGCCGGAGCTTGAACGTACTTGCGTGGACTCGCTCAGCGACAACACCGTCTTCGTGCCGTCAGGGCCAGTCACCTGCACGCGGTCATCCTTCCGCGCGGAAATGAAGCCCTTGATTTCTGGACCTTCGGGTAGCTCGCTCAAGTCAGCGGGAGGCATGCCCGTGACCACGGTGCCGGCTTCGGCTTGGGCAGGCAATTCTTGTTGGTCTTGTGCATAAAGGCTGGCTGAAGCAGGGACGGCGAGCATCGCCAGAGCGAGGGCAGTTTTGGATGTTTTGGAAATGATATGCATGTTGGTCTCCCAATATTGATACAGCCGGTCCTGCATTCGCGCAGACCATATCGGCCCACCCCCCCTGTTGATGGCGTGCCGGCTGTTGGAAGCCCCCTTCATCGCGTCCTGTCGAACGGGCAGCCGCTAAGCCACGCCAAACGCTATGTGATCCTTGCGTGAGCAAGGTGACCTTGCTGACAGATGAACAGGAATAGGTGGCCTATAGCAAGAGCGGTTGTGGCGAGACACCCACGCGACAAACGGTTGCACAGTGGGGATTCCGCCGCCTGCATTTTACGCAGACAGCCCCTTGTCCATCATCGCACGTTTGAATTCTTGATCGCCGAACTCGACAATTTGATGTTCAACAACTAAAAAGCCAACGGCGGCAAAGGCAGGTTGCGCCATCAGGCTGGCATGCACCCAAAGCCGTGGCTCAGTATTGGCGCGAGCGCGCGTTTCGACCATGTCGAACAGCCGCCGGAACAGGCCAGTGCCTTGTGCTTTGGGTCGGATGAACGCGAAGTCGATATAACCACCGCCTTCGATACTCATAAGCCCGACAATGCCACCCGCATCGCGGCCAATGGCAATATCCTTATTGGCAAGCCGCGCTTCCCATTCCGCCCCGCGCCTGCGTTCCGGAACCCATGCCGCACGTTGAGCGTCGGTGTATTTGCTAGGCCCGTTGCGGACGGCGTCGAAGATAACGTCCGCGAGTTCGGCATGGTCGGCGGGGGTTGCCCAGGTGATGGTGTGGAGATGGTGCATGGTGGTTTATAGTAAAACGATAGGCTGAAAATCCAGCCCTCGCCCCGACCAACAAAAAACCCCGCGCGAGGCGGGGTGTTTGTGTTGGTTGCGGGAGTAGGATTTGAACCTACGACCTTCAGGTTATGAGCCTGACGAGCTACCGGGCTGCTCCATCCCGCGCCACCAACTGAGCGATC
>CAUOWK010000003.1:0-471744 GCA_963508315.1 uncultured Sphingorhabdus sp. | reverse complement strand
GGTCGCAATCGCGACGCCGCTCATCCACAAAGGGATCATTGCAGGAAAGTTGAATGGCGTGATGCCAGCGCCAATGCCGATTGGCTGGCGCATCGAATAGACGTCAATTCCGGGGCCAGCGCCTTGGGTATATTCGCCCTTTAGCACATGCGGAATACCGCAGCAAAATTCGATGACTTCAAGCCCGCGCTGAATGTCGCCCTTGCTGTCGGCAATGACCTTGCCATGCTCGGATGACAGCATATGCGCCAGATCGTCCATATTGGCCTCAACCAGCCGTTTGAATTCGAACATCACGCGCGCACGGCGCTGCGGGTTAGTCGCTGCCCAGGCAGGCTGCGCCGCAAGCGCTGCTTGCACCGCGCGCTCCAGCACCGCCGCGTCGCCCAGTGCAACACGTGCCTGAACGCCGCCATTATTGGGATCCATTATGTCGCCAAAACGGTTAGCGGGTGCCCCGGCACCGCCGCTGATGAAATGATCGATTTGACGCATGTGTATTCTCCTGATTCCGTGCCCCGTCATTGCGCGTCTCAGTACATTATTGCAACTAGGGCTTATTATATTTCAAAAGTTCGGGCGGTCTCATATAGCGGTTACAACCAACTCTTTTAACCCTATGGAGCGGATATGATAACGTCTTTGGTTCGTACCTCCTGTGTCTTGCTTGCTTTAGGATCAGCGACAGCACAAGCGCAAGAATCGGACGATTCCATCATTGTCGTCACTGGCAAAGGGCTTTCTCAAACCAAGGGTGATCCCGCTTATGGATCGGTTGAAATCGATCGCGAGCGCTTGACCGCCGACGCGTCAGGTCGCATCGAAAACATATTGGCCGATGTTGCAGGTTTTCAACAGTTCCGGCGGTCAGACAGCCGTTCCGCCAACCCGTCCGCGCAAGGCGCAACCTTACGTTCTCTGGGCGGCAACGCCTCCAGCCGGACACTCGTTCTGCTGGACGGCGTTCCTCAAGCAGACCCATTTTTCGGCTATATCCCGTTCAGCGCAATTACGCCGGAACGCCTGTCCTCGGTTCGAGTCACACGTGGCGGCGGAAACGGGGCGTTCGGTGCGGGTGCGGTGGCGGGCACGATCGAACTGAACAGCGCTGGTCGCGACGACCTGCCGAATGCTTATGCGGCAGCTTATTATGGCAGCGATGATGCGCGCGAATTATCCGCAGGTGCGGCAACCAAACTCGGCGCTGGCTTTGCGACCGTGTCGGGGCGCTGGGACCGTGGCGACGGTTTTTACACCACCCCGCGCGACGTCCGGCAGGCAAGCGATGTGCGCGCAGCATATGAAAGCTGGTCAACCGGGATACGCGCCGTCGCGCCCTTGGCTCCGGACGTAGAGTTGCAATTCCGGGGCCTCTTGTTTCAAGACAAGCGCACATTGCGCTTTGCCGGTGCCGACAGTAGTTCCGAGGGTCAGGACGCGAGCATCCGCATCGTGTCCCAGGGACGCTGGCAATGGGATGCCTTGGCCTATATCCAGTCGCGCAACTTCACTAATATTGTCATCAGCGCGACCTCCTTGCGCAAAACGCTCGATCAACGAAATACTCCCTCAACCGGTATCGGTGGCAAAATCGAGGTTCGTCCGCCTGTCGGCAACGCCCATGATCTGCGTATCGGCACCGATGCCCGGCTGGCACGCGGCGAATTGTTTGAAGACGTTTACAGCGCAGTGTCCGGCCAAGTGACAGCGCGCCGGAACGCCGGAGGCAACACCGCGACAGTCGGCGCCTTTGCCGAGAATGACTGGACGATTGGCCGTCTTACCCTGACAGGTGGCCTGCGTGCCGACCGCTGGACCATCAATAACGGATTTTTTGCCGAGCGCGCGAGCAGCGGTGCCGTCGTCCGCGATGACCAGTTTGCCGACCGTGCAGGTTGGCAAACGAGCGCGCGCGCCGGCGCTGTTCTGGCCGCTGGCACCGGCATTGCCTTGCGCGCTGCGGCTTATACCGGCTTTCGCTTGCCAACGCTCAACGAGCTATATCGGCCCTTTACGGTTTTCCCGGTAGCCACACGGGCCAATGAGAGCCTGAAGGTTGAAAAGCTGCGCGGGGTAGAGGCTGGCATTGATTACGAAGCCACCAATCTCTCATTTGGCGCGACATTATTTTATAATCAGCTTGATGATGCCATCGCGAATGTCACCATCGGCAGCAACGTGCGCAGGCGGGACAATGTCGACGCTATCGTTGCCAAGGGTATAGAGCTTTCCGCAGCGGCGCAGATGGACGCATTCAGCATCACCGCATCTTATGCGTACAGCCACAGCGAAGTGCAGGCATCCGGCGTGGCAGCGGCACTCAATGGCTTAACTCCCGCGCAAAGCCCCCGACACGCAGCCAATGCGACGATCCGCTGGACACCCGTCGCCAATCACATTCTCTCCGCCACTGCCCGCTATGTCGGTGCGCAGTTCGAGGATGATCTAGAGGCTAATATATTGCCCTCCGCGCTGACCTTTGACGGCTATTTACAGATCCCCGTCACCGATCGGCTGCTCCTGATTGGCCGGGCGGAAAATATCCTCAACGAACAAGTGGTAACCCGCAAGGTCGGCACGTCCGTTGACCTTGGGACGCCGCGGACCTTGTGGATTGGCCTGAAGATTACCAGCCGCTAAACAGCCGCAAACTCACTTCCAGAATTGCGCCGAGGCGATACGCGCGCCTTCCGCAAGCGCCGCCATTTTGGCCCACACGACGCTGCGATCGACGCTGCCGGAACCGACGTGGATACTGAAGCCACAATCTGCACCGGCCATGACATTGTCTCTGCCGACCAAATGAGCATAGCGCGCAATGCGCTGGGCAATCAGTTCAGGATGCTCGATATAATTCGACTGGCACTCGATAACGCCGGGGATGAGCACTTTGCCTTCGGGCAGTTTGATATCCTCGAACATCGTATATTCATGGGCGTGGCGGGGGTTCGCCGCTTCAAACTGGATAGCATGCGGGCGCGCGCGCCATACGAGGTCGATGATATCACGAAACGGCACGTCGCAATGATGCGGGCCGGGGTAATTGCCCCAACACATGTGCATCCGCAATTGCTCTGGCGCGATGTTGGCGGTGGCGCGATTCAGCGCCTCGATGTTAAGCGCCATGCGATCGCGAAAGCCGCTGAGGTCCAGTTCACGAAACTGGGTGTGCCGGCCCATGGCAAGGTCGGGGCAGTCGATTTGCAGGATGATACCCTGCGCCGCAATCGCCTCATATTCGTGGCGTAAACCCTCGGCCAAGGCGAAGACATAATCTTCATCGCTGTCATAATAATCATTGCGGAAAAACAGCGCTGTCACACCGGGGGACGCCGCGCTCATAAAGGCTTGCTTGCCCGCATGACGCGCAAGTGCGGTGTTCAAGGCTGTGGCATCGCGGTCAACGGCGGTCATGTCCTTTACGGTGATGGGGGCATTGCACGCGGGAGTCTTGCGATGCTTACGACCGGGATCTGAAAAAACCCGTTCCTTGGTGGATGGGTAATCCTCAATATCCTGAAACGCGAAGCTGTTGCCAGTGCCGCCGAAGCCGTTCAGCCGGTCCTTGATATAGGTCGCATAGCTTGGCTTTGATTGCTCTCCATCGTTGATGATGTCCAGACCGGCTTCGGCCTGCCGATCAACGACATATTGCACCGCCGCCGCGATATGTTCGTCCACCTTGGCAAGATCCAACGGCAATCCGTCTTCCTTGGCAAACATGATTTCGATGAGCTCATCTTCGCGCGGCAAGCTGCCAACATGAGTGGTCAAAAATCGTCCGGCACTGGCCATTTCAGTTTCCTTCTATGTGATGAGCGTTCAAAAAATTCTGCAGCAAGCCATTAACGGCCTCCGCCGCGTCGACATTCGCAATATGACCCGCATGCGGGACGATATTGCACTGTCCATAAGGCGCATGGGTGCCAATATAATCCGCCACTTGCCGACGCCAGTGGCTATCCTGCGCGCCGGCGATTGCGAGCACCGGCATCTGCAATGTCGTGATGTTCTGCGCCTCGAACGCAAGCGGGGCTTGGTCAATCATCTGATCGCGGCCGTCATAATCCGCCAAAATGATTTCGAGTAATTCGCGTGCGTCCGGCGCGACCTGCGTCAACTCATGTTGCCGCCAAAGCGCCATCATCTCTTCAAGGCGGCCATCGCGCACCAAACGCGATAATGCTGCGCGGTCAATTTCGGGAACGCCGGCTGGCTCTGGCACAAGGTGATGCAGCGGCGCACCGATGAGACCAACAGCGCGCATGCGCGCGCCAAATGTCCGGGCGCAGTCCAGCGCGACAGCCGCACCCTGTGACAGGCCAACAACCGCAAAGTCATCGACGCCAAAATAGTCAGCAATTTTTAGGATATCCGCACATTCAGCGGCAAGGTCGGGCGTCGCAGTCGACCGGCCGAAACCACGCCGGTCGGGCATTGCCAGACGAAAACCGTTAAGGTCCATCTGCGGTAACCAGATACGCCAATCCAGCGTCCAGCCATGGAGGAATATGACAAGCGGTCCGCTACCCGTCGAGCGGACGTGCAGTTCACCGTCCGAAACCTGCACCCAATGCGTATCAGCTATGTCGTCGCCCGACCCAGTCTGGTGACGACATGCCAACACAAGATTCAGGCGTGCGCTGCCCGGAAGGGATTGTTGTTGGTGCGGTCGCCCGCGAGCCAACGGCTCAGTTCCGAACGCGCTTCAGCGCGGCGTTGCGCATCCAATGGCGCCGCTTCCGGCGCGTCATAGGTAAACTCAAGCGTCATGTTGTTCGGGTCTTTGACATATACCGAACGGCAATAGCCGTGCTCAAGTATATATGTCTGCGGCTCGACAAATCCGGCAGCAGCAATGCGACGCTCCAGCTCTTCCTGACCCGCTTTATCGACTTGCAGCGCGATGTGAATGAACGGCGATTCAGGCATTTCAGGGCCAAATTCTGCCTGATCGGCAGGGTCCGCAAACTGGAAGAACGCAAGCGCACTGCCATCGGCCAGTTCAAAGAAGCAATGGCAATAGGTGCGCTCTTTGCCGAACAGCTCGTCTTTCTCGCAATAGGTCGCCATCAACGGGAAGCCCAGCACATCTTCGTAGAACGCGCGGGTCGCTTCCAGATCTTTGGTTACGTAAGCGGTGTGGTGCAATCGCTTTGCCAGAATTTGCGTTGTCATGCTGTTCGTCCTCATTCCCTCAATTTTTTGTGGTGGCCTTAGGCTACCAGTTTGCTGGCAATCTCGGCGACATGCTTGCCTTGGAAGCGGGCGCCTGCCAACTCGTTCTCGCTTGGGATGCGGCTACCGTCGTTACCGGCAAGCGTGGTCGCACCATAAGGCGTACCGCCGCTGATTTCGCCCATCTCGCTATTGCCCTTGAATGTGTAAGGCAGCCCCACAATCACCATGCCATGATGCAGCAACGTGGTGTGGAACGAGGTTAGCGTTGTTTCCTGCCCGCCATGCTGGCTTGCAGTCGAACAAAACACGCTGCCGACTTTGCCGACCAGTGCGTTGGCAAACCAAAGGCCGCCGGTCTGGTCGAGGAAGTTACGCATTTGCGCCGCCATGTTGCCGAAACGCGTTGGCGTTCCGAAAATGATAGCGTCGTAATTGGCAAGTTCGTCAGGCGTAGCAATGGGCGCCGCTTGATTGACCTTGATATGCGCCGCGGCTGCAACCTCTTCGGGGACCAGCTCAGGGACTCGCTTAAGGTCGACCGAGCATCCTGCGACCGACCTCGCCCCCTCGGCAACAGCTTCTGCCATGGTTTCGATATGGCCATAACTGGAATAATAGAGGACGAGGACTTTAGTCATGGCAGTTCCTTAGAATTTGTAGCTTGCTTCCAGGCCGTAAATCCGCGGGCGCGCCTTGAAGACGAAGCCACCCGGCGAAAATTCGGCGTTGTATTTTTCGTTGAACAGGTTGCTGGCAAATGCTGCCATCGACCATGTGTCGCTGTTCACGCCAAGGCGCGCGTCAACAAGATCAACCGGCTCGCGCACGGTGGTATTGAACGGCTCCCACCATGTCTTGCCAGTACGGCGATAGTCGACACGGGCAAGGCCGGTCAGTCCATTGCCAAGGTCTGGCGTATATTGTGCCCCCAGATTGAAGGTATAACGCGAAATCAGCGGTGCTTCATTGCCGATAGCCGACGCGTCCGGGAATTCCTTGATTTCGCTGAACGTGTAACCTGCCGCTGCATTCAATTGAATCTCGGACGTTGGACGCAGCGTGGCTTCAACCTCGAAACCCTGAATGCGGGTCTTTGGCACGTTGCCAAGGTTCTGCGTTGAGTTGGCGGCAAGGAAAACGAAGAAGTAGCTGTTCTTCGACAGGGTCGAATATGCAGCCGCATTCAGCGTCAGTTTGCGGTCCAACAGACGGGTCTTTACACCCGCTTCAAATGTGGTGGCTGTTTCGTCCTTGAAGATGTCGGACACGCCAACAATGCCATTGCTGCTTGCAACACCGCCGACGCCGGTCTGGTTGAAACCACCCGAACGGAACCCGCGGCTGTACCCGCCATATAATGTAACGTCGTCGGTGGGCTGATACGTCAGCGTCAGCTTTGGTTGCAGATCGTCAAAAGTTGCACGACGTTTTTGGCCGGTTGTACCCTGCGGGAAGCCGGGGACGTTCGGTAGGAAGCCAGTTGGCGTCAAGGTTGTGTTCACGCGCTTGTCACGGTCATAACGCAGCGAAGCGTCTACGCGGAACTGGTCCGAAAACTCGTAACCCAAGTTACCGAATACGGCCCAAGCAAAGTTGTTCTGGCTATCGGCCAAGAAAGTCTGCTGCGGGCTGGCTGGGTTCGTCGAAGGTGTTCGATAAACCGGGAAAACGCCTTGGCCGAAATCGACCAGATTGCCGGTCGAGATGTAACGTTGCGTATCGATGAAATAGCCACCGACCATCCAGAACAACTTGTCGTTCTTTGGAGATTCAATGCGTATTTCCTGGCTGACGGCTTTCACATCCAGATACTGGCTTTGCGCAATATCGATACCGAAGCCAAGGCCGAATCCGAACGGCGAATTGGCTGGACGGAACAAGAAGGATTCGTTGACCGGACGGAAGTCAAAGGCATCGCCGGTCAGAATTTCTTTCACTGTGTCATAGGATGTTGTCGATGTGACAGTAAAATTATCGGCCTCATAGGCGATCTTTGCTGCGACGTTCAAAATGTCGCGATTGTTGACGCCACGGTTATTGACGCGGATGGGCAGGCTGACATCATTCACATCGTTGACGATGTTGAAATAGAGCGCTTGGGTTTCGAGGCGTGCATAAGACGCGCGCAAATCGGCAGTCCAGCCATTGCCCGGTTCGATCAGCAAGTTTCCGCGAACCGAAAGATCCTTAACAGGATCGGCATCTTCGTTCAGGAATGTGTTGCGCAGATAGCCTTTGGTGTCGCGGTATGAACCGGACACACGATATTTGACGGCGTCAGACAACGGTCCGCTGACGCTCGCGCGAACATTCCAGCCAAAACCATTATCCACGCCAGCCTTGATGCTGCCGCTAAATTCGTCGGTTGGCTTTTGGCTCGTGATGATAATCGCACCGCCAATGGCATTGCGTCCATAAAGGCCGCCTTGTGGGCCTTTCAAAACTTCGATCTGGGCAATGTCGACCAGCTCTTGGTTAAACGCCGCCGGGTTCACCTGCTGCACGCCGTCGATGACAACCGCAACCGAAGGCTCGCTGTTACGAGCCTGCGTGATGCCGCGAATGATAATGAAGGCGTTGCCAGAGTTTTGCGTTTCAACAAGGTTGACGTTTGATGTCAGGTTGATGAAGTCGAGCGGCTTTTCAATGCCGGCATTCTCGATAGTCTCAGTGCTGAATGCGGTAACCGCCGCTGGTACATCCTGCAAATTCTGATCACGGCGGAGCGCGCTCACGACGATTTCTTGCGGCGCATCTTCAGCCGTAGTTGCGTCCTGCGCATATGCGATCGTCGGCACCGCAGCCGCCGATGCCATAAGACCAATTAACGCTGCAGAAGCCCATTTCACAGACTGAATCGCCATTCTTCATCCTCCCCGATTAGAATCGTGCGCCTATTATCGCCGAAACATAACAACGCTCTAATTCGTTCGAAATTCGAAGTCAAGTTCGATATGCGAATTTTATATCTTGTTGTCGGAGCGCAGCGCGTAGGCAAGTGACGGCCAGCGACGCAGCGCAGATTCAATCTCTCCCGCTGCCGCGCGTAACATCGGGAGCCGCGATTTAATTAGCTCGTCTTGCGAGATCCGTGTTGTGGATGTCGAGCAGTTAACGGCTGCAATGACACGCCGTGATGCGTCAAACACCGGCACCGCAACCGACACGATGCCAAAGTCCAGTTCATCAAATGCCGAGTCATATCCGTCCCGGCGAATTTGCTGCAACCGCTTGCGCATCGCATCGGCTGTGACCACCGTATGCTCGGTAAATTTCTCGAATGGCGCGACAGCGAGGTATTCGTCTATTTCCGCTTCCGGCAGGAAGGCCATGATTGCCTTGCCCATCGATGTCGCGTGTGCCGGGAAACGAGTGCCCACATTTACCCCAAGCCGGATACGGCGATTGGTCGACACATGGGCAAGATATAATATGTCGCGCCCCGCCAGCGACACCATTGATGCACTGTCACCGGTTTCATCGCGCAGCGCTTGCAGTGGCGGTACGCATACATGTTCCAAATGCATCGATGAATGAAAGGCCGAACCGAAAGCCAGAACCTCTGGCTTCAGCAAAAAATTGCGTTCGTGCTGCGCCACATAACCCAGCGCGACCAGCGTATTGAGGCAGCGGCGCGCAACGGCAGGGCTAAGACCCGTAACCGCTGCGACTTCGCTCAGACGCATTTCGGGATGCTGTTCGTCGAAGGCCCGCAAGACGGAAAGACCACGCTCAAGCGTCGAGAGATACTCTGGGTCCTTCTCGCTTTTTGCCATCAATCAGACCTTTCCAAAATCCTTCTTAGGGGTGCCACCAGCGCCTCATCATCGGCGCCCAATACCGGCGGTGCGGTAACGTCAAGAGCACGTTCCCCGTCGAAAGTCACGGGTGATCTAATCGTCCGAAACACACCATGCGGACCATCAGGATCTTCAACGCACAGTTGCAGAGCCTTAGCCTGATCCGACTCAATCGCCTCTTGAGTCGTGTTTACCGGAGCATGTGGCACCTCGAGGTCGCGCAACGTATCACACCATGTTTGACGGTCCCGTGTTTTGAAAATCGGCGCCAGAAAAGCGACGACATTTTCGTAATTTTCGATGCGCGCTTCGCGGCTTGCAAACATGGGTAAGCTCAGCATGTCGGGTTGACCGACCGCAGTTGCCAGATTTTCCCAGAACTTGGGTGGCGACGACATGTGCAGTGCAATCCAGGCTGCATCCGCACATTCGAACACATAAGATTGGGACACATGTGGGCGGCTATATGGCCCCATGATCTGGTTGTCGGAAAAATAATGGGTAAAGTCGTCTAGATTAAAGTGCGCCATCGCCTCGAACATGGATGTTTCGACAAGCCTGCCTTTGCCCGTCCGTTCGCGCTCATATAATGCCGCAAGCACCCCATAAGCTGCATAAAATCCAGTTGTGGCGTCGGCCAGCGCGGGGCCAACCACGCGGCGATGAACTGGATTGACCAACAGCCTCAAAAACCCGCTGACCGCTTGCGCCACCGTGTCAAATGCCGGACGATTACGGTCAGGGCCTTCAGTGCCAAAGCCCGAAATCGACGCATATACCAATCGCGGGTTCAACGCACGCAAACGCGATTCCGACACCCCGATTTTGTCGGCAACGCCGGGCCTGAAATTCTGGATGAATACATCTGCATCCGCGAGTAAAGCATCAAACACAGCCAAGTCCTGCGGGATACGCGTATCGAGCGTAATGCTTTTCTTGTTGCGGTTATAGGTCTGGAAATGTGGGCTATAGAGTTCACCACGGAAGGCGCGGAATGGGTCGCCGACCTTGGGTTGCTCTATCTTTATGACAGTAGCACCTAAATCGGCCAGCAGCATCCCAGCGGCTGGCCCGGTGATGAAAGTACCCATTTCCAGAACGGTTATGTTACTAAGCGGCTTTGCCATTATACTCTCTCCAGACTTGACTTCATCGTAGAAAATTCGAATAACGAAATCAACTTCGAAATTCGAAATATGGAGCAGCCATGCGCATCGGCAAACAAGACGAACCATTTACCTCGATTTGCACATCGGACGCACACAGCATCAACGTGCGCGGGATGGACCTGTGCGAAGACGTTATCGGGAAAGTCGATTTCACGAGCTATTTCTGGATGCTCGTCACCGGAACGTTACCGACGCCAACGCAGCTTTTCTTTTGCAACGCGGTACTTGCAGCGATCGCGGAACACGGACTGGTACCAAGCGTGGTCGCATCGCGCATGACCTATGCCGCAGCGCCCGAGGCTTTTCACGGAGCGGTTGCAGCAGGTTTGCTTGGCTGCGGCAGCGTTGTGCTGGGCAGCGCGGAAGTGGCAGGACGCTTTTATGCCGAGTGCGTCGCTGCAACGGCAGAGGCTTCCACATCCCCCGCCGACATTGCCAAAACAAAAATCATAGCCCTGCGGGCTGACAAAAAACCGATACCAGGCTTTGGCCATCCACAGCATTCAGAAGGCGACCCGCGCGCTAACTTGCTCCTTCGTTTGGCAGAGGAGCATGATATCGTCGGTCCGCACATCCGGATGCTGTACGCCATCCGCGACGTGCTTCCCGATGCCATCGGGCGGCCGCTCCCGATTAATGTCAACGGTGCGATTCCTGCCGTGATGCTTGATGTCGGCTTTCCATTAGCTGCGCTCAAAGGCATTTCGCTGCTCGCCCGCACCGCCAGCATCATCGCACATCTTCAGGAAGAAACCGAGCGCCCCATTGGCTTCATCATGTCGGGCGCTGCCGCAAAGCAAATCGAGTTTAAGCCGATGAGCGAGGACTAAGTCCGCTTCATCCTCGACAATTGACCTCGATGCTCTGCTCGCTTCACGTTTTGAAGGTTTGCTCCATTTGCTCGCAACAATTAAATATAATCTGCCGAGGCTGAAAAAAACTTAATTTCTCCCCACACATGCCGTCCTTCGTACTGATGCGCAGTTAAATGCATCGACTGGGGGCAAGTTTTGAGGAAGCGAGCTGCAATTGGCGCCGCTCTGGTAGCGACCATATTGTTATCCGCAGGCTATGTAATGCTCGTCCGGGCAGGAAGCGATGCGCTTTTCTTCGCGATAGCAACACCTGTCTTGGTCGCAGTGATTGCCGCCTCCTTCTACAGGCGCAAAATGCGCAGCATCAGCGACGACCTCAAAGCGCTGGGGCGTTGGATGCGCCGCTGGGAACAACATGACGAGCTAGCCAATGCGCCGCTGATGGCAAGCAGCCAAGCCACGAAATTACGGTACGATTTCGAAGAGATGGCGGGCAAGATGCGAGCTTCGATTGAACTGGCTCAAGCGCTCGCACAAAAAGATCCGCTGACGGGACTGCCCAATCGTGCCCATTTCGAGCAGATCGTCGAAAATGCGTTACAAAACGCGCGCTCTGCCGGTGCGCGATGCTGCCTCATCTTTCTCGATATCGATGGCTTTAAAAATGTGAACGACACGCTGGGGCATCATGTCGGAGACGAGATGATCAAGATCGCGGCTGAGCGCCTACGGCTTACGACGCGTCTCGACAGTTACGTCCGGCAGGAAACAAATAGCGATCAAGGGCTGGCTACAACCGCACATGTAGCGCGGCTAGGCGGAGACGAGTTTACGGTGTTTCTGCCAAACATTCCATCGGACGCCGTCGCGCGGAAAATAGCGACGCGCATATTACGCGTGATGGCCGAGCCGTTCGAAATGGGCGCCCGCGCCATTGGTGTCAGTGCGAGTATAGGTGTTGCAATGACTCCGCGCGACGGACGTAGCTACGCGGACCTGCTCCGGGCGGCAGATACTGCCATGTATCACGCCAAAAGATCCGGCCGCAATCGCGTGGAATTCTACACGTCCGGCCTTGATGAAGAATTGCGCCGCCACGCCCAGGCCGAGCAGGATTTACGCAAAGCGCTTGCCGGCAATCAATTTGCACTCGCGTTTCAACCGCTCTTCGACTGCCGCACCCTGGAGATTACCTCTGCCGAGGCACTCATTCGCTGGCATCATCCGGAACGCGGTGTGGTAATGCCGAATGACTTCATTCCGATTGCTGAAAAAGCGAACCTCATAAACCAGATTGGGGAATGGGTGATATCGGAGACAGCGACCAAAATCGCAGCTTTCGAACAAGAGGGTATTCCCATCCGTTTTTCGGTGAACGTTTCTCCGAACCAATTGCAGCAGCTGGATTTCGTTTCCTTTGTCAAAGCCGCGCTCAGCAACGCGGGCGCATCGCCAAGGCGGTTTGAGCTCGAAATAACGGAGTCGGTCGCAATGCAGAATGTGGATCTGGTTTCGGACCGGCTCGCGCGTATCGGTGACATCGGCGTTTCAGTGACCATCGACGATTTCGGCGTTGGCTATTCAAACTTGGCCAGCCTGATCCGGCTGCCTTTCAGTCGCTTGAAACTCGACCGGAGCCTCCTCCAAAATCTGCTTCAACGCCCCGACGCGCGAACGCTGGTCCAAACAATAATTAGCATGGCCAATAGCCTTGGCTTTCACTCAGTCGCAGAGGGCGTCGAAACAAAAGAACAGCTGGAGCTTCTCGCCGCGATGGGCTGCGACGTTGCCCAAGGCTTTCTCCTCTCACAGCCTGTCTCGGAAGATGAGCTGCGTGCCCTGCTCCATGAGCAGCACAACGCAGACATGGTGAGCCGCAAGTTTGCGAATACCGCTTACGTCCAAGTTCAATGATTTCGAAAAGTAGGTCGTTATGAAAAAAACATATCGTTTATTAGCAACCAGTCTGATCGCGTTTGCCCCAGCAATGGTGCAAGCGCAGGACAATGATGAGCCCGTTACACAAGACGCGGACGATGCACTTTTTGAGGTTCCGCTAGAAGATCTGCTCACCCTGGAATCAACATCCGTCGCCAAAAAGCGTCAACGGGTGAGCGAGTCCGCAGCGGCGGTCTATGTCATTAATCAGGATGATATCCGTCGGTCATCCGCAACATCCATACCGGACCTGTTGCGCACCGTCCCGGGTCTTGAGGTCGGCGATCAGCAGAACGGCCGCACGGTTGTCGCGGTGCGTGGCTTCAAAAGCATCTTCACCAACTCGTTGCTGGT
Organism: uncultured Sphingorhabdus sp.; assembly: GCA_963508315.1. Classification (GTDB taxonomy): domain Bacteria; phylum Pseudomonadota; class Alphaproteobacteria; order Sphingomonadales; family Sphingomonadaceae; genus Sphingorhabdus_B. Next base: position 458,487 of record CAUOWK010000003.1, on the reverse strand, counting down.
GATGGTTGATGGACGCTCGATCTATGTGACGACCAATTCAGGCGTATTCTGGGATCAACTGATGATCCCGCTAACCGACATCGAACGAATAGAAATCGTGCGCGGCCCGGGTGCCACATTGTGGGGCGCCAACGCCGTTAACGGCGTAATCAATATCATTACCAAGCATAGCGGTGACGCACTTGGCGCGAAGGCTGATATCCGGGTGAGTTCCAAGGAGCAAGAAGGCAGCGTTACATATGGCGAGCGCGTCAATGATGCGCTGAGTTTCCGCCTATCCGCCAATGTCCGTCATGATAATGGCCCAACCGATTTTGCGGGCAATGACATGTCGCGACGTCATTTCGGCAAGGCCTTTTCCGGCCGCGTCGACTGGGAACCGAAGGAGAGCGATGCCTACACGTTGCAGGCCGAATATTCGGACGGCAAATATGATTTCCCCTTCCGTTACGTAAGCCGCAATTTACTGAATCCGGGCTATGAGGCGCAGCAGACTGAAAACAGCTTTGAAACGGTAAACGTCCTCGGGCGCTGGATGCACCGTGCCAACGAAAATCTGGATTGGTCAGTGCAGGCCTATTTCGACCGGATTGCGCGCACCGAAATCGGTACCGTCTCTTTCATCCGCGAACAGTCGGATCTGGACATTGGCGTGCGATGGAAGGCGGACGACACGCATGAAATTAACGCCGGTGTAGGCGGTCGCATCATTGACGATAGCATGTCGAGTACACGCGGGATCGTGCTCAGTCCCCCAAGCAACACTGACCATTGGTTGAGCGGGTATATCCAGGACGACATCTCGCTGATTGGCGATAAACTTCGCCTCACGATAGGGACCAAGGTCGAACGGAACAATTTCACCGGGTTTGAATTGCAACCCAGCGCAAAACTGTTCGTGCGTCCATCCAAATCTTTCGCGCTATGGGGCGGCGTCTCGCGTGCCGTCCGGACGCCATCGCGCTTTGAACGCCATGCGATTATCGACTTATTGGTGGATTTGCCTAACACGCCGGCAAACCCAACTCCTTTACCCTTTTATACGGTGATGCTGGGTAATGCCGATATAAAGGCTGAACGTCTGACAGCTTATGAAGCTGGCATTCGCGCGCAGCTTAATAAAAATTGGTCATTAGATTTAGCCGCTTACCACAATGTCTATCATCGGCTGTCCGGCTTTGAACTGGTTAGCGTGACGCCCGTCATTCAACCCCCGATACCGTTCCCCCTGGGGCTGCAGGCAACTTTGCAGTTCGCCAATGTGGGCAAGGCCAAAACTTGGGGATTGGAAGCTATTTTTAAAGGCAATGTCACCGAATGGTGGAAAACCGAAATTTCCTACGCCCATTTCAACTTCAAGCAGCCAAGCGATCCGCAGACCGGTCAGCACGCGCAACTGCTATTTCCGTTGCAGAATTCACCCCGGCACTCATTTGCCGTCACCAATGATATGGACCTGTTTGAAAGCATGTCGATGCGCAGCCAGCTTCGATATGTCGGTGAACTGCTCGGTGGCCGTGTCCCTGATTATTTTAGCCTCGACGGTCGCCTGACCTATCGGATCGGCGCAAGTGCGGAATTGTCTCTCATCGGCGAAAATTTACTGCAGAAACGTCGAGTCGAGTTCATCCAGCCCAGTTATCAAACGCCGCCCGCCTATGTTCCGCGATCCGTCGCGGTTCAGGGCCGGATTCGGTTTTAAGGGAGAGAGATGATGATCCATCGCAAACTCTCCTCCTTGGGTGCCGCTGCGCTTATTGCTGGCTCCGCGTTTCTGGCTACGCCAACGATGGCGCAGGATGCAGCTGCCCGACAGCTCAAATCTGCGATCGTGTACAACATCCTGCGTTTCGTCGATTTCCCGGCTGGATCAGGTAACGGGACGCTTTACTTGTGCATTGAACGCGGCGCTGAAGGCAGTTTCGCGTCGCTATCGGGGCGCTCGGTTGCGTCGCGGTCTATCACTGTCAGAGTGATTGAGGCGACCTCGAACGCCGGCGGCTGTGACGTGGTATATCTTGGCACCGCCAACAGCAGCGATGTCAGCCGCGTTCGGCAACGCGGCGTCCTTGTCATCGGCGACGGCTCCGGCTTCCTCAAGACGGGCGGAACGATAGGGTTAGTCACGACGGGCAAGCAGACCCGCTTTGAAATCAACATGCGTGCAGCCCGTCAGGCTAACGTCAAAATAGGATCCCAACTTCTGCGACTTGCGTCGAGGGTCGACCAATGAATGACTACCGCGTCTCCAGTCATTTTGCCGCAATACCCTTCCGCGGCAAGCTGAACGCGTTGACGGCAGCCACGGTTATCGTTGCACTATTGCTGTCCTGCATGGGACTGATTGTTCTGCAATATCAGAATGACAAGCAAGCAACAAAGCGGCGACATGAACAGATTGCCAGTGTGATATCGGCCAATATCGGCGCCGCTCTCGTTTTCGGCGACAGGCAAGCCGCGCAGGAAAACATCCGTTCCGTCGCCCGGGTGTCGGATGTCTACTCGCTCCGTGTCTACAACAACGACGGCGAGAAGTTTGTCGAATATATCAAAAGCGCGCCGGATCATAAGGCAAATCATTCGGAAAACCTGATCAATCAGCCTATTCTGATTGATGGCGACCGTGTCGGAGAATTGCGCATGGCCGTTCATCCCCAAACGATTTGGGACATCGTCAAGGAAACGGCGTTGACCGCGTCCATATTGTTTGTGGCTTGCCTCGCAATTGCGCTCCTGTTTTCGCGCTGGCTCGGCAAGACCGCGATCCGTCCAATAGACCGCTTGATCGACGCCATGGAAGAAATCAGCAAATCAGGGAACTTCTCCGTCCGGGTTAAAGCGGAACCCGACCCCGATTTCAACATCATCATCGAAAGCTTCAACCGCATGTTGGGAGAAGTCGAGAACCGTAATCACCAATTGTCGGAATCGGCCCTTGATCTCACTCATGCGCGCGACGAAGCGCAGCAGGCAAATCTCGCCAAATCACAGTTTCTGGCCAATATGAGCCATGAGCTCCGCACGCCGCTCAACGCCATTATCGGCTATACCGAAGTACTGAAGGACGAGCTTGAGGCCGCCAATATGGAACGCTCGGTTGACGACGTGCAGTGGATCTACGGATCGGCAAAACAATTGCTCGGGTTAATCAACGGCATCCTCGACCTTTCAAAAATCGAAGCGGGGGGAATGGACCTCGACATGCATGAATTTGAAGTGGGAGAGATTCTGCGCGAAGTTATCGCCATGCTGGAACCGATTGCGGCGCAGAAGAACAACAGCCTGCATGTTCAAATCGATTCCTCTGTATCCAACGCGCATACGGACTCGACCAAGTTGCGCCAGTGCCTCCTCAATCTGGGCAGCAACGCGTGCAAGTTCACCGAAGACGGGCACGTTGTAATCACGGCGCGCGCAGAAGGTGAAAAGTTGATCTTTACTGTATCGGACACGGGCATTGGCATGACGCAGGATCAAATGGACCGCCTGTTCCAACCTTTCGTTCAGGCCGATGCTTCGACGACGCGGCGCTTTGGCGGCACCGGACTGGGCCTCACTATCAGTTGGCGTTTCGCAGAAATGCTTCAGGGATCAATCGACGTCGACAGCAATCCCGGCGTAGGTTCGACTTTCACTTTATCGGTTATTTCGGATTTGCGAGCGGCAGGTGCGCTTGTGGAAGCTGACACGCTGATGGCTGTTGACGCAGGCCCGCGCGCCGAACGCGATGGCACCAAGCCGCTGGCCCTCATTGTCGACGACGAACCTAGTTCGCTACAACTTCTGACGCGCATGGCAGAGCAGGCTGGCTATCAGGTGAGCATGGCGACCGACGGAGAGTCAGGCCTGTCAGTTGCGCGCAGGGAGCGACCCGACCTCATATTACTCGACATCGGTATGCCAAAGGTCGACGGATGGGAAGTTCTCGACGCACTGGAAAAGGAGAGCGCTTTGCGCTCGATACCCACAGTAGTTGTCACCGTCGATGACGACAGGCGCCGCGCCTTGGCCGCAGGTGCAAGCGATCATTTGGTAAAACCTGTAAACAGGGAAGAACTGATCGACATCTTGAAGCTGTATTCCGACAGGCAAAAGGGCCGCGTGCTGGTCGCCGATGATGATCCCGCCACGGCTGCGTTATATGCCCGCGGGATCGCCCAGATCGGATATGACGTTGAAACTGTCAGAAATGGGACCGAGGCTATCAAAGCAATTACCACGGGCAACTTCGATTTTGTCGTGACCGATCTTAAAATGCCGGGTGGCGACGGATTTCAATTAGTGGACGCGATCGGGCAATTGGGACTTACAAAAACGCCTAATATCTTTGTGGTGACGGGACTGCCGCTTGGCAGCTCGGACAAGGCCCGCCTAGATGGCAAAGTCGTAAAGCTCATCCCTAAAAATGGCCTTTCGCCACGCAAACTGGCGGGCGATCTCAACTCGGCGGCCCGAGATAGAGCAGCGATAGCGCTCAGTTTTGTAGGAGCGGCCATATGACATTTGCACCACTTAACGACCCGTTTGGAAACGCCATGCCGCAGTCAGTATTGATCGTCGATGACCTGGAGGCCAACCGCGCCTTGCTTGAGCGGCGGCTTGAAAAGTTCGGCTACCGGATATTGTCGGCGGATAGCGGGATTGCGGCGCTCAGGATATTGGAGCGCGAAACGCCCGACATCATTTTGCTCGACTATATGATGCCGCAGATGAATGGCCTGGAGGTTCTCGCCAAGCTGCGGGAAGGCCGCCTGACCCGCGAGGTTCCCGTAATCATGGTCACCGCGCGTGCCGAAGCAGAGGCCGTCGTTGAAGCGCTGGATTCGGGCGCAGACGATTATGTGACGAAGCCAATTGATTTCGACGTCCTGCGCGCGCGGATGGAAACGCATATCGAAAAGCGCAAGGCCGCCTCAAACCTTGCCCGCGCGAATGCAGTGCTGGATCAGCGCGTGACCCTGCGCAGCATGGCCCTCGCCGATTTGGAGGGCGAATTGCAGGGCGAAATTCGGAAACGGCAGGAATTAGAAGCGAAGCTTGCTGGAAATCCGGAGGCTGCGCCATTACTCAGCGACGATCCGCACACTATTCGCTTGGCCTTGGAAACCATCGAGAATGGTTTGAGCGAGTTATTTTCAACGAATGCCCGCGGCAAGCCAATTAATGCTGCGAAAATACTTGATCTGAAAAGCCAAGTAAGCAAAATCCGCGCTCAACTGGCAACCGGCCAAAAATCTTTGCAACCGTCGGATTGGAATAATTGAAGGTTATCGTGCAAGCGTTTAGCCTGCTAGCGGTGTGAATGGTTTGTCAAAAGCGAACACATATATGGCTATGCGGCATATACCACCCGTGGGGCCGCAATCAGTCAGGGCATCTTGAGATCAATGAGATAGCGGGCACGCTCTACGTTTTAGATTAATCCTAAGATATGAGCTTTATACAGTGCTTCAGACCGGTTTCGCGCGTCCAGCCGCTTGAGCAATTCATCAACGTGGAATTTTACGGTTGATGGAGCAACGCCGAGCACAATCGCTATTTCTTTGTTTGTCTGGCCTGCCTTCAATTCCAGTAACACTAGCTTTTGCTGCTTGGTTAGCTGAATTGTGGGCGGTATTTCTGTCTCCGTAACTTGGCCTTGTGCAAGCGCAAGAAGGCCTGGCGGCAAATATTTCCCTCCCGCGATAACAAGGTCAATGGCGGCCTTCAAAACGGGTCCTGACGATGATTTTGGAACGAACCCTCGAACGCCCAAGGCTAACAATTCCATCATCAACCGGTCTTCAGTGGACCCTGTCAAAATAACGATGGGCATTTGTGGTTGCAAGTTTCGTAGTTGCGTGATCCCCTCTACAGGATCGCTCCCGGGCATGAATAGGTCGCTGATACACAGGTCGAAATTAGCCGTGGCTTCGCTCCATGCCGATGGATAATCGTCGGCCTCTGTCACAATCACATTAGGCCAGCCTTTGCGGATTGTTTGGGCCATCGCTTCGCGTAAAATCGCGTGGTCGTCACAGATCAGGCAGGACCGCATCAGTTTCCTCTACCTGCTTGCGGGACAGTCACATAAAATGCCGCACCGCCGTGCCAACGGTCATCCAAGCCAGCATCTCCGCGCAGTAACTTAGCAATCCGCTTCACTGAAGATAGGCCCAACCCAAAGCCGCCACGGACACGGTCACGGGTGCTGCTGCTTTGGAAATAATCGTCAAAAATATGCGGTTGGTCTTGCAGGTTTATACCAGCGCCATTGTCGATGACCCAGATGGTTACCACACCCGAACGCGCCCCACGGGCACCGACCAATATCCGGTTGCCGCCCGAATGCGCAATGGCGTTGCCCAGCAGATTGCCAATCGCGCGGTCCAATAACGCCGCATCCGCAGCCACATAATGTGCTGTCGCCAACACGCGAATTTCAATATTCTGAATCTTTGCAGAAGGGCCATATTGTAAGGCCAGCGCTTGCAAAGCGGACCCCACCGGAAATTCTGTAACCCGCGGCGACACCGCATCGGCCTCAAGCCTCAAATGGCTAAGCATATCGCCCACAAGGCGCTGCGCATCAGCGACCGCCCGCAATATGCCGTTGGTTGCGGCTGCGCGCTCCGCCTCATTGTCCGCTCCGACAAGATGTCCAGCAAACAGATTTGCTGCTTGTAACGGTTGCCCCAGATCGTGCGACGCTGATGCAATGAAGCGCGTTTTGGCATCGCGTTCTGCCGCCACCTCACTTACGGCCTGCCGCAAAGCCGCTGCCGATCGTTCACTTTCCTCTCGCCGGGCAACGGCTGCCACCACGACGTTCCGGAACGCGTCGGCCGCGAAGAATAAAACCGCCCCATAAATGATCATGAGCATCGCGAGAATCTGTTGGGTAGGACTGCCGTTAAGCATTAACCAAGCCACATAAGACCCCAGAACAACAACAATGCTGAACCGGTTACCGAAGGTATTTTCCGGGTCGGAAATCATCTGCAGCGGCACATAGCCAACGCAAAAAGCAACCGAGATCAACTGCAGGTCGGAACCCCCCTTAGGGAACAATAACCATATTGATAGCGCTGCGATCAGATCAAACAGCATCGGCACTTTTTTGTCGATAGCGCGCCATATTCGAAGCAATTCCTGCGCGTCGGGCCGACGGATCAGATATCCCAGATTTAAACAGACCACGAGCGCAAAAACACACAGCGCCACGACCACCCATATCCGCATTACATCGGCGGCGACCAAAGGCTCGTATAGAATATAGATTAGTCCTGTGACGATGACATAGGCCACTTGTCCCAACAATGTCACCCACGGGTTAAAGATCAGGACATGCGCAGTGTCGTCAACAGATGTAACACCATCTTGCATGCCTCCACCCCCAAATACTTTATGATGTATCTGATACTACGACGTTTTAATCATCGTCAATTCGTTTCCTCCCCATTTGCCTCCCCATCTGGCGGGGTGCTTTTGAAAGGAGAACAATTACTATCGGTCTACACAGAAATGGCCGCTTAAATGCTTTAGGGGGAATAGGATGATGAAATCTTGGACAAGAAAAGCGATAGCTACATTTGCATGCCTTGTTAGCATTAGTGCGACAAGTGCCGTTTTGGCGGAAGGCAAGCCCTATACGCCGCCGATTAAATTCGACTACGCCATCATTCCCGTAAAAGGATGTGTGCTGCGTCCCACCAGCAACCCAGCACAAACGGAAATAGGCTGCACCCCCGATGCAAAAGCCATCGCTCAGTGCAGAGAAACAAAGGGCGAGCTCGGGAGCATTGACGGCCAGTTGATGTGCCGAACCCCGCGTGTGGCAATGGGTCCAGCCGGAAAGCCCGGCGCTGCCGTCAAATCCCCTTACGAGCCGCCTTACGGTCCCGACGCCGTTGCTGAATCGACTTGGCGGCCCAAAATTATCAAAGTGAGGACTCGTCCATGAAATATCATTTCATCACCGGGATGACGCTGTCTGCCATAGCGCTTAGTATAGCAACTCCGGCACAGGCCGAAAAATTCCCGTGGCGCTTGCTTGAGGTCGACAAGGTTGAGCTGTGTGACATTGAAGTCGACGACAATATCACCATGATTTACAAAGATCATTCGTGCAAACAGATCATACCAACAAAGGACGTTATGGCCTGCCTAAACGCGGGTGGGCAGGTTGGATCAATTGGCACGCGACCGGTTTGCGTTAACGAGCGAGTTCAGCAAACCCGACCACGCGGTGCGCCGCCGCCCTTCTTCCCGGAGGAGGTGATAGCCAGATCCTTTGTTCCGATAACCGTCCCGGTTGAACTATATAACGGCCAAAAAGACCCGCGCGCAGCCGTCGGCAGACCTCGTCCCATCAAGCAGATTCCGGTTCGTACGGACTGACAAAACCAGAGCAGCGAAGCAAATCTGCGAATCATCGGCTGGTTTGGGAGAGGAATCAGGATGACACGCGTCATGACCAAAGTTTCAAAGAAACTTGCCGGCGGCGGGCTGCTTGCGGCGGTAGGGTTGAGTGCGCTTTCACCGTTGCAACAGGGGGCGCTTACGCTGTCGGTGGCTGGGGCGGCGATGTGGACTGCGCCTGCTTTAGCTTCAGGCAAGATTAGGGGTAAAGTCGTCACTTCGGGTGACAAAGGCACGGTGATAAGAAAACAACGTCACGCCGAACGTATCATTATCGCGCCAACCGATCCGGAAGGTGTGGTTCAGGTATCCGGGTTGGAGCCGGGCAAATATGAGGTCAATTTGATCGGAGATGGGGCGCGCATTCTAATTGCTGTGGGAGCCGAAGGCAGGATGGCCTTTGTCGCCAAGAGCGAAACCACCTATCCTGAACCTAAGGCAACCGATCCGCGTGCGCGACGTGCGCTGCCCGTTGTGCAGTATTGGGTGGAGCCAATTGCATTCGGCGAGCAAGGTGGTTCTGGTACCATCATCGCGATTGTTGCGGCAAGAGTGGTTGACCTGAACACTGCAAATGCAGCCGAAATCGCGCGCGTCACTGGCACGTCTATGCAAAGTGCCGTGCACATTGTCGTCCAGCGTGAAAAGGGCGGGCTCTATTCGAGCATTGAGAACTTCGCCCAGCGCAACTGCCGGACCATGGACATTGATATGAACAGGGGCGGGATCAAGGTTTCCGACCTTACGATTATGATGCCGGTTGCGGGCGCAGTTTCGTCGGGTCTGCAATGTAGACCCGGCGGCGGACAAGAATTCAGCCTCTACGGTCAAAAGCATAATTATGTCGGACACGTCACCTTGCTGCGATGATTTCCGCACATTTCACCATAGATTGAGAGAGGGCACTTTCAGATGAAAATTGAAACGAAAACATGGATCAGCGGCCTTGCTGGCATTGCCATATTGTGTTTGGCCACCACAGCGCAGGCAAATGTCCAGAAGCCAAGGCCGCCGTTGCCTAAGGGTTTGGGCGGGAAGGCTGCCCCCGCGCCGCAGCAAGCTAGTGTAAACGCGCAGACCGATATTTACTGCCACAACGGATCGGCGCCACCATGCCCGCCAACTGCTACCCAAGCTGCTGGTGAGCAGGGTGACATCACGCCTGCGAGCAAGATTCAGCCCCCCATTCTGATCAACCGCCCGACATCCGAAGCCATTGGAGCCGCGCGGATACCCGCGTCACCCACCCGGTTGCAGCGTTGCGGCTGGGTGATACTCGAAAAATGCGTTACGCATGCAATCCAAGTGCCGAAAGGATTTAACCCCCAGGCTGACGACGCAGTGCTCGAAATTGCGACGGCGACTAAGGGCGATCTCTCGCTCGTGCCAACACTTACCCCTGCAGCCATCACCATCCTCTCCCAGGAAGAAATGAAGGAGTATGCCAGCATCGCGCAGTTTGCGAGCAAGGTCTGCGCAAAGACGTCAGTCGATCTTAGCAGTGTGAACATCATGATTGGCAAAGAGATTGTTCGGGGCACGGGCAACATGCGCGGGCGTGGCTTTTCCTGCCAAGCAGGGGAAGGAAGCTACAAAGTGGATGACCATCGCCTCCCGTGGAACGGAACGCCGATAAAGCTTTGATGCGCTTCCTACCGCACCTGACCTCGGCAAACGCAAGGAAAATCTGGATGTCACGCTTTCCTGAATATGCGACACGCGCCGTGTCCAGCGGCGCGTTCATACTCATAGCCACCTCCGCACTCGTTTTTGGGCCGACAGTGAGAGCAGCCGCTGATATTGAAACGGGCCAAATGCTGGACAGGGGGCGGTTCCCACGCACGCTCGTCCTCACACCTGTTGGCGGTGCCACTGATATCCTTGCACCGATCGACACGAGAGGCGAACTGCGTATCACGGGCCTGGAGCCAGGGGATTATGAGATAGCTTCATTACGGCTTACCGCCGCCGCGCCGGTACCCAACATCTCCCGCATTCGCGTGGGTGATGATGGCCGCTTGGCCGTTGTTACATGTCAGACCGTTAGACGCAGGATTGCTGCCAATGCGGCACTGGGCAAATGCGCCGGGCGGAAGCTCGCGGCCAGTCAGCGCCCCAAAGTTCCAGATAGCTGGATTGAGCCGATCGCATTCGATGACATGAAATCAGACAACGCCGTGATCTTTGAGGTCGATCGCGGTTTTCGGGAGATGAACCCGCCGCCTTGATATCCTTTGCCCGCACGACCAGACACCTGCAACCGGTCACCCCAGCGAAACTATATTGATATTAATGCGAGCTCATCGATCGAAATGACAAAGCTGGCGCGAACAAATGCAGCGGAACTGATCGTTGCGGAACGCACGAAAAATGGCGCATTTAACGATTTGCCGGATTTCATCCGGCGCGTTTGCACGAGAGCCGATATTGATTTTGGTGACGTGGCGGTGTCATTCGGATCAACGAAATTGGTCACCGCGATCAACCGCGAGCCCAAGCAGCCGAGCTTCAGATGTTCCGCAGGCGGCAGCGCAATCGAATTGCTTGGCCAGAAATTCGTCTTGGAACCGCGCCAACTTCAATTTGGCGCAAAAATGTATTTTTAAATCTGCCGGATTTTGATGCACAGACGACAGGTGGCTACGACGATTCACGTCTCCTTTAAGGACCGCATTGTTAGGGGTTATTGCCGCCAGACGGACAACAAGATGTAATTCAACCGACAGATTGAACCGCAGAGATCCCGAACCGTTTAAATTCTGACGATGACGGAATTGGCTTTTTTTAGGCTTGGCGTGTTAACGCATTGGCCCAGTTTAGCGGGATTTCTGTACGATGCTCCGGAATGCACCTTGGTCTGGTGACTGTGTGGCGGAGACGGTGGGATTCGAACCCACGATAGAGTCACCCCTATACACACTTTCCAGGCGTGCGCCTTCGACCACTCGGCCACGTCTCCGCATTCCCATAAGGGACGCACGCCCCTAGCCGCTCCTTTGCGCTTTCGCAAGGCACAGTGATTTGCCATAACCCTATTGATGAAAAGATATCTGCCCCTGTTTGCCAGCGCCGCAATATGCGCCCCCCTCCCCGTTTCCGCGCAGGAGGCCAAAACCTATCCCGCGCCGAGTGAAATCGTGGCGGCAGCCAAAACGGAGGAATGGGTTGCCATTGCTGCATCGGACCTGTTGGTGATGGATCTTGCGCCCGATTCGAAAGGCAAGCCACGCCGCGTTGTCATCCAGCTCATCCCTGCCCCGTTCAGCCAAGGCTGGGTCAGCAATATCCGTAAACTGGCCGCTGCGCATTGGTGGGATAGCACCAGCATCAACCGCGTGCAGGACAATTATGTCGTACAATGGGGCGATGCGACCGAGAAAAAGGCTTTGCCGGACGGTTTGGCGGTAGTGCCTGAAGGAGACTATGAGAGCAACCTCCAACCCGGCAACAAAGTTAAATGGATCACCGAGGGCGTGGAGCAAGCAGTTTTGGCGGAAGCAATGCTTAACGATAGCCAAGGCGAAACTGCCATATTCGACGCCTACAGGCACGAAACAGCCATTTGGAGTGGTTGGCCCATTGCAGTCGCCGAGAAGGCGTGGCCAACGCACTGCTACGGCATGGTCGGCGTTGGCCGCAACCTCTCGCCCGATACAGGCACGGGCGCTGAACTTTACACCGTCATCGGCCATGCGCCGCGGCACTTGGACCGCAACATCGCGCTCGTTGGCCGCGTGATTGAGGGGATTGAACATATGTCCAGCCTGCCACGCGGCACAGGTGCCCTTGGCTTTTACGAGAAGGAAGAGGAGCGCGTGCCGATCCTGTCAGTGCGGCTCGGTAACGAATCCAAGGACGTGCCCGCATTCGAATATCTGTCGACCGAAAGCGCAAGCTTTGCGGCCTATGCCGATGCGCGCGCGAACCGGCGGGACGCCTTTTTCAATATTCCCGCAGGCGGAGCGGACATTTGCAACATTCCGGTGCCGATCCGGCGGAAGGCGAACTAAGCCGCTTCGTCCGCCATCATCATCGTCCGCATCTTGTCGAGCGCGGCTTTCTTGATTTGGCAGATCCGCGCCGCGCCAACGCCTAATGCTTCCCCGATTTCGTCAAGGTTCAGTTCCTCGACAAAGTAAAGCTGGAGCACCATCGCCTCGCGTTCGGACAGCTTGGACAAATTATCGACCAAGGCCTCGCGCAACTGCGCCTTTTCCAACATCGTGTCGGCGCTGTCGGTAAGGTCGGCGAACCACATGTCATGGTCGGAATAGCTTTCCTCGATAGACTCTTGGCCCATCGGGACCGTTGATGCGGCCATCGCGTGATATGCGGGTGCATCAAGACCAGCGGCACCTGCCATCTCCGCATCGCTCGGGCTGCGCATATATTCCTGTTCCAGCCGGGCACGTATGCTGGCGAGATAACGCCGGTTGGCCATGCCGGCACGGCCCATGCGGGCATCGCGGCGCAACGCGTCCACCATGGCACCGCGCACACGCGTGGCGGCGTAAGGCGCGAACGCGATACCCCGGTCTTCAAAATTCTGGGCCGCTTCAACCAGCGCAATCAGGCCGACTTGAATGAGATCTTCAACCTCGATGGCGGATGACATGCGGCTGTGTACGTGCCACGCGATGCGCCTGACTATCGCGCTATGTTTCTGCACCAAATCGGTCGGGCTGATGGATTGCGGTGCGCGATAGGCATTAACTGCTTCATTCAGCATGAGATTCTCCAATGTTTTGCTGAGAGGCGGAAGAGACGGGTTCAGGCAGACGCGGGGTGCCGCCAACGACGGCGATGACGTCTACTTTTTTCGTTTCGGGAATTTCGAGGAAGGACAGGACGGCAACGTCACTGAATTGCGACCGCAACAGCCGAGCAACCGCCGCACGGCACAGGGGCGAGGTGATGATCGCGAAGCTGCGGGCGACGACCAGCATGGGCTGCACCGCATTGTCGATGACAGAGATAATCCGGCGCGCGAGTTCAGGTTCGAACGGCCAACTTGCCTGCGGCGCAGATTGCACCGATTGGACAAGCAGTGCCTCAAGCTCGCCATCAAAGGTGATCGCCGGCAGCGGCATTTTCACTGGCACGATGGTTTGCACAATAAGCCCGCCCAGTCGTTGGCGCACAGCCTCGACAAGGTCGGTCATCTCCAGATTGCGCGGGGCAAGATCGACCATCGCTTCGGCGATCCGGCGGAAGTCACGTAGCGGCACGCGCTCGGCCAGCAAGGCGCGGCACAATGTGGTCACGGCGGCCAGCGAATAGGGTGCAGGCGACAAACCTGCCGCCAGTTGCGGATAGGTAAGCTTCAGATTGTCGATTAGCGCCTGTGCATCATCCATGCCGAACAGTTCCGCCGCGGAACTACTGACCAGTTGGTTCAAATGCGTGGCGATGACGGTCGCAGGATCAACCACGGTATAGCCAGCCGCGACGGCCTCCGTCCGGTCGCCGGCCGCAATCCACAAGGCATCGAGGCCAAAGCTCGGGTCTTTGACCGCACGCCCCGTGACGCCTTCAAGGCAATCGCCTGAATCGAGCGCCAGCAATTCGTTGGACCAGACCTGATCTTCGCCAACCATGACGCCGGAGATACGGATTTGATAGCTGTTACCGGGTAGCGAAAGATCGTCGGATACCTTCACCATCGGCATCACAAAGCCGAATTCGCGGGACAATTGGCGGCGAATGGCGGTCACGCGGCCCATCAAAGCGGCGCCCTTGCGCTCGTCGACCAGATTGATCAATGCATAGCCAAGCTCCAGCGTGATGGGTGCAACATCGGCAACTTCGTGCCACTCGATAAGATGATTGGGCGAAGCGTCCGTGATAATTTCGGGCACAGGCGGAGGCGCTTTTTCGGCGCGGCGCAAACTCCAATAGATGGCGCCTGCAAGGGCAGCTGCGGGTAACACCACCAATTGCGGCATCGCAGGGACCATGCCAAGCAGCATCAGAATGCCAGCGACTGGACCCCAAGCGCGGGAGAAACCGAACTGGCTGGAAATCTGTCCGGCAAGATCGAGCGGCGAGGATACGCGGGTGACAATTGCGGCAGCGGCAATGGAGAGCAGCAAGGCGGGAACCTGCGCCACGAGCGCATCGCCAATGGCCAGCATGATATAGGTTTGCGCTGCTTCGCCGAAGCTCAAGCCGTGGCTGAATATGCCCAGAATAAGCCCGCCAAAAATATTGACGAACAGGATCAGCAGGCCAGCGATGGCATCGCCTTTTACAAATTTTGATGCGCCATCCATGGAGCCGTAAAAGTCCGCTTCGGTGGCGACTTCCTGACGGCGGGCTTTGGCTTCATCTGCCGTCAGAAGTCCGGCGTTCAAATCGGCGTCTATCGCCATCTGCTTGCCGGGCAACGCGTCCAATGTGAAACGCGCCGACACTTCGGATACGCGCCCTGCACCCTTGGTAATTACGACCAGGTTGATGATCATCAAAACGGCGAAGACGAAGATGCCGACGATATAATCGCCGCCAATCAGGAACGCGCCAAATGCCTCAATGACATGTCCCGCCGCAGCTGGGCCCTTATGCCCGTCAACCAGAACAACGCGCGTCGACGCGACGTTTAGCGCCAGCCGAAAAATCGTGGCCAACAACAGCACCGTGGGAAAGGATGAAAAATCGAGCGGTTTAGCGACATTCATCGCCACCATCAGCACCGCGAGGCTGATCATGATGTTCAGAATAAACCCGACATCCAGCAGCACCGCTGGAACCGGCACGATCATCAGCATCACAAGGAGCAGGATCGCCACCGGCAAAGCATTGCCCTTTAATACCGCCAGCGGAACGGCGAACATGCGGTTCTGCATCATGCCGATAAGCCTGACAGGCGTTGATAGGCTTTGCGGGCGAAGTCGAGATCAAGCCCGGCGGGCATTTTCTCGATACGCGCCAGCTGTAAGGGGGCCTGTCGTTGCACCGGATTTATGGTGCGTTGCGCAATAACCGCAGATGTTGGGCGATAGTCTCCACCGGGTCCGGCGGCGAGCTTGGCGGAAAAGCCATTGCGTATTTCCCGCAAGCTGCGGGCACCGCCATTGGCGTTATAAAAAATTGATTTGTTGGCAGCAGCAGCGGCGGGAAACAGCGGAGCAGCTGCCTGATCGGGCTGGTCGCGCAAGGCGTCCAGAAAATCGCCAGCACCTTTGGCGCCCAAAAAATGGGCGAGGTACAGGTCAACGGCTTCCGGATTGCCGTCCAGACGTTGTTGGAGGTAGCTGTTATTATCCGAGGCAAATTCTGCCGCCATGACGGCTGCGGTTTCGGGATGCGTGCGTAGATCAAGAATCTGGCTACGCATCGCCGGATCATTGACGGTAAACTGGCCAGCACCATTTTTGGAAATGGCGTCAGCTGCCCAATCGAGTCCATGGGCTGAGCCGTGACGCTTAAGCGTGCCTAGCCATGTCTGGCTTGTGAACTGGTACAGGCCAGTGGCGCTTGACGTTCTGGCGCGCGCGTCAGGGCGCATACCGCTTTCAACCTGTGCCTGGTTCATCAGATAGTCGAAAGCGACGCCAGTACGGGCAGACGCCTGAGCGATAGCCGCAGTCACGCGCTGGCGGGGAGCCGCAGAGCCGAGCGGGAAGGTCATGATAAAATCCGAATGGTCATATATCCGGTACAGCAACAGTCATGCCAACTAGGCGTAACGCACGTGTAACGTGGCTATTTGGGGTGTGCCGTGTAGATTATAGCGGATTTTTGACCGCGTAATTCGGCCAGCCGGTCAATTTTTTGTCGGTTCCATGCCGTCAGATATTTGACCCGGATGCGCGCAGCTTCCGCCTGCTTCATGCCATGCGCCAGCAGCTCTTGATCCACCATGACGTCATTTGCCGAGAGTGCATCCACAGCCGCCGCAAGCGCATGGGTCGCCGCCACAACGGCATCCGCATCGCGTGCATCGAGCGCCGCAATCAGGTCGTTCTGGCAAGCGATGAGGTTGTCGATCATGGGGTCAGGCGGGGGCGCCGGTGCCGAAACGCATTACGCCATCTGCAATAGCGCCTAAGTCGATCCGATATTTGCCGCTCGCAATAGCCGCCTGCAGTGATGCAACGCGTGCCGCGTCGAATGGCGGACCCTTTTGCGCTAATGCCGTGGCAAGGCTGATATTCTGTGTGGTCGGCTTTTCCGAATGCATAACATTAGGCTGAGGTGCTGCCACTTCAGCTGTTTTCTTGTGTGACACGACGGCCAGTTGTGCCGATTTCAACGTCACTGAATGTACCATTTCTTTCCCTTTCCGCTAGGCTGTCGGAAACCTGACAGCCCTGACGGAATTAAGAACGGCAACTTGGCTCAGGTCTTTAATCCTATAGTGTAGCCTGCCCTTGGGATTTCGCGACCGCTGTCAAGAAAACGGAAGATGTCGGCGATTTGACGCGAAGCGACTGGCCAACGCGGGCATCGTCCATGGCAATTAATTGCGTGGACACCGAAAAACCCGGGCCACCCGAAATACATTCAATCAAGTCACCTTTACGGATAACAATCTGGCTATTTTCGGCGGCGTTGGACGCTGCCCTAACAGGCACACGCAAACGCCAGCCCAAGGCGGGGCAACGCACGACAACCGCATCGCCGACGGCGGGGGAAACAATCGGCTCAGCTGGGCATTGCGCCAGCTTCAGCCGCTTGTCCACGGGCTCTGCGCTCACATTTTCAGCTTGAATGCGTTCATCAAGGATTTCCAGATCCTCGAACTGGGGTGGCGTCGTCAAAAGCGCGAATATAAGAACAAGCATAGGGACTCCTTTCAGATGGATACCCGCTGTTCAGCAATCATTGTGCCAATTGCGCTTAAGGCGCGATTATCTCGGCGATCCGCCGAATGACGTCCGGCGACGCAATGAACCCCATATGGGTGCATTGTTGCTCCATATGTTCGTCAGCCTCATCGGTGAGGCCATAGGCCGCGCGCGGGGCGACCAAGCCATCGCGTTGCGACCACAGTGCGATCGTTGGCACCGGCGGCTTGGTTGCCATGTTCACCTCTAACGGCGGCGCATGCACCTTATGGCCCGCGATCAACTCATAGATCCGCCAAACGTTGTTGGCCCGTGGATCACCGGAAAACGGGCTTCCCAGCGTGACAACCTTAGCAACGCGGTTAGGCGCGTGCTTGGCATATTCGCGCGCAATCAGCCCGCCTAAGCTCCACCCAACGAGAGTTACGGGCGCGCTGCATCCAAGAGCCGCAATCTGGTCATCAAGACGAGTCAGAACATCCTGTTTGATGCCCGTGTTTCGGCCCAGTCCCCAACCGGAACAGGCGAAGCCGGAAGCCGCAAGCGACCGGCGCAGTCGGGATGTGGTGCGATCAGAGGCCATAAATCCCGGAATAACCATGACGGGTTGCCCCTTGCCGTCCACCGTCGTTTTGACCCGCGGGCCGAACGCCGCGCGGACGCGGAGCGGGGCAAAGAAAATCGCCTCTCGCGCCAATGAAGATAACGGCGGGGCAAGATCGTGCGAACGCGGCGTTGCGTGCGGGGAAATTGCGGGATGCCTTAGGGCGTTGGCGGCGAGACAGGTGCCTCTTCGGGCTGCTCAACTGGCGCAGGTGGCGGGACAGCCACGGGAATTGCAAGCGGCCGAACCAAAGCCATTTCCTCAAGCTGTTTTAACGCCGTCCGCGCGTCATCGTAGCGTTTCGCGCGCGCCAACCATGATCGCGCCGAATCAGCACCTGGCAACTGGGCAACTTCCGCTCTGGCACCCTTGATATCCCCGGCTTTTACGAACGCTTGCGCGCGCATGAACCGCTGGCTGGGTGCGACGCTAACCGCGCCATCCATCCGCAGGACAAACAGCTCGGAAACCTCCTTTTTGACTGTAGTCCAAAGGTCCTCGTCCTTGCTGTTCATCATCAACGCTGGTTCCAGCGCCGCAAGCTCACTGCGCAACAGGTCGCGGGTAACCGGTGCCTGTGCCGCAGAAACGACAATGGCAACGGCCTGTGGCTGGCTCGCGCCGAAACGCAGGCGCAGTTGTTCAGCCAAATAGCCCAGCGGTGCGCCTTCATCGAGTGTTCTGCGCACCACATATGTCAGCAACAATCCTTCGCCGCGCGCGGAATCAGCCGACGGTACCGTTCCGGTGACGAGCACTGGCGGCACCTGCCCCATCATGTCCCCAGTCGTGCCAATAGCAGCAGGCGCGGGCGCAACATTACCTTCGGTTGCAGAAGAGCCATTGGACGTTGCACCCGCAGTATCGGCAGGACCTGATGCGCCCACCAACCCATATTCGTCGGCAAGCCACCAGGTCGCGACGCCGCCACCAGCGAAAGCCACAAACAAAAGCAGCGCGATATATTTAAGCTTCACGCCGCCACGCGCGCCGGTTGCTGGTGGATAGTCGCTCATGTCGTTCCTTCGGGATGTTTGCGGGGAATGATATCGGCTTTGGTCGTCTTATAATGCGTTTGAATGGCCTCAAGCAAGGCAGCGTCGTTGGGCGCGGGTGCAACGATACAAATGGCCCATCCATCGCCGGTGTTCCGTGCGATGGCGTCGGAAAACGTCGCCAGCGCAACGTCCTGACGCGAAATGCCCGCATCATCGCAACAGTTGGCAAAATATTGCGCTGCGCGTGAGGAGTGCAAAATAACCAGATCGCTGTGCGCGACAGCCGCTGTAAAGTCGTCGGGCGCCTGCACCGCAACGCTTTTGTAAACGATGTACGTGTCGACGATGACACCGGCCCTTGGCTGCAACGGGCTGTGGTCTTCTCCGGCCAGCCATAACAAACGCGTACGACCTTCTTGCACCGCGACATCTACGAGCGAATCGATGCCAGACGAGCCAGTGCGAAACGGTGTGATCGCACATTTTTCAGCCGCACGCGCGGTAGCGCTACCGACTGCGTAAACTGGCACATGGGCGTTGGACTTCAAAAAAGGTTCAGCCGCACGCACCGCATTGCCGCTCGTCAGCACTATCGCATCATAGCCTGATGCCGAAATCGCGGTTGTCGCCACGGGCTGAATTTCAAATAAAGGCATGATTGTCGGAACATGGCCAGCCGCACTGAAACGTTGTGCCGTTGCATCAGCGCCAGGTTGCGGGCGAATAATCAGCACCTTCACGAGGCAAATATGCCCCGCAATTCTGGGCTCGCACGGGCCAACAGGGCCTGTGCCAACTGCGCCGCGCCGTCTTCGTTCTTGTCGTAAGACATCTCGTCCGAATGCATCTCTGCACCGTCATTGGTGAAAATTTCAGCCTTAAGCTTGATCGTTGATCCGTCCACCACGGCATATGCCGCGACCGGAGAGTGGCAATTACCGCCCAAGGCTGCAAGCAGGGCGCGCTCCGCGTTCACGGCGATAAATGTCGTGGCGTGATTGATGGCGTGCAGAAACGGGATCAGGTCCTCTCGGCTGGATAGGCGATCAATGCCCACTGCGCCCTGTGAAGCGGCAGGAAGGAATTGTGTCAGCGGAAGTTCGACACCCACATCGGGCATGCCCAAACGGTCCAGCCCAGCGGCGGCCAACAATGTTCCATCGGCATCGCCTGCTGCGATATGTGCCAACCGTGTCGCGACATTGCCGCGTAACGGCACGATCTGGAGGTCGGGGCGCTGACGCTGCAATTGCGCTGCGCGCCGTGGGCTGGATGTTCCGACGCGCGCGCCGGGCTTCAAAGCGTCGAGCGAATCTGCGCCAATCAACCGGTCATGCACATCTGCACGTGGCAGCATGGCGGTGACAATGAAGCTATCCGAGCGGACGGTTTCCACATCCTTCATCGAATGCACCGCAATATCGACCTGATCATCGATCAGGGCCCATTCCAGCTCTTTGGTCCACAATGCTTTGCCGCCAATATCAGCCAAAGGACGGTCCTGAATCTTGTCCCCTGTTGCGAGCATGGGGACAAGCACCACCGCTTCATCCGGCAAGTCATGCGCCGCTTTAAGGGCGGCCATTGTCATCTCGGCCTGGGCCAAAGCCAGCGGAGAACGGCGGGTACCGATACGTAATGGACGCTCGGCAGTGAATAAAGTCTTTGTCATGCTGCTTGTTCATAGCGGCACGTCCACCTATGGGAAAGCGGAATGGCAATCATCCTTGGTCTTGAATCGAGCTGCGACGAAACGGCGGCAGCGATTGTCCGCTCCGACCGGACAGTTTTGAGCCATGCGCTGGCGGGACAAGAGGACCATCATCGCGCTTTCGGCGGTGTGGTTCCCGAGATTGCCGCCCGTGCGCATGCCGAACTGATGACGCCTTTGGTTCAAACCGCCCTCGCCGATGCTGGCATGACGCTTAACGATGTCGACGCCATTGCGGCGACCGCTGGCCCCGGCCTTATTGGCGGGGTGATGGTCGGGTTAGTCACGGCAAAGGCACTGGCCATGGCATCGGGCAAGCCATTGATCGCGGTGAACCATCTGGAAGGCCATGCGCTGTCACCGAGGTTGATCGACCCCCATCTCGATTTCCCTTATTTGCTGCTGCTCGTATCGGGCGGGCATTGCCAGCTTCTGCGCGTGAACGGCGTCGGCGACTATGACCGGTTGGCGACCACGATTGACGATGCCGTGGGTGAGGCCTTTGACAAGACCGCCAAGATATTGGGGCTTGGTTTCCCTGGTGGACCAGCAGTAGAGCGCGCAGGCGCTGAGGGCAATGCCGGCAACGTGCCGCTTCCCCGACCGCTGAAGGGCGCCGACGAACCGCATTTCTCCTTCGCCGGTTTGAAAAGCGCGGTGTTGCGCGCGCACCAAACGGGGCAATATCGCGTGGAAGACATCGCCGCGTCCTTTCAGCAGGCGGTCGTCGACTGCTTGCTTGATCGCATCAATTATACCCTCGACCGGATTGACGCACCCGACGCCTTGGTCGTTGCAGGCGGTGTCGCGGCGAACGGACCGATACGCGACATGCTGCAACAACTTTCGACGTCCAGAGGCATGCGTTTTGTCGCGCCGCCGCTTTGGCTTTGCACCGACAATGGCGTGATGATCGCGTGGGCCGGTGCGGAGCGGCTGGCCCTAGGCTTGACCGACGGGCTGGACTTTGTTGCGCGGCCAAGATGGCCACTTGATCCCAAAGCCGCGCCCGCGCGGGGTGCAGGAGTGAAAGCATGAGTCATGTTTACCCGGTCGGCATTATTGGCGGCGGCGCATGGGGCACTGCATTGGCTGCCGTGATGGCGCAGATCCATACCCGCGTCCTGCTTTGGGCGCGTGAAGACGATGTCGTTGAAAGCATCAACGCAAAGCACGAAAATCGGGCATTTCTGCCCGGACTATCCTTGCCCCCTACGATTGAAGCAACGAGCGACCTTGCACGGATGGCAGAGTGCGCTGCCCTTTTGATTGTCACCCCCGCTCAGCATGTGCGGTCGACCTTGTCCGCATTACCCGCGACAGATGCGCCGCTTATTTTATGCGCAAAGGGCATTGAGGCCGGCACGCAGATGCTTGTTTCCGATGTGGCTGCGCACACGCGCCCGAACAATCCGATAGCGGTGCTTTCCGGGCCGACATTTGCCCATGAGGTTGCCGCCGGTAAACCAACCGCCGTCACGCTCGCCACCGCCAGCGAAGCACTTGGAACCATCCTCACCCGCCTGATCGCAACCCCGTCCTTTCGGCCTTATTGGTCAAATGATGTCGTTGGCGCGGAAATTGGCGGCGCGGTAAAGAACGTGCTCGCGATCGGTTGCGGAGTCGTCGACGGCGCTGGCCTCGGCCTGAACGCACGCGCCGCGCTTATCGCGCGCGGTTTTGCCGAAATGCAGCGTTACGGCCTAGCACGCGGCGCGAAGTCGGAGACGCTGGCTGGCCTGTCGGGCCTCGGCGATCTCGTCCTTACATGCAGCTCGGAAAACTCGCGCAACTTTTCCTTGGGTCGGGGACTGGGCCAGGGGCACAGCGCGGAAAGCTTGCTAGCGAACCGGCAGACGGTGGCGGAAGGGGCATTTACCGCTCCGGTGCTACTGGCATCGGCGCAAAAGCTTGGCGTGGAAATGCCTATTGTCGCAGCAGTCGGCGCATTGCTGGACGGATCAGCAACCGTGGAGGCTGTCATCTCCAATCTGCTCGCTCGTCCGTTGAAGCCCGAAAGCTGGTAACGCGTAGCTGATTACGCTAGCCTGATCGAACAGGGACATGATTTGACCGCAGCCAGGACCGACGAAGACGATATTCAGGCGCTCGCAAAGGGTGGCCGGACGAATGTGTTCGGCTTTGTCCTGCGACTGGCTGCGCGAATCCCGTTCCTGTTTATCGCCGGACGCCTTTATGGGCCCGAGGCGCTTGGGCGCTTTGCCTATGCCATATTGATCATCGAATTTGCTGCCCAGCTCGCCTCCTTAGGGCTGCGTCGCGGCTTGGCGGAGTTGCTTGCCGGTGACGACCGCCCTCATGCGCATTTGGTCGCCGACGCAATGCTTGCCGCTATGACCGCAGCCACTGTCGGCGCACTGTTCTTAATTTTGCTGCCCCAATTGATGTTCCCGAACAGCGGCATTAACGGGCTCGACCGTTTCCTTCCGTTGGCCATATTCGCGATTGTCGCGACAGACATCGCGCTGGCCGCATTGGCCTATCGCTTCGATATCCTCTCGACGGTACGCGCCCGGGCAATTGTCGAGCCGTGGACCATCAGCATCGCCGCCGGGGCTTTCTATTTCTACTCCGCGCGTGATGGACTGATATTGTCTTATGTGGCGTCGCTGGCCGCCGCATTGCTGTTCGCTTTGTGGCCACTGTGGCGCAGCTATGGCGTGCCGTGGGGATGGCGGCCCAGCTTCACGCGGTCGTTTGCGATTGCGAAAAGGAACCTGCCGCTCGCCGCCGCAGACGCAGCCGAATGGGGTAGCCGCAGGCTGGACCTTGCGATCCTCGGGCTGTTCGCGTCACCCGCTGTCGTAGGCATTTATTATGTCGCGCAACAGGTCGCCAGCCTGCCGCAGAAACTGAAAACCAGCTTTGACCCTATATTGGGGCCGGTGATAACCCGGAACCTGCAGACCAAAAACTATGGTGAGATCGCGAAACAGGTCGGACAAGTCGGTTTCTGGATCATCGCAGCGCAGGCAGGCATTGCTTTGGCACTTGGTATCCCGGGTGAGGCTGTCATGGGGCTAATCGGTCCCGAATTTGTGGGCGGGACGGCTGCACTGGCGTTTTTGCTGGCGGCAGAAGTTGCCGCCGCAACCGCAGTCGTGAGTGAGTCTGCGCTGGTATATATGGCGCGCCACCGCAACCTGCTGATCTCTGTTGGCATGCTTGCTGTGCAAGCATTGGTGAGTGTGGGCCTCATACTGCTTGCCGACGATATGCCGCTGAAAGCAGAATATATTGGCCTGTATCAGGCCGCCGCGGTCGCGTGCGGCCTGATGGTTTCGCTTGGCATTGGTTCGTTCATCAAATCCCGTTTCCTCGCAAAGCTGCTCGACGAGAAAATCCGTATCTGGCGCTGGGCATTAATCCCTGCAGTGTCGGCAGCAGGGCTTTTGGGTGCGTTGATAGTCAGCGTACCTGCACGCTTCGAATGGGTTGAACTGGCCATCGGCATCCCGGTTATTCTTGCCGTTTACAGCTGGATTATCTGGCGGTGGGGCTTCGGCCACGAGGACCGCGTGCTTTTCCGCAAGAAAAAGAACTAACCCAGACGCGTTGCTACCAGCTCCGCAATGTCGGCTTCCGGGCGCGCGCCGTAATGCGAAATGATCTCGGCAGCACAAACCGCACCCATGGTCAGGCATTCTACCATGGGCCGCCCCTGCGCGATGCCGGCAAATACGCCGGCTGCAAACAGGTCGCCAGCACCGGTCGTGTCCACTAACTGCGCTATAGGTTCGGCCGAAACCTCTGTGCGGACACCGTTTTCGATAGCGATTGCTCCATGTTCACCGCGCGTGCAGACCAGCAACGGAACTTTTGCCGCAATCGCGGCCACCGATGCTTCGAAATCATCGCTATTGTTCAATGCGCAGATTTCAACTTCGTTGGAGAACAATATGTCGATACGCCCCGCATCCATTTCGGCAAGGAAATCAGGACCATGGCGCGAAATTACAAACGCGTCTGAGAGTGTCAGGGCAACCTTGCGGCCAGCCGCGCGCGCGACATCAATTGCGGTGCGCATCGCGGCGCGAGGCTCTTCGGGATCCCACAGATAGCCTTCCAGATACAGGATAGCCGCGCTTTCGATCAGGCTTTTGTCGATGACGCGCGCGGGCAAATACTGCGATGCACCCAGGAAAGTGTTCATCGTGCGCTGCGCGTCAGGCGTTACCAGAATATAGCAGCGCGCGGTCGAAGGTGCGCCTTCGCGTGCGGCGATGTCAAAATGAATGCCCCCCGCGCGGATGTCATGGGCAAAAACGTCGCCCAATTGGTCATTGGCAACCTGACCAATGAACGCTGTTTTATGGCCGAGGCGCGCAAGGCCAGCCAATGTGTTGGCAGCCGAACCACCGCTGATTTCGCGCGCAGGGCCCATATGATCGTATAATGCCTGTGCACGCGCTTCGTCGATGAGCTGCATGCTGCCCTTGGTCAGACCTTCGCTTTCAATAAAAGCATCGTTCGTGTCGGCGATAATATCTACAATGGCATTGCCGATGGCGAGGACGTCGAAGCGGATGTCGGTCATAAAATTCCCTAATTACGGTTTCGCGCGCCGTAGTGGGATTGGACATTTCGGGCAAGCGCTTTAGAAAGCGGTGATGATCCATGCACTGATGCTTTCATTCCAAAGCCTGTCGGACCGCCGCGTTGTCCTGTTACTTGCAAAAGTCATCCTGTTGACGCTGGTCACCTTCGCAATATTGGGCGTTGGCTTGTGGTTTGCACTGCAACAATTGTTTCTGTGGCTCAATCTGGGCGATGGCGGGATGTGGTCGGGCCTGCTGTCTGTGGCGATTATTGCCCTGTCAGGTATTTTGTTGTTCCGCGTTATCGCGGTCGCCATTACCTGGGTTTTTGCCGACGACATCATCGATGCTGTCGAGGACCGGCATTATCCGCAACATGCCCAAACGGGCGTTCGGCCCAATCTTGTAACGGGCATGCAAATGGGGTTGCGGTCGGTTGTTCGCGTGATCGCCTATAATCTGCTCGCTCTGCCTTTATATATCCTGCTTCTGGTCACTGGAATCGGCACGGCGATCGCCTTCCTGCTTATAAACGCGCTCCTTATGGGTCGCGATTTGGAGGACATGTTGGTGGCACGTCATGGCAAAGCACATGGCAGCATTCGCAAATTGCCCAGATTGCTACTTGGTTTGCTTGCCACAGCGGCGATGATGATACCGTTCATTAATTTTTTCGTACCCGTTCTGGCCACTGCGATGGCCGTGCATATGGTGCATTCGGAAGTGAGCAAGTTATGAAATATCTGTTTCCTGCAATGCTTGGGCTGTTGCTGGCTGGCTGCGTATCGGCACCGGCACCGCGGCCCGCGCCCGTGCCGGAAAGAACCGCTGCCGCCTTCCCACCGCGTCCGGCGCTGGACAAACGTGGATTGGACGGCGTCATTGGCAAGGATGCCGGCGCGTTGAAACGCCTGTTCGGCGAACCGCGCCTTGATGTGGTCGAGGTCTATGGCCGCAAGCTGCAATTTGCAGGCAAAGCCTGCGTGCTGGACGCCTATCTCTATCCCGAAGGCAAGGGGAATGCGGAAATTGTGACCTATGTCGATGCGCGCCGAAGCGACGGGGCAGCTGTTGATCGGGCGGCCTGCGTTGAGGCGTTGCAAGCCCGCTAGGCCAGTTCCCATTCGGCCTGAACCGACGGGTCGGCCTCGGTCTCGCCACGCTCATTTTTCAGGCGCGCAAATTCTGGCGGTGACAATCGCGACACCGCCCAAATGGCCGCACCGCGCACGACTGGGGCCGAGTCGTCCAATAACCGCGTTATCTGCGTCAGCAACGAGGCGTCACCACCATTACCCGCCGCAATCAGGACATTGCGCACAAAGCGGTCACGCCCGATCCGCTTGATGGGCGATCCCGAAAAAAGCGCACGGAAACCGGCGTCATCCAGCGTCAAAAGGTCTGCGATACGCGGCGCAACCAACTCGGCGCGCGGCAGAAACGCCTTGTTCGCCGCAGCGGCACTGGCGAACTTGTTCCAGGGGCACACCGCCAAGCAATCATCGCAGCCATAGATATGATTGCCGATCAACGGCCGCAATGCGGGGTCGATCGAGCCCTTATGCTCGATGGTCAGATAGGAAATGCAGCGGCGTGCATCGACTTTATATGGAGCGGAGAAGGCATCCGTCGGACACACATCCTGACAGGCGCGGCATGATCCGCAATTGTCTTTGCCCGGCAGTGAAGGTTCAAGCTCAGCAGTCGTATAGATCGCCCCCAGAAACAGCCAACTGCCATGGTCTCGGCTTACCACATTGCTGTGCTTGCCTTGCCAGCCCAAGCCAGCCGCCTCGGCCAGTGCCTTTTCCATAACCGGCGCGGTATCGACGAACACTTTCACATCTGCGCCCGCTTCATGGGCCAGCCAGCCTGCCAGACGCTTCAGCGCCCCTTTGACGACATCGTGATAATCACGCCCTTGCGCATAGACGGAGATCCGCGCGCGATCCGCATGCGCGGCCAAAACCATAGGGTCTTGCGACGGCGCGTAGCTCATGCCCAGCATGATGACTGACTTCACCTCCGGCCACAGCACATCCGGACTTGCCCGTTGATCGGACCTATTTTCCATCCACAGCATGTCACCATGATGGCCGTCCCGAAGCCATTGGTGCAGGCGCTCGCTGGTGCGCGGTGCCAGCGATGCAGGCGCAATGCCGAAGGCCACAAAGCCCTCATCCAAGGCCTTGGCCTGCAATGCATTAACCATATTTGTCTTGTGTCTCTTCACACGCCAACCCTATTCAGCGCTGACATTCTTTCCGGGGCAATCAGCATGTACGCAATAGAGGCAAAGGGACTCGTAAAGCAATTCGATGGCTTTCGTGCGGTCGACGGCGTTGACCTGAAAGTGCCCGAAGGTAGCATTTTCGGCATTCTTGGTCCCAATGGCGCTGGCAAGACGACCATGCTGCGGACCTTGCTTGGTATCATTGATCCCGACGCTGGCGTGCGCACGTTGCTTGGGTCGGACCGTCCGATAACCCAGTCGCGCAACGTTGGCTATCTGCCCGAAGAGCGCGGCCTGTACCAATCCATGCGCGCTGTTGACACCATTGCCTTCATGGGCGCGTTGCGTGGCTTATCGTTAAAAGAAGGTGCCGAAAAGGGGCGTGCCTTGCTGGAGGAAGCGGGCCTTGGTTATGCCGCAGATCGTCAGATCCGGCAGTTGTCCAAAGGCATGGCACAGACCGTCCAGCTGATGGGGACAATTGTCCATGACCCGAAACTGATTGTTCTCGATGAGCCATTTTCGGGCCTCGACGCACTCAATCAGGCCAAGCTTGAGGCAATGATTCGGGCACAAGCCGCCAAAGGGGTGACCATCATCTTTTCCACGCATGTCATCGCGCACGCCGAACGACTATGCGAACGCATTGCGATCATTGCGAAGGGCAAAATCAGTTTTGACGGGCTGGTTTCAGAAGCGCGCGACCGCTTGCGGCCACAAGTTCATCTGGAAACCGAAACCCTGGATGGACCATGGCGCAGCGCGCTGCCTGCGGACACCAAGGCGGAAGGGCATTGGTGGCATTTCACCTTGCCCGTTACCGGCGTCGAGCCACTGCTAACCGCTTTGGTCGAAGGCAAAGCCGGCATTAAATCACTCTCTATCGAGCGCCCCGGGCTGCACGATGCCTTTGTGGCCATTGCAGGGGAATCGGTGGCGGCTGAAATGAACAAGGATGTCGTGGGAGAAACCGCATGAGAGAGATTTTTCGCGCGGCCTTCGTCATCACCCGCCGCGATTTCACGGCGATCATCTATTCCAAGGCGTTCATTTTCTTTTTGCTCGGCCCGTTTTTCCCGGTCCTCGTCGGAATTGCGGCGGGCAATTTGGGCGGGCAAATTGCGAAGGAAGCATCGCAGCCAGTTGTCGGTATCGCACTGAGTCAAGCTGAGTCCGAGGAAATATTGGCTGCGCGCCAGACATTGTCGAAGACGCTTGGCGATGGCTATTTCTCGCCGATGAAGATTGTCGGCGAGGATGTGTCTGACCGGCGAAGCCCGCAGGAATATCTGAAAACCAAAGCGGACAATTTAAGCATTGTCGTGACAGGCACTTTGACCAATCCGGTCATCACTGGAACGGCCCGCGCCATTGAGCGTGAACGCGCTGGCGTCGAGTTGTTGGCAGGCTATGCGCGCAACCCGGGCAGCTGGATTGCACCGAAGTCGACCCCCGATATCGTCGCCGAATCCGCAAATAGCGACAAGCAGTTGCGCACGATTACCGCGCAAGGCGGGCAGATATTAGTGTTCTTCCTGACAATGTTGCTCGCCGGCATGGTCTTGTCGAACCTTGTCGAAGAAAAATCGAACAAGATTATCGAGATATTGGCCGCGTCCATACCCATGGAATCGGTTTTTCTGGGCAAGCTGTTTGCGATGCTCGGCATGGCGTTGTTGGGCATATTGGTATGGACGACGATTGGCCTGATTGGCGTCGCGGCTTTTGGCCCCAATCTGCCAAGCTACCCCATGCCAGCGGTCGGCTGGCCCATGTTCGTTGCCCTGTGTTTCACCTATTTCATCATGGCCTATCTCATGCTGGGCGCGCTGTTCTTAGGGATTGGCGCAATGGCAGCGACCGTGCGCGAGGTGCAGACTATTTCCATGCCAGTGACCATGGCGCAGCTCATCAACTTCTTCTTTGCGTCTTATGCGCTCACAAAAACTGGCGAACCCATTGAGAAATTTGCCGCGATATTCCCGTTCAGTTCGCCCTTCGCGATGATTGGACGCGCGGCACTTGAACCCACATTATGGCACCATGCGGTTGCGATCATCGGACAGATGCTATTCGCAGCATTACTCCTTCGCCTCGGCGTTATGCTTTTCAAAAAGAATGTGATGAAATCAGGTAGTGCCGGACGGATTGCCGATGGCGGAAAACGTAAGCTGTTCGGGTTTATCCCCATTGGCCGGTAATGGTGCCTGACACGGTAAGTTGCGGTTCGAAACTGGATTGACATTTCTGTCAGTAGTGGCACCTTCTAGCGGGAGAGGAGTATATAGAAATGGCAACTGCCCCCCTGTTTGAAAGCGATTCGCTGCCTTGGGAAATCAACAAGGCACCACATCGCTGGGATGTGACGAAAGCAGATATTTATCTTGAGGATCGGTGGCATCCGATATTCAAGGAAATGCGCGAAAAGGCGCCCATCAACAAAATCGAAGGTTCTGATTTTGGTAGCTATTGGAATGTCACCACGCTGAAAGCCATTCAGCATGTGGAGGCTTTGCCGGATATTTACTCGTCTTCCTTCGAACATGGCGGGATCACCCTGATTGACGATAACGCCCTTGAGGAACCCATTCCCGACGATCAGAAAATTGTGATGCCGATGTTCATCGCAATGGACCGGCCGAAGCATACCGAGGAACGCCGCGTTATCGCGCCGGCATTCACGCCGGGTGAAATGGAACGCATGTCGGGCGACATCCGGCGGCGGACAGGTGAATTGCTAGATTCACTGCCGGTGGGCAAGAGCTTTGACTGGGTCGATCTGGTCTCCATCGAACTCACCACGCAAATGTTGGCATTGTTGTTTGATTTCCCTTGGGAAGACCGTCGCAAATTGACTGAATGGTCCGATTGGGCAGGCGACGTCGAGCTGTTCCGCACGGAGGAAACACGCAAGGCACGCCTTGAAAAAATGTTCGAGATGGGCGCCTATTTCCAGCGCCTGTGGGAAGAGCGTAAAGACAGAGGCGAAGCCCCTGACCTTATCAGCCGCATGATCCATTCGCCGATGAAGGACATGAGCCAGTTCGAATATATGGGCAACCTCATCCTCCTGATCGTAGGTGGCAACGACACAACGCGTAATAGCATGTCAGGCTATGCCTATGGCCTGCACAGTTTCCAAGATGAACGCGAAAAGCTTGAGAAGAACCCGGAGTTTATCCCGAACGCGGTGAGCGAAATCATCCGTTGGCAGACCCCGCTCGCGCACATGCGACGCACGGCAACGCAGGATCATGACCTGTTTGGTGCCCCCATCAAGGCGGGGGACAAAATCGGCATGTGGTATCTGTCGGCCAATCGTGATGAGACAGTGTTCGACAATCCGGACAAGATGATTGTGGACCGTGAGAATGCCCGTCGGCATCTCGCCTTTGGCTATGGTATTCACCGCTGCGTCGGTGCGCGTCTGGCTGAACTGCAAATCCGGATATTGCTTGAGGAAATGGCAAAACGCCGGCTGCGGCCCAATGTTGTGGCCGAGCCGGAACGTGTTGCAGGCTGTTTCGTGCACGGATATCGCAAGATGGACGTCGAGCTTTCCCGCTATTGAGGTGAAACCTTTTAACCGGCTGCCGCGTATCTGTGGCAGCCGTTTAGGAAAGAACTTCACATGCAACTGAACAAACGCCAATTTCTGTCTTGTGCCAGCGTCGGCGCCGCAATGTTCATTTTCGGCTGCGGGCAGGACGCGTCGGCCAAAACCCGATATGCCGTCAACTTAAGCGATGCAGAGTGGAAAAAGCGCTTATCCCCCGCTGCCTATCGCGTGTTGCGACTGGAGGACACAGAGCGCCCTTACACCAGCGCGCTCAATGGCGAAAAGCGTAAGGGCGTCTTCACATGTGCTGGCTGCAACCAACGGCTGTTTTCGTCAGCGACCAAATTTGAGAGCGGAACAGGCTGGCCAAGTTTTTGGCAGCCAATCCAAGGCGGCATCGGGACGCGGACCGACTATAAAATCGGCATTCCACGGACTGAAGTTCATTGCGCCCGTTGCGGCGGGCATCTGGGCCATGTCTTCAACGACGGCCCGAAACCGACGGGCAAACGTTATTGCATGAATGGCGTGGCGATGAAGTTCGTGCTGGGCTGATAAGCCCACGGCGGGCAGTCGTTACTTGGGCGTGGCGATTCCTGAAAAATCCAGTTCAGCCGGCTTTTTAGCGGCATCTGTTTTGCCATGATTTTCGATAATCGATACGATCGTGCCTGCACGACCATCCTGCTTGGCGTAGTCGCGCGCTGAATAGCCGGCACGACTGTCTTTCTTGTCCGGATTTGCCCCCGCCTTCAACAGAGCACGTACGGCTTCCGCATTGCGTAATTGCACGGCGAGAATGAGTGCGGTTTCACCGGCGCGATTGGTTTGGTCAACTTGCGCCTTTTTACTCGCCAGCGTTCCAATGCCGTCCACATAACCGATCTGGGTCGCCAGCATCAACGGCGTGGTGCCTTTTTTATCTGCCAGATTGGGGTTCGCGCCCTTTTGCAAAAGATAGCCAAGCCAAGTGGAATCGCGTCGCTGGATGACGATATGCAAGGCGGTCTCACCCGTCGAGCCATCGCGCGTGTTGATGATGACGGTACCGGGCTCGGCCAGAAACTTTTCAGCTTCCTCGCCCTTGCGATCACGCACGGCCTTCAGGAAATTATAGCTGTCCGAAAACTGAGCAGCAGCCGGTGCTGCAATGATGCCAACGCCGGATGGAACCGTGATGGCCGCAGCCAACGCGAGGAAAAACGACTTTTTCAACAGAGCCTGCCCCATTTTTCATATCCAATATGCTTGATAAGTCGTCCTTAGCAGACCATGTCTGGCCTCGCTATGAACAAAACCGCACTTTTGGCGCTGTCTGCGCTGTTTTTCGCCTCCGCTTGCAATCCTGCGCCGACTCAACCCGCACTGAGCGAAGCGCCGCTTGCGGGTGCAACGATTGGCGGTGATTTCACCTTAACCGATCAGGATGGAAAGAAGCGGACGTTCAAGGAATTCGATGGCCAGTATCGCATCGTCTATTTTGGCTACACCAACTGCCCCGACATCTGCACACCCGATATGCAGAATTTGATGGCGGGACTTAAAAGCTTTGAGAAAGAAAACCCAGCGCTGGGTAAAAAAATCCAGCCACTTTTCATCACCGTTGATCCCACACGCGACACCCCTGACGTATTAAAACAATTCGTCAGTGCATTCCACCCGCGCGCAATTGGGCTAACGGGATCAGACGCCGAAATTGCCGATGCGACAAAGAAATTCGCGATTTATTCCAGCCGCGTTGAGGGGTCGAGCCCGGAAAACTATCTCATGAGCCATAGCCAGACGCCATATCTGATGGATCCGGATGGCAAGCCGTTGGCCATCATGCCTGCCGATGTCCCGAACACCGATGCCAATGAAGGCGCGCCCGATCTGGTAGTCGCCGAACTTGCGAAATGGGTCCGGTAAATTGAGCGAGCACGCGTTTTGGGAAGCGCCGATCGAAACTCTCGATCGCGCGCAATGGGAAGCGTTGTGCGACGGATGCGGCAAATGCTGCCTGAATAAGGTGGAGGATGAAGATACAGGACGCATCTATCCCACTAATGTCGCGTGCAAGCTGCTCGACCTGCAGACCTGTCAATGCGCCGACTATCGCGGACGGCGCGCTATTGTGCCCGAGTGTCTGCGGCTGACGCCTAACAAGATCGACGATTATATCTGGTTGCCGGGCACATGCGCCTATGTGCTCCGTGCCGCCGGGAAACCGCTACCTGAATGGCATTATCTGGTGAGTGGAAGCCGGCAGACCATTCATGACGCTGGTATGTCGGTCAAAGGTCGGGCAATATCGGAATTGCATGCTGGGCCGCTTGAAAACCATATTATCGAACAGCCTCTCTGACCCAGAGGTAGATATCGAAGGCGAGAGCGTGCCCGTGCGCATCAGGCGTAATCCGCGTGCCAAGCGCATTTCCATGCGCGCAGACGCCGTAAAGCGGGAAATCCGCATCACGATGCCGCATTATACCCCCACCAATGTCGCGCTGGATTTTGTCGCGAAGAAACGTGCGTGGATTGCCGTGCGCTTGCAAAGCGCACCCGATGCCGTCTCGATTGAACACGGCAGCGAAATCGCTTTTCAAGGCGAAAACTATCTTATCGAATGGGGTGAAAATTGGTCACGATCCATTCAGTGCCGTGAGGGGGTCCTGCGCTTGGGTGGCCCCGAAGAGTCCGTTCAGCCCCGTATATTGCGATGGCTGAAGGCGGAGGCACGGCGGATATATACTGCGGAAATAGAACATTATTGCGCAATAGCGGGTGAGCCAGTGCCCCGCCTGTCGCTTGGGGACCCGCGAAGCCGCTGGGGCAGCTGCTCAAGCCGTGGCAGCATTTCATTGAGCTGGCGCCTCATCATGGCCCCCGCTTCTGTTCGCAGGTCCGTAATCGCGCACGAGGTTGCGCATATGCGTCACATGAACCACAGCGCCGATTTCTACCAATGGCTCGATGCGCTGTATGAGGGCAATCGCAAGGCGGCCGATCAATGGTTGAAAATGCATGGCACTGGCCTGCAACGCGTCGGCAGATAGGAGGCTGCAATGCTGGAAATGCGCGAAACATGTGAGCGCTGCGCCACGTCGCTACCGATGGACAGCAGCGACGCGATGATTTGCAGCTATGAATGCACTTTTTGCGTTCCGTGCGTAACTGGGCCGCTAAACGGCCATTGCCCCAACTGCGGCGGCGACCTTCAGCCGCGCCCCAGAAGAGTCAAAAAGCGGGCTTAGCCCTTGGTAACTTCGCTACCCAGCGCGCCATATTTCTTTTCAAACCCAGCCACATCACCGGCAACGAGCAGCTTGGCTTGCTCAACCCAATTGTCGCGGCTGATACGCCCGGCAAAGGCCCCCAATTTGGCATCAATCTCGGTAATGTCAGCCTGAGTCCAGTTTGCAACTTGTTCAAAGCTGGTGATACCCATTGCCTTAAGCATATTGTTCACTTTTGGGCCAACGCCTTTCAGTAACTCGAGATTGTCCGGAATGATAACCTTTGCGGCGGCCTTCGGCTTAGCTGTCTTTGCTGCAGCGGCTGGCTTTGTAGCGCTTGGCTTAGGTGCTGCGGTCTTGGCCACCACTGGCTTAACGGCGGCCTTAGGCGCTGCGGCTTTAGGTGCAGCAGCCTTGGCAACAGCGACCTTGGCCGCCGTAGCTTTCGGCGCGGGCTTCGTTGCAGCCACCTTGGCGGGTGCAGCGGTTTTCGCAGCAGGCTTGACCGCAGCCTTGGCAATCGGCTTCGCAGCAGGCGCAGCCTTCGTTGCCGCCGCCTTCAATGGGGCCTGAGCCTTAGGCTTGGCGGTTTTCTTAGCAGGGGCGGGGTCCGCCATCAGCGTCGCAGTCGTGGGCTTGGGCGTAGCCGCCACCGGAGGTGCAGCGACCGTCTTAGGCGCATCAGTCGACGGCGCGGCAGCGGTGTCCTTGGACTCTGCTTTTGACTTTTTTACGCCATCGAGCGCGAGCAGCCACCACAACAGGACCGCGATGATGAGCACGGCACTGATGATAACGGGTAAATAATTGGACATTTTTTCCTCCCAGAAAGCCCTGAATTTCTGACGCTGCGATACGCAATTTTCGTCGCTTTAGATAGGGTTAATAAGTACCAAACTGATGCAGCACCTATTTCGCACCGGCTTCGCGCTCAACCTCGCGCCAGCCAATATCTAGCCGACAGAAACCGGTCGGGAAATCCACCTGGTCAACGGCAGCATATGCAGCGGCTTGCGCATCGCGCACAGTCGCGCCGATGGCTGTGACATTCAGCACCCGTCCGCCTGCGGCCACCAGCCGACCGTCTATCTCGGCCGTGCCTGCATGAAAAACTTTGGCGCCCGAGACGCCTTCAAGGTTGATGTCGCCGCCCTTCTGCGGAACGCCGGGGTAGCCCTTTGCAGCCATCACGACGGTTAGCGCTGCATCTGACGAAAAAGCCGGTGGCACACAGGATGCAAGTTGCTTAGTCGCGACCGCCAACATCAATGCGGCAAGATCGCCTTGGTATCGCGTCATGAGCACTTGGCATTCAGGGTCACCAAAACGGGCATTATATTCGATGAGCTTTGGCCCCTCGTCAGTCAGCATCAGTCCAGCGAACAGCACGCCCGAATAGGGCATGCCCTGTGCTGCCATATAGGCGATGGTTGGCTTTATGATGCGATCCATCACCTCGGCCTGAAGCGCTTGCGTTAAAATGGTCGCTGGTGAATAGGCTCCCATGCCGCCAGTGTTAGGTCCGGTATCGCCATCGCCCACGCGCTTATGGTCCTGCGCCGAGCCAAAGGCGACGGCATCGGTGCCATCGGTCAACGCGAAGAAACTGGCTTCCTCGCCAGTCATAAATTCTTCCAATACGACCGAAGCCCCGGCATCGCCAAAGCCACCGCCGAACATATCCTCAAGTGCCGCTTCGGCCTCAGCCCGGGTTTCCGCGATAATGACGCCTTTGCCCGCCGCCAGCCCGTCTGCCTTAATCACATAGGGCGCTGCAAAATCGTCCAGTCCTGCAAGTGCCGATGCCTTGCTGTCGTGGCGTTTATAGCCCGCAGTGGGAATGCCAGCGGCGGCGCACATATCTTTCGTGAAGCCTTTCGATCCCTCCAGCTGCGCAGCATCTTGGTTCGGGCCGAAGACAGCTATGCCCGCCTCGCGCAAGGCGTTGCCGAGCCCATTTACCAGCGGCGCTTCTGGACCAACAACAACCAGTCCAATGTCGTGCCCGGCGCAAAATGCGATGACCCCCGCATGATCATCGACGTTTAGCGCGACCAAATCGGCTTCCTCGGCGATCCCGGGATTGCCCGGTGTGGCAAAGAGTGTATCGCAGCTTGGCGATTGCGCGAGCTTCCACGCCAGCGCATGTTCGCGTCCGCCCGAACCGATGAGCAAGATATTCATGTCCGTAAATGACCCCTTTGAAACCGCCGACCCGCAAGTTGCCCGCCTGTTAGCCGACGAGCGGCCCGGCGACAATGCCCAGGCGATGAGCGTAACGGAACTGTCGTCCGCACTAAAACGCACAGTAGAGGACAGGTTCGGCCATGTCCGCGTGCGCGGCGAGATTTCCGGATTCAAGCGTGCAGCGTCCGGCCATATTTATTTTTGCCTCAAAGATGACAATGCTCGGCTTGATGCCGTGATGTGGAAGGGAGGCGCCGCGCGGCTGCCATTTGCACCCGAAGACGGGTTGGAGGTTGTGGCGACGGGTAAGCTCACCACTTATGCCGGCCGGTCCAACTATCAGATCGTGGTCGAAAGCCTTGAGGTGGCCGGCGAAGGCGCCATGATGCTGTTGCTGGAAAAATTGAAGGCGCGGCTGGCGGCGGAGGGCCTGTTTGCGCCTGAACGCAAAAAAGCGCTGCCTGCACTTCCACGCACAATCGGCGTGGTCACATCGCCCACTGGCGCGGTCATACGCGATATCCTTCATCGGCTGGCGGATAGATTCCCGTCACATGTCATTGTTTGGCCGGTTCTGGTGCAAGGAGACGGAGCAGCTGCCCAGATCGCGCGCGCAGTGAATGGTTTTTCGCAAATGCCCGTAGATGGACCAGTCGTCCGTCCGGATCTGGTGATCGTTGCGCGGGGCGGTGGTTCCATTGAGGATCTGTGGGCCTTCAATGATGAGGCCGTTGTCCGTGCCGTCGCCGGATGCAGCATACCCATAATCTCCGCCGTTGGTCACGAAACCGATACAACATTGTGCGATTTCGCAGCCGACCTGCGCGCGCCAACCCCGACTGCAGCGGCAGAGATTGCAGTTCCCGTGCGCAACGAATTGCTTCAACGCGTGGGCCAGTTCAACCTGCGCATGTCCAACTGCGTACGCAAGCGCGTCGACCTCGCCGCCGAGCGGCTTGAGGCCCAGCGCCGCCTAATGCCCAAATTGTCGGACCTTGCCGCGCCGCATCAACAGCGTACTGATGAAATAGCGGAGAGGTTACGCCAGTCCTTGCGGACGCGCGTCGGCAAAGCGGAACTGGCATTTTCAGGACCAGCCATGATGCTGCACCCAAGGTTGCTGGTGCGGCGCGTAGATCAGGCGCAACACCGGCTTGACGCTTTGGCCAGATTGGCGAGCACCCTACATCCCGAAGCGCCATTGAGCCGGGGGTTTGCGCGCGTAACCGACGCCGACGGCAAGACCATCATGTCGCGCGACGCCGCGGCAAAGGCGGGCACCGTCGCATTGCGCTTTGCCGATGGCGAAATTGGTGCGTCAGTGACGGGCGGCGCAACGGTCCGCGCGGCACCGCCAAAACCTGCAAAGCCGCCGATCAACCAAGGCAATTTGTTCGATGGCTGAACGCACATTGCCCATTCATATAGGATAGGCCATAACGCGGGCATGTTGATGTCGTCCAAGAATAAAGTCGCGCGTTTGCACTATATGGCAAACAGTTTTCGCATGCTCACTGCCGGTGATCACGTGCTGTGTGCCGTCACTGGCCAGCCAATCGCGCTCGAAGAATTGCGCTATTGGAGCGTGGTGAAGCAGGAACCTTATGCTAGTGCGGAGGCTTCGGCCCGCGCTACACTCAAGGGCTAAGCTTTTGTTACCGGACCGTCGTGCGTTTCTAAGCCTGGCTTTGGCCGGCATGGGCAGCGCGGCCGTTTCCTCTGCTGCTTTTGCATGGGCTGTGCCGTCCGAAAGCCCTGGCGCTGCACCGAACAGCTTTTGGATGTCTGGACGTGCCGTTCAAGGTGGCCTTGTTACTGGCCGCGCTCCGCGTGGCGCGCGCAGCGTGTCGTTCAACGGCGCAGAACTTCCGCTGACGCCTGAGGGTTTTTTCCTGATGGGTTTTGACCGCGATGCGGAAAATAGTGCCAGCCTTGTCGCCACATTCCCCGATGGCCGCAAACTGGAACAATATATCCCCGTTGCGCCCGGCAACTGGCGCATCGAAAATGTTGCGGCTAATCCCACAGGTGGCGCAAAGACGAGCGCCGAATTTCAAGCGCGGCGCGGCGCAGAACTTGCGCGTATAAATGCCGCGCGTGCTATTCGGAGTGGGGGCGATGGCTGGCGACAGGAATTTATCCGGCCCGTCGCCGGGCGCATTTCCGGCCTGTTCGGTGCGCAGCGGATCTACAATGGAACGCCTGGAAGCTACCATAGTGGGATGGACATCGCGTCGCCGACGGGCACCAATTTCGTCGCGCCCGCTGACGGGATTGTAACGCTCGCAGCAACAGATGCCTTCACGCTGGAGGGTCATTTGCTGATGATTGATCACGGCATGGGGCTCAACAGCGCGTTCCTCCACTGCTCGGCGCTATTGGTGAAGGAGGGCGACGCTGTCCGTCAGGGTCAAATTATCGGTCGTGTCGGCGCGACCGGACG
Source organism: uncultured Sphingorhabdus sp. (assembly GCA_963508315.1). Taxonomy (GTDB): domain Bacteria; phylum Pseudomonadota; class Alphaproteobacteria; order Sphingomonadales; family Sphingomonadaceae; genus Sphingorhabdus_B. The sequence goes on along the minus strand of CAUOWK010000003.1, from coordinate 419,789 downwards.
GGCCAGTGGCCCACATTTACATTGGGGATTGAAGTGGAACAGCGCGCGCGTTGATCCTAAGCTGCTTATTCCTGCCGGATAACCTTAGCTGCCCGGTTTCCAAGCGCCTGAGGTGCTGAACGCCGGTAAGCTCGCGGGCCGTTGCTCACTTTCATTCGTGCCATAATATCCCGGAGGAAGGCATGCGAGCGGCATTCCCGCCGCCGCCATCATATAGGGCGAAACGCGGCGATTGGTGCATAGGCCGCCATTGCCGTCGCTAACCAAGCGCTCCTCGAATTCAACGCCCTGCTGACACTCCGTTGACCGAACAACCGTTGAAACTGCAAGCTGGCCGTCACCAAAGTCGATGACGAACTTTGTCCCAAGTGGAACGTCGTAAATACCTTCGATGAGCGCACCCGACACTGACAGGTTGCGCAGTACCACCTCATAGCGGTGATTGTCATGCACCGCGCCGATTTTACGGTACATGGAAAGCCGGTCGCTGCGCTGGACGGCTGGGCCCGCAGGTTCAATCGTCCACTCGCCTGCGGCGCAACGTTCCAACAACACCTCGTTGCTGACAGGCTGACTATAGACATAGCCTTGTACGTGGCTAACCCGCAAGCCGCGCACGAGTTCAAGCTGATCGAGCGACTCAATGCCTTCCGCCGTCGTCTCCATATTGAGCGCTTCGGCCAGCGCGACAATCGCGGCAATTATCGCACCGTTGCGCGAACCCGGTTCCGTCACACCGCGTACGAAGCTTTGGTCGATCTTAATCTTGTCGAATGGCGCAGTCTTCAAATAGCCGAGCGAGGAATAGCCTGTACCAAAATCGTCCAGGGCAAGCCGTACCCCAATTTTCTTGAGCGCCTTGAACATATTGTCGGTGTCAGCCGATTCTTGCAGGAAGACGCCTTCCGTGATTTCCAGCTCAAGCTGTTTGGCAGCCAGTCCAGACGACGCAAGCGCTTGTTCAACCACTTTTGGAAAGGCTGGGTTTGCAAATTGGTTAGGTGACACGTTGACGGCTACTTTCAACTTGCCGGGCCATGTTGCAGCCTCTTGGCACGCCCGTTGAAGGGCCCACTCGCCCAATGCGCCAATCAGATTCGCGTCTTCTGCAATCGGAATAAACAAAGCTGGGGAAATAGGGCCGCGCTCTGGATGGTTCCAGCGCATAAGTGCCTCAAGGCCCGTGACCGCATTCGTCGCACAATCCACCACCGGCTGATAGGCCAACCACATCTGGTCGTTTGCCAACGCATCACGCAAGTCTTCTTCCAAGATTCGCCGGTCTTCCGCAGCCTGTAACAAATCGCTGGAATAAAAGCGGAAACGCCCCCTACCTCCGCCTTTGGCCGCATATAAGGCAAGGTCGGCATTGCGGATGAGGTCTTCGCTGGCTTGACCGTCAAACGGACTTACTGCGATGCCGATAGAAGCGCCAATGATGCAACGGCTGCCATCGACGGAATAGGGATGCGACAATGCACGAATGATTTTGTCGGCCATGTCGCCAAGTGCGCCGCGATCGTCGATATCTTGAAGGATGATTTGGAATTCGTCGCCGCCCAAACGGCTAATTTTCTCGCGATCGCCGACGGCCTTAACAAGGCGTTCCGCGACTTGTTTGAGCAACGCATCACCCGCGGGATGACCAAGCGTATCGTTGACCTGTTTGAAGCGATCGAGATCGATCAGCATGATGGCGCAGGCCCGCTTTTGCAGTTTGAAAGCTGACAAGGTCGTTTCAAGCAGCTTGGACATGCGGAACCGATTGAGCAAGCCCGTCAGCGAGTCGTAGGTTGCCAGTTTCGAGTTATCCTTGTCGGACCGCCGCATCGTCGTGATGTCGGTTCCGCTGCCACGAAAACCACAGAAGTTACCAGCACCATCGCGGAATGGCTGACCGGAGACGGACCACCAGATCTCGTCCCCCTCCAGCTCGGCCTGCAAAGGCAGATCGTCGAACTTGGATTGCTTGGTTAGAATGAATGGCAGCGTTCGCTGGTTTTGTTCCTGCCGCTCCGCGCTGTGAAAGAGACTGATGAACGGTCTACCGATGATATCAGAGGCATTTAGGCCAAGCATGGAAATGATTGGGTCGCTTAAATAGGTAATATTGCCGTTGAGGTCGGTCGACCAAAACCAACCGCGTCCGCTCGATTCAAAATTGCGGAGCAACAGCAGCGCTTCTTTTGGGGACCCGACGGAAAGGGACCGTTCATCGCCGCCCGCATTTTTCTGAGCGGTCCATTTCTCGAGGAATCGGCGCGTGCCGCTGGGTGGCGACGCATCGTCGCCCGTTACTCCCCATGCAAAACCTTTAGCCGCCATGTGTCGATATTTCTTTCTGATCGCATCAATAAATATCCTGCGGGTCTTGCAGAAAGGTAAACGTCCTCTTTTATCTGCAAATTGATAGGGTTAGCTTCCTTCTCGGTAGCTGTTGCGGCGCGTCGTGGAGCTTTTCGTCGCGATTTCGATTACATGCCCCTTGCGACAGATGGTGGGAACCATCCCCCTTATCCCGCATTTAGAAGCTGACACAATAACCGCGAAGTAAGGACCATGAGCAAAAAGATTTTAATCGTAGAAGACGAGTTTCTGGTCGCACTGAACTTGCGCCAGACCTTATCAGCACTGGGTTTTGAAACCTTGGGCATCGCTCCGGATGCACAAACTGCTTATCGTCTGGCCACCGAAAAACCTGACTTCGCCTTGGTTGATGTCAATCTTCGTGATGGTGAAACTGGCCCGCATATTGGCCAGAAACTCGCCAAAGAATTTGGAACGATCGTCATTTTCGTCACTGCCAACCCAACCCGATTGGGAAAAGGTATCGACGGAACGGTTGGTGTTTTATGCAAACCTGTCGAAGAATATGAAGTGCAAACTGCGCTCGATTATCTGGTAAAATACAAAAGTGGTGAGATGGCCACGCCGCCCCCTTCACTGCGGATTTTTCGCAACGATAACGACTTGGGTGGATGTCAAACGCAACAGGCGCATTAATAAAACGTCTGTCAAAGATGTGCGGATGGAACGGTCATCACCACTTTTAACCCGTGCGAATTCCAGTCGCGGGTAATCTTGCCGCCCAATTGGCTGGAAATACCAATTTCGGATAATTGCGTCCCAAAACCGGTATGTTGCGGGATAGCCGCAACGGTCGGCCCACCGCGTTCAATCCACGTGATTGTAACGGCATTGTCGTCGGCCTCGGTGACAATATGGACTTCCCCACCTTCCACTGCGAGCGCACCATATTTCACTGCGTTGGTGGCGAGTTCGTGAATCACCAGCGCGATGGGCGTTGCGCTGCGCTCTCCCACTGGCACGTCCACACCGGAAATATTGCATCGCACATTGCCGTTGATCTCATAAGGTTTGAGGATTTCCCCCAACAGGCCATGCATGCTGCCAAAGTCATGCCCCGGGTCAGACAATACGCTATGCGGACGGGCAAAATTGTGGGCACGACCCAGTGCCGAAATCCGGCCGGCAAGCTCTTTGGCGAAACCTGCTGCTTCTGGATCCTTTGGCGACGACAGGCTTATCAAGCCAGCGACCACCGCAAAAATATTTTTAATCCTGTGGCTGAGTTCGCGGCTCATCAACTCGGTACGCTCGGCAATTAACTTGCTCTCGTGAATGTCGGTGCACGTGCCGATCCATCTGCTTATACGGCCTTTTTCGTCGCGCACCGGCAATGCCCTGCCCAGCGTCCAGCGATACTCGCCGCTATGATGGCGCAGGCGATATTCGACCTCATAATCGTCACCGGTAGCGATGCAATGACGCCATTGGGCGAACGCCTGCTCCCGGTCATCGGCATGGAACATGTCATTCCATCCTTCACCATCCGTTGTGCCGTAAGGCATCCCGGTAAATTCATACCAGCGGGCATTATAATAATCGTGAAAGCCGTCCGCCCGGGTCGACCACACTATTTGAGGTAAAGCGTCGGTCATGGCCCGGAACTTGGCTTCGCTCACCGCAAGCGCTTCCTTGCCGCTGATCCTGCTGTCGAATTCGGTATTTAGCCCAATCCACCGCGCCACGTTGCCGTCGGCGTCCAGGATTGGCGATATGCGGGTCAGAAATTGGCGAAATTTGCCGTCGGCGCCGCGCAGCGGAAAAACCATTTCGAACGCTTCGGCCGACGCAATCGACGCTTTCCAATTTTCCATCACTGAAGGCAGCTCGAGCGGATCGTGGACGCTCTGCCAGCCCCATCCTTCCATCTCTTGCGGTGTTGTGCCGCAATAATCATGCCAGCGGCGGTTGTACCAATAAATAAAGCCGTCCGCCCGCGCCATCCAGCATAAGGCAGGAAGATTTTCAGCCAACAAGCGAAAATCTGCCGCACCAACAGAATCAGACGCATTCCAGTCCAATAAATCCGGCACAGCTACCGGAACCCGCCAATAATCATGACCGACCGGTTTGTATTGTTGTGAAGTTTTATTGTTCATGCTGCATTGTCTGTCTTTCCTGCCCGATAGCATATATTTTCACATGTAACGGGCATTTGAACATCATGGCAGCTAATCTGTCAGGATAATATGCTCTAAGCATAAATGCTGGCCACTTGGGTAGCTTCCTACTTCTATCGGTGCGGGTCACATGCGACCGATATGGGGACGCATGGACGAACGCTTGTCGATGCCAATGATAAATGCCTTCGACAATTGGCTAACCAACCACCGTAAAACAGGTTCCGTGCCGTCCGCTTTCGCCTTGCGTCAGGGCCCTGTCCCGACACTGCACCGCTCCGTCCCGTCTGCGCACCGAAGCTGACTGCAGCGAAACATTTGGCATGACCGCGCGTTCGGTAAGCACAGCCAATAAGGAGAAACGTCATGCATACCATAAACCACGAAATTGAAACGGTGAACACACTCATCAAGACGACCATTGATAGCATTGATGGCTATCGTTCAGCAGCCGAAGACGCGAGCAGCGGTCAATTCCAGTCCATATTCCTTGAGCGCGCAAACGAGCGCCAGAAAGTTGCTGATACGTTACGCCAACATGTGCGCACTTTGGGCGGCGAACCTGAAGACGACGGTTCTTTAGCTGCCGGCGCGCACCGAATGTTTATGAACCTGCGAGATGCGGTGACGGGCAGCGACGATCAATCGGTTGTCGCAGAGGTTGAACGTGGCGAAGATTATATCAAGGCCAAATTCGAAGCCGCGATGGAAGACGTTAATTTGGGCGCGCAAACGCGCTCGGTCGTCAGCCAGTGCTACGACTCCGTGCGAGCTGGTCATGACCAGATGCGCGATCTGAAACATGGTCTTTCCGCATAAACAACAATGGTGATGCGCGTTATCGCGCATCACTTTTCGCATGCCAAGCGCATATATGAAAACACCCCGGTCGTTAAACCGGGGTGTTCGGGCGCTGGTCTAGGGGGGGGGAGGGCGACCAGCTGGGTAAAAAAGATATTCTGTCTTCCGACAGAATGTTTCGTTCACAATTGCTAAACGCAGTCCCTAAAACTTTGTTCCAAATTTTTATGCAGCTTCGGAATTAACATCCGCATCGCGATGCATCAGCAGCGCCTGGCCGATAGTTGCAATGACAGTTTCTGGTTCAAACGGTTTGGTAATCAGATATGTTGGCTCCGGTCGCTCGCCAGTCAGTAGCCTCTCCGGGAAAGCGGTTATGAAAATAACCGGCACTTCCTGTTCGGCCAAAATGTCTTTCACAGCATCGATTCCGCTCGAGCCGTCAGCGAGGCTGATATCTGCAAGCACAAGCTCAGGCCGCTCTTCGCGCGCTTTGGCCACGGCCTCTGCGCGGGTTCGCACGATAGCGATCGCTTCATGCCCAAGGCTCTCTACGATTTGCTTGATATGCAAGGCGATGATCGATTCATCTTCAATGATTAATATCCGCGCCGACATTGCGTCTTCGATGGCGCTGCGCGCTTCGCTGACATGCGTGCTGATTTCTGACTGCGGGAGACCCAAAATAGTGGAAACTTCCTCCAAATCAAACCCTTCGACCGTCGTCAGCAAAAGGCTTTGGCGGCGCTTCACCGGGAACTCCGAAATGACACCGCTACGTCCACGCGATGCCAATGGCGCGATCATATCGCTGTTCCAAATGCGGTGGAATGTTCTGAACAATTCCGTTTTTACCGGCGCGTTCTCGTTCCACTCATCGGGCGCCTCTAACAGAGCCTCCAAAGTTTCACGGACTGCGGCATCACCCAATGACTGTGAGCCCGTTAACGCCCGCGCATAACGCCTTAAATATGGCAATTGAGATGCCAGTTGCTGCCTAAATGACATAATTACTCCCTTTGCTAGCCTGCATAATACGCGCGAGACGCTTTTTTGTTCCGTGGCATGGAACAATATCCATTCTAACAACTTAGTTACCCATGGAAAAACATTCGCCACCGTACAAAACATGATATTTTATCATGTGGAATTTGTCAGTGCATCGTCACCCGTTATCGGGCAAATCCACCGGCGTCTGGCGCAATGGGGAGGATTTTTCTGTGGGTGATATGAAAGGCAAGCGGCGGCCTAATAGCATTGCGGCTAATATGGACCCGAATTTCGACTCTTTAACTGCGGCTTTGCGGCAAATGCACGACAGCATCGCCAATGAACCGATCCCGGATGACTTTCTCGATTTGCTGGATCAAATCGACGCAAAAATGTCAGCGTCCAAAAAGTTTTCATGAGCGGACCTGCAACCGAACCAGTCGCAAAAGCGGCTCAGACTGAGGCGTCGGACGATTTCCGCGCGCAGATGGTGGCGATCATTCCATCATTGCGTGCGTTCGCTCGCGGGCTTTGCGGCAATCGCGAGTTGGCGGACGATTTGGCACAGGAGGCAATGATGCGTGCTTGGGCTGCGCATGAGAGCTTCACGCCGGGCACGAATTTTCGTGCTTGGATGTTCATGATTTTGCGCAACCAGTTTTACACGACGATGCGCAAAAATTCCCGCATGACGAGCTGGGACCCTGAAGCTGCCGAGCGTTTGCTCGTCGAGGCACCGGGTCAACAGCATCATATCCACATGAGCGATGTCGAAAAAGCGTTGCAAAAACTGCCTGCGGAACAGCGCGAAATTTTGATGATCGTGGGTGCAGGCGGTGCGAGCTACGAAGAAGCGGCGCAAATCACTGGCTGCGCCATAGGGACGGTTAAGAGCCGTCTTGCACGTGGTCGAGTGGCACTGGCAGCCATAATTAATGGCCCGGAAGAAACGGCGCGCCTAAAAGCGGCTGCGCAAAAGCCGGTTCAGGACGGTTTGGACGAACGAAATATTCCCGACGCGCGCCTAACCAAATAGTACCGGGGGCTTGATTGGCTTTTTTTAGACCACCCACAATGCGGCAGGGCCTGCTCCTGATCGTCATTGTTGCATTGTTGCCTGTCGTTTTTGCCGGCCTTATCCAAGGCATGACTGCTTTCCAAAATACGCGTAATTTGGCCATGCAACGGCTGGGCAGTAATGCGAGCGCCGTAGCCGAACGCGAGCGGGATCCATTTGTCATCGCCCAACATCTGCTGTTGGCGCTGGCGACCAATTCAGATGTCAAAAACATATCAGCGGGATGTGTCAGCGCCCTTCAATCGGCGCTCGGCGCCAACAGTCCTGTATCGAATCTGGCACGCACAGCGGCGGACGGCTTTGTCCGCTGCTCTGCCATTCCACACACGCGTACCATCAACCTCACGACCGACACCTGGTGGCAACGTGCGGTGAAGGCCAACGGCATGACCATCACAAGAGCGCCGGTCTATGGCAATATTTTGCAAAAAAACTTGCTGCTACTTTTCCTGCCCGTTCGGGAAGACGACGGCAGCATTGGCACGTTGAGCGCCGCGATTGACGTCGGTTATTTGCGCGCGGCGTTACGCGCGGCGCCGGAAGGCAAAAGGGGTTCGCTTGCGATCGTCACCCGCGATCAAGTGGTGGTGGCCGAGGGACGATCGCCCTTGCCGTTCAAGCCCAAAATAACAGGCGCGCAAGGATTGCCGCTGCAAGCGACAGCACGGGATGGGACAAGCTGGTTCTACAGCTTCCACAAATTATATGGGACCGAATTGTTCGTAGTCTATGCCGAACCGCGGCAGCAACTCATGGCAATTGCGATATCGCAAGTGCGGGCGAGCATTCTCCTTCCCCTGATATCTGTGGTAATGGCATCCCTTGCCATATGGCTGGGAACCAACCGCTTGGCGTTGGTCTGGTTGCAGCAACTGCGCGCCGTTGCGGGACGTTTTGCCAAGGGCGATTTCACAGGTGACCGGGGCCGGTTTGAACGGGCCCCTGAGGAAATCGCGACCTTGAGCGCTGATCTGCACAGCATGGCTGAGGTCATTGACCGCAGAAATCGGGACTTGACGCAGGCGCTGGAAGCCAAAAGCATGCTGACGCGCGAAGTCCATCATCGTGTTAAAAATAATCTACAGATCATAAACAGTTTGCTGACGCTCCAGTCGGGTCGCGTCCCGGACGGCGAAGCCAAAGAAGTATTAGCCCAGACTCGCGCGCGGATAAGCGCCCTCGCCCTGATCCACCGCCTGTTATACGAACAAGACAACGGGTATGAAGCAGGCGCCGTGACCATCGACACGTTGATGCGCGAATTGTGCACGCAGTTGCAAAGCGCTGCCCAGCCGAATAGCCGCCGGATAAAACTGCATTGCCATGCGGAAAGCATATTTCTGCCCATCGATTACGCCGTACCGCTAACCCTGTTTATCGTGGAAGCCGTGACCAACGCATTCCGACACGCGTTCCCGGACGGCCGCGCTGGAGAAATCAGCCTCTCCCTGACCAAGAACGGCGATGATGCGGAGTTAGCTGTGACTGACAATGGATGCGGCTTCGTGGTAAATGACGATAATATGCAGATGGGCACTGAACTGATGTATGGATTCACCACACAAGTTAATGGCCGCCTTGCGATTTCGAGCAACATTGGCAGCGGCACGCAGGTTCGCCTCACATTTCCGGTGTCCCATGCTGCCGGATGACTGCACCCCTTGCACGGCCATATTCTGTGTCGGGTAAGTTCCTTATCCGTAAACTGAACGCATTCATTCCGCTTGGTAAAGCGGGCGAAAATGCCATTGAGGCGCTCGCTGTTCAGCGTGTGGTTCCGCTGCAGCGCGGCCACGATATCATCAGCGAAGGCGAAGACCCACGCACCGTTAATTTAATCGTCGACGGCTGGGCATGCCGGTACAAAATACTCGAGGACGGCAGACGCCAGATATTGGCGTTTTTCGTTCCAGGCGATCTGGCGGATCTCCATGTCTACATATTGGACGCCATGGACCATTCAATCGGGTCAATCACACCACTGCAATATGCGATGCTTAAACCCGGCGAATTTGAACAATTGGGCGACGACCATCCACGGGTGCTGCGCGCATTATGGTGGGACTCGCTCCTGTCGGCGTCGATCCAGCGCGAATGGCTGGTTTCGGTCGGACAGCGCAATGCGGTCGAAAGCCTTGCCCATCTTGCGTGCGAATTATTCCTGCGCCTCAAAATGGTGGGACTTGCCGAGAATGGATTGTGTCGCTTCCCGCTGACCCAGTCCGACATTGGGGATGCTTTGGGCATGACACAGCCGCATGTCAGTCGCACGGTAAAGGATCTCAACGCGACTGGCGTGGCTACCATCCAACGGGGTACCTTGCGCGTTAATGACTTGGCTGGCCTCCGAAAGCTTGCGGTGTTTAACCCCAATTATCTGCACCATCTTTACGAAGCGGCGCTTTGACATCAAAAAGGCCCGCCAATCGCTTGGCGGACCCTTTTTATGTCAGCGACACCTTCAAGATTATTTATCTTGAGCGTCGGCCTTTTCTTCCATGGCATCAGCCTTAACTTCGGCTTGCTCACGGACCTGATCGGCCTGTGCTTCCATTTTGTTTTCAGTCGTCGAATCAACGCCGTCGGTTGTGGTGTCCATGGCATCAGCCTTGTCTTCCATTGCGTCGGCTTGCGCTTCTGCATTGTTACGGACTTCATCAGCCTGCTGTTCTTGGGCATTTTCCGCACCACTGTCACATGCGCCAAGCGTTGCAAGCGACAACGAGGCTGCGAGTATCATAACTGTCTTTTTCATATCGATTTCCTTTTGTTAGAATATTTTAGCGAACACGGCCGCGACGGAAGAGGTTTACGATAGCCAGCAAAACAACCGCACCGAGGAATGATGCGACAAGCGACATAATATCGAAATTACCACTTGTGATGGGCGCGCCGCCAATCAACGGGGTGATCAAAAAACCGGCAAGAAACGCGCCGACGATGCCAACGATGATGTTGAGGAAAATCCCCTGCTGCCCGTCTGTGCGCATCACGAGGCTGGCAAGCCAGCCCAAAATGCCACCAACCACCAGTATGATAATGATGTTCATGTTATTTCTCCCTTTCAGAGTGCGAGGAAAACATTGCTCAAGTCATTTGGTTCCAATTTTTGCACACGCTGTCGGAAAGGGTCGCATTTCGGGGTTTCTGTCCGGAACGATGCCCGCGTTTGGCGGTTAATTCATCGTGACAAACACGAGTTTTGACAGGAAGCGAGGATTAAGTGGCAAACACAGAAACGCAGAAGAAAACGGCAGGTCGGACGAACAAAAGATCGACCGTCAGCAACTCCACCCACGATAATGAGGCGAACAGCAACACGCGCTCCGCCCATTCCAACGGACGCCGAGCCAACGGATCAAATGCGGGTCGCAAAAAGTCGCAGGAACTGCCGTCATGGTTGGGTACAGTCATGTCCGTTGTTGGCATGGGCGTTGCGGTAGGCGCGGGGTTATATGCCACGCGCAAACAATGGATGCCGAAAGCCGACGAATGGAAAAAAGATTTTTCCGCCGCCTTTGCCGATGATGAAACTGATTACGAGAATTTCGACCAAACCCGGCATGCCGGCACACAGTCAATGCGCGACGCCCAGGTTGATGATTGGGAAAACATTGACGATATGTCCGACGCCTCGTTCCCCGCCAGCGACCCGCCTTCGTTTAACCCGGGAACGGCGGGCTAAACCGTGGACAATATTGTTCCAAAAGTCGCCGAGGACGCACTGCCCGGTCATGAAACTGCATTAAACCCCAAGCCCGAATGGCACCCGCGTTATTTGGGTTCCGGACGGCTGGCGGGTAAAGTTGCGATAATAACCGGAGGCGATAGCGGCATCGGCCGCGCCGTAGCAGTTTTATTCGCACGTGAAGGTTGCGATGTTGCCATCGTTTTTCTCGAAGAAAATGATGACGCCCAGATCACCGCGCGTGCGGTGGAGAACGAAGGCGCTGCGGCTTTAACAATCGCCGGTGACATCGGTGACCCTGCGTTTTGTAGGCGTGCCGTGGAAGATACCGTAGCGCGTTTTGGCAAGCTGGATATTCTCGTAAACAATGCGGGCGAACAGCATCCCGACGACGATATTCGGGATATTACCGATCAACAGCTCAAGCGGACATTCCAGACCAATGTATTTGGTATGTTTTACCTGACGCAAGCGGCGCTCGATCATATGCCCGAAGGTGGCAGCATCATCAACTGTACCAGCGTGACCATGTATCAAGGCGCGAAGGAGTTACTCGATTATTCAGCAACCAAAGGCGCGATTACCGCTTTTACGCGGAGTCTAGCCGAGAACCTTGTCGAAAAAGGCATCCGGGTAAATGCCGTGGCGCCGGGTCCAATCTGGACACCGCTCAACCCCATGGGCGGCGCGCCGCCTGAGAAGGTGGCACATTTCGGTGAAAGCACGCCCATGAAACGCGCTGGACAGCCCAACGAAGTCGCACCGAGCTTTCTGTTCTTGGCGTGTGACGATGCAAGTTACATGTCGGGTCAAGTTTTGCACCCGAACGGCGGCACGATCGTAAACGGATAATCAAAAAGGCCCGCTGGATGAGCGGGCCTTTTCATGTCGTCAGTCAGGATTTGTGGGCGGTGTTTCCATCGGCGTTTCGTCAGGAATACTCCCCGGAAAATCGGAATCGCCAAGGTCGGGCGACACCTCGTCAGGTGAAGTTCCCGGCACCTCATTCGGGGGCGAGAACGGTTTAGGGTCAGTTTCCACCATGTTTAGTTCCTCTATCATATCACCCCCCAATAAACGGCAATCATCATCAGGATCGCCAGCGTCAGCGAAACTGCTAGAACGTAACGCACACCCACACCGGTTTTACCCGCTCGGGCATCTTCTTTTTCCATTAACATGCAGCTTCTCCTTTTTGAGCACTCTGCAAGGATAACGTGCCAACTGCCCGTTAGTTCAAACGGCAATGGCAATCACTCGATGAGCGCCATCAAACGCTGTTCGGATGCAGTCAGGCCCTTTATCCGGCTAACAGACAGACCAGCCAACACCTTCCGCACATCGTGCGTTTCGACAAGCTCCAATATTGCGGGATGAACATAGCTTTTGCGTGCAATCGCTGGCGTATTCCAAAGCACCGCTGATGCCGCTTCGCAGGCGACCTTTATCGTCGGCTTATCAGCGCACCGCAAAGCTTCAAGCGCTACGGTGCTGCCATGCCATGTGCGGAATATCTTCGCGCTGATGTGGTCGACGCCTGTTCGCGTTTTAAGCCAGTCGTTCACATCACCACTGTCGAGCGGATGCACTAACCCGTCGCTACCAATATATTGGAACAAGCGCTTTCCGGGCAAGTCATGTATTTTTTCCAAGATGCGTTGCAGCCTTTTGTCCGTGACGCTGCAGCGGACTTTCTTCCCGCCTTTTGCGGTATAACGCAGTTTCAGGCTGCCGCGATCATAGGAAATGTTTCGCAGCATCAGTGTTGTCGCCCCTTGGCTGGTCCGCGAACGTCCGCCAATCCGCATGGCGGTATGGTCAAGCAATCGGACAACAGCGGCCGTCGCCACATCCTTTGAAAATAGATTCTCCCGCTTCGCGGAATTCAGCGTTCGTTCCACCGCGCGGCGAAGGCGCGGCAAGGCCAGTCCGAAGCTGGGCAACGTTTCGAACTTGGCCTCACTCCGTTTTTCACTCCATTGGGGGTGATATCGATATTGTTTGCGCCCAGCTTCGTCATAACCAGTCGCCTGAATATGTCCGTCTTTGTCCGCACATATCCACACATCACGATATGCCGGCGGGACAGCCAACGCCTTTATGCGTTCAAGCTCCTTATCGTTGGTAACGGGCTTTCCGGCAGCGTCGAGATAGGCAAAGCCTTTGCGGCGTTTCTGGCGGGCTATGCCGGGGTCCGAATCCGAAACATAGGTCAGCCCGGCATGCACCTGCACGTCACTTACGCTCAATAAAACTGACCACGGATTGCTCCATTGGGATAGTCCGACGTGTTGACCTGAATATAATAGGCACCAACGGAGCGTTCGAGCGAATCTTCCAGCCACTCCGTTCGGCCAACGCAATTTTTCCAGCCGCCTTCATTTGCTGCCCGCATGCGCACGACAATGCGGCCAGTGGATCCCTTGACTCCGCGGTAGATGGCGGCAGACGTGATGTTGCCAATCCCGCGCACATCATTGAGATCATAACAGACCTGATTTAGCTCATCGGCAACTGTTAACTCCGCCTTTGCATAACCATCAGTATCACCGCGTCCACCAACGACTTCAGCGCCGGTAAGGCTGGCGCGCTTGGTTTCGGCGACCGCCTCTGCGACGACTTCTTCTACTGTAGCGCAACCGGCCAAACCGATTGCCAGCAATGGCACCGCGATGCGCAAGGACTTCATTTTCTGTTGAATAATCGACATCCTGATTCTCCTTTTTCGGTTGAACCGGTCGTGTCCGGAACGGTCTGGAAACCGGAGAGTAAAGCGAATGTTCCAGTCGCGCCGCGTACTGGCGGAGCGGCCACACGACCTGCAAGTACCATTGGGAGCAATCACGACTTGCCGTCCGGCATTTGTGTGATAGCAATGCTGCATGGGCGGATTTCCTTTTAGCGCCATCGTCGGACAAGACGAAATGAAGCGCGCGTTACTCATTGCTGCGGTTGATGCACGCATTGGCGGAGTCATGATTTTCGGGGACCGCGGGACCGGAAAATCGACCGCCGCCCGGGCTCTTGCGGCAACATTACCGATGATCAGCGTGGTTGAAGGGTGCCGGTTCAACAGCGCGCCTGAAGCAATTGCCGATAGCCCGGATTATGTCCCGGGCGCGAAGGTCCGCGCGGTGAAGGCCAAGGTTCCGTTTGTCGATCTGCCACTTGGATCTACGGAGGATCGCGTGCTGGGCACGCTGGATTTGGAACGCGCGCTTGCGCACGGCGAAAAACAGTTTGAGCCCGGCCTACTGGCAAAAGCACATCGCGGTTTCTTGTATATCGACGAAATCAACCTGCTGGAGGATCACGTCGTTGACCTGCTGCTTGATGTAGCTGCGTCAGGCGAAAATCTCGTCGAGCGAGATGGCCTCAGCATCCGCCATCCTGCGCGGTTTGTGCTCGTCGGCAGCGGCAACCCAGAGGAGGGCGAGTTGCGTCCCCAATTACTGGACCGTTTTGGCCTATCAGTCGAGGTGCGCACGCCAGAGGATATTGCCGACCGCGTCGAAATTATGAAACGGTGCGATGCGAATGAGCAAGATGGCGCGCGCTTCGCAGCGGCATGGGCCGACGAGGATGCGCAGGTTCTTAAGCGCATTGCGAAAGCCAAGGCTGCCTTGCCGAAGGTCGAAACACCAGAAGCCATCCTTCAGGACATGGCAACATTGTGCAAAGCCGTCGGTGCTGACGGTCTTCGCGGAGAACTGACGCTGATGCGCGGCAGCCGCGCTTTGGCCGCGCTCGATGGCAAAAAAACGGTCACCCGCAAACATTTGAAGGAAATCGCGCCGTTGGCATTGCGGCATCGGCTGCGGCGCAATGTGCTGGACGAAACGGGCTCGACAGTCCGCATCGAACGCGCATGGCACGAACTATTTGGATGAACGACATGGTCGCCGACGACGACCCTGTGCTCACCGATGCCGAACTGGCATTGCACCTCTTTACCCGCAGCACATCGCTCTTCGGCGGCATAGTCCTGCGCGGGGACGGACCGGTACGCGATGACATGGTCGCATTCTTGAAAACTGAGATCGCCCCATTTGGTCCGGTCGTGAAAATTCCAAACAATGTTGATACCGAGCGACTGTTAGGCGGTCTCGACCTGACCGCAACACTCGCGACTGGCCAAGGTGTACTGCGCAGTGGTCTGTTGGAAAACGCAGCAGGCGGCATTGTCATCCTGCCGATGGCGGAGCGCCTGTCCGTAAATGTTGCTGCGCACATCGCACAAGCGATGGATGGCGGCGACATTGCGGCGGTCCTGTTGGACGACGGGCAAGAGATTGATGAACAACCACCAATGGTGCTCACCGAGCGAATGGCCTTCCATATCGATGTGTCGGCTTTGCGCAGCTTCAACGCAACATCAGGTCCGCGCACGGCCATCGCCATGTCGGCGGTGCACCGGCTTGACGACGCACAACTTCACGCGATCGCCACAACATCGCTGGCGCTGGGCATTGATTCGGTACGGGCGATCATTTTTGCCAATGCCACCGCCCGCGCACATGCCGGGTTTCATGGCCGCGTAACGGTATCGGAAGATGATCTTACCGCGGCGGTGCGATTGGTGTTGGCGCCCCGGGCGACGCAGATGCCCGAATCTTCGCCGCCTCCTCCGCCTGAACCAGAAAGCGAACCGCCGCAGGATAACGATCCCAAAGACGATGACGACAGCCCCAATCTCGACGACATCGACCTTGACGACGTCATATTGGATGCAGCGGCTGCAGCTATTCCGAAGCATATTCTTGACCAAATCGATGGCAAGTCGCGACGCGGCGGCAAAGCGCAAGGCGGTAAGTCCGGCGAAAAGCAGAAGTCGGCGCAACGCGGACGTCCGCTGGGCAGCCGCCCCGGTATACCGGGCAATGGCAAACGTTTGTCGCTGATAGACTCGTTACGCGCCGCCGCACCATGGCAAAACATCCGTCGGCAAATGGCCCCTGCTGGCGACATGCGTAAAATACATATCCGCAAATCCGATCTGCGCGTGCGGCATTATGAACAGCGCAGCGAAAGTCTCACGATTTTTGCGGTGGATGCCTCCGGTTCTTCGGCACTGTCGCGGCTGGCCGAGGCAAAGGGCGCAGTCGAAATGATGCTGGCGCAGGCTTATGTCAAACGGTCCCAAGTTGCGCTAATTGCATTCCGGCAATCCAGCGCCGAAATCCTCCTGCCGCCCACCAGGTCGCTGACGCGGGCAAGGCGGGCATTGGCTGCGTTGCCCGGTGGCGGTGGAACGCCATTAGCAGCCGGATTGCTTGCGGCGCGGCAACTGGCTGAAGCAGCACAGCGCGCTGGCCAAACGCCCACGATTGCCGTGCTGACAGACGGCAAGGCCAATGTTGCCTCCGACGGAACGGCACAACGCGAAACGGCGATGGCGGAGGCCGCAGATGTCGCAAAGGGTATCTCGCTGGCGGGCTTCAACTGTATCGTCATCGATATTTCCCCGCGTCCACGTGAGGAAGCGGCAGCACTCGCCGAGTCCTTGGGCGGTCGCTATCTGCCGCTGCCGCAGGCACAAAGCGCGGCCATGGTCGCAGCGATCGAGAGCCTATGAGCGGCCGCTATCCCGAATGGTCGACGGACGGCAAAGACTGGCCGAACCGCGAAGCCAGCAGCTTCGTCCGCGCAGGTGGCTATCATTGGCATGTGCAAATGATGGGCGAAGGTCCGGTGTGCCTGCTCATCCATGGCACGGGTGCTGCGACGCACAGTTGGTGCGACCTCATGCCGTTGTTGGCAAAAAACTATAGGGTCATCGCCGTCGATCTGCCCGGCCATGGCTTCACCAAAGGCACAGGGCAACGACCAACGCTGGAGGGCATGGCGGCGGCCATCGGCGCATTACTGGATGCTTTGCAGCAGACACCCGATGTCATTATTGGCCACAGCGCTGGCGTCGCCATTGGTGCGCAATTGCTGCTTGACCGCATGTGGAAAACTCCCCTGATCGGCTTCACGCCTGCGCTGATGCCGTTCCCGGGATTGGCCGCAAAGATATTCCCGAGCCTTGCCAAAATGCTGTTCACCAACCCGTTCGTCGCGATCATTTTTGCGCGTATGGCCCAGGCGCCGGGGCAGACCGCCAAGTTCCTCGCCCGTGCGACTGGCTCCAAAATCGACGCAGCGGCTGCCAGATATTACACGCGGCTGTTCAGCAAATCCGGCCATTGCGACGGCGCCATACGGATGATGGCTAATTGGCAATTGGAGGCGTTGGGCAAGCGGCTTGGCAACATTACCGCGCCGGTATTGCTGGTGAACGCGGCAAAGGACGCTGCGATTCCGAAACCAGCCGTGCTTCAAGCCGCAGCGCTTATCCCCGGATGTGAGACGCTGGAAATGGCGGCGCTGGGGCATCTGGCACATGAGGAAGACCCGGCCCAAGCTGCCCGGATTGTCACAGAATTTGTGCAGGCAAAAACGGTGCGCTAAACCAATCGCCGCCAAGGAGAGGAATGATGGAACCGAGTGCGTTCGACAATATGGGTTGGATAGAGATTGTCTTCGGCGGCATCGTCGCCTTGGGCTTTGGCTTCTGGCAGTTATGGTCCATCAACCGCGAAATCGCGAAGGATAAGGAGAAGGCCGCGAGGAAAGAGAAGGAGCGTTAAGTCTCCCGCGGCATTTTATACGGTAGCATGAACTGCACCACGGGATTGATCAGGCGATCAAGCGAAATGCTTTCCTGAATGGCGATTACCGGTTCGCCCCACATACGCGCCGATAAAGCGGTGCGTGCGTAAAAAGGCGAATCCTCCCATGTTTTGATGACCGATGCGTGCCCACGGTCAGCGCGTGTCTGGCGCTCCATCGCCCAATAGGTCCGTGGCAATGGTGCCACTAATGGAAGCTCGACCTCCTGAGGCGCACCGCTTGAGTCGAAGCGGAGAGCGCTGGCGAAATGGCTGCCGTCCCGGCGCTTGCCTTCGTAAATGACCGCGACATTTTTGCCAACATGCGCCCGGCTCCAGTGCCAGCTTTGAAAGCCGTCCTCGATGGGTTCGCTGCCATGATTGCTGTCGAGATAGGCACTGCCCTGCCACGCTATGTCTGGGCGATCCATCTTCACCTCGATGCGCGCACGCGGCGCGATGGCTTGCCAATGGTGACGACCGGCCGGATCCAGTTTAAAGCCGCGTTCGTTGAACATTTCGGGGTGCAGAATGATCTGCCCCTTCACCCGCCGCCGCCATGGAATGCCGAGCCGGATATCACGTTCTTCAATGTCGATTATCAATCGGTCTTTGTCCCAGCGCATGGCGCTTGGCCCGATGCTGAGCGTATCGCGCTCCTGCCGTGTGTCGCCCGCACCCCGTTCGGTCATCACCCAACGGGCACCCTTTCCGTACAAAGCGATGTTCAGGCAGCTATGGTCCGTCGGAATATTGCGACCCGATTTCTTGTAATAAGGCGAGAAGACGCTGCCGATAAAACCGATAATGGTCAGCCCGTAGCTTCCGTCATCGCTGAGCGCGTCGACATACCACCAGCGGTAGCCTTGCGGTGGTACCACGGTGTCGAAATAAGGTCGGACAGCAGGGCTTCGCTCGCTTGGGCACCCGACAAGGCGGCCATCGGCACCCCCGCGCCCGGATGGGTCGCCCCGCCCGCGCAGTAAAGCCCATGGATCGACGTCCGGCTGCCGGGCCGGAGGAAGCTTGCCGCCCACCCGTGCGAGGCCCGTCCATAAAGGGCTCCACCCGTCGCCGGGACGAGTGTCGCGAAATCCGGTGGCGTCACCCGCGGGTGCGGCAACGGCGCCTCCAGTTCCAGTCCGCACGCGCGTAAGCGTGCCAGCATCTGTGTCGTGCATCTTTCCTTCTCCTCTGATGCGTAATGTCGCGTGTCGCCATTTGCCGGCGCGTTCACGATGATCTGAAGTCTCTCACGCGCGCCGGTAGGCGGCACGCCGTCGCCGCGATCGAGTGCGCACACATAAGCGGTCGGTTCGCTGGGCGGTTTTCCGTTGCGAAGGTCGCGAAATTCGGCGTGGTAATCGTCCGAGAAAAACACATTGTGGTGATCGAGACTGAAACCGCTCGTTTTAGTGTGTGCCAGCCATACCAGCGCCGACAGTGACCGCGCTTTTGGCGGCACGGGGCGTGCGGCTTTGGACGCGGCCTGCCCTAGCAAGCCTGCACCCAGAGCCGACGGGTCGCCGTTAAAGACAGCATATTTGGTTGGCAGCGATTCGCCGCTGGCCAAGGTTACTCCCGCCACGGCTTTGTCGCGCACGTCAATGGACGCCACAGACTCGCCATATCGGAACGTTACGCCTTTTTCGCGTGCCAGCCTTTCAAGTCCAGCCGCCAACGCGTTCATGCCCCCGCTTATTGCCCACACGCCCTGCGCTTCCACATGCGCGATGAGCATGAGAGTGGCTGGCGTCTGGAAAGGCGACGATCCGCAATAGGTCGTGTATCGACCGAACAGTTGCAGCAAGCGCGGGTCGTCGAAATGCTCCTTCAACACCTTCCACAGGCTTTCATATGGGCGAATAGCAATAAGCGCACCGATCCGCGTTAGACCGATGCGCCACATCAAGCCGGGTGGATAGGTTTTAGAACCGTGCAAGAACGGCCGGTCCAGGATATCAAAGATCCGCTTGGCTTCCTTGGAAAAGCTGTCAAAGCCCGCCGCCGCTTTGGCTCCGGCGAACACACCGATAGCATCTTTGCTGCGTTGATGGTCGGCAAACAGATCGAGTTGCTGATCGGGAGTCCACGCATGGCGCGCAATTTTGTCGGCGCGGTGAAGGTGCACATAATCCTCCGTACGCGCGCCAGCGGCTTGGAAGATGTCGTCAATAACCGAACGCATGGTGAAAACGGTCGGGCCCGAGTCGACCATGTTGCCGTCGACTTCAAGCTGTCGCACTTTGCCGCCTGACACTTGCTCCTTTTCAATAACCGTTACAGCAACTCCGCGTGCGCTAAGCAGAATGGCGCTAGCAAGCCCGCCAATCCCGGCACCAATCACCAACGCGGAGCTATCTTGGCGGATGTCCCTCACCTTCCCGATAAGATTGAATTGACCAAAGGCTATCAGAAGTCCAATTAAATGGACAAACAAATATGTCCGATAATATTTACATACCCAATTGGAAGTCGCGCTGGGTGCTGCGTCGCAACGCTATATTGGGCAGCCCCCGCTTCCAGCGATGGGCCTCTCGGACACCTTTGATCAGGGGCATTGCACGGCGAAAGGCCGCTGCGCAGTTCGATATGATAGCTGGCTTTGTATACGCCCAAATATTGACGGCGTTCGTGGAGTCCGGCCTCATTGAATTTTTGAACGGTTCGTTGCGGACGGTGCAAGATGTTGCCCGTGCTACGGGCATCCCGGTTGATGCTGCGACTCGCCTGTTATTGGCAGGCGGGTCGCTTCACATCAGCGAGTCGCCTGCAAACGGCTTGTGGACACTTGGCGAAGCAGGCGCGTCCTTGTCATGCAACACAGGCGGCATCGCGATGATTCGGCACCATCGTCTCTTATACAAAGACCTGACCGACCCGCTGGCCTTATTCGCCGCTGGGCGCAGCGCCGAAACGCATCTGTCGGCTTATTGGACCTATGCATCCAAAGAGAATAGTGGCGCAGACGCCGCCGATTATTCGACCCTAATGGCAGCCACGCAGCCAATGGTTTCCCAACAAATTGTCGATGCTTATGATTTTTCCGCACACCGGCGGATGCTGGATGTCGGTGGCGGGTCCGGGGCATTTGCCGAAGCAATTATGGCAGCCGCGTCAGCACTTGAAATAGGCATTTTTGATCTGCCTGAAGTGCTGGAGACCACAAAGCAACGGGTCGCGACAGATCCGGCCAAGGCCCGCTGGCATCTGCATGGCGGTAGTTTCAAGGATACTCCACTACCGTCAGGCTATGACCTTATAACATTAGTGCGAATCGCGCACGATCATGATGACGATGTTGTACGGGCGCTGCTCGCGACCATTTACGGTGCCTTGCCATCCGGTGGACGCTTGCTCATTATCGAACCCTTGGCAAACAGCCCGAGAGCGGGGCCAATGGGCCACGCCTATTTCGGCATGTATCTATGGGCAATGGGATCAGGGCGTCCCCGAAGCTTCCACGAAATTTCCGGCATGCTGCAGGAAGCGGGATTCGCCCAGATAAAGGCCGTTCCTACGGCGCTGCCTATCATCACGAGCGCACTTGTCGCGATTAAATGACACTCGACTGTCCAATTTATTTGACAATTAAAACTGTTCCGATAACTTGACATGCGAGAGAGTCTCCATTCCGCAACGGGAAGGGGCATTCAGGGAGGACATGGCAGTTTTGGATACGTCAGCCATCATATTTGATGCTCCGGGCAAGTTGGATATGCGGACCACCGCATTGACAGCCATGGGCAACAGCGATGTGCTGGTTGAAATCCATTATAGCGGGATCAGCACGGGCACTGAAAAGCTACTGTGGTCCGGCCAGATGCCCAGCTTTCCTGGCATGGGCTACCCCCTTATTCCCGGCTACGAATCGATAGGCCGAATCGTTGATGCGGGTTCCGGCCATGAGTCGCGGATTGGCGAGTGGGTGTTCGTCCCCGGCGCGAGCTGTTTTCGCGATGCGCGCGGCCTGTTCGGCGGCGCAGCGCGGCGCGTGATCGTCGCCTCGGCTCGCGCAATGCCGGTCGACGAAAAACTGGCTGAACATGGTATATTATACGCATTGGCGGCGACCGCCTTACATGCAATTTGCCACGGCGAACTGCCGCAACTGATAATCGGACACGGCATATTGGGTCGCTTATTGGCGCGCCTGACCGTTGCTGCTGGCGCGCCTGCGCCAACGGTATGGGATACTAACGCTGCGCGGCAAGAGGGCGCACAAGGCTATCATGTGGTGCATCCCAAAGATGACGACCGCCATGATTATAGCCGCATCTATGATGTCAGCGGCGATGCCTCATCCATCAACAGCTTCGTCGCGCGACTCGCAAAGGGCGGGGAACTGGTTCTCGCCGGCTTTTATAGCCAACCCATCAGTTTCGATTTTGCGCCTGCGTTTCAGCGCGAAGCCCGCATCCGGATCGCAGCCGAATGGCAGCCCGAAGACCTGCAATCCGTGCACGCACTTATCGCAACCGGCGCGCTTGACCTGTCCGGACTGATTTCTCGGATAGAGCCTGCCAGCAACGCTGCGAACGCTTACCCCGAGGCCTTTGAAAACCCCGATTGCCTGAAAATGGTACTCGATTGGAGAGACTGCACATGACTATGCTCGACATCGACACCTTGCGCGGTGAGGCGGCCATTGAGCCGGATCCCGTTCACACAGGCGAAATCAAGAAAGAAACGCAGATTATTGCCATCTACGGCAAGGGCGGATCTGGCAAAAGCTTTGCGTTATCCAATTTGAGCTACATGATGGCGCAGCAGGGCAAGCGAGTTTTGCTGATCGGCTGCGACCCCAAATCAGACACGACATCGTTGCTGTTCGGCGGCAAGAGCTGCCCCACCATCATCGAAACATCGTCGCGCAAAAAGCTCGCCGGTGAGGAAGTTTCTATCGAGGACGTATGCTTCCAACGCGACGGTGTATTCGCGATGGAGCTGGGCGGCCCTGAAGTCGGTCGCGGCTGCGGCGGACGCGGGATCATTCACGGTTTTGAGCTACTCGAAAAGCTTGGCTTCCACGACTGGGGCTTTGACTATGTCCTGCTCGACTTCCTAGGCGATGTTGTCTGCGGAGGCTTCGGTCTGCCGATTGCGCGCGACATGTGTCAGAAAGTCATTGTTGTTGGATCGAACGATCTTCAGTCGCTCTACGTCGCCAACAATGTCTGCAAGGCAGTCGAATATTTCCGCAAGATGGGCGGCAATGTCGGCGTGGCCGGCATGATCATCAACAAGGATGACGGCACCGGAGAGGCACAAGCCTTTGCCAACGCAGTCGATATCCCGGTGCTCATTTCCATACCCGCAAATGAAGATATCCGCCGCAAGTCGGCCAATTACCAAATCATCGGGACCGCCGACAGCGAGTGGGGAAGCCTGTTTGCGCAGCTTGGCGAAAATGTCGCCAATGCCCCGCCGCAACAACCCAAGCCCCTCGAACAAGACGGCTTGCTTGGCCTGTTTTCGCCAGATGAAGTGGGTGGAGGTATCAAGCTGGTGCCCGCGACGCAGGCCGATATGCGCGGCGGCGTTTACGAAGAAAAGCCGTCGCTTGAGGTTATTTATGACGAGGTCTGATGCATGAATGACCTTGTCGCCCCTGTAGCAACGGATCGTGCGCGTGACCGCATCGACCTCTCAGCTGCGCCTGTTGCGGGCGCGGAGGCTGGCGGCTGCCATGGCGGCAAAGACATGATGCTTGAGGCCGCAAAAAAGGCCGGCAAAACCGGAATACTCGACCAATATGCCAAGGATTATCCGGTAGGTCCCCATGATCAGCCGCAATCCATGTGCCCGGCATTTGGATCATTGCGCGTTGGTTTGCGCATGCGGCGCACCGCGACAATCCTGTCGGGTTCGGCCTGTTGCGTCTATGGCCTGACCTTCACCTCGCATTTCTACGGTGCCCGTCGCAGCGTCGGCTATGTGCCGTTCAGTTCAGAGACGCTGGTCACTGGCAAATTATTCGAAGATATCAAGGAAGCCGTCGAACTGATGGCGGATCCTGAAAAATATGACACCATTGTCGTCACCAATTTATGCGTCCCCACCGCAAGCGGCGTTCCGCTGCGGTTGCTGCCGGACGCCATAAATGGTGTGCGCATAGTTGGCATTGATGTGCCAGGCTTCGGCATCCCAACCCATGCCGAAGCCAAAGATGTCCTCGCCGGTGCGATGCTGCAATATGCCCGCACTGAAGCAGCGCAAGGTCCGGTCGCAGCACCAGCATCCTTGCCCGACAAACCGTCGGTGACGTTGCTAGGCGAAATGTTTCCTGCAGACCCCGTGGGTATCGCGCATATGCTTGAACCGTTGGGCCTTGCCGCGGGACCAGTCGTGCCCACGCGCGAGTGGCGCGAGCTATATGCAGCGCTTGACGGTGCAGTCATTGCCGCAATCCATCCATTTTATACCGCCAGCGTGCGTGAATTTGAGGCCGCTGGCCGAAAGGTCGTCGGCTCTGCGCCTGTAGGCCGGGACGGAACCGCAGCATGGCTAAAAGCGATTGGTGAGGCCACTGGTGCTAATGCTGACCAGATTGCAGCCGCCCAAAATGCTATTCTGCCCGCCATTGACGCGGCATTGAAAGCCAAGCCCATCAAGGGCCGGATCACCGTGTCCGGCTATGAAGGCTCCGAGCTACTTGTGGCCCGCCTGCTTATCGAAAGCGGGGCGGACGTGCCATATGTGGGCACCGCCTGCCCGCGCACCAAATGGTCGGAGCCCGACCGCGAATGGCTCGAGGCCAAGGGTGTCCGCGTACAATATCGCGCCAGCCTGGAACAGGACATCACCGCGGTGAATGAATTTGGGCCTGATCTCGCCATCGGCACCACACCTGTGGTCCAGCATGCCAAGGCAAAAGGCACACCCGGGCTGTACTTCACCAACCTCATCTCGGCGCGGCCACTCATGGGACCTGCGGGTGCAGGTAGCCTCGCGCAAGTCGTCAATGGCGCGATTGGCAACAAGGAACGCTTTGACCGGATGAAAGCCTTTTTCGAAGGCGTCGGCGAGGGCCATACAAGCGGCATCTGGGAAGATACCCCAACCGACAGGCCCAAGTTCAAAGCGAAATATGCTGCCCAAAATGCGGCTGCCGCAAAAGCCGCTGAGGCAATCGGATCATGACGCTTATTATCGATCATGACCGCGCTGGCGGATATTGGGGCGCTGTATACGCGTTCACAGCCATCAAGGGACTTCAGGTCATTATTGATGGTCCGGTGGGTTGCGAAAATCTGCCAGTGACGTCCGTACTGCATTATACCGATGGTCTGCCGCCCCATGAATTGCCAATTGTGGTCACTGGTCTTGGCGAAGAAGAGCTAGGCAAAACCGGCACCGAAGGCGCGATGCGCCGCGCATGGAAAGCCCTAGACCCCGATTTGCCAGCCGTGGTGGTCACAGGTTCCATCGCTGAAATGATTGGCGGCGGGGTCACACCCGAAGGCACCAACATCAAACGCTTCCTGCCGCGCACAATCGACGAAGATCAATGGCAGTCAGAAGACCGCGCCTTGTCATGGTTGTGGACCGAATTCGGCCCCAAAAAATCGGTGATGCCCAAGGCGCTGGCCGAGGGCGACAAGCCCCGCGTAAATATTATTGGACCGTCTTACGGCATGTTTAACATGCCGTCCGATCTTGCCGAAATACGGCGACTGATTGAGGGTATTGGTGCCGAAGTAAACATGGTGTTCCCGCTCGGCAGCCATCTGGCGGACATTCACCGCCTTGCGCTCGCCTCGGTCAATGTGTGCATGTACCGTGAGTTCGGCCGCAACCTGTGTGAGCTACTCGACCGCCCTTATTTGCAGGCGCCTATCGGGCTTGATTCCACGACTAAATTCCTGCGCCAGTTGGGTGAATTGACGGGCCTCGACCCCGAACCCTTTATCGAAAAAGAAAAGCACACCACCATCAAGCCGCTGTGGGATCTATGGCGGTCGGTGACGCAGGATTTCTTCGGCACCGCAAGCTTTGGCATCGTTGCCAATGAAACCTATGCGCGCGGCATCCGCAAATTCCTTGAAGACGACATGGGCCTGCCCTGCAATTTTGCCGTTGGCCGGACGGCTGGTGTCAAAACCGATAATCACAATATTCGCGAGATGATCGCGACCAACCCGCCACTCGTGATTTTCGGCAGCTATAATGAACGCATGTACATGGTTGAAACCGGCGCACGCGGGATTTTCATCGCGGCGTCATTCCCCGGCGCTGCCATTCGCCGCCATACCGGAACGCCGTATATGGGTTATTCCGGCGCGACCTATTTGGTGCAGGAAGTGTGCAATGCGCTGTTTGACGCATTATTCCACATCTTGCCGCTGTCGACACAAATGGATGCAGGCGCAGCAACTCCCGCGCGCCGCGAAAATCAACTCAATTGGGACCGCGATGCGAAGGCAAAGCTGGACGCCATAGTCGAAGCGCAACCCGTTCTTGTCCGCATTTCTGCCGCCAAGAATTTACGTGATGCCGCCGAACGCGGTGCCCGTCGTGCTGGGGAGGATCATGTATCCGCCGACCGTCTTGCCGCGACAATGTTACAAGGGGCCGAAGCATGACCTGCGCCCCATTTATTCATCTGGCCGAATGCCGGATGTCACCAACCTTTGCAGCAAAGGGTGCTGCGGGGCAAACGCCCGGAAGAGTCACGATATGGGGCTTGATGGGGCTAATATGGAGTAGGGAATATGAGCGATAACGAACGCTTTGGTCCCGGAGCCTATTTGACTCCGGAGGAAGCCAAGGAGTTTCACAAAATTTTTGTGAGCAGCTTCATTGGTTTCACCATCGTCGCAATCATTGCGCATGTGCTGGTATGGATGTGGAGACCTTGGTTTCCGGGCATCAACGGCTATGCGATGCTGAACGACGCTGTCCAGGTTGCCACGGCGACCGTCACGACACTTTTAACATAAGGAGCTCGGACCATGTGGAGACTCTGGTTAATATTTGATCCGCGCCGGACTTTGGTTGCTTTGGCAATCTTCCTGTTTGTTCTGGCTCTGTTGATCCACTTCATTCTGTTGAGCACTGACCGGTTCAACTGGATCGAAGGACCTGCTGTTGTTCCGGCTGCTGCCGTTGCTGCACCTGTCGCGGCGGCTCCGGTTGCTGCACCCGCTGCGGCTCCGGTTAACTGACCTGAACCCAAGCCCCAAAGAGGTCGTGGCGCTTCGGCGCCACGTTCCTCCCGGGGCCAATAATAATCAACCCGTCGCAAGGTGCGACTGGTGCGTGGCGCCTGCCCATCAGGGGCAGAAGGGGACGTGATATGTCGCTGTTAAGCTTTGAAAGAAAATACCGTGTTCGGGGCGGAACGCTGATCGGCGGAGACCTGTTCGATTTTTGGATAGGGCCGTTCTATATCGGCTTTTTCGGCGTCCTCTCAGCCATATTCGCTATATTGGGAACGGCGCTGATATTCTACGCCGCATCCCTAGGGGACACATGGAACCCTTGGCTGATTTCCATCAACCCGCCTGACGTGAAATACGGCCTTGGCTTTGCTCCGCTGAAAGAAGGCGGATTTTGGCAAGTCATCACCATTTGCGCTACTGGCGCTTTCATTTCCTGGGCATTGCGGGAAGTCGAAATCTGCCGAAAACTCGGCATGGGCTATCATGTGCCCGTTGCTTTCGGCTTTGCAATTCTGGCTTATATGACTCTCGTCATATTCCGCCCGTTCCTTTTGGGCGCATGGGGTTACGGATTTCCGTACGGTATCTTCAGTCACCTCGATTGGGTATCGAACACCGGATATCAATATGTGAATTTCCATTACAACCCGGCACATATGATTGCCGTGTCCTTCTTCTTCACAACCTGTTTTGCACTTGCGCTGCACGGCGCGCTCATCCTGTCAGCGGTTAATCCGATGAAGGGCGAGAAGGTCAAAACACCGGAATATGAAGACACATTCTTCCGCGATTTCATCGGCTATTCGGTCGGCACGATCGGTATTCACCGGCTTGGATTGTTCCTCGCGCTGAATGCAGGTTTCTGGAGCGCGGTATGCATCATCATTGCAGGCCCCCTCTATGCCGGCGGCTGGCCGGAATGGTGGGAGTGGTGGCGCAACATTCCAATCTGGTCTTAATGGGAGGGTAAAGAAATGGCACGTTATCAAAACATATTTACCCAGGTCCAGTTGGCCCATGCCCCCGAAATGGGCATGCCGCTTCCGGCACGGGATGAACGCCGCATCGAAATGACCAATTTCAGTTATTGGATGGGTAAATTCGGCCAGGCACAAATTGGTCCTATCTACCTTGGCTGGCTTGGCCTTGCGTCGCTTCTGTTCGCATTTTTCGCGATCGAGATTATCGGCTTCAACATGCTGGCTTCGGTTAACTGGGATCCGGTCGAGTTTGTCCGCCAATTCTTCTGGCTTGGACTCTACCCGCCTGCCCCTGAATATGGCTGGACGCCGTTTGTGCCCCTCGCCAAAGGCGGCTGGTGGATTTTGGCAGGATTCTTCCTGACGACCTCTATCATCCTGTGGTGGGCGCGCGGATATCGCCGGGCGCGGGCTTTGGGCATGGGCACGCATGTGTCATGGGCCTTTGCATCAGCTATTTGGCTCTATCTCGTTCTTGGCTTCATCCGTCCGTTCTTCATGGACAGCTGGGCAGAAGCAGTGCCGTTTGGCATTTTCCCGCATCTGGAATGGACCAACAATTTCTCGCTGCAATATGGGAACCTGTTCTACAATCCGTTCCATGCCCTCTCGATTGTCTTCCTTTATGGATCAGCCTTGCTGTTCGCCATGCACGGCGCGACGATCCTGGCGGTTGGCCGTTATGGCGGCGAGCGTGAGCTGGAGCAGATTACCGACCGTGGCACGGCATCGGAGCGCGCTGCCTTGTTCTGGAGATGGACCATGGGCTTTAACGCCACGATGGAATCGATCCACCGCTGGGCATGGTGGTTCGCGGTTCTGACCACGTTGACGGGCGGTATCGGGATATTGTTGACCGGCACTGTAGTCGACAATTGGTATCTGTGGGCCATCGAACATGGCTACGCGCCTGAATATTGAGCCCGACAACAAATGAAAAGAAACCCGGCCACTGCGCCGGGTTTTTTTATGGCTGCTGTTGCAGCATCCGGCGCCGGCGCAGATCATACAGATGCACGGGAAAAGCCAAGGCAAGGGGCACAGAAATAAAGGGCCAGGCCATGCCCGTGAGCGCTGCGCGCAGCCCAAGCATCATCAGGATAGCGGGAAGCAATGCAGGAATAATGTCGGCCCATTTCTGGCCCCGCCATTTGAGCCAGATGGCTTCGACAAACAGAACCGCAAGCACCACATCAACGGCACGGCCGCTGGCGAAGAACTGCTCCATCAGCCGAAGGGGCCATTCAGCTGCACGACCTGATAGTTAAGTGCGCCCGCGATCGTTACCCAGACAAGATAGGGCACCAGCAATATCGCGGACCATTTTGAAAAGCGGCCGCAGAAGAATATCAGGACAAGGATTGAGAGCCACAGTGCGACCAGCTCATACATCGCGATGTCAGGCCGCTGCATGCGGAAGAACAGGAAGCTCCAGCCCAGATTGAGGAAGCCGTTTAACGCGAACAGGCCAAGGATGCCTTCTGACTCGCGGCGAGTCGGGGCCTTTTCCCAAGCCAATACGCCCGAAACGGCGATCATAGCAAAAATGGCGGTCCAGATTACGCCAAACATATAATCAGGCGGTGCCCAACCGGGCTGTTCCAGTGAATAATACCATTCGTCCAGGACGGTGATCGTGCCGCCAACAACAGCGGTAACCAACGCCAGTGAGCCCGCAATGATGATCGGGAAAATGCGCGCTCTGTTCATGCCAGGCTTATCTCTCCACTGTTTTCAGCCCGAAAAGATGTCCCAGATCTTTGAAGAATATCCGCAGATGGGCCATAGGATCGCGCCTGACCAACTGTTTGTTCATGTAGGCTTCCCATGTCAAGCGCTGCACATCGGGGTCTTCGCACATCTTTACAAAGCGCTCGCGTCGTTTGTCATTTTTGTACCAGAAATACTGCATGACACCCAAGATCCAGAATACCCGGCCATGCGCCTTCATGAATGACTTGCGTGCCAGCTTCAGCGCGCTGGCATCGCCTGATTTGAGGAAAGCGTGCACCGCGTCCGCGCTCATCCGACCGGCCGTCATGGCATAATAGATGCCCTCGCCCGACGACGGCGCAACCACGCCAGCCGCGTCACCCGCAACGACAACGTTGCGGCCATTGTCCCACCGCTTCAGTGGCTTCAACGGTATGGGCGCACCTTCGCGGCGCAACGTTTTCCAATCAGCAAGGCCCGTTTGCTCACGCATTAACCGCGTTGTCTCGCGCAAGGGGAAGCCCTTGTCGGCGCTGCCCAAGCCAATGCTCGCCGTTTTACCATGCGGGAAAATCCACGCATAGAAGTCCGGCGACAAATGCCCCT
Source organism: uncultured Sphingorhabdus sp. (assembly GCA_963508315.1). Classification (GTDB taxonomy): domain Bacteria; phylum Pseudomonadota; class Alphaproteobacteria; order Sphingomonadales; family Sphingomonadaceae; genus Sphingorhabdus_B. Next base: position 389,629 of record CAUOWK010000003.1, on the reverse strand, counting down.
GATAATAGACATCGCAGCGTGTTGGATCATAATCCTCGCTATGTTCGTCAGGAACCTCGACAATCTCGTGATAGGCAAAAACGCATGGCACGCGGCCTGCATTTTTAAGGCATTGCGCCGCCACCGATGAACGCGCGCCATCTGCGCCGATGACCGAGCGCGCCGTAACTGTTTGCACGTCCGACGATCGATCCGAACGATAAGAAAGCCGCACGATATTTTCGCTGTCGTCGACATTCTCGCACTTGCCCGTAATCCGCGTGGCACCAGCCTCCGCAGCGCGGTTACGCAGCCATTCGTCGAAACTGTCGCGATCGACCATGCCGACATAGCCGTCGCCGACGGGCATCATCACTTTCTTGTTCGAAGGCGCGATGATCCGCGCGGATTTGGCATGCGCCACCAATAGGGTTTGCGGGATATCAAAGTCCTTGAGCAAGCGCGGCGGAACCGCGCCGCCGCAAGGTTTGACGCGCCCCGCCTTGTCGAGCAGCATGACCCGGTATCCGGCGCAGGCCAAATCATGTGCGGCGGTCGCCCCCGACGGGCCGCCGCCGACAACAATCACATCAAAATCTGTTTGCGGTTTCATAATGGCACCACCTTTCCTGTAGGCACTTTCGGCGTGATATTGGCCGCCGTGGCGATCAGGGCAGCTAACACGAACATCATCGCCTCAACGGCGAACACTATTTGAAATGCGACATTATCCTGCCCCATATACCGGCGCAGTTGATCAACGATGACGGCACCGAGCAGTCCGCCGGCGCCAAAGGCAATGGCCTGCGCCGCGCCCCAGACACCCATGCGCGCGCCCGCCCGCGAGTCGGGTCCTTCACTTGCCAGTTGCAGCATCGCGCCAACGGCAGCGACGGCAAACATGCCGTTGGCAACGCCCAGCGCAAAGACATTCGCCTTCAATGGCCATGCGGGACCTGCAGAGGCGGCAAAGGACAAGCCTGCCAGCATGACCGCCGAACTGGAGCAACCGGCGATGATCCACAGCCGAGGATTTTTGCCATATTTCTTGGCATAGAGGCTGCCGCCCACGCCGGAAATCAGCATGCCCAACAATATGCCGCTATGTTGAACACCCGCCAGCTTGGTGGAATCGCCAGGGCTCATGTTGAAGACGAGGCCGGCAAATGGTTCAAGGACAAGGTCCTGCATGCTGTAGGCCAGCATGGAAATGAACACGAAATAGGTAAAGCGCCGCGCGGTTCCGTCTTGCCAGATGTTGACGACCACGTCGCGCAAAGGGGCATCTGCCAAAGGGGTACCCCCTCTTACAGGCACGCTGTTTCGCTCCAGCCCGTGCAGCGCCAGAACCGCCACACAGAAGGCCGTCAGAACGACGAGACTGGCGACGATGGCCAGCCGGGACTCGCTGAACGGGTCTAGGTGACTGCCCGACACGCCCGCCGCGATCACGATACCCGCCACCATCATTGTCCAGCTGATGGCCGCAGCGGCCGGCTTACGTTCGGCGGACACACGCGAGGCAAGTAATGCGAGCAACGCGGTGCCCGCCATGCCGACACCAATCCCAATTAGGGTGAAGCCAGCGATTGCCAAGATGACCGGCAATGCGCCGGCGCTCGCCATCATGATCGTTGCATCAACCGCAAGCAATGTGCCCAGCGCCAACACGCCCATGCCACCGATTATCCAGCTGCTGCGATGCGCGGAACGGTCCGAATGGTGGCCCCAGATCGGCCGGCTTATCTGCACGGCATAATGCCAAGCGACAAGGCCTGCCGGGATTGCCGCAGCAGTGGCGTATTCGACCACCATCACGCGATTGAGAAGGGATGTTGCAAGCATAACAATTGCGCCAAGCGCGGCCTGAACCGTGCCCAGGCGCACGATAGAAAACCATCCGATTCCAGAAGCGTGCGGCACCCGATTTGTCATATATAGCCTCCCAGCCCTAGCGCGGCGGCCAACATACCCAGCACGTATAAAGTGACCCCAGTGGCGTTATACCAAGGAGCATATTTCGCAGGATTACCGACGAGGCGCACCATCAAAGCCATCTGTATCAGCGTGAACACCGTCACGATTCCGGCTGAAGTGTGCAGGTTTTCCAAGATCAACAGCGCAATTACCGAAAACTGCGCGGCGGCCATGATGCCGCAGGCCAGCCACACGGCGCGGCGTACGCCCAAAATCACCGGCAGTGACCGCAGGCCCATTGCGGTATCGCCCGCGACCGCCTTAAAATCATTCAGCGTCATGATGCCGTGGGCACCAATGCTGTACAGCAGCAGTATTATTATGATTTGCACCGACGGTAATCCGGCGGTCATCACACTCGCGCCAGTAAACCAGGACAGACCTTCATAGCTTAATGCGCATACCAAAGGACCTGTCCAGCCGCTGCGTTTGAAACGGAATGGCGCCGAGCTGTAGGCCCAGCCAAAAAACAGCGCGACGCAGGTTGCAAGCAACACCCACAGGCCAAGGGCAGCGGCAAGCGCAAGCGATATTGCACTCCCTGACAGCGCGATCCAGATTGGCCAATTACCGGACACGCGCCCCGAGGGGATTGGGCGGCCGGGCTCATTTATGGCGTCGACATGCCTGTCGCAATAATCGTTGATGACTTGACTGGTGCCACACACCAGAGGGCCGGTTAGTAGGATGCCACCCGCCAGAAAGACCCAGTTTTCGCTGATGGAAAGGCCCGAGGATACCCCGCCGCACATAAATGCCCACATCGGCGGGAACCAGGTTACGGGTTTGGATAGCTCGACCACGTCACGAAACGCAGGTCGCATGCTGCCAGGCGTTATATGTGTCGAAATGGTCGAGTCTGACATGCACGAAGGCTATGTCACATGCATGAAAGTGTCAAATTAATTGGACAATATTTTGTCGGAATAAATTGACGCCTACTCGTCGCGTCCAATCAGGTTTCCAAGGCCATGACGATGCAGTTTCGAGTACAAGCTTTGGCGGCTAAGCCCCAAAATTTCTGCCGCCGATGCGCGGTTATCGGCTGTGTGAACCAAGGCCGCTTCAATGCACATCCGTTCAATCAGATCAGTACTTTCGCGGACGATTTCTTTCAACGTCTTCCGACCGACCAGTTCGGTCAATTGCTCAACCGAGCGCGGGAAGTCTGTTCGTGATGTCGGAAGATCACGCTCGCGCCGACCAATGCTCCGCACGGAATAGCCGAACAAAGGCTGTTCACGCTCAATCATGATGGCGGAGATTTCGACCGGCTCTTCGCCGCCGTTCAGATCATTCACAATCGAGCTGAAGTTGCGGACATTCTGATGGTCCTTAAGCTGCTTTTTGAGCAGCCCGACATCCACATCCGGACGGCCAATAAAACGGTTCAGCGAGACGCCCAAAAGCTGCTCCACCGATCCCGCCTGCACGAGTTCGGCAAAGGCGCGGTTGGCTACAATGATGGATTGTTTCTCATCCGCCAGCACGAATGCGTCCGGCATTCTTTCTACCACGTCGAGGACATATTGATCCGACTGTTTGCTAGGGACTTCGTGCAGGCCGTCATCAATATTGACTAACCAATATTGCTTGCCGGATTGCCGGAACGCCGACGCCGCAATTTTGACGAAACCGGGTCTGCCGCCAAGCCGCACATTAACGGGCGGCGTTTGACTATTGACCGTAACTGCACCGATATAGGCGATGATTTCGTCGCGATATTCGCCGGAGAGAAGGTTCAGGAAATTCTTGCCTTCCAGCGACCCAGGCGCTGCGGCGACCAGTGCATGGCATGCGCGGTTTGCCTGCTGTATATCAAGATTTGTCGCGTCGCAGATGAGGACAGGGTACGAGATATTGTCGAACAGCAAACGATAACGCGTCTCGGTCTGCCGCAGGTGCAGATAGTCGCGCTCCATCGATTGCTGGGTTTTCAGCAACCGTTGCTGCAACACCGAAACCGAGCGGAGGTCGCGGCCAATAGCGATTTTCCAACCACCATTTTTCGGCGTAATCACCTTGTAATTGACGGGCACATCATCGCCATCATGGGCGTGATTGACCTGCCGCCATGCGTTGGTAGAGGCGCTTCCTGAACCAAGCAGTTGCGTGATTTTCGTTTTGCTCTCGATGGTCACCGTATCGAGCCATTTCTTGCCCACCCAATGATGGGCAAAGCCATGGTCACGCACGTGAACTGCGATATCGCGGATGACGCCATCGTCATCGATCGCGAGCATGAAATCGCCTGCGCAATAGGCAAGATTGATGATGTCCTCTTTCGAGAAACCTTCGAAAATGACTTCGGGATCACCAAAAGGAATCCGGTCTCCGCTCGTAGACTCCAGGTTCATCGAATGGATCAGTTCCTAGGTTAAATTTTCAAAACACGTTATATTCAGCGGGACCATGTGGTCGGCCGCTTCGACCGCAGATACCGCATCATGCGCCGTTGCGTCCGCTCCGCATTCCCGCACCAATTCGGGCTGTTCGTTTATCACGCGTCCCCCAAGTAAAACCTTGATATGGGGGTTGCTCGAAACAGCCTTTATGGTTGTCACCAGACTGCTGAGCGCGCTCGTAGAACAATCATTACTGACCGTCAATCCGATGAGGTCATAGTGCCGCTTGGCAAACTTTCCCGTCAACTCGGATCGCGTGGGCTCAATCAGCACATCGGTATCCCAACCTGCCCGTTGAAAACATTCGGCTACCATAAGCGTGCCGAAGCTATGTTGTTCCCCGGGCATTGGTGAAAAAAGTGCAGACCGCTGGCCGTTGCCCGGACGGGCTGCTGGCGGAATGCGTAAAGTCAGTTCACGCAGCACTTCTTGTATGCGCCACAGCCCCATGGTTACGCCGACAAAATCTTCGCTATCGGCGGTCCAATATTCACCAAGACGGCGCGCCGCCGGTGCCAGCAATTCGACAAACACCGTCTCGACCGAGTTGCCGCTTGCCAGACAATCATCAACGAATGACAGCAGCACATGCGCCTCTTCGTGCAATGACATGATGGTGAAGGCCTCAACATCGGTTGCGGCAATTTTGTGGGTTTCGCTATAAACAGCAGCGCCGGGTATTTCGACCGGATCAGCGGCTGCTCCGCTGTGATTGCGGTCCGCGATAAGTTTTGGAATGACGAGATTTTCTAGAAGCAAGGACAAGTCGTAATGCTCGGCGCGCGATGCGACGAGCCGGATGTTGTTCGTTCCCGTGCTGGCATCCGCCACATTCGGTACTTCGGCGTTTTTCCGGTTCCCTCGCCAATCATCCAACTTGGATTTAAGTCCAGAAAGTCCAAAAACAGTGGCCATATGCAGACTCCCCTAAAAGTCTGGTCGGCGTGGCATAACGTCGGCCTCATGGATGCCTAAATCATCTCATGCGAATCAGAGCGTATAGTAACTTCCCAAGCTTGGCAAACACTCTCGTGTCAATTTATTTGGACGTCTAAAAAACTTGACACTTTTCATAAATCCGTCCTTAATTTGCTTCATGGAGATAGGGAGGACGGGTTCTGTCCATCGGCGCACATATTGAATCGGACGTAACTTTCACGATTCCCGCTGCAAACGCAGCTTCTGGCAAAGCTTTGCCGCTCTACACGCCCGCCCAGCGTATTCGCCGTGACGAATCGGTATGGACCTTAGTGCAGGGCATTTTGGCTCCCATCCAATTTCTTGTTTTCGGCATCAGCCTGTTTCTCGTCATTCATTTCCTTTTTTCAGGCAAGGGCCAGCAGGCAGCCGAGGTCTCGGTTCTCGTCAAAACCTGCATCCTTTACGCCATCATGATCACAGGCTCGATTTGGGAAAAAGTGGTGTTTGATGCATGGCTTTTTGCAAAGCCGTTTTTCTGGGAAGATGTGTTCAGCATGGCCGTTTTGGCGCTGCACACGGCTTATTTGCTGATGCTGTTCAACAATTGGGGCTCATCGCATGATCGCATGTATGTCGCGCTTGCGGCCTATGCAACCTACGTCATTAATGCCGGGCAATTTCTATATAAGCTCCGCATGGCACGCCTCGGCGCAGCCTCGGACGCAGCGGCAGCCACATGAACGCGATCGCGCCCGTGTCGGATACAGCCATCAGCAACATGGCCCCCGTCCTGAAAGAACGCGGACAGCGCGAAGTGTTCTGCGGTCTGACTGGCATTATCTGGTTGCATCGCAAGATGCAGGATGCGTTTTTCTTGGTCATCGGATCACGGACATGTGCGCATTTGCTGCAATCCGCGGCCGGCGTAATGATATTCGCCGAGCCGCGCTTCGCTACGGCTATCATGGAAGAACGCGATCTGGCTGGATTAGCAGATGCCAATGAAGAACTGGATCGCATTGTCGATCAGCTTCTGGCCCGCCGTCCGGAAATCAAGTCACTGTTTCTGGTTGGCAGCTGCCCTTCGGAAGTCATTAAGCTCGATTTGTCCAAGGCAGCCCAACGCTTGGGCGCCAAGCATGCGCCGCACGTTCGCATTCTGAACTATTCTGGCAGCGGCATTGAAACGACCTTCACCGAAGGCGAAGACGCGTGCCTTGCATCATTGGTGCCCATCATGCCGGTCCAGCCGGACAATGCACCCGCCAATCTCATCATCGTCGGATCACTGCCTGATATTGTCGAAGACCAGTTCCGCCGGATTTTCGCTGAGTTGGGCGTATCAAATGTCGCAAGCCTGCCGGAACGCGCGGTTGCGGACTTGCCCGCTATCGGCCCCAACACATTATTCCTTTTGGCGCAGCCGTTTTTGGGCGACACCGCCCGCGCACTTGAAGGCCGGGGCGCCATTCGCCTCGACGCTCTGTTTCCTTTCGGGGTTCAAGGCACCACCAACTGGTTGCATGCAGCGGCAAGCGCATTTGGCGTTAGTGACAGCCACTTTGACGCGGTCGTTAGCCCCTATCAGGACCGCGCAACCACCGCGCTGGCTCATCATCGGGAACGCCTTGCCGGCCGCTCCATTTTCTTCCTGCCTGATTCGCAGCTTGAAGTGCCGCTGGCCCGCTTTTTGGCAAATGAATTGGGCATGCGCCTCATCGAAGTTGGCACACCTTATTTGCACCGTCAGCATCTGGCGCAGGAGCTGGCTGCCTTGCCAGCCGGCGTGATGCTCAGCGAAGGCCAGGATGTCGACCGGCAGCTGGACCGTGTGCGCGCTGCGCGCCCCGACCTTACCGTTTGCGGCCTTGGTCTTGCAAATCCGCTGGAGGCCGAGGGCATGTCCACGAAATGGGCAATCGAACTGGTATTCTCACCAATTCACGGTTTTGACCAAGCGGGCGATCTCGCCGAACTTTTCGCACGGCCATTGCGCCGTCGCGACGTGCTGAGGGTATAGGCAATGCAGCTTTCCGTCTGGACATATGAAGGCCCCCCGCATGTCGGCGCAATGCGGGTCGCAACCGCGATGGAAGGCGTGCACTATTTGCTGCACGCGCCGCAGGGCGACACCTATGCCGACCTGCTGTTCACGATGATCGAGCGTCGCGACAAGCGTCCGCCCGTCACCTATACAACATTTCAGGCGCGTGATCTGGGCAAGGACACGTCGCAGCTATTCCAGACAGCGGCGCAGGACATCATCGAACGGTTCAAGCCCGATGCGATGATAGTCGGCGCGTCGTGCACCGCTGAACTCATTCAAGACGACCCTGCCGGTCTTATCGAAAAAATGGGTCTGCCCATCCCCGTTATTCCGCTGGAACTGCCAAGCTACCAGCGCAAAGAACATTGGGGAGCGGCCGAAACATTTTATCAAATCGTCCGGCATCTGGTCGACAAAACTCGTCGCCCGTCCGACCGCACAACGCGCCGTCCGCTGGTGAACTTGCTTGGCCCAACCGCCTTGGGCTTTCGCCACCGCGATGATGTCATTGAAATAAGCGGCCTGCTTGGCAAGCTTGGTATTGACATCAATGTCGTCGCGCCACTGGGTGCAAATGTTGCCGACATTGCCAAATTGGGTGAGGCCGATTTCAACATCGTGCTCTATCCCGAAACGGGTGATTTGGCCGCCGACTATCTGGCGCGCGAATTTAAGCAGCCTTGCGTCCGAACTGTGCCGATTGGCGTCGGTGCCACGCAGGATTTCATTCGCGAAGTGGCGGAGCTAGCCAATGTCGACGCCGAACCCATGCTGCGCGAAGGTTTGTCGCGCCTGTCATGGTGGAGCCGGTCGATCGACTCCAATTATCTGACTGGCAAGCGCGTTTTCATTTTCGGTGACGGCACTCATGCCGTTGCTGCCGCACGTATCGCCAGCGAAGAATTGGGTTTCAAGGTTGTGGGGCTTGGCTGCTATAACCGGGAATATGCCCGCGACGTGCGCGCTGCGGCAAAGACTTATGGCCTGGAACCGCTGATTACCGACGACCATTTGCTCGTTGAACAGGCCATTCAAGAAGCCCAGCCTGAGCTGGTGCTTGGCACGCAAATGGAACGACACATTGCAAAGCGGTTCTCGATACCCTGCACGGTGATTTCATCGCCCGTGCACGTTCAGGATTTCCCGGCGCGGTTCTCACCTCAAATGGGATTTGAAGGCGCAAATGTCATATTCGACAGCTGGGTCCATCCGCTTGTCATGGGCTTGGAAGAACATTTGCTCACCATGTTCCGCGATGATTTCGAGTTTCACGACGGCGCAGGCGCATCACATTTGGGGCCCGGCCATTCGGCGCCAACGAATCAGCCAGAGCCTGCCAACGATGCCGAAGCGGTGTGGAGCGACGAGGCTGCGCGCGAGCTAAAGAAAATCCCGTTCTTTGTGCGCGGGAAAGCGCGCCGGAACACGGAATTATTTGCGGCAGAGCAGGGCGTGGCAAAAATCGAGCTTGCGACCTTGTATGAAGCAAAGGCTTTTTATGCGCGCTAACGCCCAGCCATCCGTCCGCGTGGTCATCATCACGCTCGACAATCATCTGGCCGCGGCGGTTGAACGGGCAAATCATGACATGGCGCGTGATAATGTCAGCATCGGTTTTTATGCCGCGTCCGATTGGGATCGCGACCCAAGCGTCCTAACACGTGCGCAGGCCGACATTGCGCAAGCAGACGTGATTATCGCGACAATGCTGTTCCTCGACGACCATGTGCGCGCCATTCATCCGGCATTGCTGGCGCGGCGCGAGTCATGTGATGCGATTGTTGGCATTATGTCGGCGGGCGATATTGTGAAGCTCACGCGCCTTGGCAATTACAGCATGGACAAGCCCGCAAAAGGGCCGCTCGCGCTGCTCAAGAAATTACGCGGTTCAGGCAAGCCCGGCGCAAGCTCTGGCGCAGGCCAGATGAAAATGCTGCGCCGCCTGCCCAAAATACTGCGTTTCATTCCGGGCCCTGCACAGGATGTGCGGCAATATTTCCTGACGCTGCAATATTGGCTGTCCGGATCGGACGACAATGTCGTCGACATGATCCGTGGCCTGATCGACCGCTATGCGTCAGGCGACCGCGCTGCGCTCAAGGGCAATTTGCCCGCCCACGCACCGCGCGAATATCCTGAAGTCGGCGTCTATCATCCCGACATCCCTGGCCGCCTGACCGCCGATGCAAGCCTGTTGCCTGCCGTGCGTAATCCTGTCGGCACAGTTGGCGTGCTGATGTTGCGGTCTTATTTGTTGGGCAAAGATACCGGCCATTATGACGGCATGATTGAAACGCTGGAGGCGCAAGGGCTGAAGGTCATTCCGGCCTTTGCCAGCGGGCTCGATTCACGTCCGGCAATCAACAGCTATTTCGTGCGCGACGGCCAGCCAGTCGTCGATGCCATATTGAACCTGACCGGCTTCTCACTGGTCGGTGGCCCCGCCTATAATGACGTCGATGCGGCGGTCGAAACATTGTCGCAGCTCAACGTGCCTTACATCGCCGCACATCCAATCGAGTTCCAGACGCTGGAGCAATGGGGCGCTGGCAAAATGGGCCTGTTGCCGCTTGAAACCACTATGATGATGGCGATACCAGAGCTGGACGGCGCCATTGCCCCCAGCGTTTTTGGTGGCCGTTCGGATGGATCGCCCGATGGCTGCACCGGTTGCCAGCGCAATTGCAAATTTTCCGTCACCGACAATGTCCGCGCCATGCAAAGCTGCCCTGAGCGCGCCGCTGCCTTGGCTGCGCGCATAACCGCGCTGATTGCCATGCGCCGCGCCGAACGCGCCGATCGCAAAATTGCCATCGTGCTATTCAACTTCCCGCCCAACGCTGGCGCAACAGGAACGGCGGCGCATCTCGCTGTTTTTGAATCGCTTCATGCAACGATGCAAAGGCTTCAGGGCGAAGGCTATCAATTGGATGTCCCCGATAGTGTGGACTCGCTGCGCGAGACGTTGCTGCAAGGCAATGCCGCGCAATATGGGGCAGACGCCAATGTCGCCGCCCGCATTAGTGCCGACGACCACGTTCGGCGCGAGCCACATTTGTCGGCTATCGAGGCGCAATGGGGTCCAGCCCCCGGCCGCCAGCAAAGCGACGGGCAATCGATCCATGTGCTTGGTGCGCATTTCGGTAACCTGTTCGTCGGCGTGCAGCCCGCCTTCGGCTATGAAGGCGACCCGATGCGCTTGCTGTTCGAAGGCGGCTTCACCCCGACGCACGCTTTCTCGGCCTTTTACCGCTACATCCGCGAAGATTTTGGCGCACATGCCGCCCTGCATTTCGGCACTCATGGCGCGCTGGAATTCATGCCCGGCAAGCAAGCCGGAATGAGCGGCGATTGCTGGCCGGACCGGCTGATTGGCGACCTGCCCAATTTCTACCTCTACGCATCGAACAATCCATCCGAAGGCATCATTGCCAAGCGTCGATCAGGCGCAACGTTGGTCAGCTATCTGACTCCGCCTTTGGCCGAAGCTGGCCTGTACAAGGGCTTCAATGATTTGAAGGCATCGCTTGAGCGATATCGCGGTGTTGCAAGCGACACCGACGAAAGCCGCGATCTGGAACTTCTTATCCGTGACCAGTGCGCTGACCTTGAAATCGACGCGGGCGATCTTTCGGATCTGGCCGGACGGCTATATGAAATCGAGCGCGAGCTTATCCCGCACGGATTGCATGTCTTTGGCGGCAAGCTGACAGCCGAAGAACGCGAAGGTCTGGTCGATGCCATGGCAGGCGCATCGCCCGATATGGATCGCGCCGTCATCGAAGCAAAGATCGACGCCAATGACGAGCTGGGCGCATTGATGCGCGCGCTTGACGGTTCCTATGTGCAACCGGCCCCCGGCGGTGACATATTGAAGAACCCCGAAGTGTTGCCCACTGGCCGCAACATTCACGGCTTTGATCCTTTCCGCATTCCCAGCACCTTTGCCTGCATGCAGGGTACCGCTCAGGCCAATCAGCTGCTTGCGCGCCATATGGCCGATGGCGGCAGCCTGCCCGAAAGTATCGCCATGGTGTTGTGGGGCACGGACAATCTGAAAAGCGAAGGCACGCAAGTTGCTCAGGTTTTGGCTTTGCTCGGCGCGCGGCCCCGGTTCGATGATTATGGCCGCCTTGCTGGGGCAGAGCTCATTCCGCTCGCTGAGCTGGGCCGCCCGCGCATCGACGTTGTTGTTACGATGTCCGGAATCTTCCGCGATCTGCTGCCACTGCAAACACGCATGATTGCCGATGCAACTTACCTCGCGACGATCGCCGACGAACCCGTCGAATCCAATTTTGTCCGCAAGCACAGCCTGGCGCATCAGGCCAAGCATGGTTGCGATTTGGAAACAGCTGCCTTGCGTGTCTTTTCCAACGCACAGGGGGCCTATGGCGCCAACGTCAACATGATGATTGACGGTGGCACATGGACCGACCCCGAAGAGCTGGCCAACATGTTCGAAGCCAAAAAAGGCTTTGCTTATGGCCGCTCCGGCGCGCCCGTCCAGCACCGGGCCTTGTTCGAAAGCGAACTGGCTGGTGTCGAGCTGACCTATCAAAATCTTGAGTCTGTTGAAGCTGGCGTCACGGACATCGACCATTATGTCGACGGCCTTGGTGGCATGAGCAAGGCAATCGAAAAGGCCCGAGGCAAAGCCAGCCCGATCTATGTCGTAGATGCCACGCAAGGCGATACGAAGGTCCGCACCTTGGGTGAGCAAATCGATCTGGAAACCCGGACCCGCATGCTGAACCCGAAATGGTATGAAGGCATGTTGAAGCATGGCTTCGAAGGCGTGCGGCATCTGGAACTTCATGTCACCAACACGATGGGCTGGTCCGCCACCACGGGCACCGTGTCCCCTTGGGTTTATCAGAAGATCTCCGAAACCTTTGTCCTCGACCCCACAATGCGCGCGCGTCTGTCGGAACTTAACCCCAAATCATCGGCGCGCGTTGCCGACCGCCTGCTTGAAGCGTGCGAGCGCAATCTTTGGACACCCGACGCAGAAACACTCGCTGGCCTGAAAGCCGCCAGCAACGACCTCGAAGACCGGCTGGAAGGCCTGGTCGCAGCAGAATGACTGGAGCAGTGAAATGACATTGAATCTTTTAGATACCGCTCCCCCTGATGGCGAAGGCAGCGTCCAAGTTGCGCTTGACCCCAATGACAAGATCAAGGGCGCCAAGGTGTTCGCGGTCTATGGCAAGGGCGGCATCGGCAAATCGACGACCTCGTCGAACCTGTCAGCAGCCTTTTCCAAGCTAGGTCATCGCGTTCTGCAAATCGGTTGCGATCCCAAGCATGACTCGACCTTCACGCTGACCAAAAAGATGATGCCGACCGTCATCGACGTTTTGGAAACTGTCGACTTCCACAGCGAAGAGCTTCGCCCCGAAGATTATATGTTCGAAGGCTATAATGGCGTGATGTGCGTTGAAGCTGGCGGCCCGCCTGCGGGCACGGGCTGCGGTGGTTATGTCGTTGGCCAAACCGTCAAGTTGCTGAAGCAGCATCATTTGCTCGAGGATCGCGATGTCGTGATTTTCGACGTGTTGGGGGACGTAGTCTGCGGCGGTTTCGCGGCGCCGCTTCAACACGCCGACGCCGCGATTGTCGTTGCCGCTAATGATTTCGACAGCATCTTCGCGATGAACCGCATTGTTGCCGCAATTAATGCCAAAGCGAAAAACTACAATGTTCGCTTGGCTGGCGTTGTCGCCAATCGCTCAAAGGCCACCGACGAAATTGACCGGTTTGCCGATGCAACCGGCATGAAGCGTTTGGCGCACTTCGCCGACCTTGATGCCATCCGGCGGTCGCGCCTGAAAAAATGCACTTTGTTCGAAATGGACAGCACCCCCGACGTCGATGCGGCCTGCCAGGAATATATGGACCTTGCCCAAAAGCTTTGGGACGGCGTTGATTATCAGGAAGCCAGCCCGATGAAGGACCGTGAAATCTTCGACTTTTTGGGGTTTGAATGATGATGGAAACCAGCCTTTCTTCGACCAGCTACCAACAAAGCCGCGGCCGGCTTGAAACCTATTTCGACAAAACCGCACGCAAGGCTTGGGAAGATCTAACCTCTGATGTTCCGGTAAGCGGCATCCGCGCAACTGTCCGCGCCGGCCGCGACGAAATGCGCGACCTTCTCTTGTCGCGGCTGCCCAATGACATGCGCGGCATGCGGCTATTGGATGCTGGATGCGGCACCGGCGCGCTGGCCATTGTTGCCGCCCAACGCGGCGCAGATGTCGTCGCCATCGATGTTTCGCAAGGGCTGATCGATATTGCCCGCACCCGCGCGCCCGAACATCTCAACATCACATGGTGCGTCGGCGATATGCGCAGCCATAATCTGGGCATATTCGATCATGTCGTCGCGATGGATTCGCTTATCCATTATGACGAGACCGACGTTGTCGGCGTGCTCAAGGCCTGGTCACAGCGCGCGCGGCAAATTGATTTCACCTTCGCGCCGGGTACGCCCCTTTTGCGGGCCATGCATTTGGCAGGCAAAGCATTCCCCCGCACCGACAGGTCACCTGCGATCAAGCCGGTTTCCGAAACCCGTTTGTCACACGACATCCACGATTCGTTGCCCGAATGGTCCATCGCGTTCACCCGCCGGGTATCGCGCGGATTCTACAAATCACAAGCGATGGGGCTAATCCGCTAATGGATAAAAAGCCGTCAGCAGTCACATTTTGGCAGGCCGTGGGTTCACGGTTCCTGCCATTTGCTGATGCTGGCAGCTCGCAACTTCCGTTGGCGCGCTTGCTGCGGCTTGCCTTGTTTCAGGTGAGCGTTGGCATTGCCGCGGTCCTGCTGAATGGCACGCTCAACCGCGTGCTGATTGTGGAATTGCGCATACCGTCGTGGATAGTGGCGCTCATGATCGCCATTCCGTTGATAGTGGCACCGTTCCGCGCGCTTATCGGGCACCGGTCGGATATGCACCGTTCGGTTCTGGGCTGGCGGCGCGTACCCTATATCTGGTTCGGGACGCTTGGCCAATTTGGTGGTCTTGCCATCATGCCTTTTGCCTTGCTGCTGATTACCCGCCCCGAGACCTTTGCCTTTGGCGTCGGCGCTGCTTGCCTCTCTTTCCTGATGACAGGTGCTGGCATGCATGTAACGCAAACGGCGGGGCTTGCTCTGGCGACAGACATAGCGTCGGAGGACAAGCGGCCACGTGTTGTCGCGCTCTTATATGTCATGCTGCTCGTCGGCATGATGTTGGCCTCCTTCACGCTTGGCAATTTGCTGGCGGATTTCTCCGCAACGCGGCTTGTACAAGTCATTCAGGGTGCAGCGATGTTGACGATGGCGCTCAACATCATCGCCTTGTGGAAACAAGAGGCACGCAACCGCAACCTCACAGCTTCGCCGAAGCCCGACGTCCGTTTCCATGATATTTGGGTGTCCTTTACGGCCCAACCAAATGCCAAGCGTTTGTTGTTGGCCATTGGCCTGGGCGCGATGGCTTTTGCCATGCAGGACGCCCTGCTTGAACCTTATGGCGGCGAAATACTGGGTCTATCGGTCGGTTCTACGACTGCGCTAACCGGCGCGTGGGCGATGGGGGCCTTACTCGCCTTTGCACTTAGCGGCCGCCGGCTTTCAGCAGGGGCGCATCCACTGCGTCTCGCCGGCTTCGGTGCTGTCGCAGGTATCGCTGCATTTTTGATGACATTGTTTGCTGCACCTTTGGACTCGATTCCGTTGCTCTATGCGGGTGCCACGGCCATCGGCTTTGGCACTGGTCTTTTTTCCGTCGGCACCATGATTGCCGCCATGGCGCTTGCGCAAAAGGGAAGCGCGGGACTTGCGCTTGGCGCTTGGGGTGCGGTCCAGGCAAGCTGCGCTGGCCTTGGCGTCGCGATTGGCGGTCTGTTGCGCGACGGCATCGCAACTCTGGCTTTGCATGAGGCGATGGGCGCTACCTTGGCGGATCGGGCAACCGGTTATGGCGCGGTTTACGCCACTGAAATCCTATTGCTGCTGGTGACGATTGTGGTGCTCGGCCCGGTCATTGGCATTCATCTGAAAAACAAGAAAATGACGGGCGAGCGCTTTGGATTGACAGAATTTCCCACCTGATACGGGGAAGCTGAGGAGGACGTTATGATGGACGACATTAAAATAGTGGGCACAACGGATGTGACAGAACTGGTGTTTCTGGCTTTCGTTCTGTTTTTCTTTGCGCTGCTTGTATATCTGCGCCGCGAAGATCGCCGCGAAGGATATCCGCTTGAGGACGAGGTCACTGGCCGGATTGACACCCCAGGTGGCGTCTTGTCGACCGCCTCACCCAAAAGCTTTCACATGCCCTTTGGTCGCGGCACGGTAACGACCCCAACGCAAGGACGCGAAAAGGTAGATGTTGCGGGTGCCAGAACCTTCCGTTCGCCCGGCGCGCCTTATTCTCCAACCGGCAATCCGCTGGTCGACGGCATTGGCCCAGCGGCTTGGGCGGAGCGCGCCAAGCACACCGACCTCGATGGTGAAGGACGTAACCGCATTGTCCCGATTGGCGCTGCCGAGCATATTGCCATCCATCCGCGCGACCCCGACCCGCGCGGTATGAAAGTCATCGCTGCTGATGGCGCGGTTGCCGGTACAATCACCGACATCTGGGTCGACCGTGCCGAGCATGTCATCCGCTATCTGGAGGTGGATACCGGCAGCCGGAAAGTCCTCGCGCCGATGGCGATGTCCAAGGTGCACCGCAAGAAAGGCCAAGTCGAAATCGATGCCATTAACGCTTCCGACTACGCAGCAGCGCCTGTACCCGGCACAGCAGGGCAAATCACTTTCTATGAAGAAGAGCGCATCGTTGCCTATTTCGGCGGCGGATATCTTTACGCCAACAGCGCGCGGCAGGAACCACTGATATGAGCGAGTATGACCACGAACCCGTACGTGGCCTGCCCGGCGTTTTGCCAGAGGATGAACATATCCTCTGGCAGTCGGGGCCAGACTGGAAGAATTTGGCGCTAACGGCGCTGCATATCCGTCTCGCCGTCGCTTACTTTGCAGCCATCGCGATCTATCTTGCGACACACGGCGACACCGGTTCGGCCCTTGCGGTATCGTTACTGGGTATTTGCGTAACTGGCCTGTTCACGCTGTTCGCATGGGGTGTTGGCCGGACGACGGTATATACGATGACTAACAAGCGGCTGGTTTTGCGCATTGGCGTTGCCCTGAACAAATGCATCAACCTGCCTTTGTCCGAAATTCAGTCCGCCAATCTGAAAATGCTGGCGTCGGGACATGGCAATATTGTGCTCGATCTTAAGGGCGTACCTCGTTTGGGCTATATCATGCTGTGGCCACATGCGCGTTCCCTGCGTTTTGTCCGGCCGCAACCCGTGCTGCGTGCGATTCCCGATGCACAAGCAGTGGCGACCTTGCTGTTTAAAGCTACGCAAAGCACACAGGCCATCGCGCCGCTGCAAACCCCGACAAAAGGTCGTCGTGATGTCCCGATGATGGGCGTTCCAGCATGAGCCACGCCGTCAACCATGATCCAACGGTGCCACGCGGTGCGCTTATCGGCGCGGCAGTGCTCCTGTTGTTCACCATCACCATGACGGGCGCGGTCCGGTTCGGCTTCATGCCCCAATCGGCTGATCCGACGGCCTCTCGTGCCGCCGCCAATGTGGCACCCGCGCAAGTGCGTGCGCTGCGCTTTGTCGACCGGGCGGATGGCGCGGTTGTTGTGACTGACGCCAAGACCGGCGATGATGTTGCCGTCATCGCCTTTGGCCAAGGCGGATTTCTCCGCGCGACGATGCGGCGGATGGCGAAGGTTCGCGCTGCAGCCGGCATTGGCGCCCAGCCCCCATTTGAGCTGATCCGCTGGGACAATGGCGCGCTGTCGCTGAAAGACCCGCAAACAGGTCGCGAGGCAGAGCTTTACGGCTTTGGCCCTGACCATGTGAAGGTATTCGCCGACATGCTGAAGGCACCAACATCATGACTCGACTGCTGTCATCCGAAACATTTGACACGTCCTGCCGGATTGAAGTGGAGCAAAGCTCCGCGCATTTCCACGCCCATGTCAAACTGGATGGCGACGTAGAAATTCATCCGGGCGACCGGGTGCAGGTTCATGGCGACCCGATAACCGTCGCGTTTGGCGAAAGCATTGTCTTGCACCGCAATGCAACGGTGCGGCGCGCAGGCATCTTCCGCCGTGCATGGACCAAGTTTACCGGCCATTTCGAATTGGCCGAATTGTACGAAGTCAGTTTCACACCAGGGAGATTGTAATGAACGCGCCGGCCAATTTCGCCAAACCCATCGTCGCTGACCATGACACGATGGCCATTGCCCGAGCGGACACCGTGCTCGCGCCGCGTTTCTACACCACCGATTACGAGGCCATGGACAATATCGACGTGTCGCTTGTCCGTAGCGATTGGGAAGGCTTGATGGAGGAGATGGAGGGCGACCCCAATAAGCGCCACTTCAAAAAAACGGATGCATTTGACGGCGTGATTGAAGGGCTGGAGCCCGAATTACAGGCTGAGTTTATCGACTTTCTCGCAAGCTCGCTGACGTCCGAATTTTCGGGCTGCATCCTCTATGCCGAAATCGCGCGGCGTACAAAAAATCCGGATATGAAGCGGTTGTTCAAACTGCTCGCCCGGGACGAAAGCCGCCACGCCGGTTTCATTAACGAAACGCTGAAAGGGTCGGGCATCGGTATCGACCTCAGCTTTCTGACCAAGAGCAAAAAATATACCTTCTTCAAACCGAAGTTCATTTTTTACGCGGTCTATCTGTCGGAAAAAATCGGCTACGCCCGGTATATCACCATCTTCCGGCATCTTGCCCGCAACCCGCAGAACAAGTTTCACCCGATCTTCGACTGGTTCGAAGAATGGTGCAATGACGAGTTTCGGCACGGCGAGGCATTCGCGTTGTTACTGCGCGCTGACCCCAAGCTGCTGCAAGGTGCCAACAAGCTGTGGATCCGTTTCTTCCTGCTGTCGGTTTACGCCACCATGTATGTGCGCGACCATAATCGCCCCGTGTTCCACAAGGCGCTGGGCGTACACCCGGCCGAATATGGCTATGAGGTGTTTTCCATCTGCACCCAGATCAGCAAGCAAGTGTTCCCCATTGAGCTCGACACCGACGATGTCCGTTTCCGTAGCGCGATGGAAGATTTGCGGCTCGCTTCGGTCGGCATCGAAAATGCCAAGGCACGCGGGGGCATAGCCGGCGGCGCGCAACGGCTGTTGTGCATGGCGAAAGCTGGCGTCGCTTTTGGTCGCATGTACGTGATGCGTCCGCGCACCAATGAACTGCCCAGCCAGATCAGGCTTTCGCCTGCATGGTAACTGCGTCGAGCCTTGTTCTGCCGTTTACGGTTGTGATTGCCTTATGGTTTTTCAGCACGGGTCTGGTCGCGATGATCAACCACCGGCTGCGGCAATCCTTTGGCCGTGCGGTGTTTATCGCAGGTATTTGTGCGACGCTTGGGCTTGGGCTGCTGGTCCTCACCAGCCAGACTACCGCGATTTGGGCGTCTTATGCGTCCTTCGTCGGCGGGCTGCTCATCTGGAGCTGGCATGAAATCCGTTTCCTGACGGGCGCTGTTGCGGGCACGCACCGCGAATCCTGTCCTGATGATATCAAAGGCTGGCAGCGTTTTTCCCGGGCGACCATGGCGCTCATCCATCACGAGATTGCACTTGCCATGACCGCGGCGTTGCTGCTGTCCTTAAGCGCGGTAACGGCGAACCCGACCGGCGCTTATGCCTTTGCCTTGCTTTTGGTTTTTCGGCTGTCCTCCAAACTCAACATCTATTGGGGCGTGCCGAATATGAGCGACGAGTTGTTGCCACTGCATCTCAGCTATTTGAAAAGCTATTTCGGTCCGAAAAAGCTGAACCCGATGCTGCCGCTGTCTATCGTAATGATTGTCGGTTTGAGCGCCTATCTCGTGAGCACCGCCATAAATGCAGCCACGCCATATGAAGCGGTGCAGGCAAGCCTGCTGTGCTGCCTGTGTCTGCTGGCCGCGCTTGAACATATTTTCCTGGCCATTCCCTTCCGCGATTCTGCGCTGTGGGGGTGGGCATTGGACGCCAAAAATAACAAAAATACGATTTGAAGAGGGAGTGAGGGCATGAACTACGACGCATTTTTCGGTAACGAATTGACCGCCGTCCGCGAAGAGGGACGGTACCGGGTATTCGCCGAAATCGAGCGTAAGGCGGGATCATTTCCGCGCGCCGTCCGCTATGTCGATGGCGAGACAAAAGACGTTACGGTCTGGTGCTCGAACGATTATCTCGGCATGGGTCAGCATCCTGACGTACTAAACGCGATGCATCGCGTCATCGACGAATGCGGCGCCGGTGCGGGCGGCACGCGCAACATTTCCGGCACCAATCACCACCATGTCTTGCTCGAAAGCGAACTGGCGGACCTGCACAATAAAGAAGACGCTTTGCTCTTTACCTCGGGCTATGTCTCCAACTGGGCAGCGCTTGGCACATTGGCAGCCAAGATACCCGACTGTGTGGTTTTCTCGGACGCGCTGAACCACGCATCGATGATTGAGGGCATTCGCCACAGTCGCGCCGAACGAGTGATATTTGAGCATAATTCGCCCGAAGATCTTGACCGCAAGCTTGCCCGTCTTGACCCTGCGGCGCCAAAGCTGGTCGCGTTCGAAAGCGTCTATTCCATGGATGGCGACATCGCCCCCATCGCCGAAATCCTCGACGTATGTGAAAAGCACAATGCGATGAGCTATATCGACGAGGTGCACGCAGTCGGCCTCTACGGCCCGCGCGGCGGCGGCGTTGCCGAACGCGAAGGATTAATGGATCGCATCACGGTTATCGAAGGCACGCTGGGCAAAGCCTATGGCGTCATGGGCGGGTACATCGCCGCATCGCGTGACCTGTGCGATTTCGTGCGTACCTTCGCCAGCGGCTTCATATTTTCAACGGCATTGCCGCCTGCGGTAGCTGCGGGCGCTTGCGCCAGCATCAAGCATTTGAAGGCCAGTTCGGCCGAACGCGAACGGCATCAGGACCGCGTGGCAAAAGTACGCGGCGCGCTGGACCGGATGGGCATTCCACACATTCCCAATCCAAGCCACATCATCCCGGTGATGGTTGGCGATGCGCATAAGTGCAAATTCATCAGCGACTGGTTGATGGACAATCACGGTATCTATGTGCAGCCGATCAACTACCCGACTGTGCCGCGCGGAACCGAACGGCTGCGGATTACGCCATCGCCGGTCCACAGCGACGATGACATTGATAAACTGCTTCGTGCACTCAGCGAAATCTGGTCGCATTGCGAACTCGCCCGCCGCGACGTCGCGGCCTAGGGCAAGCGAAGAGAACCAACAAAAAAGGCCGGGAATGACCCGGCCTTTTTTATATCACCTGATGCCAGCTAATCAGCTTGGCGTTTCGAGATACGCGATCACGTCAGCACGCTTTTGTGCGTCTGGCAGACCCGCGAAGATCATCTTCGTCTGCGGAATTACGCGCTGCGGCTTTTCGAGATACTGGAACAATTTTTCTTTGGTCCAAGTGATACCGCTGTTTGCGTTTGCTGGCGAATAGGCGAAACCGGGGACAGAACCCGATTTACGGCCGATGATACCGTTCAATGACGGACCAGTCTTGTTCACGCCCGCGTCGGTGACGTGGCACGTGCGGCATTGTGCAAACACCATTTTGCCATTTGCAGCATTGCCGGTGAAGCTTGCGAACGTTGTGCCATCAAGCGTTGCGACGTCAGTTGCGGCAGGTGGTCCTGCAGGCGCAGCAGGTGCGGCGGCTGGCGCCGCGGCCGGTGCGGCAGCAGGCGCTGCTGCGGCTGTTTTCTCGGATTCGCTGCTTTCCGAACCGCCGCCCGAACAGGCCGCGACCAAAGCGGACAACGCCACCAGGCCCGCAATTGCTTTTGTCTTTACCATATACTCTCCTATCGCATATCGACCGATTGCTCAGCCAAAATGTTACATACTCAACCCACTCTGAACCTACTCCAGTTCGTCGCGCATGGGAAGCGCATTATGCGTCTGCATCAAGGCTTCTCAATACGGGAATTTTCCTCGCCAGATTCCTTCAACACCTTATGCCGCAGGCGATTTACAAACAGGTAGATCAACAGAATGACGGGGATTGTGACAGCCCCGATGACCATGTCGGTAACGCCCCCTTTTTCAATCGCTGCCGCCCCTTTCGTCATGTAGGCGATAAGGCCAACGAGATAATATGCGGCGGCAATAACCGACAATCCTTCGACCAAAGTTTGTAAGCGCAGTTGCAGCTGCGTGGAGCGTTCCATAGATCGCATTAGTCCCAAATTCTGTGACTTAATCCGGCTATCAATCCGCACGTCCAGCGTGTGCATTATGCGTGATATACGATCCGCGATATCGTCAAGACGTTGCCTGAAAACCGAACAGGTGCGCGACGCCGGAATGAGACGCCGTTCCGTAAAATCCGTCAGGCTTTGGAAGTTTACGATCGGCTTCACGTCCAATGCTGCCAGCCGGTCGGCCGCCACCTCTGCATAAGCCGCTGTTGCGCTAAGTCGGAAGCTGGTCGCTGCACGGACAAGCTCCAGTTCCGATGAAATGCTCGCCAGATCGTTCAACAAGGTTTCATCGTCCTCATCGGCAAGCGCGACGCGACGCGCATGGTCGGACAGTTTTCGTTCCAGCAGATCAAGCTGTGGTCCATATTGTTGCACGACCGGAAAACCGAGCAGCGCCATGTTGCGGTAATTACCCAGTTCCTGCACGCGCTGGATAATCCGTCCGCGCTCACCGGGACCAACCTCTCCAGCCGTCATCAGCAGGCGACCGTAGCCGTCACCATGGATGCTGAAGTCGGACCACAGACGCAAGCCGGCATTGATATCGCAGCAAACCATTTCGTCAGTCGAAATACCAATGGCCGCCAAATCGGCATCAATATTTCGCGCGTCCGGTACAACACGAATCTGGGTCGCGCGCACCACGCCGCCGGGCCATTGTTCCAGCCAGCGGATATAGTTGCCGCGCACGGCATCCTGTATTTCATTCGGGAAAATCAGAGTCAGCGTGCTGGCTTCTGTGTGCCGTTCCCACAAAAAATGAATGCCGGTATTATTGTGACCGGAACCGTGCCGCGCGGCCAGCATCCAGTCATCGAAGTCGGGCCGCGCGTTAATCAGCCATTGGTCTTCGTCATTGCGCTCCGCAGGCTCCAATAGCCGGACAACTTGATAGATTTCGCAATGCGCGCTGACCGGCGCGAAACGTCGCAACCGCATTTCATCGACAGCCCATCGGCGTAGCGGATGCTCGGTAAAACTCATGCTCAAAGTGTGGCACAATTTTCCTGAAAGTCCATAGGCTTGCATCGCCCCCGACAATCAGAAAACAGCGTGCTTCCCTAGGTCGGAAATGCGCTCTCCCGATGCTAGCTTTCGGTAGTGATCGGCCAAGGTTTCCGTTCCCGTCGACGGCGTCAAAGCAGCGTCATATTTGCCCTGTTTCGGATCGTATACCAGCATCGATTCGGTCGCATAATAGCGGCCGATACGCGCCAATTCCGCTTTGCCTGCAGCAGCAGGTATCACCCGCGCCGCCACAGCAAGCATTGCGATAACAAAATCCATAAAACCCAGCGGAACCGAACGAAATCGTGGTGGTTTCTGGAACGCGGCGAACAACAGTTCGCCCTGCTGGCGGGGTGTGAGCGCATCATCGGGGCCACCAATCGGCAAAATGCGATTAACCTTATCCGCGTCATCCACACAGCCCGCAAGGAATTCGCCCAGATCCGCATCGCTAATCGGTTTGCAAGCGGTCAGCGCACCATCGCCAAACAGCAAAAAGGGTTTGTTGTTCCGGATCCGTTCGGCTTGCCCCGACAACGATTTGAAAAAGGCGGTCGGCCGGACAATCGAGTAGCCAATGCCGGACGCGATAAGGTTGTTCTCAAACGCAAGTTTTGCATGCTGAAACGCCAATACCGGCTTTTGCACACAAATAGCCGACAGCAAAACCATGTGCCCAACGCCCACATCGCGCGCCGCCGCCAAAGCATCAACATGCGCCTGATAATCGATGCGCCAAGCGTCATCGGAAGCCCCGGTGCGCGATGCCATACAGGACAAAAGCACATCAAACCGTTCGCCCCGAAAGCCGTCACGCCGTAAGGCAACAGCATCGGTAGCATCACCGAAGCGCCATTCCGCGCCACATTCGGGCGAAATCATATCCGCGTCGGCGAATTTCGACTCGTGTCGCGCCAAACACACAACTTGATGTCCCCGCGCCAGCAATGCTGCAAGCGTCGCGCGGCCAATCGTACCTGTCGCTCCCAGCATGAAGATCCGCTTGCCCGCCATGCAAAGCCTTATGCCAGAAATGTCGGTAGCGTCGCTGGAAAAAATGGAGGCCCGAGCCGGAATCGAACCGGCGTGCAAGGATTTGCAGTCCTCTGCGTCACCACTCCGCCATCGGGCCCCTGAAACAACAACCTGCTAATTAGCAATGCCGCCATGTGGTGAGCGAGGGCCTTTAGCGAGTTGGCCAAATCAATGCAACCGCCAATCAGGAAGCCTGTGCCGCGCATGCCACAAGCCGTGGAAAAAGTTGTCATTTGCGCCTGCAAATCGGCGTTTCGTCTGAATCCCGCTTGGCGGAAGGGGCAAGGCTGGCTAGAACCGGATTCAAAGGCTGTATTGTGTTTGCAATACAGTTGTGCCACATGGCCACCAGTTTAATGGAAATATCCCGATGGATTCAGTGAATTTCGAAGAAATGCGGCGTGCAATGGTCGATAGCCAGTTGCGCACCAGTGGCGTACAAGACGCAACGGTGCTGGCTGCAATGGGCCGTATCCCGCGCGAAGATTATGTGCCTGCCACCCACCGTTCCACGGCATATATGGACCGTTCAATCGTCACCGACGATGGAGACGTCCTGAATCCGGCAGTGTCGACAGCGTTGATGTTGCAGGCCGCCGAAATCAGGGCGACGGACAATATCCTGCTTCTTGGCAAGGCCGACGGCTATGTCGCAGCGATCCTAAAGACGGCAGTTGCAAATTTGACGACGACGTCCGCAACCGATTTTGCCAGCGCTGCTAAGGGCGCGCCATATTCGCTGATCTTAGTTGACGGCGCAGCGGAAGAACTACCTGAGTCGCTTTTGAACCTCGCAGTGGACGGTGGACGGATCGTTACCGGCATCATGGAGGGCGCAGTGACGCGGCTTGCCAAGGGTCATGTGCACCTTGGCAAAGTTGCGTTGAAAACCTTTGCCGACAGCGAAATTGCCCCGCTGAAAGCCTTTGTCCGCAAAGCGGAGTTCGTGTTTTGAGCGCGCGCAAGGCCATTATCGCCGGTTTACTGCTGACGTCTGCAGTGGCGACACCCGCCGCAGCCGACACGCTACGCGACGCGCTGGTGTCTGCATATGAAACCAATCCAAATTTGGAAGCCGCCCGTCAAGGCCAGCGAGCGACGAATGAAGGCGTGCCCTTGGCAAAAGCCAGCGGTCGGCCAAGTGTGAGCGTGCAGCCCACTTATGTTGAAAATGTCCTGCAGGACCGCGGCGGCTCCGTGGTTCAGGCGCGGGGCATCAACATAAACGGGACCATCTCGGCGCCCTTATATGCTGGTGGCGGCATCAAAAACGCAGTGCGTGCCGCCGAAAATCGGGTTGAGGCTGGCTTTGCGAATCTCCGCGGCACGGAAAGCGCGATATTCTCGGCGGTTGTCGGCGCGTATATGGACGTCATTCGTGACGAGTCCATTGTCGACCTGAACCGCGCGCAAGTGGGCGTGCTGTCAGTCAACCTTGAGGCAACGCGGGATCGTTTCGAAATTGGCGACTTAACGCGTACTGACGTCGCGCAATCGGAAGCACGCTTGGCGCTGGCGACCAGCAATCTGGAAACGGCCCGCGCCAACCTTATCCGTTCCAAGGAAGTCTACATTCAACTGGTGGGCCGTGAGCCCGGCGACCTTCAAGCGCCGCCGCCTTTGCCCAATTTGCCAGCAACACCGGATTCGGCAGTCGATGTCGCGCTCGACAACAACCCCGACCTGATTGCCGCACGTGAATCGCGCGAGGCAGCGGGTTTTGACCGCCGCGCCGCGAATGCATCGCGCTTGCCAACGGTTAGCGTGTTCACCGCCCCGTCCTATAGCAATGCATTGGGTTCCATTTCGTCAAACATTCCTGGCTTTCAGGCTGATAATAGCGCGCTGAACGCACAAGCCGGTGTGCGCGCGACCTTGCCTTTATATCAAGGTGGTCAGCCTGCGGCGCGGATCCGCCAAGCACAGGCACGCTTGGGCCAAGCGCAGGAACTGGAAATTGCGGCGGAGCGTGAAGTCATCGCGCAGACCCGCGCGTCCTATGCCAGCTGGAAAGCTGCTTTGGATGTTATCGCTGCGTCGGAACGCGCAGTGTCCGCCAACGAGCTGTCCTTGGAAGGCACGCGCGCTGAAAACAGTGTCGGAAACCGCACCATTCTCGATATATTGAATGCCGAGCAAGAATTGCTGAACAGCAAGGTCCAGTTGGTCGCTGCACGCCGCAACGCTTATGTCGCCGGCTTCACATTGCTTGCTGCTATGGGCAAGGCGGAAGCACGCGACTTGGGCCTTGAAGGCGGAACATTGTACGATCCCGTTGCCGATTACGAAAAAATCGACGGGGCGTGGAATGATTGGTCCTCGCAAGCCGACCCGGTTGCCAAATCGACCCGCACCGTTGACACGCCTGCGCAAAAAGCGGAAATAGAGCCGCTTCCAGCCAATGGCCGGACGAATACGCAAACTAACGGGGGCTGATACATGGCAGATAGCCGGAACGAACCGTCGATGGACGAAATTCTGTCCTCCATCAAACGTATCATCGCAGACGATGACCGCAGCCGACCCGCAACGAAGCGCGCTATAAAAGCTGCGCTTTCTGACGATGAGGACGAGATTCTGGAGCTGACTGAAGCGGCCAGTGGCGAAGATGGCTTGCTCGATGGCAACAAGGCGCAAAGCCTGCGGCACAGCTTTTCCGCGCTGCAGACGCTGTCTGAACCCGGCGTTGCGCCGCAAATCGTCCGTTCGGGCGAAACCTCGCTTGAGGGCCTGACGCGCGAGTTGCTTCGTCCCATGCTCAAGGAATGGCTCGACACCAATTTGCCACCAATTGTCGAGGCAATGGTCGAGCGGGAAATTACCCGAATCACCAAGAAGGGCTGATGCGCCCCCCACTACTTGCCGCACTTATTCTGGCGTTCGCGCCCGCACCGCTTTTCGCGCGCAATGTCTATGTCGAAATCGGCCGGCTCGTCGATGTTAGCGCGGGCAAGGTACTGGCAGGGCAGTGCATCAGCATATCGGGCGACATGATAGCTGCAGTTGCACCCTGCGGGGTCACACCGGAGGGCTTTGATCGCCTGAACTGGTCGGACTTTACGGTGTTGCCGGGACTCATTGACCTCCACACCCATCTCGCCGACGCGGGGCAAAGCGCTGACGTCGCATTGCCGATCAAGACATCTCCAGCCGCGACCGCTTTGATCGGCGCACATAATGCGCGCCTGACGCTGGAGGCCGGATTCACAACGGTGCGCGATGTCGGTACCTATCGAGGATTGACTGATGTTGCCCTGCGCGACGCAATTAACGCGGGCCATGTGCGAGGGCCGCGCATGTTTGTCGCGGGGGCGTATATCACCATCCCCAAAGGTGGCGGCGAATTGAACGGGGTCGTCCCGAACGAGCAGCTTCCTTCTGACATGCGCTTGGGGGTAGCGTCGACCCCCGAAGAGGCCGCGGCCAAGACCGAATTTCTTATCGCGAGCGGCGCGGACTTTATCAAAACAATCGCGACTGGCGCGGTGCTCGCCATCGGCACCGAACCCGGTGAGCCGGAGATGACTGAAGCCCAGCTGCGCGCGGTCGTCGAAAAGGCAAAGGCCAAGAACATTTTCGTTACTGCCCACGCACATGGTGCCGTTGGCATCATGAATGCCATCCGCGCGGGCGTCCGCTCGATTGAACATGCCAGCCTGATTGACGACGCGGCGCTAGATCTGGCCAAGACCAGCGGCACCTGGCTGGTGATGGATATCTATAATGGCGATTATATCGACGATATTGGCCGCAAAGAGGGTTGGCCGGAAGAATATCTTCGCAAAAATCGCGAAACAACTGATGTTCAGCGCGAAGGGTTCACCAAAGCGGTGAAAATGGGCGTGAAGCTGGGGTACGGCACCGATAGCGGCGTCTATCCACATGGGCAGAATGCACGGCAATTCGCTTACATGGTCCGTTATGGCATGACCCCGATGCAGGCCATTCAAAGCGCTACGATCCGCGCGGCGGAGCTATTGGGCAAGGAAGCCAAAATCGGCAGCATCGCGCGTGAACGTTTTGCGGATCTGGTTGCGGTAAAAGGAGACCCGCTTGCCGACATTCGTCTGCTTGAGAATGTCAGTCATGTGATGAAGGCCGGCGCACTGGTTAAATGAAGCCTGCAAAAAGGACAAACAAAAGGGCGGGGAATTACCCGCCCATCCGTTTGTGTATCGCAGTTATCGATCAGGCCGTGTCAGACCATGGTGACCGAGAAAAGCAGGCTGCTGAGCGCGATTGCGCCAACAAAGCTGGCCAGTTTCTGCATGTTCATTCCTTCTACTTGCCGCACAGCCAATTGGCCGGGTCGTCCCGTGGAAGGCATCCATTATGTTTTCGTTGAGGCGCTTACATAGTCCTGAAACCGTTAAACTCAAGTTATTTGGTAGACAATATAGTTGCATTATTCACAACTGGCGCACTGGAAGGTGCCGCAATTTTCTTGCGCGTTATAGCAACGCTGACTAGCTTGCCCGTTATGACCAGATCCTTGATGCTCGCCGCCCTGTTGGGCGCAACCGCCCTTTCCGCACCCGCCGTTGCCCGGCCGATGACGGAAACCGACCTTGTCACTATGAAGCGCCTGTCGGCCCCTGCGGCGTCACCGGATGGCGGCATGATTGCCTATCAGTTGCGCGAAACGGATTTGGAAGCGAATAAGGGTAGGACCGATTTGTACCTGCTGAAATTGCGCGCGGGCGATGCGCAGCCCGTCAAATTCGCGTCGAAGCCCGACAAGAACGAGCATGATCCCGCGTTCGCGCCGGACGGCAAAATCATCTATTATATCAGCAACGAAAACGGGTCGGACCAGATTTGGCGCTATGATATTGCTTCCGGCAGCGTGATGCAGGTCAGCGATTTCAAAACCGACGTCAGCGGCTTTAAAATATCGCCGGACGGCAAAAAGTTTGCGATCTGGGGTGATATCGCCATCGACTGCCCCGATTTTGGCTGCGACAAGGATGGCGACACATCGAAGCCCGGCCCCGGAACTGGCCGTGAATATGACCAGCTCATGGTGCGTCATTGGGATCAGTGGGAAACGCCCGGCAACTATAGCCGTGTTTTCACGGCTTCATTGGGAACCGACGGCAAATTGTCGGGTTCCGCCCAACCCGTTAGCCCCAAGCTAGTCGGCGACGCGCCCACCAAGCCATTTGGCGGTGGCGAGGAAATCAGCTGGAGTGCCGACAGCAGCCGCA
Source organism: uncultured Sphingorhabdus sp. (assembly GCA_963508315.1). Lineage (GTDB taxonomy): Bacteria > Pseudomonadota > Alphaproteobacteria > Sphingomonadales > Sphingomonadaceae > Sphingorhabdus_B. The sequence goes on along the minus strand of CAUOWK010000003.1, from coordinate 360,671 downwards.
TCGCCTTCACACTCCGACTGGCTGACGCCAATGAGGCGAAGTCGACTAATCTCGACATCTATGGCGGATCGCTGAAATCAGATGAAGTTGTGAATCTGACTAGCGGAAATGCCGGAACCGACACGTCGCCGCTCCATTCGCCCGATGGCAAATGGCTGGCATGGACGTCGATGGCGCGCGCCACTTACGAAGCGGACCGGCTGGTTCTGAAGCTCATGAATCTGAAGACCGGCGCGGTCACCGCGCTGACCGATAATTGGGATCGCTCCATCGCATCGGTAGCTTGGGCCGCGGACAGCAAAAGCCTTCTGGTCACGGCGCAAGACGTTCTCGAAACGCCGCTATACCGCGTCGACCTCAAAGGCAAAGTCAGCCGCCTCACCGAACGCGGCAGCGTGGCAGAGGTTGTTCCGTTAAAAAATGGCGGCGTGGTCTACGCAATCAACAGCATATTTGCGCCATCCGATCTGGTGCATATGGATTCGAAGGGCAGAACTAAGCGGCTGACCAATGTTAATTCGGGTGCGCTGGCCACCCTTGACTCAGTTAATTACCAAAAGTTCGATTTCGCCGGTGCCAATGGCGAACAAGTATTCGGACAAATCGTGAAGCCGCAAAATGCCACCGGCAAGCTGCCCATCTTGTTGCTGGTACATGGCGGTCCGCAGGGTACGTTCAACAATAATTGGTCCTATCGCTGGAACCCGGCCGTGATGGCGTCGCAAGGCTATGCCGTTGTCACCATCGATTTTCACGGGAGCACTGGTTATGGCCAGAAGTTCACCGACAGCATCAACAAAAACTGGGGCGGTTGGCCTTTGGAAGACCTGCAAAAGGGCATGGCAGCAGTTGCGAAGATCGATACGCAGCTCGACGCCGATAACGCCTGCGCGCTGGGTGGTTCCTATGGCGGCTATATGATGAACTGGATCGCTGGCAATTGGCCGGATCGTTTCAAATGCCTTGTGACTCATGCGGGCATATTCGACTTGCGCGCGATGGCCTATGAAACCGAGGAATTGTGGTTCGACCAGTGGGACAATGGCGGCCCGTGGACGACGCGAACGGACGCGGAAAAGTGGAACCCGGTGAACCACGTCGACAAATGGAAAACCCCAATGCTCGTCATCCATGGCGAGAAGGATTTCCGCATACCCTATTCACAGAGTCTGGCGGCCTTCACGGCGCTGCAACAGCAAGGTGTTGAGTCCAAGCTGCTGGTATTTCCTGATGAAAATCACTGGATATTGAAACCGAGGAATTCGATTCAATGGCACCAGACTGTGTTCAAATGGGTTGGCAATTATTTGAAGGACTAAGCTGTCGCCAGTACCCGACGCTCCAGCGCAGGCTGGAGGCTATCTCGCACATCAGTGCAACATTGACATACGGGATAGACCCCAGCCTCCGCTGGGGTGACGGACAATAATAAAAGGGGGAGAACAAATGACCGGAATTGCCGAAAGCGTCGCAACAGACATTAGCGGCGGGGCCGAACTGTCGCGCAGCCTGAAATCGCGACACGTATCGATGATCGCCATTGGCGGCATCATTGGCGCAGGGCTATTCGTCGGGTCATCAACCACCATCAGTCAGGCCGGGCCTGCTGCCGTGTTCTCCTTTGCAATTGCCGGTTTCATTATATTGCTCGTCATGCGGATGCTATCAGAAATGGCGATCGCCGTGGATGGCGTGCAAACATTTCCCGACTTTGCCCGCGCTGGCCTTGGCCATCTCGCCGGCTTTCTGTCGGGCTGGCTTTATTGGTATTTCTGGGTGGTCGTTGTCGCCATTGAGGCGATCGCGGGCGCGCAAATCCTGCACAGCTGGTTTCCGATGGTGCCCGAACTGGGCATCGGCATTGGCTTGATGGCAATATTGACTGCAGTGAACCTGATGTCCGCGCGTGCCTATGGCGAGTTCGAATTCTGGTTTTCCAGCATCAAGGTCGCCGCCATCATTGTGTTTATCCTGCTATGTGCAGCGTGGGCATTCGGCGTGACATCGGGCAGCGGAGCAACTTTCGGCAACCTCACCCAGCATGGTGGCTTTGTGCCCAATGGCTGGGCGGTGGTGTTGGCGGCGGCAACCTCGACAATCTTCAGCCTCGTCGGCGCGGAAATCGCGACGATTGCGGCTGCGGAATCCGAGGAACCTTCGAAAGTCATCGGGCGGATGACAGTGTCTGTTACTTTGCGCATTCTGATATTTTATGTGTTGTCGATCTTCCTGATCGTATCCGTCGTGCCGTGGACAGAAATCGTGCCAAAGGTTTCACCCTTTGCCACGACATTGGCGTATATGGGCCTACCCGCAGGCAAGCTGATTATGGAGGCGGTGGTTCTGGTCGCGGTGCTATCCTGCCTAAACTCCGGCCTCTATGTGACATCGCGCGCTCTGTTTGGCTTGGCCAAGCATAAGGATGCGCCGCAATGGTTGGTGCAGGTCAATTCCCGCAAGGTACCAGCCCGGGCCATTCTGGTTGCCAGCCTGTTCAGCTATTTCGCGCTCGCCGCGGATGCCGTATCGCGCGATGTGGTGTTCAGTTTCCTGTTGAACAGCTGCGGCGTCACGATGCTTCTGCTGTATCTCATGACGTCTGGCGCGCAGTTGAGATTGCGCAACAAATATGAAGCCGAAGATCCTGCGCGGTTGCAGATCAAGATGTGGTTTCACCCCTTTGGCACCTATATCGCGATGGCCGCCATGATCATCATTTTGGTGGCCAAAGGCCTTGATCCATCCGCGTCGAAAGAGCTTTGGTTGAGCCTCGTCGTCGCGGGAGGATTTGCCGCTGCGTTCTTTATCTTCCGACGTGGAAAGGCCTGAACGCGGCCAAAGGCTTGCTGAATCGTCCGGGCGCTGGCAAAGCCCCTTTCCATGACTATCGACAAGACATTCGACCCCGCCGCGATTGAAGCAAAATGGTATGCCCATTGGGAATCCACGGGCGCGTTCCGACCCGAACGGCCGGACGCTGAGCCCTATACCATTGTGAATCCGCCACCGAATGTCACGGGCAGCCTGCATATCGGCCACGCGCTTGATAATACCTTGCAGGATATCCTCATCCGCCATGCCCGTTTACAGGGCAAAGATGCACTGTGGGTGGTGGGAACCGACCATGCGGGCATTGCGACGCAAATGGTGGTCGAACGGCAATTGAATGCGCGACAGCAGAAGCGCACAGATTTTACGCGCGACGAATTCATTGCCAAGGTATGGGAATGGAAAGAGGAAAGCGGCGGCGAAATTACGGGCCAATTACGCCGTCTCGGTTGCTCGATGGATTGGGAAAATGAACGCTTCACGATGGACGAAGGCTTTTCGAAGGCCGTCATCAAGGTGTTCGTCGACCTGTATAACCAAGGTCTGCTCTATCGCGACAAACGCCTCGTCAATTGGGACCCCGGCCTGAAAACCGCGATCTCCGATCTTGAGGTCGAAACGCGCGAGATCAATGGCAAGTTCTGGCACTTCAAATATCCGCTCGAAGACGGCAGCGGCTTCATATCGGTTGCAACCACGCGCCCTGAAACAATGCTGGCCGATATGGCCGTGGCGGTGAACCCGTCCGATGAACGTTATGCGCATCTGGTTGGCAAAAATGTCCGCCTGCCCATTACGGGTCGCTTGATCCCCATTGTGACCGACGAGCATGCAGACCCTGAACTGGGCTCGGGCGCGGTCAAAATTACACCGGGACATGATTTCAACGACTTTGAAGTCGGCAAACGCGCCAGTTTCAAGGCGAGCGACATGCTTAATATGCTGGACGCAGAGGGCCGCGTTGTTCAAACCGCCGATGGCCTTATTCCGCAGGAATATATTGGTCTGTACCGTTTCGGCATCGAAGGCGAAGCCACCAACGCCCGCAAAATGGTTGTCGAGGCGATAGACGCACTGGGCTTGCTCGAAAAAGTCGAAGACCGCGTCATCCAGACACCCTTTGGCGACCGGTCCGGCCAGGTCATCGAACCGTGGCTGACCGACCAATGGTATGTCGACGCCGAAACATTGGCGAAGCCAGCGATTGAAGCCGTCCGTTCCGGTGCCATCGATATCGTCCCAAAGTCGTGGGAAAAAACCTATTTCAACTGGATGGAAAATATCCAGCCATGGTGCGTGTCGCGCCAGTTATGGTGGGGGCATAGAATTCCTGCTTGGTATGGCCCCACGAAGGAGGCTGCCGAGTCTGGCGATATACCTACTGCGGCACTAAGTGCCTTCGCCGAGGGTTTCGTTACGGTTGCTGAAGACGAAGACGGTGCGAGAATTTCCGCAGCGGAATACTACGGCGTTGATCCCTCTGAAATTCGTTTCGCGTTGGAACTGTCGGATGGTGGGATCGAAGGCGAAGGCGCTTATACGCTTTTTAGAGATACTGACGTGCTCGACACATGGTTCTCGTCTGCACTCTGGCCATTTGGCACGTTGGGTTGGCCGGACCAGACCACTGAGCTGGACCGCCATTACCCTAATGATGTGCTCGTTTCCGGCTTTGATATCTTGTTCTTCTGGGATGCGCGCATGGCGATGCAGGGCATTCATTTCATGAAGGAAGTGCCGTGGAAGACGCTCTATCTGCACGGGTTGGTTCGTGCCGCGGATGGCAGCAAAATGTCGAAGTCAAAGGGCAATACTGTCGACCCGCTTGGCCTGATTGACCAATATGGCGCGGATGCATTGCGTTTCTTCATGGCGGCTATGGAAAGCCAGGGCCGCGACATCAAAATGGATGAAAGCCGGGTTGCCGGATACCGCAACTTCGCAACGAAGCTCTGGAATGCCGCCCGCTTTGCCCAGTCAAATGGCATAAGCGGATCACACAGCATCACCGCGCCGAAGGCCGAACTTGCCGTCAACCGCTGGATCATCGGCGAAGTTGTCGAAACGGTTGAAAAGCTCAACAAGGCATTTGCGGAGTTCCGTTTCGACGGCATGGCCGACGCCATTTATCACTTCGTCTGGGACCAGTTCTGCGACTGGTATCTGGAACTTATCAAGCCAGCTTTCGTCGATGGCGAAAAGCAGGAGATGGATGCCGAGTCCAAAATCGTTGCGGGCTGGGTACTCGACCAGATATTGGTCATGCTGCATCCTTTCATGCCATTTGTGACCGAGGAATTGTGGCATGCGTTGGCCGCCGAAGGCTCGCCGCGTCATTATGATCTTATTCATGCAAAATGGCCCGAGCCGGACGCACATGTTGATGCCAACGCGACGGCGGAAATCAACTGGTTGATCCGCTTGGTCGGTGAGGTCCGCACCGCAAAGAACGAACTCGGCATCGCACCGGGTGCCAAGATGGACGCTTTTGTATGCGACGCATCAGCGACCACGATGTCGCGCTTGGCTACCCAGTCGGCAACGGTTTCGCGCCTCGCGCGGCTTGAGAAAATTGGCACTGGCGACGCGCCTGACGGTGGCTCGATCCAGCTCGTCGTCGATGAAGCTACCTTCGTTTTGCCACTGGCAGGCGTGATTGATTTAGACGCTGAACGGACGCGCATAACCAAAGCGCTTGAGGCAGCCGCGAAAGAGCGCGACGCGCTAGCGGGGCGCCTTTCCAACGCGGCTTTTGTCGAGCGTGCCAAGCCCGAAGCAGTGGAAAAGGCGCGCGCCGATCATGCGGAAAAAGCAGCCGAGGCCGAGAAGCTGACAGCAGCACTGGCGCGGTTGGGGTGAGAGGCGCGCCAGCCCATCAGCGTGATTTGACCGTTGGGCCGGTCGCGGCGACATTGTTTGTATTCGCGCTGCCATCGCTTGGCGTGAATATACTCCAGTCACTGAACAATTCGGTCAACTCGGTCTGGATTGGACGGTTTTTGGGCGAAGAGGCATTGGCGGCATCGGCCAATGCCGGGTTGCTGATGTTCCTGATGTTTTCGACCTTGTTCGGTTTTTCGATGGCTACAACCATCTTGATCGGCCAAAATATGGGTCGGCGCGACATCGAAACCGTTCGCCGGATCATGGGCACAGCGATCAGCGTGTTTTTTATCGCGGGCATAATCTTTGCGTTTGCTGGGTGGATTTTCGCGCCGCAGATGCTCCGCCTCATGGGGACGCCAGATGCCGCATATCCGTTAGCTTTATCATATCTGCGCGTCATTTTTCTGACCATGCCAACATCGTTTGTCATGGTATTGCTGTCATCATCGCTGCGCGGTGTAGGCGATTCGGTGACGCCATTCTGGAACACGGTTTTAAACGTTGGTCTGGACATCGTCCTCAACCCCATATTCATTCTGGGGTTTGGACCAATCCCCGCCATGGGCATCGCCGGATCGGCGCTCGCGACCGTGGTCGCTGGCATCATCAGCGTGGCGCTTCTGTTGCGTAAAATCTACGTCCTTGATCTTACCATTCGCCTGCGCGGCGCTGAGCTGAAATGGCTGCGTCCCGACATCCGTTTCCTGAAACCCATCGCGCGAATGGGCCTGCCAATGGGCCTTACCATGATCATCATGTCCGGTTCGTCCGTGGTTATGATCGGGTTGGTCAATCGCGAAGGTGTGGATACCACGGCCGCATTCGGCGTAATGAACCAGTTTTGGAGCTATGTGCAAATGCCTGCGGTCGCCGTAGGCAGCGCTGTTAGCGCCATGGTCGCGCAAAATATAGGTGCGAATAAATGGGAGCGCGTAAGCCGGATTGTCTGGTCCGGCATCGCCATTAATCTTTTAATGTCGGGCTTCTTAATCGGTCTGATGACCATTTTCGCACGGCCCCTTCTGGAACTGTTCTTGCCGGGCAGCAGCCCTGCCGTGGATATCGCGATTCATATCAACCATATCATCGGCTGGAGCTTCATCCTGATGGGCGTGTCCGTAGTGGTAACCTTTGCCGTTCGGGCGAACGGAGCGGTGATGGCACCCTTACTCATCCTGATTTTCAGCGCCGTCATTGTGCGCTTCAGCATCGGCTTTGGCCTGTATAATAGCGTTGGTGCCGATGCCATTTGGGGCGCATTTATCGCGACCTCAATCGTTTCATGTCTGCTGTCGATTGGCTATTATATCCACGGCGGGTGGAAAACCGCCAAGCCAATGACAATGGGCCAAGCAGCACCCCCGCTGCCGGCGGCGGAGTAATCGGGTTGCGTAGCGCATCGTCTTTGCTGGAGTATTTTTGCAGATTCTGCCTGTCGATAATCTTCCTCGGCAGCGTCGCTGCGAGCTCAGCAGTGGCCCAATCGGCGCTACCGCAAAATGTCCGCGCCTCAATCGAGGTTGAGACGCGTCAACCCGCACCGGGCGATGTCGTCACCATTGCCATCGTTATGGACCCGAAACCGGGCTGGCATGATTACTGGATCAACCCCGGCGATGCCGGCACGCCACTTGAGCTTGAATGGAAGCTGCCACCCGGCGCGACTGCCGGTCCCGTTCGCGCGCCCGTCCCCGAAACGTTGATTGTCAGCGGGTTCATGAACCACATCTACAAACGCAAGCATGCGTTTTTAATTGATGTAACGATCCCAACGACTGCGCGTTCAGGTCAAACGCTGGATATCGCAGTCGATTCCCGCTGGTCGGCCTGTTCGGACCTGGTATGCGTCCCCGAGAGCGCGACTTTGTCCGTGCCGTTGACCGTCGGTTCCGGCGCCATATCGCAAAGCAGCCGCGCCAAATTCGATGCATGGCGCAGTGCATTACCAGTCCCTCTCGACCGCATGGCGACTTACGCCATCGACGGCACAAGGATATCGATCGCGATCCCCTATCCGCGCAGCGCGTCGGCGGAGCGCGTCTGGTTCTTTGCCCAAAGCGACGGGGTACTCCGATATGCTGCGCCCCAAGGTGCACGGCGGACAGGCGATTGGCTGATCGTCACCAGCGAAGTCAAAAAGCCGTTCGGCGGTGAAATTACCGGCCTACTTCGCTTCAATGACGCGGAGGGTCTTGAGTTGCGCGCAACCCCCGGCGCTGTGCCCGACGGCGGCGACGCGGTGACCGTGTTGGGGAAAGGCGCCGCTGCCGAAGGAGAATCTGCCCCGCTCGGCTTCGGCTGGATATTGTCGTTCTCGATTCTCGGCGGCCTGCTGTTGAACCTTATGCCGTGCGTTTTTCCGATATTGGGTCTGAAGGCATTAAGCCTGGCCAAAATGGGGGGTGATGAAGTTGAGGCCCGACGCGACGCGGTGGCGTATACGGTTGGCATCATTTTGAGCTGTCTTGCCCTGGGCGGCGTCATGCTTGGCTTGCGCGCAGCCGGTGAAGAAGTGGGCTGGGCTTTTCAGTTGCAGGACCCTGCGGTCATCCTGCTTTTATTGCTGCTGATGGTCGCGGTAACCGCCAATCTGGCTGGCCTATTTGATATAAGTGGCATTGGCGCAGGCGAGAAATTGACGCGGCAGGGCGGCATTGCCGGATCATTCTGGACCGGCGTGCTGGCGGCTGTTGTTGCGACACCGTGCACGGGTCCGTTTATGGCTGCAGCAATGGGGGCAGCTTTGTTGTTGCCGGTCGCATTGGCGCTTGTCATTTTCGCGGGCCTTGGCTTTGGCCTTGCGTTGCCGTTCCTCGCCATCGCCTTCATTCCCGCGCTGCGTAAACGTATGCCGCGTCCGGGGCCATGGATGGTACGTTTTCGTCAATGGATGGCAATACCCATGGCGCTCACCGCCCTTGCACTTGCTTGGTTGCTGTATCAACTGTCAGGCGCCACCGGGCTCTATCTGGGGATAGCCACCTCAGCAATCCTGATCATGGCGTTGTTCTTCTTGGGCCGCCGGCAGAGGACTGGCGAGCCTAGCAGGCTACTTACCGCGGGGATTGCCGCCCTTGTCATCGCTACATTTCTTGTCGTGGACAATGAAGCAATCACTCCTCCAGCGCCCTTGGCATCTGCCGATGGCCTCGCCTTCAGCGAAAGCCGTTTGGCCGCACTGCGCGCCGAAGGGAAGCCAGTGTTTCTCTATTTCACCGCCGACTGGTGCGTGACCTGCAAGGTGAATGAAGGCGCAGCCATTGATCGTACCGAAACGATAAAGGCTTTTGAGGATGCAGGTATCGTCACGATGGTGGGCGATTACACCCGCAGGGACCCCGACATCACGCGGTATCTCGCCAAATATGGTCGGTCGGGTGTCCCGCTATATCTGTATTTCCCGGCGAACGGCGAAGCTCAGATATTGCCGCAGATATTGACCGTGAGTGACCTGACCGGGCTTGCGGACTAAACAGCCGCGTTTTTGCGTGCGCCGTTAGGCGAAACGTCGATGCGCTGGACACGGTTGGCGCCAACGACGGTGATCCCGCGCGATCCTATAATGTCCGTCAGCGGAATAGTGCAGACAAAGATCTCGCTGTCTCCTTGCGCCTTGCTTTGGAGAGCGACCACTTCAATCGCCCAATAATCCGGTAGGTCGCTATAGGAACGTGGCGCCAGTCTGACTTCGACGTCGCCGGTGGGCTGAGCACCTGCGACCTGTAGATGCAGGGTATCATCAGGCTGTTGGCGCAATTCGGCCGTTTGGAAATCAACAATCCGCGCACCGGGGGCACTGGCTCGGGAATAGGAAGAGCTAAGGGGCATGATAGACCTAATATTATGTTGCATAAGCGTCGTTTAGAAATCACACGAAGCAATATAGTTACAATTTCTGCCGTGCATTACCTGCATAGAAACTGAATAACAGCGTTTTTGATGCATCGCAGCGCGAGCTGATTGATTAATGGGCCATTTTTGCGAGCGCGTTTCACACAAACGGCAGGAGACGTAGGCCTGGCGCAATTGGGCACTTCCGCAGGGGTTTATTTCTTACCCACCCGTTGCCCCTGAGCCACTAAGTTCAACAAAAGGACGGCCAGTGCCGCTAATGCCTTTATTTGCGCGCCATTTGGCTGTATTGGCGCATCAGAACAACAAGGAGTATCGACTATCGCAACCCCGCCTACCCGGCGCGCTATGACCCCACCTGTTAAAAGTGGTCCGCGCTACAATAATCTCATCACCGTCGAAAAAGTACGGGTCATCGACGATGACGGTGAGAATCTGGGTGTAATGTATACCCGCGAAGCGATAGCGCAGGCAGCAGAGGTCGGACTCGATCTGGTTGAAGTATCACCAAATGCTGATCCCCCCGTCTGCAAATTTCTGGACATCGGCAAGTTCAAATATGAGGCCCAGAAAAAGGCCAATCTTGCCCGCAAGAGCCAGAAGACCCAGGAAATCAAAGAAATCAAGATGCGTCCGAATATCGATGACCATGACTATATGGTCAAGATGAAGAAGGTGTCTGAATTCATTGACGAGGGCGACAAGGTCAAGATTACCTTGCGTTTCCGCGGTCGCGAACTGGCCCACCAACAATTGGGCATGCATTTGCTACAGCGGGTTCAGGCGGACACGGCAGAAATCGCTAAGGTTGAGGCGCATCCCCGTATGGAAGGCCGTCAAATGCTTATGGTACTGTCACCTAAATAAGGCGCAGCTACCATATAGCCTGCCGGATCAATTCCAAACCCACGGCCACCATCAGAAGCTGGATAATCATGTTGAACCGTTCGGGTGAGACATGTTTAACCAGCTTCACGCCGGCCAACGTGCTGACGATCGCCAGCGGCATGAATATGGCCGTTAGCGTCATATTTTCCGTATTGAATTGTCCAAGCGCCACGTAGGCCGGAACTTTCATCCAGTTGATGATCGCGAAGAATATCGACGATGTCCCGATGAACATCAAATGCGGGAAGTTCCGCGACAAGGCCCAAATTTGAAATGGCGGACCACCCGCATGGGCAATCTGGCTGGTAAATCCGGACACGCCCCCCATCACCACACCAATCCATTCGGGCGCTGGCCCTGCAAGGCGCAGCTGCACACCCAAGACAGGCAAGAGGCGATAGCTGCCAAACACCAGCGCGATGACGCCTACGAAACCGCGCACCGTGTCGGCGTTTATGGCAGAAGCCAACCACCAACCGGCAAATATTCCGACCGTTGCGCCGGGCACCGTCAGCAAAAGTGTCCGCCGGTCAAAGTCTTTGCGGAACGCCCACACGCTCACAACGTCTTGCGCCATCAATATGGGCAGCAGCATCCCGGCACCAGCGACTGGATCCATCACAAGTGCGAGTAGCGGCATCGCAGCAGCACCGAGGCCAGCGAATCCACCTTTCGCCAAGCCAACCAAGATGACGGCCGCCCCCGCAACCAGATAGAAGATGAGATCAGTCGGCAAAATCAAAGATTTTTGTTACGCTTTCGCACTGCAAGAATGTAAATGACCAAGGCTGCAAACGCGAAGATAAACCATTGGATCGCATAGAGCAGATGATTGTTCGGAATCTGCGCTGGCGATGGCGCCGCGAGTTGCTGAAGACCGGCAATAGGATCCGTCGATACGAGCTTGATCAGTTGCCTTCCGTCAGGCGCGATAATGCCACGAACCGCACCCCCAGCCCATTTCGGTGATTGCGGCCGTTCGGACCATCCAATAGCCACGCGTGCACCCGGCCCTTCCGCTCCGCCCGTTTGGCAGGATGCAACATGGGCAAAGCCGGCATCCCCGGCGGTGTTAACGCCCGACACGGCTTCAATCTTGATAGCGCGGACGCACATGAGCGCCGAGCGCCGGAATAAGGGGAGCGCGTCGGGATCAGGGATACTCGGCCATGTGACTTCTGGAAGCCCCGTGGCAGCTTCATATCGAACCAACAATGCGTCTTTTTCAGACTTGCGCTGCAATTGCCAAACGCCAAGACCGATCATCGTCGCAATCGCTAGCGCCACGAGGATAGTGGGAAGTATTGGCCATCTTTTCATAACAGATCGCTCCTGCCGGCTTCCTTAGCCTTGTTCTTATATTCGGCAGCCAGCAACGCGGCCTTTGCCATCCGCAAAGTCATGATGGTCAGTGCAATGGTCACAGGAACCCAAATGAGGACATGAACCCAGAACGGCGGGCGGAATGCTGAATCGACCAATAGTGCAAGTACGATGATCAGCGCGCCGATCAACATCGTCAGCAATGCCGCTGGGCCATCACCCACGTTAAAGGCGCTGAAATCAAGCTTACAATTCGTACAACTATCGCGAAACTGCCCAAGCGTTGCGAACAGGGTCTTGCTTCCACATTGGGGGCAGAGACCAAAAAGGGCAGCCCTCGCGATGCTGGGCTGCCCTTCAATTGGTTGCTTTGGCGTCATTTATGCGTGAACTGGTGCGCCCCAGCCACCCCAAATGTAGATGGTGATGAAGAGGAACAGCCACACCACATCAACGAAATGCCAGTACCAAGCGGCAGCTTCAAAGCCGAAATGCTGCTTGGGTGTGAAGTGGCCCTTATATGTCCGGACAAGGCAGACAATGAGGAAGATGGTGCCGACGATAACGTGGAAACCGTGGAAACCAGTCGCCATGTAGAACGCGGTGCCATAATTCAGTCCGCCGAAAGGAAACGGTGCGACAGCATATTCATATGCCTGAATGCCACTGAACAGAAGACCGAGAAGAATGGTCAGCCAAAGGCCTTTTTTGAGGCCTTCGCGGTCACCATGGATCAGCGCATGATGCGCCCAAGTGACGGTTGTACCCGAGCACAGCAGGATCAGCGTGTTCAGCAAAGGAAGCTTCATCGAATCCAGCACTTCGAGGCCCTTCGGCGGCCACTGCATCAATGCTGCTGCGCCTTCCTGACCAATCAGGTTGGTAACGGTGAAAGCGTGCGTTTCAGGGTCGATGACGAGTTCAAGCGGGACGGGGAACAGTGCGTAATCGAACCATGCCCAGAACCAGCCAACGAAGAACATGACTTCGGAGGCGATGAACATGATCATGCCGTAGCGCAGGTGAAGTTGAACCACTGGCGTATGATCGCCAGCGTGCGCTTCGCGCACAACGTCCGACCACCATGCAAAAAACGTGTAAAGCACGCCAATCAGGCCAAGGCCGAAAATGAGGCTGCCATATCCGAACTGTTCGGGATGCATCCACATTACCAGGCCGAAGAACATTATCAGCGCCGAAAACGAGCCCATGATTGGCGTGATACTCGGCGGCAGAATATGATAATCGTGATTTTTGGCACCCGCCATTTTCAATTCCCTGTAGTCTTGTCGTGTTAGGCCTGTCTTAGCTTCCGTTCGCCTGTGGGTCTACCGTCTTGGGCTTTTCCACGGGATAGAATGTGTAGCTAAGGGTGATTTCTTCGATATCTTTGGTTTCTGGATCCGTCATGATTTTTGGATCGACGTAAAAGAGCACTGGCATTCTAACCTGCTCACCGGGTTTCAAAGTTTGCTCGGTAAAACAGAAGCACTGGATCTTGTTAAAATATTGCCCCGCCAGCGCTGGGGTGACATTGAAGGTTGCAGTCCCCGTGACCGGTTCGTTGGAAAGGTTCTTGGCGATATAAATCGACATGTCTTTCCCGCCGATGCTGACAGTGTCAGTTGGACGCTCGGGCTTAAACTCCCACGGTAAGTCACCGCGGTGATTGGCGTCGAAACGAATGACCATCGTCTTGTTCGATACGGCTACGGTTGCTGCCTGCGCCGCGTCGACGCGCATCGTCGTGCCGCCAAAGCCAGTGACTTGGCAAAATAGACGATATAAGGGCACCGCCGCAAAGCCAACGCCAACCATTGAAACGGCCAAACCGCCCGCTAGAAAAGCCGTTTTTGCATTGGACACAGCCATCAGCCCCAAACTCCCACTTTAACAACGGTTATCAGGAAGAATAAGATACACAGCCCGACAAGCGCAACGCCCATGACGCGCGAACGCGCGGCCTGGCGCTTACGGATGATACGTGTTTCATCGACGGTATAAGGCGCGTGTTCAGGTTGAGTCATGCGATGAGCATCCGATCAAAAGCGAAAATCGCGAACAATAAGAAAAGGTAGAGAATCGAAAAGGCGAATAGCTGCTTCTCCGGTTTCATCTGCGCTGCATCAAGCGCCTCATTCCTCCAAACCCGAAAGGCAAGAATGAGGAAGATGGCGCTCAAAACGACGGAAGCAACGCCATAGACCCAGCCTGTTTCCGCCAAAGCGAAGGGAAGGATGGCAGCAGCGGCCATGGGAAAGCTATAGGCGAAAATTTGGTTGCGCGTTACTTTCTGCCCCGAAACGTTGGGCAACATCGGTATACCAGCGGCGCCGTAATCCGTCTTCATAAACAGCGCTAATGCCCAGAAATGCGGCGGCGTCCACAGGAAGATGATAGCGAACAACAGCACCGGCAACAGGGTCACATCGCCGGTTACCGCAGCCCATCCAATGACTGGCGGGAACGCCCCGGCAGCTCCGCCAATGACGATATTCTGCGGCGTATTCGGCTTTAGCCAGATGGTGTAAACGACCGAGTAGAAGAAGATCGAGAACGCAAGCAATCCGGCAGACAACCAGTTCACCGCGATGCCCATGATGCCAACCGAAAACGCCGCAAGCGCAATGCCGAATTGGAGCGCGGATTCACGATCCATGCGACCAGCAGGCAACGGACGGCGGGCCGTGCGCGCCATTTTGGCGTCCACGTCGGCTTCATAATATTGGTTCAGGGCGCCACATGCACCTGCACCCAAGGCGATGCATAAAATGGCGGTAAAGGCGATAATCGGGTTAATGGTCCCGGGGGCCGCCAGCAGTCCGCATAAGGCCGTGAACACGACCAACGACATGACCCTTGGCTTGGTTAAAGCCCAGAAGTCACGCCATTCGGCGGGAAGAATGATGTCACGCACTGCAGTTGTCATGCCTGTTTCCCAACGCCCAAAGCGTTTCGAAGCGGCGAACCGCCGCCGGTTACTTGATAACCGGCAGCGTTTCGAACTGGTGATAAGGTGGAGGGCTCGTCAATGTCCACTCAAGTGTGGTTGCGCCTTCACCCCAATAATTATCTTCAGCACGGCGACCGGCAACAAGCGACCAGGCAACGTTGATGAAGAACACGAGGACGCCAACAGCCATGATCGCATAGCCAGTCGACGCAACGCCGTTCCAATAGGCAAATGCCTCAGGATAATCCGGATAGCGACGTGGCATGCCCGAATTGCCCAAGAAGTGCATCGGGAAGAACAGGACGTTTACGCCGATGAAGAAAATCCAGAAGTGCAGATGACCCAGGAATTCGTTCAGCTGGCGACCCGACATTTTACCGAACCAGTAATAGAAGCCGGCAAAGAGCGAGAAGACCGCGCCAAGCGACAACACATAATGGAAGTGGGCGACGACATAATAAGTGTCATGCAGGTTATCGTCGAGGCCGCCATTGGCGAGGACCACACCGGTAACGCCACCAACGGTGAACATGAAGATGAAACCCATCGCCCATACCATTGGAGTCTTGAAGCTGACAGAACCGCCCCACATTGTCGCAATCCAGCTAAAGATCTTGATGCCCGTCGGCACCGCGATCACCATCGTTGCGGCGGTGAAGTACATTTTCATGTCAACGCTCATGCCCGTGGTGAACATGTGGTGCGCCCAGACGACGAAACCAACGACACCAATGGCGACCATGGCATAGGCCATGCCGAGATAGCCAAACACTGGCTTGCGGCTGAAGGTTGCGACGATCTGGCTGATGATGCCGAAGCCTGGCAAGATCATGATGTAAACTTCCGGGTGGCCAAAGAACCAGAACAGATGCTGGTACAATACAGGGTCACCGCCAGCCGATGCATCAAAGAATGCGCCGCCGAAGTTACGGTCAACCAAAAGCATCGTGATAGCTGCGGCCAGCACGGGAAGTGCGAGCAACAACAGGAATGCGGTAACCAGAACCGACCAGACGAACAGCGGCATTTTATGCAGGGTCATGCCCGGCGCACGCATGTTGAAGATGGTCGTGATAAAGTTGATTGCACCGAGAATGGACGCGGCCCCCGCCAAGTGAAGCGAGAAAATTGCCATGTCGACCGCTGGCCCGACCGAACCCGATGTTGAAAGCGGAGCATAGACCGTCCAGCCCGTACCGGCACCAAGACCCGTACCACCGGGGACAAAGCTGGAGCCAAGTAACATGATGAAGGCAACAACCGTCAACCAGAAGCTGACATTGTTCATACGCGGGAACGCCATGTCAGGCGCACCAATCATGAGCGGCACGAACCAGTTACCAAATCCACCAATAATGGCTGGCATGACCATGAAGAAGACCATGATCAGGCCGTGGGCCGTAATCAGCACGTTCCACATGTGATAGGCTTCGTCCAGTGACGCTTCCTTACCGGCCATCATTGATGCCCAGCCTTGAAGATATTGAATGCCCGGCGCGGCGAGCTCAAGGCGCATGAGGCCTGAAATCGCGCCGCCAACGATCCCTGCAAAAATTGCAAAGATCAAATAGAGCGTGCCGATATCCTTGTGGTTGGTCGACATGAACCAGCGCGCGAAGAAGCTTGGCTTATGATCCGCGTCATGATGGTCATGCGCGTGAAGGTCTGTACCCGTTGCAGCAATCGTGGTCATCAGTCTGGCCTTTTTACTTGGTTGGTGCTGCAGCAGGTGCAGCTACGGTTGTATCAGCAGGGGCAGCAGCCGCAGGGGCGGCTGGCACGGCTGCATTTGGTGCGGAAGGTGCGGCTGTGGCTGGTGCAGCTTTTTCAGTGCCGGGCATCGTGCCGCCCTGCGCCTTTACCCAAGCAGCAAACTGCGCAGGCGGAAGAGCTTCCACTACGATCGGCATGAACGCGTGACGCGCGCCGCACAATTCGGAACATTGGCCGAAATACACGCCAGGCTTCGTAATCGTCACCGACTTTTCATTCAAACGGCCCGGTACGGCGTCAAGCTTAAACCAGAGCGATGGAACCGCAAAAGCGTGGATCACGTCGGCAGCAGTTGTCTGAATGCGGAGTGGCACACCGGCAGGAACAACCATGCGGTTGTCGACAGCCATCAGCTTGGGACCATCATTTTCAGTGCGCGAGCGCTCGCCCTTGCCGACGTCGCCGGGCTCTTTCAGCATGTTGGAAACGACTTCAAAGCCCCCATGGTCGGGATAGGTGTATCCCCAATACCATTGATAGCCGGTTGCCTTGATAGTCACGGCATCCGCAGGCGCGGGCTTGAACTGCTTCGCAAGCAAGTCGAGCGATGGATAGGCAATGCCCAGAAGAATGAGAACCGGGACAAGCGTCCAGACGATTTCAATGAATGTATTGTGTGTTGTTTTCGACGGCACCGGATTGGCGCGACGATTGAAACGGACGATCACCCAAAGAAGCAAGCCAAGCACGAAAAGCGAAATGATCGTGATTATTGGCAACAGGATCGCATTGTTGATCCATTTTGCATATTGACCGTTTTCGGTGAATTGCTCCTGAAAGTCGATTTCCTTGGGTTTTGGCATACCAATGCTGTTCGCATAATCAGGACGCATTGGCGTGTAACCCGGCAGTGAACCGTCCATCGATTTCGGCGCGGCGGCGGCGGGCGCAGCATCCGCAACAGGTGCAGCCGCGGGCGTCGCGACGACTGGCGCAGCCACTTCCTTAGCAACAGGCGCAGGCACTGGATTCGCATCTTGTGCGAATGCCATCGACGGCATTGCCATCACTGCACAAACAACCAAAAATTTCTTCAACATATTCATTTACTTGGCCCCGTATTCTTGGTGCGGCGCAGGAACTTTGCGCTAGTCTGACCTACCCTTGGCTTGCCGGACTCGCGCGACCTATAGGCGCGGTTATCAGAAGCCTCAAGCAGGCGATTACAGATTTTTAGCATTTATTTGCGCCACTTTTCTACCTATTTGGGTTGCAATCCGCTAGACGGGACATGCAAAACATAACATTCGCCAGCGAGGACAATTCTCCCCATCATGACCGAAGATGAAATATTATCAGAGTTCCGTAGCGTCGATGCTCTGTTAGAGGGGCATTTTCTGCTCTCGTCAGGCCGGCACAGCGCTTATTATCTGCAATGCGCACGCCTGCTGATGAACCCTGAGCGCGCTGGACGGATTGCGCTTGCCATCACCCAAAAAATACCGCGCGAACTGCGTAGCGAAGTCGAAGCCGTGATCTCGCCAGCGATGGGCGGCATCATTATTGGCCATGAAATGGGTCGCACGCTTGGCGTGGACGCAATGTTTGTCGAGCGCCCCGATGGAGAATTCGGTTTGCGCCGCGGGTTTACGCTAACGCCCGGGACGAAAATCCTGATGATGGAGGACGTCGTTACGACCGGCCTTTCATCACGTGAGGCGATTGCCGCGATCGAAGCAGCTGGCGGCGTTGTCATCGCCGCGGGTGCGGTCGTCGACCGGTCGGCGGGTACAGTTGACCTCGGCGTTCCCTTCTTCCCGCTGATTCAGCTCAACTTCCCGACCTATGCGGCAGACGAACTGCCGCCGGAACTTGCCGCGACGCAAGCAGTGAAGCCCGGAAGCCGCAAGCTCGCATGAGCCAGCCCCTGCGCCTTGGCGTCAACATTGACCATGTTGCGACCATCCGCAACGCGCGCGGGGGGATGCATCCCGATCCGATGCGCGCGGCACATATTGTGGAAGCTGCGGGCGGCGATGGCATCACCGTCCATTTGCGCGAAGATCGCCGACATATTCGCGATGCCGATTTGGACAATATCATGCGCGAGATTCGGCTGCCCATCAATTTGGAGATGGCCGCAACCGACGAAATGCTCGAAATCGCGCTTCGGTATAAACCGCACGCGGCGTGCATCGTCCCCGAGCGACGCGAAGAGCGCACCACCGAAGGCGGTCTTGATGCGGCGGGTCAGCACAATCATCTTGCACCTATGGTTACCCGTCTGGCCGATGCCGGCATCCGCGTAAGCCTGTTTATCGAACCCGACGCCCGCCAGATCGATGCGGCCATCCGCTTGCGCGCGCCAGTCGTCGAATTCCACACGGGCAAATATGCGCATAGCGAAGGCGCGGAACGCGAAGCCGAATTGCGCCGGATAACCGATGCGGTTGCGCTGGCTGCGAAGAACGGAATTGAATCACATGCCGGCCATGGCCTGACGTTTGAGAATGTGCAGCCAATTGCGGCCATCCCGCAAATTGCTGAGCTTAATATCGGTCATTATCTGATTGGCGAGGCCATCTTCATTGGGCTTGAAGAAAGTGTGCGTAAGATGCGGACATTGATGGATCTTGCCCGGTGATCATCGGGCTTGGCTCGGACTTATGTAATATAGAGCGGATCGCCAATTCGCTCGAACGCTTCGGTGAACGCTTTGAACAACGGGTGTTTACCGATGTCGAACGGGCCAAAGCTGCCAAGCGTCCGTTCACTAAGGCAGGAACCTATGCCAAGCGCTTTGCCGCCAAAGAGGCTTTTTCCAAGGCCGTGGGCACTGGTTTCAAACATGGCGTTTTCATGAAAGACATTGGCGTCATCAACGCCCCGTCAGGTGCGCCTACCCTAATGCTGCAAGGCGGCGCAAAAGCACGGCTCGACGCGATGATTCCTTCTGGCTATGAAGCCCATATCCACCTGACGCTGACCGACGACCATCCATGGGCGCAGGCATTTGTCATTATAGAGGCGTTACCAACGCAAAAGGCATGACCAGCTTGACCACAGAAAATAGCACCCCGGCAACGCCGCCAGCCCCCGTTCCCGAAAAACGCGGGTGGGCGTCAGCCGCTTGGGCCGAAATCAAGGGCATGTTCTGGCTGCTTATTGCCGTACTCGCCTTTCACAGCTTCATTGCGAAACCATTTTATATACCGTCGATCTCGATGATGCCGACTTTGCTGGTCGGCGACCGGCTGTTCGTGAGCAAATATGCCTATGGCTGGAGCCATGTTTCACCCACCATACCCAACCCCGTTGCCATCTTCCGCTGGCTCGTCCTGCGCGAAGAAGTCGAGGCGCTTGCGGTGCCACTTCCAGAGAGCAACACGCGGGTCTGGGGGAAAATGCCGGAGCGCGGTGACATTGTCATCCTGACGCCGAAGGGCAAATATCAGGATTGGATCAAGCGGGTTATCGGCCTTCCCGGCGATACGATTTCATTGAAAGATGGGCAGGTATTCCTGAACGGCAAACCGGTAAAGCAGGATACCCAGCCCAATTTGATCTTGCCCGTTGATGCCAACAACCCGTGCAATGATTATGACTTTCCCGGCGCACTTACGCGCGCGGACGACGGTACGCTGACATGCCATTTGCCCGTCATTCGCGAAACGCTGCCGAATGGCGCGCAATATGATACCATTGATGCGCGTCGGCGCGATACGGATGATATGGCGCCGGTCAAAATTCCCGCAGGTCATGTTTTCCTGATGGGCGACAATCGGGATAACAGCTCCGACAGCCGTGTTGCCGCCGAACTGGGCGGTCTTGGTGGCCCTGTATCCTGGGACCGCATCGGCGGCCGCGCCGAAATCATCACTTTCTCGGTCGACGGAAGCACGAGCCTCAATCCAGCATCGTGGATAAGCTCGCTACGCGGTGATCGCGCGGGCACCAGCCTGCGCCCACAAAAGGTACGCCAGGGTGAGTGACGCCCCCGCCGCCAAGCCGCGAAAGGCCCGCTCGCCGCGTAAAAAGCCCATGCCACAGGTCGAAGCGTTCCGCGAAGAGGTTGGGCCGACCGAGCTGTATGATCCCATTATCCGCAGCGAATTGAAACGCGCGACGGTGTGGATTGGTTTGGCGACATTGGTCGTTGCACTCATCTGGCTTGCTCAGCCTATTCTCCTGATCGTTGGCGGACTTGTCCTCGCGGCGATGTTCGACGGCGGCGCGCGCTTGCTTGGCCGCGTTCTCCCCATACCGCGCGGGTTTCGCCTGACGATAGTCGTGCTGGCGGTATTCGGCTTCATGTACTGGACCTTCATCTTCACAGGGTCCGAACTGGCCGCGCAAGCCGCCAGCCTTCAGGCCATTGTCGAGGCGCAAATTGAATCAATCGGAAACCGGATAGCGGCCACAGGGTTCAACATCTCTGCTGAGGATGTGAAGGGCTTCGGCACACAAATATTGAACTCGGTTGGCAGGGTGACCGCTGCGGTCACCTCCGTCGTCGGCACCGTGACCAACATGGCGATGATGCTGGTTCTTGCCATTTTTATTGCCGCCGAACCGCGCATGTATGAACGCGGCGTGGCGTGGATGCTGCCGCTTGCCGAGCGCGAGCATTTTTACGTTACAGCGGCCAAAATGGGCAGCGTTCTACGCCGCCTGATGGCTGGCCGACTTTTGGGCATGGCCGTCGAGGGCGTTGGCACATGGATATTGCTGAGCCTTGGTAATGTGCCCATGGCCGCTTTGCTTGGCGTGCTTACCGGATTGCTCGCCTTCCTGCCCAATATCGGTGCCATCGTATCAGGCGCGCTTATCATTCTGGTCGGATTTTCCGCCGGCGTCGATATCGGCCTCTATGCCATCTTCGTCTATTTTGTCGTCCAGATGGTCGACGGATATCTTATCGTGCCGATGGTCGCGAAACGCGCCGTTGATCTGGCGCCCGCCCTGGTATTGGGCGCGCAGATTCTGTTCGGGGCGTTGTTTGGCATATTGGGTCTTGCACTGGCAGACCCTATCATCGCTATGATCAAGGTGGCGCTTGAGCGGCAGTCGGCGCGGAACGAGGCGCGCGCGATACGCGAAGGGCCTTGATGCACCATTTATGCTGCTGATTTTCTGCTTCATCATGGGTGTCGCGAATTTCGCGATGCATAAGACGGTCGCAGAATCGGGACATCCCTTTGTTGAAGATACCAAGCGTTATTTTGGTGCCCATTTCAGTCCTTATGGCAGCTACGCCATCGAACTCGCTTTGCTCATCGGCGCATTATGGTTTGCCAACGAAGGGTCAATGGCGGTTTCGCTCACTTACTGGGTTTATACCGGTATCAACGGCATCGCGACACGGCTGCTTCTGTCCGGAAAGACGTAAGGCCATTTGTGCTTTTGCGTAATCTTCCTATATGGCGCGGGTGCCACCACTAGACGCCTCACCTGACACCAAGCCCGATTTCGCGGTCATGAAACGGTTTTTGCCGTATTTGTGGCCCAAGAATCAGGCCGGATTACGCATACGCATCATCATTGCATTGCTGCTGGTGATCGTTTCGAAACTGATCCAGCTCAGCATGGCATGGGTATATGGTCAGGCGATTGACCGCATGGTTCCGGGCATGGAAGACGGCGTCGCCATCGCCATTGCTCTTGTTGCCGCCTATGCCGGCGCGCGTTTCGGCGGCGTGCTGTTCGATAATTTACGTAACGTTGTGTTCGAACGGGTTGGGCAAGAAGCCACAAGGCGGCTCGCCGAAAATGTTTTCAGTCATTTGCACCATCTGTCGATGCGCTTTCACATGAACCGGCGCACGGGCGCAGTGACGAAAGTCATCGAGCGCGGCACCAAGAGCATTGATATCATGCTCTATTTTCTGCTGTTCAACATCGCGCCCACGCTGCTTGAGCTTGTTCTTGTCTCCGCTTATTTCAAAATCGAATTTGGCTGGGGCATGGTCATTGCGACGCTGGTGATGGTCGTCAGCTACATCGCCTACACCACCGTTATCACCAACTGGCGTAACAAGCTTCGCGAGCAAATGAACGAGCTGGACACGCAGACCGTTGCCAAGTCGGTCGACAGCCTTTTGAACTATGAAACGGTTAAATATTTCAACGCCGAAGATCGCGAGACACGGCGCTATGCCGAAGTCGTCCGGCATTATTCGGACGCAGCGGTAAAATCCGAAAATTCCTTGGCATCGCTGAATATCGGCCAGTCACTGATTACCAACCTGATGATGGCAGGCGCGATGGGCTATGTCGTCTGGGGTTGGTCACGCGGCCAGTTTACCACCGGCGATGTCGTTACCGTCAACACATTGCTAGCGCAGCTTTTCCGCCCGTTGGATATGCTTGGCATGGTCTATCGCACAATCCGCCAAGGCCTGACCGATATGGCGGCCATGTTCGAACTGGTCGACACGCCAGCCGAAATCACGGACCACCCTGACGCACAGACATTGTCTATCGCAGGTGGCGCAGTGGCCTTCGAAAATGTGCGGTTCGGTTATGATGCCGACCGGCAGATATTGAACGACGTCAGCTTCCGCATTGAACCAGGCCAGACACTCGCGGTAGTTGGCCCGTCGGGCGCAGGAAAATCAACCATCGCACGGCTACTGTTCCGTTTTTACGACGTCACCGGCGGCCGGATCACGATTGACGGCCAAGATGTACGCGCGGTCACGCAATCCAGTTTGCGCAGCGCCATCGGCATCGTTCCGCAGGACACGGTGCTGTTCAACGACAGCATCGGTTACAATATCGGCTATGGCCGCGAGGGCGCCAGCCAGTCCGAGATCGAGGGCGCAGCCCGCGGTGCGGCGATTCACGGATTTATCGCATCGCTGCCCGATCAATATGAGGCAAAGGTTGGCGAACGCGGATTGAAGCTGTCGGGCGGAGAGAAACAGCGTGTGGCCATTGCGCGGACTTTGCTGAAAAACCCGCCGATATTGATTTTGGATGAGGCGACCAGCGCACTCGACAGCCGTACCGAAGCGGAAATACAGGCAACGCTTGAGCGCATATCCGAACGCCGCACGACCATTACCATCGCACACCGGCTTTCGACCGTCGTTAACGCGGACCAGATTATCGTGCTTGAAGCCGGACGAGTCGCCGAGCAGGGCACCCACAGCGAATTGCTGCGGATGAACGGCCTCTATGCCGACATGTGGTCGCGCCAGCAAAACGAGGCCGACGAACAAACCGTCGCAGCCGAATAACTGGCGTTGAACTTTTTCGAGATGTTCGCGTCGAGCCTTTTTGGGACGTGCCCGCCTCGCATTTTTCCGGCTGATTCACTGCTGCCAGCTATCCACAAGCGAGATGCCGACTGGCCACTTGCGCGCTGTTCATGGCGCGCTAGCGCCGCTAGGGCAACTGCATGGCTTCTGTTGCTTCTCCTGTCTCTCCAGCCGATGTGCTCCACCGCATATTCGGCTTTACAGAATTTCGCGGACAGCAAGAGCAAGTCGTAACCCGCGTGCTGCAAGGCAAGCGCACCTTGGCGGTTATGCCAACGGGCGCGGGTAAATCCCTTTGCTATCAACTGCCCGCTGTAATCATGGACGGCACGTGCATCGTCATATCGCCGTTAATCGCGCTGATGCATGATCAGATGCGCGCGGCCGACGCAGTGGGTATTCGCGCCGCGACACTAACGTCAGTCGATGAAAACCGCGCCGAGACAATCGCACGTTTTCGTAACGGCGACCTTGATCTGCTTTATGTAGCCCCGGAACGCGCATCGGGGCAGGAGTTTCGCAGCCTGCTGCGCGAAGCCCGCATATCGCTGTTCGCAATCGACGAGGCGCATTGCGTATCCGAATGGGGCCATGATTTCCGGCCCGATTATCGCCTGCTGCGTCCGTTGATGGACGATTTCGCGGACGTACCGCGGATCGCGCTGACGGCCACCGCGGACGCACACACACGCGACGACATCGCCAACCAGCTTGGTATAGCAGCAGATGGCGTCATGGTGGCAGGGTTCGACCGCCCCAACATTCGTTATGCCGCAACCTTGGGCACCACTGGCGGCATACCGGCCCTGGTCAAAGGACTGGATGGCGCGGGCATTATCTATGCGCAAACACGCGACCGTACCGAGAAAATTGCGGCGCAAATCGCGGCGACTGGTCGGCGTGCACGCTATTACCATGCGGGCATGGACCCCAAGGACCGCGCCTCGGCGCAATCCGAATTCGTGTCGTCCGAGGATATGGTCATGGTTGCGACCGTCGCCTTTGGCATGGGGATCGACAAACCCGATGTGCGCTTTGTGGTTCATGCCGGACTGCCCAAATCGATCGAATCCTATTATCAGGAAAGCGGCCGTGCCGGGCGTGATGGCGACCCCGCCGTGGCACACATGTTATGGTCGCCGGGTGATTTCACCCGTGCACGCGAAAGATTGGGTGACTTGCCGCCAGAGCGGATGCAAGCAGACCTGACGCGAATTGCGACGTTATCGACGTTGGTCGAGACGCCGGGTTGCCGCCGCGCTGTGCTGTTGCGACATTTTGGCGAAGACCCACCCGAAAATTGCGGGAACTGCGACAATTGCCTTAATGCGCCCGCCGTGCACGATGTCACCGAGCTTGCCCGCAAGCTGCTTTCGGCCGCCTACCGCACTGGCCAGATGTTCGGCATGGGACATTTGGAGAAGGTACTGACCGGTGCAACCGATGACCGCGTGACGCAGCATGGACATGACCAGCTGACGGTATCGGGAATCGTCGGCAAGGATGAAGCCCATTTGCTCAAGCCCTTGGCGCGCAGCCTGCAAGCGCGGGGCGCCCTGACTGCAAACACGCATGGCGGCCTGAAACTGACTGGCGATGCGCGCGCCATCATGCGCGGTGAACAAAAGATAGAAATCGCATTGACGCAGTTTCAGGGCAAACGTCGTCAGTGCAATAGCCCAAACCCGTTGGGCGACCCCTTGTTCGAGGCATTGCGGGCGAAGCGGCGTGAATTGGCGCAGGAAGCTGGCGTGCCACCTTATGTCATTTTCCACGACGCGACCTTGCGCGAGATGGCGGAGACGCGACCGGAAACGATAGCGGCGCTTGGCCGCATCGGTGGTGTGGGCTCCCGCAAGCTTGAGGCATATGGTGCCGCGTTTCTGGAAGTTATCGAGCAATGCGATGGCAAGGGCGATTAACGGCGATATTACAGAGGCCTGCGCTCCTTCCTTGTTATCGGTGATAGTTTAAAATACAGATGCCCGCTGGGGCATGCCCCAAGGATTTTTACAGGATTTGACTGATGTTCCGGATATTGACTGACAAATTTTATGTGGCCCCGCAAATCAGCCAGTCTGATGTCGCGGACGCAGCAAATGCAGGCATATCGTTGATCATTAACAACCGGCCAGAAGATGAGTCAGCTGACCAGACGCCCGGCGATGATATCGCTGCTGCCGCCAAGGCCGCTGGCATATCCTATCTTGCTATACCCATCACGCACGCCGGTTTTGCCGACTGGCAGGTAAAGGCCATGGCCGATGCCTTGGAAACAGCCGATGGCAAAATATTGGCCTATTGCCGGTCAGGCACGCGCTCGACATTCCTGTGGGCGTTGGCCCGCGCGTCGCAGGGCGAACATCCAGCGGTGCTGTCTGAAAAAGCGGTTGATGCGGGATATGATTTATCTCCTGTGACCGCGATGATGGACATGCTGCGCGGGCGGGCCGCGTGACGGCAGAGCTGCTGAAACTCGCAGGGTCGCTGGCGGCCATATTGTTCATCGCCTGGCTGGCGCGCCACTGGCAGTTGGGCGGCGACGTTCGCATTCGGTCGGCGGAACAGGCACGGGCAATTGCGGATGAGGTCCTCTGCGGCTTTGAACCCGTTGATGTCGCCATCGACCGCGCCGGTATCGGCGCATTATTGCGCGATAAAGATGGCCGGCACTTGTTAATCCGTCGCCATGGCGCACAATGGGCAGGGCGCGTCTTGGACCAATATGGCAATACCCGGTTGGACCATAATTTCCTGACGGTCGGCAGCGGCGAAAAGCTATTCGGTGCTGTCACTCTTGATTTGGGGGCGGACGCACAAAACTGGGCCGCTGGCCTTAGACGTCTGAAAAATTAGGATACAGCATGCCCGAACTGTTTAACCCCGTCGATTATGCGGTACCCGCATTCGTCATTCTTGTGATTATGGAAATGCTGTGGGCACGGCGCAAAGCGCCCGAAAAATACGAACCGCGCGACACGCTAACGTCGCTGGCGCTCGGTACCGGGAGCACGGTTGCAGGCGCCCTGACTGGCGCGTTTGTTTTCAGTCTGGCGATGTGGCTTTATAACCAGCGCCTCTTCGATATTGGTTGGACTTGGTGGGCATGGCCATTATGCTTTGTGCTTGATGATTTGGCATATTATTGGGCGCACCGCGCCGGGCATCGCGTCCGCTGGTTCTGGGCCAGTCATGTAAACCATCACTCCAGCCAGCATTATAATTTATCAACGGCCTTGCGGCAGACATGGACCGGTTTCTTGGCGCTCGGTTTCATCTTCCGCATCCCGCTCGCCTTCATTGGCTTTCATCCTGCGATGCTGTTGTTCGTGGGCGCGTTTAACCTCATCTACCAATTTTGGATTCACACCGAAGCGATTGGAAAATTCCCGCGCTGGTTCGAATATGTCATGAATACACCGAGCCATCATCGCGTCCACCACGCAACCAATCCGCGTTATCTCGACCGCAATTATGCCGGCACCTTCATCATTTGGGATCGCCTGTTCCGGACGTTCACCGAAGAAGTGGAGGGCGAAAAAATCCGCTACGGAATTGTTCGGCAGTTGGGCACATTCAACCTGTTATGGAGCGTGTTCCACGAATGGGTAGGCATCGCGCAAGACGTATGGACAGCACCATGGCGTCATAAACTGTCCTATATGTGGCGCCCGCCGGGCTGGAGTCACGACAATAGCCGGGATACGTCCGACACCATTCGTCAACGGTGGCTGGCGATGCACGCGGGTAAAGCCGAGTAACACTATTTACACCCTTGCCAGTAGTTAATCGCCTGCTTAAACCTTGACGCGAGGAGCAGGCAATATGGACGAATTTGACATCATCGTAATCGGTGGCGGCTCAGCCGGTAGCGCAGCCGCAGGGCGCTTGTCCGAGGGCGGAAAGTTTAGCGTCTGCCTGATTGAAGCCGGCGGCACCAACAATAATATGTTGATCAAAACGCCCGGTTTCATGCCGTTCATCCGCAATTCGTCGAACTGGAAATATGAAACCGTCCCGCAAAAGGGCTTGAACGGGCGCACAGGGTACCAGCCGCGCGGGCGCGGCCTTGGCGGTTCCAGCGCCATCAACGCGATGGTTTACATCCGCGGCCATGCTTATGACTATGATAATTGGGCTGCATTGGGTTGCACTGGTTGGTCATATGAAGACGTCCTTCCTATTTTCAAACGCTGCGAAGATAATGAGCGCGGCGGCAACGACTTCCATGGTTCCGGCGGCCCGCTCTCGGTCTCGGACCAACGCTGGCCTCAGGCCGGAAGCCTCGCCTTCATTGAGGCAGCGGCCCAAATGCAATTGCCGGTGAATGCAGATTTCAATGGTGCAAGCCAGGACGGCTTTGGCCTGTATCAAGTGACGCAAAAGGGAGGTGAGCGGTGGACAGCGGCGCGGGCCTATGTCGAACCTGCGCGCGACCGCATCGAGGTAATGACCGGCGCACTCACCGAGAAAATCATTGTCGAAAATGGTCGCGCAACGGGCGTTGTCATCCGACAGGGTCGGGGCCGCAAGCGGACCATCAAGGCACGTGGCGCAGTGATTTTGTCAGCCGGTGCTTTTGGCTCGCCACAGATATTGATGCTGTCGGGCATTGGTCCGGCAGAACATTTGCGTGATCGCGGCATTGACGTTGTCCATGACAAAGCTGCGGTGGGCGCTGACCTGCAAGACCATATCGATTATGTTTCGAGTTTCGAGACAGACTCGAAAGATGATTTCTTCGGCGACTCGCTGGCCGGCACGGGGAAAATGATAAAGGCGATCATTGAACACCGCCGAAAGCGCACAGGCGTCATGACGACATGTTTCGCCGAGGCTGGCGGATTCTGGCGGTCGGACGCCAATTTGCCCGCGCCGGACATCCAATATCATTTCGTTCCCGCCATGCTGGAGGACCACGGACGCAGCAAAGTGAAGGGTCATGGCTATAGCTGCCATGCGTGCGTACTTCGGCCCGAAAGCCGCGGCACCGTTCGGCTGTCATCAGCCGACGCTAGTGACGCACCCGTCATCGACCCAGCCTTTCTGTCGGATGACCGCGACATGGCAACCTTGCGTCGCGGCGTACGGGAAATGCACCGCATCTTCGCCGCGCCTGCGCTGGCAGTTTATAACGGCAAGGACCGGCATCCGGTGGACATCAATGATGACGCCGCGTTGGACGCATTGATTCGCAGTCGAGCCGATACCGTCTATCATCCGGTAGGTACGTGCCGCATGGGCCCGAATGCCGACGATGTCGTTGATCCACGGCTGAAATATCGCGGTATTGATGGCCTATATGTCGCCGACGCCAGCATCATGCCGCGTTTAGTGTCGGGCAATACCAATGCGCCAAGCATCATGATTGGCGAAAGGTGTGCTGAATTTGTGCGTGCTGACTTGCAATAATGTTGCGAAATGGCGGCGTCGCGGCTAACCGCGTGCGCGCTATGGCAATTAACGCAACAGAATATATCAGCACGCGCGGCAACGCCGACGCACTCGACTTTGCTGGCGTCACCCTAACGGGTTTGGCGCGCGACGGTGGATTATATGTCCCGCGCCACTGGCCGACATTTTCCACCGATCAAATATCCGAGATGCGCGGCCTTAATTATGTTGAGCTGGCGGCTAAGATCATGGCGCCGTTCACTGCAGGCGTGCTCGACGAGAGCGAGCTGAAAAGCCTGTGCGCGACAGCTTACGGCTCTTTTGCGCATGCTGCGGTCACGCCATTGCGCCAGCTAGATGGGCAGCACTGGTTGCTTGAGCTGTTCCATGGCCCGACTTTAGCGTTCAAGGACGTAGCGCTCCAGCTACTTGGGCAACTATTCGAACGTTTCCTGACGGGTACTGACAAGAAACTGACCATCGTTGGTGCAACATCAGGCGACACCGGGTCTGCCGCCATTGACGCCGTCGCCGCCCGCGCGCAGATTGAAATCTTCATGCTGCATCCGCATGAACGCGTGTCGGATGTCCAGCGCCGGCAGATGACCACAATCCTGGCCCCGAACGTCCACAACATCGCCATCCATGGCAGCTTTGACGACGCGCAAGCCATGGTAAAGCGCATGTTCAACGACCGTGATGTCAACGGGCCGCTTACTTTGTCGGCAGTGAATTCAATCAATTGGGCGCGTCTGATGGCGCAAGTGGTCTATTATTTCTACGCAGCATTGCGCTTGGGCGGTCCGCAGCGCCCTGTCGCTTTTTCGGTGCCTACCGGCAATTTCGGCGATGTGTTCGCCGGATATGTCGCGGCACAAATGGGACTGCCAATTGAGCGGCTAATCGTTGCCACCAACATCAACGACATTTTGCACCGTGCGCTGGCCAAGGGCGATTATTCGGTACTTGGCGTCACACCGACCGCTTCGCCATCGATGGACATTCAGGTTTCGAGCAACTTCGAACGGCTGCTGTTCGATCTGGAAGGCCGCGATGGATCGACCACGGCGGCGCGCATGAAGTGGTTCGAGCAGATGGGCAAAATGGTGCTGTCCCCCGACATGCGCAAAAAGGCCAGCCTGCTCAGCAGCGCGCGTGTCGACGCCGAGCAAATGGCGACCGCCATGCGCTGGGCCTATGGCGCTGCCGACCAGATCATTGATCCGCATACCGCCATCGCGCTCCATGCGGCGCGCGTAGCCAACATCGGGCCGGATGTTCCGGTTGTAACATTGGCCACGGCACATCCTGCGAAATTCCCTGATGCAGTCGAGATGGCGACCGGCGTCCGCCCCGCTTTGCCGACGCGCGTCGCGGAACTGTTCGATCGCGAGGAACGCTTCGACGTCCTTCCCGGCGATTATGCCGCCGTGCGCGATTATGTGCTGGCGCGTGCCATACGTTGATATGGAACCGCATTTCGTCACCCTAATCAGCGAACCGCGTGATGATTACACCCTGATCGACAGCGGTGACGGCCGGAAATTTGAGTCCTATGGCGACCGCCGTTTCATTCGCCCCGAACCACAAGCGATGTGGGCACCGGCCCTTACCGAATGGGAAGCCGACGCGGAATTCATCCCCGGTTCCGATGATGATGGCGGTGGTCGTTGGTATAATAATAAACCCGTGCCGATGGACGGGTGGCCGCTCGCCTGGAATGACGAGGTAAAGTTTACCGCGTCATGCACGCCGTTTCGCCATCTTGGTTTCTTCCCAGATATGGACCCAGTGTGGCGCTGGATGCGGGGGCAGCTTTCGGATGTGCCGGAGCCGCTGGCGATGAACCTTTTTGGCTATACCGGCGTGGGCACGCTCGCTCTATCTACGGCAGGTGCACAGATGGTGCATGTCGATGCCTCCAAAAAATCGGTATCGCAAGCGCGTGCCAATGCCGAAATGTCAGGCATGGCCGACCGGCCCATCCGCTGGATCGTTGATGACGCGGCCAAGTTTGTCGCCCGCGAAGTGCGGCGCGAAAAGCGTTATGACGGCATATTGCTCGATCCCCCGAAATATGGTCGCGGTCCCGAAGGCGAAGTTTGGCGGCTGGAAGAAGACTTGCCCGACCTCATCGCCAATTGCCGCAAATTACTCGATGACAAGTCACGCTTTCTGTTCCTCACCGTCTATGCGGTACGTATGTCGGCGCTTGCACTTGGCGGGCTGCTTCAATCACATTTCGCCGATTTGGGCGGCAAGGTCGAATTTGGTGAGCTTGCTGTGCGTGAGCAGACGCGCGGCCTGCTTTTGCCGACTGCAATATTTGCGCGCTGGTCGCGCTAGGGAGTTTTATGACCGACAGTCTCGTTCTTGAAGTGCACGACCTTGTGGTGAATGTCCTTACCGGCATTTACAGTCAGGAAACGCACCTGCCGCAGCCATTGCGTATTTCCATCAACGCGACTCTCGGCATGGCTGATCATTATGCGCCGCACACGCCGCTTGGCGCATCCAAAAATTATATGACGTTGAAAGAAGCAGCAACGAAGCTGCCCGAAGGCGTGCATTTTACCCTGATCGAAGCCGTCGCTGACCATATTATGGATACGCTGTTCGCGGATGATGATCGCATCACCCACATCAGTGTCAAAATCGTCAAGCTGGCGATTGCCGAAGACGGCGAAGCCATTGGTATTACTATGGCACGGAGCCGCAAGTGACGCCGCGCCCGCTGGCTCTAGTCACCGGCGGCAAACGCAGGCTTGGCGCGCGCATCGCCGCCCGACTGGCAACAGCAGGATATGATCTGGCGCTCGTGAGCCACCTCGACAAAGATCCGGAAGCCGAACTGGTCGTCGCGCTGGATACAGCCGGCGCTGCATGGACATGCTTCACTCATGATTTGACCAATCCAGACCCGTCGCGTCTCATCAGCGCTGTCACTGCGCAATTCGGGCGCGTGCCCGACGTGCTCGTCAACAACGCGGCGATGTTTGGACAAGATGACTGGGAAAACATGACAGCCGAGACGCTGCAATCGCATTTCCAGCTGAACCTGTTTTCCCCGCTGCTGCTGACACAGGCATTGGTGCAGGCTGCGGGGACGGATCGTAGACCCGCAATAATCAACATTTTGGACCAGCGCATTACGAACCCGCATCGGGACCAATTGAGCTACACGCTATCAAAGCAAGCGTTGGCTGGGTCGGTACGATCCATGGCGGCATCATTGGGTGCGCGCGCGCGCGTGAATGCCGTGGCACCCGGACTGGTGATTTCGACTGACGATTATTCGCCGGAACAGGAACAACGACTGGCAGGGATGATGCCACTTGGCACTCTACCCGCACCCTCGGGGGTTGCGGATGCCGTTGTCTATCTGGCGCAAGCGCAGGATGTTACGGGGCAAACGATTTTCGTGGATGGCGGCGCGCATCTGAAAAGCTTCGACCGCGATTTCATGCATCTTTAGCGCACGCGCCATACCTTAATGCCCTCACCCCGATCGGGCAAAGCTTCCAACCAGCCCGGAACATCACCGCGTTTTATGCTGCCCCAAAGCCCGTTCGGGTCTTTCTTGGCATAAAAAGCCAACTCCTCTTCGCCCGCACACAGGACCAGATAATTGATACCGCGTGCCGTGAGCAGCGTATGAGAAACATCGGGCCGTGACCGGAATATCCGGATGTGATCATACATTCCGCGTGCATTCCGGTGGTGGCTGCTCGCCACAACTTTGTGCGGCGTTTGCGCTAATATCATTGGCCCCATATCGAAAGGCGCAAGCATATTGCCCGGTGGCAATTGCGCGAGCTTCGCGACCGATGCTGCAGATTCGCATTTCACAGATTGTTGCTCTGCGCGCACGTCTGAAGGGACTTGCTTGGCCTGGAACACATTCAACGCCGCGTTCAACAGGGCCCCCGGGACCAATATCGCGAGAATGATAGCGACTGTTCCGATGCGAACCGCCGGAACAGGTGAGTTGCGAAACCGGACGAACAAATGCCCCGCAATCAACGCCGCCGGAACCACGGCATAGGCCGAAGCGACGGACACTGTACGAAACACAAAAACCGAAAGCAGGCATCCATAGCCAACGAAGAATGTGATCGTCGAAAGCCTGCCCTTATTCTCAATCTTCGCCGCGCGGAGCAACAGGGTGCAGCATATCAAGCCAATTGCCGGGCCAGCCAAAAGGAACGAAGCCGTGCGACCATCCTGTTGCCATATGGGCAGGCCTTCTTTGACATTTGCGTACCAATATTCCCGCACCAGCGGATCAAGATTGGCAAAAGCGTCACCCAGACAATCGGGCGCCAGCGTCACCATGACAAACCCCGTGCCAGCCGCCGCCATTACTATAACCAGCACACGCAGGGCGCGCGTCACCGGTGCGGCCGCAAGCCCCGGCAACATAATGACCGCAGCAGTAATGATCGCCCAAATATGCGGGGGCGAGACTGTGTCGCAAAAGAGGGCGGCATTTATGCCATTTTGTTGGCTTGCGAAAAAAAGCAGCAGCGAGCTTAGTGCGAAGCCGGCAATGGCGAAGCCAAGCCTTTTGCCTTCATCTGCGGAGACCAGCCAGCGCCAGCCGAGATACATAAAGAAAGCAGCCGCCATTGGCGCGCCTTCAAGCGAAATGTGCAGCCAGACCGCGAGCGCGACGCCAAGCGCAATCCCGGCCTTGCGGGCGTCTGCATGAAAAAGGGATGCCAGCGCCGCAACTGCCATGAAGATCTGCCAGCCATGATGGTCGATGCGCATTGGTTGAAGCTGCATCACCAAGGGCACAGAAGTAGCCGCGATGATTGCTGCGAAGACGCCTGCTGCCGGAGAACCGGCTTTCGACGCAATCCGCGCGAGCAAGCAGATAACGCCGCCAAAGAGCGCCAATGGAACAATCGAACCAGCCACCATTTCCGCCGCCGGCTGGCCAACCAGCGGGCGCAACATGTAAATGATGGCGGCGAGTGGCAGCTCGATGAGCCGCGACCAATGCATCGGCGCACCAAAGGGCGCGTTAAGCCGATACTGGTTGTTATCAAACCAGCTTTGGCCATTCAGAAAATCGCGCAATTGGACAAGGCGCAGCTGATCGTCGGGGTCCCAGCCGGCGCGGGCGCCAATATTAGACCAGCCAGTGAAAACGAGACTGGCGGACAGCAGAAACCAGACAGCGAGGACGGAATTCCGCGAAGTGAATAATCGGTTCATGACGACCCTGCCGCGCCAGATGATACCAAAGGTTGAACCTCGTAAATCTTGAATGGCCCAATGTCAGGCTTGGCCGTCAGCCAATCGGGGAGCTGCCCGGCACGCAACCGTGACAAAAAGCCATCTGGAGCTTTGTCTGCGTAAAGCGCAAGTTCGAAACTGCCATCGCAGATCACGACGTAGCGGATCTTACGCGCGACAATGATGCGGGCGGCATCGGTAGGAGAACCTGTGAACGTGCGGATGACATCCGCCATCGCAGTTTGATTACGATGGTGCCCGCTGGCAACGACACTGTGCTGGGTGAATTGCAGGATTGCCGGATTTGTGTCCAGTGCCGCCATGATGCTCGCCTTTGGCAGCGCACCTAAGGCGGCAGCAGCTGAAGCTTTCTGACACGCAGCTGCCTGTTTTTCGAACGTCTGGTTGAATGCAGCACGTTCGGGCGCTTGGCGTGCATCGGCCTTGTCGATATTATCCATTAGCGCTTGCCCCCATAAATTCGGCATGGCGATCAGCACGGCAGCAACGCGAAGCCCCATGCGTGCAAGTACGCTTTTACGCTGTTCGGCTTTTGCGAAAACATTCACGAGCAACGCGGCTGCGAATATATTGGCGACCACCATGGAATAGACAGCTGTGCGGCTCACGGATGTGCCGATAACGGCAAGGCCCACAAATAATATGACCAACCCCGTTTTGTCGCATTTGCTTAAACGGCCATTGGTGATGAAAAGGTACAGCAAGGCTCCGCTGCCGGCGAAGAGGTACAGAAGCGGCTGAACGATATATTCTCTTGAGAGTGCCCACAAAGGTAGCCCTTCGGCACCCCGGTCGAACCAATATTCACGCACCAACGGATCGAGACCGGCAAACGCATCACCCGCACATTGCGGGGCGATCGACCATAATGTCGCGGCCCCCGCGAGCGCCGAAACGCCGCATAAAAGCAGTCGAGCATATATTTTTGGGCGGTCGCTGAAGCCGTTATGAAGCCGGAGGCCCGCGAAGATCACGAATGCCATGGCCGCTAAAGTTGCGACGTGAACGGATGATAAAGCGTCACAATATTGAGGGCTCGACCAGCTTTCCGTGGCTGCGAAGAAAGCAAAACAACCTGCCGCTATGGCAGCGAGTGCAATCGGGAATGGGAGGACAGCGGAGCGCGTAGTTTCTTGGTCAGAAAATATCCAGCGCAGCGCAGCCAAGCCCAGCAGCAAAGCAGCAAACGGCAAGCCCTCGACAGAAATTTCAATCCATAGGGCGCACGCTAGACCCAAAATGACCGCTGACCCAAACCGCGTCTCTCGGTCGAACAACGCCCATAAGGCCGCCGCGAAACAGGCCAGCTGCCATCCATGATGGTCGATGCGCATGGGTATCACTTGCGCCGTGAACGGGATGATAGTGACCAACAGGCCAGTGGCGACCAACGCAACAATTGGTCCGAATATCCGCCGGGCAGCAGCGGCGTAAAAAGCCATGATAACGCCCATCGTGAACAGCGGCACAATTGCGGCGGTCATCTGCTCCGCCAAGGACTGGCCAAGAAACGGGGTCAGAATGATCAAGACAGCGCCGAGAGGCACATCCACAAGCCGTGACCAGTGCATGTCGCCGCCAGCGGGTGCATTCATGCGGTATTGGGTAATGTCCCACCAGCTTTGACCGGCGAGCCAATCGCGGACTTGCACCATGCGCATCTGGTCATCGGGATCGCCCACTTTCCAGGCGGCGATAGCATCACGCGAGATAAGTAAGATCGTCAATCCGGCCAACAGCCAGATCGCGCCTACCAACCGGAAAAAATATCTTTCTACAAATGCGGGCACGAACTTACGCCGCCGCGTCCGACCGGAAAATCACGATGTTGCGCAGAAGGTAAGTGAGC
The DNA here is from genome assembly GCA_963508315.1 of uncultured Sphingorhabdus sp. Lineage (GTDB taxonomy): Bacteria > Pseudomonadota > Alphaproteobacteria > Sphingomonadales > Sphingomonadaceae > Sphingorhabdus_B. Next base: position 324,457 of record CAUOWK010000003.1, on the reverse strand, counting down.
ATGAAGGAGATGATAATCGCCGCAACTTTCGAAATGCGCGCGTCGACCCCCATCATGGTACCAGCGCCAACAATCGCGATCGTCAGCATCAATCCCAGCAACGCAGAAAACAGGAACATCGCCTTTTGCTGGGTGCGTGCGGCGCTTCCCTTTTCCGAGACGCGATCCGCAAACACCTTCCGGCTCGACAATATCCAGTGGACCAATATTCCCACTGAATAGCCAACAGCGGACGCTGCGACCGCTGGCAAGCCGGCGGCCAACAACAGCAGGAATATTATCATGTCGGACGCCAGCGCGCCAACGCTGACCACGACGTAGCGCAGGAATACATTGCTTCGCAGTCTGCTTGCCAAGTTAATCACCGCGCTACCCCTCGAAAATATTCCGGTAAAGCCAACAGCCATGAGGCCGCCCGAATGCATGACGCTTATGCAGCGCGGCTAATTTTGCCGGCGTCTTCGTCGCTCGCTGCGCCCACTGCGATGCGCTTGGGAACCTCGCGCTCCGATGCCAAGGCCGCAGCCTGGCCTTCAGTGACCTGGGCGATAACCTGCTGTTCGCCTTCATCGCCCGCCTCATGATATTCGGCGTCTTCATTGACGTTCCAGATATTGTAGATGCGCGCGCCGGCGTCGATGTTTTCGACGGTCAACATCGCGGTCATCATGGCATGGTCCTGATTATTGTAGCGATGCATGCCGTTGCGTCCCACCATGTGCAGCGTTGGATAACGTGCCTCAAGCTCGGAACGCATCGCCTCGACATTTGCGGCATAATCATCGTCATAAACGGGGTAAGCTTTTTCCTGACGCACCACTGCGCCGCCGACAACGTCTTCAGGACGACATAGACCCAATATGCCCATTTCCTTTTTCGCCAGTTCAATCAACTCGGCGTCAGTCGATGCCCACAGATTGTCGTTCTCAAAGCAGAAATATTCAAGGCCAACACACGCGATTGATGGATCGGGGACCATTTCGGGCGACCAGCTGCGGAAGTTTTGCACGCGGCCAACCTGCACCTTGCTGTCGTGAATGTAGATCCAGTTGTCAGGGAACAAATCATCCGAGCGGATCATCAGGGCCACTGTCAGGAAGTCGCGATAGCGCAAGTTATTTGCCTGCAAAGATGTTTGCGGAAGCGGGTGGATTCGGGCCGACAGCTCGCGCATCGGGGCACTGCTGATGACATGCTTTGCCGTAATCACGGCTTCGCTGCCATCGGCTTTTGATGCCGACATGCGCCAGTCGCCATTTGCGTCCTGCGCCAGTTGCTTGAAGCTATGCCCCATCAACACCGTGTTGCCCTTTGCAACGACAAAGTCGCGCGCAGCGTCCCACATCATGCCAGGTCCCAAACGCGGATAGCGGAAAGTCTCCAGCAATGTCTTGGTTTCCATGCCGTCATTGGGCCGTTTGTTCAGGCCAAATGACCGCTTAAAACCATCCAGAACGGCGGCGCCAAGGCTAAGGCCTTTAATACGTTGCGCTGCCCAATCAGCAGACATTTCGTCGCACGGCATGCCCCAAACCTTTTCGGTATAGGTCTTGAAGAAAATCGAGAACAGCTTGTGACCGAACTGGTTTACCGTCCAATCCTGAAAGCTGCGGACATTTTTGTTCGGAAAAACCTTGGCCTTGGCGTAACTCGCCATGCACAAAGTCGACCGAATGATGCCAAGGTTAAACAAAGCCTCAAACGCGCGCAGCGGGTAGCTGTAGAATTTGCCTTCATAATAGATCCGGCTCATGCGCGGGCGCTGGATGAAGTCGTCGGGGAGGATTTCATTCCACAGGTCAACAACCTCTTTCGACTTTGAGAAGAAGCGGTGGCCCCCGATGTCAAAGCGATAGCCGTCGACTTCAACCGTGCGGCTGATCCCGCCAACATAGCGCTCGTCTTTTTCGATGACGGTGACACTATATCCTTTTTTCGTAAGCAAGTACGCGGCGGTAAGGCCGGCGGGTCCTGCACCGATGATTGCAACGTCGACTGACTTCTGGTCCTGAACTGTCATATATCCCCCTGAGAGAAGCTCTGGAGAAATCAGTGAACGAAATGCCCTAATAGATGGTTAATGAGGTGTTACGATTTTTCTTCCGGCGACCGATTGTTGCGTGCCAGCACAAATAACTTGCTTTTTAACGCGGATTTAGACATAGGGGCGCCAAGCGCATGAGGCGAGCGGACAACACCGCCGCAGTTTTGGCAGCGTGAGGGCCGCAGTTGGCGGCCTCGCCAAACGGACAAGATGCGTAAGCTTAGAGGCTTCCCATATCACGCAGGGTTGTTTCCAACGGGTCAGCATAAGCTGCTCCCGAACAACTGCTGTTGCGCCTGTGCGATCCTGACAAAAGGAGCGCTTTATCGGGCTGTGACGACTATTTGAAAGTATAAATATGTCTTTTTTCCAAGACCTGGGCCTTGCCCAACCTATCCTTAAGGCGCTTGAAGCCGCTGGATATGATACCCCTACACCGATCCAGCAACAATCGATCCCGCCCTTGCTTGAAGGACGCGACCTTTGCGGTATTGCGCAAACCGGCACCGGCAAGACCGCTGCGTTTGCTTTGCCGTCGCTCCACCATTTCGCAACGAAGCCAAAAGCGCGTCAGCAATATAGCTGCCGGATGCTGGTATTGTCGCCAACCCGCGAACTTGCGGCGCAGATCGCCGACAGCTTTCGCACCTATGGCAAGTTCCTTGGTCTGAAGGTCGATTGCGTTTTTGGCGGCATGCCGATTTTCAGCCAGAAAAAGCGTCTCGCCGGCGGTGTCGACATTCTCGTTGCAACACCCGGCCGCTTGATCGACCTAATCGAGCAGCGCGCGGTAACACTCAAGGATGTCGAAATCTTCGTCCTCGACGAAGCCGACCAGATGATGGACCTCGGCTTCATCCACGCATTGAAGCGTATTGACCAGTTGCTTCCAAAGCAGCGCCAGACATTGTTCTTCTCGGCAACCATGCCAAAGGCGATTGCTGAACTCGGCAACCGCTTCCTGAATAACCCAGTCCGCGTTTCGGTTGCGCCTGCCTCGACCACTGCGGAGCGCGTAGAGCAGTTCGTGACCTTTGTGGAACAGCGTGAAAAGCAGACTTTGCTCACGCTCAAGCTGCAAAGCGAAGAGATTGACCGTGCGCTGGTTTTCACCCGCACCAAGCATGGCGCCGACCGCGTCGTGCGTGGCCTTGCTGGCGCAGGCATTCAGTCTGCCGCGATTCATGGCAACAAGAGCCAGGGCCAGCGTACTGCGGCGCTGCAAGCGTTCCGTGACGGCAAGATCAAGATCCTTGTTGCCACTGACATCGCGGCACGCGGCATCGACGTTCCTGGCGTGAGCCATGTGTTCAACTTCGAACTGCCCAATGTTCCCGAGCAATATGTGCACCGCATCGGTCGTACGGCGCGTGCGGGCCGTGAAGGCGTTGCCATGAGCTTTGTTGCCGGCGATGAGCGCGGCTATATGAAGGACATTGAGCGTCTGACGGGCGTTCGCGCCATGACGCTTGGCCTTCCAGAAGGTTTTCGTGCCGCGGTTGCAGCACTTCCGCCCCCAGTTGCAGACAAGAAGCCGCAACAGGCCCGTGGCGGTCGCGGCGGTGGTCAACCCGGTGGCGGTCGCACCAATTATGCCGGCAAAAAGCTTGGCGGTAATAATGGCGGGACTGGCCTGAACGGCGAAACACGCAACCGGACACACGCTCCTCAAGGTGGCTGGCAGCCAGCCATTGGACCACGTGACGGCAGCCGTGAAGGTAGCCGCGATGCGCGTCCACGTAATGACAATGCAGCAAGTGGTGAGCGTCGTCCGACTGCGGACCGCGCATTTGCTGCCCGCAGCGAAAACCGTCGTGATCCAGGCGCACCTGCGCGCAATTACGGCCCCAAAAAGGGCGGCAACGGCAACTTCCGTGGTCCGGTAAAGCGCGCCGGGTAAATTAAGCCCTTCGCATCATCCTGAACTGGGTTCAGGGTAACAAACAAACGCAGCGCGTCGTCCTGAACCCAAATTCCGGATGACGCGCTGTTTTTTATTAATGCCTGAAGTGCCGCATGCCCGTGAAGACCATGGCGAGGCCGGCTTCATCAGCGGCAGCGATAACCTCATCATCGCGCATCGATCCGCCGGGCTGAATGACGGCCGTTGCCCCTGCCTCCGCGGCAGCCAGCAGGCCATCGGCAAATGGGAAAAACGCGTCTGACGCCACAGCGGACCCAAGGGTACGCGGCGACGCCCAGCCATAAGTTTCCGCAGCTTCTTTTGCCTTAATCGCGGCGATACGCGCACTGTCGCGTCGGTTCATTTGGCCAGCACCAATGCCTGCGGTCGCGCCATCCTTGGCATAGACAATGGCATTGGATTTGACATGCTTCGCCACCGTCCATGCAAAACGGCAGTCGGCCAGCTCCTGCGCGGTCGGCGTGCGTTTTGTCACGACTTTAAAATCGCTGTCGGCAACATGACCATTGTCGCGCGATTGCACCAGCAACCCGCCGGTTATCGGCTTGATGGCAAGTCCACCGCGCTTTGGATCGGGTAAGTCGCCCGTCAGCAGCAGGCGCAGGTTCTTCTTTTTCGAAAATACCTCTTTCGCCGCATCACTCGCCGACGGCGCGGCAACCACTTCGGTAAATATCTCTGTAATCGCTTCCGCCGTAGCCGCATCGAGCGGCCGGTTGACAGCAACAATTCCGCCAAATGCCGACACGCTGTCGCATTCGAGCGCGGCGCGGTAGGCATCGATAAGCGTCTCGCCGGTTGCGACGCCGCAAGGGTTCGCGTGCTTGACGATAACCACCGTGGGCGGACCATCCCGAAACTCGCTTACCAGTTCCAGCGCCGCATCGGCGTCGTTATAATTATTATAGGAAAGCTCTTTGCCCTGCACCTGTTCGGCTTGCGCAATGCCTGAGCCATGCGGGCCAAGTGGCAGATATAAGGCCGCCCGCTGGTGGGGGTTTTCACCATAGCGCAGTTCTTCCAACCGGTTGCCGTTTACCGCCAACATGTCAGGGAAAAGCTGCTGCTGGTCGGCAAAGGCAAACCATTGGCTAATCATGCTGTCATAGGCAGCGGTCGCCGAATAGGCCTTCGCCGCACATTTCCGTCGGAAGTCGTACGATGTTTTGCCGCCGCTTTCTTCCAGTTCTGCAATCAGATTATCATAATCGGCAGGGTCAGTAACGATGGTCACAAACGCGTGATTCTTCGCGGCGCTGCGCACCATTGAAGGCCCGCCGATGTCTATATTTTCGATGATCTCATCGCGGCTCGCGCCTTTGGCGACGGTCTGCGCAAAGGGGTACAGATTGACCACCACAAGGTCTATTGCGCCAATGTCATGCTCTTTCATAGACGCCATATGCTCGGCATTGTCCCGGACGGCGAGCAGTCCGCCATGCACCTTGGGATGCAACGTTTTTACGCGGCCATCCATCATTTCGGGAAAGCTGGTAAGCTCGCTTATATCCTTCACAGCCAGTCCGGCCTCACGCAGCGTCTTTGCCGTTCCGCCTGTCGACACCAGTTCGACATGCCGAGCGGCCAGCGCATGGCCCAGTTCAACCAGCCCCGCTTTGTCCGAAACCGATAATAAGGCCCGTTTAATGACGACGTCTTGCATGAGATTATCCTAAATGGCGAAGCTGCCAGCCGATATTGAGGCCGCCTTTACCAGCGTGCGCCGCAATCACAAGCTGGTGCGTTGGATGTGGTCGGCCATCTTGGTCCACCCAAAGACTGTCATCAAGCGTCAACGCGCCTTGCGCTGCGGCAAAAACCCAGCTGCTGCCATCGGCCATGCGCAGCAAAGCGGTCTGCGGGTTGTCGGTAGCCACCACTTCAATGTCCGGCCCCAAATGGAAACGCACATGCACTGGCGTGCCGTCTTTGGGCTTTGACTGCGGCAACAGAATATCTTCGCCGCGCAGTTCCATTCCGTCCGACCGCATGATCAGCAGGCGCGAATGGCTGTATCCAAATGTTCGGACATAGCCATCATGGCTGGCCTCAATACGCGTGGCATGGTCAATGTCCCGGCGGTCCAATCCGACTTCAGCGACGCCACGACCAAGCTGGCCGCCGGGCAGAATCGCTGTCGAATTGGTATCGTTCATGCACAAGGTCGAATGTGCTGCCGTTGTCCGCAATCCGCGCGCTAATGCAGCAGGAATAGTGGAACCGACCAGTGCAGATCCGCCGCAATTTACGATGATACGCTGCGCGCCATGGGACAATTCAAACGCCAATGTGGATGCGCAACCGGACGCAGACTGCCGCGCAAGCGGCGGTGGGCCAGCATCCAGCAACAACACAGATTTCCCAGCCGATACGCGCTGATAGCCCCAATCGAGTGCTTGGCGATGCGGACGGGCACGCACTTCGCTAGCTGTCACAAGCCCATCAATCCGTTCTTGCACGATATGGGCGGCGCCCTGCCATGCGCCCAGCCCGCCGTCGGAATGGGTCAACCCAAGCAACGCCGGCACCGCCCGCCCCAACGCTTCGTCCAGAAAGGACGGCACCATTTCGTCGCGGGCAACATAGCATTGCTTGAGCAAACTCAGCAGGCCGATGAGCTCCATCAGCTGCAGTGGCGACCGTGACACCACGCCGCCATCGGGGAAGATTGTGGTACGCAAGGATTCGGCCAAACCATCTTCGCCAACCGCACGCCGGATCTTGCCCTCGGGCAGCAGCAAGGATGCAGCGACCACACCGGTCCAGCCGACGGTCTTGGCGAAATGGCTTTGCGCGCGTGGCGCGGTTTGATCGAGATGGCGTGCAACCCGCGCGAAATGGTTGATGACGCGCGAACGGTACACCGGGTCTGCACTGCTCAGCAAAAAGGGCGAACCGGCAGCCATGTTGAGCAAGCGCCACGCGCAATTATCAACCCGCCACGCAGGCTCGCGGGTTTTCATGCCATTGGCGAGCAACCAACTGTCCGCGATCCGCGCAGCCACCGGCGCACCCTCGCCCCGATTTGTTGCCGCCGCCAGATCGCGTAGCCAGTCAAAGCGATGGATATAGTCTGTCAGCGAAGGGGGCAGCGAGAGCTTTTGATAGTCCAGCCCATCAAACGTCTGCTCAAATCCCTGATAGTGAAATCTGCCCATCCGCAGCGCTTGACCGCGTGCGGCGTCGCCTTCTAACCGGTCCTGCGGTAACGCGAGAAGGCGAAGTGGCACCTTGCCCTTCAATCGCCCATTGTGCAGCGGCGTCCGCCACGTCAACTTGTAAAATTCGAGAGACAAACGTTCGAGAAGATTCTGGCCCGCACCTTTGGGCCGCACGATCAACGCGGCCTGCCTCTGCGCTCCAACACCCTCATCGTCGTCCGTCATTCACCCCTCAGCGCCCGGATGTTCGCGGCATATTGGCTCTCGCCACCCTTGAACGTTGCCGTGCCTGCCACCAGCGTGTCGGCTCCAGCCGAAATGGCCAGCGGCGCGGTTTCAGTGGTGATGCCGCCGTCGACCTCAAGCCGGATATCGCGTCCGGTCTTCTCGATCATCTTGCGAACGGCTTCGATCTTGCGCAGCTGGCTGGAGATAAAGCTTTGCCCCCCAAAACCCGGGTTGACGCTCATCACCAGAACCAGATCAATATCGTCGATCAGATAATCGAGCATCTTTGCTGGCGTGTGTGGATTGAGAACGATGCCCGCAAGCTTACCCAGCGATTTGATCAGCTGCACAGTCCGGTGCGGATGCGGGCCAGCTTCAGGATGGAAGGATATTAGGTCAGCACCGGCCTCGGCGAAATCGCGCACGAACTGATCGACCGGCGAAATCATCAGGTGCACATCAAACAGCTTAATGCTGTGCGGGCGAAGCGCCTTTACCACAGCTGGCCCGATCGTGATGTTAGGCACGAAATGCCCGTCCATCACGTCGACATGGATCCAGTCGCAACCAGCCGCGTCAATGGCGCGTACTTCTTCACCCAGCCGAGCGAAGTCGGCGGACAATATCGATGGCGCGATGCGGATGGCGCTGGTCATATATGGCGCTTAGCGACTCAGCCCTTAGGGGGCAAGCTGACGCACCGCGTTATACACAGCTTATCGCAGGGCTACGCGCGGCTCACGGCGGTAAATGGACAGGTCGCCGATCACATCGTGCGATTCCGCAAACTTGCTGAAGCCAAGCTTATTAGCAACATTGTGCGAAGCGGCATTTTCAGGATTAATGATACAGCGGATTTCGCCAAGCTGCGCGGCATCGGCCCATTGCAGAATTGCCGCCATCGCTTCGGTCGCCAGCCCCCTGCCCCAATTATCCGGCGTAAAGGCCCAGCCTGCCTCCGGAAAACCTTCAAGCTCGGGAATGCCTCGCTCAAACTGCGCCAGACCGCCATTACCCACGAACTGTCCGGTCGCACGGTCGATAAACGACCAATAGCCATAATCAAAAAGCGACCACAGGGCGATGCTCTGCAGCATTTTGCCCCAGCTGGTGTTTCGGCTTCTGGGTTCCCCGCCAATGAACGCGGTCATGCGCGGATCAGCCCAAGCGGCGGCATAGGCTTCCCAATGATCCAAAGTCATCGGCTCAATGGAAAGGCGTTCCGTGAGAAGTGTCGGTACGATTGCTTTCATAAGTCCCCGTCGCCCCAGCGAAGGCTGGGGCCCATAACGCCTGTCAGATCGGACCTAAAGGCGCGATAGTCTCCAGCCTTCGCTGGAGCGACGTTACGCTGAAACTAAGTGTTTCGTACAAAGCGGGCAACGAAAAAGCCGTCAAGGCCACCCTGCTCGGCAAGCATGGGGGGCATTGTGCGCACATGACCTTGCGCATTTGCAACTACCCCCGTTGGCAACTCGTCAGCAGTTGCCGCCAAAGTTGCATATTCCAGATGCCGCGCAAGAAACGCCTCTGCCTGCGCCTCGCCCTCATGCGGTTCAAGCGAACAGGTTGCAAATACAAGCAATCCGCCCGGCTTCACCCAATTTGCCGCGCGGTCGAGCATCGCGCTCTGGATGGCCGCCAGATTGTTAATCTGCTTCATATCGATACGGTGCAGCACATCGGGGTGCCGCCGCATCGTGCCAGTGGCACTGCACGGCGCGTCCAGCAGAATGGCGTCGAACTGCTGCGCCGGTTTCCATTCCATGACATCGGCATTGACGCGCTCGGCATTTAACTGCGTTCGTTCCAGATTGGACATGAGCCGGTCCATCCGCCGCGCGCTGTTGTCGAGCGCGGTTACCGTAAAGCCGGCGGCCGACAACTGCATCGTCTTGCCGCCCGGAGCTGCGCATAAATCAAGAGCGCGTTTGCCTGTGCCGTCGCCCAGCAATCGTGCAGGCAGGCTGGCAGCGATATCTTGCACCCACCAGGCGCCCTCATCATAGCCGTCCAATTCCTCGACAGCGGTGCCGCGCGGAAGGCGGACATGGCCGGACATCAAGCTCGTCCCGCCCAAGCGCTCGGCCCATTCCGCCGTGCGTGCCGGCTCGCGCAGCGCGATATCCAGCGGCGGTGGTTCGGATAATGCCGCTTGCGCAGCCGCCGTCATTTCGGCGCCCCAGACGGGGTGCCAGCGCATCATCACCGCCTCTGGCAATGACGGCGTTTCGGGCAAGGCAACTTTGGCGCGCAGCAGTGCGCCAAGAACACCATGGACCAACCGCCGCGGACCACCGTCTACCAATGGCAAGGCGGTGGCAATAGCGGCGTGCGCCGGGGTTCCGAGGCGCAATATCTGCGCCAATGCAAGGCGCAGGACCATTCGCGCCTTGGTATCGTCGGGCAGGACCTGTTTAGTTTTACTGTCGATGAGCGCATCCAAATCAACAACCCAGCGCAATGTCTCCTGTGCAATCGCAATGGCGAGCGCGCGGTCTGGCGGGGAGAGTCCCTTGGTCGCGTTGGCAGTGGCCTGATCCATAGGCGTGCCCATGCGGATCACAGTGTCAAGCAAACGCAGTGCAGCGCGGCGGGTGGGAAGGCCGGAAATTTCGTCAGTCATGCAATGCGCACTAGGCCTGTGCGCCCGACAAGGGAAGAGGGATAGCGGCCAGTCTTTATCGCGGGTTCGCCGCGGATAGGCTTGCAAAATGGCGGCGCAATGCCGATGTGGGCTGTATCGCAAACGCCGCAAAGGAGCATATTGCATGGGCCAGCGCCCACCCCACGTGAAAGCGCCCGATTATCTGTCGAAAAGCCCGCCGGTGCCGGCGCCTGAAGAGGTTGTTCGCCAACCCGAGCCAGACCCGGATCGCCCCGATCCTGTGCGCTATGGCGACTGGGAACTTAAAGGTGTGGCGATCGATTTTTGAGCCACTTCCTGCTCAAAAATTGTGCAGGTGCGAAGTTACTTGTTCTCTGCACTAATTTTGGGCAGACAATGCCCTAATGGCATCAAAACCGCCCTGCTTCGACGAAATGCTGCATGAAGACGGGACGCCGCGCGCCGCTTATGCAGCCTATTTCAAATGGTTTACCGGCCAAGACAGCACGCACCTGAAACAAAAGGCGCGCGATGCGGAGGAATTCTTCCGACGGACAGGCATAACATTTGCCGTCTATGGCGACGACGAAGCCGAAGAACGGCTGATCCCGTTCGACATCATTCCGCGCATTGTGACGAGCCGCGAATGGACAAAATTGTCGCGCGGCATCGAACAGCGGGTGCGCGCCATCAACGCGTTTTTGCAGGACATCTACCACCGTCAGGAAATCGTGCGTGCGGGACGTTTGCCCGTCGAACTGCTCGAGAAAAATGATGCGTTTGTTTCGCAAATGATCGGGTTCACGCCACCGGGCGGCGTCTACACCCATATTGTCGGCATTGATCTGGTGCGTACAGGCCCAGAGGATTTCGTCGTGTTGGAGGACAACGCCCGCACGCCGTCGGGCGTATCCTATATGCTCGAAAATCGCGAAACCATGATGAACATGTTTCCCGAACTGTTCAGCAGCATTCGCGTGCGCAACGTCAGCGATTATCCCAAAAACCTGCGCGCTTCACTTAGCCGTGTTGCGCCGCCGGCGTGCAAAGGTGATCCCGTGGTTGCCGTCCTGACGCCCGGCATCCACAACAGCGCCTATTTCGAACATGCGTTTCTGGCGGACCAAATGGGCGCCGAGTTGGTTGAGGGCCACGACATCCGAATCGTCGATGGCAGAGTCGCGATGCGCACCACGCGCGGTTACCAACCCATCGACGTCCTGTACCGACGGCTTGATGATGATTATCTTGATCCGCTCATTTTCCGGCCAGACTCTGTACTGGGTATTCCGGGCATTTTCGATCTGTACCGCGCAGGCCGGATCACAATTGCGAACGCGCCCGGCACCGGCATTGCTGACGACAAGGCAATATACAGCTACATGCCGGAAATCGTCGAATTCTACACCGGCGAGAAGCCAATATTAAAGAATGTCGATACGTGGCGTTGTTCCGAGCGTGAGTCGCTGGCCTATGTGCTCGATCATTTGTCGGAGCTAGTGGTAAAAGAAGTACATGGCTCAGGCGGCTATGGCATGTTGGTCGGCCCCGCGGCCAGCAAGCGCGAGCTTGAGCAGTTCCGCGCCAAGCTTATCGCCAAGCCAGCCAACTATATTGCGCAACCCACGCTGGCGCTGTCGACCATCCCCGTTTTTGCAAATAGCGGCCTGGCCCCGCGCCACGTCGACCTGCGCCCCTTTGTCCTCGTGTCGCCGGACAAAATCGACATCACGCCGGGCGGCCTCACGCGCGTGGCGTTGCGCAAAGGATCGCTTGTGGTGAATTCCAGCCAAGGCGGCGGGACCAAGGACAGCTGGGTGATTGAGGATGATTGACCCATGCTAGGCAAAACCGCATCCGGCATATTCTGGCTATTCCGCTATCTGGAACGTGCCGAAAATATCGCGCGCCTTATTGAAACCGGGCATCGTTTCACGCTTACCCGCAACAGCGGACGGCAGGACGAATGGCGGTCGATTTTGTCCGCGCTTGGCATGGACGCGGCCTATCGGGCAACGCACCAGGATTATAACGCAGCGCAAGTTGTTGATTATCTCCTGCGCGATAAAGCCAACCCCGGAAATTTGCGCAACCTGATCGACAGCGCGCGGCAAAACGCGCGCACCACCCGCACCGCGATCACCCGCGAATTGTGGGAGGCGGTCAATGAATGCTGGATATGCGTCAATGACGGCTTGAAACGGCAAGTGAAAGAAGCTGACTTGCCTGCGACCATCGACCTTATTGAGCGACAAACGGCGCAAGTGCGCGGGGCGTTGGAAAATACCATGTTGCGCAATGATGGCTATAATTTCAGCCGTATCGGGAACTTCATCGAGCGTGCGGACAGCATGGCCCGCCTGCTCGACGTAAAATATTATGTCCTTTTGCCCTCGGTTTCGTTTGTCGGTTCCTCATTGGACAATATCCAATGGGAAACGATTCTGCGCTCGACATCGGCCTATAGCGCCTATCGCTGGCTATACCCCGGACGGGCGAGCGCACTGGGCATCGCCGAGTTTCTCATCCTCGACCGTCGCTTCCCGCGCAGCCTAGCCTTTTGCTATGGTAAGCTGACCGACAATCTACGGCATCTGGCCATGTCATATGGCAGCCAGTCCGAAAGCCTTGCTGAGGCTGAACGGATTTATGCAGGGTTCGGCGCGCTGACTGCGTCCGCCATATTGGAGGACGGCTTGCACGAATTCCTCATTGAATTCTTGGCCCAGAACCGCAACCTCGCGCAGCTTGTGGAGCGCGAATATAGGTTCAATAGCTGATGCTGCTGTCGATCCACCACATCACCGAATATGAATTTGACCAGCCAGTCCGCTACGCGCTGCAACGGTTAAAGCTGCGGCCCAAAAATGGTGCGGGGCAGACAGTGCATTCATGGGATCTGACCATCGATGGCGGACGCGTCGAGGCCGAACAAGACGACCCGCATAATAATCATGTCACGCTCATCTCCATTGATGAAGGGCGCACGGGCATCAAAATCAGTTGCCACGGGCAAGTGGAAACCAACGACACGCACGGCATATTGGGCCGGCATCGCAGCCATGTGCCCTTATGGGCCTATTGTCGGCAAACGCGGCTGACGACTGCGGGACGTGGTGTGCAGAAATTGCTGGGAGGCATTGACCGGACAGCAACGGACAAGATTGCCATGTTGCATGAATTGTCAGCGCACATCCTTTCGACCATGCCGTACCAGACCGGCCAGACGGGCGTTGCAACCAATGCGGAACAAGCCCTCGCTGCTGGTGGCGGCGTGTGTCAGGACCATGCGCATGTCTTCATCTCCGCCTGCCGCACGCTTGGCATTCCAGCGCGCTATGTCTCCGGCTATCTGATGATGAACGACCGTGTGGACCAAACCGCAAGCCATGCGTGGGCCGAAGCGCATCTGGATGGCCTTGGCTGGGTCGGGTTCGACATCTCGAATGGCATCAGCCCCGATGGCCGATATGCCCGTGTTGCCACTGGCTTTGACTATCGCGACGCCGCACCCATTTCGGGCATGTCTTTCGGCGCCCGCGACAAGAGCATGGTTGTATCCTTGCGCGTCGAACAGTAGGATTCATAGAAACAGGGCGGGGGCCAACGGTTCAAGAATGACATATTGCGTAGGAATGTTGCTGGACAAGGGTATGGCGTTCATGTCCGACACCCGCACGAATTCGGGCGTCGACAATATATCCACATTTCGCAAAATGTTCAGCTGGTCGGTTCCGGGCGAACGGTTCATCACGATGATGACAGCAGGAAATCTCGCGACCACTCAGGCATTGATTAGCCAACTTGAGGAGCGCACCAAAGCCCCCAACGACCGCAAGCCATCAATACTTGCCGCGCCCACAATGTTTCAGGTTGCCAACATCATCGGCGCGACCTTACGCGATACCATCGCCGCCCGCGCGTTGACGGGGCCCGTGGCAGCAAGCCCGACACCAAATTTCAACGCAAGCGTTATCTTGGGCGGGCAGATTGCGGGCATGGAGCCACGGCTCTATCTGATTTATCCCGAAGGCAATTTCATCGAGGCCAGCGCCGAAACGCCGTTCTTCCAAATCGGTGAAACCAAATATGGCCGCCCGATTTTGGTGCGCGGATTTGAATCACAAATGTCCTTTGCCGACATTACCAAATTGCTGATGGTGTCTTTTGACTCGACATTGAAGGCCAATCTGTCCGTCGGCATGCCGCTGGATTTGATGCTGTATAAAAACGACGAATTTGCCGCGTTTCATGAGCGCAGAATTACTGCGGACGACCCCTATTTCGAGAATATTTCGGACAGCTGGAGCGAGGCGCTACGCAATGCGTTCCACTCGCTACCGGATTACGCGCTGCCTGAAGAAGCAGGGACAGTCTGACCTCACATAAACGGCGCAGACACCTCCGGCCGCACGCGAACCAGTCTGCCTGTGGCCTTATCCAGCATTGCCCAAGTCGTGTTCGCCCGCACAATCACCTTGCCAGCCGCGTCGACAAAATCCACGCGCCGGTCGAATTGGGCACCCTTTGGTTCGCTCTCAATCCAGGTGTGGGCGGTCACGCTTTGCCCGGGGCCTACATTGCCACGATAATCAATCTCGTGCCGAGTCACGACCCAGATATAGGCGGCGATATGCTCAGGCGCAGCGACCGCTTGCCAATGCGACGTCGCCATATCCTGAATCCACCGCACCCACACCGCATTGTTGACATGGCCAAGTTCGTCGATGTCGGCAGTGGTGGCGGTGAAGGTACGCGTGAAGGGGGTCACAGGCAATTACCTTGCGAACAGGCGACTATCAGCACAGTGAATAATCCGATCGGGTAAAGAACAATCGGGGCAGTCAGCAGTAACCACCAATGCCGCCAGCGCTTTATTCCGAGAAAAACCAAATAACCCCAGACAATGGCCCCCACCCAAAACAACCAACTCGTGGCCATTTGCAACCACCCATACTCAAATTGAAACTGCCAAACAAACATTGCCAGCGTTAACCCAACTGCAGAAGCGCTTGGCCAAAAGCGCAATGTTTCTTTCACTCCGCCATCCCCATTTGCCAGATGATGAACGCGGCCTCTTCGGCATTTTCGCGCAACCGTTCGAACCGTCCGGACTTGCCGCCATGGCCCGCGCCCATATTGGTCTTGAGCAGCAGCACATTGTCGTCGGTCTTCATAGCGCGCAGTTTCGCGACCATCTTGGCGGGTTCCCAATAGGTCACGCGCGGGTCGTTCAATCCAGCGGTCCACAGCATGGGTGGATAGGCCTTCGCCTCGACATTGTCATAAGGGCTATAGCTGCGGATGTAATCGAACGCAGCCTTGTCGGTGATTGGGTTGCCCCATTCGGGCCATTCGCCGGGCGTCAGTGGCAGGTCCTTGTCGAGCATCGTATTGAGGACATCGACAAAGGCCACATGGCTGACGACAGCGCCAAACAATTCAGGCGCCTGATTGACCACCGCGCCCATCAATTCGCCTCCAGCCGAGCCGCCGCTTGCGGTGACCTTGCCCTTGCTGGTGAAGCCCAAGTCGATCAGGCCCTTTACCGCATCGACGAAATCGTTGAAGGTGTTGGTACGCTTGGTCAGCTTGCCATCCAGATACCATTGATAACCCAGATCATCGCCGCCGCGGATATGCGCGATGGCATAAGCAAAGCCACGGTCGACCATCGACAGGCGATTGGCCGAAAAGCCCGGCGGCATCGCGTAACCATATGCACCATAAGCATAAAGATGAAGCGGCTGGCTGCCGTCCTTTTTGAAGCCCTTTTTGGTGAGGATGGACACTGGCACTTTGGCACCATCGCGCGCGGTAATCATCACGCGTTCGGTGACATATTGGGCGGGATCATATCCGCTGGGGATTTCCTGAACCTTCAACGTTTCCAAACTACCATCGGCCAGATGATAATCGAACACTGTGTCGGGCGTGACCATCGATTCATAACCCAGACGCAGCTTCGTCACATCATATTCGGGGTTATCGCCAAGGCCTGCGTCATAGCTGGCCTCAGGGAATTTGATCGGCTGCACCTTGTTGGCGTCGGCATAATCGCGGATTTCAACCTGATCGAGGCCATCGGTCCGGCCTTCGGTGACGTAGAAATTCTTGAACAGCGACAGGCCCGTCAAATAATGCCGGTCAGACCCCGCGATCAGCGTTTTCCAATCGCCTGGGGCCTTAAGGCTTGCTGTGGCAACGCGGAAGTTCACATGATCATCGTTGGTCAAAACATACAAAGTGCCATCGCGCACATCGACGCTATATTGGCGACCGGTCTTGCGCGGGGAAACCATGATCGGCGTTGCAGTGGGGTCGCTTGCCGGAACCAGCCGCACTTCGCTGGTGACATTGTCGCCGGTGCCAATGACGATCCAGTCTTCCTGCGCGGTCAGGCCAACGCCGACGCCAAAACCGATATCCTGTTCCTTATATAGCAACTTCGCCTTCGTCAGCCCTTCGCCCAACCGGTGGTACCAAGCATTGTCCGTCCGCCAGTTTTCGTTGGCGAGACCATAGACCACGCCCTTGCTGTCCGATGACCAGACAATGCCGGATAATGTGCCGGGGATGATGTCGCGCAATTTCTCGCCAGTTTCCAGATTGCGGAAATGCAGGTCAAAACGTTCCGAGCCATTGTCGTCGTAAGCGTACGCAAGTATTTTGCCGTCGGGGCTAATCTCCGCTGCACCCAAGCGGAAATAGGCCTTGCCCTTGGCGAGTTCGTTTTCATCCAAGATCAGCTGGTCGGCACCGCCGGCAACCGCCTTGCGATAATGTTTGCGATATTGCGCGCCTTCTTCGAATTTTGACCAATAAATATAGTCGCCATCCTTTTGCGGGACCGAGCTGTCGTCTTCTTTGACGCGGCCTTTCATTTCCTGAAAGATTGTTTCAGTCAGCTGCGCTTGTGGCGCCATCTGCGCTTCGAAATAGGCATTCTCGGCATTCAGGTGATCAAGTATCTCTTTGTCGTCGATTATGGGGTAACCCGAATCGCGCAACCAGTGATAATCATCGGTAATCGTAACCCCGTGCCAAGTAGCGCTATGTGGGCGCTTTTCAGCGACTGGGGGCTTGACTTCACCGGTGGTTTTTTCAGTCATAATGTCTTTCTGGGCAAATGCAGGCGAGGATATTGCGCCAATCGCAACAATGAGTGGGAGCAGTGCTTTCATGAGAAGACTTCCTCGCTTATATGGACTGCATAACCATATGAACGGAAGTCCAAGATGTCTACCTACGAAGCCCGCCTCGCCGCCTTGCGCGTACAACTGAAAAAAGATCAGCTCGACGGATTCGTCGTCCCGATTTGCGATGAACATATGTCCGAATATGTCGGCGACTATGCGCAGCGGCTTGGCTGGCTCACTGGATTTGGCGGGTCTGCCGGCAGCGCAGTGGTGCTGTCGGAGGAGGCCGCAATCTTCACCGACGGACGCTATACGCTTCAAGTGCGTGAACAGGTAGACGGCAACAACTGGCAATATGTCGGCGTGCCCGAAACCAGCATTTCGGATTGGTTGAAGGACCATGCACCGCAAGGCGCGCGCATCGGGTATGATGCGTGGGTGCACACCAAAGGCTGGGTCGAAAGCGCAACGAAGGCTTTGAAAGCCAAGGGCGCGGATCTGGTTGCGGTCAAAAGCAACCCCATCGACGCGGTCTGGGCGGACCAGCCACGCAAGAGCGACGCGCAACTGATGGTGCATGACGACCGTTATGCCGGGCAAAGCAGCGCGGAAAAACGCGCGGTAGTTGCCGAATGGCTGACCGCCCAAAACCTCGACAGCACGGTTATTTCGGCGCTCGATTCAGTGGCATGGCTGCTCAATATTCGAGGGCAAGATGTGTCCAATACGCCCGTCGCCTTAAGCTTCGTCCTTGCCCATGCGGATGGCACCGCGGATTTGTTCGTCGCACCTGAAAAGGTCAGCGATGAGGTCCGCGCACATCTGGGCAATGCCGTCCGCCTGCGCACACCACAGGAATTTGTGCCTGAGTTGAAAGCGATGGGCGGCAAGCGCATTGCCGTTGATCCTGACCGTGCGGTCGCAGCTATATTCGGCGCACTCGCCGACGCCGGGGCGACGATCGTCGAAACACGCGATCCGACAATATTGCCCAAGGCAGTGAAGAATCCGGTTGAACAAGCTGGCCACCGCGCGGCGCAGGCACGCGACGGTGCGGCATTGAGCCGATTCCTGCATTGGATGCGCGAAACCGCATACCAAGGCGGGCTGGATGAATTGTCCGCTGCGGCGCGATTGAAATCCTTCCGTCAAGATACAGGCATGTTGAAGGATCTGTCGTTCGACACCATTTCAGCCACTGGTCCCAATGGCGCGCATTGCCATTACAAGGTCGACGAAGCCAGCAACCGGGCGATTGAACCCAACAGCATCTATCTGGTCGACAGCGGCGGCCAATATCTCGACGGCACCACAGATGTCACGCGGACGATCTGGGTCGGCCCCGATGAACCAACGGCCGAAATGAAGGACCGCTTCACCCGCGTGCTCAAGGGTCATATTGCCTTGGCCATGGCTGTGTTCCCTGAAGGCACCAGAGGCGCGCAACTGGATACGCTTGCGCGTGCATCATTGTGGCAGGCTGGCCTCGATTATGCTCATGGCACTGGCCACGGCGTCGGCAGCTTCCTCGCCGTTCACGAGGGCCCGCAGCGCATTGCCAAATTCTCCGGCGGCCAAGCCGGTGCTGATGAACCTCTGAAGGCAGGCATGTTTTTATCGAACGAGCCCGGCTATTACAAAGCGGGCGAATATGGCATCCGAATCGAAAATCTGGTGCTGGTCGAAGAGCGGGAAATCACAGGCGCAGAAGGCCGCTATTTCGGGTTCGAAACACTCACCTTCGCCCCGATTGACAAAACGTTGGTCGACGTCAGCCTCCTGAGCACAGAGGAACTCCGCTGGTGGAATGATTATCACGCCAAGGTGCTGGAGATCGTCGGTCCGCAACTGGAAGGCGAAGCGCTGGCATGGGCGACGGAGGCGTGTGCGCCGCTCGGACGCTAATATCATTCAAAGCTTATGATGCGCGCCCAGGCTTGCCTTGATCCGGTCAAGCGTCGCTTTGCGGACGGATTTCTTGTTCCACGCATAGGCCTTGCCGGGCAGCTGCGCGAGTTGGGCGGCGATGGCGAGTGCCTTTGCCTCGACCTTGTCGGCTTCCGCCAGCATGTCGAGATAACCGGCCTCAACCGCGCCTTCGGGGTTGTAGATATAGCCCTGAATCATGGCGCGGGTCAGATGTTGCGGGCTCAACCGATCGCGCGCGAGTTCCATCGCGAAAATGGGCAATTGCATGCCCGTAATCGCTTCGTTAGCGCCGATTTTATATTCGCCTGCGGTGCCAATGCGGGTGTCGCATGCGTGCAGAATGAACACGCCCATCGCGATTGCATGACCTGTGCAGGCGGCAACGACAGGCAGCGGGCCGCCATAAAGTCGCAGCAGAAGCTCTGCGCCTGCATCCAGCAATTTATACACACCATCCGGGCCAAGGCTGGCAAACGCGTTCAGGTCAAAGCCACCGGAAAAGCGACCTTCACGGCCAGCGATCACAATCGCCTTGGCGTCTGCCTCCGCTGTGTCGAGCGCCGCATTCAGCGCGGTCACCATGTCGAAGTTGATGGCATTGGCCTTTCCATCGTCCATGCGGATAAGCGCGATGTCATTGGTGATTTCGACGGTGGCGGACATAATGGCTCTCCCTAATTTAATCATGTGATTAAAGCCGCACTTCCGGCGAACATCAACCTAAATTACGGCAACGTCGGTCAGATGGGTCATCGTCGGTTGACGGGTCCAAGCCAGCGCCCCACATTATGAGTGATTATCTTTCCGCATCAGGAGCTTCCAATGACTCAGACATTTTCAGAATATACGCCAGATAAGGTCTGGGAATGGAACACCGAAAATGGCGGTCAGTTCGCCAATATCAACCGGCCAATTGCGGGCGCGACGCATGAAAAAGAACGGCCAGTCGGCAAGCATCCGATACAGCTTTACTCGCTTGCGACGCCGAATGGCGTGAAGGTGACCGTGATGCTGGAGGAGCTATTAGCCTTGGGCCATACAGGTGCGGAATATGACGCTTGGCTCGTCAATATCCGTGACGGCAACCAGTTTTCTAGCGGCTTTGTCGAGGCCAATCCCAATTCGAAAATCCCGGCCTTGTTCGACCATTCGACGCCGGAGCCAACACGTGTGTTCGAATCCGGATCGATCTTGTTTTATTTGGCGGAAAAGTTCGGGGCGTTCCTGCCAACCGAACATCACGCGCGCACGGAAACAATGAACTGGCTGATGTGGCAAATGGGCAGCGCACCCTATCTTGGCGGAGGCTTCGGGCATTTTTATGCCTATGCGCCGTTCAAGATTGAATATGCCATTGATCGTTTTGCCATGGAAGTGAAGCGCCAGTTGGACGTGCTTGACCGGAATTTGGCCACCCGCGAATATATGGCAGGTGACGTATATACCATCGCCGATATGGCGATCTGGCCTTGGTATGGTGCTTTGGTCAAAGGACTGATTTACGAAGCGGGTGAATTCCTGTCGGTGCACGAATATAAGAACGTACAGCGCTGGACTGACCAGATTGCGGAACGCCCTGCGGTGAAGCGCGGGCGCATGGTTAACCGCGTAATGGGTGACCCGGCGAGCCAATTGCACGAAAGGCATGACGCCAGCGATTTCGATACGAAGACTCAGGACAAAATCGGTGGGGCGGGTTGAATTCACGGCATCCGGGCCCAAAAAACGTCATCTAACGAGGGTTGAGTCCATCTCGGTCATATTAGAATCACAAAACTGCTGCTAGGGATGCCCTGCGACCCGAGGGCTTCTCCTGAATCAGGAGATGTTCTTTCCTTAAGAGCTTGGCTGGATGAACATTCGGCCAAGCTCTATTTTCTTCTCAGCGTCCGACGATATCCACTGAGTTCACGGTGAATTCCGTGCCCAACTGGCTGCTACCACCAGCGGTTTGCAGAACAAGAAGCTGCGTGCGGCAGTCGCTACCGATATTGAAGTCTTGAGTGAGGCCGAACGCGCCCTTTTGTACTGGCGTTGCGACGAACCAGGCGCTCGTGTTGCCGGCCGCTTTCACACATTGCAATTCCCAGCGCACTTCTGAATCAGGCGCGCCGTCCAATGCCGAAAAACGCGAAGCAAAGCGGTAATTGCCGGGTGCAAGAAACATATATTTGCGCAGCAATTCCCCACGCTCGCCCGAGCTTGCAAAGGCGGCCAATGTCGAACGTCCCTTGTCATTAGCCGCCGAAAACGTCCCGCCAATCGCGGGGCTGTCGGCAACTTGCCAACCCACGACAGGATAAGGCAAGCCAACGGTGTCTTTTGTGAACGCTGCCGCCTTGAACGTATCGGCGCGACTGCCCTTAAGACTCAGAAAATATTGCTGGAATGCCGGAAACTTGTTCTTCCCTGCCAATTGCGCGAGCAAAGCATTGGACAGATTGCGGTAGCTTTCATCATCGGGCAGCCCACTAGATTTCACCAATACATCCGCAATATTGGCCGGATTTTCGATGGTGCCAATCGACTCGCTCAAAAAAGCAGGCAGCCACACCGGCGCCTGACGCACGATGGGGGCCAGATGCACGCGCACCTCCGGATCGCTCAGCGCGCCGGTCAGCGTCGGAAATAATATCGGAAAACTGCTCGGCGTCGTGCGCATCGCAATGTCGTAATGATACAGCGCCTGCTTCTTGTCGTTGCGCGCGACGGCATCCTCAATCAACCAAAGCTGCGTACCGAAATCGCGTCGCGACACTTTATGCGACAAGAGCATGAGTTCGCGCGCTTTCTTGGTATCCCCGCGCACATCCGCGACATAACCAAGTAGACGGATAGCGACCGGATTAAGCGCGCCACCGCGCAGCGATTCCTTCGCCATCGCCTCAACCTTGGCTAAGGTCGCCGGATCCTGTTTTTCGGCAAACAGCTCATCGGCTTTACGCGACAATGCCAGCGGGTGATCGGGAACATAACGCAGCGCCACGTCGGGGTCGCGATCCCATGTGATGTTCGCAACCGCGTGAATGAACGACAACCATGCCAGCCAAAGCGTGACGACAATAATCAGACCGTTCTTTATCCAGAAGAAAGGCGGCTTTGCCTTTAAAGCGGCAAACCGCGATGGCCCTTTACGTTTTCTGGACATAGGTTTGCGCGATCACCTGCAAAAAGGCCGTGTTGGCGGAGACGGAGGGATTCGAACCCTCGGTACCGGATTTACCAGTACGACGGTTTAGCAAACCGTTGGTTTCAGCCACTCACCCACGTCTCCTGTGCGCTTGGCATCGGCGGCCTATAGCGTCGCATGCCACGGGCTGCAAATGCTTATTGCTGCAAGCTGGCCATAAGAACAAAATGTCCGCACATAACCGCTTCAGCGCAGGAAGGAGCCGCATTGCCGACCGTTCATCCTGTGCTAATAAGGGACAATCATACAATAAGTCGTGTTTTAAAGAGGGCGGGGTTCGCATGTCGTTTGTTACGTTGAGGCTGAAAAAGTCTGCACATTATCTGGTGATGCTGTTCACAGCGATGGCGCTGACTACTACTGCGCCAAGCTTTGCGCAGATAAACACCGTTGATCCCAATGACGTGATTGATTCGGATTTAGGAACACCGCCGCCAGCCACCACGCCGGCTCCTGTCGACACCCCCCCTTCGGACGTGCAAGACGGTGTGCCTACGGAAAGCCAAGCTGCACCGACCCCGGCAGAATCGGAAACTTTGGCGGTGCCAAGCGACGACACCTATCAGGAAGATGATTTGATAGGTGCTGCAGAAGATGTGTTTGGCAAAGGTGCGCAAGGATTAGGGAAGTTCATCGAGGACATCCTCAAAAAGCAAGGGCGCCCCAATGGCTATATTGTCGGGCGTGAAGGTGGCGGCGCATTTGTCGTCGGCTTGCGATATGGTTCAGGCACGTTGAACCACAAGGTCGAGGGTCAAAAACCTGTGTATTGGACAGGCCCTTCGATTGGCCCCGATGCTGGCGCAAATGCCGGTAGTACCTTCATCCTAGTCTATAATCTTTATGATACCGAGGATATCTACAAACGCTATCCAGCAGGCGAAGGCGCCGCCTATCTTGGTGGCGGTTTCAACGCCAGCTATCTGCGTCGCGGCGATGTCGTGCTTATCCCGATCAGGGTTGGCGCGGGGCTCAGGCTTGGTGCCAATGTCGGCTATATGCGCTTTTCGAAAAAGCAGCGCTGGCTGCCATTCTAGGGTCCTGACCCTCAAGTCCGGCGTAAATCTTCCATACGCTTCAGGTAACGGGCGAGCACGTCGATCTCGAGATTGACTTGCCGCCCGACTGCCAACGTATCAAGCGTTGTCATCTGCGCCGTATGCGGGATGATGTTCAGCAGAAAATGGGCCGACCCATTAGCTTGATCGGCAATGTCGTTGACCGTCAGCGAGACGCCATCAACGGTGATTGAGCCTTTAGCCGCAATATAAGCGGAAAGGCTGGCAGGGGCTTCGACGGTAACTTTCCAGCTGTCACCGACGGTTTCACTGGCCACAATTTGTCCGACGCCGTCGACATGACCCGTCACGATATGCCCGCCAAGTTCGTCACCGACTTTCAACGCACGTTCCAGGTTCAAACGCGCGCCTTCCGACCACATGCCAGCAGCGGTCCGGGACAAGGTTTCTGCCGAAGCATCAACCGCAAACCAACCCTCGCCCTTTTCCACGACGGTCAGGCACACGCCGGAACACGCAATCGATGCACCAATGGCGACGCTGTCCATGTCATAGCCACAGGTAATAACCAGCCGAAGGTCGCCCCTTTGTTCGGCTGCGCTTATTTTTCCAACGTCCGTGATGATACCTGTGAACATATGGCGGCCCTTTTCTTAGTTGGCGCTCTCGTAGACTTCGAGCCGGTCTTTGCCAAGACTGCGAGAATCGGTAAGTTGCCAGCGGCCATGCGCATCGGCCAATTCCGTCAACCCGAAGTCCGCCAGACAAGGCAAGCCCGTGCCGATCAATATCGGCGCGCGATACAGCAGCATCCGGTCCACGAGCCCCGCCCGCATGAACGCGGCGGCCGTGGCGGCGCCGCCTTCGACAAGCAGGTTGTTGCAATCCAATGCTGCAATGTCACGGGGCGCGCGGATCACCTCCCACCCGTCGGGCGCGTCCCCACTGCCTAAAAGTATTTTGCGTGGCTGACGGTCTTCAAGGCCCCTTATCCGCACGGTTAATTGCGGGGCGTCCGCACGCAGCGTCCCTGACCCCACAAGGATTGCGTCCGAGCGAGCGCGTTCAATGTGGCTGTGGGCGCGGGCAACGTCGCCCGTAATCCAACGGCTACTGCCATCGAACATCGCGATTTTGCCATCCAGCGATGTGGCGAGCTTTAATGTCACAAAGGGACGACCACGCGTCATGCGGCTGAGAAAACCGCTAAGACTAATGCTGGCTTGCGCGGCCATGACGCCAGTCTCGACTGATATGCCGTCCGCAGTCAGTGCCGCCATGCCTTCACCCGCCGTGCGCGGGTCAGGATCCTGAAGCGCAATAACAACGCGCGCCGGACGGGCTGCCCGCAATATTTGTGCGCAGGATGGTCCACGCGGCGACTGATGCGCGCATGGTTCAAGCGTGACATAGACAGTGCTGCCTTCGGCTTGTGCGCCCGCCTCAGCTAACGCGATTGCTTCGGCATGTGGTCTACCGCCTTGCTGCGTCCAGCCGCGACCGACCACCACATTATCTTTGACGATGACGCAACCCACGGACGGATTCTGTCCGGTACGGCCAACGCCGCGCTCCGCAAGCGCCAACGCGGTGGCCATGAATCGGGGATCAGCCGCGCTGGTTATTGGGCTGCTCCGCTGGTGTTTGCAGTTTCGGCAGCCTTTTTCGCTGCCTGTTCAAGTTTCGCTTCCCGCTCGATTTTCTCTACGTCCATGCCGA
This sequence comes from uncultured Sphingorhabdus sp., assembly GCA_963508315.1. Lineage (GTDB taxonomy): Bacteria > Pseudomonadota > Alphaproteobacteria > Sphingomonadales > Sphingomonadaceae > Sphingorhabdus_B. The sequence goes on along the minus strand of CAUOWK010000003.1, from coordinate 299,496 downwards.
CGGCGCGCCCGAACGCCTTATAGGCTTCGCGTTCACGGGCGAGGAGCTCGTCTTTACGCTTCTGTCGCGCGGCGATGGCTGCCTTCGATTCCTCAATGGTCCGTGTCGCGGGCCAGCTTTCGAAATACGTCACCGTCGGTGGCGGCGGCTTGGCCTTGTCCAACCCGTCCAGATAAAATGTGTACATGATAATCGCGGTCGGCACGCATGCAGCTAGAAAGAGCCATGGGCTGTGCGTACCCGATGTACGCAGAAACCCGATCAGGTCGGAGCCTGCGTTGCGCAGTGAAACGTCTTTGAAAAATGACATGCCTATTCAATAAGGCCGCAAACCGCATTATTCCAGTGCAGGTTTCTGCCAACCATCGCTTATCGGCCGCTGCGAAAGGCGTTGGTGATCGGGTAGCGCCGGTCACGTCCGAAATTGCGCGTCCCTAACTTCACGCCTGGCGGTGCCTGACGCCTTTTATATTCAGCAAGATATAGCAGCCTTTCAATCCGGACGACGGTGTCGCGATCAAACCCGCGCGCCACGACTTCGTCCACCGAAAGCTCCTCTTCGACCAGAGCGTGCAGCATTTTATCGAGTACCGGATAGTCGGGCAATGAATCGCTGTCCTTCTGGTCCGGACGAAGCTCTGCGCTAGGTGGCTTGCTGATGATATTTTCGGGGATGACTGGCCCCGCACGACCAAGCCCGATACGCGGACGATGCTGATTGCGCCATTCACACAGCGCAAAGACCGTCATCTTATAGGCGTCCTTCAGCGGGTTATAGCCGCCCGCCATGTCGCCATATATGGTCGCATAGCCAACGCTCATCTCGCTCTTGTTGCCGGTTGTCAAAAGCATATGCCCGAACTTGTTCGACAGCGCCATCAGGGTAACGCCGCGAATACGCGACTGCACGTTTTCTTCGGTGATATCGACGTCGCGGTCGGCAAAACTGCCCGACAGCATCGAATCAAAAGCGTCAACAGCAGGCGAAATAGGGATCGTGTCAATGCGGCACCCGATCATGGCGGCGCACTCAGCGGCATCGTCCAAGCTCGATTGACTGGTATAGCGGCTAGGCAGCATGACGCACCAGACACGGTCCGGCCCAAGTGCGTCGGCAGCTATTGCGGCGCAAATGGCACTATCGATTCCGCCAGACATGCCAAGCACGACACCGGGAAACCCATTGGTGTCGACATAGTCGCGCAGGCCAGTAACCATGGCGCTATAAATATCGGCAGGATGATCTTCCCATAATGCTTTGGGGCCCTCTGCACATTGCCAGCCGCCTTCGCCCCTGCTCCAATGCGTGATTCGCAAATGCTCTTCCCAGTCCGGCAAGCGGTGCGCGGCAGCGCCATCGGCGTTCAGCACAAAGGAGCTACCGTCAAAAACCAGCTCATCCTGCCCGCCGACTCGGTTGAGGAACAACAAAGGCAGGCCGGTTTCGCGGACGCGGGCGGCGAACACTTCTTCCAGCCGCCGGTCGTCCTTGTCGATTTCATACGGGCTGCCATTTGTGGAAATCAGCAGTTCTGCACCGCGTTCTTTCAGGTGCAGGCTAACCGGTGCCAACCAACCGTCCTCACATATCGGAACACCCAATCGCACGCCCTTGAACATGACCGGTTCGGGTAGCGGGCCCGCTGCAAATATGCGTTTTTCATCGAAGGTGCCGTAATTGGGTAGCTCGTGCTTATATCGCACATCGGCAATCTTGCCGCCATCAAGCAAGGCAATGCCATTATACAGCGCGCCGCCGTCGACAAATATCGAGCCAACCAACATGGCGGGTCCGCCGTCGGCTGTCGCTTCCGCCAGCTTGGTCAATTCGGCCACAGCCCGCGCCGCAAATGCAGGTTTCAGCACAAGGTCTTCGGCTGGATAGCCAATCAATTGCTGTTCAGGAAATACAATGAGGTCAGCGCCGGTTGCCTGCGCGCGCCATTCCAGCATCTTGCGCGCGTTACCCGCAAGGTCGCCTACGCGCTGATTGAGTTGCGCCATCGCAATAATAAGCTGGTTTGTCATCACACCACCCTATTGTCCACAGTGTAGCGGGGCAAGCCGATTGTCAGGCCGGTCCCGCGTCGCTAGAGCGTCTGACGAATCTGGTGGTGGGGCCAATAAGGCCAAGGTCGGGGACGCACACATGAAATTGATGACAGGCAACAGCAACCTTCCTTTGGCAAAGGGTATCGCTGATTACATGAACTTGCCCCTGACCGACGCAAGCGTCCGTCGTTTTGCCGACAATGAAATTTTCGTCGAAATCCACGAAAATGTCCGCGGCGAAGATATGTTCGTAATTCAGTCAACCAGCCACCCGGCCAACGACAATCTGATGGAATTGCTCATCATGATTGATGCCCTGCGCCGTGCGTCGGCCAAGCGCATTACCGCCGTTCTGCCCTATTTCGGATACGCCCGCCAAGACCGCAAGCCCGGTCCACGTACGCCGATTTCGGCTAAACTGGTCGCCAATCTGATTACCGAAGCCGGCGCTGACCGCGTGTTGACAGTCGACTTGCATGCCGGCCAAATTCAGGGCTTTTTCGATATACCTACCGACAACCTCTACGGCGCACCCGTCATGAGCGCCGACATACTAGAACGGCATGGCGACAAGAATATCACCGTTGTGTCGCCAGATGTAGGCGGCGTTGTACGCGCCCGCGCTCTTGCCAAACGCCTCGATGATGCGCCGCTGGCTATTGTGGACAAACGCCGCGAGAAAGCTGGCGTGTCCGAGGTCATGAACATCATCGGCGACGTCAAGGATCGCTTTTGCATCCTAATCGACGACATTGCGGACAGTGCCGGAACCTTATGCAACGCCGCAGACGCGTTGATCGCGGCAGGGGCATCCGACGTCGTGGCCTATATCACCCACGGCGTGCTTTCCGGCGAAGCTGTAAACCGCGTCAACGCCTCCTCGCTGCGGAAGCTTGTTATCACCGATTCGATTTTGGCGTCTGATGCGGCCAATGACAGCAACAAAATCCGGCAGTTGCCGATTGCGCCTTTGTTGGGGGAAGCCATCAAGCGCATCGCCGACGAGAGTTCGGTCAGTTCCTTGTTCGATTAATGACACCCGCCGACATTCTTCTGGCCAACCGTCTGGCAGATGCGGCGGGGCAAGCCATCAAGCCATTCTTCCGCGCGCACTTCGGCCATGAAGCAAAGGCTGATTCGTCGCCAGTAACTGAAGCCGACCGTGCAGCCGAAAGCGCAATCCGGCGGATACTGGACGCAGAAGCCCCGCGCGACACGATCATTGGCGAGGAATTTGGCGAGAAGACAGGCAGTTCCGGCCGCAGCTGGATTATCGACCCCATTGACGGCACGGTCAGCTTCATGGCGGGGCGGCCAATATTCGGAACATTGATTGCCCTGCTGGAAGATGGCTGGCCCGTGCTGGGCGTTATTGACCAGTGCATCGCAGGGGAGCGATGGGTCGGTGCGGCTGGTTATCCCACGACCCTGAATGGCGCGCCTGTGACGACGCGCGCGTGCACGAGCCTTGGCAATGCCACGCTTGCGACATCGGGCCCGCAATATTTCAGCGATCATGATGGCGCGCATTTCATGGCGCTGGCCGCCAAGACCGCCCACAAACGCATGCTATTCGGCGGCGACTGCTATAATTATGCGCTGCTGGCGAGTGGCCATATCGACATCGTCGCCGAATCCGGCCTGAAGCTGCATGACTTTGCCGCCTTGGTTCCGGTAATTACGGGCGCAGGCGGCATGATGAGCGACTGGGCCGGCGACCCCCTGCACGGCGCATCCGAAGGACATGTCATTGCCGTGGGTGATCCGGCACGACTTGATGATGTTCTTGAGGCACTTGCCTGCGACCATTGAAGCCTGAATCAGGCAATAGACTTGCATTCTCCAGCGAATCCAGTTAGGCGCCCGCGTTCCGAATAAGCAGGCTGGCCAATAGGGCTGCCATGTCGGCTTGATACGGACTCAACAAAGGAGACCAAAATGCCCAAGCTCAAGACCAAGAGTGGTGTGAAGAAACGCTTCAAAATCACCGCAACCGGCAAGATCAAGCATGGCGTCGTTGGAAAACGGCACCGTTTGAGCAGCCATAATGCTAAGTATATCCGCCAGAACCGTGGCACCAGCGTGATCTCTGATCCCGATGCCAAGACAATCAAGAAATGGGCGCCATACGGTCTTTAAGGCCGCGCGTACGTTTTTAAAGAAAAGGATATAGATTATGGCACGCGTCAAACGTGGTGTGACCACCAAAGCTAAACATAAAAGAATTTTAGAGCAGGCGAAGGGCTATTATGGCCGTCGCAAAAATACGATCCGCGTCGCACGTCAGGCCGTCGAAAAGGCCGGCCAATATGCGTATCGCGACCGTAAAGTTAACAAGCGCAACTTCCGCGCTTTGTGGATCCAGCGTATCAACGCCGCTGTTCGTGCCGAAGGCATGACCTATGGCGTGTTCATGCATGGCCTGAAGCTGGCTAATGTTGAACTGGACCGCAAGGTTCTTGCGGATCTCGCGATGAACGAAGGCGCGATGTTTAGCACGATCATTGCGCAGTCGAAGGCAGCGCTCGCGAAAGCAGCATAAGCTCCTAAAACTTCGATATTGCGCAAAAGGGCGTGGGCGGCACTTGCCGTTCGCGCCCTTTTGCTTATTCAGGCGAACTACATGACAGACATAGCAACACTCCAAACCGAATTGATGCGCGCCATCGATGCTGCCGACACGTTGGACTCGCTTGAGGCCGTCCGCATTTCTGCGCTGGGCAAACAAGGAAGCGTTTCTGCCCTGCTGAAAACCATGGGCGCGATGTCGCCTGAGGAAAGGCAGACGCAGGGCCCGATCATCAACGGATTGCGCGAGTCAATTACCGCTGCGTTAGCTGAAAAGAAGGAGGCGTTGGAAAATGCTGCGCTCGAAGCGCGTCTGAGCGCAGAGCGTCTGGACATGACATTGCCCACAAACGACGCGCCGCGCGGGACTGTACATCCGGTTAGCCAGGTGATGGACGAACTGGCCGAGATATTTGCCGACATGGGCTTTGCTGTCGCCGAAGGTCCGGAAATCGAAGACCAGTGGCATAATTTCACCGCGCTCAACATGCCCGAAACGCATCCGGCACGCGCGATGCACGACACTTTTTATATGCAAACGACGGACGGCGTAGAAGCCAAAGTCCTGCGCACGCATACCTCTCCAGTGCAAATCCGCACCATGACGTCACAGGAGCCGCCCATCCGCATCATCGCGCCGGGCCGCGTCTATCGCAGTGACAGCGACGCAACACATACGCCGATGTTCCACCAGATTGAGGGCCTCGTCATCGACAAGGGCATTCATCTGGGCCATTTGAAATGGACGCTTGAGACGTTCCTGAAAGCCTATTTCGAGCGCGAGGATGTCGTCCTTCGCCTTCGCCCAAGTTATTTCCCGTTCACCGAACCGTCGGTGGAGGTCGATGTGGGCTATTCCGTCGTGAACGGCAAACGCGTGATCGGCGGCTCCGAAGGCTGGATGGAAGTTTTGGGCTCCGGTATGGTGCATCGGAAAGTCATCGAAGCGTGCGGGCTGGACCCCGACGTCTGGCAGGGCTTTGCTTTTGGAACCGGCGTCGACCGGTTAGCCATGTTGAAATATGGCATGGACGATTTACGCGCTTTCTTCGACGGCGATAATCGCTGGTTGCAGCATTATGGTTTTGACGCGCTCGATGTTCCGACGCTCAGCGGAGGAGTAGGCGCATGAAGTTCTCGCTTTCCTGGCTCAAAGAGCATCTTGATACCGACGCCGATATTCATGTCGTTGCCGACTGCCTGAACCGCATTGGCCTTGAAGTCGAAGGCATTGAAAATCCTGCAGAAAAGCTATCCGCTTTCCGAATCGCCAAGGTGTTGAGCGCCGCGCCGCATCCGCAAGCCGACAAGTTGCAGGTTCTTTCTGTTGATGCAGGCGGCGAACCGCTTCAGGTCGTCTGCGGCGCGCCCAATGCGCGTGCGGGCATGCTGGGCGTGTTCGGCCCAGCCGGCGCAGTTGTGCCGGCCAATGGCATGGTGCTGAAGGTCGCAGCCATCCGGGGTGTCGAATCCAACGGCATGATGTGTTCGATCGCGGAGCTTGAGCTTGGCGATGACCATGATGGCATCATCGAGTTGTCCGCGGATGCGCCGGTGGGCCAAGTCTATGCCGACTGGGCCGGACTTGATGACCCCGTCATCGACGTCAGCATTACCCCCAATCGTCAGGATTGCATGGGCGTTCGCGGCATTGCACGTGATCTGGCCGCTGCGGGACTTGGCAGTTTGCGTCCCTTGAACGAAGTCTACCGCATTGACCTGTCGGCACCTGCCGAGGGGCCTGGCGATGCGCCATTGGTGCAAACCGACGACCTCGCGGGTTGCCCTGCATTCTACGCGCAAAGCGTTTCGGGCGTTATCAATGGCGAATCCCCCGAATGGATGCGCAGCAAATTGAAGGCCATTGGCCAAAAGCCGATCTCGGTGCTGGTCGACATAACCAACTTCATTTCCATCGATCTGGGACGGCCATTGCACGTATATGATCGTGCGAAACTGACGGGTTCGCTCATTGCCCGCAAGGCGAAGGCGGGTGAGCAAATGACCGCGCTTAACGGCAAGGTCTATATGTTGGACGAAACGATGACCGTGATCGCCGACGACGAAATGGTGCACGACATAGGCGGTATCATGGGCGGCGAACATAGCGGCGTTTCCGCCGACACCACCGACGTCCTGATCGAATGCGCCTATTTCGACCCCGAGCATATCGCCCGGACCGGACAGAAGCTTGCGCTGACCAGCGATGCCCGTCAGCGTTTCGAGCGCGGCGTTGACCCTGCGTTCCTTGACGACGGCCTCGCCATCGCGACCAAGCTGGTCCTCGACCATTGCGGTGGCACGGCGAGCGAAATTACCCGCGCAGGCAGTGCACCAGTTGCGCCGCGCAACATTTCCTATGACACGGGCTACTGCGCACGCCTTGGCGGCGTTGATGTGGCGGCAGATGAGCAGCGCAGCATTTTGGAACGCCTTGGCTTTGCCGTCAGTGACGACTGGCAGATAACTGTCCCCAGTTGGCGCCGCGACGTCGATGGGCCAGCAGACATTGTCGAAGAAGTCGTGCGCATCGTCGGGCTCGACAATGTTGTTTCCGTGCCGTTGCCGCGCGCTGATGGCGTTGCAAAGCCCACCGCAACGCCTGCGCAGTCCCTCGAACACCGGGTTCGTCGCACTGCCGCCGCACGTGGTCTGAACGAAGCAATCAATTGGTCCTTCCTTCCGCAAAAGGCGGCAGATGCCTTTGCCGGCGGCGCATGGAGCCTCTCCAATCCGATTTCGGAGGACATGAAGGTCATGCGGCCTTCATTGTTGCCCGGATTATTGTCAGCGGCCCAACGCAACATGGACCGCGGTGCATCCTCCGTGCGGTTGTTCGAAATCGGACGGCGCTATTTTGTGGCCGACGACGGCAGCAGCAATGAAAAGATGACGGCCGCGATCGTGTTGGCGGGAGACGGGAAAGCACGCGGATGGTCGACGGGCAAAGCTGCCGCGTTTGACGCATTTGACGTGAAGGCCGAAGTGCTGGCGCTGTTAAAAGGCGCAGGCGTGGTGACCGACAATTTGCTCGTGATGGGTGAAGCCGGTGCGCATTACCATCCCGGGCAGTCGGCGACTCTCCGCATGGGGCCCAAAAATGTTCTCGCGGCGTTTGGTGCATTGCATCCCGCAACGGCAAAGGCCTTTGATCTCGATACTGCGGTCGTGGTCGCGGAAATTTTCCTTGATGCGATTCCGCTGAAGAAGGCCGCGGGCTTCATGCGTCCCGCCTTTACGCCGCCCACGTTGCAAGCAGTAAAGCGCGACTTCGCGTTTCTCGTGCCGGACAGCCTCGCCGCACAAGATCTGGTCCGCCCAATCAAGGGCTGTGATAAGGACAATATCGTATCTGTCAGGCTGTTTGACCGCTTTGCCGGACAAGGCGTGCCCGATGGTCAGGTCAGCCTTGCTGTCGAAGTTACGTTACAACCCTCCGACAAGAGCTATTCCGACGAAGACTTGAAGGCCATCAGCGATAAAATAATCGCGGCAGCAGCCAAGCAAGGCGCCGTCCTTCGCGGATGATCGAAGCGGCAATCTTTGGATAACAAAAAAAGGCCGGGGGATCCCCCGGCCTTTTTTTTGCTATCGACTAAACAGTTAGATTTAGAACTTCACGCCAGCGGTCAAAAATACCTGGCGAGGGTTTCCGTAAAACGCAGTCAGTGTGCCCTCACGACCCAGCGACGCGATGGGTAGTCCATTGCCGCCCAATGTCGGTACGCCAGTCGTCGCATTACCTGCGATGAAGCTATATCCCGATGTCTTGTACTGCTTGTCAGTCAGGTTCTTGCCGTGCAGACCAATGCTCCAACGATCATCTGGCGACGTATAGACCAGGCTGGCGTCAACCAGAGCATAGCCAGACTGATCGATATAAGGGTTGGGAATTTCGAACTGGGTGGTGCTGCTGCGATAGGACAGCGTCGTCCCAAGGTTCAACCGGCCAGCACCTAGTGGAGTCATATAGGCCAAGGTTGCGCTTGCTGTCCAAGACGGTGTGTTCTGGACATCCCGGAATTGCGCAACATCGGTCGGAACGCTTGCAACATTGGTGATATATTCGTCATATTGCGCATCGATATAACCAACGGCACCCATCAGGTTAAGCCTGTCACCATCTGTCGCCATGCTTTCACCAAGGCGGGCATTGAACTCAAGCTCGACGCCCTTGAAGGTCGCCTTGCCCGCGTTCGACGTCACGCCGCAGAAGGATGGAATACCTCCGACGATGCAAGCGACTGATCCGGGAATCTGAACGTCGCTGTAATCGGCGTAGAAGCCAGCGACCGCAAAGGTCAGGCCGCCATCAAACAGATTGCCCTTATAGCCCACTTCATAGCTGTCGACGCTTTCGGGACGGAAGCTCAGGAAGGCAGCAACTTCATCATTTTCACCGCGGATGCCGTTTCCGTTCAGATCAGGTGCGTTGGCACCAACGCCACGCGGATCGAAACCGCCGCCCTTGAAGCCTTGGCTAAAGCTGGCGTAGATATTGTGATCGGGCGTTGGCTTGAATGACAAAGAAACGCGCGGTGTGAATTTCTTGAAGCTGCGTTTGCCTTTGAAGTTAGTGCTTGGGGCACCGAAGGCAACGCCCGCACCGCCAAAGAAGGGCGATCCGCCGCCCAGATAGTTCTGACGAAGGATGTTCGCGCTACGCTCATCCCATGTGTAACGACCGCCGACTGAAAGGCTAAGCTGGTCGGAGAAATCATAGCTGAAATCGCCGAACACTGCGTAGGTTTCGGTATCAACGGCTGCATTCGTGAATGCGGTCAAGCCGTTGAGCGTGGTGAACAAGCGCACATCGAACAGAGTATCGGCGGAGGCATCGAGATAATAAGCACCGATCATACCGTTCAGCGGGCCAGCATCGACCAACAGTTGGGCTTCCTGGCTGATCTGTTCATTGAAATAGCCGCCGGGTACGTCAACATCGACCGCAGGCAAAGCGTCAAAGTCGATTGGTGTGAAGGTGTCATCCTTGCGCCATGCGCTGATCGAACGCAGCGTCAGAACATCGGACAGGTCAACGGCGATGTTCATCGCAAGACCATAAGCCTCGATATCCTGCTTCGGATCGACCAAACCGCCGCGCGTATCGTAAACATTGTCGAGTACGGGCGCGCCCGAAAGCAATCCCGGAATCAAACGGTGGCCGCCACGTGGGTCGCTTTTATCGCGGCTGTAATCGCCGCTGATCCGAACGGAAACAGGCGCGCCATAGCCGCCCATTTCCAAAGTGCCGCGCGCGGCCCAAACGTCCTTGTTGTAGTTTTCCAGACCCGTCGTGAGATTGTCACCGAAACCGCCGCGCGAGAGGCGAGCGAGGCTGCCACCGACGCGGACGATATCACCAATGGGTGCCGACACGGTGACAACGCCATCTGCCTGCTGGTACGTGCCAAGGGTGGCGCGTGCCTGCAGGGAGAAATCCTGCGGCAGTGACTTGGTTACATATTTGACCGCACCGCCAATGGTGTTGCGTCCATATAAGGTGCCCTGCGGACCGCGCAGAACTTCGATGCGTTCGACATCATAAATGTCCAGAACAGCAGCCTGCGGCCGGTTCAAATAGACGTCGTCGAGGTAGATACCTACGCCAGGCTCAAAACCCGACACGGGGTCCTGTTGACCAATGCCGCGAATGAATGCCGACAATGTAGAGTTACTGCCGCGCGAAGTTTCCAAAGTTGTGTTCGGCGTAATGTTGCCGATTTCGGTCAGGTCCAGCGCACCGCGCATTTCGAGCGACTCGCCCGAAAACGCACTCACTGCGATCGGCACATCCTGCAGCGATTCTTCGCGGCGACGGGCTGTCACGATTATTTCGTCAGCGCTGCCCGCCTCTTCAGCCATAGCGTCTTGCGCCCAAACGGGGGCACCAAGGCCGACGGATGACAGTGCGATGCTGCTGAGCAAAGCGGCGCGAATCATTGAAACTGTAGGGGATTTCATTGGTCACTCTCCTGCTGGAACGCGGGTCTTTACCCGTTCTCAAAACAGGGTATAGTGAAAGGTGAACCAAGTTTCAACTTGTCGATATTGGGAAGCATAACGAATGTCCGCAGAACGTGGCATATCAGCAACAATGACACCTGTTGCCAAAACTCCGCGTACCGACAGGGGGCGCAAAACGCTGCGTTTACTACTGGATGCTGCGGCTGCAGAATTTGGCGAAAAAGGTTTTCACGAAAGTTCAGTGGTGTCGATAACCCAACGCGCCGGTGTCGCGCTGGGCAGTTTCTACACTTATTTTGATTCAAAGGATTCGTTGTTCCGCGCGCTGGTCCGCGACATGTCGGCTCAGGTCCGGCACACGGTTGGTCCTGTGATGGCAGCTGAATCCGACCGGCTTGAGGGCGAGCGTAAGGGGTTGGCCAAATTTCTGGCATTCGTGCGCGAGCACAAGGTGCTCTACCGCATTATCGATGAAGCGGAATTTGTCGATCCGCCTAGCTATCGCGCGCATTATGAGGACACGGTCAACGGCTATCTCAGAAGCTTGAAGGACGCCGCCGCAAAGGGGCAGTTGCGGCATGACGTCGAAGAGGTCCACGCATGGGCTATAGTCGGGATGAACGTCTTCCTTGGACTGCGCTATGGCGTGATGGGCGAAGACCGCGATGTCGATGATGTCGCCGCGATTGCTTCGGACCTGCTGACAAACGGGTTGAAGCGCTAATCAATCATCCCTAAGCCGCCCGGCATGACCCTTAATCGCCGCACATTTGCCATTATTTCCCACCCGGATGCCGGTAAGACGACTCTGACCGAGAAATTGCTTCTGCAGGGCGGTGCGATCCATCTTGCCGGTGAAGTAAAAGCCCGCGGCCAAGCGCGGCGCGCGCGTTCGGACTGGATGAAGATTGAACAGCAGCGCGGCATTTCGGTGACCTCGTCGGTGATGACATTCCAGAAAGACGGCATCGTCTTCAACCTTTTGGATACGCCGGGACATGAAGACTTTTCCGAAGACACATACCGCACGTTAACGGCCGTCGATTCCGCCATCATGGTGATCGATGCTGCCAAAGGTATTGAGCCACAGACGCGCAAATTGTTCGAAGTGTGCCGCTTGCGGAGCGTGCCAATCATCACCTTCATCAACAAGGTTGACCGCGAAGGGCGCGCGGCGTTCGAGACGATTGACGAAGTTGCCGATGCGCTAGCCCTCGATGTCTGCCCCATGAACTGGCCCGTCGGCATGGGCGGCGAATTTGAAGGCTTGTATGATTTCGCCAGCGGTCGTCTCAGCCAACCGTCCGGCGACAGCAAAGCGTTTGAAGGCAAGACCAGCGACCATGCCGGCTTGGACGCCGACAGCCTTGAGCAAGTCTTGACCCCCGCCGGTGTTGCCCGCCTGCGCGAAGAGGCCGAGCTTGCGCAAGCGGGCTATTCCGACTTCGACCTCACAGCATTTCGGAATGGCGACCTTACGCCCGTCTATTTCGGATCTGCATTGAAAGAGTTTGGCGTAATCGAGCTTATCAATGCCATCGCGACTCACGCGCCACCGCCGCGCCCGCAGCCGAGTTCGAAAGGCGATATCGACCCTTCGGAAAAGGAAGTCACTGGCTTCATCTTCAAGGTGCAGGCCAATATGGACCCCCAGCATCGTGACCGCATTGCGTTCATGCGGCTGTGTTCCGGCACCTTCAAACGCGGCATGAAATTGACGCCGTCCGGCCTTGGCAAGCCGGTCGCCATCCATTCGCCCATCCTGTTTTTCGCCCAGGACCGCGAAATTGCAGACAGCGCGGAGCCCGGCGATATCATTGGTATACCGAACCACGGCACGTTGCGCGTGGGCGACACCTTGTCGGAGCGCAACGATGTGCGCTTTACTGGCCTGCCAAACTTTGCGCCCGAAATATTGCGGCGCGTGGTCCTGCGTGATCCCACGAAGACCAAACAATTACGCAAGGCACTGGACGATCTGAGCGAAGAAGGCGTCATTCAGGTTTTCTATCCCGAAATCGGGTCCAACTGGGTCATCGGTGTTGTCGGGCAGCTGCAGTTGGACGTGCTTATTTCAAGGCTCGAGGCCGAATATAAAGTCGACGCGTTTCTAGAGCCTGCGCCGTACGACACCGCACGTTGGCTCATCGGGTCAGAGAGCGCGGTCGCGCAATTTGTGTCCTTCAATGGCGGGAATATGGCAAAGGATCGCGACGGCCATCCTGTCTTCATGGCGCGCTCCGCATGGGATGTCGGCTATCAGCAGGAAAAACATCCCGACCTGAAATTCAGCGCCACGAAAGAACGCTGAACGGTCTAATCCATTTTCCAGACAGAGACACCAAATGGTTCAATGTTTGCGCTGCCAATGACAAATGCGGCATCCGCAGGGGCTGGAGCCGCCGCGGGATGATCGGCCAGATTAAACGCAAAGGTCAAATTACCCCGCCGCCGCAACCGCAAGGTCGAAGGCAAAGGGGTGATCGCAATGTCATTCTCGGCGCATAGGTCGACAAACAAAGCTGTCAGGAACGCGTCATCCGTCAGCGTGGCAAGATAGATGCTTCGGTCAGAACGCACCGCCGCTGCCGCACCATCTTCGTAAGTGGCGATGACATCCCCGCTGCCTACCTCAATGGTTTCCCGCCAACGGCCGCTGGCATATTGTCCATCGCGATAAGAAAGCCCGCCATCACAATCGGGCCGCAACGTTTCTACCGAAATGACCTTCAGCGGCACGAACGCGCGAAGCCGTCCCGGCGGCAAATCATCGCTGATAGAAAATTCGTCGGTCTTGGCGCCCGATCGTGGCCCAAACAGCAAAAGCGCGTTGCTCGCTTGCAACGCTTCGAATGCAGCGTCGTCCACCACCGCCAAACTGGGGATGATGATAAGCCGATAGCCGGTCAAATCGGCGGCTCCTGCCGACACAAAATCCACATCGACGCCAAGGGCGCGCAATACGCAATAATATTGGAAGACCAAAGCTGGATAGCGATAGCCAGCGCCTTGCCGTTCGATGTCATCGACCCAGCCCGACACTGGATCAATAAGGATGGCGACCAAGGACTTTGGCGCAGGTGCCGAGACGTCACCCAGCAGCTTCAGTTCAGACGCGACTTGCTCCACCTCCGCCCATGCAGCGGCGGGCACGTCATCCGGCCGACGCAAGCCAGCGTGCATTTGTTCCTGCGCAAACGGAACCTGACGCCAGCGGAAATAGGCCACACACGCCGCACCATGAGCGAAAGCCTGCAATGTCCAGTGTCGTACCATCCCGGGGGCTGGACGAGGATTATGCGGGGCCCAGTTCACCGGGCCGGGCTGTTGCTCCATCACCCACCACGCACCCTTGGAAAGCCCGCGCACCGAATCGAAGTTCAGCGCGGCCAGATCAGGATGTCCGGTTCGCATGAATCGCTGCCATTCGTCGGCGGGCGCCTTCGCCATCAACTGGTCCGAAAAACCAAGCGGGTAATTATCGTAGCTGACAAAATCGAGTTGGCGGGTAAGCGCGGCGTTATCAACGCCCGTCGTCGCCGGCGGAATGATGTTATGCGTCACCCATTGCTCTGGTCCCGCATGGCGCCGGATAGCGGCAACCATGACGTCATGAAAACGGACAACCTGTTCGGAAGCAAAGCGCCGGTACGCCAGCCGGTGAGCGGGGTTGGTTTCACACACGGTGAAGAACGGAAGCTCGATTTGGTCGAAGCTGTCATATTCCATGGACCAAAACACATTGCCCCACGCGTCGTTCAACGCCTCGATACTCCCGTAGCGGCGGGCGCAATAGGCGCGGAACTTATCCCGAGCGGCGATCGAGGCGCTCATCGTCGTATCGTGGCAGCATAATTCATTATCGGTCTGCCAACCGGCAACATGCGGGTGACTGCCATAGCGCGCGGCCATCGCTTCGGTAATCCGTTCGGCCTGCACCAAATATGTTTCGCTTGAAAAGTCGTAATGCCGACGCGACCCGAAACCGCGGGTGTGGCCGGTGTTGACGTCAACGGGCAGGATTTCCGGATAGGCTTCGCACAGCCATTTGGGCGGCGTGGCGGTCGGCGTGCCGAGCACAACCCGAAGTCCCGCGTTGCCGAGTATATCAACCGCACGGTCCATCCAGTCCCAGCTGAAACTGCCTTCGCTCTTTTCAATGCGGCCCCATGCAAATTCGCCGATGCGCACATAAGTAAGGCCCAGCGCGTTCATCCGCTGCGCATCGCGTGCCCAATATGTCTCTGGCCAATGTTCGGGGTAATAACAGACGCCTAGCATATCCACGGTTTAGCGCACAGCAGGTCGCTGGCAAGCGGGTTTCGGCGCGTCATGCGGAGGGAGCGATTACACTTATGAGGAAAATCGGCCACAATTGGCTCATTTTGCCATTTTATCGCCACGACTAATGCGTATCTGGGGACAACAACATTCTCAGCCGAAACGAAATTGTCGATGACCGAAATGCTATTGTCCGCTCACGAGCCTGCAACCGACGCCTTCACGGGCGGCGGCGATGTCGTGGCCGACCGTGCGGCGCAGCTTAAGCGTGTTCCCGATGACAAAGCCATGTTGCGCGCAGTTGCCGAACTAACGCGTGACCTTGGGGCGCCCAATCCACGGATATTTTGGACAGATTTTCTGGTATCGGCGTTTATTGGCTATGCCGGACTGGCCGTCGCAATCGCGGCTGGCCCACTGTGGTTTCGACTGCTGGGCGCATTGGTTTCCATTCTGGCCTTGTATCGCGCTGGCGGCTTCATCCACGAAGTGACGCACGTCAAACATTCGGCTTTGCCGGGCTTTCGTTTTGGCTTCAACGCCGTCATTGGCGTGCCGTTGCTCGTGCCGTCTTACATGTATGAGGGCATCCACAATCTGCATCATGCGCGGACGCGTTATGGCACCGATCAGGACCCCGAATATCTGCCGCTTGCGCTGATGAAGCCGTGGACCCTGCCCGTATTTATCATTGTATCTTTGCTTGCCCCCGCCGCTTTGTTGTTCCGCAATGCCGTGCTCGCACCATTGTCGCTGCTTATTCCGCCGCTGCGCAAAATCGTGGTCGAGCGTTGTTCGGGACTGGCCATCAATCCGGCATTCCGCCGCAGACCAGCCGAGGGGGAAGCACGTCGCAACTGGATTGTTCAAGAAACGGCCGCCAGCATTTGGTCGATTGCATTGCTCGCTGGCGTTTTCATAGGCTTCATTCCCCTCACGGCCTTTGGAATCTTCCTGGCGATTGTCGCAAGCGTTGCTGTGTTGAACCAGATTCGGACATTGGTAGCCCATTTGTGGGAAAATGACGGAGAACCACTCAGCGTTACCGCCCAGTTCCTCGACAGCGTGAACGTGCCACCGCCCGGCGTGCTGGCGGCGCTATGGGCACCTGTAGGCTTACGCTACCATGCGCTGCATCATTTGCTGCCCAGCGTGCCCTATCACGCCTTGGGGACGGCGCATCGCCGATTAACTGCAGAGCTTGCACCCGATTCGGCGTACCACCGCGCCAATTATGACGGCCTATCCAGCTTGGTCTTTCGTTTAGCGCGCAGTACAGTCGTTCGCGGCAGATAATATGCTGATCATGCATTGTTTTGATCGGTAGGTCACCAAATCCGGTCAATTTCGCACATAGCTATTTAGGTCAGCCGCCAGCGCGTTTTGCAGACAGCTCGTCCTCTTCCAGCGAAATTATCCGAGCTGCCTCCCATCCTTCTTCGAAGGCACGCAGACGGCGCGAGCGGCCGGGATGGCTGGGCGTCTCATTTTCTTGGGCCATCTTGCGGATGTTTGCTAGTGTCTCATCCAGTGACGCGCCCATGCGGTAAAGCATAAATCCGGAGAACCTGTCCGCCTCTAATTCACGAGCAGGAAACTCTCCGTCATTGACAAATATGTGGCCAAGCAAATGATGACCAACCTCATGCACGAGCACGCTTAGAGTTGCCCATGAGGGCTGCCCGTTGCGGCGTTGAAGGTTCTGCATGAATTCCGGGTTATACATCACAACCCGTTTTCCGTCGATTATATATGCCATTGCATTAGGCACGCGTGCTGGAAAGACGCCGAAGTTGCAGGTCAGCCCAATGTGCTCGCAAATGTCCCGCATCACTGCGTCAACGCTGGCGTCAGGCGCCATCTGCAGGATGATGAGGGATTTTACTTCTTTCTCGTCAAGTACGCCAAGTTGAGCATGGGCTGGTAGCGAATCTGTATCTTCCGCCCAGGCTGGAACTGATGATGTCAGAATAAATGCGGCGATTAACGCGCGACAAAATCGAAATCGACCATCCAGCCGATGTGCAAGCATCTGCCTTGTCCTCTCCTCTGTTACGCTAAGACGTAACCAATCTGGCGGCGGATGCAATATCGCAGTGCTGAATCAGCAAGGCCTCGCGAACTACGCGAGGTGCAAACTGATTTTTTCTGTTGAAAAACTGGAGCGGGCGAAGGGATTCGAACCCTCGACCCCAACCTTGGCAAGGTTGTGCTCTACCCCTGAGCTACGCCCGCTCTGGCGGTCAGGTTCTTTAAATCCTGACGGGTGAGGCGCGCCGTTAGCATGGGGTATTTGCCCCCGCAACCCCCAAATATCTGCTTTTTACGAAAAGGGGTGATTGCCTGTCTTGTGGAAGGCATAGCTTTGCCCACATAGGGGGTGAAACGAATCCTCTGAATCGGAGTATAAAAATGGCGACGATGGGCCTTACCACCGACGAGCAAAAGGCAGTTGAGCAGTTCAGAAACGACGTTGTCACGCCGTCCATGGACCATTTGGTGATTCTCGATTTTTGGGCCGAATGGTGCGGGCCCTGCAAGCAACTGGCGCCGGTTCTTGAAAAAGTCGCTGCCGAATATGCCGACAAAGGTGTCGTGCTGGCTAAGGTCAACGTTGATGAAAATAAATTCATCGCATCGCAGTTTCAGGTGCGTTCCATCCCTACCGTCTACGCAATATTCCAAGGGCAGCCAGTCGCTGACCTGACGGCGGCACGCACCGAACCGCAATTGAAGCAGATGATTGACCAGTTGCTGGCAAAGTTGCCCATCAGCATGACGGACGCACCAGTTGATCCGGTGGCGCAGATTGCCCCTTATGTCGAAGCTGGCGAAGAAAGCTTGGCGCAGGGCGACGCAGAGCAGGCCTATAGCCTGTTCGCCGAGGCATTGTCTGTCGTACCGGAGCATCCGGCCGCCTTATCGGGCTTAATTCGTGCGCTCGCACATATCGGTCGGCATGACGAAGCGCAGGCGATTTTCGATAGCCTCGGCGACGAACTGCGCACTAACCCCGCTCTGGAAAAAGCGGCCTCGGCGCTGAGCATTGCCGCAGCCGCTGTGCCGCCTGAAGAACTCGCCACGTTGAAAGCGGACGTTAACGCAGCCCCTGATGACCACGGCAAACGGCTTGAGCTTGCCAACGCCCTCATGGCCGCCGGTGATCGCGATGGTGCTGCCGACGCGTTGTTGCATATTATCGCGACGGACCGCGAATGGAGCGATGGTGCGGCCAAGGCGCGGCTGTTGGAGATATTCGCGCTCATCGGTCTCGAAGATCCATGGGTCGCGGCAACGCGTCGCAAACTATCAGCGATTTTGTTCGGATGACCACTCGCCGCATCTCGATATTTCCGCTTACCGGCGCTATCCTGTTTCCCGGGATGCAGTTGCCGCTGCATATATTTGAGCCGCGCTATCGCGACTTGGTGAGTGATTCGCTGGCGCGCGACCGCAACATCGGGATGATCCAGCCAAAGGCGCAGGGCGACAAGCCGGCCCTGTTTGATGTCGGCTGCCTTGCCCGCATTCAAGATGTCGAGGCACTGGATGACGGCCGCTATAATATTATATTGGAAGGGGTGCAGCGTTTCTCAATCATCCGCGAACTGGACGTTGCCACAAGCTTCCGTCAGATCGAAGCTGAATTATGGGAAGAAGATGAAATCGGCGACACGCTATCGCTGGCAGAGCGCGCATCGCTGGAAATCGAATCACGCCGGTTTGCCGATGCGCAAGGGTATAGCGTCGACTGGACCGCGGTATCGCAACTTGACGATTATTCGTTGGTCAATGCCATCGCGCAAATTGCTCCTTTTGATTATGCCGCCAAACAAGCCTTGCTCGAAGCGCGCGGGCTTTCGGACAGGGCAGACACCATTGTTCAGCTCATGCAGTTTTTCGGTCGCCACGACGGGTCGGACGACAGGGTAACGTTGCAATAATTAGCCTGCGAAGCTGGCGCGCAATCCATCAATGACAAATTGCGCCGCCAGAGCGCCCAGAAGCACGCCCAAAAGCCGTGTGATCACTGCCTCTGCATTTGCGCCCAGAACGCGCATGATGGGTCCAGCCGCCAGCAAGGCTAGCAACGTCAGCACCAAGACTGCCCCAAGCGCCGCCAGAATGACGCCGGCGCGATCAATCCCGTCATTCTGCGACATCAGCAACATAACCGATGCGATTGATCCCGGGCCGGCAATCATGGGCATTGCCATCGGAAATACGGACACATCCTCAATCTCGGGCGTATCGATTATTTTTTGTGCGCGCTCCTCGCGGCGTTCGGTACGTTTTTCGAACACCATGTCGATGGCGATGAGGAAGAGCATGATGCCCCCGGCAATGCGGAAGCTATTTAGTTCAATGTGCAGTGCGCCAAGCAATTGCTCGCCGAACAGCGCGAATACCAACAAGATGCCGGACGCCACCAGTATCGCGCGCAAAGCCATATTGCGCCGCTGGGTCGCATTGGCACCCTTGGTCAGGCTGGCGTAAATGGGTGCGCAGCCCGGCGGGTCAATGACCACAAAGAAGGTGATGAACGCGGAGAGAAACAGGTCAATCATGGTTGCGCTGCCACGCGGTCAATAATGACCGTGTCGGTTGCTTCACCATTCCACAGCTTGACCTCGATTGTGCGGGCGCCATTGGGCTGAACGGTCCAGCTATAGCTGAGCGATTGATCGCGTGAATATCCTGTCTTCATTTGCGCGCCTTCGGGCGGCGCAAGCAGCATCGCGGGCGCGCGGCCCTTACAGCTAGCAACTTTCGTTTCGATCATTTCGGTCGGCACGCGCGGTGCGGTCAAGGCATCTCCATGATCGAGCACCCATTTCCATTCGCCATCACCACGGTCATTGGTTTGAATGAACTGCCACACAGTCGTGAAATAGCCAACGGAACCGTCGGGCTTTTGCCATGCTCCGGTGGTCACGCCAGTCTTACCGTCGCACGACATAAAGGCGCGATGTGGTTGCCACTTCACAGACTTGGCGGGGTCTGCCTTGCCCTTCAGATATTCGAGCGCGAGCGTTGGCTGCGGCACGAACATAACGGCGTCTTTGGCGGCGGTTTGCCGAAACGCGGTCCATTGCCCCTTTTGCTGGGCCAATTGGTTGAAACCAATCTCGGCAGCAATAATCGCGCTCGGGTTCGCGATTTTGGGTTGAAAACTGCGGACATCAGCGGAAGGGCCGCTTGCGCAAGCGGCAAGAGTCGCGACAAGAAATAGAGCGGAAAATGCTTTCATGGCGTCAGATTCCTTCAGGTGCCGTCATGCCCGCCCGGCGATGGGCCGCCGCCACAGTATTGCGCAACAGGCACGCGATGGTCATTGGGCCAACGCCTCCGGGCACAGGCGTGATGTGACTGGCCCGCGTGCTGGCTTCGTCAAAGGCGACGTCGCCAACCAACCGGCCTTTGGTTTCGCCATCGGCAGGGGGCAAGCGGTTGATGCCGACATCAATGACGACAGCCCCTTCTTTCAGCCAGTCGCCACGAACCATCTCTGGCCGACCGACGGCAGCCACGACAATATCAGCCCGGCGGACAACATCCGGCAAATCGCGGGTGCGGCTATGCGCGATCGTGACGGTGCAATCCTCTCCCAACAACAATTGCGCCATTGGTTTGCCGACGATGTTCGAGCGACCAATGACAACCGCGTTTTTGCCCGACAGGTCGCCAATTGTGTCCTTCAGCAGCATCAGGCATCCAAGCGGCGTGCAGGGCACAAACGCCTCTTCGCCCACCGCCAGCCTTCCGGCGTTCACGACGTGAAAACCGTCGACGTCCTTTGCGGGATCAATGGCGGCAATAACGGCTTTGTCATCGATGTGGCCGGGCAGAGGCAATTGAACAAGAATGCCATCAACCGCATCATCTGCATTAAGCTGCTCGACAAGCGCAATCAATTCAGCTTGCGATACCGACGCGGCAAGGAGGTGTTCAAAGCCGGCCATGCCTGCCTCAACTGTCGCTTTTTTCTTCGAGCCTACATAAACTTGGCTAGCGGGATCTTCGCCGACAAGGACGACGGCCAGACCGGGTGTTTTACCCGTTGCAGCTACAAACGTCGACACCGCACCGGCGACCCGCGCGCGCAGGTCAGCGGCGAAAGCCTTTCCGTCAATAAGAGTGCCCGCGCTCACATGCCCGCCGCAGCAATATCATTGGCAAGGCCCATCAGCAGCATCTGGACGATGCGTAGGCCAATCAGGAGAACCATTGGAGAAAAATCGATCATGCCCGTGTCCGGCATAATCTTGCGGATTGGTTTCAAAAATGGATCGAGGATCATGTTGAGTGCGTCCCAAATGGACGAAACGATATTATTTGAGAGACTCACGACGTTGAACGCGATCAACAGGCTCAGGATAAATTGAACGATGACAACCGTCGACAGGATAGTCATCAGATAGCCGATGATGGAAATAAGCGCGAGCAGCATGGAATTCTCCAGAATAATCTAGCTGTTGCGATTAGCCGAGCCAGCCCGCTGTATCAACAGCATAAAACAGCAGTCGGCAGACTTTACTTGTGGACCAGCGTCCCTGCCCCTTGGACGGTAAACATTTCAATGAGCATCGCATGTGGCGTGCGGCCATCCAAGATAACCGCAGCATCAACACCTGATTCCACGGCATCAACACAGGTCTGGATTTTCGGGATCATCCCGCCACTGATCGTTCCGTCCGACTGTAATCCGGCAATCCGCGCCGGATCAAGGTCGGTCAGCAGCTGACCCGATTTGTCGAGCACGCCCGCGACATCGGTCAGCAGGAACAAGCGGGATGCGCCCAACGCGCTCGCCACTGCGCCGGCCATCGTGTCTGCATTGATGTTGTAGGTATGGCCGTCGGCTCCGACGCCGATTGGCGCGATGACGGGGATCATGCCCGCTGCGCTGATGGTATCAATGACGCTGCGGTCGACCGTTGTTGGTTCGCCCACAAAGCCAAGGTCAATATTGCGTTCGATGTTGCTGTCCGGATCACGATGTGTGCGCTGGACCTTCGTGGCGGTTACAAATCCGCCGTCTTTGCCCGAAATACCAAGCGCCTTGCCGCCCGCCGCATTGATCCAGCCGACCAGTTCCTTATTGATTGCGCCCGACAGCACCATTTCGGCAATCTTTGCGGTTTCCGCGTCGGTAACCCGAAGGCCATCGACAAATTCGCTCTCTACGCCCAGTTTTTTGAGCATCGCGCCAATTTGCGGTCCGCCACCGTGAACCACGACAGGGTTGATACCAACAGCCTTTAGCAGCACGACGTCATCGGCAAAGTCGCGCGCAAGGCGGGCGTCGCCCATTGCATGACCGCCATATTTCACGACAAAAGTTTTGCCAGCATAACGCTGCAGGTACGGCAGCGCTTCGGTAAGCGTTTCAGCCTTGGCGAGGTGAGCAGGATCAATCGTCATGGTCAGGCGGCTTCGTCCAGCTTGCGTCCAATGCGGACCACCAGAGCAATGACCAATGGCACCATGACCGCCGACAGAACGATTTTGGCAATCATTTGGCCAACCATCAAATCGCCAATCGGACGGACGCCGTAGAAAGACACCGAGATAAATATCAACGTATCGACAATCTGCGACAAGGCGGCCGCGATGAAACCGCGTATCGCAAGATATTTACCCGACGTGCCTTTCAACCGGGCGAATAGCCAGACGTTGAGGGAGACGGATACGCCATAGGCAAGGATACCAGCCGCCATCATTCGGCCGCTTTGGCCGACAATCACGGGGAACGCTTCTTTCGCGGGTTCGTACATACCGGGATCTGTTGGGAGTTGCAGAACGAAATAGGACAGGCCGATGGCAATAAACAGCGGGACAAAACCATAGCGTACCAGTCGATCGGCAATGGCGCGCCCATGCAATTCAGCGATGGCGCTCGACACAGCGATGAGCGTCAAAAAGGGGAATATCCCGGCCTCAACGGCAAGCGGCCCAATGGCAACTTGCTTTGCGCCGAGAAATCCGCCCAGCGGAACCATGCCGCCATAGAATATCGCAAATACGAAAAGCGAGCGCGGAATGGCGCTCAAAGATACGCCCGATGTGGTCTGTTCAGTCATGGAAAACTGACTAGCGTCTAATTTTATTGGCGCAAGGCCAACGATGGCGCTAGGTGTCGCGCCAATATCTTGGGGGTCGGGACTTTATGCAAATTTTAATGAGCCTTGCGGGCATGGTCGTGATTCTCGCGACCGCGATTCTGCTCTCATCGAACCGTCGTGCGATCAAATTTCGCGTTGTTGGCGCGGCTTTCGCGCTGCAGGCCAGCATCGCTGCTTTGGTTTTATACACCTCTTGGGGCAAAGTTGCGTTGAACACCGCATCGACTGGCGTATCCAACCTGCTCGGTTATTCCGCCAAAGGCACAGAGTTCATCTTTGGTCCACTCGCCTCACCCGAAATTGGCGGCAACAGCTTCGCGATTGCCGCCCTGCCCGTTATCATCTTTTTCGCGTCGCTCATTTCCATCCTCTATTATCTCGGCATCATGCAATATGTCATCCGCTGGATCGGCGGCGGCCTGCAGAAAGTTACCGGCATATCCAAGGTCGAAAGCCTGTGCGCAGCGGCCAATATTTTTGTCGGCCAGTCGGAATCGCCTTTGGTTATCCGCCCGTATCTCGCTGGACTGAAACCGGAGCAGCTGTTCTGCGTTATGACCGTCGGCATGGCGGGTGTCGCAGGCACGATCCTCGCGGCTTATGCCTCCATGGGTATTCGCATCGATTATCTGCTCGCTGCTGCGTTCATGTCCGCCCCCGGCGGTATCCTCATGGCCAAACTCATGATGCCCGACGTGCCACCTGTGGTCGTCGCAGAAGGCGACCCAGCGCTACCCAACCCACATCCTGACGACGAACCCGTCATGATCCATGATGACAGCGAAGAAAAACCAGCGAACCTTATTATGGCCGCTGCTCAAGGTGCACAGACCGGCGTGAAGCTGGCAGTTGCAGTTGGCGCTATGGTGCTGGCATTTGTCGCGCTCGTCGCTCTTGCAAACGGCATATTGGGCGGCATCGGCGGATGGTTTGGTTTGCCGGGCTTAAGCTTCCAGCAAATCGTAGGCTATGTTTTTGCACCCGTCATGTTCTTGCTGGGCGTGCCGTGGAATGAAGCGATTCAGGCAGGGGGCCTCTTCGGCACGAAAATCGTACTCAACGAATTTGTCGCATTCATCGAACTGGGTACTTTGAAATCTCTTTCCGTACCCACCGTTGGTATTGTTACCTTCGCTTTGTGCGGCTTTGCTAACTTCAGTTCCATCGCGATCCAGATGGCGGTGACGGGCAGCCTAGCCCCAAATCAGCGCCCCATGATTGCCAAGCTGGGTGTGAAGGCACTGGCCGCGGGATCGCTATCGAACCTGATGAGCGCAGCGTTGGCGGGACTGTTTCTCAGCCTCGCGTGATTCACGTCATTGTTCGCCAGCGGCGCGCTTGAGATCGTATAGCAGATCGAGTGCCGCTCGCGGGCTCAGCGCGTCAATATCCAAACCTGTTAACTTCTCACGCAACGCGTCAACCTTGGCTTCGGCGGCGTCGAGCGCTGCACTGAACAGTGGCAAGTCGCCAAGGCCCGCCGCAATTCCGCCGGTTTCGGCGCGGCCCTTTTCCAGCTTCTCCAAAACCGATTTGGCACGCGCCACGACTTGCGGCGGCAGTCCTGCGAGCTTTGCCACCGCGATGCCATAGCTGCGATCAGCCGGGCCCTCAGCCAGTTCATGAAGCAGGACGAGGTCGCCCTTATATTCCTTGGCGCGCACATGGTGGAGCGACAGCGCATCCAGCGTGTCCGCCAGCCGAGTCAATTCATGATAGTGCGTTGCGAACAAGCACCGGCAGCGATTTGCTTCATGGATGCCTTCGACCACTGCCCACGCGATCGCCAGCCCGTCATAGGTCGACGTACCACGCCCGACTTCATCCAATATGACAAAACTGCGTTCAGTAGCCTGCGCCAAGATTGCTGCAGTTTCGACCATTTCCACCATGAACGTCGATCGCCCGCGCGCGAGATTGTCCGATGCGCCAACGCGGCTGAACAAGCGATCCACCAAGCCAAGGCGCGCCGAGGTGGCGGGCACAAAACTTCCGGCCTGCGCCAACAATACGATGAGCGCATTTTGGCGAAGAAACGTCGATTTACCGCCCATATTGGGGCCGCTCACTAGCCATAGCCGTTTGTCGGGGGACAGCTTGCAATCATTGGCAATGAAGCGATCGCCCGATTTTGCGAGCGCGCTTTCGACCACGGGATGCCGTCCGCCTTCAATCTCAAGGCAGGGATGCTCGGCAAAAGTCGGGCGGCACCACGACCCTTCCGCCGCACGTTCGGCAAGCGCCGCCGCGACATCAATCCGTGCCAATGTATCGGCACTGGTGGCAATGGCATCGCGCCTGCCCAACACGGCTGCTATCAGCTCATCCAGATGCGCCGCTTCCGCGGCCAATGCATGGCCGCCTGCTTGTGTAATCCGGATTGCCTCTTCGTGCAGTTCGGGCGAATTGAACCGCACTGCACCCGCCATGGTCTGGCGATGTGTGAAACCTGTGCCGGGGGCCATCAGCGCATCGCCATGCTTGGCGGGCACCTCGACAAAATAACCCAGCACGGCATTGTGCCTGATTTTCAGAGCAGCAACGCCGGTTGCATCGCGGTAGCGACTTTCCAACTGCGCAATCGCTTGCCGCCCATCGCGGCCCGTCACTCGCAAGGCATCCAACGCGGGGTCATAGCCCTCGGCAATATAGCCGCCCTGTCCGGTGTCGGTGGGTGGCGTCGCGACGAGCGCGCCGCGCAAAAGGTCGACCAACTGGCCATGGCCATCTAATGTCGGCAGCAAGCGGTCCAATAATGCTGGCCGGTCGGGCATCGCACTCAACCGCTCACGCAACACGCGGGCTTCGTCCAAGCCGTCGCGGATTTGGCCAATGTCACGTGGACTGCCGCGTCCCGCAGCAACGCGGCCAAGCGCCCGCGCAATGTCCGGTAATTGGCGCAGCGCGGAACGCACAGCATCGCGTGGCAGCGGGGCTTCGTAAAAATATTGCACAAGCGACAAACGCGCATCAATCGCGCTCTTGTTCATCAGCGGCGCTGCCAAGTCCGCCGCAAGCTGACGCGCACCCGCTCCCGTTATCGTGCGATCCACTTCGGCCAGCAACGAACCGGTCCTGCCGCCCTTGCTCGCGCTGTTGATCTCAAGGCTGTCGCGCGTTGCTTGGTCAATCAGCAAATGGGCATGGACCTCGCGCCGGATAGGCATCTTGAGGAAAGGCATTTTGCCCTGCCCGACATGCCCGAGATATGCGATCAATCCGCCAGCAGCAGCTTGCTCTGCGCGCGTCAGTGGGCCTAAGGGATCGAGTGTTGCCAAGCCGAACAGCAGCTTCAGCGCATCTGCTCCTGCCACACTGTCAAAAGCAATCCTCGGCCGTTTTATTGCATCTGACGGTGCAGCGGCGCAGCCCTCGGCCGCAATGACCTCGCTGGCCGCAAGCCGAGCCAACTCGGCCTCAAGCGAACCCTGCGGAACCGTGACCAGTTCGAAATATCCCGTCGACACATCCGCAGCAGCGATGCCAAATGCGTCACCCACCTCGGCAATCGCAACCAGCATGTTGGACGCCCAGCTATCCAGCAAGCTGTCCTCCGTCAGCGTACCGGCCGTAACAAATCTGATGATATCGCGCGCCACGAGCGTTTTGGAGCCGCCCCGCGCTTTTGCCTGCTCGGGGCTTTCCGTCTGCTCGGCGATGGCAACACGGTGTCCTGCCTTAATCAACCGTGCAAGATACCCCTCCGCCGCGTGAACCGGCACACCGCACATTGGAATTGGTCGGCCATCATGTTCACCGCGCGACGTGAGGGCAATGTCCAGCGCCGCCGCCGCGGCCCGCGCATCATCGAAGAACAGCTCAAAAAAATCGCCCATTCGGTAGAATAACAGGCAATCCTGGGCTTTGGCTTTCAGCCCCAGATATTGCACCATCATGGGTGTCGGTGTGTTTTCCCCCGCCATAAGCTGTGCGTTAGCGAAGCGAGTCGGCGGGGGCAATGCTTGCCCTTACGTCTGCAGCGCGTTAGGGGCTGATAAATTGAAGATAACCGGTCAGGGCCCATAAAATGCATGATAGCGACGTCCAATTCACTGCGCAGGAAGCGCTGGATTTCCATTCGCAGGGCCGTCCCGGGAAAATCGAGATCGTCGCCACCAAGCCAATGGCAACACAGCGCGATCTGAGCCTCGCTTACTCGCCCGGCGTAGCGGTGCCAGTGCAGGCCATTTATGATAATCCTGCCGCGGCCTATGATTACACCGCAAAAGGTAATCTCGTTGCCGTTATCTCCAACGGGACAGCCATATTGGGCATGGGTAATCTTGGTGCGTTGGCATCAAAGCCTGTAATGGAAGGCAAGGCGGTTTTGTTCAAACGCTTTGCCGATGTCGACTCCATCGACATTGAAGTGAACACAGAAGATGCCCAGCGTTTCATCGACGCGGTGGAGTTGCTTGAACCCACTTTCGGCGGCATCAACCTGGAAGATATTGCCGCGCCCGATTGTTTCATCATCGAGCAAACGCTGAAAGAGCGGATGAACATTCCGGTTTTCCACGATGACCAGCACGGCACCGCTATCATTGCCTCGGCCGGACTGATCAACGCTTGCGAGCTAACAGGCCGGTCGCTGAAGGACATCAAAGTCGTCTGCAATGGCGCTGGCGCTGCCGCAATTGCATGCACCGAACTGATCAAGGCCATGGGTGTGCCGCACGACAATGTCATCATGTGTGACCGCACTGGCGTCATCTATCAAGGCCGCACTGAAGGCATGGACCAATGGAAGTCCGCGCATGCCGCCAAGACCACAGCACGCAGTTTGGCCGAGGCCATAGTTGGCGCCGACGTGTTCCTTGGGCTTTCCGCAGCGAACGCATTGAGCGCCGACATGGTAAAAACCATGGCGGATCAGCCCATCATCTTTGCGATGGCCAATCCCGATCCGGAAATTTCACCACCAGTCGCGCGCGCTGCGCGTCCGGATGCAATCATTGCCACCGGTCGCTCGGACTTTCCCAATCAGGTCAACAATGTCCTGTGCTTCCCCTTCTTGTTCCGGGGGGCGTTGGACGTTCGTGCAACCACGATCAACGAACCTATGAAAATCGCAGCCGCACATGCGCTGGCGCAGTTAGCGCGGGAAACGGTGCCAGAGGAAGTCGCCGCAGCCTATGGCGGCATGATGCACAAATTTGGTCGTGATTATATCATACCGTCACCCTTCGACCCACGCCTCATGGAAATTGTCGCCTCAGCGGTTGCCAAGGCAGCCATGGACTCAGGCGTGGCGCAAAAACCGATAGCGGACATGTTTGCCTATCGCGCCAGCTTGCGTGCGCGGCAAAACCCAACCACATCCGTGCTGACTCAGGTCTATGAAGCCGCCCGCGCAAAGCCGAAGCGCGTCATATTTGCCGAAGCTGAAGAAGATGTCGTGCTGCGCGCTGCCGTGCAGTTCAAGCAGGATGGCTATGGCATTCCGGTCCTGATTGGTCGGGATGCACGCGTGACGGAAAAGCTGATTGAACTGGGCGCCAATCCGGACGAATATGAGATTCACAATAGCGTCCAAAGCCCGCTTGTCGAAAAGATGGTCGACCGCTTGTATAACCGGCTGCAACGTCGCGGCTATTTGCGCCGGGATATCCAGCGCATGGTGAACCGCGATCGCAACATCTTTGGCGCGCTGTTGCTGCAGATGGACCAAGCCGATGCCATGATTACGGGCGTCACCCGCACCTTCGGACAGACTTTGCGAGAACTGCGCCGCGTTTTGGACGCAAAGAAAGACGCTGTTCCCTTTGGTATCCACGTAATGGTCGGTAAAACGCACACGGTCTTTATTGCCGACACCACGGTTAACGAGCGCCCGACGGCAGAAGAGCTTGCGCATATTGCAGAGAAAACTGCTGGCGTTGCGCGCCGGATGGGCCATGTGCCGCGCGTGGCTTTCCTGTCATTCTCGACCTTTGGCAATCCAGCTGGAAATTGGCTCAATAACATTCGTGACGCAGTTGCGTTGCTTGATGCCCGACGGCCTGACTTTGAATATGAAGGCGACATGCCACCGGACGTTGCGCTGAATCCCGCCCTGATGAAGAATTATCCGTTCTGCCGCTTATCCGGTCCAGCCAATGTGCTCGTCATGCCGGGGCTTCAATCAGCCAACTTGTCGGCAAAACTGCTGCGTGAACTCGGTGGCGACCAAGTCATTGGTCCAATGCTGCTGGGTATTGAGCGGCAAGTGCAAGTTGCCACTATGGCTTCGAGCACAAGCGATCTGGTCACGCTGGCCGTATTGGCCGCAGCGGGCGTCACCGAATAACAAAAAGGGCCGGTTCGCGCCGGCCCTTTAATCATGATGTCTTAGTTGGGGCTGTTAGGCGTTGCGCCTTGGCCGCCGCCTGCACCGACGGCTCCGATATTGCCGAAGATTTCTTCAAAGAAGCTGGTATTACGTCCAAGTGTCGGCGTCTTATCGCCTTCAGGGCTGATGCGGGAAATCAACTCGGTACCCGTCTGCGTCACGGATGCAACGTTGCCGGCACCGTCAAACCGCACTTTTAACACATATTGTGTGTCGGCTTTGGGTTGCGAAAAGGCGAGTTGTTTGGCCTCGCGTGAATAATAATACCAATCATTCTGGTCGAACTGACCCACAAATGTTGGCCGCCCCAACGAAGCCTGAACCGATTCCTTGTTATCGACACCGGGCTGGACAGCGTTCAGCAAAGTCTGGTCGCCGATATAACCCTGATGCGAACGCAGTCGCGTGCAACCGGAGGCAAGCGCCATAGCAGCTATCAATGCAGTCAAACCGGCAATTTGCGACGCGCGCATAGACTTCTCCGCTAATCCACTTAACTTGGGGCTTTGCCATTGCATCCTTAAGGCCCAATATCAATATGCAATGCCAGATGAATGCCCGATGAGTAAGGATGAACGCGCCAATGACATTATTGAAAAGACTTTTCGGGAATAGCGAGCCGGACCCCAAGATAAAGCTGGTGCCGCTATATAACCAGATCGTGGCAAAGGCCCGCGAACCCCATTGGTATGTCGAAGGGCAGGTTCCTGACAATATCGATGGTCGGTTTGATATGGTCGCTGCCATTTTGTCGCTCGTGCTGCTTCGGTTGGAAGCCGACAAAAGCCACGCGCTTGATATGGCACGCCTGACCGAAGTATTTGTCGACGATATGGACGGACAATTGCGCGAAGTCGGCATTGGCGACATGATCGTCGGCAAACATATTGGGCAAATCATGAGCGCAGTCGGCGGCAGATTGGGGGCGTTTCGCGATTCTCTGGATGATCCCAAAATGCTGGACGAGGTTATTGTCCGTAATATTTTCAGGGGCACAGCACCCGAACCACAAGCGTTGACACATGTCCGTCAAGGCGTGCTGGACGTTGAACGGGCGCTTGCTTCTCAACTGCCGGACATGATTGTCGAGGGCGACGCCAAATGGTGACGAACGAATTTTCCCACGTCGTCAAAATATCGGAAATTGGCAATCACAGCCACAATATCAAACTATCGGCAGACGCAGGCGCCCGTAGCGGCCTTATGGCCCGTTTTGATCTTGCTGCGCTGGATTTGCTGGATGCGGAAGTATCGTTAAAACATGAATCTGCTGACATCGTCGCGACCGGCAGGTTCACCGCCAGCCTTGCGCAGTATTGCATCGCAACCGGCGATCCCGTGCCCGCCCGCATCGACGAAGCCATTCACATCCGTTTTATAACCGAGCCCACGACTAACGGTGAGGTTGAGCTCGAACTTGCGCCTGATGATTGCGACACGATGTTTCACGATGGACAGACCATAGATCTTGGCGAAGCAGTCGCGCAGTCATTGGGGCTTGCCCTCCATCCATATCCGCGCAGTCTGGAGGCTGAAAAAATCCTGAAGGCTGCAGGCGTCAAAAGCGAGGGCGAGGTCGTGCCCACTGGCGCACTCGCAGGCCTGAAAGACTTATTGGCCAAAAAATGAGCAGCAAGCCCCGTGTTTGATGTGGCGCTGCGCCGACTTGTGGACCCCGCGCTGCAAGGCTTGGCAGGCGGCGTTGCGAAAATCGGGGTGTCGGCCAATGCGCTCACCATTTTCGGGGCTATCATCGGTGTCACCGCTGGCTACTGTATCAGCCAAGGTAGCTTTGCAGCAGCGTTGGTGTTGATAGTGCTCAACCGCGTTTTGGATGGGCTTGATGGTGCCATCGCACGCATAAATGGCCCTACGGATATCGGTGGCTATCTCGATACGCTCGCCGACTTCCTTTTCTATATCGCGGTTCCCGTTGCTTTTGCGATTTGGGCACCGGACAATCAGTTACCCGCCTTATTTCTGGTCGCCAGCTTTACCCTAACTGCAGTCAGCTTTCTCGGTTTTGCTGCGATTGCCGCGCGGCGCAGAGGGGACATGGGCGCGCATGGACCCAAAGCCTTCATATATTCGACCGGCTTGATGGAAGGGGGCGAGACCATCGCCTTTTTCCTGCTATTCTGTCTGTTTCCGGCCTATTTCCCGACCTTAGCTCTTGTCTTCGCAGGCCTGTGCGCCTTGACCGTTCTGCAGCGCATCTTTGTCGCTGCCAAAAGCTTTAACTAACCACGTTGCCAACGGAACCAGCGCTCCGCCCATTTCAGCAATGCCTCGGGCTTGCGGGCCAATCCAAATTGCCCGGCGGCATATTTGTTGGCTTCGGCCCATGTCGGGTAGGGATGAATGGTTTGCAAAATTTTCCGCAGACCCATTTTGTGTTTCATCGCGAAAGTGACCTCGGCCAATATTTCACCGGCATTTTGGCCGATGATGGTCGCACCTAATATACGGTCGCTGCCCCTGGCCGTCAGTATCTTGACGAAACCATGCGCTTCGCTTTCAGCGATCGCACGATCGAGGTCGTCGAAATCATAGCGGGTGACATCGAACGCGAGGCCCTCCGCGATCGCTTCGGCTTCGATCAGGCCAACAGTCGCAAGCTCGGGCTCAGTGTAAGTGACGCGGGGTAGGACACGATAATCCGTCCGGTATTTTTTGAACGGACGCGCGAGCGCATTCACGCTCGCATACCAAGCCTCATGACTGCCGCCATGGGTAAGTTGCTGACGTCCCGCAACGTCGCCGGCGCACAGGATATGCGGCATGTTGGTGCGCAAAAAGGCGTCATTGTCCAGACGCCCGTCGACCACCAAGCCAAGATCCTCAAGGCCGAAACCCGACACGCGCGGTTTGCGTCCAACGGCAATGATGATGTCGTCATAAGCAATCGCGGACTCCCCATCGGGGCCGTTCACCACCAGCGTTTTGCCCGGCTCAAACCGGACGGCCTTATGCTGGACGCGAATATCCACGCCTTCGGCCCTTAGTTTTCCGGTGATCAGCGCGGCGGCATCAGCATCTTCTTTCAGCAACAGGCGGTCCGCCATCTCGATGATCGTAACCTGTGCGCCAAGCCGCTGAAATGCTTGCGCCAATTCGCAACCAATGGGTCCGCCACCTAGAATGACTAGCCTTGGCGGCACGCTTTCGCGTTCGGATAACGCGTCCCACATGGTTTCGCTGGTCAGGTATCCACTGCTTTCGACACCCGGTAGCGGCGGGATGAAGGGCGCGGCGCCTGTGGCAATGATGAAGGACTTTGCTGTCAAATGCTTGCCGTCAATGTCGACCGTCCATGGGTCGACAAAGCGCGCATATCCTTTGATGCACTCCACACCCAATCCGGTAAAGCGTTCGACGCTGTCATGCGGTTCAATAGCTTTAATAACGTCGCGCACGCGGCGCATCACCGCAGGAAAATCAACCACCGCGTCCGGTGTGTGGATGCCAAAGCGCTTTGAATCGGCAATCTGGTGGGCGACCTTGGCACTTTTGATCAGCGCCTTCGAAGGCACGCAACCGGTATTAAGGCAGTCACCGCCCATCTCATGCGCTTCAACAAGGGTGACTTTAGCCTTCACTATCGCGGCGATATAAGCCGACACCAAACCAGCCGAACCGGCGCCAATGACGATCAGATTGCGGTCGAACCGCTTCGGCTTGGTCCAAGCTTTAGCCACGGCTGCGCTTCACCAGCGCGACGATACCCTTGGCCACCCATGGGAAGAAGGCCAGCGCCACGAAAGAGGCGATAAGGGTAGGCGATAGCAACCCAGCTGTGCTTTCTATGCGGCTGATCTGCGTGCCGGCATTCACAAACACGATTGTGGCGGGCAGCATGCCCAGTTGGCTGACCCAAAAGAAAGTCGGCGTCTTTATGCGCGTTAGACCCATCACCAAATTGATGACGAAAAAGGGAAATATCGGAATCAGACGCAAGGTGAAGAGGTAGAAAGCGCCGTCTTTTTCAAGACCATCGTCAATGGCGCGCAAGCGCTGGCCAAAGCGAGCCTCTACCCAATCACGCAGCAAATAGCGCGCACTTAAAAACGCGAGTGTCGCGCCCATGGTGGACGCGAAGGAGACAATGACCGTGCCAATCACGACACCGAAAAGCGCACCGGCGACAAGACTCATGATCGCCGCGCCCGGGATCGAAAGCCCGGTTACAGCGACATATAAAGCGAAAAATCCCGCTTTATAAAGGGCAGGATTCGCGTCCTTGGCCGCAACGATTTCAGCCTGGCTCGCCTTGAAGTTTTCGAGACTAAGTATTTGGCCAAGATCAAAGATGAAATATGCGGCGATCGCGCCGATCAACAGCAGAGCCAGTATCGCTTTTTTCATAATGGCCCCTGTGCAATCGGCCCGGGTTCGCTCTTTTGCGCCCGCCGGACTTCAGTCTTGATCAAAACGGTACGTCGTCATCGAGGTCATTGTCAAAATCACCGCCGCCGAAGCCCGAAGATGCACCGCCGCCGCCAGCGCCCCAATTATTGCCGCCCGAGCTGCCGCCCGATTGGCCTCCGCTCCAGCCGTCGCCGCCACCTGAACCGCCTTTAGCGCCATCCAGCATAACAAGCTTTCCATCAAATCCGCCAACCGATACTTCGGTGGTGTAACGGTCGTTACCTGAAGCATCCTGCCATTTACGGGTGCGCAATTGACCTTCGATGTAGACTTTGCTGCCCTTTTTCAGGAAGCGCTCTGCCACGCCGACCAAGCCGTCCGAGTTCAAAACAACAGTATGCCATTCGGTCCGCTCTTTTTTCTCGCCGGTTGCCTTGTCTTTCCAGTCTTCTGATGTCGCGATGCGCAGGTTCGCCAGACGGCCACCATTTTGGAATGATTTTACTTCGGGATCTGCGCCCAAATTACCGACGATGATTACTTTATTGACGCTACCGGCCATGTCCCTGCCCTCTGATGCAAATGTTACTGTTGCCCTGCTATAAGCCGAAGGACCGCGCTGTCCAATATGTTATCCCCGCTGCCAGATATGCCAGTACAAAAAGATAAGTGAGCATGAAAATCGGCCATTTCCAGCCGTTGGTTTCCCGCCGTGTCACAGCGATCGTGGATATGCACTGCGGGGCGAATACGAACCATGCCAGAAAAGCCAGTGCCGTTGCCAGCGACCAGTCCGCCGCAAGTTGCGGTCCAAGGCTGGATGCAGCGGCTTCTTCGTCAGCGGCGTCAATCGCATAAACTGTCGCCAGCGCGGATACGGCAACTTCGCGTGCGGCCATTGCCGGAATCAGCGCGAGTGCGATGTCATGGTTGAAACCGATGGGACGAACGATAGGTTCAAGGCCATCGGCGATGCGCCCCGCCACAGAATATTCAACCTGGGAAATATTGCTGCCTTCAGGCGCTTTGGGAAAGCTGAGCAAAGCCCACAAGATGATGGTTGCGGCAAAAATGATGGTTCCAGCACGGCGCAGGAAAACCCATGCGCGTTGCCACAGGTTCAAGGCAATGTCGCTCGGGCGCGGCCATTGATAACGCGGCATTTCAATGAGGAAACTGCTGCTGCGGCTTTGTGTGACAAAGCGCTGAATCGCCGCCGCCGCCAACATCGCACCCAAGATACCCGCAATATAGAGGCCGAACAGGACCAGACCTTGCAAGCCAATGCCGGGGCCAACTGAGCGTGCTGGAATGAAGGCCCCGATAATCACTGTATAGACTGGCAGACGCGCCGAACAGGTCATCAGCGGCGCAATCAATATCGTCGCCAGGCGTTCTTTTTGATCCATGATCGTGCGCGTCGCCATGATACCAGGAATTGCGCAAGCGAAGGACGACAGCAATGGAATGAAGCTGTGCCCTGAAAGGCCGACCGAGGCCATCAGCCTGTCCATGACAAATGCAGCGCGCGTCATATATCCTGATGCCTCAAGCAACAGAATGAAGAGAAACAGGATCAAAATCTGTGGCAGGAAAACGATGACTGAGCCAACGCCCGCAATGACTCCATCGGTCAGAAAGGAGCGGAGCAACCCATCGGGAAGTACGGATTTAATCGAATCGCTTGCCCATGCAAAGCCGGCCTCAATCCAGCCAATGGGCGCTTCGGACCAGCCGTAAACGGCCTGAAACATCAAAAACAGCAGGCCGAGCAAAATGAGTACACCGCCAACGGGATGGAGCAAAACGGCATCGAGCCGCCGGGTCCATTGCCGACCGGCAGTTTCGCTTATGATAACCGAACGCGCGATTTCGCGCGCACGTTGATTTTGCGCACCCAGTGCGACAGGCGCTGCCTGCACTGCTGGCATGGGCGCTTTCAAAACCTCTGCCAGTGCCACCATCAATGGCTCCAGACCCCTGCGGCGCACCGCGACAGTTTCGACAACGGGGACACCCAAAGCTTGCGATAATCTTGCCGCATCCAGTTGCAGGCCGTCGCGCTCTGCAAGGTCGACCATGTTAAGCGCAACAACGGTCGGCAGACCTTGGCCAATCAATTCCAACGCAAAGCGCAGATGATTGTCCAAATTGCCGGCATCAAGAACGATGACGAGTGCATCAGGGCGGCGCTGGCCTTCAAAACGTCCCAACACGACATCGCGGGTTACGGCTTCATCCAGGCTGTCGGGATCCAGACTGTAAGCGCCGGGCAAGTCGATCATTTCCACCGGACGGCCATCCGAAAAGCTTGCCCGACCTGATTTCCGTTCGACGGTGACGCCCGCATAGTTCGCAATCTTTTGCCGTGCACCCGTCAACGCGTTGAACAGTGCGCTTTTACCAGCATTGGGGTTGCCCACCAACGCGACCAGAGGAGCGATGCCGGTCATGCTGTCAATTCACAGTCGATTGCAGCCGCCACTTTAGAACGCAAGGCGACCGTCATGCGGCCCACACGGACCGCGACAGGGTCACGCCACAGCAATATGCCTTTGTGCAAAGCCTCGATGGCCACGCCGGGTTCAAACCCTAATGATCGCAGCCGGTGCCCTTCATGCTCCGGCAGGGCGTCCCACTGGATAGCCCGGATGACCGCTGCGCGGTTCAAAGGTAAGTGATCAAGCTGCACGGGGGTCTATTTGCAACCGATTCGCAATAACATCAATAGGGATTTCGCCTAGCGTGCGGGATAGCGAAGACGACCGATGAAACGCGAGAGACTGGGGACATAATCCTGACGCGATCGTGCCTGCGCTTTAAACTTTTCAATCTGCATCACATTGTCGATGCGGCGATCGAGAAAGCGCCGCGTATCGGCAAAATCTTCGCTGTCATCATTAACAAAAACCGTCAGAACGCTGCCATAAACGGCCGACAGCGTCATCCGCTTAGTATAGTGATTAAAGTCGCTCGCGGTGTCGCCCGCCAGACGCCACATTCGGTCGGCAGAACGCCAGCCGATCTTTGCAGCTTTGGCGAGATTCGGGGGCATCGCCATTATGGCCATTGCCCGGCGCAGCGATTCGCGATCCGGGGCCATGATTTCCAGTCGGGTTGCCAGCAATGCAGTAATCCGGTCCCGTATTTTCATCGTGGCCAGCCTGTCGGCGGGCAGCCGCGCGGCAAGTTCAAGGTCGACGCCCTCTATCCAGGCATCAATCATGTCCATTGCGCTGTCCTTCAACGCGAGCAGGGCGACGTCATGATCCACGCCAATCTCGTCTGCAGCGGCGCGGACAGCGGCCTCGGACCAGCCGTCAAAACCGGCATTGCGTCCGAGCGCTGGTGCAAGCGCTATGCGAATTTCATCAAGCGTGGGATCGGCGGGAAGGGCAGTGTTTTGCATAGCACTAATGTAGGCGTTCGCGGTGCCCATGAAAAGGTCTATTGCTTGCGAACGAGGACGAGCGCCAGCATCACCAAAAAGCTGCCGACAAAGTCCATTGCCGTTAGCGTTTCACCGAAGGCAATCCAGCCGGCCGCAGCGGACAATGCAGGCTGCAAAAGCAATGCGAGACCGATGACCAGCGGGCTGAAATGGGGCAGGGCGTAGGTCAGGCAACCTTGGCCAAAAAACTGCGAAGAAAACGCCAACAGTAAAACCGGCCACCACGTCGTCGGGACGATCTGTTCGCCCGCAATTAATGCCGCTGGCAGCAGAACCAAGGCGGCAACAGCGCTTGCCATCCCCAGCGCGCCCCAGCTTTCGGTTCCTTGGCGGATTTTCATCATAAGCAAGAGATACACAGTATAGGCCAAGCCCGCGCCCAGCGACAATATGTCGCCGGTGAAATGGCGCGGGGACAGCTCAAGGCTTTGTCCCATTAACAGCGTCGCACCAATAAAAGCGCACAGCACTGCAATGCTTTCCCAGCGCGACGGCATTTTGCGGGCAACGATGACTCCGTAAATCACCAGCAGCAGGCTTGCGCAATTGGCGAACAATGTGGCGTTGCCCAACTTCGTCTGGAAAATGCCGATATGCCACGCAATAATATCGAGGCCGAAAAACAATCCCGCAATGAGTGCGAGCAGCAAGGTTGGCCGACCGACCTTGGAAATGCGGAATCCGAAACGGTATCCGACTATTAACAGGAAGGGCGTCGCGAGCGCGAGGCGCCAGAAACCGGTCGCGATGGGCCCGCTATCGGCAAAGCGCACCAGCAGTGGGCCGAACGCAATGGCGACATTGCCCGCGATCAATGCGACGTAGGCGAGCAAGCTCGGCTTTTGTTGATGGAAAAACTTCTGCTGCATAAACCCCCGTTGCAATTTGCAACTTTCATCCGCATCTTGACCGTAAAGCAACGCCTTAACGACAGGATATCGCATGACTAGTACTTTGTTCGACCCAATACAGCTTGGCGCTGTCTCTGCGCCCAACCGTGTCCTGATGGCGCCGTTGACACGCGGACGCAGCGTCGGTGAACATATTCCTGTGTCCGACCTGAAGGCGGAATATTACAGCCAACGCAGCTCGGCGGGCCTGATTATCGCAGAGGCAACCGGTATCAGCCAGGAAGGTCTTGGTTGGCCATCGGCCCCCGGTATCTGGTCGGATGCTCAGGTTCAGGCGTGGAAGCCAGTGACTCAAGCCGTGCACGACGCCGGTGGCCGCATCATCCTGCAATTGTGGCACATGGGCCGTCTTGTGCACCCTGACTTTCTGGGCGGCGCGCAACCGGTATCAGCGTCAGCGACCACTGCGCCGGGCTATGCCCATACCGCAGAGGGCAAGAAAGATTACACCGAAGCCCGTGCGCTCGACATCTCGGAAATTCCGCGCATCGTCGCTGATTATGTTGCGGCCGCCCGCAATGCGATGGCAGCAGGTTTTGATGGCGTGCAAATTCATGCCGCGAACGGCTATCTCATCGACCAGTTCTTGCGTGACAATACAAACCTACGCCCCGACGAATATGGTGGTTCGATTGAAAACCGAATCCGCTTGCTTCGCGAAGTGACCCAGGCGGTAGTCGATGCAATTGGCAGCGACAGGACCTCAGTGCGCCTCTCGCCAAATGGCGAAACGCAAGGCGCAGATGACAGCAACCCTGTTGCTTTATTTACGGCCGCCGCGTCCTCGTTGCAGGATATCGGCATCGCTTTCCTCGAGTTGCGCGAAGTAAAGCCGTACGGCAATTTCGGGCAAACGGATGTGCCCCGTGTTTCCCCTGAAATCCGCAAGGTGTTCAAAGGCCCGCTCGTGCTGAACCAGGAATATACCCGCGAACTGGCTGACGAGGATTTGGCCTCTGGTCTGGCGGATGCGATTAGTTTTGGGCGGCCATATATCAGCAACCCCGACCTTGTAGAGCGCTTGCGCACTGGCGCCGAACTCACGCCCGACAATTACAAGACGTGGTACAGCCTTGGCGGAGAGGGATATACCGATTATCCCTTTTTAGAAGCCGCGGACGCGTAACACGCATGTTGCAGCAGGGGATTGGCATATATGCACTTGCCGTCCCCGTGCTGTTGCTTATCCTATTAGCCATTGCCGAAACAGCTTGGCCTAGGCGATCGCTGGTTCTTGGCCGTGCCGGGCGATGGCGGACGCATGGGCTGTTTTTTGTGACTAACCTTGCGATCGGACGCTTGCTGTCGCTGGTGGTAATCGTCTCGGTGGCGGCACTTTGGGCCGAAAAGCACCAATTTGGTTTGCTGAACCTGACTAAATTGCCTTGGCTCGTCGAGGGGGCGATTGCCTTTGTCCTGCTCGATTTTGCAGTGTGGCTACAGCATTGGGCCATGCATCGCTTCAGCTTTTTATGGCGCATGCACGCCGTTCACCACAGCGACCGTGACCTCGATGTAACAACTGCGCTGCGTTTTCATCCGTTCGAACTGATTGTCTCGACCCTATATAAAAGTGCAATTGTGGCCGTGCTTGGCGTGCCGCTTTTGGTGGCCTTGGCGTTCGAACTCTGGCTGAACGCCAACGCCTTGTTCAACCACAGCAACATCCGATTGCCCGCCCGCGTGGACCGGCTAATGCGGATGATATTGGTAACGCCCGACATGCATCTGGTGCATCACAGCGTGCATGCCGATGACCAGCACCACAATTATGGTTTCTCAACGTCATTCTGGGATCGGATGTTTGGAACCTATCGCGTCCAATCGCCAAGCGGCGCGGACCACGCCATTGGCCTATCCGGCTTACAGGATGAGCGGCCGGCTGCATGGGCATGGAGTATGAAACAGCCTTTGACGTAGCGTCATTTTGGCCCAGACGGCCTGCTATTGACCTACCCTCCGTTCCGGCGCATTTTCTGTGGTGGGGGAGACGTTGAATGTCGAAAATTCGCTCAATATTATTGGGAGCCGTTGCCGTTGTTGCGGTGGGCGCTGCTGCCACTTACGGGTGGCAACAGTGGCGCGACAAAAGCGTCATGGATGATGCGCGTCAGGCACAGGCCTCATCAGACACTGAAGTGACGTCGGGGCCAGCCACGAAATTATTGTGGGGCGACACGCATTTACACACATCCAACTCCATCGATGCATTCGGTTTTGGCGTGAAGCTTGGACCTGAAGAGGCATTGCGCTTTGCAAGGGGTGAAGAAGTAACGGCAACAGGCGGGCTAAAAGCACGACTGGAACGACCGCTCGACTTTCTGGTCATAGCGGATCACTCTGGTGGTTTAGGCGCAACAAAGACGTTGTATGACGCGCCATCCTTTCTCGTCCGCGACCCTACATTGCGCCGCTGGCGTGATGAAATGCACAAAGGCCCCGAGGGTATGCAGCGAGTCACGGCTGAGTTGATTGATCGCGTCGGACGCAATGACCTGCCGGCTGCGCTGACTGATCCGGAACGCCAGCGAAAGACGTCCACGAATATCTGGACTGGCCATAGCACGCTGGTCGAACGCTATAATGAACCTGGCAAGTTCACTGCGTTCATGGGTTTCGAATATACGCTGATGCCCGGTGGCAACAATTTGCACCGCGTGGTGATGTTCCGTGATGGCAAAAGCCGTACGGACAAGGTTCTTCCTTATGATCCCGGCCAAGGCG
Organism: uncultured Sphingorhabdus sp.; assembly: GCA_963508315.1. Classification (GTDB taxonomy): domain Bacteria; phylum Pseudomonadota; class Alphaproteobacteria; order Sphingomonadales; family Sphingomonadaceae; genus Sphingorhabdus_B. The sequence continues at coordinate 258,717 of CAUOWK010000003.1, read as the reverse complement.
ATACCCCGGTTAGCCAGCTGTGGGATTATATGGACAATTATGAAAAGGTTACAGGCGGCAAGGTTCTGGCCATTCCGCACAACAGCAACCTGTCCAACGGCATGATGTTCGAACTGGTTGGGCCTGATGGTGGCCCTATGACTGCTGCATATGCCCGGCGGCGGGCTGCGCGTGAGCCGGTGGCCGAAATTACACAGATAAAGGGCGATAGCGAATCGCATCCGTTTCTGTCCCCCAATGACGAATTTGCAGGCTTTGGCACTGCTGGGTGGGAACTTGGCAACCTGACGATGCAGGCGAAGAAAAAACCGCAGGATTACGCGGGCGAGTATATCCGCGAAGCGCTCAAGCGCGGATTGGCTATCGAAGCGAAGACCGGCGTGAATCCTTATAAATTTGGCGTCATCGGTTCAACCGACAGCCACACCGGACTTGCCACCGGGGACGAGAATAACTTCTTTGGGAAGCATTCCGGTGGTGAACCAAATGCGCAACGCGCGTCACAAGCCCAAAATCTTGGCACGCGGGAAGGGCGTTTTGGCTGGCATTATCTCGCTGGTGGATACGCCGCGGTTTGGGCAACGGCTAATACGCGCGCCGCTATTTTCGATGCAATGACCCGCCGGGAGGTATATGCGACCACTGGGCCGCGTATGACATTGCGCGTGTTTGGCGGCTGGGATTTCACGGCCAAGGATTTCGCCGGCGATTGGGTGAAAAGCGGCTATGCACGCGGTGTACCCATGGGTGCCGATATGAAAGCTGGCGGCGGTAGGCCCAGTTTCATGATTTCGGCGTTGAAGGACCCGATGGGTGCCAATTTGGATCGGGTGCAGGTTGTCAAAGGGTGGGTCAACGCCAGCGGCGCATTAGAAGAAAGCGTATTCGATGTTGTGTGGGGCGATGCCGACAAGAGGGCAAAGGGCGCCAATGGCAAATTGCCGCCAGTCGGCGATACGGTAAACATCGCTCAGGCAAACTACACGAATAGCATTGGCGACCCTGAGTTGCGGACGGTCTGGGTCGACCCCGAATTCCAGCCGGGAGTGCGTGCGTTTTATTATGTCCGTGTTCTGGAAATCCCGACGCCGCGCTGGGTGTTGTTTGACGCCATGCGTTATGGTGCGAAGCTACTGCCTGGAACCGAACTTAAGTCACAGGAACGTGCCTATTCCTCCCCGATCTGGTATAATCCGCGCAAGAGTTAAAGCGGGGGTTTATTCGGCCTCAATCTCAGCAAGTATTGGGTCCGGATCGGCAATGCCCATCAGGCGGCGCATGGCGAGCCGCGCGAGCCGCTGCGTTTCAGTTTTCCGGCGGGCAGCGGCCAGCGGTACAAGCGCGGCTGGGCGTGCGATCTCGCCATCATACGCGTCCGCAACGATAATGCCGGACCGGTCGGGCATAAATGTTTCCCCGTGTAGCGGGCTGATATCGAAACCCGCGGGGACCGCCCAAAAGAAACGGTCGCAATAATCAAGATATTCAGACCATTTTTGGTCACCTAACAGGTCGGCACGCGAACATTTGATTTCGACAATGATGATTTCACCCTTGGTCGTCATCCCCATAAGATCTGCGCGGCGATTATTACGCAGGCTTACCTCTGGCTGCACCATGATCTGGTTGCGCAGGAATAGTCGGGATACGCCGCGCGCCACAGCAGCAGCATTGGCGGGAGATTCAGGAATAGAGCTTGCGTTCATGCGATTTCTTTAGAACGAAAGTAGAACAAAATAAAGGCCCCTTGCGGAGCCCTTATTCGTCTCAACTGATGTCGCGGTTTAGCGATAGAAGATGTGGTTATCGACGCTACCCAAGCGCGTCAGGCGCCAACCCGGCGATACATGGCGGGCATGGAAAAACAACGCGCCTTCTACTGGGCTTTTCCAGCTACCATTGAGTGCAATCTTGCTGATGGCTACCGCATTGCGCCAATGCGTGCTTCCCGTCGCGATCGGTGGCATGTCGCCGCCGCGTACGAAGGAGAATTGGCTTTTCTGGAAAACAACCCCGCACAATGTGGTCGGGAAGCGACCGGAATTGGCACGCGCCATAACAACGCGCGCGACGGCAAGTTGTCCCGCGAGCGATTCGCCCTTTGATTCAAAATAGACCGCGCCTGCAAGGCAGCGTTCTTCGGCGCTGAGCGCATCATCGGTATTTTGCGCGCGCACGAGTTCTGACAGGGAGGATGCAGAAATGACATCATCTGTTGAAGAGATAGGAGTGTTGGGGTCCATAGCTTGTATGCGGCCGTTGCCGGGAACAAAGATAATGTCACCATTGTCCGCAAGGGTTGCGGTAACTTTGCCGCTTTTTGCAAGATCAAGCGTTGCCTGTTCGGCTGCGATCTGAGCGGCGTCCACGGTTATCGTGGTAGCATTTAGAGCGGTGCTTTGGTCATTTCCAAAAGCAAAGCCGGCATCGGCAGATATTACTGCTGCAGCCAGTGTAAACGATACAGCCGCCACAGAGGCAGCCCGGAAAAATTTCAGCATTAAACTTACAATAAAGCGGCGGCAGCAGCGGACGAAATGCTATGTTTTCTTATCTTCGTCGTTTGTTGCATCCGACTCGCGTGTTTGTCCGGCACCCCTATTGTGTCCCGCGTGACAACCTTCGCTACTCGTTCATCGCGCATTTATGATGCGGCGCAACAAAGTCAATTCAACGCGGCCAATAGTCCGTCCAACCGTGCCATTGATACGACGTCTAGCTCCAACACCCATAAATCCGGGTCACTGGCACAGCGCTTTTTCCAATAAGAATCAGTATTGGCATCGCTTTCGCCGGACGTAGCAGTCTGCCATGTGGTTGCACCGTCCAGCGACGGGTAACGTTCGAAAATGACCGGATCTGCGCCTCGTAATAACCCAATCAGCAAGATGGCGCCGGATGTAGGGTCACCTTTTTTGAGGACGGTGGCGATGTCGCCCTGAGCCTCGGCCAGCCGCTTGATTGCGGAAATTTGCATTCCGCTGGCTAGCCTTGGCTCAATCAAGCAGCGTCGCGCTCTTCGGAGAGCGTCAACAACGCAAACATCGCTGCGGAATCCGCCGCACCACGCAATTGCGCGCGTACTTTTTCGTCACGGAACAACCGCGAAACTTCCGCTAAAGCGCGCAAATGGGATGCTCCGTCCTGCGCGGGCGAAATGAGCGCGCAGACCAGATCGACAGGTTCATCATCGACCGCGTCATATGGGACGGGCTTGCTGAGGCGAGCAAAAACAGCAACTGGCATGTCGATTCCCGACACTTTGCAATGCGGAATTGCTGTCCCACCGCCAAAGCCGGTTGGCCCAAGACGTTCACGCTCAATCAAGCCGTCCAGCACCGCAGGCGCATCGAGAAAATATTGTTCCGCAGCAATCACGGATAGCCGTGATAGCAGATCAGATTTGCTCGCAGCAGCCACATCAGCAGCAACGGCCCCTTCAACGAGCCTTGTAGAAAGTCGAATCATATTTGTTCAAATGCGCCCGCTTCAACCCGCAGCACAATCCCTAAATATTTGAAATGGCGTAGAAAAATTTGTGTTGCCGGTCGAATTCTAAGGTGTAGATTTTGGTTCAACCCACCCGATCGTGCCGTCTTCGCGGCGGTAAACCATATTATGGCGTCCGGTTCCAGTGTTTTTGAATAAAAGCGCTGGCGTGTTCCGTAAATCCATCAGCATCACCGCGTCTGACACTGTAGATTCCGGAATGTCGACGCTCATTTCGGCTACGATTACTGGCGAATCCGCCACAGCCTCTTCTTCTTCGCGGTCGCCTGCGTCAAACACCGTGTAGGCCGCCTCTTCTTGCGCCAGCGCATGTGCGGACTGTGCATGTCTATCTTGGAGACGGCGCATATAACGGCGCAACTGCTTGTCGATGCGGTCAGCGGCGCGATCAAACGCAACATGCGCGTCTTGTGCTTCGCCTCTGCCTTTCAGCACTAGGCCCTGCATCACATGCATCACAATATCGCTGGTGAACCCATCATGCGGAGCTCGGCCAAAAGTGGCCTGCGACGAAATTGCTTTTGCGAAATATTTGTCGGCAATGGAACCCAGTCGTTTTTCCACATGGGTCTGGAGCGCTTCACCGGTGTTTACCTGATGTCCTGAAACCCTGATGTCCAATGCCTGTCTCCTTTGTTAAAGCGCCGACCCCGATTGAAGCCAAAGCGCATCTTTGATTTTAGCTATAAAGTCCGCGTGTCGTCTCAGTTCCTCTTCAGAAGCCGAATGTGGACGCGCGGGCCGATAGACCTTTGCTACGTGAACAAAGTTAACGTCTTTTTGGCCCATGGCTTTATCTGAAACACCGTCATCGGCGAGGCCGAGGCCAATTTGGCGACCCCCGGTGAGTTCAATATATAGTTGCGCGAGCAATTCAGCGTCCAGCAACGCGCCATGCTTAACGCGGTGGCTGCGGTCGATGCCGTATCGGGTACACAAAGCATCAAGGGATAACTTGGCTCCAGGATTTTTGATGCGCGCAAGCGCAACCGTATCAATCATTCGGTCCATCGATACCGGAGGACGTCCACAAAATTGAAGTTCGTGGTTCAAAAAGCCAAAGTCGAAGCTGGCATTGTGCGCAACAAGTGGACTGTCACCCAGAAATTCGAGCAACTCGCCGGCCTTTGCGGCAAACACCGGCTTGTCGGACAGGAAACGATCGGAAAGACCGTGCACCTGCTCGGCCGCCGACGGCATAGCGCGCTGCGGGTTGAAATAAGCATGATATGTGCGTCCGGTCATCACCCGACCAATCATTTCGATGCAGCCAATTTCGACCATGCGATCGCCATTAGCGGGGTCAAAGCCGGTCGTTTCCGTATCGAAGATTATTTCACGCATTCTGTTATTAGATGTGAGCCTGTTTATAGGCTTATGCAAGACCCGCGCGCAGCTTTTTGACAAGTTCCCGCACATCGTTACGCGTCGCTTGCATATCCTGACCGGTATCTATGACATAATCGGCACGGGCGCGCTTTTCAGCATCATTCATTTGAAGCGCGACAATCTGGTCAAACTTCTCCGGCGTCATACCTGCACGTTCAAGGACACGGGCGCGCTGAACGGCGTAAGGCGCGGACACAACTACTACCGCATCGACACCGGCCTCCCCGCCTTTTTCGAACAAGAGCGGAATATCGAATACGATGATGTCCGCATCCGCACGTGCTTTTAAAAATGCAGCTCGGCGGGCAGCCACTGCTGGATGAATAATAGATTCGAGCACGGCCAGTTTGTCGCGGTCACCGAATACAGCAGCGCCAAGTGCCTTGCGATCTACGCCATCTGCTCCAGTTGTTCCAGGAAACGCCTTTTCAATGGCGGGCAGCATTTCCCCGCCAGCTTTCTGCATGTCATGAACGGCGGCGTCAGCATCGAAAACAGGGATGCCTTCATCGGCAAGCATCGCTGCGACTGCTGATTTTCCCATGCCAATCGATCCGGTCAGCCCAATGATCATCGGCTGTGTCATGCCAGAAGCAGCGCCCGCAATTCATCCTCGTCCGCTTGCGGCGGCGCGACGCCAAAGAACAGTTCAAACGCGATGGCCGCCTGACCTACTAGCATTTCCAATCCGTCGACAGTTTCAAGATCGCGGGCGCGCGCCGCTTTCAACAGGGACGTTTCGATAGGTGCATAAACCAGATCATAAACAAGCGCGTGTTCCGGCAGGGGCGACAGATCAATATCCAGCGGCTCCTGTCCGACCATACCGAGCGGGCTGGCATTCACCAATAAAGCGGCGTCAGGCAGGCGCGCATCAAAACCCATTACTTTGCCCTTCAGCCCGAAATGCGCCAGCAATCCAGCCGCTTTCAAACAGTTACGCGCAACAACAACAACCTCGCCTACGTCCGCTTGAGCCAGTGCAAAAAGCACAGCACGCGCTGCGCCACCTGCACCAATGACAATCGCTGCTTCGCCAGCAATAGGTATGTCGGCAATTGGCCCGTAAAAGCCGCCAGCATCGGTATTGGTGGCGATTAAATTGCCTGTCGCATCTCGAAAAACGGTGTTGATCGCGCCGATGGAACTGCGCACGTCGCCTGGGTCAGTGACAAAATCCAAAGCCGCAATCTTATGCGGAATGGTGATATTGCAGCCGCGCCAATTGGCATCGTCGGCTCGCGTTGCGAAATATCTACCCAGATTTTCGGGTTGAATCTCGGTTGCCCGATAATCACCGACCAACCCGAGCTCGCGCAACCAGTAATTATGAATCAGGGGCGATTTAGAGTGCGATATCGGTTGCCCGATGACTTCAGCATATTTGTTCATGTCGGCAAAAGACCCCGTATCCGCAAATAGTCAAGAACCTGAAGGAGCGGCAGGCCGATGACGGTAAACTGGCTACCGTTCACACTATTGAAAAGCTGCGCGCCTTCAGCTTCGATCCGGTAACAGCCAACACAATGGCGTATCTGCTCCCAATATTGCGCAACATATTGGTCGATAAATGCATCACTTAAGGGCCGCATCGTCATCGTTGCAGTATCAACTACGCGCCAGACTGGCTCACCCGCTTCACAGATAACAGCCGCACTTATCAGGCGATGCGCTTTCCCCGACAATCTAGCGAGATGCGCGCGCGCGTCGTCGGGCGTTTCGGGCTTATCAAACACTTCGCCATCGGCGCTAACCAACAACTGATCGCACCCCAGCACTAGCCGTTCGCGCATTTTTCGGGAGACTTTAACGGCTTTCGCTTCGGCCAGCGCGTCAGCAATGTCGCGCGGCTTTGCAGCGGTTGAGAGCAAGGCATCCTTAATGCTGCTTTCGTCCACCCAAGCGGCACAGGCTTCAACCGCTACGCCCGCTGCATGCAACATCGCGATCCTGCCTGCGCTTTGCGATGCAAGTATGAGCGTCACGTCTTGGGTGCCTGTGCAAGTTCACGCTCGTTAAACAGATTGATAATGGCTGCTGCGCTTTCCTCGATCGATCGCCGAGTGACATCCAGAACGGGCCAGCCATTATCCGCGAACATCCGACGGGCATGGGCGACTTCGGCCTTCACCTTCTCCTCGTCAACATAATCGGTGTCTGGCGACTGGTTGAGGGACAGCAACCGATTACGGCGCACTTGAATCAAGCGGTCAGCACTGGTGACGAGGCCAATCACCATCGGATGCTTGAGCTGAAACAGAATAGAGGGCGGTGGGGCTTCCGGTACAATAGGAATATTGGCGGTCTTGTAACCGCGATTGGCAAGATAAATGCTCGTGGGCGTTTTGGATGTGCGCGATACGCCCGCCAGCACAATGTCAGCTTCCTCCCAATTTTGGGAATTGATGCCATCATCATGCGCAATCGTGAATTGAATTGCATCGACTCGGGCAAAATAAGCGGCATCCATTGCATGCTGGCGGCCTGGTCGCGCCTTTGCCTCTTGCCCGAGCATGTTGGACATAGCATCGCTAACTGCATCCAACGCGGCAACTGCAGGTAGACCCAACGCACGGCATCGATTTTCCAGCTTACGCCGCGTGTCACGATTGACGAGTGTAAACAGAACAAGGCCGGGATTAGCGGCCACATCGACCAATATACGTTCCAAATGGCTTTCGGATCGCACCATGGGCCAAAAATGCTTTATGACATTTTCTGCGCCGTCAAATTGCACCAACGCCGCCTTGGCAATATTCTCCAGCGTCTCGCCTGTGGAGTCCGACAGCAGATGAAGGTGAAAGCGCTGGTTCATGGCTGACAGTCTTGTTGGTAGGCTGGGGATAAATCAAGGGACAAGTTTCAGGCCCGCCATTCGTCCCCGATAGCCCTGATTTACCTCTCGATTCGGGCACAGCCTATCCACAGGCGAAATTGACTATGCACAGGCTGTGGATAGCGGGGACGAAATTTGCGACTCCGGTTGATTCAGGTTCTGCTTGTGCGTCAAGATGTTGGCAATATCCGCAAAAGCTTTTAAGGCTTGAGCTATCAACAACACATCATCTTTCATCATCCTTATATAATTATATTATTTTGATTGGATCCCGACCGCCTATGTCAGCGCAAGCCCCGAAAAAACTGCTTAATGTTCTGAAAGGCAATCAGGAGGTTGTTCCCCCCGTCTGGCTCATGCGACAGGCGGGTCGTTATCTGCCTGAATATCGGGCGTTGCGGGCTGAAAAGGGCGGATTTCTGGCGCTGGCTTATGATAGTGACGCGGCCACTGAAATAACCTTGCAGCCCATAAGGCGCTTTGGATTTGATGGTGCAATCCTGTTTTCCGACATCCTCGTCATTCCCCATGCCATGGGACAGGATTTGTGGTTTGAAACAGGCGAAGGCCCTCGCCTTGCACCGCGACTTGCGGAATCGCGGCTTGAAGATTTCGTGGCCGCCCCTGAACGGCTTGCACCAGTGATCGATACGGTGCGTAAGGTATCCGCGGGGCTACCACCTGAAACAACCTTCCTGGGCTTCGCTGGAAGCCCGTGGACGGTCGCAACGTACATGGTGCATGGTCAAGGCAGCAAGGACCAAGCAGAAGCCCGCAGAATGGCTCATGCGGAGCCTGAGCGCTTTGGTGCGTTGATTGATGCCATCATTGCAGCGACAGTGGATTATCTCGCAGCGCAAATCGATGCTGGCGTCGATGCGGTGCAGCTGTTTGACAGCTGGGCCGGATCGCTTTCCCCGGCACAATTTGAAAAATGGGTCATTGCCCCCAATGCGGAAATCGTCCGTCGATTGAAGGCACGCAATCCGAATGCGGTCATCATTGGTTTTCCCAAAGGAGCAGGCGGTAAATTGGCGGCTTATGCGGAAGGCACAGGCGTTGACGCGCTTGGCCTCGATGAAACCGTTGATCCCCATTGGGCGAACCGTGAATTGCGCAAAGGCCTGCCGGTGCAGGGCAATCTTGATCCGTTGGCGCTCATCGCTGGCGGAGATGTGTTGAAGGATGCCGTCAGCAATATCTTATCGGCATTTGAAGACCGCCCGCATATCTTTAATTTGGGCCATGGCATTTTGCCCGATACGCCAATCGAAAATGTCGAAATGCTGCTTAATCTGGTCCGCAAGGGTTAACCCATAAAGGCCGTTTTTATGACGGAAACATTATCTGTGCTCTATATCTGGCTCAAATCTGCCCATATTATTTTCGTCATTTTCTGGATGGCGGGGCTGTTCATGCTTCCCCGCTTTTTTGTGTATCATCAGGAAAGCGCCGAGGGTTCGGAAGAAGCGGCCAAATGGGTGGATCGCGAATCCAAGCTTATCAAGATCATTCTTAACCCCGCTATGATCATTGTGTGGATTGTAGGTCTGGTGCTCGCTTGGCATATCGGCGCCATGCAAGAGGGCTGGTTTCACGCCAAATTATTGTTCGTTGTTGGTCTGTCGGCCTATCATGGCTGGATGCTTGGATATGCGAAGAAATTGGCGCGGGGGGAACGGCGACTGACGGGCAAGCAATTGCGTCTGTTCAATGAAGTACCCGGAATTGCTGCCGCCCTCATCGTGATATTGGTCGTTGCAAAGCCCTTTTAACCGTGTGCAGTTGACGAAAGCACGGTGCACGACTATTCAACATGGCAAGCCCGTCCTGGGTGTGAGGCGCGATACATTTCATAACCGCGCCACCCAACTTTCTATTTTAAACCGGTCGTCTTTTGGAAACCGGCTTTTCTATCGGGCCTGATGGTCCAACCAATGGAATATATTTATGCATTTGAAAGAGCTGAAAAGCAAAAATCCTGCTGACCTCGTATCGATGGCCGAAGAGCTTGGCGTCGAAGGCGCGTCAACTCTGCGCAAGCAGGATCTCATGTTCGCGATCCTCAAGGAATTGGCTGAAGATGGCGAACAAATCATGGGGCTGGGTACGATTGAAGTTCTGCCCGACAGCTTTGGTTTTTTGCGGTCGCCTGAAGCGAACTATCTTGCAGGACCGGATGATATCTATGTGTCGCCAAATATGGTTCGCCAGTTTGGTTTGCGTACCGGCGATACTGTAGAAGGCGAAATCCGCGCGCCCAAGGATGGCGAGCGATATTTTGCGCTCACCAAGGTATTGAAGATCAACTTCGATGATCCCGACGCAGTTCGTCACCGCGTTAACTTCGATAACCTTACGCCTTTATATCCGGATTCGAAACTTACGTTGGATTCGTTGGATCCAACGGTCAAAGACAAGTCGGCGCGCGTTATCGACATCGTCAGCCCGCAGGGCAAGGGGCAGCGCGCCTTGATCGTTGCGCCGCCGCGCACGGGTAAAACTGTGTTGCTGCAGAATATTGCCCGCGCGATTACCGAAAATCATCCGGAAGTTTTCCTGATCGTTCTGCTGATTGACGAGCGGCCAGAGGAAGTCACCGACATGCAGCGTTCGGTTAAGGGCGAGGTTGTGTCCTCTACCTTCGACGAACCTGCAACACGCCATGTGCAAGTTGCTGAAATGGTTATAGAAAAAGCGAAACGTCTGGTTGAGCATAAGCATGATGTTGTGATCCTGCTCGACTCGATTACGCGTCTTGGCCGTGCCTACAACACCGTCGTGCCATCGTCTGGTAAGGTTCTGACCGGCGGTGTGGATGCTAACGCATTGCAGCGCCCCAAGCGCTTTTTCGGTGCTGCCCGGAACATTGAAGAGGGTGGTTCATTGTCCATCATCGCAACCGCGCTGATCGACACCGGCAGCCGTATGGATGAAGTTATTTTTGAAGAGTTTAAGGGCACCGGTAACTCCGAAATCGTGCTGGATCGCAAGGTCGCTGACAAGCGCATCTTCCCGGCTCTCGATGTTGGTAAATCGGGCACCCGTAAGGAAGAATTGCTGGTGGAAGAAGGCAAGCTCAAGAAAATGTGGGTGCTGCGCCGGATTTTGATGCAGATGGGAACCATCGACGCGATGGAATTCCTGCTCGACAAAATGAAGGATTCCAAAACCAACGAAGATTTCTTCGACTCGATGAATCAATAAGCAGGTCTGTACGCTATGTTTGAATTTCTGATTGCTACCGCCGCGACGGCGACATCGCTTGGTGGACCAGCCGATATCTGGGCAGCGATTGTCAAAGATTTCTCTAACATTACAGAACCTGCTGCCTTTGCGGCATTCATGCAAGTTCTGCTGATTGATCTCGTTCTCGCGGGTGATAACGCCATTGTTGTGGGCGCGCTTGCAGCTGGTTTGCCCGCGGATCAGCGTAAAAAGGTCATCCTTATTGGTGTTTTAGCGGCGTTGGTCCTCCGCATCATATTTGCGCTCATGGTCACATGGTTGCTTGGCATTGTTGGCCTTGTTCTTGCCGGCGGTTTGCTGCTCTTGTGGGTGGCCTGGCGCATGTACCGTGACATTCGCGGACATGCTGGTGAATCCACAGGTTCACCTGAAATCGAAGGCGACGAGCATTCGGGTATCAAGTCGACCAAAACCTTTGCGGGTGCTGCATGGGGTGTTGCGGTCGCTGACGTATCAATGAGTCTCGACAACGTGCTGGCCGTCGCCGGCGCAGCACGCGAGCATCCCGGAATCCTGATCGTTGGCCTGATTTTCGCTGTTGCCCTGATGGGTCTAGCCGCGAATATCATCGCTCAATATATCGAACGTTATCGCTGGATTGCGTGGGTCGGTTTGGTCGTGATTATATATGTTGCGGTTAAAATGATTGTTGAAGGCTGGGGCGAAGTGCAACCTTATGCTTTCGGTTTGATCGGAATGTAATAAATCGGGCTCCCGTTGACGGGGCCTGATTTCGTTGCGACGGGGCGGAAGCAACAGACGCCGCGTTGTCGGCGATTGCACGCAATCGCTTTATCTCTATACTGTGATGCCACGACATGTCGGAGGCTAAGCCCATGAAAATGAACATCGAGATTGATTGCTCCCCAGAGGAAGCACGCGCGTTATTGGGCCTGCCCGATGTCACTAAAGCGAACGAAGCCTATGTCGACAATGTTACGAACTTGATGAAGGGTGCCGGCGGCATTGAGCAATTGCAAGAGATCGGCAAACAGATAGCCCCCATGGGGCAAATGGGCCTTCAACTGTTCCAACAACTTATTGAAACAGGTGCCAAGGCCGCAATGTCAGGCATGAATACCAAAGACAAAAAATAGCATATTTGCGTGCATAGTGCAGACACCATTTTCGCACTGTCCAGCGGTGCGCCGCCAGCGGCTATTGCGATTATTCGTATCAGCGGTGGCCAAGCATTTGCGGTCGTAGAAGCTTTGGCGGGTCGGATACCGCCGCCCCGGCGGGCATCGCTTGCCATTTTAAGGCATCCTGAAAATCATCAACATCTCGATCAAGCGTTGGTGCTCGTGTTTCCGGGTCCTGATAGTGCGACCGGAGAAGATCTGGCCGAGCTTCAGTTGCACGGAGGCCGCGCAGTGGTCCGCGCTGTCGAAGACGCTATTAGCGGCGTTAATGGTTTGCGGCGGGCCGAACCGGGGGAATTTACGCGGCGCGCCTTTGAACATGGACGCATCGACTTAAACGAGGCGGAGGGCTTGGGTGACCTTTTGGCCGCTGAAACCGAATGGCAACGGCGTGCGGCCAACATGATGTTTGGTGGGTCGTTTAGCCGTGCAGTCGAACAATGGCGACAGGATGTACTTCGCTTATCCGCTCTTACTGAGGCCGAGCTTGATTTCTCCGACGAATCCGATGTCGATGCGCAAAATAGTATAAATATTACAGAGTCTTGCTTACGGTTGAGTGTCGAAATGCAGCGTCTGGTGACGGGACCGTCAACGGAGAAATTAAAAGACGGCTTTCGTGTGGTTCTTGCAGGCCCTCCAAATGTCGGGAAATCGACATTGTTGAATGCGTTGGTCGGCCGCGAGGCGGCTATTGTATCCGACATCGCCGGGACGACTCGTGATATGATTGACGTGCCCGTCGCGCTTGAAGGTGTACCCATAATTTTCACGGACACCGCTGGCCTGAGAGAAAGCACGCAGGACGTTATCGAACAAATCGGTATTGAACGAAGCCACGCAGCTTTGAGTGAAGCTGACATCATATTGTGGCTGGGGGAGGAGGGCACTGGTCCCATACATCCCCATGTAATCGAGGTCGCGCCCAAGTCTGATAGCAGCCAATGCCCGCAAAAAACTGCGCAGGCTGTTCATGTATCGGCGGTAACTGGTGAGGGTATGGTCGAGTTAATGCATCGCGTTCTGGGCATAACGCGACAACTTTTACCGCTTCCCGACCAGTTCGCAATTAATGCACGTCAAAGGGAGCACATTTCGGATTGTGCCGAATATCTGGCCGCGTGCGGTTCAAGCCAGGACTGGCTGATCATTGCTGAAAATCTCCGACAAGCGCGGCGATCACTTGATGCGTTGACCGGTCGCGCCCATACTGAGGACCTGCTCGACACGCTTTTTGGAAAGTTCTGCGTCGGTAAATAATGTTTCACGTGAAACAGCATTACGTATTTTGACCCGAGTGATGAGTTCCGCTATGCGCGCAGCATGAGCCGAAATTTTGACATCATAGTAGTTGGCGGTGGCCACGCCGGGACTGAAGCCGCCGCGGTCGCCGCGCGCATGGGTATGCGCGTCGCTTTGGTCAGCTTTGACAAAAACATGATCGGCGCAATGTCATGCAACCCCGCTATTGGCGGCTTGGGCAAGGGGCACCTGGTCCGGGAAGTCGATGCGTTCGATGGCATCATTGCGCGCGCAGCCGATGAAGCAGCTGTGCACTACCGAATGTTAAACGCGTCCAAAGGGGCAGCGGTCCAAGGGCCACGGATTCAGGCAGACCGGCGTTTGTTTAAAGCCTCCGTGCAACGCCAACTGTCTGAGCAACGCGGCATAACCATAGTTGAAGGCGAAGCAGCTGCGCTGGACTTGTGCCCGGCGAACCACCACAAAGTTACCGGGCTCGTGCTTGGCGACGGTTCGACTATAACGGCGAGCGCGGTCATTCTCGCCACCGGGACGTTTTTAGGCGGAAAGTTGTTTCGTGGGGAGGAGCGGCTTGACGGCGGACGGATCGGTGAATCTACGGCGACGCAGCTATCGCAACAACTACGAGGAGCCGGTTTGCCAATTGCGCGCCTAAAGACGGGCACACCGCCGCGCTTGGATGGACGTACGATTGACTGGTCAAAACTGGAGGAGCAATCTTCTGACGGAGAGGCGTGGACGATGTCTTCGATGTCTTCGCGTCGTTCAGTCCCTCAGCTATTCTGTGCCATCACACGCACCAACGAAGCCACGCACAATATCATCCGCAGTGGTCTTTACAGGTCACCATTGTTTGGCGGTGATATCGAGGGCAGGGGCCCACGCTATTGCCCATCCATCGAAGACAAGATTTTCCGCTTCGGTGATAGGGAAGGTCATCAGGTGTTTTTGGAACCAGAGGGACTCGACAGCCATCTGGTTTACCCGAATGGCATTTCCACTTCATTGCCAACCGACATTCAAGAAGCAATGGTCCGTTCGATGCACGGTCTAGAAAATTGCGAGATTGCCATACCGGGTTATGCAGTTGAATATGACCATGTGGACCCCCGTTGTCTGGATTCAACTCTTGCGGTGCGGGATTTTGAGGGCCTGTATTGCGCGGGTCAGATTAACGGAACTACCGGCTACGAAGAAGCAGCAGCTCAAGGACTGGTTGCAGGAATTGGCGCGGCGTGCGCAATATCCGGTAAGCCCTTTCCGGCGATCACACGTGCCAACAGCTATATCGCAGTCATGGTGGATGACTTGACGCTGCAGGGCGTCACCGAACCTTATCGGATGCTGACCGCGCGCGCCGAGTACCGCTTGCGTCTGCGCTCCGACAACGCGCCGACACGATTGACGCCAATCGCTATCGAGGCTGGTGCCGTCGGCGCACAGCGCGAAGCTGCGTTCCAACATATGGTGGGCCAGAAAAGCCAGATCATGGAACATCTAAATCAACCAGCAACGGCCGATGCGCTCATAAAGATGGGAGTTGCTGTCAAGCAAGACGCAGGGAAAATGACAATGATGGAATGGCTTCGTTTTCCCCAAGTCTCTATTGCCACGCTTCTGTCCAACGCGGCAATCGATGCTGCGGATGAGTTGCTGAATGAACTCGAACAGGATGGTCGATACGCACCCTATCTTGATCGTCTTGAACATGAGATACGAGACGTTGCTGCTAATGAGCAAATCCGACTGTCTCCGTTAACGCGTTATGCGGACATTGCCGGCTTGTCTAACGAGATGGTGGAAAGACTCGACAGCGCACAGCCTGAGAGTCTTGCTGCGGCTTCGCGAATCCGAGGAATAACACCCGCTGCACTCGCAGCCATTTTGGTTCACGCCAAACGTTCAAACACTGCATCGGTAAACGTTCAATGACCGAAGGTGAGGCGCTTGAGTGGCTGACAAAATATCGATGTGTTTCACGTGAAACAATTGAAGCATTTGAGTCGTTTGTCGCATTTCTAAAGCGCGAAGCGACTAGCCAAAATCTCGTGTCTGGATCGACACTCGACCATATTTGGGCGCGCCATATCGTGGATAGCGCTCAGTTATTGTCGTACGTCCCCACTGGGACGGCTGCCACAAACTGGCTCGACTTAGGTTCTGGGGCAGGTTTTCCGGGGCTGATAATTGCGCTGCTTTCCGATTATGACGTCACTTTGGTTGAGTCGAGGACGCGTCGGATCGAGTATCTCCAGCGCGCGGTTGAAATGCTGGATCTTAGCGGGCGTGTAACCGTTGCGGGGTCCACGTTGGAGAAAGTTCCAACTGCCCCATATTCGGTCATTAGTGCTCGCGCTTTTGCGCCATTACCTAAATTGTTCGCATTGGCGGAGCGATTTTCCACAAATAACACTTTGTGGCTTTTACCAAAGGGACGTAATGCAGCTATTGAGTGGGAGGACGCGCGAAACGCCTGGGCTGGCGAATTCGCGGTCGAACAGAGCGTAACAGATTCCGAGGCGGGCATACTCGTCGGCAGATTGACGGGTCGGCACCTTGCCGGCAGCAGATCGCGAGCAAAAGGGTAAGAATATGATCCGAATTGCTGTAGCAAATCAAAAGGGCGGTGTTGGAAAAACGACGACTGCCATCAACGTCGCGACCGCGTTGGCCGCGAGCGGATGGCGGTGCGTTCTTATCGATCTTGATCCGCAAGGGAATGCGTCGACGGGTCTCGGCGTCAAGCAAGCCCAGCGTATACATAGCAGCTATGATCTGTTGCTTGGCGATGCTTCATTAAAAGATGCGGCCATTCCGACCCTTATACCGAATCTTGATATCGTTCCGGCGACGGTAGATTTATCGGGCGCTGAGATTGAATTGGTCGAATATGAGGACCGGACGGGTAAGTTAAAGGCAGCGTTCGACAAATCCGATACCAACTGGGACATCTGCCTCATCGATTGCCCGCCATCGCTTGGATTGATCACCATCAATGCTTTGGTCGCAGTAGATTTGCTGCTTGTGCCATTGCAGTGTGAATTTTTTGCGCTTGAAGGTTTAAGTCAATTATTACAAACGGTTGAGCGAATTCAGGGGCGATTTAATCCGTCGCTGAGCATCTTGGGCGTCGCGCTGACGATGTATGACAAGCGCAATAAGCTGACCGAGCAGGTCGCTGAAGATGTACGTAGTTGTTTGGGCGAACTCGTCTTTGATACTTTCATTCCGCGCAACGTCCGTCTGTCGGAAGCGCCCAGCCACGGGTTGCCCGCACTGGTATACGACCATCGCTGTTCGGGATCGACTGCCTATATGAAACTTGCACGAGAATTGATTGGCCGCTTGCCGGCCCGGGAGTTAGCCGCGTGACCAATGATAATCCCGCCGAAAAATCGCCGTTGAAGAAAAAAATGGGTCTTGGCCGCGGCCTGGATGCCTTATTGGGTGAAGCACTTCGCGGTGAGCCTAATGCCGTCAAGCCGTCGGTTGATTTGGAAGCGCGCGGGTCCGGCGTTGCTACTATTGCGGTTGGGGAAATCCGGCCCAACCCTGATCAGCCACGGCGCCATTTCTCGGATGAAAAGCTTGCCGAGCTTGCCGCGAGTATTAAAAAGCACGGGATCATTCAGCCAATCGTGGTACGGCCGTTTGATGGCGGTTACCAGATTGTCGCGGGAGAGCGCCGTTGGCGAGCGGCACAAAAGGCGCAACTGCATGACATGCCGGCGATCGTGCGTAATTTCGACGACGCCGAAACGCTTGAAATTGCATTGCTTGAAAACATCCAGCGGCAGGATCTCAATCCTATCGAAGAGGCGGAGGCATATAAGAAGCTGACTGACCTATTTGGTCACAGCGCGGCCGAGTTAGCCGAGCTCGTCCACAAGTCCCGCAGCCATGTGGCCAACATGATGCGTTTGCTCGATCTGCCAATGCCCATCCGCGATCTGGTCGTCGAAGAAAAGTTGAGCATGGGCCACGCGCGGGCATTGCTCGGCAGCGAAGATGCGATCCAGCTGGCGATGTTAGTAATCAAAAACAGTTTGTCAGTGCGCGCCACTGAAGCGCTGGTGCAGAAGGAACGCGGTCCCAAGTCACATGCGAAAAATGCGAAGGTAGATCTGTCGGACGGAAATGCCGACATTCGCGCTGTCGAATCGCACCTGGGGGATCTTTTGGGACTGAAGGTCAGCATATTGCAGAAAAATGCAACCGGGGCAGGAGCCGTGACGTTCGAATATGGTAGCCTGGATCAGCTGGACATGCTGTGTCAGCGACTCACGGGCGAAAAATTCTAATTAGGCATCACGCCCAAAGATATTCTGTTGGTGGCAAAAACCGCTTCATTCTGCCGAACTGAACGACGGCTGGTCCCTTTGTGCCCAATACGCAGAAAGGATATATTAACCATAAGTTGGAGCAAAACCTTATGATTCCATGTGCATAAGCGAGCCAGAATGCAGTGGGGCATTCCGTATCTGCTTTGTTACAAAGGACCATAATATGTTGAACAAGTCGAAAATCGCCCTGATGGGCATGGTTGCCGTCGCCGCAATGGCTTCGACCGGCGCACATGCTGCAACCCAGACCGCAACTGCTGAAGTCGATATCATTGCAGCTGTGCAGCTCGCCCAGAATGACGGCCTTGATTTCGGCGTTGTAGCGTCCAGCGCCACCGCTGGCACCGTCGCACTGCCGACCACTTCAAACACACGCACTTGCTCGGCAGGCGTAACCTGCGTCGGTACCGCGCTCCGCGGTCGCTTTACCGTTAGCAACGCAGCCTCAGGCTATACTGTTGGTATTTCGGTTCCTGCATCGACGACTCTGACGTCTGGCGCGAACACAATGGCACTTGCGCTTACCCCTTCGATGACATCGTTTGCGTCGACCGGTGCGGCACAAGTCTTCTTCGTTGGCGGAACCCTGTCGGTTGGTGCTAACCAAGCAGCTGGCACATATACCGGTACATACAACGTATCGGCTGATTATCAGTAAGACCATCAGCGTCTAACGACGCTTGTTTACTCAAGCCCTCGGCAGCTGCGCTGTCGGGGGCTTTTCGGTGCTTTGCGCCCACCCGAAAAAACATCGTTAGCGGGTTGGTAACCATATTCCGGCATATCGAACACATGGACCCGTGCGGCTGTTTTTGCGCAGTCGCACTTTGAATGTGGATGAAAAAACATGCTTGAACTGCTTCGAAGGGCACGCTTACCCGGCCTGGCTGCAATGGTGCTGATATCGTCATTTGTAAATGTCGCGCCAGCCTCTGCCGCGGGCGATTTGTTGATCGCGCCGACTCGAGTCATACTCGACGGTCGTCGCGGGACCGAGGTTATCTTGAATAACATCGGTAACGAAGAGGCGACGTATCGCATTACGCTCGAGCTGCGTCGTATGAATGATCAGGGCCGACTGGATGATGTCGAGCTGGAGAAGGCGACGGAATCCGAGCGTGCCGTTTTGGGCATTATTCGCTATGCGCCGCGTCGCGTGACGCTTCCGCCCAATCAACCCCAGTCAATCCGCATTGGTCTTCAGCCTGACGAAGCGCTGCCTGACGGAGAATATCGCGCGCACATGTTGTTTCGCGCGATTCCCAAAACACCGGCCGCCGACGGATCGCAACAGCCAAACGAAGGTCTGCGTATTCAGATCATACCTATTTATGGCATCAGCATACCGGTCATCGTGCGTAAAGGCTCGCTGACTGCGACAGCAGCCTTAACGAATGTCCGTGTCGGTAAAGACAATGAAGGCCCGGCCCTTGAATTCGACCTCAACCGATCGGGGAGCCGTTCGTTATTCGGCGAGGTTCATGTAACCAAGCCCGGCATCGCCGAACCGCTCAGCATCACCAAAGGTATCGCCGCCTACCCCGAGATCGCGCGCCGCAAGGTTTCGATACCATTGTCGCCGGACATCGCCGCCAAGATCAAAGGCGAGATCATCATTTCATATTATGAAGCAGCGGAAGCCGGTGGCGGATTGATTAGCCAAGTTCGGGCCGTTCTGCCCTGACCATTGGTCACATCTGCTTATGGCTAACCTTTTCCAAAAGGCCGCAAAGGCATTTACGGCGTTAGCCGTAGCGACTGGTATCCTGGTGATGCCGGTCGCGCCTGCGTCTGCAGCGGAATGGCAAGCGCATGAAGACGATGCATTGTTGTTCGACGTTCGCGTCGGTCAATGGCGGGTTGGTGACGGCGTTCGCGGCTATCAAACGGACAGCGGCATTTGCATAGACTTTGCCGATATTGTCATGGCCTTTGACCTGCCGGTACGCATCGACAAAAAGTCGCGCCGCGCAACTGGTTGGTTGTTTGAAGAGGGACGCACCTTCACCCTTGATCGTGAATCTAACTCGGTACAAATCATGAACAAGACATTTTCATTGTCGCAAGAAGATGTACGCGACGTACCAGAAGGTTGGTGTGTGGACGTGGGCATTCTCGCCAAATGGTTAGATGTTACCATCAAGGCGGATCAGTCCAACGCACTCATCCTGATTAGCGCGGATCGGAAACTGCCATTTGAGCTGGCTGAAGAACGCAAAGCGCGGGCCGGCAAGGTACAGCCATTGAAAACGTTTGATTTGGCGAGCCTTCCACAAGCCGACAGTCCCTATAAGTTTTTCCGCACGCCATCTGTCGATGTCGTCGCCTCCATCAGCGCGGCCCGCGATAAGCGCTCTGGAAACAGCGTTGACCGCCGGTATGAAGTTTACGCTAGCGGTGAGATTGCTGGAGCATCTTTTGACGCGCGCCTGTCATCGAACGCGCGCGGCATTCCTGAAAATTTGCGACTACGGGCATTTCGCACGGACCCGAATGGCGAGCTCCTTGGGCCGGCCCGCGCAACCCATGTCGCAATCGGCGATGTATCGACCAATGCTACGCCCTTGGGCATCCAAACTACGGCCGGACGCGGCGCATTTATCAGCAACCGACCGCTGAACCGGCCTGCAAGCTTTGACCGAACAGTTTTCAGGGGCGAATTGCCAGACGGATGGGACGCGGAACTTTATCGCAACGACCAATTGATCGCTTATGTCCAAAGCCGCGGGGACGGGCGCTTTGAATTTCTGGATGTGCAACTGCTCTACGGTCAGAACCGGTTTGAAGTCGTGCTGTACGGTCCGCAGGGGCAGGTCCGGCGCGATGTTAAAATGATACCCGTTGGTCTGGATTCGATCCCGCCGCGCGAAACCTATTATTGGGCGGCGATTCAGGATGCTGGGCGCGACCTCGTTGATTTGGGTGATAGCGAGCCGAACGAATTTACGGGGATGCGGGCCGGTTTCGGCCTTGAACGCGGAATTGACCCCAAGACGTCAGTTGCAGCGTCGCTTTTCACGTCGGTATTGCGTGGCGAGCGGCAGCATTATCTGGAGGCAGCGGTGCGGCGGGCGGTTGGACCTACGCTTATCGAAGCCGCCACAGCCGCCAATTTGGTCGGCGGCTATGCCGTGCGCGGCCAGGTGCTGGCACAGGTTGGACAGACGCTTCTTACCGGAGAAAGCGCGCGGCTGTTCGGGAATTATCAAAGCGAACGCTATGATCGCGACGTCCGTCAGTTCAACAGCTTGACGATTGACCACGCCTTGAAATTCGGTCGACATTATATGCCGTTGCGCGGAGAAATGCGATATATCACACGTCGTGATGGCGGAAATCGCCTTGAAGCAGAAACAAGATTATCTTTTAATATCAATCGACTGAACGCTAGCGCCGAACTGGAATGGACGAGGGATAAGGACGGCGCCGGGTCTCGCCCCGATACACGTCTTGATGCCGGGCTTCGCTTATCAGGACGTATTGGCGGGCTACGCCTTCGGGGTGAAGCCGCCTTTGCGCTGACTGGCGATCGCGGATTTCGGGAGTCGCGGATCACTGGCGAATGGCGCGCCGGCGAGACGTCGGACTGGAAACTGGAGGCAGGCTATACCGCGTCCGGATCACGGGCGCGGGTCGCACTTGGCCATAGCCGCCGCTTTCGACATTTTGCCATCACCGGCCAAGTCGAGGCGGGTAGCGACGGTTCAGTCGCTGCGGGGGTTAGTCTTGCTTTCAGCTTAGGGCCTGATCCGTTGGCGGGTGGGTATCGGATGGCGTCTGAAAAGCTTGCGTCTTCGGGGCAGACATTTGCGGTGGTTTTTCAGGATGACAATGCCGACGGCATCCGTCAGCCGAACGAGCCTTTGCAGAAGGGTGTTGAGCTGACCGCAGGTTCTGCGGGGAAAGGGCTGCCGACCGATGCCGAGGGCCGGACAGTCATTGACGGTCTGCAACCCTATGAACAGATATTGATCGGCATTGATGCATCGAGCTTGCCCGACCCGTTCGTGCAACCAGCCACTAGTGGCATTGTCGTCACGCCGCGTCCTGGCGTTCCCAGCATTATCGAACTGCCGTTGGTGTCCGCAGGGGAAATATCGGGTAGCTTGCAACGTGAAGGCGGAAAGCCACTGAGCGGTGTGGATGTTGAGCTGCTGGATCGAAATGGCCGCGCCATCAAGACAACGCGAACCGAATATGACGGGTTTTTCCTGTTTGAATATGTCCCTTATGGCGCATATCAAATTCGCGTCGCGCTTCTGGTCGCAAGTATCATCGGCGTGGACGCCGTGTTACCAGGACGTGCGGAACTCGGTAAAAATGCGGGAACGGTCGACATGGGTATTGTCATCGCCCGACCAACGCCGCGGCTTGCCGGTGTGGCGCTTGGCAATGACCATCACGCGCAAGGCCCTTAAAGCCAGCGGAATGCATCCTTAGGGAAACTGCTTCGTTTCTATTGCTCTAAGCCACATGGCGGCATAGGCTGGAACGCGGAGTAGTCGATGGATGCAAGGCAAGTCATGAAAGTTTCAGCGCGTCCCAGGCATCGGGTTTCTACCCGAATCTGGCACTGGTTGAATGCTCTTGCGCTCACGATTTTGCTCATGAGTGGCTTGATGATTTTCAACGCCCACCCGCGCCTCTATTGGGGGGAATATGGCTCGCGCGAAGATGCCGCCTGGCTTGAGATTGATGACACCCGGACAACGGGTTTTTTGCAGATCGGTTCAGCGCGCATCGAAACAACGGGGGTCTTGGGATTGTCGTTGGGCGATGACGACCTCGTCCGCCGTGTTGCATTTCCGGGATGGGCAACAATTCCAACGTATTACAGCCTCGCTGCCGCGCGGCGGTGGCATTTCGCTTTTGCATGGATATTCGCTGTCGGGTTGACGCTCTTCATGGCAGTGTCGTTGATAAACGGACATGTGCGACGCGACTTGCACATTCCGCGCGCCGAGTGGCGCTTTGCTGTTTTTTGGCAGGATGTGAAGGACCATGCGCGCCTCCGTTTTAGGGACAAGCAACATAGCGTCTACAATGTCCTTCAGAAATGCAGCTATGTGGCGGTGATATTCGTCCTTCTACCGCTGATGATATTTTCCGGTATTGCGATGTCGCCTGCGATGAACGCGGCGTGGCCGTGGTTGCTGGACATATTCGCAGGTCGTCAATCGGCACGGTCGATTCATTTTCTATGCGCATTTCTGCTTGTGGCATTCGTGATCGTGCACCTGTTGATGGTGCTTTTATCCGGACCGATTTCCGGACTGCGTTCCATGATTACTGGCCAATCTAGTCACCGGGAAGGAGCTGCGAAATGACGGACGACTCCAGCCACTTCAAACGCCGGGATCTTTTGAAAGCTGCAACAGTGGGATCCAGCAGCTTGTTACTGGCCGGCTGTGACGCCATGAATGAAAACGCGACATTCCGATCCGCACTCCGTGCGGCGGAATCGCTCAACTACATGACGCAGCGTGGCCTTATGGATCGTGCGGCCTTGGCGCCTGAATTCGACTCAAGCGACATATCGCCAGTCTTTAAAACCAACGGTTCGATCACCGGAAATTCGGAGGAATATCTGCAGCATGTTGCAGAGAATTTTGCGAACTGGAAACTGCGGGTGGATGGCCTTGTCGCCAACCCATTGGACATCGGGCTGGATGCGTTAAGGGCGATGCCGGCGCGGTCACAGATCACACGCCATGATTGCGTCGAAGGATGGAGCGCGATCGCAAATTGGCGCGGAACGCCGCTGCGCTATATTTTGCAGCAGGCGAAATTGTCGCCGCGCGCCAAATATATCGTGTTTCACTGTGCCGATAGCTATGGCGCAACGCCTTATTATGAATCCATCGATCTGGTGGACGCTTTTCACCCGCAGACCATATTAGCGTGGGGCATGAACGATGCGGTTCTTCCCGTAAAATATGGAGCGCCGGTGCGCTTGCGTGTGGAACGCCAACTTGGCTACAAACAGGCCAAATATGTTATGCGCATCGAGGCGACGGACGATCTGACCAAATTTCATGGTGGCAAGGGCGGATATTGGGAAGATGTCGGGGACTATGAATGGTATGCCGGAATCTAGGCTTGCACGCGCCCGCCGTTAATGGAAAAGCCGCGTGAGACATCAGGGGAGAATTTCACATCATGAAGACGCGTGCCGCGGTTGCATTTGAGGCCAAAAAGCCTTTGGAAATTGTCGAGCTTGACCTCGAAGGGCCAAAGGTCGGCGAAGTGCTCGTCGAAATCATGGCGACTGGTATCTGCCACACCGATGCCTACACGTTGGACGGTTTTGACAGCGAAGGCATCTTTCCGTCCGTGCTGGGGCATGAGGGCGCAGGAATTGTCCGCGAGGTTGGCGCGGGCGTACTCAGCGTTAAACCCGGCGATCACGTCATTCCATTGTACACCCCAGAATGTCGCCAGTGCAAAAGCTGCCTATCGGGCAAGACCAACCTGTGCACGGCAATCCGCGCGACGCAGGGCAAGGGCCTAATGCCCGATGGCACCAGCCGGTTCAGCTATAAAGGTCAGACAGTTTTCCATTATATGGGCTGTTCGACATTCTCCAACTTCACGGTGTTGCCCGAAATAGCGGTTGCAAAAATACGTGAAGACGCACCGTTCCAGTCGAGCTGCTATATCGGTTGCGGCGTCACCACTGGCGTTGGCGCAGTCGTGAACACCGCCAAAGTACAGGTCGGCGACAATGTGGTCGTATTCGGTCTTGGTGGAATTGGCCTAAACGTTATTCAGGGCGCGCGACTTGCGGGTGCAGGGTTGATAATCGGCGTCGATATTAATCCTGATCGCGAAGAATGGGGCCGTCGTTTCGGCATGAATGCATTCCTGAATTCCAAGGGTATGAGCCGTGAAGACGTTGTCGCGCGGATTGTCGAGATGACGGATGGCGGAGCCGATTACACCTTTGATGCAACCGGTAATACCGAAGTGATGCGGACCGCGCTTGAGGCGTGCCATCGCGGCTGGGGTACCAGCATCATCATCGGCGTCGCCGAAGCGGGCAAGGAAATCGCGACGCGGCCCTTCCAGCTCGTGACTGGACGCAACTGGCGCGGCACTGCCTTTGGCGGCGCAAAAGGCCGCACGGACGTGCCCAAGATTGTGGACATGTATATGTCTGGCAAAATCGAGATTGACCCGATG
This sequence comes from uncultured Sphingorhabdus sp., assembly GCA_963508315.1. Lineage (GTDB taxonomy): Bacteria > Pseudomonadota > Alphaproteobacteria > Sphingomonadales > Sphingomonadaceae > Sphingorhabdus_B. Next base: position 233,803 of record CAUOWK010000003.1, on the reverse strand, counting down.
ATCACGCATGTCATGGGACTTGAGGATATCAACAAGGCGTTTGAGTTGATGCATGCGGGTGAAAGCATCCGCAGTGTCGTCGTTTTTTAAAAAAGGGAGAGAATAGATGTTCAGCCATATGATGGTCGGTAGCAATGACATTGCACGATCGAAAAAATTCTACGATGCGACATTCGTGGCGATGGGCGGGAAGCCCGGCATGCAGGACCCAAAGGGCCGCCTGATTTACATGCACAATGGATCAATGTTTTTGGTCACGCCGCCGATCAACGGTGAGCCGGCAACCCATGGTAATGGCTGCACTGTTGGCTTTGGAATGACTCCGGAGCAGGCCGATGCATGGCATCAGGCAGGCGTGGAAAATGGCGGCGAAGCGATTGAAGACGCGCCCGGCATTCGAGAAGGTAATGGTATGAAACTATATCTTGCCTATCTGCGCGATCCGGATGGCAACAAATTGTGCGCGCTCCACCGCGTAACCGACTGACACTGACATCATGACGGATGCCGAGACGCAGCTTTACGCCGATTTGGCGGCGCTCGGCATCCGCGTCACAACGTTTGAACATCTCGCCGTTTTTACGGTCGCGCAAAGTAGCGCGCTTGATGCAGATATCTCTGGCGCGCATACCAAAAACCTGTTTCTGAAGGACAAGAAGGGTCGCTTTTGGTTGGTTACCGTTCGCGCAGAGCTACGGGTTAATCTGAAAATGCTTCCGTCAGCCATTGGCAGCGATCGAGTGAGTTTTGGCAATCCGGATGATATGCAGCGGTTGCTGGGTGTGACGCCCGGATCGGTTACCGCACTCGCGGTGCTCAATGACACTGAAAACCATGTCCAGATCGTGCTGGATGAAGCGTTACTGGCGGCGGACGTCGTTAATTGCCATCCTTTACGCAATGATGCCACGCTCAGCATTGCGCCCAATGACCTTGTTCGGGCGCTGCGGCACTGGAATCACGAGCCCATCATCGCGCCTATACCTATATCGGAACCCGAATGACCTTTGAAACGCTTTCCACGAACACCGCTTTTGGCGGGACCCAAGGTGTCTACACCCATACATCTTCTGCGACGGGGACCGACATGACCTTTTCGGTCTATGTCCCGCCGCACAAGGAAGGTCAGCTTTTGCCCATTGTGTGGTTTTTGTCCGGCCTGACCTGCACCCATGCCAATGTGACGGATAAGGGCGAATATCGGCGTGCCTGCGCAGAGCTTGGTTTGATATTTGTCGCGCCCGATACCAGCCCGCGTGGAGACGGTGTTCCGGACGATGCCGAGGGCGCCTATGATTTTGGTCTAGGTGCAGGATTTTATGTCGATGCGACCATTGCTCCCTTTAGTACGCATTATCGCATGCGCTCTTATCTTGAGTCTGAATTGCCAGCGGTCATTGCCCATAACTTTCCCGCGGACATGAAACGCCAAGGCATTATGGGGCACTCTATGGGCGGACATGGTGCGTTGACAATCAGCTTGCGCAATCCCGAACGCTTCCGCTCGACATCCGCCTTCGCGCCGATCGTATCGCCTATGCAATGTCCGTGGGGCGAAAAGGCGCTTACCGGATATCTTGGAACCGACACTGACCGGTGGCGCGAATATGACAGCGTTGCCCTGATCGAAGACGGCGCGCGTTTGCCCGATATGTTGGTTGATCAAGGTTCAGCCGACAATTTCCTTGAAGCGCAACTGAAGACTGAGTTTTTGGTCGCCATATGTGAAAAAATGGGTCAGCCAGCGACAATCCGAATGCAACCCGGCTATGATCACAGCTATTATTTTATATCGACCTTCATGGCCGAGCATCTGGCTTGGCATGCGGACCGGTTGAAGGACTAAGTACGTTGGCGCCACGATATGCGGGTGTAGCTCAATGGTAGAGCAGCAGCTTCCCAAGCTGAATACGGGGGTTCGATTCCCCTCACCCGCTCCAGGCACAATCGGCATGCCCAAATGATGCCGCTACCGACGGACGCTCCTTTTGTATTATTGGACGATGCCCGCAAACTGGAGCCGTCACCATCACGACTCTATGTGCAGCCTGTCCGGATTCTGACCGCACAATCCACGGACGATATCGCCGGGCTTATGGCAGATTTGCGGCAGGCCAAAAATGATGGGCTACACGCGGCCGGTTATCTTGCCTATGATGCTGGCGCGGCGTTCCTGCCAACTGTACCCGCGCGCTCGAATAGCCGATTGGCATGGTTTGGCTTGTTTGATTCTTATCAATTGATCCCGCCTGACGTCGTGGCGTCACTGTTGCCTGACTCCGCTGGCGCGTGGCTTTCACCGCTGCGCCCGGACGTTTCGCGGTCTGATTATGGACGCGCATTTGCCAAGGTGCAGGATTACATCAATGCCGGTGACATCTATCAGGCCAATCTGACCTTTCCCCTGTCAGCGAATTATGCCGGGTGCCCCCTTGCGCTGTACGCGGCTCTGCGCGGGCAAGCCAAAGCTGGCTATGGCGGGATTATTGCCACGGGTGACGCACATTATCTGTCCTACTCGCCCGAGCTGTTCTTCGCCTTGAAGGGCAGTAGGGTTACGACCAAGCCAATGAAGGGGACGGCAAAGAGACATGCTGACCTGGACGTTGACCGTGCGCTGGCGGAGACGTTGCGGACGGATCCGAAACAACGCGCGGAAAACCTGATGATTGTCGATCTGCTGCGGAACGATCTATCGCGCGTGTGCGCGCCAGGTTCAGTTGAGGTTCCGGCCTTATTCCACATCGAAAGCTACCCGACGGTGCACCAGATGACGTCCACAGTTACAGGGCAACTGAATGACAATGCCGATGCTGTGGACGTGATTGCGGCTTTGTTTCCTTGTGGATCAATCACGGGTGCGCCGAAAATCCGGGCCATGCAGGTTATCGACGAAATTGAAGATGCGCCGCGTGGCATATATTGCGGGTCGATTGGCCGCATCGACAATGACGGTAGTGCGGCGTTCAATGTCGCCATTCGCACTTTTACCTTGTGCGAAAAAACAAAGTCGCTTTCATTCGGTCTCGGCTCAGGGGTGGTCGCGGATTCGGTTGAGGCGTCCGAATGGGATGAGTGTCTTGCCAAGGGGGATTTTACGATTTTGCATGCACATGGCTTCGACTTGATTGAAACCATGCGGTTTGAACCGATGGCCGGGATATTGCGGCTGGAAGATCATTTGGACCGTATGCACAATAGCGCGCGTCTTTTTGGTTTCGAATTTGACCGGCACGAATTGCGCAACCGTCTGCATGCGAGCATTTTCCATCTCCACAATCTCTCGAAAATACGCCTCATGCTGTCGAAGACCGGCGCTATGTCTGTTGAAATCCGGCCATTGAACGATGTGTCGTACTGGCGAGTGGCGGTGGTTCCGCTGCCGGTCCCCCATGACGACTTTCGGTTGCGCCACAAAATCACGGACAGGGCATTTTATGACGACGCACGAAAGGCACGGCCGGATTGCGATGAAGTTATCTTCGTTGGGGCCGATGGCAGGCTGACGGAAGGCAGCATCACCGCTTTGTTTGTGGAGCGCGGTGACCTGTTACTTACCCCCCGCCTTGAAACTGGCCTGTTGCCCTCGGTGCTTCGCGCCGAGCTTATTGCGTCGGGAAAGGCGAAAGAGGCCGATCTGACGATCGCTGACCTGCACGGCGAATTCTACGTCGGGAACAGTTTACGGGGATTAATCCGGGCGAAGTGGGTTGCGTAATTTTTGGTGACGTTATAGGGGCAACGACGCAATTTCAGTACAATAATCGCCCGAAAGTATCACCATGATTGATCATCTGTCGGCTGCCCTTGGCCGCATAGCTCCCTCTGCTACATTGGCCATGTCGGGGCGCGTCATTGACCTTAAATCTCAGGGCATCGACGTCATTGGTCTTTCCGCTGGCGAGCCGGATTTCGACACTCCTGATTTCGTGAAGGAAGCCGCTATCAAGGCAATCCGCGACGGGATGACGAAATACACTGCCGTGGACGGTATCGCTCCGTTGAAACAAGCCATTATGGCCAAGTTCAAGCGCGACAATGGCATTGATTATAACCCGAAGCAGATCACGGTGAACTCGGGTGGCAAGCATACATTATTCAATGCGCTGGTGGCGACCGTTGATTCAGGTGATGAGGTTATCATTCCGGCACCTTATTGGGTCAGCTACCCGGATATCGTGCAATTTGCCGGCGGCACACCAGTCATCATCATGGCGGGTGCTGCGCAAAATTATAAAATCACGCCCGAGCAACTGGAGGCAGCGATTACGCCAAAGACGCGCTGGCTTATTCTCAACTCGCCGTCGAACCCGACCGGGGCAGCCTATGATGCGACAGAACTGAAAGCGCTTGGGGAAGTGCTGCTCAAGCACCCACAAGTCTTGCTGCTGTCTGACGATATGTACGAGCATATCTGGTATGCGGAATCGCCGTTCGCGACGATGCTTCAGGTGTGTCCGGAGCTATATGACCGCACGCTCACGATGAATGGTGCGTCGAAAGCCTATGCCATGACGGGATGGCGCATTGGGTATGCGGGTGGGCCAGAATGGCTGATCAAGGCAATGGCGGATTTGCAGTCGCAGTCGACCAGCAATCCTTGCTCCATCAGCCAATATGCCGTTCTAGCGGCACTCAACGGTCCGCAAGACTTCTTGCGCGAACGTAACAGCGCGTTCCGCGAACGCCGCGACCTTGTCGTCGCCATGCTAAACGATGCGCCGGGTCTTAGCTGTCCGACGCCCGAGGGTGCGTTTTACGTTTATCCCGATGCGACGGGCGTAATGGGCAAGGTAACGCCGAAAGGCAAAATGATTAACACCGACGCGGATCTGATCGACTATTTCTTAGACGACCATCGCGTCGCAGCGGTGCATGGGGCAGCCTTTGGTCTCTCCCCGGGCTTCCGCATTTCCTACGCGACGTCGGCAGAAATATTGAAGGAAGCCTGCACCCGGATCCAATCGGCGTGCGCAGCACTCACTTGACCGCATAGCTGCAAATTCGGCAGGAACGTTAAGCCGTATTTAACCCGCAATTTGCTTGAAACCATTTGCAAGCCGCAGACGTACCTGTTCCTGCGCGCACAAGGCCGCTTAGATTAGAGATGGAATAATGGACCGTATTATCAGTTTCGTACGCTCGGATCTTTTCCTTAGCTTGATTGGCGGCTTTGCCTTGGGTGTTGCCGGGCTTGCGGTTGTAAAACCGGCGAGCGCTGGCCCTGGCATTGAAAATGACGCGCAATCCATCATCGTGGGAGCGGCGCAACGTGAACCCGTCAACAAAACACAGTAACATTCGGCTGCGGGTTCTCTCCGCATTATTGTTGCTTGGCACCGTAACAGCTTGCGGCGACAATCTATCAAATCCGATGGGTAGCGCCCATGCTGCCGAGGGCATTCGCATTGCCGCTCCGGCGTCCCCCATCCGCGAAACTGGCAAAACACAGACCGCTGTGTTCGCTGGCGGATGCTTTTGGGGGATTGAGGCCGTTTTCGAAAAGGTGAAGGGCGTCACCCGCGTGGAGTCGGGCTATTCGGGCGGAAAGCGTGCGACGGCCAATTATGACGATGTCAGCGCTGGCGCTTCTGGCCATGCAGAGTCGGTACGCATCCAGTATAATCCAGCCATCGTCAGCTATAACGACTTGCTGCATATATTCTTCTCGGTCTCGCACGATCCCACACAGTTGAACCGCCAAGGCCCGGACGTGGGCAGCCAATATCGGTCGGCGGTTTTTCCTGTCAACGCCGCACAGCAACGCGCGGCGAAGGCATATATCAGTCAGCTATCGAAATCGGGCTATTGGACGAAACCCATCGCGACGCGGATCGAGCCTTTCAGTTTCTTCCCAGCGGAATCCTATCATCAGGACTTCATGGCCAAAAACCCGCGTCACCGTTACATCGTGATGTGGGACAAGCCCAAAATCGCTAACCTGAAACGGCTGTTTCCGAATATAACGCGATAGTCAGCCGCGATAGGCAGGGATGGCCCAGCCCTTCCAAATGGCCATTGCGCGCAGGGCAAAGCCGGCAAGTGCACTTATAATCGCAGCGGGCATCAGGTGCACACCAAACCACAAGCTTATACCGAACAATACTGATGCCAGAGCCGCAGCGGTGACATATATTTCAGGCTTCAGCAGGATCGACGGCTCGCCCGCCAGCACATCGCGAATGATGCCACCAACGCACGCGGTGATCACTCCCATCATCATGGCCGGTAACAGCGGCACGCCGAGCGTGAGCGATTTCCATGTGCCGAACACGGCATAAATGGCGATACCAACGGCGTCGAACCAATCAAGTGCGCGGGCATTCCAGACATGCTTGGGCGTAACCCATACCAGCCCCGCCGTTAGGAGGCAGGTGGCAGCGAAGCGCCAGTCCTGAACCCAGAAAACGGGCGCGCCGATAAGCAGATCACGCACTGTCCCACCACCAACGCCGGTGATGAGCGCGAAGAACGAAAATGTCACAAGCGTCTGGCCGCGCTGCGCTGCGGCAAGCGATCCGGAGGCGGCAAAGACGGCAATGCCAAACAGGTCCAGCCACGAAATCATCGCCGGAGCAATCTGGACCGCTTGGCTGACCATTACATATGGATCGGCTTGCCCGTCACGGCCATGGCTGCTTCCTTCAAGGCTTCGGCGTGCGTGGGGTGCGCGTGGCAAGTGTAGGCGATGTCTTCCGACGTCGCGCCAAATTCCATAGCGGTTGCGGCTTCAGCAATCATGCTGCCCGCAATCGATGCGATGATGTGCACGCCCAAAACGCGATCGGTCTTGGCGTCGGCGATAACTTTCACAAAGCCGTCGGTATCGCGGTTCGTCTTTGCACGGCTGTTGGCCATCATCGGGAATTTGCCCACCTTGATTTCGCCGCGTTCCTTGGCTTCTTCCTCGGTCAAACCAACGCTAGCGATTTCAGGATAAGTGTACACCACGCCTGGAATGACGTCATGATTGACGATGCCAGTAAGGCCTGCGACGAATTCAGCTGCGGCAATCCCTTCATCCTCAGCCTTGTGCGCGAGCATGGGGCCGGGGCACACATCCCCCACGGCATAGATGCCGGGAACGCTTGTTTGGAAATCATGACCGATTTCCACTTGGCCGCGTTTGTTGACTTCCAGACCAACCTTGTCGAGCGCCAGCCCGTCGGTATTGGCGCGGCGACCAATGGCGACCAAGACACAATCTGCTTCAATTGTTTCGCTCGCGCCTCCAGCGGCGGGCTCAACGGTCAGCGTTGCGGTTTCGCCATTGACCGATGCGCCCGTCACTTTGGTACCGGTGCGAATTTCAAAGCCTTGCTTCTTGAATATCTTGGCCGATTCCTTGCGGACTTCGCCGTCCATGCCGGGCAAAATCTGGTCGAGATATTCGACGACTGTCACCTTGGCGCCAAGCCGAAGCCAGACGCTGCCCAATTCCAGGCCGATAACGCCGCCGCCGATGACAACCATATGCTTCGGCACTTTTGGCAATGCTAGCGCGCCAGTGGAATCGACGATAACCCTCTGGTCAATTTCAACGCCGGGCAGGGGTGTAACCGACGAACCGGTCGCGATCATGATATTCGTGGCGGTATGAGTTTTGCCGCCAACGTCGATGCTATTCGCTGAAGCAAATGCGGCACGACCTTTCAGCCAGTCGACTTTGTTCTTCTTGAACAGAAACTCGATCCCGCCGGTCAACTCGCCGACAGCCTTCGCCTTTTCGGCGTGCATCTGGTCGAGATTGAGCGAAACGCCTTTGAAATCGATGCCGAACTTAGTCAGAGATCCGGATTGCGCCTCATGGTACATTTCCGACGCGTGCAACAAAGCCTTGGACGGAATGCATCCGACGTTGAGGCAGGTGCCACCAAGGGTTTCGCGGCTCTCGACACAAGCGGTTTTCAACCCGAGCTGCGCCGCACGAATGGCCGCAACATAGCCACCGGGACCTGCGCCAATAACGATCAGGTCATAATCATGTTCTGCCATGGCTTTCGCTCCTTATAGGTCGATCAACAACCGGGTCGGATCTTCAATCGCCTCTTTGACGATCTTGAGGAATGTGACCGCCTCGCGGCCGTCGATCAAGCGGTGGTCGTAACTGAGCGCGAGATACATCATCGGGCGGACAACAACTTGCCCGTCGCGCACAACAGGACGGTCTTCGATACGATGCAAGCCAAGCACGGCGGACTGTGGCGGGTTAATGATGGGCGTAGACATCAGGCTGCCGAACACACCACCATTGGAGATAGTAAAGGTGCCGCCGGTCATGTCATCCATGGTCAGCGTGCCTGCCTTGGCTTTCGCGCCAAAATCGCCAATTGCCTTTTCAATCTGGGCAAAGCTCATGGCATCTGCATTGCGTACCACAGGCACAACCAGTCCGTTAGGCGCACTGACGGCGACCGACACATCCAGATAATTGTGATAGACGATTTCGTCGCCATCAATCTGGGCGTTTACGGCAGGCACGTCACGCGCGGCCAAAGCCACCGCCTTGGTAAAGAAGCCCATGAAGCCAAGCCGGACGCCATGCTTCTTTTCAAACAGGTCCTTGTAGGTTGCGCGCGCTTCCATGACCGCAGACATGTCGACGTCGTTGAACGTTGTCAGCAACGCGGCGGTATCTTGCGCTGATTTCAGGCGCTTTGCGATGGTCTGGCGTAACCGCGTCATTTTGACGCGCTCTTCCTGACGCGCGGCGGGTGCTGCGGCGGCAGGCTGCGTATTGCTCGTCGGATCTGCAGATTGCGCAGGCGCGCCCTTGGCAGCGGCGAGCACATCTTCCTTGGTCAGGCGGCCATCTTTGCCTGTGCCTTTGATTCGGCTTGGGTCGATACCCAGTTCCAGCACAAGCCGGCGAACTGCTGGCGACAGGGGCAGGTCACTTCCTTCCGCATCCTGCACTGGCGCGGGTGCTGCGGTCGTCGCGACCGGCGATGGCGCTGCTGCTGCAGCCACGGGTGCCGCGGGCGCAGGTGCTGCGCCGCTACCGGCTTCGATGGATGCGATCACTGCGCCGACGTTAACGGTGCTTCCTTCTTCGACCGCATATGCGCCCATGATGCCAGCAACCGGTGACGGAACTTCAACAGCGACCTTGTCGGTTTCCAGGCTAGCGATTGGCTCGTCAGCGGCCACAGCTTCGCCGGGCTTCTTCAGCCATTGGCCAAGAGTGGCTTCAGTGATCGATTCGCCCAAAACGGGGACTTTGACTTCAGTGCTCATAATATAATCCTCACGAGGATGGAGGGGTTACAGGCTTGGTGCCGCCAGTACGCTGACGTCGAATTTCTTCGCGGACATTATGACCCAGCGCATCGGCAACCAACGCGGCCTGTTCGGCCTGGTGGCGTTTGGCCAATCCGGTTGCAGTTGCGGCTGCTGCCTTGCGGCCTGCATAGCGTGCACGTGCAGGGCTGACATTGGCTTCGGTCAGGCATTCCTCAAGGAATGGATCAACGAAGGACCAGCTGCCGGCATTGCGCGGTTCTTCCTGCGCCCAGACGACGTCTTGCAAGTTCGTCATCCGCTTCAACCGGACAATAAGCGGTTCGGATGGGAATGGGTAAAGCTGCTCAATCCGGACGATGGCGGTGTTTTTATCGCCCGATGCATCGCGGGCTTCCATCAGGTCATACGCGACCTTGCCCGAACACAAAACCAGACGCTTCACATCCTTGTCAGCAGGCGCGTTGGGATCGGACAAAATCCGCATGAAGTGGCTTTCGCCTTGGAAATCCTCCGCCTTTGATACCGCAAGCTTGTGACGTAGCAACGACTTGGGCGTCATCACGATCAATGGCTTGCGGAAAGGACGGGCCATCTGCCGACGCAGCAAGTGGAAATAATTGGCGGGCGTTGTGCAGTTTGCTACCTGAATATTGTCTTCGGCACATAGTTGCAGGAAGCGTTCCAGACGGGCCGAGCTATGCTCTGGTCCCTGACCTTCATAGCCATGTGGCAACAGCATCACGAGGCCATTGGCGCGTAGCCATTTGGCTTCGCCTGCTGCGATGAACTGATCGATCATCGTCTGCGCGCCATTGGCAAAGTCACCAAATTGCGCTTCCCACAGCACTAATGTCTTCGGCTCTGCCCCGGCATAACCATATTCGAAACCAAGCACACCGAACTCGGACAGCGGGCTATCCAATACTTCAAAACGGCCATGGGGCAGGGTAGTCAGCGGGACATATTTCTCTTCAGTCGTCTGGTCGACCCAGACCGCATGCCGCTGGCTGAATGTACCGCGCCCTGAATCCTGGCCCGACAAACGCACGCCATATCCTTCGGACAGCAGCGAACCGAATGCCAATGCTTCGCCCGTGGCCCAATCGAAATGTGCGCCCGACGTAAACATCGCCTTTTTGGCATCCAGCACACGATTCAGCGTGGGGTGCACATTGTGGCTATCGGGCACATTGGTGAGGGTGCGACCAAGGCTGTCGAAAAGTTTTTTGGATATTCCGGTTTCCACGTTCCGGCGGGCGGTTTCGGGATCAGCTGGCTTCGACAGACCGGACCAGCGGCCGCCAAACCAGTCGGCGGCATTGGCTTTGTAATCGGCGGCGCTGGCAAATTCCTGCTCCAGCGTCGCTACAAAACGCATCGCATGTTCATTGGCCCAATTGGCATCGATGACGCCCTCTGCCTCAAGCCGCTTGGCATATAAGGTGCTGACGCCGGGATGCTGCTTAATCACCTTATACATTAAAGGCTGCGTGAAGCCGGGCTCATCGCCTTCATTATGGCCAAAGCGGCGATAGCACCACATGTCGATCACGATGTCGCGGTGGAACGTCTGGCGGAACTCGATGGCAATTTTGCACGCGAAGGTCACCGCTTCGGGGTCGTCGCCATTGACGTGGAAAATCGGGGCCTGAACGCCCTTCGCAACATCAGACGGGTAAGGCGACGAGCGCGCATATTGCGGGCTGGTCGTAAAGCCGACTTGGTTGTTAACGATGAAGTGCAGGCAGCCGCCAGTGTTGTAACCGCGAATGCCTGAAAAGCCCAAACACTCCCATACAATGCCTTGCCCTGCAAAGGCAGCATCGCCGTGCAGCAACACGGGCAGAACCTGTTCATGCTTGGCAAGATCGTCACGTGCCGTCTGGTTGGCGCGCACTTTGCCGAGAACGACTGGGTTCACCGCCTCAAGGTGCGAGGGGTTAGGGACAAGGCTCATATGGACCTTGATGCCGTCAAATTCACGGTCGGTGCTGGTGCCCAAATGATATTTCACATCGCCAGAGCCGCCCACATCATCGGGGTTGGAACTGCCGCCGGAAAATTCGTGGAAGATGACGCGATATGGCTTTGCCATCACGTTAGCCAGCACGTTCAAACGTCCGCGATGCGGCATGCCGTAAACAATTTCGCGCACGCCAAGCTGGCCGCCATATTTGATGACCGCCTCCAGCGCTGGAATCATCGATTCGCCGCCATCAAGGCCGAAGCGCTTGGTGCCTACATATTTACGGCCAAGGAATTTCTCGTATTGCTCCGCCTCTATGACTTTACCGAGGATGGCCTTCTTGCCTTCGGGCGTAAACTGGATGGCGGCGTCTTTGCCCTCCATCCGTTCTTGCAGAAACCGGCGTTCTTCAACGTCGGAAATGTGCATATATTCGAGGCCAACAGGGCCGCAGTAATTGGCCCGCAGCGTATCAACGAGTTCACGCACGGTGGTCCATTCCAGACCGAGCGTTCCACCCACATAGACGCGCTTGTCGATGTCAGCGGCAGAAAAGCCATGATATTCAGGCGTAAGATCAGCTGGAATGTCCTGCTTGGAAAGCCCAAGTGGATCAAGGTTCGCCGCAAGATGCCCACGGACACGATAGGTGCGCACCAGCATCATCGCGCGAATTGAATCACTCGCTGCGGCAACGGCGTCTGCCTCTGCCATTGGCTTGCCAGCAGCCTTTGCCGCGGCCTTTACCTCGACAGCCATTTGCGTAGGATCAAGTGCACCCGTCAGGTCGTCGGTAATGCCGAGCGGCCAGTTAGCGCGTTCCCAGCTGGGACGACGTTCCTGCTCGTTGGCGATTTCAAAATCCTGGTTTTCTAAGCCCATCGTTCTTTCCTTATTCCTACCCACCGACTTGCGATGGGAAGGGGGACCACCCGCAGGGTGGTGGAGGGGACAGCAACGTTGAAGGCCCCTCCGTCATCCGATGCTAAGGCGCATCGGCTGCCACCTCTCCATCGCAAGTCGATGGAAAGGGTTTGGGTTCTTACCCCTTCAAAACCTCGACCAATGTCTTGCCAAGGAGTGATGGCGATGCGGACATGCGGATGCCGGCTGCTTCCATCGCGGCGATTTTGCTTTCGGCGTCGCCCTTGCCGCCCGAAACGATAGCACCGGCGTGGCCCATGCGGCGGCCCGGAGGGGCCGAGCGTCCGGCGATGAAACCGGCCATTGGCTTTTTGCGGCCCTTCTTGGCTTCGTCGATCAGGAACTGCGCTGCTTCTTCTTCTGCGCTACCGCCGATTTCTCCGATCATGATGATGGACTGAGTCGCATCATCAGCGAGGAACAATTCCAGGCAATCGATGAAGTTGGTGCCGTTGACGGGGTCGCCGCCAATGCCAACTGCAGTCGTCTGGCCAAGGCCTTCGGCTGTGGTCTGGAACACCGCTTCATATGTCAGCGTACCCGATCGCGATACGACGCCGACTGAACCCGCCGAAAAGATGCTGCCTGGCATGATGCCGATTTTGCATTCGCCCGGCGTCAAAACGCCGGGGCAGTTGGGACCAATGAGGCGTGATTTCGAACCCGAAAGCGCGCGCTTCACTTTGACCATATCGAGCACCGGAATACCTTCCGTGATGCAGACGATGAGAGGAATTTCCGCGTCAATGGCTTCAAGGATCGAATCCGCTGCAAAGGGTGGCGGTACATAAACCACCGATGCATCTGCTCCAGTCACTTGCTTTGCCTCAAGCACAGTGTCGAACATTGGCAGACCGATATGTGTCGTGCCACCTTTGCCCGGGGTGACCCCACCAACCATTTGCGTGCCATAAGCAAGCGCCTGCTCCGTGTGAAAAGTGCCGGTGGCACCGGTCATACCCTGTGTAATGACCTTGGTATTCTTATTGACGAGGATGCTCACATGCGTCTCCTGAAAAAAGGGGTGCGCTTAATTCAGCGACGGGTCGATTGCCTTACATGCAACGAGCAGTTCTTTCACTGCGTCGACGCTAACAGCGAGGTTGGATTTGGCTTCGTCATCAAGGGCAATTTCGACGACCTTTTCAACGCCGCCTGCACCGATCACAACGGGTACGCCGACATATAAATTATCGACGCCATATTGGCCTGTCAGGTGAACGGCAGCCGGAAGGACGCGTTTCTGATCGTACAAATAAGCTTCAGCCATGGCGATGCCGCTGGTTGCAGGCGCGTAATATGCCGAGCCGGTTTTCAGCAAAGCGACAATCTCGCCGCCGCCGCTACGCGTGCGTTGAACGATCGCGTCGATGCGCTCCTGCGATGACATGCCCATAGCAATCAGGTCAGGGACAGGAATGCCCGAAACGGTCGAATATTGAATGACAGGAACCATCGTGTCGCCATGGCCGCCAAGCACAAAGCTGGTGACATCTTTGACCGAAACGTTGAATTCATCAGCAAGAAAATGGCTGAAGCGGCTCGAATCGAGAACGCCCGCCATGCCGACAACCATATGATGCGGCAGGCCGGAGAATTCACGCAGCGCCCACACCATCGCGTCCAATGGATTGGTGATGCAGATGACAAATGCGTTCGGCGCATTGGCCGCAATGCCTTCACCCACAGCCTTCATCACCTTTAGGTTGATACCAAGTAGGTCGTCGCGGCTCATGCCGGGCTTGCGCGCAACGCCGGCGGTGACGATGATAACGTCAGCGCCTGCAATATCGGCATAATCATTAGTGCCAGTGATTTTGGCATCGAAACCTTCGACCGGAGCGCATTGCGACAGGTCAAGCGCCTTGCCCTGAGGGACGCCTTCGACAACGTCGAACAGAACGATGTCGCCGAGACCTTTCAGCGCTGCGAGGTGAGCGAGGGTGCCGCCGATATTACCGGCGCCGATAAGTGCAATCTTCTTGCGAGCCATCAATGCTTTCCTTCCCTTAGGGCTTATAGCGGAATTGCCGCGGCGTTACGCCGAATCGCTTCCGATAACAACCCAATAAAGGTCCGAAGTTAATGGTTTTTATGATAACAGTTCGCAATAGCGATAGAGCTATTTTCCAGCTAGAGCCGACAGCATCAGTTTCCAGTGAACGACGTTATCGTCCAGCGATATAATGGGCAGCCGTTCATCCTTCCCATGGGCGCGAAAATCGATCGGAGCGACGACCCAGCCGCCGTTAACACCGTAAATCGGGATTCCGGCTACGCGAAACGGCCGCGCATCGCTGGCTCCTGTGGACATTTCCGGTGAAATGGGTGCGCCGGGGTGCAATTTGTGAACTGCGTTGGTAAAAGCAGCCATCACATCGGGACGCAGAGGCGACCACAACGAAGCGACATAATTATCGTTGCGCGTTACCACGACTTCGGGATCGCCGACCATCGCGGCAAGGTCCTTTTGGACATCATTGGGGTCGATGCCGGGGAAAATCCGGCAATTAATCATTGCGGTTGCCAGTTGCGGCAATGCATTGTCGGCATGGCCGGCAAACAGCCGCGTCGGGACACAGCGGGTGCGTGTCAAACCGACCTCGGTCTCGTTGGCTTCAATAAGGTCTGCAGCCGAGCCATCCTCAGGATTGGCCAACCATGCACGCATGGCATCGCCCAGCTCGCCCTGCTCCTGCTTCTGCCGTTCGCTAAAATAGGCACGCGTCGTTTCGCTCAATATTGGTTCAAACCGGTGCGCTTCAATTTTCTGTATCGCATGTGCCAGGCTGTAAATGGCGTTGTCTTTGCGCGGTTTTGAGGAATGTCCGCCGCGATTGCGCACCGTCAGCGTATAACCCGCAAAGGTTTTTTCCGCTGTCTGCATGGTAAATCCGGCCGACCGGCCGTCGGCGAAAAACGCGCCGCCGCCGCCATCCGCATTCAGGCCATATTCGACGTTAAGCCTGTCTTTCCACTCTGTCGCACCCTTGTCTGCACCGACGCCGTTCGTTTCCTCGTCACCCGTGAAGAACACAATGATGTCACGTTTGGGCTTAAACCCTGCGGCTTTGAGATCAATCAGCGCCTGCGTTATGCCGACGATGCCGTCCTTCATATCGATCGTCCCGCGACCGTAATAATAGCCGTCCTTCACGGTCAGAACGAAGGGATCAGTGGTTGAGTCTTCGCGCTTGGCTTCAACCACGTCCATATGACCCATCAGCATGATCGGCTTCGCGGTTGTCGTTCCGGCGGCGCGCCAGCGCACAATCAAAGCAGCGGTTTTTTCGGTCACATTGGCGATGGCGTCCGTGCTCTCATAGGGAACAACCTCGACATCTGCGGCAGGAAAGCCAGCAGCCTTATACTGCTCGGCCAGATAATTGGCCATTTCCGGAACCTTACCTCGACCGAAAACGGTGGGGATGTTCACAACACGCTCGAACATGTCATGGGTGGCTTGGTGGCGTTCGGGTGACAGCTTATCGGCGGCGGCCGGCGCGGCGATGGTAGGCGTCGCGCTCAGCAGCGCTGTCGACAATAACACAGTTTTCAGGCGCATTTCATTTCCCCTCAGTCAGCTGCGCCATGCCCCAGCGCCAGATAATCTTCCGATTGCATCTCCAGCAACCGCGAAACGGTGCGGTCAAACTCGAACCGCCCGTCCCCTTTTGTGTATAGAGCATCGGGCAAAGCATCCGCGCTGGCAAGCAGCTTTACCCGATACTCGTAAAGCGCGTCGATGAACGTCACAAACCGCGCGGCCTCGTTGCGGTTGTGCGGGCCGAGCACGGGAATACCGACCATGATCACGGTGTGAAACCGGCGTGCAACGGCGAGATAATCGGCAGCGCCTCGGGCCTCTGCGCACAATCGTTTAAACGAAAATACTGCAACGCCTTTCAATGCCTTGGGCACGTGCAATACACGCCCTCCGCCCACATCAAGCTCCATGCTGGGCACATGTGCGCGGTCCTCTGGCGGATAGTCAGTCAACCGGAAGAAGGTTTCAGATAAGGCAGCCGTTGCTTCTGGACCATTGGGGACCAGCCAAGTCTTTGCATTGCCCAACCGATCGCGGCGATAATCTGTGGGTCCATCCAAAGCGAAGATATCGAGGCTTTCTTTCACCAGCGCAATGAAGGGCAGGAAAAGCTGCCGGTTGAGGCCGTCCTTATACAAATCATCGGGATGACGGTTGGAGGTTGTGACCAATGTCACGCCAGCGTCAATCAATCCGGCGAACAGCCGCGACATGATGGCGGCATCGGCCATATTGTTGACAACCATTTCGTCGAAACACAGAAGCCGCGCTTCATCGGCGAGAGCCGCCACGACCGGCGGGATGGGATCGCCCTTTTCCTTTGCGCGCTCGTCCTTTAGTCGCGCGTGGATATCCAGCATGAACTCGTGAAAGTGCGCGCGCCGTTTGCGCTTTATCTGCACGCTGTCAAAAAACAGATCCATCAACATGGATTTACCGCGCCCGACGCCGCCCCATAAATACAGTCCGCGCGCAGGTTCGGGTTTGCGGCCAAGCAAGCGCCAAATAGTGCTGCCGCGTGGCGGCACGGCTTCAAGGTCCGCCTGTACCCGCGCCAAGGCGGTCGCGGCTCCTTCCTGGTCGGTGTCGGCCTTTAACTCTCCAGCGGTGACAAGCGCTGCGTATCGGTCCGAAACTGTGGGAGCGGTCATCGCTTTGTCGGTTTTCGGATCGTGCCCGAAAAAGCGGCGACGCGTTCTTCGCCTTGCGAAACAATGCCGCGCATGAACAGCAACCGTCCAGTTTCTTTCAGCAACTCGACCTCGGCTTCGAGTGGTTCCCCGATGACGCCGGCGCCAATGAATTGCACCGACAGGTCAAGCGTAACCGCGGCGCCAGCCTCAATCAGACCAAACATGCGCGATGCACCGAACATCGCCACGTCGATGAAGCCAAGCGTGACGCCGCCGTGGACGGCATTACGCAAATTGCTATGCCGATGTTCGGGGAACATGCGCAACCGCGCCTTACGGTCGCCTTCGCTGCGGACGATCATTTTACCAAGCACCGTGCCGTTATAACGGCTGGCGTCGGTCATCTGCCAGTTTAGCCAACCGAGATTGTCCGGATCCGGACTGCTGTCAAAAGCGGGTGTATCCAACGGACGTCCAGCGCAATCAGAGGTGACGTTCAGCCACCATCTTCTTTGTCTCGGCAATTGCCTTGGCAGGATTCAGTCCCTTGGGGCAGGCATTGGCGCAGTTCATGATCGTGTGGCAGCGATACAGACGAAAGGGATCTTCCAGCTCATCCAAACGCTCGCCAGTCATTTCATCACGGCTATCGGCCAACCAGCGATAGGCTTGCAGAAGAATGGCCGGACCCAAAAACTTGTCGCTGTTCCACCAATATGACGGGCAGCTGGTCGAGCAGCATGCGCACAAGATGCACTCGTACAGGCCGTCCAGCTTCGCGCGATCTTCAGGCGACTGAAGACGCTCTTTTCCTGATGGCTCCGGTGTTACCGTCTGCAACCAAGGCTTGATCGAGGCATATTGCGCATAAAAATGCGTGAAGTCAGGCACGAGGTCCTTGATGACTTCCATATGCGGCAATGGGGTGATGGTGACTTCGCTTTTGCAGTCTTCGATGGCGGTCGTGCAGGCAAGGCCATTCTTGCCATCGATATTCATCGAGCAGGATCCACAAATGCCTTCGCGGCATGAACGACGGAAGGTGAGCGACGAATCCTGTTCGCCCTTCATCTTGATGAGCGCGTCCAACACCATCGGGCCGCAATTGTCGGTATCTACCTCGAACGTGTCATAACGCGGGTTCTGGCCACTATCGGGGTCATAGCGATACACTTTGAATTTCTTGACCTTGCCGTTGGTTTTTGCGGCGTGGACAGTGCCCTTTTGGACTTTGCTGTTTTTTGGGAGGAAGAAATCGGCCATATCAATATCCTGTGGACTTTACCGTCATGCAATTTCGAATTTGAAGACCGCCCTAACCAAGCGCTTAAGCAATCACAAGCCCTCAACTGCGTCCGCTCTGGTTGCCTTTTCTGCAAGTAGCACACGGAGCTTGTCAATTTTGCGGCCGTCCATGTCGACAATTTCGAAATGCCAGCCTTGGTCAACGAACGATTCGCCCTCTTCAGGTAAATGCCGCAAGATATGAAGCACATGTCCGGCTGCCGTTGCATAATCGCGGTCTTCGGGCAGGTCGATGGACAAGGCTTCGGCCATCGCATCCGCAGACATTGCTCCGGATACGAGCATCGACCCGTCATCCAGCGTAATGATATTTGGCGCGCTACCCTGCGCTTGGTCTGATGCGAACTCACCGGCAATGGCCGCTAACAAATCATTGGGGGTCACAATACCTTCGAAATGGCCATATTCGTCATGCACCAACAACATGGGCACGTCCGACGATCGCAAGATTTCGAGCGCATCCATGGCATCGAGCTGATCGGGAATGATTTCCGCGCGGCGCATCAATGTTCTGATGTCAAGATTTTCGCCGCGAATCTGCGCAGCGACAATGTCGCGGGACTGGACGACACCAATGATGTCGTCGCCGTCCTCGCCCGTTACCGGCAATCTTGTGTGCAGCGAGTTCAAAAGCGAATCGCGCACATCATCGGCGGACGCGTCAGCGGCGATGCGATCTACGTCAGTGCGCGGCGTCATGACTTCGCGCACTGGCCGGTCGGCCAAACGCACTACGCCCGCGATCACCTTATGCTCATGTTCTTCGATAATACCGGCATGTGTCGCCTCGGCGAAAACCATGCGCAGTTCTTCGGCGCTCAAGGCATCGCGGCTATCGCGGCGCAGGCCAAGGGCGCGGAAGATCGTCGCGCTGGATTTATCCAAGACCCATACAATGGGTGCGGTAATCCGCGCGAGCAATTCCATTGGCCCAGCCATGATCACCGCAATGCGTTCGGGAGCGATTAATGCGAATTGTTTTGGAACCAGCTCGCCGACCACTAACGACGCATAGGTCGTAATGCTGATAACGATGCTGAAACCAAGCGTGGCGGCCCAGTCCGAACTTATTCCCAATAAGGCAATGCGCTCGCCTACCGGTCCGCCCAATGTAGAGCCCGAATAAGCGCCCGCAATGATGCCAATTAGGGTGATGCCGATTTGCACGGTCGACAGGAACTTGCCGGGGTCACGGGCCAGCCGAAGTGCCGATGCGGCACCGCGCTTCCCATCGTCGGCCATCGCCTTCAATTTTGCTGTGCGCGCCGAAACGATGGCGAGTTCGGACATGGCGAATACGCCGTTCAGGGCGATGAGCGCTAATATGGTCGCGGCATCAAACCACGGAAAAGGGTGAAGAGGTTCCATATGAACCTTTGTGCCATAGGGCTAATGTTGGTGTTTTGGCAACAAATTGCGCGAAACTTTGTTCTTGTCAGAAGATGTAACCGAATAAAAAGATAATCTTAGGTTCATCAAAGGTGTCGTTATGTGACGCCCTAGTCGAAAGGGAAATTTATGAAAAGAAACCAGATTATAACGCTGTCGCTTGTCGCAGCCATGCTTCCACTATCTGCATGTGTCACTGATCCGGAAACCGGGCAGCGTACCATTTCGAAGGCGGCCATTGGCGGCGTAGGTGGTGCCCTAGGTGGCTATTTACTCGGTGATTTAATCGGCGGCCGTCGTGACCGGACCGAGAAGATTGCGGGCGCGGGCATTGGCGCGATCGCTGGTGCTGGCGTTGGCTATTATATGGACGAGCAAGAACGCAAACTTCGCCAGCAAACCGCTGGCACCGGGGTAAACGTTATTCGTGACGGTGATAACCTCGTGCTCGACATGCCATCGGAAGTGACTTTTGCAGTCGATAGCTCGAATATCGATTCAGGCTTCCGCAACACGCTTGATCAGGTTGCGTCGACTTTGACGCAATATGAAAAAACCTATGTCGATGTGATGGGTCACACCGATTCCACCGGGTCGGATGCCTATAACCAGACCCTGTCAGAGCGACGCGCTTCGGCTGTTGCGAGTTATTTGACCTCGCGCGGCGTGCAGTCCGCGCGCCTTGCCACGCGCGGCTATGGCGAAAGTCAGCCTAAAGCGAGCAATCTGGATGAAGCAGGCCGCGCCGCGAACCGCCGTGTGGAAATCCGCTTGGTACCTGTAACGCAGAACTAAACTAGACGGCTACGCCTTGTAGCAGTTTAGGCAAGGCACCGCTTTCGCCCCGCGCCTCGGCCATGAAAAAGGCCTTGGCCGGGGTAGCGCGCTGTACCATCGCCATGCCGAAACGGCGTACGGCAGACGCAGTTTTTCCCGGGATCGAAAACAGGCGATTTAGACCATCGGTTGATACTGCAACCGACAGCGTATCAATGCTGCGCCAGCGGCTATAGCGATCCAAAAGCTGGGCATCCCCGACATCAAGGCCGATGCGCGTGCCATCCACCAGAACCTCGCACAAGGCAGCGACGTCGCGCAGCCCAAGGTTCAGCCCTTGCCCTGCAATGGGGTGAATTCCATGCGCGCTGTCGCCAATCAGCACCAGCCGTTCGCCCGTAATATGAGCGGCATGATGAAAGCCAAGGCGATAGGAGGATAGCGGCGCGGCCAACTCAATCTTTCCTAATATGCCCCCCATGCCCTTTTCCAGTTCGGCGGCATATCCGCGCGGCGATAATTTCATATAACCGGGCGCGTCCTTTTCCTTCACCGACCATACGATCGCGGAGCGGTGGCGACCGTCAGCATCGTCCAGCATTGGCAGAACCGCGAACGGTCCGGTGGAATAGAAAATCTCATAGGCAATGTTGCCATGGGGCTTTTCATGGAAAATGGCCCCTACCATCGCGCTGTGGCCATATTGCCATTGTGCAATGTTAATACCTGCCTCTTCGCGTGTCTGGCTTTGCCGGCCCTCGGCTATGATCATCAAATCGGCTGTCAGGATTGTGCCATCGTCAAGGACAACGCTGGCGGTCCCTGCATCACGTGATTTGCTGACGATATTGGCAGGCATGTGCAGACTGATTTCTGAACTTTCCAAGGCGGCCTTATAGAGCACTGACCGCAAATAGCGGCTTTCGAACATTTGCCCCAAAAATCCGTCATCCTCGGTCGGCGCAAAATCGAGTGAGCCGGGTTTCAGGCCATCGCTCACCCAAATTTTCTCGATGGGGCAGCCTTTGCCCGCAAGCTGGTCGCCAAGGCCAATGGCCTCGAGCAATTTCATGCTGGAGCTGGAGATGGCAAAGGTCCGGCCGTCAAACTCAGCCTTCAGCATATTTGCCTGATCCGCGCGATCGATCACATGGCTAGTGATGCCATGCCGCGCCAGTGCCAGTGCTTGCGTGAGGCCAATCAGGCCGCCACCGATGATGATTACGTCTGCCTTGTGAGTCATGGCCACTATATGGCGCAACGCGGGCGCGGACTCAAAGGGGGATTTTGACTGTAGCTGCCATCCCGCGTTCATCGCCGACACCTGTAATGCTTGACGGGGAGTCCAGCGACAGCGAAAAGGGCGTATTAACCAACTATGGCACTTTGAACATGGCCTCGCGCGTCTCTAAATTCACGTCCAAAACAAATATGGCGAACTGGCGTCAGATGATGCGCGCGTCGCTGATTCGCAGCGGGTCGCTATTTGGTGCAGCCCTGCTGGGCGCTTTTGCACTGTTTTACGGGCTTGCCGTGCTTAGCTATTCGGCAGCTGACGCCGCCTATAATAGCGCTGCTGCCGATGTGCAGCACAACTGGATGGGACAAAGCGGCGCCTATGTCTCGGACATCATGCTGTTCTTGCTTGGCGTCCCGGCCATATTCCTGTTGCCGTTGATGCTCATTTTTGCGCGGCGTTTGTGGCGCGATGTGCCGCAGCCCGAATGGAAACGCCAACTGGCACAATGTCTCGGCGGCATGTTGTTGATCGGTTTCGGCATGGCGCATTGGCAGCACGGCAGCGACATCGGGCTTCCGGCGGGTTGGGGCGGTGCAATCGCTTTGCTTTTGGATAATGCCGCTGTTGCCTTGGTTAACCAGATTCAAGGCGGTTTTGGCACAGCAGTTCGCGTTCTATTAATTTTGGGAACGCTGTTTGGCGGCGTCGCACTGGTCATCCGCTCGCTTCAATTGGAACGCCCACTGTTTCGCATCCCTGCGCTTTCCATGCCTAAATTTGGCGGCATAGCAAAAGGCGAAGTGGCCGTGTCGGACAGCGACAGCCGCGTTGCGCCCCGCATTACCGAACCAACCCCGCCGCGCAAAGCCGTTGAGCCGGAGCAGCGCAAACCGCGCGTTATTGAAGATCGCACCGTTGCGCCCAAGAAAGCTGCATTTTCCACTGGTGCGCGACAGGGGGACTTTTTCGGCAGCTTCACCTTGCCGTCGATTGACTTGCTTGATCCGCCGCCCACCATATCGGTACCTAAACTCGACAAGACTGCGCTGGAGGCAAACGCCCGTTTACTCGAATCGGTGCTCGATGATTTTCATGTAAAGGGCCAGATCGTTGCCGTGCGCCCCGGACCGGTCGTCACCATGTATGAGCTGGAACCGGCCGCTGGTATTAAATCCAGCCGCGTCGTGCAGCTTGCCGAAGACATTGCGCGCAACATGTCGGCATTGTCGGCCCGCGTGTCGACCATTCCGGGGCGTACCGTGATGGGCATTGAATTGCCAAACGCCCATCGCGAAGCTGTTGTCTTCCAGGAAATGGTCGGATCGGACGCATTTGCCGAACAAAAAGGCGCGCTGCCTATCATATTGGGCAAGAATATCTCGGGCGATCCTGTCATCGCCGATCTTGCACCAATGCCGCATTTGCTGGTCGCCGGTACAACGGGATCGGGTAAATCGGTCGGCCTGAACTGCATGATCTTGTCGCTGCTCTACAGGCTGACGCCAGACCAGTGCCGCATGATTATGATTGATCCGAAAATGCTGGAACTCAGCAGCTATGACGACATACCGCATTTGCTCTCGCCGGTGGTGACTGAGCCTGCAAAGGCGATCCGCGCATTGAAATGGGCGGTAGAGCAGATGGAAGAGCGTTACCGGATGATGTCCTCGCTTGGCGTGCGTAACCTTGCCAATTTCAATGAAAAGGTGCGCGCAGCAAAGGCCAAGGGCGCGCCCTTGGGGCGCAAGGTGCAGATTGGCTATGACCCGATGACGGGTCAGCCGCAATATGAGGAGGAAAGCCTCGCTTACGAGCCAATGCCGCAAATCGTCATCATCGTTGACGAGCTTGCCGATCTCATGATGACGGCTGGCAAGGAAGTGGAATTCCTCATCCAGCGCTTGGCCCAAAAGGCGCGGGCGGCGGGTATTCACCTCATCATGGCGACGCAGCGGCCGTCGGTCGACGTCATCACCGGCGTTATCAAAGCCAACTTGCCAACACGTATATCTTTCCATGTCACGTCGAAAATCGACAGCCGCACCATATTGGGTGAACAGGGCGCCGAACAATTGCTGGGCAAGGGCGACATGCTCTACATGGCGGGCGGACGCGGCCTAACGCGTATCCACGGGCCGTTTGTGTCGGATGACGAAGTGCGCCGCGTGGCCGACCATTGGCGCGGACAGGGGCAGCCTGAATATATTCAAGCGGTCACCGAAGAACCCGAAGATGGCGGGTTCGACTTTGGCGGCATGGGCGGCGATGACAGCGAGGAAGACGCGCAATATCGCAAAGCGTGCCAAATCGTATTTGAAAGCCAGAAGGCATCGACTAGCTGGATCCAGCGGCAATTGCGTATCGGCTACAACAGCGCGGCGCGGCTGATTGACCGGATGGAAGAGGACGGATTTATAAGTGCCCCCAACCATATCGGTCGCCGCGAAGTGCTGCGCGACCGGAACGGTGATCCTGTCTAGGCGTTAAGACCGGGTTCAAGGCCGGGGTCATATGGCTGGCTTAACTCTCCCTAGGAAAACAATATGTCATTTGGAAAATACGCCCTTTTATTCGCTCCGGTCGCTTTGGTGGCGACCGCCCCTTCCGTGGGCCAGTCGCAGGATCAGATGGCGCGCGTTGTTTCGCATATGAAAGCTGTGGGCACGATGACCGCCGGCTTCACGCAAACAGACCGCAATGGCGGCACGCTGTCGGGAAAGCTTTTGCTGAAGCGCCCCGGCCATGTCCGTTTTGAATATCAGAAGAATGTCCCGCTGTTGATCGTCGCCGATGGCAGGGCGTTGACGATGATCGATTACGAGGTGAAGCAGGTTCAACGCTGGCCAATCCGCAACAGCCCGCTGGCGGCACTGCTTGACCCCGGTCAGGACATTGCGCGTTTTGGCAAGCTGGTATCGACCTCGACCGACGACGTTATCAGCGTCGAAGTGCGCGATAAAAAGCGGCCTGAATATGGGACGATCACGATGATATTCGTGAAGCAGCCCGGCGCGCCGGGCGGTCTGACGCTAAACGGTTGGGTCGCACTTGATTCGAAAAATAATCGCACCAGCGTCCGACTCAATAACGTCCGGTACAATGGCGCAATCGCCGACAGCGCGTTTACGTGGAAGGACCCGCGCCCAGTTCGCAGAAAATCCTGAACCCAGTCGATGAACGGATGCGGGTTGCCGACAAGCCGTTGAAGCTGACCGGTTCGTTCATCTGAGTGACAGGAAGCGCATTGTATAAATTTCCCATCAGCGGTTGAGGTTTCGTGTGGTTTTCCCCCTGTTGCCCACGAATGTAAATCTCCGCTGAACCCGCGTGACGAACGCAAGCTTAGCCCTCATCCCAAATGCCCCCGGGATGAGGGCTTTGCTTTTTTGCAGTCAAAAAAAGCCGCGCTGACTTGCCCCTTTGGCTTCTGGCATCTAGGGCCATAGGCGTATGTCCCAGACTATCCGTATCGCCTCGTGGAATATTAACTCGGTCCGCGCCCGCATCGACATCGTCGAACGTTATCTGAAAGAACATTCGCCCGACGTATTGTGCCTTCAGGAAACTAAGGTCATCGATAGTCTTTTCCCAGAGGGCCTGTTCCGACAACTGGGTTACCGCCACATGGTGCTCAACGGTCAGCCGATGCACCATGGCGTTGCCATCGTCAGCAAAATACCGCTGATTAACCGCCGGGTTGAGGATTGGCAGGCGAATGGCGAAGCGCGGCATATCAGCGCGGAATTGAATATCGATGCTGCCAAAGGTGTGCGCGTCGACAATGTCTATATTCCTGCGGGCGGAGAAGTACCCGACACTGAAGCCAATTCCAAATTTGATCAAAAACTGAATTTTTTGAAACGCATGGCGGAATGGTCGCGGAACGTTACGAGTCCGACGATCCTGACCGGTGACTTCAATGTCGCCCCGCTTGAACATGACGTTTGGAGCCATAAGCAGCTTATAAATGTGGTGAGCCACACCCGTGTCGAAATCGATCATCTCGCCGCCATTCAACAGGGGCAGGACTGGGTCGATATTGCGCGGCATTTTGTCGACCGATCGCAGAAGCTGTACACATGGTGGAGTTATCGCGCGCAAGATTGGGAAACATCTGATCGGGGCCGCCGCCTTGACCATATGTGGGTGACGCCTGACCTTAAAGACAAAGCGAAATCGCACATCGTGCACAAGCATGTTCGCGGCTGGGGTAAACCTTCGGATCATGCTCCCATCGTCACGGAATTCGCCTTTTGATTGAGGCTGCGGCAAACATGGCCGATGCCCGGCGTGCGGCCATGGCCATCGACGCGTTGCGGCGCGGTTGGCCGATCATGGTCAAAAGTGACAATGCCGCCATGATCTTGTCACCGGTTGAAACCAGCCAGGATGTTACCGGCGCGACCGGCATATTGTTATCCGCCTCGCGGGCAGCGACGTTAAAGCTGACCAATCAGCGCGCCGCTGCGGATACGGATTTGCCCGTACTGATTAAAGCGCCAAGCGACATGGATGTCGCGCTGGCCGTGGCAATCGCAGATCCCACGCTTGATTTGCGCTATCCCATGAAGGGGCCGTTTGAGGCGCAGCCATTAGCCGACGGAACGGTCGCGGCTGCGGCCATTGAACTGGCACGGCTGGCTGGCCTCCTCCCCGCCTTTCTGGTGCTTGCTGACGGCGAAGCGCCGAGCGTCACGGTCACTCCGCAGGATGTGTCAGCCTTCGACGATAGCGGTGCATTAATCATCGCGGCGCGCGCTGCATTACCCGTGGCGGCGAACGCCAATGCAGAGATTGTGGCATTTCGTACCGCTGCCGATGCCGCTGATCATGTGGCATTGGTCATCGGCAAACGCGATTCATCGCCGCCCGTCATTCGCCTGCATAGCGAGTGTCTGACAGGTGATGTCTTGGGCAGTCTGAAATGTGATTGCGGACCGCAACTGCACGAGGCGCTGCACCAGATTGCTGACGAGCAATGGGGCATATTGTTATATTTGCGTCAGGAAGGACGCGGCATTGGCTTGATAAACAAGCTGCGCGCCTATGCGCTTCAGGATCAAGGTTTTGATACCGTGGATGCAAATACGCGGCTTGGCTTTGCCATTGATGCGCGCGATTTTTCGGTGGCTGCGCGGATGCTCGAATTGCTGGGCGTCACGCGAGTGCGGTTGTTGACCAATAACCCGCAAAAGGTTGAGGGGCTTCGCGATGCTGGCGTCGCGGTTGAAGAACGCTTGCCGCTGAAAATTGCGGCCAATCCGCACAACGCGCACTATCTTGAAACAAAGAAAAACCGCACCGGCCACGCGCTTTAAAATCACGTCCCCCAATTATTGTGGTTCGTCGTCTATCCCGTTATTAGCTGGCCGTGGCTCGCGACGTCCCAACGCCTTATCGATGAATGCGTCATCAAGCGGCGTCGGATCATTCTCGGGTAAGTATGCCGGGTCATCAATGGCCGGCTCGCCTTCAATCGGCATCCCGTTTTCATCCAGCAATAGCGGAAACTCTTCTTCACCAAGCAACGGCTCCTCGCCTTCCAATCGTTCGGGGTAAGTCACATCGGTGGCAAAATTTTCTACCGGACGATCGGCGACAGCCACGCGCATATAGGCCGCCCATGCCTGCGCCGGGGCACGTCCGCCCTCGAGTCCGCCAACTGCGCGCGCGTCATCACGCCCCATCCAGACACCTGTTGTGATTCCGCTCGAAAAGCCAAGGAACCAGCCGTCTTTGTTGCTGCTCGTGGTGCCCGTTTTCCCCGCGACAGGGCGTCCGATATTTGCGGCGCCTCCTGTGCCAGTTGCTACGGCTGATTGCATCAGGTCAGTCATTGCGCCCGCCACCCATTCATCGACCAGCGGGACCGAACGTGACGGCTGGGCGCGATAGAGGACATCGCCGTCAATCGTCGCGACCTTCAATATCCCGTAAGGGGTAACGCTGCGTCCTTTGGCCGCCACCGCCGCAAAGGCCTGAGTCATATCAATGACCCGCGTTTCGGATGTGCCCAACACCATCGACGGCAGGGTGTTGATCGGCGTGGTGATGCCGAAACGGCGCGCCATGTTGGCGATGCTGCTGGTGCCAACTTCCTGTCCGATTTGGGCGGCAACGGTGTTCTTGGAATAGGCAAAGGCAGTACGTAGCGAAATTTCCCCGGCGTAATTGCCGCCGCTGTTTTTCGGCTGCCAACCTTCAATCTCGACCGGCTTGTCTTCAACCATATCTTCAGGGCGGAAACCTGCCTCCAAGGCAGCGAGATACACAAACATCTTCCACGCGGACCCCGGCTGCCGGACAGACGTAACTGCGCGGTTGTAGTTGCTGGTGACGTAATCGGTGCCCCCGACCATCGCCTTGACTGCGCCGTCGCGGTCGATTGAGACCAGCGCACCTTGGGCCCCGCGCGGGGCGTTTGCAGCGATAGCGGCGGTTGCGGCACGCTGCATTCTTAAATCCAGCGTCGTCCAAACGTCGATCGGTTTCTCGGTCTCGTCGATTAGGCCATCAAGCTGCGGCAGGGCCCAATCGGTAAAATAGCGCACGCTGTCTTGTGCCCGGTCAGCCGCCATTTTTACGTCAGCCGGTTTTACCTCGGCGGCTTCTTCGGCGGTAATCATGCCAGCGTCCTGCATGACCCGAACGACAACGGTCGCACGGTCAAGCGCCGCCTGCGCGTCAGCCGTGGGTGAATAACGTGACGGTGCTTTTACGAGGCCTGCGATAATAGCGGCTTCAGCAAGGCTCAGATTTTCTGCGCCATGGTCGAAGAACTTCCGGCTGGCGGCGTCGACACCATAGGCCCCGCCACCGAAATAGACCTTGTTCAAATAAAGCTCGAGAATCTCATCTTTGGAAAATTTGGTTTCCATCGCCAACGCGAGGATGATTTCGCGAATTTTCCGCCCGAACTCTTTGTTGCTGTTGAGGTAGATGTTGCGTGCAAGCTGCTGCGTGATGGTCGAGCCACCTTGCGTCCAGCGGCCATTGACGGCGCGAACGTAAAAGGATCGCGTAATACCGATTGCGTCGACACCGGGGTGCATATAATAACGGCGGTCTTCGACAGCGACCATCGCGTCCTTCATCTGCGAAGGCAGCTGGTCAATCGTCAACCACCGGCCAAAGCTGGGGCCGAGCGACTGGATGACAGTGCCATCGGCTGCGCGCACGCGGATCATCTGGCCGTTTGGCGATGCCTTTAAATCTTCAAAGCTATCGATTTCGCCGCGGGCGATTGCCACGAAGATGGCCAATATCATCGCGCCCAGCAATGCCACGATGATGCCAATTTTCAGAATGCGGAAAAACCACGTGGCCACTTGTCCGCGTTCTTTCGATGTTTTGCGTGCACGAGCCATGCGCGCGGTGTTAATCGCTCACGGACTCGCCGACAAGCGCGTTCTTACTCGGGGTCAAATGCCAGCGCTGCGCTGTTGATGCAGTAGCGTAGGCCAGTCGGTCCAGGGCCGTCCGGAAAAACATGGCCGAGATGCCCTTCGCAGGCTCCGCATCGTACTTCGGTGCGGACCATGCCATGCGAAACATCGCGATGCTCTTCGACGACTTCGCTGCTGGCGGGTGCGGTAAAGCTAGGCCAACCGGAGCCGCTGTCAAACTTAGTATCGGAAACAAATAACGTCGTTCCGCAGCCCGCACACAGGAATTCGCCTTCGCGTTTCTCATCGGTAAGCTGACCGGCAAAAGCCCTTTCGGTGCCGCCCTCGCGCAATACATGATATTGTACTGGGTCAAGCGTGGCGCGCCATTCGGCATCAGTCTTGTGAACTTTTTCCATGGGGATCCCTTTCATGTGCCGATGTGGGGGCGGTGCCCGGCGCGTTCAAGTTTTACTTTAACAGATAATTCACCATGATCCTGTTACATGTGTCACGCTATGACAGGACCAGGTCGTAAGCTGCGCGCTGTGGGAGCGTTGGGGCTATTGCCACTGCTGCTGGCGGCGGTCGAGGGACCGTGCCTTTTATGCGCCGGGCAGAAACCCGCGTTTTCGGCGGACGCAGAACGCGACATCCCGCTATCGATCGAGATCACCACTAAACTTGATTTTAGTCGTGCGGCGTTGGCGGCATCGGGCGGCGGAGAAATCGACATCGATCCCCAAAGCGGAAACAAGCGGGTCGATGGCGGTATGGTCGATCTGGGGGGTGCCGCGCTTGCCGGCACAGCGCGCGTGAAGGGTACACCGGGGCGCAGCGTGCGCATTGATATGCCGGCGAACGCAAGAATGACCTCGGCCGCGGGCGGTGTCGTGGAAATTACCGGATTGCGGACTAGTTTGACGGGAGACACGCGGCTGGATTCAACGGGATCGCTTGAATTTTCCTTTGGTGGACGGCTGATTGTGCGCGGAAATGTCGCAGGCACATTCCGCGCGCGGATTCCGATTACCGCGCAATATCAGTAATCAGACCAGATCAGCGTTTAAGCGCGGCGCGCGGCTGCGCGTGCAATGCGGACGATCTCTTCTTCCAATATGGTGACAGCCAGTCCGTCCTTGACGTGCATCAACTTGCTCTCGACATCCAGCAAATGCCGCAACAGTCCGGCAAGGCGCGCCGACGGCCACCGCGACAGTTGCTGCGCATAGCTATCGGCGTCTTTCCAGAAAATACCCCGTGTCGCTTTGACCACGGCGCCGGGGTTGGCTCCATTATCGACTTTAGCGCGCATCGCGGCCAGCATGTTTACACGCCGTTGCAGCGCGCGAACAACCCGTATCGCGTCGACGCCCATTTCGCGCGCCGCCACAAGCTCGCGGCCGGTGCCACGCAGGTCGCCGCCCATAATCTGGTGGACCAACCCGTTGATATTTTCTTCGCCGGTTTCAGCCGACAGCGCTTCGAATATCGCTACCTCGACCGTAGCTGGGCGCTGCGGTGAGGCGTCGTAATAAAGCGCCAGTTTTTCGATTTCTGCTTGGGCCAGCTTGCGGTCCTGACCCGTATAGCGGGCAATGCGCGCGGCTAGAGCACGGTCGATTTTTAGGCCCATGGTGGCAGCATGCGCCATGACTGCTGCGGCGGCATCGCCCTCTTCGGGCAAATAACAGATATGCGCCAAGGCGCGCGGATGTGATTCTGCTAGCTTGCGCAACTTGCTCGTTTTGGCGAGGTTTCCGGCGGTCGCGATAACGGGATTAGCATCGCCTTCCATTGCCAACAGATTTTCGACAGCGGCCAAGCCTTCTTCACGCCGAAAGTGCAGGCGCAGATGCCTTTTGTCGCCGAACAACGACAAAGCTGAGGCTTCATCGACCAATACAGCAGGATCGTTGCGGATACGGTCGCTTTCAATGTCGATCCGTTCGGAGCCTTCGAGCTGCGCGCTCATCTGCGTGGCGATATCGGTTATAGCAGATTCATCTTGGCCGAAGATGAAAAACAATCGAATGTCTGGCCGTGCGGTAATCGCACTTATGACATTGCGCTCCTTTGCGCTGCTCATTCGCCGCGCGCGTACAGGGACAGCCGCGTTACGATTTGGTCCGCGACTTTTTGCGTGAGGTTTTCCAACGCGCTGTTTTCGCCGGCTATGGTCGCATATTCCGAACTCACCACATCAATACCTGCGTCAGAGCCGGCCGTTGCGTCCAATACCGTTTCACCAGTTGCAACCGCTATCAACTGATAGCGTGCACGCAAGGTCCGGCGTTCGCGTGTTACGGTGTCGTCAGCGCGCACGCCAAAGCCTTCGATGCGATCATCAAGCGCAACGACTAATCGAAATTGGGGGGCAGAACCTTCGTGCGCGTTAATGCGGTCGTTGAGGGCATTGCGCATCAACCAGCCGTTTTTTCCCTCGATGGGATCAACCGCTATCGTTCCCAACATGCTCGCTACGGCGCCTTTTGACCCGCCGCTATAGAGCGGTTGCAGGCCACATGCCGACAGTGTTGTCACGAGCAGGAGCGAGGCAATGATGCGTTTCATATGACGATGTTGACCAGCCTGTCGGGTACCACAATGATCTTCCGGATCTCGGCACCATCAATGGCATGCTGAACCTTTTGGCTACCGAGCGCAAGCGCCTGCATGTCGTCTTGCGGCAGCCCTTTTGCCACCGTCAAGGTATCGCGCAGCTTGCCTTTTACCTGAATTGCAATGGTGACTTCGTCTTCCAACAATAACGCTGGGTCAATTTCGGGCCATGCTTCGTCGGCGATCAGGCCGCTGCCCAATTTGGTCCACGCCTCTTCGGCCAAATGGGGAACCATTGGCGCGGAAAGTCGAACGATAGTACGAATGGCGGCATCGCGACTTGCCGACGGCGCGGCTTTCTCAATCGAGTTGGCAAGGTCGTAAATTTTGGCAACCGCTTTGTTGAAAGACAGGGCTTCGATATCAGCCCCCACGCCAGCGATGATCTGGTGCGTTTTGCGGTCCAGGACTTTGTCCTGACCTTCGGCGTTGGTGACTTGTCCGGTCAAACGCCACAGTCGCTGCACAAAGCGCCAGCAACCCTCGATGCCCGCCTCTGACCATTCAAGATCGCGCTCCGGCGGGCTGTCGGACAGCATGAACCAGCGCACGGCGTCCGCGCCATATTGGTCAACAATGTCATCGGGATCGACCACATTTTTCTTGGACTTCGACATCTTCTCGATGCGCCCGGCCACGGCTGGCGCGCCGGTTGCAATCACTGTCCAATTATTGCCGTCGCGCTGAACCTGCTCGGGGCTTAGCCAGATTCCTTTGTCGTCCTGATATGTTTGATGGGTTACCATGCCTTGCGTAAACAGGCTGGCGAACGGTTCCTTCACATCAATCATGCCGATATGGTTGAGCGCACGCGTCCAGAATCGCGCATAAAGAAGATGCAGAATAGCATGTTCGACGCCGCCAATATATTGGTCCACCGGCAACCATTTTTCGGCGACGTTGCGGTCAAACGGCTTGTCGCCGGGTTGGCTGGCGAAACGAATGAAATACCAGCTCGAATCTACAAAGGTGTCGAGCGTATCGGTTTCACGCCGGGCCGGTTGCTGGCATTTCGGGCAGTCAACCTTGCTCCAGGTCGGGTGGCGATCCAGCGGATTGCCGGGGATGTCAAAGCTGACATCCTCAGGCAATGTGACGGGCAACTGGCTTTCGGGCACGGGCACCGCACCGCAGCTATCGCAGTGAATGATGGGGATGGGCGTACCCCAGTAACGCTGACGCGAAACACCCCAGTCGCGCAACCTGTATTGCGTTTGCGCTTCGCCCCAGCCTTCGGCTTCGGCCTTGGCAATGACGTCGGCCTTGGCCTGCCCAATCGACATGCCGTCCATCCAGCGCGAATTGATAATCAGTCCGGGGCCAGTAAACGCAACATCGCCTTGGAAGTCGCTGTCGGTCAGATCGCCATCGGCGACAACGCGCGTGACGGGCAAGTCGTATTTGCGGGCAAAATCCAGATCGCGTTGGTCATGCGCCGGGCATCCGAACACAGCGCCGGTGCCATAATCCATCAGCACGAAATTGGCGACATAGACGGGCAAATGCCAACTGGGGTCTAGGGGGTGTTCAACCGTCAGACCAGTGTTGAACCCCCGTTTTTCGGCAGTTTCAATATCCGCCGCCGTGGTCCCGCCCTTGCGGCATTCTTCGATGAATGCCTGTAAATCAGGGGCGTTTTTGGCCATCTTTTGTGCGACTGGATGGTCCGCGGCAATTGCAACGAAGCTGGCGCCAAACATGGTGTCGGGCCGAGTCGTAAACACGTCGATGCCATCGGGGCCGCCGGGAAATTTGAAGCGGCATTTCAGACCTTGCGATTTGCCAATCCAGTTTTCCTGCATCAGGCGTACTTTTTCCGGCCATTGGTCCAGCGATTGCAGACCGCCCAGAAGCTCATCGGCAAATTGCGTGATTTTCAAAAACCATTGCGACAGCTTGCGCCGCTCGACTGGCGCGCCGGAACGCCAACCCTTGCCGTCAATGACTTGCTCATTGGCAAGAACCGTCATGTCGACAGGGTCCCAATTGACCGCAGATTCTTTGCGATAGACGAGGCCGGCGGCGTATAATTTCAGAAAAAGCGCCTGTTCATGGCCGTAATAATCGGGCTCACAGGTTGCGAGTTCGCGCGTCCAGTCAATGGCAAAGCCAAGCCGTTTCAACTGCGCCTTCATGTTGGCGATATTGTCGCGGGTCCAGCCGCCGGGATGCACGCCCTTTTCCATGGCGGCATTTTCGGCGGGCATACCGAACGCGTCCCAACCCATGGGATGCAGAACTTCATGACCCGTCATACGCTTATAGCGCGCTAATACGTCGCCCATGGTGTAATTGCGGACATGGCCGATGTGGATGCGTCCGGACGGATAGGGAAACATTTCCAGCACATAGGAGCGAGGCTTGGGGGAATTGTCGTCCGCAACAAAGCTGCTGCGTTCTTCCCAAATCTTTTGCCACCGCGCGTCGGCGACGTGCGGGTTAAAGCGCTCGATATTCGACATAGAAATTACCCGGTGATGGATGACCGGCGCAAGTCGCGCGCCTTGGTGAGAATCACCGCCTCAAGCTTCTGAACTGTCGCAGCGCGGAGGGGCGCCGCAACCCATTGGCCGTTTTGCGATACTTCGCGGCTGCCCGCGACGCGCAGGGCATCGGCGCGCAAATCCTGATCCAAGATGGAAACGGTCAACTTCACGCGCTCACCGGGGCTTTGCGGGTTAACATACCAATCGGTTACAATAACGCCGCCGGCCGAGTCGGTTTGCAGCAATGGCATGAAGGACAAGGCATCCAGCGATGCGCGCCACAAATAGCTGTTTACGCCGATTGTGGTTACCTGGCTTGCGGCGAGATCCGCTTTGGAACGTTCTCTGCCGCCACAGCCGGAAAGCAGCCCGAGGCTTAACAGGCTGCCGGTCGCAATAATGAGTGCCAGGCGAGTATTGCGCATAAAATGTCCTTGAACGATGAAATATCGGAAACCTCTATAGTGGCTTGCTGTCTGGGGCAAGCTTTCTGGGCGCTGAACGGTGGCTAATTAATCAGGCAAAGCCGTTCCGGCGGCATGTCATTGTGGACATCATGCAACAATATGTCGAAAATCGCGTTCTTGGCATGATTAAATGGATAGACCTCTTTAGAATCCTGTGCGCTGGGCGTATAGAGTATGGACAAGGGGAGTCGGTAAGACTGGGTTATGACATCAAACAAGGCACATAAGCGCAAATATGCGATCCGAGCGGCAGTTTTGCTTGCAACGGCTTCGCTTGCCCTTTCGCCTCTGGTCATGCCTGCCTTTGCGGCAAAATCTGTAAATGCGAAGCAGCAATCGGCTCCTGACTGGAGCACGATGTTCACACCTGCTGGCGGTGATAGCCTGTTGGTACAGAAATTATCTGCTGCGCGCATCGTATCGAGCGCACGTTTTCCGTTCACGCCGGTAAATGCTGGCGAAAATCCTGGTCGCACGATTACCGTTGCCGCACGCGCGAATTCGCGCCTGACCGCCAACGCCGTATCGGTACGCAACGGAATCGCCGAACTTCAGGTCGGCACTGGCAAGGCGATGCGCCTGTCGGCAGTCGATTACCGCCTGACCACATCAAAGGGTTGGCAGGGTATCGCATTGCCGACGCAGCGAGTCAGCAGCACGCCTTTGACCGAATTGGGCAAAGGCGGCTTTCGTCTTGAAGAACCCGGCAAGAAACCAAGCAAGTTCAGCACGAACATAAGGCTGGATCAAAGTCGGGAAACGGCTCCGCCTGCGCGGGGCAACTCGGCGTCGGGTGATTATAAGCTTGATGTCGGCGGAAGCTTCTCGATCAGTCGCAAGATCGATGTCACGGCTGGCGTCCGCTATGCCAGCGAAAATGACCGCGTCATTCCCATGGCTGATAGCCGCAAGGACAGCGAAGCTGTCTATGTCGGAACCAAAATCCGTTTCTGATCGCTTTATTTTTTGAAAGCATCAATCGCCGCCCATCCGTGGATGTGGCGGCTCATCAGTCTTGCCTTTTGACGGTTCATACCACCCAGCGCAATGATGTTGCCGTTCCGGACCGTCTTTACCAATTGGCAAAACGCGAGGGGACCAAGCGGACGCTGAGTCGCGTGGCTGTTCGTTGCGTAGAGCGGCGATACGAACAGCAAGTCAGGTGCATGCGCCTTCATTGAAGCGATTTCAGCGGCATTATGGACCGCAGCGCTGTGGATCAATTTGCCGTGACGCGGGCTGCGTTGATGATGGCCATCGGCATGCCATGTTCGCGCTTGCCGGGCATCGCCGGCAAGCAAAAGCACATGGCCGCGCTTTCGGCAAATGCGCAATATCTGCCGGAACAGCCGCCGTCTCGCGCTCTCTTCCGTGGCATAATGCCGGAATATAACGCCCGATTTAAATGGCAGGCGCTGGATGGCGTACATCAGGTCATCCCCGAACCGTTCGTCGGTCATTAGCCAAATACGCGGCAGGGGGTGGCTTCGATGCATGCAACTGCCTATAGCGGCGCGCTATGAAGGAAGCGACATCTGAAACATCGGTCGGCTGTTTGACCGAAATCCACACGCGCATTGCAGCTGCGGCCAAATTGCCCCGCCGCAACGCGGATGGCATTCACCTGATCGCCGTGTCGAAGACGCGCGCTACGGATGAAATCGAGCCACTCATTCTCGCCGGGCACCGGCTATTTGGCGAAAACCGCGTGCAGGAGGCGGCATCCAAATGGCCGGAGTTAAAGGCCAAATATGACGGCATTCAATTGCACTTGATTGGCCAGCTTCAGTCGAACAAAGCGGATGAAGCCGTTGCCCACTTTGACGTCATCCACTCCGTTGATCGGCTGTCGCTTATTAGCGCGCTGGGCAAGGCGATGCGCGCGCGGAACAAACAAGTCCCGTGTTTGCTGCAGGTCAACATTGGTGCGGAGGATCAAAAAGGCGGATGTTCGGTCGCGCAGATTGCTGATCTGCTTCAGGCCGCGCGCGACAATGATGTGCCGATTGCAGGCCTGATGTGCATACCTCCAGCGAATGTTGAACCAGCGCCGTTTTTCGCATTATTGGCGGAGTTAGCGACCCGTCATAGCTTAGCCGATTTGAGCATGGGCATGTCGGATGATTTTGAAACCGCCATCATGCTTGGCGCGAACTATATCCGCGTGGGCACGGCTTTATTCGGCGAACGCTCCAGCGGAATTTAAGCTAAAGCGCGCGAGGCCATCACGCGTTGGAACGACTGCCTCAGCCTGCTCGCCATGGCGAAGGTCGCAGGCTTCGCGGATGGCCGCGTGCTGGACATCCAGACCACCTGTCAACGCACCAAATGCTGGCATGATTAACTTACGCGGGCTTTTCACAAAGCACCGCCGGGATACCATGCGGCCACGCAATGTCTGCCGGAACTTGGGATGGAAATGGCCGGATATTTCGGGCCCGGGTGCGCCTGCCAGCGCCTCATGCCGAAGCATCACGCCCCCAATATCGATTTCGGTTACGACTCTGCCGCCCCATGTGCCGGACACATCGCGGTCATGGTTGCCGGAAATCCAGAGCCATTCGGCATCACATGCAAGCCGCGTCAACAATGCTGCCGCGGCGGTGGCCAACCGCTGCTCGCCCGCATCATCATGGAAATTATCACCGAGGGAAATGATCGTCGCGGGCTTGAACTGGGCACATAAGGCCGCGACGGCATCCAGCGTTGCGATGCTGTCATAGGGGGGCAGCATTTGCCCCCCCGACGCAAGCGCGCTGGCCTTTTCCAGATGCAGATCGGATACCAGCAATGCGTCCTGAGCGGGCCAATATAAGGCGGCATCGCCTGCGACCTCAAAAAACTGCCCTCCAAATTCAAACGTCCGCGACATGGCAGCGCTTCTCCCACTGCAAGTGTATGTGAGCCAAGCCGTTATCAAAATGCAGCGGCAAGCCGGCTGGCGGACTGACGCGATACGCCCTTCGGCGGGTCAAACCCGACCCGGCGATTGCTGAAATCAATGAGAACGCGGTCAAACAACCGCAGCGCATCCATGCCAAGCAAAATGGCGGGGCGGTCTTTCAGGCCAAGCGCTGCAAACGCATAATTATCCGCAAAGGTCATGGGCATGTCGTTGATCGTCAGGCCGCCGACATCGATTTGCCGGATTTGGGTGTATTCTCCGTCCAATATTGTGCCTGTGACGCTCTTCATCTTTACGGGAATATAGTCGATGTTGATGTGGCGACGGCGCAGCCGGTCGCGAAGCGCAATATTCGCCATGCTGCTTTGCGCGCCGGTATCGAGAATGATGTCGACCTTTATGCCGTCAATCCGTGCGCTGGACAGAATCATACGCCCGGCTTTGCGTTTGGCGTTGACCACGATCATGCCGTTTTCCAGCTTCGTTTTCCCGCGTGTTTTGCGCGATGACAAAACGTCCATTGTCTTCTGCGAAAAATTGAGGTGCACGCGGCTGTCTTCAAGGCTGTCTATTCCCAGCAAGCCATAGGCACCTAAGTTCGAGCGCTCCAAGCCCGGTGCCTCGATGCCCTCCAGGCTGATCGAGCTGGTCGATAATGTGTCGATGAAAAACGAGTTCACCTGATATTTGCCAGAGATCGTCGCGAGCGTAAGCGTGGGGCCAGCATCAAGGGCAAGTTTACGTGCCAGATCATTGGCAATGACGGTCCGTTCTGCACCTGTGTCGACAATGAAGGGCACCGCCTCGCTTCCGTTCACCTGCACCTGAACGGTCATCCGGTCGGTACGATCAATGCTGAACTGCTGAGCGATCGCCGTCGCATTATCGGGTTTGGTTTCGGGCGCTTCCTGCGCCAAAGCGGCAGTCGCCCATGCAAGACTAAGAAACCCAAGCGCAACGCGTTTCATTCTCCATCTCCTGTCCGCCGCATGCTACGCCTCTTTCGCAGGCCCGACAAGCAACGCCAGTCGAACCAGTTTTTGCCTTTGTCGAACCGTCAACGAAGTCAATTGTTGTATCGCGGACTTTAGGTTAGCTTCCGAAGATAAGAGAGAAAAAGGGGATTTTATGAAGAGACTGATGCTGATTGCGGCGCTGGCATTGCCGGGGGTCCCTGCCTTCGCTGACGCGCCCAAGCCGGATGCGCTGGTTGCGGATGGCCTTCCGCCAATCCCTGATGAATTGCCGGTGCAAACACGGCCTTATATGGAATTTCGCACCGCGAGCTTTGCCGGTTGGCACCCCACGGATAAATCGATGCTGGTGGCAACGCGCTTTGGCAACACCACGCAACTCCACCGCGTCGCAGGGCCAATGATGGCCCGCAAGCAAATCAGCTTTGAAGCGGAGCCCGTCGGCAATGGCCGCTGGGCACCCAAAAAGGCGGATATGTTGCTGGTGCAGAAAGACGTCGGCGGAAACGAATTTTTCCAACTTTACGGTTTGAAAAATGGCCGGCTCGACCTGTTGACCGACGGCAAAAGCCGCAATGGTTTCAACGCGTGGAGCAAGGATGGCGAGCTGATTGCCTATTCCTCCACGCGCCGCAACGGCACCGACAGCGACATTTACGTCATGAACCCGCGCGACCCGTCGACCAATAAAATGGTGCTGCAGGTGAAAGGCGGCGGCTGGGGCTTGTCGGACTTTGCACCAGACAAGACAACGGCGATCATTTCGCAATATGTCTCGGTCACGAACGTCGACATGTCGGTGCTTGATCTGGCGACGGGAAATCTGACACCCATTGGCGACCACAGCAAGGACATTGCCTATGGCGGCGCAGAATTTGCGCCCGATGGCACCTTATGGGTCACGTCGGACGAAGGTTCGGATTTCCAACGACTCGGCACGATGGACATTAAAACAGGCAAATTTACCCCGCGTGGCCCCGCCGAAGCATGGGATGTCGATGCGTTCGATATTTCGCCTGACGGTAGCTTCATCGTGTACGCAACGAATGAAGCGGGCATGAGTAAAGTCAAAATACTCGATACCAAATGCGGCAAGACACGGACCGTAGAGGGGCTTCCCGTTGGTATCGTTGGCGGTTTCGATATCGCTGAGTGGGGCGAAATCGGCATAACCTTTACCTCGGCGCGCAGCGCTGCCGACGCGTACAGCATTGACCCCAAGACATTGAAGGTCACCCGCTGGACTGAAAGCGAAACAGGCGGCCTTGATGTTTCGACAAATGTCGAACCCGAATTGGTCAAGGTCAAAAGCTTTGACGGGCTTGAGGTTTCCGGATTTCTCTATCGACCCGACCCGGCAAAATTCCCCGGCAAGCGGCCGATGATTATGAATGTCCATGGCGGCCCAGAGGCGCAATCGCGCCCCGGCTTTCAAGGGCGCAGCAATTACCTGCTCAACGAAATGGGCGTCGCAATCTTCTATCCCAATGTGCGCGGCTCAACTGGCTACGGCAAAAAGTTTGTCGGCCTTGATAACGGACCCTTCAAGCGCGAGGATTCGGTGAAGGATATGGGCGCGTTTCTGGAAACGCTGGCTGGTGACAAGGGGCTTGATGCAAGCCGCTTTGGCCTCGCCGGTGGCTCCTATGGGGGCTATATGTGCTATGCAGCGGCGGTCCAGTTCAAGGATAGATTGCGCGCGACCAACTGCATTGTCGCCATCTCCAACTTCGTGACATTTTTGGAAAATACCCAAAGCTATCGCCGCGATTTGCGCCGTGTCGAATATGGTGACGAACGTGATCCAGTGCAGCGCGCGAAGCTTCTGGAAATTTCGCCGCTAACGCGTGTTGCTGAAATCACCAAGCCGATGTTTGTGGTCACCGGCGGAAATGACCCCCGCGTCCCCGCGTCAGAGGCCGACCAAATCGTCAAAGCCATTCGCGACAAGGGCGGTGTGGCTTGGCACCTTCTTGGCAAGAACGAAGGCCATGGCTTCGCGAAGAAGGAAAATGTCGATTATCAATTCTGGGCGACTTTGCTGTTCTGGAAACAGAATCTGCTGAATTGATCACCGGCCCCAGAATGGAAATACCGTAGCCCCTGAGCTTTGTCGAAAAGTCGTGTGTTGGCTAGAAACCCTTCGACAGGCTCAGGGCTACGGTTTTGGTTCAGGGCGTCATGGCAATGCCGGCGAGGCTTTCCGCCTCCATCAACAGTTCGTCATCGACCGAACCTTGCGCGACGCTCTCGCGGCCAATCATGACCAGCAAAGGCACCGCAAGCGGGCTCACGCGTTCAAGCTCGACATGCAGCATGGTGTCAGCGGCGCGATCCAGCAAATCGCCCAAGCGCCCGACGTCGGTCAACCGCGCGCGGGCGTCGGCCCATGCGGCCTCCAGCAATAAATGGTCGGGCTCATATTTGCGCAGCACGTCATAGATAAGATCGGTCGAAAAGGTGACTTGCTTGCCGGTCTTTCGCTTGCCCGGATGCTGGCGTTCGACAAGGCCACTGATGACCGCGACTTCACGAAAGGCGCGCTTGAGCAAATAGCTTTGCTCGACCCAATCGACAAACTCGTCTGCCAATATGTCAGCCGAAAACAAGGGCGCCGGGTCTGTAATCGGCTTCAGGCTCCACACGCCAAGTGCATAGTCGCTGGCCACAAAGCCCATCGGCATCAGCCCGCGGCTTTCCATGCGGCGCGTGATCAGCATGCCTAAGGACTGGTGCGCGTTCCATCCTTCGAACGGATAGGTTACCATATAATGCCGCTTGTCGTGGGGGAATGTCTCGACCAAAAGCTGGCCGGGCTTGGGCATCTGGCTGCGATAGGCTTGCATCTCCAACCATTCGCGCACCTCGTCGGGGAAGCGCGCCCAACCCGCGCGGTCGGTAAGCATGTGCCGTACGCGGTCTGCCAGATGCGTCGTGAGCGGGAGCCGCGCACCCATATAGCTCGGGATGTTGTTGGCCTGCTTGGTGGCAGCGCGCACGATGAGGTCGAGGTCTTTGATGGACTCCACCTCAAGGGCCATGCCCGCAAAGGTGAAGGTGTTGCCGGGTGACAAGGTAGAGGCAAAACCTTCCTCCACTTTGCCCAGCTTTCGGCCATTGCGAAAGCGCACATCAAGCATAGGCGAATCAACAATGATCCCAGCATTGAAGCGATGCTGCGCCGCAAATTGGGGATGCGCCAGATGCCATTTGCCGTCGGGGCGCTTCACCAGTTTTTTGAACTTGTCGTAGGCACGCAAAGAATAGCCACCAGTGGCGATGAACTCGATAACGCGGGCAAAAGTCGGGGCATCAAGCGCCGAATATGGCAGCGCCGACTGCACTTCCGACAATAACTCCGACTCGTCAAATGGCCCTGCGCACGCAAGACCCATCACATGCTGGGCAAGGACGTCATAACTGCCCGCGCGGAAATCTTCGCCATCCCGCATTCCCTCGGTGACCGCGTCAAATGCGGCCTGCGCCTCCAGATATTCAAAACGGTTACCGGGGACGAGGATGGCTTTTGACGGCTCATCCATGCGGTGGTTTGAACGCCCGATACGCTGCAACAGTCGGGACGAACCCTTGGGCGCGCCCATTTGGATGACGCAATCGACATCGCCCCAATCGACCCCTAAATCGAGCGAGGCGGTGCACACCAGCGCACGCAGCTTGCCGTCGGCCATCGCGCCCTCGACCTTGCGCCGCGCCTCGATCGACAACGAGCCATGGTGAATACCGATGGCATATTTGGGCTCATTCGCGTCCCACAACTTCTGGAAAATAAACTCGGCGAGAAAGCGTGTATTACAGAATATCAGCGTGATTTTGTTGCGCCCGATTTCCTCGATCAACTGCGGGATCGCATGCTGCCCGCTATGCCCCGCCCACGGCACACGGCCTTCGGGGAGGAGTATGGTCAAATCAGGCTCTGCCGCAGCTTCGCCTTCAACCAAACGCACGCGATCGATATCGCCATTGGGTGCAAGCCAGGCGCGATAATCATCCGGATCGGCGACGGTGGCTGAAAGGGCAACGCGCTGCATGTCCGGCGCGAGCGTCTGTAGACGCGCGAGGCTGAGGCTCAGCAAGTCGCCGCGCTTGCCATTGGCGAACGCATGCACTTCATCGACGATGACTCGCTTCAGCGTGGCAAACATATGCACACTGTCTTCATGGCTAAGCAACAAGGACAGCGATTCGGGCGTGGTCAGCAAGATATGCGGAGGCTTGACCCGTTGCCGCGCCTTGCGATCCGACGGGGTGTCGCCCGTGCGCGCCTCAACGCGAATGGGAAGTCCCATTTCCTCGATAGGGATGAGCAAATTG
The DNA here is from genome assembly GCA_963508315.1 of uncultured Sphingorhabdus sp. Classification (GTDB taxonomy): domain Bacteria; phylum Pseudomonadota; class Alphaproteobacteria; order Sphingomonadales; family Sphingomonadaceae; genus Sphingorhabdus_B. Next base: position 191,108 of record CAUOWK010000003.1, on the reverse strand, counting down.
CGCCGCACATCCACCGCGAGCGCCTTCAGTGGGGAAATGTACAGAGTGTGGAGCCCCTCCGCCCCGCCTAACGTGTTTCCCGGCGAAGGCCGGGATCCAGCCACTGAAACAAAACCATCTGAAACTGTCTGGGCCCCGGCCTTCGCCGGGGAACGCATATTGTCGATCAAATCGCTGAGCGTCGGTAAAAACCCCGCGAGTGTTTTACCCGCGCCCGTCGCCGCGACGAGCAGGGCATGTTGTCCCGCGCGCGCCGCATCAAGCATCTCCAACTGATGCCGCCGCGGCGTCCAGCCACGCGATGCGAACCAGTCGGTGATGATATCGGGCAAATTCACGAAGGGCTTAATGCCCGACAGTTTCCCCGCGTTCCAGCCCTGATGCTGCCAACTGCGCATCAATCTGCGCCATCAGGCGATCAAGGCCTTCTTCCGAGGACGCTTCCGCACGCGCGACAAGCACATCTTGCGTGTTCGATGCGCGCAACAACCACCAGCCATCGGGCGTGTTCACGCGCGCGCCGTCTGTGTTGTTGACGTCCGCGCCGTCGGCCGAAAGCCGCGCCAACACTTCGTCGATCACAGCGAACTTGCGGCTTTCATCGACCTGAAAACGCATTTCAGGGGTGTTGATCATTTCGGGCATATCGCCGCGCAACTCAGTGACGCTTTTGTTCAGCTTGGCCGATGCCCCCATCAGGCGGACCGCCGCATAAATCGCGTCGTCAAAACCATAATATTGATGCTTGAAGAAGATATGGCCGGACATCTCGCCAGCCAGAGGTGAACCTGTTTCCTTCATTTTGGACTTAATCAGGCTGTGGCCGGTTTTCCACATCAATGGCGTACCGCCCAGGTCACTGACGCGGTCGAACAAAGCCTGAGATGCCTTCACATCCGCGATAATCGTGGCGCCGGGGACGTCACCGAGAACATCTTGCGCATAGATTTGCAGCAATTGATCGCCCCAAATGACGCGACCTTCGCCGTCAATTGCGCCGATGCGATCGCCATCGCCGTCAAAAGCCACTCCGAAATCGAGCTTCTTCTCAGCGACAAGCTTTTGCAAATCGACCAAATTTGCCGGGTCGGTGGGATCGGGATGATGATTGGGAAACTGGCCATCCACATCCACAAACAAAAGATGATGCTCACCGGGCAACATCTTGACCAGCTTTTCGATTGCCGGTCCTGCCGCTCCGTTGCCTGCGTCCCAACCGATGCGGAATGCCTTTGTCGGCGCCGCTTCGGCAACGCGGGCAACATATTGGTCAAGGATATCCAGATGCTCGCTGCTACCGCTGCCGTCCACCCAATCCCCTGCCGCCGCCATGCTGCCCAGCTTCTGGATATCCGCGCCAAAGAACGGCTTCCCCATGAGGACCATTTTGAAGCCATTATAATTGGCTGGATTGTGGCTGCCGGTTATTTCAATGCCGCCGTCTACGTCGTCCAGAACGGCTTCGGCATAATATAGCATGGGCGTTGGTCCCATGCCGATGCGCACAACGTCGACGCCGCTGTCGTTCAGACCGCGCACCAGTGCCTCTTCAAGCATAGGCGAACTCACCCGGCCATCGTAGCCGACCGCTGCTTTCTTTCCGCCCGCGCGCACAATGCATGTGCCGAACCCACGGCCAATGGCATAGGCGTCGGCATCGCCCAATGTTTCGCCAATGATGCCACGAATGTCATATTCGCGCAGGGAGGTCGGGTGGAAATTATGCGTCACAGATAACTCCTGAATTGGGGAAATTGGGGATTAGCGGTCTTTTTGGTCTAATTCGTGTAACAAAAGGTCACGTGCGGCATTTAGTTCCCGCGCGCGCATATCCTCACCGCCGACATCAGGATGATGCTCGGCCATTAAGGCGCGATGTTTTTCCCTGATACTCGCGGCATTATCGAAACGCGACACGCCAAGAAGCAGCCGCGCCTGTTCCAGCGCGTGAGTGTCTGCAGGCAGTCGCGCTTTTTTCAGCATGCGCCACGACATGCCCCGATACCAGGTTGCGGCAATCGCAATCGCGACAACGCCAATAAGCAAGCTGCCGCGTGCAGCCAGAAACGCGCCCGCGACGCCCAACAGGATCGGCGGTAATTGAGCGGCTTTGAGCATGCCCTTCCACAGCGCAAAGCCAATTAAGGCAAATACAAGGACCGCCAACAAAGCCATTAGACCAGCGCCGCTGAAGGCGTTTCGGGCAACGCAAGACCCGTCACCAACTCGCGCAATTCCTGCCGCGCGACGATATGCGCGGTGGCAAGCTGACCTAAATGTCCCTTGTCGATGAGCGTCAGGCCGGACGGGAACAGCTCGCGATAAATCACGCGCTCGTTCAAGCCCGGTACGGACCGGAAACCAACGCGCTTGGACAATTCGGCGATAGCATCGGTCATGCGCTGCTGGTTGCGCGCCTCCATATTATGTAGGCGATTGCGGACGACGACCCAGTCGATCGTTACGCCATCGGCCTTGGCGCGCTCCTTGCGCGCTTCCCAAATCAGTTCGGCGTAGAAACTAAGTTTCCGCACTTTAAAATTTTCTGCGTCCACCTGCCCGATAAGATCAAAGTCAACAAAGCTGTCGTTGATGGGCGTAACTAATGTGTTGGCGCGCGTTGCAACGAAGCGGGCATATTTGTCGTCACGGCCCGGCGTGTCAAAAATCAGGAAGTCATTTTCGCCGCCAAGCCGTTCAACTTGCCGTTCCAATGTAGCTTGCGAATCATGCTCGAACACCTCGAAACTCGGCATAGGCAGGATAATTCGCCGTCGCGTTATCGTGGCTTGCCTGTTTTCGAGATAGCGAAACAGTGTCCGCTGCCGCGAATCCAGATCAATGCAGGCGACCTTTGCGCCGCGCGATGCCAATGCAATCGCGACGTGCACGGCGGTCGTCGATTTGCCAGTTCCGCCTTTTTCATTTGCGAAAACGATGTGATGTGCGTTGGCCATATTCCCCCAAATTTGCCCTAAAATTCCAGCGTCCGACATTTGCCTTGAAATGTCGGCCCGCCGTCCCGCATAGGCGAGTTCATTACAGCCATTAAACAAGGCAACAGGCACGTGCAAACCATCAATCAGCTTGACTCATTACGGCACAAGGTTTCGCAACTGCGCGCTGCCGAGGGGCGTGTCGCGCTGGTACCGACGATGGGCGCGCTGCATGCAGGACATATGGCGTTGGTGGAGGCAGCGGGTGGCCATGCCGATGCCGTTGTCGTGTCGATTTTTGTGAACCCGACTCAGTTCGGACCGAATGAAGATCTGGATGCCTATCCACGCACGCTGGAGCGCGACTCCGAAATGCTCCGCGCGGCTGGCGTTGACCTATTATGGGTCCCAAGTCCCGCAACGGTCTATCCCGAGGGCTTTGCGACCAAATTGCATGTCGAGGGGCCAAGCATCGGCTATTGCGGCGGTGCCCGTCCGGGGCATTTCGATGGCGTTGCATTGGTCGTCGCCAAACTGTTTAATCAGGTGCAGCCCGACGTCGCTATATTTGGCGAGAAAGACTTTCAGCAGCTTGCCGTCATCCGGCAAATGGTGCGCGATCTGGACTTCGGTTTGGGCATTATTGGCGTGCCGATTGTCCGCGATACGGACGGCTTGGCGCTATCCTCGCGCAACGCCTATTTGACACGCGAACAAAGAGCGGCAGCCTTGGCCCTACCAAATGCACTCGAAGAAGCAGCGCGCGATATTCGCGGCGGTAAAGCTGTCCCTGAAACGCTTGCCGCCGCGACTGCAAAAATATTGGCAGGCGGTTTTGACCACCTCGACTATTTTGCCCTCGCCGACGCGGTCACGCTTGAGGAACTGCAAGCCTTTGATGGTCGGGAGGCCAGGTTGCTGGCGGCGGCAAAGATAGGCAACACGCGCCTTATCGATAATCTGGCGATATAGCGCGCAACCCGCTTTGGCGCGATTATGTTGGGTAAAGCTCATACCCTAGAGGGACGTGGGGGCAGCTTATAACCCGCGCCGCAGAAAAGTTTCGGTGTCGCTGCTTAGGCTGTTTCTGGCCCCGGTTTGATGACAACATGACTGCTTCGTGACACCGCCAATGGGCGATCGCTGTATTTGCGCAGCGCATCGTGTGCTGTACGCCAGTGGCGTATGTTCATTGACTAATATACGCTACTAGCGTAATGAAGCAGTTATGGAGATCATTCGCACCTCGGCATATGCTGCCGCACTAAAGCGTTTGAAGAAGCTAGGTGCCTCAACTGGCGACATCGTTGCTATGGAAGATGCGATAGCGCGGTCGCCAGAGAGTGGGGCCGTTATTCGTGGAACGAACGGCCTACGCAAAGTTCGCTTTGGCTATGGCGGCCGCGGCAAAAGTGGCGGGCGGACGATCTATTATGTGATGTTGGATGACGAAGCCGTCTATCTGCTCATCGCATATGCCAAAGTGGATAAAGAGGATCTGACGGATGTCGAGAAGCGACTATTCCGTAAACTAATTGAGGAACTAACCTATGACTGACCGTACCGAGTTAGGTTTGCAGATTGAGGCTGGGCTTCGAGAGGCGCTTGCCCACCGGAAGGGAACGCTGGCGCTTGAAAGCCGCCATGTCGAGGCAATGCCTGCTGCACGCGTGCGAGAAATCCGCCGCTCGCTCGCCAAGAGTACCAAAGAATTTGAGCGGCGGTTTGGTATCCCAGCACGGACTGTCGAAGGCTGGGAGCAAGGGCGAAAAATCGATGTGGCGCATCGTGTCCTGCTTACGGTGATCGCCAAGTCCCCAGAACTGGTGGAGGCCGCTTTGACCGAAGCTTCCTGAGTTTACTCTTGCGCGCCCGAAATCAGTCGTGTAACAAGAGCATTCTAGGCGGGTCCCCTTCGGTCGCACCCCCAAAAAGTCTCGCTATAAATTGACCCACATTCACCCAATCGGTGCGTTTGCTGGCAGCCGCAAAAATCGGCAAAACCCGGCTGATCGATAATCTCGCGATTTAAAGCGCAAGGTTGCTGCCATATCGGATGCGATTTTCACGATTTGCGTTAACCTTTTGTTATCCATGTTCAGCGAAGTTGCACTCACACAATGGATGTGGGGCAAGAATATGGGTAACAGTGTAAAAAGCGCGAATTTTCTTATGGAAAGCCGGCTTGCAGAAGCCGCGGCCGGAAATGCAGAAGCTTTGTATGATTTGGGCATGGCCTATTCAACTGGCAGCGGCGGCGTCGATGTTGACCTGATTGAGGCGCATAAATGGTTCAATCTCGCGGCGCTAAATGGCAGCGAACTGGCGATGATGTGCCGTGCAGATATATCAGACGATATGACAGCGCGTGAAATTGCCGAAGCGCAGCGTCAGGCACGTGCCTGGTTGCAGGCAACGGATCAAAGACGCGCCGCTTGAGCGCGCTTGTGCTGAATTTGACTACCCAAATCATGGCAATTTGCTAGGCGTGTACCCACAGTCAGTTTGGGGAGCGCTGCAAAATGGTAAACGTCACCGTTACTGAGGTTTTCCTCATTGCGATGGTCCTGATATTTGCCGTGCCCTATCTCATCTGGCGCATCGGCAGGACCGAATATTACGCGCCTCTGGTGGTCGTACAGATTATTTGCGGCATATTGCTTGGCCCCGGCGTGCTGGGTGCCGTCTATCCCGATTATTACAGCTTTGTTTTCCGGCCTGAGGTCATCACGGCGCTGAATGGCGTCGCGTGGTGGGCTGTCATGATTTTCATCTGGGTCGCCGGTATTGAACTCGACCTGTCAGAGGCGTGGAAAAAACGGCGCGAGACCGGAATTACGGCTGGCTTGGCGCTGTTCATGCCGCTGGTGTTCGGAAGCGTTGCGGCGGTCATTCTGCTGAACTGGGGTTCCGGCTGGATTGGTGCCAAGGGACTCTATTGGCAGGCACTGGTGGGTATCGGCATGGCCTGCGCGGTGACTGCGCTCCCTATCCTTATCTTGCTCATGGAAAAGCTTGAGATCTTGCGCCAGCCGATTGGCCAGCGTGTGTTGCGCTATGCCAGCCTCGATGACGTCGCGATTTGGGGTGTACTGGCGCTTATCTTGCTGGATTGGGAACGTATTGGTCGCCAAGGCGTGTTTCTGGCCGGCTTTGCGCTCGCTGCATATCTGGTGCGCAAGCTGATGCAGCGGGTGCCCGAGAAAGACCGATGGTATATCGGCTTTATCTGGCTCGCTATTTGCGGCTTTGCCGCCGATTGGGCCGGACTGCATTATATGGTCGGCGCATTTCTTTCGGGCGCAATCCTCGACGCCAAATGGTTCGACCAAAAGCGTATGGACGATTTCCGTGCCAATATACTATTTGCTATCATGCCTGTCTTCTTCCTGAGCACGGGCTTACGCACCAATTGGGACATTGGCGGCCTGGCCGTCTTCGGTGCCGCTGCCCTTTTGCTATTCGCGTCGGTTGCAGGCAAGCTCGCGGGCGTGCATCTCGCTGGCCGCATCCTGAAATGGGAAAAAGGAGAAGCGTCGCTCATTGGTTGGCTGCTTCAAACCAAGGCGCTCATCATGATTATCTTCGCAAATATATTGCTCGATAAAGAGGTTATCACGAACCAGACGTTCACGGCGTTGCTGCTAATGGCGGTGGGCAGCACGATGCTAACCATCCCGGTGGTCACGCCCAAGCTGCTCAAGTTCAAGTCAATTTTATCGCGGTCAAGCTAATCATGCTAAGCGGATGTTCACCCTTACGGATTAGCGGGCAGAACATGCACATGGAAGATTTTTGAAAATGGCGGCCCCCATATTAGTCACCGGCGCGGCGGGTTTCATCGGCCATGCGGTATCGCATCGCTTATTGGCGCGCGACGATCGCGTGCTGGGGGTCGACATCGTTAATGACTATTACGCCCCGGCGTTGAAAGACGCGCGGTTGGCGACCTTTGCCGGCATGGATGGCTTCACGTTCGAACGCTGCGACATCGCCGATGCGGAGCATACTGCCGCGTTGGTGCGCACGCACAAAATACAGCGCGTGGTCCATTTGGCGGCGCAAGCCGGCGTGCGTTACAGCCTAGAAAATCCCTTCGCCTATGAACGGTCCAATCTTGCCGGACATCTATCGGTCATGGAAGCATGCCGTCACGCGAGCGATTTCGAACATCTTGTCTATGCGTCGTCCAGCTCGGTTTATGGCGACAAGCCAATGGGCGGCGCAGGGTTCACGGAAGACGAGCCCGCGACGGATCCAGTGTCTTTATATGCCGCGACGAAACGCGCATGCGAGTTGATGAGCCAATCCTATGCCCATCTTTATGGTTTTCCGCAAACGGGCCTGCGTTTCTTCACCGTTTACGGACCATGGGGCAGGCCGGACATGGCCTATTTCGGTTTTACGCAGAAGATCCTGCGCGGCGAACCGATCGAGGTATATGGTAATGGCCGCATGGCGCGCGATTTCACCTACATTGATGACATAGTCGACGGTATCATCGGGGCTTTGGACAACCCGCCTGCACAGGGGCAGCACCGCGTGCTGAACATCGGCGATAGCCATCCCGTTGGGTTGATGGAGATGATCGAAACGCTGGAAAAGGCTATCGGCCGTCAGGCTGTAAAAATCATGCGCCCCATGCAGCCGGGGGATGTCACGGCAACCTATGCCGATGTTTCAAAGCTGCATGCGCTGACAGGGTATAAACCCAAGGTGATGTTGGCTGAAGGACTTCAGAAATTCGCCGACTGGTATCGCGGGTTTTATCCCGCTGTCGATTGATTAGTCCGCCTGCAGGCTCGATTGCCATTCATCAAAGGACGTGGCGAGTTTGCGGCCAGCGATCTGCCGTCCCGCCTCTCGCGACAGGCCCAGTGAGGCTGACAAAGGACCGCCAAGCAGCGCATCACCCAGTGCCATCAGAACCATTTCTAGCGTGAGTTCATGCAGTGAGACGTCGGCATGTCCGTCTTCGCCGATTTCGTCGACCAGCTTGTGGATCGCCTCGACAATCGGATCAAGTGCATCCTCGTTGCCGGACAACAACATCCATGAGGCCAATGCGCCGGCTCCCTCGCGGTCGAACTGGTCAAATATAAGGTCAGCGAGCTCCTGCGGCGTTACCACCCCGCCGCGCATCTGCATCACGGCCTCGCCAATTTTGCTGCAGATATTGTCGCCCATATAACCGGCAAGTTCACGCTGTAGCCCCGATGCCGAGCCGAAATGATGCAGCAAATTGGCGTGGGTGCGACCGATCCTGCCGGCTACTGCTTTTAGCGTTACAGCCTGAGGTCCGGACTCGAGCAACAATCCGCGCGCCGCCTCAAGGGCGGCAAGCCGGCTCGCCTCAGGACTCAGCCGACGTGGCATTGCGGCTTCTGTGATGTTTACGACTTTTGACGCTCTCATTGCCCTTGAACCCGTTGCTGTTTTTACAAGGCTACGCCAATTGCCAGGCTATTCCAACCGTGTTGCTTGGCAAGGATGGTTTTTCCGCGATCGCGCTTGCGCCGCCAAATAAGGCTTCCGGCGCGTTAACCAATGACATTAAACGCAATTTTATGCCGTAGGCTTAATTCAGCACCATGATCATAGCACCCATCTCGACCGATAGCGCGCCACCCGCGCCGGGCAAGCCCTGCATTTTCCCGCGCGGGTTCCGCGTCGCGGCTGGCGCGGTATCGCAGCGCCATTGGGTGCGGCAGGACCCCTATGCCACGGCATTCTTTAACGCGCTGTCGGCGGTTTTCCCGCATGGCGAGACGTTTATGATCCGCAGCCTTATGCCATGGGTTGAGCGCGTGCCCGAACCGTTAAAATCCGAAGTCGAGGCGTTCATCGTGCAGGAAGCCGCGCATAGCCGGGAGCATGGCGCAATGAACAAAGGGCTGGCCGAGGCTGGTTATGACATTGCGCCGCTCGACCGGAAGATACGCGGCTTTGTTTCCTTCTTTCAGGATGCAAGTGACACAGTAAAACTCACGGCGACGATGTGTATCGAACATTTCACCGCGATCATTGCGGCGGAATTGTTGAAAAATCCACATCATCTCGCGGGCGTCGACGACGCTATGCGTGAATTATGGTTGTGGCACGCGGTCGAAGAAGTTGAACATAAGGGCGTGGCCTTTGACGTCTGGAATTACGCAACGCGCACATGGAGTCCGCTCCGTCGCTATCTGTGGCGCAACCTTTTCATGCTTGCCGTGACCACCAGCTTCTTCATCAACCGTACCGCAGGACAACTCGAATTGCTGCGCCAAGACGGCTACGGTTTCTGGCATTCGGCGCGAGAGATTTTGCGGTCGGGCTTCGGCAAACGGGGCGTCGGTCGCAATGTATTACGTCCCTGGGCATCGTTCTTCCGCCCCGGATTCCACCCATGGGATCATGACGACCGGCTATTGCTTGCTCAAGGGGAGGCGGAGTTGGCAATAATCAAAATGAAGCGCGCTGTATTCATCAACCAAGCAAGCGCCTTAAGTGTCGCGAAAAAGGAAGTTAAGCACGTCTATGCGGCGTGACATATCTCACGCTACCAATATTTGTTGTGTAGCCGGTCCCTAGTATATTGCTCCATTGATTTCGAAGTCCTTCCGACATAAGTACGCAGGTCTCAATACAGCGCGGAACGTACTAAAACATGCCGAACAAACGCAAGCCAGCAATGTCGCGCCTATCTGCTGAGATCATTGCCGCGCTTTCGGTAATTTCAGGCTTCGACAGGCGCACAAAAAAGGTCATCGCTTTCCTGACGGACTCTGTGATTTGCTTATTTGCTATCTGGCTGGCTTTTTCCCTGCGCCTCGGCGACTGGCAGCTATGGAGTACACCGGTCCGCAGCGTAATTATCACATCGTTTCTTGTCTGGCCTGTACTTTTTATTGCCCTTGGCGTGTATCGTTCGATCTTCCGCTTTGCTGGGTCCGGCACCATTGCTGAACTGGCTCGTGCCATCGCAATTTTTTTACTGGTCATGTCGCTGGTCTTCACCGTCGTCGGATTGCCTGGCGTACCCCGCACCATTGGTATTCTGGTTCCCATTTTATTCTTTCTGGGCCTCATGATTAGCCGCATAACGGTGCGCTACATCATCAGCGACCTGTTGGGACAGCGGGCGTTCGGCGGCGATGCAAAGCGCGTTTTGATTTACGGTGCGGGAAGCGCTGGGCAGCAACTCGCTTTGTCCACGCGGCATTATCCGGGCATGTTCTTGCTGGGTTTTGTTGACGACGACAAAAGGTTGCGTGGACAGAGGCTGGACGGCAGTCCCGTGTTTCACTCGACGGAGCTTGCAGTGCAGGTAGAGCGCTTGCGTGTAACCGATATCCTGTTAGCTGTTCCGTCAATGAGCCGCAGTAAGCGCAAGAAGATCGTCGACGATCTTGAGCAACTCAGCGTGCACGTCCAGACGCTACCGCAAATTCAGGATATCGTTGCGGGGAAGGTATCTATTGCCGACTTGCGCGAAGTCGAAGTTGACGATTTGCTTGGCCGCGATGCGGTGATCCCTAATTCCTTGCTGATGGGCCGCACCATCGTTGGCAAAACCGTCATCGTGACCGGCGCTGGCGGGTCGATCGGAAGCGAGTTGTGCCGACAAATTATGGCCACCGGCCCACGCAAGCTCGTGTTGGTCGAGATGACGGAATATGCGCTTTACAAGATTGAACAGGAAATTGCGGAGAGCGTTAAACTTGGGCATTTTAACGCCGAGATAGAAGTCGTTCCCGAACTGATAAACACCGCCGCGCGACGGCCGGTGTTATCGTTGCTTGAGACCTATCGGCCCGACACCGTCTTTCACGCGGCAGCATACAAGCATGTACCGTTGCTCGAGCATAACCCGATTTCGGGCATGGGTAACAACATCATTTCGACCCGAAACCTTACTGATGCTGCGGAACAGAGTGGCGTATCGCATTTCATTCTTATCAGCACCGACAAAGCCGTTCGTCCCACCAATGTAATGGGTGCAAGCAAGCGGGTGTGTGAGCAGATATTGCAGGCCAAGGCCAAGGCCGGATCAAAAACCCGCTTCACTATGGTCCGTTTCGGAAACGTCCTCGGCTCGAGCGGATCAGTCGTGCCGCGCTTTAAGGAGCAAATCGCCAGCGGCGGCCCCGTGACTCTGACCCACAAGGATATCATTCGCTACTTCATGACTATACCCGAAGCCGCCCAACTGGTCATTCAAGCCGGCAGCATGGCGCGGGGTGGTGAGGTGTTCGTGCTCGATATGGGCAAGCCAGTCAAAATATACGATTTGGCCCGGACATTGATTAACCTGTCGGGACTGACCGTGCGTGACGAACAGAATCCCGAGGGCGATATTGCCATTGAGGAAATCGGATTGCGTCCCGGTGAAAAGCTGTTCGAAGAACTGCTCATCGGCGAAAATCCAATGCCAACCAAACATGCGCGAATCATGCAAGCGATGGAAGGGCATTTGCCATGGCCTGAATTGTCCACAGCGCTTGATGCGATGGAGGCGCATATCCACGCGGGAGATCGTGTTCAAGCCGTCCAGCTTTTGCGTGAGCTTGTTCCGGAGTATCGACCAGAGTCGGCTGGCAAAAGTGTCGCTGCGGCTTAGGGCCTGCCCCTAGGCTGCTTGCAAGTTACCAAGGTACGCGCGGGTGGTGAAGGCGGCGCCAATACGCACGTCGCCACGCATATCGCAGTCTTCCTCAACTGCCATGTCGTATAACGCGCACGTCATCGTGGCGCCGCGACCACTGCTATGGCGCTGTGCCGTTTTGCCGGTGTCCCTGAAGCCGAGTTTGCGCAAAACTCTTCCGGAGGCGGGGTTGTCGGTGAAGTGGCCCGCCACCAGCGTCTTATGACCGATTGTCTTGGCAATATCGATGACGGCTCTGCCTGCCTCAGTCGCAAAGCCGAGGCCCCAATAAGGACGCGCGATCCAGTATCCCAATTCAGCCTGGCCATCATGCTCGCCAAGCCCGCAGGCGCCGATTAACCGCGGCGCGCCATTTGTGCGTAACATCAAAAGAAACGCGGGATAGCGATCGTCATGGTTCGTCGTCGCAAAGCGAACGGCTTCGTCGATTGTGTAGGGCCATGGCGCACGCGCCAGATTGCGGACAATCGATTCGTCCGCGATGGCTTGATACAACTCCTGCGCATCTTCAGGCCAGCTTGGCCGCAGCAGCAATCTTTCCGTTCTTGCAAACATGATTATTCTCTCCGGTTCCGGGTCGCCCTTTGCATGACAAAGCGACAACCTTGTTACATTCGGCCCGTTTCAGGGCAGGGAACAGGGAGAATAAGACAAAAAGAAAGGGAGACCGGTTGACCCGTCTCCCTGTTCAAAGGTGGAAACCACCTTGCATGATTTCCGGGTCATCCGTTTGGACAACCCGGTATCGATTGTCCTGTTTATTCGGCCGCCATCGCTGCCATATCGACCGACACATATTTGCGGCCGAGTTTACCAGCGTGGAATCGCACGCGGCCCGCAACGAGTGCGAACAGAGTGTGGTCCTTACCAAGGCCAACACCCGCACCAGGATAAACCTTGGTACCGCGCTGACGGATGATAATGTTGCCACCGATGACGCTTTCGCCACCGAATTTCTTTACGCCAAGGCGGCGGCCTGCTGAATCGCGACCGTTGCGTGACGAACCACCTGCTTTTTTATGTGCCATGGTCTAAACTCCTAACTCAGAGCGTTGCCGCTCAAGCTTCCTTTGAAGCTGCAGCCTTTTTAGGCGCAGCGGCTTTCTTCGGCGCAGCTTCTGCAGCAGCCTTCTTCTCTTCCTTGCCAACGGCGAGGATACGCAGCAGCGTCAGCGACTGGCGATGACCTTGCTTGCGGCGATAGTTATGACGGCGACGCTTTTTGAAAACGATCACCTTTTCGCCACGCTCTTGCGCGATTATTTCGGCTGAAACAGTCAGGCCACTAACGTCCTGTGCTGTGTCACCGTCACCGGCGAGCAGAATATCACCCAGCGAGATCTTGTCACCCGCTTCACCAGACAGTTTTTCAACTGCGATTTTGTCTCCGGCGGCGACGCGATATTGCTTGCCGCCTGTGCGCACGATTGCGAACATGGCTATAACTCATCCGTTTCTACAGCTTAGCGCCTTTTAAAGCGCGGTTGCTTATGCGCGTGATACCGGAAAGGCGAATCCAGACAGGGCCACGCAAGAAGGGGCGCAGCTAGTGCAAGCATTTGGCTATGTCAACGAATAATCGGGCGTTCGCCGCGGTTGCGCTGCTCTTGCGTGTGCTGCCACGCGGGCTTAGACAGAAGATATGTCGAAATTAACCTCCTTCATGCCCGCGCTTCTTTTGCTGGCGCTAGGTGCATGCGCTTCAGCGCAAGGCGAATTCCCCTCGCTGGAACGCCGACCATATGAATCGAACGCGCCCATAACTGCGCCGGAGAGCGCACCGCCCGCTCCATTAAGGTTATCGCCTGAACTTGCCGCCAAGGTCAGTGCCTTGCTGGCGCGGCACAATGTGGCCCAAGATAGCTTTGCGCGCGGATTGACTGCTGTACAGGCGGTCGCGCAAAGGGCGTCGGGCAGCAAAGCGGGCAGTGAAAGCTGGGTAAATGCGCATGTGCAGCTGTCCCGCCTCGACAAGGCACGCGCCGATTCGGTGGACGTGCTCCGCGACTTTGATGCGTTGCTGACAAGTGAGGGAGCTGTAAACGCCGGGTTGGCAACATTGCTGGCAGAAGCCCAAATGCCGGTCGCTGCAGCGGTGGAAGCCCAGAACGCAGAAATCAGCCGTCTGTCGCGTTTATTAGGGGAATAGCTATTCCTTGGCCGAATCAGGTGCAATCGCTTGCCTGATGTGCACGCATGTGCACAAATTGCCGCATGAACGGCCAGAATAACCAGACAATATCGCAAAATCCCGACGTCCGCTTTTTGGGCAAGATGCTTGGCGATGTCATTCGCGCTTATGGCGGAGAAAAACTCTTCCGGCAGACCGAATATATAAGGTCAACCAGCGTCGACCGATTCCGGAAGATCGAAGGGGCCGATTCGAGCGACCGGGGGCTCGGGGCACTTGGCCTTGACGATACGCTGAGTTTCGTTCGCGGCTTCATGCTGTTTTCACTTCTCGCCAATCTGGCAGAAGACCGCCAAGGGCTGGCCCATGAAGAAGGCGCCACTGTTGCCGAGGCAGCTGCACGGCTGCGGGCCGAAGGCGTCGCAGACGATCGGATCAGGGACATGCTTGCCGACAGCCTGATCGTTCCGGTGCTGACGGCCCACCCGACGGAAGTCCGCCGGAAGAGCATCATCGACCACAAGAATCATATCGCACGGCTGATGGCGCTTCGGGACCAAAATCAGGTGACAACCGAGGATGGCGATGACGTCGATGCTGCAATTTATCGACAAATTGCGTTGCTGTGGCAGACGCGGCCATTGCGGCGCGAGAAACTGTTCGTCGCCGACGAGATTGAGAATGCGCGCGCGACCATGCAGGACGTGTTTCTGACGGCCTTACCCAAATTATATGCCGGATGGGAAAAGGCACTTGGCAGCCGACCCCCGGGATTTGTCCGGCTGGGGACGTGGATTGGTGGCGATCGCGATGGCAATCCCTTTGTCGACGCCGATACGCTGCGGCATGCGATTGTCCGTAACGGGGGGACGGCCATTCGGCATTATCTTGAGGCTATCCACAAGCTCGGGGCGGAGATTTCGATTTCCTCATTGATGAGTCAGACGCCTGAGGCGGTAGTTGCGCTCGCAGAAAAGAGCGGTGATTCAGCGGCAAGCCGGTCCGATGAGCCATATAGGCGGGCGCTGTCCGGTATTTACGCCCGGCTTGCCGCGACGCATGTGAAACTGGTGGGCGATCAGCCACCCCGTCCTTCAAGGCTTGACGGCGAGCCTTATGAAGGGCCTGAGGCTCTTCGCAAGGATCTCGTCACGGTCGCCGCAGGCCTTGCCATTGATGGCGATGGCGCCTTGGCAAGTGGCGGCGCGCTGGCGCGCCTTATTCGTTCGGTCGAGATCTTCGGCTTTCATCTGGCGACGCTCGACCTGCGGCAGAACAGCGATGTGCATGAGCGCGTCATGGCCGAGCTGTTCAACACCGCGGGTGTAACGCCTGACTATCTGGCGCTTGATGAAGACGCGCGCGTTGCGCTCCTGATATCAGAGCTGTCGCACAATCGCCCGCTTGGCGGTGAATGGACCGCCTATAGCGCCGAGACCGCGAAGGAACTGGCGATCATTCGCGCCGCCGCAAAGGCACAGGCTGAATTCGGACGTCAGGCCATAACTACCTATAACATCAGCAAAACCACGAGCGTGTCGGATATGCTGGAGGTTTATGTTCTGCTGAAACAGGCCGGTCTCTACCGGATTGCCGAAGATGGAACGCCGCGTGCCAGCATCATGTCGGTGCCGTTGTTTGAAACCATTGCCGACCTTCAGGCTGCGCCTGACACGATGGGGGCGTTTTTCGACATCCCGTTGATGCGGGCTTTGTCGCAGCGGCGCGAGCATCAGGAAGTGATGATCGGCTATTCCGATTCGAACAAGGACGGTGGTTATCTCACATCCACATGGGAGCTTTATGAAGCGTCGAGTGCGCTTGCGCCCGTATTTGCCGAAGCCGGCGTTTTTATGCAGTTGTTCCACGGTCGCGGCGGCGCAGTAGGCCGCGGCGGGGGATCTGCATTTGGAGCGATCCGCGCGCAACCAAAGGGTACCGTGCAAGGGCGGATCCGTATTACCGAACAGGGCGAAGTTATCGCCGCCAAATATGGTAGCGTCGACAATGCCGTGACCAGCCTTGAGACGATGGCATCCGCAACATTGCTCGCGACCCTGTCGAGCGATCCCATCGCGGAGAAAGACGAGCTTCGCTTCAAGGCGGCGATGGCGGAACTCTCGCAAAGTGCGTTCCAGCATTATCGCGGGCTGGTTTACGAAACCGAGGGCTTCCGCAGCTTTTTCCGGCAAATGACGCCGATCAACGAAATCGCGACGCTGAAGATCGGTTCGCGGCCATCCAGCCGGACGGCGTCCGATGCGATTGAGGACCTGCGCGCTATCCCTTGGGTGTTCAGTTGGGCACAGGCGCGGGTGATGCTGCCGGGCTGGTACGGCACTGGTCAGGCGCTGGCCGATTTTGCGGACAAGGGTCTGTTGCGCGCGATGGCCAGCGAATGGTCCTATTTCCAAACAATATTGGCGAATATGGAAATGGTCTTGGCCAAATCTGATATGGGTATCGCTGCCCATTATGCCGATTTGGTCGGTGACCGAGCATTGGCACAGGATATCTTCGGGCGCATCAAAAAAGGTTGGCACGCGTCACGCGATAGCCTTCTCGATACCACCGGACAGGACCATCTGCTCGAGGCCAACCCTGCATTGCACCAATCGATCCGTCTGCGTCTGCCTTATATAGAGCCGCTTAACCTGCTGCAGATCGAACTAATGAAACGCCACCGCGCCGGCGAGGCCGACGAACGGATCGGCGAAGGCATTCAGCTAACGATCAACGCGATTGCGACGGCGTTACGGAACAGCGGGTAGGGCGCTTCGACCAAAACGGGTGGGATTTCGACAAGATGTAACAATAGCTCTTCACGCCGGATGGTTCGCTGTTAAACCAGCTGCAGATTTACATCGGGAGAGAGTATATGCGTCGTACCAAAGCAGTCATTTCTATTCTGGCCCTCGCATGCGCGAGTGTTAGCGTCCCTACTTTCGCACAAGCTGCGGCGCCATCGGCTGCCACGGAGGTGGACCAAAACGCGGCGATCAAGGAATTCTTCGCCGAATATGACGCGCAACAACTGGCGCTGTCGCCGCTGGGCAAATCCTATCGCGGCATCAAGGACAGTGACTATGGCCGCTGGGGTGATTTTTCCACTGCGGGCGAAGAACGCGCCAATGATGCCGAGCGTTCGGCGCTGAAGGAAATGCGCGCACGATTTGATCCGGCAAAGCTTTCGCCGGAAAACCGCTTGTCGTACCGCCTGTTCGAAAAGCGGGCCGAGCGCAGCGAATCGGCATTTAAATACAATGACTATGGCTATGTGTTTGACCAGATGAACGGCGCACAAAGCCAGCTGCCCGCGTTCCTCATCAACATTCACCGTGTCGACAACAAGTCGGATGCCCGCGCCTATGTCAGCCGCCTCTATGGCCTTGGCCCCGGCATGAATGAAGCAATCAGCCAAGCCAAAGCCCGCGCGGCGCAGGGCATCATGCCGCCCAAATGGGTCTATCCCTATGTCATCAACGACGCACGCAACGTCATCACAGGTGCGCCCTTTGATAACGGACCTGACGCGCCGCTATTTGCAGATTTCAAGGCAAAGGTTGCCAAACTCAGCATCAGCCAGATCGAAAAAGACCTTCTGATCGCCGACGCGGCGCAAGCCTTGAACAGCTCCGTAAAGCCGGCCTATGAAGCACTGATTGCCGAGATGACAGCGCAGGAGAAAGTCGCCGGAACCGACGACGGCATCTGGCGCTTCAAAGATGGCGCAGGCTATTATGCCGAGCGTCTCGCCAATTACACCACAACTGACATGACGCCCGAGCAGATCCACAATTTGGGTCTGGCGCAAGTGGCGCGCATTCATAAGGAAATGGGCGTTGTCCAAAAGAAGATGGGCGTTAAGGGCAATCTGCAGGCCTTCTTCAATTATATGCGCACCGAGCCCGAATTTTACGCACCTGAAACAGCCGAGGGCCGCGCTTTATATCTGTCCGAAACCCAAAAGGCACAGGACATGATTACACCCTTGCTGCCCAAATGGTTTGGTACGCTGCCCAAGGCACCACTGGTCGTGAAGCCCGTCGAAGCCTTCCGCGAGAAATCTGCAGGCAAAGCTTTCTACCAAAGCCCAAGCCCCGACGGGTCGCGTCCCGGTACCTATTATGCGAACCTTTATAAAATGGCGGACATGCCGCTGACTGAAGTAGAGGCGTTATTCTACCATGAGGGCGTACCGGGTCACCATTTGCAGCGCGCAATCCAGACCGAACTGAAAGACGTGCCTGCCTTCCGCCAGTTCGGCGGCGTGACCGCCTATTCAGAAGGCTGGGGCCTGTATTCTGAGAAGCTCGCTAAAGACATGGGGCTCTACACCGACCCGGCGCGTGATTTTGGTCGGTTGCAACTTGAGTTGCACCGCGCGATCCGGCTGGTCGTCGACAGCGGCCTGCACCACAAGCGCTGGACGCGCGAACAGGCCATCAAATATGTCGAAGACAACAGCGCGGATGCCCCGGGCGGTATTGTGAAAGCTATTGAACGCTACATCATCTACCCCGGCCAAGCGACCGCCTATATGGTTGGCCGTTTGAAGATCAGCGAACTGCGCGACAAGGCCCAAAAGGCACTCGGTTCAAAGTTCGACGTGCGTGGCTTCCACGATACGGTGCTGAAATCAGGGCCCGTGCCGCTCGATGTGCTTGAAGAGCAAGTTGACGCGTGGGTGGCGTCGAAGAAGTAAAGCCTCTTAAGCGGGCGGGCCGATTTCAGTCCCGCCCGTGCTCTGCCGTCACATCGGGACCCGTGATGCCACTATAAATCCCATCTATTTGCGTTTCATTAACCATTATTCGTCATTCCTTGTGAGGTGTTAACCCGGGAGGTATGATGAGCTTCGCATTCAAAGACATTGCTGCAGTTGACCAAATTGCAGCCAGCACGCCCGATGTAACAATCGTGATGCCCTGCCTGAATGAAATGCAAAGCCTGCCACATTGCATGGCCAATGCTCTTGATGCGCTGTCGCGCTTGAGGACCGAATTGGGGCTGTCGGGTGAAATCCTGATCGCCGATAATGGTTCAACCGACGGGAGCCAAGCATTGGCTACGGAACTGGGCGGCCGCGTAGTTGACGTTCACGAGCGCGGTTACGGCGCTGCCCTAATTGGAGGGTGTCGAGCGGCCCAAGGTCAGTTCATTATCATGGGTGACTGCGATGGAAGTTATAACTTCACCGAAGGCGTCGCGATGGTTGCAGAACTGCAGAAGGGATATGACCTGTGCATGGGCAACCGCTTCCGCGGCGGTATCGCGCCTGGCGCAATGCCCTGGAAAAACCGGTACATTGGAAATCCGGCCCTCACCGGCATATTGAATATATTCTTCAAGACAGGCATGCGGGACGCGCATTGCGGTCTGCGGGCAATCAGCAAAAACGCCTTTGATCGATTAAATCTTTCAGGCAGCGGCATGGAATTCGCGAGCGAAATGGTCATTAAAGCCGCGCTACTGAAGCTGAAAATGAAGGAGGTTCCGGCGACGCTTTCGCCAGACATCCGTGATCGTGCGCCGCACCTGCGTCCGTGGCGTGATGGGTGGAGGCATTTGCGTTATCTCTTTATGCTCAGCCCGAAATGGGTTTTTGCTGTGCCCAGCGCATTGGCTATGACCTCTGCTGCCGTCATCCTTGCGACTGCAATTTTGCACGCGTTCGGCTTAGTGGGTGACGTACCGTTTGGCGAAAGCTGGATTGTGGTCGGTGCTTTATTATTGAGCCTGGGACATATGGCTGGGATGATGAGCGTTGCCTCTTACCTTCATGGAGTGCGTGCTGGCTACCGGCTGCCGAAGCCATGGCTTGCGAGTTTCAGCGATGCACTCACACTTGAAGGTTGCGTTGTGAGTGGGCTGGGCTTGGTAGCCGCCGCGGCTGTTTCTATGATCGGCGTTGCAGCCTATTGGGGTCTGGATAGCTTTTCGGCGCTGCCAAGTATTTTGCCCGTCGCACTCGCAGGCGCTGCAGCGACCATCGGTTTCCAGACTTTGTTTGGCGGTTTCCTGTTTGCTGTGATCGCGGGCAACGACGCGAATTTTCTACGCACCGCAGGAGATAGCTGAGTGATGCTTTCCGAATCCACATTCAAATCTACTCGCGACGGCACCCGCCGTCGCAAGCCTCGGCTAATCGATACGGACTGGCTTGTGTTACGCAAGCTTTCCAAGGCGTTGGAATTGTTTGCCAGCCAAACAGTCGGCTCTGGTGATCGCATCATTGATTTCGGATGTGGTGACCAACCATATCGGGAATTGTTTGAGACACGCGGTGCTGATTACATCGGAGCTGATTTCGGTGATAACAGTGAGTTAAAGATCAGTGCTGAAGGAACGATCAACGCACCTCAAGCAGACGCAGATTTTGTCGCTAGTTTTCAGGTATTGGAGCATGTTCAGGATGTCGGCCGCTATCTCAAAGAGGCGCATCGGATTGCGAAGAAAGACGGCGAGTTGATCCTCTCCACGCACGGTACTTGGTTGTTTCATCCGCATCCTGAGGATCATCGCCGTTGGACGCGTATGGGTTTGATTAGTGAACTCAAAACATATGGGTGGGAAGTGACGCAATGTACTTCAATTGTTGGACCGCTGGCATGCACAACTTTAATTCGATTGACAGGTTTTTGCTTTGCTCTCCGGAAAATTCCCTTTTTTGGTGCATTGATGGCCGCACCTCTTGCAATAATCATGAATCTGCGCGGGCTTCTTGAGGACGCGATAACTCCGTCCGCAATTATAAATGACAACGCGTGCATATACCTTGTTCGAGCCCGCAAACGGATCAACCATTCATGATTTCAGTGTGGCGTATAGGCGCCCACGGGGTCATTTCTGCGTCCTGCGCTTTTTTGAATGTCGTGATGTTAGTTATTGGCGACGCTGTTGGGCTAAACTACGTCAGCTCAACTATCTTGTCTTTTGTCATCTGCGTCTTGTTCGGCTACCCGCTTCATTCGCGTTTTACTTTCGGGAGTTCCCTAACGGTGGCACGCCTAATGCGATATTCAGCGGCTATGAGCGTAAACTTGCCAGGCGCCTTAGTAATAATGTGGCTCTTGCACAATCGTTTTTCGCTGCCGATAGTGGCTGCCGCACCCACGTGTACTTTGATGCTAGCAACCATAAACTTTTTTCTTAATCGCTGGGCAATTACGGATAAGGTACATCATGACCTTTAAAATGGCAATGACTTGAACAACTTACTTCCAACCTGCACCGCGAATTTTACCGGAGTGTTCGAGATTCGGTGTGCAACTTCATCAAATGCACTGACTTACGCATGCGCATTTTGACAGTCTCGGCTTTCTTTGAAAGCCACGGTGGTGGCGTCGAAATTGTCGCCGGCGCCTTGGCGCGCGCTCTCGGAAAGCGTAGCCATAAGAGCTATGTCACTGGCGCGGCATTTGATGCGGCGCCCGTGGACACATCGATAATCTCGGTCCCGTTGCCGTCACGCGATCCGATTGAACGTCGCATCGGGCTCCCGATGCCGATTCCAACCAAGGAGGGACGGGCGAGGCTTGCGACTGAAGTCGAAGCAGCTGACGCTGTGATCATCCATGACTCTTTATACGTTAGTTCAATCCTCGCTGCCCGCGCGGCGAGTAGGCTGGGCAAGCCCTGGGTCCTCATCCAGCATATCGGCGCCATCCCTTACTCGAGCCCTGTATTGCGAGCGGCGCTAGCAGCAGCCAACTTGGCAGTGACGCGCCCTATGTTGAGCGGCGCGTCACAAGTTGTGTTCATCAGTGACGTAGTCCAGCAGCACTTCAAAACCGTGCGATATTCACGTGCCCCAAAGTTGATGTTTAACGGTGTCGACAAAAGGTTATTTCGTTGCCCATTGGCAGGAGACAGAGAAGCAGCGGAGGCCGAACTGGGGCTGCAATCCCCATCCCGACTGCGATTTTTGTTTGTCGGCAGATTTGTCGAAAAGAAGGGACTGACCGCGTTACGCGCGCTGGCAGCGCGATGCCCCGAATATGAATTTGTTTTAGTCGGTGACGGCGCCATAGATCCTGCAAGCTGGGGTCTTCCAAACATCACGCTGCTTGGACGCCGATCACGACAGGAATTAGCGCAGTTATACCGGGCGTGCGACGGGCTCGTGTTGCCTTCTGTTGGCGAGGGTTACCCGTTAGTCGTCCAAGAGGCACTTGCAAGTGGGCTTCCGGTATATTGCGGACTCGACAGTGCGTCCGCTGACCCTGCCGCCGCTGCATTTCTAAACGGCATTGCTGTTGATCCAACGAACCCCGTGGCGACGGCGCACCGTTTTGAGCAAGCGATTGCCGCGCACCCTCCGTCAATCAATGTCAGCGCAGCCACCTACGCCTCTGCACGCTATGATTGGGATGCCAATGCTGCGGAAATCGAGGCCATGATCTTAGCGGCCAGTTAGCAAGCCACTTTACGATTAAACCGTTGGACGCACGCACGGCTTGGCGCGTATGCCATTTACCAACGCATCAAATTCGGGACTTTCTTTGGGCAGATTGGGTGCAAACCCCGCTCGGTGAAAATCGTGTCGGGTTATCAGGGCCACTGTACCGCGCGCGCAGATTTCCTCGACTTGGGTTTTAGTCATGGCCCGACTTGACAAGAGGATCGGGCGAACGTTCAGCAACGCTGGATTGCGTACTTGGTCTACGGCGTTGCTGGGTGGCTGTGTGTCGATAATCACAAAATCAGTCGATTGCCGTTCAATCAATTGTTTCAATTGGACATATGGCCGCGTGAAATTATGCGCAGACCATAAGAGAAAGGGTATCGCCAGCATAGCCGTAGCCGCACCCAAAAACACTACCGCACCGTCTGCGACATTTTCGTCGCGGTTTGCCCAGTGGAGATAACCGAAACCGCACAGTAAGGCGAAATTCCCAATGAGCCCATGCCAGTAACGGTAGCCCCATCCATGCCCCTGATAGGGAAGCAAAAGGATCATCGCAGTGAGGGTTAATGCGCACCCCGCAAATAGCGGCAGCGCTTGGCCCTTGTTCGACCGAACAGCAGGCCAGGCAAAAACTAAAAGTGGCAACAGGAATAACGGAGCCCAGGCGACAAAACGCATCAGGTTGAACATCATGAACCAGGTGCCGTTTGGCTCCCTTTCGGTAAATAACGAAACCACCCGCTCCAGAATGAAACCGGCGACGCCGCCCGTTGAACCGCTCTGTGCGACGATACCATATTCAGCCGCAATCATCGACGGGTAGCTGATCCAGAAAACTAGTCCGCCGGCGTAGACAGCCGAATAGGCTGCAAATAGTGTCCAGCGTCGTTGTGCCAAAAGAGTTAGGATAAAGGGACCAGCGAATAAGGGATGAAATACAATCTGGTGTAACCCTATCGCCCACGCTCCAATCGCCATCGCCAGAAGGTGCTGCCACCACTTGTTTCGCAAGAACAGTGCCAGCCATACGAGGTTGAGTGCCAAATGCGCCGTCATGGCGTAGGTTGTCATCGCGGTGACCAACACTTGCGAGGAGAGGACATATGCAGCAAGCACAACCCACACCGCGCGGGGCGCATCTTTGAATAGGTGCCGGGCAACATCGTGTAGCGCTATGAGACCGACTGCAGCCAACAAGGGGTTCATGAGCGCCGGATCAGCGATGACCTCGAACGTGGATCGCATCATTGCATTGCCCGGCATGTAGGAAGAAATGAGCAAAGCATTGTTCGGTACATCGAGCAGAAATGCCGGCACTAAAGCCTCAGCATATCCCTTCCATTGAGCCGGCAGATGTGCCGCCAATTCGCCGTTCGCAAATATACCTGCGTCGAATGCGACCATATGTTCGTCGCGTGTCAGCGGATAGTTGAACATCACCATGTAGGTTCCAAACCACAGGGCAAGAACCACGAGCAATGCTAGGCGAAGGGTTCCAAGATACGAAGGAGTCGCGTCCGGAAGCTTGACGCGGGGAAGCCAGATGGTCGCTAACACCAAGGCGGCGCATAGAACTGCTGCGACGGTAATATCTTGATCTCGAAAATAGATAACTGACAAAACTTCTGCTGCCGGCAGCAAGAGAATGCCTACTACTGCAACAATACCGGCCAGTATTCGCGGAAAAATGGCATCTGTGATTTTTACCGACCAATTCATTGCACTGCCTCATAGGTTTTTCTCTAATGGCCATAGGATGAATTTGTTAACCAAGAATGGATTTGGCGAAGCTATTCGATTGGTTGGGCTTCCGGTATGCACCTCTACTCAGGCCCAGCGTCTTCCTCCATCACCTTCACGCCGAAATCAAAATGGATGCGGACCCACACCCCAAGCTGCGGCTTGTTATTGATGCGTGGGGGTTTGACGAGGAACTGCCACGCGGCAAGCCGGAGGGCTTTGGCTAGGCCGGTGCCGCGGGGCGATTCCCCGATGATCTGGCAATTCTCGACCCTGTTGTGTTCGGCCATGCGACATGCAATGTCGGCTGATGCGCCCGGCGGGATGCGTTTTATCGCGGCGAGATAGGGTGAGAGTTCGCTTTCGTATGGCTCGCGCAACCATGCGACTGGATATAATTGCGCGCCACCGGGTCCAAGGCCTGGGCCCATCATGCCCTTGGAACCCTGACCGCTACCCTTATCGTTCCCCGCTCCGCCGCCGCCCGCGGGTAGCTTTGATAAGTCCATCGCGTCGAATTCGCTCTTGCTCACTTTAATGAAGTCTGGGCTTGGCGGCGGCGCTTGAATGGGGTTGACCGGCGGCAATAATGCTTTGGGGATTGGCGGGGAGAACTGGCGCGGTTGTTTCTGAACGATCGGGGTATTGGTCTCGCTTCTATCGGAAGAGGCCGATTCAGACTGCGCCTCCAATGAAAAGGTGCTGAGGCCACGGGGTCCAGCGGCTGGTCCGCCCGCCCGCATGCTGAGGCTTAAAATCGCAATGATTATGAGCGCTTCAAGCAGGAGCGCGATAGCAAAGCCGGCACCCCGCCGACGCAGCGATTCACGGTCCCAATCTGTCTGTTCTGAATAGGCCATGCGTGCAGCGCGCACCTTTAGTGCGATGGGCGCTGCTTGCAATGCCGCATTATAAAGGCGTGAACCGGACCTTCAGGCCGTCTTTAGGCTTTGGAATGGGCCAAGGTTGCCAATAGGGTTCATAGCCATTGGCAATTTCGACCTTAACCGACGTCAGCAAATGATGCGTGAACAGCTTCATTTGCATATAGGCGAAATGCAGACCCAGACACATATGCGCGCCGCCGCCAAACGGTACCCACGCATATTTGTGGCGGGCCTTCACCTTGTCCGGCGTGAAGCGCATGGGGTCAAAGACTTCGGGATTTTCCCAATATTCGGGCATCATGTGAACATAAGAAGGGCTGATGCTGACCGCTGTTCCCTTTGGGATGTGATAGCCCATAAATTCAAAGTCACGCAAAGCACGGCGCGGGATCGACGGCACCGGTGAAATCATTCGCAGCGCTTCCTTGAATGCATATTCACTGAGCTCGAATTTATCGAGGTCGGCAAAGGCGATATCGGACCCGGCCGGCGCGATGGACAAGCATTCCTCGCGCAATTTCTGCTGCCATTCGGGATGTTTGGCGAGGTACCAAATCATTGACGTGACTGATGACGTAATCGTGTCATGCGCGGCCATCATGAGGAAGTTCATATGGTCGATTAACTCACCGTCCGACATATATTCGCCGTCTTCGCGCTTGGATCGGCAGAACTGGCTGAACATATCCTGCCGGTTTTCATTGCGGCGGCGCTCGGCGATTTGGGGCCCGAAATAATCAATGAGATATTTGCGGCCAGCAACGCCCTTGCCCATTGAGGTAAAGGGAATCGGCGCGCGGATCGGTGCGACCGAGGCCTGAACCATGTCAACGAAGGCTTTGTTGATTTTATCGGCCTCTGGACCAAGCGGGATGCCAAGGAAGCTGCTTGCCGCCACATCGAGCGTCAGTTGTTTGATGGCTGGATAAAACAGCATGTCACCACGCCAGTTTTTCAACTGCTCGGCAAAAATGCGGTTCATGTCTTGTGTGTAGGCGCGCATCGGCTCGGGCTTGAACGCAATGCCAAGCGCGCGGCGGTCCATGCGGTGATGGTCAAAATCCATCAGCATCAAACCGCGCGGAAATAGCAAATTCAGTACTGGGCCCCAACCTTGTTCAGACGAGAATAGCTTCTCTCGATCAAACAGCATCAATTCATTGGCCTCGGCACCGACCAAGGATATTGTTGGGTTGCCAAAGGCATTGGTGCGGAAAACCTTGCCATAGGTTTTGACCATGTGGGCGCCATATCCGGGCGGATCGCGCAACACGCGGAACGTGGTGCCAATGATTGGCGGGCCATTCTCACCAGGGATATGGGAAAGGTCACCGATTTTGGTGCGCGGCACCCAATGCGGGTTTGCAGCTTCGCTGTGGGCAAGGGCCATTTTGGAAGTCCTCTTTAATTGCGCGGTTAAATGTTACTGCCACGAATGTAAGTAAGGTGCAAGTCAGACGTCGTTAGAATGATGAACGCCAGCATACGGACTTATTCACCTGCAATTCAACTGGGCGATAATAACTATTGGAGCAACGCCTTTCCACTTTGGATCGGCACCGCACGCTCAGGGCATTAGGGGGTCATATGAAAACGACATTAAAAATGAAGGCGATTGCAAGGATTGTCGCCTTGGCATCGGTTGGCGTCGCGCTTTCAGGCTGCGTTTATGATGTCGGCCTCGGCTATGCCAGCGATGGTTATTATGATGATGCTTACGGCTGCGATCCTTATGGCGGGTATGACGCTTATTATAATTGCGATTACGGGCAGGGCTTCAGCGACATAGGTTTTGGCGGCGGTTGGTTCGGCAATTATTATTACCCCGGCCACGGCATCTTTCTGTTCGACACCTTCGGGCGCCGTTATCCCATGCGCAAGCAATATCGCCGCTATTGGGGCGAGAGGCGGCATGATTGGTATCGCGAACGGCGTGCGCGGAACGGTGACGGCAGGCGTTTTGAGGGGCGCGGGCGGAGTTATAAGCACGATGCACGGTCCGAGAGATCACCATCGCCGGATCGTCAAGGTGGCCGGATGCGCAACCCTGATAACAATAAGCGCGATGGTTGGCGTAACGGCATGAGAAATGGCGATGACCAATGGCGCGGCGGCAATGGTCGCGGGACTGGCGTCACTCAGATCTCCGCTATCGATGCGCGTCAAGAGCCGGGCCGACGTCAAGGGCAGGATCGAGGTAACGCCTATGGGCAGCCTGACCGTCGGGGAGGCGGGGGTTCAGATGGAGACACCGTTCCCGTGCCTCGGCTGCAGGGTTCCCAAATACAAGAGAACACTGCCTCTGTTGAGCAACCGGCCGAGCGAAGTTCCGATCAGCAGCGGTCAAAAGCACCCCGTCAACGTGAGCCTGAGGGCAGAGGAGAACGACCGGATTAAAGCCGAGTACCTCCATTAGCGGTTGGTTTTGATCGCAACGCGCCGATGTTTGTGTTTCTGGCGCGCGATTGGTACATTTCGGGTTGAAAAAGTCTCTATGGCCGCTGTTTTGAAACTATTTCAGGATTTTGGACGCAGCGATCCTGCCGACGCTCCTCGTTCGTGGAACATCAAGCGCTGCATCTTGTGCGTATCTTGGCCTTGGTCCGGTCGCCAGCACCAAGCGCTTCGGACACCGGTTTGCCGTTTGGCTTCTTGCGGTGGCGGCCATGGGCTGCAAGCCAGGTTTCATTAACCTTTGACCCGTAAGCGGTGTCGGCCCAGACATCCGAAGCAGTGTTGTTGTGACTACTACGCATAGTTGTGACCCATCGTGACACGCGCCGTGAGTGATCACGGCCTTGCGGATCAAGCCAAAGCGCTAATCCATGGTCATGTGTTTTTTTTGTGGCCAAAGCTCGAGATCGCAATGTCGATCTGCACCTTGCCGTTCGCATCCGCAAGGGCTTTGGCGAACTTCAAGGTCCATTGGGCATCAATGCTTCATGATCCGGTTAACCCTGCCTGTTTCATAATCGCCTCCTTTCAGAAACCGTTGAATCAGATTAACGGAGCTAATGAGAGAGGTGTTTGGAGGTTCCCAGCTTGATTGTTAACCGTGTGATAACGGGATTTATTGGCGTGAATCAAAGTTCTAGTAACGATTTTGAGAAAAAGCAGCACTCTTACAATTCACTCGACACCCAAACGGGATTGACACTGACGGCTCACACGCATTGCAGCAAATGCAATAATAACAAAAACGACAAATTCCCCGATCAATATGGACCACGCACCAATGGACGCGCCAAAAACATTTGGCAGAAGGAACAGTGCCGACACGGCACCGATTGCGCCGCCAAGCGACGGAACTATTACAGAAAAATCTCTCCCCTTAGGCATTAAGTAATTTAACCCAATCACGGTATTTATGTTAATAAAAGGTATCGCAATGGCCAATATACGCAAAACTGACGTCGCGTCGTCGTTACGCTCGCTCCAGAGAATCTGTATCAGATGGGGAGCGAAAATAAGAATGAACAAACTTACGGAAAGCGACATCAGAATCTGAATAGCATTTATGATTGCTGGGCTTATTTTTCGAGAGTCTTGAGAGCCCAATCGAGCATAATCGACAATGATCGGATATGTGACCTGAGAAACTACATTTAAAAAAGTTTGAAATGCAGTGAATACACGCTCAGCTTTTTGAAACACAAGTGCTGCGCTAGGCCCAACTACAAGAAGCAAAATCATCGGTGCAGTTAGATGCATGGCGCTTGTAGAAAATTTGCTGATAAAAAATTTTCCGCTTTTTTGCAGCTCAAGTAAGGCCCGCTTTATCGTTCCGAATCTAGCTGGAAAAGTTGTATGGCAATACACAACTGAAATTATAAGCAGTAATGACTTCGGCAAGCACCAAGCTAAAAGCACTAGAGAAATATTCAATCTAAAATAGGCTGAAAAAGAAGCAAATATCAGGCCTATTAAAACACCTACTATTTCGAGATATATCAGAATTTTAAAAGAATTTATAGTTTGAAAAAACCAAAGAGGTCTAAATGCAGTTGTGCAACTTATAAAAATTGTACTGATTAGAAATATCGGATTTGACCCGCCAGGTATTTTAAAAATGATAAATATCAGTAAGCATGGAATTACAGCTACTGTAAGCATTAATTTTGCCAAGTGGATATCCCATAAGTAATCGCCTAAGCGGCCGATTGACTTTGCTTCACTTGCTGATCGCACTGCAGGTATATGAAAGCCAAATTCAATAAATATAGACCCAAATGCAGCGACGCTTTGAATGATCAAGAATTGGCCGAGTTCCGCATCTGTGTACGATTGGCCTATTGCCCACAGAACGATTAAGGGCGCCGCGTAAGAAAGAGCCTGTAATAAACCAAGAGAAAAAAAGCTTTTCAATAAAATCATAGCAATTTTCGTTTTATAAGAACACCGACCTGAACAAAAAGATGCCGAATGGCTCCCAAAATATATCTAAAATTCATAGATATTAAAAAGTGTCGAGTATACAAGGAAAGGACAAGAGCCAAATTTCGTCGCCACATGCGGGCTGAGGTTTCTTGGGAACTGTGAATACGATATCTCAAAAGCACTCTGGGTATATTAGAAAATAAGTAATTTCTAGCCTTTAATCTAATCCACAAATCCCAATCTTCAGCGTAAGATCCAAAATCATAACCACCGACTGCCAAAAATGCAGTTTTGCGAAAAGCGATTGTAGGTTGCGCCATGGTACTTTCGAAAAAAAGACGATTATATATCTGCGAATTTTTGGTCAATACTTGAACTTCGGGAATGATGATGTTCTCTTTGCTGTCGATTACGCTATAAAACGACCCAGCGACTGATATAGATGAGTTTAAATTAAAAAAAGAAACAAAACTTTCAACGCGAGTTGGCTCACTTATATCATCTGAGTCCATCCGTATGATCAAGTTGGAACGTGCCAAACAAATACCAAGATTTAAATTGTAAGGTATTTGGCCCAACTGTGTACGCACCGAGACGACACGTTTATCCCTGATATTTTGTATTCGTTCCCAAAGTGAGTCATCGCAATTGTTGGCTACGATTATGATCTCGAAATTGGCATAACTCTGGTGACGCAAGCTATCTATGCACGAATCGAAGAATCCGTCATCTCGATTTATCGGAATTACAATCGATGCGTCAGGTAAGTTGTGGCAATTCATTTTAAGTGCCGGCCTGCCACCATAGCTAAGCGGACGCCCTGAAATATACCCCTCAGACGGCCAACGTAGGATGCGGCACTTTTAGGAAAAAACGGATAAGCAAGACTTCCAATGAGAGATTTTATAAGGATGCTAACCAAATAACCAATTTGTGATCGCTCACCTTGTATAATCAATCGCGACGATAGAAAACCAAAGCCCCGTCCATAAAAAACTGCCTTCTCAAAATTACGTTCGTGACGAGGCTCAACCAAGTGGAACACTTGGATAGTCCCATTGTAAACCCCTTTCGCCCCCGTTTTCATAAGACGATAAACCAGTTCGGTTTCTTCTCCAGATCCCAACACAGTGCCGGCACCTAAACTCTCATCGAAATGTGCTCCAGCTTTGGAAAGAGCAGCGTACTTTACGAATATACCGACTGATATCGGTAGGGTGAAAAGGTCTGTCATCGACATTTGTTTACACAGAACAGCTGGGCGTTGGCCATAAGGTTGCTTGTTCACCGGATCGTATACTGCGGTGCACAAAAAATCCACATCCGAGTTATCCTCAAAAAACTGTCGAATTAACTCAATCGTGTCAGGGGCATACCAACAGTCATCATCGGGAAATGCAACAATTTCCTGTGCGCCCAAAACACCTATATTCTGTATAAGAATATTCCTAGCCTTGGAGAGGCCCAATCGCGAATACCGTCCTTCGAGAGTTAGGTTGAAATTCTCTGGGAATTCATGGCAAGCTGCAACGACAGGGCTGTCACCTTGGTCGAGTAAATGCAATTGGATCGACGCTGAAGTCTGCTGCTGCGTTAGAGTTTCAATAAGCAATGCAAGCTCTTTGTCTCTTTGATACGTGGTTGTTATTAGATGAAATTTATCTACCGACATTGCCAATGATTATCCTTTGCGTATCCGATTGGAGTACCCTTAATTTACAACCAACGAAGAAGTCCTACCAGAAAGTCCCGCAATTCCCGAACCACTTTGCTTGGCGGCCAGCCTCTAGATGGGATATCCGTGTCGCGAGTTAGACATTACAGCACAATTTATAAACCTATTATAAACCTAAGCTTTTTTGAAATCTGGACGGCACCGCTATCAACATCGGATAAAGTCGTCGGCCTAAATCGCCATTCTGTGCCAGCGCGCCAAATTATATAATGCAGATTGCCGATGCATATAAAAAGAAATAGCCCGCTTGAACAAAAAGCTCAGATTTCGAGAAGTTTTTACAGAATAAACTGTGCTTTTTAACATCCAAATTTCCAAGACAATATTTTAGTGTAGTTGCTGAATCGCACCGCCTATCTACTTGATATCTTGTCTCTGAACGCGAGCGACCGCATCACCAGAACCCTTGCCGAAAAATGTTTGTATTAGAATATGCAAATCGTTTCGAAAAGAATAAGCGTAGGTTGAATCGATCTCAGCTAGTCGTAACGGTTCCGACATATCAATGCCATTGATCTGTGCGATACCCGTTATGCCAGGCCTAAGGTTGTTTACACCCAGCCTGTCTCGCTCGGCGATCAGGCTATATTGAATCGGCAGGCATGGGCGAGGACCGACAAAGCTCATCTGCCCCACAAGAACGTTTAGTATTTGTGGAAGTTCATCGATTTTCAGTTTCCTGAGCCAGCGGCCGCTGCGCGTAATTTGTGTGTTAGACGTCTCATGACTGGCCTGATCTGGCGTGTCCGGGTGCATTGTTCGCAATTTATATAAAGTGAATATTTTGCTGTTGCGACCAACCCGGCTCTGCCGGAACACGGGGGCGCTTCTCGTCTCAACAAAAATCAGCACGCATAATGGTATTAAAATAACCGATATGGGCACGACTAGTGCGAGGCTGAGAACGAGATCAGAAACTCTTTTCACTTTACCCCCAGATGGTTGAAGCAACGCGCAGACCGCACAGTTCTATGTCAAAACCGTATTTAAAGCCGGCTCAAAATTTTGGATATACTAAATACGAATACTAGGCCAACGAGTGCACCATTATCCTGCACTAACATCACAATACAACCGATTATGACACTCTACGGCCGTTTGCCAAGAAAACTGCTCGATCCGCTCGGTGCCTGCCAAGATTAATTGACGGCGAAGCGATAAATCGACGGCGATGTTTTCCAACGCGAACAGCCACGCGTCGATATCATACGGGGCGACATAGACTGCTGCCGTCCCGCCAACCTCTGGTAGGCTTGTCATATTCGAGGACAATACAGGGCAGTTAGAGGCCATTGCCTCAAGCAGCGGTAAACCAAATCCTTCGTATCTAGAAGGATAGACCAACGCAACCGCATTCTGATAATGTGCGGTCAGTCTGTCGTCGCCCCCGCCTTCAAACCTAACTCTGCCAACGAGCGAATTCTCTTGCAGCAGCATCATATCATCGTTCGAGGGTGCCTCCCCACCAAAGCATACCAACGCATGGGATTTCAGAGTTTCGCTTCTGCCGAACGCTTGGGCGACCGTCTTAAAATTTTTATACCCTCCTCGTTTTCCAACGAACAAAAAATAGGGCTGATCACTCGGGCTAGGTAAAGAATGATGTACAGGTTTGTAAATTCCGTGATGAATGACGGTAGCTTTGGCCGCAAGATCCGGGCGCATATCCTCAAGGGCCGACTTAGTAGCGGCAGAGACGCAAATTATTGCATCAGCCCGCTCGAGCGACCGTAACTTCACCTTGGACCTAATTTTTTGCCGGATGTCGAAGGCTCCTTTAAACTCTTCGTCGCAAAGGTCGTGGAGCGTCTGGATTTTTTTGATGCCAAGAGGGATGTTTGAAAACGCGGTATAATATGTGTGATGGACAATCTTGGGAGATATTCGGCGACAAAAGGCCGCGAATGTCTCTTGTGATCGGCTATTGATTTCGGGATCGTGTGGAGCATAATCTGCTGCTTGGAGCTGACCATGGATATTGCGGCGTGCATCTTCCATTCGCAGCAACTCGCGAAGATGGATGTTATTGTCGGTTGCGGTCCACAAATGCCAATCGAATTTCGATTTAATGGCTTGACTGAACAGCTGCGCAAAGCCTTTGCTTATACCCCCTTTGTCTTGGGCCCCAAAAATCTCTGGACCTAAAAGGATCATTTGGTTCGAATCACAATCGGCATTTCGGTTGACCGCGAGTCAATGCCCAAGTGTTTGATTGGGACGGGTGACCCTCTCCGCCAATCAAACGAAAATACTACCAGTAGCCCGAATATCACAATAAATTGCCAAAAGAGT
The DNA here is from genome assembly GCA_963508315.1 of uncultured Sphingorhabdus sp. Taxonomy (GTDB): domain Bacteria; phylum Pseudomonadota; class Alphaproteobacteria; order Sphingomonadales; family Sphingomonadaceae; genus Sphingorhabdus_B. Next base: position 157,953 of record CAUOWK010000003.1, on the reverse strand, counting down.
GAGCCAGACTCGCCACGGAATATATCAAAAGACAGCGAAGCCAAAACCAGCATTGCGAAACCTCGATAAGGAAAACTGAGTTTAGATACGCTCCAGATGGTCGTAATCAATGCAAAAGGCCCAATAACTGCGCCAACCAGTCCAAAATTCAAATAACTTTCCGCCATCGGACTGAACCCATAGCCGATCCCAGACCGCGAAAATATTTCTACAAACTCATTAGCTAACGACAACGGCTTTATCGCATCAGAAATCAACGGCGTACCTGCCGCGATGCTTTGAAAAACAGTGCCCCCAAAACGAAAGTCGTATGTTCCGCTTTCAATATACAAGTTCAGAGGAAATGATATTAGGAGAAATTCACCCAGTCCAGCAAATAGTGCGTCATCTAAAAATATAGACGAACTTTGTAGCGCAGAAACTCTCGTTATACCTAACCATACCAGAGCTGTTAATACACCCAATACGGGAAATAACTCAATTTTGTTATTTTTTATGTACCGTATTAATATCAAGAAAAGGACTGGCGCAATTACCTCCCTCCTGTTTCCTAATTGGAAATAAAAATACAGATAAACAATTGATATAAATATGTTTAAAGACAGAATTATGAAATACAAATTTTGGGTTCTTTGATTGGCGAAGTTAAAATAGCATACAAGCCATATGAAATATGCTGACATTGCATATTGGATAAGCCAAATTCTACCTGTCTCGACCGTTTTTGTTATTTCAAATCTACTAGAGGTTAGCACCGAAGTCGAAGCGCCGCTCGAAAAATAGTTATCGACATAGATAAGTAACAGTACAAAACCAAACAGCGTTACTGATATTGCTTGAAAAGCATTAGCCTGAAAGTTTACTGAAAGCCGTTCAATGTTTGTCTGCAATCTTTGAACTGCGGTCTTGTTAAAATATATAATAATCCAGAAGTAAGTCCAAGATAGAAATGTACTATTAAAAAGTGACGAATAAAACAAAGTATCGTTATAGAAGACAGCGAATTTCGGGGCAAAAATGTAAAATGCTAATGGAGCAGTGCAGTATATAAAGCAGGATAAGGATAATATATATACGAAAGCCTTAGATCCTAATTCATTGAAATTTTGTTTTGTGAATAAAAAAAGTATTATAATATCAATAAAATTAATGAAAATAATAATTTCAAAATTTAATTTATTTGATGAAAGTAAAAACGCACTTTTTATTAACGCTGTAAAAAAAAGCGCTAACGTGTATGGGCTAAGTTTAAATATTTCCATTTGTTGGACCTCAGCAACAATATTTCATAAATTCCGAAACAATCAGTCAGTCAGCTAGTGTTGCTATATATTGTGCAATCACATTGTTTACACCATATTCTAAACTAACCGATTTCCGGGCATTTTGGGCTTTCTCAGTTACATTCGCTTGTCGATCGGCTATTTCCAAAATAGCGTTAATCAGGCGGCGGCCATCTCCTAATGGTATAGTCCAGCCAGCGTCGTTTTCTTCAATAAATTGACAGAGTTCGGAATCTGGGTGAGCAATAGCAATGATCGGCACGCCGGCGGCTAAAATATTGTACATACGACTGGGCACCGAAATTCCGACCATTTCCGGCATAAATGCGATTACAGTTGCGGTAGCTGACGCCAGCATTGGCGCGAGCATTTCTCGAGGTTGACGCGGCAGGAAGATTACATTTGGCGAGAGACCGCGGTCCAATTTACCTCTTAGCAGTTCTGATTTGCCTCCATATCCGACAAATAGGAAGATTATATCATTCCTGTGTTGAAGCTTCTGAGCGGCATCGAGTATCGCTTCAATGTCATGGGTCCGGCCAATATTGCCCGAATATTGAATAACCGTTTTACCCACTAACCCATGTGTTAACGCAAACGGATTGGAAGTCGGCTCCATTGGCGCTATCTCGTCGAGATCAGCCCAATTGGGAATGATTGTTATCTGCGTACATTTAGGCAGCTTATCCCTAAACAACTTTTCCATATCGCGGCCCAAAACGATGATATCGCCGTATAACTTGTAGGATGAATTGAATATCCATAGCAAAATGCGATAGGCAAGACTGTTTTTGCCGATCATGTTTGTCGCTGCAAGTACTTCCGGATAGACATCGTGGATCAGCAAAAACAACTTTTGTCGCTTAAATTTTCCGATTAGCCCTAAAACAGGAATGAGAATGGGGGGATTTGTAACCACCAAAACCTTGTCGTTACGATCAAAGTGGCGCAGGGCGAAGTATATCACTGTGATTGTGAATGTGAGGCTGTTGATTATTCGTAAAAACAACCTGTCCTTATCAAAATGTGTAGCCTTCATACGGAAGATTTTTGCCCCATTTCGTACCTCTCGATAAGGGGCCATTTCTCCGCGTTCGCTATAGCTAGGTTGTCCGCAGATTACATTGACATCGTAGGTCGATGTGAGCCCCTCTGCTATGTGAGTTAAGAAATACCCGGTTGAAGTTTGCTCCGGATAATAAAGCTCTGAAACTACCCACAAGCGATCGCGGGGCAATGTTAATTTGCCGGTCATTGTTGCCGTGCCACAATCATAGAACGTACATCGTCATACAACCGGGATTTCAAGCCTAATTGGACAGCATAGTTATCTTGTTCATCAATTAAACTGGATTGCAGGATGGAAGCATGGAGGGAGGGCAATATGCGGCTTATCAACAAAGTAATTCGATCAGTCAATGGAAGAAGGCGTAAGGTGATTCCGCATGTCATGTAAACGAAACGGCTCACTTTTTTGAATGAGAACGGCTTGGGGTCAGCCGCAATGATAGTTTGAACTCCCGGAGGGCATTTTGCGATATTACAGATTAGTTCAGATGCCATTTGATATGAAATCATCGAGCGTTTTACGTCATTGCGTGGCATTACGAAAATGCCGAGGAACAGCCACATTGTTATCAACGATTTCAATTTATTCGAACTGGAAACAGCATAAAGGGTAGGCAGTCGAACGACGGTCAAAATAATATTGTCATCCACTCTGGCCACCAATGCATCGTCAGCCATTTTCTTCGTACGGCCGTAGACGCTAACGGGTAATTCTCTCGCTTTTGATGTTATGTCGGTTATCCGCCCATAAACTGAAAGGGAAGAAATATGGATGAAATGTTTGACGCCTGCGGCCTTTGCGATTTCCAATGCATTAACAGCGACATCCACATTAACGCGCGCCATCACATTATGATCACCTTTTGCCGTACCGACACAGTTGATCACCACTGACGCATTTGCGAGCAAAAGTGGATCGAGATTGGCGTAAGTGGCAATAGCAACATCTCTGTTGTCCTCGGTAACGCTTCGACTGAGGAAAACGCTATTGGTAGGGAGTATATTTTTAAGATTCTGTGCCAACTGACTATTGCCGCCGATCACAACCACTTTGCCGGTGCTTGCAGCCGGTGACTCTGCCAACTGCAAACTGGTCATCGATTTTGCGAACTCAAGAACCAATCGTAAGTCTTTTGAATGCCCATAGGCAGGTCAATGGCGCAAGACCAACCCAAACTTGAAAGGCGCTCGACGCTCATAAGCTTGCGCGGCGTGCCATCAGCTTTCGAGCGATCAAAATCAAGCATTCCGGTATAGCCGACGCATGATGTAATAAGCGTCGCTAGCTCCGCTATGGATACGTCCCTGCCCGATCCTACGTTTATATGTACGGCTTCGGAATAGCGTTTCAACAAGAATGCACACGCATCCGCACAATCATCAACGTGAAGAAATTCGCGCTTGGGCGTTCCGGTTCCCCATATTGTCAGCTTCTCAGCGCGTGCTGACTTCGCCTCATGTGCCTTGCGCAATAGCGCAGGGAGCACATGACTGGAAACCAAGTCAAAATTATCGTGCGGGCCGTACAAATTAGTTGGCATGGCCGATATGTAATCCCGCCCATATTGAACGCGAAATGCCTCGCATAACTTTATGCCAGCGATCTTTGCGATTGCATACCATTGGTTAGTAGGTTCCAATGCGCCGGTTAGAAGTGCGTCTTCGGTTATTGGCTGGTCCGCGAATTTTGGATAAATACAGCTGGAACCAAGAAACAAAAGTCGGTTTACATCTGCCCTGTGCGCTGCCTCAATTATATTCGTCTCTATTGCTAAATTGGAATATATGAAGTCGGCGGGAAATTGCGAGTTAGCCCAAATGCCGCCGACTCTGGCAGCTGCTATAATAATTGCGTCGGGGCGTTCTCTGATAATCCACGATCTGACCGCGTGTTGATCTTCTAGGTCGAGTTTGCTGCGGTCCGCTAGCAAGATCGTGCAGTTTTCTGATTCGAGGCGCCTAACCAATGCGGAGCCTACCATGCCTCGATGACCGGCAATCCACACCCTCTTAGAATCAAGATTATAGTGCATCAATAACTGGACTTTTCATTTGCGCGGCGGGCAGCAATGAGGTCGTGCAGGACCATCTCGCGCGCCAAATCGCGGACCGATGTCTCGTGTTTCCACCCTAACTTTGCGTGAGCTTTCGAAGGGTCTCCGATCAACAATTCCACTTCGGTCGGACGGAAATAACGGGGATCCACCTCGATCAGGCACTTACCTGTCTCTGTGCAATACCCCTTTTCGTCTACGCCAGAACCCCGCCATTCGAGTTTGACACCAACATCCTCGAAAGCCCATTCAACGAATGTGCGTACCTCGGTAGTTTCGCCGGTAGCCAAAACATAATCGTCGGCAGCATCTTGCTGAAGCATTAGCCACATTCCGCGAACATATTCACGCGCATGCCCCCAGTCGCGCTTGGCGCCTAAATTGCCGAGATACAGTTTGTCCTGCTGACCCAACTTTATTGCAGCTGCTGCACGGGTTATCTTGCGCGTCACAAAGGTTTCGCCGCGCAATGGGCTCTCGTGATTGAACAAAATACCGTTAGATGCATGCATGCCATAGGCTTCGCGATAATTTACAACAATCCAGTAAGAGTAAAGCTTCGCTGCTGCATAAGGCGAACGAGGATAAAAAGGGGTCGTCTCACGCTGTGGGACTTCTTGCACAAGCCCGAACAGCTCGGATGTCGATGCCTGATAAAAGCGGCAGGTTTTTTCCATTCCTAGAATTCGCATGGCCTCTAGCAAGCGCAATGTGCCGATACCATCCGCATTAGCCGTATATTCGGGTGTTTCGAAACTCACTTGAACATGGCTTTGGGCCGCCAGATTGTAAATCTCATCTGGGCGCGTTTCCTGAACGATGCGAATGAGGTTAGTGCTGTCCGTCATATCACCATAATGGAGGTGAAACCGAGAATTTTCGATATGCGGATCTTGATAGATATCTTCTATTCGCGCAGTATTAAACGAAGATGAGCGACGCTTAATCCCATGGACGATATATCCTTGCTCGAGCAATAGTTGAGCTAGATAAGCACCATCTTGTCCAGTCACACCGGTTATTAATGCAATCTTTTCCATGGTCACCTTCAAATAGACTTCGATGAAACGGGAGTATCCAGAGACTGGATATTGCTAAAAATTCTTGCACGCAGAGCTGAAAATACATCGTGTACTAAAATCAAAAAATCACCATTTTTATGCACCCTGCCAATGGTTTGTATAAATCTATTATTCATTTTTTACTGCAAGGTTCGATAATCGCTATTGCCAAATTTTTACCAGCTTTCAAATACAGCCGTAACCAGCTTATTCTTTGCCACCATAGCCATAGCCATAGCCATAGCCATAGCCATAGCCATAGCCCGCTTGGCGATGCTGCAGTTTAGTTAGGACAACCCCAAACACATGGGCATGAACGGAATGAAGCCTGCCGAGCGATGACTTGACCCCTCTGACCGCAACACCCTCCGCTTCCACAACAAAGACGGCACCCTCAACGGCACGCGACAGAAGGGGTGCATCCGCCAAACCCAATATGGGAGGTGCGTCGACAACGATATGGTCAAAGTGTTCGGCCAACTGCCTCACCAGCATAAGCATACGGTCACTGCTCAGAAGCTCCGAAGCGCTTGGAGGCATTGGTCCGGCGGGAAGAAGGTGCAAACCCTTTTGCTCCGTCGCAAGGACCATATTGTGCCATTCATTGTCCCCTGCAAGAAAATTGCTAAGACCGCTTTTATTCTCTCGCGACAAAAACTGGTGCATTGACGGCGACCGCATGTCGGCATCGATAAGCAATACTTTTTTGCCGGTGCGTCCGAGCACAGTTGCCAAAGCAAGACTTGTGGTCGATTTTCCTTCCGCCGGCCGAGTACTAGTTACCATTAATGCGTTTGGCACGCCGTGGTCCGTACTGAAAGCGAGGTTGGACCGAATGCTAAGGTAGGCCTCGGAAATCATCGATTTTGGATCACTCAACAATTCGAGCGCGTTTTCCTGATCAACGTCTGGAACACTACCCAAAAGCGGAGATTGCAGCAGGCGATTAACTTGTCCAGGATCACGAATGCCCTCGTCGATTTGATCAAGCGCGAATGTAGCAACCGCAGCAAGTCCGATTCCGGCAAGTAGCGCGAGCGCCATGTTTAATGGCAGGCTGGGTGCGGACGGCTTTTCCGGTACCTTTGCGTCGTCGACAATAGCGATATTGTTTGCGCCAATACCGGCGACGCCGATTTCTTTATAACGCTGCAAAAGTCCATCATAAAGCTGCCGGTTGGTATCAGCCTCACGTTGGTAAATGTTGTAGTTTATGCTGTCCCGCTGCTGGCGGTCCATCCGTTGCTTCAGCGTCTCGACTTGTTGTCGAAGGTCACGCTCTCGTTGGACTGCTTCGCTATATTCTGACGATCGGCTATTTAGGACGCGGCTCTCCTCACGTGCGATGCTTGCATCCAATACACGCAATTGCTCATTAAGGGCTCTCGCTGCGGGGTAGCCTGGCTCGAACTGTACAAGCAGCTTTGCGTACTCTGAGGCGGCTTCAGCCCGCTTCTGCCGTAGCTGCGAAATTGCGACGTTGCTGAGGGCGTCCGAGTTGGCGCCGCCGTTGCGGCCGCTTGCTCGGCTTTCGGCTGCAATGCGGCTGGCCGTGGCTTCAGCCAACGCGCCATTTAATGCCTCAAGGTCGCTCGATACCAATGTCCGCTCAACCTCTGTCTTGCCGTCGGCGCTTTTGCTCGTCCCAAGCGCTACAATGCCCTTTTGCGAGGCGTAGTTAACTAGCTCGCGTTCTGACGTCTCTACCCGAGCGCGAAGGTCTGCGAGCCGGCCCTCAAGGAATTTCCGCGCATCTGCGGTTGAAGCGAAGCGGCGGTCCATGCTTTGCACGATAAATTGCTCGGTCCATGTTTTTGAAATCTGCGCGGATAGGCCTGGCGACGCGCTGGTGTAACTAATATCCACTAGAGCTGATCCACGAATTGGCGAGATTGCAATGTTTTTTGCAAGCAAATCAACGGCCTTCTTTTCGCGCTTTTGCCGTTCGGCGGCACTTAACTGCTGGCCAGATTTTGATGCAAATAGACCCTCATCGTTGGCATCTACGCCGTGCGCCTCAAAAAATGCTTCACTCGAGCCTAGGCGCAGTTGGCGGGCCACCCGTTCCGCAAGGGATCGCGCCTGCAGGAGTGAATACTGCGTCTGATAAAACTCCAAATCACGCCCCGCTTCAGCAGATTCGAGGCTCTCCACATTTGTCACATTTTTCTGGGCGCGGCTAATTTCAATGCGCGACGTGGCTGTGTACTGCGGCGTCGCCAAGAGCGTAGCTACGAGGCCAACGGTAAGAGCCGCGGCTGTAATGCCCAGGATCAACCACTTCCAGCGCAACACAATCTGCCAGTATTGCAGTAAAATTGGAGGCGCCAAACTGCGCTCCGCGCTGACCTCCTGTATTGCTATGCCTGAGTTTGCAATTCCAAGTGCGGGGGGATTAATTTTTTGCATTATCTTCCTTGTCCTGGAATGGGCGTCATAGGATAGAGTTGCCCAGCCAGTCGGCAATTAACATTTCGCCGTCGCAGGTAACCGAAGCACAAAAACATTGCCATAGTTTTTTCCTCCAGTGGCGCCCTTCACTTGGTCTATACATTACGACTGGCGGAGTTATAAGTTAGATCCCTGTTTCCTTGCCGCTAATAATATGGCGACAGTTCACTCCCACTCTAAACTATTTTCAGGATAAGATGTTGCCAAAACAAGAACGCATGGCACTGCCTTCGACCCCATTCTGGGGACTTCTCATTACGTTCGCAGTGCTCTTTCTTACAGGGGGTTCCTCGCGCGGGGATGTGCAGTCCCTGGCAATTTTGGATCCGGCAATGATAATCTCCTGCGGCGCTGCCCTTTTGACACTCAGGCGCGAGCACTGGGTTGAGACAAAGTGGCTCGGAGCTATGGCGGGGTTCCTGTTTCTCTTGGGACTATTCTATATCGCTCCACTGCCCCTAGATTTTGAGGCTGACTCTCAAGGGCTAAACACCGCCGCGAACATTCGTGCCGCTGCCGATATATCCGGCGCTCCGCAAACTTTGTCGACGGCGCCTGATGCTTCCCTACAGACGCTCTTTTTTCTGTTTGCGCCTCTGGCTGTCATTTTGTTTGCCGTACAACTAAACCGAGACGACTGGGGCCTAGCTTTGCCGCTTCTCATCGTTTTTGGGACCATTTCAGGGATAGTCGGCGTCCTCCAATTGGCGGGTGGTGCAAGTGGGCCGCTCTATTTCTATCAGGTTACGAATAATGGTAGCGCTGTAGGTCTCTTCGCCAACCGAAACCACGCCGCCGTTTTCTTGGCCTGCCTCTTTCCGATGTTGGCCATTTTTGCTGCACGGTCGCACGGGACAATTCGTGGCGTTCAAAATACACAACGGCTAATGGTGACTGCCATCGCTATCGTTTTAATCCCGCTCATTTTGGTCACCGGGTCACGCTCTGGAATGCTTGCGGCAATCATCGGCTTGATTGGTGGCGTACTGCTGTACGTTTCGAGCGGTCAAACTCAGCGCGGGTCGAAAAAAGGCAGACCTCTTGCCCCCATCTTGGCCGTTGCCGTTGTCGCCTGCCTTGTCTTTGCCACCATCTACTTCTCTCGCGCCGAGGCAATCGAGCGCATTTTTGCGGAAAACGGCACGGCAAATGATCGCGCAGATTTCTGGACCTCAGGCGTGATGCTTTTCTGGCAATATTTCCCCTTCGGCTTCGGGCCCGGTTTATTTGTGCCAGCTTTCCAGGTGGATGAGCCAGTTGCTCTGTTAAGCGGTGCATATTTGAACAGACTGCACAATGACTGGCTAGAGACGGCAATTACATATGGCGTCCTGGGCATGCTGCTGATGCTGGGCGGAGCATTTTACTACCTCTGGCGCACCTTCCATTTGTGGTTTCGGTGCGATGGCGCACGCACGTCGGTGGGATTGGGCCGCATGGCAAGTGTCGTCATCGCGATTTTATCGATCGCAAGCCTGTCGGACTATCCCCTGCGCACGCCCGCGATGATGGGCTTCGCCGCCTTGGTCTGCCTCTGGTTCATTGGCGCCCTGCCCGAACGCAGCGCTGATTTGGACCTCGCAGGATAGCGGTACAACTATCAACGCCTAACGTTGAATCTAGCGCGTTTCCCAAACATTATGCTCCGCATACTCCAGATATCGCGCCAACACATTCGTAGATTTCCAACCACGGGCGCGCATGATGGCGGCCGTATCGAACCTTGCGCGACGTAATTCCTGCGCCGCCCCGACCCTGAACGAGCGGCTTGAGACCGCCTGGACTTCTTCGAGAGACAGTCCTGCAGCGACGACGGATTCCTTTACGATAAGCTTTGCTTTTGTCGTCTCCAGCGACCGGTTGGTGGCTTTGCCTCGGTCAATGCTGCAAAACAATGGCTCTATGTTGTTGCCCCGCCACGCAAACCACTCAGCGACCAATTGCGCCGACCGGCGCGAGGTGAACTCAATGCGGCCCATACCGAACCGGTCAATTTTGCCGCGCTGGATCAGTACGCGCTGGCTTTCATCCTGTCTAAATTCAATGTCGTCCGTCATGAGTGCCACGAGCTCCGAGCGATAGCAGTGCACGATTGCGCAAGCCCCAAGAACTATCAGGCTGCACTGCAAGGCATTGATCCAGATGTGTGCGCGTCATTCCCTTGGCCTGCCGTGGGCGGCCCAGCTTCGCCCGCTTCAGTCTGCGTATCGCAAAGTTGAGGTTCTCGTCGGTCATCGGGTCGGGTAGCCGAAAGAGGTGATGGATTTTACGAATTGCACACAGGCAGCGGCGGACGCTTTCGGTGCGGAGCTCCAAGCCCCGCGCGGCAACAAATTCGCACACAGTTCGACCTGAGCGGGGAAGGGGCTCAAGTCCTTCCCTGACGCACCAATCAGTAAAATTTCTGAATGTCGCTGTAGCAGCCGCCCAACGTGATACTCGCAGCACAATTCCCTGAAAATGAAAAACAGGGAAATTGTAGAAAAATACATTTTCAAACAGATGGTTGACAGGATGGATTGCATCTAAAACACGCAACTTTATCGAAATTTCCCTGTTTCCGCGCCAAAAACAGGGAAATACCGCGGATCTAAACTCCCGATAACGCCGGCAACCGTATTTTAATTTACCGGTGAACTCCAATCTCTTGATGGCTAAACATGGGACAGCCCATGTCTGTTTGCAGCGTTGGTTGGCCGGCTGGGCGAAGCCTTTTCAGCTAATCGGAGCGCCACCTGACGGTTCTCCGCAATGGACGCGGCTTGCCAACTCAGCATGACCTAGCGGTGTTCAATCAAACACTTGTTACCGCTAGGTGATGCCGAGCGAGCCGCCCATCGCCCAAAGTAACACACGATGGCAAACCGCGAGCATCACAGTAGTCGCGGACGCCGCCCATCATTACCATGGCCTTTTCGTCATCCTAACAAACGACTTGATACGCCCCGTGCTCGTGTATTCCGTGAGAAGGTAGCGCCACTGTGAAAGTTGAAACCGCACAAATTGGCTGAAACTATCCACTTGATCGTCATGTGCCGCACGCGGGAATGCCCGAACTTCGGAGCGGAAAGATTCAACCCAAGGCGCTTCATTCGGCAGCATAAAGTGGCCTGCTTCAACTTCCGCAAGGCAGCCTGTAAACCGCTCCTCCTTACTACGATCTGGACGGACCAAGCGAGGTATTAATTCCCGTGTCACGTGAAAATCTTGGAGCAGTGATTTTCCGCTCGACGCATCTTCAATAAGCACCATGTCGGCCTGCCAATGCCGGTGGAGGCGAATAACAGCACGCTTGAGGTCCGGGTAATCGAGCCGCTCCCGGAAGACATCCAGCAGATACCATTTGGACGTCTCGCGATGAAATCCCCACGTCGTGCACACAGAATAGTCGCTCGTGGGGGCAGAGGACATTCCTGTATCCCAGCTTTGGATGACTTTCAAAAATTCGTGACGAGCCGGCGGTTCATCATAGCTTCCAAACCACTGCATCTGAATAAGATTGCCCTCGGGCGCCACCGGGTTCTGCTGATATTGCGCAGAAAACGCGACTGCTCCCATCTCTGTACGTGCACGTTCAAGGACGGCCGCACCCTCACGTTCTGGGCTCAGCAATTCACCAGTTTTGCGATGATAGAAAAGATCCTCGCCAACCGCGATAAACTCGTCCTTTTCTGCAATCGCAGGCAACCGTAGTTCGGCAAAGTCTTTTTCCAGAAGATAGGCGGTAAGGTCTCGTTCGCTTAGGCGCTGCTGAATTGAGATGATCTTACCCGTTGCCTTGTTATTGATACGTGACACCAACGTATTGTCGAACCAGTTGCGGACGTTATCACAAGCGACCTGGCTGGTCGCTTCATTGGCCTTCATACAGTCGTCGAGGATAATGACATCCGCTCCAAACCCGGTTGCCGCGCTGTCGACCGAGATCGCCTTGCGTCCGCCGCCGGCAGTCGTCCTGATGTTGTACCCTTGCGCGCTCGCAATTTTGGTAAGAGGGAAATCTTGCTGATACCATTCACTTTCCATCACCTTGCGCGTCAGTTCATGATGTTCGCGGGCAAGGCCGAGGCCATAATATGCGACTATGATCTGCGTGGTTGCGTCATGGCCCAATGTCCATGCCGCAAATGCTACCGACGAGGTGATCGATTTCAAATGCCTTGGCGGGACGGTGATCACTTGGCGCGTGACATGTCCTTTGTGTACCTCACTGAGCACATGACACATCGCTTTCATGTACCAGCTCATTTCGAGCGGAGGGGCGCTAGGGTGCAGGGTTTCAAAGACCTTCATCAAAAATGCCGGGAAATATGTCCTGCGAGCAGCAGCAAGACCATGCTGAGGGTCAAGTTTCATGATTTTTCTCCTTCGACAAGAAGCATCTCTTTGAGCATGACCAAGGTTGCTTCGTCCGTGCCAGTAAGTGACGGTGTCTGCTGGGGTGCCTCGCTATTCCGTTGTTCGGGAACCGATTGCTGGTAAAGATCGATCAATGTCAGAAGTAGGCGCGGGTTACCCTTCATGCTCAATTCGACCATCTTGTGGAGCAAGGCGTCCATGCGGGTCATCATCTTGGTGCCACTGGCCGAGCGGACCGGCACCCTTGCAGTGAGCATCTGACGGGCTAGAGTCTTCATTCCTTTTGCACCCTTTTGCCGGCCTTTAGGATTGCCGGACTGGCCGGGCTTAAACTGAGTGTGCTTGGGTGGTTTGCGAAAGCCGACCACATAGTCAGGGCTGTTTGGTGCACCGGCTTCAGGGGCATGCTCGGCAGGCGACCCATCGTTGGCATTCTTGTTATGTGTTGCAGGGCGCTCCGCGGCGATGCCGATTTGATGTGAATTACGGTTGTTAGCTGAAGCTCCAGCAACATCATTAGTCGAATGTAACCGGCTCATATCGGGAGGGGTGTTGGCGCTCATAAGAGACCTCCATATTGTTTCAGGGGTGGGGGCGCCCCGACGCGGTGTTCACACGCCGGAGCGTTTGGGTTTTGTTATTATGCGTCTTCGCCTTCCGCAGCCCGCCGCGCTGCGACCTCTGCGAATGTTTCGCCAGTGGAGATCAGCGTTGCGTGCTCGCCGGTCATTGCTTCCCAGCGGCCAATGGCGAGGTCAATCATGGCAGGGTTCGAATCCATGCCGTAACACGGACGCCCGGTGCGCTCGGCGGCAAGGATGGTTGTTCCATCGCTGGCAAATCCATCAATCACAATTTCCTTGGGGAACGTTACATCGCAAATGGCATCAGCAACAAGACCGATGGGCTTCACCGCGTCTGAAGGATTAGTTTGATAGATATCGTTTAGCTGCCGAACATCGACACCAACTGGGTAATTCCAAACATTGGGCCGACAGCGACCCTCTTTGACCAACTCCATAAGGCGCTCGTTGGGAAAGTTACCTTTTTTTGCTATCAGTATCAGCTCATGCTTCGAGTCATAAGGGATGCCGATCTCTTCAGCATCCTTAACCCACACGCACATGTCGGTGATTGGCAGACGATTTGCGTGGAATGTAGCCAGACTGTCGGCAAGTGGGGTCCGACCAACACAGAAGTCAAAAAATGCCCCATCCACCAAGTTGGCGGCAATTTGCGCAACGGCATTGCTCAGAAACTCATGGAATGCATGGCAAGGCAAATCCATGGGGCTTACCGGCCAGCTAGGGTCCGTAACAGGGCACATGGCCGCCAAACTGCTAAGCCGTGGGCCCGTGAAAGCCATGGAGGCTATTTCGCCATCCATGAGCGCCGTCCAAGCTGAAGGATCAAGCACGGAACTGCAGAGCAAACGATGCTCGCCAAGCCGCCACAGATCACCAGTGCGCGAGACTACCGGTCCCGACGCCCTAGGAATCACATCTGCGGGATCCGTTACAGATTCAGGTGCTTCACCTTCTATTATGTTATCAAGCTGGCTGTTCTCCCAGCCGAGAATTTCAACCGGGACTTCAGCGAACTCGATAATAGAGGTTAGTTCAGTCGCTAGGAGTTGGTAGTCCCACTTTGCAAGCTCGGGAATCCGGTTGGATGCCACGCGATATGCCTTGGCCTGCTGATCGCTCCAGTGTTCCGTAAAAATGACGGGTAATTCCGGAATCTCCAAGCGCCTCGCAGCTTCAACGACTGCAGCGCCGTCGACGATCACATAATTACCATCAACAAGAATAGGCCGTGCGATACCAAATTCGCGGATTGCGGCCATCAGCTTAACTATTTGTTTTTCAGGATGCTTGCGCGGGTTGTTTGCATATGATGTGAGCTCTGTACTCGCAACGTAGGTAATCGGGCCAAGCCGCTGCTCGATTGCTGCCAGTTGGTTTGGTAGCGCAGCACCATGTATTGAGTTGGGGGATGCAAATGTCATGTATATATCCTTTGATTGAATGAACTAATTTTCAATCACGCAAAGGAAGGTGCAGATGCAGCGAAAAGGCAAACAACCGCAACCCCCTCGCTTGCGCGTGACGGTGTTAAGTTGTCCTTATGCTGCGCCGATATAGTAATTCGGCAATCTGCTGGGACTGACCCTCATATACTGAAACGATTTGCGTCTGAAAAGAGGGTTTGTAAATTTATGGGTTCACGTCTGCTGCCGAACTTTCAGTCGCAGGAGAACCGTATGCCCGCGCCATTTGTCGCCAACGATCCTTACGTTGGTTGACCAACATCGGACCAGCGAAAGTCTGCAGCGTTTCTCTAGTCCGGGCGCCTTGCCGATCTTACGCCCACATTGATGGCGGGCAAAAATGCTTTTTGCCAGCGCAGATTTCGATGCTGAATTGCACCCCTGCGAAGCGATCCAATCCTACAATAATGCAGGGAAAAAAATGATTAATCTGACGCTTGAGCGTCAAATTCTTCCCTGATTATTATCCGAGTTTTCCCTGTTCGATGTGTTAGGGAATGTAATTCCGAACCCGGCAAATTCCGTGCGATTTGCAATGAGATCGAGGCAGTTGTTGCAACGAGCTTGAGGTTATTCCGTGTATATTCGCTGCTAGCAGGGAAGTAGCGCGCAGCGGCAGAGGCTTCCAACGGATCGTACCTCACCAGCTTCAGGAAGCGGGGCTACAAACGACGACCATGCAATAATGTGGAAGCTGAAGATGCCGTATCAAGCCGGCTGCGGTTTCGCGGCCAGGTCATCGTAACCGTTGCGCCGCAGGTGGACGGTGACCCTTTTACCTGGGCGCGTATAAGGAGGCTGGCGAGTGGTGACCGCGCTCGTCCGCGAACGGTCTGCGTCCTTGATGGCTCTCTCAGGGCATTTCAGCACACGATGTTTCGAAGAGCTCCCGCTTACGAGAAAATTTTGCCGGTCTCGGGAGAGCGCTTTTGCACAGGCGAATTATCTGCTGAGGCTGAAAATTGAACCAACACACCATCTCATTTCGTTCGAATGGATGGCGACCCCTACGGGAATCGAACCCGTGTTTCAGCCGTGAAAGGGCCGCGTCCTAACCGCTAGACGAAGGGGCCAATCGCTTGGCGAGCCGCGCCTTTACGGATTCGTATTGCACTCGTCAAGGCTAACATCGCGCAATTTCACTCTGCGAACGCAATGTCGTCGACATGCAGCTCTGCTTTTGGTGTCGCGCCCCAGTCATCGGTCTTTGCGCGCCCTGCAAACCAGTATCTTTTGCCGCGATCGCCGTGGAGCATCATTTGCCCCATTGGTGTCTCCCCTTGGCGAAATGCCATGACTTTGAACGAATGGCCGTCGTCGCCTGCAACGATCGCGCGGACATGATCTTTGCCGACGATATCGCATTTAATGATTCGGCACGGTCCGGTGACAACGCGTGGTCCGGGCCAGCCCATACCATAGGGACCAGCCGACTCCATCGCGTCTACAAACAGGGGGTTGAGGCCGCGCGGGGCGACGATGGCGTCGATTAACAATGCCTTTGTGCCCGATGCCTTGGCCACATCGTTCGATAGCCGTTCATCCAGCCAGTCGGCCAGCGCATCAATCTTGTCCTTATCCACCGTAAGGCCTGCTGCCATCGCATGGCCGCCGCCTGCCACAAGCAGCCCGGCCTCCCGCGCCGAAATAATGGCGGCGCCAAGGTCGACACCGGCAATTGATCGGCCCGAGCCCTTGCCGACGCCATTTTCGTCCACGGCAATGACTATCGATGGCTTGCCTGTCTTCTCCTTGATGCGGCCTGCGACAATTCCGATGACGCCAGGATGCCAACCTTCGCCTGAAAGCAACGCCACGGCGCGGTTATGCTGACCGGACAACATGGCTTCGGCTTGTTCCTGCACCACCGATTCAATGGCACGGCGCTCTTCGTTCAACCGGTCGAGTTCAAGCGCGATGTCCTGCGCTTCGACAGGATCTTCGGTGGTCAGCAAGCGCACACCTAAATCGGATTTACCTACCCGTCCGCCGGCATTGATCCGTGGTCCCAGTGCAAAGCCCAAATCCGAGCATATGGGCGCACGGGTCAGGCGGCTGGCCTGAATCAGCGCGGAAAGGCCGACATTGCGGCGTCCGGCCATGACCTTCAACCCTTGGGCAACAAAGGCGCGGTTCAGGCCGCGTAACTGAGCGACATCGGCGACCGTGCCGAGTGCCACCAAATCGAGCAAGTCCATCAGGCGCGGTTCCGCCCGGTCGGCGAAATAACCGCGGGCGCGCAAGCAACGAATGAGCGCCGCGCCCAATAAGAAGGCGACACCCACTGCCGCTAAGTGGCCGTGGGATGCTGCCTCGTCGCATTCATCGAGCCGGTTGGGGTTTACCAAGGCAAAGGCCTCGGGCAATTCTGACGCGCATTTGTGGTGATCGACGACGATGACCTCAAGCCCCGCATTTTTTGCCTGCGTCAGCGCATCATAGGCCATCGCGCCGCAGTCGACGGTGATGATGAGGCGGCTGCCGCCATCCCCGATGCGGACGAGTGCTTCGCCCGACGGGCCGTAACCTTCCATCAGCCGATCCGGGATGTAATATCCAGCATCGACGCCTAGTTCACGCAATAGCCGGATTAACAATGCCGCGCTGGTCGCGCCATCTACGTCATAGTCGCCATATACGGTGATTTGCTCGCGCGCCTCTACCGCGTTCGCGATTCGGAGTGCGGCATGTTCCATGTCCTGAAATATCGACGGGTCGGGCATAAAGGTCCGGATGGTCGGATTACGATGCCGTTCCAGATCGCTTCGATCCACACCGCGCGCCATTAGCAACTGCGTGACGAGATCATCTGGTTCGAAATCCGGGTCCCTGCCATCGGTGCCGCTGCCACGCCAATGCCATGCTTGTTCAAGGACCGATGAGTTGATGTTGAGAACAGGCTTCATGACGCTTCCCTATGTTGCACGGGCAGTGCTAGCAAGGACCGATGCATCGGTTGCTGATAATCTGGGATAGCATGACCGGCGGGTCAGAGGCGCTCGCCCGCGCAAGCTATGCCGGTGCGTGCCGGACCAAGGAGGTCGATGTGCGCATCATGCACGCGTCGCGCGTGCATCCCGCTGATGTGTTGGCGGCGGATGCCTACATGTTCATCTTTCCCGAAAATCTCGCCGCGATTAGCGGGACGATGAAAAGCTTTTTTGACCGTTGTTATTACCCATGTCTGGGGCAATTAAATGCACGGGCTTACATCGTCATTGTCTGCGCGGGGTCCGACGGTCGGAATGCCGTCGCGCAAGCGGAGCGAATAGCTGTGGGCTGGCGTTTGCGCAAAATTGCCGAGAGCATGATCGTGTGCACATATGCCCAAACGCCTGAGGCAATATGCGCGCCGAAAACAATTGATGATGCGTCTATAGAAACTGCAGCCACGCTTGGCGAACAAATCGCCAGTGGCCTCTCTATGGGCATTTACTGACCGCCCAGCAATTGACGGACACGTTGTTGCAAGACGGGGATGATCTCCGCTTCGAACCATGGATTGCGTTTTAACCAGCGATTGTTGCGCGGCGAGGGGTGGGGCAGTGGCAGGTTCTGCGGCCAATATTGCCGCCAGTTGCGAACGGTGTCGGTCAGGTTCGCGCCGTCCCTGTTGCCGATATGCCAATCAAGCGCATGTTTGCCGAGCAGAATCGATAATTCCACGCGCGGCATCGCGTCCAATAATGGCCGCCGCCACTGACGCGCACATTCTGGCCGTGGTGCTGCATCCCCGCCACTTCCGCTGCCCGGAAAACAGAAACCCATGGGAAGAATGGCGATTTTTGCAGGGTCGTAAAATAGCTGTTCGGTCACGCCGAGCCATGCCCTCAGCCGTTTACCACTGGCGTCATCGAACGGACGGCCCTTGGCATGGGTAATGCGTCCGGGCGCTTGCCCGACGATCAAGATTTTTGCGTCAACCGACGCTTGAACAATCGGCTTTGGACCAAGCGGTAAATCCGCGCACAGCGCGCATTTACGGATTTGATCGACCAATTGGTCGAGATGTTCAGCCGATTTGACCACCCGGGCGATGCTCGCTCTTTACCCAGCGGACCGTGCCGGACGACGCGCGCATAACAACGCTTTCGGTCGTGACGCGGCCATCGCGGAGGGTTTTGACGCCCTCAAGCAAGGAGCCATGCGTGACGCCGGTTGCCGCAAAGATGCAGTCGCCTTTGGCGAGCTCTTCGAGGTCGTAAATCTTGTCGAGGTCTTCGATACCCCATTTACGCGCACGCAGCCGTTCATCGTCATTGCGGAACAATAAGCGTCCCTTAAACTGTCCGCCAACGCAGCGAAGTGCTGCCGCAGCCAGGACGCCTTCAGGCGCGCCGCCGCTGCCCATATAGATATCGACCGTGGTGTCGGGATTGGTGGTTGCAATGACGCCGGCAACGTCGCCATCGGGAATGAGCATGACGCCGCAGCCAATCGCGCGCAGTTCTGCGATGAGCTTTTCATGGCGTGGACGGTCCAGGACGCAGACGATAAGTTCGTTGGGCGACACGCCTTTTTCAGCGGCAACCGCAGCGACATTCTCCGAGACGCTTTTGTCGAGATTGACAATATTTGGGGAATAGCCTGGACCTACTGCAATTTTGTCCATGTAAACGTCAGGAGCGTTCAAAAGGTTGCCTTCTTCGGCGACCGCCAGAACGGCGAGGGCATTTGGTCCTGCCTTCGCAGTGATCGTGGTGCCTTCCAACGGATCCAGCGCGATATCGATGCGTGGGCCTTTGCCAATGGCCGAGCCTACTTTTTCGCCGATGAACAGCATGGGCGCTTCATCGCGCTCGCCTTCGCCGATGACCACGGTTCCGTCCATATAAAGTTCGTTCAACGCAGCGCGCATCGCTTCTACAGCGGCGGCATCGGCAGCTTTTTCATCGCCACGGCCAATGAGTTTGGCAGCCGCAATCGCAGCTGCTTCGGTAACGCGGACCATCTCGAGAACGAGGACGCGGTCGAGGATTTGGCTTGCTGCAGTCATGTTATTTTCCTAGCGGTCTGGGGTCAGGTGGCTTTAGGCAAGCACCCTATTAGGGTGGCTGATGGGAATTTGGTTCCGATAGGGAAGGTAAAGCCCGTTGTCGAGATTGCTTGTCGCTATTTTATCGATAGCCGTAACGGCACCGCCTGCCTTTTCCCAGCAAATAGCTGATGTCGGGGATGTGGCCGCGCAGATCGAACGCGCGCGGCGGTTGGTAGCGGTCAATGCCGATGGCTGCGTCAAATACCCGCAAAAGGACGAGATCGTCGTGTGCGGCGAAAATCCGGATAATAAAAGCCAGCGCGTTTTTCGCGATTCAGGCGACGTTGACAAGGACCGGATACGGCCAGGCGAGGCCATTTCGAGCAAACGCGCAGCCGCCTGCATACGCGGCGACAGCATGTGCAAAATTTATATGAAGGGCGTCGGCATGGGGTTCGGCTATGTGCCGCCCCCTGCGATACCTTTAGAAGAAGTCCTTAGGGGATTGCCCGAACCCGATATGATAATTCGCGACGGCGAGGAGCCGGAGTAAAGTCAGGCGTCCAAGATGTGCATGACCATCGGTTCACCCAACAGGCTGTCCGAACCTGCCAGCGTTGCGATTGTATCGTTGATAGCCTGCTCCGGCCCAGCGTGCGTTACCATTGCAATAACGGCTGAACCGTCGTCACCTGCCTCGGTTTGAATGAGGCTTTCAATCGACAGCCCGGCATCGCGCATCGCGGCGGTAATTTCGGCAAGCACGCCAACGCGGTCGGCTACGACCATGCGCAAATAGGTTTTGCCAACCCGGTGCGCAGATGCTGCGCGCGGCAGTTTTTCCAGCTCAGCTGACGGCATCGAAAATGCAGATCCAGTTTCCTTGCGCGCGATGTCGACAAGATCAGCGACAACCGCCGACGCGGTTGGCTTGTCGCCGGCGCCAGCGCCCTGAAACAGCAACCGGCCCGAGAAGTTGCCTTCGGCCACGACGGCATTGGTTGCGCCAGTCACATGCGCCAAGGGATGGATGAGCGGCACGAGGCAGGGCTGCACACGCTGGAAGATATTGGCCGAACCATTATCGCCGTCGATTTCGGCAAGCCCGATCAAGCGAATGCGATAGCCAAGCGCCTTGGCTTGGGCGATATCTGCCGCGAGGATTTTGCGCACGCCGCGTGTTTCGACGCCGCCAAAATCGATGAGCGAGCCGAAACTTAGCGACGCCAGAATGGACAATTTGTGCGCGGCATCAATACCGTCAATGTCAAAAGAGGGATCTGCCTCGGCAAAACCTTTTGCCTGCGCATCCGCCAACACTTGCGCAAAATCGAGTCCGTCGCGTTCCATGGTGGACAAGATGAAATTGCAAGTGCCGTTCAATATACCATAGACGCGATCAATCCGGTTAGCCGCAGCGCCATCGCGAAGTCCCTGAATAACCGGAATGCCGCCCGCGACAGCCGCTTCGAATTTGAGAGCGGCTTGATGCGCCTCCGCCAGTGGGGCAAGTTCAGCACCATGATGCGCGATCATCGCTTTGTTGGCGGTAACCAGTGCGCGGCCGTTCGAAAGCGTTTCGCGTGCAAGTGTCAGTGCTGGCCCGTCTGACCCGCCTACCAGTTCGACAACAACATCAATGTCATCAGCGGATGCGAGTTCCCCCATGTCGTCGACCCAGCGGTAGGGCGACAGGTCAACGCCGCGATCTTTCGTCCGATCGCGCGCTGTAATCGCAACAATCTCGATCTTCCGGCCGGCGCGACGTGCGATCAGCGCACTGTTTTCTTCAATCAGCCGAATGACGCCAGTACCAACGGTTCCCAGCCCGGCTAAGCCCACTTTCAATGGTTCAATTCGCGTCGGACCGGACATAATGGAGGTGATTTCCTGTCTAAGTGTTTGCTTTCGCGCAGCGCTTAGGCGGAATTACGCCGAAATGCCAGCCCAAGCTTGCTGCTACGGGCGTGCGCCCTTATAGTTGCTACATGCAGTTCTCACCGACTATTCTCATCCTCGCGGGGAAACGCGACGGCACGCTGGACCCGATGGCAGCCGAAGCTGGCGTAAGCCACAAATGCCGCGTGCCCATTTGCGGTAAGGCGCTGGTGCAATGGGTTTTGGAAGCAGCAATCCCCGCTTATCCGGAAACCAAAATTCTGATTTCGATCCACGATCCCGCAGTGATTGCGGATTTACCCGGCGTGGTTGAATTGGAGGCAGCCGGGCGCCTGATGATATGTCAGGCGCAATCCGGCATTGTCGAAAGCGTCGAATATGCAACGGCGCAAGCGGGCCAAAGCAGCTGGCCCTTGGTTATCACAACGGCGGACAATGTGCTGGTGACGCCCGAGCTTATTCGCGATGTCCATGAAGAAGCGATGGCTGGGGAAGGGGACGCTGTGATTGTGCTATCCACACGTGAAGCCATTCAAGCAGCTCACCCCGAAGGTCAGCGCCGTTTTTACGAATTTGCCGACATGGCAGTGTCCAACTGTAACCTGTTCTGGTTGCGCGATGCGCGTGCGCTGAAGGCGGCGGAAGCGTTCCGGCAGGGTGGACAGTTCATCAAGACTAAGGGCCGCATTGCCAAGGCGTTCGGAATTATAAACCTAGTCCGGTTTCGCCTGGGTTGGTGGAGTCTGGACACCGCCTTTCGTGCCATTTCACGCAGCTTGGGAGCCAGGATTGTGCCCTATATGGCAGAAGATGGCGCTTATGCGGTCGATGTCGATAACCCGCGCACCTATGCGATCGCAGAAATATTATTGAGGCAGCGAAAGCTTTAATCGGTTAGGCGCACATTCGCCCGCCAAGTGGGTATCCAATCGGTTGAGCCCCGGCATTCGCCCATGAAACTTGCTGCGGTCAGACGAAAGCCAGCGCCGTCCCAGACATAGCTTTCTGACGACCCGCAATCACCAATTCCTCGGCCCTTACTGTAGCTGCTTAATGTTTGGTTGGCCGCATCCCAATCGGCATTGACGAGCACGGGTATCGAGCTTTCATTGTCAAAACCAGTGGCGCCGTAATCGAATTTAGCCGGTTCAAACGTCCATTTTCCCGTTTCGTTGCGCCGTGCCGTATAAATGCCGGAGGAGTAGTTGTACGCGCCTGCGCCGCAGTTCAGCAACACCAGTGCGCGCGCGCCGTCTGGTCCCGAGCCTAGGCTGTAAACCGTATCTTGTGTTGAACCAAAACGATCATCCGCGCAGGGACTGGATTCCGATAAGGCGACGATGGCAGCCGTGTCCGGAAGCACATCATTGGGTGCAATCTTCCGCGCCGTGATGACTGGAATATTGACGGACTTGCCGCCTCGCATCTTGTTTCCGACCGCGACAATTGCCGCTTTGGTTCCGACACGATTTTGCTGCGCATCAATGTAACGAAGCGCGGCCGAAGCGCCCGCCAGTGAGACCGTGCCGATCTCTTTTCCCAATGAATCGGTGAGCGTCATTTGGCGTCCTTTTGCCATTGCCCGCCCCAGCCGTAATGCATCGACGCCGTTCACTTTAACAACTCCATCGTCGGCCGATGCCGTTCCGGATAGCGCCAAACGCCCGTCGATGACGACGCGGTATTTGCCGGCCTTCAAATCGTCACCGTCAATGTTGATCGCGACAGCCGCCGTTTGGCTGGCGGAGCGGGATAAAACAACTTCCAGTCCGTCCATGGGCGCGGTTTCGTCCATCAATGAAACGGCTTGGCAGATGAAGCCATTGTCGCATCCGACAGTCCAGTCCTTGAATGTCTGCACTTCGCCGGGCGTTACGGTCTGTCCCGGGGCGCCGACAGATATTGCTGCCAATAAGGTGAGGCCAATTAGGGTCGATTGCATGTCGCAGAAGCTAGCGCTTTTGCCCTGCCTTCGCTAGGGCCAACGCACATCGGAATTTTGGAGCTGGATATGCGTGCAATTGGTGTCATCGGGGCAGGACAAATGGGTGCCGGCATAGCGCAAGTGAGTGCTGCTGCTGGCTATCATGTATATCTGTCCGACATAGATTTGGCGAAAGCCGAGGCGGGCAAGGCGTCGATTGGTTCAGCGTTGGCGCGCTTGGTTGCCAAGGACAAGATCGGGCAGGATGAAGCCGACACGATATTGTCACGCATCGCGCCTGTCGGCACGTATGAACCCATGGCCGACGCCGGTTTGATTATCGAGGCGGCGACCGAGCGCGAGGAAGTCAAGCGCAAGATATTCGAAGCGGTTGGCGCGGTCCTTGGCCATCAAGCAGTGCTGGCGTCGAACACATCGTCAATCCCCATCACACGCCTCGCGCAGTCATCGCCCGATGCGCGCCGTTTTATCGGCGTCCATTTCTTCAATCCCGTTCCGGTCATGGGTCTGATTGAAGTGATACGCGGTCTGGCAACCACCGATGCGACGGTTGACGTCGTTCGTCTTTATGGTGAGGCATTGGGCAAGCAATTGGTGTTTGCCAATGATGCCCCCGGCTTCATTGTGAACCGCGTACTGATGCCGATGATAAACGAAGCATGCTTTGCGCTGGGTGAGGGCGTTGCCAGCATCCGCGATATCGATACGGCGTGCCAGCTTGGTCTTAACCACCCCATGGGGCCGCTGACCTTGGCGGACTTTATTGGTCTTGATACCTGCCTCGAAATCACCAACGTCCTGTTTCAGTCGACAGGCGACCCAAAGTTCCGCCCCGCTCCCTTGCTGCAAAAATATGTCGAGGCCGGATGGTATGGGCGAAAGGTGAAACGCGGATTTTACGATTATTCCGGAGACGTGCCAACGCCCACCCGTTGAGCGTCAGGCTGACCTTCGCGCAAACGCCTGTGCAAGGTCGGCCAGCAAATCGTCGGTGTCTTCCAGTCCAATTTGCAACCGGATAAGCGTACCTTCCTCTTCCCAGGCGGTAGCGGTGCGATATTTCTCCGGCTGGACGGGCAAGGCAAGGCTCTCGAACCCGCCCCAGCTATAGCCGATACCAAATAGTTCGAGTGCGTCGACAAAAGCGGCTGCCGTGTCGGCATCGCCGGTGTGCAGGAACGAGAATAGGCCGGCCGAGCCGGTAAAGTCACGTTTCCAGATTTCGTGTCCCGGGCTGTCGGGTAATGCCGGATGAAAAACCTGTGCGATGTCGTCTTGGCCTTGCAACCATTGCGCAATCTTCAACGCTGATGCCTCATGCGCCTTCATCCGCACCGACAATGTCCGAAGGCCACGGCTGGCGAGATAGGCGTCGTCGGGCGAAACGGTTTGGCCAAGTTGCTGCGCGGTTTGCCGCAAGCGCATCCAATATTTCTTGTGTGTGGTGACGCTGCCCATCATCACATCGCTGTGGCCAACGATATATTTGGTCGCGGACAAGATCGCCATGTCCACGCCTTTGTCCAGTGCAGTATGGAAATAGGACGTCGCCCATGTGTTATCCAGCAATGCGACGACATCATGCTTCTTGGCCTCGGCGCAAATCGCCGGAATGTCCTGCATTTCGAAGGTCAGGCTGCCGGGCGATTCGAGCAATATGGCTTTCACCCCGTCCTCGGCCAGCATGCCGATGTCCAAAGCCCGCGGGTCAAAATACCGCGTCTCCACCCCGAAGCGTTTGAGGAAACCTTCGGCAAAGGACCGGCTTGGGTCATAGGCATTGTCGGTCATCAACAATATGTCGCCCGCTTTCAGGACCGACAGCAAAGCACAGGCAATTGCCGCCACGCCCGACGGATAAAGCATAGTGCCATGGGCACCGGGTTCCATTTCTGTCAGTGCCTCGGCCAGCGACCATTGGGTGGGCGACCCGCGACGACCGTAGAAAAAACGGCCGTCCTCATTGCTGGATTTCCCCGCTTCCAATGCGGCCACATTCTCATAGAGATGCGTGCTCGCCCGCCAAATGGGCGCGTTGACGACCGGCCCGGTCAGCGCTTTTCTTCGTCCTGCTGTAACTGATGTCGTGGCTGGTTTGCGGGGCTTATCAGAACTCAAGCAGCACCTTGTGCCTTGGGGGTGTCTTTATCGAGACCCCATTCGGACCAGCTACCATCATAGAGCGACACGTCCGATTTGCCGGTCATTCGTGCACCGAACAACACGACCGCAGCGGTCATGCCCGAACCACAGGTAGTGATCATGGGTTTGTCGAGATCGACGCCAGCATCGGTAAATGCCTTTACCAAATCGTCGCCCCGCTTCCATGTGCCATCGGCATTGAAGAGATTGCCGAATGGCAAATTGCGGCTGCCCGGAATATGGCCGGAAGCCATATCGGGCCGCGGTTCGGCGTCTTCGCCGGTAAAGCGCCCAGCGCCGCGTGCATCAACGACGCTGGCTTCCTTGCTGTGCAAATTGGCCAGCAGGTCAGCCTTGTTTTTTACGGCCTTGTCATCTTTCCAGACGGTGAAATGGCGGTGGCGCAAAGCAGGCTTGCCAGTTTCCAGCGGACGACCTTCGGCTTTCCATTTCGCAATGCCGCCATCCAGTATGGCAACGTCATGCGCGCCGAACAGGGTCAGCATCCACCATGCGCGGGTTGCGGATTTGAACGGGCTGTCATCGTAGACAACAATACGGCTGCCATCGCCCAGCCCAAGTGATTGCATCCGGCTGGCAAATTTTTCGGGCGGGGGCAGAGTGTTGGGCAGGCTGCTATTGGCGTCCGCCAATTCTTCCAGATCCATGAACACCGCCGTTGGAATATGACCACCTTCATATTCGGCCTGCGCATTGCGGCCGGCATCCGGCATAAACCAGGTTGCGTCGACAACACGCAGATCGGATGCACCGATTTCCTTAGCCAACCATTCGGTGCTCACTAACAGTTCCATGATGCTTGTCCTTGCCCGCTTTTGATTCTTGTGCAGCGCAAGATAGCGGCTTTTCAGAACTAGCCAAGTGTTTCGAGAAATTGCTGCGCTTGGGCACGCAGCGCAACTTTATCATCCGCTGCCATGCGCTCCCAATTTTTATACGGCATCGCCATGCGCGGGTTTTTGCGCAGCTTGTCCGCATTGCGCGCGATAAAGTCCCAATAGAGCGCGTTGAACGGGCAGGCGTCTGGCCCGGTCCGCTGCTTCACATCATATCGGCATCGCCCGCAATAATCGGACATGCGGTTGATGTACGCCCCGCTGGCTGCATAAGGTTTGGACGCGAGCAGGCCGCCATCGGCGAACTGGCTCATGCCCAGACTATTGGGTAACTCCACCCACTCATATGCATCGGCATAGACCGCGAGATACCATAAATGCACTTCTTTGGGGTCAATACCCGCAAGAAGCGCAAAATTTCCGGTAATCATCAACCGCTGGATATGATGGGCATAGGCATGATCGCGCGTCTGGCCGATGGCTTGCGACATGCAATGCATATCGGTTTCACCGGTCCAGTAAAATGCTGGCAGCGGGCGATGGGCATCAAGCGCGTTGTTGCGAACATAATCGGGGCCGGCGTGCCAATAAATGCCGCGCACATATTCACGCCATCCAATGATCTGGCGGATGAAACCTTCTGCGGCGTTAATGGGCACCTTGCCCGCCTGATATTGGGCTTCGACCGCGCGGCACAGCTCAAGCGGGTCAAGCAAACCTGAATTAATATAAGGTGACAAAATCGAGTGCCACAAAAATGGCTCGTCGGTGAGCATCGCGTCCTGATAATCGCCAAATGACGGCAGCGCATGTTCCAGAAAATGTTGCTGCTGCCGCAACGCGTCGGCACGAGTCACCGCGAAGCTGAAATTGTCGGTTTGCCCCATATTGCCGGCAAAGCGCGCATCCACCATCGCGGCGACCTCCTGCGTTATGCTGTCAGGCGAGAAGCGGAGTGGGCGTGGCATGTGCAGGTCGCGCTGGGCGGGCTTGCGATTTTCCGAATCATAGTTCCACTGCCCGCCCTCGGGATCGGAACCGGCCATCAACAGGCCCGATTTGCGGCGCATGTCGCGGTAGAAATATTCCATACGCAATTGCTTGCGCCCTTCTACCCAGCTTTCGAACTCGCCATGGCTGCACAAAAACCGGTCGTCGGGCAGAATAGTGACGGGCACGTCAAAACGGTCAACCCAGCTATCCAGCATGGCTTTGACGCGCCACTCGGCGGCTTCGGTGACGCGAACTTGCGTGATGCTGTGCCGTTCAAGCGCACGCGCCAACTCTCCGGTGAAGCTGCCGCTGTTCGCTGGGTCCGTCAGTTGGATATAATCAACGGCCCATCCTGCCGCGCGCAAGTCCTCGGCATGGTGGCGCATCGCGGACAAGATATAGGTGATCTTTGTCTTGTGGTGCGGAACATAGACCGTCTCCTCATCCACCTCGACCATGAGCAATAGGCAGTCAGCCTTATCCTGTCCCGAAAGGGCGGATAGGTTGTGGCTTAGCTGGTCGCCGAGCACGGGAATCAAAATGGTCATCGCAGACCACTAGGCGCGCGTTGCTTCGAGATGGATACAGGTTTTCAGGCAGGCAAAGGCCGATGACCGAGCTGACCAAAGGTGCGTGGTCCCAAATCGAGCCGTAATGGCCCCATTTTTGACGTCGGGGGATTGGCCTCGCGTCCGATCATCGTCACCAATTGCGCACCTTCGTGCTGCACGGCATTGTCATAGGATAAATGTGCCAGCAAAATGGGGACCAGCAATGTTTTATCGCCGAGCACGAATGTCTGCATTTCGTGAAGCGCGACCGACAGTTCCAGAGTGAGCCCAATCCGCTCGCCGGGATTTAGTGTGCCAACGGACGAAGGCGGAATGCGGCCAGGGTGAGCGAAGAAGCTTTCAATCGCTTGCTGTTGCTGCGCGCTGGCCGCAATCAGTACGGCGCGTAAT
The DNA here is from genome assembly GCA_963508315.1 of uncultured Sphingorhabdus sp. GTDB lineage: Bacteria > Pseudomonadota > Alphaproteobacteria > Sphingomonadales > Sphingomonadaceae > Sphingorhabdus_B. Next base: position 129,851 of record CAUOWK010000003.1, on the reverse strand, counting down.
GTCAGGCCTTCAATGATATCCGGCCCCTCATTTGCAACCTGAAGCTGGCCGCGGATGGATAGGTTGGCAAGGCTGACCACCGCATTGTCCGGAACGAAGGTCATGGAAAGGGGGCTCTGCCGTGACGGTATCACCGGTTCGGCTAGCGGTATCGGTGCGCGAGTCGGGGGCAATGGAGGCGGCATTCTCGCTGGTTCCGAAGGCGCTTGACGCGGTTTCGGGCGCGACCGGGGAGCAACTTCGATAGCGGCGCGCATCGGCGCGCGAGCCCCCTTTTTCCGCCGACAATAATAATAAAACCCTCCCGCAGCAGCGAGAAGGAGCAGCATTATCACGCCGCCAATGCGGGTCATGTCATCACTGGCAGCGGCTTGTTTTTCTTCGCGCACTGATTCAGTGGGTGGCGGTGTTGATGTGGGCAATGGTTCGGCCGTGACGTCTAAAACTGGCTCCGGCGCACGCTGCGTTTCATCGGGCGCCCGCGACTCGGTCCGTGGCGCGGGCGAGGATGGTTCATCTTGGGTGCGCGGCGCAGTAGATGCGGGGGGTGGCACAACGACCGGCGCTGGCGTTGGTCGCGACTGGGTAGGCGCCGGTGATGGGGCAGGGGTGATCGGAGACGTCGTCTCAGGTAGCGGCTCGCGCTCGGCCGGTGGCGGGGGGTCCAGGCGGAAATCGCGCAGCTCGGGCGGCGTGCTTGTCGTTGCGTCTTGGCCAAGTGCCGCAGGTGCGCCGCCCGACATCAGCGCAAACGCCATGACGAGGGTTCTAATCCGGTGTGATGCGCGTGGAAATTTGGCCATAGACGTCGCGCTCTCAATGCTTCTTGCGCTTAACGCGCCATGAATAATCGTCGATGCTGGCATGACCCGTTTGCTTCCAAAGGTGAAACCGCTAAATGCGCGATATGACTGAAATGCAGAAACCCAAATTTCTAGGCGCGCAAAGCGCACTTCCCGACTCTCCTGAACAGGCGCAACTGGATTATGTGCCAAATCCGCGTCCCGGCACACTGTACCTCGCGCGCTTTGCGGTGCCGGAGTTCACGTCGCTTTGCCCTGTAACCGCGCAACCTGATTTTGCGCATCTGGTCATTGACTATGCGCCAGACGCAACCATCGTCGAGTCCAAATCGTTGAAGCTGTTCCTTGGTTCGTTCCGCAATCATGCAGCCTTTCATGAGGATTGCACCGTTGGCATCGGGCAACGGCTGTTCGACGAAATGAAGCCGCATTGGCTACGCATCGGTGGATATTGGTATCCGCGCGGCGGCATTCCCATTGACGTATTCTGGCAATCGGGCGAGCCACCACGCGGGCTTTGGTTGCCCGATCAAGGCGTCGCGGGCTATCGCGGTCGGGGCTAGCCTCTATTTGAACAGGCTGCCCAATATGCCGCGCACCAGCGATTTTCCGAACGATCCCGCAACCTGACGACCGATAGACGTTGCTGCGGACCGCGCGGCCGACTGAATCATTTTGTCCGCCATGCTTGGCTTGGCTGCTTCGCGTGCGGCTGCAGCCTCCAGACGAGCTGCCTCTTTGGCGGCAGCGGCTTGCTGTCGCGCGGCTTCCTTCGCCGCAATGGCATCGGCCTTGGCCTGTTCTTTCGCAGCAATCGCGGCTTCCTTGTCGGCTTGCGCTTCTGCCTTGGATTCTTGCGCTGCGGCGGCAGCTTGCAGAGTTTTTGCCGCTAGTATTTCTTCGGCGGATTCGCGATCAATCAGGGCGTCATATTTGTCGCCAATAGCGTCGGTCGCGATCATGACACCGCGTTCCTGCGGCGTCAAAGGTCCAACACGGCTGGCCGGCGCCTTGATGAGCGTGCGCTGCACCATGGAAGGCGCGCCGTCAGGTTGCAGTAGTGACACCAATGCCTCACCAATTTTCAGCTCGGTAATCACCTGCGCCACATCCAGCGCCGGATTTGGACGGAAGGTCTCAGCGGCAGATTTCACCGCTTGCTGGTCGCGCGGGGTAAAGGCGTTCAGCTTGTGCTGGATCCGGTTGTTGAGCTGCGCTGCGACAGTATCGGGGATATCGATCGGGTTCTGGGTGATGAAATACACACCAACGCCCTTGGAACGGATCAGCCGGACAACCTGCTCGATTTTCTCGAGCAACGCCTTGGGCGCATCATTGAACAGCAAATGCGCTTCGTCAAAAAAGAAGACCAGTTTGGGTTTTTCGGGGTCGCCAATTTCGGGCAGGCTTTCGAACAATTCAGACAGTAGCCACAACAGGAAGGTGGAATAGAGCTTCGGGCTAGACATCAAACGGTCCGCCGCAAGGATGTTCACCACACCGCGTCCGCTGTCATCGCATCGAATCAAGTCGGCCAGCTCCAACGCGGGCTCACCAAAGAAATGCTCGCCGCCCTGGCTGCGAAGCTGGAGCAGTGCGCGCTGGATAGTCCCGACCGATTGCTTGGAGATGTTACCATATTCCAGCGTCAGTTCATCGGCGCGCTCGCCGCAATGCACGAGCATCGCCTGCAAATCATCCAGATCGAGCATCAGCAGACCATCATTGTCAGCCGCATGGAAAGCGATCGTCAACACGCCTTCCTGCACTTCATTTAGGTCCATCAGGCGGGCGAGCAGCAACGGGCCCATTTCGGACACCGTCGTCCGAACGGGATGTCCTTGCTCCCCGAACAAATCCCAAAATTGCGTGGGATTGTCCTTATACGCCCAATCCTGCTGGCCGATTTCAGCGGCGCGGCCGGCAAAAATCTCATGCGTTTTGCTTTGCGGTGAGCCCGCCATGGCCAGGCCCGCCAAGTCACCTTTGACGTCAGCTACAAAGCAAGGAACGCCAGCGGCGGAAAAGCCTTCGATAATGCCCTGTAACGTCACTGTCTTACCAGTGCCGGTGGCTCCGGCAATGAGGCCATGACGATTAGAGCGTTTCAAATTGAGTAATTCTGGCCCGCCTGCGTTTTTACCAATAAAAATGCTATCCATCGCCACGGTCACAACCCCCAATAAAATGTCATCAAATGACAACTACGACATACGTGCTAGGTCAAGTAAATCCTGCAATGCTTTGTAAAATCATACGGTCGCGTTTGTGTGTCTTCTCGTCGTTCAACGAGAATCATTCGTCGCAAAACTGGCAGTAATCGGTGTCATCTCCAGATTCGATGCTCTATCAACTTGCCATGCTTACCGGGATGAATATGCAATCGCCATTATCAACACAGCGTCGGGCCAAGGGCGTTGCCTTGCTCTCATTACTCTCCATTTTGTCGGGCTGCGTTGCCGGCGAAAAGGCTCCGCCCCGGCCTGCGCCGTCGCCCATAGCATCGCGCCCCGCGCCTACTTTGCCTGCGCGGCCGGCGGCTCTGCCAGCGCGCCCTGCAAAAGCGCAGCCACCGGCTGGGCTTGAAAATCTCATTCATGATCAATGGCGGCTTTTTCCCGGACGCACGGGTGTTGCGATTATGCGTATCGATAATGGCGAATGGATATCCGGCAAGCGGATGGAAGAATTATTCCCGCAACAAAGCGTGTCCAAGACCTGGGTGGCGCTGACTGTGCTGGACCTGGTGGATCAGGGCAAATTGCGGCTGGACCAGAATGTCCGCATTACACCCGACGATCTTGCCGTGTTTCATCAGCCCATTCGTGATCGCGTGGTCGCAAATGGCTCGATCGAGGTCACCGTGCAGGCGCTGCTTGAACAGGCAATCCGAGCAAGCGACAACACGGCAAACGATTCGCTGCTGCGGACGGCGGGCGGACCGCAAGCGGTGCAGAGCTTCATTACCCGCAAAAACCTGGGTGCGATCCGCTTTGGCCCCGGCGAGCGCGCCCTGCAAAGCGGTATCGCCGGGCTCGAGTGGCGGCAGGAATATGCCATGGGTCGCCGCTTTTATGCCGCCCGCGACGCGGTGCCGCTATCGGTGCGCAAGGCCGCGCTCGATCGCTATCTTGCCGATCCGGTGGATGGTGCAAGCCCCGAAGCAATTGTCCGCGCGCTTGCGCGGTTGGCAAAAGGGGAGCTTTTGTCCCCGGCTTCAACACGGCTGATTCTCGATATCATGTCGCGTACCAGCAGCGGCCCCAATCGTCTGAAGGCGGGCGTTCCGGCTGGCTGGCGTTTTTTGCACAAGACGGGAACGGGGCAAGTGCTGCCGCCTGTGTCGACCGGCTATAATGATATCGGCATTATGACGGCGCCAGATGGAACGCGTTACGCCGTGGCGGTGATGATGGGCAGCACGACCGCATCGATTCCTGACCGCATGGCATTCATGCAGTTCGTGTCACGAACCGTGGGCACCTACCACCAGAATTGATTGCTTATTCGGGAGGCGTTGCGGTTGATTCAGCGTCAAGCTGGGCCGCAGCAGCATCAAGCGTTTTGGCGTCTTCCGGATCAATAGCGGGACGAGCTGTGTTGCCTGCATCATCCTGACACCCTGCCAAGAGCATTCCCATAACGACGGCAAAACGGGCATATTTCGTCATGAGCGCATCATAGCTATGCGCCAGACAAAGAAAAGGGCCGTCCTGTAAACAGGACAGCCCTTATCAAATGCTTTCGCTAGAAAGCGCGAATATTACTTCGCAGCTTCTTTCGCAGCGTCTGCAGCTTCACCAGCCTTAGCAGCGGCGTCAGTTGCAGTTGCAGCAGCGTCGGTTGCAGTTGCAGCCGCGTCAGTTGCAGTTGCTTCAGTTGCAGCAGCCGCGTCGGTTGCAGCAGCATCCGCACCTTCTACAGCAGCGTCAGCAGCTTCGGTGGTTGCTTCTGTGGTCGCATCTGTTGCTTCTGTGGTTGCTTCTTCAGCACCTGAGCAAGCAGCAAGACCGAGCGAAGCGGCGAGAACGAGAGATACAGCAATTTTCTTCATTTGGGAAACCCCCTAGCAAAACTTATGAAAACCTGACAGGCACACTACATCAATGCAGTTATGCCTGCGGAAAGCCCTCTAGCCCGTTCACAATTCGGTGGCAATGCGCTTTTTCATTAACGGACGGCATCCGTCACTCATTTTACCCTTATGTCTACCGCAAAGGTAGAAAATACCGCGAATTTGAGCCGATTGACAGCATATAAAGAATTCTTTATATCATGCATCCATGCTCAATCTATTGAATATCATGCGGGCGCTGGCCGACCCAACGCGATTGCGAATCGTATTTCTGGTCTTGCGGCTCGAACTTTCGGTGGGTGAACTGGTGCAGATACTGGACCAAAGCCAGCCACGTGTGTCGCGCCATATCCGGATACTTGACGAGGCTGGGTTGTTGGAGCGTCGTAAAGAAGGCAGCTGGGTCTTTTTGCGCCCGGGCGCGATTTTAAGTGACAGCCGGCTGACGTCTTTACTTGGCGATGCCGATCTCGGCCAAGCGAAGGCATTTCAGCGCGACCTTTCGAGGTTAGATGAAGTCCGCAATGCCCGTACCCAAATGGCGGCCACCTATTTCGCCGCGCATGCTGACGAATGGGATTCGCTCCGCTCGCTGCATGTTGCCGAGTCTGATGTCGAAGCCAAAATCGCACAAATCCTGAATAGTGCGCCGCTCGGAAATGTCTTGGACGTCGGTACAGGCACAGGCCGTATGGTTGAATTATTCGCGGCTGCGGCGGAGCGCTTTGTCGCCATAGACAACAGCCCGGAAATGTTGCGGCTGGCCCGCGCGAAGATCGGTAACCTAAGTGCAGCGGTTGCTGGAAAAGTCGAGATCAAGCTTGGCGATTTCAACATGTTGCCCGTTCAAGACGGCGAGTTTGACACGATCATGTTTCATCAGGTGCTGCATTATGCGCAGGATCCCGAAGCTGTCATTGCTGAGTCCATTCGCGCATTGGCCATCGGCGGGCGTTTGGTCATCGTGGATTTTGCCGCGCATGACCATGAAGAGTTGCGAACCGTGCATGCCCATGCGCGCCTCGGCTTCACCGATGACTTTATGCGCAAGGCCTTTCAGGCGCATGGCGTCCAAATCATCCACCAAACGGCACTTGAGTCGGGCAAGCTGGTTGTCAAAATATGGACTGGCCAAAAACTCGCCCAATCCACGCCGCGTTCGAAGAACAATTTAAGGATAGTTGCATGATTCTCCCCCTTGCCCAAATGCAGGAGGCAAGCCGCGCGCTTGCCACACCATTATTCGCCGGTTTGGCAGGAGATTGCGAAATCAGCTTTGAATTTTTTCCGCCCAAAACGGAAAAGATGGAAGAACAATTGTGGGATTCGGTTGTCACGCTTGCCCCGCTGGCGCCGCGCTTTGTATCGGTAACCTATGGCGCGGGTGGCACAACGCGTGAGCGCACGCATAATACGGTTGCACGCATTGCGCGGGAAACTGACATTCCTGCTGCCGCCCACTTAACCTGTGTCGAAGCATCCAAGGGCGAAATTGCGGACGTTGCCAATGCCTATTGGGACGCAGGTGTGCGCCACATCGTTGCGCTGCGCGGCGATGCGCCCAGCGCGGATGGCACGTTCGTACCGCACCCTGATGGATATGCCAGCGCAGCCGAACTGGTGGAGGGCCTGCAAAAGCTGCATCCGTTTGAAATTTCGGTCAGTGCCTATCCGGAAACCCACCCCGAGGCGGCATCTGCGGCGGCCGATATTGATTTCCTGAAACGCAAACTGGATTCAGGAGCAAGCCGGGCCATTACGCAGTTCTTCTTCGAGCCCGAGACCTTCTTCCGCTTCCGTGATGCGGTGGCCGCAGCGGGTATCAATGCGGAAATCGTACCCGGCATCATGCCCGTTTCAAACTTCGCAGCCATTACGCGCATGTCGAAAATGACCGGTACGGCTATCCCGGAATGGATGGCCCATCTGTTCGATGGCCTTGATGATCATCCATCCGCACGGCAACTCGTCGCTGCGACGGTCGCCGCCGAAATGTGCCGTCGGCTATATGCAGGCGGCGTCCGCGACTTCCATTTCTACACGCTCAACCGTGCTGAACTGTCCTATGCGATCTGCCATCTCTTGGGTAAGCGGCCACAGGCTGCTCTGGCGGAGAAAGCTGCATGAACGCCCCTGCACATTCGGCGCGTGATGCGTTCACCACCCGCGCAGCGCAGCAGATATTGGTGTTTGACGGCGGCTATGGAACCGCCATTCAAGGGTATCGGCTGACCGAGGAAGATTATCGCGGTGCTCTTGAGGTTACACATGACCAAAAGGGAAATAACGACCTGTTGTCGATTACTCGCCCCGATATCGTGTCTGCTATTCACAGCGCCTATCTGGCTGCTGGCGCGGATATGATTGAAACCAATACGTTCAGTGCGACGAAAATCAGCATGGCAGATTATGGCTGCGAAAATCTGGTACGCGACCTGAACCTGGAATCAGCCAAAATCGCGCGCGCATGTTGCGACGCAGCCGAAGCTGCGGATGGCAAAAGACGTTTTGTTGCAGGTTCAATTGGCCCGACGAACAAGACATTGTCCCTGTCGCCGGATGTCAATGATCCCGGCTATCGCGAAATCGACTTCGATTATTTGAAAGATGTGTACCGCGAACAATGCGACGCGCTCATCAAAGGCGGGGTCGACTTTCTTCTCATTGAAACGATTTTCGATACGTTGAATGCGAAATGTGCGGCGATGGCAGCGCAAGAGGCGGCGGCGGCATGCGGGCGTGATGTGCCGTTGATGATTTCGATGACCATCACCGACATGGCAGGCCGCAATTTATCCGGCCACACGGTTGAGGCTTTTTGGGCCGCTATCCGTCATGTGAAACCTCTGACCATTGGCCTCAACTGCTCCTTCGGCGCGGATTTGTTGCGGCCTCATCTGGCGGCGCTGTCAAAGCAGGCTGATGCGCTTGTCATGGCTTATCCCAACGCCGGTCTGCCCAACGACCTTGCCGAATATGATGAGCTGCCCGAGACGACGGCACAGTTGATCGGGCAGTGGCTCGACGATGGTCTGGTCAATGTCGTCGGCGGTTGTTGCGGGACGACCCCAGCCCATATCGCGGCCATTGCCAAGGCAGTCGAAGACCGCGCACCGCGCGTCGTTCCGACGGCACCGGTTGTCACTCGTCTTGCTGGCCTCGAACCCTTTATCATGGCTGCGTGAAAACAGCCCGCCCATCTGAAAAGAAAAAATGACCTTGTCCTCCCCCTCTGCCTCGTCCTCCTCATCGCGTTTCGTCAACATTGGCGAGCGCACGAATGTCACTGGCTCTGCCCGATTTAAAAAACTGATTATGGCGGGCGATTTTGAAGCTGCCGTTGAGGTGGCACGCGACCAGGTCGAAAATGGCGCGCAGATAATCGACATCAACATGGACGAAGGTCTGCTCGACGCGCATGCTGCGATGACCACATTCATCAAGCGGATCGCGGCCGAGCCAGACATTGCGCGCGTGCCGCTGATGATTGACAGTTCCAAATGGAGTGTCATCGAGGCTGGCCTGAAATGCGTTTCGGGCAAGCCCATCGTCAATTCGATTTCAATGAAAGAGGGTGAAGAGCAGTTCCTGCAACACGCCCGCTTGTGCATGGCTTATGGTGCGGCAGTGGTCGTGATGGCTTTCGATGAAACCGGGCAGGCCGATACAAAGGCGCGCAAGGTCGAGATTTGCAAACGTGCCTATGATTTGCTGCTGAGCATCGGGTTCCCGCCCGAGGACATCATTTTCGATCCCAATATCTTTGCCGTCGCAACGGGGATTGAAGAGCATAATAATTACGGCGTCGATTTTATCGAGGCGTTGAAGGAACTTCGCGTCCTGTGTCCGCACGCCCATTATTCGGGCGGCCTCTCCAACCTGTCCTTCTCCTTCCGTGGTAACGAACCCGTGCGCCGGGCGATGCATTCGATATTCCTGTACCACGCCATTCCTGCTGGCCTCGATATGGCTATCGTCAACGCGGGACAGCTCGATATTTATGATGACATAGACCCCGAATTGCGGGTCGCGTGTGAGGACGTCATCCTCAACCGCGATCCCGATGCAACCGAACGCCTGATTACGCTTGCCGAAAAATATCGCGGTACTGATGTCGCGCAGGAAAAGGCCGAAGCCGAATGGCGCGGTTGGCCAGTGACGAAGCGGCTGGAACATGCGCTGGTCAAGGGTATTGACGCACATATCGTCGATGATACCGAAGAAGCGCGGCTTGCGATTAAAGCCGCGGGCGGACGTCCGATTGAGGTCATTGAAGGCCCGTTGATGGACGGGATGAATGTCGTTGGCGACCTGTTCGGATCAGGCAAGATGTTCCTGCCACAAGTGGTAAAATCCGCGCGTGTGATGAAAAAGGCAGTCGCGCATTTGTTCCCTTATATCGAGGCCGAAAAAGAGGTTGGCGCGAAGGGTAAGGGCAAGATCATCATGGCGACCGTCAAGGGCGACGTCCATGACATCGGCAAGAACATCGTTGGCGTAGTGCTGCAATGTAATGGCTTTGAAATCGTCGATCTGGGCGTGATGGTGCCGTGGAGCGATATATTGAAGGCCGCGGTCGAGCATGATGCCGACATGATCGGGCTGTCGGGCCTTATCACGCCGTCGCTGGATGAGATGGTCACCGTTGCCGAAGAAATGCAGAAGGCCGGTATGACCATGCCACTGATGATTGGTGGCGCGACCACATCCAAAACGCACACCGCTTTGCGTATTGAACCTGTCTATTCCGGACCGGTCATTCATGTGCTGGATGCGTCGCGTGCCGTCGGTGTGGCCGGGACCCTAGTGAGCGATACGATGGCGGAAAAGTTCGTCGCTGATACCCGCGCCGAATATAGCCACATTCGCGACGCCCGCGCGGGCAAGACGGCAAAGCCACTCGCCACGTTGGAAGAAGCGCGGGCAAATGCCTTCGAGATCGACGAGAGCCTGAAACCGGCCCCGCCATCGCAGCCCGGCGTCCATGTCTATGCCGACTGGGACTTGGCCGACCTTAGAAACTATATCGATTGGACGCCTTTCTTCCGGGCGTGGGAATTGCATGGCAACTATCCGGCCATTCTAACTGACGAGATTGTCGGCGAAAGCGCCACCAGCCTGTTTGCCGATGCCAATGCGATGCTGGACAAAATCATCAGCGAAAAATGGCTGCGTGCAAAAGGCGTCGCGGGTCTGTGGCCTTGTTGGCGCGATGGCGATGATGTCGTCGTCTATTGCGAACAGACCGAGGCGCATGTCCGGCTGCCGTTTTTGCGCCAGCAAATCGCCAAGCGCGAAGGCAAGGCAAATATGTGCCTCGCCGATTTCATTAGCCCTGACGGTGACTGGATTGGCGGCTTTGCCGTCACAACTGGACACGGGATTGGGACGCATCTTGCGCAGTTTAAAGCGCAAATCGACGATTATTCGGACATCATGCTTAAGGCGCTGGCTGATCGGCTGGCCGAAGCCTTTGCAGAGCGGATGCACGAGCATGTGCGCAAGGATTTGTGGGGCTATGCCCCTGACGAGCAGTTCACCGCAGAGGCACTTAACCGCGAGGAATATCGCGGCATCCGTCCCGCACCGGGTTATCCCGCATGTCCGGACCATAGCCTGAAGCCGATATTGTTCGACCTTCTTGACGCCACACACAAAACCGGAATCACGCTGACCGAGAGCTTTGCGATGCTGCCCACGGCGGCCGTGAGCGGATTTTATTTTGGCCATCCGCAGTCCGAATATTTCGGCGTTGCGCGGATTGGTGACGATCAGGTCGCAGATTATGCGGCCCGTCGCGGGCTCGAGCTGGATCGTGCGCGGCAATATTTGCGGCCGAATCTCAACGAATAGGTGACGCCCTGTCCCCTAAAGGGACGGCATTTTTTCAGGGTGGTTAATTGGCTGGATATGGAGTTCTGGCTGGCGCTATTATGATTGCATGGTGTAATCTAAGGGACAGTCCATGAAGAAAATCTCGCTCATCCTCGTGACGGCCCTGTGCGCAGTTGGCGCATCGGCGCAGAATGCCGCGCCGTTCCGCAACGCCGAAACCGGCCGCGGATTCACCAGCCTGCAAGCCGCGCTGGACAATATTGGTGATGGAGAAGGAACGGTCATCATTGCGCCGGGCACCTATCGCCAATGCGCCATTCAGCAGGCCGGTATCGTATCATTCCGCGCTTCCGTGCCGGGACAGACGGTTTTCGATGGCGCAACCTGCGAAGGCAAGGCGGCGCTCGTGCTGCGCGGAACCGCAGCCAGTATTGATGGCATCATTTTCCAGAATATGCGCGTTCCTGACGCCAATGGCGCTGGCATTCGACTGGAAAAGGGCGACCTTAACGTAACGCGCGCGATTTTTAGAAACAGCGAACAGGGGATTTTGACCGCGGAGGATCGCACGGGACGCATCACTATCGATCAATCGACCTTCTCAGGCCTTGGCCGCTGTGACCGTGGCCTGTCCTGTGCGCATAGCATCTATATCGGGGGTTATGGCTCGCTGACGGTTACTAACAGCCGCTTTGAACGCGGCAATGGCGGACATTATGTCAAAAGCCGCGCGGCTAAAGTGGACATACGCGACAACGCCTTTGACGATACGCGCGGGCGGGAAACCAACTATATGATTGACCTGCCCAATGGGGCCATTGGTAGCATCACTGGCAACATTTTCGTCCAAGGCCAGTCGAAGGAAAATCACAGCGCCTTCATCACCGTCGCGCCTGAGGGCAGGCAGCAAACCAGCGTTGGCTTGTCCATCAACGCTAATGAAGCCAGCATCGCGCCGGGCGTTGATCGCGAAACCGTATTCCTTGCCGACTGGTCAGGCGACCGTATCGCACTTGGCGGAAATCGGCTGGGACGCGGGCTTAAGCCGTTTGAACGGCGGTAGCTGTATCACCGCCCTTGCGCGCGCCACCGTCTGACGACCCGTTCCAAAATCTCGCTTTCGCCGCCGGTTTCTTGCCATAGCTGGCTGAACAGCGGATCTTCGGACGCCGGTCGTTTTTCTTCTTCGAGGTTATCGAGCGCGACACGGATCGGAATGCTGACACCCTCACCGCAGATGATGCATTCGCGATTACGCAACGCTGGAATGGAATCGAGAAATCCGCGCGCGCCTTCGGGCATCGCGGCACGGACGAAAGCCTGATCGCGTTCGTTGTTCAAACGCATCGAGATGATCGTGCCGCATTGCGACAGCACGCCTTCGGCCAAGTCGGACGGACGCTGCGTGATGAGGCCCAAGGCCACGCCATATTTACGGCCTTCCTTGGCGATTCTTTCCAGGATAGATCGGACGGCGCTGTCCTTGGACACGCGATCTGACGGAATATAGCGGTGGGCTTCTTCGCAGACCAACAAAATGGGCCGCTGCGGTTCGTTGCGTGACCAGATGGCGTAATCAAATACCAGTCGCGACAACACGGCGACCACAGTCGAGGTAATGTCAGATGGTACGCCCGAAACGTCGATGATCGAAATCGGTTTGCCGCCGGAGGGCAGGCGGAAAATCTTGCCAACGAATTCGGACATAGTGTCACCAACCAGCATGCCCGAGAACATGAAATTGTAACGCGGATCAGCCTTCAACTCGTCAATTTTGCTCTTCAGCCGCATGAACGGTGCTGACGACGTCGCCTTGTCGAGCTTGCCCATTTCGTTTTGGATGATGTTGGTCAAATCAGACAATAAATAGGGAATGGGGGCATCGACGGTCAGCTTACCGATGGTCTCCGCAATCCGGTTTTTCGCGCGTGCCTGCAAAAGACAGCGTGCCAAAATGTCGGCATCTATCTGCTTGTCGTCGCCCGTGGAAGTGACGAAAACCTCGCAATGTTCAGCGAAGTTCATCATCCAATAGGGCATGGCGAGGTTGTTTACGTCGAACAGTGCGCCATTATGCTTGAACGCGGCGCTATATTCGCCGTGCGGGTCAATCATAACGATATGACCTTCAGGCGCGATGTCGCAAATCTTGTGCAGGATGAGGGCGGCGCTGGTCGACTTGCCGGTGCCGGTCGAACCCAGCAAAGCGAAATGCTTGCCGAGCATTGCGTCGACATATAATGCGCCGCGAATATCCTTGGTCGGAAAGACGGTTCCGATTTCAACGTGCGCGCGGGCGTCTGCGGCATAGACTTGCTTCATATCTGGGCTGGAAACGGCGAAAACCTCGCTTCCGGGCACAGGGTAGCGAGTGACGCCTCGACGGAAATTGTAGATTTTTCCGGTCAGCCGTTCTTCATCGCCTTCGCCGAGGAAGTCGACTTGCGCCATGATGACGCCATGGTCGCGGTCGTGCATTTTCTGGGTGCGGATGCTGGCGAGCAGCCATGTGTTACCTACGCGGATCTTGATTTGGCTGCCGACTTGTCCGGCCATAGCGATGCTGGGGTCGCTATGGGACATCAGGCTGTTCAAGATTGCGGCATCAAGTGTGATCTGCGACCCTGATCCAGCGATCTCCATCACGAAACCGATATGATACACCGCCGGCATACTGCCATGTTGCGCGCCACGATGTGACTCTGGGGTGGGGGTGCTGGAACCTGACGGCGTTGCCGCAACCGAAGGCGGCGCTTCATTCATATGATCCGCCGAAAACTGCCGATGGCTAGAATTTTCCATTGCTACTATTGTCCTGCAATATCGAAGCCGCAGGCATAAGTGCAGAAGGTAAAGATTTATTTACCATCGGAGCAGGCGGAAGCCGCTGAACGCCGCATCAACGAGATGCGAGTTTACATCCGTTGGAATATGTAACCGGCGAACCAACCCAGCAGCAAAGACACCAACACAGCCATCGCGCCGTAGAAGAGGGCATAATCTTGTGCGAGGATGGTGACCAATTGTTCGAACCCCGTTTTACGGATGCGCACTTCCACATTGTCGTCAGCCACGATGACACGGCCATCTCGGATAAGCAGGGTTTCGGCAGTATAGGTGCCAACGGGCACGCTCGAGGGTATGGACAGGCGCGCCCGGTACAGCACTTGGTCGGTGATTTCTACGGTGCCGGCGTCTTGCCGAAACAGTCCGTTGCGGCTGTTGAGGTCAACCAGCCCGTCGACAAAGCGGCGCTGTTCCTTGGCATCGACTTCACCGCTGGGCGACAGTTGCAACCGGTCGAGGCCGAGCTCGTAAATTGCGGCGGTCTTGTCATCGACGATTTGGGAAAGCGGGCGAGAGGAAGCGATGGCATAATAAGCGGGGACCGAGCGGAAATCCGTGCTGTCGGCATTGATCCATATACCGGCGATTTTCTGCTTTTCGCGCAAAGTGACCGCGCGGGTCGGTCCGCGCAACACGACAGCGACGTCGATCTGGCCTTCCGGTGCGACGCCGCGCGGGTAAATGATCGCGCCGAACAACAGCATATCGGCACCGGTAAATCCGGACTGGATGTTGATTTCGCGCTGCGACACATCGGGCACCAGTTTCGGCACATTTTGCGCGCTTGCCGCAACGGGAAGCAGGAGCAGCAAAAGGGCGAGCCAGCGCATCACAGGGCTTGCAACGTGTAGATTTCGTCCGGACGCCAGCCAAGGCCAAGTGCCATGCGGATGGCAACTAGCAGAACGATGGCGGCCAGGAAAAGGCGCAGATATTCAGGACGCATGCGCTGTGCCAAACGTGCACCAATCTGGGCGCCGGTAACGCTTCCGATGAGCAGGAATACAGCCAGCACGATGTCGACCGCTTTGGTGGTCAGGCTGTGCATCATCGTTGCGGCCATGGTCACGAACAAGATTTGAAACAAGGATGTCCCGACGACAACCTGCGCGCCCATGCCGAGAAGATAAAGCATCGCGGGTACCATGATGAACCCGCCGCCGACGCCGAGCAACATGGTCATGATGCCGGTGACGAAACCCAGAATGAGCGGCGCCAAAGGCGAGATATACAGGCCGGACCTGTAAAACCGCCAGCGCATCGGCAGGCTGGCGACGAGTGGGTGATGACGGCGTTTCGCTGCAGTGACCGCTTTTCCGGCACGCACAGCCCGTACGCTGGCCAAGCTTTCCTTTGCCATCAGCCCGCCAATGCTTCCCAGCATGATGACGTAGAGAATGTTAATGACGGTATCGATTTGCCCCAATGTTTCGAGAATTTCGAATATCGCGGCCCCCGCCGCTGTCCCGAAAAGGCCGCCGACGACCAGTACCGCGCCCATCTGAAAATCGACGCCACCGCGCTTCATATGTGCAAAGACGCCTGACACGCTGGCACCGGTCACTTGGGTCGAGGCGGATGCGGCGGCAACGGCAGGCGGTATCCCGTAAAATATCAGCAATGGCGTTGTCAGAAATCCGCCGCCCACGCCGAACATTCCAGACAGCACACCCACGCCGCCGCCAAGCAGGATGATGAAGAGCGCGTTCACCGACAGATTGGCTATGGGAAGATAAATATCCATGTTCAACAAAATGACCCTAACGGCATTTGACGGCAGGATAAAGGCTAGCGCTCAGAAACTGGTGGACAAGGCAATCGCCGGTCCATTGCCCGGGTCGGCATTGCCCGCAACCCTTAGCCGCCAGCTTGCTTCTAGCCTGAATCTGGCGCCGGCCACTGGCATATCAGCAGAGATTGAGGGGCCAATGTCGACCCGCAAGACCTTGTCCTGTCCGCCCGCCCATGCGCCAGCGCCAGCCGACAATAGGGCAGGACCGATGTGACCAATCGGACGACGCGCCTGAAGCATCGCATCGACAAATGCGCCACCCGATTTGCCCGAAACCATGCCGGCCTGCCCATAGCTATCTAGGCGGAATTTCATCGGTAGTCGGAGTTCCGACTGACCGCCTGCGATAAACAACGCAAACGCGTCGGGCCGATCCTGTCGAAACCGCCGTTCGGCACTGACGGTAACCGGAATATTGAGCGATGGCCGCCATTTCAATCCTGCAGCCAACTCGCGCTCACGCGGCAGCCCATGTGCAACAGCCAGTCGCCCGGTCAGGGCAAGGCGGGTGGCATTAGCGTCTGCGCCAAACCGCAGCAGCGACACATTGGTGATAATCGCGCTTTGACTGCCGCCATATTGGCCATTGCCCAGTGTGCCTATTTGCCCATTACCGCGCCGCCAGAAATTATAGGCGTAAACGTCGAAAGGGCGTGTTGTTGCGGTAGCGCCGCGTTGCGGTGCGAATTGAAGGGCTTCAGGCGAGACCGGCGTGCGGACCAGATCGCTGGGCATCGGGGATGCAAGCTGGGGGAGAAATGCAGCGGCTGGGTTCGCACTTGTCTCTTTTTGCCGCTGCACGGGCGAGGGTAGGGACGACCCGAAGCGCGTTTGATGTTTCGCCGTGGTTCGCGCCAAGCGCGCGACCGGTGCGTTGATTGCGCTCCAGCGGTCCCGTTCCGGACTGAACGCCGGGAGCGACGCGAAACTGGTGATTGTCGCGCGCGGGTGCGCCGTCGTGCCGACGATAGGCACCTGTGCAGGGGGCGCAATCGTTGCAATGCCAATGCGTGCAGCAACCCAGCTTGCGCCTAGCAACGCTAAAAAACCAAAGGCCCGTCCCTGCATTAGTCGCGTCCCACCAATGCTTCAGGCACCGTGTGATGGGCTGTTTTGTCCCACGACAATGGTGCGCCGAAGCAGTGACGGATATAAGCGACACAGGCACGGCGCGCTGCCATGATTGCAATGATATTCGCAATCAGGCTGCGTGGAACTGAAAGCAACGCTTCCTTGGGTCCATATAGGGCACCGACAAAGCCTGCCCGCACAAGCAAACGCCAAAACAGGAAGGCGGCGTTGAACCATAATAGATAGGCCAAGATCGAATCGAAGGGCGATGGTTGATACAGTCCCTGCGATGCCGCAACCAACAACACGCCGGTGAGGATGATGCACATATAGGCAGCCATGAGCACGATAGCCGCCAATATGGAGCGCCGATCCTGCAGGAACATCCATTTCTGCGCGAGACCGCCTTCCCACCCAAGCCGATCCCATCCGGCAAGCGCGATGCCCGTCAGCCAACGCGTTTTTTGTCGCACCGACGTGCTAAGCGTATCGGGAAAGCACGCCCGCGTGCCGACCAGCTTGCCCCGGTCGTCCAGCAACCGTGCCATGATCGTGCGGCCACCGGCGGCACCTATGCGGATACCCAATTCATAGTCTTCGGTAAGGCTGCTTTGGTCAAATGGCTTGCCACCATTCATCACCGCCAAGCGGCCCATCAGGTTGCGCTCAATAGCGCAGGCGACACCCGCCAGTGGCAGCGGCGCGCCCAGCGCCTCTCGCACAACCATATTCTTGCCATGCGCTTCGGCGAATTCATCGCAATAATGGCCGCTTATCCATCGCGAGCCGTGGGTCCGGACTGGGATAACAGGCAGCTGCACGGCACCACCCTTGGTGACGAGACGGTTGAAGACATGGAGTTCGTCGGCATGCACGGCGTCTTCGGCGTCATGCATGATGATGGCTTTTGCTTTATATCCACCCGCAACTTCGTCGGCGAGCAGCGCGCGCCACAAACGGTTGAGGCAGTCGGCCTTCGTCGTTGGGCCATCATGGCCGACGAGGACCACGCGTATCCGCGGGTTGTGGCGTGCGGCGGCGGCAACCGCTGCGACTGACTGGTGGTCATTGGGATAGCAACCAACATAAATGCGATAGCTGCAGGTCGTCGCAGCCCAGCTTCGCGTGCAATTGCCAAGCATCGCGCCGATGACGGCCGCTTCGCCCCACGCAGGGATGAAAATGGCGAGCAAACCGTCACTGCCGGATTTTGGCAGCTGGCTGGCGGTCATTGGAGGTGTATCGCGATAAAATGCGACGCGCCGGTAAAGCCAGCGGCCCGTCCAGATCGCATCGACGCTGAAATCATCAAGCGCGCCTATCAGCAACCAGATGGCGCTAAATAGTAATAGCTCGCGGTGCACACTTTCGAGCAATAGGAATATATTGTACAAGGCGCGACCCCCCGGTCGGAAACGACGATGTCGTTCCGTTTAATGTTCAATTTTTCGAATGTTGCTGGCGCGTGTTAGCTAGGCGCGGCTTCGTTCATATTGGCGGTCCTTTCGGGTTCCGATAACCATCACCCACAAGATCGGGATGGCCCAGAAAGACAGCAATGCTTGGTACGATGCGGGGACAATGTCCGGTATCCACATCGTGGCGACATGGGTCGCAACAGCAACCGTCTGGAATCCAAGTGCCCAAACGGGCCAGAACCGGTTACTGTTCATTGCAAGCACCACCAAAGCGAGCAAGCATCCGGTATCGACCGCGAACAGTCCGTAGGACGTGCTTGCCCATGTCGGGTTCAGCGTGGCGGTAGCGGCGCTGAAAACAGTAGCTGTCAGGAAAATGGCCGCGCCTGCTTTGCCGGTTCGCCCGCCTTCTATGCTTGCGTAGCCAGCACATAAGATGAGCGCCATGATAAAGGCGGCTTGAAGAATATCCATGCCCTTGCCCGCCTCAGTCTGATACCCGAAAACGGGCAAGGGGCCCCGACATCAGCCGTTTACGACCCGAAGACCGGCTGGTCGAGTAAGGGGACCGGGACCAACGCACCCGAAGTTGATTTCCTGCAGGTTGCTGTCGCGTTGGGCGACTGCGATCTTGCGATGAGCGTTGACGAAACCTTTACGGGCGTCGACCATTTTGGTGAGTCCAATGGCAACGCCTTCAATGGCTGCCTGGGTATGGGCGGGTGGCGCGTCTGAATTACGGCACACGTCAATGACGGAAAAAGTGAGGCTGGCAAGGTCGGCTAGCGCGTTGTCGATGGCCTGATGGGCTGACCGGATGTCGCACGCAAGTTGCCTGGCGGTCTCATGCTCGAAATTCACCATAAAATGTCTCCATATAGGCTTCAGCCAGCAAAGGAGACCTATTGGAATAGCCGGAATGTTCCTGTCAGGAGCACGACTACAAATGCGATCACCACTGTACTGAAGAATGCGATATTAAGCGATTGGAACAAGATTTCCTTTTTCGATAATTCATGTCTTTCTCCCCCGATGGGCGGGACCGACACCAGCGAGGAAAGTTTCGCCGCAACCTGTCCCGCCCGGTTGGGGGGTGTTGTCTGGCTAGCGGTAAATTGGGTGGGCTCAAGATGCTGCGCTTCGTATACGAAGGGCTCGGATAGGCCGGACTTTTCAAGGGATGCCAAAATCTTTGCTGCATCCTTTCGCGTCGCGGCCTTTAATTTACGGCGTGCAGCGTCCAGCCGCTGATCCACAGTAAACCGGGATATACCCAGAATTCGGGCGATTTCCTTGGATGTGAGATGGTCGTCGACTAGCCGCAGGCAGGCTTTCTGACCTTCCGTTAGCTCAGCAACAGATGTGCCCGCGCTTAATCCAGCGGCGTCGACGAACGTTTTTTCTGATGCCATCAGGTTGGCCATGGTCCCTGCCCCCTGTGCATGTTTCTAACCCATCAAAAACCGCTAAGGCAAGGGAATTACTGAATGATTCTGCAGTTACTTGCTATCGGCGGTGCGGGTCGGCATAGAATAAGTATGACGCCTACGGCCCCTCTTACCCCTAAAGAATCAGCGTTACGTGCATTTTTGTCCAGCGAGGCTGCGGGCGGCATATTGCTGATGATTGCGGCAGCCTTGGCGATGTTAGTGGCAAATTCCGGCCTGTCGAACATTTATTTCCATTTCATTCATGCCGTCACTGGCCCGGAACTGACCCCGAAGCTTGGCCCGATGACAGTCCATTTGTGGACAAATGATGGCCTAATGGCGATTTTCTTCCTGCTTGTCGGACTGGAAATCAAACGCGAGTTTGTCGATGGCCATTTGGCGACTTGGGCGGACCGGCGTTTGCCGATTATCGCAGCAGCCGCCGGAATGCTGTTTCCTGCGGCCATTTATCTGGCGGTGGCAGGGGGCGACCCAGCGCTCATCAGGGGGTGGGCAATTCCTGCAGCAACCGATATCGCGTTTGCCATCGGTGTGCTCGCCTTGTTGGGCAGCCGAGCACCTGCATCATTGAAGCTCTTCCTCACCACCGTTGCCATCGTCGATGATATGGGCGCCGTGGCGATTATCGCGCTTTTCTATACCGCGCAATTGGACCTGGTCATGTTGGCAGCAGCGGCAGCGATTTGGTTGGCTATGATGGTTTTGAACCGCTTTCGGGTCAATATTCTCTGGCCCTATCTGATACTCGCCGCGCTGCTTTGGTATGCGACATTATTGTCCGGCGTACATGCGACCATTGCAGGCGTAATGGCGGCCTTTGCCATTCCTTTCCACCGGACCACAGGCGCACCCGATGCCGAGGATTCGGCTCTGCACCGGTTGGAACATGCCCTGGCAAAGCCGGTTGCGTTTCTGATTGTCCCTGTTTTCGGTTTTGCGAATGCCGGTGTATCGCTTGAAGGCATTGGCCTGAACGAATTGCTCAGCCCGTTGCCTTTGGGGATTGCCCTTGGCCTGTTCGTGGGCAAGCAGCTTGGCATTTTCGGCAGCGTCTGGGCGTCGGTGAAATTCGGTATCGCTGTCCAGCCCAAGGACGCCAGCTGGCCGCAAATATATGGCGTCGCCTTGCTCTGCGGCATTGGCTTTACGATGAGCCTGTTTATCGGTGGGTTGGCATTTGTGGATGCCGCACAAGCGGATGCTGTAAAAATTGGCGTGCTCATGGGGTCTTTATTGTCAGCTGTCATGGGCTATGCCGTGCTACGTCTGGCGGCCCCGAATAAACGCCTATCTGGAGAAAATGGATGAATTATCTGGCCTGTATTCTGCCTTTGGCGCTGTTTGCATCGGGTTGTGCATCGACAGATGCAGCGCCGGTGCAGTCCACCGTACCCGCTGTTTCGGTCGGCCAGATTTCCGATGCCTATATCAAGTTAACGCTGGAGGCCGGCACCCATGAAGCAGAATATGTTGATGCTTATTATGGCCCAGCCGAATTACTGGCAGCAGCGAAGGCAAATCCGCGTTCGCTAGCGGAACTGGTAACCGAAGCACGCAATTTGACCGCGTCCATTGACGCTGCATTGCCGACGCTCCGCATCGATGCCGACCGACGACGCGCGCTTGCGCTGCGCGGTATGCTGGTCGCCGCCGAAACGCGCCTGCAAATGCTTCAAGGGCGGAAATTTCGTTTCGACGATGAGGCGAAAGGGCAATTCGCGACTGTGCCTGCGTTGCAGCCATTGACGCATTATGATGCGATATTGACGCAGCTTGAAACATTGATTCCGGGTGATGGGTCGCTGCCGCAACGCGTGGATGCGTTCAACGAGAAATACACGATCCCCAAGGAACGGCTCACCCTAGTCTTTGCCGCCGCGATTGCCGAGTGCAAGCGCCGGACCGCGCGGCATATCAACCTGCCCGCTGCCGAAACATTCACGATGGAATTTGTGACCGGTAAACCATGGTCGGGATACAATTATTATAAGGGCAATTATAAAAGCCTGATCCAGATTAACACGGATCTGCCCATTCGCATTAGCCGCGCCGTCGATCTGGGCTGCCATGAGGGGTATCCAGGCCATCATGTTCTGAACCTGTTGGTCGAGGAACGGCTCGCGCGGGGCAAGGGCTGGAAGGAATATGAGGTCAATCCGCTCTACAGCCCCACCAGTGTCCTGTCTGAAGGCAGCGCCAATTACGGCATCGACCTGGCATTCCCGGCTGCCGAGCGTCTCGCCTTTGAACGCGATGTCTTGTATCCGCTGGCGGGTCTCGATCCCACTACAGCCGAGGCCTATTGGAAGATGCAGCAAATGACAGAAGCGCTTTCCGGCGCGCGTCTGACCATTGCCAAAATGTATCTGGACGGTGAAATATCGCGGCCCAAGGCGCTTGAACTGACGCAGAAATATCTCCTGCTGTCGCCTGCGCGCGCCGAACAATCGGTCGGCTTTACCGACCATTACCGAAGCTATGTGATCAATTATGGCTGGGGCAAGGATCTGGTTCGCGGCTATATCGAACGCGGCAATCCGGATGAAAAAACGCGCTGGCAGCGAATGGAAAAAATATTGAGCGAGCCGACGCTGCCGTCCGATTTAGCCAGCTAAACCAGTTCGACCCGCACGTCCTGCGCGATCATATTGGCCGTGCCGAATATCGTCATGAAACTTATGTCGGTTGCATCGCGTCCGACCGCGATGCGCACGAGATGTTCTTCGGGCGCTAGCCGCGTAGGGTCGACCAAGTGCCAGCGCCCGTCGAGATACACTTCAACTATCGCATGAAAATCGGGAGGGTTCACGCCAAGGCCATATGCCGACACCATGCGCGCGGGAACATCCGCCGCGCGGGCAAAGGCAATGAGCAAATGGGCAAAGTCGCGGCACACGCCGCGCCGTGAAATGAACGTATCTGTTGCGGTGGCGCCAATGGGCGAAAAGCCGGGTGCATATTGGATCGACCGGTAAATCCAGTCTGCCATCTGGATGATCTGGTCGCCCTTGGTCGCCCCATCGAAACGCGTCGCGACGAAATTTTCATGCCGATCCGACGGGCAGTAACGGCTTGGCATCAGATATTGGATATAGGCAGGCGGCAGGTCGAGATGCGGCACAGTGTCCAGACCTTCTATCTTTGTCGCAAGCCGTTCAATATTGACAGTTGCGGTGTAGCTGATGTCGATGCGCCCTTGCGCGTGCAGCCACGTCCGGCGACCCAAGCGGTCCATGCCCTCAATGGTCTTGAGCGGGGAGCAATCACCTTTCACCTTCAGCAAATCGGTCTGAAGCCGCTGGTCATCCATAGGGATGGCCTCCACCGCCAGCAGCACGTCAGCGGCCTTCGGAAGATGATATTGCAAATTGGCCGAAATCGCGAGTTTGGTCATATGCGAACCATCGGGCATTTAAGGCTGGCACGCAAGCTCTCGCAATGGGAACACTGGCGCGCTATGCGACGAAGCGAAACCTCCTGAAAGTCCTTTGATGCGCCTGTTTTTTGACCCCCGCCAGATGGCTCACGCGCCCGCGCAAGAACTGCACAATGGGGCATTTGTAGCTTATGCCGAAACACCGGCGCGGGCCGCCGCGTTCTCAGCCGCGATGGGCGCCCCTGAGCTGCCCACTAATCATGGCGAAGCGCCGATTTTGGCTGTGCACGATGCCGCCTATGTGGATTATCTGAAAACGGCCTACGCGGCGTGGACCGCAGCTGGCCGGCCCGGTGATGTGATGGGCTATGTTTGGCCAGTGGTCGCACGGCGCAGCGTGAACCTGACGCGTATTGATGCCCTTGCGGGGCGCTACAGCATGGATAGTTCAACGCCGCTCACCGCCGACAGTTGGACCTCCGCTTATTGGAGCACACAGTCGGCCTTGTCGGCGCTTGATGCTGTGCTGGCAGGAGACCAAGTGGCCGTTGGTCTCTGCCGCCCGCCCGGGCATCATGCCGGCGCCGACTATCTGGGCGGTTATTGCTTCATCAACCAAGCCGCAGTGGCGGCACAGGCGGCACGCGATGCGGGTATCGAGCGTGTCGCTATACTCGACATTGATTACCATCATGGCAATGGCACGCAGGATATTTTCTGGAGCCGAGGGGATGTGTTTTATGCCTCGGTGCACGCTGACCCGGCGACAGACTTTCCCTTTTACTGGGGCCATGCCGATGAAACAGGCGAGGGCGAAGGGGGAGGCGCAACTCTGAACCTGCCCTTGCCGCAGGGGACCCGGATCGACGCCTTTCGTGCGGCGCAAGCGACGGCACTGGAGGCGATTATTGGTTTCAAGCCCGGCCTATTGATTGTTAGCTTTGGCGCGGACACTTACGCAGGCGACCCCATTGCAAACTTTGCGCTGCAAACTGCGGATTATGCCCAGCTGGCGGGGGACATCGCAAAGGCCGGTTTGCCGACCGTGGTCCTTACCGAAGGCGGCTATGCAGTGGACAAGCTCAGCGAAAACCTCTCCAGTTTTTTAAGCGGGTTTTGAGGCACCGGTTCGTCAATATCGCGGAATGGCAAACCGGACTGTGTTGCGATAAAAAGATGCAATCGGCTTTGCCTCTGCGTCGAGTGCTGGCGCGAAACGGGCGCGCTTCATCAACGAACCACAAACCGCTTCATCGAATTCCTTTGGTCGCGTTGTCGACTGAATGTGACAGCTGACGGGCGCGCCTTCTGCGTTAACGCTTAGCCTGAATTCAACAATGGCGGGCTGACCTTGCATCAGCATTTTCATGGGATAATCGCTACTAACGACCCATTTTTCGGGGGGTGAGAGAGACTTAACCGGGCGCGTCATTGTTTTGTGCCGTGCGATATCGATACCCCAGGTCGTTAGCAAATTATCGATGCAGCTATCCAGCGCCGCTAATGGTGCCCGCATTGATCCAGTTTCGAGAATGACATCTGCTCGAAGCGGCTTTCCAACGCGGAAAAACTTAATCGCCTTTTTGCGGTCATCGTTTATGGGTTGGATCGCATCCCAAGCTTGCTGGGGGTCCCGTTTGATGGCCTCAAACTCCAAGGCGCTGGGTGGAGCGACGCGTACGCGACTGACAAAAACGAACGCAGGCTGGTCCGCTAAATTCCCCGGCAGAAACTCGAGCTGCTGCGCTGCTTCACTGGGCCCAAATTGTATCTCGGCGGTGGGCGCAACCGAACTGGTTTTCATCAGCTTGCCCGATACGGTCAGCCTGAAATATTCCTCGGGTCCGTAGCGGTCCATAAACAACAGCGTTTGCTGATCTCCGATGCCAAATTGTCTGCCCAAGCGGCACCTGTCTTCGGCATAATCGACCTGCCACGCCGAGCTGGGCTTGAGGGTCAGCGATTCGGGTTTGGCCGCAACAGCTCCATTAGGGGCGGCGAGTAGCGCAATTGCGAATAAAATCCGTGTTGTCATGACTATAGGTTAACGCTGTTATTCTGGTGCGCAACAAAAAGGGCGGCCATTTCTGACCGCCCTTTTAAAAAATAGGAATGAAATCGTTTACAGTTTGCTGACGAGTTCCGGCACAACTGTGAACAGGTCGCCGACGAGGCCGATATCCGCAACCTGGAAAATCGGTGCGTCTTCGTCCTTGTTGATCGCGACGATGATCTTTGAGTCCTTCATGCCCGCAAGATGCTGGATCGCGCCGGAGATGCCGACGGCGATATAGACTTCAGGGGCAACGATCTTGCCGGTCTGGCCGACCTGATAATCATTGGGGACGTAGCCTGCGTCCACGGCAGCACGGCTTGCGCCGACGCCAGCACCCAACTTGTCCGCAAGGGGCAGGATAGTCGCGGCGAATGTATCCGCATCCTTCAGCGCACGGCCACCGGAGACGATGATCTTGGCAGAGGTGAGTTCAGGGCGTTCCTGCTTGGCGATCTCAGCCGAAACAAACGTCGATGTGCCTGCGTCGCCACTGGCTGATACGGCTTCGATGGCAGCCGAACCGCCGCTAGCCTCTGCCTTGGCAAAGGCTGTACCGCGCACGGTAATGACCTTCTTGGCGTCGGACGACTGCACCGTTGCAATAGCGTTACCGGCGTAGATGGGGCGCGTGAACGTATCAGCGCCCTCGACCGACAATATGTCCGAAATTTGCATGACATCGAGCAAAGCCGCAACGCGCGGCGCGATATTCTTGCCGTTCGAAGTGGCTGGCGCCAGAAACGCGTCATGCGTTGCCATCAATGATGCCACCAACGGCGCGACATTTTCGGCGAGCTGCTGTGCGTAGGCTGCGTCATCGGCAACATGCACGGTGGCAACGCCAGCGATCTTGGCGGCTTGCTCCGCAACCGCACCGCAGCCCGAGCCAGCGACGAGCACATGCACTTCACCAAGCTGCGATGCCGCAGTGACGACGGCCAATGTTGCATCCTTCAACGATACATTGTCATGTTCGGCGTAAACGAGGGTCTTCATGCGGCCACTCCCATTTCCTTGAGCTTTGCAACAAGCGCATCGACGTCGGCAACCTTGATACCGGCGCTACGCACAGGTGGCTCGACAACCTTCAATGTCTTGAGGCGCGGGCTGACATCAACGCCATAATCGGCAGGTGTTTTCTGCGCGAGTGGCTTGGACTTTGCCTTCATGATGTTGGGCAGCGACGCGTAACGTGGTTCGTTCAAGCGCAGGTCGGTCGTGATGATGGCTGGGATCTTCAACGACAAGGTCTGCAAGCCGCCATCGACTTCGCGTGCAACATGCACATCTTCGCCGACCACATTGACTGTGTTGGCAAAGGTGCCTTGCGGGCGACCCGTCAAAGCAGCCAGCATTTGGCCGGTCTGGTTCGAGTCATCGTCAATCGCCTGCTTGCCAAGGATGACAAGACCGGGCTGTTCTTCTTCAACGATTTTCGCGAGGATCTTGGCAACTGCCAATGGCTCAACATCTTCAGCGACGACCAAAATAGCGCGGTCTGCGCCCATGGCGAGTGCAGTACGCAGCGTTTCCTGCGCCTTGTCCGGTCCGATGGACACGGCGATGACTTCAGTAGCTACGCCTTTTTCCTTCAAACGAAGCGCCTCTTCAACGGCGATTTCATCAAAGGGGTTCATGCTCATTTTGACGTTCGCCAAATCGACGCCCGTGCCGTCCGGCTTTACCCGCGGCTTAACATTATAATCGATGACCCGCTTAACGGGGACGATGATCTTCATATGCTCATCCTTCCATACCGACTCAATGGACGGGTGGATGCCCGCCAATATGATGTGCCTATGCTTGACGTTTACGTGAACGTCAAGTGTCTGATGAAACTGTTATTAAGCTGCCTTGCGAACTTCAGCGACAATCTTTTCCGCCGCATCACCAAGGTCGTTGGCTGAGACGATTGGCAAACCTGAATTGGCCAGGATATCCTTGCCCTGCTGCACGTTGGTGCCTTCGAGGCGTACCACGAGCGGCACCGACAGGTTCACTTCCTTCGCCGCAGCGACGATACCGTCGGCGATAATGTCGCACTTCATAATGCCACCGAAGATATTAACGAGGATGCCCTTTACCGCAGGATCTTTCAGGATGATCTTGAACGCCGCGGTCACCTTTTCCTTCGATGCGCCGCCACCGACGTCGAGGAAGTTTGCAGGAAACTCGCCATTCAGCTTGATGATGTCCATCGTTGCCATCGCAAGGCCAGCGCCATTGACCATGCAGCCGATGTTGCCATCCAGCTTGATGTAGGCAAGGTCATATTCGGATGCTTCGACTTCGGCGGGATCTTCTTCGGTGAAGTCACGCAGTTCAGCCAAATCCTTGTGGCGGAACATCGCGTTGCCGTCGAACGCGACCTTGGCATCCAGAACGAGCAGCTCATCGCCATTTGCGCCCTTGCAGACAGCGAGCGGGTTGATTTCGATCTGCTCTGCATCGGTGCCGAGGAACGCGGCATACAGGCCAGCGAGAACGGTCTGCGCCTGCTTGGCAAGATCGCCGGTCAGGCCCAAAGCTGCGGCAACACTGCGGCCGTGATGCGGCATGATGCCAGTGGCTGGATCGATGGTGATAGTGTGGATTTTTTCCGGCGTGTCATGCGCGACGGTTTCAATATCCATGCCGCCTTCGGTCGATGCGACAATTGCAATCCGGCTGGTTGCACGGTCGACCAGAAGCGCGAGGTAGAACTCCTGCTTAATGTCAGCGCCATCGGTGATGTACAGACGGTTGACTTGCTTGCCCGCGTCGCCGGTTTGAATAGTGACCAGCGTGTTGCCCAGCATGTCTTTTGCGTGGGATTCAACTTCGTCGAGGTTGAAGGCAAGACGGACGCCGCCCTTTGCATCAGGGCCGAGTTCCTTGAACTTGCCTTTGCCGCGGCCGCCAGCGTGAATCTGCGACTTTACCACATATAGCGGGCCGGGCAGTTGCTTGGCGGCAGCGACAGCTTCCTCCACGCTTAACGCTGCGATGCCCTTGGGCACGGCAACGCCGAATTTCGCCAGCAGTTCCTTGGCCTGATATTCATGGATATTCATGGGAGAAAGCGTCCTTGATATGGGAAAGTTGCCGGTGGCTTAAGCACAGACAGGCGCTGAATGGAAGTGCTTGGCACTAAGTTTTTATGTTCGCCTGCAAGCGAAAAATATCTCAGTCCAAAAGCCCGATGGCCGTCAATTCCGCCCGCAGGGAAATTGCGTCATGGAAATGATGCGCGGCAAAGCCATTGGCACGCGCTGCGATAACATTGTCGAAATTGTCATCGATAAAAATCGCTTCGCCAGCGTTCAGGCCGAAGCGGTCGCGGGCGAGGGCATAAATGGCGGGGTCCGGCTTGATGAGCTTTTCAACGCCTGAAACCACTATATCGCCAAAATGGTCGAAAACGGGCTGAGTCGGACGGAACATATCCCAGAATTCAGCGCCGAAGTTGGTGATAGCGAACAGCGGAACGTCACGATCTGCCAGTTCCGCGACAATCTCAAGCGAGCCTGCGACTGGGCCTGGAATCGTCTCGTTAAAACGCGTCCGGTAAGCGTCGATCTCGTTCTGGTATTTTGGATAAAGCGCGATCCGTTCAGCGGTCATCTCGGCCAACGGACGGCCCGCGTCATGCTGGAAGTGCCATTCGGGTGTCACTACATTTGCCAGGAACCAGTCGAGTTCTGTCGGGTCGGCGATCAGCTTTGCAAAAAGATGCCGCAAGTCCCATTCGAACAGCACTTTGCCGACATCAAATACGACGGTGGTAAGCGTAGTCATTAATCGCACCCCATTTGTCATTCCCGCGCAGGCGGGAATCCATGTTCTAACCGTTCCTTGCCCAAAAACGTCAGCGTCAAATCATAGCTCTGGCTATGGATTCCCGCCTTCGCGGGAATGACGTTGTTGGGGTTAAGACGCAAAAAAACCGCCCACGAATCAGATTCGGAGCGGCATTTTGTTTGAACAAACCGCCCGCATATAGCAGGCAGCGTCAAGATTAGCCCTGGCGCGCCTTGAAGCGTGGCTGGGTCTTGTTGATGACATAGGTCCGGCCACGGCGGCGGATCACGCGGTTATCGCGGTGGCGGCCTTTGAGGGACTTAAGAGAATTGACGACTTTCATCGGATTTACCCGTCTTTATGATGCATGAAGCTTGAATTGAAGGCGCGCTCCTATGGGTCGGTGCGGTTAAAGTCAAGCGTGATTGGCCCGTTTTTGCGATTCAGCCGTTATACATCGCTTGCGAACATATCTGGCAGGCGTAAGGATATGCCCATGACCAAATTAAACCGCTTACTGCCGCTTTTGGCGCTTTCACTGTTATCTGCGTGCGTCGTGCCAACGGGCCCGGTCGAGGTGACGCGGTTCAATCGCGCTGCCGATGGTGTGCCTTATGGCGCCGGTAGCTTCGCCATTGAGGTTGCGGGCGAATCACCCCGCGAACCATCCTTGTCCGCGTCACCTTATGTGGCGGCAGTCGCGCGCGAACTGCAGCGCGTGGGTTATAGGGACAGTATCGGCCAATCCGATATCATTGCCGAGATCCGCTTTGGAGCAACAACGATTCGTCCGGATCGCCGCTCGCCTGTGTCGGTCGGCGTTGGTGGGTCAACGGGCAGTTACGGTTCAGGCGTTGGCATGGGTGTTGGCATCAATCTGGGTGGTGGTTCCTCGCCACAGATCGAAACAACGCTTGCCGTCCGGCTCATTCGCCGCGGCGACCGATTGGTCATCTGGGAAGGCAAGGCCGTGCAAGCAGCGAAAGCAGGATCACCCGCAGCGCAGCCGGGCATAGCGGCATCAAAATTGGCTGAGGCGATGTTTAAGGACTTCCCCGGCGTATCAGGTGAGACTATCCGCGTTCCATAATGTAAGGAACGATCATGCCAATCACTGACATCAACGCAGCTTTCGACAGCGGTAACATCATTGTCCACGCCATCGAAGGCAACATCGCCAAGCTTGGCATCCGCAAGGATAAGGATTCGGAATTTGCGCAATGGTTTCACTTCCGCGTAGCCTGCACCGCCGGCGAAGACATCATATTGCGGATTACTGGCCTTGAAGGCAGTGCCTATCCCGGCGGCTGGCCCGACTACCGCGCCTGCGTGTCTGAAGACCGCGATTATTGGGGCCGTGCAGATACCAGCTATGACAAGGCCGAAGACGGCGGCACGCTGACCATCACCTACACGCCATCGAGTGACATCGTTTGGTTCGCTTATTTCGCGCCTTACTCGATGGAACGTCATCACGACCTTATTGCCGAAACCGCAACGCTTGAGGGCGTTGAATATCGTTGCCTGGGCCATAGCCTAGAAGGTCAGGCCATTGATTGCCTTGAAATGGGCAGCGGCGACATTCAGGTTTGGCTGTACGCACGCCAGCATCCCGGCGAAACACAGGCGGAATATTGGATGGAAGGTGCGCTCGATATGCTCACCGATAACAGCAACCCGCATACCCGCAAACTGCTTGAAAAATGCCGGTTGCACATCGTCCCGAACTGCAACCCCGATGGATCGAAACGCGGGCATTTGCGGACCAATTTCTTGGGCGTAAATCTCAACCGCGAATGGGCCCAGCCATCACTGGAACGCTCGCCCGAGGTGCTTGCCATTCGCAATGCCATGGACGCAAGCGGCGTGCATTGGGCGATGGACATCCACGGTGATGAGGCCATCCCCGCTGCGTTTATGGCAGGGTTTGAAGGCATCCCGTCCTGGACCGACGATCATGGGGACCGCTACAATGCCTTCATCAACCGCGTCGCCGCACGCACGCCCGATTTCCAGACCGAGCTTGGCTACACCAAGGCGGCACCGGGCAAGGCCAATCTCACAATGTCGACCAACCAGCTCGCCGAGCGCTTCGGCCCTTCGCATGGGTGCGTGTCGATGACGCTGGAAATGCCGTATAAAGATACCGTCCACGGCAATGACCCCGACCAGGGCTGGTCACCCGAACGCTGCATGCTGTTGGCGCGCGAATGCCTGGCGACCTTGGCGGAGATGGTCTGAGTCATATGCAGATCAAAAAGGACGATCTGACGGGACCGGAAATCCGTGCGCTCCTTGAAACGCATTTTGCAGGAATGCTCGCCAATTCGCCTGCCGATAGTTGTCATTTTCTCAACTTTGACGGGTTGAATGCGCCAGATGTGACCTTCTGGTCGATCTGGGACGGGGATAGCCTAGCCGGATGCGGTGCGTTGAAGGAACTGGACGCCGAACATGGCGAAATAAAATCCATGCGGACGCACGCCGACCATTTGCGCAAAGGTGTCGGTGCCAAAATGCTGACGCATATCATTTCGGAGGCGCGCGAACGGGGCTATCGCCGTTTGAGCCTTGAGACAGGTTCAACGGCAGCGTTCATTCCGGCACTGGCTTTATATAAAGCGCACGGTTTCGAGTTTTGTCTGCCCTTTGGCGATTATGTCGAAGACCCGTTTAGCCGTTTCATGACCTTGGCGATTTGACCAATTTGGGTTAGGGCGCGGGCAAACAACCAAGGAACGCCCATGCCCAAACTCATCCTCATTCGCCACGGCCAGTCACAATGGAACCTCGAAAACCGTTTCACCGGCTGGTGGGATGTCGATGTCACTGAAAAGGGTGCAGGCGAAGCGTGGGCTGCGGGTGAGTTGATGAAGGCAAAGGGCATATCCCCCGATACTGCCTTTACCAGCGTGCAGACACGCGCGATCAAGACGCTTAACCTCGCGCTTGAGGCAATGGGGCGTTTATGGGTGCCGGTCACGAAAAATTGGCAGTTGAACGAGCGCCATTATGGGGGCCTTACCGGATTGGACAAGGCCGAGACTGCGGCGAAGCATGGTGAGGAGCAGGTCAAAATCTGGCGTCGCAGTTTTGACATTCCTCCACCCCCGCTGGAGGTTGGATCGCCTTATGACCTGTCGTCCGATCCGCGCTATGCTGGCATATCTATCCCCAATGCGGAAAGCCTCAAGGACACGATAGCCCGCGTTCTGCCTTATTGGGAAAGCGCGATTGTCCCTGAGCTAAAGGCAGGCAAAACCGTTTTGATTTCGGCGCACGGCAATAGCTTGCGCGCGCTCGTGAAGCATATATCCGGCATATCGGATGCAGATATTAACGGGCTTGAGATTCCGACGGGGCAGCCGATCGTCTATGATCTGGACGAGGATTTACGCGGCGATTATTATTATTTATCGGAACGCTAATCACCGTTTAGCTGAGCGGGCCGATACCCTTGGCCTGCTTGGCGGCGTACATGGACCGATCCGCGCGCATCAAAAGCTCGGCGGGTTTTACGCCAGCCTCAATCGCGGTGAAGCCCGTCGAGATGCTGGGTGCCAACGGGATGCCTTGATAAGCCACATCCAGTCGGCTGACGGCCTTGTTAATCCGCTCCGCCTTACCGGCAATTTCTGTAACCGGGATGCTGTCGAGCAGAATCGCAAATTCATCGCCACCAACGCGCGCCACAAGGTCGGACCGCCGAACAGACGCCTGCAGCGTCTTGGCGATGCTGACGAGAAGTAAATCACCAGCCAGATGCCCATGTGCGTCGTTGACGGATTTCAGATTGTCCACATCGATAAAGAGCAAACCATATTCGCCGCCATAACGGTGCGTGCGCCAGCACCAGCGGCCAAGTTCATCCATGAAATGCCGGCGGTTGGAAACCGGAGTCAGTGTGTCACACACAACCAACCGCTCAAGCTCGGCGATCCTGGCTTTTAAAACCCGATTCTCCTGCTCAAGAACAGAAAGCGAAGAAACTTTCTGCATTGATGAAAATTGTGTCGTTTCTTGATTCAATTGGTGGTCCCGGCCTGTATCAGCGACCCCGGATAAGCTTTTATTTGAACGTGCGGTAGATATTTTCTCTAAAAGAGCAAGAGTTTACAGTTAATTTTCA
This sequence comes from uncultured Sphingorhabdus sp., assembly GCA_963508315.1. GTDB lineage: Bacteria > Pseudomonadota > Alphaproteobacteria > Sphingomonadales > Sphingomonadaceae > Sphingorhabdus_B. Next base: position 97,218 of record CAUOWK010000003.1, on the reverse strand, counting down.
GTATAGCACAGTTGAATGGAATTTCGCGTTGTCGCATTGCGCGCCAGCCGTCACGCCGCTACAGCCTTCCTGAATCCAAATGTCGGGGGATAGGCAGATGACCGAATCAGCGCCTTTAATTGGTATCATCATGGGCAGCCGGTCGGACTGGGAAACGATGCGGGAGGCTTCCACTACGCTCGCGGCGCTCCAGATACCACATGAATGCAAGGTCGTTTCCGCACACCGCACTCCCGAACGTCTCTATGAATATGCCAAAAGTGCAGTGGATCGCGGCCTGAAATGCATCATTGCGGGCGCAGGCGGCGCGGCGCACTTGCCGGGGATGGCGGCATCAATGACGCGCTTGCCCGTGCTTGGCGTTCCCGTGCAATCCAAGGCACTCGACGGCATGGATAGCCTTTTGTCTATCGTGCAAATGCCTGCCGGTATCCCCGTCGGCACACTTGCGATTGGCAAGGCAGGCGCGACGAATGCCGCTTTGCTGGCGGCGGCGATGCTGGCTAATGAAGATACTGCGCTTGCAGGGCGGCTTGATGCGTGGCGCGCGAGCCAGACGGCTTCGGTGGCCGAAACCCCTGAATGAGCGCTGCGATGACGGCATTACCCCCCGGTTCAACGATTGGCATATTGGGCGGCGGGCAGCTTGGCCGGATGCTAGCTATCGCAGCGGCGCAACTGGGCTATCGCTGCCATATTTACGCCCCTGCTGGTGACAATGTGGCCTTTGACGTGGCACCGGATCACACCATATCAGAATATGACGACATTGATGCGCTGCGGACTTTTGCGTATGCATGCGACGTCATAACGTTCGAATTTGAAAATGTCCCGGTCGATCCACTTGCGTCGATAGCTGGCATTGTCCCGATTCACCCGCCACTGCAAGCGCTTGAGGTCGCACAGGACCGGGCGGATGAAAAATCCTTCGTTCGCGGGCTTGGCGGGCAGACTGCGGAATTCGCGGTAGCGCGCAGCGCGGGCGAGGTCCCTGCGGCAGTCCGCACTGTCGGCATTCCGTGCATCCTGAAAACCATTCGCATGGGATATGACGGCAAGGGCCAGCTGCGTGTTTTGTCCGCATCGGACCTTGACGATGCCTGGGAAAAAGCAGGCGCGCAGGACTTGATCGCCGAGGCGATGGTCGCATTTGACGCAGAATTTTCGGTCATATTGGTGCGCGGGCAGGATGGCGAAATCCGTTTTTGGGATAGCTCGCGTAACGTTCATGTCGACGGCATTCTCGCAACCTCGACCCTTCCTGCGGGTGCGCTGGTGGAAAGCCAGCTAGAGGCGGCGCGGAAAATGGCAGCATCGGTAGCAGATGCGCTCAATTATGTTGGCGTGTTCACCGCCGAGTTTTTCGCCAGCGCCACCGGGCCATTGTTCAACGAAATTGCACCGCGCGTGCACAATAGCGGCCATTGGACAATCGAGGGCGCGGTGACGAGCCAGTTTGAAAACCACATCCGCGCCATTTGCGGCCTGCCGCTTGGCAGCACGACGACAGCTGCAGCACGGGTTGAAATGGAAAACCTGATTGGGGATGATGCCCAGAAGGCGGTTGCCTTGCTGGAGGACTCAGCCGCGCATCTGCATCTTTATGGCAAGGCCGAAGCGCGACCGGGACGAAAAATAGGCCATGTCACCCGCTTGTATCGGTAAGAAAAAGTCGGCAAGACGGGAAGATGAATCATCCCGAAATCGTCCTTGTCCTCGCCCGCGCCGCCAATGGAATAATCGGTAAAGATGGCGATATGCCTTGGCATATTCCGGCAGATTTGCGCCACTTCAAGCAAGTGACGAAGGGGCGCCCAATGATCATGGGCCGCAAAACATTTGAAAGCCTTCCCGGCCTGTTGGAAGGGCGGCGACATATCGTACTAACGCGCGACAGCAACTGGGACGAAGAGGGCGCCGAGGTGGCGCATTCGGTTGAGGAAGCGCTCAAGCTTGCAAATGGTCCGCATGTCTGCGTTATCGGTGGGGCTGAAATCTATGCCTTGTTCCTGCCACTGGCGGACCGGATCGAGTTGACCGAGATCGCGGCAAGCCCTGATGGGGATACAACAGTTCCGGCGCTCGATATGTCTCAATGGACAGAAACGGCGCGGGAAAGCCACGCCGCAGTAGGCGAGACGCCGGCATATGATTTCGTGACTTTGTTACGCAAAGCACGCGGCTGAATAAGCCAAATTTGGGGGGAAATATGCGCAAATTAATCTGGATTCCGCTTGCGCTTGTGATTGTCGCTGCGCTTGGCTTTTTCGGTTTCGCGCCGGGCTATGTCGAGGGTTCCATGAACCAAATCGACGGCAAGCCGCTTATTAAAGTCAGCGAAGAAGCCAAGAAGCTGCACGCGACGCTCGATATCGTTGACCTGCACAGTGACAGCCTGATGTGGAACCGCCATATAAATATTCGTGCCTCGCGCGGTCACATGGATGTGCCGCGCTTGCAGGACGGCAACGTCGCGTTGCAGCTTTTCTCGTCTGTAACGAAGACCCCAAAAGGCCAAAATTACGACGGTAATAGCGACGAGACCGATAACATCACCCTGCTGACCGTCGCCCAATTGCAACCAATGAAAACATGGAATTCGCTGGTTGAACGGTCACTCTATCATGCGACGAAACGCGATGATGCCATCGCCGGATCAAATGGTGCATTGCGGGCTGTGAACAAGGCCTCAGAATTGGAGGCGCTGCTCGCGGCCCGTCAAAATGACCGCCGAACGGTTGGCGCGATGCTCACCATTGAAGGTCTGCACAATCTGGAAGGCAAGGCGGCCAATCTTGACCGGTTGTATGATGCTGGCTTCCGCATGGCGGGTCTCACCCATTTCTTCGACAATGAATTGGGCGGGTCGATGCACGGCCTCAAAAAGGGTGGCCTGACACCTTTTGGTCGCGACATTGTCCGCCGGATGGAAGCAAAGGGCATGATTATCGACATCGCCCACCTCAGCCATGCGGGCGTCGCCGAATTGCTGGCAATGGCAAAGCGTCCAGTCGTATCCAGCCATGGCGGCGTGCAGGCGACGTGTAAGGTCAACCGCAACCTGACCGATAAGGAAGTGCGCGGCGTCGCCAAAACCGGCGGCATCATTGGCATTGGCTATTGGGATGGCGCTTTGTGTGAAACCAGCCCACGTGCCGCAGCGAAGGCAATGAAGCATGTCCGCGATCTCGTTGGTATCAAACATGTCGCGCTGGGATCCGACTATGACGGCGCGACCACGGTACGTTTCGATACGTCGCAGCTGACTCAAGTGACGCAAGCCCTGATGGACGAAGGTTTCACGCCAGACGAGATCCGCGCCGTTATGGGCGGTAACGCACTACGCGTCATTCGCGCGGGGCTGGTGCCGATGGCGAAGGCCGTCACCGCGCAATGACGATTCCCCGCCTTTCTGCCAAAGATCGAACACCTGACGTATTGCGCAACGGCGTCGTGGCCTTGGGCAATTTTGATGGCTTTCATTTGGGACATCAGGCCGTCGCTGGCGAAGCAATAGCGCAGGCAAGGGCTGCGGGGCGTCCGGCCATCATCGCCACATTTGATCCGCACCCCGTGCGCTTTTTTGCGCCCGATACGCCATGGTTTCGGCTGACCACGCTCGATCAGCGCCAGCGTCTGTTTGAGGACGCCGGTGCCGACGCGATGCTGGTATTTGATTTCGATGCAGAGCTTGCCGCGACCAGCGCAGAAGATTTTATCGTCAAATTGCTTGTTGAGCGCCTTGGCGTTTCAGCGGTGGTTACGGGCGAAGACTTTACCTTTGGTAATAAACGCGGCGGCAATATCGATGTGCTGCAGACGCTGGGTGGCGCGCATGGCTTAGGCTCGACTGCCATGGGGCCAGTGGTGGACGATGGCGGCGTGATTTCTTCAAGCCGCATTCGCAATGCACTGAAGCATGGCGACTGCGCCACGGCAACCGCGTTGCTTACCCGACCTTTTACGGTCGAGGGCATTGTGCAGCATGGCGACAAGAACGGACGGCTTTTGGGCTTCCCCACAGCCAATATCGACATGGGCCATTATTTGCGCCCGCGGTACGGCATTTATGCGGTGAAGGGGCGGTTGCCGGATGGACGCGCGCTGAATGGCGCCGCCAACCTCGGTATTCGTCCAACGTTCGATCCGCCCAAGGAATTGCTTGAGCCGCATTTCTTCGACTTTGCCGAAGACTTGTACGGGCAGAATATCGAAATCGAATTCCATGCCTTCATTCGCGGTGAGGCAAAGTTTGACAGTCTGGACGAACTGATGGCGCAGATGGCGAAGGATTGTGACGAAGCCCGCCGGATATTGGCGGCATGATACAACTGTCGCGCACCAAGAAGCGTTTGTTAGTCGTTGTTGCCCTTATCCTCTTCGCATTGTCGTTGCTCAACGCAACCTGGCTTGCGCCTTCGCCTGTGGGCAAGCCGAAATTGATTGCCCACCGCGGTGTCTATCATCTTTACGACAAGCGCGCCGCGGTGGGTCGAGACACCTGCACCGCTCGCTTCATTCGGCCACCCGATCATGAGGTTTTCGAAAATACCATCGCGTCGATCCAGATGGCGGCTGGACTCGGAGGGGCACTGGTTGAGGTCGATGTTGCACCGACCAAGGATGGCAAGATGGTGCTGTTCCATGACTGGACGGTTGATTGCCGCACCAATGGCAAGGGCGAAACGCGCGACTTGACGCTGGCCGAACTCAAGGCGCTGGATATCGGCTATGGCTACACCGCAGATGGCGGCAAGACGTTCCCGCTACGCGGCAAGGGTGTGGGCCAGATGCCAACTGTTGAGGAAGCGCTGGCGGCGCTGCCGTCGCGCGCCTTACTGTTCAACTTCAAATCGAAAAATCCCGCCGAAGCGGACCAGTTGTTTGCTATATTGAAGGCGTCGGGCCGCGATTATGAAAAACTTGGCGACGCCTTTTACGGTGCGCAAGGCCCCGTAGATCGCATCCGGCAGCTCGCGCCGAAGAACTGGGCCTTCAATATGAAAGACGAGGCGAAGGCCTGCACCAAGGATTATGTCCTTTACGGCTGGACCGGAATTGTTCCGGAAAGCTGCCGCAACGGTGTGCTGGTTATCCCGATCAATTATCAATGGCCAATGTGGGGCTGGCCCAACCGCTTGATCGCGCGGATGGAAAGCGTGGGCGCTCGGGTCGTCGTGATGGGGCCATATGAAAGCGGCAAGTCGAACGAAGGCTTGTCAGACGTGCACGATCTGGGGCGGATACCGGGCAGTTTCAATGGCTATATCTGGGTCGAGGACATCTGGGCGATTGGGCCTGCGCTTAAACCGCGATAATTGACAATCACACTATTTTGCCGCCCCCGACTTGATCGGGGGTCCATGGTCTGTACGCTCAGTTTACGCTGACATGTCATGCCATGGATTCCCGCCTTCGCGGGAATGACAAACTTGTGGGGTGACAAGGAGGTTTCAATTCACCTTATCTTTGCGCTAAGGGCGCTTCTAACATGACTGACCCTATCGACTATCGCGACACCGTTTTCCTGCCGAAAACAGATTTCCCCATGAAGGCTGGCCTTCCGCAGAAGGAGCCGGGCATCTTGGCGCGCTGGCAGGCGCAGGATTTCTATGCGGAGCTGCGCAATCGTCGTCGCGGGCGTGAGAAGTTCATCCTGCATGATGGTCCGCCATATGCCAATGGTGACATGCATATCGGCCATGCGCTGAACCATATCCTGAAGGACATGGTCGTCCGCACGCAGACATTGCTGGGCAAAGATGCGCCTTATGTGCCCGGCTGGGATTGCCACGGCCTGCCCATCGAGTGGAAAGTCGAAGAGCAATATCGCAAGAAAAAGCTCAACAAGGACGAAGTGCCTGCTGTCGAGTTCCGCGCCGAATGTCGCGCTTATGCGCAGCATTGGGTCGATACGCAACGCGAGCAATTGAAGCGGCTGGGTATCAATGCCGATTGGGACAATCCCTATCTGACGATGGATTTCCAGGCCGAGGCGACGATTGTTTCGGAGCTGTTGAAGTTCGCCGAAAGCGGCCAGCTGTATCGCGGTGCCAAGCCCGTGATGTGGTCGCCCGTGGAAAAAACCGCCTTGGCCGAGGCCGAGGTTGAATATGAGGATATCGTCTCGACGCAGATTGATGTGGCGTTCGAGATTGTCGAAAGCCCGATTGCGGAATTGGTCGGCGCGCATGCGGTGATCTGGACCACGACGCCTTGGACGATTCCGGTCAATCAGGCTTTGGCTTATGGGCCTGACGTCGAATACGTTCTGGTCGGTTTCGGAGCAGGGACCGTGGGCTGGGGAGCGCAGCAATCGCCCAGCGACTTTCCAATTCTTAACCGCATAATGACGCAACGATTTGTCGTTGCCCGAAGCCTTTGTGATGCTTTTGCGAAGCGCTTTTCGGATGCGGTGACCAAAGAGCTCGCTGATGCGGGAGCCGGTACAATCGTCCTCATTCCTCATGTCCTAGAGGGATGGAACGGCTCCGACCTAGCCGGAACCATCGTCCGCCACCCGATGCACGAACTCGGCGGTTTCTTTGCCAAGCCGCGCCCCATGCTCGCGGGCGATTTCGTCACCACCGACAGCGGCACGGGCCTTGTCCATATGTCGCCTGACCATGGCGAGGATGATTTTGATCTGTGCAAGGCAAATGGCATCGATCCGGTCTTCGCGGTCGAAGGCGATGGCAAATATCGCGCTGATTGGCTCTGGCTGGGCGGCGAGGGCAGCGTCATCAACCCCAAATTCAACGCACCCGATGGCCCCATCTGCAACGCGTTGCGCGAAAGCGGTGGGTTGCTTGCGGCGTCAGCAGATTACAAGCACAGCTATCCGCACAGCTGGCGGTCAAAGGCGAAGGTCATCTATCGCTGCACCCCGCAATGGTTCGTACCAATGGATAAAGCCACGGCCGATGGGACGTTGCGCGAGAAAGCCATGACCGCGATTTCGGAAACCCGCTGGGTTCCGGAAAAGGGCCAGAATCGCATTACCGCGATGGTCGAAGGCCGCCCCGACTGGGTGCTCAGCCGCCAGCGCGCATGGGGCGTGCCGATCACGCTTTTTGTGGATCGCAAGTCCGGCCAATATCTCTGCGACGCCGCTGTGAACGCACGCATCATAGCAGGGATTCGCGAAAATGGCGTCGATGGCTGGTCCGATGAACGCGCGCAGGAGTATCTCGGCAGTGATTATGCGCTCGCCGATTATGAGCGAGTTACCGACATTCTCGACGTCTGGTTTGACTCAGGCTGCACCCATGCCTTTGTCCTCGAAAGCGGACGCTGGCCTGATCTGCAATGGCCAGCCGATCTGTATCTCGAAGGCAGCGACCAGCATCGCGGCTGGTTCCAGTCGAGCCTGCTGCAAAGCTGCGGCACGCGTGGCCGTGCGCCATATAACGCCGTGCTGACGCATGGTTTCACGATGGACCAAAAGGGCATGAAAATGTCCAAGTCGCTGGGCAACACGATCAACCCGCTCGACTTGATGCGCGACAGCGGCGCGGACATCTTGCGGCTTTGGGCGCTGACTGTGGACTTCACCGAGGACCACCGGATCGGCAAGGAAATCCTGCAAGGCGTTTCCGACCAATATCGCAAATTGCGTAACACCTTCCGCTATTTGCTCGGCGCGCTTGACGGGTTTAGCGATGCGGAAAAGGTCGCGGTCGAAGATATGCCCGAGCTCGAGCGTTATATGCTTCATTTGCTTGCGGATATGGACGCAAAGTTGAAAGTCGCCATCAGCGATTTTGATTTCAACACTTATGTCCGCCTGCTGACCGACTTCGCGAACGAAGACCTCTCGGCCTTCTTCTTCGATATCCGCAAGGACTGCCTCTATTGCGACGCGCCAACGGATCCAAAGCGGATGGCGTATCGGACTGTGTTGGACACCCTTTTCCATGCACTCGTCCGCTACGCGGCACCGGTGCTGGTCTTCACCAGCGAAGAAGTGTGGCAGACACGGTTTGCGGATGCGGACAGCGTGCATTTCTCGGATTGGCCTGAACTAACTCCAGTTGAACTCAGCTTTTCTGAACGCGCCAAGTGGGGTGACCTTCGGGTAGCAAGATCGTTAGTAAATGAGCATATCGAGCCGCTTCGGCGTGAAAAAGTCATTGGCTCCAGTCTGCAAGCCGAAGTTATTCTTAGCATTCTTGATAAGACAGCTGCCGATGTCGCTAGCTCCGTTGATATGGCCGAAATCTGCATCACTGCCTCGTTTCACATTGCTACCGATGCGGATGGCGTTATCGTCAAGCCTACCACCAACCACAAATGCGGCCGTTGCTGGCGGCATCTGCCAGAGGTTGTGGAAGATGGCGCCCTGTGCGCGCGGTGTGAGAGCGTCGTTGGTGCATAACTCGGCGCCTTTCTCAACCCGTCATCCTGAACTTGTTTCAGGATCCATCGTGCCACACAAACCGGCGGTCGATGCTGATAAATGGACCCTGAAACAAGTTCAGGGTGACGATGCGGATTTGGTGGGTTAGGACGCGCACATGAACCCGAACCCCAAATTTCGCCTGCAGGGCCTCATGCTCGCAAGCCTTGTCTTCATCGCCGACCAGATCGTGAAATATGCGATGCTTGGCCCGTTGCAGCTGAAAAGCCGCGGCGTCATTCACATCATTTCGTTCTTCGACCTGCGTTATGCTGAAAATCGCGGCGTTTCGATGAGCTTCCTTACGGCGGACAGCGACGGTGAACGCTGGGCGTTGGTTGCCCTGACGGCGGTCATTGCTGCTGGCGTCGCGGTGTGGATGTGGCGCGAAAAACTGCGCGGCGATGTAATGGCTCTGTCGCTCGTCTTGGGCGGCGCGCTGGGTAATATCGTTGACCGCGTGCGTTATGGCTATGTCGTTGATTATGCTGACCTGCACTTTGGCGCATTCCGGCCATTTTATATATTCAACCTTGCAGACGCCGCCATCACCATTGGCGTGCTGATATTGCTTGCCCGCGCCTTCCTGATGGGCGAAAAGGACAGCGGAAACGGGCCTGACGTTCAGCAACCCGCAAGCAGCGCCGACATAGTGGAGAAGTCATGAAGCGGATATCCATCTTTGCTGCGGCAACTATTGCCGTCGCCGCGCTTTCGGGCTGTGGCACCACCAGCGTTTTTGATCGCGAACGTCCCGATGAATTCGCCGTAACGCGGTCAAAGCCGATTCAGGTGCCCACCGAATTCACTTTGCCTGCGCCCACGCCCGAAGCACCTCGTCCGCAGGATGGCGATACCAAGCAACAGGTTCTCGACGCGATGTTCGGCGGTACTGCGCCTGCGCCGCGCCCTTGAGATTGGAAGATTAGATGACACGCAAACAGATTTTCGCTGGCGCCGCCTTGGTTTCGGTAATCACATTATCGGGCTGCGCGTCTGCGGGTAATGTTGGCCAAGCCCTGTGGGATTGGGATATTCGCGGTAATCAGGCCGGCACGCCTGTTGCCGGTCGCGCCGCGCCGTTGGTGGTTCCGCCCGATTTCGCGCTGGAGCCAACCGCAACGACCGCCATCCGGCCTACCGAAGGTGGTCAGGAGCAAGTGCTTGAGGCGTTGTTTGGCGGCACCGCTCCGCGCTCTGCCGCCGAGCGTGCGATTTCGACAACACCTGGCGCTGCCGACTTGGGCATTCGCTCGTCCGTAGGCGATCCCAACACCAATACCGTGAACAAGGGCAGCGTCACCCGCGACATCATCGCCGCGCCCGAAGGCGACGGCCAAACGGCGCAGGCTGTTATTCCGGGCTGATTATCTGCGCGCGGACTTAAGCCCGCGCGCTCGCTTCCTCTACACCGGCGCTGTTATGGCGTAATGCTTTCAGGACGGTTTCGACGATTTGCGGCGCGTTGAGGCCCGCTTCGTCATATTGCTTTTGTGGGCTATCATGTTCCTGAAAAATATCCGGTAAGCGCATCGTGCGGATCTTTAGCCCTGTGTCCATTAGGCCAAGGTCACTGGCCAGCGTCAGGACATGTGCGCCAAGGCCACCAACGGCAGCTTCCTCCACGGTCACCACGACTTCATGCGTCGCAATCAAGTGGCGAATCATATTTTCATCAAGCGGCTTGGCAAAGCGCAAGTCGGCGACGGTCGTGCTGAGGCCCTTGGCATCCAGCGTGTCGGCGGCTTTCTGCGCCTCCGCTAAACGCGTGCCCAGTGACAGGATTGCAACCTTCTTACCTTCGCGGACAATGCGGCCTTTGCCGATTTCAAGGCGTTCAGGCACCTCGGGCATCGCAACGCCGGTGCCGTTACCGCGGGGGTAGCGGAACGCAATCGGCCCGCTGTCATGGCATGCCGCGGTGTAGGTCATGTGCACCAGTTCGGCTTCGTCTGCCGGAGACATGACCACCATGTTTGGCAGTGTCGCGAGATAGGTGATGTCAAACGATCCAGCGTGCGTGCTGCCATCTGCGCCGACCAAACCAGCGCGGTCGATGGCGAAGCGGACGGGCAGATTCTGGATCGCGACATCATGCACGACTTGATCATATGCGCGTTGCAGGAAGGTTGAATAAATCGCGCAAAAAGGACGCATGCCTTGTGCGGCCAAGCCAGCGGCAAAGGTCACGCCATGCTGTTCGGCAATGCCGACGTCAAAGCTGCGGTCGGGATGCGCGGCGGCGAATTTGTCAACGCCAGTGCCGCCGGGCATGGCGGCGGTTATCGCGCAAATTTTCGGGTCGCTATCGGCCAGCTTGGCCAGCGTCTCGCCGAACACATTCTGATAGGCAGGTGGACCGCCACCGGGGCCTTTGTCCTGCTTGCCGGTGATGACGTCGAATTTGACCACACCATGATATTTGTCATCCGCCGCTTCAGCAGGGGCATAGCCCTTGCCCTTTTGCGTGACGACATGGACCAGCACTGGGCCTTCGGCATTATCGCGGATATTTTCGAGAACGGGAATGAGCTGGTCGAGATTATGGCCGTCAATCGGGCCGACATAATAAAAACCGAGTTCTTCGAACAAGGTGCCGCCCATGGCCATGCCGCGGGCAAATTCTTCGGCCTTGGACGCGGCGGTGTAGATGCGGCGTGACAGGCGCTTTGCGACCTTGCTGGCAAGGCTACGCAGGCCAAGATACTCGCTTGATGATACAAGGCGCGACAAATAAGCGGACAGGCCTCCGACGGGCGGTGCAATCGACATGTCATTGTCATTCAGAATGACGACCAGCCGGTTTCCGGCAGCAGCCGCATTGTTCATGGCTTCATAGGCCATGCCGGCACTCATCGCGCCGTCGCCGATGACCGCAATTGCCTTGCCGGGTTTGCCTGCGATTTTGTTGGCGACCGCAAAGCCAAGCGCCGCTGAAATCGACGTCGAGCTGTGCGCTGCGCCGAAGGGGTCATACTCGCTCTCGCTGCGCTTGGTGAAGCCCGAAAGGCCGCCGCCCGTGCGTAAGGTGCGGATGCGATCGCGGCGTCCGGTCAATATCTTATGCGGATAGCATTGGTGACCGACGTCCCAAATCAGACGGTCTTCCGGCGTGTTGAACACATAATGGATGGCGGTGGTCAGTTCGACAACGCCAAGCCCCGCGCCGAGATGGCCGCCGGTGACAGATACGGCCGAAATAGTTTCAGCCCGCAATTCGTCGGCCAATTGGCGAAGCTGCGACGTGGCAAGCTGGCGAAGGTCCGAGGGCACTTTAACCGTGTCAAGCAACGGCGTGTCAGGGGAATGTGTCATATTGAAAGCTTTAGCGCTGTTTTATCAGACTGTCGAACAGGTAATGCGTCCCGTTCATCCACAGGCGGCACATTTTCCGCGCACCTCGATAACGGGCCGAACCTCCGCGAAACCCGCACGTTCTGCGGCTGCGCGGACATTGGAGGTTAGGGTGTCGTCGTCGATATGGGTGGCTGTGCCGCAATTGTCACAGATGAGGAAAATGCAGTCGTGCAAGCATCCCGGATGCGAATTGGCGAGATAGGCGTTGGCGCTTTCGACCCGGCGCGCGAGGTTCGTTGCGACGAAAAGGTCAAGAATACGATACACGCTATTGGGTGCGACGCGCTTGCCGCGCTTCTGTGACACGAGGTCGGCAATGTCGTAAGCGGACGCAGGCTTTTCAAAGGTTGCGAGCACCGCGAAAATGTCAGCGCGCATGTCGGTCCATTGTTCGCCTGCATCGACAAGTGCGGTTTCGGCGGCATGTGCCAGCGATGCGCCTGCATGTTCGTGATGATGATGTGCTGCCATTTCATTGATGTAGGCCGTGGCAGCCAGCGGGTCAATTACCCGTCAGTGTGACGCCCGGTAGTTCAGATAATGGCCAAGCGCCAACAGGATAACGCCGACCATCGTCCACACGATTTCAATACCGCCATGGGGCAGGGTGAGCGCACCGCCCATCATGCCAAGGCCGGCTCCACCGACGAATGCCGGCATAATGAAGCCATGGTCCCAAAGTCCTTTGCCCAGCGCGATGACGCCCAGCAGGATTGCGAGCACAAGCCCAGCTTCGTGAATAGCAGGGTTTAACAACACCCCGCCAGCCGATGCGAGAAATACCACGACAATGACCGTCGCGACGCAGTGCAACAGGCACAGGCCAGCGATGCCTAGGCCAAGCCCGTCCCATCGCCATTTCATCCAAGCCTCGGTCATGGCCACAGCCACTACACTGATTCGCCAGACGTTACAACATCACATGACATAAATTGCAGCTTCAATGGCACTTATTGCAACCTCGGGCTGCTTGCGATGGGAAAGAAACCGGCGCATATCGCCGCTTATGGAACCTGCCCTCAATAGTGATTCAGCATCCGCCCGCCCGACAGCACGGCCACAAGCCCTGATCAATTGGTTGATGTGGGTCGCCGGCCTCGTCTTCCTGATGGTCGTTGTCGGCGGGATCACACGCCTTACCGAGTCCGGGCTTTCGATAACCGAGTGGAAGCCGATAACCGGCGCTTTGCCGCCCCTCAGCGAGGCAAGCTGGCTGTCCGAGTTTGAAAAATATAAGCAAATTCCCGAATATACCCAAATCAACGGTCCCGCTGGAATGACGCTGGCGGAGTTCAAGTTCATCTATTTCTGGGAATGGGTGCACCGTTTGCTTGGGCGTCTCATCGGCCTCGCTTTTGCGCTGCCCTTGGCTTGGTTCTGGGTCAAGCAAGCCATTCCTGCGGGATATAAGCCGCGTCTGCTGGCGTTGCTGGCGCTTGGCGGGCTTCAGGGCACAATCGGCTGGTGGATGGTTTCGTCCGGCCTATCGGCGCGTACGGACGTCAGCCATTACCGATTGGCGGTGCATTTGCTGACGGCTCTCATCATTTTGGGCGGCCTGATCTGGACCGCGCTTGATCTTAAAATGCTTCAGCGAAATCCTGCGGCAAAACCCGCGCGCCTGACAGGCTTTGCCGCCAGCGTGCTCGCGATATTATTTATCCAATTACTGTTTGGGGCGTGGGTCGCGGGACTCAACGCGGGTTATGTGTCGAGCACATGGCCGTTGATGAACGACCGGTTTTTCCCCGATGGCGTGGATACCGCAAAGGGCGCGCTTTATGCGTTGGTCAATGATCCGTACCTTACCCACTTCGTTCACCGCTGGTGGGCGTGGGTTGCGGTGATCGCGCTGGTGCTGCTATCCCGCCGCGCCCGCAAGGCCGGGGTGCGTCAGGCGTCGCTCGCCATCCACAGTGCCTTTGGCATCATGATACTGCTTGGAATCGCTACTGTAATGAGCGGCGTGAACATTGTTCTGGCCGTTTCGCATCAGGCCGTTGGCGCATTAGTCGTCGCATCGACCGTGTGGGGCGCGCATGTGCTTGGGCGGCACGCGGAATCCGCCAAGGGTGTCTGAGATCGCGCTCATCTACGCGGTTTTTCCGACCGCAGACGAAGCGGATGACATATGCGCAGCTTTACTGTCGGAGCGTTTGATAGCCTGCGCCAACCGGCACGCGGCGGTGATATCCCAATTCCGTTGGGCAGGCGCAGTGCAAAGTGCCACAGAATATCCCGTGATTTTCAAGACCAGTGTAGAAAAGGCATCCGCTGCGATGTCGCGGATTGCCGAACTGCACTCCTATGACGTGCCAGCAATCATCCGGCTGGGGGACGCAACGGTACTGCCGGCTTTCGCCCAATGGGTTCGTGCCGAAACCCTTTAAACGCACGAAGGTATTATTATACCCGCCGTAAAACCCTCGCTTTTGCTTGACTGTTAGGGCTTTCATCGCCATTGGCACCGCTTCGCGTGCAGTGTCGTCATGATTCTGCGCAGTTACCAAAATTCGAAAGGTTCGATTAGCGATGAAAACGCTATCCAGAGTTACGAAATCGATCCGTCCCCAGGACGTTGAGAAATCGTGGATCCTCATTGACGCAGAAGGTTTGGTTGTTGGCCGTGTTGCCAGCCTTATCGCCAACATCCTGCGTGGCAAAACCAAGCCAAGCTACACCCCGCACGTTGATTGCGGCGACCATGTAGTTGTCATCAATGCTGACAAGGTCAAGTTCACCGGCAACAAGCTGAAGGACAAGGTCTATTATCGTCACACCGGTTACATTGGCGGTATCAAGGGCATTACTGCTGGCAAGGTGCTGGACAGCAAATTCCCAGAGCGCGTGCTTGAAAAGGCAGTAGAGCGCATGGTTCCACGCGGTCCTTTGGGTCGTGCGCAAATGCGTGCACTGCACTTGTACAATGGCACCGACCATCCGCATGCCGGTCAACAGCCTACGACGCTCGACGTCGCTTCCATGAACCGCAAGAACAAGGTGGGTGCATAATGTCTGAAACTGCAAATTCGCTCGCTGATCTCGAAACATTGGGCGCCGACGTTTCGGCACCTGCACAGATCGCTGCTGTCATTCGTGAACAGGAAATCGATGCGCAAGGCCGTGCATATGCAACTGGTCGTCGTAAGGATGCCGTCGCCCGCGTATGGTTAAAGCCAGGCACTGGCAAGATCGTCGTCAATGGCCGCGATCAGGAAATCTATTTCGCACGTCCTTCGTTGCGTCTCGTCATCAACCAGCCATTCGGTGTTACCGAGCGGACCGGTCAGTATGACGTGATCGCGACCGTAAAGGGTGGCGGTCTTTCGGGTCAGGCCGGTGCTGTAAAGCACGGCATCGCTCAGGCGCTCTCGAAGTACGAACCATTGCTGCGTAGCGCCGTGAAGTCGGAAGGCTTCCTCACACGCGACAGCCGCGTTGTCGAGCGTAAGAAATACGGCAAGGCCAAGGCGCGCAAGAGCTTCCAGTTCTCGAAGCGCTAAGCTCGACCGATCGAAACCATTACACAAAAGGGGCTGCCAGAAATGGCGGCCCCTTTTTCTATGTAGCAGACCGTTAAGAGAATCGCATAAACGTTCAAATGCTCTCCGCAGCGTGGGTAGGCGGTGCGCGACGCGTTGCATTGGCAGGGGTAGAGTGCAAAGTCTGGGGACGGCTTAGTTACATTCAGATTGCAAGCGATTGTGATGGCTGCACTGCTGCCCCTGCTGCTAGGCGCCTGCCTCCGCATCGTTTAATGGCGCGTCATATTACAAAATCGCCAAGTCCCACGACATAATTGTAAAAAACGGATCGCAAAAATGAGTATTATTTTATTTAGCCTAGCTTTGACCGCTGTCACCACAGACCAGTCATATGCAACATCTACCTCAGAAGGTACATTTTATAATAATAATCAGACGAAGCCTTATAATAAAACTATCGTTGTGTGCAAATCAGGGTCATCAACGTATAATAAGTCGGTGAGTTCTGCGAAATTTGAGCTTAGCAAGGTCTATTACGCAAATGAGCTTCCATATTATACCGATAAAAATGGACAAATATTGCAGAAGACAAGCGGCAAATATAACAGCTTTGACGAAGCTGCCCAAAAGGCCTGCTTTGGTTAACCTCGGGTAATGTCAGATGGCATTTAGCAAACATAAGCGGTGCAACTACTGCAACAGGGCCGCATAAGCCTTTGGCGACTAAAACGCGTTCCGCATCGCGTGTAGTGGTGTGCGGTGCGTTTGTCTGACTTAGGGTGGCGGGCACAATCGTGTACGCTTGTGGCGGCAGATTTTCGTCCACAATTTGCAGACCGCTTAGTTACACTCAGATCGCAACCGATTGTGATGGCTGCACTGCTGCTCCTACTGCTAGGCGCTTGCCTCCGCATTGTTTAATGGCGCGTCAAATTACAAAATCGCCAAATTCCCACGATATAATTATGAAAAATGGATCGCAAAAATGAGTATTATTTTAATTAGTGTCGCTTTGGCTGCTGCAAGTCCAGATCAATCGTATACCAAATCAACTTTAGTAGATAAAAAATATGATAACAATAGAATGTTGCCATATACTGAACAGATAGTGATATGTAAATCTGGAACAAAAACATTTAATAAGACGGTCGATTATACGCAAGGTGGTTTTGGTATTTGGAACTACTATGCAAATGAAGTTCCGTTTTATAAAGATAAAAGTGGGCAAGTATGGCAGAAGACAGGGATTTGGTTTTACACCTTTGATGACGCTGCCAAAAAAGCTTGTTTCGGATAAGCTCAGTTTAGAGCATGATAGCATTTAATTGATAGTTTTGTTTGAGCAATTTAAATTTTTTGAATTTTTTTGAACAAATTTCTAATTCCGATAGCGAAGCGTTAATCTTGCGGCCATTATAATTATCTTCAACGGGACACCTTCGGGTGTCTCGTTGGTTGTCTGTGCCGTCAGGATTTCGCTGTCGGTTCATGACGCCGACAGGACGAATTTTCCGATGAAAACGCGCACCACATCTAGAATTTTCACTGTGGTTGCGGCCACCAGTTTGCTAGCTATCAGCGGCGCCGCTTGGGCTGCCTCTTACCAAATCGTCTCGAAAAACAGTGCCTTCTCAGTAAAAACACTGCTGATCAAAGTTGGTGATACGGTTTCGTTCAAGAATGGCGATCCGTACAATCACAACATCTTCTCGCTGAGTGATGCCAAATCCTTCGACCTTGGGAGCTATCCCCAAGGCCAGTCGCGCACGGTTGTTTTCGACAAACCGGGCACGGTTGAGGTTGAATGTTCGATCCACCCGGACGAAAAAATGACAATCACGGTAAAAACCTAAGCGCTCGCGCGGCTATCCTAACCGCTTTGTCTACATAGATCCGCTGATGCACCTGGGTGACCGTCGATCGACTTTCCCGTTGTCTATCCACCGCTTAACCGGCACACAGGCGGGATGATCAAATATATCCTGATTGCTTTGCTACTCGCGCTTGCCGGTTCCGGTCTATGGTTTTGGACCAAGACAGATCCGCAGAAGCTTGATTTCGCGGACCGGATGGCCCCGGGCGCTGCCGAATTTGCGGGGCTGCCCGTCACTGATATCGCCTATGGCACTGACGAGCGTCAGAAACTCGACATCTACGCCCCTGAAGGCTCCGCCACAACGCGTCATCCAGTCCTCATATTCTTCCATGGCGGTGCGTGGCGTGACGGCGAGCGTGAGGGCTATGGCTTTTTAGGCCGCGCCTTTGCCGCGCGTGGTGTTGTCACGGTTGTTGCGGACTATCGCAAAACGCCGAAGGTCCGCTTCCCTGCCTTTGTGGAAGATACGGCCGATGCGATTGCCTGGGTGCATGCGAACATCGCGAGCCATGAAGGCGACGCGAACCGCATATTTGTGATGGGCCACAGCGCCGGTGCGCACATCGCGATGCTTGCGGCGCTTGATCCAAGATGGCTCGCCGCCAAGGGTTTGAAACCGGATATCATAAAGGGCGTCATTGGTCTTGCAGGTCCCTATGACTTTTTGCCGCTGACGACGGATTCCTCGAAAATTGCGCTGGGACAGTGGCCTAATCCGACGGAAACACAGCCAATCACCTACGCCCGTGCGGACGCGCCGCCGCTGCTTCTGCTCACGGGTGACAAGGACACTGTAGTAAAGCCACGCAACAGCAAGGTCCTTTCCGAGAAAATTGCGGATTTAGGGGGCCAGCAACAGCTGAAAATTTATAGCGGCGTCGACCATGCCGATATCATCATGGCGATTGCGCGACCATTTCGGACAAAAGCGCCGATTCTGGCGGACGTGGCAGGATTTATTAAAGCGCATCCATAACGCCGCGTCACACAGCAGGACTTAAGACGTAGGTGCGGGCCCGCGCGTGGCCAGCACGTCATAATGCTTGCCGCGACCGACGGTGGTAAAATGGGTAAAGCCACCGCGTTCGAGGATTGCGCGCAGACCGTCAGCGTCGCTCCATTTGGCATCGACTTCGTAAAACACTGACTGGATGCGTTGTAGGAAGCGCGATTTGATCAGCTCTTCCATGACGGCGGCTTCATGGCCTTCGACATCTACCTTGATGACCAGCATGTCGGGATCGCCGATGAGATTATCGAGTGCAGCCATGTTGATGGTTTTGATTTCAAGACCATCGACGCCATCATTGCGCAGCGAGGCTAGTCCGCTATGCGCCGCATCAAATGCAATTTTGGCGGTGCCTTCCTGATCTGAAAGCGCGGCAGGCACAGCTTGGACTTTAGCTCCAAGCTTGTTCGCGCCGATATTCTGGCTCAACCGGTCAAAAGTATCCGGCACCGGTTCAAGCGCAAAGGCTGCCGTGCAATGCGGGTTTTGCCCGGCGATAAGGCTATAGAGGCCTTGATTGGCGCCAATATCCAGAAATACGAATGGTTGGCTTAGCCCGCAAAGATAGTCAGACAGGCCATGCCCATATACCGCAAAACGGCAGTATATGAACGTTCGATCGCGCCAGTTGGTCTTCATCAAGACACCGTAGCTTGAACGGCTGAAGCCAGTTCCCTCGCCGCTCAGCGTCACCATCAATTTGGCGTAGGGAACAAATATAGCCTTCTTCAGCTGCTTTATGAGAAAATCGCCACTTGTCATTTAACGGCCCCCGACCCTTTCTTGACGCGTAATCATATCCCGGCCCTCGGTGCAAGGATGGATCGGTTATAACTCCAGATCAGCACGCCGACGAGCATCAGGCCTTGCAGTATGCCGTGTACGCCTGCGCCATTGAGGCCAAGCCAATAAATCATCAAGGGCAGCACCGGTAGCATGCCGACATTGCTGGCAAGATTTGCGCGGGCGCTTGCCCACGGCCGACCTTGCGCGGTCAGCGCTGCCGACAATATGGGCATGCCTGCGATCATCGCGCGCCCTAGCACCACGAGTATTAAGAGCGACGCACCGCCCGCGAAACTTGCGCCGCCAAGCAGGACAAGAACGCGGTCGGCAAACAGGCTCATCACCGCGGCCGCAGCCATTGCGGCCCCGGTTGCGAACACCGCTGAGCGCCGGACGGCCTTGCCTGCGGCATTGTCATCACCGCTGATCAACAAGCGGGTGACAACGGGATAGGCCGCTTCGCCCAGCATCTGTGCTGGCTGGATCAAAATGGCGCTCGCTCGCTGGACGAGCGCGAACAGCCCCGCCGCGGCTGGGCCAAGCATCCAGCCAATGATTAACGGCGTGGCCTTGGGTGCAATGTCGCGTAGTGTCAGGTCCAGATTGGTCGTTGCAATAAAGCGGACAATGCCTGGATTGTCGCGCCTTGTGCCTTTCAATGTCGGCCGCCCATACGCGGCAAAAACCAAATGCCGTGTGCCAATCCAGCACAGCACCCACATGGAAAGCCCCTCGGCAATCGCTGCGCCAAGCCATACCCATAAAAATGCGCTCAAGCCACCGCCCGTGGCGTAAATTGCAAGTGCGCCGGCAAGGCGGATAACGGGCATGACTATGGGGTGAAGGCCAATAAGGTCGAAGCGCTCCGCCAGTTGCAGCAACCCTTGCGGCGTCGCGCGGACAGTGGCGAAAATAGCGAAACAGTAAATTTCGCCGAACTGGATGGCCTGCTGGCTCCACCCTAGCGACGCACCAACCCACGGGACCAGCAACATGGCTAACACAATCGCAATCGCGGCCATGCCCAACTCGATCAGCGCAAGGAGTAAGACGAGATTACGGAACTGGGCATGCGCGCCGCGATTGAGCGCTTCGGCACCATAACGGACCATGCCGTGAAATCCGGAAAAGGCGATGGTTCCACCCATCAGGGTCGCAAAGCCGTGCACCAAATTAAGCACGCCATATTGCTCGACGCCTAATATGCGGGCCGCGATGGCAATTGATCCAAGGCTGATTATGCCGGCCGCTGCCTTGCCTGACAGTAGTCGCCCCATATTGCCGGCGATGCGCCGCAATGGCGAATGCGACGATAACGGGTTATCTTTGACGTTATTGGCCAACGGTGCCGTCCAGATACGCGATTATCGCCTTTGCACCGCGCAGTGATGCAGCCTCTTCGGTGACCGAAAAACTGTCGGCAAGCAGGTGCCGTTGGGCGTCAAGATAAGCAGATTGCGTGGCGAAAGCTGCATCAACGGCGGCAATGATATTGCTCGCGTCCGTGATGACCGGCCCGGTCGTCCAATGGCGATAGTTGGGATCGCCTTGCCATTTTGTGTCATGCGCATCAAGAAACAGACACGGTCGCGGTCTGTAGAGAAATTCATATATCTGGCTACTCACGTCGCCCAAGTACAGGTCGGCGGCATTGGTATAGGTCATATCCGTGCACGCCGGACCGCCCAGATCAAGTAACATATGCGGTGCATCAAAATAGCGTTGCGCAGGCTTTTTTGCATATGCGATCGAGAACTTGTCGATTGTGACGGTCCATGGCCGCGCAAATAGCATGACATGCGGCGCGAAGATCAGGTTGTACCGGTCGCTTTTATAAAATTGCTCCAAAATGTCAGCGCCGAATTCAAACCAGCTTGAAAGATGCGGCGACGGGTGCGGGTTATACAAGATGGTGGGCCGGTCATTGTCCATAAACAAAGGCTTCGGTGCGGCGACTTTAATGTCGAACTTTGCGTATCCCGTGACTTGTATTTTCTCGGCTGGAACGCCTGCGTCATGGACAAGACGGTTTCTAATTTTCTCGCCGGACACCAAAATCAGGTCGAATTGGGCGCTTTCTGCATTGAAGCCGATGGCACGATCACCTGCGCCATGCCGGGTGTGAATGAATTTGACGTCTGTCAAACCGTAACGTGACTTCAAAATCAGGCTCGATTTTTCGGAGACCACGATCGCGTCAAATTGCCGGAAAAAATCCAAATTATCACGATAGATCAATAATTTCCGGGCCGGAACCAGGCCATCCAGCATCCGCACCAATGTGACGGATAATGCCGACTTTGTCTCGAGCTGGACGATGGGCGCGTTGCCCAGCGCGGCTCCGCTTAACCGCCGGATCTCTGCCTCCAGCGCGGTGGACGTCACGGCCAATGTCACCTCCGCCGCCTTGTTTGCGATCAATTGCAAGGCAATGGGCAGGCTATGCGCGACTTGGTGCGTTTGGTCGTGGTTGAACAGGAAACAGATTTTTTGCATGCTGTTCAATAGTCCTTAGCGGACAAAAAATTCCGCACATGCCATTTTTTCTGTTCGGCCAAATGGCGCAGTTTTGCAGAAGGGTTGACCAGATAGGCTGAGTCCGCCCAATCCAGTAAGGGCGAATCGCTGGCATGATCCGAATAGACCGAGATATGGCAGTCGCCGCGCTTCCACCCTTGGTTGTCGAACCATTTGCGGACCATGTTCAGCTTTTCCGGACCATAACAATTTTCGCCATCGATCCGGTGGCTGATGTCCGCGTCCCCCAATGCGATTTGCTGCGTGGCGATGAAGGCATCAAATCCCAAGCGTTTTGCGATTTCCGCTGTGTAAAAGGCCGGAGCCGCCGACGCTATGACGAGTTTGTGGCCCGCGTTGCGGTCATTCTCAATAGACGCCGCTGCGCCCGGCTGAATGTCATGCATCACCACGTCAGTAACAAATTGCCGGGCGACTTCGTCTACTTGGCGCGCGTCGAGATTGCGGCCCATGAAGAGGGCTATGCCGAACTGTTTCAATGGCTTGCGAGAATATAGACCGATGCGATAACCGATCAGCGCGACCACCCAAAGCGGCAGGGCAACCAGCTTGAAAGACGATTTGCGGCGGGCGTAAAACAGCAGGAAATGGGTAAAGGTCGGACGCCGTGTGATGGTCTTGTCGAGATCATATATTGCAATATTCATATTTGACGGCCAAGCCCCACCCCGAGGCCGTGCCAGAACAGCTGGCGTATCGACCTGATTTCGAAGCGTTTAGGAGAAGCCAGTTGCAAGCGCAATGGACCTGCATCGTTCTTGCCGGACAGCGGCCAGGCACCGATTTGTTCGCGCAACATTTCGGGCTTCAGCAAAAAGCGCTTATTCCCTTACGCGGCGAACCGATGATCACCACGGTATTGCGGACGCTAAACGCGTCGCCACATATCGGGCAGGTCATTGTGCTGTCGCAGGACCCCGATACACTGCGCGCTGCGGTTGCTGCGGGCGGGGGCGCGACGTTGCTGGAAAGCGAAAGCGGCATTTCGACAAGTATCAAGAACGTCGTCAATGCACTGGGCTTTGCGTCTCCGGTCTTGGTGACAACCGCCGATCACCCATTGCTGACTGTGCAGATGATCGACGATTTTTTGAGTCAGGCACAGGGTGACGTTGCCATTGCTATGGTCGAACGCGCCAATATGTTGGCGCAATTCCCCGATGCCAAGCGCACATGGCTGCGTTTTGCCGATGGCGCATGGTCGGGTGCCAATCTGTTCGCGCTGATGAGCCTTAAGTCGGTTTTCGCGCTCGATCTGTGGGCTGACGTAGAACAGGATCGCAAGAGCAGTTGGCGGTTATTCTGGCATTTTGGCCCACAATTGGCGCTGCGGGCGATTACCAGAACGATTGGGCTTCGGGCCGCTTTGGCCATTGCCGGCAAACGCCTAGGCCTTGAAGCGACGCTGGTGCCGATGTCCGACCCTATTGCGGCGATTGATGTCGATAAGCTCAGCGATCACATCATGGCCGACCAGATCATTGCAGAGCGCGACGCAGCAATCGTTGCTGCCTCTGCCGCTTAGCGGCCGTCCAATGTTCCGATACCCAGCCGAATTTTGGCGGCGACTCGCTCGATGTCAGCTGTGAAGCGCTCGACAAGACGGTCGGCATCCAGACCAATCATTTCAAAAATCTGCGGCGCAGATAGCGATGGGCGCAATGTTGGTGCCCATGCACCATTGGCGTGTTTCAGGCATTTGACCGGTTGTCCAACATGACAGATTTCGGCTGCGATTAACTGGTCGCGCGGGTCTGAAAATTGTCCGGACATGTCGGTATACAGGGCGCGATAGACGGCGCGCGCTTGCTCGATGTCCAACGGGGCCCCCGAATGCGGCAGGGGCTGTGTTAGCTCGATGACATATAGCATCTTGCGATCAAGAGGATGGACTGCGGTGGGCGCGGTGGGGTGGTCGCCGGAGACGGGGTCATGCGCTGTGCCAGAGCCCGCGGTATCAAAGCCCACGCGCTGAACGGAGGACCGCCGATGAACTTCGAGCCGGTGAGGAACATACTGGCCCCGCGATCCAGATAGGCGGCAATGGCCGCTGGCGATATGCGTCCCTGACAGGCATCCACCACGAGATCGACGTTTGATCCATAAGCCGCCGACAATGCATCCACTGCCGACAGACTGGGCGTGACGATGCCCGTTTTGGATCGGTGAATGATGTGCACCAGCGGACGCCCGCCTGTAGCGATGACCTCACCGGCGGCGTCGAGCAGCGATTTCGTATAATCACTCTCATCGCGTACTGGCCCGGCATCTGTCCGCGTTTGGAGCGTTCTGACGTGGACCCGATCTGCGTTGAACCCAGGGAGATAAGCGCCCTTTTCAACCTCGACACCTAGTGATGTTCGCTCGGCAAAATATTGGCCCGCTTCAGAATAGAGGCAACCGCTGCCGACCTCGTCAACCTCGACGACAATGTTGGTTACTGGCTGCTGCGTCTGCAGCGCAAGCGCGAGCGCCAAATATTCCAGATCCGTGCCCGAGGCGCCGAATGCCACATCAATTTCGGTGCCAAGGCCGTAAACATTACGGATCCGCGCCCGTGCGTTGCGCAAAAACGGGTATAAGCGGCCTCTTCGCTTTCGCCATCGACAACGGCAAGCCGCAGTTGATGATGGACCGCGTGTGCGTGCGCATAGGCTGGAGCCGAGATCGAGCTGGCGGTAGAGGATGAGTAGCTGATGGCGCGGATTGGCTCTGGCGCGCAGCCATAGCTGTTAAGTCCGCTTTGTTCATCCAGTGTAATGCGGTCATCACCCCCGGCACTCATCAACGTCGCCGTGTGCAAATCGAGCAACGACATCAAAAAATCTCCCGGATCACAAATTTCTCGATATTGACATGAATATTATTATATTCTGCATATATCAAAAATATTCTAGAATGTTTCAATATTATGAAGATGTATCAAATACAGGCGGATAACAAAATTTCTATTCCGGATAATTATCACAATAAAATAAATATATTGTTCATCGCAAAACATGATTTGGGGGATGGTTCGCGCGATAATACTGACGGAAATCATGCAATATACCACAGAGAAGTCCGAGATACGCTTGAAGGCATGGGTCTGAATGCCGCTCATGCGTTTTGATCATGACACCGAAGTGCTGCGGACATATGCAGAGAAGCGCGGCTTTTAATCCACCGAAGCAAAGCTGGTGCAGGAAACTGATCCGGCATTAATCGCACGCGTGCATGAAATGACGGTCACGCTTTTGCCGGAATTATGGCCGTTTGATTATGGCCGCTTTGAGTTCCGCCTCAACCCCGCAACTGGCGACATCAATTTCCTTGAGGTCAACTTATAGTGCAATAGGTCACCGGTTGTTACCTTAGCGACCCATCTTCTTTTGGCGGCGTCGTTGCACGGACGAGCCAATACCCATCGCCTCGCGATATTTGGCAACTGTGCGGCGGGCAATATCAAATCCCTTGGCGGTCAACATATCGACCAAGGTGTCATCGGACAGGATCTTATCTCCTTCGCCGTCGATCAGCGACTTGATGTGACTTTTCACAGCCTCGGCTGAGGCGCCTTCGCCATCAGCGGATTGAACGCCCGAAGAAAAGAAATATTTCAGGTCAAATAGTCCGCGCCCGCAATGCAAATATTTGTTGCTTGTGACTCGGCTAACCGTTGATTCGTGCATTTCGATGGCGTCAGCCACCTGACGCAGCGTTAGCGGACGCAAGTGCGCCACACCGCGCCGGAAAAACCCTTCTTGTTGCTTCACTATCTCGGTTGCGACCTTGACAATTGTACGCTGCCTTTGGTCCATGGCCTTTATCAACCAGTTCGCGTCGGCCAGGCAGTCGCTCAACCACGCCTTCGTCGTTTTGTCCTGACCCAGTTCGGCGACATAGCTCCGGTTAATCAATATGCGCGGCAGGTTGGCACTGTTCAGTTCGATAGCCCAACCCTGGCCACGCGGCGTGACATAGATATCGGGCGTGACGGCCAGACTATCTTCGCTTTCAAAACGGCATCCCGGCTTTGGGTCATAGCCGCGCAGTTCCATGAGCATGTCGCGCAAATCTTCGTCATCGACGCGGCACATTCGCTTAAGCTGGTCGAACGCACCTTTGGCGACCAAGTCCAAATTATCGATCAGCTTGGCCATGCACGGGTCATAACGATCGGCTTCCTTCGCCTGTAACGCCAGACACTCGGACAAGTTTCGCGCGCCAACACCGGTCGGATCGAAGCGCTGCACTTCCAATAAGGCGGCCTCCATGTCGGCCAAGGGGACGCCAAGCCTTTGCGCCATTGCCAACAGGTCCTCGCCGACATATCCGGTCGGTTCAATTTGCTCGATAATCTGTTGGACAAGCAGCAATGTCCGGCCCGACAGGCTTGAGCCTGCTTGCGCCATCAAATGGTCACGTAAACTGATGTCGCGCGCGGCAAAGCTGTCGAAATCGGGTCCTTCGCTGTCGAAACTGTCTGACATGGCGCTGCCCGAAACGCCCAGCATGCCGTCTGCACCGCCGACGCTGTCGGATGCGGTGTCATGGTGGAATGTTTCTGCGCTCAAATCGACGTCCAGCGCCTCGGATCCGCCTTGGCCATCGCTGCGGAATACGTCGTCGCTGGCACGTTCCGTGTCGGGGGCTGAGGACTGCGGGAATTCATCCATGGCCGGTTCCCCCCCGCCATCATTATTTCCCGTTTCCAAAACCGGGTTGCGCTCGACTTCCTCTGCGATGAACGCTTCGATTTCGAGCGACGACAGCGCCAGCAACTTAATCGCCTGTTGCAACTGCGGCGTCATCACCAGTGACTGGCTTTGGCGCAGGTCCAGGCGAGGTGCTAATGCCATGACGTTATTGCTCCGTCATCGCGCCGTTCACATCGCAAAACTCTCGCCCAAATACAGGCGCCGGACATTGGGGTCTGCAACCAACGCTTCGGGCGAACCGGCAAACAGCACTTGGCCGCCATAAATGATGCAAGCGCGATCAACGATGTCGAGCGTTTCGCGCACATTATGGTCGGTAATCAGTACGCCGATGCCGCGCGTCTTGAGTTCCTTCACCAGATCGCGGATGTCCGAAATCGATATCGGGTCAATGCCGGCAAAGGGTTCATCCAGCAGCATGATCGAGGGATTGGCAGCCAGCGCGCGGGCGATTTCACATCGGCGACGTTCGCCGCCGGAAAGCGCCATTGCGGGCGCGCTGCGCAACCGCGTCAGGCCAAACTCCTCAAGCAGCTTTTCCAAACGATCATTGCGGGAGTCCGCATCAGGCTCCGACAATTCAAGCACCGCGCTGATATTCTGTTCGACGGTCATCCCACGGAAAATGGATGTTTCCTGGGGCAAGTAACCAAGGCCCAGAATGGCCCGGCGATACATGGGCAAGTTAGTGATGTCCGCGCCATCAAGCGTGATCCGGCCACTATCTGGCTTTACGAGGCCCATGATTGAATAGAAGCAGGTCGTTTTACCGGCGCCATTGGGCCCAAGCAGGCCAACAACTTCGCCCTTGGCAACCGACAGCGACACATCGGTCAGGACGGCCCGCTTGTCATAGCTTTTGGCAATCGACACTACGCCAAGGCCGGACTGCATACCTGCGTCGGTCGTTGCATCCACGGCAGGAGAAGTTGCAGTCATGCTGTCCATATCCGAATCCTGCCCGCCAATGATGCCGTTGTTACCCGCAAACCGCTAAAGAATGCTGAGCGGATTTGCAATTGGCATGATCCATGCGTGTCCGATTCGGAGAGATTTAAGGCGCGGTTTCTAATTCTTGCGTTGGGGCACAGTGAATGTGCCCGTCACCCGTCCGCCTGACTGCGTCGTGCCCGGCGCGCCGCCACCATTGATGGTGGAGCGTCCCGAATTCAGGTCAATAACCACGCGTCCGCCATTCAACCGATTGCTGCCTTGCACCAGACGGACATTGCCAAGCAAAGTAATCAGGCTGGCATCAAGATCATAAATGGCTGAGCTGCTCGTTGCGCGCAGATCGTCCTTGGTGATGGTGACGCCGCCGGTCGCATCGAGCCGGTTCACGTCAACGCCGCCATTGCTGGAATAGGCCGCGGTCACGCGGTTCGCCTGAAGCGTCAGACCCGCTTGCGTCGCGGTGACCCCGCCCGACAGGACGACGCGGTCTGCCCGGTCCTGCAATTCCAGCGATCCCGCGGAGAAATCAACGGGTGCGTTGCTATTATGGTTGCGGATGGATTGCGCTGTCGATGCAGACGACAGCAGGGCCATGCCAAAAATGGCGACACACAATCCAATGGTAGGCGAAGATTTTGTCATTATGCCTTACTTAATCGCATTCTGGTCAATGCGCAAACGAACGCCGCCATCCAGGCGAACGATCCGCGTATCCAAATCAGCGCGCAGTCGGCCGGCTTTAAATGTGCCGACCTTGGTTCGCCCGCTGACGGGGCCAAAGCTTTGCATCGAACGGTCTTTGAGGGACAGTTCCACATTGCTTGCCACCATGTCGTAGCCAGGCGACTGAACAGCCAAGGGACCAGTGACCCGCATCGTTTCCTTGTTAAGATCATAGACGCCGCGCTGGGCAATGATGGAGGCCGGCCCGTCGTTCAGCGTAATGCGCCCCGACAATGCGCTCATGTCCAGAACCGGTTCGGCCGACGTTTTCTGCACGGCGCTACCTGCCCGCAGGGAGAAGGGGCGGCCTTTGCTATCTTCGCCGCGATACAAGGCTTCGACAACGCGCAAGCGCTCGCGCGACAGGTTCACTTCATCCTTGTTGAGGACGAAGCTGAGTTCTTGCTGCCCTGTGAAGGGGCTGAACGCCAGCAGCGCGACGAGCAAGCCAATGACGCTTGGCAACACCACGCGCATCGCTCGAATCAAGCGATCGTGACGTCCGCCGGGCATGGCCCAGCGCTGTCTGTGCGTGCGTTCGAGATCTGCTTGAGCGGACATGGTCGATGTTTAAACCAGATCGAAGCTTAACTGTGCCCGAATATATCGACCTCGGGCCAACCCGCGAGATCGAGATCGGCGCGGTAGGGCAAGAAGTCGAAACAGGCTTGTGCGATCTTGGTGCGGCCTTCGCGCTCAAGCCGGACAGTAAATTCGGCATGCAGGCGGTGGAGGTAGCGCACGTCGCTGGCGGCATAATCCTTTTGCGCTTCGGAGAGCACGGGGCCGCCCCAATCACTGGATTGCTGCTGCTTGGAAATGTCGGTGCCGAGCATTTCTTTAACCAGCTCCTTCAAGCCATGCCGGTCGGTATATGTCCGCGTCAGGCGCGATGCGATTTTCGTGCAAAACAGCGGTGTCGCGACGACATTCAGATAATGCGAAATCGCGGCGAGATCAAAGCGGGCGTAATGGAACAGCTTGATGCGGGCAGGGTCCGCCAGGACAGCGCGCAGATTTGGCGCGCTATAGTCACTGTCGCGCCCGAAGCGGATCAGATGTTCATCGCCGCGTCCATCGGATATCTGCAGCAGGCAGAGACGGTCGCGGGCAGTGATGAGCCCCATTGTTTCGGTGTCGACGGCCACGGGGCCCTCTGCCAATACGCCTTCGGGAAGGTCTTCTTCATGCAAATATACGCTCATAGCTGCCCCTTGCCCCAGCAAGCAGCGCAAGGCAAATGAAAGTGCAGCTTAGGTATAGCCAAGGCGGCGCGTAATATTTGCTATCGCGTAACCTTTTAATACGATATAGCTTAGGCTTGCGCGATCACGAAGGATTGCGCTTGTGACGTGCAGTACAGTCGCCCTCGACTGCATAACATAGTTGTTCTGGGCGATGAGAAGGCAAGTAAGAAGTTATGGGTTTTGATCGCAAGCGTGCTGGCAAGGGCCGGGACAAAAGAGACGGTTTCGGTGATGAAAGCTATGACGGTTATCGCGCACCGTCACCTTATCAGAGTGACTTCGGCGGTGGACGTTCCGGCGGTGGCGGCGGAGGCGGCTACAGCGGAGGCGGCGGTGGTGGTGGCGGCTTTAGCGCCCCGCGTCGCGGCCCCGGCGGTCCGCCAATGCCCGCACAAGTCATTGGTTCCGGCAAGGGAATCGTCAAGTTTTTCAACGGTCAGAAGGGTTTCGGCTTCATTCAGGTCGATGGTCGTCCTGACGATGTGTTCGTGCATGTCAGCGCGGTTGAACAGGCTGGCTTGACCGGTTTGGCCGAAGGCCAGCCGCTTGAATTCCAGCTTGTCGAGCGTGGCGGCAAAGTGTCGGCAACCGATCTCGTCATTGATGGCGAACCGATGGCTGTTACCGAGCGTGCACCGCGTCCTGACCGTCCTGCGTTCGACCGTGATCGTGCACCGCGCGGTGACGATCGTGGTGGTTTCCGTGGTGGTGATCGTGATTCGGCCCCGCGTGGACCGCAGCGCGAATCGACTGGCGAGCGCGCCAATGGCACTGTGAAATTCTTCAATGACATGAAGGGTTTTGGTTTCGTTCAGCGCGACGATGGCGGTGAAGATGTGTTTGTGCACATTTCCGCGCTCGAGCGTTCGGGCATGGGCCAAGTGACTCAGGGCGATCGTTTGTCGTTCGACATCGAAATCGATCGTCGTGGTAAATATTCGGCAACGAACCTCAGCGCACTTTCCGAATAAGCGTCGCTGCAACCTATTAAAAAAGGCGGGGAAGCTTATGCTTTACCCGCCTTTTTTGTGTCTTGTCGCTAATCAAGCCTTGCCAATGGTCGCCGCCAGGAACCATGCGCGCTGTTCAGCCTGGTCAGTCCAGTCATCCAGCAGGCCGTCAGTCGCATTATCGCCAGCTTCGTCCGCTAGATCCTTCGCTTCCTTCAGCGCCTGAATCAGCGTTTCATTGTCCGCATGCAATGCTTTCAACATCTGCGCTGCATCGGTCGATGTCGAATCATGATCCTTGATGCGTTGCTTTGCGGCAATCGCACCAATTGACGTCAACGTATCCTGCCCAAGCTTGCGGACGCGTTCCGCGACCAGATCGGTCGTCGCGATAAGCTCGGTTGCCTGTTCGTCGAACAGCAGATGATATTCACGAAAATGCGGACCGGTCACGTGCCAGTGGAAATTTTTGGTTTTCAGGTAAAGCGCATAATAATCGGCAAGCAGGCCGTTGAGCGCATCGGCGAGCGCTTTTTTACTGTTGTCACCATTGGGCATAGATATTCTCCATTCGGGGGCGGCGGAATATCCAATATAGGTACGACAGGCGATTTTGCCAGTTCAAGGACGTTATTAGGCCAATCGATACAAGCGATTACGCCACGCCAAATGCTTGCGACGCTAGCATCAGCCCCCATCCCAGCAGCAACGCGCCCGATATCCAGCGGATTGGTTTTAACGGCAGTATCTTCGCCAGCCGTTCGCGCAAGATGATCGCTGGAATCGTCGCTGCCATGATGCCGATAAAGCCACCGATAAGCGTCATACCCCATAAAGGTGTTCGCGCGCTTTGTGCCGCGATGATGAATTGGCTTTTGTCCCCAAACTCCAGAATGAACAAGCCGAGAAAGGCGGTCAGAAACGCTGGAGTTTTCCATCCGGACAGGGGATCAACATTCCGCCGCCACAGCAACATTCCAGCGCCTGCAAAGATATACGCAAGGCCAGCGAATAGCTTGACCGGCTGCTCACTAATCCAGCTGTCGATGACCGAACCGCCGACAGCTGAAATGATGCAATTTAGCAAGGTAGCGCAGGCAAGGCCGGCAATGACCACGCCGTTACGATGATAGCGAAGGGCAAGGACAGCTGCGAGAATCTGGGTGCGGTCACCCATTTCGGCGAGGAAAACCGATAACAAAGTCGAGAGCGCAACGTCCATGATGCACCGGTTAGCACAAACCCATTAAACACCAACTATTGTTGGGCGCGCTTAGTTGGCCAGTCTGACGGCTACCGACGCGAGCAGCGATTGCGTAACAACCGGGCTTAGCTGTGAACAGCCAATGGCGTCGTCCAATATGCCGGTGAAGCACCCAATGACCGAATCGGCTCCGCCGGTTTCGATGACTCGCTGCATCGTTGCTTCAAACATGCTGGCGATTTCGGCGACGGCCGTAAAATTATGCGCAACCGCAGTTTGGCGAATGGCCTCAAGCCGGATGAGAAACTGCACCGGATTGCTGTCAAAGGGCGTCAGCCGCAGCACATCGAGAAGGTCACCCAACTCTGCGCGAATCAACAATTGCCGGTCATGATCCATATCCATGGCAAATCCCCTGCCCGAAAACTGTTACAGATATGCGCCATCGTGGTTAATGAAGTGTGAAAGCGTATCGTGGGGCGGCGGTGTGCGGCGTCAGAAAATGTGCGAACACCGACTCAATGCTTGACTTTGCGCCTACGAATCCGCAAAGGCGCGCGTCTGTGAACAGCGCGGTGATTTTTTCTGCGCAGTTTTTTGCGAAATTTTTGAACAAAGGAATGGGCCATGGCGAAGCCAGCCACGATCAAGATCAAGCTGCTCAGCACTGCTGACACTGGCTTTTTCTATGTTACCAAGAAAAATCCGCGCAACATCACTGAAAAGATGACGTTCCGCAAATATGACCCCGTCGTGCGCAAGCATGTCGAGTTCAAGGAAGCCAAAATCAAGTAAGCACATCGCTGCTTGAATAAAGGTATCGATCAGGGCGCTTTTGGCGCCCTTTTTGATTTATTGCCCGGCTAACCTTGCCCAAAGCCCCTGCGCCGCTACATGTGAGTCATGCAGAAATATTTTCAGCACTGGACTTGGATGGCGCCTGCTGCGGCTTGGCTGCTTATCGCCGCTGCTTTCGGCAGTAACATCCCGGTACTGCTGCTTGGTGTTGTCCTCATCGCAACTGTGCTGGCCGCGGTGCATCATGCCGAACTCGTGGCCCATCGAGTAGGTGAACCGTTCGGCACATTTCTACTCGCCATTGCCGTCACAATTATTGAGCTTGGCCTGATCGTCACATTAATGCTCGCGGCGGGTGACAATGCGGCGACGCTGGCCCGCGATACGGTTTTTGCCGCTGTCATGATTATTTCCAACGGCCTCATTGGTGCCTGCATTTTTGTCGGCGCGATTATGCACAAGGAACAGATATTCAAACAAACCGGTGTCAGCGCGTCACTCGCGACCTTATGCGCGCTCACCATATTGACGCTGGTTTTGCCCAATTTCACAGTGAGTGAACCGGGTCCGGTATATTCTGAATCGCAACTGGCCTTTGTCGCGGTCGTCTCCTTCCTGCTCTACGCTACCTTTGTGATGGTGCAGACCGTGCGCCACCGCGATTATTTCCTCCCCGCCAAGACGTTGGCTGCGGACGAAGATGTGCATGCTGACCCGCCCACCAACCGGCAAACCCTGTTTTCGGCAGTCACCTTGATCGCGTGTCTGGGCGCAGTGGTCCTGCTCGCCAAGACGTTAGCGCCGACCATTGAAGCTGCGGTTGCATCAGCCGGTGCGCCACGTGCGGTCGTTGGCGTCATCATTGCCGCATTGGTGTTGTTACCCGAAAGCGTGGCAGCCGTCCGTGCGGCGATGGCGAACCGGTTGCAGACGAGCATCAACCTGGGCCTCGGCTCCGCCCTTGCCACCATTGGCCTCACGATTCCGGCGGTCGCCGCTCTGTCACTGATGATGGGCCTTCCGATCGCCTTGGGTCTTGATACCAAATCGATGGTGCTGTTGTTCCTGACGCTTCTCGTCACGACCCTGACACTGGGCACAGGCAAGACCACCGTCTTGCAAGGCGTCGTGCATATCCTGATTTTTGCGGTGTTTTTGTTTACGACGATCGTGCCCTAGGGCGTATTATCCAATTATGCCCCGCACGGCCTCCAGAAACTTCATAACTGACACGGGTTTGGACAGATAGCCTTTTGCGCCTGCTGCGCGGATTCGGTCTTCGTCGCCTTTGCCGGCGTAGGCAGTTACGGCCAGCACCGGGATGGACGCCAAAACAGAGTCTTTCTGCATCGCTTCGATCAGGTCGATGCCGCTGACGTGGGGCAACTGGATATCCATGATAATAAGGTCCGGGGCGAACGTCCGCGCCTGTTCTAGCGCCAGCCGCCCGTCGCGCACGCCTTCTACGGTGAATTGATGGGCGCGCAGCAAGTCGGTGAACAGCTTGAGGTTCAACTCATTGTCCTCAACGATCATCACCTTTTTCGACATTACCGCTCTTTTCCCGCTTTGCGTTCATGGATGCCTTGGCTTAAGCGAAAGCCATGCATGAAACAAACGGCAAGTTAGACGCATCGGGTATGGCGTTTCAGGCTTTGGCTTGGGCGTTGATGGAAGAATCACGGGCGGAGCGGCTGTTGTCGCTGACGGGCCTCACACCTGAAGGGCTGCGTGGCTCGATCACCGAACGGGGGACTCAGGCAGCGATATTGTCGTTTCTGGAGGCTTATGAGCCTGACTTGGTGGCCTGCGCCGCGGTCATCGGGGTGTCGCCCGCGGTACTGGTGCAAGCGCGTCAGGAGTTGGAAGCATGAGCAGGCCGTTGCTGATTTCCGATTGCGATGAAGTGCTGCTGCATATGATTGTGCCGTTCCGCGACTGGCTGGATGATGCGCATCATATCCATTTTGATCTGGTGCATGGCGATTGGGGCGAGGCACTGCGCCACAAGCATGACGGCACCGTTGTGGAACGCGGCCGGGTTTGGGAATTGCTTAACGGCTTTTTCGACACCGAAATGCACCGGCAGCAAGCAATTGAAGGGGCGGTCGATAGTCTAAACCGCCTGCGCGAACATGCCGATGTCGTGATCCTCACAAATTTACTCGACCATCGGGCTGGCCCGCGTGCCGAGCAGTTGAAGGCCGTCGGCATCGACGCGCCTGTTTACTGCAATCAGGGCGGAAAGGGCGAGGCGCTTGGGCGGATATTGGACGAATATAAGCCAAGCGTTGCGGTATTCGTCGACGATTTGGGTCACCAGCATGAATCGGTTGGCGAGCACTATCCCGACGTCTGGCGGCTGCATTTTGTTGGCGAGCCATTATTGTGGGATCGGGTAAATCCGTCAAAGTCGGCGCACGCGCGTTTGGATCGTTGGGCCGACGCGGAACATTGGATCAGGGAGCGGCTGGTTGCGAATGCGCCAGCGCCCGCATTGGAGAAGGTAACATCATGATCGAAGCAAAATTGGCCGAACTGGGCATCACTCTTCCAGCACCCGCCGCGCCGGTCGCGTCCTATGTGCCCGCTGTCGAAGCAAACGGGATGTTGTTCATTTCGGGTCAGTTACCGTTTGTCGATGGCAAGGTTGTCACCGGCAAGGTCGGCGATACCCGCAGTCTTGAAGACGGCAAGGCTGCGGCCAAGGCGTGCGCAGTCATGCTCATCGCGCAAATGAAGGCTGCCCTTGGCGGTGACCTTGATCGCGTTGAGCGTATCGTCAAGCTTGGCGTATTCGTCGCGTCGACCGCAGACTTCACCGACCAACCCGAAGCCGCCAATGGCGCATCGGACTTGATGGAAGCAGTGTTTGGCGATGCGGGCAAGCATGCACGCGCTGCGGTCTCGGTACCGGTGCTGCCACGTGATGCAACGGTGGAGATTGATTGCGTGGTAAAGGTCCGCGCGGCTTAATGACCGACGGCGTCACCGCCGAACTTCTAACCAAGGTCGGCGATATTCCCGCCGACCAGTGGGATGCGCTGAACCCGCGTGGTAATCCTTTTGTCGGCCATGCCTTTCTGGCGGCGTTGGAACAATCAGGCAGTGTCGGCGCTGGCACGGGCTGGTCGCCTGCGCCGATCTTGATCCGCGACGCAGATGGCATTCCCGCTGCGGCGGTTCCAGCGTATCTCAAGACGCATAGCCAGGGCGAATATGTGTTCGACCATCATTGGGCGGATGCGTTTGAGCGGGCGGGCGAGCAATATTATCCCAAGTTGCAGATTGCCGCGCCATTTTCGCCTGTGCCGGGGCCACGATTGTTGTTGCGCGATCCAGCGCTCGCGCCCGCGATATTGGCCGCTGCCGAAGCGGTCGTGGAC
Organism: uncultured Sphingorhabdus sp.; assembly: GCA_963508315.1. GTDB lineage: Bacteria > Pseudomonadota > Alphaproteobacteria > Sphingomonadales > Sphingomonadaceae > Sphingorhabdus_B. The sequence goes on along the minus strand of CAUOWK010000003.1, from coordinate 61,807 downwards.
CAGAATGGCCTGTCGTCCGCCCACGCAACTTTTGTCGAAGAGGCCGAGCTGGAATTGTTTCGTGCTGCTGGTTGGCTGACGCGTATTGGCACGCAGTTTCATTGGCAGAACCGCGATTATGCCGACTTTGACGGCTTCCTCGCCGCATTGTCGTCGCGCAAGCGCAAGGCCATTCGCAAGGAGCGCGCCGCTGCACAATCTGCCGTGCGCATTGCGCAAATTAGCGGGGCGGACATCACGCCTGACCACTGGGATGCCTTCTGGGCCTTTTATCAGGATACGGGGCATCGCAAATGGGGGCGGCCTTATCTGACGCGCGCGTTCTTCGACATTATCGGCGAAAGCATGAAGGACAGCATCGTGCTGTTTCTCGCTTATGACGGCGACCGTCCGATTGCCGGTGCACTAAACTTTGTCAGCCCGGATTGCCTTTACGGTCGGTATTGGGGCTGCACCCGCGATGTGCCGTTTCTGCATTTCGAGCTGTGTTATTATCAGGCCATCGACTACGCCATTGCACATGGCTTGCCGCGCGTTGAGGCTGGCGCGCAGGGTGAGCACAAGCTGGCACGCGGATATGAAGCGGTGCCGACTTATTCGGCACATTATATCGCCAATGCAGGCTTTCGATCCGCAGTCGCAGATTTTCTTGCCCGCGAAAGTCAGGCGATGGAGCGCGAGATCGAGTTTCTGGGGGAAATGGCGCCGTTCAAGAAGGGCTAACGCGTTCCGGCACGGAAAGGATTTCGGTGTTGCAATCGCCTCTTTAATCGCGCAATTAAAAAGGCGAGAGAGGAATCAGCTATGAGCAAACCAAGTCCCCAAGAATTAGCGGATTTCGAAAAGCAGTGCGACGCGTGGTTCGCCGAAAACACGGTCCGCGACCCGGGCTTTATGTTGCCGCTGACCTTCATGGAAGTTTCCACTGACCAGCAGTTTGATTTCCTGCGCGACTGGCAGCGCAAGGTTTACGAGGCCGGCTATTTCGGCATGTCCTGGCCCACCGAATATGGCGGTTATGGCATGCATCCCGAATATCAACGCATAGCCACACGAGTCATGAAAACCCATGACGCGCCGATCATGCTCAATGCGATTGCGAACGGCTGGACGGGGCCTTTGTTGCTCGACATTGGCCGTGAAGAGGACAAGCGCCGCTTCATCAAGCCCATGCTGTCGGCTGAAGAAATCTGGTGTCAGGGCTTTTCGGAACCAGAGCATGGCTCCGACCTTGGAAGCGCGCAGACCAAGGCTGTGCGGGATGGTGACGAATATGTCATCAACGGTTCCAAGATTTGGACGTCATTGGGCGACCGCGCGGATTATATGATCCTGCTCGCGCGCACATCGAATGATGGTCCAAGCAAATATGCAGGGCTTTCATTCTTCCTCGCACCGATGAAGATTCCCGGCGTCGAAACGCGGCGCCTCAAGAAATTGACCGGCGAATATGGATTTACGCAATGCTTCTTCACCGACGCACGAATTCCTGCTTCGGGCCTTGTTGGCGAAGAAGGGCAGGGCTGGATGGTCGCGATGAAGACGCTTGAGTATGAGCGCGGCGCGAAGGTCAATCCGGTCGGCGGTTATTTCGTCAAGGAAATGGATGTCATGGGCGTGGTCGATATGGCACGTTCGGCCAAGCGCGGCGGCAAGCCAGTGCTCGACGATCCCGTTATGCGCGACAAGCTTGTCGATTATATGATCGAAATTCAGGCGCTGAACCTCAACAACCAACGCCGCCGCATGGCACCGCTCACCAGCGACCGGCCGATGGGACTTGCGCTGATGAACAAGCTGGCGCGTACTGAGCTGGTCCGCGAGCTCACCGAATTCTCGCTCCAGTTCCAAGGAACGCGCGCGGGCTATTATGTTGGTGACGAAAATGCGGTCGATGACGGCTATTGGCACCGTTCTTACCTGAACAGCTTCTCCGCTACGATTGGCGGGGGCACCAGCCAGATTCAGAAGAATATCATCGGCGAACATGTGCTTGGCTTGCCCAAAGGGCGATAGATACGTCGAACCACCATATCCGTTGCTGAAGTGAGAGGAATGCAATGTCTGAAGTCCTAACCCAAGCGCAGGACGGCGTCCTGATCATCACCATCAACCGGCCCGAGGCCAAGAACGCCGTCAACCAAGCGGTTGCGCAAGGCATCGCTGCAGCGATGGAGCAGCTGGATGGCGACAAAAGCCTGAACGCGGGCATCATCACCGGGGCGGGCGGCACGTTCTGCTCGGGCATGGACCTCAAGGCATTTTTGCGCGGTGAACTGCCCAGCATCAAGGGCAAGGGCTTTGCAGGGTTCATCGAATCGCCGCCGGCCAAACCGTTGATTGGCGCGGTTGAGGGCTATGCCCTTGCAGGCGGTATGGAAATCGCGATTGCGTGCGACCTGTTGGTCGCGAATGACAAGGCGCAGTTCGGCATTCCAGAGGTCAAGCGCAGCCTTGTCGCGGCAGCAGGTGGCTTGCTCACCTTGCCGTCGATTATCGGCAAACGCATGGCAATGGAACTGGCGCTGACGGGAGATTTTATCTCTGCCCAGCGCGCCTATGAGGTTGGCTTTGTCAATCGCGTCACCGACGGAGCTGCCATTGATGCTGCGCTTGAGCTTGCGGCAAAGGTTGCTGCCAATGGTCCGCTGGCATTGATCGCGACCAAGCGTGTGATCAACGAGCGTCCGGATTGGAATTCGACGGAAATGTGGAAGAAGCAGAATGAAATCTGCGCACCTGTTTTTACCTCGAAAGATTCGCGTGAGGGTGCACTCGCCTTTGCCGAAAAACGCAAACCCAACTGGCAAGGCGAATAATATGGGCCATCCCGCCGTTCATGCATTAAGCCATCCCGAAAAAGCTGCTGTCATCATGGCCGGGTCGGGTGAGACGATAACCTACAAGCAGCTTGATGAACGCTCCAACCAAGCTGCGCATCTGTTCCGCAGCCTTGGTCTTCAGCATGGCGACACTATCGCCATTTGCCTTGAGAATCGTGCCGAATTTTTCGACCTTGTTTGGGGCGCGCAGCGTGCGGGGCTGATTTATGTCGCCATCAGTTGTCGCCTGACTGCATCCGAAATCGACTATATTTTGAACGATAGCGGATCGAAGGCGTTGTTTGCGAGCGGATATCTCGGCGCCACGCTTGATCAGCTGGAAAGCCCTGTGCAGCGCTTCATTTTGGGCGGTGAACATGCCGGCTGGAAATCTTACGAAGCCGCGATTGCGCTTATGCCGAAAACGCCCGTGCCGGACGAACGCGCTGGCACAGATATGCTTTATAGTTCCGGTACGACTGGACAGCCCAAAGGTATCCGTTTTCCGCTGCCCGAGGATGCTGACATAGCTGCGCCCAATGTACTCGCCGGACTCGCGATGATGGCGTTTAAATTCTCGGGTGACAGTGTCTATTTATCACCCGCCCCGCTCTATCACGCAGCACCATTGCGCTGGTGTGCTGCGGTCCACCGCCTTGGCGGCACCGTTGTGGTGATGGAAAAATTCGACCCCGAAGCCGCGCTGGCGGCGATTGAAAAATATCGCATCACGGCAAGCCAGTGGGTGCCGACGCACTTTGCGCGCATGCTCAAATTGCCCGAAGAGGTCCGGAAGAAATATGACGTCTCCAGCCTGGAAAGCGCGGTTCACGCTGCTGCGCCTTGCCCGGTTCCCATCAAGGAGGCCATGATTGCATGGTGGGGGCCAGTGCTGCGTGAATATTATGCCGGCACTGAGGGGCAGGGGATTACCTTCATCTCGAGCGAAGAATGGCTGACGCACAAGGGCTCGGTTGGTCGGCCGTTGAATGCGACGATGCACATTTGCGATGAAAATGGCGACGATGTGCCGGTGGGTCAGGAAGGCACTGTTTTCTTCGAAAGCAACGCGTCATTCAGCTATCATAACGACCCCGAAAAGACGAAATCGGCCATGAACAAGCATGGCTGGACGACGCTTGGCGACGTGGGGCGGCTGGATGAAGAAGGCTATCTCTATCTGACCGATCGCAAAAGCTTCATGATCATATCGGGCGGGGTGAATATCTACCCGCAGGAGATCGAGAACCACCTGATTACCCATCCCAAAGTGCGCGATGTTGCGGTGATCGGTGGCCCGCACGATGAAATGGGCGAAGAGGTGATTGCCGTGGTCCAGCCACTCGATATGGCGGATGCGGGCGAAGACTTGCGCGACGAACTCACCGCCTATGCGCGTGAAAAGCTGTCAGGCATCAAAATCCCGCGCCGTATCGATTTCCGCGAGGAGCTTCCCCGCCACGATACCGGAAAATTATACAAACGCCTGCTGCGTGATGAATATTGGGCAAAGCAGGACAAATAGTTAGATAACGGCTATAACGCCGCAGACTCATCAGGAGATAGACAATGACCACGCAATATAAAAATCTGATCAACGGCGAACTGGTTGATAACGGCAAATGGATTGATGTCGTGAACCCCGCGACGGAGCAGGTCATTGGCCAAGTCCCTGATTGCGGGCAGGCAGATCTCGACAAGGCGGTGGTTGCCGCGCGCGCTGCATTCCAGACCTGGAAGAAAACCAGCGTTGAAGAACGCCGCGCTTTGTTTGCCAAAATGGCGGATGTGATCAAGGCGAACAGCGATGAGTTGATGCGCTTGCTCACGTCTGAGCAGGGCAAGCCGCACATGCAAGCGGGCAGCGAGATTGCCGGCTGCGTTGGCATGACGCGCGCATTGCCGATGTTGAATCTTGAAGAGAAAATTACCGAAGACAGCGACAAGCGCCTCAGCCGCACGCGCCGCGTTCCGGTGGGCGTGGTTGGTGGCATCGTGCCATGGAATTTCCCGGTTTTGATGGCGATCCAGAAAATTGTTCCCGCTTTGCTCTCGGGCTGCACCATGGTGTTGAAACCATCACCTTTCACGCCGCTCGCGACGTTGCGTCTGGCTGAACTGGTTGCAGGCATATTCCCGCCGGGCGTTTTGAACATCATCACCGGTGGCGACGCCTTGGGCCCATTGCTGACCGCGCATCCTGATATCGACAAGATAACCTTCACGGGCTCGACCGCCACGGGCAAGCGCGTCATGGAATCGGCGTCGAAAGACCTTAAGCGCATTACGCTTGAACTGGGCGGCAATGACGCTGCGATTGTGTTGCCCGATGCCGACGTTGGCAAGGTCGCTGAAAAGCTGTTTTGGGCCAGCTTCTACAATGCGGGCCAAGTCTGCATCGCGGCCAAGCGTATTTACATTCATGAAGATATTTACGACGAATTGTCGAGCGCGATTGCGGCATATGCCAAAGCGGTCAAGGTTGGCGATGGCGCCGAACAGGGCACGGCAATTGGCCCTATTCAGAACAAGCCGCAATATAAGCGCGTGCTTGAACTGATTCAGGACGCAAAGGACAAGGGCTATAAGTTCCTCGCAGGCGGCGATCATGACCCGTCGATCCCAGGCTATTTCGTGCCCGTAACCGTTCTCGACAACCCGCCAGAAGATGCACGGATTGTGGCCGAAGAACAATTCGGCCCAGTGATGCCATTGATGAAATTCTCGACAATCAACGAAGTCATCAGCCGTGCCAATGCGTCGGATTATGGTCTCGCCGGTTCCATCTGGACGAGCAATCCGGAGGCGGCGGTCGAAGTGGCTGAGCAGCTGGAAACAGGAACGGTTTGGATCAACGAGTCGATGCACTTGGCCCCTAACGCGCCATTTGCTGGACACAAGCAGTCAGGTTTTGGCGCTGAACTGGGCGAAGAAGGTTTGCTCGAGTTCACCTATCCGCAAGTGATCACGATCGCACGCGAAGCGGCGTAAAATTAACGCTAAAAACTGCGTTGTCATTCCCGCAAAAGCGGGAATCCATGGCCTGACCATTCGACCATGGACCCCCGATCAAGTCGGGGGTGACAATTCGGTTTAATGTTGACTCTCTCCTTTCAAGGTTTAATCGTCCGATTAAATTTGAACAACAGGAGAGAGAGTATGGCAGATGCCTATATCGTTGATGCAGTCCGTACCGCTGGTGGCCGTCGCGGTGGCAAGCTTGCAGGTGTGCATCCAGTTGATTTGGGTGCTGCCGTGCTCGATTCCATTGCCGACCGTAACGATTTTGATCCGGCAGCGATTGAAGATGTCATCATGGGCTGCGTCATGCAGGGCGGCGAGCAAGCCGGCGATGTAGGCCGCAATATCGTTCTTGCGTCGCGCCTGCCCAACTCCATCCCTTCCGTCAGTATCGACCGCCAGTGCGGTTCGTCGCAGCAATCGATGATGTTCGCCGCGCAAGGCGTGATGTCGGGCACGCAGGACATCGTGTTGGCGGCAGGCATCGAAAGCATGACGCGCGTCCCCATGGGATCGACGTCGATGTTGTTCAAAAAAGAAGGCATGGGCACGTATAAAAGCCCGCGTCTGGAAGAGGCCTATCCCGGCATCATGTTCAGCCAGTTCATGGGCGCTGAAATGCTCGTTAAGAAATATGGCTTTACCCGCGAAGACTTGGACCAGTTCGCGCTGGAATCGCACCAGAAAGCTATCGCCGCGACGCAAGGCGGTGTCTTTGCCAATGAAATCGTAGGCATTGAAGTCGATACCCCAGAGGGCAAGATCGTCCACAATAGTGACGAAGGCATCCGCTATGACGCCACCTTTGAAAGCCTGTCGGGCGTCAAGTTGCTTCAGGAAGGTGGTTCCATCACTGCTGCCAACGCAAGCCAGATTTGCGATGGCGCATCGGCGGTTCTGATCGTGTCCGAAAAGGCATTGAAAGAACATGGCCTGACGCCGCGCGCGCGCATCGTGAACCTTACCGTGACCGCAGGCGACCCAGTCATCATGCTGGAAGAACCTTTGTTCGCAACCGACCGCGCGTTTCAGCGTTCGGGCATGAAAATGTCCGACATCGACCTGTATGAAGTGAACGAAGCATTCGCACCTGTGCCATTGGCTTGGTTGAAGCATACCGGCGGCGATCGTTCGAAAATCAACGTGCATGGCGGCGCCATTGCGTTGGGCCATCCACTCGGCGCATCGGGCACGAAGCTGATGGCGACATTGCTTAACGCACTTGAAGCACGTGGCGGCAAATATGGTTTGCAGACGATGTGCGAAGGCGGCGGCCAAGCGAACGTCACGATTATCGAACGGGTATAGTCCGCAACCACATAAACTTCACCGTAGCCCTGAGCCTGTCGAAGGGCGCTTATCGGTTAAACGTGCTTTGACAGGCTCAGCACTACGGTATTTGAAAAGGGAATATACATGAAATTGGATTCAACAGTTGCAGCAGTTGTCACCGGCGGCGCATCAGGCCTTGGTGAAGCTACCGCACGGGCGTTGGCCGCAAAGGGCGTGAAGGTCGCAATCTTCGACCTGCAGGCTGACAAGGGCGAGGCACTGGCCGCAGAGATTGGCGGCGTATTCTGCAATGTGAACGTCACCAGCGACGAAAGCGTCGATGCCGGTTTCGCCAAGGCACGTGCTGCGCATGGTCAGGAACGCATTTTGATCAACTGCGCTGGCACAGGCAACGCAGCCAAGACCGCGAGCCGTTCGAAGGAAGACGGATCGATCAAGCATTTTCCGCTCGATGCCTTTGACCGCATCATCCAGATCAATCTGGTCGGCACATTCCGCTGCATTGCCAAGTCCGCCGCTGGCATGTTGACGCTTGAACCCATGGAAGATGGCGAACGCGGCGCGATGGTCAACACCGCCTCGGTTGCTGCAGAAGACGGCCAGATGGGCCAAGCGGCCTATTCCGCTTCCAAGGGCGGCGTTGTCGGCATGACATTGCCAATCGCACGCGACCTGATGAGCGAAGGCATTCGCGTCAACACGATCTTGCCGGGCATCTTCAACACGCCATTGATGAATGGCGCGCCGCAACAGGTGAAAGATGCGCTCGCTGCATCGGTGCCGTTTCCAAAGCGCCTCGGCCATCCGCATGAGTTCGCTCAAGTCGCGATGACCATGATCGAATGTGGCTATTTCAACGGCGAAGACGTCCGCATCGATGGTGCCATCCGGATGGCACCGCGTTGATTGCATGACTGCGTTCACCCAAATCCTTTATGATGTCGCAGACGGCATCGCGACCATCACGATGCATCGTCCGGGAAAGATGAATGCATTCACAAATGTAATGATGCGCGAAATGTGTGCTGCATTTGATCTGGCGGACGCAGATGATGCGGTGCGTGCGGTCATCGTCACCGGGTCGGGTGATCGCGCTTTTTGTGCAGGGGCGGACTTAACACCCGACGCGGGTGGCGACGTGTTCGCCAGCGGGTCGGAGGTTGAATCGCTATCGGATGAACATGTGCGGGATTCTGGCGGTCGACTCACGTTGCGGATATTCCAGTGCACAAAGCCCGTCATCGGCGCGATCAACGGGGCGGCTGTGGGCATTGGCGCAACGATGCAACTGCCCATGGATTTCCGCCTTGCAAGCGATACCGCCCGTTTCGGTTTTGTCTTCGCGCGGCGCGGGATCGTTCCCGAAGCAGCCTCCAGCTGGTTTCTGCCGCGCCTTGTCGGCATGCAACAGGCGCTGGAATGGTGCATGACGGGCCGTGTATTTAACGCAGCAGAAGCGTTGAGTGGGGGGTTGGTCAGATCGGTCCACGCGCCTGATGATTTGCTGGATGCGGCGCGGACATTAGCGCGCGAGATTGCCGACAACACCGCGCCGGTCTCGATTGCCCTGACGCGCGCAATGCTCTGGCGTTTGTCGGCCGCGGAACATCCGATGGCCGCGCATCAGATCGACAGCCGTGCCATTTACCGTCGCTCGCGTTCGGGTGACGCGCAAGAGGGCATCGCCAGCTTCCTTGAAAAGCGTACGCCTGTTTACCCGGACAAAGTTTCCACAGATCTACCTGACTTCTTCCCTTGGTGGGACGAACCTGTTTATAAGTGACGCTACGTCACGGGGATGCAGAATAGATATGGCGACTACAGGACCAAAATTGGCCGGCGATACAGCTGAAAATGGCAATGCGCGCGACCAGCTTATCGAAGCGGCAAGCCAGATTATGCGCGAAGGCGACACCATTGACTTGTCCTTGTCCGAGCTGTCGCTGCGGGCTGGCCTGAACAGCGCTTTGGTCAAATATTATTTCGGCAACAAAAACGGACTGATGCTCGCTTTGCTCGACCGTGATATGGGCAATATCGTCCATGGCTTGGGGGCGCTTGTGGCAAAGGACATGCCGCCCGAGGAAAAGCTTCGCCTGCATATCGGCAAGGTCATCGACACCTATTATGCCTTTCCCTATCTCAACCGCCTACTGATGCGCACCGTGCGCGACAGCGCGCCTGTAGAGGCAGCGCGAATTGCCGAGCTTTATCTGCGGCCGATTGCGAAGGCATATGACGAGTTGATCAACGAAGGCGTAAAGGCAAAGAAGTTCCGCAAAATTGATCCGCAGATGTTCTACTTCACCGTCACGGGCGCGGCTGACCGCTTTTATTCATCGCGGCTGGTGATGCGCCATTGCTATAATCAGGATGATTTCAGCGAGAATATGCGTGACCGCTACCGCGAACACACTATCGAACTCATCATGCGCGGCCTGTTGGCTTAGCAAGCGGTGCGCGCTGGTTTAAAACCCCAGCGCTTTCCTGATTTCATCGCCATCCGCGTCCAGCATCGGTGGGTGCGCGTAATTGGACGCTGGCGTGTTCGCGTAATGCACCGGATGCTTCATTGAACGGTATTTGCCGATGTCCGGTGACTCCAGTTCCTCGAAAAAGCCCACATCGGCCAGATGCGGGTCATTCAGCACATCGGCCATGCGGTTATACTTCATCGCTGGGATGTCATGCTCGGCCAACAGGTCAAGCCACTCAGCGGTAGTGCGCAACGCGCTGACTTCTTCGATGAGCGCGTACAGCTCGCCCGTATGCTTTGTGCGCTCCTGATATGTCGCGAAACGCGGGTCGTCGAAAACGTTGGGCCTGCCGCCCAGTTCAAAAAACTTCGCCCATTGCCGGTCATTATAAGGGACAATCGCGATGAAGCTGTCCTTTGTGGGATAAGGCCTACGCCGCGGGTTTACTGACCGCGTATATCCCATCCGGCCATTGCCGGGGATGAAGGTTTCGCCCCACAGATTTTCCACCATGTTGAACCAGGTAAAGCATTCGAACATTGGCACCTGAACAAATTGTCCGCCTTGCCCGCCTGCACGCGCAAGCAATGCGGCCATGGTTGCGTTGGCTGCAAACAGCCCGCTGACTTTATCAGCGACAAGGCTGGGTGAATATGTCGGGCGCCCACCATCGCGCTGTTCGCTTAGGGCGGCAAATCCGGAAGCGGCTTGAATCAGGTCGTCATAGGCCTGACGCTCGCCATAGGCACCGCCAGCGCCAAAGCCGGCGCAATGGACATAGACGATATTAGGGTTGATGGCCTTGACCGCCTCATAACCAAAGCCAAGCCGTTCAACGCCTGCCATGCGCACATTATGGATGAAGACATCCGCCTCCTCCAGCAGCGCTTCCAGAACGGCTTTGTCCTCAGGCTTTTTGATGTTGAGGTTGATGGCCTTCTTGTTGCGGTTGAGCGCGGTGAAAATAGGTCCATGTTGTTTGCTGGGCGAATCGCCGCCATGGCGCATCAGGTCGCCAGGCGTGTTACCTTCGCTGTTCTCGATTTTGATAACCTCGGCGCCAAGGTCGGCCAATTGCACGGTGGCGTATGGCCCAAGGACAACTGTGGCCATATCGACAACGCGGATGCCTTTTAACGGCCCGGTTGGCTCTTTGTCCCATGTCAGTTTCGGCCATTTCGCCATGATGCTCTCCTTTGTCCTTCGCCTTTAGGCTTGCATCAACTGCTAGCATATTTAAGCGTGCAGTTAAGAGAATAATGGAAGGCTGCGAATGACCCATTTCGATAAGCATGCGCCGGTAATCATTGGTGTTGGCGAGGCAAGCCGCAAGACGGTTTCAGGCGAATGGCCAAGCCCACGTGATCTGGCCGGCGCAGGAATCCGGGCGGCACTTGAGGATAGCGGACATGCAGTTGCGGTTACCGCTTGTATCGACACTATCGCGGCCATCCGTACGTTTGAAGACAGTGGCCTAAGCTTAGGCACCGGTTCGCCAGACAACGCACCCGAAGCCTTTGGCGCAGCGGGTGGCATTCGCGCGGATCGTTTGATATATGCCGATGTCGGCGGCCAAAGCCCGCAGGCGATGTTGAATGAGCTGGCCGGCAACATACGGCGTGGCGAAAGCGAGGTTGCGGTATTGGTGGCAGCTGAGGCAACGGGCACCGCAAAGCGCGCGCGTAAGGCCGGCGTGACTTTGGACTGGAGCTTGCCCTCGGACACGCCGTTCGACAATCGCCTGTCCACTTTCCCGATATTGAGCCGCACGGAAATTCGGCATGGCATAGTCTCAATGCCGCTTGCCTACAGCCTGATCGAAAATGCGCGTCGGATGGCGTTGAAATTGAACGCTGATGATTATGCGCGGGGGATGGCGGCGTTGTGGTCCGCATTTTCCGCAAAGGCCGAAACCCGCGTGCATGCGCAATTCCCGGGCTTTCGCTCGCCCGAAGCCATGATGAGCGACGAAAACGCCAACTATTCGCTAACCGATATCTACCGCCGTTGGCATGTGGCGCAGGACGCGGTTGATTTAGGCGCAGCTGTCATCCTGACCAGCGCGGGCAAAGCGCGCGAACTGGGCGTGCCGCAAGACAAGTGGGTGTGGTTGGCTGGTGCCGGCGAAGCTGCCGAGCCGCCCTTGTCGGAACGCTCGGTGATTCATCGGTCGGCGGCGCTCGATTTTGCCATTCCCGCCGCGCTGGAACAGGCAGGGCTATCGGCGCACGATCTCGGCCCGGTGGATATTTATAGCTGTTTCCCGTGCGCAGTCTTCGCCGCCATCGACAGCATGAACGATCCGGCGCGTGCGCTTGGTGATTATACAATGACAGGCGGCCTCACATTCTTTGGTGGACCCGGCAATGGCTACAGCATGTATAATATCACGGCGATGGTCGACGCGCTGCGCCGCAATGGTTCGCGTGCCGCGATGGTCACGGCCAATGGCGGCGTGATGTCCAAACAAGCTGTTGGCATTTATACCGCAACGCAGCCAGCGCGCGGCTGGTCGGGAGACGTGGCAAAAGGCTACACGGCTCAACCCGTCGCGCTGGATGATGCGCCTAATGGCAAGGGCCGCGTTCTCAGCTTCGTGCGCCCGGCAAATAAGGACGGTTTTGGTCCGGCAACTGTTCTCGTGGAGATGGAGCAGGGGCAACGCGCCATTGCTGTTATCGACAGCCCTGACCGGTATGATCTTGGTGATGCGGTTGTCGAGCTCGTCGCGGGCGAAAAGCGGCATATGGCAACGCTGGCCTGATAATCTGCGGTTCATCGACAGACGCTTATGTTATAGGGGACGCGACAGGAGACTCACGATGCACATCACCAAACTGGCTTTAATTGCGGTTCCGCTCATGCTGGCATCGGCCTGCGGCGAAGTGGACAGCACACCGGCACCTTTGACCGACAAACAGGCATCGTTATTGACGCGGGAACTGGATGGCAAGGTCGCTGGTACACCCGTCAATTGCATCAGTGATTTTAACGCCGACGATATGATCCGCGTGAGCGATAACATATTGCTGTACCGCGTGTCTGGCCGGCTGGTCTATAAAAACACCCTGCGATCGTCCTGTCCCGGCCTCGCCCGCGACACCGACATTGTGGTTACCGAGCAGTTCGGCGGACAGAAATGCCGTGGCGACATAGTCCGTCTTGTTGATCGCACCAGCGGCATACCTGGCCCAGTTTGCAGCCTCGGCGAATTCGTGCCCTATCGCAAAAATCCTGCCCAGCAGTAACAGGGCATTGGGGCGCACTGACGCGCACGCGACATTGCCTCCCGGACCTTGGCTGCGGACTTGCGACTTTCACCTTTGGCTGGCAAAGGGGCGCTTTCAAACTGAAGTGAAAGCAAGCTAACCCATGTCCGAAATGATCCGTGTCACCCTTCCCGATGGCTCTGCCCGTGAAGTTGCGCGTGGCACTACCCCTGCGGATATTGCAGCCGCTATTGGCCCCGGCCTTGCCAAGGCCGCGATTGCGGCGCGGGTGGATGGCGAATTGCGCGATATCATGCGTCCGCTGGAAGCCGATGCACAGCTTGCTTTGGTCACGACGCGGGATGAAGCGGATGCGCTTGAGCTTGCGCGCCACGACTTTGCGCACATCCTTGCCGAGGCGGTGCAGGCACTGTTTCCGGGCACGCAAATCACATTTGGCCCGTCGACTGACGACGGATTTTATTATGACGTTATGGCGCCCGCTTCGCGCGGTCCGTTCACGATGGATGACCTGCCTGCAATCGAGGAAAAGATGCGCGACATCATCCGCGCGGATAAGCCGCTGCGCCGCGAAGTTATGGGGCGTGATGCGTTGATTGCGACATGGCAGAATGCAGGCGAAAGCTTCAAGGCGGAATGGGCGGCTGAACTGCCAGAGGGCGAAGAGCTATCGGTATATTGGTCCGGTGATGATTGGATGGATATGTGCCGCGGTCCGCATTTGGCGTCGACGGGTAAGCTTGATCCTGCCGCATTTAAGCTGACGCGCGTTGCCGGCGCCTATTGGCGCGGTGACCAGAAGAACCCACAATTGAGCCGCATTTACGGCACTGGCTGGTTGAATAAAAAGCAGTTGGACGCCCATCTGCTCCGTCTTGAAGAAGCCGCAAAGCGCGACCACCGCCGTCTGGGACAGGACATGGACCTGTTCCATTTGCAGCAAGAGGCACATGGCTCGGTCTTCTGGCATCCAAACGGCTATCTGATCTGGCGCGAGCTTGAATCCTACATGCGTCGGGCGATTGATGGCGCTGGTTATAAGGAAGTCAAAACCCCGCAAGTCATGGACGCGCGGCAATGGGAGCAATCGGGGCATTGGGGCAAATATCGCGCCAATATGTTCGTCATCCCTGACGAAGTGCCGAACGTCGACGACGAAGGTCCGGTGATTTCGGGCGAGGCCGATTGGATGGCGTTGAAGCCCATGAACTGCCCCGCGCACGTTCTGATTTTCCGCCAGGGTATCAAGTCCTACCGCGACCTGCCGCTGCGTATTTACGAAAATGGCTGTTGCCACCGCAACGAACCACATGGCGCATTGCATGGCCTGATGCGCGTGCGTCAGTTTACGCAGGATGATGCGCATATCTTCTGCCGCGAAGACCAGATTGTAGAAGAGGTTCAATCCTTCTGCGCGCTTGCTGACCGTGTTTATAAAGAGTTCGGCTTCACCTATTCAATCAAGCTGGCGCTTCGGCCCGAGCAACGTTTCGGTTCCGACGCCGATTGGGACAAGGCCGAAAATGAACTGCGCGATGCCGTCGTTCGTGCTGGTCTTGCGACGCCTGAATATGGCTGGGAAGAACTGCCGGGCGAAGGTGCTTTTTATGCGCCGAAACTTGAGTGGCATCTTACCGATGCGATTGGCCGCACATGGCAGGTCGGGACGATCCAGTCCGACCGCGTTCTGCCCGAACGGCTTGATGCAAGCTATGTCGGTGAAGATGGCGCGCGCCACCGTCCCGTCATGCTGCACCGTGCGATTTTCGGCAGCTATGAACGCTTCATTGGTATCTTGATTGAGCATTATGCCGGTCGCTTCCCCGTCTGGTTGGCCCCTGTGCAAGCGGTCGTTGCGACCATTACGTCGGAAGCCGATGGCTATGCGCATGATGTTACTGCCAAGCTGAAAGCTGCGGGCATTCGGGTCCAAGCCGATACCCGCAACGAAAAGATCAATTACAAGGTGCGCGAGCACAGCGTCGCCAAGGTGCCGCACCTTCTGGTTGTTGGCATGCGCGAGGCCGAAGAGGGCAAGGTCGCAATCCGCAGCCTTGGTTCCGACGGTCAGCGCATCATGACGCTCGCTGAGGCGATCGCGATGCTCAAGAGCGAAGCCACCCCACCCGATATCTGCTAAGATAGGAGTTTGTGATGAAAACACTTTCCCTCACCATTGCTGCGATACTATTGCTGTCGGCCTGCCAGAAACCGGCCGCTGAAAATGCTGAACAGGCAGCGACCGCAGAAAAGGCGGATGACGCAACGGCGAATTATAATGCCGCACAAAAAGCATATGCTGCGGCCAACGATAAAATGCACGCCGGGATGGGCATGATTTCGGAAGATGCCGACGTCGCTTTCATGCAGGGCATGATCCCGCACCATGTCGGTGCCGTGGAAATGGCCAAGGTTGCGCTGGAACATGGCAAGGATCCGGAAGTCCGCGCGCTCGCCGAAAAAGTGATTGCCGCGCAGGAAGCAGAGATCAAGGAAATGCAGGCATGGCTCGACAAAAAGGGCGTGAAGGCTGAAAAGCCGATGACCGCTGCTGACCACGCGGCGATGGGTCACTGATATAAACGACCTGAGCGGCCTTGCCGCGGCGCAGGTGATCCTGCTGGCCGCGATGACATTTGGCGCGGCCTATATTCGCGGGCTGACGGGTTTTGGCATGGCCATCATCCTCGTCCCGCTGCTGGGTATCATCGTCACGCCGGGTGAGGCCGTCGTCATTGGCATATTATTACAGGTGTTGATTGGTCCCGTGGGATTGAAGGTGATTTATGCCGATGCCCACCGACCAAGCGCCTTGGCGATAGCAGCCTTTGCCGTGGCGGCGACGCCCGTTGGCATCTTGCTGCTGAAAATCACGCCGCCCGATGTTGCACGATTGATGATCGCTGCTATCGCAATAGGGGCCTTTATGCTCGTGCTGCTGCCGCAACGCGGTGCGCTTCGGCCCGGTCCCAAGGAGACAGCGGTTACTGGCCTAATGTCAGGCATACTGACGGGCTTTGCCGCCATGCCCGGGCCACCCGTCGTGCCTTATTATCTGCGCCAGCCCATTCCACCCAAGGAAGCGCGTGCATCCATGATGCTGGTGTTTTTTGCCACTGCCATCGCAGGCACAATCTCCGCTTTTGCACTTGGTATAGCCAATGGCAGGCTGTTTATACTATCGCTGATATTGTTTCCGGCGGTACTGGCGGGCAACTGGCTTGGCGGTAAATCCTTTGGAAAGGTGCCCGCTCGCTTATGGCGCAGCTTTGTCGCCGGCGTACTCGGGCTCGCAGGCCTTTCGGCGATAATACGGCTGTTTACCTGAAAACTTAAATGCGGTTAACCACAGCGCTTAGGCGCGTGTTTTCCATCGGTGCGTATCAGCAAGCAGATGAGGGGAATCATCCTATCCTTGTTGCTGGTTGCTGCACCAGCCGCTGCACTGAACGAAGGGCTGCAATGCGTCCCTTATGCACGGGCGCTGTCGGGCGTTTCCATCTTTGGCGATGCGCACACTTGGTGGAATCAAGCGGATGGCAGATATGGACGCGGCGCTAGCCCCAAGGTCGGCGCGGTCCTCGCCTTTCCTCCACATGGGAATATGCGGCTTGGCCATGTTGCCGCCGTACGCCGGATCGTCGATAATCGCACGATCATCATCAGCCACGCGAACTGGTCTACCATTGGCGGGGTGCGCGGCCATATCGAAGAAGATGTCCGGGCCATCGACGTTTCCGAAGCAAACGACTGGAGCCGGGTGCGCGTCTGGTACACGCCGAATGAAGCGCTGGGGACGACCGAGTGGCCCGCGCATGGATTTATCTATCCCAAGCAAACCCGCAACGAGCGGGACGCCCGCAAGGCCGTGGCGATTCTGCTGAAGGATCGCTTAATCCCCAATGCCCCGACCGCACAACCGGTACGTCTTGCTGTAGCAATTCCTCCAGTCGTGAAAGCCACTTTCGGACTTTCCAAAGACGTGTTGAAAGACATCGACCGCAAAGCCCGAAACGAGAGCGCGCCACCACCGGCATCTGGGTCCGTGCGCCTTGCGTCCGTCGAAAAACTGATTGCCAAGCTGCCGAAAAGCTAAGGCTTATTTGCCGAACTTCCGTTGCGTTTTGCCGTAACGTGTTTTGCGCGTGCCTGGCAGGCCCTCGGTTGCGCGGCCTTTGGGGGCCGCTACCTGCTGTTGATGCGGAAGCCCAAGCTCGGTTGCCTCAAGCGAACGGATCTCGTCGCGCAGACGTCCTGCTTCTTCGAACTCAAGATCAGCCGCAGCGGCGCGCATTTTCTTCTCGAGGTCCTCGATATAGGCACGCAGATTGTGGCCGACCAGATTGTTGGCGCCCTCTGCATCGATCTCGACCAGCACCGAATCGCGGCTCGCGGTATCGGCAACAATGTCGTGAATGTCGCGCTTGATGGTCGCTGGCGTGATATTATGTTCGATATTATAGGCATGTTGTTTCTCGCGACGCCGGTCGGTTTCGCGAATGGCGCGTTCCATGCTGCCAGTCATGCGATCGGCATATAGGATCACGCGGCCCTCGACGTTACGCGCGGCGCGGCCAATGGTCTGGATCAGCGATGTTTCGCTGCGCAGGAAGCCTTCTTTGTCGGCGTCCAATATCGCGACCAGCCCGCATTCGGGGATATCAAGCCCTTCACGCAGCAGGTTGATGCCAACGAGCACGTCATAGACGCCGCGCCGTAAATCGCGGATAAGCTCGATACGCTCCAGTGTTTCGACGTCGCTGTGCATATAGCGCACGCGCAATCCTGCCTCGTGCATGAACTCGGTCAGGTCCTCCGCCATCCGCTTTGTCAGCGTGGTCACCAATGTGCGGAAACCGGCGTCGGCAGTTTTGCGACATTCGTTGATGCAATCCTGCACCTGGTCCTCGACTGGCTTGATCTCGACCGGCGGATCGATCAGGCCAGTGGGGCGAATGACCTGCTCGGCAAAAACGCCGCCCGATTGCTCCATTTCCCAGCCACCCGGCGTTGCCGATACGCACACGGTTTGCGGGCGCATGATGTCCCATTCGTTGAACCGCAGCGGCCGGTTATCGATACACGACGGCAAGCGAAAACCATATTCGGCAAGCGTCAGTTTGCGCCGGTGGTCGCCTTTGGCCATTGCGCCGATTTGCGGAACGGTCTGGTGACTTTCATCGACAAATAGCAGCGCATTTTCGGGCAGATATTCGAACAGGGTGGGCGGGGGCTCGCCCGGTAAGCGCCCTGTGAGGAAGCGAGAGTAATTTTCGATGCCCGCGCAACTGCCCGTGGCGGCGATCATTTCCAGATCGAAGTTGGTCCGCTGCTCCAGCCTTTGTGCCTCGAGCAATTTGCCTTCGGACACCAGTTCTTTCAAGCGTTCGGACAGTTCGAAACGAATGGCTTCGCTGGCTTGCTTCATGGTGGGGCCAGGCGTGACATAATGGCTGTTCGCGTACACGCGCACAGTGTTGAGCTTAACACCCGTCGTGCCGGTCAACGGATCGAATTCCGCGATTTCCTCAATCTCGTCCCCGAAAAAACTGATGCGCCACGCCATGTCTTCATAATGCGACGGGAAGATTTCCAGATTGTCGCCGCGCACGCGGAAATTGCCGCGCGTGAAGGCGGTATCATTGCGTTTATACTGGAGCGCGACGAGCTTGCGGATCAGTTCGCGTTGATCGACACTCTCGCCTTTTTTGAGGTCGAATATCATCGCGGAGTAAGTTTCCACTGACCCGATACCGTAAATGCATGAGACCGATGCGACGATGATGACATCGTCCCGTTCGAGCAACGACCGCGTCGCGGAATGGCGCATGCGGTCAATCGCTTCGTTTACGCTCGATTCCTTCTCGATATAGGTATCGCTGCGCGGCACATAGGCCTCAGGCTGGTAATAGTCATAGTAGCTGACGAAATATTCGACAGCATTGTCGGGGAAAAAGCTTTTGAACTCGCCATATAATTGCGCCGCGAGGATTTTGTTGGGCGCAAGAATGAGTGCCGGCCTTTGCAGTTCCTCAATGACCTTGGCCACGGTAAAGGTCTTACCTGAACCCGTCACACCTAACAGAACTTGGTTTTTCTCGCCGGTTAAAGCGGTACCCACAAGCTCGCGTATCGCGGTGGGTTGGTCACCTGCGGGCTGATATTCCGAGACAATCCTGAACGGCCGACCACCTTCCAGCTTCGGCGGGCGTTCGGGTCGATGCGGCGTGAACGTGCCGACAGTATCTGGCTCTTCCAACCCGCGACGGATAATCAATTCTGACATGTTCGCTATATGTGCCATGAACGGCATGAGGGCAAGGGGAAGGCGGGCGCTTGGTCGCAAAGCCTGAACGCCGCTGGCATATCGGCGTCGCCTGGCTGGCGGCTCAAAAGCTTTTGGCTTGCCATGAACTTCTTGTCTTATGTAACGTTAGTGCAAAGGGCCCATCATATATTGCCATTTTACCAAGACAGCGACACAAGACTGTAAATACAAAATAATCGGGAGGTTAGATCCATGCATAAGTTTCTTTTATTGGGCGTTGCTGCGCTTGCGATTTCGGCCTGTTCCGACAAGGGTGCCGACGCCGATGGCGACGGCAAAATCAGCGACAGCGAAGCTACCGCAGAAATGGCCCAAGGCGGCGCGATGGCGATGAAGCCGGGTCTTTGGGAAGTCAAAATCGGTTTTAACAAGGTGGATGCCCCCGGAGCGCCCGCTGCCATGCAGGATAAAATCAAGAGCCAGCTTGGCCAAGGCGTCACACAGCGTAGTTGCCTGACACAAGCGCAAGTCGACAAGCCCGGGACAGATTTCTTTGGTGCTCCGCCAGAAGCCAACTGCACCTTTGAGGAGCTTGACCGGTCAACGAGCGGCATGAAAGTATCGATGACGTGCAAGCCCGGCGGCGCAATGACCATTAAGAGCAAGATGGACGGCAAATTCGCTGCCGAAACCTACACGATGAATATCGAACAGAGCACCGAAGGTACGCCGATGGGCGCGGTCAAAATGACCGGGAAAATCGAAGGCAAGCGGGTCGGGGATTGCCCGGCATGAACTATGTTCCGGGTCTGAAGACGACGATATTATGTCTGGCGCTTGCGACGCTTGCTTCTTGCTCAGACACCAGTGCGGACAAGGACGGCAACGGCGTTATCGACAGCGAAGAACGTGCGGCAGAAATGGATTATGACGCGTTCATTCCCATGAAGGCGGGCGAGTGGGAAACCCGCTTCGTCTTTACCGACATCAATGTTCCGACCCTAGGCAAATCCGAAAAACGGCAAATTATGGATGAAGTGGCAAAGAGCGCATCAAGCCGCACGTGCCTGACCGAAGCGGAAGCCAAAAAGCCGGGGGCTGATTTCTTTGGTGGCAATGGCGCAGAAAAATGCCTGTACAAAGCTTTTGACGTGTCGGGCCAGAATGTCCGGATGAAACTATCCTGCGGCATGGAGGGCATGGGCAGCGTCGATATGGAGTTGGCTGGCGTCATGGGTGAGACCGAATTCAATTATGAGAGCAAGGTTGATGTGCGCCTGCCGATGATTGGCAAGGTCAAGATGACTGGAAATGCGACCGGCAAATATGTCGGAGCCTGCACGGGGGCATGATGCGGCGGCTGGCATGTCTGTTGTTGCTATCAACCAGCATGCTGCTTGCGGGATGTGCCACAAATGCTTCGCCAGCTACCGCCGATATTCAGCCGGCGCGGGTAAAGGTGAGCTTCACGGCGGACGCCGTTAAAACCGAGTTATTGCAAGGTGATGCCGGCGTCGCCGGACGGCCAGTGACGATCAATGATCCCGCACGGGTGGCGTCCATATCGAAGCTGGTCGTTGCCCTTGCCGTGATGCGCCTGTCCGAACAGGGACGATTGGACCTTGATCGCGATGTTGGCGAATATTTGGGGTGGCAGGTTCGCAACCCCGCCTTTCCCGATACGCCAATCACATTACGCGTGCTACTCTCTCACCGCAGCGGCTTGCGCGATAACGTCGATTACATCGTGCCGCTGGATGGCAGCCTTTCCGAGGTGCTGGCTAACCCAAAGGCGTGGGATGCGCGGCATGCGCCCGGGTCCTATTTTTCATATGCGAATATCAATTCACCGCTGATTGCAGCGGTAATGGAAGCCGCCACCGGTGAGCGCTTTGACCGGTTGATGGCGCGGATGGTGCTACAACCGTTGAAGCTTGATGCCTGCTATAACTGGGGAGCAGGTTGCAGCGATGGCAGGCGCGGCGAAGCTGTCACCCTGCTTCGCCCCAATGGTGATTTGGCGCGCGATGCCGCGATGACCGGTCCAGATCCGTGTGCCGTCTATCCTGCCCGCAATGGCAGTTGCGATGTCGACGCCTTGTACAAACTCGGTCGCAACGGTTCGGCCTACAGTCCGCAGGGTGGCTTGCGCATATCTGCGCGCGACCTGGCAACGATTGGCCAGTTGTTGTTGCGCGAGGGTCGCCCGCTATTGTCGCAAAAATCCTTTGCGGAGATGCTTGGCCCGGTCTGGACATATAACGGCCAGAATGGCGACGATGATAAGGGGTATTTTATCGCTTACGGGTTGGGAATACACTGGTTGGAAGACAAGGACGGAAGCCGCTGGTTTGGCCATGTTGGCGAAGCATATTCGTTGCGCGCTGGGTTCTGGATCAATCCAGCGAAGCGTCGGGGCTTCTATCAATATGTAACAATGGTCGATGAATTTGCGCCGGTTGGGCATTGCTTTGACGCGTGCCCGTGATAGCGTAGGCACCATTGAAAATAAGCGGCACATCAGTGTGCGGATTATCGGGGGATGATATAATGAAAAAAGCAATTTTGGGCGCGCTACTGGCCGGCGCAATGATCGCGGCACCAGCCGCTGGGCGGCCTGATTATGCCGATTCGGTGAAGGCCGATTACGACAAATCACTCGGCGCGCTGTGGGACCATTTCCACCGCAATCCTGAACTGTCGTTCAAGGAGTTTAAGACGGCGGCACGCATGGCGGAGGAGCTGCGCGCAGGTCCCGGCATGACCGTCACTGAAAAGGTCGGGGGCACGGGCGTCGTGGGCGTGTTGAAAAATGGCGATGGACCCGTTGTGCTGGTCCGCGCGGATATGGACGGCCTTCCTGTGCTGGAGCGCTCTGGCCTACCGAATGCGTCCACCGTCAAGCAAGTCGGCGTTGATGGCCTTGAAATGCCAGTCATGCATGCGTGCGGTCATGATGTGCATATTACGTCACTGGTCGGCACAGCACGGCAATTGGCGCGGATGAAGGATCGCTGGAAAGGCACGGTGCTGTTTATAGTGCAGCCAGCCGAAGAACGCGTCGGCGGTGCCAATGCGATGGTAAAGGACGGCCTGTATACCCGTTTTCCCAAGCCCGATTTTGCTCTTGCGTTCCACGTTGCGGCTGAACTGGAAACCGGAAAAATTTCAGCGTCCGAGGGCATTCAATATTCGTCGGCCGACAGCGTCGACATTCGTGTGCCCGGAATCGCGACCCATGGGGCGGCCCCGCATTTGGGCCGCGACCCCGTATATATCGCATCGCAAATCGTGGTGGCACTTCAGTCCGTCATCAGCCGTGAAAAAGGACCATTGGACCCCGGCGTGATTACCGTTGGTGCATTCCATGCGGGTACCAAGCACAATATCATTTCGGAATTTGCTGATTTGCAGGTCACGGTACGCGCCAACAGCAAGCCCGTTCGCGACCAGCTGATTGCATCGATTGAGCGTGTCGCAAAGGGCGTTGGCGCAGCGCATGGCTTGCCCGCCGACAAGCTGCCCGTCGTGACGGTCAATGAATCCACGCCAGTCACCGTCAATGATGCTGCGCTTGCGCGGCGGCTCAATGGCGCGATCGCCAATGCGTTAGGCAAGGACGTCGTCCAGCCATTCCGCCAGACGAATATGGGCGCTGAAGACTTTGCCTTCTTCGTCGACCCGCAATTCAATATTCCGGGCTATTATTTTGCCGTAGGTGGCACAAAGCCTGAATGGATTGCCGCAGCCAAAAATGGCGGTCCGCCCGTTGCCGGGCATCACTCGCCGCTTTTCAAGATTGATCCTGAACCTTCGGTTCGCCTTGGTATTGAGGCAACAACTGCGGCAGTACTGGATTTACTAAGCACAGCCAAAAACTGAACGCCTGTTCGCGGGTTCGGATCGAAAGCATTGCAGCATGGCGAAGAAGAACCGCGATTATTTATATGAAGACGAGGAAGCGGGAGAGCCAGTTTTAAATTGCTGGCTCTGCGCGCGCGCGATGGGTGACGTGGTTGAGTGGCACCATCCCGTTCCTAAAAGCCGGGGTGGAAAAACGCGGGAGCCAGTGCACCCGATTTGCCACCAGACCATCCACGCCAACTTTACCAACAGTGACCTGGAAAAGCGCTACGCCACGGCGCAGGCATTATTGAGCCACGATGAAATAAGGCGGTTTGTCGACTGGGTTGCCAACAAACCGCCCGATTTTTACGCGCCTACCAAGGACCGGCGTTAAGCCGAAAGTGGCGGTTGTTTGTCGCCCTTTGTCTTCCAGAGCGAATAGCCGATACCGCCCAGAATGAGCCCGAAGGTCACGCCAAGGCTAAGCACTGGCGGGAACTTTTCTCCCGCCATCAGGAAGTCGGACACGAATATCTTCGAGCCGATGAAGATGAGCACGAGCGCCAGCGCATATTTGAGATAATGGAAGCGATGCACCATCGCGGCCAGTGCGAAGTACAGCGCGCGCAGACCCAAAATCGCCATGATGTTCGACGTGTATACGATGAACGTATCGGTGGTGATGGCAAAAATGGCCGGTACGGAGTCAACCGCAAAGACGAGATCGGCCAGGTTGATCACGACCAGCGCCAAAAATAATGGCGTGGCCGCGCGGACCAGCTTGCCCGTTTTCTCGTCCGTGACCTTTACGAAGAACTTCTCGTCATGCAGTTCTTTGGTGACTCGCATATGCTTCGAGATGAACTTGACCACGGGGTTGTTCGCGACATCCATTTCCTGATCGCCGGTGAACAACATCTTGATACCCGTTCCAACCAGGAACACGGCGAAGATATAGAGTGTCCAGTAATATTCCTGCACAATGGCCGCGCCAGCAGCGATCATCAGGCCGCGAAGAACGATAACCGCGATGATGCCCCAAAGCAGCGCACGATACTGATATTTACGCGGAATGGCGAAGAAGGTGAAGATCAGGCTGATCACGAAGACATTGTCGATCGACAGCGCTTTTTCGATGAAAAAGCCTGTGTAATATTTCATACCCATGTCGGCGCCCTTTTGGAACCAGACCCACAGGCCGAACAGCATCGCGATGCTGATGTAGAAGGCAGATAGCTTCAGGCTTTCCGCGATACCCATTTCCTTATCTTCCTTGTGCAAAATGCCAAGGTCGAATGCGGTCAGGGCGACCACGATGCCGATAAACGCCATCCAGAACCAAACCGGTGTCCCCAGCCAGTCCATCATTAAAAATTCCATGAAACCATTCCCTGTTGTAAATGCCTAAAGGCGCCGCACGCCAAATAGCATGCGACGCCCATTGGAAGGCCAATTATCTATTTTGTAAGCGTAATTTTTTTCCAAAGGTCGCGTTTGCGCCCCTTTGCAACCTATCCTTGACGACAAGTTTTAAACGCTTCAGCTTTTGAATCCGGAAAACGTCGGGCCAACGGCGTGCGAGTTCTGCACGTAATTGGGTATCCAGTTTCTGGTGGTATTGCATCAAGCGAAACGACGAAAAAGTCATGACATCATCCTCTTTGAACATAGGTTAAGTTCAATCGGATGTTCCGGCCACAGACCAAGCGTATTTCGGGGGTATTGAAGACCGCCTGACCAATGCACCGGAAACATCCGATGCGGCCGACATCACGTTCCTTCAAAGAAGCAAGCGTCAGAGGGGCCCGGTCCGCCTATCCTTTATGGAGCGATTCGTTCTGATTTGCAAGTCCTTCGTTGCACGCACGCCCCAGCCTGCCGCGTCAGTCCCTCAGTAAGTCGTTAATCGCGGTCTTTGCGCGGGTCTGGGCATCGACCCGCTTCACGATGACAGCACAGGACAGATTAGGGCCGGGCGTCCCGTCAGGAAGCGGTTTGCCGGGGATAGAGCCCGGGACGACGACCGAATAAGCAGGCACGCGGCCAACGAATACTTCGCCGGTCGTGCGATCAATAATCTTGCTGGTCGAGCTGATGAATACGCCCATCGACAACACGGCGCCCTCTTCGACGATCACGCCTTCAACAACTTCCGATCGTGCACCAATGAAGCAATTATCCTCAATGATGACTGGGCCAGCCTGAAGCGGTTCAAGCACGCCGCCAATACCAACGCCACCTGACAAATGCACATTTTTGCCGATTTGGGCACAGCTACCCACGGTTGCCCAAGTGTCGACCATTGTTCCTTCATCGACCCGCGCGCCGATGTTGACGAAGCTCGGCATCAGCACGACATTCTTGCCAACAAAGCTGCCGCGCCGGGCGACCGCGCCTGGCACAACGCGAAATCCAGCATTGCGA
Organism: uncultured Sphingorhabdus sp.; assembly: GCA_963508315.1. GTDB lineage: Bacteria > Pseudomonadota > Alphaproteobacteria > Sphingomonadales > Sphingomonadaceae > Sphingorhabdus_B. The sequence goes on along the minus strand of CAUOWK010000003.1, from coordinate 36,426 downwards.
AAACGGTCAGCGTCCCAGCCGGTGAACTTCGAAGGCACTTTGTCGAACGCTGGCGCACCTGCTGATCCCGCTTCGACGATGACATTGTCGTTCAGGCGAAAGGATAGCAAAACCGCCTTTTTGAGCCACTGATGAACTTGCCAATTGCCGTCAATCTTTTCAGCTACGCGAAAAGTGCCATCATCAAGACCAGCCAGAGAAGCCTCGACCGCATCCCGGATTTCACCCGCAGTTGAGGTCGAAATAGCGTTGCGATCTTCCCACGCAGAATCGATGATGTTTGCGAGCTGGTTAGTCATAATTTACTTCTCCCCGTGGATCGACGAGAGCCATTGGGCGACATCGGCAATCTCGTAATCGATATAATGCGCGTCGCTGCTATCAGCTTCGCCCGCATGTTTCACCCAAATAGTTGTCATACCCAATGCCTTGGCAGGGACAAGATTGTGAGCAGAATCCTCGACAAACAACGCGCGCGCAGGGTCAATCGTCAGTTCGCTGCAGAGCGCCGTATAGCTGGCGGGTGTCGGCTTAGGTAAATGCTGCATGCGGTGAATATCAAAAATGTCCTCGAACACGGTAACAAGGCCGCGCGACGCGAGAACGCGCGCGGCATAAGGCGCATCTGCATTGGTGAAAATAATCTTGCGGCCGGGTAAGCTCGAGATTTGTGCCGCCAGAACGGGATCAGGCGTCAGAAGCCCGAGATCTACATCGTGGACGAAATCCAGATAGTCATGCGGCTCGACCCGATGCTCCGCCATCAACCCGCCCAGCGTCGTTCCGTATTTTTTCCAGTACCGGTGGCGGATTTCATGTGCTGCGTCGGATTCGATTCCGAAAAATCGCTCCACATATAAAGCGATCCGGTCACGCACCTGCGACATTATTTTCGCCTCCGGCGCGTACAGCGTCAAATCGAGGTCAAAAATCCAAGTGTTTATATGGGCATAATCAGCGTTCATCACTGCGCCTAACAAGGCAGGCCATACTTCACAACGATGCATTATTAAGATTGGCGAAAGGTGCACGTAATTATATGCTCAAAAGCCTCCAAAGGAATTGCAATCGTGGCATCGCGACCCATCGACAAGAAAATTGCTATCGGTAGTTCGGTCGTATTCGCGCTGATACTCTCCGCGTGCGGCGGGGGTGGAGGCGTTAGTTCGACGCCGCCTGCGCCTCCACCACCAGTTGAGGTGCCCCCATCGCCGCCCGCGCCAACGCCGCCACCGACCCCGGCGCCACCGCCAGCGCCGCCCCCGCCCGTGGTTGTGGTTCCGCCGCCGCCCGCACCACCGCCTCCGCCGGTTGTGACTCCCCCTCCGCCACCGGTCGTGACGCCACCCCCGCCGGTGGTAACGCCGCCACCCCCGCCTCCGCCGACGAATTTCATAACCGCGGAGTATAACAGGTCGGATGGACCTGGATTTCACAGGGCGATAACTGCCTATCAAGCCGGTGCGTCGGGGCAGGGCGTAACCGTTGGGGTCATCGATTCCGGAATTGATCCCAATAGCCGCGAATTCGCTGGCCGCATACATCCCCAATCAGCGGACGTTACTGGCGCTGGACGCACGCTGGGCGATGACGACGGACACGGCACGGCGGTGACGCGCGTTATTGCGGCGGCAAAGGATGATCGCGATGTTCATGGCATCGCCTATAATGCGACCATCTTGACGTTGCGGGCCGACCAGTCGGGAAGCTGCACAACACCCAAAGCCGGCGAGGATGAGGCAAAATGCTCGTTTTTTGATTCGTCTATCGCTGCCGGCATTAACCGTGCCGTCGACAATCGTGCGCGCGTCATCAACATTTCGCTTGGCGGTACTGGCGGCGCGAATACCGCGCTGCGTGCCGCCATCAACCGCGCGACTTCGGCTGGCATTGTCGTTGTTGTCTCCGCCGGTAATGAAGGCAACGACGCCGCGCCTGCCTTTGATCCGAACAACCCCAGCCCTTTCGCACAAGCGCTATTGGCCAACGGCAATGGTCTGGTGATCATATCGACATCGGTTGACGACAATGGGGTAATCTCAAACTTCAGCAATAAAGCAGGTGCCTCTCAGAACTTCGTTCTTTCCGCGCTCGGGCAAGGCATTTGCTGCGAATATCGCGATGACACCATTTACCGTTTCGACCAAAATGGTCAGACATTCGTGCGCGTGTTTAACGGCACGTCCTTTTCCGCACCCCAAATTGCAGGGGCCGCAGCGTTGCTGGCGCAGGCGTTTCCTAATTTGACGGGCACGCAGATCGTGAACCTGCTTTTGACAAAGGCGCGTGATGCAGGCGACCCCGGTACCGATGCGATATATGGTCGCGGCATATTGGACATCGCGAACGCGTTCGCGCCTGCGGGTGCGACCTCGCTTGCGGGCACGACAACTGCGGTGCCATTGACTGGCAATGGCGGGACCACGTCGGGGCCCATGGGTGATGTCGCGCTCTCAGACCAACCCCTGAATGCCATCATCCTCGATAGCTACGGCCGCGCTTATGATATCAATCTGGCGCATGGTTTGAATGTGACGGCACCGCGCCTTCGCCTCACCCCTGCGTTAATTGATCAGGGTCGGTCGGTCAGCATGGCGCAAGGCACGACGGAAATCGCCTTTTCCATTGGCGCTACTATGAGTGGGCAGACGGCAATAGCCCCGCTCAACCTCTCGGCGGCACAAAATAACCAAGCGCGCATTCTGGCCGCGCGCGTCAGTGCGGCCATTTCTGCCGATACGCGTTTCAGCCTTGGCATTCGCCAGACGGCAACCGCACAGGTCGCCGCGTTGCAGGGGGCAAACAGCGGCGCTTTCCTGACCGCTACCGATACGCGCACCGACGGTGGCTTTGAACGTGCGCCAGCCCAGTCCTTTGCCTTGCGCCGACAATATGGCAGCTTTGGTTTGACGGGCAGCGTTGAAACCGGCGCGGCGCGTATCTTTGAACGCGGCGATGCCCTTATCCGAGGACGTAATAGTCAATATCCGTACGCTTCCGTCGCTCTTTCGTTGGACCGCGCATGGGGCCCTGCACAGCTGGCACTGTCGGCGACTTGGATGCGCGAGCAGGAAACAATTTTGGGTGCCCGTTTTGCCAGTTTCATCGGCCAAGCTGGTGCACGCACCTTATTCGTTGATGGCAGGGGCGACCTGGCGTTGAATCCGAACTGGTCGATAGGGGCTGGATGGCGGCAGGGCTGGACCTACGCCAATAATGGCGGTGTGTTGGGTAATGACAGCCGCCTTGTCAGCAATGCTTTTTCGATGGATGTCACTGGCCGTAATGTTGTGACCGGTAACGACCGGCTGGCCTTTCGCATGGCCCAGCCATTGCGGGTGACTGGCGGTGGCCTGTCACTGAATGTGCCCATAAGCTATGATTATGCGACGCTGTCGCCCACTTTTGGTATGCGCCGTTACAGCCTGGCACCTACGGGTCAGGAGATATCAAGCGAAGTCGCGTGGATGCTTCCCATTCGGGGCGGCTATTTCTCGTCAAACCTGTTTTGGAGGCAAGAGCCGGGGCATTTTGAAAACGCGCCCGATGACGTCGGTGTCGCCTTCCGGTTGCAGCTTGATTTTTAAACGGTAAAACTCTCGCCGCAGCCGCAACTGCCGGTGGCGTTGGGGTTTGTGAACACGAAGCCGGCGGCGAATTCGTCTTCGACCCAGTCCATTATCGAGCCGACGAGGTATAGAACCGAGCCCCCGTCGATGTACAACACACCGCCGGGCGTTTCGATTTTCTCGTCAAAGGCGACTGCTTCGGTCACATAGTCGACCGAGTAAGCGAGCCCCGAGCAGCCCCGCCGCGGCGTTGATAATTTCACGCCAATTGCGCCCTCGGGTGCTTTCGACATCAGCTCGGCAATCCGCGCTTCTGACGCCGGCGTGAGCGCGACGGCTGCTGGACGGGCGCGTGTCTTTAGTTCGGTCATAGCATTCCAAGCTCCAAACGGGCCTCATCAGTCATGTTGGCTGGGCTCCATGCTGGCTCCCAGACCAAATTGACTTCGGCATCGCCAATCCCCGGAACAGCCCCAACGCGCAGCTCGACTTCGCCCGGCATCGATTCCGCAACCGGGCAATGCGGGGTAGTGAGGGTCATCGATACGACCGCGTGGCCATCATTAATCTCGACATTGTAGATGAGGCCAAGGTCGTAAATATTGACCGGAATTTCCGGATCGTAAATTTCCTTGAGCGCGGTAATAACCGCCTCATACAAGTCACCATCCGGTTCGTTGGCGGCAGGAGCGGCTGGCTTCTGCGCGAGGAATCCTTCCAGATAATCCTTCTTGCGCGCCAACGTTTCGCTGGGCGTTTCGTCTGCAACTTCGACGCGCGCTTTTGGCGGCTTTTCGACGCTATCGACTTCTTCTATCCGGATGTTCTCGTTCATCCAAAAATCCTTTTCACCCGTTCGAGGCCGCGCACCAGCGCCGCGACATCATTCTCGTCACTATAAATTCCAAAGCTCGCTCGCGCTGTTGCAGGTACGCCCAGATGGTCCATCAGCGGTTGGCAGCAATGATGACCAGCGCGGATCGCTACATTTTCTTCGTCCAAGATGGTGCCGATATCGTGTGGATGCAGCCCCTCCATAGAGAAGGATACAATGCCAGCCGATTTTTCCGGCCCATATAATGTAATGGAATTGATCGTACGCAATGCCTCGCGGGTGTGCGCAGCGAGCGCACTTTCATGCGCAAATATGGCCTCTGGACCAATGCTGTCGATAAAGTCGATTGCGGCGTGCAGGCCGATCACTTCAATGATCATAGGCGTGCCTGCCTCAAAGCGCGATGGCGCAGGCGCGTAGGTTGTTTTTTCAAAGGTCACGCGATCAATCATCGCCCCGCCGCCCTGCCATGGGGGCATGGAATCCAGTGTTTCGGCCTTAGCCCACAGCACGCCAATTCCAGTCGGGCCGTACAACTTATGACCGGACATAACGTAAAAGTCGCAACCAAGCTCCGCCATGTTCAACCGCATCCGCGGCGCGGCCTGACAACCATCGAGCAAAAACTTTGCGCCCACCGCATGGGCGGCCTTGGCTGCACGTTTCGCGCCCAAGATTGAACCAAGCACGTTGGACACATGCGCGAGCGCGACCAATTTATGCTGTCCGGTAAGATGTGCCTCCAGCCAATCGAGATCGATCAAGCCATCTTCGGTCAATGGGCAGACATCGATATGCGCGCCCACTTTTTCCGCCAGCATCTGCCACGGCACGATATTGCTGTGATGCTCCAACTGCGACAGCATGATGCGGTCGCCAGCTTTCAGGTTAGCTGGACCCCAGCTTTGCGCGACCAGATTAATGCCCTCGGTCGCGCCGCGGACAAAGACGATTTCATTCGGGCTGGCTGCGCCGATGAAACGCGCGACGCGTTCGCGCGCTGCTTCGAAGGCCACGGTCATATTTGCGGAGCGGGCATAGACGCCGCGATGGACGGTGGCGTAATCCGCGCCGCCTGCGCGCATCATCGCGTCGAGCACGACCTGTGGCTTTTGCGCGGTCGCTGCCGTGTCGAGATAGTGCCAGTCGCGCACGCCGGGAAAATCCTGACGCAACTCGTGCGCGACAGTGCCGCCTTCATTCTCCCAACGGGCAACGGCGCGTTCAATTGGGGTGGCGAGATTGGTCACACCAAATCCCCCAATTTCTTCAGCGCCGCGTTTGTCAGCATCTCCTCATCGGCAGCACCCTCAAACACGCCAGCGACAAATGCCTGCAACATCAGCTTTTTTGCATCTGCGGGTGCGATGCCGCGTGCCTGCAGATAGAATAAACCCATTGGGTCGAGCTCACCAATTGCACAGCCATGGGCGCATTTGACGTCGTCGGCATAGATTTCGAGTTCGGGCTTGGCATTGGCGGTGGCACTGCGATCCAGCAGCATGGCCTTTACCGATTGCACGCTATCGGTCTGCTGCGCATCACGCGCCACGGCAACTTTCCCCAAATAAGTGCCGGTCGCCGTGCCGGCCAAAACGGAGCGCACAATTTGCGATGATGTTGCACCGGGTTCGGCATGGGTGACGGTGGTGACGACTTCAAGCGTTTGCGAACCGCCGCCGATTTGTACGGCGCCCAATTTGAAGTCGGCTTTTTCGTGCAGCGTGACGTTGAGTTCTACCCGTCCATAATCGCCGCCGATGTTCAGCACGTGAACTGCGACGGTGGCACCTTTGCCGATGGCGATGTCGAGCTGGTGGATCGATCCGCTGTCCTGAACTATCGTCCGCGCGAAATTGCCGCCCGCAGGCACGATGACGCTTTCAGGCGCAGGCAATGGCCACGCCGCCTCGACAGCGGCGATGTCGCTATAGCGCCAGGCTTCATTATGGCGAGTAGGCGCGGGCAGGTTCAAGCGGCCAATTCCTTATAGCCATCACGCTCCAATTCGAGCGCAAGTTCCGCGCCACCCGTCCGCGTGATGCGGCCATCGGCGAGAACGTGGACAAAATCCGGCTTCACATAATCGAGCAGTCGCTGATAATGGGTGATCAGCAGCACCGCCTTGTCAGGCTTGCGCATGATACGGTTTATGCCGTCGCCCACGGTGCGCAACGCATCGATATCGAGGCCGCTGTCAGTCTCGTCGAGGATTGCGAGAGCGGGGTCGATGATGCCCATCTGCACCATCTCGTTGCGCTTCTTCTCGCCGCCCGAAAAGCCGACATTCACCGGGCGCTTGAGCATGTCCATATCCATGCCAAGCGCACCTGCCTGCTCGCGCGCGACTTTCAGAAATTCACCGCCGGTCAGCGGAGCCTCGCCCCGATATTTGCGCTGCGCGTTAAGTGCCTCGCGCAGGAACTGCACGTTCGACACGCCGGGGATTTCGACTGGATACTGGAAACCGAGAAACAGGCCAGCGGCAGCGCGTTCATGCGGTTCCAAAGCGAGCAGGTCGATAGGCTCCCGTGTGCCCCGGCGAAGGCCGGGGTCCAGTGCGGCCGCAGAGTCGTCGGTTTGAGGTTCTGGGCCCCGGCCTTCGCCGGCGCGCACAGGCGGTGTGAAATTCACTGAACCCTCAGTCACCTCATAACCGGGCCGCCCCGAAAGCACATAACCCAGAGTCTATTTCCCAGCACCATTCGGCCCCATAATCGCGTGAATTTCGCCCGCGTTCAGCGCGAGCGTGAGGCCCTTAAGAATAGGCTTGTCGCCAACATTGGCGTGGAGGTTATTTATTTGGAGCATATTTTCGGTATTTCTTGAGCAATGGTTTTGAGGCGAGCGAGACGAACAAAATCAGGGGGGCATAGAAGATGATGACTTCTGAGAAACGATCACGAAACGGGTTTGGCAAACGAAAGCCGCTTCCTTCATAGCCTATCCCGATCATCCAGAGCATTAGGATAACAACCCAGACGAGCGCGATCATGCAAATCAAAGCCAAGCGCCAGCCGCTCATCCCACGCTTCCCTCGAGGCTAATGCCCAATAACTTCTGCGCCTCGACCGCAAATTCCATCGGCAGTTGCTGCAGCACTTCCTTGGCAAAGCCGTTGACGATCAGCGCGACGGCTTCCTCGGCGTTCAGACCGCGTTGCATCGCGTAGAACATCTGGTCGTCCGAAATCTTGCTGGTCGTCGCTTCATGCTCGATCTGCGCGCTTGGGTTGCGGACTTCGATATAGGGGACGGTGTGTGCGCCGCTGAGACTCCCCAGTAGCAGTGAATCGCACTGGGTGAAGTTGCGCACGCCCTCTGCATTGGGCGCGACGCGCACCAATCCGCGATAGGTATTGTTGCTGTGCCCGGCGCTGATACCTTTAGACACGATGGTCGAGCGGCTGCCCTTGCCATTGTGGATCATCTTCGTGCCAGTATCGGCCTGCTGGTAGTTGTTGGTCACCGCGACCGAGTAAAATTCGCCCACTGAATTTTCGCCGTTCAGCACGCAGCTTGGATATTTCCACGTCACCGCGCTGCCGGTTTCAACTTGAGTCCAGGAAACCTTGCTGTTCCGCCCCTGACACAAAGCGCGCTTGGTGACGAAATTATAGATGCCGCCTTTGCCCTCTGCGTCGCCGGGATACCAGTTTTGCACGGTAGAATATTTGATCTCGGCATCGTCCAGCGCGACCAGCTCAACTACGGCAGCATGAAGCTGATTCTCGTCGCGCATCGGCGCGGTGCAGCCTTCAAGATAGCTGACATAGCTGCCCTTGTCGGCGACGATCAACGTGCGTTCGAACTGGCCGGTATTCTCGGCATTGATGCGGAAATAGGTGGAAAGCTCCATCGGGCAACGCACGCCTTCGGGGATGTAAACAAACGTCCCGTCGGAAAAGACTGCGCAGTTCAATGTCGCGAAATAATTGTCGTGCATTGGCACGATCTTGCCCAGATATTTGCGGACGAGATCAGGATATTCCTTGATCGCCTCAGATATGCTGCGGAAGATAACGCCAGCGCGTTCGAGTTCTGCACGGAAGGTGGTGGCGACCGACACGCTGTCGAACACCGCGTCCACCGCAACACGGCGCTGCGGCAAGCCACCCTCTTCGCCGCCTTCGACACCGGCGAGCAATTTCTGCTCGGCAATCGGGATGCCCAGTTTTTCGTAAACGCGCAGAATCTCGGGATCGACTTCATCCAGCGAATTCAGTTTCGGCTTTGCCTTCGGCGCGGCATAATAATAAGCGTCCTGATAATCGATGGGTGGGACGTTGAGCTTTGCCCAATCCGGCGCTTCCATCGTTTTCCACATGGCAAAGGCCTTGAGCCGCCATTCGAGCATCCATTCAGGCTCGTTTTTCTTCGCCGAAATGAAGCGGACCGTGTCTTCGTTCAGGCCCTTGGGCGCGAAATCGGTTTCAATGTCCGATGACCAGCCATGCTCGTAATCGGCGACCTTTTCGGCGGCATCCCATGCAGCCTTATCTTTAATCTCGATATCGTCGGTCATCGTGCCAGCCCTGCCAAATTGATTTGCGCAAGCGCGCCGCGCACTGCGTCGTTCGCGGACGGCCAGTGTGATTGTACGTTGCAGCTGCCCTCTTTTGCGCAGTGCTGACCCAATGCATGTTTCTGCGAATCGCAGCAGGCGGTTAGGGCAATTGGTCCCTCAACGGCTTCAATGATGTCGGCGAGGCTGATGGCCGCAGCGGGCCGAGCGAGCGTTATGCCGCCACCTGTGCCGCGCGCGGAACGAAGAAGACCTGCCTTGGTCAATATGCTTACCAGCTTTTGTGTGGTCGGCAGCGCCAAGCCTGTCTCTGCGGCAAGATCCGTCGCCGACACGCGCGTCGACCCGCAATGGCGCGAAGCCGCGCTCATCACTACTACTGCATAATCGGCCATGTTCGACAAACGCATCAGCGAGTCCCTAATCAGATAAATTTACTCCGATTGGGGCAGATGGTCCTTTTGCCTGTAGAAATCAACCCAGAAAGGACTCGATATCGCGGTAATTATCGCGGCTCAGCCACATCCGCATAATTTTTGCGTTGTTGCTGTCGAGCGCACCAGGCGTGCGTCCGGCAAATTGCCTGATTTCGCGGATCATATGCGGCTGGTCATAAAACACGGATTCGACCTTTGACCGCAATTCGGGCGTTGTGTGCGGGTCAGTCATCATCGTGGCGGCGCGTAATGCCCGGTATTTCCGCATTAGCGCTTTAGGTGCGGCGCCAAAATATTTGGTGATAAGACGTGCTGCTGTGCTGCGCGACATATCGAGATGGGCATATAGCTGATCGACATCGGGCAAAAAGTCGCTCGACAGCCAGTCAATGACTTTGCGGACCAGAATGACATGTGATTGCGGAACCGGGCGTAGTCGCCCGAGCAGAAACTTTGCCACTTCGTCGACCATTTGGGCCAGTCGCATATTGCCAGCCGCATGTCCCGCTATACAAAGCTCCGCGAGCTGATCAATGCCGGGTCCGAACAATTCCGAAGCTATGGCTGCACGGTCAACATATTGGCTGGCTGGTTTGCCCGTCAGTGCAACAAAGCCCAAGGGCGAGAGCACAAAACCTAGAACATGCAGTGGTCCGCCGAACATGAATTCTGCGGCTCCCAGACCGGGCCCGAGCACTGCTACCTTTTCAACGGCGTCAACATGTTCATCCTGGAACCGGAGCGTACCTGCGCCACTCAAAAACACCATCAGATGACCAAGTGCCGCAGGTAGATAATCGCGCACGAATTTTTCGTCGCACCTGAAAAAATAGATTTGTGTTACAAAAGGAGCAAGCGCCGCTGGGGGAACGAAGTTAACGATTTCCATGCCCTCGGCCAACATTGGGTTAGCAGCGCCCGGCACACGCCTGTCAAATGTTGTACGCGCCAACTGACTGTCATGCATGTATTTGAATACCCCGTCCCTTTACGCCCACATCTTTACAATCAACTGTATGACGGTGGTCGCTGACCAACGCAAGGGTCGGATGTTTTTTCAAACAGAGTGGTATCTAGGTTGCCGCCTTTGGTGCACGCGCGGCAACATATTGTGCGAGGCGCTGTAATTCGGTGTCGTCAAAACGAAGGCCCAGCTTGCTGCGCCGCCACAATATGTCATCCGATGTGCGCGCCCATTCGGTATCGATTAGATAATTGACCTCGACCGCATATAGCCCGTGGCCGAAGTCGACGCCAAGATCCTCCACCGATGAAGCGTCACCAAGCATCGCTGGCACGCGCGAACCATAGCTACGCACCCAACGGTGCACTAGGGTTGGCGCAAGAAACGGGTAATCGCGCTGAAGGGCCGCTGTTGAATCCGCGACGCCGTCCACGGGGAAGTCACCGCCCGGCAAGGGTGCTGTCATGGTCCAGCTTTCGCCGGCGAGCACCGTCAAATGCGGGGCAAGCCGTTCCATCGCGCTTTCAGCGAGATGGCGATAAGTGGTAATCTTACCGCCGAAGACAGACAAGATCGGCGTTTTGCCGTTTTCGGTGTCGAGTTCAAAATGGTAGCCGCGCGAAGCAGTTTCGGGCTTTCCTGACCCGTCATCCACCAAGGGTCGCACACCGGCGTAGCTGTAAATTACGTCGGCTGGCGTCACCCGTTGCCGGAAGTAATTATTCGCGGAATCGCAAATATAGGCAATCTCCTCGGGCGTCGCTTCGATCTTGTCCAAATTTCCTTTATGATCTGCGTCCGTCGTGCCGATGAGAGTGAAATCATCCTCATAGGGAATGGCAAAGAAGATCCGACCGTCCGGATTTTGGCAGAAATAGGCCTGCGGCGTATCGAACATCTTGCGCACAACAATATGCGACCCCCTGACGAGGCGAATGCTTTCGCCAGCACGGGGTTGATGCCTCCGCATGCGGCCCAGTAGGTCAAGAACGGCAGGTCCGGCCGCATTGACCACAGCGCGGGCCATTACGGGCGATTGCCCGGCAATGTCGATGTGCCACAGGCCGTTGTCGCGCCGGAGGCCAGTCACTTCCGACCCTGTGCGAATGACAGCCCCATGCTCGGCAGCGTCAAGCGCGTTGAGAACAACTAGTCGCGCGTCATCCACCCAGCAGTCGGAATATTCGAACGCTGTGGCAAATTCGGGTTTTAGCGGCTTTCCAGCGGGTTCCGAGGAAAGCTTTACGGTGCGCGTCGCCGGAAGCAATTTGCGACCACCGATATGGTCATATAAAAACAGACCAAGGCGGACGAGCCACGCAGGGCGGATGCCCTTTTGATGCGGCAGGATGAAACGTAATGGCCAGATGATGTGCGGCGCAATCGCCCACAGCCGTTCCCGCTCGATCAGCGATTCACGGACCAAAGCGAACTCGAAATGCTCTAAGTAACGAAGCCCGCCATGGATCAGTTTCGTTGAGGCGGATGACGTCCCCCGCGCCAAATCGCCTTTTTCCAGCAGGATCACTTTGGCGCCACGTCCAGCGGCGTCGCGCGCTATGCCTGCGCCGTTTATTCCGCCGCCGATGACGGCAAGGTCGAATACGTCGCCGGTCACAAAAATGCCCATGCAAAAAAGGCCGAGGCCGCAAACGCCGTGAAAGTTGCAAGCATCACCGGCAGAAAGGCGCGCCAGCCCTGTCCAAGCAACAGGTCGAGCCGCGAACGCATAGCCGTTGCGGTCACCGCGAACAGGAGCATCGCCTTTGAAGCGACGAGGCCATATTCCGCCACCCATGCCGGCGCCTGCAACATCGAATTAAGCGCAACTGCAGCAAAAAAAGCGAGGATGAACCAAGGCAGCTTCAGTTTGGAAAGGATGCTCGTTTGCTTGTTACCCACCGAGCCAAGCGCGAGCCCGATCAGTGCGACAGCCGGTGCCAGCAGAGCAACGCGCGACAATTTGACAATTGTTGCGGTCTCACCCGCCGATTGCGAGAAGCTATAGCCGCCGCCCAGCGCCTGTGCGACGTCATGGACAGCTGCACCCATCAGGAAGCCTGCTTGCTTGTCAGTGAAAGCCAACTGCGCCGCGATGAGAGGGTAAAAGGACATAGCGATGGCACTCGCCAACGATACGCCGACGAGCGTTAGCGTAAATTGCGACTGGCTGAGGCGTTCACGTCCGATGACAGCGTAGATCGCCAAGGCCGCCGATGCGCCGCATATTGCAGTCGCGCCGCCAGCCAGCCATCCAGCATAATTGGACTGCTGTCCGACTTTCGCGCCAACAAGACCCGCCCCCATAACCAAGGCCATGATGGCAACGAGCCCCAGAAATGCGACCGCGCCAAGGCCGCCAATTTGCATCACCGTAACTTGCGTCCCCAGCAAAACAATGCCCCAGCGCAAGCAGGTGGTTCCGCAGAAATCGAGACCCGGATGAACCTTCTGCTCGGCGGACACGAAGTTCAATGCCAAGCCAAGAAGCAAGCCCGCCAGAATGACGGGCAGGCCGTAATGTTCCGAAAACCACGTCGCGGCGGCGGCAGCGACCGCAACTACAGCTAGGCCCGGAAATAAGGTACTGAAACGCAGTCGTTTGCGCGGCGCTAAGCTGTCGTCCGCCAAATAGGTTTCGCCGTAAAGGTCCGCGATGTAGCTGGCGTTTATGTCTTGCGGTGTCATATGGCCTTCTATAGGCATGTCTGTGAAGAGTTCCAGCATAAAGCAGGACCAGCAACCGGCCAAGGGGAAGCATCGATGCGTATGGGCGGAGCGATATGAAATCAATCACCCCAGCCTTGCGTTGGACGCTGTTCGGGCTGCTATGTGTAGCGGGCATTTTCAACGCGATGGACCGGCCTGTTATCGCGATATTGAAGCCGGACATATCTGCTGATCTGGGCTGGACCGACAGCGACTTTGCTAACCTTGCCTTCGTAACGCAAGTCGCCGCCGCGCTCTCATTTCTGTTTACAGGATGGTTGGTCGACAAGATTGGCGTTTTGCGATCAATGATCACTGGCGTCACAACATGGAGCCTAGCCGCGATGGCGCATGGCTGGGCGATTGCGGGATGGCATGTGGTTGCCGCGCGCATTGGTCTTGGCGCAACTGAGGCAGTGCAAACGCCGCTCACGATCAAGACCGTTGCCACCCTGTTTCCGCCGGACAAACGATCCTTTGCATTCGGTGTTGGCACCGCGATTGCCGGTATCGGCACGATATGCCTGCCATTTTTCATTCCGGTCATCGCCGCCATCTGGGGATGGCGCGGCGCGCTTATCTTTGGCGGAGTCGGTGGCTTTGTGACGCTCGCGCTGTGGCTGTGGTTCGCGCGCGGTGTTCAGTTCAACGACAAGGCCGAAGATGCGGCGCGCGATTTTTCCGATGACGGCGCGCCTTATGGACCAATCCTTATGGAGCGGCGCACATGGGCAATCGTGATTGCCAAGGCGCTGTCCGATGCAACGTGGTGGCTAATTAATTTTTGGCTGCCGGATTTTTACCGCAAGGAATTCGGGCTAACGACAAGCGAGCTTGCCATCCCGCTTGCCATAGCATTTTTTGGATCGGCTGCGGGGGCTCTGTTCGCTGGCTGGCTGTCGACTCGGCTGCTGGAAAAGGGCTGGGGCGTCAATCGCGTGCGCAAGACGGTCATGCTTGGTTCGGCATTGATCGTTGTGCCCTTGCCATTCGTGCTGACTCTGGATTCATTTTGGCCAGTGGCCGTCATGATGGGCGTCGTGATGGCGGGCCATCAGGGTTTCTCGCTGTCGATATTTTCGATCATTACCGACGTAGTGCCCCGCGCTAAGGTCGGGCGCGTTACGGCCTTCGGCGCGTTCATGGGCAATATGGGTGGCGCGCTTATTCAGCTTGTGACTGGCGCAGTTCTGGCGGCGGGCTTGGGCTACACGCCCCTATTCATCTTTGCAGCTTGTTCTTACCTGCTCGCGCTCGCGTGGCTGCACCTGCTGCTGCCCCGCATCCGGCGCGCCGAGGGGAGTGCCGCGCTGCAGCCTGTCTGAGGCACATGTGAAAATGGAGGCGAACCTTGCAAGGTTCGCCTCCATCCAATTCGATGTAGTTATGCGGCCTGGCTTATTGAGCCTTGGCAAGGCCTTCGGTCTCAACCAGCGATTGAAGCTCTCCCGCCTCGTACATTTCCATCATGATGTCGCTGCCGCCCAGGAACTCACCTTTGACATATAGCTGCGGGATGGTCGGCCAATCGCTGTAATCTTTGATGCCAGCGCGAATTTCCATGTCCTGCAAAACATCGACGCTTTCATAAGCCACGCCAAGATGGTCGAGGATAGCAATGGCCTTGCTGGAGAAACCACATTGGGGAAACAAGGGCGTGCCTTTCATAAACAGCACAACATCATTGCCTTTGACGATCTCTTCGATCCGTTCGTTTACGCTCATTTATATACTCCAAAATCAGGGAATGGCTGTGGTGAGTTGCAGTGCATGCAGCACGCCGCCCATGCGGCCGCCCAGGGCATCATACACAGCCTTATGCTGCTTGACCCTTGGCAATCCGCGGAAACTCTCGCTGACAACGCGCGCGGCATAATGGTTGCCGTCACCTGCAAGGTCAGTGATTTCCACCTGCGCATCGGGCAGCGCAGATTTGATCATGCTTTCAATTTCGTCTGCTGCCATTGCCATTATGCAGGCTCGATAAACTGACGGCGGGCTTCGACCATTTTTTCTTCAAGCGCAGCGCGGATCATAGCTTCATCAACGTCGACACCAGCAGAAGTCAGGTCGCCAATCAACTTGCGCACAACATCTTCATCGCCTGCTTCTTCAAAATCCGCTTGCACGACCGATGTCGCATAAGAGGTCGTTTCTTCCGGAGTCAGGCCCATTTTCTCAGCCGCCCACTGCCCAACCAGCTTGTTCCGGCGCGCGGTTATCTTGAACTGAAGGTCCGCATCGTGCGCGAACTTATTTTCAAAGGCTTTTTCGCGGTTGTCAAAAGTCGTCATAGGGCGGTTCCTGTTAGATGTGATTCAGAGATAATGACTGGCTGTTCGATCAGCAAGCCTACAGGGTCAAATATGAACGACCAGCTTACCGACGGCTGCGCGGTCACCAAGCCGTGCAATCGCTGTGCCTGCATCTGCCAGATCGAAGGTTTCCGAAATACGCGGTTTGATTTTGCCGGCCGCATATAGGTCAAACAGCTCGGCAATGTTGGCATGGTTCTTTTGCGGTGTCCGCGCGGCGAACGCGCCCCAGAACACGCCGCAAACGTCGCAGCTTTTCAGCAAAGTCAGATTAAGGGGCAGTTTGGCGATGCCGGCAGGGAAACCAACGACCAGGAACTTGCCCTCCCAGGCAATCGAGCGCACCGCAGGTTCGCTATAATCGCCGCCGACCGTGTCATAAATGATGTTGAAACCGTCTTTGCCAGCGGCTGCCTTGAACAACTCAGCGACAGCTTTGGATTGGTCCTTGTCGAACGGCTGGTGCGGATAGACGACGACTTCATCGGCGCCGGCTTCCCGGGCAATGTCGGCTTTCGCTTCGCTGGAAACGCCAGCAACCACGCGGCCACCATAGGCTTTTGCCAGCTCGATTGCTGAAATGCCAATGCCGCCAGCGCCGCCGAGGACAAGGACATTGTCTCCTGATTTCATATAGCCGCGGTCTTTCAACGCGTGAATGGAGGTGCCGTATGTCATCAATAATGATGCGCCGTCGTCGAATGACATGGCGTCCGGCATTTTGAAGCAATTAAACGCAGCGATTGCGACTTTCTCGGTCAGGCCACCATTGCCGCACAGACCAATGACGCGGTCGCCGACTGCAAAGCCAGTCACGCCTTCGCCTACTGCCTCAACTATGCCAGCGATTTCGCCGCCCGGCGCGAAGGGGCGTTGAGGTTTGAACTGATAGAGGTCCACAATCATTAATGTATCGGGATAGTTGATCGAGCAGGCCTTCACCGCAACGATGACCTGACCCGGCGCGGCAACAGGCTCAGGTAATTCGCCCATCACAAGGGTCTCAGGGCCACCCGAGGCGGTCGATAACAATGCGCGCATAACTCTCTCCTAGATATTATTAGGCGTCAGCCAAGCTTGGCTCGCCGCGATTTTGGTTTCATATGCTGCGATGGCGTCGCTGCTTTTCAGCGTCAGGCCAATCTCATCCACGCCGTTGATCAGGCAATGTTTGCGAAACGGGTCGATTTCAAATTCAAACCTGTCTTGATACGGCGTTGTCACCGTTTGGGTTTCAAGGTCGATATGGATGTCGTCGGTCTTGGCGACTTCCATCAGCCGGTCGATGGCAGCCTGCGGAAGGACTATAGCCAGCAAGCCGTTTTTGAAGGCGTTGCCCGAAAAAATGTCCGAAAAGCTGGGCGCAATAACGGCGGATATTCCAAGGTCAGCCATTGCCCATGCAGCATGCTCGCGGCTGGAACCACAGCCGAAATTATCACCAGCGATCAAGATGGGCGCGCCCGCATAAGCGGGGTCGTCAAACACATTCCCGTCAATCGCGCGCAAGGTCTGGAACGCGCCCTTGCCAAGGCCGGACCGGCTGATGGTCTTCAACCACTCCGCCGGAACGATAATATCGGTATCAATATTTTTCAGGCCAAGCGGATATGCCTTACCCTCGACTTGGCTAATGGCTTTCATCGGCTTAATCCGTGTCTGTTTTCGGCTGGTTTAGATCAGCAGGCGTTGCCTCAGGCTCGGGCGAAAGCGGCTCTAACTTACCCTTTTTCTGGGTGAGGCTGCGTCGTCCGGCGTATAGCAAAGCTGCCATCAGCGCCGCCGAACCTACAGCTGCGCCAACCTTGGCACCAGTGGTCCACTTGTCCTTATCGTCTGGTTTTTTGTCACTCATATCGGTCTTCCTTTGCAACTTCAGCTTTAGCTTTGGCTTTTGTGACAAGTAAAGGAAATAGGAGCGGTCACGGGCAATGCGTGTTGAGCGTGCGGATATCGGTAAGGCGTCCTGTCACCGCCGCTGCCGCTGCCATTGCCGGACTGACGAGATGCGTGCGTGCGCCCGGTCCTTGGCGGCCGACGAAATTGCGGTTGCTGGTCGATGCGCAGCGTTCGCCGGCGGGCACCTTGTCGGGGTTCATGCCCAAGCATGCCGAGCAGCCCGGTTCGCGCCATTCCAGACCGGCGTCGAGGAAGATTTTATCCAAACCTTCTGCTTCGGCCTGCGCTTTTACCAAGCCTGATCCCGGGACGACAATGGCCCATTTGATATTGTCGGCTTTCTTGCGTCCCTTTAACACGGCTGCGGCTGCGCGCAGATCTTCGATGCGGCTGTTGGTGCAACTACCAATGAAGATATTCTGGACCTCGACCTCGGTCATTGGTGTGCCTGCCGTCAGACCCATATAGTCGAGCGATTTTTGCGCTGCGGCCTGCTTGGACGGGTCAGCGAAACTTGCAGGATCAGGAATGATGCCGGTAATCGGCAACACGTCCTCCGGGCTTGTGCCCCATGTTACGCTTGGCGCAATGTCGGCGGCGTCAATGATGACGACCTTGTCATAAACCGCACCGGCGTCGGTGGCGAGGCTGCGCCAATATGCGGTCGCGGCATCCCATTGCGCGCCCGATGGCGCCATGGGGCGGCCTTTCAGATACGCAAAGGTTACGTCGTCAGGCGCAATCAATCCGGCGCGCGCGCCATGTTCAATCGCCATGTTCGAAATGGTTAGCCGTCCCTCGATACTCAGCGCGCGAATGACGGGGCCGGTATATTCGATGACATGACCGGTTCCCCCTGCCGCGCCCAACACGCCGGTGATATGCAGGACCACGTCCTTCGCCGTGACGCCGGGGCCTAATGCACCTTCGACTCGGACTTCCATCGATTTTGAACGGGTAAGCTGAAGCGTCTGAGTGGCGAGGACATGTTCAACCTCCGACGTTCCAATGCCAAAAGCCAATGCGCCGAGGCCGCCATGACATGCCGTGTGGCTGTCGCCGCAGACGATAGTGGTGCCGGGCAGTGAAAAGCCTTGTTCAGGCCCGACAACATGGACGATGCCCTGCGTGACATCGGTGGCGGGGATATATTTGATGCCGAATTCCGGCGCATTGCGTTCGAGTGCCGCCAGTTGCTGCGCGCTCTCGGCGTCGGCAATTGGCAGGGTGTTGCCGGCTGCATCAACACGCGCCGTCGTCGGCAAATTGTGATCTGGAACCGCTAGCGTCAGGTCGGGGCGCCGCACGCTGCGGCCAGCGACGCGCAGCCCTTCAAATGCCTGCGGGCTGGTCACCTCATGGACAAGGTGCCGGTCGATAAAAATCAGGCAGGTTCCGTCGCCACGTTCCTCAACAATGTGGGCGTCCCAGATTTTTTCATATAGCGTTTTTGGTGCTGGCATCATGAAAATTGCCATAGAACCGATTGCAGCGAAATCAAGTGAGGTGGCGCTGCTTGCACTTCAAATCGCCATCATTTGCGTCTATCGAGGTGGCATGAGCATATTGAGCATCATTCTCATTGTCCTGGCGACCGTCTTTGTGATGGAGTGGGTGGCGTGGGGCAGCCATAAATATATCATGCACGGCTGGGGCTGGAACTGGCATCGCGATCATCACGAGCCGCATGAAAAGACGCTCGAGAAAAACGACCTTTACGGTATAGTCGGAGCGGTCATGAGCATTTCAATGTTCATGTGGGGCAGTCCGCTCGTCGCTGGTGCACAGGCTTGGGAACCGGCGACGTGGATCGGCCTTGGCATCATGTTCTATGGTGTCATTTATACGGTCGTCCATGATGGCCTCGTCCATCAACGCTATTTCAAATATGTACCGCGCAAAGGCTATGCCAAGCGGCTGGTGCAGGCTCATAAGCTGCACCATGCGACGATCGGTAAGGAAGGCGGCGTTAGCTTTGGATTTGTTTTCGCACGTGATCCAGCGAACCTGAAAGCGGACCTTAAAAAGCAGCGCGCCGCTGGTATCGCGGTCGTCCGCGACGCGGTCTTGTAACGCTTCACCTTTCGGGGCGTTTCCACAGCCACGCTAAACAGACAACCGCAATGGCTGGCGGAATGAATATCCACGGATACGGCATCGCCGCAAAGCCGATAAGGATGCTAACGCCAAAGGCCAGCGTTGCCGACCATTTGGCCTTTCGGCTGACTATGCCTTTTTGACGCCAGGCCACCAGATGATGGCCATATCGCGGGTGATTCAGCAATCGGGCTTCAAGCTCCGGGCTGCTGCGTGCAAAACAATATGCGGCCAAAATCATAAACGGAACGGTAGGCAATAACGGCAGGAATATGCCGACCGTTCCCAAGGCGACGCAGGACAAGCCGACAACCAGAAAGAGCTGGCGCTTGATCAATATTGGTGGACTGCTTTGGTCACATAATAGCTATCCAGACCTTCGGGGCCGCCTTCGCTGCCAAAGCCAGATTCCTTGACGCCACCGAACGGTGCATCCGGCATCGAGATGACGAAGCTGTTCAATCCAACCATGCCGGTATCCAATGCATCAGCGACCAAATTGGCCTGCCGCGCATTTTCAGTGAATGCATATGCAGCAAGGCCAAAGGGTAGGCGATTGGCTTGATCGATGGCTTCGTCCAGCGTCTTGAATGGCCGCATCAATGCAACCGGACCAAATGGTTCATCATCCATGACTTTGGCGGACATCGGCACATCGGCAAGAACAGTCGGTTGATAGAAAAAGCCGTTATCGCCGCGCGCACCGCCAGCGAGCAGTTTTGCGCCTTTGTCCGTTGCATCATTGACTAATGCTTCGATGGCGGATGGGCGCCGCGCATTGGCAAGTGGTCCCATGACGGTCGCTGCATCCAGACCGTTGCCGACTTGGACTTGCTGGCTGTGCGCGGCAAAGCCTGCAACGAAGCGTTCATACACGCCTTCTTGAACGTAAAAGCGCGTGGGCGAAATGCATACCTGACCCGCGTTACGGAACTTCGTTGTCGCAGAACGCGTGATCGCTTTTTCCAGATCGCAATCATCGAAAATCAGGACAGGGGCATGGCCGCCCAATTCCATCGTGGTGCGCTTAACGCCGTCCGCCGCCAGCTTGAGCAGATGTTTCCCGACTGGCACGGAACCAGTGAAGCTCACCTTGCGGATGATGGGTGATGCGATCAAATGGCGGCTGACCATATCGGGCACACCGTACACCAATTGCGCGACATTGCCGGGAACGCCGCCGTCAATGACGCATTGCATGATGGCGCTCGTGCTCGCGGGCGTTTCTTCGGGCGGCTTAGCAATGATTGAGCATCCAGCCGCCAGCGCCGCCGCCATTTTCTTGCACATCAGATTTACGGGAAAGTTCCACGGTGAGAATGCTGCCACTGGGCCGACGGGTTGCTTGAGTACTAAAGCGCGTTGCCCCGTTGGGCGGACAAGCACGCGGCCATAGCTGCGTTTTGCTTCCTCAGCGAAATAGTCGAACTGTGCGGCACAGGACAGGACTTCGGTACGCGCCTCAGCGAGGGGCTTGCCTTGTTCCATGGTCAGTTGGACAGCGATGCCCTCTGCCCTCTCGCGGATCAGGCCAGCGACCTTGTGCAGGATCGCAGCGCGGGCGTTTACATCGACGGCGCGCCAATGCGTAAAGCCCTGCGCTGTTGCGGCCAACGCTTCATCCAGATCGGCGGCGGTTGCCAGCGGCAGTTCGGCAAGCGTTTCGCCGGTAGCGGGGTTTACGACTTGATGGCTGTCGCGCCCTTCACCTTTGCGCCAGCTGCCATTGATATAAAGGCCCAAATCAGTCGTATAGCTCATCGATCGTCCCGCATTGTTTTGATAGCGCACATGTAGGTGTCAGGACGATGCTTTGGAACCCCTAGCGCGCGCCAGCAGCCAGAATATCGGGAACCCGGCCAGTAACAAAGCAAAACCCCATAATAAGGCTTCGGCCCCCGCGCCATATATCGTCCAGCACGAATAGAGTGCGGCGAACAACAGGATCGGCCGGAAACCTTTACCGACGGTCATTTCCCCGCGCTTCACAAGGCGGAAGGCTGCGGCGGTGCAACCGAAATACATGACCAGCACGATAGCCGTGGTCAGTAATATCAGAAACTCGAACATGGCTGACATCGACCGGCTGCTGTTCATCAATATGACCACTGACAACAGACTGCTGGTTAACAGGTGCGCGTTTCGCGGTGTGCCATTCGCCGCGGCTTTACCCATAAACGCGGGAAACAGCCCGTCGCGCGCCATTGCGGCGGGCAACTCGGCCTGGCACATGATCCAGCCGTTGAGCGCACCCAGCGCGCTGATGGCCCCAACCGCTGCGATTGCCAGGCCCGCATTGGTCCCTGCAAAGACGTTCACAAATTCGGCAAACGGGGCAGGGGAGGCGACCGTCACCGCCACCGGCAACATCAGTACAACGGCCGAGCATACCAAAATATAGATGAAGCCGGCACCCGCCGTGCCCCACAATGTCGCGCGGTTGATGGTGGTTTCGGGATTGTGGACCTTGTCTGCGGGAACGGTTGCAAGTTCCAGCCCGAGCATCGCCCATAGCGTCAAGATTGTCGCGGTCGAAATGCTGCTCGCCGAAATTCCCGTGAGTGCAAAGGGGCGCACAACATCCGCGCCCTGAATAATGAGGACATAAGCAGCAAGACCGATGACAGCGATCAGCGGCAGCAATTTCGCGACGGTCCAGATGATCTGCACTTGCCCCGCCAGCTTCGTGCCGCGCATATTCAGTAACGTAAACGCCCAGACAATCGCAACGGTCACCGCCGCTGAAACGCCGTGCGTGCCCAATATTGGGAATAGCTGGCTCATATAACTTACGGCTGCTGTGGCGATGGCGGCATTACCCACCCACATTGAAATCCAATAGGCCCAGGCAATCGCAAATCCGGCACCATCGCCGAAGGCAGCGCGGGTATAGGCATATGGTCCGCCGGCCTTGGGAAGCGCTTTGCTTAATTGTCCGAAAACCGTTGCCACGCATAATGCGCCGGACACGGTGATGACCCAGCCGACGACCGAGTTCCAGCCCAAGGGAGCAAGGCTTGCCGGGAGCAGAAACACGCCCGAGCCAATCATGCTGCCCATGACCAGCGCGAGCGCCATCCAGAATCCCATGGGACGGCCTTGGCCGGCTGTATCTTGCGTCACATCAATCCCCCGATACGCGGTACGCTGCCACGGAACGGGGGTAATGCCAATCTTTGTTTAATGCGTCAGCAGCACCGGCACGCCGAGTTCGCCAAGCATGAAGCGAGTCACGCCGCCAAACACCGCCTCGCGCCAACGGCCGTGACCATATGCGCCCATCACCAGATAATCGGGTTGCCATGCCGTTGCTTCTGCGAGCAAGCATTCCTCGACTGTCTGGTTGCCGCGCGCTGCCACCGATATTTCGGCTGCAACGCCGTGCCGCGACAAATAGCTGGCAGCGTCAGTCGATGGAAATTCTTCGGGCACTATTTCGATTTCTGATATCCGGACGTCGCCCGCCAGCTTCAGCAAAGGCACAGCCGCACGCAAGGCAGTCGCCGCTTCGAAGCCGCCATCATAAGCGACCATTGCGCGGTCGAATGCCATTTTAGTGCAGCCTGCCGGAACCGCCAGCACGGGGGTGCGCGAGGCGGTCACGACATCGCTAATCAGCGCGCGAGCCTGTCCACGTCCGACACCATGGTCGAGCGACATAACCAGAATGTCGGTTAGCCGGGCTGCGGCGATAAGTGCGTCGCCTGCGGTGCCATCAAAGGTCTGCCAATCCCATGCTATGTCTTCATGCCCCATACGATCGTCAATTCGCTTCCGCAGCCGCTCCCGCTCGGTTTCTGCGGCGTCAAAGGCTTCTGCGATGAAATGCGCCCCTCCGAACATATCAAACGCCACATAATCCTGTGTTGGTCGGGGCAGGATGAGCGACATGTGGCCGCTGAACCGGCGCGCAAGGTCGAGCCCTACCTGTAATCTGCCTTCAAAAGCGGCATCGCTGCCTGCATGTACCATGATGGATTTCATCATTTGCCCTCCAATAATATGGCCTGTTTGCGCATCTTACGTCGCGGTGCGGGGGCGTCATTGATCGACATCAAAATACGGCAAAACACTTTCCTTAGCGCATAATCTATGTCAGCCAGTTGGCATGAACGACCAACGTGCCAGAGCGGCCGACATGCATGTGCGAATGGCGAGCGAAGCGGACGCGCCGCAGATTTCTGAAATCTATGCTGATCATGTGCGCACGGGTACCGCGAGCTTCGATACTGAACCGAGAACGGCCAGTGAAACGGCCGAGAAAATTGCGATGATAAGGGCAAACGGCTGGCCATTTCTGTTCGCCGAACAGGACCAACAAATCGTCGGCTATGCCTATGTCACGCGCTTTCGTGACAGGCCCGCTTATGGCTTTACCTGTGAAAACTCGATCTATGTCAAAGCGGGTTGGGTCGGGCAGGGCGTCGGCGCGGCCATAATGCAACGGCTGATGACCGATGCGGCAAGTTGCGGCTTTCGCCAAATGATCGCCGTCATTGGCGGTGGCGAGCCAGCCTCTGTAGCATTGCATACAAAAATGGGGTTCACGCACGCTGGGCGCATGCGCTCGGTTGGCCGCAAATTTGGCCGCTGGCTTGACAGCGTTTACATGCAGGCCGAGCTTGGGGACGGGGACCGGACTGCGCCTGAGCGCGAGCCGGGATAGAGGAGAGAATATCATGGCAGCATTTGAGTTGGTCGCAGACGGATTACGTTTTCCCGAAGGGCCAGTCGTCATGCCCGACGGAAGCATCATCCTCGTCGAGATCGCGGAGGGACAGATAACCCGCGTGCAGCCCGACGGCACCAAATCGGTGATTGCCAAACCGGGGGGCGGGCCGAACGGCTTGGCCATTGGTCCGGACGGCAAGCTGTATTGCTGCAACAATGGCGGATTTGAATATCTGGATTCGAACGGCTTTCTCGCGCCCCATGGCATTGCCAATGATTATTCCGGCGGACGGATAGAGCGCATCGATATCGAAACGGGTGAAGTGGAGATCCTCTATAAGTCCGGCGATTTCGGCTGTAGCTTGCGCGGACCCAATGACATTGTGTTCGACGCGCATGGCGGTTTTTGGTTCACCGACCATGGCAAGGTCGATTACGCCAAACGCAGCCACGATGTTGTAGGCATTTTCTATGCAAAGGCCGATGGCAGCCATTTGGAAGAAGTCATATTTCCGTCGAACAACCCTAACGGCGTTGGTTTGTCGCCTGATGGCAATACCCTGTATGCGGCTGAAACCTACACCTGCCGACTGATGAAGTTTAACATCACTGCCCCTGGCAAAGTTGCGGCGGATGCTGGTCCGGGCGGCCCGGGAATTCCGGTATTCCGTCCAGCCGGGTATAAATTCTTCGACAGCCTTGGCGTCGAAGCAAGCGGCAATATCTGCGTTGCGACCATCGGCGAATGCGGCATCAGCGTGATTTCGCCCGAAGGGGAATTGGTCGAGTTTGTCGCCACCGACGATATTTTCACGACCAACATTGCTTGGGGCGGAGACGATATGATGGACGCATATATCTGCCTTTCGGGAAGCGGGCGGCTTGTTAAAACGCGATGGGCGCGGCCCGGACTTAAGCTGCAACATTAACCGGGGAGTTCTGCCAGTGCCGCGACATAAGGAAGCGCATCTGATTGACCGCATCGGTTGGCTGCGCGCGTCGGTTCTAGGCGCCAATGACGGTATCGTGTCTACGGCAAGCTTGATTGTCGGCGTGGCAGCGGCGCAAGCCACGCCTGCGACCCTTTTGCTGACGGGCACCGCCGGGCTGGTGGCGGGCGCGATGTCGATGGCGGCGGGCGAATATGTCTCGGTCAGTTCACAAGCCGATACCGAGCGGGCGGACCGTGATCGTGAGCGGACGGAGTTGGAAACCATTCCCGAAAAGGAGCGGGAGGAGCTGATTTCGATTTATGAGGCGCGCGGACTGGATCGCCAACTGGCCGAGCAGGTTGCCGACAGGCTGACGGCCCATGATGCACTCGCCACCCATTTGCGCGACGAACTCGGCATGGCAACGCATACAGCGGCGCGTCCCGTGCAAGCGGCGTTAGCGTCAGCCGCTGCGTTTGCGGTTGGGGCGTCCTTGCCGTTGGCAATGGTGCCCTTGTCGCCTGCCTCTCAGCTGACGTGGGTCGTATCAATCGCCGCTTTGCTGTTTCTCGGGATTCTCGGCGCCGTTGGCGCTAAGGCGGGCGGCGCACCGATCGGAAAGGCTGTACTTCGCGTGACGTTTTGGGGCGCAATTGCCATGGCCGCGACTGCCGCGATTGGTGCCTTGTTCGGTACGACTGTCGCATAAGGGCACATATGACATTCAGCACAGTGATATTCGATTTTGGCGGGGTCATTACCTCGTCGCCGTTCGAGGCGTTCAATCGCATGGAAGCGAAGCGGGGACTGCCGCATGACTTCGTCCGCCGCGTCAATTCCGCCAACCCTGACACGAATGCATGGGCCAAGTTCGAACGCGCAGAAATTAGCGCAGCCGAATTCGATATCTTGTTCGCCGCCGAAGCCGAGGCGATGGGGCACAACCTTGACGGCGCGTCGGTCATTGCCTGCCTATCGGGTGATATCAGGCCTGCGATGGTGGCTGCGCTTGACCGGTTGAAAGCGGACGGTTTCCGGCTTGGCTGTATCACCAACAATGTGCCCTCGGGCGAAGGCGCGGGGATGGCAGGCACCGCCGAGAAAGCCCGCGCGGTTGCTGCAGTTATGGCGCGTTTTGACCATGTCATTGAATCGAGCAAAGCCGGTGTTCGCAAGCCTGACCCGCGCATCTATAATATGATGTGTGAAGCGCTTGCTGTTGCCCCGTCGCAATGCATCTACCTCGATGACCTTGGTATCAACTGCAAGCCAGCAGCGGCGATGGGCATGGCTGCGATCAAGGTCACAAGCGGCGCACAGGCGCTCAGCGAATTAAGCGCGCTATTGGCGTTGACGTTTACGCCAGTTGACGTCTAGGCGGGAGCCGTTCCGTCTCTCCCACATATTGGAGCACTTCATGGCGAAAAAACTTTTCCCGGACGCAGCATCGGCGCTCGATGGCCTGCTTAAAAATGACATATTGATTGCCAGCGGCGGCTTTGGCCTGTGCGGCTTGCCCGAACGGTTGCTTGATGCCGTCCGTGACAGCGGGGTCACTGGTCTGACGTTCGTGTCCAACAACGCCGGTGTCGACAATGAAGGCATCGGCAAGCTGCTGCGCACCAAGCAGGTGAAGAAGATGATTTCTTCTTATGTC
This sequence comes from uncultured Sphingorhabdus sp., assembly GCA_963508315.1. GTDB lineage: Bacteria > Pseudomonadota > Alphaproteobacteria > Sphingomonadales > Sphingomonadaceae > Sphingorhabdus_B. Next base: position 9,817 of record CAUOWK010000003.1, on the reverse strand, counting down.
GGTGAGAACAAAGAGTTTGAGCGGCAATATCTGGCAGGCGAGCTTGAGGTGGAATTCTGCCCGCAAGGGACGCTGGCCGAACGGATGCGCGCTGGCGGCGCTGGCATCCCCGGTTTTTATACGAAGACTGGCGTTGGCACCCTAGTGGCCGAGGGCAAGGAAGTGAAAGATTTTGGCGGCGAGGAATATATCCTCGAACGCGGCATCTTTGCTGATCTCTCAATCATCAAAGCGTGGAAGGCAGACGAAAGCGGTAACCTTGTGTTCCGCAAGACCGCCCGCAACTTCAACTTGCCCGCAGCGACCTGCGGCAAGGTATGCGTGGTTGAGGTAGAGGAAATCGTGCCCGTTGGCAGCCTTGAACCCGACTGCATCCATTTGCCAGGCGTCTATGTGCAGCGCATGATTGTGGGCGCGCCATATGACAAGAAAATCGAGTTTCGTACCGTGCGCGAAAGGGAAAGCGCATGATCCGGCGCTTGGCCGTTAGCCTTGCCGCACTGGCGCTCGCCGGTTGCGCAGCGCAAGGCCAGCAGGTTGCTGCGCCAGTCCTGAGCAAAGACGCGTTGGCCACTCAGATTGGCGAAAAGCCAACAGCGGCGTCGCCACCGACGGGCCAACAATGGCTTTATGGTTCAGCTGAGGGCAGCATTGCCTCGGCGCAAGTTTATAAGGTGATGGCGCAATATGTCCGTGCCAAGGCCCTGAACCGTGCCATCAAATCACAGGCCGTGTTGGCAGACGGTTCAACCCCCGATGCACCCCGGTTCGAAAGCTGCGGCTCAAAGCCGTTGGCAGCCGTATTTGATGCCGACGAAACGCTGATCTGGAATGTGGGCGCGATGCGTTACATGGCAGAGCAGGGTAAGGATTTTGATCCCGCTATCTGGAACGAGTGGGAAAAAAGCGGGGCAGGGAAAGCTGTTGCGATGCCCGGTGCAATAGCGGCTCTCAAAATCATGCGCGACGCGGGCGTCACGATAATCGCGAATACGAACCGCACCGCCGCCAATGCCAAAGGCACCGAAGATGCGTTGCGCATGGCGGGGCTTGGCGAATTCAAACATAAAGACACGCTCTATCTCATGGGTGACGATGCCACCGGCTCCAGCAAGGACGGCAGGCGCGCCGCCATCGCGTCAAAATATTGTGTGATAGCCCTGGCAGGCGATCAGCTTGGCGACTTTGTTCAAGCCTTTAACGCCAAAAGCCTTAGCGTGGCTGACCGGCGGAAGCTTGCGACCAATCCGGCGATTGCGGAATACTGGGGCAATGGCTGGTTCCTATTTTCCAACCCTGTCTACGGTCCATCCATCCGCGGCGGCTATGACGAAATCTTTACCGCCGACACCAAATGGGAGCCCGCGAAATGAGCGACAAGCCAGTTCCCATCGACCTCGTGCCATATTCCGACATGCTGGGCGACAGCCGAGAGTTTCTGCGCGTATGGGCAAAAGAAGGCGGACCGGTAACCTGCTTCATCAACCCCGTGCCGGTTGGCGGCGATCCGATGGGCTATGGCATCGCTTTGGTCGACTGTATTCGCCACGGTGCCAAGACATGGGCGCGCGCCACAGGAATATCCGAGGCTGAAGCCTTGGCGCGGATTTGGGAAGGCGTGGACGCAGAGCGTGCCAGCCCAACCGATTTGCCGACCGAACATCCCGTAACTGATGAAGATGGATTGATACATTGAGCTGGACCCGTGACGAAATGGCCGCCCGCGCGGCAAAGGAATTGCGCGATGGATATTATGTGAACCTTGGCATCGGTATTCCGACGCTGGTGGCCAACCATATTCCGCCGGGCGTCGAAGTGACGCTTCAGTCTGAAAACGGCATGCTTGGCATTGGACCGTTTCCCTTTGCGGGCGAGGAGGATGCCGACCTTATTAACGCAGGCAAGCAGACGATCAGCGAACTTCCGCAAACCGCCTATTTCGACAGCGCGGCGAGTTTTGCCATGATTCGGGGCGGGCACATCGATCTGACGGTATTGGGCGCGATGGAAGTCGCCGAAAATGGCGACATTGCCAACTGGATGATCCCGGGCAAAATGATCAAGGGCATGGGCGGCGCGATGGATCTTGTCGCGGGCGTGAAGAAAATCATCGTCGTGATGGAGCATAATGCCAAGGACGGTTCGCCAAAGTTTATTCCCGCCTGCACCTTGCCGCTGACTGGCAAGAATGTGGTCGACATGATTATTACTGATCTGGCCGTCTTCCAGCGCCCGGACAAATCATCGCCATTCAAGTTGATCGAAGTCGCCCCTGGGGTAACGGTCGATGACGTTGCGGCAAAGACCACGGCCCATTTCGAGGTGGCGGTTTAAACCGACACATGCATTTTTCTGTCAAAGCATTGATTGGCGCTGTGGCGCTTGCCGGCGTCAGCTGGGCCGCGGCCGATTGGTTCGCGGACGACGCGCAAGTTGCGGTGGCCTTACGCAAGCTTGTGAAAATGACGCCGGATTATCCGGACCAACCCGACGAATGGCGTGGCGAGGTCGATTATCCATTGCTCGACCGTCAACTGACCGCGCTGACGGCGCGATCCGAAATGGCCGGGCTGGCCGTGGCGGTGGTTGAAGATGGCAAGCTGCGCTTTGTGCGCACCTATGGCGTTGTCGATCGCAACACCAATGTTCCGGTAACGCTTGAGACTGTATTTCGTTGGGCTTCTGTGTCGAAGACGGTCGCAGGCACGCTGGCCGGAACACTCGCGAATGAAGGCGCGATCAATCTCGATCGACCCGTATCTAGCTGGAAGACGACGCTCCGTTTGCCCGACGGCGCAGAGTCGCGGGTAACGCTTGCGCAATTGCTGGCCCAGCAGACGGGACTCACCAAGAATGCCTATGATGAAAAGCTGGAGTCTGGCGAACATCCTAAAGCTGTGCGGGCAAGCCTTGTCGAGGCGCCGTTGCAATGCGAACCAGGCACCTGTCATACCTATCAGAATGTGGCGTTCGATACCGCCACTGAGATTTTCATTCAGGCAACAAAGCGGCCTTATGCCGATGTCGTGAGCGAGCGTTTTTTCTTGCCCCTCGGGATGACAAGCGCGAGCTATGGCATGGCGGGACTGGAAGGGGCAAAAGAGTGGGCCCGCCCGCATAATGGTCGCCAAGTGCGACCATTGCGCGAAAGCTACTGGCTCGTACCTGCCGCTGCCGGTGTTGAAAGCAACATCATAGATTTTGCCCGCTGGATGCAGGCAACGATGGGCGAGCGTCCCGACGTGCTTCCCGCTAACGTCTTGCGCATAGCCCAATCGCCCAGAGTAGCCACAGCCCGCATCTATGGCGGGGAGCTTCGCCAAGCCAATTCCAACGCACATTATGGCCTTGGCTGGCGCAGTTTTGATTATGATGGACGCAAATATATAGGTCATTCGGGCGCGGTCGACGGCTACCGCGCGACGCTTATCTTTGAACCAGCCACGCGCATGGGCGTTGTTGCGATGTGGAACAGCAACTGGGGCACACCCTTTCGCATTCCCTTCGCGGTTTTCGACTATTATCACAAACGCACCGACTCGCGGTGGCTTGAGCTGAAAGACAGTTCCGCCGGTTCATAAGTCAGCGCAATCGCTGGAAGGATGGTGAAATGGCCTACACTTTGATAACCGCCAACCGGAATTACTCGAGTTGGAGCCTGCGTCCGTGGCTGCTGATGACGGTTCTGGGCATATCATTTACGGACCAGATCGCTCCATTTACCAAGCCAAGCAATTTTGACGACTTCCGCGCCTTTTCACCAACGGGGCAAGTGCCAGCGTTGATCGATGGCGACCGGACCGTGTGGGATTCGCTGGGAATTGCATTATATCTGGCGGATCGGCACGCGGGCATTTGGCCGGCGGAGGAGGCCGCGCGCGCTTGGGCGCAATGCGCGGTGACAGAAATGCATGGCGGTTTTGCAGCATTGCGCAACGAATGCACTATGAACGTGGGCGTGCGAGTCAAACCTAAGCCCATGTCTGCGGCGCTGCAACGCGATGTCGCCCGGCTCACGGAATTATGGGCGCAGGGCCTTGATAGCTTTGGCGGACCATTTCTGGCGGGCGAGCAATTTACCGCGGTAGATGCCTTTTTCGCGCCAGTCGCGTTTCGTGTGCGGACCTACGGGTTGGACGTAGGCCATGCTGGCGCGGAATGGGTGCAGCGCATGCTGACGCTGCCCGCCATGCTTGCTTGGGAAAATGACGCGCTGAAGGAAAGCTGGCGTGAGGAAGGTCACGAAGCCGAGCTGGCTGCCTGCGGAGAGATTATCGCCGACTATCGGTCGGTGTGAGCCCGCGACAATAACGCCCCTGCAAATGCCTCGCCGCCATCGGGCGCGAATTTGAGGAACAGGCTGGGCTCAATTAGCTCCAGCTCCATAAGCCGGAAGATACCGTCCGAATCGCGCAGCATGTCGACGCGCGCATAAGCCAGCGAGGCGCCGCCGGTTATCTGGATAGCAGCCTCCATCGCGTCCGCCGCTAAGGCGGATGCAGCAGCGGGCGGGTCGATAGCTTCTTCAAAGCCGCCAAATTGTTCCTGAACGCGGAAGTCGCCATCGGCTGGATGCTTGATGATCGCGTGGCTGAAGACGCCGCCAAAATAGAATAAGGAAATTTCGCCCTCTGACGCAATCGTTGGCAAGTACGGCTGAAGGATCATCCGGCGCCCGGCAACATCGGCAGGGATGGGATCGTCGGCGTTCAACCGATAGGTGCCATCGGCTCCGCCTGAAATGGGTGGCTTGGCAACAATGACGTCAGTAGCAAAAAGCGATCGAGCATCCGCCAAGTCGGCCTCGCTGAATGCGTCAGCGACGTAGCTCGGCACGGTCGCGATGCCAGCATCGTTCAATTCGGCGAGATAGGCCTTGTCGCTATTCCAGCGCAATATTCTGACGGGATTGGCAACACGGATATCGCTTGCCTCGAGTTGATCCAGCAACGCAAACCAACGGGGACAGTCGCGCGGATAGCCCCATGCCAGCAGCGGCGTCACAAGGTCAAAGCCAGCAAGATCGTCCGCCTTGGTCCAGTCGATAAACCGCGTATTTGCGCCAAACAGACGGATATAGTCCGCTTGTATATGGGACCAATTCTCTTCATATTCTGGCACAGGTGCCAAAATGGCTAGTCGAATGTCCGTCATTCGCCGGCCATCTTCAATATCTCTTTCCATTCGGTCTGACGAACCGGCGCTACCGACAGCCGTGATTGCCGCAGCATTTCCATGTCGGCAAGTTTGGGGTTGGCCTTGATGGCTTTCAGCGTCACCGATTGCTTTAGCTTGCGCGCCGGCTTGACCTTCACTGCGACAAAGCGCGCCTTCTCGTCTGTCGGGTCAATGAAATGCTCCTGGCTGATCGTAATGATCGCAACAACCTCCAGCCCGATATTACTGTGGTAGAAAAACGCTTCGTCGCCGACCTTCATCGTCCGCAGGTTAATCGCGGCGCTGTGGTTGCGCACGCCATCCCATGTGCCTTCGCCTTCGGCCACCAGATCATCATAACTGTAAACGTCGGGTTCTGACTTCATCAGCCAATATTGTTTTGCCACCTGCTGCTCCTTTTCGCTGGCAAGCCTTTAAGGCAGGCAGTAATGCGCTGTCCATGACACATATGCCCGTTATTTCATTGAGCAGCGGTGACGCTGATGCCCTCGGCCAGCAGATCGGCAGCTCTTTTCAGACCTATGGCTTTGCCACCGTTGTCGATCATGGACTTGATCCGGCATTGGTCGCCAAGGCTTGGGCGCTGACCAAGCAGCTTTTTGAACAATCCGAATCGCAAAAAATGGCTGGCTTTGACAAGGCGATTGCCGGGCAGCGGGGCTACACGCCGTTCAAAACGGAAATCGCCAAGGGTGCTGACCATCATGACCTGAAAGAATTCTGGCATGTCGGCCGCGACGTTGACTCTGCGAGTCCGCTGGCGAAATCCATGCTCCCGAATATCTGGCCGGACATTCCTGATTTTAAAGAGACGTTTCAGCTTCTGTTTGCCGAAATGGACCGCGTTGGCGCGCGCATCCTGTCGTCGGTTGCCCGATATCTTGATTTGCCTGCCGACTGGTTCAATCCGGCAATTGCGGATGGCAACTCCATTCTGCGCCTACTCCATTATCCGCCCATTGCTGGCGATGCCGAGGGTTGCATTCGCGCCGGAGCGCATGAGGACATTAATCTTATTACGCTGTTGCTAGGTGCCGAAGAAGCCGGGCTTCAGATATTACGGCCTGACGGTAGCTGGATGGATGTGTCGCCTCCTGAAGGCGGACTAGCGGTCAACGTCGGGGATATGTTGCAGCGCCTTACCAACCATGTTCTGCCCTCTACGACTCATCGCGTCGTCAATCCGTCGGGTGAACGATCCAAGTTCAGCCGCTATTCGATGCCGTTCTTCCTGCACTTGCGCTCTGACTTCCCGATCGCGACGCTTCCGCAATGCGTCACGCAGGCCAATCCGAATCGCTATCCCGAACCCATTCTCGCGGATGATTATTTGCGCGAGCGCCTTATCGAGATTGGTTTGTTGAAGGCTTGAGCAGAGTTTACCCCGCGTAAAGGCCTGGGCCGCTATGGCATGGTTCCGCACGATATCGCGGTTCCGGGGTCGCAATGAATTTGAAACTGAAAAACAGGTTGGGAAACCTCGCCGCAGCTGTCGGTTATGAAAAGCAGCATGTCACCCGTACCGTCGCCTATCGGGAAATCGATAGCTGGCTCGACGGTCTTGATGCCGGGACACTCGACGCGCTTGAAATTAGCGCTGGCTGGAAATGGCGGCAGCGCCAATGGGGCAGTTTCACTGAGATGAACTGGCCGGAACATGATATTTGCAAAGATGTCCTTGATCGCCAATTCGATGTCATCATTGCCGACAATGTGTGGGAACATCTACTCTATCCCTATCGCGCCGCACGCAACGTGCATGCCATGCTGCGCCCGGGCGGCTGGTTTGTGAACATCACACCGTTCCTGATTCGCTATCACCCCATTCCGACGGACTGCAGCCGGTGGACCGAATTGGGCATGACTCACTTTCTGGAGGAAGCGGGGTTTGATCCGGCGCATGTCAGGACCGGAAGCTGGGGTAATTCGTCGGCGGTGAAGGCTAATTTCCATCGCTGGGCACGGACCGGCTGGCAACGCCGCCTGCCAAATGACTCGCGCTTTCCGGTCACCGTCTGGGCGATGGCGCAGAAGCGGTGACCACATTAGCCCCAATTTGCGTCATAATATTGGCGCATAATGAGGAGGCGCGCATAGCGGCCTGTCTGCAAAGCCTGCCGCTTGCGGACGACGACATCGCATTTCACGTCGTCGTAAACGGCTCGACAGACGGGACCGCACACATTGCGCGGGGCTTTGCGGAGCGACACAACAATCTCCAGCTTCATGTTTTTGAACAAGGCGGTAAAGCGCGCAGTTGGAACCGCATACTGTTCGATGAACTGCCAGGCGTTCACACGGTACATGTCTTTGTCGATGGCGACGCAGAGGTTGCACCCGGTTCAATTCGTGCGCTGGCCGCAACCCTGGCGACTACTTCTCACGCGAACGCGGCCGCGGCACTGCCGCTGAATGGCCGCAAAGTTGCAGCCTATCAGGCGCAATTGCGACGGGAACACGGCCTGTTTGGTGACCTTTATGCGCTGCGCGGCATTTTTCTGGCGCGAATGAAGGTAGCATCAATCCGCTTGCCCGATGATGTAATTGGGGATGACGGGCTGGTCTGTGCGCTGGCGAAGACTGATTTGGCCGATGAATCATACTGGGACGATCAACGCGTGGCCGTGTGTGAAGCTGCCGGGTTTTTTTGCGCTCCCGTTAGCCTGTGGTCTCCGTCAAGCTGGCGGATGCAGTTTCGCCGGATGATCAATTACAGCGTCCGCCATTTTCAAAATTTGCTGATAAGCCAATTGATGCGCGCAAACGGCCCGGCAGTGTTGCCGCACCGCCTCTCCGCGATTTATGCCGATGCCCTGCCAAGTATGCTTCCCCGTGGGGGTCTTGCCCATATGCTGTTCGACCGCTTGGCCCTTCGGCGCATGGCGCGTTCGATTCGCGACTGAGGGGATTGGGTTTACGGCGTCTCGGGCGCTGGCGGCTTCCTGCGAATCACGAGATTCACGACTTCAAGCGCCGTCTGCCGCGACCCGTACCAAAGCAACGCAATATAGCTGATTCCGCCCGCAAGTGTCAGCGCCGCCAAATGCAGCGGTGCGGGCATGTCACGCCATACATAGGTCATCACCGCATGATCCGCCGCCCATGTCGCGACCGCCATAACGCCTGCCGCAGCAAGACCCGGCGACACCGCCGTCGCCAGTTGCCGTACCGTGAATCCGATATGCGGCTTTGCCTTGTAGATCGTGAACGCCAGCAGCAAAGGCACGGACACGAGCCAGCCTGCGGCCAAGCCATGCGCGCCGTACCGAATCGCAATCAGATAGACGATCGGCATAATCACAGCGCCCGCCACAGTAAGATGCAAGGACAGGCGCGGCAGGCCGACTGCATTCAGGGCTGGCGCAAAGAGTATCTGTAAGGTCAAAAAGGGCATCGCCAGTGCTAAGGTCGCGACCAAGGGAGCGGCCTCCAACCATTTAGGTCCCATCAACGTTTCGACAAACGGTTCTGCCGAGATCGCCATGCCGAGATACAGCGGGCATGCGACCAGCATGATGAGGCGCACCGCCTTCAAGAAGCCAAGCGTGAGGGCAGGCCGATTACCTTGCAGCCGGGCGTAAGCCGGGAAGGCAACCTCGTTTAACGGAGGCACGAACTTTACCGCAAACAACTGCGTCAGGAACAAAGCCTCTGCATACAGACCGAGGTCATGCGCATCGAAATGGCGACCCGCGATGAAGATATCTGACTGGCTTTGGACTATAAAGAATGCTTGCGCGGCCAGCAGGGCCATGCCGAATCCGAACATATTGCCAGAACCGCGAAAATCGAAACTGGGCTTCACTAAAAACCGCGTTGAAACGGTCAAGAGGATGGCACGGCACCAGAACATGGATATCGGCGCGAACACGAGGGTCCACACGCCATAATCATTCAGTGCCAATATGAGCGACACGGTAGCACCCACCAATGCCGTGAGCAGGTTAATGATCGCCGGCTTTTTGAATTCCAGATTGCGGGTCAGCATAGCTTCGGGGAGAATGAGGAAGGGCGTGGACAGATAGATCAGCGACTGCCAGCGGAGCATGTCTGCGATCACCTGCTCCTCATAATATACCGCTGCGAGTGGCGCCAAAGCAAAGAACTGAATGGACGCCAGTGCCCCGTTCAGAAGTATCAACATACCGAACGCTTGGCGAATCCGCATCGGCTCTACCTTCTCCGACTGGATAAGGGCGGAGACGAAGCCGTAGCCGTTGAGGAAATTGAGGAAGACAAGCACAACCGAGGTCATGGCGAAGAGACCATAATCACCAGGCTCAAGGATCCGGATTACTGCTAGAGTCGCAGTCCAGCTGATCATCTGGGAGAGAATCTGGGTCCCCGAACGCCAGAAAACCGCCGACTTTACGCGGTTCTGGAACTCATCGGGGACAAGGTCGTTATTAGGGGCAGTCAAATCCATGCACCGCATATAGGCGGAAAACCTTACAAAACCTTGGCGTCGGGTAGGGATGGCATTTTTTTGTAATATTATTGCAAAAGTTGGTTGACCGAATCTGGAAGTGTGATTAGAGGCCCATTCACCGGACGGGAAGCGAGCGTTTCTGCGGTTTGGTCGCCAACAATTGGGTCACCTACTCCTCTGGTAGTAATATCAGGGAACCATAGGTGTCCG
>CAUOWK010000002.1:0-774643 GCA_963508315.1 uncultured Sphingorhabdus sp. | reverse complement strand
TACCCAAGGCGCTGGCCCCGGAATTGACGTCTATTCGATGCGCCAGCCAATCGGCATTGGCGCTGGCATCACGCCATTCAACTTTCCTGCAATGATCCCTTTGTGGATGAGCGGCGTCGCGATTGCGACCGGCAACGCGTTTATCATCAAGCCAAGCGAGCGTGACCCAAGCGTTCCGGTGCGTCTGGCCGAACTCTTCATCGAAGCGGGCTTACCTGAAGGCATTTGCCAAGTCGTGCACGGTGACAAGGAAATGGTCGATGCCATTTTGGATCATCCGGCCATTGGTGCGGTCAGCTTTGTCGGCTCATCCGACATTGCGCATTATGTCTACAATCGCGGCGTTGCCAACGGCAAACGCGTGCAGGCCATGGGCGGCGCAAAAAACCATGGTATTGTGATGCCCGATGCAGACCTTGACCAAGTGGTGAACGACCTTGCGGGCGCAGCCTTTGGTTCGGCGGGCGAGCGCTGCATGGCGCTGCCGGTGGTCGTGCCAGTTGGCGATGAGACTGCAGAGCGGCTGAAGGCAAAGCTCATTCCCGCTATCGAGGCATTGCGTATCGGCATCTCCACTGACACCGAAGCGCATTATGGTCCGGTCGTGACGGCGCAACATAAGGCAAAGGTTGAAGGCTGGATCCAGACCTGTGCTGACGAAGGCGGCGAGCTGGTCATCGACGGACGCGGGTTCAAGCTTCAGGGGCATGAGGAAGGCTTTTTCATTGGCCCAACTTTGTTCGACCATGTCACGACCGACATGGAAAGCTACAAAGAAGAAATCTTCGGCCCAGTCCTGCAAATGGTCCGCGCCGCTAATTTCGAAGAAGCCTTGTCGCTGGCGAGCAACCATCAATATGGCAATGGCGTCGCGATCTTCACGCGTAACGGCCATGCCGCGCGTGAGTTCGCTGCGCGCGTCAACGTCGGCATGGTTGGCATTAACGTGCCCATCCCGGTTCCTGTTGCGTATCACAGTTTTGGTGGCTGGAAGCGGTCGGCGTTCGGCGACACCAACCAACACGGCATGGAAGGCGTGAAGTTCTGGACCAAGGTCAAAACGGTAACCCAGCGCTGGCCTGATGGATCACCTGACGGCGGCAACGCTTTCGTCATTCCGACAATGGGATGAACTACAAAGTTGATGGCTGCTGCGAGTATTCACTCTCTCTCCTCTTTGCTCGCAACAAAGGCGTTGCCTTTCAGCCAATCAGCGAGGCGGAGCAATATGCTTATTGCTCCGCCTCTTGAAAGCACATCGAATTCCTAAGGGATAGGATGCCATGCAAAACCAGTTTGAACTCACCGACGATCAGGTCGCCATTCAGGATATGGCGCGTAAATTCACGGCGGATGCCATTACGCCCTTCGCTGCGGGATGGGACGAAAAGTCCCATTACCCAGTAGACGTGTGGAAGGCGGCTGGACACGTTGGATTTGGTGGCATTTATGTCTCCGAGGAATCCGGTGGCACAGGACTGGGTCGATTAGAAGCCGCGTTGATCATGGAAGCCATGGCTTATGGCTGCCCCACAACAAGCGCCTTCATTTCTATTCACAATATGGCGGCGTGGATGATTGACTGCTTTGGCGGTGCAGATTTAAAGGCCCGCTTCTTGCCCGATCTGGTAAGCATGAACAAAATCGCAAGTTATTGCCTGACTGAACCAGGCAGCGGATCAGACGCTGCGGCGTTGAAAACCAGCGCGCGCCTTGATGGCGATCATTATGTGCTGAACGGTACCAAGCAATTCATATCAGGCGCTGGGTATAACGATGTCTACGTCGTCATGGTCCGTACCGGTGACCTTGGAGCAAAAGGCATTAGCTGCATTGTCGTTGAAAAAGACACCCCGGGACTGAACTTTGGAGCATCTGAGAAAAAACTGGGCTGGAACGCCTCACCCACTGCGCAAGTGATCTTTGAAGATTGCCGTGTGCCCGTTGTCAACCGTGTGGGTGCAGAGGGCGATGGCTTCCGCTTTGCCATGATGGGCCTTGACGGCGGACGGCTGAACATTGGGGCATGTTCGCTTGGCGGCGCGCAGCGTTGCCTCGATGAGGCGATAGCCTACACCAAGGAACGCCAGCAATTCGGCCAGCCAGTGTCGGAATTCCAGAACACGCAGTTCATGCTGGCGGACATGGCGACTGATCTGGAGGCAGCGCGCGCGTTGCTCTACATCGCTGCTGCCAAGGTCACAGCCAATGCGCCCGACAAGTCGCGTTTTTCGGCGATGGCCAAGCGCCTGTCGACCGACAGTGGCAGCGAAATTGTCAACCAAGCGCTGCAACTGTTCGGTGGCTATGGCTATTTGCGCGATTATCCCATTGAACGTTTCTGGCGCGACTTGCGCGTGCACTCCATTCTTGAAGGCACCAATCAGGTTATGCGTATGATTATCGGCCGGGATTTGTTGCGCCAATGACCGTTAGTCCATCTCTATCTGGAGCTTCGGCGGGGGTACACGCAATACGTCGTGACGTGCTCGGTGCCGATTATTCGTTAGAAAATTCATGTTATTCGAATTCGTTGCGAATGAAGTTGTCCGAACGGATCGAAGACGAAGTGGGCAATGTCCCCCTAGTATTTGCAAAATTGGTGGAAAGTCATCGCTCATTTAAGAACCCAGAGAGTTGCCAGCGCCTACTTGCGGCGCAAATGGTGATGCGTTCATCTGTTCGTCCTCTTTATGATGATCCATTGATACGAAGGCAATTTCCTCAGCTGACGCGATCAGTCAATCTCGACCAAAACATTCTTGATCTTGCGGGACTTGGGCTAGTCCGAGCTGATAAACTTGCTGTCTTAGATTGCTTGCCCAATGGTTTTATAAACCGTCTCGGCTGGCTCTATATTTCAGAGTCGTTAGCTCAGGTGGGCCCTATCTGGTGGAAAATGGCGAGAGAGTTGGAATTCACCGAAATCGTGTCAGACTTCCATATGCCACCGCGTGCAGATAATTCATATCGATGGCTACTATTGACCGAAACATTGGATAATCTCTCTCTTTCTGAAGTTGAGGAAGATCGCGTCTTCGCCGGTGCACGGTCCGCTATCAGTCTTTTTGCCAAATTGATCAGGAATTCCGATGAGCTGCGTCTCCAGCATCGGGTGGGACAGGGCCAATGACCGACGACATTCTGCTCAAAGTACACGGCCATGCCGGTTTCATCAGCCTGAACCGGCCATCGGCGCTTCACGCGCTGACCTTGCCCATGGTGCATGCAATGACCGAGGCGCTGCTGGCCTGGCGGGAATCTGACGCGGTCAAATGCGTCATCATCGACCATGCCGAAGGTCGGGGGTTCTGTGCGGGCGGCGACATCGCGTTTTTGCGGAACTCCGCGCTGAACGACAATGGCGAATCTGGTCGCAAATTCTTCCATGACGAATATCAGCTGAACCATTTACTGTTCACCTATCCCAAGCCTGTCGTCGCCTTCATGGACGGCATTACAATGGGCGGCGGTGTTGGCATTAGCCAGCCAGCGCGCTTCCGTGTTGCGACCGAAAATACAAAGTTTGCGATGCCCGAAACCGGCATTGGCTTGTTCCCCGATGTCGGCGGCGGCTGGTATCTTTCCCGGCTTGAAGGACGCGTTGGCCAGTTTCTGGCCCTGACAGGTTCGCGTGTTGCGGGCGCAGGTTGTCTGTCGCTTGGCCTTGCCACGCATTATGTGTCTTCCGAGGCTTTGGCCGAAGCCAAGCAACGGATTACAACTGAAGACGTCGAGCGCATTGATCGCATATTGGGCACCTTATCCGTCACGCCGCCCGCCTCGAAAATCGTGGAGACCTTGTTCCAAATCAACCGCCATTTCGCCTCCGACTGGCTTGAGGATATTCTCCTGAGCCTCGAAGGCGATGAGAGCGATTGGGCGATGCTTGAATTGGCGACCTTGCGCACAAAAAGTCCGCAAACCTGCAAAGTTGCGTTGCGTCAATTGGCCGAGAGTGCCCGCCTGAATGATTTTGCCGACAATATGGCCATGGAATATCGCATCGCGAGCCGCGTGATCGTGCGCCCCGATTTTGCCGAAGGCGTTCGTGCGGTCATTGTTGACAAGGACAATGCACCCAAATGGAATCCGGCCATACCTGAAGAGGTGTCCGATGCACTGATTGATGCGATATTCGCACCATTGCCGGCAGAAGAAGAATGGAAACCCCTATGACGTTTGAAACGATATTGGTCGGACAACGCGGCGCGGTGACGCTGATGACGCTCAACCGGCCGCAAGCGCTGAACGCGCTGAACAGCCAAGTGTTGGCTGACCTCATAGCTGCGTTTTCGGCGTTTGATGCAGACGACAGCCAGCGTTGCGCCGTCGTCACCGGAAGCGAAAAGGCCTTCGCGGCGGGCGCGGACATTAAGGAAATGTCATCCCAGTCCTTTGCTGCAATGTACGGTTCCAACTTCTTCGCAGGCTATGATCGCGTGACTGCGACGCGCAAGCCTTGGATCGCTGCAGTGAACGGCTTCGCGCTTGGCGGCGGATGCGAATTGGCGATGATGGCAGACTTCATCATGGCTGGTGATAATGCGAAATTCGGTCAGCCCGAAATCAAGCTGGCGGTCACCCCCGGCATGGGCGGATCGCAGCGCCTTACGCGGGCAATTGGCAAGGCTAAAGCCATGGAAATGTGCCTTACAGGCCGGATGATGGACGCGGCAGAGGCCGAGCGTTCGGGATTGGTAGCAAAGGTTGTTCCTGCGGCTGAGCTGGTGGACGAGGCGGTGAAGACTGCAACTGCTATTGCGGCAATGGCGCCATTGGCCGCGATTGCATGCAAGGAAATGGTCAACGCAGCCTTTGAAACAACATTGCAGCAAGGCGTCGTGTTTGAACGCCGTCTGTTCCATGGGCTGTTTGGCACCGAAGATCAGAAAGAGGGCATGGCTGCGTTTGTTGAAAAGCGTCCGGGGAATTGGATAGGAAAATGATCATGAAAATTGCGTTTATCGGGCTTGGCAATATGGGCGGCGGCATGGCTGCCAATCTGGTTAAGGCGGGGCATGCGGTGAATGCCTTTGACCTGTCGGCCGAAGCTTTGGTGCGCGCGCAGGAAAACGGGTGCGCGACATTTACGTCGGTGCGTGAAGCTGTCGATGGCGTTGATGCGGTCGTATCGATGCTGCCCAACGGTAAAATTGTCGCAAGCGTGTTTGAAGCCGATGTGCTGGGCCACGCCCCGAAAGGTGCGATCTTGCTGGATTGCTCGACCATTGACGTTGACACCGCGCGCAAGGTCACGGCGGATGCCGTCGTTGCGGGCTTTGATATGGTCGATGCGCCGGTATCAGGTGGGATTGCGGCGGCCAATGGGGGCACGCTGACCTTCATGGTCGGCGGCACGATCACCGCCTTTGCACGTGCGGAACCGATATTGGCGGCGATGGGCAAGGCCGTCATTCACGCAGGCGGTTCGGGCGCGGGGCAAGCAGCGAAAATCTGCAACAATATGCTGCTTGGTGCGTCGATGATCGCAACGTGCGAGACCTTTGCGATGGCAGAGAAGCTCGGCCTTGATCTCCAGACCTTTTACGACATTTCCTCCAAGGCGTCGGGCCAGAATTGGTCGATGACTAGCTATTGCCCGGTACCCGGCGTTGGACCGACTTCGCCTGCGGACAACGACTATCAAGGCGGCTTTGCAACCGCCCTGATGCTCAAAGATCTGAAGCTCGCCATGGAGGCTGCACAGTCGGTCAATGCCAATGTGCCAATGGGCGCGCGGGCGGCTGAGCTCTACGAAGCCTTCGACAAAGCAGGCGAAGGCGCAGTCGACTTCTCGGCCATTATAAAAAAATTGGTATGAATTTGGCGGGGCTAAAGCCACACTATCAGAAGCAATGTCTCGGCCGCATGGCCTCATCTAAAAGACGGATGAGAGCCTAAAGGGCGAAATGGAAAGCATTCAAAGGCATGCAGACGGCCATGCTGGGATCAAGCAAGGTTATGCTTAGAAAAACCGAAACCCGTTATATTCTTCATTGGCGACACGCTCTAAAATACGTCGGTAACCGCGAACGCCACCGGAATAAGGCATGAATACGCGGGGCTTTCCTTCAACTTCGGCACCGGTGTAGTAGGATGCTGCCTTGGGGTAGAGTGTTTCTTGGGCACGGGCGTTCACATGTTCAACCCATTCCATCTCTGCCTCTTGAGTGGTTTCAATGGCGGCACTGCCTTTTGTACTTGCAAATCCTATCAACTCGCTGAGCCAATCAACTTGCTGTTCGATTGACAAGATTACATTGCTGAGCAGCGATGGGCTACCGGGACCGACAAGAACGAACATATTCGGAAAACCGGACACCCCAAGCCCAAGATAGTTCACGGGACCAGATGCCCATTTCTCGCGGAGGGTCACACCGTTTCGCCCTTTTATTTCTGGGCGGAGTAATGAACCCGTAAACGCATCAAAGCCTGTTGCGTAGATGATGACGTCGAGCGGATATTCCCGCTCTGTGGTGCGTAATCCATCCGGACTAATGTCCTTTATAGGCGACGACTTAATATCCACTAGCGTGACATTTTCACGGTTGAACGTCTTAAAATAATTACTGTCAACCGACGGCCGCTTGGCACCGAACGGAAAACCTTCAGGTGTTAGCAACTTGCGCGTAACAGGATCATCAACCTGTTGAGCAATCTTTTGTCGGATGAAGTCGGCCGCGGTAGCGTTCGATGCATCGTCGAGCAGAATATCTTTGTAGGCAAGCGCAAAACCAAAGCCAAGGCGGTTCCAAGCCGCCTCGTAGACGGCCTCCCTTTCTTGCGGTGTTGCCTCTAAAGCTGAAACGCCATTGGGCACAAAACCAAGGCCGCTCGGCGAATTCAGGGCACGCTGCCGCCGCGCGGCATAGTCTGCCTTCACGGCGTTGTCTTCCTCGTCAGACACCGGCGCATTTGCTGCCGGGATACTGAAATTTGCCGATCGTTGAAAAACGGTTAAATGTTCGGCCTGAGCGGCGATAACGGGCGTCATTTGAACGCCTGATGAGCCAGTACCGATAATTCCAACTCGTTTTCCTGCAAAGCTAATCGGCTCGCGTGGCCACGCCGCGCTGTGATAGATATTTCCCTTAAATGTCTCTTGCCCGGGATAATTGGGTTGTTTGGTGGTCGACAATTGGCCCACAGCCATGATGAGATATTGGGAATCCCATTCCTGTCCGTCTTGCGCGGTGACGCACCAGCGGTTGCCGGCTTCATCGAATTTGGCGCGTTCCATTCTTGTGTTAAATTCTATGTCGCGACGAAGGTTGAAGCGCTCGGCGACATGATGAATGTAAGATAGCACCTCGGGTTGGGTTGCGTAACGTTCGCTCCATCGCCATTCCTGTTCAAGCTCGGGCGAAAACATGTAGGAGTAATCGTAGCTTTCAACATCGCATCGTGCACCTGGATAGCGGTTGTGGTGCCACACACCGCCGACATCGTCGCTCGCCTCGATAATTGTTGCGGATAAACCTATTTGTCGAAGTGCATAAAGCGCACGCAACCCGCCCAGGCCAGCACCTACGATTACGACATCACATTTCTTCATCTCTATCACCGGCTTGTTGGAGTGCGCCATACTTCTGGCCAAGTAACTTGTTATCGATGCCCATGTTGACCACGGGTTACCGATTGGTAGCCCAATAATTATCAGGAAATTCGATAAAATCAACAACATTGTTGACGACATCAGTTGGCGTCGGTATTTGGAATCAACGGATGGCGATTGAGAGGGAATGCGCATGATGGAGCCCAATGCCTTGATGGATGACAAGGCTGCGGGAGCAACCATTAGCGAACTCGTGACTCCTGAAACCCGCCAAGCGGCAATATCAGCTCGGTTTCCCGAGTGGATCCCGCGAACGCTTGATGAGATGTTTGATGCCGCGGCTACCGAATTTCCCGATCGTTCCTACGTCATCACAGATGATCGGATATGGACTTACCGAGATATGCAGGAGTGGTCCCACCGTCTTGCAAGTGGATTAAGCGCAATAGGCGTAAAGCGCGGAGATCATGTCGCACTTGTACTTGCGAACTATCCTGAATTTGTCGCCCTAAAGCTTGCTATCGCGCGCGTGGGAGCCGTTGCTGTGCCGGTCAACATACTTAACCGTCGCGACGAGCTTGGGTATGTGCTGGCGCAGTCGGATGCCGTGATGCTGATTACGATGAATACATTTCGCGACCTTGATTATCTCTCGATGTTAGATGAGTTAATACCGGGATGGGAGAAAAATGGCAGCAGTACAAAGTTGCCTCGACTTCGCCATGTGATTATTTTCTCGACCGATGGTCAGCCTCAGCGGGCGTCTGCTGCATATTTTGACGTTCTTGAATCGGGTCCGGCAACTAAGTTTGAAGTCAGCGGCTCGAGGCCGGATGATGTCGCCGACATCATCTATACATCTGGCACTACAGGTGCGCCGAAGGGGGTTATGCTGACCCATGATCAGGTCCTTCGAACGGCTTATTGCAGCGCTTACGCCCGCGCATTTGAAGATGGCAGACGGATCGTCTTTTCGTTGCCGATGTACCATGTTTACGGTTACGGCGAAGGGATGCTTCCGGTGATGTTTGTCGGCGGCGCGATAATCCCGCAACTGAAATTTGACGCCGCGGCGATGCTCACCGCCATTGAGCAACACCGTGCGACCGATGCATTGCTTGTACCAATGATGACCTTAGCTTTGCTTGATGCTGCGAAAGCTGGGGATTATGATCTTTCGTCGTTTTTTGCGGTCATTTCATCGGGAGCCCGTGCACCGGAGCGCGTATGGAATGACATTTTGGCAGTCTTTGGCGTTTCCCAAATTTCGACCGGCTACGGCATGACCGAAGTTACGGCGTCTTCAACTGTCACGCAGCCAAATGATCCAGTTGATCGGCTGCTAAACACAAATGGCCGGATGCGCGATGCGGGCGTTGCGGGCGATCCGGAGAACTACGGCCGCCTTGTTAATTACCAAGTGGTTGAACCCGAAAGTGGTGACGTTTTGTTGCCCGGTTGTGTCGGTGAATTGCGGGCAAAGGGACTTGGAGTCACACAGGGCTATTACAATAAGCCCGAAGAGACAGCAGCATTGTTCGATAGTGAAGGTTGGCTCCGCACTGGGGATCTTGGGAAAATCGATAGCGATGGTTACATCTATCTCGTCGGTCGGTTGAAAGAATCTTATCGTTGCGGCGGTGAACAGGTATTGCCCACGGAGGTGGAGGACCTGCTAACATCGCATCCGTCGGTTTTGCAAGCCCATGTTGTACCGGTGCCGGATGTTCGGATGGGCGAAATCGGTGTTGCTTTTGTTGTTCCCACACCAGGCGCGGCGGTGACCGTAGAAGAGCTTCTCGCGCTGGTTCAGTCGCGCATGGCCCGGTTCAAGGTACCCAAATATCTGTTTCTTGTGGATGCGGCGGAGATTCCCACCACCGCTTCGGGACGAGCAAAGAAATTTCAATTATCCGCAAAGGCGATCAGCATGTTGAATGCGATATGACAGGTAGCTCAAACCAAACGCCACGCGTTGCGGTCGTTACGGGCGGCGCGCGGGGCATCGGGGCTGGAATTGCGCTGCGTCTGGCACAGGATGGGCATGATATTGCGGTAATTGACCTAGATGCCACAGCTTGCGCCGAGACCGTCCGAGACATCGAGGGAATAGGTCGCCGCGCTTTCGCTGTCGGCGCGAATGTTGCAGATGAAGCTGCGGTGCAGGAGGCAATCTCCAATATCGTTTCGGCCCTAGGACCGCCCACAATTGTCGTTAACAATGCTGGCATTTTGCGTGATCGAACCATTGGTAAAATGAGTATCGATGACTGGGATAGCGTCATCAATGTCAATTTACGCGGCACATTCTTAGTAAGCCGCGAAACACAATTTCACATGCGTGCAGCCGGCTGGGGCCGGATCATCAACTTATCGAGCACGGCTGCCCTCGGCAATTTGGGCGAAAGCAATTATGCCGCGGCCAAGGCCGGCGTTCAGGGACTGACGAAAACGCTCGCAATCGAGTTGGGGCGATATGGTATTACTGCAAATGCCGTCGCACCCGGTTTTGTGGAAACGGCGATGACTGCGGAAGTAGCGGAGCGGGTGGGCATATCATTCGATGAAATGAAGCAGCAAGCTGTCCGTGCAACGGTTGTTGGCCGCGTCGGGCAACCCGAAGACATTGCAAACGCGGTATCGTTTTTCGCAGATGAGCGTTCGGGCTTTGTCACTGGACAAATTCTATACGTAGCCGGAGCACCGCGCGGATGAGTACGGCGGCTGGATTACATACCGACGGCCAATTTACGAAAAACCGACGATGTGCTTTGCTGTTAACAAATGACGGATCTCATAAGGGAGTAATCGTCGTCCTTCCGGTTGAAGCGGTATATTGACGGTGGTCGGCAAGCTCAGCGGCAAGACGGCAATTGTAACTGGTGCTGCGCAGGGTATTGGCCGCGCGACCGCCACTTTGTTTGCACAGGAAGGTGCACGTGTGATTGTGGTAGATGTCAACAGCACCGCTCTGGCTGAACTCCAAGTCGAGCATGGCTGCGAGGCCGTGGTGCTAAATCTCACTGACCGAAAAGCGATCGCCGAATTCGCCAATCGAACTGTCGCTGCCGATATCCTGTTTCTGTGCGCGGGCTATGTTGCCTATGGTACTATCGAGACGTGCACTGACGATGAGTGGGATTTCTCTTTTGACCTGAATGTCACTGCCATGTTCCAGATGATACGTGCATTTATCCCGGGAATGATTGCCCGCAAAAGTGGATCAATCATTACCATGTCGTCGGTTGCAAGTTCCGTGCGGGGCGTCCCAAACCGTCTTGCTTATGCGTCTACAAAAGCAGCAATTATCGGCATGACAAAAGCACTGGCGGCTGACCACAGTTCGCAAGGCGTCCGTTGTAACGCGATATGCCCGGGAACCATTGACACTCCTTCGCTCGAAGCGCGGATGCGCGCTACGGGCGATTATGAAGCAACGCGCGCCGCATTTATCGCGCGCCAACCCGTCCAAAGGTTCGGGCTACCCAATGAAATTGCCGAACTTGCCCTCTATCTGGCGAGCGATTCATCATCGTTCGTAACTGGCCAAAGTCATGTCATCGACGGTGGTTGGTCGAGCTGATACTCAAAGGTATCTCTTGTTATCAACACGCATGTTGAATATACTGACCAGATTGTAAGGCGAGGTGCTGATTCCGATGACGATCAATAATTCGAGGCAGCATCGTGGTTAGCGTTTCACACTATCTTTCGGGCGTTAAGATTCTCGACTTGTCGCATTATGTTTCAGGGCCGTTTGCTAGCCTTTTGCTCGCTGACATGGGTGCAGATGTCATCAAGATTGAGCCGCCAGCAGGTGACCCAATGCGGCATCTGGGGCCCGCCGATGCCAAGGGCGATCCACTGTTTTACGGCGCTCTTGGTGCAGGCAAATCAGTGCTTCACCTTGATCTTAAATCTGATGAGGGCTCTGCCCGGATGCAAGAACTTTTGGTTGACACGGATATTTTGATCGAAGGCTTTCGTCCCGGCGTGATGACGCGTCTTGGACTTGATTATGCACGGCTGAGCGTATTAACCCCGTCGCTTATATATTGTTCGATAAGTGGATATGGCGTGGACGCTCCACTTTCGGCTGCCGCCGGGCATGACGGTAATTACCTCGCCACAAGTGGTATTCTGCATAGGAACGGCACGACTTCGCCACATTTTTTCGATCCGCCGATAGCCGATATGTCGGGCGCTCTGTTCGCTGTGATTGCGATTTTAGGTGCGCTTAATGCACGAAGCCGGACGGGCAAAGGTGCGCATATCGAACTTGGCCTTGCCGATGCGTTGATGCCTCTTCAACTGATGCAGATCGCTGAATGGGGTGCGAATGCTACGGTGCCTACGCGGCAATCAACCTATTTGAATGGCGCTGCTGCATATTATCAGGTGTACGCAACCGCAGATGCAAAGCATGTTATGTTGGGGGCAGTTGAGCCCAAATTTTGGCTAAATTTCTGTGAAGCAGCGGGTCGTCCGGATTGGGTTAAGCGGCATGATGACCCTCTGCCGCAGCATAGGTTGATCTCTGAACTTTCAAACTTCTTTGAACAGCATGAAGCGGTGGCCATTTGTCGTCGTTTCGAGGGTATAGAATGCTGTCTTTCACCCGTCCTTGATTTGGGAGAGGCGCTTCAGTCGCCGCAAACATTGGCGCGCGGTCTGGTGAAATCGGACGGGGGTAGACTGCAGGCGCTCTTCCCAGCTTATTTCGATGGAAAGACGACCACGGCGCGTCCCCCACTGCATAGGCTTGATCCCGCATGATACCTGACGTGGATGTCTTGATTGTAGGCGCGGGGTTTGCCGGTCTTTATGCGCTCCACAAAATGCGGGAAATTGGCGTCAGTGCATCGGTTATCGAGATGGCCGACGATGTTGGCGGCGTTTGGTACTGGAACAAATATCCGGGTGCGCGCTGCGATGTCGAAAGTATGCAATATAGTTATTCCTTCTCGGATGATTTGCAGCAGGAGTGGCAATGGACCGAACGTTATGCCCGCCAGCCCGAGATTTATGCCTACCTGCGTCATGTAGCGGACCGGTTCGACCTTCGGCGATCGATTTCATTTGGAACGAGCGTGGTGTCCGCGACATTTGATGATGCCTACCAGTGCTGGCGTGTCAGCACCGACAAGGGTGACGATATTGCTGCACGCTATTGCATCATGGCAAGCGGATCGCTGTCGGTGTCGCGTTTACCAGACTTGCCGGGCATCGAAAATTTCACACGGCCAGTGCTCCATACTGGTAACTGGCCCGACAACGCGCCAGATTTCGAAGGACAAAATGTCGCGATCATTGGAACGGGGTCGTCTGGGGTTCAGGCTATTCCCCTTATTGCTGAGCGGGCCAAGCATCTGATCGTATTTCAGCGCACACCCAATTTTGTCGTTCCGGCCCGTAACCATCCGCTAGCCGCAGAATCGCAAGCGCGATGGAAGTCTGAATATCCGGCGATGCGGGCTCAAGCCCGGCAAGTGGGCACCTTGTACGATTTCAGCGAAACGCCAGCATTGGCGGTTAGTTCGGAAGCGCGCGAAGCTGAATATCAGCGGCGATGGGAAAAGGGCGGTGTCAATTTCGTTCATGCCTTCAAGGATATCATGACTGACGCCGCAGCGAACCAAACCGCTGCCGACTTTGTTCACGCACGGATTCGCCAGGCGGTAAATGATCCTGTTATTGCAGAGCGGCTATCACCTACAGATTATCCTTTGGGCGCAAAGCGCATCTGCGTTGGGTCCGAATATTATGAAACCTATAATCGGGACAATGTGACTCTGGTAGATTTACGAGAGACGCCGATTGTTAGCGTAAAAGGGCAGTCGATCCAGACATCCGCCGCGAACCATACGATTGATATTCTAATTTGTGCGACGGGTTATGATGCCCTGACCGGGGCACTGATGCGCATCGATATCCGAGGGCGGGGAGGCGTATCGTTGGCCAAAAAATGGTCTGACGGGCCGCGCAACTATCTTGGGCTAATGAGCGCCGAATTCCCTAACATGTTTATCATCACAGGTCCCGGGAGCCCCTCAGTTCTGGTAAATATGGTTGTCGGGATCGAGCAGCATGTCGATTGGATCGCCGATTGCATCTTGCATCTTAAGGCGACCGGTTCGGCGGGCATTGTACCCCGGGTTGATGCTGAAGATAAATGGGTTCAGCGCGTCAATGACGAAGCTGCATCGACGTTGTTTACGCAAGCCAACTCTTGGTATTTAGGCGCGAACATTCCCGGAAAGGCACGCGTGTTCATGCCTTTCGTAGGAGGCATCGGCCGATATCGAGCCATTTGTGATAAAGTCGCTGCCGACGCCTATCCCGGATTTGATATTTCGAAGGAACATTGAAATGCCTCTACATCCCCAATTACAGGCCATAGTGGATGCAGCCGCAGCGTTTCCGCCGATGGAAACGGTACCACCTGAGACGTTGCGCGCAGGTTATGAGGCCCAGACCGCGCGACTGGCCCGACCTGATGTCGGCTATGTCGAAGATCGGATGATTCCCGGCCCGCGGGGCGATATTCGAATCCGCATCTATCGTCCGGATATGCAAGATGGGCACGCGGTCGTTACGTACTTCCACGGCAGCGCGTTTGTCATATGCAGCATCGACACGCATGATGTGATTTGTCGCCATCTTTGTTTGGCTCTGGACGCAGTTGTGGTCTCGGTCGATTATGGCCTGGCACCTGAAGCGCCGTTCCCGGCCGGACCAGACGATTGCGAGGCAGCAACAATTTGGACGGCAGAAAATGCAACAAGCATAGGCGGTGATCCGGCGCGACTGATTGTTGCTGGCGACAGCGCGGGCGCAACGATGGCGACGGTGGTTGCTCTCAGATTGCGTAAAGCAGGTGGTCCAAATCTTGCCGCACAATTTCTGATTTATCCAGTGACCGATTATCCCAACCCTGCGCCTGTATCTTACCAAGAGCGCGGGCAAGGGTGCGGCTTGACAGCTAACGCGATGCGTTGGGGCTGGGACCTTTATATCCCCAATCCGGAAGACCGCTTTCATCCTGATGCGTCTCCGCTGCGAGTAGCTGATTTAACTGGACTGCCACCCGCCTATGTTATTACGGCGGAATATGATCTGCTGCGCGACGAAGGCAAAGCCTATGCTGCACGCTTGTCGCAAGCGGGCGTCGATACTGTGCTGGTGCATTATGATGACATGAATCACGGTTTCATGGGTATGGTCGGTGTCCTTGATCGCGCCGACCAAGCGATGATTGCGGCCAGCGACTGGTTAGCAAGCAAGATATGACCCAGCATTTCGCCATCATCGGTGCCGGTGCTGGGGGGCTTTGCGCAGCTAAATATCTGACCGCACAAGGTATCGATGTGACAATCTTCGAGGCTGGATCAAGGATTGGAGGACTCTGGGTCTACAATAATGATAGCGGAGCGAGCCCCGCATATAAATCGCTGCACATCAATTCGGAGGCAAAAGTAAGCAGCTTCGTGGATTTCCCGTTTTCGGATCACGCGCCGCTTTATCCCGACCATGCTGAAATGTGTCGCTATTTTGATCGTTATGCAGCACATTTCGATCTGACGCGCTTGGTCAGATTCAATAGCCGTATTAAGTCAGTGACGCCTATTAATGGAAAATTCGGTGTTGCGCTAGAAACGGGCGTGACCGAAACATTTGACGGAGTAGTTGTCGCCAGCGGTCATCAGAGTGTCCCGCGACATCCTCCTCAAATTGAAGGTTATGGTGGCGATTATATTCACGCTCACGCGTATCGCGTTCCGACACCTTATGCCGACAAGCGTGTGCTGGTGATCGGGCCGGGCAACAGCGGCGTCGACATCGCTGCGGACATTTGCACCGTCACCGCGCAAACAGTCCTATCGGCGCGCTCGCCTGTACTGATCATGCCCAGAATGATGTTTGGTGTCCCGAATTCGCGGACATTGTTAAAACTCGAACGGTCTTTTTTGCCTTGGAAGGTGCGTATTTGGATCCGTACGACATTGACGCGACTTTTCCATGGCCGAATGGAGCAATGGGGCTTTCGGACGCCTAAAACGCGAACGCATCCAATAAGCCATCCGACTTTGATATCGCAAATTGCGTGGGGACGGGTGACGGTCAAGCCAGGTATCGCAGCCATCGAAGGTAAGGAGATTCGCTTTACCGACGGCAGCGCGGAAAGTTTTGATGCAGTGATTGCAGCGACCGGTTACAATACGGCGATCCCTTTCTTGCCTGACGAAATTTCACCCGTTGAGACCGAAACCACACACGTGGCGCTGTATAACCGCGTTGCTCATCCACGCGTCGACGGTCTCTACTTCATCGGGTTTTTTGATGTGACTGGCGGAAGCAATATCCGGATGATGGACGATCAGGCGGAATATATTGCCGCGCTTGTTACCGGCGCGGTTAAGCGGCCATCTGAAAACGAGATGCTGTCCGCAATCGAGGAGGAACGGGTGTGGGCGGCGCGGCAGTTTCCGGATTCACCGCGCTACGGGTTAGAACTCGATCCCCGCCGCTATCGAAAACGCCTTGCGCTGGACTATGCGCGTAATAACGTTAAACGGTCCGCCTGACATGAACAGCCAAATGACCATTAAAGACCAAGTTATCGCGCTCAAGCGCGAACGGATTGTGGAAGCAGCAGCGCAGCTTTTCTATGACCGCGGTTACGACAGGACAACGCTTGAGGCGGTTGCTGACTCACTGGGCGTCACCAAACCGTTCATCTATGGCCACTTCAAATCCAAGGCAGAACTTCTCGGCGTTATCTGCACATGCGGCGTTAGCGCATCACTGTCAGCAATTGACAATATAGCGGCAATGGATCTGTCACCGACCAACAAGCTGTCACTTTTGGGGCGGGATTTTTTGATTGCTGTTCTGAATAATCAACGCAATATTGCGATACTTACTCGCGAAGAGAAGAATCTTGAGCCTGATGACTTCCTCCGATTGAGCAACTTGCGGCGTGAATTTGATGCCAAACTGGTCGCATTATTGCGAGACGGCGTGGCGACTGGCGAATTTAATGTAACGGACCCCTATGTCGCGGCATTATCCATTGGCGGATTAGTGAGCTGGGCCTATGTCTGGTACCGCCCGCATGGCAGGCTCTCGCTGGATGCGCTTGCTGATGAGGTTTCGGCGCTGATTCTCACTATGGCCGGGGTTACGCGGTAGCTTCGAACATGCTTTTCCGGAAACGTAGGCCGAAAACGGAAATGATCGCCAAAATGAGGCAAACGATGCTTCCACCCAACGCGAAATCATAGGAACCGGACATGTCTCGCGAAAGACCTATCAAAAAGGGGCTGAGTCCGAAGCCGAGAGAGTACATGCTGTAAAACCAGCCGTAAATTGCGCCGAAGGCTTTTTGGCCAAAAAGACGCGACGTCATATAAGCTAGTAGGTCTAGCTCTGCGCCAAGCAACAAACCGATCAATGCCACTGCGACAATGCCGTAACTCAAATCTCCTAAACCCAAAATCGCGATACCCGCCATTCCCAAAGCCAGAACAGTTACCGACACAGCAGGTGCTGCAAAGCGATCAAGGCACAAGCCGATCGTTAGTCGGCCAATGGAACTGGCAACGCCGATGACCGATGCCAATTGAGCGGCAGCTTTGGCGTCTGCGCCCAAATCCTGGAACATCGGGATAAGGTGAACGATCAATCCACCCACTCCGAGGGCCATGGAGACGGATAGTATGGTAGCAAACCAAAATGCCCTTGTCTGGCGCGCTTCGGCCATTGAAAGTCCGGTTTTGGGTCCAGCTGTCGATGCAGCGGCGGTCGCGCGGCGTTCTGCCGGACCAAAGCCGAACCAGACGATCGGAGCAGCGAGCATGGCAAGGGACCCAATAGTCCAGTACCCCGCGCGCCAACCAAATGCGGCACTGACTTCGGTTACGACATTGGGAACCCAGAAGCCGGCAAGCCCGGCGCCAGTGAGAGCGATTCCCAAGGCGAGGCCGCGTCTCTTGTCGAATGCGGCGGTAATCGGCCTTACAAGTACAATCGGCGTCGATCCTACACCGAGCATGGCGATGAAAAAATAGGCCAGCCAGAAACTATAAAGGTTGGTAACCAACATCGTCATGGCGATCACGGCAAAGCCGTAGCCGAGCAAGCTCAAAGCCCCGACCCTAGCTGCACCATATTTGTCGCACAGCCTGCCTACAATTGGCCCGAACAGAAAAACACCGAACGTCAGGACCGAGACCGCAAGCGAGATGCTTCCCCGGTCCCAGCCAAATTCGGCATTCAATGGCCCGATAAACGATCCTAGACTATAGATCATGACGGCGTTCATGCTGGTGGTGAGGCCCAGAACTGCACTTAAAACGAGTAATTTATGACCTGAGAACTCTCCCGAACCACGTGCTGCGGGTGTTGCCTCTGCTCGGCTCATTTAACGCCTCCACATGTTCCTATCGTGGGAACAACTCCCATTACACCATCGACGTTTCCCTGAAACTCACATAGCTCGGCAGCGCATCAGTTACGACGGAGCATGCACCACAATTTTAACCCCAGTCAACGGATGGATTTCGATTCTGTGACACTAAAATTTGGTTTGGAGTTGCAGGGCGATTTCACGGCCGCGCGAGACCACACCACGTTGCTCGCCAATAGTAAGTGGTACGCCAGTTCCACCCGTTCGGTCGGCGGCGTAAATCAGATAGTATTTGTTGGTGAGATTGCGGCCAACTAACCTTATCGCATAGCGGTCGTCTGCTTCACTAAGGCTAAGGCTCGCATTGAAACGCCAGAAATCGTTTTGGAATGTCGACGGCGCCATGGTTTCCGCTGCGAAGTAACTGCCACTATAAAATGCGTCACCTGTCAGCTCCGCTATATGATTGCCGACAGGAGCGGAGAGGGTGAAGCCGGTATTGCCTGCCCAGTCGGGCGAACGAGCCGGTGCTCGACCAGTGAAATCCTGCTGTAACGTCAGCGCCGTAGCATTCACAAAGGTGCACGGTGTAGGCGGTGTCGCCGTTGCCCGAACTGTGCCAGCAGGGAAGGCATAACCAAAACACTGACCCAAAAACTTATTAAAGCGCGCATTTACATGAGCAATCGCAGCGCGAATGCTCAGGTTGTCGTTGACCTGAAAGTTACCATCAATTTCGAAGCCGCGCTGCTTGACCGAACTTGCATTATTGATGGTGAACGCAAAACGGACGGGATCGAACGTATTTACCTGAAGGTTGCTGAACTTAAAGTTGAACAAAGCTGCGTTGAGGCGGAGCCTGTTGTTTAAGAACACCCCTTTCGCACCAACTTCAAAGCCACGTGCCTTTTCTGCCTCAAAGTCCGCGTCACCAATCCGCGTTGTTAGCAGTAATGGGCTGGTCAGGCCAAAGCCACCGGATTTGTAACCGGTTTTATAGGCCGCGAAGATCGTTTTGGTCGATGAGGGACGATAGGACAATGTCAATTCGGGTGAGAAATTATTGTCCTTGTACGTGCCGGTCAAAAAGCCGGGTATGGTTTCGCCGGGATATAATGTGGTCAAGGTATTAAAGGCACCTATCCCATAGGTGTTTTGTTTGCTGAATTTCTTTGTTTCGCGCGTGAAGCGAAGCCCGCCGGCCAATTCCAGCTCGTCAGTTATATCGAACAAGGCCTGACCGAAAACCGAAAGCGTGCTGCCTTTCTGAGAATTCTTGTCGGCATAGGAGACATAACGATTTGCCGATGCAACATAATTTGCGTCTGAGAGCTTTACATCGTTTGCATCGTTGAGCTCGCTCTTCTGGTAAAAGCCACCAAGCATGAAGTTAAAGGATCCGTCGAAGTCCGAGGTTAGACGCAATTCCTGGCTGAAGGCCTCATTTCGCTGAATATCGGAAAAAGCCACCTGCGACAGGCTTGTCTGGTCGAGACCGCTAAAGAACACATACTTCGTCGAATTGTAGCCGGAAATAGACGCCAGCGAAACGTTGCCAAGGTTCCAATCAAGGTCAAGCGAACCAGTATACACCGTAAAGTCGCCATAAGGGGTTCCATCGGCAGTCCCCAGCGCGAATGTTTGAGAAATGACCGGCGGGAGGTCGCCAACCGAGGTGCGGCGGTCAATGACGCAATCTGCAGCGGGATCGACCGCGCCGAATGTCCGAGGATTTGGACCAGTGCAAGGTCCGATATTCTGAGTTGCCACACCAGGCCCGTCATCGTGCGATTTAGCGTAGAATAGCTTTAAGCGCGCCGTTAGATTTGGAGAAAGATCGCCCTTAAGCGTTAAGCGGCCAAGAAGTTCCTTGTCGCCTGGGCGGGTGTCGCTTGTGCCCGGCAACTGGCTGGCGCCGATAGGGGCACCCGTTAATGGACGATAAAATGGATTTGCAAGTGGCTGTGCCGTATTCCGCAGCCAGCCGTCAAGATTACGATATTTGACGGCTAATCTGACGCCAAACGTATCACTTAGCGGCACTGAGGCAACACCCTCGAGCGAGTATTCATCGCCGACAAATTCATAGCCAGCGCGCAAAATATACTCCGCATCCTTGCCAGGGTCAGCTGTCTTGATGGATATGACGCCGGCCGGGCTATTTTTACCGAAAAAGAGCGCCTGAGGTCCTTTCAACACTTCAACTTGCTGAATATCGAAAAAACCGAGTTGGGCAATTCGCCCATCGCTGGTCTGGACGCCATCGATCGCAACCGATACTGCTTGTTCGAAGCCTGTCTGGTTGGCTGGGGAGCTAATACCGCGGATTGCCAACGATCCACCGCCATTTGATTTATAGGTTCCTATAACAACCGTCGGGGTCAATTCTCCGATGCGCGTCAGATCAGAGGCATTGTTGCGCTCAAGGTCCTTTTCACTCAAGACCGAAACAACAACCGGAACGCTGACGAGTGTCTCTTCGCGTCGGCGTGCAGTAACGACGATGTCATCGGTGGAAGGTGCGAGGGTAGTTGTTGTTTCAGGTGCATCCGACGTTTGGGCAAGCGCGGGGTTGGCAGATCCTAACACCGCACAAAGAATTGCGCCTGACAGAATTGCATTATCCTTTTGAACTTTTCTCACAACGCTCTCCCTTAAATTTATGCCAAAACACTGCCGTTATTCTTTTTGGAACTATTAATTACCCATCAGTATGTCGTGTCGCGCATATTTTGTCAACACTAGTATTGACAAAATATGCGCCAATCTAACTGTCAGTTGGATGGACCGCATTGATTTTCGATGGGGTTGAATGATCCTGAGATGTTGTATCAACAGGATATGCGTCGCTACGGCGACGTGACGCGCGTGACTAAGCATGCACGGATACGCCGTGTTCTAGCGCAATCCGTGACCCATTTGTGGATCGGCGATGTTTGCTATCAATTTCCTTCTTTGATCAAAATTGGTCGCACGGATGTCAGCGATGCCATGTTCGGTGATAATGATATCAACATCACTCTGTGCCGACGTTACATAACCACTGGTAAGGTACGGGACGATGCGGCTTATTGTTCCGCGTTCGTTGACAGAAGGTAGAGCCAGAATAGCAAGGCCATTTGCGGATGCATGGGCCGCACGGAAATAGTCTGTTTGTCCGCTTGAAGCCCCGACGTAGCGGTCACCAAGATATTCCGCATTTGCCTGACCACGCAGGTCCACCTCAATGGCCGAATTTATCGCCAGAAATGGGGACCCCGCAATGGGTTGAACAAGGCGCGCGGGAGGCGCAAACCCAAGCAAGCCCTTTGGCGATAGGCTGCTGTAAATGCTGCTGCCAACGGCCAGTGATGCGAGACATGAGTCGGGAGTGGCCTCATCGACAGCGCCTGCGGCAACCAGTTCTAGAAACCAGTCCCCAACCATCCCGCACCGAATGCGCAAACCGCGGCGATCAATCAGAGCATGGGCAATAGCTGCAGAGAGTTTACCGATGCCCAGTTGCAGGGTGGCCCCATCAGGCACGAGTCTGGCGACCTCGCGGGCTACTCGTCTCTGCAATTCTCCTGCAGGCTCAGCCGGCAATTCAGGCAGCGGAGTCTCACTATTTAGCGCCATAACTACCTCGCTGCTATGCAGGCGACAGTCACTGCGCGTTGCTGGTATATTGTCATTGACCTCGACGATCACGACCCTGGCATTTTGAGCTGCTTCCCAAACATAATCTACCGCCGGTCCAAGACTGTGATAACCCTCCGCGTCCATTGGAGCGACTTGCAGTAGCACCACATCAATAGGCATTTTGCCCGACGTCAGTGCGGTGCTGAGTTGCGACATGGAGAAGGGAATGACTTGTGCTCGAGAACGTCCGACAAGAGACCCAATTGTACCCAAGCCGCAATAAGTGGAGATACGCAGTGAGGCAGGAATGTCGCCCTTCCATGCAGCGTTAAGCGAATAGCCGCAAAAAACCTCGATCTCGGTAAGCTGACGGGCTACGTCGAACATCTCTGCGACGAGCCCTTGTGGCTCGCCAGTCGCTTGGCCAATCATGATGCGATCGCCGGACCGCAGATGTTCGGAAAGAACGGAGGCGGTCATGTTCAGTTATTCCAAGTCAGATTTTACTTTTAGATGTTCAGGCAGCTGGCCAGCAATGGTCAGGGTCATGCTGGCGGAGCCGCTACTCCCTTTGCCTTCCACATCGGCAGTAATGGAAACGGGTTGGATGCGGTGCCAGTGCACTTTTTCAGTACCATCCGGCAAAATTACTTTAGCCGGGTGCGAGACATCCCAAACGTCCGATTCAAGGTGATTATCGCCGCGCCATGCCCCGAGACCGCGGCCATCATTATAGCCACCACTGTAGCCTAGGCCTTGCATTGCGATGGACGGACCTAGCGCTACCACATCCAAATTCAGTGTCTGACCATTTTGCAAAGTCGCCACCACCCCGGCTCGACGGAAACGTCTGGTGCCCTCGTGTAGCTCAACTTCAAGCGCAATATCGGTTACATGGTGGGATATATGGGTCTCACGCTCTGTTATGACGCCGGTTGTATAAGGCAAATCATCGCCCCGTCCGGAAAATAAGAGGCTTCCGCTCATCGTTGAAGTCGAAAAGAATAGGAACGCCATAACATGGCCCTTTTCCGACAAGGGCACCTTCGGACCCGTCACCGGCTCGGGCACGCCCATGCCACGCCTGACGCCCCAGCTATGGTCGCGGCAAGACCACCAATTGTCGATATCAATGCGCTTGCCATCAACTTCTAAAAAGCCTGATGCAGTGCCGATTTGGTCAAAACGGCGATAATCCTCCACTGTCCGGCCATGTAATCGCGTATAGTGTGGATCTTCTTCATGCGCCGGTTCCACGCACTCCCATTGAATATGGCCATGCAGCGCGCTGTCATTTGGTTCGACCATAATATCAAAAGATTTGAGGGCTTCTATTGGGGTTATTCGCAATGGTCCGCAGACTGTTTCAACACTGCCGTTCAGCGAGCGTGAAACACGAAGATTATGCTGTTTGCCGTCGACGATCATGACCGCGCCGGCATCAAGAACATTCATATTGCGGTAGGCGCCCATGGTGATCTGGATTGCTACACGCCCATCGCCCGAATAGATGGCAAACCAATAGCGGTCGAAAAATCGCGGATCGCTTGTCCAAACATGGTCAAACGTCGTCGGCAACTGATGCCATAATGTGTCGTCAAGAGCAGTTAGCATACGGTCACGTTTCCGGAGTTGATGTGATGATGGCGGGTGCGTTCGGCACGTAACGCATGGGCGCACGAGCAGCCCGGTTGATCATATGGGTTTCGATAGAACGGCGAATTTCAGGCGTGAGATCAGGGCTGCAGACAGCCTCTGCGAGCAAGGCGCGGAGCAACCGGTTGCGTTCTTCGATGGCTGCGCCGTCAGGCTCACCTGCTTGTGCCGCTGTGTCAATACGCCCGACAAGATCCGTCTTAAGCGCCAGTTGCATCGCCAAGAGCAGACTTAACGTCGCCACATTGTCATCTCGCAGAAATCCGGCAACCTTGGGCAGGGCTACCTTCAACATACGGAGGTTTGCAATCAGATTGTCAAGGATCGTCCGAGCATAGGAGTCCGAAACGCAAGGAGCGACCACCGTCTCCAATATGCGACATGTTCCTTGCAATTGTTCTTCCACGGTTGGTCTCATCGCGCCCCCGACATCATATGAAACATGGTCCGGTATAACCATGATGGGGTTTGGAAAACACGGTTGTAACGTTCCGATACAAATTCATGAACGGCGGTCAGTTGAATTACCGACAGTTTCCAGCAGGAGAACACATTCCACCAAGTGAGAGCTGCATCGTTGACTTTACGGCCGGTCAGCTGGCTATACGCCGCAACAATTTGCGCGCGCTCCCAATGCCCAGCAATCTGGTGTTCGCTTTTACGCACGGGATTCGTAATCCACCCCAGATCTTCAAGTGGGTCCCCTAGATGCGCGGTTTCCCAATCGAGCTTTGCAGTGATAACGTTGCCCTCGATCAAAGCGTTGCCGGGCTTGAAATCGCCGTGCACCAGGACAATTGCTTCAGCATCCGGCGCGTTATTATCCAACCAGCTCAACACGTAATCCAACTCTGGATGCGGTTCGATCTGGACCCGCCGATATTCCGCCTCCCACTGGTGCAGTTCGGTTTTCGCTGGTGACTCTTGGGGCACACCCAGACATTCCCCTAGGCCATGCGTTTGCCAGTCAAATTTCTGGATATTCGCCATAAGTTCGAGGAAATCGTGGGCCAATTTTAACCGTTCGGGCAGTGGGCGACTGCCATTTAGAACCATGTAATCGCAACTGCCAGAAACCCGTTCCATTACGACCGACGGCGCGCCCAGAAAGCGACCGTCTGGGTCCATCCAATGGACAACGGGGGCAGCAACCGCGCTGCCATTCAGTGCTTTGAGAACATGAAACTCGCGGGATCGCTCCGTAGCAAGCAAGGTCCCGGCCGAATCTCGCATGAGCATCAATGGGTATGCATGGGTACCGCTCGCGTCTGTCCAAAAAGCATCAAACGACCAGTTCTCCCGCGAGAGGCCACCGGCTGCACGGGACAGGCCGGCAAAGGTGATCTCGCGTGCGGACGGAACCGCGTCACACATTAACGCCTTCAATCCTTCAACGACCTGCTGGTCGGGTGTGCTCATCACTGCCATCTTCAGAAAATAGCCATGGGGGTGATTGGACTGCCCGTGCCGCCGACAAGCGGGAGTGCAGCTGCTACGAATAGGAATTCAGTGACACCGCTCGCTGCCAGCTCAGCTAGGACGACGCCCTCAAGAAGGGAAATACCATAATCGCGGATGAGACGTTGATGGACGGGAAAGATCGTGCCTTCGGGAAATGGCATGGCCTCAATCGCGAAATTATCTGCTCCGACCAACGCAACCCCGGACGTTGCGAGCCACAGCGCTGCTTCCACATCAATGCCCGGCTCATTGTTGAAGTCAACGTTGCGCGGGAGCTTGCCTGCTTGATTTTCGAGCCAACCAGTGCGGATCAAAATCGCATCTCCCTTTTGCAAGGTCGTACCGGATGCTGCTGCCAGGGACGCGAGTTCGACGGCGCCAATTGACTCTCCGTCGGCAAGAGGGCCGCCTCGTCTCCTTGCTACATCAAGAAGCACACCGCGCGTTACAATCGGCGGTAGCTTCTCGATTCCACATTTTTTCGCGCCATGAGTGCTGTTTATCTCTGTGCTTGCAAAACCGTTATATAGCTCATCATCACACCAAGCATGGCACAAAGCATCGATATGTGTGCCAATATGGACGGGCATCACCACAGTATCTTCTGCGAATTGAAACCCACCCTTGGCCTGTGCCCCTCCAGCATAATCACCGCCGTCGCGGTCCATGAAATGCTGTAAGCCACCCCGATGTCCCGGCACCGGCGTTTTCTTGGATAACGGTTGCGCAAGTGACAGCACGCGCCCCTGCTTGACCAGCGCGGTCGCTTTTAAGACTTCGCTTGCAGTAATCAGGTTGGCTGCTCCGACCTCGTCAGCGTCACCCCAAAGTCCCCACGCTTCATGCGCCATCGCTCGTCTCCTTTGCGCCGAGGAGTTTGGCAGCTTCCAACTTTAGCGACTGGCGCATTAGCTTACCGGTCGTGGTTGAAGGTAGGCTTTCACGAATCTCGATCCGATCGGGTAGTTTATAGCTTGATACAATTTTTCGGCAGTGCGCGATCAGCGCATCTTCTGAGAGCGAGGCGCCCGTTGCCAGAACTATAAAGGCAATGATCGTCTCCCCCAGCTTACTGTGCGGCACACCAACAACTGCCGCTTCGGCAACGTCCGCATGCTGCATCAGTACATCTTCAACCTCGGTCGGTGAAACGTTAATACCAGCGCGCTTGATCATTTCCGAATTACGGCCAAGAAAGACGATCTCCCCCTCTGCGGTCAGCTTTCCGATATCGCCGGTGCGATACCAACCGTCTTTCGTGAAAATTTGCGCATTGTGGATGGCGCTTTGTCCACCATAGCCACGCATTATATAACCACTAACCTCTATGAGTCCGGGCGAGCCGCGCATCACGGGCTTTCCAGTTTCGACATCAATCAAGCGGATATGCATCCCCGGCAAAGGCGGTCCCTGACTGGCAGACCGCCGTTCCAGTGGCCAGTCGTGCGGCGTAACGCAGCAGTTGCCATAGGTTTCACTTGAGCCGTAAATGTTGCAAATTTGTGCTGCCCCAAGGATGCTCGCGGCGTTGATCACGTCTTGCGGATTGCCAATGGTTAGCCCGGTACGCAGGCTACGGGTACGTTCCAAGTTAAATTGATCATGTCCAATCAGCGCGCTCGTCATGGCAGGCAGGGTATAAATCGCCGTGCATTGGTGCGTCTCAATGAGCGAAAGTGCTGCACCCGGTTCGAACCGTTCCTGCAATACGAGCGTCGCGCCATGGGTAAAGGTCGCCGGCAGGGCATTCGCGGCCCCATAGGCCCAGAACATTGGAACCGACGCGAATACGCGGTCGCTCGGGACGAGGCCTTGCCGCTCCCCAATATTGAAACCGTTTTCAATTAGTCCATAATGCGCAAGCCGAACCGCCTTGGGTTTGCTGGTTGAACCGGAGGTATATAGAATGATGCAATCGTCGGTAGCGCTTGGTCCATCGCCTGGCGGCAGATCAACCTGTGCATTTGCGAATATTGATTCATAGCACAGCCATTCTTCATCCGGCGCGGTGCCATTGACGATGACGAGCATCCGCAAGTTCGGAAGGCGAGGACGGAGATCGCTCAGATTGGCAACGAAATTTTCCTTGCCCATTGATGCTACCGAAAAAAGTATCTCAACATCCGCATCGGCAAGGATGAACTCCAATTCGGCTTGTGTGGACCAAGTGCTGATAGGCACCAGCACCGCGCCTGCAGCCAGCGCGCCAAAGCAGATTTCGATCCATTCGGTTCGGTTGCTGGCGAGTAAGCCTACCCGGTCGCCGCGCTTCACACCTTGCGCGCGCAGGCCCGAAGCAAGCTCTGCGGCACGGCGTGCAAGTTCAGCGTAGCTTGTTACTCGGCCGTCCGAAATTACAGCAGCACAATCTCCATGTCGCAACGCTTGCTCACAGAGGAGGTCTGGCAGAGTGCGGCTGAACGACGCGCGCATGTCAGGCGGTTTTGCTTTGGATGAAGCCCCGATAGCCCTCTGCCGCAACCTCATCGCAAATTCGGGTATAGACCCCCAACCCACCAACATAAGGAAGCATTACACGCGGCTTGCCGGGGATGTTAGCACCCATATACCAACTGTCGGCGTGCACATGAAGTGTCCCGTTGGCGACTTCGCGGACATGTTCGACCCAGTCATCTTCAGCCTGCTGGTCCGCTTCGATCAATTGCAATTCTTCGCGCGCCATGTGTATCAGGCAATTGCCCACCCATTCTACATGTTGTTCAATCGACATGACTACATTGGTCAAAATGGACGGACTGCCGGGACCGGTCAGCGTAAAGAGATTGGGAAAGCCAGCTACCATGATTCCCAGATACGTCTTTGGCCCGTCGCTCCACTTTTCCTTCAGCGACTTGCCAGCGCGTCCCCGGATGTCGATCCGCGTTAACGCGCCGGTGACTGCGTCATAGCCGGTGGCGAAAACAATGCTATCAACCGGATAGAAGTCGTCGGTCGTTTCAATGCCTGTCTTTGTTATCCGCTGTATAGGCGTCGCGCGCGCATCGACTAGCGCAACATTATCGCGGTTGAACGTCGCATAATAATCGGTGTCGACGCAAATGCGCTTGGTACCTATCGCGTGATCAGTTGGCGTCAGTTTCGCTGCGACGTCTTGATTTTGAACAATTTCTCCGATCTTCGCCCGCACATAATCGGCGGCCAGATCATTTGCTGCCTTGCTCTTGAACAGGTCATTAAAGGCATGCGTGAAATTGGCGCCACCGTGTGACCATCGAGCATCAAATTCGCCTTGCCGTTCTTCGTCGCTCACTTCTAACGCGCTGCGCCGGCTGTACTGGTATAAGGCCCCTGATTTTGATGCCTTGGCAGTTGCGCGATGATGCGCCGCCTGTCGTTTCCAGTTTTCCTGTTCAGCGTTTGATAGCGGATAGTTCCAAGCGGGTATGCTAAAATTGGGCGTCCGCTGAAAAACCGTCAGATGTGCAGCTTGTTGGGCAACCATAGGAGTAACCTGAATGCCTGACGACCCGGTACCGATCACTGCAACACGTTGTCCGGTAAAATCAACCGGATCGTGCGGCCATTGACCGGTGTGATACCAGGTGCCGCCAAAGTCGTCCAAGCCTTCGAAATCCGGCTTACGAGATGCGGACAGCGCGCCTGACGCCATGATACAGTAACATGCAGTGACTGTAGTACCGTCCTCAATTTTAACCCGCCAGATACCTGTTTCTTCGTCAAAATGCGCTGCGGTCACGCGGCTATTGAATTGAATGTCGCGCCGCAAATCGAAACGGTCCGCAACATGTTCGATATATTTCAGTATCTCAGGCTGCGCAGGATAGCGTTCGGTCCAAACCCATTCCTGCTGAAGTTGCTCATCAAACGAGTAGGAATATTCCATACTGTATACATCGCAGCGCGCGCCGGGATAGCGGTTCCAAAACCATGTTCCGCCAACGTCGCTGCCCGTCTCGAAAACACGGGCTGACAAGCCAATCTCGCGCAGTTTGTGGACCATATAGAGTCCGGCGAAACCAGCGCCGACGATAATTGCATCATAATCCGTATGTGGCTTTGCAGGCGAATGAGGTGACATTAGCAGCAGGGTCTCCAATCTCTCAGCATCGCACTTGGGCTATAAATTTACGCTCGACAGCACTCAAATCAACACTTATGTTGAAAACATATAATACTGAAAAGATATTTGCAATACTAACGAGTATGATTGCGAAAATATGGTCGAATTTGTAGGCAAGATTGCGTTAGTCACTGGTGCCGGAGCGGGAATTGGCCGTGCAATTGCGCTACGGTTGGCAAGCGGTGGGGCCGATGTGGGTGTGTTTGATGTCGATGCTAACGCTGCGGAGGAGGTGGCTGAAGCTGTGCGCGACCTCGGGCGCCGTTCATGTGTTGTGATCGGCGACGTCGCGCAGCGGGACGCGGCGAGGGCCGCGGTTGCTGTGGTTGCCGCTGAACTTGGTGGGATCGATGTTATGGTGAATAACGCTGGAATATTGCGCACCGCATCGTTTCTGGACGTCAGCGAAAGTGACTGGCATTCGACTTTTGCAACAAATCTCGACGGAGTGTTTCATTTCAGTCAGGCGGTGTTGCCGGGAATGATAGAACGCAGGGCGGGTTGCATCATCAATATGTCCTCATGGACCGGCAAAAAAGGTGTGCCCAATCATGCTGCTTATGGTGCGACCAAGGCCGCGATCATTAATCTTACCCAAAGCCTTGCAGGTGAATTCGGTGTATCAGGCATCCGTGTTAACGCTGTCTGCCCTGGTATCATTGTTGATACCAACATGCGCGCTGAAGCGGAGGAAATGAACCGTGTGCAAAACTTGCCCGATGTAACTGCGCGCGTGAAAAGCGTCCCGTTACGCCGTGCCGGCTACCCTTCTGAAATAGCCGAAGTTGTGGCCTTTCTGGCTTCTGACAGCGCCGCATATATGACGGGCCAGGCGATAAACATCACGGGTGGCCACTGGATGAATTGAGGATTACGCAAATGATATTGATCAGTGCAACGCCAAGTCCCTTTGCGCGCAAAGTACGCATGGCATTGATTGAAAAGGGCATAGCCTTCACTCTTCAGAACGAAGTGCCTTGGCATGCCGATACCCAGACTCCGCGCTATAATCCGCTGGAGCAGCTACCGATATTGATCCCCGATGACGGCGATCCCGTCTTTGAGTCGACCTTCTTGATGGACTGGCTTGAACATAAATATCCGGAGCCATCGCTGCTTCCAGCCGATCCAGAGCGCGTGCTGGAGGCCAAGCTGATCCACACGATTGCAGAAGGAGTCGCTGACGCCACGGTACTTCTGTTCTGGGAAATGCAACGCGAACACATCAGCACCGAATGGGCCCAGCGGCAACTTAGGAAGGTTAAAGGCGGTCTCACCGACCTCAACCGCCGCGTTGGCGGCCGCGAATTTTTTGTTGGTGATCGATTTAGTTTGGCCGACATTGCCGTGATTGCACTGCTCGGTATGCAAGACATAGTGATTAATACCGGCATGATTACCGCTTGGCAAAACTTCGCCCCTGACATGGACCATTGGAATGTGCTGTATCCAAATCTAAAGCGGTTCGACGCACATCACTGCGACCGGCCATCTGTAAAGCAAACTGCCCCACTTATGTTTGATTTGGCCGAAAAGATTGTTTGAGGGGGTTAATCCTCAAATATTGCCACAGCTCGCGTCCAGCCCGCTGACGCAGCCCGTATCTTCATCGGAAAACAGGCAATGGTAAATCCTGTGGGCGGCAATACCTCTAGATTATGTAGCTTTTCGAGGTGACAGTACCCGATATCGCGCCCAGCTTTATGACCTTCCCAAATCAAATCCGCATTGCCAGTTGATTCATACGCTTCGCGCGTATGGACAAACGGCGCGTCCCAGCTCCAGCCGTCGGTTCCCGTCAACCGGACGCCGCGTTCAAGAAGGTACATAGTCGCTTCGTAACCCATCCCGCAGCCAGATGTGACATAATTATCCTGTCCGTAACGCTTACCCGCAGCCGTGTTCACGACGACAATTTCAAGTGGGGAAAGCCTATGACAAATCCGCGTGAGTTCTGCCTCTACATCAGCAGCGGTCACGACATAGCCGTCTGCGAATTTCGTAAAATCAAGCTTCACCCCGGGCTGAAAGCACCAATCGAGTGGCACTTCGTCAATCGTTATCGCGCGCTCGCCCTTGTTCATCGTTGAAGCGAAGTGATAGGGGGCATCCAGATGCGTGCCGTTATGCGTTATCAACTCAACCTTCTCGATGGCCCAAGCCTCACCGTCCGGCAAATCTTTGGCCTTTAGGCCTGGGAAAAAGTTAATCAGGGAAGGGATCGACGTATTGTGGTCGATATATTCGATCTTCGGCTGATATGGCGGCGGGTCTGAGATTACGTCATTTTCGAGATAGATGGAAAGATCAACGATTGTCCGCGCCATGCATTAAAACTCCACTCTGTCGCCGCCTTTGAGACCCAGCATAATGCGTGCCTCGCTCGGCGTCGCTGGTTCATGCCCCATTTCGCGAATTATGCGCACGATTTTTTCTACCTGCTGCGCGTTCGATACCGCAAGCTGGCCACGTTCGATGAATAGGCTATCCTCGAGCCCAACGCGGACGTGGCCTCCCATGAGTGCGGCTTGAGTGAGAAATGGCATCTGATACTTGCCAGCGGCGAGGACAGACCACTGGAAACTATCCTTGCCAAACAGCCGGTCTGCGGTAGATTTCATGAACATCAGATTTTCAAGGTCAGGCCCAATGCCCCCCATTATTCCAAAGATCATCTGGATGAAGAACGGCGGCTTTACGGCGCCGCTATCGACAAAGTAGGCAAGGTTATAAAGGTGACCGACGTCGTAGCATTCATGCTC
This sequence comes from uncultured Sphingorhabdus sp., assembly GCA_963508315.1. Taxonomy (GTDB): domain Bacteria; phylum Pseudomonadota; class Alphaproteobacteria; order Sphingomonadales; family Sphingomonadaceae; genus Sphingorhabdus_B. The sequence continues at coordinate 743,075 of CAUOWK010000002.1, read as the reverse complement.
GAAACGCGTGCCAGCTTCACCCATTGTCTCCAATATTGTCGCGATGTCACGGAAGGTATTTCGAAAAATGAAATCGTCGGAACCGAGAATATAATCCTTTTCCCAATCATGCTTCCAACTGCTGACGCGCTTGGCAGCGGGAAACATTGCAAAGTTTATGGTACCCATATTGAGCGAACACATTTCGGGCTTGAACCTAACGGCGGCACGTAAGCGCTCGGCCAATGGCATCGTCGCTGAACCGCCGGTAGTGATGTTGACCACAGCATCGGTCCGTTGTTTGATGACGGGGAGAAACTGGTTGTAGACGTCAGGGTCACCCGTGGGGCGGCCGTCCTCGGGCATCCGTGCATGAAGGTGAAGTATTGCGGCGCCAGCTTCGGCGGCTGCTACGCTTTGTTCGGCAATCTCTGCGGGCGTGCAGGGCAGCGCGTCCGACATAGTCGGTGTGTGCGCGCCGCCGGTTACGGCACAGGTGATTATGATCTTGCTCATTTGGGATCCATTAATGAACGGCTTAGGCCGAGCCGGTCGGCGCAAACCTGAACGCGAGAGACTGCACCATCGGCCACGTCGAACAATCCGGCGAGCCTGAGGATCACGCTTTGGCCAACAAGCGCAGGATCGAGATCGGGAAAGCCGCCTTTGTATTTCCCCGTACAGGAGAGGTGGAAAGCACCTCGATTGCCCGCCGAAAAAAGTTGATCGACCGTGATATCTGCGATGGCAACAAGATCAGCAAAACGCGGACCTTCTGCACTGATTTCGTCGATGCGTGAGGAGTCGGCCCAGCTGGCCGAGTCGTTAAGAAACGCACGCGCGATGGCCTCCACCTCGACATTAGGCACTTCGCAGGGGGCGTCCCACGGGGCAGGGTGAGGGGATTGCACCACATCGCATGTTGCTTGTGCCAACTGCCTTTTGCGGGCGAAATAATCTTCTTCGGCCCAACCCTGATGCAGTCGGCCATTTTTAATGCGGAATAACGTCACACCACCCCACGTCGAAAGTCGTCCGTGGTGTCGGTTAGAGACCCCATGTTCGGTAAAACGCATGGCGACCGCATCGGGGCCAATGACAGTGTCATGTACTGTCACACAAAGGCCGGGAAATTGGTCGAGCTGTGCTGCGGTTGCAGGCAGATAGGCGTCATCGCGTCCGGCAAGGAGAACACCGCTTATGCTGAGCGCATAATCGGGCTCCATAATCGTCTCCACCGCTGCCGGATTATGGCAGGTGAGAAAATCGACCGCGAAGCCGCGAAGTAACCGAGCGGATGGACTTATGGACATGCATTTTCCTTCAACCACTCAGGGTTTCGCATTTCTTTTTTGAGAATTTTGCCAGATGCATTCATCGGCAATTGCGTGACGAACGCCACTGCAGTCGGGCATTTATAATGAGCCAATTGCGCGCGTGTGAAAGCAATGAGTTCGGATTCTGACGGATGGCTTCCGTTACGCACGACCACAAAGGCTTTCGGTGTCTCGCCCCAGCGTTCGTGGGGGACACCAATAACGGCGACCTGCGTGACGTCGTGGTGTTGATAAAGCACATTTTCGATCTCAGTCGGGTAGATATTCTCCGCACCTGAAACGATCATATCCTTGTAGCGATCGTGCATGTAGATATAGCCGTCTTTGTCACGGTAAGCAGCATCGCCAGTGCACAGCCAACCGTCCGCTGTAATCGCTTTTGCGGTTTCCTCAGGTTTGTTCCAGTACCCGATCATGTTGGCTTTGGAACGGATACGAATCTCGCCAACTTCTTCCACCGCTACTGGATTTCCAGTTTCTGGATCGACCAGAAGCAGCTCGTTCCAGGGCATGGGCCTACCACATGACCGTAAGCGGTTGGCAAAGGGGCCGTCCGGCTCATGCTCTTCCGGCGCAAGCATCAGGACGCTTCCGCCTGTTTCCGTCATGCCGTAGGTGTGCATAAACCCGCAGCCGAATATTTCGATCGCCCGTTTTAACACTGCTTCTCCAATGGGGGCAGCGCCATAGACAATGCGGTTAAGGCTAGTCAGATCCATGTCAGCAACACCGGGCAAGTCGAGCAGCATCTGGATTACGGTTGGCACGAAAAACCCGTGCGTGACTTTATTATCTTGAATGGCCGCGACGATGTCACGCGGCACAACTTGCTGCATTAGCACCGTATGGCCACCCTGGCTCATGCAGGTCATGGCATAACCAATGCCACCAATATGAAACAGCGGACTGGCCACAAGATTCACACTATGATCTGACATGTCCCACAATTCGTGGGCCATCCGGGCAAGATATGACAGGTTGCCATGACTGAGAACAACCCCCTTGGGCGTCCCTGTTGTGCCAGACGTGTAGAGCAAAAGAAGCGGACAATATGGCGATGGCGTACGGTCCGCGTCGTCGGGTTCAGCAGAGTCTCGCCACATCGGATAATGACTCAGCAGAGTCCTCGCCTGATGCGGCATGACGAGCGACAGCAATGGCTGAAATTCGTCCTCGATGAAAAGAAGCGACGGGGACGCGTCTGCGAGGATATCTGCGATTTCCCGTGCCGACAATCTCCAGTTAATAGGCACGAATATGGCACCCGATTTCGCACATCCGAAAAATAGCTCGAAATGAACCGATGTATTGCGGGCAACGATGGCCACTCGGTCGCCTGAATGGATGCCCGAAGCTTCCAGCGCGCGTGCAACACGGCTCGCACGCGCGTCCACATCCGCAAAGCTCAGTGTGTCCGTGCCGAATGTAAGGCATGGTGATTGAGGCTTTTGCGCCGCGTGGGTTCGCAACAACGTGACTAAATTCGTTTCCATAGGTTAGTAACTCTTCGGCAACCCCAAGCTATGCGTTGATACATAATTCAGGATCATTTCACGACTGACAGGGGCAGTGCGATGTAGGCGCGCAATAAACCACAAATCGGAAAGGCCGTATTCGTTGGAAAGACCATTGCCGCCGTGGACCTGAATTGCCTGGTCGAGCGCTTTCAACGATGCTTCCGCTGAAGCAAATTTTGCTATATTTGCGGTCTCGGCCGCATCTTCTCCATTGTCGCATAATTGCGCTGCGCGTGCGTTAAGCAGGCGAGCTGCTTGCACATTGATATAGGCCTCTGCAAGTGGGTGCGCCACCCCTTGATGCGCGCCAATTGGCGTCTTCCAGACAGAGCGATCTTTGGCATATTGCGCGCCCTTTTCAATGGCGAACCTCGAAATGCCGTTGTTGATAGCTGCGGCAGCGATTCGTTCCGGGTTCAGACCAGCGAATACCTGCTTTAACCCCGCGCCAGGTTCTCCAATCAACGCCTCTTCGGGCACTTCGACATTGTCAAAAAATACAGTGAATTGCTTTTCCGAGGTGCGCAGCGCTGCATCGATGCGAGTCATCGAAATGCCCGGCGTATTGGTAGGTACAACAAACAGCGACAGCCCTTGACGCGACCCGTCAGTCACGGGCGCGCCATCGCGCGCAACGACCATAACGGCGGCGGATTGATCAATATCCGACGTCCAGTATTTAGCGCCATTAATGACCCAACGGTCGCCGCGCTTAACCGCGTGGGTGGAAACTTTATGCGTGTTTGATCCTGCATCTGGCTCGGTAATCGCGAAGCACATTTTGCGCTTTCCAGTTGCAATGTCGGGCAACCACTCGCGCTTCATTGCCTCTGAACCCACGCTTCCAATAATAGGTGCGGTGATCGAAGAAATCACCATGGCAAGGATCGGACAGCCTTGTGCTGCCGTTTCTTCGATACAGATATTCAATTCAGCAAGGCCGCCGCCGCCGCCGCCATATTCTTCGGATACGTGGACCCCCAGAAAACCTGCATCCCCCAATTCTCTCCAAAGCGCGTCAGGCTGCTCGCCTTTGTTTACGACATCCTGAAAATACTTACGCCCGAATTTGCCAACGAGTTTGCTGACGCTATCGCGCAGATCGCGGTGATGTTCCGCCGTATCGCATAAGGAGGATTGAAATAAGTCAGATGCCATGTGCGTTGCTCCAAAACAAAGTTGAATTTATTGCGGCCAAGAGAAGAACCCCTCGCCAGATTTGACGCCCAGCTTACCCTCAGCGACCATATCGATCAGGATTTGGGGTGGTGAAAAACGGGACCCATGCGCAGCCTCCAATGTGCGGGCGATATCGAGCCGGACATCTAATCCAACGATATCACTGAGGCGCAGCGGCCCTACTGGATGCCGGTATGCAAGGACCGCTGCCTTGTCGATATCAGCGGCAGTTGTAACGCCTGACTCAACCATGCGCATCGCCTCAAGGCTGGATATGAGATCGAGCCGGCTGGTTGCGAACCCGGGTACGTCGCGCACCGTAAGCGATTGCTTGCCAAGCCATTCGACAAAATGCCGGGCATCGGTGAGCGACGCTTCAGAAGTATTTTGGCCACGCACTAATTCGACCAGAGGGAGGGACCAGACTGGATTGAAAAAGTGCATTCCTAAAAATATCGTTGGATCGGGCAACGCCTGTGCAAGCCGGTCAATGGACATGGCACTCGTATTGCTGCCGATTAACTTTGGCGCACGTGCTGCGATACCAGCCAATATTTCAAGTTTGAGTTCCAGTTTTTCAGATACCGTTTCTATCGCGACATCAACGGCCATTGGTATTTGTTCAACGGTCGTCACTCGCTCAATTCGGGAACGAAGCGCATCGCCGCCGGCTTCGTCCATTTTGCCGCGCGCGATGGACGAGAGAATTGTCTCATCGACAATGCGGTCGAAGGCCAATGCGCGCAATTGATTCGGCTCCACAACCGTCACAGTCGCCCCCGCCATAGCGGATACATATGCAATACCGACACCCATGGTGCCGCCTCCAACTACTGCGACGTGTTTCATTAACGGCCTTTCCAATAGGGAGCGCGCTTTTCCGCGAATGCCCGAGCGCCCTCAAGGGCGTCTTCTGATCCGATAACTGAATCAACCAATGGCCGTTGCACTGCCCAAATGTCGGCCTCAGGCCAGTGTGGCGATTCACGAACAATTCGCTTGGTCATGGCAACACTGAGCGGCGCGTTGGCAGTGATCGCCCGAGCTATCGCGACTGCTCCGTCCAGTGCAGCCCCTTCTTTTGTTATCCGGTTCACCAACCCCCATTTGTGGGCCGTATTGGCATCCATTCGTTCTCCGGTGAGGGCATATTCAAGTGCGATGGCCTCCGGAATCCGGCGAGGTAAACGAATGAGGCCACCTGAACCAGCCACCAATCCGCGCTGAACCTCTGGCAAACCGAACCAAGATGTTTCTGCGGCTACAATGAGATCACATGCGAGAGCCAGTTCACAGCCGCCAGCTAAAGCGAAGCCTTCGACCGCAGCAATCAAGGGTTTTTGTGGTGGCGATTCGGTTAAGCCTGCAAATCCCCGACCTTCAATTTCTGGCCGCTCCCCATCAGCGAATGCTTTCAGGTCCATGCCTGCGCAAAAATACCCACCGTAACCGGTTATAATGCCAACACGCAGTGCGGGGTCGGATTCTAGCCGGTCGACGGCGTTTGCGATGGCAAGCGATACTGCTCTATTAACCGCGTTGCGTTGAAGCGGCCGGTTTATGGCAACGATCAAAATTCCATCGATCTGTTGAATTTCAACGGGATCCGACATCGCTTACGTCACCGCCGTTTCGGGAGGATTGAGGGCGTATCTCCCTACTTTAAACTCGTCGAGATCAGCCGTTTCGGTCATTTGCCAATATTCGAGGATCCGGAAGGGATTATTAACGACCACCCGACCCTTAGAATTCTTATAGTAAGTTTCGACCCCGGGATACGTCCAGACCATGCCCGCGTGCGTGCTGTCCACCTTTTCGTTATACGCATCATGAACGTGCTGATCGACTTCGATTTGGGTGGCTCCCTTTTTAAGCATTTGTCGAACCAGAGACATGACATAATGCATCTGTCTCTCAAGGACGGTTATAAGGCTGCCGCCGTGCCCAAATTGTGTATTCGGCCCATACAGGCAGAAGAAATTGGGATAACCGGGTATGACTGTTCCCAAATAGGCGCGCGCGTCATCCCCATTCCAATCATCATGAAGCTCGCGTCCGCCGCGGCCGATTATTTTCATGGGAGCGAGAAGATTTACGACATCAAACCCGGTTGCCCATATTAGAACATCCGCTTCATGTTTCTGACCGTCATTTGTCGTAACGCCCGTTCCGTTCGCTTCTACAACAGAGCCGGTTACGAGTTTGACGTTTTTTTTAGCCAAAGTGCGGAACCAGCCATTATCTAAAAGCATGCGTTTTCCAAAGGGCGGATAATCGGGCAATACTTGCGGCAGTAGGTGTATCGCACTGCCCAGTTCTGACTTGATATACGCCTCTAAACCCACACGATGTGCGTCGTTAATGGCGTTTATTGATCGACCGCCGCCGTCCCACGAAGGGTCCTGCTGCAACGCATCGTATAGCTTGTCGTTAAAAGCCCAGCTTAGCCGCAGCCGATACCACCGGCGATACAGCGGCACTTCCATTAACAAGCGTCGTAATGCCTCGGGAATGTCCTGACGGAATTTGGGAAATGGTGCAGCCCATTGTGGCGTGCGCTGCACGATGGTGAGCGAAGCGACTTTGTCCGCGATAGCGGGGGCAACTTGCATCGCGCTCGCGCCATTTCCAACCAAAATTACCTTGCGTCCCTCAAGCTCGATCCCTTCCTCGGGGTAGCAGGCGGTGTGGACGCTCGGTCCCTTGAAGTCTGCAAGCCCTGGAATGTTCGGCAGCCTTGGTTTGTTAAATGCACCAACTCCGCTGATCAAAAGATTTGCGTTCATTTGTTGCGGTGTGCCGTTGGCATCGACCAGACTTGCTTCCCATTTGCCAGATGCTTCGCAAAAACGGGCTTCCACAACTTCGAGACCAAAACGGATATGGCGGCGAATGTCGTAACTGTCGGCTACGTTTTCTAGATAATTATGGATCTCGCGGCTGCCGGCAAAAAATCTCGACCAGTCGTATTCCGCGAATGAAAATGAGTATAAATGACTCGGGACATCACATGCCGCGCCGGGATATCGATTTTCAAACCATACTCCGCCTAGGTCATTGTGACGCTCAACGATAGTGTAAGGGATACCTGCCGCTTCGAACTCTATGGCCGCGCAGAGACCGGAAATGCCAGCTCCGATGATTAAGGCGCAGAAATCGGCATTCATCGGCGTGCTTATTGGGGCCGCAATGGAGCTATCACTCATGGCCAGGTCGTTGCGGATCATTGGCGCATATGATTGCGGTACGACTTCGCCTAAAGATACGCTCATCATCTCAACAAGCAATTCATCCGTCGGGTTTGGCAGCGCGGGGCTTTTTCCGGATAACGACTCGGTCAATGCGACATAAGCAGCATCCCGTATCTTTTGCTTCACACTCTCGGGGAATCCGCCGCTGTCGTTGTCATCCAGGCCACGGGTGCGCGACGGAACAAATTCGCCCTCGATCCAACTGCGATCACCCGTCAGGTGGACGAGCAAGCAACACAATGTTGGCAAATTTGCCGCGGTGAGCGCATCAACGAGCCATTCCCGATCGCTCGTACTTTTTGTCTGTCCGTCCATAATAGAGATGAAATCTGCTTTCTGTCTGCGTCACCTCATGGGGCGCTTCAATCTCAAAAATTATCGGCAAATATGGATTTGTCAACATATACGTTGATAATTTTAGAAGTTTGTTGCTGGGCGCTACGGCCAATTGCAATTTTGAGATAGGACATGCATTTATAAAAATATTTTAAAAAAACAACATTTTAAATTGATAATTATCGACGTAAGGCTTGAGATATTGGCTAGCACCTAGCCAAATCGTCCGCATTTTTCGCTCATGCAACAGATGTGTTGACGGCTCGGAATTTATCTGACAACACTATTGTTGATAAGAGTGGCGACTCGATTTGCCACCAAAAACAATATTAGTTGGAGAGGGAGTCGAAATGAGGAAAAGCAAAGCGTTATTTTACACAGCAGCTGTGGTCGGCCTGATGGCCATAACGACCGCAGCACAGGCTCAAAATGAACAAAGCGCGCCTGACACTCAAGCTGGCCTTGGTGAAATTATTGTCACCGCAACCAAGCGCAATGAAAACCTTCAAGAAGTGCCGGTTGCTATCACTGCCATTACCACCGAGCAGCTCACGAAGCAGGGTGTTTTTTCAACTACCGATTTGAACAACTCTATCCCGAATCTTCAAGTCAGTTCGGCCTATGGCGAAACGCAACCGAACTTCACGGTCCGTGGGATCGGTGTGGGTACAGAATACAACTCCAACGCGGCGTCGCCCGTTGGTGTGTATGTGGATGAAGTTTACCAGTCATTCCGCGCAAGCCATGGCCAGCAATTGTACGACTTGGAGCAAGTGGAAGTCGTTCGTGGACCTCAGGGAACTTTGTTTGGACGAAACACCACCGGCGGTGCGATTAACTTTATAACCCGCAAGCCGCGTCTTACGGGTTCTAACGGGCACGCGACGATCGGATATGGTTCGTTTAACCGCGTGAGCGCGCTAGGCGCGATTGAGGTGACGCCCGTCGAGGATAAGCTGGGGATCCGTATTGCGGGGAGTTATGTGAATTCCGACCCTTATGTAAAAAATATCCAGCCGGTAGGTTTGATTAAATCTAACCCAAACGTCCCGAACAATGTTGCGTTCGGCGACCAGAATGCCGGAATTTCACCCGGCGGGCATGAAAGTTGGGGCCTTCGCGGGCAAATCAGGTTTGTCCCCACCGAAACGATTGATGTCAACTTTAAAGCCTATGTTGCTCAGTCGGTGGGCGGGCAAGACTCGCCTCAAAATCACGGGCCATCCTTGACTAATGATACCATAAGCTTAGCAGATTCTGCTTTCGGCTTTTTTTACACGCCACTTGCCAGTACTTTATTTGGCAATGGGCGCGATCTGACACGTTTTCTGCCTCCTGCATATAGCGCGAAGGGTCGGGGTCTCTCTGCCAGGGAAATCGAGGGTAACTCAATTGGTACCGCCGAAACAAAAACCTTTGGCGCAGTTCTGAATGCTAAATTTGAGTTGTCTGACAGCGTCAATCTGACTTCAATCACTGGGTTTGATAGAACACGCAACGGATTACTGCCGCGTATCGATTGTGATGGTACGCCGTACAATGTGTGCTCGATCGGTTACGCTTCATTGTCCAAGAGCTTTAACCAAGATATCCGCATCGATTTTTCAACCGACCGATTTAAAGCCATCGCTGGTGTCTATTATGGCTGGGATAAAATCGTTACAAACAACACTCCAGATTTTTACGGCTTCCTAAGCGACGTTAACGCCGCCATTGGAAATCCGAAAAATTACTTCAATCCAGCGGGTCTGGGGCGTGAAGCTGGTATGGCAACTGCATTAAAGGCAAAGCAGGACTATACCCAAGAGCGTAAATCGATGGCCATATATGGCGAAGCAAGTTACGAGCTTACCGACAGTGTAAAGTTCACCGCCGGGCTCCGCTACACGAGAGATAAATTTGCTTATCTTGACGCCCTCACCACATTCTTTGATGATACCGGTGCACCACGACTTTACACTGTATCAAATTATGCTCCTGGCGGCGTTTTCCAAAAATACTTTATTGGTGACTCCGCAGCGCTGGATGCAAGCATTAAGCCTCTGAACCGTCGTGATGGTTCAAACGCGCTGACAGGCCGTGCAATCCTCGACTGGAAGGTCAACGACGACGTTCTTCTCTACGCAAGCTACAGTCGCGGCTACCGTGGGGGAACATATAATGGCCTTGCATTCCAGTCCGCAGCGCAGGTTTACTTTGTGGAACCGGAAAAAGTGGATGCATTTGAAGTCGGCATGAAGAGCCGGTTCTTTGATAACCGCCTCCAGTTTAATGCTTCGGTGTTCCACTATAAATACGCAGGTCAACAGCAACAATTGCTTGATCCAAGCTCGGTCACATTCCTGATTAACCTTGACGGCGAATTGACGGGTCTTGACGCTGAGCTCATTTTTGCAGTGACAGATGATATCCGCCTAAATGCCGGATTTGGATATCTGGACAGTAGCTTCAGCAATGGCTCGTGTCCTACTGCGCCAATTAATGGAACGCCACCTCAAGTGGGCAATTGCATTTCTACCGGAGGCGGTAAAATTGACGTTGGCGGAAATCCGTTTCCTTATGCTAGCAAGGCATCAGGAAATATTGGTGTCGACTGGGATGTTGCCAAAACGGAAGCTGGCACATTTACGGTCCATGCCGACACCAGTTACACAGGACGGTACTACTACGATGTTTTTGGATCCTATGACTATGTGGGACCTCAAGGTAGTTCTGTGCTTTCCGGTAGAGGCCCGCTCGGTGAAGGCCAAAATCCATATTGGCTGATAAATGGTCGAATTTCCTACACGACAGAAAGCTTTACGATTGCTGGCTTTGTCAAAAACTTGACGGATAAACTCTATTATCCAAACGCCATCAATGTTGAGGGAAGCTATGGTAGCGATTATCGCATTCGCGCTGCGCCGCGTACGTTCGGGGTCGAACTCTCGGCGAAATTCTAGAATGATTGAAGAGACACCCGCGCGGATAGTACTGCGCGGGTGTCTTCCCTTATTCCAAGGTAAATTGAGACAGGACGGATAGTTATGCGCAAGCTTTGTGTGGTCTTAGCCATGGCTTTTTTGGTTTCGTGCGGATCGTCGCATGAAGATGGTGGGATAGATACTTCCCGCTTGGACGGCGCGGCTTCCGAAACCCAAAACTGGTTGACATACGGCGGTACCTACGAAGAACAGCGTTATAGTGGTCTGGAAGAAATAAACGCTGAGACGGCTAGTGGCCTCGGCCTTGAATGGTCCCATGAGTTTGACACAGCACGAGGGTTAGAAGCCACGCCGCTGGTGGCAGACGGAGTGATTTACACAACGACTGCATGGTCCAAGGTTCATGCGCTGGATGCGACTACGGGTAAGCTGCTGTGGAAATATGATCCGGAAGTACCGGGTGAAACAGGTTTTAAGGCTTGCTGCGATGTGGTCAATCGTGGCGCCGCAATCTACAATGGCAAAGTATATTCGGGCACATTAGACGGGCGACTGATTGCGCTCGATGCCAAGACCGGCAAGCTCGTTTGGTCCGTCGTCACCGTTGATCAAAGCAAGCCTTATACTATCACGGGCGCACCCCGGATTGTTAAGGGTCGCGTGCTTATTGGCAACGGCGGCGGTGAATATGGTGTCCGTGGATATGTGTCCGCTTACGATGCAGAAACGGGTAAACAAGCGTGGCGCTTCTACACGGTTCCGCCGGCAAAGGGCGCCAAGCCGGATGGGGCGGCCTCTGACGACATCATCGCCAAAATGCAAAACACGTGGGATGGCGATTACACGAAATTTGGTGGCGGCGGCACCGTATGGGACGCAATTGTTTACGACAAAGATTTCAATCAAGTCCTTATCGGCGTGGGCAATGGATCACCTTGGGATCACCGCATCCGTTCGAATGGAAAGGGCGACAATCTGTTCCTGTCGTCGGTGGTTGCGCTTGATGCGGATACGGGCAAATATAAATGGCATTACCAAGGAACGCCCGCCGAAACCTGGGATTTCACGCAGACCCAGCCAATTATTCTCGCGTCTTTGAAAATCGACGGGGCTGATCGAAAGGTCATGATGCAAGCGCCGAAAAATGGCTTTTTCTATGTCATTGATCGAAGCAACGGCAAACTAGTTTCAGCGAAGAATTTTGTGCCCCAAAATTGGACTTCGGGCGTGGATATGAAAACCGGTAGACCTGTTGAGATGCCGGGTGCACGTTATGAAAATGGACCTTTCGTAGCTAATCCCTCAGGCCACGGCGCACACAACTGGCAGCCTATGGCGTTCAGCCCGAAGACCAATCTGGTATATATTCCCGCACAGGAAGTGCCGATGGCTTACCAATCTGATGCGCCATTTGTCGGTCGAGAAGGGGGTTGGAACCTTGGCGTGAACCTCGCAATTAATACCCTACCTGACGACGAGGCTGGACTGAAAGCCATCCGTGCGATTCTGAAAGGCGTCTTGATCGCTTGGGATCCCATAAAGCAAAAGGAAATGTGGCGGGTCGACCATGGTGGTCCTTGGAACGGTGGCGTGCTGGCAACTGCTGGCGGCTTGGTTTTCCAAGGCAATGCCAAAGGCGAGTTTAATGCATTTAACGCAACCAACGGCAAGAAACTGTGGTCATTTGACAGCAAGATTGGAATTGTCGCGCCACCGGTTAGCTACGCGGTTAACGGCAAGCAATATGTCGCGGTGATGGTCGGTTATGGTGGTGGCTATGGCGTCGCCAGCCCGTTTACAGAAAATATGGGGCCGCGGCCCAATGGTCGGCTGCTGGTATTCGCGATCGGCGGGAAGGCACCTTATAAGGTAGAACGTATGGATCCCGGTCCGGCGGTTGTCGTGAAGGACAAATGGTCCCCTGCTACCGTCGCGAAAGGTGCACAAATTTTCGAGACAACCTGTTCTGTATGCCATGGGGGCACAGCACGATCTTCGGGCGTCTTGCCGGATCTGCGTCGCTCGCCGGTATTGGCTGACCAGAAATTGTGGCAAGAAGTGGTCCATGATGGAATACTGAAGGACAATGGTATGGTTGGCTTCAGCAAATGGCTGTCGCGTGAAGATGTGGAAGCTACCCGCGCCTACGTTGCGGGTCGAGCGAAAGTCCTAGCAACCAAGGGCATCTGATAAATACCGGATTAGGAGAGTTTGTAATGGACGTACGCTACGACATGCTGGTGAACGGCAAAATGACGGGCGGCAGCAGAACAGTTGATGTTGTTGATCCGGCGACTGAAGAAGTGTTTGCAGCCTGTGCTTGTGCGTCGCGAGAAGAAATTGAAGATGCCGTAACCGCGGCCGCAGCCGCGTTCCCCGCCTGGTCAGCGACCTCGATGGATGAGCGCCGTGCTGTGCTCATTAAAATGGCTGAAGCCATTGAGGCGAACATCGAATCCATCGCGCGTACGCTGACTCGTGAACAAGGAAAACCAACGGCCGATGCACAAGGCGAGGTCGGCGGGGCCGCTTATTTCCTGCGTTATTATGCGGGGCTGGAAATTCCTGTCGAGTTGATTGAAGACAGCGAAACTCGGCGGATTGAACTACACCGTCGCCCCCTTGGTGTGGTCGCTGCGATCGTGCCGTGGAATTTTCCTGTGCTTACCGCAGTAAATAAGGTCGGCGCAGCGTTAATTACGGGCAACACCGTGGTAGTAAAGCCAGCTGCGACTACGCCGCTGGCGACATTGCAAATTGCAGCACTTTGGAGGGATATCGTTCCAGCAGGCACAGTGAACATTGTGACTGATAAGAATGACCTTGGAGATGTGCTCACCAGTCATCCGATGGTACGTAAAGTAAGCTTCACGGGATCGACCGGCACAGGCATAAAGGTCATGTCGTCAGGCTCCGATACGCTTAAGCGAATGACATTGGAACTTGGCGGGAATGATTCCGGCATCGTTCTCGATGATTGTGATCCCGATACAGTCTCACAGCAACTGTTCGATTCTGCCTTCATGAACAATGGTCAAGTCTGTGTCGCGCTCAAGCGTTTATATGTGCATGACAGCAAGTATGACGCCATATGCGCAAAACTCGCTGAAATTGCAAAAGCAGCTATTGTCGGACCGGGCTCGCAACAGGGCACACAGCTTGGTCCTGTGCAAAACCGTGTTCAATTCGACAAGCTGAAAGCGCTGATCGAGGAAACACGAGCTGAAGGAACAATAATCGCAGGGGGTGACAGCCCTGACGGCCAGGGGTACTTCATTAATCCCACAATCGTGCGTGATATTTCGGACAATGCGCGTCTGGTTACCGACGAACAATTTGGCCCGGTTCTGCCGGTTATGCGCTTTTCAGACGTGGATGACGTTGTCGCACGCGCGAACGACAGCAGTTTTGGCCTTGGCAATTCGGTTTGGTCGTCGGACAGCGAAAAAGCTGGCGCGGTTGCTGCGCGGCTCGATTCCGGCACAGTGTGGATCAACAAACATGGAGACATCGGCCCTGACACCCCCTTCGCTGGAGCTAAAATGTCAGGTGTTGGTATCGAAATGGCGATGCATGGCTTGCTCGAATTTACACAGGCCAAAGTTATGAACTTTGCAAAAATGACAGACGTTTAAACGGCTAAGGTCCGTAAGGACTTTCGAGCCCAGCCAGCAACAGTTCGGCATAGGTCTTACCGATTTCTTCTGCGCTGACATCGCTTCGATCGGGCCGAAACCAGCGATGGGTCCACCCGACGATGCCTAATATACCATATGCAACTACACGAGATGATCCCACTTTACGTAGGCTGTTATCGGCATAGCCCTCTTCTATGATCGAAATGACGGCATCAACGGTCTCGGCGTTGATTTTGCGCATGGACTTGGACCATTCAGTTCGGTCATCGCTGACATGGCTAAGGTTCTCGCGAATATATATGTAAAACAGAGGGTAGTTGTCTCCGTAAGACGTCATCAATGCATTGATGAGGTCGCGTAGTTTGCGGCGAGGGCTGACGCCGCTTGATTCTATTTGTTTGATAATTTCGAGGTTGCGTTCGACCACGGTCCGCACAAGCTCATCAAACAGTTCCTCCTTTGATGAAAAATAATAATAGAGTGACGCTCTATCGATATCGAGTTCCGCTGCTATCGCACTGATGCTGGCACCCTTAAAACCCGAGCGATTGAAAACGCGTATTGAGGCTTGGGCGATTTCTTTTCGGCGCGCTTCATATGAAGAGCTGGAATCGTCCTTTGCAAGTTTGCGGCGTTTTCCGATGTTACTCACTGGTTTCATAAATTGTCCCAAATTTCCGTTCTATACTCGCATCTACAAACGCGGTCCCAACATCACGAATCTGTCAGGACATTGGGCGTACTGGCATCATTCTGGGGCTTTGCGCAATCAGCGATTCAGCCGATTCGATTGCTGCCGACAAGAGCTAAAGGTATTTGCAGCAAGATTGCAACATTTTCAACAATAGTGTTGACCAAAGCGATTGCATGATACATCTTTATTGCACAAACGAATCCAATATCTGCTGCACATGTGCAGAATGAGAGGCACCTGATGAGTCGCACCGGCACGCTGAATTCCTTGTTGATTACGACCGACACGCCAGTCGGGTTCAAGCTTCAGAGCATCAAGAAGAAGGCTGTCATCCAACTGATGGGTTCGCGTCTTTGGGGTCGATTTAATCCGAACCATTGGGATCCAGTTTACGCTGCCGCAACAGGTCTTTCTGCACCAATCCAAACGGGAGAAATGTCCTCGGCCTATCTGGCAGAAATGTGTGTGAATCACTTCGGTGCTCAAATGTTCAGCAATGCCCGCATGGTTTGCAAATATGTGGCCTCTACGCTGGCTAACGAAGTTATCGTCACGCATGGCATGGTCAAAGAAAAAACGCCTAAGGGAAATGGCTTCAGGTTCACGGTTGATATTTGGAGCGAGAACGAAGCCGGCGAAAAGAAAACAGTCGGCTGGGTGGAAGTCGATGTTGGTGTTTGAATAAAGTAAGGGAACGAAAGATGAAAGCCGAGACCATGCGAACTGACGCCCTTCGTCCGTTGAGTGATATACAAATAGAGCAGACGCGCGAATTCATTGATAGTCTGGAGCAGGGGTCTCAAACCTACTGGGATATGGTTGAGATTGGCGACGAGCTATCTCGCGATCTCCATATTACGCCTGAATTGGTGATACTGTACGCTGACGCTGTAGAGGACTTCAATCCTTGGTATGAAGCATGGAAAATGAACACCTGGCATATCAAAGGTGAGTCCCCCTTCGGCGGAGCTATTGTGCCGCCGGTCCTAGTTTCGCATTTCGTTTTGTCTGTGCAATTTGACCATACCAAACCGTTCGCGATAGGATCCATCCACACTTTCCACGATTCCGAGATTATTGCGCCCATTCCAGTTGGCGCGACAGTGAGGATAGCCACTCGGGCAACCGATAAATATGAAAAGCGCGGAAGGCGGTATGTACGACACGAAGTGAACGTTACCGATGTTGAAGACGGAACGCATTATTTCCGTGAAACTCGGGATATTCTCTCTCTATGATGGCCCAGCAACACGCGAGCACGCCAGTCGTGGAAGGCTTGTTCGAAATTGTCGCGGGAACTCCAAAACTGATCGGCTCGCGGTGCCAAGCTTGTAACACGATTTATTTCCCGCAAGCACTCAGTTGCCGAAACCCCGAATGCCGTGACAAATCGGTCGAGCAGGCATTCTTGCCTCATTGCGGCACCCTTTATAGCTACACCGTGCAGCGATATCAGCCGCCACCTTTGTTTCGGATGGATCACTGGTCGCCATATGCTTTGGGCCTTGTCGATCTTGGAGACGGGTTACAAGTAATGGGCATGCTGACTGGCATAAGGTTAGACGAGATAGCCATCGGGATGACACTCAAACTTGTAATAGAGCCGCTGTATTCTGATGCCGAAATTGGTGAAAAACTGACCTACAAATTTGCGCCAGCGGATAGGGCAGGGGCGGCATGACAAGGTCAGTTTATGTATTAGGTGCAGGCGCACATCCCTGGGGTAAATGGCCAAACAAGTCGCAGCTTCAACTCGCAAATGAAGCCATGAATCTGGCGCTAGGAGATGCGTCATTAGCTTGGCCCGAGATTCAAGGTCTTGTTGCCGCCAGCTCGCGGTTTGAGGGAGGCATGGGGTGGGGGCTGCACGCCAATGAAGTTGTTCAGTCGGTTGCCGAACAAGGTATTCCATGCATTAATGTAGGTGGTGCGTGTGCTGCCGGAGCAGTGGCATTCCACACAGCATATGCGTTGATTGCCAGTGGGCAGCACGACGTTGTTGCTGTTTTGGGCGCTGAACGAATGCCGAAAGGCTTTATCCCGCGACCACCCGGTAGCCCTGATGACATTAGCGACAGCGATTATCTGCGATGGGTGGCGATGGGAGCGACAAACCCAGCCTACTGGGCGATTGAAGCCAACAGACGTAAATTTGATTTTGGGACCAGCGATGAGACCCTAGCTCGTGCCGCAGTTATGATGCGAAAAAATGCAAGCGGCAACCGTCTCGCGCGTTTTCGTGCACCGACTAGTGTCGAAGAAGTGCTGGCATCACCGATGGTTGCCGATCCGCTGCATCTTCTAGAAATCTGTCCAGTAAGTGACGGTGCTGCAGCAGTTATTTTGGGCACAGAAGAATATACTAGGGAAACTAGGCGTAAGCCAGTGCAGGTTGCGGGCTGCGCTATCGCTACCGGTCAATTTGGTGACCCAGCACGTCGTATTCCCACTGTATCGACTAACGTTTCACCCAATGTTTCGCACACCAGCGAGGTCGTAAATGCCGTTAATCGGGCTTTTGAAATGGCGGGAATTGGGCCAGAGGACGTTGATGTATTAGAAATGGCAGACAACACAGTCTGGCACTTGCTATCCTGGCCCGAGCTGTTTGGTTTTTATGAACCCGGACAAGGCGACTGGATGCTCGACAATGGCAAGCTTGAAATCGGTGGCCAGTTATCCTTGAACCCTAGTGGGGGCTTTTTGTCTTTTGGCGAAGCAACGACTGCGCAGGCGGTTCTTCAGATATGCGAACTTACGTGGCAACTTCGCGGAGAGGCAGAACGGCACCAAGTCCCTGATGCGACGATAGGTATGTCAGCAGTGTTGGGTTTGGGCGCGAACGGTGGGTCGGTTATTCTGAAGATCTAAGACACGGTATCGCCGTGACCAGTGAAGTTTCCGGCTTTGCTCAGTATCGACTTAGCGCCAACGTAACATTGATCGATTGAGCGAGGCAACTGACCGGACGCCCATTAACTTCATATCGCGTTCGATTTCGTCACGCAGTTTGCCCACTATGCGTCGCACGCCAGGTTCACCTGCGGCGGCCAACGCATACAGATATAATCGCCCGCCGGAACAAGCTGTCGCGCCAGCGGCGAGCGCTTTCAGGACATGGCTTCCGCGTTGCACACCTCCATCGCAGATGATGTCGATTTTGCCGCCAACGGCGTCGGCGATTTCGGCAATCTGGTCAAAAGGCGAACGCGAGCCATCCAATTGCCGACCGCCATGGTTGGAAACCATGATCGCGGTCGCGCCAATATCAACGGCCCGTTTCGCATCGTCTACGGACATGATGCCTTTCAGG
Organism: uncultured Sphingorhabdus sp.; assembly: GCA_963508315.1. Lineage (GTDB taxonomy): Bacteria > Pseudomonadota > Alphaproteobacteria > Sphingomonadales > Sphingomonadaceae > Sphingorhabdus_B. Next base: position 724,907 of record CAUOWK010000002.1, on the reverse strand, counting down.
CAAAACTGACCGCCCCAATCCGACCTGACCTTTTCGGCCATTTTCCAGTCCATTGACGTATCAAGCATCGTGTTGAAATATTCGGCGACCGACACCGCGACATTGGTGCCGGCATCGACATGAGTCTGCAAATTGGGAAGCGCAAATTTTTCACGAAAGATATAATTCAGCGCCCACATCGGGTGGATGGCATAGCTTAATACGGAGGCGGGCGTAAAACGCGGCGGAGAGGTAAACCCGCTGCGCAAACACCGTTCGCGGTTGCCCGAAACGATGGTATCAACGGTCAGCGCAATCGCATCGAACTTCGCCGCCTTGCAGCGTTCGATCATCGATGCGTTCAGCCCTTTGTCTTTGTGGATGTAGAGCTGGAACAGCTTTGGCGTTGTGATACGCGCGCCGACTTCCTCAATACTGACTGTGGCCAACGAAGAGATACCGAACCATGTGTTATGCTTCTGCGCAACTTCGGCGACGGCGCGTTCACCTTGCCAGTGGAACAAGCGCTGCAACGCCGTAGGCGACAGCATCAGAGGCATATCAATGCGCTGCCCCATCACGGTTACGCCCATGTCGATATCCGACACGCCTGCCAAAACATTGGGTACAAGATCGCAATCGTCGAAGGACGACGTGTTCCGCCGCTTTGTCCGTTCATCGTCGGCCGCGCCGTCGATGTAATTGAAAATAGGCGAGGGCAAGCGCGATTTTGCTAACAGCCTGAAGTCATTGACGTTGTGGCAATCCGATAAAAGCATTTGGGAGCTATGGCAGCGCTTATAGGCAATTGCACTCATTAAATTCGCGCGTTTATGGGTCCCACGGAGCATTGCCGTGGTACGGTCGAATATCTCGGCTCTATGGAAGTTACGACTGCGCGAGATGACTTGATTTCGTTCCGAACCACTGACCAAAATAATTTGCGTCAGCTCCTTATAATCGCGATAGAACATCAAAGATTTGGAGTGCAAATGTCGGAAGAATATCCTGTTTCAGATGACTGGAAGAAAAAGGCGTTTATCACGTCCGAGCGTTATGACGCCGCTTATGCTCAATCGGTCCGTGATCCGGATACCTTCTGGCGAGAAGAGGCCAAGCGGCTCGACTGGATGACCCCGTTCACCAAAGTGAAGAATACAAGCTTCAACGAAGCTGATTTCGGGATCAAATGGTTCGAAGACGGCGCGTTGAATGTATCTGTAAACTGCATTGACCGACATTTGCCGGAGCGCAAAGACGATATCGCGATTATTTGGGAGGGTGATGATCCTTCGCAGCAACGGCGGATCAGTTTCGGCGAACTGCACGCCGAGGTTTGCCGTATGGCGAACGCCTTAAAAGAATTGGGCGCTCGCAAGGGCGACCGTATTACCATCTATATGCCGATGATCCCGGAATCCGCAATGGCCATGCTTGCGTGCACCCGCATTGGTGCCATCCATTCCATCGTATTTGGCGGATTTTCCCCCGATGCACTGGCGGGTCGTATTCAGGATTGCGATTCCAACATCGTGATTACCGCCGATGCCGGTATGCGCGGTGGGAAGCTGGTTCCGTTGAAGCAAAATGTGGATGAAGCCCTGACGCATTGCGGTTCCGTCACGGCGTGTCTCGTGGTGCGCCATGTCGGAAACGACATAGAAATGCATGGCAACCGCGATAAATGGTATCATGAGTTGCACACGACCGTGTCCAGCGATTGCGAACCCGAAGTCATGGGCGCGGAGGACCCGTTGTTCATTTTATACACGTCTGGGTCCACCGGAAAACCAAAGGGCGTATTACATACGACTGGCGGATATCTGGTATGGGCGGCGATGACGCATCATTATGTGTTCAACTATACGCCGGGCGAAGTCTATTGGTGCGCCGCTGACATTGGTTGGGTCACGGGACATAGCTATGTTGTTTACGGCCCGCTCGCTAATGGGGCAACGACCGTAATGTTTGAAGGCGTGCCCAATTACCCCGACCACAGCCGTTTCTGGCAAATCGTTGACCGCCATCAAGTTAATATCTTCTACGGCGCGCCGACGGCCTTGCGATCGCTGATGCGCGAAGGCGATGAATGGGTAAAGAAAACGTCGCGCAGCTCGCTCCATTTGCTTGGATCGGTTGGAGAGCCCATCAACCCTGAGGCATGGGAATGGTATTATCATGTCGTCGGCGAAGGACGCTGCCCCATTGTGGATACCTATTGGCAGACCGAAACAGGCGCGACGATGATGGCGCCTTTACCCGGCGCACATGCGCTTAAGCCTGGTGCAGCTTCAAAGCCCATGTTTGGCGTGCAGCCAGCTATTGTCGACGCAGACGGCAAAGTGCTTGATGGCGCGACCGACGGCAATTTGTGCATGACCGATAGCTGGCCGGGCCAGATGCGCACCGTGTGGGGCGATCATGAGCGGTTTTTCCAGACCTATTTCACAACCTATCCCGGGAACTATTTCACGGGCGATGGCTGCCGACGTGATGAAGATGGCTATTATTGGATCACTGGCCGGGTCGATGACGTCATAAATGTTTCAGGTCATCGCATGGGTACCGCTGAGGTAGAAAGCGCGCTCGTCGCCCACGCCAAAGTGGCTGAGGCAGCGGTTGTCGGCTTCCCGCATGACATAAAGGGACAAGGCATTTATGCCTATGTGACCTTGAACGTAAATGAAGCGGAGACGCCTGAAGTACGCGCAGAACTCGTCAAATGGGTCCGCCATGAAATTGGCCCAATCGCTACGCCAGACGTCATCCATTTCGCATTAGGGCTTCCCAAAACGCGGTCGGGTAAAATCATGCGCCGCATATTGCGCAAGATTGCCGAAGGCGATGTCTCTAATTTGGGTGACATTTCGACCCTTGCGGATCCGTCAGTTGTCGACATGTTAGTGCAAACACGTTCTGTTCCCACATGAGGGACACGATTGGGAAATGTGACCTACGCAGGACTTATGTCACGGTTGTTGAGGACTGTTTAACAGAAGCATAGGAACGGCGGATTTCGACGAACCCGCCGTTTCTGTGTTGCGACTCGTTTGTTGGGAATGACAACAGATAGCTTGAGAATCGCCTTTATGCATACCTCGTAATTGTGCGTTATGATATTTCCGGTATAGTCGTCGCCGCGGGTCTAACTGATGTCGACGCTCTGGAACCAAATGTTCCGACAGTCTAATATTCTGTCTTAATCCGAATAATCCACTCGACTTCGTTGGACAACAGAGCATTGGTCTCGGTGTAACGCACGGCCTGACTGCTGTGCGAAAGAGTTTCGCAATAGCGGGGCTGTGGGTGGTGGAGCAGCATAATGCAGCTCCATTTGAGGAGAACCACCCATGACAAGGACAACCAGTGTTAACCCACCTGAGGCGACCGACAAGTCCGTTTCCAAGAACAAGAACCAGCAAGTGATTGATCTGCTCTCCCGCGACAGCGGTGCGACGCTTGAGGACATGTCCACGTATGTCGGCTGGTTGCCACACTCAACGCGAACGTTCCTGACTGGCCTCAAGAAAAAGGGCCTTGTCATCGAAAGCAGTAATGTCGACGGCGTCCGCCGATATCGGATTGCATCGAACGGAGGCGCATAATGGCGCGCGCCGATAAATTGCAGGCCGAGTTGAATGCTCTGACAACAATGCCACCAGTCCAACTCAGGCAATATTGGACCTACTTGTCCGATGTGGACCTGCCGCATGCCTCACCAAGCCTTTTGCGGCACCTGATCGCGCACCGCTTACAAGAGAAGGTGCATGGCAAGCTGCCCTCCCACATTGAACGCGAGCTTGATAGACTCGCTGGGAAGAGCGGCACGGACGCGCCATCATTGCCCCGGCATGGCCATATACTGCCAGGGACGCGGTTCGTTCGGGAGTGGAACGGCAATACCATCGCAGTGACCGCGACGGAGAACGGATTTGAATGGGATAGCGATACCTATCGCTCGCTTTCAGAGATTGCCCGCAAGGTGACAGGTGCCCATTGGTCAGGTCCCCGGTTCTTCGGCTTGACAGCAAAGGCGGCCTGATATGGACCGAACGAAGAGAATGGTTCGCTGTGCGATCTATACCCGCAAATCAACCGAAGACGGCCTTGACCAAGAGTATAACAGCCTCGATTCTCAATATGATGCCTGCACAGCCTATGCGCTGAGCCAGCGGAATGAAGGCTGGACAGTGGGCAAGGACCGTTACGACGATGGAGGGTTCTCGGGCGGCAATCTCGAGCGACCCGGTCTGAAAAGACTGTTGGCAGATATCGAAGCAGGCAAGGTCGATATCATCCTGCTTTACAAGATTGACCGACTAACCCGCTCGCTATCAGACTTTGCCAAGATAGTTGAAATCCTCGACCGCAAGGGCGCAAGCTTTGTGTCGATCACCCAGTCGTTTAACACCACCACGAGCATGGGCAGGCTAACCCTCAACATGCTACTGTCATTTGCCCAGTTCGAGCGAGAGGTAACCGGCGAGCGCATCCGCGACAAAATCTATGCCTCCAAGCGAAAGGGCATCTGGATGGGTGGCCCAGTGCCGCTTGGTTATGATGTTGTCGACCGCAAGCTGGTGGTCAACGAACCTGAAGCCGAGCAAGTCCGGCACATCATGGGGCTTTACCTCAAAGTTGGTTCGGTCCCAGAGCTGGTCGAAGTGTTGGCCAAGAATGGCAGCCATACCAAGGTCCAACAGCGGAAAGATGGGGGGACGAGGGGTGGGTGTCACTTCAAGCGCGGTAATCTCTATCACTTGCTGTCCAATCGCATCTATCGCGGTATGACCGTGCATAAGGGCGAAGCTTTCGACGGGGAGCATGAAGCGATCGTCGCAGAAGAATTGTGGAACAAGGTTCAGGCCAAACTCGCGAAACAAGGGCAGGGCGGTAGCTCGCGCAAGGTCAGCGCCAGAACAGGTGTGTTGGCTGGGCTGGTTTACAATGGAGAAGGCACGGCGATGGTTCTGACCCATACCCAGAAGGGCAACCGCAGGTTCCATTATTACGCCAACCGCTATGAAACTCTCGGAGATTCAACTGCATCACGCGTGAATGCTCGTGATATTGAAGACATTGTAGTTCGGCAGCTCACGCAGGCATTAGGGTCAAGCGGTCAGATACAGAGTATGTTACTAGACGGGTCATACAAAGCTGAACAACTGCACAATGTCATATCGCGATGTCGCCAGCTTGCAACTGAACTCACGGACGCCAAATACATCCGGAAACAGGAAATCATTCGAACTGTGCTCAACCGCATCGACCTGCAAGATGACGAAATAGTAATCAAATTTGATAACCGCAGTTTGTTAAACGCCATTCGGGCGGACAGCTCGATACAGCCATCAAACAATGACCTTATCATCCAGCGTCAGTCAATCCGTCTACGTCGCGGGAAAGCACTCAGGCTGGTCATACCCGCCACCTCGCCGAGTGACAGGATTTCCTTGCGCGATGAAAAGCTCGTCGCGCTCATTGCGGAAGCCAGAATGGTTATGTCTCAGATCACGGCAAATCCTAATAAATCAATTCCCGAGCTCGCGGCCGAACAAGGCCGTTGCCGTGTTCGAATGATGAAGGTCGCCAAGCTGGCTTGCCTTGATCCAAATATCGTAACGGCAATTGTCGAAGGGCGACACCCACTGAAGCTTACCCCAGGCAAGCTTCTGGCTGCCGATCTCCCGCTTGCATGGATGGAACAGAGGCAAGCCCTCGGGTTCGGCTGACACCCTCAGCCATCTAAAAGAAGTCTGTTATTCGGGCCCCTGAGACGGGCCCTATTTTTTGGGCGAACGGTCTCAAAACAGAGACGAATTAGGCTTCTGCGCTAAATTTAGGGTCAGCAAGGCCGGCAGAACTCCGCCGTTTGTGACGAAGAGCAACGGTTGTCTCTGGATAAATGTGATTTTATGGACTGCGTGGCGCGCCCTACAGGAGTCGAACCTGTGGCCTCAAGATTAGAAGTCTCGCGCTCTATCCAGCTGAGCTAAGGGCGCGCGCTGTGAGGGGCAATAACGGCTTTGCGCGCGAACGCAAAGCTGCTTATGTCACTTTATGCAAGATGCTCTCGTCCCGCCCGAACGCGCCAGCGCCATTGCTGGCCACCAATTCCGTTATTATGATTTCGTCATGGCTGCGTTCGTCGCGGTGTTGCTGCTGTCGAATGTGATTGGCGCGGCAAAGCCGTCGGTGATTAATGTCGGCGGTAGCGACTGGGTTTTCGGAGCGGGGATATTATTTTTCCCGCTTGGTTACGTGATTGGCGACGTCCTGACCGAGGTATATGGCTATGCCCGCGCGCGCCGCGTTATTTGGGCGGGCTTTGCGGGCCTATTGTTCATGGCCTTTATGAGCTGGGTTGTTGTGTCGCTTCCGCCTGCGCCGGGCTGGGAGGGGCAAGCCGCCTATGAAAGCGTGTTTGGCCAAGTGTGGCGTATCGTCATTGCGTCGATTGTGGCATTTTGGGCGGGCGAGTTCGTGAACAGCTATGTCATGGCGCGGATGAAAATATGGACGGCTGGCAAGAAATTGTGGACCCGCACGATTGGCTCGACGGTTGTCGGGCAGGGGGTCGATAGCATCATATTTTATCCACTCGCTTTCTGGGGCGTATGGAGCAACGAGCAGCTAATTACGGTTAAGATTACGAACTGGCTGCTGAAAGTGGGCTGGGAAGTGGTGCTTACGCCAGCGACTTATGGCGTTGTTGGCTGGCTAAAACGTAAGGAAGGCGTCGATATCTTCGACGAGGGAACGGATTTTTCCCCCTTCAAAACTAAAGTTTAGGACATCATGAACGCTTCATTGCAGAATATGGTCGAATATTGGGTCGACCACAAAATGCGGCTGGTTGAAGCTGTGGGCTTGACCAATGATGCGATGCATATCCACGGCTCGCTGCTGATTTTGTTCGTGGCGGCGTTGGTGTTACGGCGTCGTCCGGATAGCATTTGGTGCTGGCTCGTCGTATTTGTTGCAGAACTATTCAACGAATATGCCGACCTTCGCGGGTTGGCACCGGGCGAGGCGACAATGGACGCTGCGTTGCACGACATTTACAATACGATGTTCTGGCCGACGGTTATCGTCCTGTTCGGACGTTTCCTGTTCCCGCGCAAGAACCTCGCCGAGATTAAAGCGCCGACTTCAGGCGATCTGCCGGATCAAGCCTTCGAAAAGCCGACGGCCATCTGATCCACCATGGACGGGTTCAATCATCCGTTCGGGATGCGGCATCATGCCAAGAACATTGCCCGCATCATTCAATATGCCTGCAATATCGCGCGATGATCCGTTGACGGTTTCTGCGTAGCGGAATGCCACGCGGCCTTCGCCTTCCAGCCTGTCCAACGTAGCAGCATCGGCAAAATAGTTACCGTCATGATGCGCGACGGGAATGCTGATTTCTTCGCCAGCATCATATTGGCTGGTGAAAATCGATTGGCTGTTTTCTACCTTCAATCGTACGGTGCGGCAGACGAACCGGATACCCGCATTGCGCATCAATGCACCAGGCAAAAGCCCGGCTTCGGTCAAAATCTGGAATCCGTTGCATACACCCAAGACCGGTACGCCGCGTCCTGCGGCTGCGATAACCGCCTGCATCACTGGCGAACGCGCGGCCATGGCGCCTGAACGGAGATAGTCGCCGTATGAAAATCCGCCCGGAATAGCGATAAGGTCGACGCCGTCAGGCAGCTCGCCGGCACGGTGCCAGACGAGGCTGGTTTCGGCACCCGTGATTTCGCGAATGGCCACAGCCATGTCGCGATCGCAGTTGGACCCCGGAAACTGGATGACCGCAGCGCGCATCAAGCCTGCTCAATCTCGAAATTTTCAATGACCATGTTGGCCAGCAATTTGCTGCACATCGTTTCCAGATCGGTCTTGGAAAGGCCGGGTTCGTGATCAATTTCGATAAGCCGACCGGCGCGCACATCGTTGACGCCCGAAAAGCCAAGGCCCTCGATCGCATGATGGATGGCTTTGCCCTGCGGGTCGAGTACGCCGTTCTTCAGGGTAACAAAAATGCGCGTCTTCATCGTTGGCCTATCCGTTTGACTGTTCGCCTTTCCTATAGAAGCCATAGTGGGCGTTTCAAGTGGAAGCTATATCGGCAAGGGAATTTTAACCATCTTCGGCAAAGCATTATTTAGCCTGAAGCGTATAATGCGGTTTACTATGCTTTGGTCGTAATGGCGCTCATGCCAGTTGGAGGACCTTATGGTCGGTTTGGCTATCGCGATGTTTATCGGGCTTTTCGCCTTTGGACATCAACTGCTTGGCTGGGGCAGCTCGCCAAATGACGAGATTCAGCTTGGCCTTTTCGTTGCCTTCATTCTGGGCATCATCTGTGGCTACAAGACGAAGGGCTGAGCCTTTTGGGGCACGCTATTGCGCATTTGGCGCGTCTTTCGCGGCGGGAAGCGCCCGAAACGTAAACTCGGCGGTTTTTCCAAGATATAACTGTGCCAGTTTCCATACATCCTGTGCGCTGATGGATGTAAATGTTGCCTCATTGCGGCGGAAACGCGCGAGGCGATCAACATTTGTCTGCGCCTCAGACGCGACACCCAGCCATGTGTCGTTGCGTTTTTTCCAATCGGCGTAGCTTTCCAGCACCGGCTTGCGCGCACGCTCGAATATATCCGCGTCAACAGGTGCAGCGACCAAATCCGCAATTACCGCATCGACGGCTTTTTCAATGTCGCTGAGATTTCTGGGATCTCCGCTGGTTCCGACCGAAAACGCGCCGCGCCCGGGATAGATATCCGACATATCGGAATTGGCACCTATGCCATATGTTGCCCCCAGTTTCTCGCGGAGCTCATCGGTCAGCCGAAGTGTGGCGATACGCGCGAGCAAATCCATCGCTTGCGTCGTTTTTAGGTCGCTATCGCCTGTTGTCGTCCAGACGCGCCGCCAGCCAAGCTGATTGGCCTCGCCTTCGTGTGGCACATCGACATTGCCCCGGGCTTTTGCCCATGTGACAGCACGCGCGCCGCTGTAATCACGACCCGATGTTTCGCGAGCGGGCAGAGCGCCAAACGTCCGCGCGATCGTCGCGATGGCAGCATTTTCGTCGAAATCACCCACTAACGCGATTTCCAGCCTGTTTTTGAGAAGTGCGTCACCCAGCGCGGATTTTAGCTGATTGAAATTCGCGGCCTGAATTGCCTCGATTGGGGCAAGGGCAAAGCGCGGATCGTCATCGGTCATGATCTTCGCCATTGCCACCGACAGCGCCGCCCCTGGGGTTGCGTCCAACCCGTCGTAAATTTCTGGCAATGGCCGGCGGAACAGCCGCACCGCATTTTCATGATAGCCGGGGTGGGCAATATAGGCGGCCATGACCTGAAATTGCCGTTCCAGATCGGCCGGCGCGACGCCGCCTGCCGCGCCAAAGAAATCTTCCCGCACGGCAAACGACGGGGACACGGTGGTTCCGGCGAGTAACGAGCGTAAATCCTCAATATCGTGCGCTTCCAAACCGCCCGATACGAAGGCTGACGACATCAGCCATGCAAGAACCGCGTTGTCCCGTCCAAAATGAAGCTTCCCGCCGTCAATACGTAGCGAATAACGAACCCTGTTATCCTCAAAGTCCGTCTTTTTAAGATTGAGCAAAACGCCATTCTCAAAGCGGATAGTGCGGATGCCGAGGTCTATTATCCTGCGGTCCTCTACAACCGTACCGGCCGGACCGAAATCTGTGTACGCAAATTCCTTTGCCGCCCGTTCGACGGGGGCAGCGACCGGCGAGGCCCGGCTTACATTGAAAGCCGCGAGAATGTCGTCTTGCGTAAGACCTGTCTCTTGTTTGCTGGTCACGAATATTTGCGGTGCCGACAGCTTGCCGAACCAAGTTGAAAATTCCGCATTGATAGCGGCCTTCGTCATAAACGGCCGCAACTGGCGCCACAGAAGCAAGCGATACTGGTCCGAATTATACACATCGTCGTCGAGGGCCACCAATCCATTGGCGATGGATATGCTGGACTCAGTGGCTTCGGACTTGGCATTATTTTCATAGGCCGCGTCGAAACGTTTTATCTGCTCGGCTATTTCAGCATCATCGAAACCATGTTCTGCCGCCTGTCGGACAATTTGCTCTGTGAAGGGGAGCAGCTTGCGCCAAGACCCGTCTTTGCCGGCAACGCCGAACCCGACGCTTGCATATTTGTCGCATATCCCGAGGCTGAAATTGACTCCGCCGCCCAAGAAGGGAACGTCGCCTTCCCGTGACCTTCGGCTCATACGTTGCGTCACGATGGCCGACGCAATCTGCATCTTGAGCTCCAGCATTGCCCGGTTGACGGTGTCCGGCCGTGGCCCATCGGGCAGATGCTGACGGACGGCCACGCTCTCGCTGATTTCCGGATGGTTAAAACGCCCGGCAGACATGGCGCGACCCGTGTCCAAAGTGCACTGGTCGATGTCACCCAGTGGTGGCTGAGGCGGTTGCCAGTCCGCAAATTTTGTTATTAGTTCGCGTTCAACTGCGGCTGGGTCAACAGGGCCAACTACGATTATCCGGATACGGTCGGGGCGATAATAGGTGCGGTATAATGCACGCATTGTGTCTGCTGGCGCGCTTTCGATAATGTCGCGACGGCCAATCGGGTAGCGGTTGGCAAAATAGCTGTTGCCGTAAAACAGCGTGTTGGCTGCACGCGCACTCTGGAAAGCGAAATTCTCGCGTTCGCGCTGCTCGGCAAGAACGATGCCGCGTTCGCGGTCGACGGCGGCAGGATTAAACGTCAGTTCCGCGGCGGTTTCGCGCATCAGGAACAGCGCCCGCTCCAGTAACGCTTTGTCCGCCTTGGGCAGATCGAGCTTATACTGCGTTTGCGTGTAACCGGTGGACGCGTTGGTATCCGCGCCAAATGACAGGCCGAGGCGCTCCAGAATCTTGACCATTTCGCCTTCTGGCACATTGCGGCTGCCATTGAACGCCATATGCTCAATGAAATGGGCGAGGCCTTGTTCATCGTCCGCTTCAGCCGCCGAACCAAAGTTTATGGTCATCCTTACGATGACCTTGTTTTCCGGCCTGTGATTTGGCCGAATGGCGTATGTCAGGCCATTGGACAGACGCCCGTAAATGATGCTTGGGTCCGGCTCCAGATCGGACGTTTCTGCATTCCAGGGTATCGTCCGCTCAGCACCTGACGCCGGCGATTCCGCGCGTGCGGTCACGGGCAGTGTGCTGCCAGTGCAGCCAATCACGAGATATGCAAGGAAAACGAATGCCTTTTTCACAGGCATTCGTGATACAGCAAACCGATAAGGCTGCAATGCGGCCTGTTGTAAATTTCTACCTTATTTGCCCTTGCGCAAACGATGGCTCACCATGTCCAGAACGGCGCCTTCACTTTCGTCCGGCATTAGGCCAAGACGGCGTGCGACTTCTTGATAAGCCTCCGCTTCGCCACCAAGATCTCGACGGAACCGGTCCTTGTCGAGCTTCTCACCTGTTTCGATGTCCCACAGACGGCAGCCGTCGGGACTGATTTCGTCCGCGAGGATGATTCGTGAAAAATCGCCATCGAACAAGCGACCGAACTCGAGTTTGAAATCAACCAACCGAATGCCGATGGCCGCAAACATGCCGCACATAAAATCGTTGATACGGATTGCCATGGAAGAAATGTCCTGCATTTCTTCCTGTGTGGCCCAACCAAAACAGGCAATATGCTCTTCCGCAACCAGCGGATCGCCCAGGCTGTCGTCCTTGTAGCAATATTCCAACAGCGTATGCGGCAGCGGTGTACCTTCTTCGATGCCGAGCCGCTTCGAAAGCGTTCCAGCAGCGACGTTACGGACAATGACCTCAATCGGAACGATCTCCACCTGCCGTATCAGTTGCTCGCGCATGTTGAGGCGGCGGATGAAATGGGTGGGAATGCCGATATGACTTAGCCGTGTGAACACATGCTCCGACACGCGGTTATTAATGACGCCCTTGCCCGCAATTGTGCCCTTTTTCTGGGCATTAAAGGCAGTCGCATCATCTTTGAAATACTGAATGAGTGTGCCGGGTTCGGGACCTTCATAAAGAATCTTGGCCTTGCCTTCATAGATTTTGCGGCGGCGGGTCATATGTGGTCCCTGACTTTGCTTGAAATGATGCGCCCCGGCGGGGTAGGTCCCGTATGGACCCAACTCTGCCGGGGCGATTTTGCGGCTATAATCCATTGCATGCGCTGGCGCAATTCGAGATAGCGCCATAGTAGCAACGCGGAAGGACACATTTTTGTCAATCAATCTGGACTTGCTGCTTCAGGCCTATGCCAACGGCATTTTTCCTATGTCCGATGCACGCGACGACCCCGACACTTTCTGGATTGAACCCGAAGACCGCGCGATCTTGCCGCTCGATGGTTTCAAACTATCCAAGTCACTCGCGAAAACGTTGCGACAGGACCGGTTCCGTGTGACTGCAGATACCGCGTTTGCGCAGGTAATCAGCACCTGCGCTGAATCGCAGCCGGACCGGCGTGACACGTGGATCAATCCGGACATTAAGGACGCATTCTGCGCGCTTCACGCGTTGGGCAGGGCCCACAGCATCGAATGCTGGTCCGGTGAACGGCTGGTAGGTGGCCTGTACGGGCTTGCGCTTGGACACGCATTCTTTGGCGAGAGCATGTTTTCGCGGGAAACCGATGCGTCCAAAATCGCGCTGGCGTGGCTGGTTGCCCGCCTGAAAATCGGTGGTTTTACGCTGTTGGATTGCCAGTTCATGACTGACCATCTGGCCAGTCTGGGTGCGCTCGAGATTACGCAGGCAAATTATCTGGAGTTGCTGGAGGCCGCGTTATCAAAGCCGGTTCAGGCCTCGTCAGGACTTGCCTCATCAGCCGTATCGTCTGCCGCTGGTGCTGGCAACTGGGGCGCGCTTGATGGCTTTTTAGCCGCAGGGGCGGGCTCAGCGTCGCCGCTCGGTTCTGATTCGACGGATTCTTCCTCACCCGGAAAGCTCATCCTGCAGCTTTTGACCCCGACATCGTAGATCGGATGTTCGACTACATTGGCAGCGGGGTTTTCCTTGAACAACCAGCCTGAAAAGACGTTCCGCCATCTCTCGGCCTCGGTCGTTCCCGGCGGGCGTTCGTTGACGATCAACTGCACAAATGCGCCCTCGTCGGGATAACTCTCCCACGGAGCTGTTTTCTCGCACGCGCGTAACCGGACGACAACTTTTCCGAAACGAATAGCTTCGCCGGGCTTTAGCTCGATATCACGGGTCTGTCCGTTACGCTTGTTCAGGAGGCCAAGCACCGCCACGCGTTCGGCCATCGGCGTTCCGATGGTCGTGCCGGTTGCGGCGACGATGGCGTCTTTGGTCGCTTCTGCGCGACCTGACTTGGCGGGGGCCAGCTTTTCTTCATCCGACTGTCCACAGGCGGCAACCAATGCCAAAGCAGGCAAGAGCAGCAGGCCGCGCGGCAATATCACGCGTCGGGGCTCCATGCCTCATAGTCACCTGTTGCGCGGGCACGATGGCCGCCGCGCTCAATGGATCCGGCCGGTCGATAGGCGTCATGCGTGCCGGTCAAATTGGGAACGGCGGGCGCTTCAAAGCCGCGAACGGGCGGCAAATAGCTTTCAGGGTCACCGTCATGCGTGCCGTGCAGCCAGCCATGCCAGTCGGGTGAAACGCGGCTCGCGTCATTTGGGCCATTGTAAATGACCCAGCGGCGCTTGCCGTCTTTGGATAGATAATAGGTGTTGCCGGCGCTGTCCGTGCCAACGGCCTTGCCCTTGCGCCAGCTATATAATGACGTGCCAATGGTGGCGCCGTCCCACCAAGTGAAGATTTTACCAAGGATTCCCATGGCCCGCGATTAGGACCAAGCACGGCCCCGTGCAATCCCTAATCGCCCTTAGTTGGCGGTCCACTTCACCTTGTCGCCCGCAACAATGCCCAATTGCGCGGAAAGTCCGCCCCGTAACTCCAGCACTGCGGTCACCGGCTCACCCGATGCCACCGGCGTTGTCGAATAAGGCTCCGTGTTCGCGGCAATGCTCTCGATCGTCCCGTCGGCGCGGACAAAAATGATGTCCAACGGGATGACGGTATTCTTCATCCAGAAACTTGCCATGCGGGGTTCGGGGAACGGAAAAATCATGCCGGCATTATCGGCGAGCTCTTTGCGGAACATCAGGCCGCGCGCCTGTTCCAGTGAGGACGCCGCCATTTCAACAGTGAATCTGTGGGTTTTGGCCTTGCTCGTCACGCATAATTCGACTTGCCCAAGCCCCGCGGGTGATCGGGCCGCCGGAGTGCCAGGTGCGCATTGGCTGGTTTGGCTTCCGCCATTGGCAGGCATGGTACATCCGGCGAGCGACAAGGTCGCAAATAGAAGGCCGTGCCATGCGATGTTTGAGATATTCATTTCCGTATACCCTTATCAATCTTCGCGCAGTTGATCGCCGCGCTTCCGGCCTGCTTGATAAAGCAAGTGCCCTTACCAGCGATATCTATCCGTCCCGAACCCCGGTTAAAGATGTTCGCTTCCTCAAGCACGTTGGCGATCGAGGCTGCATTGCCGATATGCTCAAGCCGAAGTGTGCGCATCGGCACATTGCCGCCTTCAAACACACCAGCGCCGTTGATCGTTACGCGCCCGTCACGCGCAGTACCCTTGGCGATGCTGATCCGTCCGTTGCCGTCGATATTCGCGGCAAAGCGATCCGTTTCCAACTGCCCCACCGAAATGGCCCCGTTACCGGCCACCAGCAGACGTACTGTGGATTGCTGCCGCACTTGCGAAATCGACAGTGTGCTGTTGCCACTGACGGTCACGTCCTTGATGGCTTGCGTCGACAACATGACCTTCAACGGCTGCGACATTGGAACGCCTTTGTTATTGTTCACGATATCCTGCAATCGCACACGCAATGTCGTGCCAATGCGTTCAAGCTTGAGCGAATCCAGAACGCGCTTGTCACCGACAGCCAAGGCAGAGGGCGCTTTGCCAGTCTGTACCGACACATCAATGTCGCCGATGACCTGAATATTTTCGAAAGTGGCAATCAGTAGCTTGCGTTGTTCGGCAGCCACAGATTGAACGCCGCCTAAAGCCAATGTGAGCGTCGCAATTGCGCCTAGGCAGGCAACCGCGCTTCCCCCCATTCGACCCAGCCAAGCCATTTTGGTGTCCTTTTCAGATAATGCCCCTGCGGTGCATCGCAAACAAAACCTGCCGCCGATATGGCCCGAGTCACCGGCCGGGTCAAATGACAACCGCCCGCAATATGTTTCCACACAGGTTCAATACGGCGCTGCCAGTTTTCTGCGGATGGATCCGGGGCTTGGCCATGTTCGACGAAAAGCAATCGTCCGCCCGGGCGAAGCACGCGTTTGGTCTCCGCCAGCGCATCCGCAACATTCTGCACCGAGCATAAGGTGAAGGTGGTCACCACTGTGTCGAAACTTGCGCTTGCGAACGGTAGGGCCTCGGCAATACCTGATTGGAAGTTCGCCGAGCGACCCGCGTCTTTCAGTTCCATGCGCGCTCGTTCAAGAAGTTCCTCTGAAGGGTCTACCCCCGACAAAGATGTAACCGCGGACCAGTCATAATATGCAAGGTTGGGCGCGCCGCCGCAGCCCAGCTCCAGCACATCGCCTGTTGCCTTGGGCACTATTTTTGCGCGGTCGCGCATAATGGCGGGTTGACGGCACGCGCAACCAATCAGCTTGGGAACGACGTTGCGATCCCACCAGCCATTCATGCCGGGTTCCGCGTTACGAGCAGGAAATGCTGCCTGACCCCATGGATTTTGACGTGCATTTTGCGCCCCCCGTTACGTTGATGTCGCCGCTACCCGCGACCTTCGCTTCGACTTGGCCCGTCGCATTCAACTGGACATCGCCCGATCCCGCAATAGAAACCTCGGCATCGGTGGCTGTCAACTTTTTCGCGTCAATGCTGCCGGAGCCGAGAACGGAGAAATCGACGTTTGCGGCTGTGCCAGTGATCATGGCATCGCCAGATCCCGCTATTTTGGTGCTCAGTTTTCTGGCGTCCACGGCGTCAACCTTCAGGCTGCCTGATCCTGCGATTTTGACCTCGACATTGTCGCCGGTCATCTTGTCAGCGGTGAAGTCGCCCGATCCAGCGAGCGATGCTTCTGACAGGCTGGGCGCCGTGATCGTGATGGTGACGCCTTTGCCTTCGTCGCCGAACCATTTGCCTTTCTCGCGACCGATCAAAATAGTGCTATCTTCGATCTTGTAACGCAAAGTCGCGATTGCCTGGGCATTGCCTTCGGCCTTGATGCTGAAGGCGGCTCCGGTAACAAAGATGATGTTGTCGGGTCCAAGCGCTTTGATTTTGTCAAAAGAGTCTATGGCGGCGGCTGTTGTTGTGATGCTTTTACCTTCGGCAAAGCCATTTCCATCATGGCTTTGGACTTCTTCGACTGCGTCCGAAACTGAATAGCCGCAGGCAGGGAGGGATAAAGCGATAAGCGGAATGATCAGGGAAATTTTACGCATGATAGTCTCCTTGTGTATTGTGCCAATAATACACTTGGATTTACTACCTGCAACAGGAATCTAGCGTCGGTTTATATTATGCCCAAGTCGCGCAAAACAGACGGAAGCTGCTCCTTGAACGGGAAGAAGCCCTTTGTTGCATGCGGCCATAGGCGATTGTCCCAGTCCCGGCGAACCTGAACCAACCGAATATCTTCAATGGCAAGCGCTGCAGCAATATCGTCGAGCGCGCCGGCGACTGGACCGACGGGCGCATATGGCGTGACAATCTGCTCCACACCGAACGTCCGCGCCATCTCCGCGAGTGTTGCTGCGTCCGGATGTGCCAACATGGTCGGCTCGCAGCCATAATATCGCGCCGCACGCGCGGCGGCGTCGTCAGCGCCCTTGCGCACGAAGCGGCGGGCTGCGTCACCCCACAATAGCGAGTCGTCCGTTGCGACCGCCGCCCCGGCGATTGATCGCGCATCGCGAAAAAGGCTTTCTGGTGCCAGATCTTCGTGCGTCACGAGCAATAGGGCGGGCTTTTCCTTGTTATATCGGCCTTTGTCGATCAGTGGTTGCGCGGCGGGAACAGCGTTTGCAGGCAACGCCACGGCTGCTGTGGCCAAGCCCTTGGGTTCGAAACGGCCATTAGTGAAACGCGCAATGTTGTCGGCTGTGGCGAGGTAGGTTTTGCCCGCCGTTTGCAAACCAGCCACCCAGCGCCATGAGAGGGTGTTGCTCGCAGCGTCGGCATCGAGCAAATGACGCAGGAAAAAATCTGCGCCTAACGTCCATGGCAGGCGTAACGTGAAAATCCAGATCGAGGCGAACCACATGCGGGCATGATTGTGGAGATAGCCTGTATCCGCCAACTCACGGGCCCAATCGTCAAAGCCTTCAATCCCGGTTCGCCCAGATTCTGCGGCTACCACATCGGACGATCCGGAATATTCGGCGCGGTCATGGTCGCGCTGGTGGACAAATTCGGTCCACACTGCAGGTCGCATTTCGAGCCAGCCCTTCCAATATGTCCGCCAGGCGACCTCCTGCACATATTTTTCGGCGTCAGCGAAGCTGTGCTGGCGCAATATCGGCGCAACGACATCTTGCTCGCTCACCAACCGATAACGGACATAAGGGGACAGTTTTGACACCGCATTTTGTGCGCCAGGTCCATTATCCGTGTTGCGGCCACTGGCATATGCCCGCCCTGCTTTAGGGGTAAAGCTTGCCAAACGCGCTAATGCGGCGTCACGGGTCGGTGGGAAAATATCGTCAGTCATCGGCTGCGCAGATAGCTTTGCAGGCGCGGACGTATTTTCAGAAACCGCAGATAAAGCTTTTCTAACAGATCCAGAACCCATGCGTTACGCGCCAATAGTCCAATGGGCCTCAACACAGGAATAGCGCGCCACATGGCGGCAAAAGCTGCCGCGCCGTCGAGGAGTACGCCGTTTTCGCGTGCATGCAAACGCGCGAGCATGAGGTGGCGGTCGGCGGGGCAAACGGCATTTTCGGGTGCGATGTCACGAAAATCGATCGCTCTGCGCCAGTCCAGCTTCCGCATCAGGGCAATTTCCCGGACGCATAAGGGGCAAGCGCCATCATACCAGACAATCACATTTTCCATGAAGTGGCTGTAGCAGCGGCGCGACGTGCCGTCAGGCTAGGCAATATGTGGTAGGCAAAAAAAAGGGCGCCGTTGGCGACGCCCCTTAGATTTTTCCGGTAAAGAAACTTTATTCCGCTTTTTCGTAATATTGCGGAGCGGCCTCGTTCAAGATGGCCAGAATTTTCTGCAGCGCGGCTTTTTCGTCGGTCTTTTCCATAGCAGCCAGCTCACGTGCCAGACGGCTCGATGCGGCTTCAAAAATCTGCCGCTCGGAATAGCTTTGCTCTGGCTGATCATCAGGGCGGAACAAATCGCGCGTCACTTCGGCAATAGACACAAGGTCGCCGGAATTGATCTTCGCTTCATATTCCTGCGCACGGCGCGACCACATGGTGCGCTTGACCTTGGGCTTGCCAGTCAGCGTGTACATTGCTTCTTTCAGCGTCTTGTCGCTCGACAATTTGCGCATGCCAACGCCTTCGGCCTTGTTGAAAGGCACGCGCAGCGTCATTTTTTCTTTTTCGAAGCGCAGCACATATAATTGCAGCTGCATGCCCGCGATTTCGGAGTCCTGAAGTTCGATTACCCGGCCAACCCCATGCTTGGGATAAACCACATAATCGCCTACATCAAACATCGCCGCGTTGGACGTCATATTACGACCTTTCTTTTATTCGGGAGAATCTTTTGACAACCGCTGTCGTCTGTAAGATTAATGCGTTCGTCCCTTGCGTCATGAACCCGCTAGATCAGTGATTGGCGGGTAACGATCGGCCATTTTTGGCCTGTTGGGATATATTGTAACAGATTCGCAATAATTTTTCAACGTCTGCTTTACGCGGTGTTAATAGCGGGTGTCAGATTGCACTCAGCTTACGCACCCTGTCATCCATTTCGTGAGGATTTTGGGTATTTATCGGTGCGATATCTGCCGAGTTCATCCAGCAGAGGTCCATATGGCCCAGAACACGATCATCGTGCCCACGGATCGTGACCGGAAGAATCGGCTGATGATCCCGTTCATCGACAAGAACGGGATTCGACGGCACACCAGTGCCCCATTTTTCACCCCATTGGCGCAGCGCGATCATCGTCGGCAGCAAATCCAAGCCCTTTTCTGTCAGGCGATATTCGACTTTCCGGCGGTCATCCGGGCAGGGCGTGCGATGCAGAATTCCGGTTTCGGTCAGGCGGCTAAGGCGGTTGGCCAATATGTTGCGCGCGATGCCTATTTCGGAGAGATACTCCTCAAAATGGCGCACGCCGTTAAAGGCGGCGCGCAAAATCATGAACGCCCAGCGTTCGCCCATCGCCTCAAGCGCGGTTGGCAAACCGCACTCGGCGATGTCCTTCAAAGATTCCCGCAATTCGCCCATGCAAAGTCCTCTCGGTCACAGACTGTGACCCTATTTGAAAATAATCAACCCAATATGCATTTTAAGTTGCAACTAGAAACCTAAAATATTAAGTAGTGATTCGCAACTGGTTTTCCAGAGGTGCAAATCGTAGTCGAGGAAGAAAAGTTCCCGGCCGCGTTTTGAAAAATTTAGCAAAGCTAAAAAGGAAAAAACGATGACTCTCTCCCACTTCTCCGCCCGTGTCGGCGCGATCGCCGCCGCCTCCGTTCTCAGCGCCACCCTTTTATTTGTTGCTCCGCAGGCACATGCCGCGAACAACGCCCCCTATTATAAAATCGAATTGGCCCAGCCAGCGGCCGCCAAGCAGGAATTGCTTCGCAGCGTATTCGTAAAGTGCGAAGGCACGGCTTGCCGCGCGCCAATGGCATCAACTGCCCCTAAGAATATGTGCATCAGCGTTGCCCGCAAGTTCGGCGCAGTAGCTGCATTCTCGGCAGGCGAGCGCGTATTCACCGCGGACGAACTCGCAGCCTGCAACGGCGACGCGAAGTAATTCACGACGCATAGCTCCGAACTTCGGCTTCTCTCCTCCTACCCCCCGCCGGTCCAATGGACCCGCATTGATAGCCGAAATAACTCGCGCCGGAAGACATGGCCTTCCGGCGCGTTTCTTTTGGCGGGCGGTGTATCGCACATGAGAATGTGCAAATACGGCGATAAATGGATTTTCCTGTTGCATCGCAGCGCAAAACCCACATCTTGGAAGTGATGATGCGTCAATATGAACTGGTAGAGCGGGTACGGGCCTATAATCCGGAGGTGGATGAGGACCGGTTGAATCGCGCCTATGTCTTTACCGTCAAAATGCACGGCACCCAGAAACGCGCGTCGGGCGACCCCTATTTCAGCCATCCAGTCGAGGTCGCTGGCCTGATGACCGACCTCAAAATGGACGAAGACACCATCATCACCGCGTTGCTACATGACACGGTAGAGGACACGCTGACCTCAATTGAAGATGTCGAAGCGAAATTCGGCGCCGAAGTTGCCCGGCTTGTGGATGGCGTTACCAAGCTGTCGAAGATTGAAGCGCAAACCGAAGACGAGCGGGCGGCGGAAAATCTCCGCAAATTCTTGCTCGCCATATCCGACGATATTCGCGTCCTGTTGGTGAAACTCGCGGATCGTCTGCACAATATGCGGACGCTGCATTTCATCAAAAGCCCCGAAAAGCGGCGCCGCATCGCCAAAGAGACGATGGATATTTATGCCCCGCTGGCGGAGCGGATCGGCATGTACGAATATATGCGGGAAATGCAGTTGCTCGCCTTTGAACAACTGGAACCCGAAGCGTATCAGACCATCACCGGACGCCTGAAGCAGATCCGTGAAAAAGCCGATGTGGAAATCGACCAAATTAACCAGACCATTGCCTGGGAGATGCAGCAGGCCGGTTTGAACATCAAAATTTCCGGACGTGAAAAGCACCCATATTCCATCTGGAAGAAGATGCAGGAACGCCATGTTGCATTCGAACAACTGACCGATATCAACGCGTTTCGCGTGATTACCGAGAGCACAGAGGATTGTTACCGCGCGCTGGGCGTTTTGCATCGCCGCTGGCAGATGGTGCCCGGCCGGTTCAAGGATTTCATTTCGACGCCGAAACGCAACGGTTATAAATCGCTGCATACGACAATCATGTTTGCAAAAAACATGCGGGTCGAGGTGCAGATTCGCAGCACCGATATGCACCGCAGTTCGGAACATGGTTTTGCGGCGCATTGGGCGTATAAACAGGCAGATAAGCCCGACGGACAGGCCGGCTGGCTGCGGGATCTGATCGAAATTCTGGAGACAAGCCAGGACGCCGAGGATATCCTCGAAAACACGCGCATGGCGATGTATCAGGATCGCATTTTCGCGTTCACACCTAAAGGCGCGCTGCACCAATTGCCCAAGGGGTCGACTG
This sequence comes from uncultured Sphingorhabdus sp., assembly GCA_963508315.1. GTDB lineage: Bacteria > Pseudomonadota > Alphaproteobacteria > Sphingomonadales > Sphingomonadaceae > Sphingorhabdus_B. The sequence goes on along the minus strand of CAUOWK010000002.1, from coordinate 703,488 downwards.
TTGTCGATTTCGCTTATGCGGTGCACACCGACCTTGGCGACAAGACGGTTGGGGCGAAGGTGAACGGTCGCCATGTGCCGCTGCGCACGCAGCTCAACAATGGCGACATGGTCGAAATTTTGAAGTCCAAGGCGCAAGAGCCGCAACAGACTTGGCTGAATTTTGTAACCACCGGAAAAGCGCGCGCCGCCATTCGCCGTCACGTTCGTCACCGCGAACGTGACGAGTTGATTGCCATCGGCCGCAAGATTTTCGACGAAGTTTCTGCGCGTCTACCGGGTAAAATCGGCAAAAAGGCCGTGTTGGCGGCTATTGCGCGATTGAAAATTGAGGACGAGGACGAACTGATGCACCGCATCGGTGCAGGCAAGGTCAACGACCGCGCGTTGATGGAGGCGTTGGTACCGGGTTTCGACGCCGACGGCATATCGTTCGATTTTCCCAATCAGGAACGCGCGATTTCCATTCGCGGGCTAACGCCTGGTGTTGGCTATCATCTGGGCGATTGTTGCCATCCGATACCCGGCGACCGTATCGTTGGCCTGCGCTTGCCGGGACAACCAGTGGAAGTGCACACCATTGAGTGCGACCGGCTGGCAAGCGGCGTTGATGCCGACTGGATTGATTTAAGCTGGGGACAGGGCAGCGACGGCGCGTCTGCCCGGCTGCGCGTCATCATTCACAACCGGCCCGGGACGTTGGGCGAAATTGCGGGGATATTCGGCTATCATAAGGCCAACATCATCAACCTGCGCATGACCGCCCGCGATGTTGAATTCCACACCTTCGAAATCGATCTGGAAGTGCATGATTTGCAGCATCTGATGCGGATAATTTCCGCGTTACGCGCGTCCGAAGCGGTCGCCACTGCCGATCGTGTTTACGACTGATCCCAAGGTAAGCCTCAATTTTCGGTGATATCATCGCCCGGCGCCGCGTCTACAAAACGCCGGGCCAGCGTGAAGTCATGACCCGCACGCATGAACGCGTGCAATTGTTTCTGGCGCTTTTCGGGCGTTGCCGCGTCGGTTGCAAACGGCCCAATCCGTTTTCTTCGGGCGAAGTTCTCGGCGGCATGGAACTCGCTTGCCTCCATATGGCTTTTGGCAGGAATAGCGTCATTGTCGCCGATCCCGCTGGCACGCAAATCCTCGTTCAAACGTCGTTGGCCATAGCCGCGCCGCACAAATGACCGGCTGCGCGCCTCCGCAAATTGCGCATCGTTGATATAGCCGAGTTCCACGAATTGCGTGGTCAGCGCCTCTATGTCAGCCGGCCGGTCCCCGTCCCATCCGCGTTCGCGCGTTTTGCGCGCCAGATAGCTCGCCAGCTTGGCCCGCGTGGTGGCATATTTACCGACATAATGCAGCGCCAGCTGGCGAAGTCGCTCCTCGTTCAACGGGGGAGCTGGTTTTTTGGCGGCACGTGGGCTGTTCACGCCCCATTCTTGCCACAGTCGGGACGAATTTTGAACTGGTATCGGCGGCTATTGATGTGCGCTAATGATAAAATCACGGGCATTGACCCAATTTACTACGGGAAAACATATGAGCGAGCTCGCATCCACGCCAACGCAAGATAGCTTGCCGCGCCGTTTTTCCGATTTTGCCACCTTGGGTGAGGCGCTTGATTATGCGGCGCAGGGCAGCCGTGGCCTGAATTTTCACGACATGCGTGGAAAGCTCGCGCGCGCCTATCCCTATAGCGAGCTACGCAAGGATGCGATGCAGATGGCGTACCGCCTCATCAGCCATGGCATCTGCAAGGATGACCGGATCGCGCTTGTCGCGGAAACGGGGCCCGAATTTGCCGCACTGTTTTTTGGCTGTGTCTATGCCGGTGCCTGGCCGGTTCCATTGCCTTTGCCCACCTCCTTTGGCGGCAAAGAAAGCTATGTCGACCAGCTATCCGTGCAATTGAAAAGCTGTGACCCCAAGGCATTATTCTTTCCGGCTGAACTGCGCGACATGGCGAACGAAGCGGCTGCGAACTGCGGTGTTGAAGGTCTCGACTGGGAAAGCTTTGGCGAACGCGCCGCGCTCGCAACAGACTTGCCACCGGCCCAAACCGACGAAATCTGCTATTTGCAATATTCGAGCGGCTCGACCCGCTTTCCGCATGGCGTCGCGGTTACACACCATGCCCTGCTGAACAATCTTTCGGCGCATTCCCATGGCATGGAGGTGACGGAAAGCGACCGCTGCGTGTCGTGGTTGCCTTGGTATCATGACATGGGTCTGGTCGGCTGCTTCCTCTCGCCAGTCGCCAATCAGGTCTCGACTGATTACATGAAAACCGAAGATTTCGCGCGCCGTCCCTTGGCATGGCTGGACGTTATCAGCGCCGCTGACGGCACGGTCATCAGTTACTCGCCAACATTTGGTTATGATATTTGCGCGCGCCGTATTTCGAGCCAAAGCCACGTCAATGACCGGTTTGACCTGTCGAAATGGCGACTGGCTGGCAATGGTGCGGACATGATCCGGCCCGATGTCATGCAGGCTTTTGTCGATGCGTTTGGCGATGCCGGTTTTAAGGCATCCTCTTTCTTGCCGAGCTATGGCCTTGCCGAAACCACGCTGGCGGTATCGATTATGCCTCCGGGTGAAGGCATTCAGGTCGAGTTGGTTGAGGAAACCGAACTTACCGGCCATCCCGGTGCAGCGGATCGCCCCGTGCGCTATCGTGCCATCGTGAATTGCGGTCGCGCCGTCAAAGACATGACCATTGAAATCAGGGACGCCGATGGCAGTGCGCTGGCCGACAAGATCATTGGCAAGGTTTGGTGCACAGGACCGTCGCTGATGAAGGAATATTTCCGCGACAAGGAATCGACCGACGCCTGTCTCGTCGATGGTTGGCTCGACACTGGCGATATGGGATATTTGTCGAACGGCTATATTTACATCGTTGGTCGCGCCAAGGATATGATCATCATCAATGGCAAGAACCATTGGCCGCAAGACATTGAATGGGCAGTGGAGCAGCTTCCCGGGTTCAAGGCAGGCGACATTGCAGCCTTTTCTATGACTATGCCGGGCGGGGAAGAAACGCCTGCCGTTCTCGTGCAGTGCCGGACGACAGACGAAACCGAGCGTGCAAAGTTGCGCGACCAAATCCGCGACAAGGTGCGTTCTGTGACTGGCATGAACTGTGTGGTTGAGCTTGTCCCCCCACGGACATTGCCGCGCACCAGCTCTGGCAAAATGAGCCGTGCGAAGGCGCGCAACTTGTATCTGTCGGGGGAAATCCAGCCTTACGCCATCGCCGCGTGATGGTTGTGGGACGCGTGTTGGCGGCACGTCACATCCGGATCCAGACGTAAACTATTGTAACCCGCAAAATTTAGCGGTTTTTTGCAAACGAATGCGCGTTTATTTGTCGCTCTCCTTACCTTTAAGTAAGGTTCTTCACCTAGTCAGGGCGGGTGATAAAAAAGGACGCGCCTTTCGAACTCCCCACCGAGCTATCCTATAAGGCTTTGCTTGGTCTAGTGGAGCCTATTGGTCTCGACGGAGATGTCATGCGCGGCATTCAAGCGCGCAGCATGGCCCAGCGCACGACTGTGCGCGTTGGCCTGAACCTGCTGTTCGCAATGCTTGCTATTCTGCTATACCGTGGCGTTGCACCCAATTGGGCGCTTGCGTCCTGGACCGTCGTGTTCTGCGGTTTTCACCTCGCGTCCTTTCGGCAGTTCGGTGCCCGCTGGGCATGGGACCGGCCACAACTCAGCCGCGAAGATGTTCGGCGCCTCAACGTCCATTCCGCCATTACCGCCGCCATGTGGGGCTCGGCTTTCATATTATTGGGCAGCAGCGGTTCGATCATGGAGATGTTGGGGCTTTGGTCCATCGTCCTTGGCATGATGGTTTATGCATCGCTTCTGCTTCCCACTGCGCCGATGGCCGCAACGATATTCATCAGTGTCACTAGCTTTTGCGCGGCGCTTGGGTTTGTATATCATGGTGGCTATTATCTGGCCGTCGCGGCAGGTGGCATTGGCGCTTTGCTGATTATGGCCTGCCTGCGTTCCGCGCGGGCGGAGATACTGTTCGAGATCGCCAACAGCATCGTGCAGGAAAAATCGGAAACGGTAAGCCTGCTGCTACGCGAATTTGAGGATAGCGGGGCCGATTGGCTTTGGCAGACCGACGTTTCACGCTGTGCGACGCATGTATCACCGCGCTTTGCCTACGCCCTTGGCGCTGATGCGAAAGCGGTGGAAGGACAGCCTTTGCTCAAGCTGATTGCCGGCGATGCGTGGGAAAAGGGGCAATATCCCCGCGAGCTGCATGAGCTTGCCGAGCGTCTGAAACGTCGGGAATCGTTCAGCAATCTGATTGTGCCGGTCGCATTTCAAGGCGTGCAGCGTTGGTGGGAGCTATCGGCGTCACCGCGACATGGCGATGATGGCAGCTTCCTTGGTTTCCGCGGCGTTGGCTCCGACGTTACAGAGCAACGCGAGTCTGCGAACAAGATTTCCCATCTGGCGCGTTTTGACACGCTCACTGGATTGCCGAACCGGCTTCAGCTTAACGAAACGTTAGCTGATGCCCTGAAAGACGCCGACAAATGGCGTCGCCGTTGCGGATTCCTGATGATCGATCTGGATCGCTTCAAGGCGGTTAACGATACATTGGGGCATCCCGTGGGCGATCGCCTGTTGGCCCAAGTCGCACGCCGCTTGCAACTTATCATGACCGAAAACGAGCTGTGTGGGCGTCTTGGCGGTGATGAGTTTGCCGTGGTCATCAAAGACGCCAATGACGCAAAATATGTGTCGATGTTGGCACGCCGGATCATCGACAGCCTGTCGCGTCCCTATGAGGTTGACCAGAACACCTTGTATATCGGTGCCAGCATCGGCAGTGCAATGGGACCGGTCGATGGGCGTACCGTTGAGTTGCTCATGCGAAGCGCTGACTTGGCGCTGTATCGGTCCAAAGATCAGGGCGGCAACACGCACCACAATTACCAGCACAAGCTGCACGCCAATGCCGAAGAACGTCGTTTGATGGAATTCGAGCTGCGCAATGCGCTGGAACGCGAGCAGTTACATGTCGAATATCAGCCTGTCGTCAATGCGCAGGGTGACAATGCGCTTGTCGGCTTTGAGGCGCTGTTGCGCTGGAACAATCCGAAATTCGGAAATGTTTCGCCAGCCAAGTTCATTCCGGTGGCGGAAGACGCGCGCCTGATTGTTGCCATTGGCGATTTCATCCTGCGCAAGGCATGCCGTGATGCGATGAGCTGGCCGGAATCAATGCGGGTTGCTGTCAACATATCAGTGGACCAGTTGACCAGCACCAACTTTGTGGAAACGGTGGTATCGGCGTTGCATGATAGCGGGCTGCCGGCGTGGCGCTTGGAACTGGAAGTCACGGAAAGCATATTCCTGCGTGATGGAACGTTGGCGGTACAAGTTTTGGACCGGATTCGCGGCCTCGGAATCAAATTGTCACTCGACGATTTCGGGACAGGCTATTCCTCGCTCGGCTATTTGCGGAACGTGCGCTTTGACACAATCAAAGTGGACCGCAGCTTTGTGCAGGGCGCGGCGAAGAATAAGGCCGAAAGTCTCGCCATCATCCGCGCTGTGGTCGCTCTCGCCGACAGCCTTAACATCGCTACGACCGCAGAAGGTGTCGAAACAGAGAGCGAACTAGCGATGATCCAGCAACTCGGATGCAAGAAGATTCAGGGCTATTATTTCGGGCGACCAATGATTTTTGCCGACAGCTTGGAACTGTTCAAGGGACCCCAACGCCAGGTGGCGTAACGGGCTTACAGGATTTCCAGAACCTTTTCCTGAGGGCGGCAGAGCCGAACGCCTTTGTCGGTTTCCACAAACGGGCGCTCCACCAGGATTGGATGCTCCACCATCGCGTCGAGAATTTTTGCGTCAGTCACCGTATCCAGCAACCCCAGTTCCTCGGCGGGTGACCCGCGTGTCCGAAGCGCTTCGCGCGCTGATAGACCTGCATCGCCGAACAATTGCTCCAACTTATCGCGCGTAAACCCCTGTGTACGATAGGGAATAACGGTCACGTCAATGCCGTCGGCCGCTTGCAGCAGCGCCAGCGTCTTGCGTGACGTGCCGCAGTCGGGGTTGTGCCAGATTGTTGCGCGCATTCATCCGCTCCTTTGATGGATCAACGCCATCAGCCTCTAAATGCAGGTTGCATAAAAGCAATTGCAGATTGCCGTAGAATTTAATTGCATATGATAACGACTCTCAATAGTGACCATTTCTCTGTTGCGAGTCATTCTCAATAAAATGAAAGTCCATATGTCCCATACAAGCTCATCGTTAATCGCCCTCATGTTCGCGACTGTATTTGCGCATCCAGCCGCAGCTGAGGTTGCAGCTTATGATATGGAGGCGAGTGACGATAGCCGGACGATCATCGTGACCGGAACCAGCGACGGATATCTGGCGTCGAATTCCGTGACGGCTACAAAAACCGATACCCCGCTCCTCGACATTCCCCAGACCATAAATGTCGTGACGCGTGAACAGATTGAGGATCAGGCGCACCATTCGCTTGCCGATATTCTGCGCTACATCCCCGGGACCACAGTGGGGCAGGGTGAAGGCAATCGCGATCAGATTACTTTGCGTGGGCAAAACACCACCGCCGATTTCTTCCTCGATGGCGTGCGGGACGACGTTCAATATTATCGTGGTCTCTACAACATTGAACGGGTCGAAATCCTTAAGGGCCCCTATGCGCTTATCTTCGGTCGTGGCGGCGGCGGCGGAATCATCAACCGCGTCCAAAAATCGCCTTTGGCTGACGACGTCATTTACGCGGGCCAAGCCAGCATCAACAGCTTAGGCGCGTATGACGTCTCGGTTGACCTGAATGCCCCCATTAGCGACGCGGCGGCTGTCCGCGTGAACGCGGTATATGAAAATCTCGATAGCCATCGCGACTTTGTCGGCGGTGAGCGGTTTGCGTGGAACCCTTATGTTGCCTTTCGCCTCAACGATGACTGGAAACTCGGCCTTTCATATGAATATGTGAACGATGACCGCACTACTGACCGCGGCATTCCGTCGATCGCGACGACAGCGGGGCAGCCCAACCGGCCATTGGCTGGTTATCGCGACCAGTTTTTCGGTATTCCGGATGTGAACCGAACCAAGCTGGAGGCGCAGATTGCCAAGATACGTCTGGATGGCGCGCTTTCGGAAAATCTGAACTTCAGCGGCACAGTTCTTTATGGCGACTATGACAAAATTTATGTCAATGTGTTTGCCAATGGCGCTGCGACTGCGCAAAACGGGACGGTAGCACTCAGCGCATATAGTGACCCAACGACACGCGAAAACTTCATCGCGCAGGCGAATGTGGTCTGGGACGTGGTAACTGGCCCCTTGTCGCACAAGGTCCTGATTGGCGCTGAATATGGTGACCAGAAGTCCGCGAACCGTCGATTCAACGGGACGTTGTCGAATGCAACGTTCAACCTTGCCAATCCGCTATTCCCGACCGTGGCGTTCAATACGCTCTCACGTGATACCATTTCCGATGTCGAATTCTTCTCGGCCTATGTGCAGGATCAAATCAGCATCGGCGAACATATCGATGTGGTTGCAGGGCTGCGGTACGACAGCTTTGACATCAACGGAACGGACCTGTTTCCCGCTGTTGACCGGCCATTTGCGCGCAAGGATGATAAAATCAGCCCGCGGGTTGGCCTGATATTCAAGCCGCAGGAAAATGTCTCGGTTTACACAAGCTATAGCCAGTCATTCTTGCCCCGTTCCGGCGACCAGTTTCTAGCCTTGTCCGTGACTCAGCAAAATCTGGCGCCTGAGAAATTCACCAATTATGAAGTCGGTGCCAAATGGGACATTCAACCCAATCTGAATCTGACTTTGGCGCTGTTCCAGCTGGACCGCAGTAACGCGACGACGCCGGACCCTGCCAACCCGCTTGCCAGCATCAATATCGGTAAAACGCGGACGCAGGGAATCGAGCTGGCTACTACCGGCCGCATTACCGCATCGTGGGAAGTGCATGGCGGTTACAGCTACCAAGACGCAAAGCTGGCGGGTAATGAGTTCGTCCGCTTGGGGCAGGTGCCCAAGCATCAGGCAAGCCTGTGGAACCGTTATGATTTCAACGATGCGTTTGCGGCGGGTGTCGGCGTCATTCACCAATCGAGCCAGTTTGCGGCCATTCGCACGTCGGCCACTACAACCAAGTTACCCGCATTCACGCGCGTCGATGCTGCTCTATATTATGATATCAGCGAAAAGCTGCAGTTGCAGGTGAACGTCGAAAATCTGTTGGGCACGGAGTATTATTCCGACGCGCACAACAACAATAATATTTCTACTGGCGCGCCCATAAACGGTCGCTTCACTATCCGGGCGAAATTCTAATCGGAGGCAATTGCAGTCGCATGGGCCTTGGCGTTTTCGACATAATGCGCGACGCCAAGGCGCATGCCTGCGATTGCAGCTTCGTTTAAATCACGCACGAAGCGTGCAGGTGACCCTGCCCATAATTGTCCCGCCTCAATACGCTTGCCCTGCGTAAGCATGGCGCCGGCGGCGAGCATGCCGTCACCTTCGATGACTGCACCGTTCATAACTGTCGCGGAAAGCCCGACGAACGCCCGGTCGTGCAAAATGCAGCCGTGCAGCACGACATTATGGCCAACCAGCACATCATCGCCAATGATGGTGGGAAAGCCATCTTCGACGCCGGGCATCGGGCCATCACAGTGCACAATGCTGCCGTCCTGAATATTGCTGCGGGCACCGATGACGACGCGGTTCACTTCAGCCCTGATGACGCAGTTGTACCAGATGCTGGCTTCAGGCCCGATCTGTACGTCCCCGATTATCCGGCAGCCCGGCGCAATGAATGCTGTCGGGTCAATCTGCGGGGTTTTGCCGTTTAAAGTTATGATGCTTACGTTAGAACGGTCATTCATTATCGGTTCTTCCACAAAGATAGGTGCGGCAGAACCGACGCATAATCGTCCGTCCACGCCCGCGTCTTGCCCGGGGAGTCGAGCTTAAGCCATTGGTCTGCGTTATAATATCGGCTCTTCTGGCTATCCAGCGGGCCTGTAAGCTGTGCCAACTTCGCAGGATCACGGCTGAGAGCAATCCATTGTGAGGCACGCACGCCTTTGCCCATCAATTCCTCGGTCGGGGTGTCATGACGCAACGCCGCATGCCAGCCATTTGCCTTTGCCTCCGCAGCAACAACAGGATTGAGGTCAATGTAGCGGTTGGAAATATGCACGAGCAACATGCCATCGGGTGCCAGTGCTTTGCCATAGGTTTCGAACGCCTCTTGCGTCAGCAGATGCAGCGGAATTGCATCGGACGAAAAAGCATCCAGCGCCAGCACATCGAACTGCGCGGCTGGCACATCGGCGAGCGTCAGGCGGGCGTCGCCCAATGTTATGGCGGCGTCCGGCGCGCATTTATCCAAAAAGGAAAATGCCTTTCGGTCCTTGGCAATCTCGACCATCAGCGGGTCAATCTCGAAAAACTGCCATTTCTGGCCGGGCTTGCTGTAGCAGGCCAATGTGCCAGTGCCTAATCCAACGATACCAACGCTGGCATTTGGTCCGTATAATGCCGGCGTCTGGGCAAGCGCTTTGCCGACGCCCGAATTTTCCGAATAATAGCTGATGGGGCGTGTTGGTTCATCCAGCAACTGCATGCCGTGCATGGTCGTGCCGTGCGTTAGCCAGCGCACCCGTCCGCTTTCGGACGCGTTGATCGTGTATGTTCCGAAATAGCTGCGCATCCGAACATCTGCCAAGCTCAGTTGTGCATTGAACCAGCCGCCATTGAGCGTGAGTAGCCCGGCAACGGCAAGGAGAAACGGAACCCGGAAACCCGCGACGAGGGTGGCGAGCGTGATAACGACTGCTGCGATAATGACTTTGCCGACGGAAAAGGAGTCGGGCTCCAAAACCCCGCTGGAGACACCAAAAATGAATGCGAGTGCGCCAAAGCCTGCCATCAGATAGGGGACGCGGGGATCGTTCCGGTCAACTGTGATAAGGCCAATAGCCGGCAGTAACACTGCAGCCGCCAAAATCAGCATGGGATGCTCCCACGTCCAATCGAACAACAACGGCGCGACGATTGCACAAAATAATCCGCCGACCACACCGCCCACCGACATCATCAGGTAGAAGCTGGTCAATTGACTAGGCGCAGGGCGCGTGCGGTACATTTCACCGTGCAAGGCAACTGCGACGACGAACAACAGGCTGAGACTGGAGACCAGCCCGTTAATCGCGGCCTTGCTGCCCGGCATGAAAATAAACGAACCTGCTATGACCATCACCAAGGGTGCCAATCGGCTAATCCAATAGGCCGGGCGCTGGTTATCGGCGAATGCCACGCTGAAACTCAGCAGATAGATGGATAATGGAATGACCCACAACAAAGGCATCGCCATCAAGTCGGTGGTTAAATGCGATGTGGTGGACAGCATCAACCCTGATGGGACAGCGGCGAGTGCGATCCAGTAGAGTTTGCGCTTCCAGCTAATGGGCGGTGCCAGTGCTTCTTCATGCGCCGCGACAGGGCTGTCATCCGCCGTGCGCCAGATCTTCACCGCGCAAATGGCAACCAGCGCCATCAGCAGCACGTAAATGGCACTCCACACCCATTTCTGGCTGTATAATGCGGTGAAGGGTTCGACCACCAAGGGGTAGGTGAGGAGGCCGGCAAAGCTGCCGATATTCGATGCGGCGTACAGGGCGTAAGGCTCCCCCTTATTCCCCGAAATCGCGTACCAGCGCTGCATGAGGGGGGCTTGCGCCGCCACGACAAAGAATAACGGCCCGATGGAGGCGATAAGCAGCCCGGGTACCCAGAATATAGGTGACCCGTCAGCGGGCGGATTCATATTGACGAGACCAAGGGGCAACCACAATGCGGCAACCGCAAACATGGCGATATGGATGATAGCCTGGCGGCGCGCGGGCTCCCGTGCGAGCCGATGCGCATACGCATATCCGCCAAGCAGTAACGCCTGATACACAAGCATTGCGCTGTTCCACACGGCGGGCGCGCCGCCCAGACGGGGCAGGGCCATGCGTGCGATCATGGGCTGGACCAGAAAGAGAAGGAAGCTACCCGTTAGGATGGTGAGCAGGAACAGGCCCCTGCTGCCGCGCGCTTCGATCCCGTTCATGCATTACCCCTTTAGCAAACGCGCCGCCAAAGCGGCGTGGTACGTCAAAATACCTGAGCAACCTGCGCGCTTGAAGGCCATGAGCGTCTCCAGCACCAGTGCGTCGCGATCGCCCGCGCCGACGGCGGCGGCTGCCTCAATCATCGCATATTCACCCGATACCTGATAGGCAAAGACCGGCACGTCAAACCGCTCATGCACGCGGCGGACAATATCCAAATAGGGAAGGCCCGGCTTGACCATCACGCTGTCCGCACCTTCGGCAATGTCCATTGCGACCTCGCGCATGGCTTCGTCGCCATTGGCTGGGTCCATTTGGTAACATTTCTTGTCACCCTTTAGCAGCCCGCTTGAACCGACGGCATCGCGGAACGGCCCGTAAAAGGCGCTCGCATATTTGGCGGCATAGGACATGATCTGGACATTGTGGTGTCCATGCATTTCCAGTGCCTTGCGAATGGCCCCAATGCGCCCGTCCATCATATCGCTCGGGGCGATAATGTCGGCGCCAGCATTGGCTTGATTAATGGCCTGATCGACCAACACGGCCACGGTTTCGTCGTTGAGCACATAGCCAGCGTCATCGATCAACCCGTCTTGCCCATGGCTGGTATAGGGATCAAGCGCCACATCAGTCAGCACGCCGATGGCATCCCCGTGCGCTTGCTTAATCGCGCGGATGGCGCGGCACATCAAATTGTCCGGATTTAATGCTTCCTCGCCATCGGGGCTGCGACGATCGGCTTGCGTGTTGGGAAACAACGCAATGCAGGGAATGCCAAGTTCAATGGCCTCTGCCGCGCGTACGACAATCTGGTCAACGGACCAGCGCGAAACGCCGGGAAGCGAGGCAATGGGTTCTTCAACAGCCTGGCCTTCGGTGACGAATAATGGCCAGATGAGATCCGACGGCGATAATGCTGTTTCGCGGACCATGTTGCGGCTCCATGCAGTTGCACGAACGCGGCGCAGGCGGGTGTTGGGAAATGAAGATGTGTTGCTCATAGCAAACACTTAGCGGCGTAATACCCTATCCTCAATGACTTATCCGTCCGTGCGTGATTGACCAACGCGCAGGGTCAGGCGGTCGATTTCGCGCTGCGGGGTATCCTGCGCTTGCGTTGAGGCGCGAAGTGGCGCGAGCGCAGCGCCGGCCTTGACCGATTTCAGGCGCCGCAACGTGCTCTTGAACTGGGCCAGATCACTGCCGCCCAATTGCGCTTTTTGCGTGAACTTAACGGAGGCCGGGTTCACTGCGCGACCGTTTCGGTAAAGCTCGTAATGCAAATGTGGACCCGTCGACAGGCCGGTTGAGCCGACATAGCCAATGATTTGCCCACGACGAACCCGGCTACCGGCGCGCGCGGCGATACGGCTCATATGCCCGTAACCGCTCGCAAGACCGCCGCCATGGTTCAGCTGGACGAAATTGCCGTACCCGCCCTTGCGCCCTGCATAGGCAACGACACCGTCAGTCACAGCGAAGATGGGCGCGCCATAGCCTGCCTTGAAATCCATACCGCTATGCATGCGGACATAGCCTAAAATCGGATGGCGTCGGCCGCCAAAGCCCGAAGTGACAGGCCCATTGACCGGACGGCTAAGCGCGCCTTTGGACTCCCCGATACCCGTTGCTTCAAACCATTGGCTGCTGTCACCATTTTTCCATTTCAACATTTGGATGGCCGATTTTCCATCGCGATCCAGCCCGGCATATAACAAGTTTCCGACCTTGGTCTCGCCGGTTTCGGCGCGTTTGTAGTCGATGATGATGTCAAATTCGTCTGTGGAACGAACCGATGCCAAAGAGGTGCGGCCCGCGATGACCTTCAGATAATCCTGAATGGCGCTTGCGGGTGCGCCAGCGGCACGCGCGGAACGGTAAATGCCTTGGCTGCCAACGGTGCCCCGCACGCGCAGCGGCGTATCGTCGACACTGATGGGCTTGCGGCTTAAGCGCAGGGCAGTGCCCTCACGATTGATAGCGAGGTTCAGGTCGAACCGCGCGCGGAAAGCAACCGATTCCAGCGGGCGCGCTTCGTTGCGAGCCACACGCTTTCCAAGGACGATGTCGACGGGGGTGCCGGGCTCAATATCGGAAAGGCTAGTGACACCAGCGACCATGTTAACGACTTGAGCTGCTTCGCTACCGCCGACGCCGGCGCGTTGCAGGACGCGTGCGAAGCTGTCTCCGCGGCCAAGCGATGCCGTTATTTCAATCCGCGGGCGTTCGGGGTTGCCTGCCAGTGCGATGACGGCATCTGTCGCTGCCATGCGTTTGCCACTGTCGCTGCCATAAGCGATCGGCATAATCATTTGCGCGCGGGCTTCTTCGAATTCGGTTTCCGTGAGCAAAGCAGGCTGGCCGCCATATACTGGACCAAAATCAGGTAATAATGCCAAGGCCGCGACGCTTAAAGCTGTCAGCGTACCAAGGCCACGGAACCAGCGGACGGATCCAATATCTTCGCCAAGATCAGGAACCAGATCGAGTGCGGCAAGCCTGTCGCGCCATGTCCGTTCCGGCGTTTGGCGCATGGGAGCCACCATCGCGTCGCCCAACGTGACGCTTCCGCCCAAACCGCCCCCGGCAAAGCGCACGTCTTTGCCATCAAACATCAGCAACTTGTTCCACGACCCTGTCCCCATCCACCCGGACATTTTTTATCTGCCCATATCCCTGTGACGCGATATGGTTAAAGTCAATTTAACGCCGCACCGAACATACGTTAGCTGCGGTCAAACGTGTAAATTCACCGACCAGTGCGGGAACAGTGGGGGACGTTCGCTAAACCGTATTTAATCGCTTCATTAAACGATTCAGGATGCTATCGTCGCCAGGGATAATCGGAGTGAGAAATGGTCGCCGACCGCATCGAGTTTTTTTACGATCTTTCCAGCCCTTGGACATATCTCGCTTTTGCCAATTTGGACGGGTTGAAGGCGCGTACCGGAGCTGCTGTTCGCTTGCGGCCCATATTGGTCGGCGGTGTATTTAACGCGGTGAACCAAGGCGTTTATGCCGCTCGCGATTCTGCGGATAATCCGAAACTGAAGCATAGCTGGCGCGTCTTGAAAGATTGGGCCAATCTGGCCGGAGTGGAAATGCATTTCCCGTCCCAATTTCATCCGGCGAAAAGTGTCAATGCCATGCGGATGGCGTGCAGCTTGGCGGACGATATGCCAGCGCTGGAAAAGTTTTCGCGTGCTGCATTTGAAAGCTATTTCGGCCGCAAGGAAAATCTGGACGATTTCGATGTGTTGGTGGCGGTTGCAAACGGCGTTGGCTTGGACGGCGGAGCAATGCGCGCCGCAGCCCAGACGGATGCCGTAAAGGCGTTGCTACGCACTAACACCGAAGAAGTGATCGCGCGCGGCGGCTATGGCTCGCCGACGATTTTCGTTGATGGCAAATATATGTATTTCGGCAATGACCAGTTGCCGTTGGTTGAACATAGATTGAGGACACAACCGCATGAATGACCGGGTGAGCATAACCTTTGAAAACCACGTCGCCGACGTTCGCCTGACGCGCGCCGACAAGATGAACGCCCTTGATCCTGAGATGTTCAAGGCGATCATTGCCGCTGGCGCCGAACTGGCCGCTATGAAGGGATTACGCGCGGTCGTGCTGTCTGGCGAAGGCCGCAGCTTTTGCGCGGGACTTGATATGGCAAGCATGGCGGGCGGCGGCGCAAGTGCGAGCGGCGGGGTCAAAAGCCTGACTGACCGGACCCACGGCAATGCCAACGACTTTCAATATGTCGCGACGTTGTGGCGCGCCTTGCCCGTGCCCGTTATCGCTGCCGTCCATGGCGTGTGCTTTGGCGGGGGGCTTCAAATCGCAAGCGGCGCCGACATTCGCGTGATAGAACCCGATGCGCGCTTGGCCGTGATGGAAATGAAATGGGGTCTTATTCCCGATATGGGCGGCTATGCCCTATGGCGCGGCATGGTGCGTGACGATGTGCTGCGCGAACTTACGTATACGAACCGCGAATTTTCCGGCGCAGAGGCGCAATCTCTCGGCTTTGCGACCTTTGTCGATGAGAACCCGCACGCCCGTGCAATGCAAATCGCGACTGAAATCGCTAACCGCAATCCGGGCGCGATGCGCGAAGCCAAGGCCCTGTTCAACGAATATGCTGACATGGACGAGGACGCGATACTCATGGCGGAAAGTGTCCGTCAGGCGCGCGTTATCCGCACACCCAATCAGATTGAAGCGGTCATGGCCGGTATGCAGAAACGCGCGGCGGTGTTTACGGATTAAGCGGTTTTAACCCGCAGCCGTTCGAACTCCGCCCGTAAATCCGCGGGTAAAGCAGTCGGTCCGTTCGCGTCGGTCAGGACAATTGTCGTGACGCACGTGGCCTTGCACTCGCCGCCCTGAAAAGCGGCGGATGCGATGTCCCAACTGCTGTTGCCGATGCGCAATATGCCGCTGGCGATCTCGACATGTTCGGGGAAGTGGGCTTCCGCTATATATTCCAATGCAACGCTGACGATAAGCCAGCGTTGGCCCGGCGCGCGG
Source organism: uncultured Sphingorhabdus sp. (assembly GCA_963508315.1). Taxonomy (GTDB): domain Bacteria; phylum Pseudomonadota; class Alphaproteobacteria; order Sphingomonadales; family Sphingomonadaceae; genus Sphingorhabdus_B. The sequence continues at coordinate 687,768 of CAUOWK010000002.1, read as the reverse complement.
CGTTCGACTTCGATGGCATGGTTGAACATCCCCCGCCCATGTTCGAACAACCCGGCCATCGACACATTGTTGATATGGCCAAGTAAATCGAGATCGGCAAAGCGAGTCTCAGTACGGTGATTGAACGGATAATTTGCGGGGTTGAGTTGCCAGCTTTGTGGTTTTGGCATTCAGTTAAACCTTATCAAAAGTCGTCACCCTGAACTTGTTTCAGGGTCTATTTATCAGCCTTGACCGGCGGTCTCTGTGGCACGATGGACCCTGAAACAAGTTCAGGGTGACGATGTATTATTTGGATGGAAGACTCTACAAACCCCGACCAATCAGTTCCTTCATGATCTCGTTCGTCCCACCGAAAATGCGCGTTACGCGGGCGGCGCGCCACATGCGGGCGATCGGATATTCGTTCATATAGCCAGCGCCGCCATGCAATTGCAGGCAGGCGTCAACGACTTCCCACTGCAGATCGGTGTGCCACAATTTTGCAGCAGCGCCCTCTTCAGCAGTCAGCTCTTTCTTGTAATGGCGGTTAAGCGCCCAATCGAGATGCGCCCAGCCAACCTGAAGCTTCGACTTGATGTCTGCCAGTACGAAGCGGGTGTTCTGGAAATCGAGCAATGGCTTGCCAAAGACAATACGGTCGCGGCAGAACGCCACGGTTTCGTCAAAAGCCTTTTGCGTGCTCGCCATTGACGACACTGCAATCGACAAACGCTCCTGCGGCAATTCGCTCATCAAATAGATGAATCCCTTGCCTTCTTCGCCGAGGCAATTGGTCATCGGCACGCGGACATCTTCGAAGAACAATTCCGATGTGTCGGCTTCATCCATGCCGATTTTGTCGAGGTTGCGGCCACGCTTGAAGCCCTCACGGTCGGCCTCAACGAGGACAACCGACATACCCTTGTAAGCCGGCTGGATTTCGGTATCGGTCTTGACGCAGACGAGGATCAGGTCCGCATTCTGGCCGTTGGTGATGTAGGTCTTGCTGCCGTTGATGACGTAATGATTGCCATCCTTGCGCGCCGTTGTCTTCATGGCCTGAAGATCGCTGCCCGTGCCGGGCTCGGTCATGGCAATCGCGGTGATGACTTCGCCGGAAATCATCTTGGGCAGCCACTGCTTCTTTTGCTCTTCGCTGCCGTAGCTCATGATATAATTTACAACGATATCGGATTGCAGAGAGAAGCCAGTAGCTACGCCGCCATAATATGCGGATTCTTCATCGACGATGGCGTTATAGCCGAAGTCTAGTCCAAGGCCGCCATATTCAACCGGCGCGGTGGGGCAAAGCATGCCGACTTCGCCAGCCTTTGGCCAGATGGACTTGGGGACGATGCCGTCTTCCTGCCACTGCTTCGCATTGGGCGCGACTTCCTTTTGAAGGAACTGGCGGACCGACTGGCGGAACGCCTCATGATCTTCATTATAGGCTGTGCGTGGAATGTTATCGAGTGACATGGAGAATCCCCTGCAAGATGTTGCTGCAAAATATGCTGCATCAATGGCAGCAAGTTTACGCGGGCGTCAAGCCGAATTTAATCGGGTGATTAAACAGGCTCGCCCGCTGCGCGTGCACGCTCTACAATGCTCTGCTCGGCCTTGGGTACCGCACGATAGGCTGCAATCAGCAAGCCCAATGCGATTGGCGCAACGGCGATCAGCGACAAGATGCCAACGCGCAGATTGCCCACCAGCTTGCCGTCAACCATCGTTCCGGCGAGGTCCGAAATCTGGCCAACCATATAAGGACCGAACGAAAGGCCAACCAAAGTGGTGCCAAGGAAGAAGGCGGCTGTGGCGGTGCCTCGCATCCGCGGCAATACCAAATCCTGCGTGGTCGCTGCCGCTGCCCCGAGCGCGGTGGCGCCCAGCATGCCAGCGACGAAGTTCATCACGTAGAACAAGGTCGTGTTGTCGGTCGTGTAACCAATACCAATCGGAATGATTGGCCCTACGACGCCCAAGATGATGACCAATATGCGACCGGCTGGATTTTTGGTGCGCAGCGAGTCCGCCACGCGGCCGCCAATGATAACACCCAAAAAGCCGCTCAATGCGCCATTCGCGCCAAGGATGAAGGCGAGTTCTTTCTTGGGGAGACCAAGAACGATTTCGGCATAGGGCGCAGACCAGAAGGCGAGGGCGTATGCCGCCAGTGCCACAAGGCCATAGCCAATGGTTGTGCAAATAAACGCTGGTGTGCCCCAAATCAGCTTAAACGTTGAGGGGTCTTTTGCGCGCAATGTGGAAGCCCACGAGAATACTGCATAATAGCCAAAGCCAACGGCTGACCATTGCGGCAAGTTACCGGTGAGATGGATCATCCAATAGGCAAAGGCGGCAATAGCTGCGCCTGTCCCGATGTTGATGGCAAGGGCGACGGGACCGCGCTGCCATGCACCCCAGAGGGTGAAGGGCGGCACAATCATTGACAGGTCACTGGCGAAGGCCCGGAAGGGCGATGGATGTGTTGGCGTAACTAGGCCGTCCATCGCGCCCCGCACGGGCTCACGTAAGGTTGCAACCCACAAGGCAACCAGAAGGCCCGGAATACCAACAGCAACAAAGGCCGCATGCCAGCCGGCGAGGCCGAGTGGCCCACCTTGCGGATAGGCTGCATCCCATGTTTCCACAATCAGGGCGCCCAGGAATAGCGATATACCGCCGCCGATATAAAGGCCTGACGAATAGATCGCGAGCGCGGTCGCGCGCTGGCGCTTGGGGAAATAGTCTGAGATTAACGAGTAGGCAGTAGGACTTGCGGTTGCTTCACCAACGCCAACGCCCATGCGCGCCAGTGTGAGTTCAACTTGGTTGCGGGCAAAGCCTGACAAGGCGGTCATGAGGGACCACAACGCCAAGCCGATGGACAGCAACTTCACGCGGCTCCAGTTGTCAGCCAATCGTCCAAGCGGGATCCCGAAAAGCGCATAGAAAACTGCGAAAGCCGCGCCGCCCAAAAAGCCCATGTCTGCGTCGGTCAGGCCGAGGTCGGCCTTGATATCGACGGCGAGGATGCTGAGGATTTGCCGGTCAATGAAGTTCAGAATGTAGACGACCACCAAAACGATAAGCACATACCAGCTATAGCTGCTGGCCTCGGGCAGCGGCGCGTCCGACTGCGTGGGAACGGGATTTCCGTTTTCGCCTTCAACCGTCGCGCTCACTCTGCTCTCCTCAATGACCATTGTCGTTATCGGGTGCTACGGCTAGCAGAACAGACAGGCCGCGCAACATGAATTGCCATTCAACTTGCGTTGCGCAGGTGCATTATTAAAAATCGCGTCGGGTCATGTCGTGTTTCGCTTGAAACTGGAACGATTTCCTCCAATATACTGGGCATGCGGCTATATTGCCGTGGTATGAGGAGAATTAAGTCATGGCACAGTGGTCCGATCCACGGGTAACCGGGACCCAGTCAAGTCTTGCAGGTGTAGGTTTAGGCGCAGGTGACGTCGCTATCGACGCCGGGCTGCGCTCGCACATGCTCAAGGTTTACAACTATATGGCATCGGGCGTGCTGCTGACTGGCATCGTCGCGATGCTGTTTGCAGGTAGCGCCTTTGGTCAAAATCTGATGGTCAACGGCGGCGCATTGCGCTGGGTTATCATCCTTTCACCGCTCGCGTTGATTCTGGTAATGAACTTCGGCTTGAACAAGCTGTCGACTAGCGCGTTGCAAGCCTGTTTCTGGGCCTTTGCCGGTCTCATGGGACTGTCGATGTCGACAATCTTCCTGGTCTATACCGGGGCGTCGATCGCAACGACTTTCTTCGCGACGGCTGCGGCCTTTGCTGGACTTAGCCTTGTCGGGTACACGACGAAGAAGGACCTGAGCGGCATGGGCACGTTCCTGATCATGGGCGTCGTCGGCCTGATCGTTGCGTCACTTGCCAATATCTGGTTCCAGTCGAGCACCTTGCAGTGGGTTGTTAGCGCGGCTGGCGTACTGATTTTTGCTGGCCTGACCGTCTACGACACGCAGATGATCAAGAATACCTATCTGCAATTGCGCAGTTCGAATTCTGACTTCATCGGCAAGGCGGCGATCATGGGCGCGCTGACGCTGTATCTGGATTTCATCAACATGTTCCAGTTCCTGCTCAGCTTCTTGGGCAATCGCGAATAGTCATCCGCGGTTCAGCTTGAACACACAAAAATGGCTCAGTGGGAAACCGCTGGGCCATTTTCTTTGGGATTTTGTCGAACAGGGCTTTTCTTTAGGACGAAAATCCTGTTGGAATCATAATCATGATATCGGAGACAAAGCACATGCGCCGGGGCGTCAAAAGTCTAGCTGCCATTATCGTCATTAGCGCCGTGGCTGCCTGTGCGCCGACGCCTGTTAAAGTTGCGCCGCCGCCTATCCCCTTGCCAGCCCCGCCACCGCCACCGCCGCCCATGCCGTTGCCACCCGGCGGCGCTGCCCTGTCCATGGCGATCCCGCCGGTGGGTCCGGATGGCGTTCGCGTTACGCCCAATCGCGGCCTAAGCCGTGACGAGCAAATCTGGCATTTCCGTTCCGCGTTGAACGTGGCCGCGCTCAATTGTCAGGGTCCTGTGTGGGGTCAGATTGCGACCGAGTATAACAAGTTCATCGTCATTCATAAGGTGCTGCTGTCGAAAACCAGCAAGTCCGTCGACCGTGAATTTGTTGCACGCTACCGCGGGCAGAACGGGTTGCGTATTCGCGATACGAAGATGACGGACCTGTACAATTATTTCGCTTTGCCGCCTGTGCGCGCGCAATATTGCGACATGGCCTTGCGTAAGGTCACCGAAGCCAACATCGTGCCCAAAGAAGCTCTCGCCGAATATGCGATTGGCGGTTTAACCGACATAGACGGCGTGTTCGTGAATTTCTACAACGCCTATGTGCAATATGAGCAGGATCTTGCGGCCTGGAACATGAAATATGCACCCACGCCGGTATATGCGCCGCTACCAACGTCCAACGTAACAGGTCAGCCGTTGACAACGCCGCCTGTGATGACCGCACCTGCGCCTACGTCATCGCAACCTGGGTAAAGCGCAATCAGGCCATGCTGATATAATCACGCATCGCGGCCGCCTCAGCTTCAATCTTCTCGATCCGGTATTTCACCAGATCGCCGATTGATACGAAGCCGACAAGTTCGTTCCCCTGAATGACAGGCAAGTGCCGAATGCGGCGTTTGGTCATCAGCGACAGGGCGGACAATATGGCGGTTTCGGGTGTCACCGTAATCGCTGGCGCAGTCATGGTGTCCGCGACGGTCTTGGTCAAAAATGATGCGCCAAATGCCGCGACGCCGTATACAATATCCCGCTCCGAAAATATGCCGACGACATTGTTGTTTTCGACAACAGGCAGCGCGCCGATACGGTTTTCAGAAAGCCGCGTGACCACGTCGCCCACGCTCTCATGCGGGGCCGCCTTCAATATCTCGCGGTCACGATTGGCCAAAATTGCAGAAATAGTCATCGACTCTCTCCCTATGTCCTTGCCCATTGTGGAACTTATAGCATAAGGCCGCCTTATCAACCCATGACTCGCCCCTCCCGCCTTGATGATCCCGAATATGCCCATTTCGCTTGGCAGCGTTATTGGCGTCTGATGCGATGGATGTTTGGCGTGACCTTGGTCGTCACTGTTGGCGCGCTGGGCACATTTTGGTGGCAGAACGGGATGGTTTCCATCCATTTCTTCATTGCCACTGCCGGCGCAATTGTAGGTGCCATCATGCTGACTGCTGCGTTGATGGGCCTTGTGTTTCTGTCGAGCGGATCGGGTCATGATGAATCGATTGATGACCCGTTTGAGGATGAAGCCGACCGGTGACTGAGCCTGTACGAAATCTTCCGAAACGGAATGACCCGGTTTTACGGGTTGTTCCGGGCCCCGCCGATATCAACGCCAACGGTCATATCTTTGGCGGTTGGGTGCTTGGCATGATGGACCAGGCCGGCGGTATTCTTGCCGGGCGTATTGCCCAAGGCGCCTGCGCGACGGTCGCTATTGAAAAGATGGAGTTCATTGCACCCATCCTTCTGCGCGACATCATTTCGGTTTATGCAACGCTGGAACGGCGCGGCCGTACGTCGATGGGTATCCGTATTGAAGTCATTGCAACCCGCGCGCGTGGCCAACAAGAGGTCAAAGTGACCGAGGGGCTGTTTACCTTCGTCGCCTTGGATGACGATCACAAGCCACGGGCACTTCCCGAGGCTTAGTTCCGGTCCAGTTTCACGTCGTACAACAAGACCGCGTCACCATTGGCCGCGATCGTGGATTTCCACGTCGGCACGCCGTCGACCTTCACTATATTTTTGGGCTTGCCGCGAAGTTCATAGGGAATTTCGACCTCGACGTTCACCGGCGTTGAACGGGCATTGGTGATTTCGACCTTCCAACTTTGTTTGTTGCGGTCTTCCGCAATCCGGGTGACCTGCATGCGCACGTCGCTTGATTGGCCGACCGATATTTCGACCTCGTCGCCAATGGCGCGGTCGCGCAAGTTCGCCTGACCCGCCAGCAACGGGCCGTAATTGCTATTCTCGAAGATCATGATTTGGCCCTGCGGCATCGGCAGACCAAGGCCTTTGTCTGCCTTGTTTGAACCCCTGAACATCAAAGTCATTGGCTGCGTGTCGCTGCCATAATCCGCGACATCTGCGACGTAAACCTGATCGAACGCCGCGCCGGGTTTGACAAGCATTGCAACCTGTTTCTGGCCCTTGGCGTTGACGGTCACAGGCTCGGGAACGCGGTACAGTTTCAGGTCGCCAAGGTCTTCCTGCTCCGCCACGACAACTGCGACTGGCGCGGCAAATTCCGCGCGTGACCTCCGCGAACCCGTGACCATGATGCTTTCCATGTCGGCTTCGCTGTAGGCTCCAACCGACATTGGCGGCGACGGCGGGGGAGGAGGCGACGGCGGTATGCTGAACCCGGGGCGGTACGGGACTTGGTGCGTACGCTGCGTCGGCCAGCATTTGAGCTGCAAGGGACCGCCCGTTGGCCGGGCTTGCGCCTTGCGCGCGATGCGGTTCGGCTCACCCGCAATTGCCATCATATTGGCATTGGCGAAGCTCTGATGACCACCATTTGCGACGGTCAACCACGCGAACATATCGATTTTGCTTTTGCCGTCCGCACGGCGTTCTTGGACCTGTGCAATGTAATTCGCCTGCCAGTCAAACCCCGCCGCCATGTAAGTCAGCGTCAACGTCGCGGTGGCGGGTCGGTCTGCCTGCGTCACCACCGATAATGTGGGTTTTGCAGACAGATTGGCGGGCACGGTGTCGAAGCCCATCCGCTCGGGCAGGCCAGTGCAGTGCAGCGCTTCAAATCCCTCACCGGTTTGCAAGATGACCGCGCCGCCCGGGGCCGACGTAATGATGGCATCATAGGTTCGCGAGACTCCGGTGGCCTTGCTCGTGCGTGTAATGCTGACCTCACGCTTGAGGTAGGCGTCGACAAGCCCAAGTGGAGACAACAACCGCGCGTCGCGGTTCTTTTCCTTCACGCCCTTTGGCAAGCCACTGACGATAGCGCTTTCGGGAAACATGCCCTCGGCGACCCCTTCAAAGCGGACGACGCTTGTCCCGGCCGGAATGCTCACCGTGCGGGTTTCAGTGATGAGCGCATAGCCGGTGGGCCAGTTGGGATCGATGGGTGTGTTGCCATATTTCTGGCCGCGATAGACGGTGATACTAACCGCTTCCGGCTCGGGCGAGGCGACAACGGTTTGCGCAATGGCTGGCAAAGCCGTGGCGAGTGCCAATATCGTGCCTAGCCATAACACGACCCGTCGCGGGATCGACCCAAAGAGGTTATCGGCGGTGCGCAATGCGCTAGCCCTCAATACCGGCTGTCAAAAGTCACGAGCAGGGTTGTTGTGCCGTTGGCTGATACTGGCACGCTCCACTCCATGCGGTCAGCAGAGATGCGCTTGCCCACTTGGCTTTGTTCAGTAACGCGCACGTCGCCCCACAGGCCGTTTTGCCCCAGGTCGACGGTAATCGGATTGTTGCGCGCATTGGTGAGTTCGTAACGCATCCGGGTTTTCCAGCGGTTCCCTGAAATACGGGTGCGTTCCTCGACCACTGTTTTGACCTTCACATCGAAAGCTTCGCCAGTGCGGATCGACATGGCGCTGCCCATGGGCGTAGCCTCCATCCGGCTTTCGCCGATGAACTGGGGGTCGCCGCGCTTGTCGCGCATATAGACACGCATTGTGCCCGACGGCAGCTGATCCCCAAGGCCACCGCCGCGCGATGTCGAGAATTTCAGCACCGATGCCGCACTCGCTGCATCGTTAGTAGCTAGCCAGCCATTATTGAATTCATAGGTACTGCGGGCGGGGGCCGCCTTCACATCAAGGAAGCTGACTTGCTTTTGCTGCGCATTGGAAATCGTTGTGCGTTCGCCAAGCGGGTAGAGATAATAATCGCCCAACCGTTCGCGGTCATTGCTTTCAGTTCCCGCTTGATCAATCGTTCCGGTCGAAGGGTTATAGGGTGTTTGGAAGCTGCGCCGCCCGCCGCCTTGATTGGGATTGCCCGCCACCAAAAGCACGTCTGCATTGCTGTAATCCGTGCCGGTATTGTTGGTCAGCGTCACCCAACCCTGCACATCGATAGTCTGCTTTGCGTCGTCGAACAGCGTCACATAATCCGATGTCCAGCCGAGACCGGGCGTCAGATAGGTCAAAGTCGTTGGCGTCATCCCGCCTTTAGATTCAAGCGTCACCGACAATGTTGGCCGCGCGCGCAAGTTGGGTGGCACTTGATCGAAGATGACTCGAACGGGCAGGCCATCGTCACGCAGCACTCCGATAGTATCGCCAATTTGCAGAACAACGCCGCCATTTGCCGCAAGCACCTTCGCACGCACGCGCGTTTCGGCGCCAGTGGCGACATTCGTGCGCAGCAGGGTAATCGTCTGGCCAACGGCTTTTTCCATTAGCTTGGCAGGCGTCAGTAAATCATAATCGAAATTCTGCTCGACAATGCCGATGCCAGGCCCGGTAAGGGTTACGGTTTCCGCACGAATTTGAGCGGAGACATCGGGGAATTCCTGTTTGGATCGCCCGCCCGGCAAGTTCATTCGGCGCGTATCTTGCACCAGGCTTTGGCCATTTTGGTAAATGGTGACGGCGACGTCACCTTGTGCTGTCACTGCATTTGGCGCCTGCGCTGGCGAGGTAACGGATTGAGCCAACAGAGGAGCGCATATTGCTCCGCTTAATCCGACGAGCAACATCTTGCGCATAATCAATTCCCCCTTTGATATAAGCGGGAACTTAAGTTGCTGAATATTGACCCCATATTAACGGGGCCAATGATTTACTCGGCTGCTGTCGCGACTTCGTCATCCGGCTTCACGCGGCGCGCACGTGGCTTTCGCGCAGGCTTCTCGGCCGGCTCGTCATCATTTTGCGACACAGCAATTGACGGCGGTAACACGGCCAAGTCCAGACCCGGTGCATCGTCGGTCTCTTCGCTGTGATGGCGACGTGGTGGACGGTTTGCATTGCGGTTACCGGAAGGGCGATCATTGCGCTCCGGACGGCGTGGACGTGCATCACGCTGCGGCGGGCGCGAATCGGATTCACTATCCTGGCTATTGTCGTCTTGCCCGCTTGTGTCGCGTTCCTGACTTTCAGAGCTCGATTGCTCCTCATAGCTCGATGAGCGGTCTTCATTCTGCCAATCATCGCGATCATCGCGATTTTCGTCACGATATTCTTCACGCGGGCGGCGTTCGCCCTGCTGTTCCTGACGCGCTTCCTGACGGCTGCGGAAATCGGCAAGCACGCGGAAATAATGGTCGGCAAATTGCAGATGATATTCCGCATTTACCCGATCACCGTTGAACTGAGCATCCTGTGCCAGTTTTTTGTATTTTTCCAGCATCTGCGCTGCGTTTCCGCGCGCACGATTGTCGATCTGGTTTTGATAATCAAAACCGCTGCGATTATTATTCTGCTGGCGGTTATTGTTATTATTATTACGACCGCGACGGCGGTTGTTGTTGTTTTGCTGCGGCCTGTTGTTGGTATTCATCAGGGCTAACCCGTCCTCTGTTTGGCACTTGAATGTTGCATAAAGCCCCGGAACCCAGTCTTTCGGGTTGCGTCAGAGCCGTCGTGACCCTGATTATTCTTCCATCTGCGCTGGGGGCGGCTTCGCGCTAAAGGGCCTTAAACAGGCAATTTTGCTGCGATGCCTCACGGCTTTAGTCGTTCAAATCCGCGATTCCAAGCGAAAAGCGCAGAACGCGTGGATTTCCAGAGAGGTCGCGCCAAAGTTTTGTGGAAAAACCATTTTGCGCGGCCAATGCCGCAACCGATTCCGCCTGATTAAAGCCGATTTCAAAGAACGCGACGCCGCCCGGCGTCAACAGTTGATGCAGTCGCGGAATTATCGCGCGGTAATCATCAAGGCCGTCCGGCCCCGCAAACAAGGCGCTGTGTGGTTCGTGACCGAACACCATCGGGTCCAGTACCGCGCCGGTTTCAATATAAGGCGGGTTGCACAAAATTACGTCGAACTGGCCCATATCGTCCGCCCAATCCTGCGACAGCCAACTGGTAATCCTGAATGTGCACCGGTCCGCAAACCCAAGCCGCGCGGCATTGCCCGCCGCGACGTCAATCGCCTTTGCGCTCGCATCTATCCCGACGCCTTGCGCTTCCCGCCAAATCGACAGCGCCGCGAGCAATAGCGCGCCTGATCCGGTTCCAAGGTCCGCGATGCGCGCAGGTCCACCCTTGTTGTCAAACCATTCGATCGCCGCTTCCAGCAACGTCTCGCTATCGGCGCGGGGGATGAGGACGTCCGGCGTTACGTCCAATTCCAAATCCCAAAACGCCTGCCGACCAATAATATACGCAACAGGTTCATGTGCCATCCGCCGTGTGAGCAAGGCAGGGAAACCTTCTGGGGTCATCAGGTCATGTTGCCGAAGCAGCATGTCGGATCGTTCCAACCCCAGCGCGTGCGCCATCAATAGCTCGGCATCAAGCCGGGGTGTAATGCTGACCCCCTCCAAGGTGGCCGCGGCGTCGCGCAGATCTGATGCAAGGCGGGTCATCGGTTGGTCGTATATCCCGCCAAATGCCAAATCCCACCTAAAAACCGCAATATTTTTATGTCCGCAATGCATCCGTTCGGGCGTGAGGCGCGTTACTATGGCGTGAGGGGATCACAAAAAAGGATTCGCATGATGAAAACATTGAAACACACGCTGGCCGTTGGCCTATCTGCCCTTGCTTTGGCAGCCTGCTCAGGCAGCGAAACAGCCGATACCGCCGCGACCGATACCGAAGTGGTACAGGACGACGCAATGGCATCTGACACGATGGTCGCAACCGAAGCCACCGGCGACAAGACGATCGTCGCATTGGCACAAAGCAACCCGCAGGCATCCACGCTCGTCACGGCTGTAACCGCCGCCGGGCTCGCTGAAACATTGTCGGGCGCTGGCCCATTCACCGTATTCGCGCCATCGAATGACGCATTTGCTAAGGTCGACAAGGCAACGCTCGACGGTTTGTTGAAGCCGGAAAGCAAGGACAAGTTGGCTGCGCTGCTGAAATATCACGTCGTCGCCGGCAATGTGAAGTCGGGTGATCTCGCGAAGTTGATCGCGGACGGCAAGGGCACTGCAACCGTCAAGACGCTTAACGGCGGCAGCCTGAAAGCCAGCATGGACGGTGACAAGATTGTCCTAACCGATGCCAAGGGCGGAAAATCGACCGTAACGGGCGCTGACATGGTCGCGTCCAACGGTACGATCCACGTCGTTGACACTGTCGTCATGCCATAAAGTTTCGGGTTGCTTCGGTGACCTGAAAGTCCTCAAATCCCCCTAGCAGGCGTAGAGGACTATATTGACCCCGTCCGGACACTCCCCCGGACGGGGTTTTTATGTGCGCGAAGCTATGCTGCCGCCGGATTGACCGTGACGGGGCCGAGTTCCTTCAAGCAGGCCTGAACCTTTGCCATGCCTTCGGAAGGGGTGGGCGGATTGGCGACCAAGTCGGACACGCTTTTGCCATCCATCACCTTGTCGGCGGCGCAACCGCACACCTGATCGACATCGACCTGAATGCTGTCGGGGATCTGTTCGCTGGCGGCGGTGGTGCAGGTGGCAACGATGGACTCGCGCACGCTGACCTTCACGGTATCGTCCAGCGCACCGCCTTCACCGCATGCGGCCAGCGCGAGTGACAACAAAGCGACTGCGTAAATTCGTTTCATTCCATTACTCCAAAGTGCAGTACCCCCGCACCCCAGATGTGGGCAGGACGTCCGGCTTTACAAGCCCGCTTTATTACAAGCCCAGCGCGCGGCGCAGTATGTGGAAGATCGTGTTCTGCTCGATGGTACCCTTGAACAGATGCGCCTTTGGACCAGCGGCCCGCGCGACGACATCGTCACCGCCATGTGTTTCGGAAAACAGGCCAATCAGCGCCTGCTGCTTGTAATTCAGCGCCTCGGTGTCCTGCTTGGAAGGATCGGGCCGCTCGGCAGCGGATACCGCGCCGGGGCCGTTGGTATAGCCAAGCGTCGTGTAGGCCTTGCCATCTATCGCTTTGGTCGGCGTGCCGATGGGCGCGGATACGACGCCAAGGATCGGGTTCCCGCGCTCGGGATAGCCCGCCATGGTGAACACATGGCTATGGTCCGATGTCACGACGATCAGCGTATCGCGCAAATCGACGCTGTCCATCGCCGCCTTCAACGCCGCGTTCAGCGCGACCGTATCCTGCAACGCGCGGCGGGCATTGCCGCCATGATGCGCATGGTCAATCCGCCCAGCCTCCACCATCAGGACATAGCCCTTGCGGTTCTTGGACAGCATCGCAATCGCCTTGGTCGTCATATCGGCCAGCGATGGCTCCTTGCCACCTTGCGCCACGCGGTCCGCGTCATATTGCATGTGCGACGGTTCAAACAGACCAAGCAGTTTGCTTGCCTTTTTGGGGTCCACCGCACCAAAGCTCTCGCTGTTCCACGCATAAGCGCCCTTGGGGTTCTTGGCGGTCCAGACGGAAACCAGGTCCTTCCCATCGCCCCGTTTGCCCTTGATCTTGGGATATTCGGGGTCCGTCACGTCCGACGGCAGGAAATGCGCGCGGCCACCGCCCAACATGACATCCAACCCGTCGCCATGCGGCCATTCGACCATTTGCCGCGCAATGTCGGTGCAACCAGCGGCCTTGGCCGCGGCGGGCATGTTGGCGTCGACTTCCCAATCGCGCTGCGCCGTGTGGGCATAGGCCGATGCGGGCGTTGCGTGCGTGATCGTCGCGGTGGAGACGATGCCAGTGGCAAGGCCCTTGTCCTCCGCCATGCTGAAAAGCGATGGCACCTTGAACGGAGCAGTCGCGGCGCAGTCATTTTCCACCGCCTCGGGACCAACACCAATCACGCCATTGCGGGTTTTGACACCAGCGACGATTGCGGTCGCGGTCGGCGCGCTGTCGGCTACTTGCGCGTCATGCGAATAGGTTTTGACCAAAGCGGTGTGCGGCAAGCGGTCCATTTGCGCGACAAAGGATTCCCCGTCGAGGCCCTGCTGCTGTCCTTCGAATATCCGCCCAGCGGTCAGCGTGCTGACGCCCATGCCGTCGCCAATGAAGATGATGACATTGCGCGCCTTGCGATTGTTCGGCTTGTCGGCCTCCAATCGCTTCAGCTCGGCCTGACCTGCGTTCAGATAGCCCGCGCTGGTGGTAACCGGCGGCTTGGCGACGGGGGCAGGGGCGGCGGCTGGCGCTGCGGCGGGCGCAGGCGCAGCGGCGGGCGCATTCTGCGCAAAGAGCGGCACCGCAATCAGGCAGGACGCCAACGCCAAAGATACGGGCAGGCCAGATGACATGAACGGCGATACTTTGCGCATTTTACTCTCCCAAATGTTTCTGGCCTGCACCTGACAGAGACAGATGACGGCGGCATGACAATATAGGTTTACACGGGAGAGATTGGGTTGGCGAGGGGGTGTGGCGCAACCTGATCAGTATGCCAAAAGAATGGCAAACGATTTTGTCCCCTGTTGCCGTCAAATTCCAATGTTTGATTGAACGTGTGCCTTGATATCGGCCCAACTGCTAGATTGCAGTGGTAACAAAACCAAAGAATAAATTAGCTTAATAGCATATACGTATTCGTCACTGTAAAACTGACTGTCGCGCGTTAGCCCGTGGCAATACCCATGCCGGATTTTCGGTCCCAACTCATGAACGAACAAATTTTCGATGCAAAAAATCGCGCCCTCGCCAAATACCTCCTCCAGCACATCTCTATGCTCGGCCAGCATTGCTCCAAGGCCTATAGTCTCTTCGATGCCACCAACCGAAATTTTGGTATCAGATCGACCAGCGCTTGCAACCAGAGCGCGCATACCTGCTTCGAGTACTGGAAACAACGCTGCACCAGCCAAGTAGTCGTCCCCGTAAATGAACGCTTCCATGCCTCTAGCAAACGCGATCTCCATACCGGACGGGACGAAAGGAGAGATGTGACATAGCTCGTGAAATACGGACAGGTCGGCAACGAAATTTTCGGTAATCCATTGGCGTGCTGGATTGATAGCAGCGCCAACCGCTAGCCCCATCCTGATTTTTTCGTGACCAATTACCTTAAATCTAAGTCCGTCATGCTGATCGGTTCCGCCTCCCGTTCGCGCTACCGTTCGACCTTTCGAGTCCAACACCGATGTCGCAAATAAAGACGAAAGTGGAAACTTTTGTGCCTCGTCCCGTGCATGTTCGATTAAGCTCGCCGAACTTTTTGGCCGCTCAGTTTTAGCAAGGCGCATCAAAGAATCTAAAAGATCTAGTCCCTTATAGCCTGCTAACAATCGCTCGACTTCATTTGATATGTCTATTGAATGTTCGAAGTGGCCCATCTCCTCGAACATATGCAGTTGCGCGTCCTTGAGTTTCTCGTGCAACCGCTGGCGTTCCTCTCGAACACCCTGAGTGTTTTGCAAGCTGTCCAATGCGTCCTGTAACGCGCTAGCTTTAAGCATGGCGCTACCTGTTTGCTCGGATTTTGCCTCATATATTGACGCAAGTTTTAATACAGCTTCTCGACTCTCGATCTTTTCAATTTTTTGGCGCCGAATGACTAGTTTCTGAACAGACTCAGCTAGATAAAAGTCTGCCTTTTCGATCAACGATTCCACCAATTCAGGCAAGATCTTCAATATCTCGTTGGCAGGTTCCAGCCTCACGTCTGTTGTCAACTGTCCCATTCGGACAACGGCCATATCGGCTTTTTGGATTGCTAATGTCAGCGTTTCCGCAAGAACGCTCCGGAGGGGATCGTTTTCGGTTTTATTCCAGCCGGTTGTGCGGGCTATCACGATTGCGCGGGTCAGCAAGTCATGGGCTGCGACGCCTGTAGGGTCGGAACCACCAACACAATCTGTCGCCGTTCCATCAATTAACGAACGAACCATCGTGACATATCCGTCGATCGCAATCTCGGCGCAATCACTCTTACTCTTGTCGCGAGTCCAAACCAAATCGGCAACGCGAGTGCGCATCGCAACATTTTGAAACCGAGACACCACAGAGTGTAACGCGTCAATTTGCTCTTTATTGAAATCTGAGCCTACGAGCGTTCGCGAACCGTCAGAGTAGCCGATCCTATTGCTGAATGGTTCGACGCGATTTTCCGGTTTAAAATGGAAGCAACAAATTGCGCCCAGCAGTCGATAAACTAGCCCCCGTTCAGGAATGCCATCCTCGTCCGCCTTTTTTGCGGCATCTCGGAACTTGGACTCAAACGTGTCGCATTCTACGGTTAAAATGCCAGAAATTGGTTCTTCCAGATCAACGGTTGCAAGCAACTCTGATGAAACTGGCGTCATCATTACTTCAGCTCGCCTTTTCCAACATTGGCTTCAAATAATGGCCGGTGTAGCTCGCTGCGACCTTCACCACATCCTCCGGCGTGCCTTCGGCGACAATCTCGCCGCCCTTTACCCCGCCTTCGGGGCCAAGGTCGATGATCCAGTCGGCCGTTTTGATGACGTCGAGATTATGTTCGATGACCACCACGCTGTTGCCCTGTTCCACCAGACGATGGAGCACTTCAAGGAGTTTGCGGACATCCTCGAAATGCAGGCCGGTGGTGGGCTCGTCGAGGATGTACAGCGTCTGGCCGGTGGACCGGCGGCTGAGTTCCTTGGCGAGTTTGACGCGTTGCGCTTCGCCGCCTGACAGCGTCGTTGCCTGCTGCCCGACCTTGACATAGCCAAGGCCAACCTCCGCCAGCATCGCCATTTTGTCGCGGATCGGGGGGACGGCCTTGAACACCTCCACCGCGTCCTCCACCGTCATGTCGAGCACGTCGGCGATGGAGAGGCCCTTCCATTTGACCTCCAAAGTCTCGCGGTTGTAGCGTTTGCCGTTGCATTCCTCGCACGTCACATAGACGTCGGGCAGGAAGTGCATCTCGATCTTGATCAGGCCATCGCCGCTGCATGTTTCGCAGCGTCCGCCCTTGACGTTGAACGAAAACCGGCCCGGCTTGTAACCGCGCGCGGCGCTTTCGGGCAATTGCGCGAACCAGTCGCGGATGTTGGTGAACGCGCCGGTATAGGTCGCGGGGTTCGAACGCGGGGTGCGGCCAATGGGGGATTGGTCGATGTCGATCACCTTGTCGCAATGTTCAAGGCCAGTGATCTTGTCATGCGCGCCCGCAATGACGCGCGCGCCATTTAAGGAGCGTGCCGCCGAGGCATAGAGCGTGTCGATGGTGAAGCTCGACTTGCCCGATCCCGATACGCCGGTGATGCAACAGAAGGTGCCCAGCGGGATGCTCGCGGTGACGTTCTTCAGATTGTTGGCGCGGGCGTTGTGGACGGTGAGCTTCTTCTTGTTGCCCTTGCGCCGCGTCTTGGGGACCGCAATCTCGCGCGTCCCGTTGAGGTACGCGGCGGTCAGGCTGTCTTTTGATTTCAGGATTTGCTTCAGCGTGCCTTCGGCCATTACGGTGCCGCCATGGACGCCAGCGCCGGGGCCCAAGTCAACGACCCAGTCAGCGGTGCGGATCGCGTCTTCGTCATGCTCGACCACGATGACGGTGTTGCCCAAGTCGCGCAGGCGGCGCAGCGTGGCGAGCAAGCGGTCATTGTCCTTCTGGTGCAAACCGATGCTGGGTTCATCAAGCACATAGAGCACGCCCGACAGTCCGGAACCGATTTGGCTGGCAAGGCGAATACGCTGGCTCTCGCCGCCGGATAAGGTGCCGCTGGTCCGGTCGAGGTTCAGGTAATCCAAACCGACATTGTTGAGGAAGCCAAGCCGTTCGTTGATTTCCTTGAGGATCGCCTTGGCAATCTGTTGCTGCTGGTTGGTCAGCGTCTGGTCAACGCTGCCGAACCACTCCAGCGCGTCACCGACGCTCATCTTGGTCGGCGTGGCGATGTCGACGCCGGCGATCTTGACCGAAAGCGCCTCGGGCTTCAACCGCGCGCCGTGGCAGGTCTCGCACGGTTGCGACGTCTGGTATTTCGACAGCTCTTCACGCATCCACGCGCTGTCGGTTTGCAACAAGCGGCGGTTGAGATTGCCGATCACGCCCTCAAACGCCTTGTTGACCGTATATTCCTTGCGCCCGTCCTTGAACGTCAGCGCCACGGGTAGGCCGCCGGTGCCGTGGAGGATGATGAGCTTTTGATCGGGCTGAAGTTCGTCCCACGGGGTATCGAGGCTGAAATCATAGGCCTTCGCAAGGCTGGACAGCACTTGCATATAATAAGGGCTGGGCGGGTTGGACTTCGCCCACGGCACTACCGCGCCCTTTTTGAGGCTGAGATGCTCGTTGGGGACCACCAATTGCGGGTCAAACTCCTGCCGTTCGCCAAGGCCATCGCAATCCGGACACGCGCCTTGCGGGGCGTTGAACGAGAACAGGCGCGGTGCGATTTCGGCGATGGTGAAGCCGGAGACGGGGCACGCGAATTTTTCGGAGAAGACGATGCGGTTGGCGGGTAGGCCAGTGCCTTTCATCGCGCCGCCCGTGACGTTGGCGGCTTTGGGTGCGTTGTCAAATGCGGTGAAAGTTGCGCGGGCTTCGGCGACCCCGTTTTTCGTCATGCCAGCGGAAGCTGGCATCTCGGGCGTTGGTGCATTTCCGCCTGTGACCCCAGCTTTCGCTGGGGTGACGGTTTTGGTCAATTCCGCCACCGTGGTGTCGGCGAGGTCCACAAAAGCCAGCCCATCGGCGAGCTTCAACGCCGCTTCAAAACTCTCGGCCAACCGCTGCTGAATGCCGTCTTTGACGACGATGCGGTCAACGACGACCTCAATGTCATGCTTGTATTTCTTGTCGAGCGCGGGGGCTTCTTCAATGGGGTAGAATTCGCCATCGATGCGGACGCGGGTGTAGCCCGAACGCTGCCACTCGGCGAGTTCCTTGCGATATTCGCCCTTGCGGCCTTGCACCACGGGCGCGAGCAGGAAGGCGCGTGTGCCCTCTGGCAAGGCCATCACGCGGTCGACCATCTGGCTGACCGTCTGCGCGGTAATCGGCAGGCCGGTCGCGGGCGAATATGGCACGCCGACGCGCGCCCATAACAGCCGCATATAATCGTAAATCTCGGTCACGGTGGCCACGGTCGAGCGCGGGTTACGCGACGTCGTCTTCTGCTCGATGGAGATCGCTGGCGACAGGCCCTCGATATGCTCGACATCGGGCTTTTGCATCATCTCCAGAAACTGACGCGCATAAGCCGATAGCGATTCGACATAGCGGCGCTGACCCTCCGCATAGATGGTGTCGAACGCGAGGCTGGATTTGCCGGAACCGGAAAGGCCCGTGATGACGATGAGCTTATCACGCGGCAAATCGATATCGACGCCTTTAAGATTATGCTCGCGCGCACCGCGCACCTTGATGTGGGTGAGTGACATAGATTCGCTTGTTCCAGATTTGTTCTAAATGCGCAAGGCGCTTCATGTTACAAATGGACCGCGCGTTGCCGTAATTCAAGGCAGGTGTTTGCCTCATCTTGAATCCGTTCGCATTTGCAGCATAATGGAGCAAATCACGGCGCGTTTCGTTAGGCTTTCGACTTTGTCAAACGGATGAATGCAATGGCGGTATGGAAATATCTGGTGATCGGGTTGGCGGGTGCGGCTGCTCCGGCAATGGCGATGCAAGCTGCATTGGATGCGCCAGCGCCCGCAGTGATATTCCAGCCGGGGACGGGCGCCGCGCCGGTGACGGCAATTGCCGCGCGTCCGACGGTTGACTGCGCGGGCCTGACGCAGGGTGCAGAGGCGATTGCGGCGCGTTTCTATGCCGCAGATACCCCGCCGCTGCCGCAGCGGTTGGAACGGGCGTTGCTGGACGCTGCGATTACGAAATATCGCGGACATTTTTGTGCATTTGGCCGAAATAACGGACCAGCGGTCATCGTCGTCGTCGACTTTGCCAAGCATAGCAGCGACCCGCGATTGTACCGCGTCGACCTGCGCACCGGCGAGGGACTCGATACACCCATCCGCGTGGCGCATGGCATCGGGTCGGACCCCGACGATGACGGCTATGCGAGCTTTTTCAGCAATGTGGAGGAAAGCCTGACATCGTCGCTTGGCGCGGCATTGGGGGCCGAGCGCTATGTGGGCATCAACGGCCTGTCGCTGCGGCTCGACGGGCTTGAGCCGACGAACAGCCAGATGCGCGAACGCGACATCGTCGTACACAGCTATGCCCCCGACCGACGCCGATATTTCAACGCGGCGCATGTGGCGTCGCGCGGCAGGCCGGGGTCAAGCGAAGGCTGCTTCGTGGTGGAACCGGATAAGCGCGAATGGATTTTGCAAACGCTGGAAAATGGCGGATTTATCTACGCCGGTTTTGGCAGCACGCGGCCTGCACCGCGCCCGTCTGCGCCCACATCGCAGGTCATTTTTGCGGCGGGGACGGGGGGATCTGCTCAACCGGTCGGGTCAGCGCAGTTTGTGGCTTCGGAAACATCTTCCGTAACGCCCGGTAACTAGCCCATAGCGCCCATATCGCAAGGCCGAGGAGCACAAGAGCGATAACAAACGTCTCTACCGGGTATATAAAGGCGAAAGCGAGCAAGCCGCCCGTGGTGACGTCTTCTACGGTTGAGACAATCACATTGCTGACCGGTTCCGGGCTGGTGTTCACTGCCGCCCGCGCGCTGGCCTTTGTGGCGTGACTAGCGAAGGCTGCACCGCCGCCCAGCAAGAACGCAATGACCTGCCACGCAGGATCTGCGCTATCCACAATAGCGAGGGCCAGTAGCGCGCCGCCGACCGGCCGAATGAGCGTGTGGATGCCGTCCCATATGGAATCGAGCCACGCAATCTTGTCTGCGAAGAATTCCGCAATCGCGCCAACCGCGCTGATGCCGAGCACCCACGGGTTCGCCAACACATCCAGCATTTGCAAATTTTCAGGTAGCGGCACAATGTTGAAGTGCATCGCCAGCCCCGTGGCGAAAATTGTCAGGTAAAAGCGCCAGCCTGATAAAAGGCTAAGGCTACCGGCGAGACCCAATATTTCGATAATGCCCATAAAATCGTCTCCGCCTGTAAAGGCTGCCACGTTCCGTGGCCCCGCGCAACACAGGCGGCAAGACTTTACAAGGAATGCTCCGTGCCGTTGAGTGCGGACGGCGCGGTTTTAACCGCTGGATTAAGTTTCCACTTCTAACGCTGCGCATTCCATGCTTGTGTGGGGCATGACTTTAGAAACAGCGCCTGAACCCATTGCCACCCCCGCCGCCACCATGGTAATTTTTCGCCAGAACCCCGATGGCGGTGCGCCCTTGTTACTGATGGTCGAACGGATCAAGGCGATGGCATTTGCGGGCGGCGCAGCTGTATTTCCGGGTGGAAAGGTTGATCCGGCGGATTTTGATTATGCCCAAATGCTGGGTGGGCCCTTGCCATTGGACGAGACAGCGGCGCGGCTTGCGGCCATTCGCGAGACGATTGAGGAGGCCGGGCTTGCGCTTGGGCTAAAGGGTGTCGACGACCCCGCCGATTGCGATGCTCCGCGTGCGGCCTTGCACGATGGGGAAAGCCTCCAAGCCATCTGCAACCGCTTTGGCTGGGAGCCCGATTTTGAACAGCTTGTGCCATGGTCGCGCTGGCGGCCACCGGCGTTCGAGCGGGCCTCACGCGTGTTTGATACGCGTTTCTACCTAGTTGACGCAGGCAACACCGCTCCGATTGCAACGGTGGACCACACCGAAAACCGCGCGCTGTTTTGGGCAAGTGCAGCCGAAGTTCTCGAAAAAGCGGATAAGGGTGAGATCAAGATCATCTTCCCGACCCGCCGCAATCTGGAGCGCCTGGCGATGTTCGGTGACTTTGACGCCGCTGCAGCGCATGCGGCCGCGCATCCCGTGGGGACGGTCCTGACCTATATCGACAAGCGCGAAGACGGAAACTGGCTCTGCATCCCCGACGGCCATGGCTACCCCGTGCTTGAGGAGTCACTGGACCAGGCCATGCGCGGTTAATGGCGATGTTCGCGCAACTGCAAGGGTTGATCGGCGTCGCAGCCATATTGCTGATAGCGTGGGGACTGTCCGAGCAGCGCAGAGCATTTCCCGGCTGCCGCTGGGTTGGCGGCGCGTTGCTGATGCAAATCCTGATCGCTTTGGTGATCGTGCGGGTACCCTTTGTGTGGGATGTCATCATGCTCGCCAATTATGCGGTGATGGCGATTGAGAAGGCGACGTTGGTCGGTTCAAGCTATATGTTCGGCTACACCGGCGGCGGGGAGTTGCCGTTCGCGCTGCGCGAAGGGGCAAGCCCGCCGCTGATTATTGCGTTTCAGATATTGCCTTTGGTCATCGTTTTCTCCGCACTTTCCGCATTGCTGTGGCACTGGAAAATCCTGTCGTTCATCGTGCGCGGGTTAAGCTGGGCGATGCAAAAGACAATGGGGGTGAGCGGCGTCGTCGGCTTAAGCGCCGGGGCGAATATCTTCCTGGGCGTCGTCGAAGCGCCTCTTGTCGTCCGCGCTTATTTCGAGAAAATGAGCCGAAGCGAATTGTTCATCGTTATGGTGCTGGCGATGTCGACAATCTCCGGCGCGATCCTCATCCTGTATGCGCAGACGCTGTCCAAAACGGTTCCTGACGCGGTTGGCCATATGATTTCGGCGTCGTTGATCGTGCTACCTGCGTCGATCCTGATCGCGCGGCTGATGGTGCCGGGCGAGGGCGACACGCAGATGGACCCTGATGACACCAGCCTGAAATATGAAAGCAGCATCGATGCGGTGATCACCGGGACGATGGACGGGGTTCAGCTGTTCCTCGCGGTCATCGGCATCATCATCGTGGTATTCGCGCTGGTGGCCTTGGCTGACCAGATGCTGACCGTGTTGCCATTTGTCGAGGGCGATCCGTTAACGCTGCGCCGGATGTTCGGCTGGCTGTTTGCGCCATTGATGTGGGCAATCGGCGTGCCATGGGCCGAGGCAGGAACTGCGGGCGGGCTGATGGGCACCAAGGCGATATTGAACGAATATGTCGCCTATCTCGACATGGCCGCATTGGCCGACGGCACATTAGGGCCACGCAGCAAGCTGATCGTGACCTATGCCTTGTGCGGATTTGCCAACTTGGCCAGCATCGGACTTCTGGTGTCGACCATCGGCACCTTATGCCCTGCACGCCGCGCAGAGGCAGCGTCACTGGGCATGAAAAGCTGGGTCGCAGGCAATCTTGCCTCTGCGATGACAGGGGCGATGATTGGCCTCGTTACTGCGGTTTAGTCTTCAGGCGCGATGGTGACGATCAGGCCTTCAAGCGCATCGGTCACAGGAACCTGGCACGACAGGCGCGAAGTTTCATTGCGGTGGTCGGTGCTGTCGAGCAGGTCGTTTTCGTCTTCGCTCATCTTGGGCAGGCGATCGGCAAAGGCCGGATCGACATGGATGTGGCAGGTCGCGCACGAGCAGCAGCCGCCGCACAACGCCAGCAATTCATCAAAACCATTGTCGCGGATGACTTCCATCAGGCTCAGGCCATTTTCGGCCTCAACCTCGCGGCCTTCGCCATCGCGTGAAATTACTGTGATTTTAGCCATGACATTGCTCCCTAAACCGCGTTTCGGCCTGCCTGATAAGTTGCCGTCGTTATAATGTGAAGCGCTAATTTAATGGGGATAAGTCGGGCGCCACACTTGGCCAAAGCGGTGGCGATGCTTATGTCCGGACCGAACAGAATCAGAAAGACCGTCCATGACCGAAAATCGCCACGCCCCTGTTGTCATCATTGGCTCCGGCCCTGCGGGTTACACCGCTGCAGTCTATGCAGCGCGCGCTAACCTCAGCCCTATGATGATTACGGGTGTTGAAATTGGCGGGCAGCTGATGACCACGACAGAGGTCGACAATTGGCCGGGCGATGATGCTGGCGTCATGGGCCCCGAGTTGATGGACCGGATGCGCAAACATGCCGAGCGTTTCGGCACCCGCATTGAAAACGACTATATTGAAAAGGTCGATTTTTCGAAGCAGCCCTTTGTCCTGACCGGCGGCGCGGGCGATTACACCGCTGACGCCGTGATCATCGCAACGGGCGCCAGCGCGCAATATCTTGGCCTGCCAAGTGAAACCGCATTCATGGGCAAGGGCGTATCTGCCTGCGCGACCTGCGACGGATTTTTCTACCGCAACAAGCCAGTCGCGGTCATCGGCGGCGGCAACACTGCGGTTGAGGAAGCGCTTTATCTCGCAAACATCGCCAGCCATGTGACCTTGGTCCACCGCCGCGACAAGCTGAAGGCGGAAAAGATCCTGCAAGACCGCCTGTTCGCACGCGAAGCCGAAGGCAAAATTACCATCAAATGGAACCATAGGCTTGACGAGGTTCTGGGCGACGCAATGGGTGTCACGGGCATGCGCATCGCCGCGACCGATGGCAGCGGCACCGAAGATATCGAACTCCACGGCGTTTTCATCGCCATTGGGCACAAGCCAAATACCGGCATTTTCGAAGGACATCTCGATATGGCTGGTGGCTATATCAAGGTGCGTGGCGGGGCCGAAGGCCAAGCGACTGAAACCAGCGTGCCCGGCGTGTTTGCCTGCGGCGACGTGATGGACCACATCTATCGCCAAGCCGTGACCAGCGCAGGTACGGGTTGCATGGCAGCACTGGATGCGGAGCGGTTTATCGACGCTGTTGCGTAAGTTAGGTCCAGTTCAAGGAGCCGAATAATGACAGTTCGCATATTCGCACTTTTGCTGGCCGTTTCGGTGTCATTACCCGCCTTTGCGCAAACCGCAATCATCGTTCCTGATACCGCGAGCTGGAAACATGCCCGCAGCGAGATCATCCTGCCGTCCAAAATGGCTGGGCTAAAGCGCGGTTCGATTTCGGACAACTCCGCATCCGAACTCGACGTCAGCGTCCAATATGAAGGTGCTGATTCCATCGGCACTGTCTACCTCTATCGCCCCTATTGGAACGACATTGGCGTGTGGTTCGACCGGAGCGAGCAAGGCCTGCTTGCCAATAAGGCGCTCGGCAATGTTGTGGGGGTAGAAAACGCACCGACCAGCTTTGCGCGGCCGGGTGGTTCAGTCGCAAGCGGCCTCTATCGGGTCTACACAACATCCAGTGACAAATATAAAGTAACGGCGCTGGCGATTTTCCCGGTGGGGCATTGGTTTGTAAAGCTGCGCTATTCAACGTCGAACAGCGACCCCGCAATTGCAAAAGCCAAGCTAATGGAGATGATGGCGAAAGTGCGCGTGCCCGTCGCTGCGAGCGACGGAACCATTCCGCAAGTCATCCCAATATGTGCGACCCCCATCAAGTGGAAAAAGGCAAAAGTCATCAAGCCTGATTTGATGGGCGCCATGGTGACAGGCGCGACCTTCACCGAATTGATGAAATTGCGGACTGCTGATTTTCTCGATCTTCCCAACGCCTGCCGCGACGGCGCGCCAACCGAGCTTTACACGCTCTATCGCGACGCAAAGGACGACAACAATATTGTCATGGTCGCCGGAGATTCCGGATATTCGGTGCAGGTTTTAGAAGCGCTGTTATCCAGCAAGGAATATTGGGCCATAGCCTCTGACCTCGCGCAACACGCGCTTTTGCCGACCTTCACCAAAATGCCCGCGCCTGGATTATTGTTCAAAGTTGTTGCCAGTGGTCAGACCTTAGCGTCCGTGAACGACGATCCAGACCTACCCTCCGGGCAGAAACAGGACAGCGTGATTACGCTTCCGTCGGGCGGATAGGTCTTAGCCGAAATTGCGGGCAGACCTTACCGCGAAGCCCGCAATGAAGATGCGGTTGCATGTTGTAGCTGTATCATATAGCTAACACAGCATCATAGGGGGAATAGGCATGCAATTTGATCCAGCCACGGAAACTGCACGTTACATTGACGGTCTTGGACCGGTGGCGTTGCAAAAGGCTGCGGACTATACCAGCGCGAGTCATTGGATGCTGTTATGGGGCTTACTCGTTTCGGCGCTGGTGACGTGGGTCATCGTGCGAACGGGCGTTCTCGACACGGTTGCAGCGAAATTGGAAAAGCGCGGCTGGGCACTGCGCAGTTGGCTGGTCGGTGTTACCTATTTCCTTGTTTCGGCTATCATCAGCCTGCCTTGGGGCATTTATCAGGAATGGGGTTTTGAAAAATCCTACGGCCGAACCAGCCAGTCGCTGTCCGATTTCCTGATGCAGGATGCTATCGGGATTGGCGTCTCCAGCCTTATGGGGGCTCTGTTTTTCCTTGGCATCTACGCGCTGATCCGCAAGGCTGGAAAGCGCTGGTGGCTCTGGTCGGGCGGACTTGCCGCTTTTGCCGGTGCTGCAACGATGATCCTCTCGCCCGTGTTGATTGAACCTTTGTTTAATACATACACGCCGCTGCAAGATGGCCCGGTCAAGGCCGCATTGGTGGACATGGCGGCAGAAGCGGGGATCCCGGCTGACCGGATTTTCGTATATGACGGGTCACGCCAGTCGAACAATTTTACCGCTAACGTATCCGGGCTGTTTGGGTCGAAGCGGATTGCGATTTCCGATGTTGCGCTGAAAGGGGCGTCGATCGACGAGGTGAAGGCCGTGACCGGCCACGAAATCGGCCATTATGTCAGCGGCCATATCTGGCGCATGGTTGGCGTCCTGATTCTGCTGGCCATGACGTTCTTCTTTCTCGCCGACCAGTTATTTCCCCGTTTTGCGCGCTTGTTTGGTAGCCATGCCAGTATCGGCGATCCGCAAGGGCTTCCGGTATTGCTCTTCATTGTCGGATTTTTGGCATTACTCGCGCAACCAGTGATGAACGCTGTCGTGCGGCAGGGCGAGCGCGAGGCGGACAATTATTCGCTGCGCCATGTGAACCTGCCTGATGCGCTGGCAAGTGCCTTGGTCAAGACCGCTGAATATCGCTATCCCCGCCCCAGCGCAATGCAGGAAGCCCTTTTCTATACGCATCCAAGCGTCGAATGGCGTGTGCGTAATGCGATGGAGTGGAAAGCCAAGGGGATGAAAGCGGTCAAACCCTGAAGTAAGACCGCTCGCGTCCCGGGTGAAGCTTAGCCTGCTTTCTTTTGCTGACGGAATCTGTGCAGCAACGGCTCGGTATAGCCATTGGGCTGTGCCATGCCATCGAAGATAAGAGCGCGCGCAGCTTTAAAAGCGATGCTCTCCGGTGTCAGTTTCTCATACAGTGGATCGCTGGCATTCTGCGCATCCACCTTTGCCGCCATCTTGTTGAGCGCTGCGTCCACTTGCGCTTGCGTCGCAATCCCGTGGAGCAGCCAGTTTGCGATATGCTGCGACGAAATACGCAACGTGGCGCGGTCTTCCATCAGGCCGATGTCGTGAATGTCGGGCACCTTTGAACAGCCAACGCCTTGGTCAATCCAGCGGACGACATAGCCCAAAATGCCTTGCGCGTTATTCTCAAGCTCTTGCGTGACCTCTTCTTCCGACCAATTGTGGCCCGTGGGTGCAACGGGAATGGTCAACAGAGGATCAAGGCCCGGCGTGGGTTCTTTGGCCAATTCAGCCTGCCGGGCGAAAACGTCGAACTGGTGATAATGCATAGCGTGCAACGTTGCTGCGGTGGGTGAGGGCACCCATGCCGTGTTGGCTCCAGATTTGGGATGACCGATTTTCTGCACCATCATGTCGCGCATCATATCAGGCGCGGCCCACATGCCTTTGCCGATTTGCGCCTTGCCCGATAGGCCACAGGCGAGGCCAATCTGCACGTTGCGCGCTTCATAGGCCTGAATCCAGCTGCTTGTCTTCATATCCGCCTTACGGATCATGGGGCCTGCCTGCATCGCGGTGTGCATTTCGTCGCCGGTACGGTCCAAAAAGCCGGTGTTGATGAAGACGATACGGTCTTTAACGGCGTGAATGCACGCGGCGAGGTTGGCGCTGGTGCGGCGTTCTTCGTCCATCACGCCGACCTTGATGGTGTGACGCGACAGGCCAAGTACATCTTCAACTGCATCGAACAGTGCGTTGGTCAGCGCGGCTTCTTCAGGACCGTGCATCTTTGGCTTCACGATGTAGATTGAGCCAGCGCGGCTGTTGCGATGCGTGCCAAGACCCTTGAGGTCATGCAGCGCGCACAGCGATGTGAACAATGCGTCGAGAATGCCCTCGGGTGCTTCGCTGCCGTCCGTCAACAGCACTGCGGGGTTGGTCATCAGATGCCCGACATTGCGCACGAACATCAGGCTTCGGCCCGCAAGCGTTAGGCCATCATATGCGCGGTCGGCATCGAGCGCGCGTGTCATTGTCCGGCCGCCCTTGTCGAACGACGCGACCAGATCGCCCCGCATCAGGCCAAGCCAGTTGGTATAGGCGGCAACCTTGTCCTGCGCGTCCACGGCGGCGACCGAGTCTTCCAGATCGATGATCGTGGTAAGCGCGGCTTCAAGGATGACATCCGCGATGTGCAGTTCGTCGGTCGCACCGATAGGATGTGCAGGATCGACCAGTATCTCGATATGCAGGCCATTCTGTTTGAACAGATAGCGTTTCGTGTCGCCCGATGCGGTTTGCGCGACGAAGAAATCGGACGTCCCGCCCGACAATACCGCTTCCCAACCGGGGATGCTGTGGTTCAGGAAGCTGCGCGCATAAGTGATGACCGCTGCGCCACGATCGGCATCATAGCCACCTGCGCGGGCAGGCGGTGCATCAAGAACGTCAGTGCCATATAGCGCATCATAAAGGCTGCCCCATCGGGCATTGGCTGCGTTGAGCACGAAGCGGTCATTGAGGCTGGGCACGACAAGCTGCGGCCCTGCCATCGTCGAGATTTCCGCGTCGACATTTTGCGTGCCGATAGTGAACGGCGCTGGCTCGGACGCCAGATAACCGATGTCACGCAGAAACGCCTGATATTGCTCCATATCGGAGATGGGACCGGGATGTGCCTTATGCCATGCATCGAGCTGCGCCTGAAGGGCGTCACGCTTTGAGAGCAACACCCGGTTTTGCGGAACGAACTTATCCAGCACATCTGACAACCCCTGCCAAAAATGCTCGGGCGATATGCCTGTTTCAGGCAAAGCCGAGATTTCGGCAAATTGCGCGAGTTGTTCCGCAACCCGAAGGCCTGCGCGCGTTACATAATTGGTCATTCTTGGCTCCAGTAAGAAACGGGGCCTGGGGAGATTTTACTATTTTGATCTGCCTAGCGAGAGTTTGCCGGTAGCAAAAGCCCAAAAATGGGGAATAGCAAAATCTAATAAGTCTTGCTTCCAATACGGGTGTTTATGTTGCTTGCCCGCGTGTTTGATTTCCCTTAGGCGCTTCGGCCTAGGTTCGCGCCGATAATGCCAACAACGCAGCGGCATGGGAGAATACAGAGTCATGGAAACCAGAGTGATTGTCGCTTATGCCTTATGTGCGGCATTAGTGTTGGTGATCCTGTTTGCTGTATCCCGCTACCTCAAGAAGCGACGCGAATTTAAAACCCGTCAAATGGGTCGCGGGAAAAACATCAAGCCCGGGTTCGAAGCGCCGAAATAGCCAACGCGCTTGCGTCTTTCAGCAGAATCGTTAAACGGCCAATCGTCATCTGGGGAGTAGCCAGCCGTTCGATTTGAACGGGACATGCATCAACATATTTGGCCGAGAGGTCATGGTGCATGTGGGGCCGCGATTGCGGTTCAAGGCGAGACCAATGGCATCTGCAATCCGTTCCGGTCGGGCGGGGTTGTAGGTGGCATTGCGTCTTTTAACTGCCTGACCCGGAAAACATCATGGAAATCTTCTTCGCGTCTACCTTGCTTGTTGCGGTTGCCGAAATCGGCGACAAAACGATGCTACTTGCCATATTGCTGGCAACCCGTTTCAAAAAACCAATGCCGGTCATTGCGGGCATCTTTGTAGCGACGATAGCCAATCACGCGCTTGCGGCTTGGGCGGGCAGCACGCTTGCCAGCATTTTCATGAGCGATACCTTCCGCATCGCGGTCGCCATCGGTTTCATCGTGATGGCCGCATGGACGCTGATTCCGGATAAGGTGGACGACGAGATGAAGGTCGCCTCGCAACGTGGCGCGTTCATCGCGACAACCATTGCCTTTTTCCTGGTGGAAATGGGCGATAAAACACAGGTCGCGACCATCGCGCTTGGCGCGCAATATCATGCAGTTCTGGCGGTAGCGGCGGGAACGACATTCGGCATGATGATCGCCAATGTGCCCGCCGTTTTTCTGGGTGAGAAGCTGGTGGAAAAAATTTCGCTGCGAACCGTGCACATAATTGCTGCGTCGATGTTCCTCATTCTGGGGCTTTGGCAGTTGTGGGAGTTGTCGAACCCCGCCTAAACTGTTAGGCGCGCGGCGGATATTCAGCTTCGGAACATGACATGACAAAAGACAGCATCAAAAAAGTCGTCCTCGCATATTCGGGCGGACTCGACACTAGCGTCATCCTGAAATGGTTGCAGGTGGAATATGGCTGCGAAGTCGTAACCTTCACCGCTGATCTTGGGCAGGGCGAAGAACTTGGACCAGCGCGCGACAAGGCGGTGTTGATGGGCGTGCCCGAGCATCACATCTACATCGATGATTTGCGCGAAGAATTTGTGCGTGATTTTGTGTTTCCGATGATGCGCGCAAATGCACGTTATGAAGGCGACTATTTGCTCGGCACTTCGATCGCCCGTCCGCTCATTTCGAAGCGGTTGATCGAGATTGCAGCGGAAACTGGCGCTGACGCGATTGCGCATGGCGCAACGGGCAAGGGCAATGACCAGGTGCGTTTCGAGCTGTCGGCTTATGCGCTGAACCCCGACATCAAGGTGATTGCACCATGGCGTGAATGGGACCTAACCAGCCGGACACGGTTGATTGAATGGGCCGAACAGCACCAGATTCCTGTGCCCAAGGACAAGCGCGGCGAGAGCCCGTTTTCGACCGATGCCAACCTGTTGCACACATCGTCCGAAGGCAAAGTGCTTGAAGACCCGTGGGATGAGACCCCCGATTATGTCTATTCGCGCACCGTCAATCCGGAGGACGCGCCGGATACGCCTGAATATATCACCATCGATTTCGAAAAGGGCGATGGCGTTGCGCTGAACGGTGAAGCCATGTCGCCAGCGACCTTGCTGGCTGCGCTGAATGACCTTGGCCGCAAGCATGGCATTGGTCGCCTAGATCTGGTGGAGAACCGCTTCGTCGGCATGAAGTCGCGCGGCATGTATGAAACCCCCGGTGGCGAAATTTATGCCCGTGCACATCGCGGTATCGAAAGCATCACGCTTGATCGCGGTGCAGCGCATCTCAAGGATGGGCTGATGCCGAAATATGCGGAGCTTATCTATAATGGCTTCTGGTTCTCGCCCGAGCGCGAAATGCTGCAAGCCGCGATTGACCTCAGCCAAGCCGATGTTTCGGGCACCGTCCGGCTCAAGCTCTACAAGGGCCTCGCAAGTGTCGTTGGCCGCAAGTCGCCCAACAGCCTGTACAGCGAAAAGGTCGTCACGTTCGAAGATGACGCCGGTGCCTATGACCAAAAGGATGCGGCTGGTTTCATCAAGCTGAACGCGCTGCGTCTGCGGCTGTTGGGTCAGCGCGGGAAATGACCGCAAAGGCCAAAGCGCCAGTCTGGGCATTCATGCCGTGGCGCTATGGTCTTTTCCTGCTGCTCTGCTTGACCGCTTTAGGTTTCGGTCTGTGGTTGCCTTGGTATCAGGCTATCATGGCGGGGTTCGACGTTGCCGCTTTGGGCTATGCTGCGACGTTACCCCGGCTATTTAAACTTGATGCGGCGGGTATACGTGAGCGGGCCAGACCTGAGGATGCGGACCGCATGCTGCTACTGGCGCTGACGGCAGTCATCATGGCCACTATACTTACCGCTGTTGCTGCTGAACTTACCCAAAGCGAAGGGCCACAAGCGCTGGCGGTTGCATTGGTGATAGGCACGCTTGCACTCGCATGGTGTTTTTCGAATATGATTTACGCGATCCATTACGCGCATTTATATTATGACGACAGCCGCGGCGGGGGTGATCGCGGCGGGGTTGAATTTCCCAGCACTGAATCGCCCGATTATTGGGACTTCGTCTATTTTTCCTACACGCTTGGCATGACATTCCAGACGTCAGACGTGAACATAACGGACGGGCAATGGCGCAAGGTCGTCATTTTCCACTGCATCGCGGCATTCGTGTTCAACATTGGCATCATCGCATTTTCAATCAACATTCTCGCAAGTTGAGCGGGCACCTGCTTTCCGTTTCTTAACCAATTCCCGCTAATGGGGCGGAGTGAAAACGAGCGCCATCAAAGTCGCCGATCCCCGGCCTGTGTCCGCCGTCAGCAGCGCTGTCGGCCTGTGCGGCCTCTTAGGACTATTTGTTGCGATTTTCGTAGCCCGCAATTTCGGTGACATTGGTGCGACCCTAGGTTTTGAAGGCTGGCCAGCGCGCGCCGACGGGCCTTACTCAGCTTTGGTCGCTTTGCTCTTTTGCGGCATCCCAATGGTCTTGTGGTCCATCCTTATCGACAAAGTCCATATGCGCCCGTCCACCGGGATCGACTGGAGCATAAGCCGGCCCATTGCGGATGTCCTCGACACCAGTATTGTCAAAGTCGCTGGTCTCTGGGCGACTTGGGCGCTGATTGCAGCGATTTATGCGCTGTGCCGTTTCTATTGGAACGGGAATTACCTATTTTCGATGCAGATGTTTCAGGCAGCGGCCATTCCGCTCATTCTGTTGTCTGTGCCCTATATCGTCTGGCTTGACCGCCACTTGGTCAACCCGCGCGATGGTGTCTGGCACTTTGGCGCGTGGATTGCTGGCCGTGACGACTGGGACCGGTCAGAGATTTTCCATCATCTTCGGGCTTGGGCGGTGAAGGGATTCTTCCTTGCCTTCATGATATCCATCGTGCCCGGCGGCTTTCGCGACATCGTGAACATGAACTTTACCGAAGTCGCAGCGAACCCCGTCTGGATCGCCAATGCGCTGATTACCGGCATGTTCCTCGTCGATGTGCAGTTTGCCACTATTGGCTATATGCTAACGATGAAGCCGCTCGATGCGCATATCCGGACGGCCAACCCTTATCTCGCGGGATGGGTCGCAGCGCTGATGTGTTACCCGCCGTTTATCCTGATGAACAATGGCGGCCCGCTCGATTACCATATCGGCACCAGCGACTGGACCTATTGGTTTGAAGAGCAGACAAGTTTGCTATGGATCTGGGGCGCGATTCTCGTTGTCTTGACAGGCATATACGCATGGGCAACGGTTGCCTTCGGCCTTCGTTTTTCCAACCTCACGCATCGCGGTATCCTGACACACGGGCCATATGCTTTTTCCAAGCACCCTGCCTATCTCAGCAAAAATGCCTTCTGGTGGCTGTCCACTTTGCCGTTTCTGGTGACCACCGGCAGCACCGCGGACATGATGCGCAACAGTGCGATTCTAGCGCTCGTCAGCGCCATATATTACTGGCGCGCACGAACTGAGCAGAAGCATCTAATGGCTGATCCTGCCTATGCAGCCTATGCCGACTGGATGGATCGCAACGCCATGGTCCCGCGTTTCTTTGCCGCGCTGCGCCGGATGGCGGGCAATCGCTTGCGCCAACGCAGCGAAGTCCAGCCCGCCGAATAGGCTCTGTAAATCCCCTGCGTTCTCTGCTCCTCTGCGTGAACACAATTTGCACGCCGAGGCGCAGAAAACGCAGAGGGTTAATTGACCCTACTTTAACCGCGCGATTAAGTCTGATACGCTCCTCGCAGGAAGAGGAGAGTCGATATGCATGATTTGGTCATTCGCGGTGGAACTGTCGTTGATGGCACAGGCGCGCCGCGCTTTGTCGCCGATGTCGCGATAGACGGCGGCATCATCACCGCGATCGGACAAATCAGCGCCACTGGCCGCGAAGAAATTGACGCGACGGGCAAAATCGTCAGCCCCGGCTTTGTTGACATCCACACCCATTATGATGGCCAGGCAACATGGGATAGCGAGATGGCCCCATCGAGCTGGCATGGCGTGACCACGGTCGTCATGGGCAATTGCGGCGTTGGTTTCGCACCCGCCAAGAAGGACAAGCATGACTGGCTGATTGGCCTGATGGAAGGTGTCGAGGACATTCCCGGAACTGCGTTGGCCGAGGGCATGACATGGGATTGGGAAACCTTCCCCGAATATCTGGATGCGCTTGAGCGCCGCCCGCGCACCATTGATGTGGCAACGCATGTGCCGCACGGTGCAGTGCGCGCTTATGTGCTGGGCGACCGCGAAATGCCGGGCGCAGTGCCAACCGACGCGGACATCGCCGAAATGTCGCGCATTGTCGAAGAAGGCATTCGCGCTGGTGCATTGGGCTTTTCAACCTCGCGCACGGTGTTGCACAAGTCGGTGGATGGCGAGCTTGTCCCCGGAACGACCGCGACCAAGGAAGAATTGATCGGCATTGGCCGCGCGATGGGCCGCGTTGGCTATGGCGTGTTCGAAATGGCGAGCGACATGAAACGCGATTGGGATGAATTCGGCTGGATGGGCGCTTTGAGCCGCGAAACCGGATTGCCCGTCACCTTCGCCGCGTTGCAATCCATCGCCAAGGAAATGCCGCTTGAGGAGCAGATTTCCTCGATGATCGCCGAGAATGACAATGGCGCCAACATCGTCGCGCAAATCGCCTTACGCGGGAATGGCATCATCATGGCGTGGCAGGGGACGGTGCATCCATTCCGTTTCAAGCCAGCATGGGCAGAAATCGAAACGCTGCCTTGGGCAGAGCAGCTTGCACGCCTGAAAGATCCAGCGTTCAAGGCGCGGATGATATCCGAAGAATCGGTATTTCCCGAAAGTGACATCATCGATTTCCTACGCATCGTCGCGGGCGGCTGGCCAGTGCATTTTGAAATGGGGCCTGAATTCAATTATGAACCACGGCAGGATGAAAGCGTCATGGCGCGTGCCATTGCGGCTGGCGTCAGCCCTGCCGAATATGCCTATGACCTGCTGATGCAGGATGACGGCACGGGGTTCATCTATTTCCCGATCCTGAATTATCGCGACGGTAATTTGAACTTCCTTGAGGAACTTCAGACCCGCGATGATTGTGTGAACAGCCTGTCCGATGGCGGCGCACATTGCGGCACGATTTGCGATGCAGCCAGCCCGACCTTCATGCTGCAACATTGGGTTCGCGACCGCGCCGGAACGCGCATCACGCTGGAAAACGCCATAAAGCGCCAGTGCCACGACACCGCGCGGCTATATGGCCTGAACGACCGTGGAATTCTGAAACCCGGCTATCTTGCAGACATCAATGTCATTGATCTAGATCGTCTAAAGCTCAGCAAGCCATGGCTGGCGTTCGACCTACCCGCCGGTGGCAAGCGTTTGCTGCAAAAGGCAGATGGCTATGTCGCAACGATCAAATCAGGCGCCGTGACATTCCGCGAGGGTGCTATGACGGGGGCATTGCCCGGCGGCGTTATCCGCGGCCCACAGAGCATCGAAATGGCCGAGGCGGCGGAGTGACGCTTGAGAGGATCGTAACATTGCAAATAGTAAGACCCTGAAACGAGTTCAGGGTGACGGGGTTAGGAAAAAAGGCAATTCCACTCCGTCATGCTGAACGCGTTTCAGCATCTTAATTTTTGAAAATCAGCCCAATCAAACCCGCATTGGCATCAGAACATACAACGCTGCTGACTTGTCATTCTCGCGGATGAGAGTCGGGGCGCTGGCGTCGGCCAAGTGAAGTTCGACGATGTCGCCTTCAATCTCGCCTAATATGTCCATCAGATAGCGGGCGTTGAAGCCGATTTCGAAGCCGTCGCTGCTATATTGGCCGGACACTTCTTCGGCCGCAGTGCCGTTTTCAGGGCTGGTAACCGACAAGGTGATCTTGTCTTTATCGAGTGCCATTTTGACGGCACGGGTTTTTTCGGTGGCGATGGTGGCAACGCGGTCAACGCCCTGGCTGAATGCCTTGGGATCAATGCGCAGCAGCTTGTCATTCGCGGTTGGAATGACGCGGCTGTAATCGGGGAAGGTGCCGTCAATCAGCTTCGAGGTCAGGATGACGTGATCAAAGGTGAAGCGGATTTTGCTTGCTGACAGGTCGACCTGAATCGAATTGCCGCCGCTTTCGTCGAGCAGCTTGCGGATTTCGGCGACGCATTTGCGCGGCACGATGATGTCGGGCATATTTTCTGCGCCAGCGGGACGCGGGAGCGTGACGCGCGCAAGGCGGTGGCCATCGGTTGCCGCTGCCTTCAACACAGGTTCTGCATCGTCAGTGACGTGCAGGAAAATACCGTTGAGATAATAGCGCGTTTCTTCGGTCGAGATCGCAAAGCGCGTCTTGTCGATAATCTGGATCAACGAGCTGGCCGGAATTTCGAACGATGTGGGCAATTCGCCCTCGGCAATCGTCGGGAAATCGTCGCGTGGCAATGTCGCGAGCGAGAAGCGCGCACGACCTGCGTTTACCGCCATGCGGCCGTCTGCGGCATGCAGCTGGACTTGCGAACCTTCGGGCAATTTGCGCGCGATTTCGAACAAGGTGTGCGCCGAAACAGTGGTTGCACCAGGGGTTTCGACATCGGCTGCAAAGGTTTCAACGACTTGCAAATCAAGGTCCGTCGCGGTCAGCTTTATCTTGCCGCCTTCGCTAGCTTCGATGAGGACGTTGGACAAGATGGGGATGGTGTTGCGCCGTTCCACAACAGATTGGACGTGGCTCAGGCTTTTCAGCAGGGTCGCGCGTTCGATCGTGGCTCTCATTCAAATTCCCCTTGTCGGGCATGGCAGGCACAAAGCAGCCAAAAATCCCTATTTCTATGGCGATTCTTCCTTAACCGCTTTGGCCAGCAGGGCAAGCCGATAGGTTTTGCGTCCGGCAATATCCTGTGGAATAAGGCTAAGATGGGGATTTCAACAAACGGTAGACGCCTTTTCATCGCACGGCATGGGGAGACGGTGTTCAACAAAATTGCGCGCATGCAGGGCCAGGCGGAGGTGCACACGCCGCTGACATGGGAGGGCTGCGTGCAAGCCCGCGACATGGGCGTGGCACTCGCGGCCTATTTAGGTGACGAGAAACGACCGCAGCTTTGGTCGTCTTCCGCTGGTCGTGCCTTGCAAACACTGGCGTTGATTGCCGAAGAAATCGGCGCTGACTGGCACCAGACGCATCGTGACGACCGCCTGCTTGAAATCGACGTCGGCACATGGTCCAGCCGGACCTATGCAGACATCGCCACTGAAATCGGGCCAATCATTGACATGGAGCATAAATTATTCTCGGTTCGTCCAGAGGGCGGCGAATATTATGACGATGTCGCCGCGCGCTTGCTGCGATGGTTGGACGAGCAGGATTTTGCACACGATATGCTCATCATATGCCACGGCATGACCGCGCGTGTTTTGCGCGGGCTTCTGCTAGGCCATGCGCCGATGGAGCGTTTTGGCGCGCCTATCGCCCCCAGTCTCGCGCAAGGTAGCATGGTGATGATCCGTGACGGCGTGGAGGAGATTGTCATTGACGGCAGCGGGCAAGGGGAGCGGGCTTGAGATTTGCAGGGTGGCTACTGTGTGCGGTGGCATTAGCAGCACCGCTTGCTGCCAAAGACCGGCTTGGCGTGTATCAGGGGTGGGCGGCTTTTCGCGATCCCGCGACGCCGCGCTGTTATGCGATTTCGACGCCCCAAGAGACGGTCGGAACGCCTACACGTGACGGGTATCTGTCCGTCGGTTTTTGGCCAAGCCGCAAAGCCGCGCACCAGATCTTTGTGCGATTGTCGCGAGAGCGTCAGGCAAACAGCGCCGTCACATTAAGCGCGGGCGGGAGGCGTTTCCGCCTGAAGGTCGATGGCAATGACGCATGGGCCACCGATCGCCGCATGGATATTGCCATCGTCGCTGCCATGCGGTCCGCAACATCGCTGAGCGTCGAAAGTATTGGCCGCGACGGAAGGTCCATTGTGGATGCCTACAGCCTGCGCGGTGCACCCAGTGCGATTGATGCCGCCGCTTTAGGATGCGCTGCACGATAGCATCGCTGGCATTTCGGCGATTCATTCCCTATATGCCCGCCCATCATGCAAATTCCTGGACATATCGACCCAGTGGTCACCCCGCGCGCCATCACGCCCCGCGCTGATGGACGAATTGACCTCATGGGCCTCAGCCATCTGCAAATCCGGCAGCTGTTTGAAGAATCACAGTTGGACGAGAAGGCTGCTAAACTGCGCTCGAAGCAGGTGTTTCACTGGATCTACCATCGCGGCGTGACTGAATTTGAGGCGATGACAGATATCGCCAAGACAATGCGCCCGTGGCTTGCCGATCGCTACGTCATTGGCCGCCCCGAAGTTGTTGAGGCGCAAGTGTCGAGCGATGGCACACGCAAATGGCTTTTGCGCACCGATGATGCCCAAGATTATGAAATGGTGTTCATTCCCGATGCGGATCGGGGCACCTTGTGTATCTCGTCGCAGGTGGGCTGCACGCTCAATTGTCGGTTCTGTCACACCGGCACGATGCGGCTGGTGCGCAACCTGACGCCGGGCGAAATTGTCGGGCAAGTCATGCTGGCGCGCGATGCGTTGGGTGAATGGCCAAAGGGCAATATGGCCACGGTTGCCGATGAAGATGAAGATGATGATGTCGGCCATTATACTGCCGATGGCCGCATGCTGACCAACATCGTGCTGATGGGCATGGGTGAACCGCTCTATAATTTCGACAATGTCCGTGATGCTATGAAGATAGTCATGCACGGCGATGGCCTTGGCCTATCGCGGCGTCGCATCACGCTGTCGACGTCGGGCGTTGTGCCGATGATGGCCCGCGCTGGCGAAGAAATTAACGTGAACCTCGCCGTCAGCCTGCATGCAGTGACTAAGGAAATTCGCGACGAAATCGTGCCGATTAACCGCAAATATGGCATTGATGAGTTGCTGCGCGCGTGCGCCGAATATCCCGGCGTTAGCAATGCGCGCCGCATCACTTTCGAATATGTCATGCTGAAGGACAAGAATGACAGTGACGAGGATGCCCGTCAGTTGGTGAGCCTCATTCGCCAGTATAAGCTGCCGGCGAAGGTCAATCTGATCCCGTTCAATCCATGGCCCGGCGCCGTTTATGAATGTTCCGATCCCGAACGCATCAAGCGTTTTTCCAGCATCATTTTCGAGGCAGGCATCAGCGCGCCGGTCCGCACACCGCGCGGCCGTGATATCATGGCGGCGTGCGGTCAGCTTAAGTCGTCGAGCGAGAAGAAAAGCCGCGCGGAGTTGGACCGGTTGGCCGAAGAAAAGCAGGCTGCACTGGGATGAGCTTTACGTGGTGGCGCTATCCAACGCGGCGTTTCTCTATCGACGGATTGGATTTTGCGGTGACCAGCCGCGCGCGGACTGATGGTTTGCACTCCAGCTTGACGATGCTGGGCGTAGAGCAAGCGCGCGACTGCACGCCAATGTTGGGCACCGAATCTGTCCGCAATCACCGGCTGGTTGCGACGTTGCCCGATGGCCGCCTGTTGGAGGTCGACCTCGGATATATGGGCGCGTGGACAACGGGGGTTGTGGCGCGATTGAAAGATGCTGTGGTTTATGAAAGCCACCCTGGCCGCGTGCCGGCTTATCCTGAAAAATATCGCGTTGCCGTGATCCAACATGAAAGCGTTGACGCTGCGTTTCGTGGCAATGATCCTGCGGCAAGCGGCGGCGTGTTTGCGAAGGAAAACCGCATTCCTTTTGCAGTCGATATTGTGACGGGCCTCCTTTTCTACGCGGTTGCCAAGCTGACGGATTTACAAACTGCAGCCGCTGTTGGCGTCGTGGTTGGCTTCGGTCTGGTTCTTTTTCAGCAAGTCACCAAAATCGATGTGACGGGCGGCTTGGCGCTGTTCGGCATACTTATGCTGTGTATTTCGGCAGGCCTTGCTTATTGGCTGGCAGATGAAGAATGGATCAAATTGCGCGGCACGATTACCGGCATCATCGCGGCGAGTTTCTTCCTCATCGATGGTGCGCGGGGCGGCCCCTACATCGGTAAAGGCCTTGCCCGTTATATGCCTTATTCGGACATTCATCCGGGGCGTTTCGCCATTGGAATGGGCTGCGTCGGATTATTGATGGCCGCGCTTAATTATGGTGCGGCCAAGTTGCTCAGCACTGACGCTTGGCTTTTCTACACGACGTTTATCGACTTCTTTATCGTCGGCGGCCTCATAATCTTCGTCTTGCGTTTTGCGCGCAGCGCACCGGCGGTAACCGGCTCGCACTAAATTGCTCGATGCGCTGTCAGGGGCGTCTTAGGCGAATATAGCTACCGACTGCATGCCGGTTAGCACGGGAACGCCGTCGCTGTTCCACGCCGTCATATACTGGCTGCTCGCGCCATTGGCGGCCTGATGCGTCTCGCTTTCCAAATACCACCAGCCATCTTGCGTGCTTGGCGCGTCGGTAAGCATATTGATTTGCCAATTCATCGAACTCACCATGCCTTTTTCAGTCATCAGCCCCATTGCCGATGGCGGCAATGCGTCGCCGATGCAGATCAGTTCGGCAATATGGTCTAACCCCTGATGTTCGGTAAATCGGTGCCAGCTTGCCAATCTGTTGGTTCCAAGGCCAAGTTCCAATCGTTTGTCGGGATATTGCATGTGGCCCGTAAAAAATTCCGGCGGACCGCTGCGCACGGTATCCGCGGTTGGCACCGGCGGAAAGTCTGGTCGCTGCAGGGCTTCATAGTCCAGATGGCTGTGCCGGCGGTTCATGAAGATAAACGTGCAGGTCAGGCCGACGCCCTCTGCACCGCTTATGTCGGCCTTTACAAAGGCGGTATTTTTGCCCCGTCGCAAAATGCGTGCTTCGACATCGACATCCCCTGCCAGCGGTCCGACGAAGGCGATCTGCGCCGATTGCAAGGGCGGCAAGTCGTCGCCAGCCAGCTTTGCGGCCTGATAGGCCAACACTGAGCTCAACCCACCATAAGATGTACGGCCCTGATGCCAGCTGGGCGGGATGGAAACTTTATGCGAAGTCGCGCCGGGCTGGATGGTCGCGAGAAGTGATGTCAAATTCATAGGCGAGGCTTAGCGACAGATGGCAAGTGCCGCAAGTTGCGTCGAAAATCCTGCTTGCCTTCTCATGCTGTCCGTGATGACGATAGTTGCATCGGATGATCGCAGGAGGGGGCGCATTTTGTACCGTTGGATCGACCACTTGCTGCAGGACGGGACAGCCTTTGCGCCGGAAACGATGGCCGCCAACTTGCTTGCCCGCATTTTACGTACCGCTGTTGCCGATGGTGCTGACCGCCGTGAAATCTTGTCGGCGCTGCATTTGGATGAGGCGCGACTGCGTAATCCGCTCAGCCGGATCCCAGCGGATGTCGCGACACATTTTTTCCGGTTGTTGCAAAAACATTTCAACGATCCGTCCGTGCACCTGCGTCTGGGCGAAAAGGCCGCGATGCGTAATTTTTCAGATATAGGCTATGTGACGCAGCTCGAAACCGATCTTGCATCGGTCATTAAAGCGCATATCCAGCTTCAGTCCATTCGCCAGAACATCGTGAAGGCGCATTTCGATCCAACCACCCGGCCGCCGCGCTTTCTCTGGGAATATGATGCAAGAAAAAGTACGCAATATGCAGCGCTCGTCGAATTTTCGGTAATGTCATACGCGCGGCTTGCGCGTCAGGTTCTCGCGGAGCCGCCGCTACTCCGTTCGGTTCATTTCCGGCATGCACCGCAATTTGATGTCGCGATATACGCTGCCGCCTTCGGATGCCCTGTATCATTTGAAATGCCGGAGACCCGGATGGAAATGGCAGGACGGCAAGTGTTTCGTCCATCGCCTTACGCTGACCCGGCATTGTTTCATGCGGCGTATCAACGGTATCGCGAACCTGTGAGGTGGCTGCAACAGGGGAAGGCTTTATTGGCACGCAGCTATTTCTATCTGACCAGTGAAATCGATAAATCCTCGCCAACATTGGATAGCATGGCGGCTACATTCGGCATGAGCGAGCGCGTGTTACGACGCAAGCTGGTGGCCGAAGGCATGTCGTTTCGCAACCTTCTCGAACGGGTGCGCCGGGACCTGTCCGCACTATATTTGATGGAAGGAACGCGTTCGATTGGCGAGATTGCTGTGCTGCTCGGTTATGGCGAGATCAGTGCCTTCACCCGCGCGCACAAACGTTGGAACGGTGTTGCGCCACGCGGGCGGTAATAGATGCGTCGTTGACAGAGCAACG
Source organism: uncultured Sphingorhabdus sp. (assembly GCA_963508315.1). Classification (GTDB taxonomy): domain Bacteria; phylum Pseudomonadota; class Alphaproteobacteria; order Sphingomonadales; family Sphingomonadaceae; genus Sphingorhabdus_B. Next base: position 646,009 of record CAUOWK010000002.1, on the reverse strand, counting down.
GTTGGCTTGACGTAGACGTAAAGCGTTCTATCGGTAACTCCTCATCCATTCTGGACAGCATTGGAGAATCGCATGCGTGAGGCAGCAATTGTTGCGACGGCACGGACTGGCATTGGCAAAGCCTATCGCGGATATTTCAACGCGACCGAGGCGCCCGTGCTCGCGGGGCACGTGATGCGTGCGGCGGTCGAGCGTGCGGGTATTGACCCTGCGCGGATTGAGGATGTGTTTTGGGGCGTTGGCAACCAATGGGGTACGCAAGGGGGTAATGCTGGCCGCATGGGTGTCTTTGCCGGCGCACTGCCACTGACGGTTCCCGCGCTAACGCTCGACCGCAAATGTGGATCGGGCTTAAGTGCAATTGCGCTGGCCGCACGTTCGATTATCGCCAACGACATTGATGTCGCGCTGGCAGGTGGCATGGAGTCCATCAGTTCCACGGTGACCAAAGATGCGCCGCGTTATGTAAATGTCTCCGTCACGGAGCAGGTGCCGGCGGCGTACATCCCGATGATCGAAACCGCCGAAATCGTTGCTGAACGTTATGGCATCAGCCGCGAGGCGCAAGATGCCTTTGCGGCAGAGAGCCAGCAGCGCGCCGCTCATGCGCTTGCAGCGGGCTATTTCGACGCAGAGATTGCGCCCATTACCGTCCAAAAGGATATATTCGACAAGTCGGGGGCCAAAATTGGCAGCGAAACTGTAACCGTGACGCAGGACGAGGGTATCCGCCCCGGCACGACCGTTGAGGGCCTGTCGGCGCTCAAGCCAGTTTGGGCAGGCGGCGATTTTTCTGGTACCGGTAGCAACGTGACGGCGGGCAATGCCAGTCAGCTCTCCGATGGCGCAGCGGCGCAAATCGTGATGGACCGCGTGACCGCCGAGGCGGAGGGGCGCAATATCCTTGGAATCTATCGCGGGTTTCAGGCAGCAGGATGCGGACCCGAAGAAATGGGCATCGGGCCTGTATATGCGATACCCAAATTGCTGCAGAAAGCGGGTCTTTCGGTTGGCGACATTGGCCTATGGGAATTGAACGAGGCCTTTGCCTCCCAATGCCTATATTGCCGTGACCATCTGGGCATTGATCCGGACAAGTATAATGTAAATGGCGGCGCTATTGCCGTCGGGCATCCGTTCGGCATGACTGGTTCGCGGCTAGTTGGCCATGCGCTTGTCGAAGGGCGTAGGCGCGGTGTCCGCTACGTCGTGGTGTCGATGTGCACCGCGGGCGGCATGGGCGCCGCTGGCTTGTTTGAAATCGTATAGGAGGCAGTAATGGCTTTGGATCCCGAAACATTTGACGCGCTGGTTGACCATGTCCGCCGCTTTGTCACCGAACGTCTGCGACCGCTTGAGGGCGATATCGAGACTGCGGACGCGATTCCCGCAGACATTGTCGAAGAAATGAAAGCCATGGGCCTGTTTGGTCTTTCGATTGCCGAAGAATATGGCGGCATTGGCCTCAACATGACCGAAGAATGCCGGATCGCAATTGAGCTGGGGCGCACCAGCCCCGCCTTCCGGTCCACCTTTGGCACCAATGTCGGGATCGGCAGCCAGGGCCTGGTCATGGCTGGGTCCGAGGCGCAGAAACAATATTGGCTGCCCAAAATCGCCAGCGGAGAGGTGATTACCAGCTTTGCCTTGACCGAGCCGGATGTCGGATCGGACAGTGCCAATGTCAAAACCCGCGCCGTGCGCGACGGCAATGGCTATCGGCTGACCGGGACCAAGCGATACATCACCAACGCCGACAAGGCTGACCTGTTTACCGTTATGGCGCGCGTGGGCGACACGCCGGGCGCGTCGGGCGTATCCGCCTTTTTGGTGCCGCGCACAGCCGAAGGCGTGTCGATTGGTGAGCCCGAAAAGAAGATGGGGCAAAAGGGTGCTAAGGTCGCTGACGTAAACCTCGACAATGTGTTCATTCCGGCGGAAAACAGATTGGGGGAGGAAGGCGAGGGCTTCAAGATCGCGATGCGCGTGCTTGACCGGGGCCGCTTGCACATTTCCGCCGTGTGCGTCGGTGTTGCCGAGCGCTTGATTGCCGACTGCGTGGCTTATGCATCTGAACGAACCCAGTTTGGCAAACCAATCGCAGAACATCAGCTCATTCAGGCGATGATTGCCGATTCGAAGACAGAGGCGCTTGCCGCGCGTGCGCTGGTTCTGGAAACGGCAGCGCGCAAAGACAAGAACGAAAATGTCGTGATGGAAAGCGCTGCTGCCAAATATTACGCCAGCGAAATGGTTGGGCGTGTAGCTGACCGCGCGGTGCAAATCTTCGGCGGCGCTGGCTATATCGCGGATTATGGCATCGAACGTCTATATCGCGACGTCCGCTTGTTCCGCATTTACGAAGGCACAAGCCAGATTCAGCAAATTATCATCGCCCGCGAAACGATCAAGCGGGGCGGTTAACGACCGTGAATGGAAGACATCGAAGGGGAAAATGGTGGGCGTAGCAAGGATTGAACTTGCGACCCCTGCGATGTCAACACAGTGCTCTACCACTGAGCTATACGCCCACGCTGCGGCAGCCTCTAGCTGGGCTTGCCGTTTCATTCAAGCCTATTTCAGCTCCCCGAAACTTTCCTTGGCAAACAAGCGCTCCACCTCGAGGACGAGGTCCTTGAGGTGGAATGGTTTGGACAGGATTTTGGCGCTCGGCATGGATTCGCCAGCACGCAGCGCGACGCCTGAAAATCCGGTGATGAACATGACTTCGGTGTCCGGCGAGACACGGTTGCAATGGCGCGCGAGCTCAATCCCGTCCATTTCAGGCATGACGATGTCGGTGAGGAGTAGATCGAACTTTTCCGACTCAAGCAGTGGTGCCGCTTCGGTGCCCCGGTCGACAGCGATGACCTCATAGCCGGAACGCTCCAGTGCGCGCGAGAGATATTCGCGCATGGCCTGTTCGTCTTCGGCAAGCAAAATTCGGATCATCAACCGTCCTCAATCAATTTAATGTCGTGCATGAAGTGCTTCGATCACCCCTATAATCGCAGAGATTTAATTTTTTTGCACCAATTTGCGCAAAACATGCCAAAACCGCGCTCGGCCTCATGAAGGAACGCGCCATAGAACATTTATCTGCAGGATTTGGAGTATTCGGGACGGACAATTTGTCGGTTCCCGTACTTGTGTCTGTGCCGCATGCGGGGCGCGATTATCCTGCGGAAGTTTTCGGCGCGCTGCGGGTGCAGCCGGCTTCGTTGGTCCGGCTTGAGGACCGCTACGCCGACCTTCTGACGCGGCGGTCGGTGCAACTGGGGCATCCGGTGGTCATTGCCCATCGCGCGCGGGCGTGGGTTGATCTTAACCGAGATGAAACCGACCTTGACGTCGAAATGGTGCGGGGTGCTGATCGCTCGGCATATCCCGAACCCGGTGCGAAGCAACGGGGCGGCCTTGGCCTCATACCGCGCAGGCTGTCGGGGGAAGGGGATTTGTGGCGGCGGCAGTTTACGCTGGACGAGGTGCAGGACCGCATCACATCCTTTCACCGCCCATATCATGCATGCATTGACGGCATACTTCAGCGGATGCGGCAATTATTCGGTGTGGCCATCCTGCTTGATCTGCACAGCATGCCTCCGTTGCGGCACGCGACGACCGGTGCGCCTGTCGATTTCGTCATTGGCGACCGTTTTGGGAAAAGTGCCGCGTCCAAATATGCCGAGCTTTTGCAGGCGCGTCTGACGGCGGCGGGCTTTGCGGCTGCGCTAAACCATCCGTACGCCGGCGAGCACATATTAAGGCGACATGCACGGCCGAAAAACAATATCCACGCGATACAGTTGGAGGTGGATCGATCCCTTTACCTAAACGGTGGGCTGAATGACCCGTCAGAAGGGCTGGGGCGTATCCAGATGCTGATCGCAACGCTGGTGGGCGCGTTGGCAGACGAAGCCGCAGGATCCATGCTGATCGCTGCCGAGTGAGGAATTTGGATAAAAAAACCACCCCGGAAAAATCCGGGGTGGCCTAGGTTCAGGGAGGTGGTGCCAAAAGGCACCGATTGGACAGAAATGGGAGGGGAGTTTCCTGTCCAGTCTATGGAATGGGGACCAGACGTTTCAGTTTCAAGACTCTGGCGCAATTTTGTACGAACGATTCGGTGAATTGAAGCGGGGGCGCGAGGAAGCGATAATTTTCATCCTATCGGCATATCTTTGTTGCTATTAATAATCATTCTCAATAAATCTCCTTAAGCGAGGTGATATGATTATTCAGAGATTTCTTTCCCCACAGCTAAAATTGCTCGACTTGCCATCGCGCGATGCCAGGCACATTTTGGCAGCGCGTTCATGGTGTCTGTTGCGGCAGGCGGGTTTGGACCCGAGACCAAGGCTGAGCGAGATATTGTTGTCGGAAAGCGCAGGTCAACGGTTCAATGTGTTGATGGTCGCCGTGGTGCATGTTTGGCCAGAACCGTTCGCTGTGCATCGCATGTGTTGCGACACACCCAGCTTCGACGAGGGCATATTGCTCCGCGCACTGCAACTCGGTGCGACGGGCGCACGCCCACAATTTGATGCGCTGCTCTACGAAATGCTGTCTGAAGACGCCCGCAACGTCATCTTCGCACGGGCGTCGTCTCTTTATACTAGGGCCGATTAACCGGCCGAAATCATGGCCAAATCCGCTGGATGAAAGGAAGCCTGTCGATAAACTGGTGCTTAAGCGCGCCAGCGACATGCAAAATCACCAACACGACTAACGGTTTTGTCAGTATTTCATGCCCTTCATGGCCGAAGGACGACAACGCCTTGCTGTCCGCGACGGGCAGGTCGATGGTAAATAAGCCGAAGAAGTTGACGGGCGGTGCGCCTTCACGCGCGGCAACCATCAGCCAACCAGTTACTGGCACTGCGATGATAAGAAAGTAGAAAAGGGCATGCACAAATCGGCCCAGATTTGCCTGCCATCCGGCTAATGTCTGCGGGAGCGGTGGTGGGCGGTGGCCGAGTCGCCAAAGAAGGCGAAGGACGGACAGCGTCAAGATCGATATGCCTATGGCTTTGTGGGGATCCATATAGGCGGCGCGCGCTGCGCGCGGCAGATCCTCGGACATGCTCGCCAGTACGACGTTCGTTAGTATGAGTATGGCGATCAGCCAATGAAGCAAGATCGCGGTTTTGCTGTATTTTCCCATGCCGTCACTCCCTCTTTGATGGGGTGACGGCATAGACTATCCGGATTGATTAGGCCGAAGGCGCTTCCGTCACCTGCGGCACCTTACCCTGCGCCACTTGAACTGCAAATATTTCGCGCATCAGCTGCAACGAGAACAAATGCGCATGGATCAGCGCGAGAATGCCGTTCTGGTTCAACTTGCGCACAGCGTCGCCACGCAGTTCGCGCAGCTTGGTTTCGTCAATCATCTTGAAACCACGATAAATGAAGGGCTGCTCTTGGCCTTCCTGTTGGATCGACACTTCACCGTCCATCAAAAGGTCGAGCTTCTTCAGTTCTTCAACAAATGCGTGGGTCTGGTTACCGGCATTCTCGAACTCTTCGCAGAATTTGAGGATGGCTTGCGTGTTCTCGCTTGGCTGGCCGTTGTCGAACAAGGGCGTGCCTTCTTCGAACTCACCCACTGCGCCCGAAGTCGGGTCGAAGCAAAGCGAGAGTTCTTCCGTATCCGGACGCAGCTTTGCGAGCAGAAAGGGATAACGACGCACATAGGCGGGTATGTAAACAGGGCGCTCGAAATGTCCTTCTTCATTCATGAAGGTGTTCACGCCCTCATTCATGCCCATCAGCACCAACGGAACGGGGTTGTCCGTTGCCGAGAAAATGATTGGATATACGCGCGATGCAGGAACGAATTCCTCAATCGTCAACGGAATCGCATGCTGACCTTCAAGGAATTTCGCGTTTTCAAGCAAACGGGATTTCCATGTGACATGATCGTTGCTGTTGAGCGGGATAAGGTCTTTGTAAAGAAGCGGCAGATTTGCTGCTTGGGGCGCACTGGCCATGTGATACTCCGTTGCTTGATTATATGGCAAAAAATCGATGCGGCGCTTTAGGCGGATGGGGGCTGTTAAGCAAGCGGAACAAGCTTGCCCGGATTCATAATGCCGAGCGGATCGAAGGCGTGTTTGATGGCGCGCAGCGCGGATAGTCGAGCGGGGTCAACCAAGCGAGCGAACTCGGCAACCTTAGCAAGGCCAATGCCGTGCTCGGCCGATAACGATCCGCCATATTCCTGAACCCTGTCATATACATGCGCGGTAATGCGACGTCCGTCTCCAGCATACCAGTCGGCAACATGGACTCCATCGGGTGCCTTTACATGAAAGTGGATATTGCCATCGCCCAGATGCCCGAACGCAACCGTTCGCGTGCCGGGATAGGCCTGCTCAATACGCGGTGATTCCGCCTCAATGAACCTGGCCATCGCAGCGACCGGAACGCTGATGTCATGTTGAAGTGCCGGCCCTGCCGCGCGCTCGGCCTCGGCAATGGAATCGCGTATCTTCCAAAACGCGTCGGCTTGCGCATCACTGCTGGCGATCGTGGCATTGCCCATCAAATTTTCGCCCATCGCAGTTTCCAGTAGGCTGACGGCGAACTCCGAAGGACTGGATTGGTCCGGGTCATCCTGCACAAACTCCAGCAATGCGTGCCACTTGTGCGCGGTATCCAGCGGCGCACGGGTTCCGTTTATATGTGTTAGCACAGAGTTCAGGGCGACATCGGGCAGGATTTCAAAACCTTCCAGCCGATCACCGCCATGTCGCTGCATGAAACGCAAAAGCTCATATGCTTGCGAAGGGGAATCCACCCCAGCCCATATGACGCAGCGGTCGATTAATGCGGGGACAGTATGCAACACCGCGCGCGTCACGATGCCGATGGTGCCCTCTGCGCCAATCAGCAAATGCTTCAGGTCATATCCACGATTGTCCTTTTTGAGCGGTGCCAAACCGTCATAGACCGATCCGTCCGGCAACACTGCCTCAAGTCCGGCAACCAGCTGCCGCATGGTCCCGTGGCGCAATACCTGTGTGCCGCCCGCATTTGTCGAAACTAAACCGCCCACGGTGGCTGAGCCTTTGCCACCCAAAGTCAATGGGAAGCGGCATCCGGACGAAGCGACCGCCTCATGGAGATGTTGCAAAATGACCCCCGCATCGCACGTTATCAACCCGTCTTGCATGTCTACCGGCTGCATCTCGTCCATGCGCCGCAATGATAGCAGCACTTGCTGCCCGCTTTGATCCGGCGTAGCACCCGCGACCATGCCGCTATTGCCGCCTTGCGGCACCAACGCGACGGCATATTTGGCTGCGACCTTCACGATGGCGGCCACTTCATCAGTGTTTCCGGGTGACAATAAAACCCGCGCGTCTCCGGTAAATCGACCGCGCCAATCGGTGAGCCAAGGCGCAATGGTTTGCGCATCGTCGCAGTAACCCTTCGGTCCCAATATGGCGCGAAATTCCGATAAAGCATTTACATCAAGCAAGGCATTTTCCATTGTGTTTGCATTAGCATGCGGCTTCAATTCATGCCACGTTCAACCCTGTCAGGTAAAGCCGTTAGAACTTCAACGTGAAACCGGAACCATTCTTGCGCTTTATTTTGGCCATCATCCTTTTTGCGGTTGGTTTGGGGACAATTTCGCATAAGGCATGGGCTGAATTTGACGGCCCGGTTCCGGGCAATCCCTTTGTTGCTTTCCGTGCATTGAGCCCTGAATATAATCAGGTCCGCATCGACCAGCGCGTTATCATCCGCTTGCCAAGCACAGCGTTGGCACCGGCCACGGTGGGGGCCCAACGCCAGTCGATAGCCAAGCTGAAATATAAAGAGCAGAAGATTGGCAAGTGCCTGTGGGTGGACAAGCTGGGTGGTTCGCGGCCTGGCCCTAATCGGACGCTTGATCTGTTGACGCGCGATGGTGTTCTAATCCGCGCCTATCTGGGGGATGGCTGCCTGGCCCGCGAATTCTATGCCGGCGCCTATATGGAGCGTTCGTCAGACGGCAAATTATGTGTCGATCGCGATCTGCTGCACGCCCGAACCGGTGCGAAATGCGAGGTCGATAAATTCCGTTTGCTGGTGCCGCGCTGACGCCAGTCGCGTTCGGCCATTTACCTTGACATTTCCCGTGGTAACGACCAATGGCGACGCTCGCTTAGATGGGTTTTGCATCAACGGCGTAACACCCTTTCTTTCCGGAACAACATATGCGTTTTGCCGACATCGGCTTGTCTGACGAGTTATTGAGAGCCTTGAGCGAGGCTGGCTATGATGAGCCAACCCCCATTCAGGCCGCAGCCATCCCACAAGTTCAGATGATGCGGGACATTATCGCAATCGCACAGACGGGCACTGGCAAGACCGCAAGCTTTGTGTTGCCGATGATTGACGTGCTGGCAAATGGCCGTGCCCGCGCGCGGATGCCACGTAGCCTCATCTTGGAGCCGACGCGCGAACTCGCTGCGCAGGTCGCTGAGAATTTCGAAAAATACGGGAAATATCATAAGCTATCGATGGCGTTGCTCATTGGCGGCGTACAAATGGGTGATCAGGTCAAGGCGCTGGAGAAAGGTGTTGATGTTCTCATCGCTACGCCGGGCCGTCTTATGGACTTGTTTGAGCGCGGCAAGATTTTGCTAACCGGCTGCGAGATGCTGGTTATCGACGAAGCGGACCGTATGCTCGACATGGGTTTCATCCCGGACATCGAACATATCTGCACGAAGCTGCCAACCAATCGCCAGACATTGCTGTTTTCGGCAACCATGCCGCCACCGATCAAGAAGTTGGCTGACAAGTTTTTGTCGAACCCAAAATATATCGAAGTTGCACGGCCAGCGACGGCCAATGTCAACATCGAGCAGTTTTTGGTCAATGTGACGCCGATGAAAAAGCGCGAGCTATTGCGCAACCTTATCCGCAGCGAAGGCGCAACGAACGCAATCATCTTCTGCAACCGCAAGACGACGGTTCGGGAACTGAACACCAGCCTTCAACAGCACGGCTTCAGTTCGGGCGAAATCCATGGCGACATTGATCAGGCCACTCGTCAAAAGCAGCTTGAAGCTTTCAAGAGCGGTGCCATCAGCTTTTTGGTAGCGTCCGACGTGGCCGCGCGCGGTCTCGACGTCAAAGGCGTCAGCCATGTGTTCAATTTTGACGCGCCGTGGCATCCCGATGATTACATCCACCGAATTGGCCGTACCGGCCGTGCAGGGGCAAAGGGCAAGGCCTTTACCTTTGTCACCAAGGCTGACGAAGAAGCCATCGAAGGCATTGAAAAGCTGATTGGCAACAAGATTGAACGCCTTGGCAAGATTGAAGCGCCATCGGGTGATGCCGAAGAACGCGCACCAGCAAAGCGTGGCCGTAAACCAGCTGAACCAAAAGCCAAGGTTGCACGCCCCGATACGCGCGATGCAGCAGACGCCCCATCCGAGCCTAAGCCGGCCCGCGAGAAAGCTGCGCCTAACCCAGCCCGTGAAAAGGCAACGCCTAAGGCTGAGGATGAACCAGCTGCGAAGCCAAGTGCAGCACCTGCTGGCGACGACGGTTGGAATGGTCCAATGCCGGGATTTTTGAGCGTAGGATTTGGCACCGCATAATCAAGGTCCGGGAAGCATCGAGGATGTGACGGCGGTTTATTCCGTTTTGGAAACCGGTCCTTACTTAATACCAAAGCGCCATCGCGAAAAATCCGAAGCGTCGTAAAAGACAAAACCGTCATCCTGAACTTGTTTCAGGATCTATTTATCCGCCTGAGATATGCATTGTCTGCATGATAGACCCTGAAACGAGTTCAGGGTGACGAAACGTCATTGAACGCGTAACTCTTTTCCCTGTGTCCATCGTCATACAAAAAGGGCCCGCAGCGATGCGGGCCCTCTCTCGTTCTAGGCTGTGACGTTCTTAGAACTTGCCACGAAGCGTGATGCCATAGGTCCGCGGTTCTGCGAGGAACTGCGAGAAGATCTGGCGGCCGCCTGGATATTGTGGATCGACAAATGGTGCCGAGCTTTGACCCGCCTGGAATGGCGAGTTGAAGGCAACTTGGGCGTAATCCTGATTGAAGATATTCTGGCCCCAAAGCTCAATGCCCCAGGCTTCATCTGGACCGCGCAGACCGATACGGGCGTTGAATACCGCGAAACCATCTTGCTCCTTCTGCGGGAACAAGTCGGAACCGGTGTTGTAATCGCTGGTCATACGACCGTCGATGTACACCAGACCGCTCATGCCGTTGCTGCCGATTTCTGGCGTCCATGTGACGCTGGAGGTAGCAACCAGTTCAGGTGCGTTGGACAGATTGTCACCGGGCAATTTGCGGAGCGCCGAGTCAAGTGGCGCGCCGTTCTTCGTGCCGATTAGATCATCGCGGTAGGTGGTCTTGGCATAGGTCAAGCCAGCCGCCATGCGGAAGTTGCGGGCGGGCGTGAGCGATGCTTCAAGCTCAAGACCCTGCGTACGCACGCCGTAAGTGATGTCACCCGTAGCGCAGGTTCCGGTAGTATTGCTCAGATCCGTATCCGCGCTTGATCCGCCAACAAGGTTGTTACAACCATTGACGTTCTGGACGAGGAAGACAGTACCGTTGAAAGTATTCAACTGGAAGCTGCTGAAATCCGAACGGAAGGCCGAAACGCTCAGGCCAAACGGGCCAGTCGAGTATTTCGCGCCGAGTTCGTAGCTGTCCACCAGTTCGGGATCAAACTGCAGATTGCCAACGAGCGCCTGTGCACCGCCCACCGAAGCAAAGCTTGCTATCGGCGACTTCAGAGCAGAACGGTCGAGGTTGAAACCACCTGCCTTATAGCCGCGTGCGAAACTGCCGTAGACCAGAAGGTCATCAACAGGCTTCCACGACAAAATGGCCGTGCCGGTGATTTGATCTTCCTTGCGATCATCACGGATGGAAACGCCATTCAGTTCTGCCGTCGAGTTACCCTGACATGACAAGCCGATGAGGCCGCCAGCAACCGCAGCGAGTGCAGGGTTGGTCAGGAAGCTCGACAAGGCTGCCTGATTGGCCGTGCAGACTGTGTTGTCATTGCCAAAGGTCGCGTTGAACTTCTTCTTGTCATTGGTGTAGCGCAAGCCAAGCGTCAGATCGACAGTGTCGGTTACATGCACGATGTTGTGCGTGAATAACGCCCAGTTGGTGCCATTTTGGAAATAGCGATCCAGCGTCGTGCCGCGATCGTTCAAGCTATCCAGGCGGTCAAATGCGCCAAAGATTACAGGCGATGCCGCGCCGAACAATGCGGGGCGTGCTGCAAGACAGCCGGCCGAACCCGGCGAATACAATCCTGCCAAACCGCCACCGGAAACAAGACGGCAAGTTGCAAAGCGACCATATTGGTTGCCGAAGCGCAAATTGTCCTGAACCGTGAGCTTTTCATTCGCGAAGAAGCCGCCAACGAGCCAGTCGAGCTTGCCGTCAAATGCTTCACCCTGCAGACGCAGTTCCTGCGTGAAGGTGTGGAACTGACGATAGGCATCGTCGCTTGGTGCGCGATATAAAATGTCGACCTCACCATAATCAGTGTCGGATGCCTGACCGGAGCGATATTGACGATAGGCTGTAATCGACGTCAAAGTTGCGCCGCCAAAATCATAATCGATTTGGCCCGAGAAACCATAATCCTTCGTTTCACCGGCGAAACTGCGATTTGCGCTAACCGATACGTTGCGGCCAAAGCCCTGTTGGAACGCAGCCAGCGGCTGCCCAAGGTCACGCAACACATTGATGATGTTGTTCGACGTAGCGGTTGACGCCGCGCCAACGGTGCTTGGGGTGTTCAGGTCACCAATGAACGGGTTGACCGATTGATCCACATAAGTCGCCGCACAGCATTCTTCCTTACGCGACGTGTAATCCGCGATCAGGCGAACCGACAATGCGTCCGTGGGTTCAAACAGCAATTGACCACGCAGGAAGTAACGATCACGATTGTTGATGTCGCGTCCGTTCTGGTCATCACGGTAGAAACCGTCACGCTTTACGTAAACGCCATCCACACGGAATGCGAGTTGCTCCGAAATCGGGCCAGTGACGCTTGCTGCGCCGCGCATGAAGTCGTAATTGCCGTAGGTCAGCTCGCCGGTGCCACCGAAAGTGAAGCTTGGCTTTTTGGAATAGATGCTGATGAGACCAGCCGACGAGTTGCGTCCGCCAAGCGTGCCTTGTGGGCCGCGCTGCACTTCGACACGGTCGATTTCGCCAAGTTCGTTCAGACCAATACCCGAACGCGAACGATATACGCCGTCGATGAAGACCGGAACCGAGCTTTCGAGGCCGGGGTTATCGCCCACCGTACCGATACCACGAATACGGGCCGAACCGTTGGCTTCCGAACCGGTTGAGGAAACCAAAAGCGATGGCGCAACCTGGTTAAGCTGACGAATGTCGTTGGCACCGCTGTTCTGAAGCGTTTCTGCGTTTACCGCCGAAATCGCGACGGGAACGTCGGAAAGCAGCTGGCTACGGCCCTGTGCGGTAACGACGATTTCGTCATCCTGCGTTGAGTCTTCGGATTGTGGAGCTTCTTGGGCAAAGGCAAGACCCGGAATGGCAAGTGCCATGCAGGCTGCCGATAGTTTCAATGCCTGACCGAGGGATTTGTCACGTCGCAACATCTTCTTCTCTCCTGTTTTGAAATTATTTTGTCACAATCTAACGAAGCGACATACGAATGTCATCGCCGTAAAGCGCGGAAACCCTTGAAATTTGGGATGTGCGTCTATTGTGCAACAATGTGCAGTATGACGTTACGGCACGCTGACCTTCGTATGGCTGAAAATCAAGCTGCGCAGCGGATAATTGCTGCGCAGCATAATGTTTACAACTTGACGAGCATCTTGCCGGTATTCTCGCCAGAGAATAGGCCAAGAAAGGCTTCCGGTGTTTTTTCCAGACCATCCTTTACAGTCTCGCGACCCTTGACTGCTCCGGCTTGAATAAGCGCAGCCATGTCGGCATTGAACTCGGGGACTTGCGCATAGAAATCAGGGTATAAGAAACCTTTTATCATGATCCGCTTGCCTATGATCATCGGCAAATATTGCATGGGCTGGGCTTTAAAGTCGTTATACACGTCAATCATGCCGCAAATGGCGAAGCGCGCCCATTCTTTCGCGGTCGCCAGCGCCGCATCGAAATGCTCGCCACCGACATTGTCGAAGTAAACGTCGATCCCGCTTTCGCCCATATCTTTCAACGCAGCGAGCAATTGGGGCAGGACCTTGCCTGATTTGTAATCGATAACCGCATCTGCCCCGAGTTCCTTGACCCACGCACATTTGTCGGCACCGCCAGCCGAGCCGATGACTTTCATGCCTTTCGCCTTGGCAATTTGCGTAACGGTTGAGCCAACTGCACCAGCGGCAGCTGATACAAAAATCACTTCGCCGGGCTTTGCTTCAGCGACCTTGAGCAAGCCAAACCATGCGGTACCGCCGGGCATGCCAATGATGCTCAGCCAATGCTGGTCGGGCACGCCTAAATCCGGCAACTTAACAGGCGGCATGCCGGCGGGCGGGGTCTTACCGCCGCCAAAAACCACAGAATCCCGCCAGCCAGCCATGTGCAACACTTTCGCACCAACGGGAAAATCCGCATTGTTGCTTTCCGTCACGGTGCCCACTGCGCCCCCCGTCATGGGTTCGCCGAGTGCGAATGGGTCGGAATAGCTTTTCGCATCATTCATGCGCCCGCGCATATAAGGGTCAACCGACAACCAGCTATTGGCGACGCGAAACTCGTCCGCTGCCAACGGGGCATCAGGTGCCTCAATCATCGCAAAATTGCTGTCGTTCGGGAGCCCTGCTGGGCGGCTAGCCAATGTCCATGCGCGCATTATCGTGTCTCTCCATCTTTTCTGTTATCCGCAGCATTTACTGCAGCATTTTTATAAACTGGCCTGCCACCGACCCATGTTTCCTTGACCACTGCCTTACGCAGTTCGCTGGGGCTGGCAAGTAGCGGATCGACGTCGATCAATATGAAGTCTGCATAATGACCGGGCGTTAATGACCCGAATTTTCCTTCGGCAAATGCGGAATATGCCGCGCCCGTTGTGAAGCCAGCGAGCGCCTGTTCGCGTGATACGCGCTCTTCGGGTCGCCATCCGCCAAAGGGCTGTCCATCGGCGTCTTCTCGAGTCATCGCGGCTGCAAGACCGGCAAAGGGGTCAGCGGATTCAACAGGCACGTCCGATCCAAAGGCTAGTTTGCCACCGGCGCGTGCGATGGATTGCCACGCATAGGCACCCTTTAGCCGTTCTTGCCCAAGTCGGGCTTCGGCCATCAATCGGTCCGAGGTTTGATGGACCGGCTGCATGGACGAGATGATCCCATGCTGGCCAAGCTTTTGCAGGTCTGCAGGGTCGACAATCTGGACATGCTCGATCCGCCAGCGCTGGTCATTTTTGTAGGTTTCGGAAAGCTCCTCAATCGCACCGATGACTTCGGCATTGGCAGCGTCACCGATGGCATGAATGGCAGTCTGGAAACCGTCCATCGATGCGCGCACCATGAGGTTGCGGATTTCAGCGCTGGCGAGGAACTGCAGGCCAGTTTGCCCCGGCGCATCGGCATAAGGTTTCTTCAACCAAGCGCCACGGCTGCCCAATGCGCCATCCAGATATAATTTGACGCCGCCCAAGCGCAGCTTGTCGTCATATAGCCACGGCGTCGGGCGCGGCCCGGCGATTGCGACCATATTGTCGATGCCGCCGGCATAGCCAAAAATGCGCACCGTCAACCAGCCGCCATCACCAGCGCGGCGATAGCTTTGCCAGTCTTCCATCGACGTGCCCATGTCGGCAATCGCTGTGATGCCCAAGGAATGCAGTTTTTTCTGCGCCTCACCCAAGGCGATGTCACGTTCAAGCGGCTTGGGCGTGGGCACAAACTTCCCGACCAGATCGGCAGCGGAGTCCACGAAAATGCCGCTGGGTTTTCCGCCAGCCAATTCAATGCGGCCACCCGCAGGTGATTTCGATGCCGCTGTGACGCCTGCGATCTCCATGGCTTTGCTGTTGGCCCAACCGGCATGACCATCAACACGTTCCAGCCATACGGGCCGGTCGTTGACCGCAGCATCAAGATCTTGCGCGGTCGGGAAGCGGCCAAGACCCCATTTTTCCTGGTTCCAGCCACGTCCGATAATCCATCGGCGGTCGGGATATTTCGCCGCATAAGCCCTTATTGCCGCCTGTGCTTCGGCAAGGCTGTTTGTACCCGAAAGGTCGAGCGTCAGGAGTTGAAAACCCAATCCCATGACATGACCGTGCGCATCAATCAGCCCGGGAAGAAGCGTCGCGCCACGGCCATCAAGTCGGAAATCGAGTTGCTTAGGCAGCTTTTCTTTCTTGGTCAGCAGTTCGGTGACCTTGCCGTCCTTGCCCACTAACATTGCGTTGAACCGAATGACTTTGCCGTCCTTGTCCAGCGTGATGCCGTTTACGTTTTCGACTAAACCTTCGGCGAATGCTGGCGTAGCTAAAGCGAGGAGGGCTAACGCAAGAAACTTCTTCATCCTTTGGGGAGCCTTTTGACGATGGAACTGGTGTCGAGACGGCCGCCGCCCATATGTTGCACATCGGCATAAAATTGGTCGATGACCGCAGTAATCGGCAAGGTTGCACCGACTGCGCGAGCCTCTTCAAAGGCTAACCCTAAGTCTTTGCGCATCCAGTCGACGGCAAAACCGAAATCGAATTTGTCCTGCGCCATGGTGGCCCAGCGATTATCCATTTGCCAGCTTTGCGCGGCACCGCCGGAAATCGCTTCATATACTTTTTCGACGTCCAGCTCTGCTGACTGGGCAAAGCGAAGCGCTTCGGACAGCGACTGGATGACGCCAGCAAAAGCGATCTGGTTGCACATTTTGGTGATCTGGCCAGTGCCGGGTCCGCCGACATGTACGACGCGTTTGGCATACGGTGCCATGATGGCGCGCGCGGCCTCTACCGACGCTTCGCTGCCGCCGCACATGATGGACAAAGTCCCGTCTTCCGCGCCCGCCTGACCGCCTGTGACGGGCGCATCAACGATTAACAGTCCGCGTGATTTGGCCTCCACGCCCAACTGCCGGGCAATGCGCGCCGAAACTGTGGTGTGGTCAATATACAGGCTGCCCTTTGCCATAGCGGCAAATGCGCCATCGCGGCCAAGCGTGACGCCGGCCAGGTCATCATCGGTGCCTACGCAGCTAATGACGACTTCCGCATCGCGGGCCGCTTCGGCTGGCGACGTCGCCAGCACGCCTTTATGGGCCTCGACCCATTTTTCCGCCTTTGCACGCGAACGATTATAAACAGTTAGCGTATGTCCTGCCTGTTGCAGGTGTCGCGCTATCGGGCCGCCCATGACGCCCAAACCAATGAAAGCTATTCTTGCCATGCCCTTGCTCTAAACTGTGTTTTCACTTCGCGCCAGATAGGATAGGGCCCCGCTGCATATGAGCGACAAACTGACCCTTGAACATATCCGCGCCGCCCATGCGCGGATCCGCGACTCAATCGTGGCCACCCCCACCTTGTACAGCCAGACTTTGTCAAAGCTGACGGGAGCGAATATTTACCTGAAGTTCGAAAATCTTCAATTTACCGCCGCCTATAAAGAGCGCGGCGCGCTGAACGCCATATTGCTGCTGTCCGAAGAACAGCGCAGCAAGGGTGTTATCGCGGCCTCCGCTGGCAACCATGCGCAGGGTTTAAGCTATCACGGCACGCGGCTCGGGATTCCGGTGACAATCGTCATGCCCGTGCCTACCCCCACGGTTAAGGTCATGCAGACCGAAAGCGTTGGCGGCAAAGTGGTCTTGCACGGGGAAACCTTTGACGATGCCTATAAGCACGCGCGCCTGTTGGAGGCTGAGCAGGGCCTGACCTTTGTGCATCCGTTCGATGACCCGGATGTTGCCGCAGGGCAGGGAACGGTCGCGCTTGAAATGTTGGAGGCTATTCCATCGCTCGACATGCTGGTGGTGCCCATTGGCGGCGGCGGTTTGCTGTCGGGTATGGGAACGGCAGCGCGCGCGTTGAAACCCGACATTGGCCTAATCGGCGTTCAGGCGGAGCTTTACCCGTCCATGTACGCGCTGCTGAATAACCTGCAAATGCCATGCGAAGGTGACACCCTGGCCGAAGGTATTGCGGTGAAAATACCGGGCGCATTCACCAGCGAAGTTATTCGCGACCTTGTGGACGAAATCGTACTCGTCAGCGAAGCGCAACTGGAAACCGCCGTCAGCCTGCTGTTGCAGATTGAAAAGACGGTGGTTGAAGGCGCTGGAGCCGCTGGCCTTGCAGCCGTCATGGCTAATCCGGAGATTTTTGCTGGCAAAAATGTCGGCGTCGTCCTGTGCGGCGGCAACATCGACACGCGCTTGTTGGCCAATGTGCTCCTGCGTGATTTGGCACGCTCAGGACGGCTCGCCCGTTTGCGCCTTACGTTGCAGGACCGGCCGGGCGCTTTGTACAAGGTGATGCGCCTATTCAACGAGCATAATGTCAACATCATCGAAATCTATCACCAGCGGATTTTCACCACGCTTCCTGCCAAGGGCCTGATTACCGACATTGAATGCGAAGCGCGGGATGCCGAGCAATTACAGGGCCTTGTCGATGGCCTGAACGCCGCTGGTTACAAGGTTGAGCGGGTCGAACTGAACAAATAAATGGTTACTGCCGAAAACATGGTAAATTCGCTTTTCAGCGCGTGGGGACGTGTGCATAAAAGGTAAAGAATTTCTTAACAGCCGCAATAGAGGGCGGGAAGAATATGAGCGCACCAGTCCGTTTTCCTCGCTTTTTTGTCACCAGCCCCGGGCCATGCCCCTATCTGCCGGGTAAAACGGAACGTAAGGTTTTTACCGAACTCAATGGCAACCATGCCGACGAACTGAACGAAGCGCTTGGCCGCATCGGTTTCCGTCGCAGCCAGAATGTCGCCTATCGCCCAAGCTGTCTCGATTGTAAGGCCTGCGTTTCGGTGCGCGTGCGGACAGATGAATTCCGGCCCAACGCAACGCAGCGTCGCATATTGCGTCGCAATTCTGACCTTGTGGTCAGCGCATGCCGGCCATGGTCAACATCGGAGCAATATGATTTGCTGCGCCGCTATCTTGCCAAACGCCATCCCGATGGCGGCATGGTGAACATGGACGACATGGATTATGCCGACATGGTGGAACAATCCCCTGTGCGCAGCCATGTTGTAGAATATCGCACGCCCACCCGCTTCGGACGCTTGGGCGATCTCGTCGGTGCGTGCCTCACCGATCAGCAGAGCGACGGCGTATCGATGATCTACAGCTTTTACGATCCCGATCTGGAGGGCCGCTCGGGTCTCGGCAATTACATCATCATGGACCACATCCTGCGCGCAAAGGCTGCTGGCCTGCCTTATGTTTATCTCGGCTATTGGGTAAATGGCGCCGCGCGGATGCAATATAAAACCCGCTACCGCCCGCTGGAACGCCTTGGTCCGGACGGCTGGGAATTGTTTGACCCGGACTTGGCGCGCTAGGAGCCGCGGCACAAAGCGAACCGTCCGGAAACGACCCATTCGCGGACGTTCCAAAGTTATGCGAAGCCGTTATCCGGCGCGGAAATCACGACGCAGCTTACAATACGGGAGCGGCATGGGACATCGAAAAGGGCAGCGCAGGGGAATTTCGCTTGGCCAATATGTGAAGCGTAGAAATGGTGTGTCTCTAGGTGGCAGTGGTTCTCTCAAGAACATGCTACAACGCTCATTCGGAGCTGCATCATTTGCCGGATTTTGGCGTTACTGGAACCCAATTTTTGGGTATTATCTTGGCAGGTATGTTTACAGTCCCACAAGTCATTTCGCGCCACGCTGGCTGGCCCTTTTAGTCACGTTTCTAATTTGCGGCGGACTGCACGACATCGTCACTTTTTTGTTTCGAGGATGGACGCAATACCTGTTCACGCTATGGTTTTTCTTCTTTTCGCTTGGGGTGATGCTTGGCGAAAGATTGGCACTGAATATGGCCCAGTTCCCACTCTGGCTTCGTGCGGCCATTCACCTCATGTATTTGATGACTTGCCTAGTTCTCGCGATGTCAGCGCAACGGCTATTCTTGCGCTGACGAACATGCTGCCTCTTCATGCGCTTTGGGTCCGTCCTTTAACCGAAAGGTCAATGGAGACGAAAACATCTGATAACCGCATTCTACAACATTTCGGCCATGGGCCTCTAAGAATCCGATCGCCAAAACAAAACATTTATTCAGCAATTCGCTAATAACCGCACCTAACCATCATTGACCAACGCGGGCATAAACGAAAAACCCCCGCACATGGCGGGGGCTTTTATTTTAGGCTAAATCAACACTTACCGGCACGCGCAGGTGCGCTTTGGCTTCCATTTGCGTACGGCCTTTTTGCGCGGCGCGGTCCGTATGTTTTCGTAATAGACCTCTTCGGTCACCGTCGTTGTCGTGGTTGTATAGGGCGCGCCCGTCACGACTGTCGTTGTTGGCATAGCCTGCGGATAGTAATAATATCCGCCTTGCATGGCTGCGCCATATGCCGGTTGCGGCGCATAATAATAGACCTGCTGCGGCTGTGGATAGGCATAAGCCTGTTGTGGCTGGGCATAGGAATAAACCGGCGAACGGCTCTCGCGCGGGTCATGTTGGCGGCATTTGTCGTTGGCTTTTTCAACAGCGACACCCAGCAGTCCGCCGATGCCAGCGCCTAGAAGTGTTCCGCCAGTGCGGTTGCCGCGTCCTGCGATGCGGTTGCCTGCAACGCCGCCAAGCAGCGCGCCAATAGCTGCGCCCTTGACGCCACTGCTTTTCAGGCAGCGTTCATAATTTTCGAAGCCGCGCGGCACGGTGTAAGAATCTTCGCGTTCACGGGCATCATCGTTGGATGATGTGTAACCATATCCCCCGTCATAAGGTGCGCCAGCCGTCGGACGCTGCGGCGCTGGCGCTGGTGCCGGTTGGCGCGGGGCGGGATAACCCGGGCCAGCTACGCCGTCCTGACGTGTGACGCGTCCTTCCCATTCGCCTTCGAATACACGGCCCTGCGGGTCCACATAGGCACCCTGCCAATTGCCATCATAGCTATAGCTGGATCCGTCGGGCGCGGCGAAGGCAACGTTGCTGTCGCTGTTAAAGTCATATGCGCTGTCGTCCGGACGGATCGACGGGCCATATTCAGGCTCCCGATAATCATAAGTCCGGTCGTTGCTGTTGTTCCAATTCACGCCGCTGCGATAATCCTGCACATAGCCCCGGCTGTCGGTCAGGACCGCGTCGTCATAATAGCGGCTCCAATTATAACCGGCCATTGGCGCGCTCAGGCCATAGTTCCGGAAATTGGCCACATAAAATGTCGGCTGAACCCAATAGCGGGGCAGGACAAAGCCACGGAACGGGCGGCGATATACGTCGGTACGCGGAATGCCGTGATAGCCGGGCCGAGCGATGACGCCCGAATATGGCACGCGGGCTTGCGCGCCGTTTGCGTAGGGCACGCCTTGGCCAAGATTGGCGGAACGGCCCTTGCTGCCTTCAAATGTCAACATCAGCCCGGTCTGCGTATGAGGCGAATGCAGCGACGCAATAGTCTGGCTGGCAACAACGGGCGCGCCCGTCATCAAAAGACCTGCGGCAGCAAGACCGGAAAGAAGGGCTGTGTTCATGTTAATCGCTCCCTAAGCATAAAGAGCTCCGAACAAAGCGGGACTCAATGGTTACGAAGACGTTAACATTTCCAACAGGAGATGACTATTGTTCGGGATGTAAATTACTTGCCCAAAGCCGAGATGTTCCAAAATGAAGCATCTATTTCAAATGCGGTCAGACAGGATTTTGGCAAGTGTTTCAATGCCAGCAGCATCTTCGGCATCAAAACGGTTCAGCGATGGGCTATCGAGGTCAATAACCGCGATGACTTTGCCATCGTGCTTTACCGGCACGACCAGTTCGGACGCGCTGTTGGCATCACATGCGATATGTCCAGGAAAGGCGTGCACATCTTCAACCAATTGCGTTTCGCCCGTCGACGCGGCTGTTCCGCACACACCCTTGCCCAGCGGGATACGAATGCACGCGGCCTTGCCCTGAAACGGGCCAAGCACCAGCTCGCCGTCCAACATCCGGTAAAATCCGGTCCAGTTCACATCGGGCAGATATTCCCACAGCAAGGCGGCGATGTTTGCCATGTTGGCGACTGTATCTGGCTCGCCACTCGTGATGGCATCGGCGGCACTCACCAGATCGCGGTACAGTTCGGATTTCGGGGCGGAGGCGTTGATGGCAAATTCGTACATGTTGTTATCCTATCAGTCGAAGCTGACCTTGCCACGGTTTTTCTTGACCGTGGAGCGGCCCTTTTTTGCGTCAACGCGCCGGGCTTTTGCCGCTTTGCTTGGCTTGGTGGCAACGCGCCGGACCTGCCGGATGTGCGCGCGGTCGATAAGCGCGATGACACGGTCGCGCGCTTCTTGACGATTGGCCTCGCGCGTTCGATGGCTGCGCGCGGTGACGATCAACTCGCCCGCCAATGTCATCTTGCTTCCGGCCAGCACCTTTAGCTGGCGGAACGCGTAAGGCTGAAGCCCAAGGGCATATATGTCGACACGCAACTGGCATGCCGTGGCGACCTTATTCACATTTTGCCCGCCCGGCCCGGTGGACGCGAGAAACGTTTCTTCGAGAAACTCTTCGGGAAGGTCAAAGGCCATGGCCGCCTTCCTTAGCCTCGCTTAATCGAAGCGCCAAGCATCCATCGCCAACACTGCATGATCGACGCTGCTGTGCAGCTTGGTCGCTTTCGGGTGCGGGCCAGCCGCGCCAAGGGCTGCAAAAAGCGGCAAGATATGTTCGTCCGTCGGGTGATTGTCATGACCGTGCGGCGCGCGGGTTTTTATGCTCAACAGAGTGTCAATGTCGCCAGCTTGCAACGTAGCATCGACCCAATCGGTGAATGCAGACACCCAACTTTCGGTATCCGCAGTCGCAGCCAACCCTCCGCGAAAAAACGCCTTCAGGTTATGAGTCATCGCGCCGGACCCAATGATAAGGATGTTACGATCCCGCAGCGGCGCGACTGCCTGACCCAAATGATAATGATATTCAGGCGACTGGTGGCTATTAACCGATAGCTGCACCATCGGGATAGTGGCCTGCGGCCACGCGAGCATCATTGGCGTCCACGCGCCGTGGTCAAAGCCGCGTGCGTCATCAAGGCGGCTGGCAATTCCTGCCTTGTCGAGGAGCGCGGCGACGTCGCTCGCCAACGTCGGGCTGCCGGGCGCAGGGTAAATCATGGCAAACAGAGCAGCGGGGAAGCCGCCGAAATCATGAATGGTGCCTGGACTTGCCGATGCTGTAACCGACGCGATGGCTTCGTCATGATGGGCGGAGAATAATAATATCGCGTCCGGCTGCGTCGGCAGCTGCCCTGAAAGACCCTCCAAGAACGTCCTCGCCGGGCTTTCATCCAGCACGATCATGGGCGATCCGTGCGATAGGAACAGGGCAGGCTGCCGCGTCATGATTACGCCGTCAGCTTGGTTGCCGTTTCGGCAACGCGCTTGCCAAGATAACGTGCGCCATCGAGTTCCGTCTCGCTTGGCTGACGACTGCCGTCGCCATTTGCAATCGTCGTAGCGCCATAGGGTGCGCCGCCCGTGACTTCGTCATTGCGCATTTGTCCGGCAAAACCGTAATCCAGTCCGACGATGGTCATGCCGAAATGCAGCAAATTGGTGATGATGGAAAACAGTGTCGTTTCCTGACCGCCATGTTGTGAGGCCGTCGATGTGAAAGCCGCGCCAACCTTGCCATTTAATTCGCCGCGCATCCACACGCCGCCAGCCTGATCCCAGAAGCTTGCCATCTGGCTGGATATCCGGCCAAAACGCGTGCCTGTGCCAACGACGATCGCGTCATAATCCTTGAGTTCGTCCACGGTCGCGATTTCGGCTTTCTGGTCGAGTTTGAAATGCGCGGCCTGCGCAACTTCCAGCGGCGCGGTTTCAGGGACGCGGCGGATCGTGACATCTGCGCCAGCGTTGCGTGCGCCCTCTGCAATGGCTTCAGCCATGGTTTCGATATGGCCGTAGGACGAATAATATAGAACGAGAACTTTGGTCATGGGCGGTTCCTTTTATGTGGGGGGTGCCCCCTTCCGCCCGCGCGGAAAGAGGGTGGGGGAGGGTTATTGGGAGTCGACAAGGACGATTTCTGCGTCCTCAATGGCTGTGATGGTGATTGCACCTTCGCCGATAGCCACGCCATCGCGGGCGTTGGCACGCTGGCCGCTGATTTCGATCGCGCCGGTGGCCGGCACCATATAAGCGTGCCGCGTGGCACCGACTTCATAGTTCAGGCTCTCGCCCGCCTTTATCGTTGCGCCCAAAACACGCGCATCGGTGCGAATGGGCAGGGCGTCCTTGTCGTGCTCAAAGCCGCTGGCCAATATTTGCCATGCACCTGACCGGTCGCCTTTGGGAAAGGGCTTTGCGCCCCAACTGGGCGATCCGCCAGTCCGGTTCGGCATGATCCAGATCTGGAACAAGGTGGTGGGTTCATTTTCCAGATTATATTCGGCATGACGGATGCCGGAACCGGCGCTCATCACCTGAACATCACCAGCGGCGGTCCGGCCTTCGTTGCCAAGGCTGTCCTTGTGCGTAATCGCGCCGGTCCGGACATAGGTGATGATTTCCATATCCGAATGCGGATGGGGTGGAAAACCGGACTGTGGAGCGATGAGGTCGTCATTCCATACGCGGATGGCGCCCCAGTTCATGCGCGCCGGGTCATGATAGCCCGAAAAGGAAAAATGATGATGCGCATCAAGCCAGCCATGATTGGCGGCGCCAAGCGAAGAAAACGGACGTACTTCTATCTGAGTCATTGCGGTCACTCCTTGTTCCGGGTGAAATTCATAAACCAAAGATAGCAATGACGATTATCATTGAAATAGAAACGTTGGAAACATATCGTTTCCAAATATGCGTTTACCTGATTTTGAAGCCTGGAGTATTTTCGCCTGTGTTGTGGAGCATAAGAGCTTCACGGCGGCTGCCGATGCGCTTGGGCTTTCCAAGGCGACCGTGTCCAAGGCGGTGACGCGGCTTGAGATTCAGGTCGGTGCGCCGCTGTTCCACCGAACGTCGCGGCGCCTCGCCCTGACCGACAGCGGATCGAAGCTTGTCGAACATGCCAAGGCCATATTGGCGGAAGGGCAGGCCGCCGAAGAAGCCGCGCGCGACGAAGCATCGGAACCGGCTGGCTTGGTCCGGATTGCTGTGCCGATGAGTTTTGGGCTTCGCGACGTCGGTCCGGTGATCGCCGATTTCTTATGCCTGTATCGGCAAATCAGCGTTGATATGCATTTGAGCGACGCGAAGGTGGACCTGATAGGCGAGGGGTTTGACATCGGACTACGGATTGCATCGCTGCCGGACAGTTCGTTGCGGGCCCGAAAGTTGCGTGATGTGAAAACGCATATTGTTGCGGCTCCGGAATATCTGGCACGCATGGGCATACCGCGCCATCCTGCCGAGCTTGGGGAGCATGACTGCTTGCGTTATTCTCTGCTCACTACGCCGGAACTGTGGCGTTTCACGAACAGGAAGGGGGAAGAGGCCGCGGTGCGGCCCCACGGACGCATGCGCGCCAACAACAGCGATGTGATGCTGCATAGCCTGCGGTCCGGACATGGCATTGCTGTGGTGCCAGACTTCATTATTGAGGAAGATCTGGCGAGCGGCGCGGTGGTGAAAATTTTGGATGACTGGCAACCGCCGACGGTGGCGCTGCATTTGGTGACTCCGCCCGGGACGATCCGCCCGCACCGGGTGACGGTGTTAATCGATTATCTGGCGGAACATTTGGCGGCATAATCTGCCTCATAGATGTTCCGTGGCGTGGCTAAATGTTTAATGGATGCGGCGCATGATGGGCCAGGATGTCACGCAAATAAGGTTAACGTAGCGGGCAAATATCGACTTTTTGCCTGCTTTGCCCCTTCAGCAGCAATTTGAACGAAAAAAATTACCATGCGCGACATGCCCTGCAACCCGCAGAAAACGTCATCATTTGTGAACATAAATCCCGCGACTCGCCGGAAATCCTACATTAACGTCAAATTAACCTTTTCAGTTCATTTCCCTTATGGTTAATAAAGTCCGTCGCACCACTCGGTTTCGCCAGTGCTGCTTCGGGGGTGCAAGGGTTTCAAAAAGGGGTTTGCCCAATGCGTGTGCTTTTGATTGAAGACGAACCAACCACGGCCAAGGCCATCGAAATGATGCTCGCGACCGAAGGGTTCAATGTCTACACCACCGATTTGGGCGAAGAGGGCCTCGATCTGGGTAAGTTGTATGATTATGACATCATATTGCTCGACCTTAACCTGCCCGATATGCATGGTTATGACGTTCTGAAGAAGCTGCGTGTCGCCAAGGTGCAGACACCAGTGCTCATCCTTTCGGGCATTAGCGAAATGGATTCAAAGGTGCGCTCGTTCGGCTTTGGTGCCGACGATTATGTGACCAAGCCATTCCATCGCGAAGAACTTGTTGCGCGCATTCATGCTGTGGTTCGCCGTTCAAAGGGCCATTCGCAATCGGTCATCCGTACCGGCAAGCTGGCGGTTAACCTTGATGCCAAGACCGTTGAAGTCGACGGCAGCCGTGTTCATCTGACCGGTAAAGAATATGCGATGCTTGAGCTGCTTTCGCTGCGCAAGGGCACCACGCTGACCAAGGAAATGTTCCTGAACCATCTATATGGCGGCATGGACGAACCCGAACTCAAAATTATCGACGTTTTCATCTGCAAGTTGCGCAAGAAACTCGCGCTGGCGTGTGGCGGCGAAAACTACATCGAAACCGTCTGGGGCCGTGGCTACGTGCTGCGCGATCTTGACGATATGGAGCAGCCGCTCGTCGCTTGAGCGGAGCGCGGCGAGAATAAGTGGGAACCGGTTAATCGGTTAAGCTGCGCGACCACAAAAAACACTGAATTACACCCGGACAGACAAAAAGGGCGCAGTCGTAAAGACCGCGCCCTTTTTATTATCTGAAATCCGGCGTCACCGTCTGGGCGGAAGCCCCGCAAAAGTAATCAGGCTTTCGCTATTGTCGGCGCCCACCGCGCTGACGCCGACAAAATGATCGTCCACGATCACGCCTTTGAGCACAGTTTGCGTGCCCTCAGTCTCCTGTGCCAATGTCCAATCCTGTGCATCGGCACGGCGTTGATACACGCGGTACTTTACGGCTCCGGGCGCCTGCGTCCATGTCACGGTCGTATCGGACGAAACCGCACCGCCAAGCGTCGCAGATGCTGGCGCAGGGGGCGCGGCGGCAAGGTCTTGAGCGGTCGCCACATTCAGGGCAGTTACCTTGGCGAGATAGGCAAAGTCCATTTTGTCGATCGTGTCGCCATATTCGATACCGTTTTCAGTCCGCAAATCCTGATGCTGGTGATGGTAATTTTCCACGCCGACGGTGAAGCGGATGGCAGGAAGACCAAGTTCCAGTGCGGGTAGATGGTCGCCGCCACGCGCGAAGCGGTCGGGGCGACGCACGCCGAATACATCAAGCTTGATGTCCGCTTTCTTGTCCGCGACGCGGTCGGCATAGCGCATCAGCGCGCGGCTTGGGCCGTCATCTTCGCCGCCGCTGTTACGACGCGCCAACTGTCCTGCACTGTCTTCGGACGCCCGGATTCCTTCGCTGAACACGCGGACGATATTCTCAACCTTGCGGCCATCCGTACCAAGCGTGCCTCCAACAATATCATTGTTGAGCCATGCGCTGACTTTCCAACCGCGCTCCTTGGCGGTTTCGGCGAGCAACCGGCCGCCCATTAAGCCTTGTTCTTCGCCGGACAGGAGCGCAAAAACGATTGTCGCCTCCGTCTGTGGCTGCTGCGCCATCAGCCGCGCGGCTTCAATTACCAAAGCGCTACCCGACCCGTCATCATTTGCGCCGGGTGCATCGCTGGTGAAATCCATCACGTCCGATACGCGGCTGTCGATGTGCGCGGTGATGATGACCACATGGTCCCAGCCCATTTTGCCAGGCTTCACGGCAAGCACATCGACGATGTTGACGCCATTGGGCACGCGCGGGCTCGTCATTTGCCGCTCGACCAGTTCGGTCTTTAGGCAACCCTTGCAGGATTTAGCGATTTTTTCGAACTCGGCCTGCGCCCAGCGGCGGGCGGCACCGATACCGCGTTTCGGATCAGTCGCCGACGACAGTGTGTGCCGCGTGCCGAAGCTGACGAGTTTTTCGACATCTGCTTTCAGGCGATTGGCCTGAGGCCCGTCTTGCGCTTGCGTCGGCATCGAAAGGCCCATCGCAATCAGGCTTGCAAACAATAGCTGTTTTTTCATGGCGTCACTCTCCCGTTATGTCTGCATATACCAGCGCTCTGCACCTTCAAGCGCGAGGGCCGTCAATTTTCCGGAGTCATAAGCGCCGGTGTCAATGCCGATCCGCGAGCCGCGCTCATCGACTTCGTCGTAAATCGTATGCCCGTACACGATGACTTTTTCCAAGTCTCCGCGTTGGCTTATAAACTCCTCGCGAATCCAGCGCATATCGCTTGGCTTTTGTTCAGCTAGCGGAACGCCCGGCCGAATGCCTGCGTGGACAAAAGCATAGTCGCCAATAACAATCTGGTCCTCAAAGCTTTCGATAAACTGCAAATGGCTTTCCGGCACCAAAGTCGCCAAACGCTCGGTGAGTTGCTCCATGTCCAGGCCGATATATTCAGCGCGCGTAATGGGATAGGAAAGCAAGGTTGCTTCGCCGCCGATGCGCAGGAAGAAACGGGTAACCTTAGGATCGCGCTTGCGGCACGCGCTCACATATATTTCTTCGTGATTGCCCATAAGGAAACGCACATTTTTACCTGATGCCTTCAACGCCATCGCGGTTTCAATGACCCCTGCGCTGTCTGGCCCGCGGTCCATGAGGTCGCCCAGAAAGATAATTTGCGTATTGGCAGGGCCACGCGCGAGATCATCCGCCGCTATCTGTTCCAAAAGGTTGCTCAGCAAATCATTGCGACCATGAATGTCCCCAATCGCGTACACACGTATCCCGTCCGGCACCCTCGCAGTATCGAGGGGGCGGGGCGGTGCAACTTTTTTGAAAAGGCGTCCTAACATGGCTCGCGGCATATAGGGCCGGGCTGGGAGTAAGGGAAGGGGTCAGCCCTCAACGGTGAACTGCAATCCGGCATATTTCTCCAACCGTTCAACCAGCTTTTCACCAAGTGCAGCGCCGGGTGTGGTCACGCCACCAGCGCCTGTCGTTTCGCACAAGGCAATAGCAGTTTCGCTTATCATCTTTGAAGTGGAGCCGTAGCCCGGATCTTTGTCGCCCTTGACGCTCAAGCGTGCCGTTCGGCCATCCGGATATTCCGCGACGAAAAGGACGTCGTAAAAGCCGGTTTCCCGCTCTTCCTTGCTGGGGCCTTCACCCGGCTTGGGGTCATCAGCGCCGCCCATCATCGGCGTCGACGCCACATGCTTCGCAATCGCTTCGCCTTGTTCACCGGGGCCAGTGAGCATCATTTCATCATACACGAAATCCGCGCCAAACGCGTGACCAAGCAGTGCATTGGTACGATGGACGTTTTTGGTATTGATGGGGGCCATGACAAAGCTGGTTGCCCAGCTGCCCAGTGCCTCGTCATATTCCGGCTTGTTACCGGCAGGCTGGGGAGGGCCTTCAAAGCCGCCTGCAAGGCTGAATGGATTAGTGAGATAGGCGATGACCGCCGGGTCTTTGGCCGCAGCCGCCATTGTCGCCTTCAGGCTTGCCGCTGTGCCGCCTGAGAACGTGCCTTTCATCGCACGAACGCGACCTTTTACGCGAGGGGCAGGCGCGCCAAAGGTATCAAGGCAATGCTTTTGCAGCTTCAAAACGCCCAGATCGAAGGGGATCGAGTCAAACCCGGCGGAAAATACGATGCGCGCGCCAGAGGCTTTTGCCGCGGCATCATGCGCGTCGATTTTCTGCCGCATCCATGCCGGCTCGCCGCACAGGTCGGTATAGTCCGTGCCATTGGCAACGCAGGCCGCGACCAGCTCATTACCGTATAATTGATAGGGCCCAACTGTGGTCAAAACAACTTTGGTCCGCTTCGTCATGGCATCCAATGATGCCGGATCTGCGGCATCTGCAACAACCAGTGCAGTGTCCGCTGGCGCACCGATTAGGTCGCGCACTTCCGCCAGCTTGTCTGCGCTACGTCCAGCCATCGCCCATTTAAGGCCGCTTTTGTCTTTCAGATATTCCGCAACCAGCCGTCCGGTATATCCCGTTGCGCCATAGACAATGATATCGAATTCACGTTGCTCGGACATTTCGCTCTCCCTTGGATCCTATGTCCGACTTGTTTCAGGCTCTCGGCATTTGCGCAACAGGATAACGCCCCACAACCGCCGTCGCTTAGCCGAAAACTTATCCGGCGCCCGTCGCGGGATGATCGCTGGTCGAGGTACGAAGTGCGTCGGCCTCGCGGCGGCGTCGTGCACGATAGGCATCAAAGCTCCAACTCTTCTGGTCATATGCGAACAAACAGAGGAATCCGCCAGCAAGCGCGATATTTTTAAGCGCGGCTGCGGCCGGCACAGGGTCAGAAGTTTCGCGGTGGAACAATAAAGCAGTCAGAAGACAGAATGCCGCGAACGCCAGTGCGGTGAGGCGGGTAAAAATGCCCAGCACAATCATGATGCCACCTACGACTTCAAGCAAGGCAACGGGGAGAGCGAGATTGGCCGGCAGTCCAGCGGTGGCCATATAAGCGCCGGTGGCCTCGACATCCGTCAACTTGATAGCACCCGACACAATGAAGATCAGCGCGAGCATGATGCGTCCGATGACAGCGAATAAGCCTGACAGCATGTCCAATCCTCCATGGTCGCTGGCACCACCTCTCGATAAGGCATGACCAGTCGAAGGAAGAACGCGCCAAGCCCTCAAAAGAGCCATGAAGCGGTAGATTTGACGTTAGAGCTTAGGCAATGTTACGCCGCGTTGACCCATATATTTGCCAGCGCGGTCAGCATAGCTGGTTTCACACGGCTGCTCGCCCTTCAAAAACAGGAACTGGCATGCGCCTTCATTGGCGTATATTTTGGCGGGCAGCGGTGTCGTGTTGCTGAATTCCAGAGTCACATGACCCTCCCAGCCGGGCTCAAGCGGGGTAACATTGACGATGATCCCGCAGCGGGCATAGGTCGATTTGCCAAGGCAGATCACCAGCACATCACGCGGCACGCGGAAATATTCCACTGTTCTGGCAAGCGCAAAGCTGTTTGGCGGGATGATGCACACGTCCGTCTTGCGGTCTACAAAGCTTTTGGGGTCAAACTCTTTGGGGTCAACGATGGAACTATCGACGTTCGTGAAAATCTTGAACTCGTCGGCAACGCGGGCATCATAACCATAAGATGACAGACCATAGCTGATGCAACCGTCGCGGCGTTGCGCCTCGACAAATGGCTCAATCATACCAGTTGATTGCGCCTGTTCGCGAATCCAGATGTCGGACAATATGGACATAGTAACTCCCTGTTATCGGGAAATGCTTTTGCCGGTTTGTGGGCTGAGTGCAAGGGGCGGAATCGTTCGCCGAGTGCGGACGCGCTTTACCTCTTTTTCGTTATTTCAGGTTCGCAGGTCCGAAACCATGTGGCAGAAGTTCGGAAAGCGTGAAGGTTTCAAAACCCGTCGCATGCGCGCAGTGAACCGGAATATCGGTATCGGTCAGGTCCGCAACTTCCTTGATAATCTGGCGACAGCGCCCGCACGGTGTGATCGGATCGACTGCCTTGCCAACATGCCCCGCCAAGCCCCCCGCCACAGCGATTTCGCGGATCGCGCGCAGTTTGCCGTGGCTGTTTGCTGTGGCGATGGCGACGGTTTCGGCGCACAATGTCATGCCATAGCTGGCGTTTTCGAAATTGCTGCCGGTGATGATCTCGCCATCATCAAGCAACAAAGCAGCGCCTACATGGAAATTGGAATAAGGCGCATATGCGTTTACCGCAGCTTCAATGGCACGCTGGACGAGCTGGTTCGTTGCGTCGCTCATTTGCGCACTACCACCCAACGAACCGGGCCGTCGATACCGCTAACGCGGCGCTGCTGATTGGCGGTCCACATGACCCAAGGTCGCGCGGAATAATATGGCAAAAACCAGTCACCTTCCAGCCATACGGTACGATCAATCGACTTGCTCACCTGATACTCCTCCTCGAATTCCTTCGTCAGTAGCAGGATCGCGGGGGTCCCGCTATGCGCCTCAATCTGGTTCAGAAAGGTCGCGAGTTCGGAGAGAATGAGCGCGCGGTTTGGCCGCCCCTTGCAGGTTTCCGAAAAATCCAACTGCACGGCGGGTGGTAATGCCCGGTCATTGCGCGGGACACTGGTCAGGAACATCGTCGCCTGATCGGAGGCAAGGCGGCAAATGTCAAAATGATGCAGCGCGCCAAAGCGGATGCCTGCCTCTTGTACCGCCGCCAGATTTGCTTGAAATTGTAGGTCGCGTCCGCGCGCGCCTTCGACCGCAGTAATGTAGGCAAAATCAACGCCGGTTGCACCCAATTCGGCCCATTGCGGCGAACCATTGCGTTCGCTGACCACAATGCCTTGCACGGGATATGCGTCGCGTGACGGGGCCCAGCTGGTGATGTAGCTCCATACCGCAATCGTCGCCAAAGCGATTGCGAGCGCCACTGCACCCCACCGGATATATCGGCCGTTAGCCCCAGTCATACGACCCCTTGTCGATGTTCGAATCCCTTTCCCTCTAGGCGCTCCCCTTGCGTGAAGTCGAGAGGCCATGCGCGTGAGCACGCCGTTTTGCAGAGATTTTACTACGCCTTGATATGCAACACGCAGATGAGCGTGAACAATCGGCGCGCAGTTGCGAAATCGACTTCTACTTTGCCGTCCAATCGCTCCATCAATAGCTCGGCGGCCTCGTTGTGAACGCCGCGCCGCGCCATATCGATCGTCTCGATTTCGGCAGCACTCGCCTTGCGAATTGCCTGATAGTAACTGTCGCAAATGGCGAAATAGTCTTTCACCGCGCGGCGAAAGCGACCCAATCCAAGAATGAGCGTTTCATGCGCGGTGCCGTCTTGCCGGCGAATGTCGAATATCAAGCGTCCTTCTTCAACGCTGAGATTAAGATGATAAGGCCCAGCATAGCTATCGCCCATATCACGCAAGGGCTTGAAAAAATTATCTTCTATCAAATCGAAAATGGCGACGCGCCGCTCCTGTTCGATATCTGCATTCCGCCGCAATATCGTTGCTTCGTCTAGTTCCACTTTAATGATGCGCGGGTCGCTCATGCTGCTGTGTTAGCTTGAGATATTTTTGGGGCAAGAAAATCCTCTTATCGGAATGTTTTGCTATGGCCGGTTGTCCACAGCCCTGTCCCCGATTCTATTTTCCGGGCCACTTGCACTTCGCCTTGTGCTAAAGGATAGGAAGCCATGGCCGAACTCATCCGACTTGCTGCAGCGAACGAAGCTGAACCCCAACGCCTGCCGCGCAATATTGAGGCGGAGGCTGCGTTTTTGGGCGCGATATTGATTGATAACCGCGTCATCGAAGATGTTTCCATCAAGCTGCAGCCTGACCATTTTTTTGAGCCGCTGCACGGCCGCATCTTTGAACAAATCCTGCGCTTGATCGATCGCAACATGCTGGTGACGCCGGTAACGTTGAAGCCCTTCTTTGAGGCGGATGAGTCAATGCGAGAGCTTGGCGGTCCGGGCTATCTTGTTAAATTGACTGCCGATGGCGCCGGTCTGATCGGTGCACGCGATTTTGCCCAACAGATTTATGACCTAGCGCTGCTGCGTGAATTGGTGACGGTCGGCCGCACGCTGGTCGACAACGCCCTCGACACCAGCGAGAGCGTTGACCCCAAGGGCCAGATCGAAGCGGCCGAAAGCGCACTATACAAAGTCGCCGAGGGCGAAGGCGAAACAGGCTCCATGAAGAGCTTCCTTGCCGCCTCTACCGAAGCCATCCGCAATGTCGAAAAAGCCTTGCAGTCCGGAGGTAGCCTCTCGGGTATCACGACTGGTCTTAGCAGTATCAATGCCAAATGCGGCGGGCTCCATAATTCGGACCTTGTGATTCTAGCCGGACGCCCTGGCATGGGTAAGACGTCGCTTGCGACCAACATTGCATTCAATGCGGCACGGCGCTGGGTGCGCGAACGTGAAGACGGCATCGAAGAGTCGAAGGGCGCTGGGGCAAAGGTCGCGTTTTTCAGTCTGGAAATGTCGGCGGACCAATTAGCAACACGCATTTTGGCTGAACAATCGGGGATCAGTTCCGAGCTGCTTCGCATGGGTAAGATTTCCCGTGAAGACTTCCGTGAGCTTTCACGTGCGTCCCGCGAGTTGCAGGATTTACCGCTTTTCATTGACGATACCCCTGCGCTTACAATTGCAGCGTTGCGCACCCGCGCCCGACGGTTGCAACGTCGGCATGGCATCGGCCTCATTGTCGTTGACTATTTGCAACTTCTTCAGGGATCAAGTCGCGCAAACGACAACCGCGTGAACGAAATTTCGGAAATTAGTCGAGGCCTTAAGACGCTGGCGAAGGAACTTAGCATCCCCGTGATTGCTCTGTCGCAGCTGAGTCGTGCGGTCGAGCAACGCGAAGACAAAACGCCGATGTTGTCGGATCTTCGCGAGTCAGGTTCAATCGAGCAAGACGCTGATATGGTGTGGTTCGTTTACCGCGAAGATTATTATGAACTGATGAAGAAGCCGGATGAGGGGACACCCGCATTTGACGCGTGGAATGAAAAAATGGAGCGAATCCACGGGGTGGCAGAGCTGATTATTTCCAAGCAACGTCATGGTTCAACCGGTCGTGTCCGCATGAAGTTCGAGGCAAAAATTACGCGCTTTAGCGACCTTGCCGACGATCAATATGCCGATGCTGGGTATGATTGAGGGCGGAGTCCGGTTTATAAGAGACGACCGTCACCCTGATAACTACCGGTCACCCTGAACTTGTTTCAGGGTCCATTTATCATCTACCGCGGCCGCTTTGTTGGCAAAATAGACCCTGAAACAAGTTCAGGGTGACGATGTGATGGAGAGTGAGGGGTGACAAGGGCGCCCGTGCGCGATCAGCTCCGCAAACGCGCGCTCAATATATAATTCAGCGCCATGTTACTGCTTAAATGCAGCCCCGACAGCGGCGAAAAAGCAATGCCCTGCATTTCGACTATCTCGATTCCTGCCTCGTGTAGCAACGCCGTCAATTCTTCCGGCGTCAGAAATTTGTCCCAGTCATGTGTGCCACGCGGCACTTGGCCGAGCCGCTCGGCCGCTTCGACCAGCAACAGGCGCGATGCCGTCGTCCGGTTCGGCGTCGACAGCAGCAATAGGCCTTCGGGCTTCAAATGCCGTTTCAGTTCGCCGATAAACACGGCTGGGTCATTCACATGCTCGATGACCTCCATCGAGGTCACGATGTCAAATTGCCCGAGTCCCTGCACCGCTATTTCGCCAGCGCGATAGTCGATCTGCAATCCGGACAAGGCCGCATGCGATTTGGCCGCCTCAATATTTTCGGGCGCTGCATCTACACCAGTTACTGCGCCGCCAAGGCGGGCAAGTGGTTCGCATAGCAAGCCAGCGCCGCAACCAACGTCGAGCGCCGACCGGTCCGAAAGTGGAAAGCGGGATTTGCCGTCCCCGCCAAAATGCGAGTCAATTGCCGAGCGGATAAAGGTGAGCCGCACCGGGTTCAACTTGTGCAGCATTGCACTTGAACCCTTTGGGTCCCACCATTCCGCCGCCAGCGCACCGAAATGCGCTGCTTCATTGGCGTTTATTGTCGTTGCTATGCTTGCGTTTGTCATATCCTGTCCCTATCAGGGCGCCCGATTGTAATATAGCTACTATCTAAGGTTTTCATGGCCCGCATTGTAATGAAATTTGGCGGCACGTCTATGGCGGGAACAGAGCGCATCCGCCGCGTCGCCCAACTGGTAAAGCGCCAAGCCGAGCGCGGGGACGAGGTTGCCGTTGTTGTAAGCGCTATGGCCGGCGACACCGATAGGCTGGTAAATTTCTGCCGCGAGGCAAATGCCTTATATGATCCTGCCGAATATGACGTTGTTGTCGCAGCCGGCGAACAGATAACTTCGGGGCTGTTGGCGATTACCTTGCAAGCCTTGGGCTGTGAGGCGCGTAGCTGGCTTGGCTGGCAAATGCCTATCCATACCGACAATGCCCATGCCAAGGCGCGCATCGGGTCCATCGATACTGACGAACTGCTCGCCTCTATGAAGTCTGGTACCATTGCAGTCATTCCCGGCTTTCAGGGCCTGACCGACGACAATCGCGTGACAACCTTGGGCAGGGGTGGATCCGATACTTCTGCCGTGGCGGTCGCTGCTGCAGTCAAGGCGGATCGATGCGATATCTACACCGACGTCGACGGCGTTTATACAACCGACCCGCGCATCGTGGCGCGCGCACGCAAGCTGAAGGCGGTCACCTACGAAGAAATGCTTGAGCTGGCCTCGGTCGGTTCCAAGGTATTGCAAACACGGTCCGTCGGCCTTGCGATGAAGGAAGGCGTGCGCGTCCAGGTGCTATCCTCCTTTATCGACGAAAACGCCCCAGACGCAGACAGCATCCCCGGCACGATGATCGTGACCGATGAAGAATTGGAGAATTCGAACGTGGAACGCCAGCTTATAACCGGCATTGCCGCCGACAAGAATGAGGCGAAAATAACCCTGACTCGCGTGCCCGACCGTCCCGGTGCGGTGGCCAATATATTTGCCCCATTGGCCGATGCGAATATCAACGTCGATATGATCATTCAGAATGTTGGCCGCGACAAGGGCGAGACTGACGTGACCTTCACCTGCCCGCAAGCGGACCTCGCGCGTTGCACTGACATCTTGGAAAACCAGCGTGACGCAATCGGCTACAACCGCTTGATCCCCGACACCAAAGTCGCCAAAATCTCGGTTGTCGGCGTTGGCATGAAGAGCCACGCAGGCGTCGCCTCAACGATGTTCAGTTCCCTGGCTGATCGCAAGATCAACATTCAGGCAATCTCGACTTCGGAAATCAAGGTCAGCGTTTTGATCGATGAGGACGAAACCGAACTCGCGGTGCGCGTGTTGCACACAGCTTATGGGTTGGATGCGGAGTAAACCGCTTTCATTGCTGACTCGCGACCGATAAGAGAGCGCTATGACCAAACTCGCTCACCTCATGCAACGCGGCACCGAATTTCTTGGCTGCGAAGTCGCCATCATGTGCGGCGCTATGTCGTGGGTTTCGGAGCGTAATCTTGTTTCGGCGATATCGAATGCTGGCGGGTTTGGGGTGATTGCATGCGGGGCGATGACACCCGAATTGCTGGACGCGGAGATTGCTGCAACCAAGGCGCTCACCGCTAAGCCATTTGGCGTGAACCTAATTACCATGCATCCGCAGATTATGGACCTGATTGCCATATGCGCGCGGCATAACGTCAGCCATGTGGTGCTTGCCGGTGGCTTGCCACCCAAGGGCAGTATTGAAGCAATCAAGGAATTTGGCGCTAAGGTCATTTGCTTTGCTCCCGCTTTGACGCTTGCAAAGAAATTTTCCCGGTCGGGCGTTGACGCGCTGGTGATTGAGGGCAGTGAAGCGGGCGGGCATATCGGACCGGTGGCGACCAGCGTATTGGCGCAGGAAATATTGCCCGAGCTTGGCGATCAATTGCCCATCTTTGTGGCCGGCGGCATTGCGCGCGGCGGTGCAATTGCAAGCTATCTGGAAATGGGCGCAGCTGGCGTGCAGCTGGGCACACGTTTTGTCTGTGCGCATGAAAGCATTGCGCACCCGAATTTCAAGGCAGCGTTTTTGCGTGCCAATGCCCGTGATGCGGTTGCCAGCGTGCAAATCGACCCGCGCTTGCCCGTCATCCCAGTCCGCGCGCTGAAGAACAAGGGCACGGAGGAGTTCACCAAGAAACAAGTCGAAGTAGCAGCGATGCTGGATCGTGGCGAAATCGATATGGAAACAGCGCAGCTCGAGATCGAAAAATATTGGGCGGGTGCCTTGCGTCGCGCGGTGATTGACGGTGATGTCGAATATGGTTCGGTCATGGCGGGGCAGTCGGTTGGCATGGTGCATGTCGAACGGCCCGTCGTCGACATTATTGCGAAGCTCGTCGCCGAAGCGAATGAGGCGCTTGCCCGATAAGGTCGGCAAAAATTAAACCGTCTTGCATATGCAATACAGTCTGCGCATATCTGTTTCATGACTGACGAAGCTCCGCCGGAACTCACACCGCTCGACCCCGCCTTTGTAACGACCACGCGCATTGCGACGGCCTTGGGAACTACGCCATTTATCGTTGGTGCAGGCATTCTTGAATCTGCTCAGTTGTTACCCATCGGGACATTTCTTGTGCCCATATTGTTGGTCGCTTTTTTGGCGGCTTTCCAGCTGCCTGCGCGGCAATATCGCCATTGGGGTTATGATATGGGAACGGACCGCTTGCGCATTGTGCGCGGCTATATGTTCTATCGCGATACCGTCGTGCCGTTCGGACGTATCCAGCACATCGATGTTGATCAGGGACCAATCGACCGGCGCTATGATCTTGCGACCCTAACCGTGCACACGGCCGGCAATCATAATAGCAAAGTGGCATTGCCCGGTCTCCGACACGCTGACGCCTTGCATATGCGGGAGGCTATTCGTGCGGCCATTCGTCAGGATGTGCTTTGAACGACAGCGCGCCGATGGAAAAAGCTGACGGCCATCGCCTGCATCTGTCGGGCCTGCTGGTCGGGTTCGTGACGGGCCTGCCGCAGTTAATATTCCCGATTTTCGCAGCGATATTCGGCGTACGGAAATCCGATAACTCCGAGCTCATTCCCATCATAATTGTCGCTGTGCTGTTGATCAGTCTATTTTTTCGCTGGCTCGCATGGATGCGTTTTCGGTACCATGTCGGCGACCATGATATTCGTATCGAGAAAGGCATATTAAACCGGACTGCGCGCTCGATACCCTATGAACGCATCCAGGATGTCAGCATTGAACAAAAGCTTCTTCCACGTTTGATGGGGCTGGGGGAAGTGAAGTTCGAAACGGGCGGCGGCGATGGCGACGACGCAAAATTGAGTTTTGTGAACGTCGAGGAGGCCAATCGCCTGCGTGAATTGGTGCGCAGCCGCAAAGCCGGGGTTGCATCTACGGATGGTGCCGCTGATGTCGCCGATACAGAGGATGTGCGACCGATATTCGCGATGGACGGTCAGCGCGTGTTCGTGTTCGGCCTTTACTCATTTTCGCTTGTGATCTTCGCCGTCTTGGGTGGCGTTGCCGAGCAGTTCGATTTCCTGCTGCCCTTTGATTTTTGGGATTTCAAACATTGGATTGGCCTTGCCGAAGAGCGCGGCGTCAGCGTTGATAGGATTAATGGCGTGGGCATCGCGGCCCAGTTGCTGTTGGCATTTGGTGCGTTCACCAGTCTTATCTTCATCGGCCTCGCGACGGGGGTCGTGCGAACACTTTTGCGCGACCATGGCTTCCGATTGGACCGGACTCCCAAGGGATTTCGGCGCAGGCGCGGGCTGTTTACACTGACTGATGTGGTAATGCCCGCGCACCGTGTGCAGGCGGCGGTGATCGAAACCGGACCATTTCGAAAGCGGCGCGGCTGGCACAGTCTGAAATTCGTCAGCCTGGCGCAGGATAGCAAGGAAGAAAGCAATTATGTCGCTGCCCCTTTTGCAACATTGGAGGAAATCTGGCCAATCGCTGAAGCGGCGATGATTGCAGGGCCCGATTACTCGACGCCGTTTCGTAAGGGGCGTCTTAGCTGGTGGATGAGCGCTGTCCTTCTGGTGCTGCCATGTATATTATTGGTCATCGCGGCGTTGATGTTTTTTGCGGGAGCGCCATTTGTCAAAGCCGCCGGATTGTTGCTTCTGCCCATCGGGCTTGGTCTTTTTTTCTGGCTGGAATGGCGGCAATATGGCGATCATATCGACAATCGGCAGATATATGTGCGCGACGGCTGGTGGCGACAGCAAATGACCGTTGCACCTCAAGTTAAGGTGCAAAGCGCGGAGATCGTTCAAGGGCCGATTTCACGCCGGCTTGGTTTGGCCGCGTTGAAATTGGGCATTGCTGGCGGTACGCTCGAAATGGTTGCGCTGCCTTTGCCGACCGCGCACGCCATCCGTGATGCCGTCATGGCGAAGGTTGCCGTCGTGGATTATTCAACCATCAATCAATCGCATTAGCGACCTGCGTTTCGATGACGCTGCCGTCATCCTTGCGCAGCGTCATCACCACCTTTTTGGCATTCCAATCAATGTCGATCTGACCAAAATTGGGGATACCCCAGAAACCGCCTGTGCGGCGGGGGTCAGGTTCGCGCTCACCGCCATCGCCCTTGCCGAACGCAAAGTTGAGCGAGCTTGAGGTGAAGTCCCACAGCGGCTTCGAAAGGCCCGGCGCATTGGTTTTGTAGAACCCGCCCGAATGGCGGTCGCCCGTTAGGAAAATGGCATTGTTGATGCTCTTGTCCGCAAGAAGCGCATACAGGCGATCGCGTTCCTTGGGGAAGTTCGTCCAGCCTTCAAAATTATGCGCGTCGGTAATTATTTGCGTGGACGAAATGATGAAACGGAGTTCAGCGGGCTTCTCAAGCTCCTGCGCCAACCAGGCCCATTGGGCATCGCCCAAGATTGTTGCCTTTGGATCTATGTTGGGAATGTACCAACCAAGCGATGGGCCGGGGTCGCGATAGGGCATGGTTGCAAGATCGGAACGGAAATAGCGGCCATCAAGCATGATGAACTGGACACGCTTGCCTTGTGGGCCAACAATACGGCTTTCGTAAACTCCGGGCCGTGACTTCACGTCGTCAGAGGCACTCCAATAGGTTTCATAGACCGTCTCCGCCCATTCCTTGAATGCGAAGGCACCACCTGCATCATTGGCGCCATAATCATGGTCATCCCAAGCGGTCATCATTGGAACGCTGCGACGGAAACGGTCAAATTCAACGCGGCTGCTGAGCTTTTTGTAGCTAGCGGCAAGTGTGGGAATATCCGCGCCATTGGTTGGCCGTGTGTCGCCATAGACATTGTCGCCGATTAACAGAAATGCCTGAGGGTTCTGCGCGGCGATGACGTCCCAGAACTTCATGTCGCGGTTTTCGTTGACGCAGGAACCAAATGCGATGCGAGTTAAGACCGTGTCAGGTGCCAAGGCCGGGTTCGCGGCTGCTTTTGGCAATTTGACATCAAGCGACGCATAATAAGGTCGTAGTGCCTCTTGCGCGGTCTGAGGTGCCAATGTGGGCGGCGGAACGGTTGCGACGATTGTGGTGCAACCGGACAACAACAATGCGGCAATGGGTAATAGTCGTTTCATGGCAACATCCTGCGGCAGGTGAAAGTTACCCCTTCCTTCCTGCCGCAGCGAGTCGCGTCAAGCGATACTGGATAGTGTCCGCTCGCCTGCGAAATGTGCAATGACCGCGCGCAATGCCATCAGGCCAGCGAACCACATCAGGTCATTGACGGCAACCGCCGTGATGATGTCGGCAGAGAAATTCTCTGCACCGCCGCCAATGCTTGCATATGCGCGCAGCAGGACTTGGTGAACGACAAAGGCGGATGCCAGCGCCGCCGCAGCGCGCAAGCCAGCTACGCCGCGCAAATGGTCAGCGCAGAACCGGGCCACAAAAGTCGCAGCCAAGGTCGCCGCAAGAATGGCAATGCCATGGCCGACGGCTTGTGCATCCCAAGGGAAGGACATGAGGAAAAAGCCAGTCGCCTGATTGACCAGCCACGCGGCCAACACCAAAAAGAGGCCGCGGCGCGGCGTCATCGTCAGTGCGGCCAGAGCCGCAAAGGCAGCAAAGGGAAAGATGCAGGCCAGCAGCAAGCTGCCAACGACCGTGCTTGCGCCCAGCGATAATGGCCAGATCGATTGGCCCGCATTCCATTTCTGTGGTGTCATATTCATCATCCTTGAATGTGTATCGGTGTTTATCTGCAAAGGCAATTGGTCAGAAACGGGCGCGCAAGCCGACATGGGCGTTGCGGCCGTAGCTATTATATCGAGAAACGACGGTGTATTCGATGTCGAAGACATTATCGACGCGGCCGTAGAGTTCGAGCGTGTCCGTCACGGGCAACGAAGCACGTAAGTTGGTGAGGACATATCCGTCGAGGCGAACCGTGTTGGCGGCATTGTCGAAACTGTCGCCTGACATCAGCAGGCTTCCGCCCAACGCCACGCGCCACGGCGTTTTCCAATCGATGGTGAAACTACCCGTGTGCTGCGGTCGCAGCTCCAGACGATTGCCAAAATTCGCGCCGGACGACCTATTGATGGCATTGGTGAGGGTATAATTTGCCTGAATTGAAAGGCGATCGGTCGGTTGAAGCGCAAAGCCAAATTCCACGCCTTCCGATTTTACGCGGCCAATATTTTCCGATTGAAACGTCGTGAACGAAAAGGCGATTTGGTCATTGCTGCGTCGGTTGAAATAGGTCGCAAATATCTGCGCTTTTCCATCGAGAAACCGGTGCTCAACCCCCAGATCCATATTGCGCGCCGTCTCCGGCCGGAGATCGGGATTACCATAAGGCGGTTGCCCTTCGGTCAGCGTGGGCGCTCGGAAGCCTTCGGCATAGGTCGCGCGGAGAACAGTATCACCCGCATTGGGCGTATAGGCGACATTGCCGCCTAAAGTCGTTTGCCCGCCATAGTCGCTATAGTCATCATGACGGACGCCGCCAGTAAGGGTCAGGCCGTCAACAGGACGGGCGATGAGCTGAACAAATCCGCCCGACACCTCACTGCGCGCCACATCGGCCGCTGCACCTTCGAACGATGTGCTGGCATAGGTCCGCTCATGCTCCACGCCGAACACGACCGTAAGGGCGGGTCTCAGATCGAACGCGCCATGATATTCAAAGCGGTCGACAGCTCCTTCGACATCGAAATTGTTGAAGCTGAACACTATTGGGTCTGTCCCGATGCGGCTGATGTCGGTGCGGGCATAGGAAACGCGGTTCCGTAACCGGCCATCCAAGATGTCGAAATTTGCACCGACATAGCCAATAAATTGGGTGTTCGCGGACTTAGGCAAGCCGTTTGCCCCTGCGCCAAAGGGCGAGTCATATTCAATGTCGCCATCATTGTAATAGCCGCGAAAATCGAGCGCGACATTGTCGGACAAATTGACCTTCAATCGGCCATTTGCTGCGACGTTGCGAAAACCGTCGCGCTCCGTGCCACCCGCAAGCGCCGAGATGCCATCGGTGCGGTAATATGCCCCGCCGACACTGCCTTCAAATATGCCGCTTGTGCCGGATAGATTGGCATTGGCCTTGACGCTGTTCGCATAGCCATATTCGGCGCCCAGTCGCGCAGACAGTTTTTCGGTCGGCAAAAGGCTCTGCACGTTGATGACACCGCCAATTGCCTGACTTCCCCAGATAATCGAGTTCGGTCCGCGAAGCACTTCAACCCGCCCAATGTTGCCGCTGAGAAGCGCGCCAAAGTCGAAGGCTGCATTGGGGCTGGACGGATCGTTGAGGCGAACGCCGTCGATAAGCACCAGCGTCTGCGACCCGTTGCCGCCACGCAAGAAAACAGCACTCTGGCTTCCCACCGGGCCGCGGGTGACGACGGTGACGCCGGGCAGGGTCTTCAGCGCATCGCTAATGCTGACTGCCTGCAGTTCGTCCAATCGGTCTTCGTCGATTATTGTGATGGCTTGCCCGGTTTGGGACCGCGGCTGTTCAAAGCCATTGGCGGTGACGACAATTTCGTCTGCATATTCTTGGGCCCATACGGCGTTGGGCAGCAGCGCTAAAGCTGCCGGCACATATTTTAATTTTGTCATGTTTTATCTCCTTCGCATGACGTCCAAACAAATGTCGTCACGCGGAGGAAAACCCCGATTGCGCCAGTGTCCCGCAAGCACAAAGGACAAACCGCAATCAGGCAGGTCTCCTGGCTTCCGGGTCATTACTTTTGCCCCGCCTTCCCAGCTGACGGTGTCCCGTCGTCCAGTGGCAATTGGAGCAAAAGCTCGCCGGTTACAGTTGCGGGAACAGCGCCGGATGTTCGCCGGCTTCCCTATTATCCACGCTCTCGCGCAGACCTGGTGCGTGCGCAATGAATAGGCGCGATTGAATATGAGGGCAAGGACAACAGCGGCTAATTGTCGGCGATCAATGCCGGGTTTTTCCAGGCCTTTGCATCCCCCAGAACATGGGACCTTCGGGCACTTGCCAGACATGCTTCACTTCAAAGCCAAAGGTCTGATACAATGCGAGATTATGTTGATCTGCGGTTTCCAGATATGCGGGAAGCCCGTCTTCGTCCGCGCGTGCCAACCCGGCGCGGATCGACGCCCCGCCGAAACCTTTGCCCTGAAATGCGGGATCGCATCCGGCATAATGCAGATACCAAAACGGCTCTTTGGGCAGATGTTTCTCGACAAGGTCGGCGACCTCAAGCCCGCGAAAAATCGAAAAACGCAGGCATTGCAGAAATGGTACAATCAGGCGGGCAGTGTCGAACAGGCTGTCCCGCGCTTGTCCGGGGCCGCGCCATAGGGTCACGGCCTCGATGCCTTCCGTGCCGAACACTGCACCTTTTCGGTGTTCATCCCGCAGAAACAAGTGAAAGGCACCAACCAGTCGTTGCGCCCGCAATTTGGGATCGGGAATAACGTAACTCCAACCCGATTCATTCTGGAATGCCCGCGCGAGCGTTTCGGCAATTTCCAGATTATCGGTTGGCTTTAGCAATTTCGCTTGCTGCAAAATCTACCCTTTCGCCTGCGTCAGTATCGGCAGGTTACGCACGCGCTTGCCCGTGGCTGCGAACAAGGCGTTTGCTAAGGCTGGGGCTGCAGGTGGAACGCCGGGTTCGCCAATGCCGCCCATCTCAGCGCCGCTGTTGAGGAAATGAACGTCATGAATAATCGGCGCGTCGGCCAGTTTCAACAGGGGATAATCGCTGAAATTGCTTTGCTGCACCGCGCCCTTGTCCAACGTGATCGCCTCGTACATCGCCGAAGACAGGCCCATCAGTGTGCCGCCTTCAATCTGCGCTCTCGCCGCGTCGGGGTTCACGATGGTTCCAGCATCTACCACCGTCGTTATGCGGTGAATGTTGGGCGTGCCATCTTCCTTGACCGATGCTTCGACCACATGGGCCACAATAGTTTTGAAGCTTTCGACCAGCGCGACGCCGCGTCCTGTTCCCGCAGGCAGGGGACTGCCCCAGCCGCTGCGTGCAGCCACTTCATCCAATACGCGCAAATGCCGCGATCCGGCCTTCAAATGGTTGCGGCGAAACACGACCGGGTCTTCACCCGCTGTATGGGCAAGCTCGTCCATGAAGCTTTCATTGTAAAAGCCTTGCTGAGTCGAGTTCACCGAACGCCATGCACCCGTTGTCTGGTTCGAAACATGGGCAAAATGACGGCGCGACACCGCAGACAGAACGTAGGGAAACACCGTCTCGGCCTCGGCGCTCTCGGGCTGGGCATAATCATTGCGATATGCCGCGATGCGTTTTTGTTTGGTCAATGACGCCTTCAACGCAGCGGAGCTTTGCGGACGATAGGCGCCTTGTACGACCTCTTCCTCGCGGCTCCAGATGAGCTTGACTGGATAGGGCAATTGCATCGCGAGCTTGGTGACTTGCCCCACAATTTCCATATACATGGGCAAACGGCGACCAAAGCTGCCGCCGATAATCATGGGGTGGAAGGTGACATTATCCGCGTCGAGGCCGGATACTTCAACGGCCATCATC
The DNA here is from genome assembly GCA_963508315.1 of uncultured Sphingorhabdus sp. Taxonomy (GTDB): domain Bacteria; phylum Pseudomonadota; class Alphaproteobacteria; order Sphingomonadales; family Sphingomonadaceae; genus Sphingorhabdus_B. The sequence goes on along the minus strand of CAUOWK010000002.1, from coordinate 601,112 downwards.
TTGCTCGCCAGCGGGTCCTGCATGCCACCCCACAGGTTCAGCTTTCCGTCCTTGAAATGGGCGGTGAGCGCAAAGGGCTCCATCATCGCGTGGTGCAGGAAAGGCACCTGATATTTCGCTTCAATCGGCTCTGCACCAAGTCCCGCCTGTACATCACCGTCACCGGCTTCACCATCAGCTTCACCCCTGGCCATGAGGTCATCATGCGCCTTGAAGATCGACGCCGTTGAAATGCCGCCATTTCCGCCATCGCTAAATTGCGGGGATAATGCGCGCAGGCCCGAAATGGCTGGCCAATAGCCCTTAGCCACGACCGCAACGGCGTCATCAAGCTTGATGACTTTTTCCACGCCTTTAACTGCGAGCGCAGGTGCGGTGTCGACTGAGGTCAATTTACCGCCCCGCACAGGTGCCGCCATGATCGTCGCGACACGCATGTCGGGTACGGAAAAGTCCATGCCATATTGCGCTGTGCCATCAACTTTTGCGGGAATGTCCAATCGCGGTAGTGACTGGCGGATTAGACGATATTGCTTGGGGTCTTTAAGGGCGGGGTCATTGTCCAGTTCACCGGTCGCTGCATCGGCTGCAAGCTCTCCATAACGCAACGATCGACCCGATTTGGCGTGAATAACATGGCTATCCTGCGTGGTCAGCTCTGTTGCAGGAACGCCAAGCCTTTTGGCTGCCGCTTCAATAAGCGCCATCCGCGTTGCCGCGCCGACTTTCTGGAATGTGACTTGGCCGGTGAACCGTAAAGCCGTCGATCCTCCCGTAATCTGAAGGTTCATTTGGCGCGCTAGAAAGGACAGAAATGATTTCGGAATGCCGTTGATGATGGCGGGTTGACCCGTCATTTCTGCCAGAAAACCGCGACCCAGACCTACATTGGCAAATGCGGATTCAGCAGGGGCGGAGACGATGCGAACTTGGTCCCATGCGGCATCCAGTTCTTCAGCCAGCATCTGCGCGAGGCCGGTATTGGACCCTTGACCAATGTCCGTGTGCGGCGAATAAATGGTGATGCTGTCGTCTTCGGAGATTTTCAGCCATGTCGCGAACACATGGTCGCCCTTGCCGCCGACAAGTTTCGCAGCGCCTTTTGCGGCGTTGCTGTCCGCCATCGAAATGCCGAACAATCCTGCGCCAACGACAGCCACACCGCCGATGAGGAACATGCGGCGCTTTACGCCTTTGCGCTTTACAGGGGTCGGGTTGTCGATACCCAGCGTTGGATTATCAGCCATCATGCGACTCCCTGAACAGCGGTGGCGGCTTGACCGGTCGCGGCATGAATCGCTTTGCGGATGCGGGGATAGGTGCCGCAGCGGCATATATTGGTCATCGCTTCGTCAATCTGTGCGTCCGTAGGCGTACCCGTCTGTTCGATAAGCGCAACAGCGGCCATGATTTGCCCAGACTGGCAATATCCGCATTGTGGGACTTGTGCTGCGATCCATGCCTTTTGCACAGCGTGCAGCGTGCCATCCTCGCTCTTGAGGCCTTCGATGGTCGTAATATTCTTACCGGCGATTTCACTAAGCGGTAGGCTGCATGAACGGGCAGGGGCACCATCGATATGAACCGTGCAGGCACCACAAGCGGCAATCCCGCACCCAAATTTCGTTCCGGTCAGGCCGAGTTCTTCGCGGATGACCCACAAAAGTGGCGTATCCGGTTCTGCCGATAGGCTTACCGGTTTACCGTTTATGGTCGCATTTATGGTCATGTGGTGAAGCTCCCTCCCGAGTTGCGTTTCATATAGCAACCCGTATCGGGCTTTGCTAGGCAAATGGCATGAACACAGGGGCAGCCGACCACCACCGCATATTGGCCAGCGCGCAGGCGTGGCGCGGCGCGCCCATGGCTCTCGCGACGGTGATTGAGACGTGGCGCTCGGCACCCTGTCCGGTGGGTACGCATATGCTCGTTCGCGCCGATGGCCAGTTTGTCGGTTCGGTTTCGGGCGGCTGTGTGGAGGGCGATGTACTTCGGCTTGCGGCAGATATGATGGCGCAGAACAGCTTTGCCATTCGGCGCTACGGGGTGGCGGACGGCTCTGCTTGGGAAGTCGGGTTACCATGTGGCGGCGACATCGTGGTACTCGTGCAACATGTTGCACCCGACTATTTTCCGGAGCGCTTGTTTGACGCATTATCTGCAGCATCGGCAACGGCGCAGTCCCTCGTGATCGGCACCAGCACCGCAACCGGGGTCAGCAATTTGGTAGACGGGCCCACCGACGGTCTGTTCCTCAACCGCTATCTGCCGCCGCGTCGGCTCATCATCGTGGGCGCTGTCGAAATCGCAGCGGCACTCGCCGATATTGCCCAAGCGATTGGCGTCGAAGTCACCATCATTGACCCTCGGGCTGCGTTTCTGACCGAAGAGCGCTTTCCCGGCATCAGTCTGGACGATCGTTGGCCGGACGAGGCGATCGCCGCGCTTCAGCCAAGCGAACGCACGGCGATTGTGACTCTAAGCCATGACCCAAAGATCGATGACCCCGCCCTTGCGGCAGCATTAGCGAGCTCCGCCACCTATGTCGCGGCGCTTGGTTCCAAATCGTCACATGCCAAGCGGCTGGAGCGTCTCACGGCGGCGGGCGTTCCGGTGGATCAGCTGGTCCGGATTGAAGGCCCGGCCGGTGTTGCAATCAATGCGATCAGCGCCCCGGAAATCGCGTTGTCGATTGCGAGTGGCATGGTGCGTGCCTTCAACGACGGCTTGCGCTGATGCTCGTCGGTGACGTCGCTGTCGCGATTCTTGCGGCGGGCCAGGGACGACGCTTTGGTTCGGATAAGTTGCTGGCACGGATAGGTGGCGTTCCCATGGGCCTGCACATCGCGCGTACATTGCGTGCGTTCGATTTCGCGGCGCGCTTCGTTGTGTGTGCATCGGGTTCGCCTCTCGTAGCGGATTTTGAGGAGCTAGATTTCCAAACGTTCATCAACGAAAATCCGGAAGCAGGACAGGCCTCGTCTGTGCAAATCGCGGTCCGCGCGGCAGCAAGCACAGATGCGCGCGCCTTGTTGGTCGTTTTGGCAGATATGCCCTTCGTTACGCCGGAACATATACAGTCGCTCATTAACACGGGCGGGCTTGCGGCGTCGCATGATGGCAGTGCCGCGATGCCGCCAGCGTTGTTTCCGCGCGAATATTGGCCTTCACTGAGCGCCGCGCAGGGTGACCGGGGCGGGCAGGCATTGCTGTCGGGAGCAGAACTCGTCTGTGCGGCGCGGTCCGAACTGCGCGACATTGACCTCGCGGCTGATTTGCCTACACCCCGGCAGTCATGACCGAAAGCCAAGCACAACGTGCCCTAGATTCCGCGCTGCGAAATCCCAATCTGATTTCAGCGGCGCTCGCTTTATCCGAAAACCGGCTGGAAGATGCAGAGCCATTGCTGCGCGCACATCTGCGCGGCGCGCCAACCGATGTGGCGGCAATACGCCTGATGGCCGAACTCGCCGCGCGCATTGGCCGGTTGAAAGACAGCGAGGCGCTGCTGCGTCGTGCGCTGGCGCTTGCTCCCGATTTTGGTGCAGCGCGCGCTAATCTTGCGACGATATTGTATAAACAAAACCGCTTTCCGGAAGCGTTGGAGCATTTGAACGCTGTGCTGGCGGAGGATCGCGATAATCCGGCGCAAAAGAACCTGAAAGCTGCCGCTTTGGGCCGTGTTGGTGGCTATGAAGAAGCAATTGCTCTCTACAAGGAACTGACGCAGCAATTTCCGGATCACGCGAAATTGTGGATGAGCTATGGCCACATGCTGAAAACCGTTGGTGATCAGGCCGGCAGCATTGCAGCATATCGACGTGCGATCGGCGCTGAACCAACGCTTGGCGAAGTATATTGGAGCCTAGCTAACCTCAAGACATACCGCTTTTCGGACGAAGATTTCACTGCCATGCGCGCGGCGTTGCGGGTTGAAAATCTGTCGCACGAAGACAGTTTTCATCTGTATTTTGCGCTTGGCAAGGCAAGCGAAGATCGCGCAGACCATGTGGCTACCTTTGACTATTACGCCAAGGGCAACGCGCTGCGCAGCGCAGAATTGCAGCATGACCCGCAGGCTCTGACCAAACAGGTGGATAAAGTCATCGCGCGGTTCACACCGAAGTTTGTGCAGGCGCATGCGGAGCAGGGGCATGGTGCGCGGGACCCGATATTCATTATCGGCATGCCGCGCGCCGGCTCTACTCTGATCGAGCAGATCTTGGCGAGCCACTCAATGGTCGAAGGCACCATGGAACTGCCCGACATTCCTGCAATGGCGATGCGCGAGGGGCGCGGGTCTGACTGGATCGACGCTGTGGCGGAAATGGACGCAGAGGCACTTGCGACACTAGGTGCTGAGTTCATCGAACGCACCCGCATCCAGCGCAAAACCGACAAGCCATTCTTCATCGACAAATTGCCCAACAACTGGAGCTATTTGGGGTTTATTCGGCTCATTCTGCCAAATGCCAAGATCATCGATGCACGGCGGCATCCGCTGGATTGCTGTTTTTCAAACTTTCGCCAGCATTTCGCGAAGGGCCAGGCATTTAGTTATGATCTGGCGCATATGGGGCAATATTATGCGGATTATGTCCGTGCGATGGACCATTTTGATACTGTCGCGCCGGGTTATGTGTACCGCGTCATCCACGAGGAATTGCTCGACAGTCCTGAAGAGGAAATTCGGCGTTTGCTGGCGTTTCTGAAACTGCCATTCGAACCCGCTTGCCTTGATTTCCATGCCAATAAACGGGCTGTGCGTACCGCATCCAGCGAGCAAGTGCGCCGCCCGATAAATCGCGACGGTGTGGATCAATGGAAACCATATGAAGCGCATCTGGGACCGTTGAAGCAAGCGCTTGGCCATTTGTGGGAAGTTTACCCTGCCGTCAGATAGTTGCGCCCTTGCAACACCACTGTAAAAAATTGTGTGTAAACGGGCCCTTTGGTGAAAATATATTGCGCTGCGACATTTAAGGGAGCCTTATTTCAGGTGGAAATAGGGAGGGTCGCTACATGCGCCGAATTCAAAATCGTACCAAATTACATATTGCACTCACAGGTTTGTTGACCTCGACCGCGCTTGGCGTTGCCATGCCCGCGATGGCGCAAGACGCCGCGGAGGATGACAGCGACGTTATCGTTGTCACCGCGCAAAAGCGTGAGCAGAATTTGCAGGATGTTCCTGTCGCGATCACCGCAATCGGTACCGAGAAGCTCGACCAGTTGCAGGTCAAGGAATTCTCCGACGTTGTTAAGTTCCTGCCGTCGGTCACGATCCAGCAGGGTGGACCCGGTTTTGCACAAGTCTATTTCCGCGGCGTAGCTTCTGGCGAGAATGCCAACCACTCGGCTTCATTGCCGACCGTCGGCACGTATCTCGACGAGCTTCCCATCACGACAATTCAGGGCGCACTTGATTTGCACGCGTACGACTTGGCGCGCGTTGAAGCACTCGCAGGGCCACAAGGCACATTATATGGCGCCAGCTCGATGGCAGGTACGATCAAGCTCGTCACCAATGCGCCTGATACCAGCGGCACCTATGGTTCCGGCGGCGTCGAAATAAACAACACCGCACACGGCGATTTTGGCACGGTGTTGGAAGGGTTCGTCAACGCGAAGATCAGCGACAACGCCGCAGCGCGTCTGGTTGGCTGGTATCGCAAGGACGGTGGCTATATTGATAATATTGCCGGCAGCCGCACGTACGCGTCGTCGGGCATCACGCAAAACAACGCCGCGTTGGTCGAAGAAAACTACAACGACGTCGAAACCTATGGCGCACGCTTGGCGCTCGGTATCGACCTCGACGACAACTGGACCTTGCGTCCAACCATCATGGGGCAGGTTCAGAATGCCGATGGCAGCTTCTCGCAAGAGCGTTCGGGGCAAACGACCAACGAACTACAGACGGTTCAGTATAACCCCGAAGGCAGTCGCGATAAGTGGATTCAAGCCGCTCTGACCATTGAAGGCAAAATTGGCACTTGGGACGTGACGCTGGCTGGTGGCCATCTGAAGCGTAAGACAGAGACGCAGTCCGATTATTCGGATTACTCCTATTTCTACGATGCACTGTCTGGCTATGGCGCTTATTTCTACGACAATGCAGGAAATCTGGTCAATCCGAACCAATATATCCAAGGCATTGACCGGTACAAGAAGACCTTTGGCGAATTGCGGGTTTCATCGCCTGCCGACGCGCCAATGCGGGTCATCGCTGGCCTGTTTTACCAGCGCCAGTCACACAATATCGAGCAAAATTATATAATCGATAATGTTGCAGACTCGATTACCGTCAAGGGAACCGACAGCAATATCTGGCTGACAAAACAGCAGCGCGTTGATCGTGATTATGCCGCGTTTGGCGAAGCGAGCTACGATGTCACCGATAAGCTGACCCTGACCGGTGGATTGCGCGTTTATAAATATGACAACTCGCTGCAGGGCTTTTTCGGCTATGCTGCTGGCTATGGCAACACCGGCGAGCGTCAGTGTCTCAACACCGACGGCACGACTCGCCGCACAAATCCGGCAGGAACGCCCGTCCCCATTTTGGTTCCGGGAAGCCCTTGCACCAACGTAGATAAAGCGACCTCGGATACCGATTTCATCCACAAGCTGAACGCTACCTATAAGTTCAACGACGACGCGCTTGTATACGCAACATGGTCGCGTGGCTTCCGCCCAGGTGGCATCAACCGTCGCGGAACCTTGCCACCTTATGGAGCGGATGAGCTCGACAATTATGAACTGGGTTGGAAAACGACCTTCGGTGCGTTCCGTTGGAACGGCGCGGTCTATCAGGAAGACTGGAATGGTATCCAACTGTCCTTCCTTGGCGCAAACGGCCTGACCGAAATCCGCAACGCTGGTATCGCACGTATCCGCGGTGTCGAAATGGATGTGGGCTATCGTACCGGCGGCTTCAGCCTCAATACGGGCGTCAGCTATAATGACGCATCAATCCAGCGCGATTTCTGCGCGATTGCCAATGCCACTTATGATTGCACCACACCGGGCAATTCCTTGTTGGCAGCGGCGGGATCGCGTCTGCCCACGACCGCCAAGTTCAAGGGCAATGCGGTTGCGCGTTACGAATTCCCTGTCGGGGCATTTGACGGGCATGTGCAGTTTGCGCTCAATCACATTGGCAGCCGCCGGAACGACTTGCGGCCCGCGCAAAACGCCATCAAGGGCAATTTGCCGGCCTATACGACCGCTGACTTCAGCGTTGGTATCAAGGACGATAACTGGCGGCTTGATCTGTTCGCAACCAACCTGTTCGACACAAATGGTGTTGTCGGAACAGGTGTGCAGTGCCTTGAAACGGTTTGCGGCGATCCGAACAACGTCACGGCAACCGGTGGGGCGTTTTACGACACCGTCATTCGCCCACGCTTGATCGGATTGAAGGTCTCGCGCGATTTTTAACCATTGTTCACTTTCATCGCGTGGTTAAATTTGTCACATGAGAGTGGTCGGCGCTTAGGCGCCAATCAGGGGCAATAGAGTTTGTTGCCAATGGCGACAGGGGGGGAAAGCCGGATCTGCGAGGGTCCGGCTTTTTCGTTTCAGTTGAGATTATCTGAAAATGCGACCCATGAAGCTGCGGTCAGCGATCACTTCCGCTGCGCAATTATGACCCGGTGCGCCAGTCACGCCGCCGCCGGGGTGGCTGCCTGCACCGCACATATACAGGCCCTTCAATGGCCCGCGATAGGCGCCGTGGCCGAGGATTGGACGGGCCGACCATAATTGGTCCAGACTCATATTGCCGTGCATGATATCGCCGCCGACCAGCCCGAATTTGCGTTCCAGACCCTTTGGGCTGAGGATTTGCGTACCAAGGATGGATGCGCGGAATCCTGGCGCATGGGCCTCAACCGTGTCGATGATGTCGTCTGCCGCTTTGCCTTCTTCGGCGTCCCAATCCCGTCCATCAGGCAGTTCGGGCGCGAATTGCTGGCAGAACAACGACGCGACATGCTGGCCCGCGGGCGCAAGGCTGTCGTCTACGGTAGAAGGGATAAGCATTTCGACGATTGGTTTTGTTGACCAGCCGTCCCGCTTCGCGTCCAGAAAAGCGCGGTCCATATAATCAAGCGTGGGGGCAATGATGATGCCCGATTGATGATGCTCGCCGGGTTCAGGAAGGCACGTGAACTTGGGCAATTCGGACAGGGCCACGTTCATGCGGAACGTACCGCTGCCGGCCTTGAAGCCTTTGACACGACGTTTGAATTCGGGTTTCAGATCGCTGTCGTCGAACATGCGTTCATACAGCAGCTTAGGTCCAACGTTGGAGATAACGCGGTCAGCGACGATTTCCTCGCCACTTTCAAGACGGACGCCAGCAACTTTTTCACCATCAACCAAAACGCGTGATACCGGCGCTTCAAGGCTGATTTCCACGCCAAGCGCGACGCAGACCTTCGCCATGATCTGTGTAATTGCGCCCATGCCGCCGACGCTGTGGCCCCATGCACCTTTCTTGCCATTCACTTCACCAAACACATGGTGCAGCAATACATACGCGCTGCCCGGTGTGTCGGGGCTGGCATAATTACCAACTACCGCGTCGAAACCAAAGGCTGCTTTGACAGCTTCGCTTTCGAACCAACTGTCGAGGAAACTGCGCGCTGACTTGGTAAAAAGCTCGAGCACGTCACGCTGCTGCGACAGGTTGAGCTTCATCAACCCACGGCCTTGCACGGCTGCATCGATCAGCGTTTTGAGGCCGTCGCCGACATTTGGCGGCGACTTCAGAGCAAGGTCACGTAGGACATCCGCCACGCCTTCCAACATGTCGTAATATTCCGGCAGCACGGCTGCATCATGTTTGGAGAAGCGCGCAAATTCAGCCTGCGTGCGTTCCAATCCGCCGCCAAGTTTCAGATAGCCGCCGTCTTCCTGCGGAAGGAAATTGGAAATGGGCCGTTCGATAACGCGATAGCCATGCTCAACCAGCTTCATGTCGGCGATGACCTTCGGCTGCAACAGGCTGACGGTATAGCTTGCGACCGAGTTGCGGAAACCCGGATGGAATTCCTCGGTCACCGCTGCGCCGCCGACGACATCGCGCCGTTCGACAATGCGAACTTTCAGACCAGCACGCGCCAGATAAAAGGCGCAAACAAGGCCATTGTGGCCAGCGCCAATGATGATTGCGTCATATTTTTGTGTCATGTGTTGCTCCAGCCCGGTGCAGGGCGATGTTCGAGGCGCGCCTCGGGAATGATGCTGCGAATTTGGCGACAGAAGCTTTTCAGGCAAACTTCCTTGTCGGACAGTGGCCCCATGGAAAAGCTTTGGCTTGCCATGCCTTGCTGTACGCGGGTGATGAGGACAGTGTCCTCGGCATTGACTTGCCGGTTAATCCGCCAATTGAGGTAGCGGGCCGCGCGCATTTCGCGGCGGTCATCCTTAAGGACATAGCTAATCTCGCGAATGACGCAGCTTGTCGGACCCGTCGGCAACCACTGCATGAAATCCACTTGGTCCGGATAAATGTCGAAGGCCACCGACGGCCACAGCTTGAAATAGAGCCAGCGTTTCTGGTTGGCGGCAGGCAGATGGGGCACTGGCGGCAACAGGTTCTGGTACCCACGCTCGGACCAATTGGCGGATGGCCGGTCAACAAGGTCGCCCCACATGCGGTCGACATGTGGCTCGGCCTCTATGCCATAGCTTTTGCCAAACAGCCGCGTGAGGCCGGGGTGCGCGACGGGAATGTGAAGACCATCGGAATAATTGTCGCCGACATTTTTCCAGTTCACATCACGCGGACGCATCGTGACACGGCCAAGCGCCTCGAGTTCTTCAAAGCGATAGGGCGCGACCTGATGTTCATATGGCGCCATCATGTCGGCAACGGACGGACCACCGCTTTCAAGGCGGACAAAGATAAATCCGTGCCAGATTTCCATGTCGACGGACACAAGCCCGGCTTTGCTTTGGTCCAGCGTCGGATAGGACGCGCTGTCAGGAACGCCTGTCAGTCTGCCATCAAGATCATAGGTCCATGCATGATAGGGGCACACCAGTTTCTTGGCGCATCCGCCCGAACCATCGACAAGGCGGCTGCCGCGGTGGCGGCAGACATTGGTGAATGCACGCAACACTTGGTCCGCGCCGCGCACGACGATGATGCTTTCGCCGATATAATCGAGGCTATGCCAGTCGCCGGTGTTTGCGACATCGCTGACATGGCAGACCACTTGCCATGAGGGACGGAAAATCCGTTCCACCTCAAGCGCAGCAAATTCAGGATCGTCATAAGTCCATGCCGGCAGGCTCCAGCCGTCCAGATGATCGCGTTCTATGTGTAAGTCCGACTCGGACATCTTGCTCCCCTTGTTATACGAGTGTATAACAACTCGATGAGCGTGCGACAAGCCTTCACCCGCGAGAGTGCTGACACGCGTAGGGACGCATTAATCGCGGCCTGTGCGCATTGTCTGGGGACGCATGGCGCGCAAGGCGCATCGGTGCGTGCGATTTGCTTGGAAGCGGGCGTGTCGCCCGGATTGTTAAGGCATTATTTCGATGGAATTGATGCGCTGGTGGCCGAAACATACAGGGCGACGGGCGCACGCGTTGCCGCCGCTATGCACGCGGCCGTTGAAATCGTTCCGGAAACGGACCCGCGTGGCCGGTTGCTGGCCTTCATCACGGCGAGTTTTCGTGAACCCATTGCAGACCCTGCTTTGCTCGCGACATGGCTCGCCTTTTGGAGTCTGTCGCGGACCACGCCCGCCATCGGGCAAATTCACGACGAGATTTACGCCGAAAACCGGCACGATATGGAGCGTCTGATATCGGCCTGCCCGAACGCGCCTACTGATCCGCGATTGGCCGCGGTGGCGCTGACTGCGCTGGTTGACGGCTTGTGGCTGGAACTCAGTCTGGGCAACGCGCCGTTCAGTGTTGCTGAAGCCGAGGCGCTCGCGGAAAAGTGGCTGGATAGTTTCATTTGAAACATTAAGGTCAGGGCATGGCCGACAAACCCGATCCTGAAGCTCCAATGACCTACGCGCGATATTTGGCGCTCGATCAATTGCTTGATTGCCAGCATCCGCAATCGGATCTGGATGATGAGATGCTGTTCATCATCATTCACCAAACCAAAGAATTGTGGCTGAAGCAGATGATCCGCGAGTTGCATCTGGCCCAGTCGCAAATTCGCGAAAATGCGCTTGTTCCCGCTTATAAGGCGCTGGCGCGCGTCAGCCGAATTCAGGCCGTAATGACAATGAGCTGGGACGTGCTGTCGACGATGACACCGTCGGAATATACCCGCTTCCGGCACGTGCTTGGGCCAAGTTCGGGCTTTCAGTCGGACCAGTTTCGCACGGTCGAATATCTGCTTGGACTAAAGGAATCGAGCTTCCTCAAATATCAGGAAGATCGCCCGCAGGCGCATGCCGCGATGACCGATGCCTTGAACAGCCCGAGCATTTGGGACGATGCCATTGCAGCCTTGGCGCGCGCTGGTTTTGATATTCCCCCTGAGCAGTTGGACCGGGACTGGAGTAAGCCGCACCTGTTCTCTGCCGAAGTCGAGGGCGGCTTCTTGAAAGTGTACCAAGATCCGGACCGATATTGGGAACTCTATCAGCTCGCCGAAAAGCTGGTTGATCTTGACGACGCAATGGCGACGTGGCGGCATAAGCATGTTGTGACGGTTGAACGCATCATCGGCGGGAAAAAAGGCACAGGCGGGACTACAGGGGTTAGCTATCTCAGTAGCACATTAACCAAAAGGGCGTTCCCCGAACTATGGTCGCTCCGTACGCAATTATGAAGAGCTACAAGCATCTATTCAGTCGCGCCCTGGGCGCTGCACCGGACAGATTGCATTTTGCGGCGCATAGCCACCATTTATGGCCCGATGCCAGCCATGACGGGCAGATGGCGGCATGGCATGATGCGGCGTCGCTCGCGGACCACAAATGGGGCCTTGTCATGGGGTCATTATGGTCTGAGGCGCAGGGGCATGTTGCGGCGGAACTCAATCTGCCTGACCCTGCTACGATCAGTTTTTCGTCCAATACGCATGATTTCCTGATCCGGATAATGTCCGCGATTGAGGCGCGGCCCGTGCGGGTGCTGTCCACCGACGGCGAATTTCACAGCTTTCGCAGGCAGATGGCGCGCTGGCGGGAAAGCGGAAATGTTATCTGGGATATCGTTTCGCCAGATGCCTTGGTCTCATCGGCACAAACGGGCGGCTACGACCTGATTTTTGCGAGCCATGTTCTGTTCAATTCTGGCAAGATAGTAGACATTGCGCCACTTGCTGCTTTGGCCGATCCAGCCGGACCTTTTGTGGTGATAGACGGCTATCATGGCTTTATGGGCATACCGACCGATCTCGCTCCCTTTGCGGATCAGATATTCTACGTTTCCGGCGGTTACAAATATGCGATGGCGGGTGAGGGCGTTTGCTTTTTACACGCACCCCCAGGTTTTGCGCCGCGCCCCGAAATAACAGGCTGGTATGCGGAGTTTGACGATCTGGCATTGCCGCCGGGAAGCGTTGGCTATGCGCCTGACGGCCGGCGTTTTCTGGGAAGTACATTTGATCCGTCGGGTGTTTATCGCTTCTGTGCGGTGCGGGCGATGCTGGATGTAGGTGACCTGTCTACTGAAGTGATTTGTTCTCATGTCACACAGTTGCAACAGCAATTCCTTAGCGCAATCAACATGCCGGACATGCAGTTGCTCAATCCGCTTGGTACAGGACCGCACGCGCGGTTCTTAGCATTCAAGGGCGAACGTGCGCCTTTGGTGCAATCTGCGCTTGGCGTGCGGAATGTGGTGACGGATGTACGCGGCGAGGTGCTGCGCATCGGTTTTGGAATATATCAGGATCAAGGCGACGTGGAGCGTTTGACCGAGATCCTGAATACGCTCAATTGAACACACAGGGGGATTTGGGGATGTCATTCATCATTAATCGTCGGCATTTGCTGGCAACGGCAGGCTTCGGCATTGGCGGCCTTATGCTGCCCGGCGGCGCGGCGATGGCGCAGGCGCTTTTGGGGCTCACCGGATTCACGCACAATGTCGCGAGCGGAGAGCCCGGCCCAGACTCGGTGCTACTGTGGACGCGCTATGTGAACCCGACGGGCGGCCCCTCAAAAGTCCGCGTCGAAATCTCCGAAAGCCGCGATTTTACGAAGATAGCCGGCGGCGGTCAGATGGTAACTGGCCCATGGCGCGACCACACGGTCAAGATTACCGTCGACAACCTTGCGCCCGGCAAATGGCACTGGTTCCGCTTCATTGCGCCTGATGGCAGCATGTCGTCCGTGGGCCGCACGAAAACCCTGCCAGTTGGCAAGGTAGCGAAATTTAACATCGCCATATTCTCCTGCTCGAACTTGGGTTTTGGGGAATTCAACGCATATGGCCACGCCGCGGCGCGTGACGACATCGACCTTGTGCTGCACATGGGCGATTATATTTATGAATATGGACGTGGTGGCTATGACGGCGGCGCAAAATTTGCCGCGCGCATTTTTCCCTCCGATGAAATCCTGACGCTCGCAGATTACCGGTTGCGCTACGCCAGCTATCGCGCTGATCCGCAGTTGCAAGCGCTGCACGCCAACTTCCCGATGATCCCCAATACCGACGATCATGAGGGCGCAAACGACAGTTGGGAAGGCGGCGCGCAAAACCACACAGCGGATGAGGGTGACTGGAGTGCGCGGCGTAATGCGGCGATGCAGGTTTGGCGCGAATGGCTTCCGGTGGGTGAGCAGCCGTGGAAGGAATATCCGATTGGCGATCTTGCCACCTATTACCGCACCGATACGCGCATGGTTGCACGTTCAAAACCCTATTTCCACGGTGATCTAATGCGCGCCTCCGATCCGGCCAAGGCTTTTGCGGAATTCCGCGATGGTGCATGGCGCGATCCGTCCATGACCATGTTCGGGACCGAGCAGGAAAGCTGGCTGTTTGGCGCCCTCAACCGCAATAAATCGACATGGGCGGTGCTGGGGTCTGGCACGAATATGGGGTATAATTACACACCCGAAACGGCGGCGGACTGGTTCCCGAAAGACGCGCCGGACCGGACGCGCAATTTTGTGCGCCAAGGCATAGCTGCGGCCAAGGCGGGGCTTCCTTATAATCTCGACAATTGGGGCGGCTACCCCGTCGCCCGTGCTCGCTTGCTTGCCGCAGCACAAAAGGCGGACGCCAATCTGGTCGTCGTCACCGGTGACAGCCATAATGGCTGGGCATTCGATCTGCCCCAAGATGGCAAGGCTGCTGGCGTTGAATTTGGCGGTCACAGCGTGTCATCGCCCGGCTTTGAAAGTGCGACACAGGGCACCGATCCTAATGATATCGCGCGGGCTTTGATGGAAGCGAGCAAGCAAGAGTTGCGCTTTGTGGATACGTCCAACCGGGGCTATATGCACTTGTCCCTCACGCCGCAGGCGGCGACCAACGAATGGGTGTTTATGCAGACAGTCAAGGACCTGTCGCTGGCGACAAAGCCGGGCCACAAAATGAAGGTGCGTCCGGGCCGCAAGGTTCTGGAGCAAGCCTGACGATATTGACCGGCGCACATACCACAGCGGCCGGCTAAAGGAGCAGGTCTATCCCGCTCATTTAACCGGTCGATTAAACGCGCTTGATTTCCTGTCGCGCCTCGCGCCATAGAGAAGCCAGAGGCAGGAGAGATTATCATGCAGATGGCAGGTTTGGCATATAGCGAAGAGCAGATTGAGCTGCTGGATGTCGCGACGACATTCTGCCGCGATAAATCACCCGTTGATCGGGTGCGCAAGCTGATGGACAGCGACCTTGGCTATGATGCTGCGGTCTGGACCGAGATGGCCGCTTTGGGTTGGACGGCCATCGCCGTTCCGGAGGCATATGGCGGCGTTGGCTTGACGCTTGCCGAAATCGTCCCAGTCGTAGAGCAAATGGGCCGCAATCTGATGGCATCGCCTTTGGTTTCGTCGACACTTGCGGCGCAGGCTGTCCTATCGGGCGGTACGGACACCCAGCGCGCCAATTGGTTGCCGCGTCTGGCCGAGGGCGCCATTGGCACGCTGGCTTTATCCGAAGCGCATGGTGACTGGGATTTGCATAACATCACCGCAACAGCGCGGACGGATGGTGAAAATTTGGTCCTGTCGGGTGAGAAGCTCTTTGTCCTGTGGGCCGCAACTGCCGACGTAATTGTGACGTCCGTGATGTTGGACGGTCAGCCGGCGCTTGTCCTTTTGACGGCACAGGATGTTGCGGGACGGCTTCGTCGTGAAGCGATAATTGACGAGACCAAGCGCAGCTTTGCGCTGTCATTGGACGATGTAAGTATTTCAGCGTCTGCCCTGCTTGATATTTCGAGAACAGGGCAAACGCTGGCCCAAATCGAGCAAGCGGCAGCCTTGCTGCAAAGCGCGGAAATGTGCGGCGGGACCCAGACGGTTATCGATTACACCGTTAGCTATTTGCAAACGCGCAAACAGTTCGGGAAGCTCATCGGCGAATATCAGGCGCTGAAGCATCCCATAGTCGACGCCTATGTGGAGTATGAGAAAGCACGGTCGCATTTATACAGTGCAGCGAGCAGTTTTAGCGATCAGGGCGTAGGTGAAATTGCTGTTCGGATGGCAAAGGCTGCTGCCGATACGACCTACAGTTTTGCTGCTGACCGGGCCATTCAGTTTCACGGTGGATTTGGCTTCACCCATGATTGTGATGCTGGCCTTCACCGACGCGCGGCGATTTTCCAGGCATCGCAGTTTGGAGATGCAGCTTGGCATCGAGCGAAACTCGCGCCATTGCTTCTGGGGTAATGCATAGACAATTCATACTGCTGATTAACTGCCACGATCGCCCAGGCATCGTTGCCGCTGTCGCGCAATGTATCGCCGGACAGGGTGGTAACATTTTGGAAAGCGCCCAATATGGTGACGCCGATACGGGGCGTTTCTTTATGCGCGTGGCATTTATTCCGCCCGAAGGCATCAGCATTGCGCATTTCCGCGACGCCTTCGCGTCTGTGGCGCAGCAGATAGGGTGCGACTGGCAGCTGCACGACGCGGCGCGAAAGCCGCGTGTCGCAATAATGGTTAGCCAAGGCGGCCATTGTCTCAATGATCTGCTCTACCGCACGTCGACGGGGCGGATGCCCATGGAAATCACGAGCGTCATTTCCAACCACATGACGTGGCAAAGGCGCGTAGAGCATGAGGGGCTGGATTTCCACTATTTGCCAGTAACGCCGGATAACAAGGCTACGCAGGAAAAGGCATTGCAGGCATTGCTGGAATCACAACAGGTCGATCTCGTGATTTTGGCGCGCTACATGCAGGTTCTTTCAGCCGAATTATGCGAACAGATGAGCGGCCGGATTATCAACATACACCACAGCTTCTTGCCTGGCTTTAAAGGGGCGAAGCCTTATCATCGCGCGCATGAACGCGGTGTAAAAATGGTAGGTGCCACGGCGCATTATGTCACCTCTGACCTCGATGAAGGACCCATCATCGCCCAAGATGTGTCCGTTGTGGATCATAAAGACAGCGTGGACGACCTTATTGCACAAGGGCAGGATACCGAAAGTCGAGTACTCGCACGCGCAGTGAAGGCACATATTGAACATCGTGTCCTAATAAATGGACGCCGGACCATAATATTTAAATAACCATTCGAAGCCTCGCGTCTGCGCGTATGTTCGAAAGGACCTCAGCGGATGTGGGAACCGAGCGCTCAAAGATACTCTCAAAATGGCAGTATTCTCCCCCAAAACGGCGGCGATATGCCGTGCAATTCCTGTGTCCGGCGATAGTTGCTGATATTGGAATTAAAAGCCTCGGGTCGCATCGAAGCTTATCCAATATTTATTGATCTAATCCAAGTCTCAACGAATACTGAAAATAGGTCGTTGAGCATGCTTCGGTCAACGCTGGTGGTTGTTTATGTTTGGTGTCCAAGGCGATTCAAAAATAAAAGATCAAGCCCACGTCTTTGATGTGCCGGTTAAGCTGACTCGCCAGCAACTTGAACAAATGCTGCTTGCGATTCACGCAGACAAACACAGCCTTGCCGCCGAAACCAGCGGCCAAAATGCTCCAGATGCTGCGGTCGAAATCGCGGTTAAAAAAGCAATGGATCTCATTGAAATCACAAAACGGCGCTCCCGTCTTGTATCTGCAGCCAATCTATTTGCCGACCCTGCTTGGTTTATTTTGCTCGATCTGTTCGTTCGGCAGCATCAAGGCTTGCAAACAAGCGTTTCGAGCGCATGTCACGCGTCATTTTCTCCCGTCACCACGGCGCTACGCCACATTGCGATATTGACTGAGCGGAACATCATCCAGCGTCAATATGATCCCGTTGACCAGCGCCGGGTTTACCTCCAGCTGACAGACGAGACCAATGAGGAAATCCAGCGGATTTTGCTGACCGACGATTATACGGAATTGGCGATAGCGTCGTAGCGGTGGCCGCTGGAGCTGCGCAGACACCCCTCGGCTAAGCTAGCAAGTCTAGCGCCGTCAGTTCGGTGCTATTCAACTTAATGGGAATGCGCGTGCAGCGCGCCACGGCAATCATTGACTAATTCGGTCAATGGACAGATGTATTCAATAGACTATGCTTGTCCGGTAGGTTGGTTTTGTAATTTACAACTTTTTACATGAATCACGGTGATTTAGATGTCGAAAACAACTGAAGAGCAGGCGAAGATGTTGCATGAAATCATGCAACCTCTAAACATCATCAGGCTGTCTTGTAGCAATATTCGGGCGCGGATATCTAACAATCCTGGCGATCACTCCGAGTATATTTTCCAGAAAATGGAACGCATAGAAGAGCAAGTTTTACGCGCGACGCATTTGTTGCAGGAAATGAAAACATACAATGAGACGGACAGCTTGCCTAAAGACGTTTGAGCGGAGACCTGCATGTACGGCATGATCCACCGTGCACTGCGTCAGATGGTCAACGAGCAACTGGGTGAAGAGGCGTGGCAAGCCCTTGAGAAGAAGCTGAATATCGGGCCAACCGAATTGCTGACCGCAATGGCATATGACGACGCGCTGACCTTCAGCATTGTGGCCGAGGCTGCTGATCGATTGAATTTGCCTGTTGACGAGTGCCTGTTCGCGTTCGGCAGTTATTGGATCCGTTATGCGGATAAGGGTTCCCTTTCCAGCATCATGAATTTTACGGGCGCGACATTGCCCAGTTTCATTGCCAATTTGGACAGGCTGCATTTGGCCGTGGGTGCCGCCATGCCAGGTACGAGGCTGCCGTCATTCGCTACTTTGGAGAGTACAGACGGGCATATTCTCGTCGAATACCGGTCGGAACGCACTGGAATGGGCGAATTCGTGCGTGGCCTTTTCCACGGATTGATGGAAAAGTTCCATACTACCGGGACTGTCGAGATGGTGGCAATGTCCGCCGACGCTATCCGGTTTGAAATCCGTTATGTGGATGGGAAATAGCGGGTGTTACTAACTTTGGACATGGAGCAGGTCGGCGCACTTTTGCCGAATTATCTGCATTTGGATCTCGATCTGCGGATTACGTCTGCGGATCCGGCATTAAGTCTGCACCTGCCTGACTTGCGCATCGGCGATGATTTTGCCGCGTCGTTCACCATACAAAATTTCGACTGCGTCAAATTTTTTGCCGAATGCTCCGGCGTAAAGCCGCTCAAAATCAAGTCGCGGACCCAGCCCCTGGAATTGTTCGGCGCCGCCATGTCACATCCACACGGATATCTGCTTGCCGTTCGTCATATCATGTCCGACGAAACATTTGGCAGTGGGCAAATCCATTTGAGCGATTTTGGGCACGCTGACCCTGTGGTCCTGAGCACGATGCTGATTGCCTTGCAGCGCGCAATGCTCACAGAATCTCAGGCAACGGCGATTGAGTTAGCCCATGAACGCGAGCGCGGCACGCAAATGCTAAACCGCATGAGTCGGCTAGCGGGATACATGGCGCATGACTTCAACAATCTTCTGTCCATTATTCGGTTAAACACCGACCGGCTGTCGCGTGCCTTTAGCCACGATGAGAAAATTGGCGGCATTGCAAACATCATTCAGGAAACGGCGTCACGCGGGTCGGAAATGACACAATCGCTTATGACCTTGTCGCAGCAGCGCACTGATACGACGATGCCAATGGATGTTGATGATATCATTCGCGAAAACGCAACGTTGCTGACCAGTGTTGTGGGTACGAACATTCAATTGCATGTTCAGTTGGGCGCGCAACACCGCAAAAGCGTCATCAGCTATAACGCGCTTGTGAACAGCGTGATTAACCTTTTAATTAACGCACGCGAAGCGATGCCTGAAGGCGGAAATGTAACCTTGGCAACATCAGTTGCGAACGGCCTGATGACAAGCGATGATGGCGATGCGCGATTAGCACCCCGTGAGTATATAGCCATCCGCATTGCCGACGATGGTCCTGGCATGAACGAGTCTTTGCTTTCTCGCGCCTTTGAGCCTTTGTTTTCATCCAAACCCAATGGCAGTGGTCTTGGCCTTGCGTCTGTCAGGAATTTTGCCGTTGAGACAGGCGGCGATGTTTGGCTCGAGTCTATGCAAGGTGTGGGCACGACGGTGTACCTGCATTTGCCAGTCGTCGATCAATCGGCAGACGTCGGTGAACAGCAGGCGGCACCCACGCTGTCGCCCGATCCCAATCCACCCGGCAAACAGAAAATTTTGCTGGTGGAAGACGAACCTTATGCGCTGGAAGCTTTAGCCGAAATGTTGGAGGGCGAAGGCTATGCAGTCCCGCCATGCGGCACCTCGGATGATGCAATGTTGGCGTTGGAACAGGATGCCTATCATCTGTTGCTGACCGACATTGTCATGCCCGGAAAAGACGGCACCGACATCGCCCGGCGCGCGTGCGCCGGCCAGCCGTCAATCAAAGTTGTGCTGATGAGCGGCTATGTGCCGGACAGTGCATCATTTGAACCCGGTTGGATGTTCCTGCGAAAACCGATGAACAGCGACGAACTGCTGAAACTTATCTCGGCGTCTGTCTGACCCTGCAGAGCGACCGATTTACGCCTGCAATTTCCAAGCATTTTCCAGATAACGGTGCATCGCAGTTTTGGCGTGCGGTTCGAGTTCCAGCAACGTCCGACGCTTATCCTTCGGGTCAATCCAGCGGCGGACGAGCCCAGCTTCGACCAAATTGTTCACATGACGCAACGCTGTGCTCAAAGGAACGAGAGTCGTCGCAGATGCGCTGGAGGCGGGAACTGCTTCACCACGTAGGCTGGCTTCAGCAAGGTCGAGCAATATCTCCCACGACGGGCCGGCCAATACTGCAGGGTCGAAAAATTTCGATTTGTTATGCTGATATTTCAACAACAAGCGAATGAACCCCTGTAGGTCGGCCTCTGTCGGCTCGGCCATTCGCGCCGCCCGTTCACCCGCCGTTGCAGGTGGATCAAGCCGCTTCGTTAGCGCGGTGATTTGAAAGCGGTTCGCCATCGCAAAATGGTTTTCCGATGCGCGTCGCAACGCCGAAGCGAGGTCGTCCATCGACACGGGTTTGGAGAGCAGATCGGTAGCCTGTGATCGCATTGCCATGGTGGCGACGCTAAGGCTTGAGTGACCAGTGACAACCAGCGTCACTATGGGACGGTGCGGTTTGAAACGGCTGGCGATTTCAGACAGAAGTGAAATTCCATCCATCGCCGGCATTTCCAGGTCCGTCAGGACAATGCCGATGTCCGGTGAATCAGAAATCCTTTGCAAAGCATCAGGTGCGTTTGCAGTACATATTACCTGATAACCTAGGTTAACGATCGTCTCGCGATATTCCTCAAGACACGCCGGGTCGTCGTCCACCACTAAAACGGTGCACCCTTTTTGAAGTCGTCGAAGCGCGATATCTCCGTCTGAACTAATGCCACCCATTGAAAATCCCCGCGTGAACGAATGGATTGGCTGTGCTTGTTCGCCCCCGCGATACAACAGCCATCGCTTCTATGGGGCTGTAGCGCTAACAAACCCGCAATCAACGCTATTTTTACACGATTAAAGAATTTAGCTAATTATTTTGCTAGGCAACGAGTGGTGCAGCATCTTTTTCGCGTCTATTTTGCAAACGTTTACGACCGGACAGCGTCGCGATTTGCGAAAACTGAAAAATGGCGCACCCAAGAGGATTCGAACCTCTGGCCTCTGCCTTCGGAGGGCAGCGCTCTATCCAGCTGAGCTATGGGTGCCAATTGGGCGCGATTAGCAGGGAGTTGGCCGATGCGCCAAGTTGTTTTTTGAACAGCCGGGCTTTTAGACACGTCCATTCGTTCATGAGACGTGGGAACGCATCGCCGTTCCGAGGGTTTTCATCGTCGAAACGAGATAAAAATTATGACGGCACGTATATTATGCATCGCGGCAAGTCTGCTTGGCATGTCTGTGGGGGCATGCTGGCCTGCGCCGAAGGCGCAAGACGAAGCGGCGTTTGGCGCACCGTCTACGACACCATCATCGGCAGACCAACCGGTGGCCGACGTGCCACTGGAGATTGCGATCAGCCAATTTCCATCGGGGTATCAGACGGAGTGGGCCATGACGCAGGCTGGCTGCGCGCGCGACGAAGATACCAGCGCGCAAATCATGTCGTTGCAAGGACGGCTCGTCAAATTTCCCGAATCCATAGGTACCATGATTCAGGGAAAGCGCATGACGTCGCGCACCATGGAGGCCGAGTTTGATTTCGTCGGCGAGGGTGAAAAATGGACCAAATCAATGCGCTTTGAAATGAGCCCCAACCGTCAGCGATTGACGCGTATTGATTTAGCCGATGGGCACCGGACGCAATATACGCGCTGTCCCAAGCTAATGGCTGGATAAGTCAGAGTCGCAATGCTACGGCGACGCCATGCAAAATCAGTTTGAACTCACCGACGATCAGGTCGCCATTCAGGATATGGCGCGCAAATTCACCGCGGACGCCATTACGCCCTTCGCGGCGGAATGGGACGAAAAATCTCATTATCCGGTCGACGTCTGGAAAGCTGCTGGCGAACTTGGCTTTGGCGCAATTTATGTCTCGGAAGAGTCCGGGGGCACTGGGCTTGGCCGGCTTGAGGCTGCGTTGATTATGGAAGCGATGGCATATGGTTGCCCGGCGACCAGCGCATTCATTTCGATTCATAATATGGCGGCGTGGATGATTGACTGCTTTGGCAGTGCGGAACTGAAAGCGCGTTATTTGCCTGACTTGGTGTCGATGCAGAAGATCGCGAGCTACTGCCTGACGGAGCCCGGCAGCGGGTCCGACGCGGCTGCGTTGAAAACCACCGCGCGGCTTGATGGCGATCACTATGTCCTCAATGGGACGAAGCAGTTCATCTCCGGCGCTGGCTATAATGACGTCTATGTCGTGATGGTGCGCACAGGTGACGAAAAGGCGAAGGGCATCACCTGTCTGGTGGTCGACAAGGACACGCCGGGCTTAAGCTTTGGTGCGCCAGAAAAGAAGCTTGGCTGGAACGCATCGCCCACCGCCCAAGTGATATTCGAAGATTGCCGCGTGCCGGTAGCGAACCGCGTTGGTGCCGAGGGTGACGGTTTCCGCTTTGCCATGATGGGCCTAGACGGAGGGCGGCTGAACATTGGCGCTTGTTCGCTGGGTGGCGCGCAACGCTGTCTGGATGAGGCAATTGCCTATACCAAGGAACGCCAGCAGTTCGGGCAGCCAGTGTCCGAATTCCAGAACACACAATTCATGTTGGCGGACATGGCCACCGATTTGGAGGCGGCGCGCGCATTGCTCTACATCGCGGCGGCCAAGGTCACTGCAAACGCGCCGGACAAATCGCGCTTTTCGGCCATGGCCAAGCGCCTGTCGACCGACAGCGGCAGCGAGATCGTGAACCAGGCGCTGCAGTTGTTCGGTGGCTATGGTTATTTGCGTGATTACCCGATTGAGCGGTTCTGGCGCGACCTGCGCGTACATTCCATCCTTGAAGGGACAAATCAGGTCATGCGCATGATAATCGGCCGGGACCTGTTGCGCCAATGACCGAAGATATTCTTACTCGGGTCGAAGGACATGCCGGGATTATCAGCCTGAATAGGCCGTCCGCGCTGCACGCGCTGACTTTGCCGATGGTGCATGCGATGACCCAGGCGTTGCTCGAATGGCGTGACGATGATGCGGTCAAATGCGTTATCATCGACCATGCCGAAGGGCGAGGGTTCTGCGCGGGCGGTGACATTGCATTCCTGCGGAACTCGGCGCTGAACGATAATGGCGAATCTGGCCGCCGGTTTTTCCATGACGAATATCAGTTGAACCATCTGATGTTCACTTATTCCAAACCCATTGTCGCCTTCATGGATGGCATCACCATGGGTGGCGGCGTTGGCATTAGCCAGCCTGCACGCTTCCGCGTAGCGACCGAAAACACCAAATTTGCTATGCCTGAAACTGGCATCGGCCTGTTCCCCGATGTCGGCGGCGGCTGGTATCTCTCCCGGCTTGAAGGCCGCGTTGGCCAGTTTCTCGCGTTGACTGGATCGCGCGTGGCTGGCGCTGGTTGTTTGTCGTTGGGCCTTGCGACACATTATCTTCCTTCAGAAGCGCTGGCTGATGCCAAGCAACGGATCGCGACAGAAGACGTCGAACGCATAGATGGAATATTGGGCACGCTGGCCGTAAAGCCGCCGTCGTCGCAAATCGTGGAAACCCTGTTCCAGATTAACCGGCATTTCGCGTCGGACCGGTTGGAAGACATCCTCAAAAGCCTTGAAAGCGACGAAACGCCATGGGCTATGAAGGAACTGGCAAGCTTGCGGACCAAAAGTCCCCAAACGTGCAAAGTTGCATTGCGCCAGCTTTCCGACAGCGCGCGCCTGACGGATTTTGCCGACAATATGGCCATGGAATATCGCATCGCGAGCCGTGTGATCGTGCGGCCCGATTTTGCTGAAGGCGTACGCGCCGTCATTGTTGACAAGGACAACGCCCCAAAATGGAAGCCGGCAATAGCTGAAGATGTATCAGATGAACTGATTGATGCGATCTTTGCGCCTTTGCCTGCGCAGGAAGAGTGGAAGCCATTATGAGCTATGAAACGATATTGGTCGAACAACGCGGCGCAGTGACGCTGATTACGCTGAACCGCCCACAAGCGCTGAACGCGCTTAACAGCCAAGTGCTGGCCGATCTCATTGCTGCATTTGCCGTCTTTGATGCTGATGACAGCCAGCGCTGCGCCGTTCTGACGGGTAGCGAAAAGGCATTTGCCGCAGGCGCAGACATCAAGGAAATGCAGTCGCAGTCATTTGCCGAGATGTATGGCAGCAACTTTTTCGCAGGCTATGACCGCGTCACCGCGACGCGCAAACCATGGATTGCCGCAGTGAATGGCTTTGCCTTGGGGGGTGGGTGCGAACTGGCAATGATGGCGGATTTCATCATCGCCGGTGACAATGCCAAATTCGGTCAGCCGGAAATCAAGCTGGCGGTTACGCCAGGCATGGGCGGGTCGCAGCGTCTGACGCGCGCCATAGGCAAAGCAAAGGCCATGGAGATGTGCCTGACCGGTCGCATGATGGACGCCACCGAAGCGGAACGCTCAGGGCTGGTCGCCAAGGTCGTTCCTGCATCAGAGCTGGTTGATGAAGCTATCAAGACCGCAACTGCCATTGCGGCCATGGCGCCCCTTGCTGCGATTGCGTGCAAGGAGATGGTCAACGCTGCGTTTGAAACAACGTTGCAGCAGGGCGTGGTGTTCGAACGTCGCCTTTTTCATGGCCTGTTCGGCAGTGACGACCAAAAAGAGGGCATGGCCGCTTTTGTCGAAAAGCGCCCCGGTAACTGGACAGGCAAGTAAGAGACGCGCCTATTGAGCGCTAATTCGCTCCACTGGTTGGAACTTGCCAAGGCCGCAACCGGCGCCTTCGATCAGCTGACCGCCTTGGTCATGCAACACGCGGACAAAATCCACGCTGCATAGCTGGCTTATGGATGTCCGATAAGAAAAGCGGTCCTCGGACTTCAGGCCGGGGCAGCTTTGCGGCAGTGAATTGCGGTAGATTTTCTTGCCGGTCATGTGGAAATCGATGGTGCTGTTGTCGATGACCTTGGTCGAACGAATTTGCGACAGATTTACGCAACTCACGGGTTCGCCGACAGCACGCACGGGCGCAGGCTGTTTCTTCGCAGAAGATGCCGCAGTTCCGCCTGCAACCAATAAACCGAGCGCTGTTACTGTCAAAAGAGCGTTACGCATTGAAAGTCTCCTGTTGAATAATGAGCAGTAACTCACGTTTGCTGAACTTTAGCTGACTTGACCTTCGGCGGCGGCGTTTTGGGTCTGAACCGGCACAGGTCAACGACTGGACAGCGCCAACATTCCGGCGTGCGCGCTTTGCAGATATAGCGCCCATGCAAGATCAACCAGTGGTGCGCGCCCACGCGAAAAGGCTGCGGGGTGTTTTTCTCGAGCGATTTTTCAACGGCCAATACGGTTTTTCCGGGCGCAAGCCCCGTGCGGTTGCCAACGCGGAAAATATGCGTGTCGACCGCAAAAGTTTCCTCGCCAAACGCGGTATTCATGACCACATTTGCAGTTTTGCGGCCGACGCCGGGTAACGCCTCAAGGGCGGCCCTGTCCGCCGGAACCTCGCCATCATGCTCGCGCACAAGGATTTCGGACAGGGCGATCACATTCTTCGCCTTGTTGTTGTAAAGCCCGATCGTTTTGATGTGCTCTTTTAAGCCATCAAGTCCAAGCTCAACCATTTGGGCTGGCGTTTTGACGATCTCGAAAAGCTTCTTGGTCGCTTTGTTCACCCCGACGTCGGTCGATTGGGCAGAGCAGGTAACGGCCACCAGCAACTGATAGGCGTTGCCATATGCCAGTTCAGTCTCAGGCGAGGGATTTGCCTCTGCCAGTCGCCGATAGAATTCGAATATGTCGGCTTTCTTCAAAGGCCCAATACCTGTTCCATCGTGAACCGACCAGCCGACTGACGGCCGAGCCAGACTGCGGCCTTTACGGCACCATTGGCAAAGATGGACCGGTTTTCAGCGCGGTGCACAAGCTCGATGCGTTCGTTGTCGGTCGCGAAGATGACATGATGGTCGCCCGCAACGCTGCCGCCACGCAGCGACGCAAAGCCGATGCTGCCCGCGCTGCGCGCACCGGTGATGCCATCACGGCCGCGTTCGCTATGTGTTTTCAGGTCAACCGCCCGCCCGCGCGCTGCAGCTTCGCCCAGCAACAGCGCAGTGCCCGACGGCGCATCGACCTTATGCCGGTGATGCATTTCGAGTATTTCAATGTCCCAATCATCGCCTAATTGTCGCGCGGCCTGTTGCACCAATGCAGCTAGCATCGTGACGCCAAGCGACGTGTTTCCCGTTTGCAGTACCGGAATGTCGCGCGCGGCATCATCGATAAGAAAATGGTGGCGTTCCTCCAGTCCTGTTGTGCCGATAACGATTGGCTTGCGCGCGGCAACGCAGGCATCCAACGTGGCTTCCAGCGCATGCGGACTGGAGAAATCGACCAGCACATCCGACATTCCCACAAGTTTCGCGAGATCGCCATCCTTGTCCACGCCGCCTGCATATTCCTGACCATCTGCCGCAATTGCGTCGACCAACGCCTGCCCCATGCGTCCCGCGCTACCGATGATCCCTATTGCCGCCATTCCATGTTCCCGTCATGCTGAACCTGTTCCAGTTTCCATTTGTCCGCTGAAACTTATGCTCTATGCGGCGAATTGGGAGGTGAAACAAGTTTCGGGTGACCGTGTTGGACTGGGTATGATTCAAAACATCAATAACATCGTGATTTTGACAGGTGCAGGTGTGAGTGCCGAAAGCGGTATCGATACGTTTCGAAGCGCAGGTGGGCTTTGGGAACAGCACAAGGTCGAGGATGTCGCGACACCCGAAGCATTTGCGCGCGACCCTGATTTGGTATTGCGCTTTTACGACATGCGCCGCGAACGCATTCAGCAGGTGGAACCTAACGCGGCGCACCACGCGCTCGCACGGCTGGATGCGGAGTGGCAGGGCGAACTGCTGATCGTTACGCAGAATGTCGATGATTTGCACGAACGGGCAGGGGCCAAGCGCTTGCTCCACATGCATGGCGAGCATTTGAACGCATGGTGTGTTGCCTGTGACCAAAGACACCGCTGGCGTGACACGTTGCTGGACCGCCCGGCATGTCCGGGGTGCGGCGTGTCAGGGCAATTGAGACCTGATATCGTGTGGTTCGGGGAAATGCCTTATCGCATGGACGATATATATCGGGCGCTGGCCCGCGCGGATTTGTTCGTCAGTATCGGGACATCGGGCGCTGTCTACCCAGCGGCCGGATTGGTGCGAGAGGCTCGGCAGAATGGCGTGCGCACCCTTGAGCTCAACCTTGAGCCGTCCCACGGCAGCAGATGGTTCGACGAAAGCAGGCACGGCCCTGCCACTCACATCGTACCGGCATGGGTTGACCAGCTACTAAGCTAGAGCGCCGCAACTGCTGCAGGACGGGTCTTTCGGTAGCCGGATGGTGCGCATTGCAGGTGCCAGACCGTCGAACAGGTGCAATTTGCCCTTTTGCGGGTCGCCAAAGCCAGTGATTGTGCGGATGGCTTCCATAGCGGCGAAGCTACCCATTATACCGCACATGGCACCAAGCACCCCCTGTGTGGCGCAATCATCGCAATCGTCCGGATCATGCGCGTCGCCTACAAAACAACGGTAGCAAGGTGCGTCGGCCTCCCAACCCGTGAATGTGCCGATCTGGCCATGAAACTGACCAATGGCCGCACTGACAAGCGGGACCTTCGCATGCAGGCACAGGTCATTTACCAACAGCCGCGTTGCAAAATTATCACAGCCGTCGACCACTACATCAACACCGGAAAAAATGTCCGGGGCAGTCGTGGCTCCGATGCGCTGCCGAATTGCGCGAAACCAGATATCGGGGTTCAGCCGCCGGGCAGCTATGCTTGCGGCATCGACTTTCGCGGTCCCCAAATCCTCCTCGCTATACAAAATTTGGCGTTGTAGGTTGGAAAGAGAAACCTCGTCATCGTCGATAACGCTCAGCGTGCCAACACCCGCCGCTGCTAGATATTGAATCGAGGGACAGCCGATACCGCCGGCACCGATCACCATTACATGACTGTCAATCAGCAGTGCCTGACCTGCGCCGCCAATATCGCGCAGCACGATGTGGCGCGCATAGCGGTCAAGCTGCTGGTCAGTTAACGTCATACTCCTGTCGAACCAAATCCTCCCGCGCCGCGCGCGGTTTCGTCAATGGCGTCAACCTCGTTCATGGTCGCGTGCGTTACAGGCGCGACGACGATTTGCGCGATCCGGTCGCCCTTATTGATGGGGAAGTCATCTTCACCCAGATTGGCCAAAATGACCTTCACTTCGCCCCGATAATCACAGTCAATTGTGCCGGGAGAATTCAGGCATGTGATCCCATGCTTCAGCGCAAGACCGGAACGGGGCCGCACCTGCACTTCATATCCTTCCGGAATGGCGAAGGCGAAACCGGTTGCTACGGCGTGCCGTTTGCCAGCCCGCAAAGTCAGGCTTTCTGCCGCGCAAATGTCCATTCCGGCCGCACCCGATGTCGCATATTCCGGCAGCGGCAGACCCGCGCCGTGATTTAGCCGCTTGATCCGGATTTCAACCTTGGGCGAGGGCATGAGCGACTTTCTCCATGAGTTTGCGGGCAATGGCATCCTTCGGACCATCGGGCCAGCTTTCCACACCATCTTTCGTCACAATATGGAAGGCGTTGTTCTCGCCGCCCATGACGTCGCCCGATACGTCGTTTGCGACAATCCAGTCGCACCCTTTGCGGGCGAGCTTAGCTTGCGCATGTTCGACGATCTTCTCTGTTTCAGCGGCGAAGCCGACCAAAAGCGACGGCCGATGTTTATGCGCCGCCAGCGACGCCAGAATATCGGGATTTTCGGTCAGACTTAACGCAGGAACGCCGCTAGCCCCCTTTTTGATTTTTTGTTCGGGCGGTGACGCCGCGCGCCAATCCGCTACGGCGGCAACCATTATGGCCGCATCCACTGGTAATGATTTTTCAACTGCGGCCTGCATTTGAAGCGCTGTTTCCACATCAACGCGAATGACTCCAGGCGGAGTTATGAGATGGACGGGGCCTGCGATTAACGTGACCTCTGCGCCAAGATCCGCGGCAGCGGCAGCAATCGCGAACCCTTGCCGTCCAGATGAACGGTTGGTGATGTAACGCACCGGGTCAATCGCTTCGTGCGTTGGCCCTGCCGTTACCAGCACACGCTTGCCGTAGAGCGGGCGGTGGCTGATGTCGGCAAAATCGGGTTGCGCAGTCAGCGGGGCTGGGGCCGACTTCGTTGTCGGTGCCTGGCCAGCTGTAAGCGCGGAATTGAAGCTGTGGCCAAGCATCGTACAAACGCGCTCAGCAATTGCAGGCGGCTCGGGTAGCCGACCCGGGCCAAATTCACCGCACGCCATCGCGCCTTCGTCCGGGGCCATGATGGTGACGCCATCGGCGCGTAACTGCGCCAGGTTGCGCTGCGTTGCGGGGTGGTTCCACATCCGAACATTCATGGCAGGAACCGCCAGAACGGGCTTGTCGGTTGCAAGCAAGATGGTGGTTGCCAGATCGTCGGATATGCCCGACGCCATCTTGGCCAAAATATTGGCCGTCGCGGGGCAAATCACAACAAGGTCCGCCTGACGGCTCAACTGGATATGGCCGATTTCGCGTTCTTCCTTCAGGTCGAACATGTCGCCATAGACCTGATCCTCGGTCATCACGCCCATCGACAATGGCGTGACAAATTCAGTCGCGCTCTTCGTCATGACCGCGCGTACTGCCAGTCCCTGCCGTTTAAGCAAGCGAACGAGTTCGAGCGCTTTATAAGCGGCGATCCCGCCCGAGACGATTAGAAGGATGCGCTTTTGAGGCATTAGAGACCGGATGCCCACATTGCGGCCGCACCAACGGCGCCAGCAAGTCCGGCGACCAAGGCGTAGCGCCATCCATTACCGGTGCCGCTGCGTTCCCAAATCAACTGAATGGGCGGTACAGGAGGCGGCTCGGGCGCGCCGCCCTTGCGTGGCAATTGTTCATCAAGGCGGCGGATGAGGTCAGGGATCAGTGCAAGCGTTTCGGCCTGTTTGCGGATGCCATCGGCCAGCATCGCTTCCGGGCCAAGCTCGCCGCGAATCCAGTCGCGTACAAACGGCGCGGCAACGTCCCACATATTGATGCTTGGGTTGAGCGAAGTGGCGATGCCCTCCACCATAACCATAGTTTTCTGCAGCAGAAGCAGGTGGGGCTGGGTCTGCATATCAAAGTCGCGGGTTATGGCGAACAGGCTATCGAGCATTTGCCCGACCGACAATTCGCTGACCGGTTTACCGCGCGTCGGCTCGCCCACGGCACGCAGCGCCGTCGCGAATTCATCGACATTGTGATAGCTGGGCACATATTGCGCTTCGAAATGAATTTCCGCGACGCGTTTGTAGTTGCCGGTGGTCAAACCATATAGAATCTCTGCCAACCAGAAGCGTGCTTGCCGGTTGATGCGGCCCATGATGCCGAAGTCGATGGCGACGATGGTGCCATCAGCACGCACGAACAAATTGCCCTGATGCATGTCGGCGTGAAAATAGCCTTCGGAAATCGCTTGTCGCAAAAATGTCAGCACGAGTTTCTCGGCCATTTTGTTGAGGTCATGGCCTGCCGCGCGCAGTGCCTCTATGTCCGCTATCTTGACGCCGTCGACCCATTCAAGTGTCAGCACGCGGCCTGATGTCCGGTCCCAGTCAATAGCGGGGATAGTATAGCCCTCAACCGCAACCATCGCGTCCTTCAACTCGGATGCGCTCGCCGCTTCCCGGCGCAAATCGAGCTCGCGCAAAGTCCAGCGTTTGAGGTTGGCGATGACCAGTTGCGGACGCAGCCGCGCGGCTTCACCGCCTAAAGCCTCAAGATGCGCCGCAGCCCATTCATAGGTTTCGATGTCGCGCGCGAATTGCTCGCGGATACCCGGCCGCAACACTTTGACGGCCACATCCCTGCCTTCGGTAGTGCGCGCGCGGTGCACCTGCGCGATGGACGCAGCGCCGACGGGGACAGGGTCAATATATTCGAACAGCTCCGCCGCGGGTTTGTTCAGGCTCGTGTCGATTTGCGCATAGACAAGGTCAAACGGGGCAGGGGGTAACTGGTCCTGCAGCGTAAGGAGGTTATGCGCGGCTTCAATGCCGATAATGTCTGGCCGTGTCGCTAGTGTCTGGCCAAGCTTAATCGCTGCGGGGCCGATCGCACGGAATGCACCGGCATAGTCCGGCACCTTGGGCTGAATGGTGCCAAAGCGCGCAATGCGGCACAGCCGCTTAACTTGCGGCGGCGTGTTCCGGTCCGCTTCGATGGCGCGTAACGCGCCATGACGTGCGAGTATCCGGCCCCATTTGAGCAGCCGCAAGATATGAGTGGAAGGCCGAGTCATGCGCTGGGGTGTTAAACTTTCCAGCCGCTGTGGATGGCTACTAGGCCTCCCATAATCGGCTCAACTTTAGTTTGCACAAAGCCTGCTTCACCAATCATGCGTTTGAAACTCTGCATATCGGGGAACCGGCGAATGGATTCCACCAGATATCGATAGCTGTCTTCATCCCCCGCGATGGCCTTGCCAAGCTTTGGCACCAGCTTGTCGGAATAGACGTCATATGCTTGGGCAAGGCCGGGCCATTCGACTGTAGAAAATTCGAGGCAGTAGAAGCGCCCGCCATAACGCAGGACGCGATGCGCCTCGCGCAACGCCTTTGGAATGTCGGTCACGTTCCGTATGCCGAACGCGATTGTGTAGGCGTCAAAATGGCGGTCGGGAAAAGACAGCGTTTCGGCGTTTTGCGGCGACCAGATGAGGCTATCAATACCTCGCTTCATGGCGCGCTGCATGCCCACATCCAGCATGTCTTCATTTATATCGGACACGGTTACATTTGCGCCAGACTTCTCCATCCGAAACGCAATGTCGCCGGTACCACCGGCCATATCGAGGATATCTTCGCCCGCCTGCGGTTTAACGCGGCGCACAAACTTGTCTTTCCACAACCTGTGCATGCCGCCGGACATGGCATCATTCATGATGTCATATTTGCGCGCGACATTCGAAAAGACGCCGCCCACACGCGCGGTCTTTTCTTCGGGGCTAACCTGTTCATAGCCAAAGGATACGGTGTCAGTCATTGTCCAGCCCTCTAGCGGATTGTTGCGCCAGCCGCAAAGACTGTTAGGTGCAAAATCATATGCCTGAATTACCTGAAGTGGAAACAACTGTTGCTGGCCTTCGGGCAGTGCTTGAAGGCGAGACGATCGTCCGGGCAGAAGCGCGCCGTGCCGACTTGCGTTGGCCCATTCCTGTGGATTTGCGGCAGCGGCTAACCGGTGCAAAGGTCGAATCGCTTGGCCGTCGTGCCAAATATGGGCTTATCCATACCGACCGGCAGGATACGCTGATATTCCATTTGGGCATGTCGGGCCGCTGGCGCGTGGACCCCGAGGCAATCGAAAAGCACGACCATTTCATCATGGAAACGGCAAATGGCCGCCGGCTGGCGCTCAACGATCATCGCCGTTTCGGGTCATTGGATATTGTCGATTCGGCCAATTTGGATAGCTACCGCTTTTTCGAAACCATGGGACCGGAACCCTTGTCCGATGCCTTTGACGCCAGGATTTTGCAAACGGCATTGCGGGGACGTAAGGCTCCAATCAAGGCGATGCTGCTGAACCAGAATGTGGTTGCGGGACTCGGCAATATATATGTGTGTGAGGCGCTGCACATGGCGGGCATCAGCCCGGTGGCGATAGCAGGCACTATATCGCGCCCGCGCCTTGAGCGTCTGGTTGTCGCGATCAAGGAGGTGTTACTTGCCGCGATTGCGGCGGGGGGCTCAACATTGCGGGATTTCGCGGCACCTGACGGAGAGCTTGGCTATTTCGCGAAGGACTGGTGTGTATATGGGCGGGAAGGGCAGGACTGCGCTTGTGGCGCACCCGTTCTGCGCCGCGTTGATTCGGGTCGGTCGACCTTTTATTGTGCGAAATGCCAGCGATAACGCGGCATTTGGAGGTTGACGAATCTATTGGGCAGGGTTAAGGGCCGCACCTTCAACGGACGTATCTCCTAAGGTCGTCTACTCAGATATCGAAATTCGAGGACAAAAATGGCCAATACGCCGCAAGCAAAAAAGCGTATCCGTCGCAACGCGCGTCGCACTGAAGTGAATGGCGCACGCGTCAGCCGCATCCGCACTTTCATCAAGAAAGTCGAATCGGCCATCGAGCTTGGTGACAAGTCGGCAGCTGCCGCAGCACTTGCTGCTGCGCAACCTGAACTGGCTCGTGGCGTATCGAAGGGTGTTCTGCATAAGAATACTGCATCGCGCAAATTCGGACGTTTGACGAAGGCCGTTGGCGGCCTCGCTTGAGTGAACAGCGACAATCGGGTTCGCCCGAATGTGAATTGAAAACCCGCCGCGATCACGGCGGGTTTTTTTATGCCTATTGTCACAAATGCAAAGCCTTAGGATTTCCCGCGATTCGGAACAATCCGATGTCCCGTTCAGGACGAAAATGTAGCGAAATCATATGCTTATAAATTAATTAACGCAATTGCTTGGCCGCCTATGAGTCAATGGCCTTTATTTCAGTTTTTTTGCAGTGCTGCTCTTGATCGACTCGTTTTTTGCGCGCTAAGAAATGCTTTCCAGCAACGCATGGCGACAGTCGGGCAATGCCTCACATTGAGAACCGAGGTGAGTTCGAGCTGCATTTGGCAACAGA
Organism: uncultured Sphingorhabdus sp.; assembly: GCA_963508315.1. Lineage (GTDB taxonomy): Bacteria > Pseudomonadota > Alphaproteobacteria > Sphingomonadales > Sphingomonadaceae > Sphingorhabdus_B. The sequence continues at coordinate 567,238 of CAUOWK010000002.1, read as the reverse complement.
TGCGCTCTCTACTCTCTTGCGCTCGATGCGGGTAGATAGCGCGCGGTCGTGTGGAACTGGATTGGGGTGGAAAATTGGGGGCAGGCAAGTTGGCCGAAAGCAATTCAGTGTCGCAGATCGAAAATGGTCCATTTCATGGTGGCAACGCCGGTTCGGATTTTAAATCCCGTTTGGATGCAGATTGGCAGTCTATATCGTCAGGGCTTCGCCGTGATCTAGGCGCACAAGTATATGGCCAATGGATTCGTTCTATCAATCTTGGCGATTTCTGTGATTTAACCGGAACACTTGAGCTGCTGCTGCCCTCCGATTTTTCGGCGAGTTGGGTGTCGGACCATTATGCCGACCGTCTGCGGCTTGCATGGTCAAGCACCAACAATCAGGTCAAACAGATCAAGGTGCGGACTCGTCCAGGTGCACCGCGCGTAGAAATGTTGCGCGCATCTGTTGTCGCCGAGCGGCCAGCCGAAGCAGTGAGCGATGCGCTGCCAGCGCGCTCTGCGCTCGATCCGCGGATGACGTTCGCAAATTTCGTTAAAGGACAAACCAACGTCCTTGCACTGAGCGCTGCAGAGCGCGTCGCGTCGAAAGACAAGCCGCTCTTTAATCCATTATATCTGCAAGCGGCTACTGGCCAAGGCAAGACGCATTTGATGCATGCCATTGGCCATGCCTATGCCGAAATTAATCCCGACGCTCAGATTATCTATATGTCTGCGGAAAAGTTCATGATGGAATTTGTGACCGCGATGCGGCGCAAGGAAGTCATGGAATTCAAGGCACGTCTTCGTGCTGTCGATGTTTTGCTGATTGACGACATCCAGTTCATCATCGGCAAAGTGTCGACGCAAGAAGAGTTCCTCCATACCATCGACGCCATCATCGGCGCAGGCAAGCGCTTGGTTGTAGCTGCCGACCGCGCCCCGCAAGCACTGGACGGCGTTGACCAGCGAATATTGTCCCGCCTGTCGATGGGTTTGGTTGCCGACATTCAGCCAGCTGACCTTGAACTGCGCCGTTTGATTCTCGAACAGCGCCTTGCCAACATGCCTGAAGCGCAGGTCGGTGAAGATGTGGTCGAGTTTTTGGCCCGCACCATCAGCCGCAATGTGCGCGAACTGGAAGGTGGCTTGAATAAGCTGCTGGCCTATGCGCAACTGACCGGCAAGCCAGTGACACGGACTTTGGCTGAAGAGCAGCTCAAAGACATTTTGAGCGCTTGTCGCCGTCGCATAACTATCGATGAGATCCAGCGTGCAGTGTGCGAATATTATCGCATCGACCGCAGTGAAATGTCGTCCAAGCGCCGCGCGCGTGCCGTCGTGCGCCCGCGTCAGGTCGCTATGTACCTTGCAAAGGTGATGACACCGCGCAGCTATCCCGAAATCGGCCGTAAATTCGGCGGACGTGATCACTCGACTGTAATTCATGCCGTGCGGCTGGTTGAAGGCCTTCGTCAGCAGGACAGTGATATGGACAATGACGTTCGTGCGCTGCTTCGGCAGCTTGAAGCTTAAGCTGACTTTCTAACTAGTCTGAAAATATCACGCTCGACTGCGGCGGTCGCCGACAGCCGAGTGTAGATATTTGATTAGCGCTTCTCTTCGGGGGCGACGGAAATTCGAACCGTCTCTCCGGTGTTGCCGGGGAAACCAGTGAACATCGCTTCAACCAAATTCGGCACCAGATAAGGCAGCTTATTAGACCGCGATTTTGCTTCGGCCTTGCCTTCAAACAGGCGCTTACCGTCGCCATTGCGGTCAATCTTCATATCGAGATTGGCGGTGTAGACCGTGAAACTGTCTACGTCATACGGGCGGTTGAAGCCGCTGTAGAGGAAGGGGTCGTAATAACCCATGACGTACCGCGCGCCGCGACGGGTGCGGACAACATAAGGGCGGTAAAAGCTACCAAAGCCCCAATAGGGATCGTAAAAAGGATCTTGGCGGACGATGCTGCGTTCGCGACCCTTATCGACAGCGTAATCGATGGAAACGGTCATATCGGCGCTGCTGCCGCTCGCGGGCACATAACCGATTTCTTGTAACTCATTAGCTACCAGCGCAGCATATTGGCCAAATTCTATGCCGCCGGTATTATCCGGGTTTGCCGCGCGAATCACGAATGTTTGCCCCTGTGGCGCTGGAAGTTCCTGAAAACGCGAAACATCAGCATTAAATGGCGTGGCACATGCACCCAATGCAAGCAGCGCAATCGGAGCCAGAAAAGTTGCGACCTTGTTCTTCATTTCAAAATCCTTTTGCTCTGGCACAATGCCATCACAGTCATAACACGCAACGTTTACGTTGGTTTCGCTGAACTGCGGTTGAACGACGTTATCGAACCGTTCACCGAAGCAAGCCCAGCGCTCCATATGCGGACTTTAAAGTTGGTGCGGCCAGTTCGCGTGCATTGGCCGCGCCTTTCGCCAGCGCCGCGTCAATCTGCTCATGGTCATTCTTCAATTCGGCGAAGCGCTGGGAGATAGGGCGGAGATGCGCGATTACGATGTCGGCCAGTGCAGGCTTGAACGCACCGAACCCTTGTCCGGCAAAGCGCTCTAGCGTCGCTTCCACGGTTTCGTCAGCAAACGCCGCATAAATACCCACAAGGTTCCGGGCTTCCGGGCGATCCTCAAGGCCGGCCGCGTCGGATGGCAAGGGCTCGGGGTCCGTCTTGGCCTTCTTTATTTTGCTTAAGATCGTGTCCGCGTCATCTGTCAGGTTGATTCGGCTCATGTCGCTTGGGTCGGATTTCGACATTTTGGCGCTGCCGTCTCGTAAGCTCATGATTCGAGCGGTTGCCTTGGGAATGATGGGGTCGGGCAAGGTGAACACATCCGCGCCGCCGCCAAAATCGGTGTTGAATTTTTGCGCAATGTCGCGCGCTAATTCCAGATGTTGTTTCTGGTCCTCACCAACGGGAACATGCGTCGCTTGATATAGCAATACGTCAGCGGCCTGTAACACGGGGTAGGTAAACAGCGCGATGCTGGCCCCCTCTCGGTTCTTGCCCGACTTGTCCTTGAACTGAGTCATCCGGTTCAACCAACCCATGCGGGCGGTGCCGTTCAGCAGCCATTGCAGTTCGGCATGCGCGGGTACTTGGGCCTGATTAAACAGGATCGATTTGTCTGTGTCCAAGCCGCAGGCGATTAGCGCCGCTGCCATTTCGCGGGTGTTCGCCGTTAATTCGCTTGGCACATGCGGCATTGAAATCGCATGCAAATCGGCGAGGAAATACAGGCACTCCATTTCGTCCTGCATTTTTACCCAGTTGCGAATAGCGCCCAGATAATTGCCGAGGTGCAGATTTCCCGTGGGTTGGATACCAGAGACGACGCGCATATGGAGTTACTCGCTTATATTGGTGTCGACGGTGGCAGGCCGCCGACGAAGAAGGGATTTGATTTCGTGCAACCGGTACGCACCGGAAAGCGCGATGGCGACGACATAGACTGCGCCGCCTGCACTCACCAGCAAAGACAGAACGGCAATCCGGCGCCACAGCCCATCGCCAAGCATGCCTTCGACAAGCGCGTTGCCAAAGAACAATGCCAGACCCATCATCATCGCGGCGAGCGTGATGCGCCATGCTTTTTGGCGAAGGCGTGTGTCGATGGCGATGTGTCCGCGCTTGCGCAATGTGAACCACAGAAGCGCCACGTTGACCCACGCGGAAATGGCGGTTGCGACTCCAACGCCGATATGCGCCAGTGGCCAGATAAGGATGAGATTGCCGATCAGGTTCACCAGCATCGACCACAAGGCCAGACGTAGCGGGGTCTTGGTATCATTGCGTGCATAAAAACCGGGAGTGAGCACCTTGATAAGCACATAGGCCGGCACGCCGAAGGAAAAAGCCATCAAAACAGCAGCCGTGCCGCTTGTATCCGCTGCCGTGAACGCACCATGCTCAAAGATACCGTGGACGATGGGCACCGCAGAAACGATTAAGGCAGCCGCCGCAGGCAGCGCAAAGAACAAGGCAAGTTCAACTGCGCGATTTTGCGTGTCGGATGCGGATTTCTCGTCCGCGCCCGCAATTTGCCGCGAGAGCGCCGGCAGTATCGCGGTTCCGATAGCAATGCCGATGAGTCCAAGCGGAAGCTGGTTCAGCCGATCTGCATAATAGAGCCATGATACTGACCCTTCGGGCAGAAACCGTGCCGCCAGCGACGTGGAAATCAGCAGGTTGATCTGGATTGCGCCTTGGCCGATCGCTGCCGGCGCAATCAGCGCCAGCATCAGTTTTACGTCCGGCGTCAGGCGCGGCAGCGATAATTTCAGATGCACGCCCGCACGATGGCACGCCCAAATCAGCCATAACAATTGCAAAGCACCCGATACTGTCACAGCAATTGCCTGCGTGATCGCCGTCTCGACCTCGCTATCCCCACGGAAGAATATCAGCGCGGCAATCATGCAGATATTCAGCAATATCGGGGCGGCTGCATTCACCCAAAAGCGGTTGAGCGAGTTGAGGATGCCGCCAAGTAGAGACACCAGCGAAATGAGTGCCAGATAGGGAAAAGTGATGATAGTGAGGTGCCGGGCGAGCGCAAATTTCTCCGCTCCGCCGTCAGGAAATCCACCGGTCATCGCCCAGACGATTGGGCCTGCCGCCAACATCATGATGACTGTGAATATCACCAGGAACGGAAACAGCACGGATAACACCTGGCTGGCAAATTTGCGCGCAGCGATAAGGCCAAGGCCCGCTTCCTCGCGCTCGGCCTGGGTCATTTTTTTATTGAACAGGGGCACGAACACGGCAGCAAAGGCGCCTTCCGCGAACAATGCGCGGAACAGGTTGGGCAGCCGCCACGCGATTAAAAAAGCATCGGAGGCAAGCCCTGCACCCACGAAACGCGCCATCAGCATGTCACGGACAAGCCCAAGGACGCGGCTGACCAAAGTCAGCCCGCCGATGGTGATGCTGTTTCTAACCAGGCTCATATCGTTACCTGGTACCTAAGGTTTCAGGCTTCGCCTGCAGGCTGGGTTTCTGCCATCTGCTGCGCTTGAGCCAGTTGCTGGAGATAGAGCGCGTTGAAATCAATCGGCTCCAATACCAGCGGCGGATAGCCCGCATCACGGACGGCGTCAGCAACAACGCGGCGCGCGAATGGGAACATCAGGCGCGGTGCTTCGCCAAACAGGAAAGGATGCGCTTGTTCTGCGGAAACATTACGCAGACCGAAAAGCGTGCCATAATCCAGCTCGACGGAGAAATGTACGCCATTATCGCTCTCAGCCTTGACCGCGAGCTTCAGCGTCACTTCATGCACTTCATCGGTGATCGAATTGGCCTGAATGTTGACCTGCACATCGATTTGTGGGCCGCCTTCCCAGTTAAAACTGTGCGGGGCATGCGGATTTTCGACCGATAAGTCCTTGATATATTGGTTTAACATACCAACTGCTGGCGCAGTATCTTCGCCATTGGCTAAAACATTATCAGATACGATGTTGCCTGCTTCGTCGGCCATGTGATGTCGTGCTTTCGTGTTGATTGTGAGGGCCACCAAACCGGCAACCCGTGATGGCCGTCGCGACTAGCAGGCAAGCCAACAAAGGGCAATCATTGTTGCGCCTGCGCCAGAGCGCATTTTTCTTTAGGCAAAGCCCTTTGAAACCCGTCCTATTAATGCTTATATGCTTCATGGGCGGAGCTGAACGGACATAATTCCGTGCAGTGTTTAACAGTCGCCTGACTTTTGGCGCATGGAGGCGTTGTGACATTCACCATTGTATTGCTGGCACTTGTTGCAGCTTTCCTCGGCCTTCGGCTTTATTCGGTGCTCGGAAAACGTACCGGGCACGAACAAGAGCCTGTAGCGCGCCGTCCTATCGAGTCGTCTGCGCAGCCAGTCTTGCGCCCGCCGCTTTCGGGCAGTGATGGATCGGCAGCATTGCCGGCAAGCGACAGTTCCATGGCCGATATGGCCGCGCAAAGCGGTTTGAAGGCTATCGCCAATGCGGACCGCAGCTTTGACCTCGGCCTGTTCGTTGAAGGTTCGAAATCGGCCTATAAAATGGTGCTTGAGGCCTATTGGAAGGGCGACAAGGAAGCGTTGCGCTTTTTGTGCGATGACGATGTCTATGACAGCTTTGTTGAAGCCATGGACGGACGGACTGCACGCGGCGAGACACTGGAAAACCGGTTGGTTCGCATTGATGAAGTCCGCATAGTTGACGCGCGATATGACCATCCGGTGGCGCGCATATCGGTTCGCTTTGATGCCGACATCGCCTCTATGGTGAAAGACGCTGACGGGACGGTTATTGGCGGCTCCATGACCGATGCCGTCGAAACGCATGATATCTGGACGTTTATGCGCGATGTGAAATCAGGCAACCGTAATTGGAAGCTTGACGAAACCGACTCCGTCTGATTCACCGGGGCGATGAAACGCGCCCTCCTTACTCTTGGTGTAACCACCTTTTTGTTGGCCGCCTGTGCTGGCGGCGTTATCCCGAATGGCGGGCCATCGACGCCGTCTGCTACAGGACGACCAGTCGCCGATAAGCCAGCACCCGACAGGGCCGCGCGACCCATTCCGTCGACTGCCGAAGCAACGCTGCCACCCGCGGCACCAATGGGGGACGGAACGACTGCGGCGACCCTGGGCGTTGTCCGAGGTCCGGATATTGGCAGTCTGCGCGTCGATGCCCGTAAAGCCAAGCTTGCGATGGACAGTTTCCGCACCAGTTGCCCCGGACTTGTCCGGCGAACGGATAATAGCGGCCTGACGCAGGGTAGCGACTGGGTTGCGGCCTGTGACGCGGTGAAAACCTGGAGCGGCGATGCCATTTCTTTTTTCGCGGCGCATATGGACGCCGTGCAAGTTGGCGACGGAAAAGCGTTTGCGACCGGATATTTTGAACCTGAAATCGCTGGCTGCCGTACACGACAGGCCGGCTGCGATGTGCCCATCTATAAACGGCCTGCCGATCTGATTGACGTTGATCTGGGGCAATTCTCCGATGACCTTAAGGGCAAAAGCATCAGGGGGAAGGTCACCGGGACAAAGCTGGTTCAATATGATGATCGTGCAGCTATCGAAAATGGGTCGCTTTCCGGTCGTGGCCTCGAAATGGCCTATGCTGCCGATGTGGTCGATTTCTTTTTCCTGCAAATACAGGGTTCCGGTCGACTGAAACTGCCCGATGGCAGCGTAATGCGCATTGGCTATGAAAGTCAGAATGGCCGGGGCTATACTGGTATCGGCAGGCTGATGAAGGATCGCGGCCTGATAACTGACGGTTCGATGCAGGGTATAGTCGCCTATTTACGCGCCAATCCCGAAGAAGGTCGCAAGATCATGCAGGAGAATAAGAGCTTCGTGTTCTTCCGGGAACTTACCGGCGCAGGGCCACTGGGTGCCATGGGCTATCCCGTGGTTGGCGAGGCAAGCATTGCCGTTGACGTGAAGTTCATCCCGCTTGGCGCGCCTGTATGGCTGTCGATGGATCGCGCAGAACCCAATGGCATCTGGATTGCGCAGGACACTGGCGGTGCCATTAAGGGTGCGAACCGCATCGACACATTCTGGGGTGCTGGCGACCGTGCCCGGGCGATATCGGGCGGCATGTCCGCACGCGGTGCTGCTCTTGTGTTCCTCCCCAAGGCTGCGGTTGCCCGGCTTGGGTTCTAAGCCTGATGGCGCGGCGACTAAATAACGAAGAACGCGCGCTGTGGGGTAAAGTGATGGCGACGGTGAATCCGTTGCACACGGGTAAACCGGTGCCCAAAACCGCCGCTAAGCCGTCGATCACGAAACTGGATATGGCCGCTGCCTTGGCTGCGAAGCCGAGCCCTGCGATCCGCAAGTCGCCATCGAAAGCCGTTGCTGTTCCCGTCATTCCAGTCGTTAACCCGCACAATCTGGATGGCCACTGGGACCGGCGCATTACGCGTGGCGCCATTGTCCCCGATGTCAGCATCGATTTGCACGATACAACCCTTCATGGTGCCTATACACGACTGGACGGCGCGCTTGAGCAAGCCATTGCCCAGAAGTTTAAAGTTATCTTGCTGGTCACCGGCAAACCCCGAGCACATGATCGCGCGAGCGGGGAGGGCAGGGGCGCAATTGCGGCTGTTGTGCGCGACTGGCTCGCCGCATCGCGGCACGCCAGGCATATTTCCGCCGTCCGTAATGCCCATCCGCGCCACGGTGGCAACGGCGCGATATACATCATGCTAAAAAGCTAGGCGGCAAGCATCCGCAAAGCGACCCGGCGGTAGATCTCGGTTAGGGCAGCGAGATCCGCAATAGCCACGGCCTCATCAAGCTTGTGCATTGTTGCGTTGCAAAGGCCAAATTCCACCACAGGGCAGATTTTCGTGAGAAAGCGTGCGTCCGATGTGCCACCTGTCGTTGATGGCTCTGGTGTGACGCCCAGCACATCCTCAACGGCGCCCGCAATGGCTGCCGATAATGCGCCGGGAGGCGTCAGAAAGGCTTCGCCCGAAATCATGGCGTTGAGTGTACCACCGCCGCGTTCGACCAACTCGCGCATGCGCGACACCAGTGCCTCGCCGCTCTGCACGTCATTAAAGCGAATCGATAGCCGGGCTTCGGCCTTTGCAGGGATGACGTTGGTCGCCTTGTTGCCAACGCTCAGGTCCGTGATTTCAATGTTGCTTGGCTGGAACCAGTCAGTGCCGTCATCTAAATGAATAGCTTCGATTTCAGCCAAGATCGCCACCAGCTTGGTGATTGGATTATCGGCTAAATGCGGATAGGCGACATGTCCTTGAATTCCCGCGACCGAAATCCACATGTTGACCGAGCCGCGCCGGCCAATTTTCATCATGTCTCCCAAGCGATTCACGCTCGTCGGCTCCCCTACTAGGCATGCGTCCGGGATAGTGCCGCGCGCTTGCATATGCTCAATGAGCGCGCGTGTGCCGTATATGGCCGGACCTTCTTCGTCGCCGGTGATGATAAGGCTTATAGTGCCAGAGTCCGCAGGAATGTCGTGCAGCGCCGCGACAAAGGCCGCAATACTGCCCTTCATATCTACCGCGCCCCTTCCGTGCAGCAGGTCGCCCTTAATAACCGGCGTGAATGGATCGCTTGCCCAACCGTCGCCCGGCGGAACAACGTCGAGATGTCCGGCAAAGGCAAAATGGCGTCCTGCATGATGTTGGCGAATGGCAAAAAGATTTTCGACAGGCGCACCGTGCGCCGGATTGTCGTCATCCGATCCGGAAACGAAGCGCTCGACGGTGAAGCCAAGCGGCAACAACATCTCTTCGAGCGCCGCAAAAACAGCCCCGCTCGCAGGTGTTATGCTTTCGCAGGCAATAAGTTTCTGGGCATAATGTAAGGCAGTTGCATCGGTCATCGAGCGCAAGCGTTACGTGCTAACGCCCAACGAAACAAGTCAGACATCCGTTTTGCGCAGCGCCTTTTCGGTGAGCGCCGCATCGCCATGCACCGCTCCCACAATAGCCACACTGCCATCGGCATCGCGGCGGGCAACGAGCAGAACGAATTCTTCGCCGTCACCCGCGAATTCGCTCAGATCCTTTTTACGCGCGGATCGCAAGCGAGGCCGCGGGTCAAGTGCGGATGCTTCGAGCGGTTGACCCGACGCAATTTTCTTGGCTCGGCGCTCCGCGGCAACAATAGCTTTCAACCCACCCTCGTAATTTGCAAGAATGTCTGCAAATTCCCCCATGGGCACCACATTGCGATGGGCAAATTGTAGTGCCGTTGCGAATTCGGTCAGTCGTGTTTTGTCATAGCCAGCACCGAAAATCAGCTTCACGAGCGGCGTAAATGGAGCGCGTTCCTGGACAGTCAGACCAGCGTCGGCCAGCAGTTCGGTATAATCGGAAGGATTTTCGGCTGCCACCAGAGCAAAGTCATGCGCGCGCCCGATCGCCTGATAGAGAGCGTCGCGGGTGCGTTGGTCGGCATCGCGCGCGGAATCGGCACACTGGCGTGCGAGGTGAAGCCAGTCGGCCAACGACGAATCTTCGTCCGGCGCCACTTGGTCCAGTTCCAGAACATCATCGGCGGTCAGTTCCTCGGCATCAGGCTCATCCAGATGACCCGCAATTGGCCCATCTGCCCAAACAGGCACCGGATCCTGACGCGGTAGGGATGAAGCCAGTGCTTGTTCGACCTCGAGTTGCAGCGGGACGCTGATATCGAGGGGAGCGACTTCCTTCCAGTTGATGACGCCATAAATGAAGTCGATTGTGTCGTCGTCCGAGGAATAGGGTAGTAAGATGCCCCGGTACATGATCGTCAGCCCGCGATCGTTGACGAACTCGGCTTCGAATCCGATTGGTGCGCGGTTCGCGATAATCTGCAGATAATGGTCGGTTATCCGCGACAGCAATGTACGGCCGGGAACCTGATCCAGATAGGATATGTCCGGCCCAAGTCCGCATTCCGCGCGCAATTTGTCGCCCAGATATTCGATTGAGGGGTTTTCGATACCTGATGTGAAATCGAGCAGTACGCTGTAGTCGCGAAAATCGTCAACTGCCGAAGGATCAAGCTCTTCGATACACGGATAATTTTTGTCATGCAGCTGCGATGTCCAAAAATTATAGGCGCGTACCTGCATGCGGCGTTCGTCAACGGATACGATCGGCGGTGCCTCAATCGCGGCATCGTCCTCGTCAAAACTGGCATAGGCCGGTAAATCAACGTGAAGGTCCGATCCGAACGGTTCAAAGCCTCGCAAATTATCCATCTTTGGGTCCTGTCGATGTAGTTCGCTACAAAACTGCGAATTTACAATGCCCTCAGATGGTTAAGATGTCGTAAACATTTGGGCGCCGGCCCGGTGGCTGGACGGTCGCTATTATTGGAGGACGCGGTTTAGCGCTGCACTCCAGCCGGTAAGCCTGACGTCCCGTGCCTCATTGCTGAGGCTCGGGGCAAAGCGGGACACACCGCCGCGCATCATCGCTGCGTCTTCAAGGGTGGCGTACAGGCCGCACCCGACCGCTGCCAGCATAGCCGCGCCCAGTGCCGTGGTCTCAATGAATGCAGGGCGCTCCACGTCAATCGCCAGCATGTCGGCCAAGTCCTGCGCCATCCAGTCATTGGCTACCATGCCGCCGTCTATGCGCAACTCGGCCCAGTCTGCGCCATCGGCAGCAAAGGCAGTTTTAAGGTCATATGTCTGGTGCGCCATTGCCTCAAGCGCGGCGCGCGCGACATGCGCCTTGGTCGCCGAAAAGCTAAGGCCGCTGATGGCTGCGCGCGCCTCCGGCCGCCAGTGCGGCGCGCCAAGGCCGGATAGGGCAGGGACCAGATATACGCCGCCATTGTCTGATACGCTGCGCGCGAGGGCTTCGGTGTCTGCTGCGTGCGTAATCAGTCCCAGATCGTCGCGTAACCACTGGATGAGGCTGCCTGCGACGAAAACGGATCCCTCAAGTGCATAATGGCGCTCGCCATTTAGTTGGTACAGGATGGTGGAAAGCAGGCGGTGCTTGGACTGCCGCAGAGTTGTGCCGGTTTGCGTCAAAACAAATGCGCCGGTGCCAAAGGTGGCTTTGGTTTGGCCAATGGCGAAACAGCCCTGTCCGATTGTCGCGGCTTGTTGATCGCCTGCCATGCCCGTAATGGCGATGGGCCCGCCAAAATGTTCAGCGGACGTGACGCCCAGTTCGCCTGCGCAATCGGTGATTTGCGGCAATATATCGCGAGGAACCCCAAAGAGGTCCATAAGGCCATCATCCCAGCCACCGCTTCCTATCGCCATCAATGCCGTGCGCGCCGCGTTACTCGCATCGCTTATGTGGCTGCCGCCGGTCAGGCGAAAAACAAGGTAGCTTTCAACCGTACCAACAGCCAGATGCTCGCCCGCCTCGCGCAGTTGGGGCCAATTTTCCAATGCCCAGCCAATTTTCGACCCTGAAAAATACGGGTCCAGCAACAAGCCGGTCTTGGCCTGAACCACCGGCTCGTCGCCCCTGTTTTTCAGACGTGTGCACGTGTCGGCAGTTCGGCGGTCCTGCCACACAATTGCAGGAGCCAGCGGTTTGCCAGTCCGCTTGTCCCAAAAGACAATGGTTTCCCGCTGGTTGGCGATACCGATCGCGGCGATGTGCGATGCGCCACCCGCTTTTTCGACCATCTGGCGCGCGCATTCCAGAGTCAGGGTCCAAATTTCCTCGGCATCATGTTCGACACGGCCGGGCTCCGGATACAATTGGGTTAGGGGGCGCTGGCAACTTCCAGCGGATTTTCCGTCTGCGGTAAACAGCACTGCGCGTGTCGATGTCGTGCCTTCGTCAATGACCAGTAGATATTCGCTCATGCCACTGCCGCGCGCAACGCACGACCCTCCTTCGAAAAAATGAATATTGCGCGGTTACCGAAAATGGCGCGATTTACTGCCAGCGCCATAATGACCGATGTAACCAGCACAATCACCATGACATCGATATAGTGCAGCCACCCAATGCCAAAATGCTGGTAAAAGGTTTCACCCGAATACAGCGTGTCGGGCCGATACAGCACGAAATTATGCAGTGCGTAGATAGCAACGCCATAGACGAGGCCAACAATCGCGGCACGTGCATCAACATTTCGGAACAGCAGCCCAGCGATGAACGCTGATAAAATCGGCATCGATGAAAGGCCGTTCAGTTCCTGCAGCAAATTGATGATGCTGCTTGCCCCCGCGTAAAGCGGCACCAGTGCAATTGCGATGATACTAGCGCCAATGCCGACGACGCGGTTCAACGTTACGGCGCTGGCGGTCGGGTTGATGAATTTGCGGTGGAAATCGACGCTGTATAAAGTGATGGTCGCATTCAGAACGGCTGAAAAGGTTGTCAAAACCGCAGCAGCGATCATCGCCGCAAAAATGCCACTGGTCCAGCTAGGCAGGACTTCAGCGACAATCATGCCATAAGCGCGGTCGCCGACGTCACCGAATAGCTTATATGCCACCACGCCGGGAATGACGACGATCGGCGGGATCACCAGCACGCGAATAAGCGCGGCTGCCATAACGCCCTTTTGCGCCTCTTTCACCGTGGGTGCGGCAAGCGCCTTTTGCGTGATATTTTGATTGGTCGACCAGTAAAATATCTGAATCAAGATCATGCCGGTAAACAGGGTGTGAAACGGTATCGGTGAATCCAGTGCGCCGATCATCGACACCCGCTCCGCCGGCACGCCGCTGAACAGGTCAAAGTTCACAGCGGCAAGCGCCAGAAAAACCACAACGAGGGCGAGCCCCAAGATACCAACGCCGCTGTACGTGTCCAAAACCGCGACCGCGCGTAAGCCGCCCAATATGGCATAGGCCGCGCCAACGATGGCAAATATCGTTGCAATGGCGATGACGGAAATGTCTGTTCCGAACAGCGACTGCATAAACAGGGACCCGCTGTATATAACTGCGGGGAGGTAAATGAAGATGTTGCCGATGAGGAAAAGCGCGGAAATGACGGTGCGGATGCTGCCGCCATTATACCGTTTTTCCAACAGCTCGGTCACGGTCGTGCAATTATTCCGGTAATAAATGGGGACGAATATAAAAGCGAGGATTAACAGGCCCACAAATCCCGCAAGTTCCCACCAGGCCAGCAACAGCATTTGATTACCGTTCATCCCAACCAGCTGATCAGTTGACAGGTTCGTGAGGGTGATGGCGCCGGCCACAAAAAACCAGCTCAGTCCGCCCCCTGCCAAGAAGATTTCCTTGTCAGTCTTGGTTTGGTCGCTGCCCGCTACGCCGTGCCCCCGAACTTTGAGCCATGTAAAGAGGGCGGTGACGACCATGAGCGCCACAAATATGCCGAACTGAACCGCTGACTGGTTGGCTTCAAACATGCCTTCTTCCCCTCCGTGACCGCGCTTCGTGGCTGCGGTATCATATTGTTTTTCGGAAAGTAGAGAACGTGCGGGAAAAGGCAACTCACGTCATGATGAGGCCAATAAAGACAAGCGTTCCTGTGATCTGTTGGGGTCTAAGCAGTGATTTGCTGCGCTGCTTTCTTTAAATCGGCAACGAAATTTTGGCGTTCCCGCGCGGCTATATCCGCATCTGGAAGCCGCAATAAATAGCTTGGGTGAATGGTCACCAAGACCGGCACGCCTTCTTCGCTTTCCAGAATTTGTCCGCGATTGGCGGTGATGGGCACGTTGCGCCCAATGAGGCTTCGTGCTGCCGTCGCACCCAACGCGACAATCAGCTTCGGCTTAACGATCTCGATTTCGCGCGTCAGCCACCAGCGGCAGTGGTTTATTTCGCCGACATTGGGCCGTTCGTGAATGCGGCGTTTGCCTTCTTGTCTGAACTTGAAATGCTTCACGGCGTTGGTCACATAGCTTTGCGTCCGATCGAGACTGCCCTCCGACAAGGCTGCGTTAAATATTTGGCCCGCTGGCCCGACAAAGGGCCGTCCTTGCATATCCTCGACATCCCCAGGCTGCTCGCCGACAAACATCAACAGCGCGTCTTTCGGACCGTCACCGAAAACGGTTTGCGTTGCGGGTTTGTACAACGGACAGCGCCGACACCGTTCTGCATCGTTTCTGACAGATGCAATATTGTCGGCAACGGGGGCCTTTATGTCCTTTTCGATCATCGTTAACTCGCGGCTTCGGGCCGATTGGATCAGTTGCGCGACCAACGCTGTTTCCGGCATATTGTGCCAATATTTCTTGGGCATTTCGCTCAACATGGCCTTCACCTTGAGGCGCGCGGGATTGAAAATCGCGCCATAATAGGTTTTCCAATGTTCCTCGATCATGTCTTCGTTCGGCGCGTCTTCCTTTCGTGCGCCGGGGCCCTCCAGCAGGCTTTGCTTGTTCCAATGAATGGAAACGTCCGGGGTGAGTATAGACCAGTTCATCCCCGCAAACCGGCGCACGAAGAATGCTGCATTGACGCGCGTGATGTGATGCTCCGGCTCAAACCACGCGATGAAATGCTCCTCGCCGTCTTGTTCGATTTTCCGAAAACGAACGAAGGCGCGCATCTTGTGGACGTCGCGGCGAACTGTCTTCGCCATACCTTCGAGTTTGCGGATTAAAGGGTCGGCCTGATCGCCCATATGACGCCTGCCGGCCTTTAAGTCGGTCAACAGTTGGTACAGCAACCCAAAGCGTTCGGGGTCCGAATGGCAAATAACCGACCGCGCAAGGTTCGCAAATTCCTTAGGCACACCAATCGGCACAGATTCTGTTGGTATCGCGTCGGTTGCAAACAGGTCGGTAGACTGGCGCCCCACTTGCCAGACCACGTCCGACGGACGCGCCGAGAGCCGAAGCAGGCCGCGGCATTGTTCGCGCCATCCGTCAAAATCATCTTCCCGCGCGAGCCGGGCTGTTATCATGCAAACAACTCGAACTGACGTTGCTTGTCGGGCACAAGCGACGCTCGCAGATGTTCCATGTCCGTCATAGCCCCCGGGCTCCAGCCTTCGGCGATAATGAATGGACGGATTTTCGCGATGGATACCGTCAACCGGCCCACATCCTCAAGCCGAAGCCGCCGCCAACGCCGCGCCCTTAATACTGATTCCACGGCCTTTGTCCCTAAGCCCGGCACGCGCCACAACATCGCCTTTGGAGCGCTGTTCACATCGACAGGGAATTGCGCGCGGTGCTGTAGCGCCCATGCCAACTTCGGGTCGATGTCGAGCGGAAGCATACCATCGGGTTCTGCGGCATCGACAACTTCTTGCGGCGCAAAACCATAGAAGCGCATCAGCCAATCGGATTGATACAGTCGGTGCTCGCGCATCAAGGGCGGGCGCTGCAACGGTAACACCGCGCTTGCATCGGGGATCGGGCTGAACGCCGAGTAATAGACGCGGCGCAGACCAAAGCGATCATATAGACCATTGGCGCGCCGGACGATGTCGCTATCCGTCGCGCTATCGGCACCGACAATCATCTGCGTTGATTGCCCAGCCGGCGCAAAATTAGGTGCGCTTTTATATTTCTTTTTTGCATCCCGCCCGTCGAGGATTGAGACCTTTAAACCACCCATCGCGCCTTCAATACGCTCTTCGGATTTTTCAGGCGCGAGCTTTTGTAAGCCAGCCCGCGTCGGCAATTCGACATTGATGGACAAGCGATCCGCATGGCGACCCGCCGCTTCCAACAACTCGGGGTCCGCATCTGGAATGGTTTTTAGGTGGATATAGCCACGAAAATCATGGTCTTCCCGCAAGCTTCGCGCGACCTCGACAATTTGCTCCATCGTATAATTGGAACTTTTTATGATGCCGGACGACAGGAACAGGCCCTCAATATAGTTGCGCTTATAAAAATTGAGCGTGAGGTCGACGACTTCCTTGGCCGTAAAGCGCGCGCGACGTACATTCGAACTCTTGCGATTGATGCAATAATGGCAATCAAAAATGCAGCTGTTGGTCAGCAATATCTTCAGCAGCGAGATGCAGCGCCCGTCCGGTGCATAGGCATGACATATGCCCATCCCTTCGGTTGACCCAACACCGCCAGCCTTGCTGCTCGATCGTTTGGTCGTTCCCGATGACGCGCAAGATGCATCATATTTCGCTGCGTCGGCGAGGATCGCAAGCTTCTCGGATATCTGTAGCTGACTCATTCGTTCTTATTATGTTCTTGTCCTCATATTGTCCATGAGGATTTTGCGCAGCGCCAAGTCGGAGCGCCGGTCGTTGTCGGCCGCATGGGATGCGGGCGCAGCTTACTCGGCGGCGGGAGCCGGGCGAACGCCAATCAAATCGACGATGATGTTGCTTTGCCCCGCTGTATTTGCGGCGTCGGCAGGGGCGGGCATGCAAAATCGATAGGTCGCTCCGACTTGCATCATTTTCAGGCCTTCGCCGAAAATCGGGGATGCTTGGCTCAGCGGAATTTTTTCCCACTCGCGCCTCTGCTGCACGACACCGGTTTTGGCGTCGAACACCGTGAAGTCGACCAAGGCCATATCGCCGTCAGCAGGCTTTGCGCCTTGCGCAGCCTTTATCATGTGAAAGCCAAGTCCCGACGCAGTGGCTTGCGAACAGCCACGATCAGCAACCGAGATGACAGGCTTTGGCGGGGGCGTCGTGAACGACAAAAGGTCAACCTCGAATACCAGATCGGCATTGGCTGGGATTGGCCCGGTACCGGCTTCGCCATAACCCAGCTTCGATGGAATACAGAGGCGATATTTGCCCCCCGATTGCATCAATTGCAGGCCTTGCGCAAAACCTGGAATGACGCCGGAGACGGGAAATTGTGCGTCCTGCCCTGAATCAAATTCGCTGCCATCAGCAGTCAGCAGCCCCTTGTAATTGACCGTCACCTTGGAATCTGCGCCTGGGCGTTCGCCTTTGCCGGCCTTCAACACCGAATAGGTCAAACCGTCCGCTGCGGCGGTCTTGCAACTGAGGACCGGAGCTTTCGCTTTAGCAGGCGCGGGTGCAGCGAATGCCGGGTTCGCAAGAAGGGCAGGGGCGGCGAGGATGAGAAGTGTTTTATGCATGACGGTTTGGTAACGCGTGAAGGCGATTTGTCTAGCGACAATACGCCATAATCCCCCGCGGCAGCCGAACGACTACCGCAGGGTATATTGGCTTAACCGATTGCCCGCAATCTGGGCTCCGCCTCGTCCAGCGACCGGCGGATAATCCCGACAAGGTCGTCAATTTGCGATGTCGAGATGATGAGCGGCGGACACATCACAATGCTGTCGCGGATGCCGCGCACCATCAGGCCATTGCGAATGCAGATGTCGCGCACCATTGGGCCAGCAGTGCCCTCTTTACCGCCAAAGCGCGCTCCCGTGGCTTTGTCCGCAACGATTTCGACTGCGCCGAGCAAACCAACGCTGCGCGCTTCGCCCACTAAGGGATGGTCGTTCAGCGTTGCGAGCATCTTAGCAAGATGCGGTCCTGTCTCGGTGCGCGTGCGCTCGAACAGTCCCTCGCGTTCCATGATTTCGATGTTGCGCAAGGCAACGGCGGACGCGACGGGGTGACCCGAATAGGTATAGCCATGGACGAAATCGCCACCGGTTTTCATGACCTTGATGATCTCAGCGCTCACAGCAACAGCGGAAATCGGCAGGTAACCGGACGACAGCCCCTTGGCCATGGCGATAATGTCGGGCTTTACGCCAACGGTTACATGGCCCCACATATTGCCCGTGCGACCAAAGCCGCAGATGACTTCATCGCACACCAACAGGATGCCATATTTGCGGCAAATCGCTTCAACCTGTGGCCAATAATTGGCGGGAGGAATGATAACGCCGCCTGCGCCTTGTACAGGCTCGCCAATGAAGGCAGCGACATTTTCAGGGCCTACCTCTAATATCTTGTCTTCGATAGCTTGCGCGCATGCGGTGCCGAAATCCTCGGGCGTCATGTCGCGGCCTTCATTATACCAATAAGGTTGGCGGACATGCTCGATACCAGCCATCGGCAAGATGCCGGGGGCAGGGAAGCCTTGGCCGTGCATCGCCTTCATCCCGCCCATGCTGACGCCTGCAACAGTAGAGCCATGATAGGCATTGTGGCGGCTGATGATGACGGTGCGGCTATGTTCACCCTTCACCTGCCAATAATGGCGCACCATGCGTAAAATGGTGTCGTTGGCTTCAGAGCCGGAGCTGTTGAAAAACACATGCGGCAAGCGGCCGCCAGTAAGGCTCGCAATCTTGTCAGCGAGCATGATGGCAGGTGCGTTCGCGGTTTTGAAGAAGCTGTTATAATAAGGCAGCTCAAGCATTTGTGCGCGTGCAACCTCGGCGAGCTCGTCGCGGCCATAGCCAGCGTTGACACACCACAGGCCAGCCATGCCGTCCAATATGCGATTGCCGTCGCCATCATGGATATAGCAACCCTCGGCATGGGTGATGATGCGGCTTCCGCCCAGATCCTCAATTTCTTGCCAGTCGGCCTGAGCCGGCAAATGGTGGGCGATGTCTAAACGGCGTAGTTCGGCGATGTCGTAATTGCGGGGCATAAGTCTTCTTCCTGATATTTGGTTACGTTTGCGGGGTGCGCAAACAGATCAGGGCGAAAAGCCTATCCGTGCTTGGTAGCGGTTAAAGCGGGTGACTTTTGTGTTCACAACTCGCCTCTTAACGCCTTTCCCAAAAGGTGGAAATAGGTTTGCGAATCCACGTCATTTTCTGTGCCCCATTCGGGGTGCCATTGGACCGCAAGCAAGGGCGCGCCATTGGGTCGTGCGCTATACGCTTCGACAAGGCCATCGGGTGCCCGTGCCTCAACCGTCAACCCATGGGCCAGCTTACCGATGCCTTGAAAATGGACGGAGTTCACGTCCAGCGCGTTCTTCGCATAAGCGCTAGACAAGACGCCGCCATTGACCAATTCAACGGCATGGCGGTGGTCGAACATGGCATCGAAATCCACATCATCGGGCGCATGATGGCGGATCAGGTCGTCGCTGGCGCTGGTATCGCGACGCAAGGTGCCGCCCAACGCGACGTTAATCTCCTGAAAGCCACGGCAAATACCGAAGACAGGCTTTTGCGCCTCGATCATGCGGTCGACCATCGACATCGCAATTTCGTCACGGGCATCGTCGAAGGGTCCATCGCCTCCCTCTTCGCCATAAAGTCGTGTTGCGACATTTGACGGGCTGCCGGTCAGCAATATGCCGTCGATGCGTGGCGCGACTTCAGCGGCGGTCATCAGGTCGGGAAGCGAGGGAATGATTAACGCCGCGACATCCGCATAGGTCATTGCTGCGCGAATGTAGCGGTTCATCACCGCCTGGGCGACTTCGCTGCCGACCATGCGGTTACAAGCGATGACACCCAATACCGGACGGCCCATGCTGCTTACTCCTGCGCTAATTCTTGCTTGGCCTGCTCGGCAATTTCAGCAGCTTTGTCAATTTCTTGCTTCTTCTTCCGGCTGATCAGGAATTGCCAGGCGCCGAACAGATTGATGAACAGCAACACGCCATTTTGCATCGCTAATGGCATACCGTCGGGGGCGGTAAGGCCCGAATAGACCCACAGGCACGCGACGATGGAAAACAGAACAAAGCCGAAGCCGGTAATTCGGCGGCTAAAGTCGGCAGCGACCATGGCTGCGGCCAAGATCGTTCCTATTGCCGCAATCCATTCTATTGGTCCGTTCACGCTGCTCCGATCAACTCCCGACCAATCAACATCCGACGGATTTCATTTGTTCCCGCACCAATGTCGAGCAATTTGGCATCGCGCCAATAACGCTCGACGGGCCAATCCTTGGTATAGCCAGCGCCGCCCAATGCCTGAATGGCTTCGCCTGCGACCTTCACCGCGCTTTCGCTCGCCAACAGGATTGCGCCTGCCGCGTCAAAGCGCGTGGTTTGCCCGGCATCGCAAGCGCGCGCGACATTGTAGACATAGCTGCGTGCAGAATTGAGCGCGACATACATGTCGGCGATCTTGGCTTGCATCAGTTGGAAGCTGCCGATGGGTTTGCCGAATTGCTTGCGGTCGCGGACATAGGGCAGAACAACATCAAGGCATGCCTGCATCACGCCAAGTTGCAATCCGGCCAGTACGACGCGTTCATAATCCAGACCGGACATCAATACGCCAACGCCGCCATGCAGCGGGCCCATCATCTGCTCTTCGGACACGAAGCAATCGTTGAACACCAGCTCAGCCGTCGGCGAACCACGCATCCCGACCTTGTCGATTTTCTGGCCGATGGAAAAACCCTCCATGCCTTTTTCAATCAGGAAAGCGGTGATACCACGCGACGCCGCTTCCGGCGCGGTCTTGGCATAGACGACCAGCGTATCTGCGTAAGGCGCGTTAGTAATCCAGAACTTCGTCCCGTTCAGGACATAACCGCCCTGAACCGCTTCAGCCTTCAGCTTCATGGACACAACATCCGAACCCGCACCAGCTTCGGACATAGCCAGACTGCCAACATGCTCGCCCGAAATGAGCTTGGGCAGATATTTCGCCTTTTGTTCGGGCGAGGCCCAGCGCGCGATCTGGTTGACGCAGAGATTGGAGTGCGCACCATATGACAATCCGATAGATGCAGAAGCCCGGCTGACTTCTTCAACCGCGACAACATGTTCCAAATAGCCAAGGCCAAGGCCGCCATCTGCTTCGGCTACCGTAAGGCCATGCAAGCCAAGCTCACCCATGGCTGGCCAAAGTTCCTCACGCGGAAACCAGTCATCGGCATCAATTTTAGTGGCCAACGGAGCGATCTTATCTGTTGCAAAACGCTGCGTTGTATCGCGGATCATGTCGGCATTTTCGCCGAGAGCAAAGTCTAAAGTCATGACCGTCCTCTGCCATTTATTTGATAGGGCCGCAAGCATGGGACTAGCCAGTTGGTGACCTTTTGCTTACCGCTCGTTCTATGGTTTCCCAACAAGCGAATCTTCACTGATGCATTATGATATTTTGATCGTCGGAGGCGGCCATGGCGGCGCGCAAGCGGCCATTGCTTTGCGACAGGCGAAGTTCGAAGGCAGCATCGGTATCGTCAATGCCGAAGCTGAATATCCTTATGAGCGCCCGCCATTGTCCAAAGACTATTTCGCTGGCGACAAGGCGTTTGAACGGATCATGATCCGGCCCGCTGTATTTTGGGCAGAACGTTCGGTTGACATGATGCTTGGCCAGCGCGTGGAGAGCGTTGATGCCGCCGCGCATTCGGTCACGACTGCTGACGGAACAGTCATTTCTTATGGCAATATGATCTGGGCCACCGGTGGCAGCCCGCGGCAATTGCCGGTCGATGGAAGTAACCTGCGCGGAATGCATGTCGTGCGAACCCGCGCGGATGTGGACGCTATGCTGGCTGGTCTCGATGACGTGGCCGATGTCGTCATTGTGGGCGGCGGCTATATCGGGCTTGAGGCCGCCGCGGTGCTGCGCAAAATGGGAAAGAAAGTGACCGTGCTGGAGGCGATGGACCGCGTGCTGGCGCGGGTTGCTGGCGAACCGCTGTCACGCTTTTACGAGGCGGAGCATCGCGCCCATGGTGTTGATCTGCGTTTGAACGTCGAAATTGCCGCAATCGATGGTGACGAATATGTCACCGGTGTGCGCTTGGCCGATGGCGAAGTTGTGCCCGCGCAAATGGTCATTGTTGGCATTGGTATCATTCCTGCGGTTGCGCCATTGCTGACGGCAGGTGCTGCTGGCGGCGCAGGCGTTGATATTGACGCCTATTGCCGCACGTCCTTGCCTGATATTTTTGCCATTGGTGACTGCGCTGCCCATGCCAACGCCTTTGCTGGCGGCAATGTGATGCGCGTGGAATCGGTACAGAACGCCAATGATATGGCGAATGCGGTGGCGAAAAGTCTGACGGGTGAGCTGACCGAATATCACGCGGTGCCGTGGTTCTGGTCGAACCAATATGACTTGCGTCTGCAAACTGTTGGTATCAGCGCTGGCTATGACGCCACCGTGTTGCGCGGCAATCCGGATGCACGCAGTTTTTCGCTGGTCTACCTGAAATCAGGCCATGTCATTGCCCTTGATTGCGTGAACGCCACTAAGGATTATGTGCAAGGGCGCGCCTTTGTGACAGAGGGTTTCTCGCCGACAGCTGAACAATTGGCAAACACTGAAGTTACCTTGAAAGAACTCGCCGCAGAATTGGCAGCTACCTAAACTTTTGCCTCCAGTCCGTTCAGCCCTCACGGCCATCTTAGGCCCAACGAACACCGGCAAGACGCATCTCGCCGTTGAGCGGATGTGCGCCTATTCGAGCGGCATGATCGGCTTCCCTCTGCGGCTGCTCGCGCGGGAAATCTATGATCGGCTGGTTGCGATCAAGGGCGCGCAAAATGTTGCGCTGATTACCGGCGAGGAGCGGATTGAGCCGCCGCAGGCGCGCTGGTATTGCTGCACCGTCGAAAGCATGCCCATCCACAAGGAATTTGCCTTTGTCGCGATTGACGAGGCGCAATTGGGGGCTGACCCCGAACGCGGGCACATTTTTACCGACCGCATCTTGCATGCGCGCGGGCGGGAGGAAACCATGATTTTGGGATCCGAAATCCTTCGCCCCATCATCCGGTCGCTGCTCCCCGATGCCGAAATCATATCTCGTCCGCGCTTTTCCACGTTAAGCTATGCAGGCGCGAAGAAGCTGTCCCGCCTGCCTAAACGTTCCGCCATCGTCGCGTTTTCCATTGAGCAGGTTTATGCGGTCGCGGAAACATTGCGCCGGATGCGGGGCGGTGCTGCGGTTGTCATGGGCGCTTTGTCGCCGCGCACCCGCAACGCGCAGGTCGCCATGTTCCAGTCGGGCGAGGTCGATTATCTTGTGGCTACCGACGCCATTGGCATGGGGCTTAACCTTGATGTGGCGCATGTCGCGTTTGTTAGCCTTTCGAAATTTGACGGATCGCGTCGGCGCCGATTGACCGTCGCCGAAATGGCGCAAATTGCGGGACGGGCCGGACGACACCAACGCGACGGAAGCTTTGGCACGCTCGCAGGCGAGGGCAGCGAGTTCACCCCCGAAGAAGTGCTGGCCATCGAGGGGCACAGCTTTCCGCGCCTTGATTGGCTCTATTGGCGCGATGCAAAGCCGCGCTTTAATAATATCGCGACCCTGATTGCTGACTTGGAGCGCAAGCCTGACCGCCCGTCGCTGGTGGCCGCCCCGAAGGCCATTGACCTGTTGGTGTTAAAGCGACTTTCCGAAATGCCCGATGTCATTGGCCTAATTCGCCATCCCGTTGATGTCGCGCGCTTGTGGGAAGTGGCAAGTCTTCCTGATTTCCGGCAGATGGGCGAAGAGCATCATAGCCGCTTCGTCGGTTCGCTGTGGCAGTTTCTGGGCCAAGGCGACCGTGTCATTCCGCAAGCGGTGTATGCAAGCGAGCTGGCGCGGCTCGACAATATCCAGGGCGACGTCGACACATTGTCTGCCCGCATCGCTGCCGTCCGGACTTGGACATATATTGCCCACCGATCCGATTGGCTAGCGCATCCCGCCGCGATGGCTGACCGTGCGCGGGCGTTGGAGGAAAAATTATCGGACGCGCTGCACGATGCGCTGCGCCAGCGGTTTGTGGATAAACGCACGTCCATGCTGCTGCGTAAAGGAGCGCAGGATGTGGGGCTTTTGCCCGTGGAAATTCAGGAAAACAGCCATGTTCTTGTAGATGGGGAAGACATTGGTACTTTACAGGGCTTCGCCTTTCGGGTTGACCCGTCGGCAAAAGCAGGTGACCGTAAGTTGTTGCTCGCCGCCGCCGAGAGACATTTGGCGGCGCATTTGAGACAAAAGGCAAAGGACGTAAGAATGGCAGACGACAGCGAATTTTCGCTAGCAGTGGATGGAGAGGGCAAGCCCTCGATCTTCTGGAAAGGGGATCTTTTAGGTTCCCTGTCGAAAGGGCGCAGTCTGCTGCAACCGGTATTTGCACCAGTGAAGGCAGTTGCCGGCCTTGAGGGCGACGCTCTGCGCGACATCGTCACGCGCGCTGAAGCATGGATTGAAAGTCAGTTGGCAAAGGCGATGGGCGGAATCATGGGGCTGCTTGATTTGGCGCAGCAGGCTGATGTTGACGGCAATGTGCGGGCGTTGGCCGTGCGCCTTGCCGATGAAGGCGGTATCGCTGGTCGCCATTATTTGGCAGATGCCATTGCGGCGCTTCCCAAGGAAGCACGCGGCGCGGCGCGCAAGGGTGGCATCGTTTTTGGTGCGCTCGACATTTACCACCATGCTGCGCTGAAGCCTGCCGCCGCGAAATGGCGCGCAGCTTTGTTTGCGGCTCGCGATGCACGGCCAATGCCGGAGTTGCCGCCCGAAAGTGCCGTTCATTTGAAAGAGTGGAAATTTGCTAGCCCAGCCGAGGCGCGTAACGCTGGCTATCGCCGGATTGGCGACGAATATGTGCGCATTGACCTTGCCGAGCGCGTTATCAAAAAAGCGCATGAAGCGCGCGGACAGGGCAACAGTCTCAGCATGGATATGGCCTTTGCCACGTCGCTGGGTATTAGCGACGACGGTTTAAAGGCGCTGATGCGTGATGCTGGTTTCAGACCCGCCGAGGCCAAGCCGAAGTCGGATGATGTGCCCATCGACGCGGAGGCATCTGTTGAAGCTATGCCGACGTCCGAAGTATCTGCACCAGAGGCAGTGGCACCCGAGGCGGCGGCCGAAGTGCCAGCATCTGTTGATGTAGTTGAATCCGCTGAGCCATTACAGGCAGTGGAACTGCCACCTGCCGGAAGCGCTGCGGACGAAGTTGCACCTATCGTGGCCGAGCAGCCTTCGAACCTGTCGCACTGGCGCTGGGTTGGTCTGCCTAAGCCGCGCCCGCAAGAGCAACGCCAGCAGCGTCCCCGCCCCGACCGTCACAAACCTGCCAGCAATCCCAACGCAAAACGCCGGGACGAACGGCCAGCCCCTGCGCCAAAGCCAGCGGCCCAGCCATCTGCCCTCGCGCTGCAGCTTGCCGCGCTTAAGGGTCTGAAGTTCTAGAAGGCGGGCGGCTTTGCGGATCGACAGGCTTTTGTTCTTCCTGCGCATCGCCAAAAGCCGCACGCTTGCTCAAGGATGGGCCGAGACGGGCCACATGCGCATCAATGGACGCAGAGTGGAAAAAGGCAGCGTAACCGTGACAGTTGGCGATGTTATCACGATGCCTGTGGGTGAAGCCGTGCTGACGCTTAAGCTACTTTCCATGCCGGACAGGCGCGGTCCTGCCAGTGAGGCACAGCTTTGCTATCAGCTAATCGACTAAAATTTGTGTTTTGGCTGCATTCACCCGTTGACTTCACCATGTGCCACGCAATAGGCAAGCGAATTGAAACGGCTAATCCGCCGTCGCCTTTGGGAGAATTCCGCCGATGACTTATGTCGTTACCGATGCCTGCATCCGCTGCAAATATATGGACTGCGTTGAAGTATGTCCGGTGGATTGCTTCTATGAAGGCGAAAATATGCTCGTCATCAATCCGAACGAGTGCATCGATTGCGGCGTGTGTGAACCTGAATGCCCTGCAGAAGCAATTTTGCCCGACACGGAAAATGGTCTGGAACAATGGCTTGAATTGAACGCGACTTATAGCGCGGAATGGCCAAACATCACGTCCAGCCGCGAACCGCCCGCAGATGCCGACGAGCATAAGGGCGAAGACGGCAAGTTCGACAAATATTTCAGCGCTGAGCCCGGCGACGGCGACTGAGGCAAACCAAGCACGTCATCCTGATTGAACTTCGGGATGACGTTTAGGTGTTAGGGCTGCATTGACTGGCGATCTTTCAGCCAGCGTTTCTGCACCGCTTCCACTTCGCGCAGTGCCGCGAATACCGAGATGTCAGGCTTTGTCCGCCCGGTTTGGCCAAGTGCATAAATTTGTGCGTAGAACCAATATTGCACGGCAAAGCCTTCTATACCGCGCACCATCTTGAATTTGCGTAACCCCGCCAGATATTCCGGCAACAGCTTCAACTGGTTTTCTACCTTGGGCAACATGGCCATGCCGCCCAACAGCCGCCTTGGCGCTTCCGGAAGCACGCATAACGGGCGCGCGAGGCCAATCACATCGGCCGCGCCCGAACGCAACGCTTGTTCCATGGCTGACGCACTGCGGAAGCCGCCTGTCACCATCAATGGTATCGACAGCTCATTCTTCATGGCCTTGGCGAAATCCACAAAATAGGCTTCGCGCGCCAATGTTGTCTGCGCGACATCTTGTGCTTCTTCGTCTTCGATGCCCTCAATACCCAGCAATTTGGGCTGTTCATAGGTGCCGCCGGAAATCTCGATCAGATCCACGCCTGCGTCCTGCAACGATCGGGCGACCTGCAGGCTGTCTTCAAACGCAAAGCCGCCGCGTTGGAAATCGGCACTATTCAGCTTCACCGAAATCGGAAAACGGGGGCCGACCAATGTCCGGACCGTGTTGATGGTGAACATCAGGAACCGCGCCCGGTTCTCCAAACTGCCGCCCCAGCGGTCGTTACGCTGGTTGGAACGCGGACTTAAAAATTGGGATATCAGGTAGCCATGCGCGGCATGGATTTGCACGCCGGTAAATCCGCCATTTTTGCAATGCAACGCAGCCTGCCCGAAACGACCGATCAGGCTGAGTATTTCATCCTCGGTCAAAGCGACCGGCATGCCGAACTGCCCGCCGGGAAGGCCAAGCTTTACCGCTGACGGGGCTTTCGGATGCGGATTGACGGAGCGCATGGTTTGGCGACCCGCATGGTTTATCTGCGCCCAGAAATGGTTGCCCGTGCGCGTACCCGCCTTGGTCCATGCACGCAGGGCGGCCATCATGTCCTCATCAGGCCGGTCATGGATGAAGACATTGCCCGGCCGCTCGAGGTGGTTGGCGTCGATCTGGATGTTGCCGGAAATGTGCAAACCGGCGCCGCCATCGGACCAGATGCCATATAATCTAAGTAATTCGGCGGTCGGCTGACCCTTTATGCTCGCCAACCCTTCGGTCATTGCGGCCTTGGCGATACGATTGTTGAGCACAGCCCCGCAGGGCAGCGTAAGCGCGCTATTGAGTATCACTGGGGTTCGCTGGCCGGGTCTATCTGGACAATGTCAGGTCCGCCGGTTTCCTTGTTTTGGCTCTTGTCCAATTTGGGTTCGGCTTCCGGTGCTTTGTCGGGAGTTTTTGACGGGGTCGTTGTGGGTGCAGCCTCTGTAGGCGCTTCGTCGGCGGATTCGTCGATGTTCATGACGTCGTCGCTAATCGTGCCCTCAAGGCTATCCAGGTCATCCATCCGCGTTTCGGTGACTTGATTGTCCTCTTTGGAGCCGCCACATGCCGACAAAAGCAGCATGGCAGCAGCAGGCATCAAGATACTTAAGCGCATAACATCCTCGTCTTCCTATTGCGGCGCGACCGTACAATTTCCGCCCGCTTTCGCAAGTGCGTTGAGAAAACCGGGCAAAGTAGCCAGCAGCGCCGCATCAAAGTCTTGCAAGGTGGCTGCAATACCCAATTCTGCCAGACTTGTGACAGGATATTCGGCGATGCCGCAAGGAACAATGCCGCCGAAATGGCTAAGATCAGGTGCCACATTGACAGCAAATCCGTGCATGGTCACCCAACGCCGGATACGAACACCAATCGCACCGATTTTTGCTTCCTGCCCATCGGGCGTGTCACACCAAATGCCGATGCGCCCGTCTGCGCGGCGTGCCTCGACGCCGAAATGGGCAAGTGCGTCGATTACCCAACCCTCAAGGGCATGGACGTAGCAGCGCACGTCCTTGCAGCGGCGGGCAAGGTCAAGCATCACATAGCCGACGCGCTGGCCGGGGCCGTGATAGGTATATCGGCCGCCGCGCCCGGTTTCATACACCGGGAACTGCTGGCTCAACAGCTCCGCCGGGTCCGCACTGGTGCCCGATGTGTACAGCGCGGGGTGTTCCAATAGCCAGATGAGCTCGCGCGCATCGTGGTCGCGGATTGCGAATTGCAGTTGCTCCATCCGTGCGATCGCGTCGGGATAAGCCGTCAATCCGCCCGAAACGTCCCAGTCGATATTGTCTTCCAGCTTCATTGCAGCCGCTTAGCATGTTGGAAGCGCCTTGCCACCGGCTATGTCAGCCTCTACGCGCGGCTATGGGGAACTTTATGCAGCACAAGCTTGAATACCGAGCCGTCTGGCGTGAGGCGCGCGCGCTATTTACCGCGCATTCCGAGGCAATCGTGGCGATCGCCGGCTTTTTCATTTTCATGTCTGCCTGGGTAACTGCCTATATTTTGCCGCCACTCGTTTTTGCCGATTTGAACGACATGCCGGGCTCCGTTCGACAGATTAGCGGCTATTTCGAGAACAACTGGCATATTCTCGTCCCGAACATGCTGGTAACGATGTTTGGCGGCCTCATTCTATATGTTTTGTTCGCGGGCCGAGGCCTTGTGAAGGTTGGTGACGCGCTTTCGGGCGCAGCAGTCCTATTCCTTCCCTATCTTGCCGCTAGCATCATTGTGGGGTGGGCGACCTTCGCGGGCTTTCTCATGTTCTTAGTCCCCGGCCTGTACCTCACGGGACGTTTAGCGCTTTTGCCGGTTGTATTGACCCGTCAGCCTGAATTGGGCGTGCTTGGCGCTATCAGGCAGGCTTGGCAAACGAGCAGGGGCAATGGTTGGGCCATCCTGATCGTTATATTGTTTGTAGCGTTAGCGGTCCGCGTGCTGTCGGTGATCGTCATGTCAATCGTCGCCGCTATTACAATCAGTGTTGCAGGTGAGGGTGGTGTGCCCATCATCGAAGCAGCGGTCACCGCCATTTTTGCGACATTGGAAGCAGTTGCCTATGTCTTGTTGATGGTGGCAATTCACCGTCAGCTTGCGCTTAGGTGATGACAGGAATCTGCGGCGCGGCGTCGCGCGGTATCAAGCCGGACAAGCGCGGATCGGGAAATGTCTCCAATTGCCGCTGATAGGCAGTGAACCCGCTTTTCTGATAAAAGGCGAGCGCAGATGGGCCGTCCAATGTGCACGTGTGTACCCACATTCTTTGCACCCCGGCCTCCGACCAACCCAATTGAAGCGCCATCGCCATCAACCATTTGCCATGGCCTTTGCCCGCAAGTTCCGGGATCAGCCCGAAAAAGGCGATTTCGCAATCGCTCACGGTTCTGAAATCAAGTTCCAATATGCCGACCTCGATGCCGCGTCGGTCCAATACCGCCCAGATTCGCACTTTGGGATCGTGAATTATGGAAAGCAGGCCTTGGTCGTCCATTTCCAGCCGTGAGAACCAAAGCCATGGTTCACCGATGCGGCGATATAGCATCCGGTATTTTTCCGCGTAGGGCGCGTGCCATGGCTCAAGCCGCAAATCCGACGCTGGAAGTGCGCGCAATAAAGGTCGGCTGGTCATCTCAAGCGATGTTACAATCGCACCCAGGTCGCCGTTGGCAATTGGACTAAACGGCATTCGGACTTAGTCCCAAGCCACTTCGGGGGGCAGGCTCATCAGGATTGCATCGACATTGCCGCCGGTTTTGAGGCCAAAGGTGGTACCGCGGTCATAGACAAGGTTAAACTCGGCATAGAGGCCCCGCCAGCGCAACTGCGCTTGCTTTTCCTCGAGCGTGAACGGCTGATTCATCCGGCGACGTACTAATTTGGGAAAAATATCGAGAAAAGCCTCACCCACATCGCGGGTCAGCGCAAAATTCTGGGCAAATAAGGCATCGCTCGTGTTTTCCAGATGATCGTAGAAAATGCCACCAACGCCGCGATGAACATTGCGGTGTGGAATCCAGAAATATTCCTCCGCCCATGCGCGATAACGTTCGTAAACTTCCGGACCGTAAGGCGCACAAGCGGCGCGTAGTCGGGCGTGGAAATCCGCAGTATCTTCTTCATAGGGAATGGGCGGGTTCAAATCCGCACCACCGCCAAACCAACTTTTGGTCGTCACGAGGTAGCGGGTGTTCATATGCACCGCCGGCACATGCGGGTTTGCCATATGCGCGACGAGGCTTATGCCAGTCGCAAAGAAATTCGGGTCTTCGGCGGCACCGTGAATTGTTTTAGCAAATTCGGGATTAAAGCTTCCGCCGACCGTTGACACGTTGACGCCGACCTTTTCAAATACCTTGCCCTTCATGACGCCGCGCACGCCGCCGCCGCCGGGTGAGCCGTCATGATCATTGCGATCCCATGGGCTATATTCGAACGATGCGTCCGATCCCGCTTCGCGCTCAATCGCTTCGAAAGCTGCGCAAATCTGGTCGCGCAGCGATTCAAACCATGTGCGCGCCGACTGTTGGCGTTCATCGAGGATCAGGGTCATGCATCTACTCCCGGAAATTGTTGGGTCTGTCTCAGACCTTCTGCCAATGCGATGCCAGCGGAGACCGAAATGTTCAAGGACCGAAATCCAGCGGCCATGGGGATGAACACGCGTGCGTCGGCACGCGCGTGGACTTCTGGAGGAGCGCCACTGCTTTCCGAGCCCATCAGGATGACGTCGTTGGCCTTGAACTGGAACTGCGGTAGGGGCGTTGACGCCTTGCTGGACATCAGGACAATCCGCGCCCCGTTCAAGCTGTCCAGAAAAGCGTTCCAGTCCGCATGCCGCTGGATTCGCGCTTCGGTGACATAATCCATGCCAGATCGTTTCAGCGCACGTTCGGAAAAGGCGAAGCCGCATGGCTCGATGATGTCGCAAATCACACCCAGACAGGCGGAAGTCCGCAAAACGGCCCCGACATTGCCCGCCATGTCAGGCTGATAAAGCGCAATGCGCATGCAAAATACTCCACGGAAATAGACGCCTGGCGATGTAGCCAGTAATCGGCATGCATGGCAACACGCGCGTGGACTCTGCGTACTGGCAGCAAGATGCGTCCTGCTGAGCCGCCCCTATCATTGCACGCCGACAACGCCCGTTTTACGCGTCGCAAACAATGTAAAACCTCCCATGTTTAACAGGTTGGTCCCACGCCGTCCCATGCTGGCACAGGCCAAAAATGGGCCGCGCAGACCCCACAAAACTGCGCTAAACGCCCGTCCTGCACCTTAAACGAGCTTGCCCGCGTCCCATGATTCATGACCCCATCCCAGAAACGCAGATCGCCAGAGTGCGGCCCGCCCCGGCGGCGCGTCGACGGCTCATTGGTCCGCGTGAGATTATTCTGGTGATGCTGGCATTTGCATTGTTAGCCATCGTTCCCTCGGTTGCGCAGATCGCACCTTTTTCGAATGATGGTGGAAGCGCACGGTCGACAACCGCCGGTTGGGATGCGGAATATCCCGCCGAAAACTTCCCCGGCTCCGCATTTTTCTATCTCGATTCCGCTGACGACAGAACGGGCATCGTTCCAACACAAGATGACAGCGCACTTGGTGCGGTGGACGGCATCGACGCGGTGACGCAGCAGGCTGCGGCATCCCCGAATGCCGCACTGCCGTTCGTCATGCGCGCTGGATCGTCGGAACATGCCCGTGCGCTCAAATGTCTGACCGATGCCATCTATTACGAAGCCGCCAACGAACCCGATGCCGGGCAACGCGGCGTGGCACAGGTCATCCTGAACCGTATGCGGCACCCAACTTATCCCAACACTGTGTGCGGCGTGATTTACCAAGGGTCTGAAAGGACCACAGGTTGCCAGTTCAGCTATAGCTGCGACGGGTCGATGGCCCGAATCCCCGCGCGCGCATCATATTTGCGGGCCCAGCGCGTCGCCGCCGACGCTTTGGCCGGCTATGTCTATGCGCCCGTGGGCATGGCGACCCATTATCATGCGACCTATGTCTATCCCTATTGGGCGCCAAGCCTGAACTTCATTGGTACGATTGGCGCTCACCGTTTCTACAGCTGGAAGGGCAGCGCCGGTCGGCCATCGGCATTCTATCGCCGTCACGCAGGTTTCGAACCGTTTCCCGGGCCGAAACCACGCGCATGGTCACCGGTACTCGCCAATGATCTGGATCCGATCACGCTGCAAAAACGCTATGAGAAAGAATTTGCCACCGCGCGCCTAAAGGCGGAGGCCGAGGCACAGAATGCGGCGCGTCTGCAATCTTCCATCGCACCCGCCGCGCCTTATGCGGACATCACGCCAGCCCGTCAGCGTGCGACTGCGACTTATGCAGCGCCGACCTACTCACGTGAAGCCCAGCGTCGAGGCGGCGAGGCAGCCTATAAGGGCGAGCGCTTGCCGGACGCCACAAACATCCGTTCGGAATATCAAAACAGCGGCACATGGAAAAGTCAGCCCACAGGCTAAATCTTTTTTTCCGAGGGTCGTAATAGGTTCCAGACCAACAGTGCATTGATTTCGTTAACAGCTTCTGCTGCGATACTGGTCCATCGGAAATCGAGCGCTGAAGGTCGGCAAAGGTCGACTGCCTTGCAGTGATTCTTGAAGATACCGGCTTCCGGATGCCTTCCCACCTATCGGCTCCGGAGGCCGGTTATTTCTTCAGACTTTGAACGATATTGTGGCGCGCAGTCCGCCTTCTGACCGATTTTCCAACGTCACATCACCGCCATGGGCACGTGCAATGGCACGCGAAATGGTCAGGCCAAGACCCGATCCGCCGGTTGTCCGGCTGCGTGACCGCTCGGCACGCGTAAACGGTTCAAACATTGTTTCGGCCAAGGCGGGATCAATACCGGGACCTTCATCTTCGATCACGACCTGTACCATTGCTTGGGATTGCCGCACAGATAATGATGCGCGGTGGCCGTAGCTAATGGCGTTGCCGATAAGGTTACGAAGCGCGCGGCGGATCAGCACAGGACGAACGCTGGCCACAAAACGGCTTGCCGGGGGAACAAATACGGCATCTGCAAAATCGCTCGCGACGGATTCAACCATTGCCCCGATATCAACGGACTGGATTGGCTCCCCCGACCGGCCAAGCCGGGCAAGCGTAAGAATGTCGTCCAATATGGTGACCATCTCATCAATGGTTGCCGCCATCTTGTTGCGTTCATGGTCGTCCTCGACCGATTCGATACGTACGCGCAAAGCTGCCAGCGGCGTCTTAAGGTCATGGCCGATTGCACCCAACATCACGTCCTTTTCGCCCAGCAAACTGGATACGCGCGCCTGCATCGCGTTGAATGCATCAATCAGCTGTTTGACATCATCGGGGCCAGCGACGTCCATCGGTTCTGTAGCTTCAGCGAAGCCGACGCGCCGCACGCGCGACGTCAGGTCCTCCAGCGGCCTTGCGATGCGCCGCGCGACCAATGCCAGCGGAATCATGACGGCAACGAACAGGGTAAAGGTTTGCAGTAACAGGACGAATATTGACGTGTTTTCGTTCGGGCGCACAAAACCGGCGGCATTCACCCACCGGCCATCGGGCAATCTGGCGGACAACCACACCGCCCTGTTGGGCATAGGCTTGCCAACTTGCCTGAACCGGGCATTGGCCCAGCGCCGCATTTGCGGATTGCGCAATGCGGGGGGCAGGGACTGCACCGATACGGCATTGATTCGGACATCCTCTAATGGAACACCGCCTTGGCGCAGAAATTCCTGCGCACGGAACGACATATCTTCCTGATAGTCGGCGCGCGATATATTAAGTGGTGTTTTGGTAATCCATACCGCTATGCCCGCCGAACGACGACTCATTCGCCGAACTGCGGCGCGATTATTGGGCGGACGGTTCACAAAGGATCGATTGCTCGCGACAACGCCCTCCCAATCGGGACCTTCCATGAGATTAGCCAGGCGCGCAACAACCATAACCGATGTTTCGGCAACCGCGCGGGTGCGCGCACCTGAAAGAAGCATCGCCGCATTAATGCCTTGAGCAATCAACAAAGCTGATGCCGCGACTAATAGGATCTGACCATAAAGACTGCGTGGCCACAAAGCCGACAAGCGCAGGGTCTTCACAGCTTTGTTACCGGCGTGGAAAAGCGGTAGCCGCCACCCCAAATTGTTTTGATGTGCTGCGGATCTTTCGGATCCTGTTCGATTTTCCGTCGTAAACGGCTCACTTGATTATCGATGGCCCGGTCAAAGGGGCCGCCCTCGCGGCCACGGGTCAGGTCGAGTAACTGGTCGCGGCTTAATACTTGCCCCGGCCTTGATACCAGCGCCTCCAGCATCCGATATTCGCCAGATGATAACGGCACCAATATAGATTGCGGGTCGTGCAGGGTTTGTTCGACCGTATTGAGGGTCCATCCATGGAAGCTGAAGCTTTGTCCGTTTCCGTCAGGGCGCGGTGCGCCTGAGGAAACGCGGCGCAGGACGACTTTGATCCGGGCGACCAGCTCACGCGGTGAAAATGGCTTCACGACATAATCATCAGCGCCAATTTCGAGGCCAATAATTCTGTCGGTTTCTTCTGATTTGGCGGTAAGCAATATGACCGGTGGCCCGTCATGGGCCGAGATATATTTGCACAGGCTCAACCCGTCTTCTTCGGGCATCATGATGTCGAGCAATACCAGATCGATGTCGTAGGACAGCAAGTTGGACCGCGCAATCGCTGCGCTGGGCGCTTCGGTGACCCGAAAGCCTTGACGCTCCAAATATTTGCCCAGCGGCTCGCGTATCGACGCTTCGTCGTCGACCAGCAGAAGATGTTGGCGGGACTTGTTCATATCATGACCGCTTGTTGCCGTTCAGTGCAGGAATGCAAAGGAAAAAGGCCGGAGGAGAAGGAAAGGGAAACTCCTCCGGCCAGATATGACACGGTCCAAAGGGGAGAGACCGCGCCAGCAAAGATCGTTAGCCAGCGTCCGGCTGTGTCGGCTGCATCATCCGTCCACGCCAGTTCGCCTTACGTCCAGAGCGACGTTCTTCGGCCGTTACGCTGCCATCCTTATCGGCATCGGCCTTGGCAAAGCGAGCTTCGGCTGCTGCGCGAAACTCGGCGCGCGAGATGGTCTTATCGCCGTTACTGTCAGCCTTCGCCATCATTGCCATGGCGCCCCCGTGGCGGCCGGCATGCGTCCCCATCTTGCCGCGCTCCATGCGCCGTTCGCGGCGGTCACCGCGTCGGTCCGCACGGGCTTCGTGCATTGCCATGAATTCGGCCTCGCTAATCCCGCCGTTGTTGTCGCTATCCATCGTGGCAAATCTTGCGCGCATCTTGGCGGTTTTATCTGATTCGTTTAATTGGCCGTCACTGTTTGCGTCCATTTTGGCAAAACGTGCATCTGCTGCAGCAACTGCTTCTGCCTTTGAAATGGCACGGTTGCCGTCCTGATCGGCTTTCATACCGGGGGCGGCATATAGTGCCGCAGCCGAGGTCAGCGATATCGCGATGACGCCAGCGAACAATGAAATCTTCTTCATCTTATGTGCTCCTTTGAGTCTTCCGCATGACTGCAGATGATCACTTATGAGGAGTATATGTCGCAACAGTTTGTCGCAGCGAAGGCAGCTTTGTCGCAAAGTGTAACGATGCGGCACCTATGTCCACATGCTGTGGAGCATTGAGAAAGTCGGAGTGGGTAAGGGAGCGAAGGCGAACGGAGCGAAGCGGAGGACAATCGCGCGCCGACGGCAAGTTTGAAAATCGTGCGAAGTTGGAGCGGGTAAGGGGAATCGAACCCCTCTAGCTAGCTTGGAAGGCTAGTGCATTACCACTATGCTATACCCGCGACCGGCAATTGGCCGTTTGGAGCGCCGCTATTGCCATTATCCGGCGCAAGCGTCAACGCCCAGATGCAAAAGAAAAGGGCCGCAAAAGCGGCCCTTTCCAAATTCGTTAGACAGAAATCAATGTTTCTTGTCTGCCCAGATTGTCCGGTAGGACATCCATGCCAATACCGTGAAGATGAGGAGGAAGCCGAGGGCTGCCCAACCTGCGCTCTTGCGGTTTTCCATCTTTGGTTCAGCGGCCCAGGTCAAGAACGCAGAAACGTCCTTGGCCATCTGCTCCTTCGTTGCCTTTGTGCCATCGTCATAAGTGACTTGGTCATCAGCCGCGATCGGCGCGGCCATGGCGATGTTCAGGTTGGCGAACCAAGGGTTGAAGTTCAGGCCTGGAGGTGTAGCGGCCTCAGGAAATTCCTTCAGCAGTTCCTTGCCTTCCTCATTCTTGTAGCCGACTTGTTCGCGATAGCCGAGCAACAACGAATAGACATAGGCTGGACCATCGGCACGCGCCTTGGTGATCAGCGAAAGATCAGGTGGAAGCGCATTGTTGTTGGCCGCACGCGCCGCAACTTCGTTCGCAAATGGCGAAGGAATTTTGTCAGCAGGGATGGCTGGACGTGTAGCAGGCTCACCGGTTTCCGGATTGATGCTTGGCACTTCGGTTTTCCATGCCTTGGCGAGGGCCTTGACTTGATCTTCATTGTAACCAAGCGCCGCGAAATCGCGGAAGGCGACAAGGTTAAGGCTGTGACACGCAGCGCAGACTTCCGAATAGACCTTCAATCCACGCTGAAGCTGGCCGCGGTCATATTTACCAAACGGCCCATCATGCGCGAATTTTACCGGTAACGGCGCTTCGTGAAATTCATGCTCAGCTGTGGCTTGAGCAGGTTCCTTGATGGCCGTGATGACCGTATCGCCCAGCCCCAGAAGCAACATGCCACTGAAAAACAGGCCGACTAAAAAAGCAATTAAACGAACCATGATTATGCTTTCCCTGTTTTACGCAGCCGCTGGAAGCGGTTTGCCGGTGACGGCTTCGGTGATTGAATTCGGCAGCGGAAGCGGCCGTTCAATACGCGAAACGATCGGCAAGATGATCAAGAAGTGAGCGAAATAATACGCAGCAGCGATTTGGCTGAGTACAACCCACTGGGTGTAAGGAGGCTGCGCACCGCAATAGGTCAGGACGACTAAGCTTGGGATTAGGCCAAACCAGAAGAACTTGCGGAACAGCGGGCGGTAATGTCCCGAACGGACCGGCGACGTGTCCAACCATGGCAGGAAGAACAACAGCAAGATGGAACCGAACATTGCAAGCACGCCCATGAGCTTTGCTTCAATGATGATGATGCCCGTAAACGGAATGCCGAAATCGACAGTGAACGCCTTCAATATCGCGTAAAACGGGAGGAAGTACCATTCAGGAACGATGTGTGCCGGCGTCGACAGCGGGTTGGCCGGGATATAGTTATCCGGATGGCCAAGCATGTTCGGCGCAAAGAAGGTTACCGCGACGAATAATATCAGGAAGATACCGAGGCCAAAGCCATCCTTCGCTGTGTAATAGGGATGGAACGGAACCGTGTCCTGTTCACCCTTGACGCTCACGCCAGTCGGGTTTGAAGAACCTGGAATGTGAAGCGCCCATACGTGCAAGATGATGACGCCAGCGATCACGAATGGCATCAGATAGTGGAGCGAAAAGAAGCGGTTTAGCGCAGCCTGATCCGGCGCAAATCCGCCCAGAATCCACTGGCGAAGCGGTTCACCCACCAAAGGAATAGCCGAGAAGAAACCGGTGATGACCTGCGCACCCCAGAAGCTCATTTGGCCCCATGGAAGCACGTAGCCCATGAACGCCGTGGCCATCATAAGCAGGAAGATTGTCACGCCCAGCAGCCAGATCATTTCACGCGGTGCTTTGTACGAACCGTAGAAAAGGCCGCGGAAGATATGGATATAGACCACAATGAAGAAGAAGCTTGCGCCATTCATGTGCGCATAGCGGATGAACCAGCCGGAGTTCACGTCGCGCATGATGTGCTCAACGCTGTTAAACGCCCCGTCGACGCTTGCATAATAATGCATGGCCAACACGATGCCAGTGACAATCTGAATAACCAAAGCGACGCCCGCAAGGACGCCGAAGTTCCAGAAATAATTGAGGTTGCGCGGAACCGGATAACCAGCACCGACGGCATTATATACAAGGCGCGGCAAGGGCAGGCGTTCATCGACCCACTTACTCACCGTACCCTGCGGTTTATATTCTTGTGCCCAAGGGAAGCTCATTTTGTCTTAGCTCCTCAACCGATTTTTACGATGGTGTCTGAAAGAAATGCAAATTCCGGCACGGCTAGGTTCAAGGGAGCCGGGCCTTTGCGGATGCGCGCTGCGGTATCATAATGCGATCCGTGGCACGGACAGAAATAGCCGCCATATTCGCCTTTAACTTCACCGGAAGCCGCGCCCAGTGGCACGCAACCCAAATGGGTGCAGACGCCAAGAGTGATGAGCCAGTTTTCTTTGCCTGGCTTGGTGCGCTCCGCAAGGGTTTGCGGGTCACGCAAGCCGCCAACATCAACCTTATTAGCCTCTTCGACTTCGGCAGGTGTCAGGTTGCGAATGAAAACAGGCTGCTTGCGCCAGCTGGTCTTGATCGCTTGTCCGGGTTGTATAGCGGCAACATCGACTTCGATCGAGGCGAGTGCGAGAACATCAGCGCTTGCGCTCATCTGAGAAACAAGCGGCATAGCGACGGCAGCAGCGCCGACGCCGGCGAAACTTACAGTTGCGATGTGG
The DNA here is from genome assembly GCA_963508315.1 of uncultured Sphingorhabdus sp. Lineage (GTDB taxonomy): Bacteria > Pseudomonadota > Alphaproteobacteria > Sphingomonadales > Sphingomonadaceae > Sphingorhabdus_B. Next base: position 528,420 of record CAUOWK010000002.1, on the reverse strand, counting down.
ATGAAATCGCGACGACGAACGCCCGTTTCCTGACCGCCGCCTTCAACGCGCAACTCGTCCAGCGGAATGCCGTCCTGCGTCCACTCTTCGGACTTCAACGCCGATGCGACCGGATCAGCAGGCGCTTTTGCCGGCTTTTTGACTGTGCCTTTTGGCTTTTTGACTGTCGACATAATGTGCCCTTTTTGCGTTGCGAAGCTTCCCCTCGCAATACCGTCGAAATCCTAGTTCTTCCCACGTGCACGCGCATTTCGGCTTGCTTATGGGTCGATTCAGCGGCCTGATAGACGTATTTTGGCCGGTTTGCCAACAGTGATTTTGGTCACTGCGTTGCCAAAGCGAGACCATCTGGTTGCAATTTGCAAAACCAACGGAAATGTGCGGCTAATACTTGCTTGTATGGCTATATTACGCCTAAAGGGCGCGTGTTTTTAACTGACGTATATTGGAGTGATTGCCATGGCGACGACATGGACGCCGGATAGCTGGAGATCGGCAAGAGGCATACACATGCCCGAATACCGCGACGCAGCGGCGCTTGCCGCGACCGAGGAAACGTTGCGCAATTATCCTCCGCTGGTTTTCGCCGGCGAAGCGCGCGACCTGACGACGGATCTGGCAAAGGTATCCGAGGGAAAGGCATTTTTGCTCCAAGGCGGCGATTGCGCGGAAAGCTTCGCGGAGTTTCACCCCAACAACATCCGCGATACCTTTCGCGTCATTTTGCAGATGGCTGTTGTCCTGACATTTGCCGGAAAGCTGCCCGTCGTTAAATTGGGACGCATGGCAGGTCAGTTCGCCAAGCCGCGCTCGACGCCCACCGAGACCATTGGCGGCGTTGAGTTGCCAAGTTATTTCGGCGACATTATCAACGATATCGAATTCAACGCGGAAGGTCGCGAGCCTGACCCTGCACGCATGGTGCGCGCATACAGCCAGGCAGCATCGACGCTGAACCTGTTGCGCGCGTTCTCGAATGGCGGCTATGCCAATTTGCATCAGGTCCACGCCTGGACGCATGACTATATGGGGCGGTCCCCATGGGCGCAAAAATATAAGGAAACGGCTGACCGGATTGGCGAAGCGCTCGCTTTCATGGAAGCGTGTGGCGTAACGCCCGAAACAGTGCCGCAGATCAAAGGCACCAGCTTCTTCACCAGTCATGAGGCGCTATTGCTGCCTTATGAGCAAGCGATGACGCGTCAGGACAGCCTGACAGGTCGCTGGTACGACACCTCGGCCCATTTCTTGTGGATCGGCGATCGCACTCGTTTTGAAGATTCTGCACATGTCGAGTTTTTGCGCGGTATCGGCAATCCCATCGGCGTGAAATGTGGACCAAGCCTTGAGCCTGATGCATTGCTGCGTATGCTGGATGTCTTGAATCCGTCGCGTGAAGCCGGTCGTATAACGCTGATTTCACGTTATGGATATGACAAGGTCGAAAGCGGATTGCCAACGCTGGTCCGCGCCGTGCAACGCGAGGGACATCCTGTGATCTGGTCATGCGACCCGATGCACGGCAATGTCGTCAAATCGGCCAGTGGTTACAAGACACGTCCGTTTGAACGCATCCTTGCCGAAGTGCGGGGTTTCTTTGCCGTACATCGTGCCGAAGGTAGCTTTGGCGGTGGCATCCATATCGAAATGACGGGCCAGAATGTGACCGAATGCACAGGCGGCGCAGTGGCGGTTACCGATGAGGGGCTCGCAGATCGCTATCATACGCATTGCGATCCACGGTTGAATGCCGCGCAGTCACTCGAACTTGCGTTTTTGCTCGCTGAAATGTTGAATCAGGAAATGAACGAGCGGGCCAAGAAAGCGGCTTAATCGCAAGGCATTTTCTGCGTATTTTGGTGTGAAGAGGCGTGCGCCGTTTTTGTAATGAACCGTGCGTGGGGTTTTGGTATAAGGGGCACATATGAAACGCAATTTTGCTTCGCTCTTCATGCTGACCCTGCTTGCGTCAGGTTGTGGACAAGCCATCGAAACCCGCGTGACGAGCATGGGGACGCCGACTGCAGCCCCGGCAGCCTTTATGCTGTCTACCACGGACGAAACGCCGGCCGAGGTTCGCCGCGCATATCCGATCGTAACCAAGCGCATGATTGCCAAGGGCTTCAGCATTGCCAAGGAAGCTCCGCTCCATTTGCAAGTAACTGTCGATGCCCGTGATGCCGCTTTGGCGCTTGGCAATGCGGACGGGGTGTCTGCACTTTCGGCTGCGAAGGCCCGCAAGCCTTTGCAAAGCTGCGCCGACAAGGAATATCGCGTGGGCGTTACGCTAACGCGTGTGGCCGACGGCGCTGAATTGTTTCGCGGCCGTGCGGCAGAATATCACTGCAAAATGAAATTGGCGGACGCGTTGCCCGCATTGGTCGATGCCGCACTTGCAGATTTAGGTGCGCCGCGCGGTGTTTACGTCATTACGCGCAAAGGCATTGATTAAACAGGCGTTAGGCGTCGGGTGCCTCGGGCAGTGTCAGCGTAAAGCTGGCGCCGCCGCCATCACGGTTGCGGCCCGAAACATGGCCGCCGTGCCTTTCGGCAACCGCTTGGACAAACATCAGCCCTAAGCCTGTGCCTTTCGCGCGGCCAACCTGTTTTTCGTTTGATATGAACCGTCCGAAAAGCCGGGGTAATATGTGGTTATCAATGCCTTTGCCATGGTCGGAAATCGTGATCACAACATGCGGCTGCGCATCGCGTACCAACGAACCGATTTCAAAATGGACCACGCCCTTGTCGGGGCTGAATTTGATGGCATTGTCGATTAAATTGCACAGGGCTCGCGACAAGCTACTTGGTTCGCCGAGCACAAATGCGCTGTCGCTTCGATCGTCGAATGTGAATGTGATGCCCCGTTCGTGCGCAAGTGGCCACAGGCCATCGGCTGCTTCACGGACAAGGTCGACGATCAAAATGTCCTCGCCGACGAACTCTGCTTCCGACATGCGGGCGATTTCCACGAAATCCTGCGCCAGCTGCATTGTCCGGCGGGCGTTTCGCTCGATACGGTTTTTGCTGTCCTCGGTTATCTCGCCGGCGAGCAGGGCGATTATAGTCGATTGCGGTGCGCGCATATCGTGGGACAAAAGCTGAAGCACTTCCTCTCGCTGGGCCTCCGCCCGGGCGAGCGCGGTGATATCAGTGAGATAATATATGTGGCCCTGAACCTGCCCCCGATCTGTGGCAATCGGCGCCTTACGCAAAACAAAGCTACGGGCGTCGGACGAAGAGAAACGCACAAATTCTGGGGTGTCGCCAACATCTCGGTCAAGATAGGCGTCAACCAGCGTTCGCTGCTTCGGGTCTACGATTTGATCCACCACTTCATTCAAGGTGGTCGCACGCGTCAAGCCAAGGTTGTTTTTGAACAATTGATTGCCCAGCGTGATTTTGCCATCCGTGTCGGTCACGAACATCGGATCAGGCAGGCCAGCGAGGGTATCACGCAAATATCTTCTTAGATCGCCCATTTGGTCAATCGCTCCTGCGAGAGCCTCGCTCTGCTGACCCACAACATCTAGGTCGCGGCGGTACAGTGGGGGAAAGGTTGCGGCATCGTCGGCATTTAGCCGTGCAAGCCTGACACTCATAAAATCGCTCATCGCCTGAAGCCGACGCCATCCCCATAATGGATATGCAGCAAGGATACCAAAGAGCGCGGCGCCCGGCGGAAACCATACACCCCGCGACAGCAACGCTGCACTTAAGGCCATCATGACCGCAATGCTCACAATAGACGCCGCAATCCCGACATTTGGCTGCCACTTGAGGAAACCGAGCATCAGTAGCCATATCGGCAGGATCGAGAGTGCGCCGATCGTTACCGGCGACAGGGGCGTAACAAAATCATCGCGGCGCACCGCACCAATTATGTTTGCGATGATTTCGATGCCCGGCAACAATCCGTCACCAGCATTTGGCGTGGGAAACGAGTCTCCCATACCCGCGGCCGTTGAACCGATGATGACGTCTTTTCCGCGCACAAAGTCATCGGGCACATTGCCATTGAGCATATCGACGTAGGAAATCTCCGAAAAGCTTCCTCGCGGAGAAAACGGGACGCGCAGGGGGCGATCGCATGGCAGCGTGCTGGCGAACACGGCGGAGGGGCGAGCGCTTTCGCCACGCACAACGAGCTCCGCGATGTGCGGCCATTGCGCCGCATTGTTCGTTTCTTTGGCACACAGGCTGGTTCGACGAACAATGCCATCGGCGTCGAACGTTACATTGACGTGCCCTGTTTGCTGTGCGGATTGCCGAAGTGTAGGCGCGGGTGCGACGCTATCCTCGCCAAACGGGTTGACCCCTGAGGGCATAAAGTGCAGCGGTAGAAAAACCGGCGCAGTGCTGTCCTGAATAGCGGCGGCCAGCGCCTGATCGCCAGCGCTCGGCTCGCTCATCAATATATCCAGGGTGACGCTGCGCGGCTGCTTGCGGTTTAGAACCTCAAGAAAGCGGGCATGCGTTGCCCGTTCCCATGGCCATCTGCCCAGTTGGGCTAGGCTATGGTCGTCAATGGTGACCAGTAATATGCTATCGTCTGCCTTCGGTGCGCTTACCGCACTTAAGGAATCATATAGAAGTTCATCAAAAGGTGCGGTCGCTTGCGACCATAAGATTACCAACGCGATCGCTGACGCGACCACCCCGATGGTGAACCACTCCAACGCCAGGCGAAAGCGTAAGGTCACAGATGTTGCCGGCATGAATCGGTCACGGCGCAAGGTCGCCGGTCGTCACTCTCCCGAAATGGTCAGCGTCTCGAAGGGAGTCCAGTTTATGCTGACTTCACTTTCAAGATACTGGACCACCGCCACGCGCCATCGATATGTTCCAGCGGGCAAGTCTGATATGGTAATGCGGTCACCCGAAAGACCCGCTTCGTCGATCACCGGAGCGGCCCCTTGCGCGTTCGTGAACAACTGAAAATGGAAATTGGTTTTCCCGCTGCCTTCGCTGGCCCACCGGAATACATAGCCTTCATCGCCTTTGCCGGCGGTAGCCGTGACGCCGTTGAGCCGCCGCTTGAAGGCATAGGTGGCCGGAAGCCCCTGAATGCCGTTAGGCGATATCGCGCGTGCACGGACGAAATATCGGCCGTTGGGCAGGTCCGCTAGGTTGGCGCTTCCGTCCGCAGATATGACATCAGCGACCTGTTCGATAAACGAGGAATCTGCACCGATTGTGAATCGCGTCGGCGCACGCGGTTCTGTGGCAAAGCTGACGATCCGGTCAGCCTGCACTTTACCGGCGCCGGGCATGTTGGGGGGAGGCAGCAAGGCCTCCTTAATCACACGTCGGTCGTTGGTTATCGCCAGCCCGTTGCCTTGCGCCAACGGTGACGCGCCATTGCCGGTATCCACGGCGAGACCACCTTCAACCACCTCAGCGAAGTCGCGGCTGCTGAGGGGATCGATGCGGGTTTGGAAATCCGTACCCCGTACAGCGGAAACCGCTTTCGGCGTTCGCATCCGAAAGCGGTCATCTGGCGACTTCTTCTTGGTCACCGTAGAGCGGGTACCGCCCTTCAATATGTCAAAGTCAAAATCGACGCTGCCCCCCAGATGATATGTCCGCAGGCGTCGGACCCGGACGTCGCTATTCGACGGCAAAGAGACGCGCGATCCGTCGGAGAGGGCCAATGTGGCAAATGACGACGGACCTGTGGAGATTGTGGCCCCTTCACGGAGGTTCTGTCCTACAACCGCCTGTTTCGCCGCTGCTAGCACCGTGCCGCGCACCGCGACGAAACGGGCATCGGCCAGTTTGAACGCCAAGACGTTGCGGGGGATAGAAATTGTCTTCCCCACCGGGACAGCGTGTGGATTGGCAATGCCGTTTTGCTTCTGGACGATCTTGTATCCGTCGCGTGACAGCATGAATTTTTCAGCTAGGCCGATCAATGTGTCGCCGGGCTTCATTTTGTAAGTAACCGACTCGTCCTCAGAAGATGAGGCACTGAGCGGTGCTCCCATTACAAAGACACCTACTAACAATAAGGTGAGCTTGGCAAAACCGCTCCGCTGCAAATTAAATACCTTTTGCAATCGATTCCAAGCGATATCCATAACCGAATACGGTAAAAATTCGAAATCCATTTTCAGGTTGCAAACTTAGCTTCGCTCTTACTCTGGAAATGTGCATGTCCAGCGTACGGGTCGCCAACGCAGCGGTGGTGCGCCAGATCGTTTCCATGATGTAGTTGCGTGACAATGTACGGTCGGTGTTGCGGAAAAACAGATCCGCCAGCTCAAATTCCTTGGCGGTCAAAGCGACGGTGTTACCGTGGATCGTTACCGTCTGGTTTATGCGATTAAGCTGATACTCGCCATAAACAGCCTCTGTATCAAAAGCCCCGCTGCCAGCGCTTCTGCGCAGCATTGCCTTAATACGGGCGGCCACCACGCCCCGGTCTTCCGGTTTGGTGATATAGTCGTCGGCGCCTGCGTTCAGCGCGTCGCTAATGTCTTTTTTGGCGGACCGGTTGGTCATCATAATAACCGGTGGCCGCTCGGGCAGGGATGTTTGCATCCATTCTAACACGGCGAGGCCATCTTTGCCCGGAATATTCCAGTCGAGAATTAGCAAATCAAAGGTTTCGCGTACAAGCGATTGCATCAGTAAATGGCCGTCAGAGCAGCCAACGGCGACGTGTCCTAGCTCGTTAACAATCGATTTCAAATGGTTGACGACCTCGGGTTCGTCATCCGCAATAACTATTCGCATGTCTTTTGGTCCCGCCCCTCAGCAAATGCCCAAAATCTTAATCAGCGCGGTAAATACGCTGATAATCATTTACTTACCAGTGACACGGTTAAACATTTACAAACGTTTACAACATTTTACGCTTGATTGGGTTTGTTTTGGGAATGTTGGCTGGGGCGGCAGGGATCGAACCTGCGAATGGCGGCATCAAAAGCCGCTGCCTTACCGCTTGGCGACGCCCCAGCAGGCCACCGTGGTGGCCGAATGTCGCGGCTTATATCGTCTGAATTGCCGAGTGCAACAGCTTAAATCAGGCAAAATGCCGCTAAACTATGCGTTGAACCCAGCCGTGCGGGTCCGGCGCTGTTCCGCGTTGGATGTCCACAAGGCGCGATCTTATTTGCTGTGTAATTTGCCCGGGGCCGCCCGCACCAATCTGGAAACTGCCTGACGACGACCGAACGGTGCCGACGGCAGTGACCACCGCCGCAGTGCCGCATGCAAAGGTTTCCACGAGTCGGCCCGACTGCGCGTCGTCGCGCCATTGGTCTATGCTATACGCTTCTTCGCGCACCTGAAGTCCCTGTTCGCGCGCGAGGGTGAGGATGGAATCGCGGGTAATGCCCTCTAATATCGTGCCGTCGGCTGGCGGCGTTATCAACGATCCGTCATCGAACAGGAAAAACAGGTTCATGCCGCCCAGCTCTTCCACCCAGCGTTGTTCGGCTGCGTCGAGGAAAACCACTTGGTCGCAGCCTTCACGAATGGCTTCGGATTGCGCGACCAGACTGGCCGCATAATTTCCGCCGCATTTGGCGGAACCTGTGCCCCCACGCGCGGCGCGGCTGTAATGCTCTGAAACCCAGATCGAAATCGCCGGCGCGCCGCTTTTGAAATAATTGCCCGCCGCCGATGCGATGACGAGGAAAAGATATTCGGCGGATGGTTTGACGCCTAGAAAGACTTCGCTCGCAAACATGAACGGCCGCAAATAGATTGAGCCGCCATCGACAGATGGAAACCAGTCCTTGTCCACTTCGACGAGCTGCTTACACGCTTGCAGGAACATCTCTTCGGGGAGTTCAGGCATGGCGAGCCGCCGCGCGGATCGCTGGAACCGCCGTGCGTTTTGCTCGGGACGGAAAAGCGCCATGCTGCCGTCCGCCAACCGATATGCCTTCAAACCTTCAAAGATTTCCTGCGCATAATGTAGCACAGCGGTCGCGGGGTCGAGCGACAAGGGACCACGCGGTCCGACCTTTGCGTCATGCCATCCTTCCGTTTCGGAATAACGAATGGTGACCATATGATCGGTAAATACGCGCCCAAATCCGGGATCGGCCAAACGCGCCGAACGCTCCGCCGGGTCAACCGGATTATGATTTGCCTCGAAAGGAAATGGCGCGATCGTCATGGAGTCTCTCATTTATTAGGGCCTTGCGCTGTCCTATTGGCTAGGCCTAGATACGTCAATATGGCTGTCCCATCCTCCGCATCTGTCACGCCCAATGCGTCGCCACTTTTCCTGCGGGAGAATGAGGTCAGGCGCGGTGTCGAGTTGCTATTTTTTGGGTATACGCGATTAACGCGCGCAATTGACCATGGCCTTGCCGAACAGGGCCTTGGCCGTGCACACCACCGCGCACTCTATTTTATCGCGCGTCAGCCGGACCTGAATATCAGCGAATTGCTCAAAATTTTGGCCATCACCAAACAATCGCTTGGCCGGGTTTTAACCGATCTTGCCGAACGGGGCCTTGTCGAAACGCGCACGGGTCAAGTTGATCGCAGGCAAAAGCTGCTTCGACTGACACAAGAAGGCATGCGCTTTGAAACGGAGCTGTTTGAGGCGCTTCGCAACAATTTGGCGTCCGCTTATGCTGCCGCTGGACAGGAATCGGTGACCGGTTTCTGGCGCGTTCTCGAAGGCTTGATACCGGCAGAAGACAAGGCCATGGTCTTCGCCCTGCAGAAGGATATTTGATGCGCGATACGCTCTTCCGGCTAGAACAAACAATCGCACAAAGGGCCAGTGCGCCCGCAGACCAAAGCTATGTTGCTTCCCTGTTCGCAAAAGGCACAGGAAAGATTGCGCAAAAGGTCGGCGAAGAAGCTACTGAAACCATCATCGCTGCGCTGTCGGGTTCGAAACAGGAACTTACCGGCGAGGCTGCAGACCTACTTTTCCACCTGCTTCTTCTGCTGCGCGCTGGTGGTGTGTCGCTCGACGAAGTGCTGGATGAACTTGACCGCCGCGAGGGCGTTTCCGGACTATTGGAAAAGGCTGCGCGCGCCCACATACAGGAGTGAACATGCCAATCGATCCCACCTTGCCTTACGATCCGCAGAATATCTTCGCCAAAATCTTGCGTGGCGAAATCCCTTGTAAGCAGGTGTATGAGGATGAATGGGCATTGGCCTTTCATGACATTAATCCGCAGGCGCCCGAACATGTGCTGGTCATACCCAAAGGGGCCTATGTAAGCTGGGATGATTTCAGCGCCCATGCAAGCGAGGCGGAAATTGCCGGTTTTGTCCGTGCCGTGGGGCAGGTTGCGCGTGACATGGGGCTTGTGACGCGGGGCTACCGTCTGTTGGCCAATGTCGGTATGGATGCCCATCAGGAAGTTCCGCACCTTCACGTCCATATTTTTGCTGGAAAACCGCTTGGCCCCATGCTTATGCGCTGAAATTAAGTTGCGCGGCGGCATTTAGGAGTTAGGTTCCGCGCAATAAGAAATCCATCGGGGAGATTATGATGGCGAGTGAACAGCAATCCGTGATGCAGCGCATGTTTGCGCGCAAAACGATCGCACAAGTACAAAGAGAGTCGAACAACAGCGAACTGAAGCGTTCGCTGGGTAAGTGGAACCTGCTGCTTTTGGGCGTCGGCTGCATCATTGGTGCAGGCATTTTCGTCCGGACCGGTAGCGCTGCTGCGCTTCATGCTGGACCAGCAGTCATGCTCTCGTTCGTTGTTGCGGGCATCGTCTGCGCTTTCGCAGGCCTGTGCTACGCCGAACTCTCTTCGACCCTGCCGGTCTCTGGCTCCGCTTATACCTACAGCTACACCACTTTGGGCGAATTTGTCGCCTGGATCATGGGCGCGCTGCTGCTTCTGGAATATGGACTGGCGGCATCAGTCGTGGCGGTCGGCTGGGGCGGTTATGTCGTCAGCCTTCTGGCGGACTTCGGCCTCGTTATTCCTCCGCAATTTACGGGTCCAACCGGTCATGCGGTTATGCGTGACGGCGTGCCGCTCATCGTGGATGGCGCGGCTGTTACAGCTATATTCAACCTTCCAGCTTTCATGATCTGTATGGCGCTTGCCTTGCTGCTGATGGTCGGGGTGTCAGAATCGGCCAAGGTTAACAACGTCATTGTGGCGATCAAAGTAAGCGTGCTGGCCGCCTTCATTCTGGTTGGCGGATATCTCGTTCTTACAAATTTGCCGGAATTGGTGGCGAAGAACTGGACCCCGTTCATTCCGGAAAACACCGGCGACGGCGAATTTGGTGTCGATGGTATCATGCGTGCCGCCTCGATCGTCTTCTTTGCCTATATCGGCTTTGAGGCTGTCTCGACCGCTGGTCAGGAAGCGAAGGATCCGAAGCGCGATATGCCCTTCGGCATCATTGGTTCGCTGGTCGTTTGCACGGTCATCTACATGCTGGTTGCCGCGATTATGACATTGCTGGTGCCTCATGCTTCGCTGAATGTGCCGGACCCTGTAGCGGTTGTTGTCGATAGCTTCGGCGCACAATGGGCGTGGCTTGCTAAGACAATTAAGGTCGGCGCAATCATTGGCCTGACGTCGGTGGTTCTGGTGCTTATGTACGCACAGACACGGATCTTTTACACGATGGCCCGTGATGGCCTGTTGCCGAAGATCTTCTCGCGCGTGCATCCGCGGTTCCACACGCCTTATATCAACACGCTTCTGGTTGGTACGATTACGGCCGTCGCCGCTGGCTTCTTTGACATCAACGTTTTGGGTGACATGACGTCGGTGGGTACATTGGCCGCATTTGCGATTGTCTGTCTGTCGGTCATTTACCTGCGTCGTGCAGCACCTGACCTGCCACGCGGCTTTTCGGTTCCGCTATACCCAATTACACCAATCCTGGGGATATTGTCGTGCCTCTATCTGATCACGACAGTGCCGCATAATGTTTTGGTGTTCTTCGTGTATTTCCTGGTCGGCGCTATTGCGTTGTATTTCATCTACGGCATGCGCAACTCAAACCTGCAGCACGACCAGAGCATGGATGATGCACCGGATATGGGCGAGTTCCCGGGACCAGTCGTCGACTGAGCCGGGCTATAACGTAAAATGAAAAGGGGCGCTTCGGTGCCCCTTTTTTGTGTCAGCCGCGCGGGTCGACGGCGATTGGCTGCGTCGTGCCGGGGCGCGTGAACAACTTCCCTTCCTCGCACCACAGGACAAGACAAAGGGCGACGACGCCACAGCTCAAAAAGCCGAGAGCGACGGGAACGACGCTGCCGTCAAATTGCTGGCCAATGAACGCGCCCAGCGATGCAGCAACGACGGTGCGGACAAATGTCTGGAATGAAGATGCCGCCCCTGCGACATGCCCAAATGGGGTCATTGCGATTGACGAGAAGTTGGACCCGATGAAGCCAACCATCGCCATGTTGGCGGTCATCAATGCAAGAAAGATCGGCAATGATGTTGGCGCTAACTTCGCTGCCAGCAACTGCAATGCGCCCAACACAATGAAGGTAAACAGAGCCGTCTGTGACACGCGCCGCGCACCAAAGCGTTCGACGATGCGGGAATTGGTGAAGTTGGAGGCAGCAATGCCGATTGCGATAATCGCAAAGCCGATGGTGAAGAAGCTTGCCGCGTTAAACACCTTGTCGAACATTTGCTGCGAACTGTTCAGATAGCCAAATAACGCTCCCTGAACGATACCCGCGCCGAGCATATATCCCGCAGCGTTCCGGTGAAGCACAACCACTTTCCAAGCCTTGGCCAATGCATGCGGTTCAATGGGGATGACATTTTCAGGAGCCAATGTCTCCGGCAAACGAAAATGAACCCATAAAGCGGCGGCGACGGCCATGAATGCCATCAGGTCAAAAATCGTGCGCCAGCCTGCAAATAACAGGACCATTTGCCCGATGGTTGGCGCGACGATGGGCACGATCATGAAGATGAGGAATATGGTCGACATGCGCCGCGCCATGGCATCACCTTCGAATTGGTCACGGATAACCGATATGACTAACACACCCATCGCGGCGGCCAAAAGGCCATGCGCGAATCGCATCGCCAGCATCATTTGAAAATCCGGAGCGATTGAGCACGCAAGCGAAAATACAGCCGCGCCTATGGTGGCGATCAACAGAATCGGCTTTCGCCCATAGCGGTCGGACAGCGGGCCATATATCAGAGCGCCAATGCCGGTCCCGGCCAAAAATACGGAAATGACATATTGGATCTGGTTGGGCTCTGCGAGATTGAGTCCGCGCACCATCGCTGGAAAAGCGGGAAGCATGGCGTCAATAGCAAGCGCGTTCAGCGCCATGAGCGACGCCATCATGACGGTGAGTTCACGTGGACCGATGGGTTTTTTGGCGGGAGATGAAGACTGCATATTCCGGCTATGCGGGAGCCCCGACAATATTGCCACCCGCTTATGTTAGGTCCTAACGCTAAATAAGACCCGCACTGCGCATGCTTGAAAAGCCGTCTTTGCCGATAATGATATGGTCGTGCACCGAAATGCCGAACTTTTGGGCGGCATCTATGATGTCGCGCGTCATGGCAATATCCTGGCGGCTGGGCGTGCTGTCACCGCTTGGGTGGTTGTGCACCAATATGATGGCGGCTGCGCCCAGGTCCATCGCTCGGCGGACGACTTCGCGGGTGTAAATGGCGGCTTGGTCAACTGACCCTTCACTGGCGATCTCGTCGCGGATAAGCATGTTTTTGCTATTGAGATATAGCGTGCGGACACGTTCAATGGTCAGGTGCGCCATGTCGGCACGCAGATAGTCCAGCAGGGCCTGCCAAGACGACAGCACGGGCATTTCGCGCACCGGTTCGCTCAACATGCGTAGTGCGGCCACTTGCACAATTTTCAGCGCGGCAACGCTCGTTTCGCCCATCCATTTTTCACGCATGATGCTATCGGCATCCGCAGTCAGCAAAGCGGAAAAACTGCCATATTTTGCAATGAGGTCCTTCGCGATTTGTTTGGTGTCGCGGCGGGGAATGGCCAAGGCCAGCAAATATTCGACAAGCTCATGGTCGTGCAGGCCTTCGCCATTATGCTCAAGCAGCCGTGTACGCAGGCGTGCCCTGTGACCAATCCCGTGATGCTCAACCTTGCCCGCGTCGTCTGACATTCAAGTCATCCTTTTGTGATATAAGCCTTTTCAGCGATTTTTCTGCCGGTAGCAAGATGCTTGGCGCGAATGACGTTGCAACCTCGCGGTCTTTCACGCATTTGATGTTCATGCAGGATGCTGCCAACGAAACACCGACGGTTGAGGTCGATGTGCAACCGTTCCGCGGCGCACGTTGGAAACGCCGCGTCTTTGGCGGCGTCACGATTTTGCTCGCCGGACTGATATTATTTGCCTGGCTGCAGCGGACATCAATCGCGGATCGATTCGTGCAGGATGAACTGGCCTCGCGGGGTATTAAGGCCAGTTACACCATCGACACAGTTGGTCTGCGCACGCAGCGCATTCGCAATTTGGTCATTGGCGATCCGACGCGTCCTGATTTGACGGCGAACTGGGTTGAGGTCGATGTTGCGATCAACTTTTCGGGTGCCAGCGTGCGCGATGTCCGTGCCGATGGGGTTATGATGCGGGGCCGTTATGTGGATGGCAAATTGGCCTTTGGCGAACTCGACAAATTTGCTGACCCCGCATCGACCGAACCGTTCGAACTGCCCGATATCGGTCTTGTCATTAACAACGCCCGTGCCCGCATCGACACGCCTTGGGGGGTGGTCGGCGCCGGGCTCAACGGACGCGGACTGTTGCGCAATCGCTTTGCCGCCAATCTGTCGTTGCGTTCACCCGAATTTGCAGGTGCGGGCTGTCGCGCGCCAACACTTAAATTTGACGGAAAACTGCTTCTCGAATGGCGTCAGCCACATCTGATCGGACCTATCACTGCGGCGGCTTTAGACTGTAAACCTATGGATCTCGCGATTACGTCACCGCTGTTGTCTGCGGATATCAAATTGTCGGAGCGGTTTGATCGCTGGGTTGGCCATATGGAATTCGCGGCCCCCGCCGCATCCTACGCAGATGCGAAAACGCAGAATTTGGCCGGCCGGCTGGAGGTAGATGGCGGTGCCAGCCGCACCAATTTCGCGATTGATCTGGACCGTGGGTCGCTGCGCGTTGCCCCGCTGACGGCTCGCCGCCTCATCCTCGCCCTCAAAGGCTATGCGGGCGTCACGCAAGGCAAATTTGCCATTTCAGCACGCGGTGATGCGGGGCTGAATGGTGCATCGCTTGATCGAGGTGCAACGGGTGACTTGGGTGGCATTGCGGCAGCTACACGCGACTCGCCAGTTGGTCCCATCATGGCGCAAATCGCCCCAATTTTGGTGCGCGCGGGTGACAATTTCTCCGCAAATCTGGCGTTCGATGTCTATAAGGATTTCCAAGGTCGCGCAGGTGGCAGCATCGAATCACTTGCCGTGAAGAGCGCCTCCGGTGTGCGGCTTCGTCAAGACGGCACAGCGGCAATCTCTCAAGCGGGAAAAAGTTGGCGACTGAATGCGCCAATACGCCTCTCCATATCTGGTCGCAACCTGCCCAACGCCAGTGTCTCCTTGGCGCAAGCTGGAGAGAATTGGTCGGGCAAGATCGCCATTGCGCCATTTGCCGCCCGCGGCGCGCGCCTGGCAGTATCGAACCTTGCCTTTAATGGCCGACCCGGCGCTATTTGGCGCTTTGATGGCCGCGCGACACTGTCGGGGCCTTTAGCCGGTGGCTTTGTGACCGGACTGAACGTACCAGTCGTCGGCCGCTATGGCAGCGGTTCGTTCGCTTTATATGAGACGTGTCAAAATGTTGGCTTTGATGGGCTGCGACTTTCCAGCTTAAATTTGCGCGCACAAACATTGCGCCTATGCCCGGACCGTGGCCGCGCGATATTGACGACAGGCGGAGACGGTACACGCATTTCGGCTAATCTTGCCAACCTGAATGTAGGTGGAGACTTGGGCGGGTCGCCGCTATCTGCGCGCAGCGCCAATGTCCGCTTTACGTTGCATGATGGCTTTGCCGCCAATGACGTGCGGGTCGATTTGGGCCCTGACGACGCCCGCACCTATTTCGAAATTGCGAATATCAGCGGCGATTTTGAAGGGCAGGGTGTGACCGGCACGCTGTCCGGTGGTGCCGGGCAGATTGGCAATGTGCCTTTGCTCATGGCCGATGCATCGGGCAATTGGCGCTATCTTTCCAATATCCTCACGCTCAATGGCAGCCTTAAGGTGTTGGACGCCGAACAGGTTGACCGATTCAAACCCATGGCTGTGCCAGACCTGATGCTGACACTGGAAAAAAATGTCATTTCTGCGATCGGCAGTCTCATGGAACCGACGACAGGAACTAAAGTCGCCGACGTTGATATTCGCCATAATTTGGATGACAGCGTCGGGCGTGCGTTGCTCGCCGTGGATGAGTTGCGCTTTGACAAGAGGTTTCAGCCGGAGCTGATTACCCCGCTCACGCTGGGCGTCGTTGCAAATGTCGACGGCACCATTTCGGGCGATGGGCGGATTGATTGGGGCGGCGGCGTACGCAGCACTGGTCGCGTCGTTACCAGGGGCATGAACCTTGCCGCGGCCTTTGGTCCGGTTGAGGGCCTATCGACGGAACTGGTGTTCAGTGACCTTCTTGGTCTGGAATCAGGCCCGGGCCAGTTAGCAATGCTTGCATCGGTCAATCCCGGCATTCCTGCCTATGACGGGCGCATATCCTATCAGCTTTTGCCCGACCGGCAGGTTGCCATTGAATCTGGCCGCTGGCCATTTGCAGGTGGAGAGCTTGTTCTGGAACCAACCGTATTGGACTTTGGCGTGGAGAAAGAACGGCGCCTGACTTTCCGGGTGATTGGCGTCGATGCGGAAAAGCTGCTTGCCGGTTATGATTTCCAGAATTTGCGTGTGACCGGCGTTTTCGACGGCACCTTGCCCATGATATTCAATCAGGATGGCGGCCGGATCGTCGGCGGTTCGTTGGTGTCGCGGGCAGGCGGCGGCGAAGTCAGCTATTTGGGTGAGCTAGCCTATGAAGATATGGGCGTGTTTGCCAATTATGCTTTCAACGCACTGCGCTCAATCCGCTATTCTACGTTGACTATCGGCGTGGGCGGGGAGCTGGATGGGGAGATCGTCACCGAAATCAGTTTCACTGGTTTGCAGCAAGGCAGTCTGGCCAAGCGAAATTTTATCACCCGTCAACTGGCCCGAATTCCGATCAAGTTCAACGTCAGCATAACCGCCGAATTCATGAAACTCATCGGCTCCATTCGGGGGCTTTACGACGCGGATTACGCGGCGGAACGTGATCTACCCTATCTAATTGAACAACAGAAAAAAGACGCCGCCGCAGTGGCGACAAAACCGGCGGCAACCGAAAATGAATAATGGGATGAACAAAGCATTCAGCAAAAGGAAAGCGAGCATCATGCATATCCATCTGCAATTGACGAACCGCATGGATAGTGCGATTCGCCGTAACATGGGGAAGAAGTGGTTCTTGTTCACGCCTTTGATGGCGTCGGTGCTTACAGGATGTGTGCAGGTAACTGCGCCTGACAAGCCGATTGTTATCAACCTCAATATCGCGATCCGGCAGGAAATATTATACAAGCTGAGCGCGGCATCCGAGAAGGTGATTGAAGAGAATCCGGAGATATTTTGATGAAAAATTCAGTAGAAATGTTGATTGCGGCACTCTTGCTAGGCGCGACTGCGACGAGTGCGGTGGCCTATCAGTCCGGGCGTGATCCCGCATATCAAAGCGCACGCCAAACCGGTCTGGTGGGCGAGAAGGCAGACGGCTATTTGGGTTTTGTTGTGCCCCCTTCGGCCGCCGTCAGGGCGCTCGTCGAGGACATTAACATCAAGCGTAAGGCTGCTTATTCGAAAGAAGCACTCGCCAACGGCGCAACGGTTGAGGAAATGGCCCTGCGAAGTGGTTGCCGCCTTATTGCCGAGCGGACTGTGGCCGGTGAGAAATATCAGACGCCTTCGGGCCAATGGATGACTCGCGACGCAAGTCCGCCGGCGCTCGATCCGCGCTGTCCATAAGCGCTAGCAGCGGCTGCTGAATGCGTTAGAGGTTTAAGGGTCGGGGCAGGTTGCTCCGGCCCTGTTCTTTTGCACCGCAACATTATCGGCCACCGGCTGTTGACTTGGAAGGGCGGCTCTCCTAAAGCGCCCGTGCCTAGGCGGGGTTGCCCCGATTTCGTGGCGATTTCGCTTATCAAATGGCTGGGAATCACATGGCATCGAACAATTCCGGGCAGGACGAAAACGGCAAAAGCGACGCGCGGCTCGATTCTTTGGAAACGCAGCTGAAAGCGGCGCGGAAAGCCGAGGCAGTTCGCGCTGGTAAGGATCAGGTTCCGGCCAAAGGAATGCGGCAAGGGAATAGGGTACTAACCGAGTTGATTGCTGGTCCGGCTGGTGGTGCTTTGGTTGGGTGGTTTCTTGACCACTGGATCGGTACTGCGCCTGCGCTCTTGTTGGTGTGCATGTTCTTGGGCATCGCAGTCGCCTTCAGGAACATTATAAAAATTTCAGCAGAGCGTCCGGACTAATCCGGGCGCTTGACGTGTATTTGACAGGGTAGTGAACGTGGCAGGCGAAAGCGGCAAAATCGATCCGATGTACCAGTTCAAAATCGAGCCGCTCGCGAAGCTCGATATTGCTGGATATGACGTCTCCTTCACCAACTCTTCGTTGTTCATGGTGCTCGTTTTGGGTGCGTTGTGGTTGTTCATGTGGGGCGGAATGAAGCGCCAGATGGTACCGGGTCGCTGGCAAATGGCGGTTGAGGGTGCAACTGGATTTATCAATAACATGCTGACCGCGAATGTGGGACCAGAGGGCAAGAAATATGTGCCTCTGGTATTCTCGCTTTTCATGTTCATCCTGATGGCGAACTTCATGGGCATGATGCCGTTCGGCATTGTACCGGGCGTCCATCCGTTCACGATTACCAGCCATTTGACCGTTACTGCAGTTCTTGCGTTAATCAGCTTTGGCACAGTTTTGGTTGTCGGTTTTTGGAAGCACGGCCTTCATTTCTTCAGCCTCTTCGTTCCGCAGGGCACGCCTTGGTGGTTGCTGTGGCTGATTCCGGTCATCGAGCTATTCTCGTTCATGATCCGTCCGTTCAGTCTTGCGCTGCGTTTGTTCGTCGCCATGACGGCAGGCCATATCATGATGAAGGTGCTTGCCGGTTTTGTGATTAACGGCTTGAATGCCGAGGCCGCGTGGGTGCCGCTGATCGTAAGCATCCCCGCCTTTATGCTGATGATCGGCATCACCTTGCTCGAATTGCTAGTGTGTGCGATCCAGGCTTATGTTTTTGCTCTTTTGACATCGTTGTACATTAACGACGCTGTTAATTTGCACTAAATTCCAACCACTTAATTTTATTTTCTAACAGGAGTTATTATCATGGACGCAGAAGCAGCCCAAATGATCGGTGCCGGTTTGGCAGCAATTGGTGCAGGTATCGCCGCTGGCGGTGTTGTTACAGTTTTTAGCTCGTTCCTTCAGGGAGCGTTGCGGAACCCTGCAGCAGCCGACAGCCAGCAGGGCCGTCTGTTCATCGGCTTCGCAGCCGTCGAACTTCTCGGTCTGCTCGCATTCGTTATCGCGATGATCTTGATCTTCGTAGCCTAATTGACGGTTTTGCCCCGGCATCCGCCGGGGCACTCTTTCATCAGGACAAGCGAGTAACATGCCCCAAATTAGTCAGATTCTTGATACCTATGCATCGCAGTTTTTCTGGCTGTTGATTGTCTTTGGCTTGATTTATTTCACTATCGGCCGGGGCATGTTGCCAAAAGTTGCTGCCACCATGGACGCCCGCGATCGCAAGATTGCGGACGACCTTGCCGCTGCCGAGCTTGCACGTGCAGAGGCAAATAATCTTGGTGACAGCGGTGACGCCGATTTGGCCAAGGCACGCGCAGACGCGCAATCCAAAGCCGCCGAGGCAAAGGCAAAAGCTACCAAGGACGCCGAATCGCGCCTTGCCAAGGCTGATGCCGAGATTAACGAAAAACTGGCCGCTGCCGAAGCCGACCTTGCGAAAGCAAGGGCGAATGCGTTGGCCGGTATCGAGAGCGTAGCAGCCGAAGCTGCTGCCGATATCGTTGCCAAGGTGTCGGGTGCAAAGGTAACGGCGGCGCAGGCAGCAACAGCAGTGAAGGCGGTAATGTCCAATGGCTAATCCGGCAGCCCCAACCTCCGTTCAGGCGGCACCTGCAACCGCTGCACCTGCAACGGACGCAAGCACTGCAGCCAAGATCGAGAAGGCAGAACAGTCGCTCGAGATGCTGGAAGACGGCGCTCTGCCTGTAACCAATGCCTCGACCGAAGCGCATGGCGCAGCCGAAGAGCATGTCGCTCCGTCGGCATTGGGCTTTGATGCAACGATGCTTGTAGCACTGGCGATGATCGCGGTCATTCTGCTGGCACTTTGGAAGAAAGTGCCTGCAATGATTGCCGGCGCGCTGGATGGCCAAATTGCTGATATCAAGCAACAGCTCGATCAGGCAACGGCGCTGCGCGCTGAAGCCGAGGCGATCAAGGCTGAATATGAAGCTAAAGCCAAGCAGGCCGCGAAAGACGCGGTCGATATGAAGGCGTCTGCTGAAGAAGAGGCGAAGCTGATTATCGCTAACGCCAAGTCCGATGCGACGGCGTTGATTGGCCGCCGCGCCAAGGCAGCGGAAGAAAAAATCGCCGCTGCGGAGCGCGCGGCGATTGCGGACGTTCGCAATACAGCCGCTAGCGCCGCTGCCGCTGCTGCGGCACAGCTGATTGCTACGCACCATGATGCAAAGGCAGATGCGGCGTTAATCGATCAGTCGATTTCTTCGCTGAACTGATACGCTATCACAACAAGTTATGGTAATTCCCGATTCAGTCGGGAATGACATATTGTGTTGGGGTGAGGTTGTATTAAGTCACAACCAGATATGTCCAAAGCCGACCGCCCCGACCAGCCGAATGCAGCCTCGCGCTTTAACGAGGACAAGGCTACTTATGCCGTGCGCGGGGCGGACACGCCTGATCTCGAAACAGGTATCGCTGCCATTCGCAACGTGCTGCAAACGCTTCCGCACAAGCCCGGCGTATATCGCATGCACGATGCGCGTGGCGACGTGCTATATGTGGGCAAAGCCCGTGCGTTGAAAAACCGCGTTACCAATTATGTGCAGATTGACCGCTTGCCGAACAGGCTGCGGCGCATGGTGGCGCTCACGCGGTCCATGACTATCGTTACCACGAACAGCGAAGCCGAGGCGCTGCTGCTGGAGGCGCAACTCATCAAGCGCTACCGCCCAGCCTATAATGTCCTGCTGCGCGACGATAAAAGCTTTCCGTTCATCCTGCTGCGCGTCGACCATAAATTTCCGCGTATCCAGAAACACCGCGGTGCGCGTCGGCATAAGGGGCAATATTACGGTCCCTTTGCTAGCGCAGGATCGGTCAACCAAACGCTGAACGCGCTGGAAAAGCTGTTCCTGCTGCGCAGCTGTTCCGACAGCTTCTTCAACAACCGCGACCGGCCGTGCCTCTTATATCAAATCAAGCGCTGCTCCGCGCCTTGTGTTGGCCGAATTGAGGATGAAGCATATGCGAGCCTCGTTGCCGATGCGCGCTCCTTTCTGGAAGGTAAGTCATCTGCCGTACAAGCGAAGCTGGCCGCGGAAATGGAATCCGCGGCTGAGGCGCTAGATTTCGAACGTGCGGCGATGTTGCGTGACCGGCTGAAGGCGCTGACCTTCATTCAAGGGTCGCAGGCGATTAATGCGCAAGGTCTTGGCGATGCCGACATTTTTGCGCTCGCACACCGCGACGGCGTGATGGGTATTCAGGCATTTTTCATTCGGGGTGGGCAAAATTGGGGGCACCGCTCTTTCTTTCCTGCCCACGTCGCCGAAATGGGCGAGGATGAGGTTTTCACTAGCTTTCTCGCCCAATTTTATGAGGATGTGCCGCCCGCCAAGTGTATTTTGCTTGACCGCGAACTGGCCGAAAGCGACCTGTTGGCGCAGGCGCTATCCGAACGGGCCGAGCGCAAGATCGAGATTTCGGCCCCGCAACGTGGCGATCGCGTTCGCCTTGTGAAGCAAGCCGTCCGCAATGCCGAAGAAGCGCTTGACCGCCGGTTGGCGGAAAGCACCACGCAAGGAAAATTGCTGCGCGAAGTAGCCGAGTTGTTTGAATTACCCGAACCGCCCAAGCGTATCGAGATTTACGATAACAGCCACATTCAGGGTACGAACGCAATTGGCGCTATGGTGGTCGCCGGACCGGAAGGCTTTATCAAAGGCCAATATCGCAAGTTCAATATCAAGAACCCTGACACCGCGCCCGGCGACGACTTTGCCATGATGCGTGAAGTCATGGCGCGCCGCTTCGGGCGGCTGATGGCGGACGAGGCAGAAACCGAGCGAGACGAAAACTGGCCTGACCTTGTTCTGATTGATGGCGGCAAGGGGCAGATGAGCTCGGTCATGGAGGTCGTTCGCGAGTTGGCCGTGGAAGATGTCGCGTTCATTGGCGTGTCCAAGGGGCCCGATCGCAACGCGGGACGCGAGACATTCCATTTCCCCGATGGTCGCGAGTTCGACTTGCCGGTCAACGCGCCTGTCTTATTCTACCTCCAGCGCCTGCGTGACGAAGCGCACCGTTTTGCTATTGGCGCGCATCGGGCCAAGCGCAGCAAGGCGATGACGGTCAGCCCGTTGGATGAAATTCCCGGAATCGGTCCATCACGCAAAAAAGCGCTGCTCATGCATTTCGGCACCGCGCGCGCCGTCCGCAACGCCAGCCTTGAGGATTTGCAGCGGACACCGGGCGTTTCAGCGGCGGTGGCGCAAACGGTGCATGATTTCTATCACAGCAATGGCTGACTTCTGCTTGCACAAGCGCGCCTTGTGCTGAACAAGGCAGTCGGGGGAAATAACAATGCCGACAATATCCGCGAACAATATCGATATCTTTTACGAAGATAATGGCCCGGCCAATGCGCCAGTCATTTTGCTGGTCATGGGACTTGGCACACAGATGATCGCTTGGCCTGATGACATGATTCAGGGCCTTATCGGCAGAGGATTTCGGGTCGTCCATTATGACAATCGCGATGTCGGCCTGTCTCAGCGGATGGACGGCGCGCCAGCGGGCAATTTGGTGTGGGCAATGGTCAAGGCGCGTTTGGGGATTCCCGTTCGTCCGGCCTATTCGCTGGCCGACATGGCACAGGATGGTATCGGGCTGCTCGATGCGCTTGGAATAGCAAAGGCGCATGTTGTGGGCGCGTCCATGGGCGGTATGATCGCCCAATTGATGGCTGTACAGCATCCGGAGCGACTATTCAGCATGACGTCGATTATGTCGTCCAGCGGGAGGCCCGGATTGCCCGGACCGCGTGCGGATATTCGCAAACGGCTAATGGCCCCGCGACCGTCAAATCCCTCGCGGGACGAAGCCATCCGGCTTGGGGCTGAGGCGATTGAATCTATTTCGTTTGCCGATATGAAACGTCCGCCTGATGCATTTGTCGACATGGCCGCACGCGCCTTTGATCGCGGCTATTATCCTGTCGGTATGAAACGGCAGTTATTGGCGATCGTTGCTGACGGCAGTCGGGTGGAACGCCTGAAGTCTATTCGCGTGCCGACGCTGGTTGTTCACGGTGGCGCTGATCCTTTGGTGCCAAAGGAAGGTAGTGAGGACATTGCGCGCCTTGTGCCCGCTGCGCGGCTGGAAATTATCGAGGCGATGGCGCATGATTTACCGCCGTCGCAAGTCTCGCACATGGTCGCCCTTATTGCCGGACACGCCCACGCCGCACAGTAGGAAAATGCTGCACTGCACAATTAGGGGTTGCGTGCGCGGCTAAGCGCGATAATTTAGCGGACATGTCGACCAATCAGTTGCTCCTTGAAGCGATCGCGCTGCAGAAATGCGTTACCACCGTATATAATAACGTCGCGATGAAGCTTGCCCCGCATGTGCTTTATTCGAAAAACAATGCCCTTTTTATCGACGCGATAACGCTGGAGAAGCATGGTGAGCCGCCACGCGAAAAGAAAATGGGCGCGTTTCATCTCGCCGGTCTAAACGATCTTCACGTTACCGATCAGTTGTTTGAAATTGACGAGTTGTTTGAACCCGACGCGGAAAAATATGAAGGCGTCGCTTTGTTCAAAGTTGGCGCAGCGTAAAAGCAAAACGATAACGCTTCCCCTGTTGCCCGACCATTGGCATGAAGCGGCATGGAAATTTCCACCTCGGCTATCGTCTGTTCGGTTCGCAATCACGGCGAAACCGGAGCCATTGTCCGTGCCTTTTCGCCGGACGACGGCATGTTGGCGGGCTATGTTCAGGGCGCGCGCGGGCGGCACATGCGCCCAGTGCTCATTCCCGGCAATGTCATCATGGGCGAATGGCGCAACCGCGTGGCAGGGCAGTTGCCGCGCTTGACGGCAGAACCAATGCACAGCCGCGCACATCTGCTTGGTGAACCGCTTGCAATCGCAGCGATTGACTGGGTAACGGCGCTAACGGCGGCAACTCTTGCAGAAGGCGCGCCTTATCCACGATTACATAGTGCCTTGGACGGATTACTATCCGCCATTGAACTGGCACCGGCGGCGCGAGTGTGGGCGGGCGCGATTGCCAGCTATGAAACCCTCCTGCTGGCCGAATTGGGCTACGCCGAAGACTATGACGCCAACAGCGCGCCGGTAACGATCATGGCGCAAAATCGCGAACGGTTGGTAGCGCACGTTTTGGGTGATCGGCGAGCCGATGTCATGGCCGCGCGTGAGAGGTTGGTTGAACGCCTGAAAAGGGCAGTTGCATAAGCGCGCTGCACTTGGCAGGGGAGGCATGATTACCACACCGTAGCCCTGAGCCTGTCGAAGGGCGCTTAAAGGCATCGCCATCCCGAGAGGCGTGCTTCGACAGGCTCAGCACTACGGTTTCTTTTGAGGATGCCGCGTTGTTAGTTGCCTTGTTACCCGGGGACGGAATTGGTCCCGAAGTTATCACTCAAGCGCGGCGCGTCCTCGATGCGCTGTCTATTGAAGGACTGACCTTCGAAGAAGCCTTGGTTGGCGGCGCGGCCTATAAGGCGGCGGGCCATCCGCTGCCCGCCGAAACGCTGGACCTTGCAAAGCGCGCTGATGCCATATTGTTTGGCGCGGTAGGCGATCCCGATTGTGATGCGCTGGAACGGCATTTGCGTCCGGAACAGGCGATATTGGGTTTGCGTAAGGAACTGTCCTTGTTTGCAAACCTGCGGCCTGCGACGCTGTTTCCTGAGCTCGCTGACGCAAGCGCACTTCGTCCCGAGGTCGCCACCCAGATCGACCTGATCATCGTGCGCGAATTGAATGGCGATGTCTATTTCGGTGAAAAGGGTATGCGCAAGACAGCCGATGGCAAGCGCGAAGGCTATGACATCATGTCATATGATGAGGACGAAGTCCGCCGCATCGCCCGCGTTGGCTTTGAAACCGCGATGGCGCGCGGCAAGAAGCTATGCTCGGTGGACAAAGCCAATGTGCTCGAAACCTCGCAATTGTGGCGCGACGTCGTGATTGAAACGCACGCCGAATATCCTGAAGTCGAATTGACCCATATGTACGTCGACAATTGCGCGATGCAGTTGGTGCGCAATCCTGGCCAGTTTGACGTTATCGTCACGGGCAATCTGTTCGGCGATATCTTGTCCGATCAGGCCAGCATGTGTGCCGGTTCCATCGGCATGTTGCCAAGCGCGTCGCTCGATGCCGGTCAAAAGGGGCTATACGAACCCATTCACGGCAGCGCGCCGGATATTGCGGGGCAAGGCAAAGCGAACCCGCTCGCTACCATATTGTCCGCTGCCATGATGCTGCGTTACTCGCTTGGCATGCCCGATCACGCCGACCGCATTGACGTGGCGGTTGCCAAAGCATTGGCGGCTGGCGCACGCTCCCCTGACCTTGGTGGGACGATGTCTACCCGCGAAATGGGCGACGCCGTGCTTGCCGCCTTGACCTGAACCCTGCACTCACCGAAAAGCGAAACATGAAGAAAACCACTGGCCAGAATCGCGAAATTACCCGTCATTGGCGTCCTGCCACGCAGGCGGTGCGCGGTGGCACCTGGCGTAGCGAGCATGGCGAGACGTCGGAGGCACTGTTTCTGTCGTCCGGCTTTACCTATGACGATGCCGAAACCGTAGCCGCCCGTTTTGCCGGAGAGCAGGACGGCATGACCTATTCGCGCCTGCAAAACCCCACGGTGCAAATGCTTGAAGAGCGCATTGCGCTGATGGAAGGGGCGGAGGCATGTCGTGCGCAAGCCACCGGCATGGCGGCGATGACGACAGCTTTGCTATGCCAGCTGTCGCAAGGCGACCATGTGGTTGCTGCCCGCGCCGCCTTTGGCTCATGCCGCTGGCTGACGGATACTTTGCTGCCCAAATGGGGCATCAGCACGACGACCATCGACAGCCGCGACAACGACGCGTGGAAAGCTGCGATTCAGCCGAATACCAAGGTGTTCTTCTTTGAAACGCCAGCGAACCCGACGATGGACATTGTCGACATGGCCTATGTCTGTGGTCTGGCCAAAGAACATGGCATCACCACCGTGGTCGACAACGCCTTTGCCACCAGCGTGCTTCAGCGGCCCATGGATTATGGTGCGGACGTTGTTGCGTACAGCGCAACGAAGCTGATGGACGGGCAGGGGCGCGTATTGGCTGGCGCTGTCTGTGGTTCGCAACAGTGGATTAATGACGTGCTGTTGCCGTTCCAGCGCAACACAGGGCCTAACCTGTCGCCATTCAACGCCTGGGTCGTGCACAAGGGATTGGAAACGCTTGAACTGCGCGCGATGCGGCAGTCGGAAAATGCCTTAAAGGTGGGTAAGTTCCTTGAAGCTCGCGTGCCCCGCATCATGCATCCCGGCCTTGAAAGCCACCCGCAGCACGCACTTGCAATGCAGCAGATGAAGGCATGCGGACCGATATTCGCGTTTGAAGTCGACGGTGGCCGCAAGCAGGCGCATGCTTTGCTAAACGCGCTGCAGCTAATCGACATATCCAACAATATCGGCGATGCCCGCAGCCTGATGTGCCATCCTGCGTCGTCCACTCATCATGGCATGGGGCCAGAGGGCCGCGAGGCGATGGGTGTTGGCGAAGGAATGATCCGCATCAATGTCGGTCTTGAAGACCCTGCAGACCTGATTGAGGATTTGGATCAGGCGTTGAAGGCTGCCGGATTATGACCAGCATTTTGGATTCCCTATTTGCCGTGAACGCAACAACCGACGGCATAACCGTGCGCGTGTCACCTAATTTTCTGGAAGAACAGTCCGCACCATCGCAAGGCCGCTGGTTCTGGTCTTACCATATCCGCATCGAAAACCATGGCGACGAACCGGTTCAGTTGATGACGCGTCACTGGCGTATCACTGATGGTCGCGGCACTATCAACCATGTCGATGGTGATGGTGTGGTCGGCGAACAGCCAGTGTTAAAGCCCGGAGAGAGCCATGACTATGTGTCCGGTTGCCCCTTGCCCACGCCGAGCGGGACAATGGAAGGGCAATATCGCTTCATCCGCGAAGATGGCACCACATTCTTGGCGGAAATTCCGCGCTTCCAATTAGTTGCACCAGCGACGGCGCGATGAGTTTGGCGACATGAAACGCACGCATCTGCCTCTCAATGGTCTTCGGGTGCTTGACGCATCCGCCCGGCATTTGAGCTTCACCAAGGCAGCAGATGAACTTGCGGTGACCCCTGCTGCTGTCGGCCAACAAATCCGCGCGCTGGAGGATATGCTGGGCGTCGTGTTGTTTCGCCGTACGCCCAAAGGTCTCGAGCTTACCGACGAAGCGGCCAACGGGCTGGATGCGTTGCGCGCTGGTTTTCTGCAGTTTGAAGAATCGGTTCGCGCGATGCAAGCCGGGCAATCCTCCAACTCGCTGACCATCGCTGCGCCACGCGATTTTACCGCCAAATGGCTTGCCGCACGGCTGGCGTCATTTAGCAAAGCCAATCCTGAAACGCGGTTCACGTTAGTTGCAGCGGACGAGAATATTGACTTCACAGAAGCCAATCTTGACCTCGCCATTCGTCTCACAAATGGGCCTGGGGAACATGAAGGCGTTATGTTGGCCGCTGGCGCATTTGTCACCGTGGCAGCGCCTGAGGGCGGGGCCGAAACCCCAATCAGTTGGCCCAATTGCCCCGTGGCTGATGGGGTCGCAGCCTTGCGCCTCTCCGACGCCGGCCTTGCCATCGATGCCGCAGCCATTGGTCTTGGCCGCGCGACCGTGCCTCTGGTGCTGGCCGAAGCCGACCTCGCGAGTGGAAAAGTGCGCGCCGTCGATAATGCGCGCGAAAGCGAGCAAGCCTATTGGCTACTCGCACCGTTACCACAATGGCGGCAAAAAAAGGTGAGGGCCTTGGTTGAGGCTTTGATCGCCTAATTCTTCGCCACACTATCTACTAACCGGGTCATTAGCGCCGCAAACGCCGTGTTATCGACCGCTATAGCCGTGTTGTTCCAGCTACCTGTAATAGCATAATAGTCGCCCGATTTCGTCTGGGCGAGAAAGCTCATCGAGATGACACCGGGTTCGGACCCGCCTTTGTAACCCAGATACTGCCATTTGGCCGCTGCCGCTGGTGCAACACCCTTGTTGACGGACAGGATGTCGCGAACGGTCTGATTGTCCATGTTGCGCAAATTCATTAGCAATGTGGCTGTGTCTCGCGGAGACGCAAACCATTCGATGCTGTCAATCGCAACGGGACCGGAACCGAGTGCCACCAGATTGATGCGCTCATAGGCGAGGTCAGCGGATTTCTGTGTCAGGAGCGCACGTTGGCCGGCCTCAGTTCCCGTTTGGAACGCCTTGCGCAGGGCAGGGTTCGTTTTCAGCGCAAATGCCTCAACAGTCGTCAGCATAGGTAGCGCCTTGTCGGGATCGCTATGACCGATCATTGCCAGCTTTTTCTCGATTGCCTCGCGTCCCAAGACACCCATCAGTGCGTCTGTTGCTGCATTGTCGCTCACCGAAATCATCCACGTCGCCAGCGTCTGCAACGTTAGTGGCGTGCTACGCGGCCAGTTCTGCGTGGCGGTGGAGGAATAGCTGTTGACCGACAACGGAACGACATCACTCCATTTGCGCTGCCCCGCCTCCACCTGTGCGGCGAGTTCCGCCAGAACATATAGTTTGAATGTGGAGGCGATGGCGAATTGTTGATCCACATGACGCCCGGCAATATGCCGACGGGTGCCGTCAGCGCCCAGTTTTTCAACAAGATAGCCCGCTTCGCCCGGGAGCGCAGCAAAGGCGGCATTAATTTTTGCGAGCGAGTCGCCCTTAACCTCAAACCCCTTTATGAGGAGTCCTACAACCTTGTTTGGACTGGCTGGCTCCACGGAGATGTCGGCAGTCGCTATGGCACGTTGATATTCTATTCTAACTGTTGCGCTGGAGGGACCCTGCCGGGTTACGGAAAGGACGCGCAACGGTGAACCATGCTCGGCGATCAGCTGGTCCGAAAGAGCTTTTAGCTGCTCTTCTGGAACGGCGGCCAGAAAAGAGGGCGCGAAAAAGGCGTCATATGCCAGTTCTCCCGCAAGCATGGCGGGTAATTCATTAATGCGCGTTTCAGTCGCCGTCGCCGGATTTACGATGATGACGGACGCCGGCGCCGGTGCTGCTACCGCCGGAGAAACGCCAGAAAAAGCGATAAGGGCGACCGTCGCGGCAATATGTTTCATACGAGTTCCTGACTGAGATTATGGCGAGGAATGGCCGTCAGAATGCCCTGTCGTCACAAATGGTCAAGCGTCGATCGTACCCTCATCCAGATGCGCTGCATTCTCCTGAATGAAATTGAAGCGATGTTCTGGATTTTTGCCCATCAACCGGTCAACCAGATCATTCACCACCGCGCGGCGTTCATATTCATGCGGCAATGTAATGCGGATGAGCGAACGCGACGCGGGGTCCATCGTTGTTTCTTTAAGTTGGTTCGGGTTCATTTCGCCAAGGCCCTTGAACCGGCCGACATCAACCTTCTTGCCCTTGAACACCGTTGCTTCGAGTTCGGCGCGATGGGCGTCATCGGCGGCGTATACGCTCTGGCTACCGTGCGTGAGGCGATACAGCGGCGGACGCGCCAAATACAGGTGCCCGGCCTTTACGATTTCGGCCATTTCCTGAAAGAAGAATGTCATCAACAAAGTCGCGATATGCGCGCCGTCAACATCGGCGTCGGTCATGATGATGATGCGTTCGTAGCGCAGATTATCCGGGTTACAATCTTTGCGCGTGCCGCAACCCAACGCCAATTGCAGGTCAGCGATTTCGTTATTGGCGCGAATTTTGTCCGCCGTAGCGGATGCCACATTCAGGATTTTACCGCGAATTGGCAAAATCGCCTGTGTTTTACGGTCGCGCGCTTGCTTCGCGCTGCCGCCAGCGCTGTCGCCTTCGACGATAAACAATTCGGTACCGGTTGGGTCATCCGACGCGCAATCGGTCAGTTTGCCGGGCAGGCGGACCTTGCGACCTGAGGTGGCGGTTTTGCGTTTGACCTCACGTTCGGCCTTGCGGCGGAGGCGGTCGTCAACCTTTTCCAAGATGAAGCCCATCAACGCCTTGCCACGTTCCATATTGTCGGAAAGGAAATGGTCGAAATGGTCGCGAACCGCATTTTCCACTAACCGGGTTGCTTCGGGCGAGGTCAGCCGGTCTTTGGTCTGGCTCTGAAATTGCGGGTTTCGGATGAAGACCGACAGCATCAATTCAGCTTCGTTGAAGATATCCTCGGCCGAAATCTGGGCGGCTTTCTTTTGGCCAATAAGTTCTCCAAAAGCACGCAGGCCCTTGGTCAAGGCCGCGCGAACGCCTGCTTCATGCGTGCCGCCATCAGGTGTCGGAATGGTGTTACAATACCAGCTATAGGCGCCATCGGAGTATAGCGGCCATGAAACGGCCCACTCGACGCGTCCTTGGCTATCCGGGAAGTCCTGCGTCCCTGCAAAAAAGTCCGTAGTGGCACAGGCGCGTGTGCCAAGCTGTTCGCGCAGATGGTCTGAAAGACCGCCGGGAAACTGGAACACTGCCTCGGCTGGCACATCGTCTGTCGCAAGTTCGGGATCGCAGCGCCACCGAATTTCAACGCCAGCGAACAGATAGGCTTTGGATCGCGCAAGCCGGAACAAACGCGCTGCCTTAAACTTCGCGTCCGGTCCGAAGATTTCGGGGTCGGGCGTAAAGGCAATGGTCGTCCCGCGCCGGTTGGGGGTCGGGCCAAGCTCCTCCAACTTCCCAACCGGGTGCCCTTGGGCGAACCGCTGGCGATACAACTGCTTGTTGCGCGCTACCTCGACCAAAGTATCCGTCGATAATGCGTTCACCACTGACACGCCGACGCCGTGCAAACCGCCCGATGTGGCATATGCCTTGTCGGTGAACTTACCGCCCGAGTGCAATGTGGTCAAAATGACCTCAAGCGCTGATTTATCTGGAAATTTAGGATGGGGATCGACGGGTATACCCCGACCATTGTCGCTGATCGTCAGGCGGTTGCCGACGCCCAGATATACCTCAATACGATTGGCATGCCCTGCGACTGCCTCATCCATCGAGTTGTCGAGCACTTCGGACGCGAGATGATGTAAAGCGCGTTCGTCAATGCCGCCAATATACATGCCGGGGCGACGCCGGACTGGCTCAAGCCCTTCCAACACCTCGATTGCCGAAGCGGTATAATCATTGGATGCGGCAGTTGCGGCCGCGCTTCCCCCAAACAGATCATCGGTCATCATAAAGCTATAAGGCCGCAAGACTCGGCCACGCAAGCGTTCTCATTATGTTGCCCACAGGAAAGTTGTTTATCGATAGGCACCAGCCACTTGTCGAACGCGCATATTCGCGCAATCATCAAGAGTTAGTGTATTGCAAAGATAATACAGGGGAATATCTCATGCTCGAAATCATCGGTGTTAGCCACGTTTACGCAAATGGGACGCGAGCATTAGATGATGTGAGCCTTTCCATTCCACGCGGCATGTACGGACTTCTTGGCCCCAACGGCGCAGGCAAATCCACCCTGATGCGTACCATTGCTACGCTGCAGACACCGACCGATGGAGTCATTCGCTTTGGCGATCTCGACATTTTGTCGCAACCCGAAGAACTGCGTAAAAGGCTTGGCTATTTGCCGCAGGATTTCGGGGTCTATCCCCGCGTGAGCGCGTCGGACATGCTCAATCATATGGCCGTACTTAAGGGCGTGTCGGATAAAAATGAGCGCAAGGATGTCGTCGAAACGCTCTTGAACCAAACCAATTTATGGAACCACCGCAACCAGTTCATCGCCGGATTTTCTGGAGGTATGCGGCAACGCTTCGGTATAGCCCAAGCGTTGATAGGCAATCCGGAACTCATCATTGTCGATGAACCGACGGCCGGGCTGGACCCTGAAGAGCGGAACCGTTTCCTGAACCTGCTGGCCGGGATTAGCGACAATGTGGTGATCATCCTTTCTACGCACATCGTCGATGATGTGGCGGATCTCTGTCCGCGCATGGCGGTACTCGCAGCAGGTAAGGTGCAACTGGAGGGCGCACCGCTCGATCTTATTCAGCAAGCCAGCGAGCGGGTATGGAAAAAGACGATCGGCCGCGACGAACTTGAAAGCTATCAGGATCAATATCAGGTTATTTCCACGCGCTTGTTCGCAGGGCGCACCATTATCCACGTGCTGGCGGACAACCAGCCTTCCGGCTTCGACAAGGTCGATGCAGGTCTTGAAGACGTGTATTTCACGACCCTTGCTGACTTACGTCGCGCAGCCTGAAGGGGGATAAGCCATGCTGTTAGGCGTCGCACAATTTGAACTGCGCTATCAAATGCGTAATCCGGTTTTCTGGGTATCGCTATTTCTGTTTTTCCTACTTGGCTTCGGCGTTGCGGCAAGTGAGAATGTCAGCATTGGAACGCCCGGCACGGTGCATGAAAATTCGCCGTTCGCCATTGCGTCCATGATCGCTCTGACGTCATTATTTTATTTGTTCGTCATAACATCATTTGTCGCGAATGCCGTCGTCCGCGACGATACGACGGGCTATGGGCCGATCATTAAGGCGACGTCCATCGGCAAGCGAAATTACGTCTTTGGCCGTTTTTTTGGCGGCTTGGGGGTTGCGCTGCTTGGATATTTTGCCGTTCCGGTCGGGATGTTTTTCGGATCGATAATGCCGTGGGTCGACGCTGAAACGGTAGGCCCGCAAAATCCCGCTTATTATCTGTGGCCCTATCTCGTTCTGGCCGTCCCTAACATATTGTTGATGAGCAGCCTGTTATTCGGGTTAGCGACCGTCACGCGGTCGATGCTGTGGAGCTATGTCGGCGTCGTTATCTTTTTCATGGGTTACTTGATTGTAACCGCATTGCTCGCCAGCAAAGTTGAATATCAGGCCGTTATGGCCAAGTTCGAACCATTGGGCTTTGGCGCGTTGGCAGAAGCCACGCGTTACTGGACCGCGGCGGAAATGAACGCGAAGCTGCTGCCGTTGGATAACAACATGCTGTTCAATCGTGCGATGGTGGTGACGCTTGCGCTGGTGATCTTAGGTCTGACCTATTGGCGTTTTTCCATGGCGGAACGCGCTACATCGAAACGCAAGCTCAAGAAGTTGGCCCGGGAAACGTCGGTCGAGGCCAGCACACCGGGCAGGACGCGGATAACGCTCCCCGCTGCAACAAAACGCTTTGACGGTGCGTCGACCCGCGCGCAGTTTATGGCGCGGTTGAAAACCGAAGTGATGCAGGTACTGCGAAGTCCGGGGTTAATCGTGTTGATGTTGCTCGCTGTCATCAATACGGGCGCTGGCCTGTTTCTCACCCAGACAAGCTACGGCACGCCATCTTATCCGATGACAGCCAGTATCATCACAAATGTGCTGCAAGGCTTTTCGATCTTCGTGTTGATTATCGCGGTGTTTTACGGCGGTGAACTCGTCTGGCGCGAGCGCGATGTCAAAATCGGCGAGATCATTGATTCCACGCCGACGGCGAACTGGATCATCACAATTCCGAAGATTCTCGCGATCCTGCTGGTGTTGCTGATGATCAACATTGTCGCGATGGCAACGGGATTACTATTTCAACTGTTCAAAGGCACACCTGAATTCGGCCTTGCTAGTTATTTCAACTGGTTTCTGGTCCCCGTAACCTTTGACATGCTGCTGGTCGCGGTTCTCGCGGTGTTCTTGCAGGCAATCAGCCCAAATAAATATGTCGGCTGGGGACTATTTCTCGTCTGGTTTATTGTGGGCATTTTCCTAGTGAATATGGGCTACACGAACGCGCTCTATCGCTATGGCTCCAATCCCGCAGAGCCATTGAGCGACATGAACGGATCAGGCGGGTTTGCCTACGGCGCGTGGATATTGCGTGCATATTGGCTTGCCTTTGCTGTGATACTGATTGTGGTTGCACATTTGGTTTGGCCGCGCGGCACCGACACACGGTGGCGCAGCCGCCTGAAGCGCGTGCGTCACGGCCTTTCCGGCGCACCCGTGGCGCTGATAGTCGTTGCCCTTGCATGCATGGTGGGCACCGGCAGCTACGCTTGGTATAATTTCAAGGTTCTGAACCGATATGAAAGCAGTGACGAGCGGGAGAAATGGCAAGCCGATTATGAGAAAAAATATCTGAAATATGAAAATCTGCCGCGACCCGTTGTCACTGCAGTAAACTTTGACGTGCAAATTTTCCCGAAGCAAAAACGGTTTGATGTCGTCGGAAGTTACAACCTGCGTAACGAAACCGGTAAGCCAATCAGCGAAGTCCATGTGCGCCAAGGCGGCCGTGACACCAAATTTGCGCAACTGGCATTGGCAGGTGCAAAGCTTGCGTCTGATGACACAAAGTTCGGGTACCGCATATTCCGCTTCGATACCCCGTTGGCGCCGGGCGCCGAGGCCCAGCTCGATTTCAAATCGCAAATTTGGTATCGTGGGTTTCGCAATGGCGCACCTGCCACTGACGTTGCGCTCAACGGCACCTTCGTAAACAACTTCGAATTCGCGCCGATTATCGGCATGAACCGCCAGAGTGCTTTGTTCGACAGAACGGTCCGTCGGCGGCAAGGCCTGCCTGCTGAACTGCGCCCCGCGAAACTTGAGGATATGTCGGCAACGCGTGAGAATTATGCGCGCACCGATTGGGTGATGTCCGACATCACGGTTACAACCGATGCAGAGCAGACGCCCATCGCACCAGGCAGCAAAGTTGCCGATGTCACCAAAGACGGTCGCCGCACCGCCCGCTTCGTTTCGAGCGCTCCGATCCTGAGCTTCTTTTCAATTCAGTCTGCAACATACAAGCTGACGCAGAAAAATCATAAGGGCGTTCAACTGACCGTTTTCCATGACCCGCGGCATGAATGGAATGTGCCTGCCATGCTGAAGGCTTTGGAAACAGGGCTGGATTATTATCAAGCCAGTTTCGGACCCTATCAGTTCGATCATGCCCGCATTATTGAATTTCCCGGCTACCAAAGCTTTGCGCAGGCCTTTGCCGGGACAATGCCTTATTCCGAAAGTATCGGTTTTGCGGCGGATGTGCGCGACCCGGACTCGATTGATTATGTGACGTACATTACCGCCCATGAACTAGGCCATCAATATTGGGCACACCAGGTCATTGGCGCGGACATGCAAGGGCAGACGGTTACAGTTGAAACGCTCGCGCAATATTCCGCGCTTATGGTGATGAAAAAGATATATGGCCCCGACAAGATCCGCCGATTTTTGAAATATGAACTGGATCAGTATCTCGCGGGTCGCAAAAGCGACCCTGTTGGAGAGCAGCCTCTGTATCGCGTGGAGAACCAGCCTTATATCCATTATCGCAAAGGTTCTTTGGCCATGTATCTGCTGCAGGAGAGAATAGGTGAGGAGGCCGTCAATCGTGCACTTGCGCGATTTATCCAGACATGGAAATTCAAAGGCGCGCCCTATCACCGTTCTGTCGACCTAATTGCAGAATTGCGCAAGGAAGCCAAAACACCGGCGCAGCAAGCCTTGATTACCGACCTTTTCGAAAAAATTACGGTATATGATTTGAAGGCCAAGCAGGCGAAGACCAAGAAATTGCCGAACGGCCAGTGGCAAACCAATATTACGGTGGAAGCCGCGAAATATTATGCCGATGCAAAGGGCAATGAAAAGCCGTCGCCGCTGTCAGAAGAGATAGAAGTCGGTTTGTTCAGCGCACGCCCGGGCATTGGCGCCTTTGGCAAAAAGGATGTCATCTCGATTACACGCATGCCGGTGAAGAATGGCAAGCAGGCGATAATCATGGTGTCCAAAACAAAGCCGGCATTTGCCGGGATCGATCCGTACAATTTCTACATCGATCGTAATTCCGACGATAATGTCGCCGACATAACCACCTGAATTAAAAAAAGGGCGGCCCCAACAGGACCGCCCTTTTTTGAAATACTTTGGTGTGTGATTAGCGGACGCGCGGGCCGCCAAAGGGCATTGGCGGTGGCGGACGGCGAACGCCGCGTGGTAGCTGTGCCTGATAGGCGCGACCGCAATGCTCGACGCAATACGGGAAACCCGGGTTCACCGCGTCGCCGCAGAAATGGAAGTCAGCCTCGCCAGGGTGGCCCAATGGCCAGCGGCAAATGCGCTCGTTCAAGTCGAGAAGCGACGTTTTGTCGGCCATCTCTGGGCTTGGCTTGGCGGGCACAAGGCGGCGTGGCGGGGCAGGCGGGATAGGTGCTTGCTGATCGCCAGGGCCTTGACGCATGAAGCCGCCGGGTCCGATGGACACGATGCGCGGCATCGGCGCTCTTGGTTCGGCCACTGGAGCATCTACGTCGCTCGCCGTTACCACTGGTTCGGCAACGGGTGCCGCTTGGCGGGGGCGGACAGGTGCTGCTGCCACAGGCGCCTTGGCCGGAGCAGGTGCTGCCTTTTTAGGCGCAGCCTTTTTGTCAGCGTCGTTCGCCTTCACAGGCGAAGGGCGGGATTTCAGCCCAAGGCGGTGCGCTTTGCCAATGACGGCATTGCGGCTCACGCCGCCAAGCTCGTCGGCAATCTGGCTTGCAGTCAGGCCTTTTTCCCAAAGCGCCTTTAACTGATCAATCCGCTGGTCGGTCCAGGACATAAAATCTTTCCCAATAGTAATTCGTCATGCCGCACTGGCGGCGCATTTGCACCTTGCGGTAGAGGCTGCAAGCCGATAGTCGATTGCGCGATGAGTATCCACCATAAAAGCGCCTCTGGTCCAGATAGGGACGCAAACCCCTTTGTGCAACTGCCCGAAGGCCAGCGCCTGATTCGTAATGTGAACTGGGTCGGCCTGCAAACGCTGTATATGAAGGAGGTGCGCCGTTTTTTTAAGGTGCAGCTTCAAACCGTTTGGGCGCCGGCGATTACCACATTGCTCTACCTCATCATCTTCACCGTTGCATTGGGCGGCGTGAAGCCCACCGTGCTTGGAGTTCCTTTTGCCGATTTCATCGCGCCGGGCCTTATCATCATGGGGATGATGCAGAACGCCTTTGCCAATTCGAGCTTTTCTCTGTTGGTCGGCAAAATTCAGGGGACAATCGTCGACTATCTGATGCCGCCTTTGTCCAATGCTGAAGTTTTGGCAGCTTTAACGGCGGCTGCCGTGACACGGGCGTTCCTTGTCGGCGCGACCATCTGGCTCGCTATGGTGTTTTGGCCCGGTGTCGATGTCACGCCCCAACATTTCGGCGCAGTATTATGGTTCGGGCTGATGGGGGCCACAATGCTGGCGTTAATCGGTGTGATGACGTCCATATGGGCGGAAAAGTTCGATCATGCCGCCGCGGTAACCAACTTTGTTGTCGCTCCGGCTGCATTACTGTCGGGCACATTCTATTCAGTCGACAAGCTCGCGCCAACTTTCCAGATGATTAGCCACGCCAACCCGTTCTTCTATGCCATTTCGGGCTTTCGTTACGGGTTTATTGGCAATGCGGATAGCCCCGTACTGTTCGGCGCGCTGTTGTTGCTGGTGCTGAATATCGTGCTGGGAACGGTCTGCTATTTGCTGCTGCGTTCGGGGTGGAAATTGCGCGCCTGACCTTAATTGCCGACACATAAAGTCGTTTAGTCCTTCAAAGGGGCTAATATGACAATCACTGCATATTCAAGGTTGAAAGATCGCAGCGAACAGCTCGAAATGCTGCTCGTGCACGGGAGCGTTGTGCAGGTTATCGCCGCGCGGGAACTGTTCCGTCTGTCGCTGGTCGAGCTACATGAACAGGGATATTGGCAGCAACATCCCGCCGAATTCAAAACCCATATGCGGCTTTATCGCGCGTCCGGACCCTTTCGGTTTAACGCGCCGGCGTCCAGGTCTGTGCCTGACAGAACGGCCCGATACAGCCCTTGACGACCAAGTTACCCGATTTGCCTTTGTAGACCACTGACCGATATGTTTTGCCCGTTTTGGGGTCGTAAATCTGGCCGCGATATTCATTGCCGTCCGCTTTAAAACCCGTCAGCACATTCATCCCCAAAATCGTGCGATTGCGAAGAGTTTTGTCGGGATTATTCAAGTCTTTCGCGTTGGGTCCAGCCGGTGGATTTACGAGAAAGCGGGAGATTTTTCCGCACAAAGCGGGGCCGCACGCGTAGATTTCGACCACGCCGTCCTTGCTTTGCGTGATCCAGCGGCCACTGATGGGCGCCGCAGACATTGCGGGAACCGAGGCGGATGCGACCGCTGCAAAAATCATCCATGTCTTCGGCAAATACATAATGGCTCCTCTTCAATATCGCCGACATAGGCACGGCGGCGCGTGGCTGCAATGCTTTTGCCTTTTGCGTCCATCATGCTAATTCGTGTCCATGCAAGAAATCCTCCTTTTCGACTATTGGCGCTCGTCGGCCAGCTATCGTGTCCGTATCGTCCTCAATCTCAAAAATGTGCCGTATAAGGCTGTGCCAACCAGCCTGTTGGAAAATGACCATAAGGTGGCGGAATATGTAGCGCGCAATCCTCAGGGCTTTGTACCGATGCTTTCGATTGATGGTCACGACTTGACACAAAGCTTGGCGATAATTGATTATCTTGATGCGCATTACCCTGACCCTGCGATGGTGTCCTCCGACCCTGCGGACAGGGCAAAAACCCTAGCGCAGGCTTTGATTATCGCTGCGGATATCCACCCGATCGATAATCTGCGCGTGCTACGTTACCTCAAAGATAAAATGGGGCAGTCGCAAGAGGCGGTCGATACATGGTATCGGCACTGGATATTGGAAGGGTTTACCGCTCTGGAGGCCATGGCGCCCGAGGACAGCCTATTCGGGGGCGACTTGCCCAACCTGGCGGACGTTTGCCTCGTGCCGCAGATGGCCAATGCGCGCCGCTTGGATACGCCCTTATCGGCATTTCCCAAGCTCGTCCGTATTGATGCGGCGCTGACGGCGCTGCCAGCCTTTGCCGCAGCCCATCCTGATGCCGTGAAGCCGGCGTGACGGATTGTTCTAACAGCGCTTATGCGGAATGCGGGAATTAGGCATGGCGGGTAAAAAACTGACGCTCAGCGCGTTTCTGCCCTATCAACTTTCGATTACCTCGAACGCGGTAAGCGATCTTATTGCCCGTGCCTATCGTGGTAAATTCGCGCTCAAAATTCCCGAATGGCGGGTCATGGCATTGTTGGGTGAGTCGGAAGTCGCCACCCAGCGCGAACTTGTTGCGGCAACGGCCATGGACAAGGTCACCGTTAATCGCGCCTGCAAAGCGCTTGAGGAGCGCGCGCTGGTTAGCCGGGTCCCGAATAGCAAAGATGGGCGGTCGCACCATCTTGCGCTTACCGACGCAGGCCGCGACCTATATGAACAGATTGTGCCGCAAGCGTTGCAGCTTGAGGCGGAACTGGAAAAGATACTCGGCAGCGGCGAGGCCAAGCTATTGGAGCAGATGCTCGCGGTCTTGCGCGCGCGGGTTGCCGAACTCGGTTGAACCCGCCGGCGCAACTTGCATAGCCGTTTCAGCACATCAGATAACAGCGCCGGTTGCCGCCATCGCAATATGGTTGCATGATAAGGCAAAGCAGGAGAACGAGATATGAAGCTGGCATCATTAAAGTCGGGCCGCGACGGACATCTGGTGGTCGTGTCAAACGATCTTGCCTGGTATGCCGATGCCGCGCACATTGCGCCCAGTTTGCAGGCTGCGCTTGACAACTGGGATGAAATTGCCCCCCGGTTGGAGGCGCTAGCCACTGACCTTGAGCACGCCGTTATACCGCGCGAGCGTTTCCATGAACATGACGCCGCAGCGCCTCTGCCGCGGGCATATCAGTGGGCCGACGGTTCGGCCTATGTCAATCACGTCGAACTGGTCCGCAAGGCGCGCGGTGCCGTTTTGCCCGATAGCTTCTGGCATGATCCGTTGATGTATCAGGGCGGTTCAGATGAGTTCCTTGGCGCACGTGATGACATCCCTTTGGCGGACGAAGCGTGGGGATGTGATTTAGAGGCAGAAATCGTCGTGGTCACGGGCGACGTGCCACGTGGTACATCGGCGACGGAGGCCGTGAATTATATCAATCTGGTCGGACTGGTGAACGACGTATCGCTGCGTAACCTGATCCCTGCAGAACTGGAAAAAGGTTTTGGCTTTGTGCAGTCTAAACCAGCCAGTGCCTTGTCGCCGGTATTCGTGACACCCGACAGCCTCGGGGCATATTGGCAGGACGGAAAACTGCATCGGACCTTGATGGTTGACCTTAACGGTGCACCTTTTGGTCGTGCAGTAGCGTCAGATGATTGCACATTCGATTTCGGCGTGTTGATTGCGCATCTGGCCAAGACCCGCAATTTGGGCGCCGGCACCATTATTGGGTCGGGAACGGTATCAAATCGCGATGCCGATGGCGGCCCGGGGCGTCCCGTTGCCGATGGCGGATTAGGCTATAGCTGCCTTGCCGAGGTGCGCATGGTCGAAAAGATACGGACGGGCGAGATGGCCACACCCTTTTTGAAGGACGGCGACGTCGTTCGTATCGAGGCGCGCGACGATGCTGGCCACAGCATCTTTGGCGCAATCGAACAGACTGTTCGCGTCGGGTAATAAAGGGACGGCGCGAAGCCGTCCCAATCATTGTTTCGAGAATGCGTCGCCAATCGAACAGGCTGCCGGCCCGAGAATAACGATAAACAGCGTCGGCAGAATGAACAGAATGAGCGGTATGGTCATAATGGCCGGCAAACGCGCGGCTTTTTCTTCGGCGCGCATCATGCGGTCATTGCGGAATTCTGCGGACAGGACGCGCAATGCCGAAGCGAGCGGTGTACCATATTTCTCGGTCTGGATCATGGTCGTGACTACGCCTTTGACCGAGTCAAGATTGACTCGGTAGGCAAGGTTTTCAAACGCGGCCCGCCGTTCGGTAAGAAAGCCGAGTTCAATGGCGGTAAGGGCAAATTCATCGCCCAGTTCGGGGTAGCCCCGGCCAAGCTCTTTTGCCACGCGGTTGAATGCTGTGTCGACCGTAAGGCCAGCCTCGGCGCAGATGACCAGAAGGTCAAGGGCGTCAGGAAGGCCTTTGCGGATGGCGTCTGTGCGTTTTGTCACAAGGTTTGACAGATAAATATCCGCAGCTTTGTAGCTCAGGATGCTAGCACCTGCGAAGGCAGCGAATTTCTTGAATGCGCTCCAATCGGGCATGCCGCCTAGACCGTAAATCCACAGGCCAATGCCGCCGCCAAAAATGATGGGCAGGACCATGCGGCTGAAAATAACGGTCACGGCAAGTTCCTTGCGACGGATCCCTGCCTGAGCCAGTCGCTGTTGTACGACCTTGACCTGATCTTCCTGAAGCACCTGCAATTTGGACAGCATTTGCCGCATTTTGTCGGTGGTTTCGGTCTTGCGGACCAGCTTCGCGCGCTTTTTTGATGTTGTCGCGGTGATACCCGCCTTTAGTTGTTCGCGCCGTTCGTTAAGCGCCTTTACGCGCTTGCTCATTGGGTCACGGACGGTGACAGCAGAGTAAATTGCAATCATTACCGCCATGCAGGCGACAGCCGATAGCAATGTCGCAACCCACAGGACGTCAACGCCCATTAATTGTGGTCCACCAGGATTGGTCATGATTGTTGCCTTGCCCCCAACTTAAATTTCAAAGCTGACCATTTTGGCCATGATGAACACGCCAATCGACATCCACACGGCGCCGGCAAGCCCGGCTATGATAAGCCGTTGTTCAAAGAAGAACCCGGCGAGATAATCTGGATTTACGAACCAGATCATACCAAACACGAAGAACGGCAGCGAACCGACGATATAGGCGGATGCCTTCGATTCCGATGACATCGCGCGGATTTTGAGCTTCATTTGCGCGCGCTTGCGCAACACGTCAGCAAGGTTGGCGAGCGTTTCAGCCAAGTTACCGCCGGTCTCGCGCTGGATTGCCAAGGTAATCACAAAAAACTGGAACTCCGCCGTGCCAAGCCGGTCAGCCGTTTCCTGCAGGGATTC
This sequence comes from uncultured Sphingorhabdus sp., assembly GCA_963508315.1. Lineage (GTDB taxonomy): Bacteria > Pseudomonadota > Alphaproteobacteria > Sphingomonadales > Sphingomonadaceae > Sphingorhabdus_B. Next base: position 486,862 of record CAUOWK010000002.1, on the reverse strand, counting down.
CTCCATGCTTTTGCCGATTTTGATTTTCTCCACCACCAGCTTGAACTCTTCGCCCACTGGTCCCGGAATTTCCTTGGCAACGACGCCGAGCGTCTCGCCGACAGGCAGGCCAGATTTTAATCCGCGCACCAGCAGCTCAATGGCGTCTGGAAAGTTGGCTGTGAATTTCTTGATGCGGCTGGCCATCAGGAAATTTATGACCATATGCGGTAACCCGGCACCCAACAGCAACCCGCCAGACAGCGCCAGATACAAAGGCGCTCCCTTTAGCCAAAGTATGGCTAGCACAACAAAGGCGAGGCCCCCTGATGCACTCAGATATTGCTGTAGTGTCCATTTCTTGCCGGTTTGCGCCAGGCGCAGACGAAGCTTGTCGGCGCGGCTGATATTGTCGCCGTCTGCGAATATCAGCGGCCGGCGCGAGGCGACTGCCTTGCGCATCTGCTGTTCGACGCGGGCATCTGCGCTGTCGGAATGGCGCATCTTTACAGCACCCAAACGACGCGACGTTGCCTTCCCGGCATTGGGACCTGCAAATGCGAGCCCCAACAGAACAAGGATCAGCATCATTCCGGCGGTGAGTATCAAAGTCTGCATCGTCATTCGCTTTGCTGTTTATGCCCTCACAGGGGCCATTTCCGGCCTTACTTCTTTTTCAATATCGCCGTGAAACCAGCGAACATCTTCTTCTTGGCTTTGGCTTTGGTGTCTGCGGGCAATTCCTCGGCTGCTTCGGCCATGGTGCCCGAAACCAGATCGGCCAGTGCGATGATACCCGCCGAAAGCTTGCTACCGCGAACGGCATCCACCAGTGGCTGACCAAGTTTTGCAGCCTGTGCAACGGCCTTGGGATCGGAGGGCAGCATCATGTCGATCTTGCGCTCAATCGTGCTTTCAAAATCCTTGCGGGTAATTTCCACCACCGCCGTTTGCACGTTGTTGGCAACCACAAGGACACGGCAATGGGGCGCATTCTGCTTCAGCCAGGCGAGCACACGGATGGTGTCGCGCGCGGATGCCAGCGTCAATTCGGTCGCGACCACCGCAATGTTCACGTCATGCATCAAATGCGGATAGGCGATCAACATGCTGCGCGGTAGGTCGATGACGGTATTTTCAAAAGCGGCGCGAAACTCTTCCTGAAGCTGGAAGAAGGCCGATCCGTCGGTGAGTACCGGGCTGTTCATCGGCGCTTCGGCAGACAGGATGGACAAGCGCTCATTCGCCTTGATCATTGCCCGTTCAATGAACAGACCGTCGATACGGCTTGGATTATCGATGGCGTCGGTCAGGCCGCGGCCCGGTTCGAGATCCATCGCGAGCGCGGCCGTGCCGAAATGGACATCCAGATCAAGAAGCCCCGTTTGATGACCCTGACCTTGCGAAAAAGTCCATGCCAAGGACGTCGCAATCGTCGATGCGCCAGCGCCGCCACGGGTACCGATGACCGCCGTCGACACATGCGGGCGATCAGCGCTATGTTCGTCCACCTTGGGAGCATTGAGCATCGCCTGTGCGTTGGCGAATGAATCACGCAGCGCATCGGGGCTGAGTGGTTTCAAGAGATAGTCCTGAAGCCCTGACATCAGCAGATCGCGGTAGAGGCGAACGTCGTTGACCTGACCAACCGCAATGACGATGGTCCCCGGCTCACACACTTCGGCTAGGCTATTGATGTCGCTAATCGGGTCGCCGGACTCGGACAGGTCCACGAGCAATATTTGCGGACTGGCGGATACCGACAAGGACTGGATCGCATTACGCAGCCCGCCCTTATAGGCCTTGTCTTGGCTCCAGCCCATTTCCTCGCAAACGCCGCGTACGACATCAAGCGTGAGATCGTCGCACAAATAGGCGTTAATCGGGTCACGTGTTCCGGCAATTCCGGATTTCCAAGGAGCGTTCATTAATTGCCTCCGGTCTTTGCTTTATAGGCGTTCACCGCGGCTTTTCCGCTGTTGCGGTCGGTCCGCTTGCTCTCGCGGCCGCGGACCAGATCCTCAGGATCGGCAACCATTGCGGCCAAGTTTGAATTCGTGGCGCAGCCGTGATTACTGTGGTTGGCAGCACGGTAGTTGTTTTCGTGCGTGGTGCTCCAGTCGGGGCAGGAGGGTACGGACGCGGTTGAGCGCGTTACGACGACACGGATAGTGCCCGGTGCAATAACGCCTGGCGTGGCCGGCGCATTATCTGCAACAAGAACGCCGCGCTGCGCTGCTGCAGCCCGCACATCCTGCGCGGCACCCGCAAAAGCATAGCCGTCGCCACCATCAATGGAGATGCGATCGCCATAACGTAGTTCCAGAGCGTCAAACCATTCGTTCAGACGCCGCTGGTCGGCGGATGCAATGCTGTTGCCGTCAGAAGCCAAATCAATGGCAAAGTTGGTGCGTTCGACCACCGGCTGATGCACCGAATACATTGATGTATTCTCCGGCATTGTGCCACAGCTCGCCAGACCAAGGCTTGCAGCGATCAGTAAAGTTACCTTTTGCATATCTTGTCTCCTCGGGCGCGCATCAATTGTCGAAGCTGAAGCCGGGACCGCCGGCTGCGGCCGCAGAAGCTTGAGCCTGCGGTTTTTTGGTCAGCGTTGGCGCTGTCTGGCTCATTGAATCGAGTTGCGGGCCGTTCGACACAGTCGGCGCAATCGACGGCATAGGCCGCGTCTTATCGCCCATATTGTCAGTGACCTTACCCATGATGACGCGCTCAAGATCGTTGGTTGAATGCAGGCCATCCGTCGGCAACACGATCTGGCTTTCGGAAACCGGCTTCACCAGATAGGGCGTGATGACAATCATCAGCTCCGTCTCGTTGCGACGCCAGCCGTTGGATTTAAAAAGCGCACCCAAAACGGGGATATCGCCCGCGCCGGGCATTTTTGAGATTGAGCTGCTCATCTGATTGCTCAGCAATCCGGCAATCATCATGCTTTGGCCCGAACCCAGCTCGACCGTCGTTTCCGCCATGCGGGTGGTTGTCGCCGGAACTTCGAGGCCGTTAATGCGAACGGCGCCCTGCGACGAGATGTCGGACACTTCTGAACGCACCCGCAACGAAATGCGGCCGTCCGATAGTACCACGGGGGTGTAAGTGAGACTAACGCCGTAGTTTTTATACTCAACACTGGTGCCATTGTCCGACGATGTCACAATAGGGAACTGTCCACCTGCAAGGAATTCGGCCGTCTCACCCGACACAGTCGTCAGGTTTGGATTGGCCAAGGTCGACACAAGTCCTGCTTTTTCTGACATGTCGAACGCCGCAGCGATGTCGAGTCCGAACAAGCGGCCTAGGCCGGCAATTGTATTGACGCCTTGTGGATAAACGATCTGGCCCGCGTCATTCAGAAAATCGCGACCCTGCGCCACACCAAAGGCATAAGGCGCGCCGGAGCTGTCTGCGCCATTTTTGAACGTCTGCAAGTTACCGCTGATTTCTTTCGACAGCGAACGACTAACTTCGGCAACGCGCACCTGCAGGTTGATCTGCAGTGGAGTTGCGTTTTTCAACCGGCTAACAACCTGCGTTGCTGGGCCAGCGAACGCCTTGACGAGTGTCTCGGCCTCAGCGGCCTGTTCAGGCTGGTCTACGGTACCCGTGAGCAACACGACGCCATTCATCGTTGTCACAACAATGTCGGATTCGGGCATCGCGAGACCAAGCATTTGCGATATGGAATCCAGGTTGCTGCCAACGCGAACGGTCGCCTGATAGACGGTGCGGCCGGCCGCATCAGTTGCGTAAACCGTGGTTTCGCCGGGACCTTTACCCAGAATATAAATCTGGCGGCCTGACTTTACCTCGACATCTGCGATGGTGGGGTCAGCCACGACAACATCAGTGACATTGGATGCCAGATTGACCTGCTGTCCGCGCCCGATGGAAAGGACAAGCAACTTGCCATCTTTCGCGGATTGTGCGGATGCGGACGGTGCAACAGCGACAAGAGCCGTCGTGCACATGGCTGCCGTTATTGCGGCGGCGGCAAAGCCCGACTTTATTTTGGTGAAACGTGCCATGTTGTTATCTCCGGCTGATGTCGACTTCGGTCATGTTGCCGCCACGTGAGACGCGGACGACTGGACCTTTCATGATTTTCTCGACTTGCTTTTGCGTGCGGGCCTGTTCGGCAGCCACGGCAAGCGGCATTTGCGCCGGAACGGTGCTGCGTTGGAAGCGCGATACGTCGCCACCCGTGGCATAGCTGCTCTTTCCGGCAGTTGGACGCTGCGCCAACTGGCGCATAATGGCCTGTTCCTGATCGGCGGTTGCACCTTCGGGAATATTGACTTCGCCTGACGCCAGTGCCTGTTCGAGTTCTGACGCATTGTCGGAAAGCGAGCGCAAGGAAAGGCTGATCGTACCAATCGATTGCGCGACGGTAATTTTCTCGGCGATGCGAGGGGTCGCCTCAATCGTGACGAGCTTATATTCAGCGACGATGGTGTTTCCTTGTTCATCGACCGAAGGCGACGAGCGCTGGTCGGTTGCAAGGACGCGCAGATTGCGCACGATGGTTTCAGAAACCTTCAATGGCGGGCCAACGCTTGCATTGACGTTCTGCGTAAGCACCAGATCAACACGGTCGCCTGGGAAGACAAATCCAGCAACGCCAGTCAGTGCCGATACAGGCACGGTTACGGCACGCATGCCAGGCCCAAGCGCTGCGGCGAGGAAGCCACGGTCGCCCGGTTTCACAAGCGAACCTTGGGTAATGGGCTGACCAGCGGTGATAGCGTTGCGCACCACGGTGCCGACGAGCGAGTCTACAGAAGCACCTTCAGCGCCTTCTTTGAAATAGGCTGCTTCAATCAGTTCCTTCGGCCATGGCTGATACCGCACGCTGTCAGCGGTGATAAGCGTTCCGACGGGCAACGCCTTGGTCGCGACGAGTACCTTAGGGCCAGTTGGCACGGGCGCTACCGCAGCGGCAGCAGCTTGTGGCGCCGAAGCCCCGGTGAACATGCTGCGCGCCATAAACGCGGTAAGGCCAGCGATTAAAAGCGCCGCCACCAGCAATATGACTTTTTTCCTATCCATGACCTACTGTCCCCTGAAAGGTTCCCTGATTAAGGGATGCTATTTCACGTAAAATGGTTAAAAATCCGTTCACCGGCTATCCAGAGCCCGGAAAGCGATATTGCGACGCCATATGGTATGCGTGCGCGTCCATCCCTTTGTTTTATCTTGTGAATGGTAAGAAATATAATGGTTACCACTGCGCCGATGATGGATGCATAAAGCACCAATCGCATGACCTCGATCCAGTGGAACCAAAGCGCTAAAGCTGCGAAAAGCTTCACATCTCCGCCGCCCATTGCGCCAAAATGGAAGGCAGTTGCGAAGACGAGAAAGGTAATTGCGGCCGTCAACAGGTGAATGCCGATTTCCGATATTGAAAACCCGCCGGTCGCATACCAGAAAACAGGCGCGCCTAATGCGATTGCGATCGTTATCTTGTTGTAAATAAGACGATATCTGACATCGCTATAGATGGACACCAACAGCGCAATTGCCAAGCCGCCAAGGGTTGCGTAAGCGAGAGTTTCACTGGTCATCCGCCGAGCATTAACCATTAAACATTGCCAAAAGGTAACCATGCACGCACCGCAAACGACGATTAACCGACGTGCCATTCCCGCTGATGCGGTCGAAAGCATGTGGCATGCCAGTGACGGCTGGGCCATTCGCCGAATTGATTGGCAGGGGGCAGCCAGCCCACGCGGATCCATATTATTCTTGCCGGGGCGCGGCGACCATTATGAGAAATATCTTGAAACGCTGGCTTATTATGCGGCGACGGGTTGGCGCGTAACCGCGATTGACTGGCGCGGGCAGGGTGCGTCGGGCAGGTTGCTGGACGATCCCGAGGTCGGTCATATTGATGATTTCGGCACATGGATAGCCGATTTGCTAGGGTTTTGGGGTAGTTGGAAACTGGAAACGCCCGCGCCGCATGTTGTGATGGCGCATAGCATGGGTGGCCATCTGGCCATGCGCGCCTTGGCGGAAAAGGCGATTGACCCTGACGCCGTGGTGATGAGTGCTCCAATGCTTGGCATTCAAACAGGCGGCCTGCCGCTTGCGCTTAACCACGCCTTTGCCAAATTGATGGTGCGGCTGGGTAAAGCGGAGACGCCTGCGTGGAAAGTCAGCGAAAAGCCTTTGTCGCCGCTGAGTATGCGCGGCAAAATGCTGACGCATGATGACGACCGGTATGAAGACGAAGTCGCATGGTGGACGATCAGGCCCGAGGTGAAACTCGGACCGCCGAGCTGGCTATGGGTCGAACGCGCGATTGCATCCATTCGCGGACTGGAGCAGCCGGGATTGCTGGAGGCGATTAAAACGCCAATGCTGCTGCTTGCGACGACTGGCGACCAGTTGGTCAGCACGCCGCGCGTTGTCGCCGACAGCAAGAGATTGCCAAAGGCCGAAATGCTCATTTTTGGCAAAGAGGCTGCGCACGAATTGCTGCGTGAGGCGGACCCAGTGCGTAACCAGTGCCTGGCGCGGATTGACGCCTTTCTGGATGTCCACGCGCCCCGGCCATGACGCATTTCGATTTGGTCATTGTCGGTGCCGGTATCGCCGGAGCAAGCTTGGCTGCCGAGATGTCGGCAACACGCTCTGTCCTGTTGCTGGAGGCTGAGGCGCATCCCGGCTATCATTCAACAGGGCGGTCGGCAGCATTTTGGGATGAGTGCTATGGCGGGCCGTTGGTTCAGCCGCTCACCACTGCGTCGGGTCCATTTCTGGCCCATCCGCCCGCCGATTTTCATGATGGCCCGTTGATGCATCCGCGTGGCGCGTTACACATCGGCACGGGTGAGCAGGCGCCGTTGGCCGACAAAATGCTTGTCGAATTTGCCGCCAGCGGTGTGCATATCGAGCGAAAAGATCGCGCGGGTGTCGAACAGCACGTGCCCGGCTTGCGCGCCGGATGGACGACTGGACTGTGGGAAGCGGCTTGCTCTGATATTGACGTCGCGGCGTTGCACGCGGCCTATTTGCGTCAGGCAAAACGGCAGGGCGTGCAGTTACTGTGTGACAGCCGGCTTGAAACAGCCGCATGGCGCGACGGGGTCTGGCACATACAAGCAGGGCGCGCGCAGTTTTCTGCGGACATCCTCATCAATGCGGCCGGAGCATGGGCCGACAATATCGCGCGGATCGCCGATGTCCGTCCGTTGGGCATTCAGCCATATCGCCGCACTATCGCGCAACTGGCGGTGTCACCCGACGTGCCCGCTGACCTGCCGTTGGTAATTGGCTTGGACGGCAGCTTCTATTTCAAGCCGGACACAGGCGGACGGCTGTGGCTTAGCCCGCACGACGAAACGGCGACCCCTGCGTGCGACGCCGCGCCGGAGGAAATGGACGTCGCGATTGCTATCGACCGGCTGCAGCAAGTGGTTGATTGGGACGTCAAGCGAGTCGAACATAAATGGGCTGGTCTACGTAGCTTCGCGCCGGATCGTTTGCCAGTGATCGGGCGGGACCCGCATCATGACGCGTTTTTCTGGTTCGCAGGGCAGGGCGGCTTTGGCATCCAGACTGCGCCCGCGGCGGCACAATTGGCGGCCGCAATTCTTGACCCAAGCCGAAGTGCCCCTGTGCATGTCGACGCTGCGGCGTATGACCCGAAAAGGTTACACTAATTTACCTCAAAAATGCTTGCTGCGCGACCAAGGCTTGATAGCTTTCGTCCGGAATTAACTCTGGAGGATATTATGGCGCATTATTTCGAGATTAAAGAAAATAAGAAGGGTGAGTTTGTCGCCTATTTCAAATATAATCAGGAAACGATGTTCTGGACGGAAGGATATTCTTCCAAAGCCTCCGCCAAAAATGCGATCGAGTCGATACAAAAGAATGGGCCCGGTGCCGAAATTCGCGACTCTGAATAAGATTAGCGTCGGCCGGCTGCCTCTGCGGCATCACTTGCAAGGCGGTCGGCACGTTCATTTTCAGCATGGCCGTTATGGCCCTTCACCCAAATCCATTCCACTTGGTGGCGGGCTACAGCCTCAATTAGATCATGCCAAAGATCGGCATTACGTACCGGCTGCTTCGACGCATTTTTCCAGCCATTGCGTTGCCAGCCATGCACCCATTTGGTGATGCCATCGAGGACATATTTGCTGTCGGTGTGCAGTTTGATTTGGCACGGCTCGATCAATAGATTCAGCGCATGAATGGTTGCGCTTAATTCCATCCGGTTGTTGGTGGTGTCAGGGTCGCTGCCGGAAATATCTTTTTCATGCTTGCCGTAGCGAATGACGGCGCCCCACCCGCCGGGTCCGGGATTGCCCTTGCACGCGCCATCGGTGAAAATTTCGACCTGTTTCATGGCACGGCTTTCAACATGCGCGTGACATGAGATTCGTTGCTGTAAAAATCGAGCCGACGCAAAAAGGCGAGCGGGTCTTTTCGGGTTACCAGCGCGTCCGCAGGGGTATTGATCCAGTCATAGCATCGCGTGAGTAAGAAACGCAGGCAGGCACCGCGCATCAATACGGGCAGGACGGTGCGTGTCTCTGCATCAAGTGTGGCGAGGCCCGTATAGCCCCCAATCATGGCGGCGCTGACGTCGTGATCAAAGGATGTGCCGTCGTTGGAGAAACACCATGCGCTGTGCGTGACCGCCACATCAAAGGCGCGGATGTCGGTGCAGGCAAAATAGAAATCGATAAGCCCCGTGACATTGTCACCAAGCATCAGGACATTGTCTGGGAATAAGTCGCCATGAATGGCACCAGTGGGCAAATGACGCGGCCAGTTTGCCTCAAGAAAATCGCACTCCGCGTCAATCCGCGCGGCTAATCCGTCGGCTATCGAGTTCAAACCTGCGGCTGTGCAGCGCACGGACAGGGGCCGCCATGCAGTAACGCCCAGACTGTTCGGACGCGTGACATGAAAGTCTGCAAGTGCGTTGTGCATTTGCGCCAACGCCGCGCCAGTGGAGCGGGCTTGAGCGGCGGTTGGTTGCGTTACTGAAACGCCGTTCAGGAATTCGATGAGGCAGGCCGGCCGTCCCGCCACCGTTTGCAGCCATTGACCTTGGCGGTCGGACATAAAGCGAGGAACCTTGCACCCGGCTTCGTGCAAATGTTTCAGGAGAGCATAGAAAAACGGCAAGTCATCTGGATCGACGCGGTTTTCATATAAAGTCAGGATGAAACGGCTCTTGGTCGTTTCGACAAAGAAATTGCTGTTCTCGACGCCTTCGGCAATCCCCTTCAGCGCCACGAGTTCGCCGACGTCATATTGGCTCAGCAGCGCGGAAACCTGTTCCGGGCCTAATTGCGTGTAGACGGCCAAGTCAGGCTGCCGCGCCAGCCAATTCGCGTGGCAGCTTGAACGTAATGCTCTCTTCGGCGGTTGTTACCTGATGCTCATCCAGGTCAAAATGCTGGCCGAGCGCGTCGATGATTTCACGGACCAATACCTCCGGTGCCGACGCGCCAGCGGTCAAGCCAAGCGTATCAACGCCATCAAACCAGTTCAGGCTGATGTCGTCCGCGCGTTGCACCAGATAAGCCTTTGCGCCCGCGCGAGCGGCTACTTCAACAAGACGCAGCGAGTTGGAGCTGTTAGGCGCGCCAATGACCAGCACCAGATCGCACTGATCGGCAATCGCTTTGACGGCTTCCTGACGGTTCGACGTCGCGTAACAAATATCCTCGCCCTTTGGCCCAACGATATTGGGGAAGCGACGCGCCAATATCGATACAATTTCCGCCGTGTCATCCACAGACAAAGTGGTCTGGGTCAAAAACGCGAGGTTATCGGCATCCGCGGGTTGTAACCGCAACGCATCCTCGGCGGTTTCAACTAACGTCATCGCTCCGGCGGGGACTTGTCCGAATGTACCAATGACTTCGGGGTGACCAGCATGGCCGATGAAGATGATGTGCCTGCCTGCCTCGACCTGGCGTTCCGCTTGTTTGTGAACCTTCGACACCAACGGGCACGTTGCGTCAAAATAGGCAAGGCCGCGTTGCTGCGCATTGGCGGGAACCGATTTAGGAACGCCATGAGCCGAAAACACGACATGGCCGCCATCGGGAACTTCGTCCAGTTCCTCGACAAAAACGGCACCCATCGCCTTCAGGCTGTCCACAACATAGCGGTTGTGAACGATTTCATGGCGGACATAGACGGGTGCACCATGCTGTTCGAGCGCGAGCTCCACGATCTTGATCGCGCGGTCAACACCAGCGCAAAAACCACGGGGCGCAGCCAGAAGCAGCTTGAGCGATTTCCTAGGGATTAGTTGTTCAGTCATCGGCAATGTCCTTTACTTAATGTGACCGCATCCGCCAAGGCCTTTCCCCTGTTGCACGTCAGGCCATGCACGGATAAGGACCAATGCCAGCCTCGCACCCGCGACCCACGCTACAGAATGCCAAGGATAGCCCGTTATGAAATTCGCAGCCAAAGCCCTGACTTTCGCTATTGTTGCAACCACACTGGCAGGCTGTTCGCGCGATGGTGAACTCGATATCGGCGCTGGCGTTGGTGTCAACGTTACCCGCTCCGGCTGCCCGGCTGTGGCGGTGCCTGATGGTACCGGCGACGTGACCCTTTTCAACCCAGCCGGAAGCCAGGACGCGAGCGCAATCGACGTCGTGGCCTCCATCACCAATATTCGCCCGACCTGCAATGACAGCGGCGAGAAAATCTATTCGCAAGCCAGTTTCGATGTTCAGGCCCGCCGCACCGATGCGCGCGGTAGCCGGACGGTAACCTTGCCATATTTTTCTACCGTCGTGCAGGGCGGCAGCGCCGTTGTTGCAAAGCGCGTTGGTCAGGTGACTTTGCAATTTGCCGATGGACAGCAACGCGCCTCGGCCAGCGGCCAGGCAGCAAGCTTCATCGACAAGGCATCGGCCAGCTTGCCTGCCGAAATCGTCCAGAAAATCACCAAGAAGCGTAAGCCAGGCGACCCCGACGCCGCACTTGATCCGATGGCTGACCCCGAAGTGCGTGCGGCGGTTGTCCGATCAAGCTTTGAACTGCTTATCGGATTCCAGCTGACGGAAGATCAGCTGCGCTACAATGTCACGCGTTAATTCGCGCTAATTTCAAGGCAAAGCCATGACCCTTTTTGAACAATATGCAGCGCATGTAGATCATGCGCTGGACGCACTTGTTGCCACTGGCGCGCTTCCTGCTGGCCTTGATCGCAGCAATGTGACCGTCGAGCCACCGCGCGACCCGGCACATGGCGATATATCGACCAACGCCGCGATGGTTCTGGCAAAGCCTGCGGGCACAAATCCGAGGCAGCTTGCAGAAGCACTGTCGGCGGAGCTGGCAAAGATTGATGGCGTTACTGCGGTTGAAATTGCTGGCCCGGGTTTCTTGAATCTGCGGCTTGATCCTGCCGCATGGATAGAAGAGTTACGCGCTGTTGCGCAGGGGGGCGATGATTATGGTCGATCGCATCTGGGCGATGGCAAATCGGTCAACATCGAATATGTCTCGGCTAACCCAACCGGACCCATGCATATGGGCCATTGCCGTGGAGCCGTTGTCGGTGATGCGCTGGCCGCTTTGCTAGAGTTTGCCGGTTACCGCGTGGTGCGCGAATATTATATCAACGATGCCGGTGGTCAGGTCGATGTCCTCGCCCGCTCCGTGCATTTGCGTTATCGCGAGGCGCTTGGCGAAACTATCGAAATTGCCGATGGCCTGTATCCGGGCGATTATCTGATCCCCGTTGGCCAACGCCTGGCGGAGCGTTTCGGAGACCAATATGTTGCGGCGCCCGAAAGCGACTGGCTTGCGCTGTTCCGCAAGGCTGCCGTTGCCGACATGATGGAAATGATTAAGGCCGATCTTGCTTTGCTGGGCATCCATCACGACCTGTTTTCGTCCGAAGCCGAGCTGCACGAGGCCGGTAAAGCGGATGTCGCCGAGCGCGAATTGCGCGCACGCGGCCTTGTCTATGACGGCGAGCTCGAAAAACCCAAGGGCAAGGAAATCGAAGATTGGGAACCGGTCACTTTGCCATTGTTCCGCTCGACGCAATTTGGCGATGACCAAGACCGCCCGATAAAGAAATCCAACGGTAATTGGACCTATTTCGGCGCGGATCTCGCCTATCATTTCCAGAAGAGCCAAGGCGTCGATGCGATGATCGACATTTGGGGTGCCGACCATGCTGGCACCGTCAAGCGCATCAAGGCTGCGGTAAACGCCCTTACCGGCGGCAAAGTCAATTTCGACATTAAGCTGGTGCAAATGGTGCGCTTGCTGCGCGGCGGTGAACCGGTGAAAATGTCCAAACGTTCGGGCAGCTTCGTGACCTTGGCGGACGTAATCGAGGAAGTCGGCAAGGATGTTGTCCGTTTCACGATGCTCACGCGCAAGTCCGACGCACAAATGGACTTTGACTTCGCCAAAGTTGTGGAGGCGTCGAAGGACAATCCGGTATTTTACGTGCAATATGCGCATGCGCGTATTTCATCGACCTTACGCAAGGCTGAGGGCGAAGGCCTCGGCCCTGATGGATCGCAGCTGGCGTTGCTCGGCGACGCCGAAATCGGATTGATACGCGAGGCTGCCAACTTCCCGCGCATCGTCGAGGCGGCAGCCAAATCAGGCGAGCCACACCGGATTGCATTCTATCTCAATGACTTGGCCGCAGCATTTCATGCCTATTGGAATCTCGGTAATGACCAGCCCGACAAGCGCTTCATATTGGCACACGACCCGGCATTGACCGGTGCAAGGCTTTTCATGGCCGCCAATATCGGGCAAGTAATCCGCAATGGTCTACGGCTCATGGGGGTCGAGGCCGCTTATAACATGTAGCATATTGAGGAACCGCCATGAGTGACACCAAGGACGATGGACTGAATCTGGATGATCCCGATCGTCTGCCCTGGCTCGAGACTGCTGACGGTTATGAATATGACAATGGCGCGTCGCCGTTGAAGGTTGCCTTGATGGTTCTCCTGGGCCTCGCTGTGCTCGCAGCGATTGTAGGCGGTGTATATTGGGCGCAACGCAATCAAAGCGCGGGTGGCGCGACCGGCAATGGTGAACTGATCGCCGCGCAAGAGGGCGATTACAAGGTGAAGCCTGATGACGCAGGCGGGAAAAGCTTTGAGGGTGAGGGCGATTCCGCTTTCGCTGCAAGCGAAGGTCAAAAGACCGGCGCGACTCTCGTTCCTGCAGCCAAAACCGATGCCACCGCAGCAACGCCCGCTACGGCAACTGCGTCGGCCACTGCAAATGCGCCGACACCTGCAGGTGCCGTGATGGTGCAGCTTGGAGCATTTGGTGATTCGGCGAAAGCCGAAGGCGCCTGGACAGCCCTGAACAAGCGTTTCGGCTTCCTCGCCGGAACCAATCGCAAAATTGCCGAAGCCACTGTTGAAGGCGGGCGCAAGGTATTCCGGCTGCAAGCGGTGACCGCAAATTCTTCTGCCGCACAGCAACTGTGCGCAAAGCTGAAGGCTGCCGGCGAGAACTGCTTAATCGTTCGATAGAATCGTCGCAAGACGGGGGGAGAAGGCCGTGGCAGCACAAGTTGTCACGGCTTCTTTATTGCTGTCGTTCTGCCGTTGATCGACGTGCCCGATAGCTGGTTGAAAAGTAGCAAAATGCAACTTATGTCGGCAGCCTATCAAAAAGGGAGCCGAAAATGCCTGCATTATACGATGTTACCATCCCCGCTTATATTCGCGGTTTGAAAAATCTTTCGGCTATGCTCGACAAGGGCAAAGCCTATGCATCGGAGCAGGGCATGGAGCTCTCGCACTTTTTAGATGCGCGTCTAATCGACGATATGGCACCGCTGACACGTCAGGTTCAAATGGTCACAGACACTGCTAAATTTGTCGCGGTTCGCGTTGGCCAAGTGGAAAATGAACCATGGGCGGACGATGAAGCCAGTTATGATGATGTGCAATCCCGTGTTGCAAAGGCGATCGCCTTTATAGAAAAAGCTGCGCCCGAAGGCTTTGACGGTCGGGAAGAAGCAAAGGTCGTATTGACGACCCCAAGCGGCGATATCCCCTTCACAGGTAGCACCTATGTGTATGGCTTTGCTATTCCGAATTTCTACTTCCATCTCAGCATGGCCTACGCATTGTTGCGTATGAAGGGCGTGCCGCTGGGCAAACTCGATTTTCTAGGTTCTATCCGCTAAACAGAAAAATCGGACCGCCGCCCTTACGCGCTTTGTCGTAAGGGCGGCGTCTGGATATCATTCATGCGGTTTGGCATGGCCATGATGTCGCAGGAAACGAGTGTCGAGATCCGAGATAATGCCATCCGCGCGCTCTCCTGCAACCTGCCGCAGCAAAGCGTCGATTTTTTGTTCCATTCGGTCGTCATTTTCCTTTGAAGCGGGCGAGCCGACATATAGGAAATAGGCAAGGCCGACGACCTGCCACAGCAGTTGCAAAAACTCCGACTGCCAGTTTTCGAAAATATCGCGGCCCCATTGATTCAGGAACTGGGCCATTTCCGGCGCTTCATTGTGCTGCGCCGCCTCATCACCAAATGCTTTCCAACCGAAATAGAAATGCAAAACCATAGATACGGCGAAAAAGCCGAGGGTGATCCACGCATAAGCATATTTTTTCATGGGCTTCTCCTTTGCAGATTCAACGCACGAGCGGCCCCTAATGTTGCAGGTGGCTTCGTGGGCGGGTTATGCACAGTTTTGGAAAGGCATTGTTCGGCGGAAACCTTGCCAATATCGCCTTCGCGACCTAGCGTTGCGACATGAAACCTGTGATCTTTGGCCTGTCGGGCCTTATCTTGACCGAAGACGAAAAAAGCCTGTTCCGCGAGGTTGAGCCAGCAGGTTACATCTTGTTCAAGCGCAATATAGAAGACCGCGCACAAGTCCGGGCGCTCACCGACAGCCTACGTGAACTGCACGGCCATCATCAGGTGCCAATTCTGATTGATCAGGAGGGTGGCCGTGTCGTGCGGCTGCGCAGCCCGGTCTGGCCAGACTTTCCCGCTGGCGCGGCGTTCGATGCGCTGTATGACCTTGCGCCCATGACCGCGATTGAGGCGGCGCGCTGTAATGCCGAAGCGATTGCGCTGACGTTGAACGAAGTCGGCATTAACGTCGATTGCTTGCCGATACTGGATGTGCGCGTGCCCGAAACGCATTCGGCAATCGGTGACCGTGCATTGGGCAGCGACCCGATGCGCGTGGCGGCGCTGGGCCGTGCGATATTGGACGGATTGGCTGCGGGCGGCGTTATCGGCGTGGTCAAGCATATGCCCGGGCAAGGCCGCGCCTGCGTCGATACGCACCATGATCTTCCGCATGTTACCGCCAGCGAAGCTGAACTCGAGCAAGACCTTGCGCCGTTCCGTGCGCTGCGGAACACCGGCATGGGGATGACGGGCCATGTTGTCTATGATGTGTGGGATGACAAGAACACCGCGACCATGTCGCGCTTTGTTATCGACAGCATCATTCGCGAAAAGGTCGGTTTCGATGGCCTGTTAATGAGCGACGATCTCGACATGAACGCGCTGCAAGGCGACGTTCCAACCCGCGCTTTGCGATGTGTCGAAGCGGGATGCGACCTCGCGCTGAATTGCTGGGGCCGCCTTGACGAAATGGTGGCGATCGCTGACATGCTGCCGGAAATAAGCGATGCTGCCCGTACGCGGCTGGATCGCGCGATGGCGTTGCCCACAGTTAGGTTTGATGCCGACCGGCTAGTGCATTTGCTGAACAAGCGCGACGCGCTGCTGGCGCTGGTGGATACTAACGCAAAACTGACTCACGGGGCCACAGGCGCCGCATGAACGACCAGTTCCTCTTTGATGAGGAGCAAAGCCTGCGCGCTGACGCGCCAATCGACGACAATGTCCTGACCATTGATATTGAGGGATGGGAAGGGCCGCTGGACCTGTTGCTGGCGCTTGCCCGTAATCAGAAGGTTGATCTTCGCCATTTATCTATATTGGCGCTGGTCGAACAATATCTGGTTTTCATTGACGAAGCTCGGGCCCTTAAGCTGGAGCTGGCTGCCGATTATTTGGTGATGGCGGCGTGGCTTGCCTATCTTAAATCCGCGCTGCTGCTGCCTAAAGACCCGACTATTGACCCGTCGCCGGAAGAAATGGCGTTGCGTCTGCAAATGCGGCTGGAGCGGTTGAACGCGATGCGCGAGAGCGGTGCGCGGTTGATGGCCCGCGACCGAATCGGGCGGGACATATTCCTGCGCGGCAGTCCCGAGGGCTTGCGTGTCGTGAAGGCGCGCGCGTGGGAATGTGATTATTTCGACCTCATCACCGCTTACGGCCAAGTTAAGGCGCGCACGCAGCCGGTGATGCATGTCGTCAAGAAGCGCCAGGTCATGACGCTCGAAGAGGCGTTGGAGCGTGTTTCGTCGATGATTGGGCGCGCGATTGAATGGACAGCGATTGAAGCATTTCTGCCCGTGTCTGCCAACCCCGCCTTGCGTAAATCCGCGCTCGCATCGAGCTTCGTTGCGACGCTTGAGCTGGCCAAGAGGGGTACAATCGATTTGCAGCAAGACGGCACGTTCGCGCCGCTGCTGGTTAGGAAGAAAGCATGACGATGGAAATGGACGCAGATGTCCGCGCGGTTGAGGCCGCATTGTTTGCCAGTGACCAGCCGATGACGGTTGAACAATTGCGCGGCTATGTCGGTGATAATGTCGATGTGCCTGCGGCGCTGACTCAGCTTTCCGGCCATTATGAAGGGCGCGGCATTGAACTGGTGCGGCGCGGGAAAAGCTGGCATTTCCAGACGGCCGCTGACCTAGCCCATTTGTTGCGCCGCGAGCGCGAGGAAAGCCGCAAGCTGAGCCGTGCTGCTGTCGAAACGCTATCGATTATCGCCTATCACGAACCTGTAAGCCGGGCCGAGATTGAGGCCATTCGCGGCGTGCAAATTTCGAAAGGAACATTGGATGTGCTGATGGAAGCGGGATGGGTCAGACCAGCAGGGCGGCGCGAAGTGCCGGGGCGGCCGTTGATATATGCCACAACGCCCGGATTTCTGACACATTTCGGGCTAACAAGCCGCCGCGATTTACCGGGGTTGGATGACCTGAAAGCCGCTGGCTTGCTGGACCCAGTCGACATGACACAAAGCAATATGATGTTTGCTGGCGAAGAAAGTGACAGCGAACTGGAAATTGCCGATAACAACGACTAGATAGTGTAGGAATGTACCGCGGCTCATGCCGCCACAGCCGGGGTGCGCCCCGTTAGGAGTTTGAAATGGGTGGATTTAGCATCTGGCATTGGCTGATTGTAGGCATCTTGGTGCTGCTCCTGTTCGGCAAGGGCCGTTTTTCCGACATGATGGGCGATGTCGCCAAGGGCATCAAAAGCTTCAAAAAAGGCATGAGCGAAGACGATGATGCGCCTAAGGCACCGCCACAAATTGGCGCGGGCAACACTGTTGTCGATGCCGAGAAGCAGACGGACAAGACCCAGTAACGCGCCCGGCCATCGCCGACATATTGATGCATTGTCCTGAACGTGCTTCCGCTTTCCGTATGCTTTACCGCAAGAACGGCCCATTGAATGTTTGACATCGCTTCGTCGGAACTTTTGCTCGTCGTGCTGGTCGCGTTGCTCGTTATCGGGCCGAAAGACCTGCCAAAGGTGCTGCGCGTCGTGGGAAAATGGGTTGGAAAGGCGCGCGGTGTTGCAGCGCAATTCCGCTCGGGCTTTGACGAAATGGTGCGGCAGTCGGAGCTCGAAGAACTTGAAAAGAAGTGGAAAGCCGAGAACGAACGCATAATGCGCGAACATCCGGCTGACCCCCGCGCGGATGTGATCGGCGATAACAGTCCACTCGTGCAGACTGAACTGCCCATGGACCCACCATCTGCAGAAACGGCGTCCAAGCTATGAGCGACATAGACGATAGTAAAATGCCGCTGCTCGACCATTTGATCGAGCTGCGCACGCGATTGCTTTGGAGCTTTTTGGCGTTGGCGATTGCCTTTGGTATCTGCCTTTATTTCGCGCGCCCGATATTCGGATTTCTCGTACAGCCATTGCTGGCGTCTGGGCAAACAAAGCTAATTTATACGGCGATATTTGAAGCGTTTTTTGTTGAGATTAAGGTCGCCTTTTTCGCCGCGAGCTTTTGCTCGTTCCCCGTATTCGCGACGCAGTTATGGCGCTTTGTCGCGCCTGGGCTCTACAAAAAAGAGAAGAATGCGTTTCTGCCATTCCTGCTAGCTACACCTGTACTGTTCATCATCGGCGCGTCGATGGCTTATTTCATGGCGATCCCCGTAGCGCTTGAATATTTGCTGGGTTTTGGCGGCAATGTTGGCGGCGTGCAGCAAGAGGCCCTGCCGGGCGTCGACAATTATCTGGGCTTTGTGATGAAGTTCATCTTCGGTTTCGGAATTTCATTTTTGCTGCCGGTGCTGCTGATGCTGTTGGAACGCGCCGGAATTGTTACGCTTGAACAACTCCGCGGTGCACGGCGTTACGCCATCGTCGGCGCGTTCGCGATCGCCGCTGTGTTGACGCCGCCTGACGTGGTTTCGCAGCTTCTGCTCGCCATACCTTTGTGCATCTTGTTTGAGTTGGCGCTGATCGCCATTTGGTTTACCCGCCGCCGTCGCGCCAAAACTGCCAGTGCGGAAGAAATCGCGCTTTAACGGCGGGCAAAAAATTAGAGATTAGATAACCTTGTCGCCAGCGTTGCCGACCGATTCAATATCTTCGCCTACGCCCTTGACGGTGTTGCAAGCAGCCGCAAACAATGACGCCGACAGCAGGATGATCGTTGCAATTTTGCGCATGGTCTTCTCCATTATCATGCCTGAAAATACAGGCCCGGGGAGTGAACGCGCGCGCAGTCCGCTTGTTCCGTCAATCAGATGGCCCGGTCGCCAGCTTCGCCGACAGATTCGATATCGCGGCCAAGGCCACGGACGGTGTTGCACGCCGAAACCAGCAAGGATGCTGTGACGAGCAGGACGATAGAAATTTTACGCATGATATTCTCCCGGATGACAATTGCACCCCGGGATGCCACCATCATCCTGAACAGGTCCTGACCCTAAAAGCTGACGCGAGCCGTGACGCGGAAATCGCGACCGGCCAAGGGCGTGAAATCCTTGGTAAAGGAGGCGGCACGTCGTGCAGTCACGTCGAACACATTGTTGGCGGACGCGATGAGGGCAATGTTGCGGTCTTTGCCAAAGGGGCGCCAGGTCGCCGATGCGTTGACCAGTGTAAATCCGTCGGTAGGTGTTTCGAACGCGGCCGTACGCGTCTGGTCATCGCTCCATTCAACTTCGCCACGCAGGTTAAGATGGTCGCTCCCCAGTTCCACCCCGCCTAACAAGCGAAGTGGCGGAATGCGGGGAATATTGCCGCCGGTTCCAGAGATTTTCGCGCGAGTATAATCGGCCACGCCATCCACTGACACGTCGAAGTCACCGATGCTGGCGAGCGTCTTTGACGCTTGGAACTCGATACCCCAAACTTTGGCATCGCGCTGGAAATATTGGAATACAGGAAGGTCATCGCGGATTTCGCCGGTTTCCGCTTCATAGATGAAATTGTCGAACCGGTTTGTGTACAAGGTGGCGCTGAACGCTGCATTGGGGGTGTCATAACGGGCGTAAAGCTCACCATTCCAAGCCCGCTCGCTGCGCAGCGTGGGGTCGCCGACTTCATATGCCTGTGTCGCAATATGCGGCCCGTCGGAGAATAATTCCTCGACCGCTGGTGCACGACCTGTGCGCGAAATATTGGCGCCGATTTTCAGATCGCCGATGTGATAGCCCAAGCCAATTGCTGCAGAGAAATTGTTGAACGACCGGCTTATTCCCAGCGTATCTGCCCGCAATTCAGCGGTATCAAAACGCAAGGCCACTTCAGCATCAAGATTGCCAAGCTTGAGTTCTTGCAAAGTAAAGAGGCCATATTGGCTGCTCTTGTTGGGCGGAACAAAGGCTTCTGCGCCGATGGCTTCAAGGTCGCGGGATTGATACTGCACGCCGCTTGCGCCGCGCCAACCGCCGCGATCATTCTGGATGAATTCTGCCCGTGCTTCCAATCCTTGGCTGTTAAATACAGTGCCGATTTCGTCGCCTTCAAACTCCGTGTGGCTGTAGTCGGCATAGCCTGCGCGCAGGCGCAGACGGTCGAATAGGCCATCTCCCATCACCAATTCGCCGCGGAAATCGACGCGATATTGACGCAGACCAATTGTCACGGGTGCTTCTTCGCCCCCTTCGCCCTCATGGGCATGGGTAGTGCCGGGGCGGGCAGGGATACCGTAATTGGTATCATAAATGCTGTACGACACGCCCAAATTTCCGCCGTCATCAATAAAGGCGATGCCGCCCGCTGCGGTCCAGCTTTTGATGGCGCTGTTGGGAATGCGCCCGCGCTGACCTGCTAGCTCGCGGGCCTCTGCCGCTTCAGCGAGATTGCCTTCGGCTTGTTCCTCAGCCGCGAAGTCCAGCACTTCAGCACGTAAATTGGATGACAGCACATAGCCGCCCGTCCGCAAATCGTCGCTATTGCGATAGCTTCCATCAAGATGCACCACCACGCGGTCTGTTAGCGGGACATCAACCGACGCGCCGCCGGACCAATCACGCGACGCGCTGGCATATCCCGCCAAGGCGTCCACATGGACTGGCTCATCAGGCACCGCACGTGGAATGCGCTTGTCGAGGGCGTTTACCGCGCCGCCGACAGCCTGTCCGCCAAACAACAGCACAGCAGGACCGCGCAGCACCTCAATCCGCTCGACGGTAAGGGTGTCGATGGTGACTGCATGGTCGGCCGAGGTGTTGGACGCATCGATATTGCCAATACCGTCGGTTAGCACGGCAACGCGGTTGCCCTGATATCCACGCAATACTGGACGCGAGGCACCGGGGGAAAAGCTGGTTGCGGACACACCCGGCAGGCTGGACAAAATGTCACCCAATTGCGCTCGGGTTTTTTCCGCGAGCAATTCGCCGGATACGGCAGAGGTGCCAGCAAGAATGTCGAGCCGTTCGACATAGGGTGCGGTTACGACAATCTCGTCGGTCGCGTGAAAGTCGTCATTTTGGGCGCTCTTTTGGTTGGCGGAGCTGCTGTTCTGAGCCGAAGCAGGGGCTGATATGAGCGCAGCGGCGACGGCAAGGCTGGAGGATACAAATGCAAGGCGACGAAGTTGCATGATGTCTGGTTTTCCTAAATTGGCTGGTCCGTATTGGCCTAATGGTTAGCCACAATGTGATAATATAACAATACCTAATTATGCATTTCGATAAGCGACAGTGCGCGCTGGACGAACGGCTGCGCGCGAAAATGTGGGGCTTGCGTTGTCGCGGCGACTTGCAGATGGCCATGAACGCGACTAGCTGTCACGGTAATGAACACACTGTCTTCCACACTGGATTTGATTGGCAACACCCCGTTGGTGCGCCTGCATGGGCCAAGCGAGGCGGCGGGTTGCGACATTTTTGGCAAATGCGAATTTGTGAACCCCGGTGCATCGGTCAAGGATCGCGCGGCATTGTATATTGTCCGCGACGCAGAGAAGCAGGGGCTATTGAAGCCCGGCGGAACCATCGTTGAGGGCACAGCGGGCAACACCGGTATTGGCCTCGCGCTTGTTGGCAACGCGCTCGGTTATAAGACAATCATCGTCATGCCGGAAACGCAAAGCCAGGAGAAAAAGGACACGCTGCGCGCTCTGGGGGCCGAACTTGTTCTGGTGCCAGCCGCGCCTTATTCGAACCCAGGCCATTTCGTGCACACATCACGGCGCATTGCCGAAGAAATCGAAAATGCCATTTGGGCAAACCAGTTCGACAATATTGCCAACCGCCGCGCGCATATTGAGACCACCGCTGAGGAAATCTGGGCACAGATGGAAGGCCGCATTGATGGTTTTACCTGCGCAGCGGGCACCGGCGGTACGATCGCCGGAGTCGGCCTTGGCCTGAAAGCGAAGGACGAAGCGGTCACAATCGCGCTCACCGATCCGCATGGGGCATCGCTGTATAATTATTATGCCTGCGGTGAACTGAGCGCCGAGGGAAGCTCTGTGGCTGAAGGTATCGGGCAGGGACGCGTCACTGCCAATCTGGATGGCGCGCCAATTGACACCCAGTTCCGCATTTCCGATGAGGAAGGATTGGTTTGGGTCCGCCGGCTTATGGCGGAAGAGGGTCTGTGCCTGGGGCTATCATCGGGAATCAATGTAGCTGGTGCCGTCGCTTTGGCGCAACAACTTGGGCCGGGTAAGCGTATCGCGACCATCTTGTGCGACACCGGTTTTCGCTATCTTTCTACGCTGTATAATCCAGACTGGATGCGTAGCAAAAATCTGCCCGTAATGCCGTGGCAGCTTGATAATAGTACGTCGGCACCCGAATGATCTCAGGAGGATCACATGGTTGAACAGAGGCAATCGGCAATCCAGCGTATTCAAGTCGGGTTGGTCGGTCTGGTGATCGTGCTGCTTTTTGTGACGCTTGCCAACATGGTCCTCGACCGCGTCAGCGAAAGCCCGCAAATGGGCGGAACTTCGGACGCAGTGACAGCGGGCAGCGATGCTGACAAAACGCCTGACGAGCCTTTGGCCGAATTGGGCGTAACGCCAGTTGCCAAGGATGAGAGCCAAGAGCCGCCGGCAAATCAGCGTCAGCCCGCTGTGCGTCCAGCCGCACCAGCCACGCGCCCGTAATCCGCGTGCTTGAGCCAATGATGCGTGCCGGTGGACGCCGCTGGCGGCTTGCAATCGGGGCGTTATGCATCTTGCTGGCCATTCTGGCTGCGGTCACTGCTTACAAAATGCCGGATGCGAAGGATGCCGGTCCCAAGCCTGCGCTTGGACTTACAACCAGCTTGCCCTTGCAATGGAGTGATGGCGGTATTGAGGCAGATCTTGCCAAAGATGTGCAGCCGCATCCGGTGTTCGTTCGCTTGAGCTCTGCATATAATGTTGAGCCGATTGACGATTTGCAAAGGTTAAAGACAGAACGGGTTCCGATGCTGCTTCTTGCGCAACCGCGCGCTTTGCGTCCTGCGGAATTGGTGGCACTGGATAGCTGGATACGTGGCGGTGGGCGAGCACTTGTGCTTGCGGATCCAGCGCTTCAGTGGGGCAGTCTCTATCCGCTTGGCGACAAGCGCCGTCCGCTTTTTACGTCGCTGCTGTCGCCGCTGTTCACCCATTGGGGTCTTGAACTGGTGCTTCCTATGAATGACGATTCCGCCTTCGTTATCCGGAAATTGGGCAGCGCAAATATCCGGACCAAAACCCCCGGCGAGTGGTTGCCGGGTGAGAATGCAAAGGACCTTGCTGCTGCGCCCTGCCGCATATCGGCGCAGGGCCTTCTGGCGGACTGCCGCATTGGTAAGGGCAGGGCGGTTCTGGTCGCCGATGCCGACTTTCTGGATACCCCTTATTGGGAAGGGCGCGGAGTGCGGATGCTGTCCGGCTCGGATGAATTTGACAATATCATCTGGCTGGAAGCGGCCTTGGGCGCTTTGCGTGACGGACGCGCAATTTCCAGGGATTTTATGGACCAATGACGAGAGGTCGCTACATTTTGTCCCGAAACTCCCTTGTTTCCCTATCTTTCCGGGATATCGTACATGTTCTAATTAGGTTCATAATGCACAGTAAAATGAAAGATCGAATGTTTTTATCGTAATAAAACAATATATTAGACTGGGATATCTAGATTTTCCCATAAAATCCCTCTTTTCATCCACGATATCCCTTGCTATGCATAGTCATCCAAGGGGTGGTTTCCTGATTCTATCGGTCGTTACGGCGTCCGCACGGCGAAGTGGTTCGCTGTGGTCGGCAATCTGCGCCCTTTTTGGGAGGGTGGTCAGGCGTGTCAGCATTGGTGGTCTATGCAGGTTCTGGGGTGTCGAGCGTCGACGCCAAAGGCCGCACGACTATACCTGCCGAACTTCGGGACAGCGTCCAGCAATCGAGTGGCAGCAACACCGTCTGCATTTCCCGGCACAGCAGCCTTCCTTGTCTGATCGGTTTTGGCGGCGCGGAACGCCTTAAGCTGCGCGCGGACATTGAATCGCAGTGGCAGAGCGCGGTAAATCGCGGTACCGATTTTGATCGCGAACTTGCCGGTGTTTCGGCATCTTCCATTTTCGAAACAGCGTTTGAAGCGAGTGGGCGGTTCGTCCTTTCGCCAATGCTGAAGCATTTCGGTCGTATTGATGATCGCGCCTTTTTCTTCGGTGCGACCACGCATTTTATGCTGTGGAACCCGGACGTCTTCCTGAAGGAAGCGCCAGCGGCATTTAACCCCGTTAAGGATGAGCTCAATTACTGGCTCTCCCAGGGCAAGGGCGGCAAATGAGCGCCCAGGCCCCCCATATTCCAGTTTTGCTGGATGAAGTCATTCACGCTCTGCCCATCACCCCTGGCGCCGAGATCGTGGATGGCACCTTTGGTGCTGGCGGATACAGCCAAGCGATACTGGCTGGCGGTGCGCGCGTTTACGCGTTTGACCGCGATCCTGATGCACTATCAGAAGGTGCCGACCTTGCAGGCCGCAGTGAGGGCGCTTTGCGTCTTTACTCGGCCTGCTTTTCTGACATGGACGACGTCCTGTTAGCCGACGGAATTTTGTCGGTCGATGGCGTCGTGCTCGATATTGGCGTTTCGTCAATGCAGCTTGATCGCGCTGAGCGGGGCTTTTCCTTTCAAAAGGACGGGCCACTCGACATGCGGATGGCGCAGGACGGAATGACGGCTGCGGATTTCGTGAACGAAGCCGACGAAGCTGACATTGCCGATATCATCTACCGCTATGGCGAAGAGCATCGCTCGCGTCGGATTGCGCGTTCCATTGTTGCCGCACGGCCGATCACCACCACCGCCGAGTTAGCAGCGATTGTTCGTAAGGCTGTCGGGCATAAACCTGGCGCACCCAAGGACCCTGCTACGCGCGCGTTTCAGGCCATTCGCATCCACATCAACCGCGAGCTTGACGAGTTGACCGACGGATTGGAGGCAGCCGAACGTATGCTAAAGCCCGGCGGTCGCCTTGCGGTAGTGACCTTCCACAGCCTTGAAGATCGCATCGTGAAGCAATTCCTGCGCCGCCGCAGTGGCGCTGAAGGCGCTGGTTCGCGGCATGTGCCGACGGTCGGCAATACTGGCCCCGCACCCACATTTGAAAAAGCCGATAAGGCGGTTCGGCCCTCGGATGCAGAGATTGCTCGCAATCCCCGCTCCCGGTCGGCCACTTTACGTTCCGCAACCCGCACACACGCGCCCGCATGGGCAACAGGAGGACTGGCAGCATGAGTCTCGCCATGAAAAGACTGAAAAATCTCGGCTGGCTCGCGCTGGTCTTCATGGTCGCGATTTTATTGTATCCTTTGTCCTTGAACGTGGCGGCACTGCACAGCGATCTGGTATCGGTCGACCGCGAAATATTGGAAACGAAGCGGGAAATCAGCTTTCTTCAAGCAGAAATCCGTACCCGTGCCAGCTTGCAACAGCTTGAGGAATGGAACGAGCTTTTATACGGTTACCAGCCACCTACGGCGCAGCAGTTCGTCAATGGCGAAGCGGCTTTGGCCGGCCTTGCCGGTGATGTTGTTGAAACGAAGCCGGTGATGATGGCTGCAGCTAGCGTTCCAGAGATGGTTGCGCCACCGTCGCCTGAGCCGCAATCCGCGCCGGAGCCTGTTGTGGCCAAGCCGGTCATCAAAGAAGCACCGACCGTTGCAGCGCCTGTCAAACGCGCTGCTGCAAAGGTTGAAGCGCCTAAAGTTGAGCAAACACGTACCGAGCGCCTCGCCCGGATGGACGAAAAGCTACTTTCGGATGATTTGCTGAGCGACATATCGGCCAAGGCGATGAAAGAACGCCGCCGTTAATGACCGTCCTTGCCGCCCGTACGAAGACTCGAAAGAGCGGGGTCGGCACGCCGCCATTTGCAGCCCACGGATTTTGGCGCATGCTGGTTTTGCTGGCGGCTTTTGGTATGTTCGTCATGCTGCTTATTGGCCGGCTGGCGACTTTGGCCTTGTTCGAAAGCACACGGGCTTATGGCGCGACCAGCACCGAATATGTGCCAGAGCGCGGCGACATTGTGGATCGCAACGGTATACCGCTGGCGCGCAGCATTTACGGATATGCCATTTGGGTGCAGCCCAAAAGCCTTTTGGGCGATCGCAAGCAATTGGCGCGGCAACTCGCCAACATATTTCCCGATACTCCCGTTGCAGAATTCTATGCAAAGCTGACTGCGGACAAGCCGGGCTACCTTCGCAAGAGGGCGTTGCCCGAGCAAGTTCGTCAGGTCCACGACCTTGGCGAAATCGCCATCGAGTTTCCGCGCGAAGCAACGCGCCTGTACCCGCAGCATGACATGGCGGCCCATGTTCTCGGCTTTGTAAACCGGGACGGCAAGGGCGCGATGGGCATGGAGCGCGTGATGAACGATCATCTGCGCGACCCGTCGAAGCGCGCAACACCGCTTAACTTGGCGCTAGATGTACGCGTGCAGGCCGCCCTTGAAAGCGAGTTGGCTTCCGGCATGACCGCGACGGGAGCAAAAGGCGCTGCGGGTGTCATCCTTGACGTGGCAACTGGTGAAGTGATCGCGATGGCGACACTGCCATCGTTCAACCCCAACCGGCCTGTGTTTGCCAACATTCCTGACTTGGGCCAGGCAGTTACCGATGGCCGCTATCCGATCACGCGCCAGACCAATAATGTCACGAACCGCGTGTACGAACTGGGTTCAACCTTCAAACCACTCACCGTTGCCGCTGCGCTCGATGCCGGAACCGTTCGTGATCTTTCGATCCGCTACGACGCCACTCAGCCACTCCAAGTGGGTCGCTTCAAAATCCGCGACACCCACCCATCTGGCCGCTGGCTCAACACACCCGAAGCGCTGATCCACAGCTCTAATATCGTCACGGCTCAAATCGCTGATAATCTGGGTGCCGTGCGTATGGATGCCATGTTGAAAACAATGCATTTCAATGGGCGCCCGGACATCGAACTGGCTGAAAAAGCCATGCCCTTATATCCCAAAACATGGGGACGCATTACGAATATGACCGTGGGCTACGGCCACGGCATCGCGGTCACGCCGCTCCATCTTGCGAGTGCATATGCCGCGATGGTCAACGGTGGCATCTACCGCCCCGCGACCATGTTCAAGACTAAGCCGGGTGCAAAAATACCGGGCAAACGCGTGTTCACGGCAGCAACCAGTGCACGCATGCGGCAATTGATGCGCATGATTGTGGTTGATGGCACCGGTAAGAAAGCTGATGCTTTGGGCTATCGCGTTGGTGGCAAGACGGGTTCTGCGGAAAAGCCTGGCGTAGGTGGCTATAGCCGAAATCTTGTTGTCGCGACGTTTGCTGCTGCATTTCCGATGGACAATCCGCGCTACGTCGTGCTTGCGATGCTGGATGAACCCAAAGGCACCGAAGCATCAAGTTTCCAGCGCACAGCTGGCTACACAGCAGCACCAGTTGTGCAGAAAACAATTACCCGCATTGGTCCCCTGATGGGAATCATACCTGACATGAAACGCGATGTTGATGTATCGGAACTGATGCCTCTATTGTGGAAGGCCAAGGGAGAACAATAGTGAAGCTGGGCCAATTGGTAAGCGATGCCGATCCGGTATTTGCCGACAGGACAGTAACCGGCTTTGCCATCGACCATAGGAAGATAGCGCCCGGTACTGTTTTTGGGGCGTTTGAAGGGGCGGCGTTCAACGGCGAAGATTTTATTGAGGCCGCTGTGGCTGCCGGTGCCATTGCGATTGTCGCCCGGCCGGATGCAAAAGTCGAAGGCGCGCTCCACATCGCGCATGATGTCCCGCGGCGCGCGTTTGCGCAATTGGCTACGAAATTTTTCCGGCCCTTTCCTGAACAGATTGCTGCGGTCACTGGCACTAACGGCAAAACATCGACAGCTGAACTGACGCGTCAATTATGGCGTATGTCAGGGCATCATGCAGCATCGATTGGCACATTGGGAATAACGACTGCGTCGGACCAAGCGGCCACTGGTTTAACCACACCCGACATCGTCACCTTTCTTGCGAATATGTCCGGCCTGGCGCGAGAAGGTGTGACTCATGCCATCTTTGAAGCGTCCAGCCATGGGCTTTCGCAATATCGCAGCGAAGGCGTGAAGGTTTCCGTCGGCGCATTCACCAATCTGAGCCGCGACCATCTTGATTATCACGGCACCATGGAAGCCTATTTCGAGGCCAAGATGCGCCTGTTTGACGAAGTTGTCGATGCGGACGGTTCCGTCGTCATCTGGGCGGATGATGCTTGGTCCGATCAAGCCATTGCGCGCGCCAAAAAGCGCGAACTGCGCCTGATTACCGTCGGCGAAAAGGGCAAGGGTATTCAGCTTGTGTCACGCGAGCCAACACAACTTGGCCAAACGCTCGAGCTGCGGATTCAAGGTGATGTGTACAAGGTTAAGCTGCCCCTTATTGGCGCTTATCAGGCTGCCAATGCATTGGTCGCGGCGGGCATAGTCATGGCGAGCGGCGGAGACGTGGAAAGCCTGCTGTCGCACCTCGCGCGCTTGCAACCGGTTCGCGGGCGGCTTGAACGCGCGGTTATTACGCGCAGCGGCGCGCCCGTTTATGTCGATTATGCCCATACGCCTGATGGATTGCGCGCTGCCATCGCGGCCTTGCGCCCGCACACAAAGGGCAAGCTAATCACCGTTTTCGGTGCAGGCGGTGATCGCGACACTGGCAAGCGACCCGAAATGGGCGCTGTTGCTGTGGCAGATTCCGATATTGTTATCGTCACCGACGATAATCCAAGAAGCGAAGATCCCGCACTTATTCGAGCGGACGTGATGGCCGGTGCGCCTGGCGCACATGAAATCGGTGACCGCCGTTACGCAATTGCCTTTGCCATTGAACATGCGGAGCCTGACGATATTGTTTTGATTGCGGGCAAGGGCCATGAACAAGGTCAGATTATCATGGGCCGTGTCTTGCCATTTGATGATGTCGAAGTTGCACGGGAATGCGCCGCATGACGCCGTTGTGGACCATGGAAGAATTGTTGGCCGCGACCGGCGGGACCGCATCTGAGCCTTTCGATGCGCGAGGCGTTGCGTTTGACTCGCGCGAAATTGGCGTCGGCGACCTGTTCTTTGCGCTTAAGGGTGCTGAAACCGACGGGCACCGTTTTGTGGATACAGCATTTGCCAATGGCGCGGCTGGCGCAATAGTCTCCGAGCCCATCGCGCATCCGCACATCCTCGTGCCCGATACAATGCGGGCGCTGGAGGCATTGGGTCACGCATCGCGCGCCAGAACATCGGCCAAGATTATCGGCGTCACAGGATCGGCGGGCAAGACAGGGACTAAAGAGGCCATTTACGCATCGCTTGATCGTTGCTCGCGTGGGCACGCGCATCGCTCGGTCAAAAGCTACAACAACCATGTCGGTGTACCTTTAAGCTTGGCGCGCATGCCTTCCAGCGCCGCATTTGGCGTCTTCGAAATGGGGATGAACCATGCGGGCGAAATGCGCAAACTCAGCAAGATAGTGCGGCCGCAAATTGCGATCATCACGACAATCGCGCCGGCGCATATCGAGTTTTTCAAGGATGAAAGCGGCATTGCCGATGCCAAGGCCGAGATATTCGAAGGCCTAACCCAAGGCGGCACCGCCATATTGCCCGCGGACAATGTTCATTATCCACGCTTGCGCGTTGCGGCGGAGAAATATGCCGGCAATATTTTGACCTTTGGCCTTAGCCCGGACGCTGACGTTCGCGTACTTTCGCATATGCCCACATCGTGCGGCGGGTCGTTCGTGACCGCGCAAGTGTGCGACGCGATATTGTCCTTCACCTTGTCGCAGGCAGGCGAACATTGGGTCGCGAACAGCATGGCGGTTCTTGCGGCGGTATACGCAGCCAATGGTGATCTTGCGGCAGCGGGGCTCGCGATGGCCGAAATGGGCGGACTTGCCGGGCGAGGCGCGCGGCATGTGATTCCTATCAAGGATGGCGAAGGTTTGCTGATCGACGAAAGTTATAATGCCAACCCGGCCTCTATGGCGGCCACGCTCGCGCAGCTTGGCCGCGCGACGGGCGATGGCAGGCGGATTGCCGTGCTAGGCGCGATGAAAGAACTCGGCACCAAAAGCGCCGAATTCCATGCTGCGCTTGCCCATCCATTGGCGGATGCCAAGGTCGATTTTGCCGTTCTTGTCGGTGAAGAGATGAAAAATCTCGCTCAACAGTTGACGTCAGGGGTTGAGGGGCCAGCGGAATTCGCGCATTGCGCCACCGCGCACGAGGCGCTTGACCTTTTGCAAAATTATATACGCGCATCGGACACGATCTTGGTCAAAGGTTCCAACAGCATGGGACTTTCTGCCATCGTCAGCGCACTGACGGGTGGGAAAAACTAATGTTGTATATCTTGGCTGAATATCTCGGTTTTCCAGGCATTTTGAACCTGATCCGGTATTTGAGTTTCCGGTCGGGTGCGGCAATTGCCACGGCACTGATTATCGGCCTTATGATCGGTCCGCGTTTCATCAGTATGTTACGCGTTCGTCAAGGCAAAGGGCAGCCCATTCGTAGCGACGGACCACAATCCCATCTCGCGAAGGTTGGCACGCCAACCATGGGCGGCCTTATGATCTTGGTGTCTGTGGGTATTTCCATGCTGCTTTGGATGGACCTCAAAAATATCTATGTTTGGGCGTGCCTGTTGGTCACCGCTGGCTTTGGGATCGTTGGATTTCTGGACGATTATGACAAGGTCAAGAAACGGAGCCACCATGGAGTGTCTGGCAAAACACGGTTGCTGATGGAGTTTGCGATAGCGGGCGTCGCGGTATCGTTGATCGTGTCGCAATCCGGCGGGATGTTGTATCTGCCATTCGTGAATGGTCCGATTGCTGATTTGGGCTGGTGGTATGTGCCGTTTGGTGCGTTTGTGATTGTGTCGTTCGGCAATGCGGTGAACCTTACCGATGGTCTCGACGGTTTAGCAACCATGCCGGTTATCATCGCGTCAATCGCGTTCATGCTGATTGTGTACATGGTCGGCAATGCGAAATATGCGGCCTATCTGGGCATTCCTTTCTACCTAGGTGCCGGTGATCTTGCGATGTTGTGCGGCGCGATTGTCGGCGCGGGCCTTGCGTTTCTGTGGTTCAATGCGCCCCCCGCTGCCGTCTTCATGGGCGACACCGGCAGCCTCGCGCTTGGTGGCACATTGGGTGCCATCGCGGTTGTGGCGCATCACGAATTTGTCCTTGCCATCATTGGCGGTCTGTTCGTTGTCGAGGCGCTGTCGGTTATCATTCAGGTGTTCTGGTTCAAACGCACCGGACGGCGGATATTCCGCATGGCACCCATCCATCATCATTTCGAACAGCTTGGTTGGTCCGAACCCACGGTCGTTATTCGCTTCTGGATTGTCGCCTTTGTTCTGGCGCTTGCCGGGCTCTCGACCCTTAAGCTGAGATGATAACCACCACTGCCTTCAAAGGACGCAAGTTCGCGATCTTGGGACTTGCGCGTTCCGGGCTTGCGGCTGCGCGTTCATTGGTTGCAGGTGGTGCCGAGATACTGGCATGGGACAATGACGAAGGCGCGCGCGCAAAAGTTGCGGACATCGCGACGGTTGCCGACCCCTTGCATGCAGACCTTCAAGGCTTTGAAGCGATTGTAGTGTCGCCGGGCGTTCCTATTAACCGGCACCCAATCGCCGATAAAGCCAAAGCCAGCGGCTTGCCCTTGATTGGCGACATTGAGCTGTTCGCAATGGCCCGTCCATCTTTGCCACCGCATCGTGTCGTTGGCATCACCGGCACGAACGGAAAATCCACCACGACCGCATTGGTACATCATCTGCTCAAAAGTGCGGCCTTTCCGGTTCGAATGGGCGGCAATATCGGGCTGCCGATTTTGTCACAGGCGCCTTTATCCGCTGGCGGAATCTATGTGTTGGAGCTTTCAAGTTATCAAATCGACATAACATACACGCTCGCGTGCGACGCGGCTGCACTTATCAATCTGTCGCCAGACCATCTGGACCGTTATGACGGATATGAAGGTTATATGGCTTCAAAAGCCCGCCTGTTCGACATGCAGACACAAGGTCAGCATTCAGTTTTTGGCAAGGGCGATGCCGATACCGAGCGGGTGTATCGTGATGTCGCGGCGATGCGCGGGGCAGATGTCGTGCACTTGGCCGATCCAATGGCGGTCATAGGGCAGGCCGACTGGCCGTCACTTCAGGGGCCGCATAATCTGCAGAATATTGCGGTCGCGATTGCCTTGGTTGAATCGCTTGGCGTTACGAAGGCGCAGTGGCGTCCTGCGTTGCGCAGCTTCAAAGGTTTAGCGCACCGCATGGAAGTGGTCGCCGAACGCAATGGCGTGCTATTCGTCAATGACAGTAAGGCAACAAATCCAGCGTCAACTGCCCCTGCATTGGCGGCTTATCCGCGCGTGCACTGGATTGTAGGTGGCTTGCCCAAGAGCGACAGCCTGGACGAGTGCGCACCCAATTTCGGCCATGTTGTCAAAGCCTACACCATTGGTGAGGCCGGGCCGCTATTTTACGAGCTGCTCGCCCCGCATATGCCAGTGGAGCGCAGCGTGATGATGGGTGCAGCTGTGCACGCGGCTGCGGCGCAAGCGCAACCCGGCGACGTCGTCATGCTGTCGCCTGCCTGCGCGTCCTTTGACCAATTCAAGGATTTTGAAGCGCGCGGCGATGCATTCCGTGCGATTGTCGAGGCGTTATGAGCGGCGACCGCAACGAAGTACCGTGGGTGTTGGCGGCCAAAACCGGCAAGATCGGTTTAGCCAACCGTCTGGGGCGCGGCGACCGTTCCCCGCTGGGCGTGTGGTTCTGGGAATTGGATCGCGTCCTGCTCTCGTTGATGATGGTGCTGATCGCGATCGGGCTTCTCGCTGTTGCGGCTGGATCCCCCGCCGGTGCACAGCGCCTGTCGTCGTCCACGACGCAATTGCCGCCTTTGTATTTTTTCTATCGTCAGTTGATGTGGGTGATAGTCGGTGTACCCATCATGCTTGCGGTGTCGATGTATCCACGCGAACAAGCGCGCCGCTTTGCAATTGGCGGCTTTTGCCTATTTTTTGTGTTGCTTGCTTTGGTGCCCATCATCGGCCGCGAAGTGAACGGGTCTCAACGATGGGTTGGGGCCGGTTTTGCAGGTTTGCAACCGTCCGAATTTCTGAAACCCTTTTACGCCATTACCATGGCGTGGATTATCAGTTGGCAGCTCAAAGATCCTTCACTGCCGGTCCGGGTGTTGAGCAGCATCGTCACCGGTGCGGTGTGTTTCTTTCTGTTGCTTCAGCCGGATTTGGGACAGACTATTTTGTTCGCCGGTACATGGTTCGCGCTCATGATGGTATCGGGTGTTCAGGCCAGACGCCTTTGGGGCCTTGTCATCGGCGGGGCAGTAGCAATGGTTCTTGCGTATAATTTCTACCCGGTTGCGACCCAGCGGATTGACGCGTGGATTTTTGGCACGGAAGGACTGACGCACGACAAAATGGCGTTGGCAACTTTGACAAATGGCGGATTTATCGGCCTTGGCCCCGGCCTTGGCGTCAAAAAATATTCGCTACCCGAAGGCCATACCGATTATATTTTCTCCGTTATTGGTGAAGAGTTTGGCTTGCTGGCCTGTATGGTGATTGCGATCCTGTATTTCGCCATCTTGGTTCGCATCATCATTCGCTTGCTTGATGAAAAGGACCAGTTTGTCGTCCTTGCGGTTACTGGTCTTGGGGCCCAATTCTGTGGTCAGGCAATGATTAACATGGCGGTGAACCTTGGCGTTTTTCCGTCGAAGGGCATGACGTTGCCATTTATCAGCTACGGTGGGTCCTCCATTTTGGCACTGTCCATAACCTGCGGTCTCATTTTGGCGCTGACCAAGCGTAACCCGTATCTTGACCGGTCGCTTTATATGGTGAAGGGAAAACGGCCATGACCATCTCTCGGCATTATGTACTGGCCGCTGGCGGGACAGGCGGGCACCTTATGCCCGCATTCGCGTTGGGGCAGGAACTTTTGAACAGGGGTCATCATGTGGCCCTGATTACAGACGAGCGCGGCGCCAAAATCCCCGGTTGTCCCGACCGTATCGCCACGCATATTTTGCCCGCTGGTCGCATAACCAAAAACCCGTTGAGCTGGCTACCTGGTGTGCAGGCCATTGCAGAAGGTCGCCTGATGGCCCGCCGTCTGTACGCAAGCTTTGCACCAAGCGCAGTAGTCGGTTTTGGGGGTTATCCGGCCTTTCCAGCACTGTTGGGCGCATTTGCCGAGAAGATACCAACGGTCATTCACGAACAAAATGCGGTTCTGGGGCGTGTGAACCGCTTCACCGCGCGGCAGGTCAGCGCCATCGCGACCGCCTATCCAGAAGTGCTGCGCCTTTCGCCGCGCTATCAAAAAAAGGTGCATCTGGTCGGTAATCCCGTGCGCGAAGAAGTGCTTGCACTCCGCGATGAACCTTACCCGCCACTGTTGGCCGACGGCATATTCCGCGTTTTGGTCACCGGTGGCAGTCAGGGCGCGACTATCCTGTCCGAGATTGTGCCTGACGGGCTTGCACGCTTGCCGCTGAACCTGCGCCGCCGGCTTCAGGTGACGCAGCAATGCCGTGCCGAGGATATAGAGACGGTTCGCGCGGCTTATGCCAGCCACGATATTCCCGCTGAACTTGCTACCTATTTGCCCGACTTGCCCGAACGGCTGGGCTGGGCGCATTTGGTCATCGGGCGTGCAGGCGCATCGACAATTTCAGAACTGACCTGTGCCGGACGCCCCGCGATATTGGTGCCATTACCAAGCGCTACCGACGACCACCAAAGCTATAATGTGAAGGAAATGGTTGCGGCGGGCGGGGCGCGCGCCATCGCACAAACGGCGTTCAATTCGATCGAGCTTGCCAAGCAGATACAGAAAATCGCGATGGAGCCGGGCGCCCTGGAAAACGCCGCCAAGGCAGCGAAAGGCGGTGGTCGGCCTAACGCAGTTGCCGACCTTGCCGATCTTGTGGAGTCCTTTGGCCGCGCACCCATCATGCAAAATTTATCATCACATTCCGAAACCAGCCCGTCTTTCGGCGCATCGCCCGCACTTGCGCGAAAGAGCGCATCATGAAGGGTGTCCCGACCGACATTGGCACCGTCCATTTCGTCGGCATTGGCGGCATTGGTATGTCGGGGATTGCCGAGGTCATGCACAATCTGGGCTATAAGGTGCAGGGCAGTGACATTGCCGAGAGCTATGTGATCGATGGCCTGCGCAAGCGCGGTATCAAGGTTATGATTGGTCACAGCGCCGACAATTTGGGCGACGCGACAGTTGTTGTTACCTCAACAGCGGTGAAGGCAGGCAACCCTGAACGCGACGCCGCGCTAGAACGCCGTATTCCGCTGGTGCGCCGTGCTGAGATGTTGGCCGAATTGATGCGGCTGAAAAATACCGTCGCCGTTGCAGGGACACACGGGAAAACCACCACGACGTCGCTGATTGCCGCAATGCTCGACCATGGCGGTATTGATCCCACCGTCATCAACGGCGGCATAATTAACAGCTACGGCTCGAACGCCCGACTTGGCGCGAGCGACTGGATGGTGGTCGAAGCTGACGAAAGCGATGGCAGCTTTCTGCGCCTTGATGGTACGCTGGCGGTTGTCACCAATATCGATCCCGAGCATCTCGATCATTATGGCGACTTCGACGCCATCAAGAGTGCCTTCGTGGAATTCGTCGAAAATGTGCCCTTTTACGGCGCGGCCATTATGTGCCTCGACCATCCTGAAGTGCAGGCGATCCTGCCCAAAATACGCGACCGCAGGATTATCACATACGGGTTTTCCGCACAGGCCGACGTTCGCGGCGAGACTGTTACGCCCTATCCGGGCGGCAATAGTTTTGACGTAATGGTTCGGGAACGTGACGGGTCACAGCGCGTCATTCGCGATGTGAAACTGCCAATGCCGGGTCGGCATAATGTTCAAAACGCTCTGGCCGCCATCGCTGTTGGTCTCGAAATGGGCATGAGCGACGAAGACGTGGCGCATGGTTTCGACAAATTTGGCGGCGTAAAGCGTCGCTTCACCAAGGTCGGTGAAGTCGAGATGCCCGGTGGGCCAGTGACTATCATCGACGATTACGGCCACCACCCTGTTGAAATACGGGCTGTTTTATCTGCTGCACGCGAAGGCGCGCAGGGCAGGGTGATCGCAATTGCGCAGCCGCACCGCTACACCCGTCTGCGGGACCATATGGACGATTTCCAGCAGGCGTTTAACGACGCGGATATGGTGTTTATTTCACCGGTTTATGCCGCTGGGGAATTGCCCATCGACGACATTCACGCGGATTCTCTGGTCAACGGCATCAAAGCGCGCGGTCACCGATCCGCCGCAACGGTGGCGAGCGCTGACGACCTTGCGCACAAATTGGCTGCGGTTATCCAGCCAAACGATATGGTTGTCTGCCTTGGCGCCGGCGACATTACGAAATGGGCCGCTGGCTTGGCTGACGCAATTCGGGCGGTGCCCAAGTGACTATATGCGCCCTCCCGCCGGTTCGGGGTAAGCTGACTGCGCAGGCACCTTTGGCTCCGCTCGTTTGGTTCAAATCAGGTGGCTTTGCGGAATATCTGTTCGAGCCTAAAGATATTGAGGATCTCCAGCACTTCCTGCTGGAAATTGATCCCTCGACACCGGTTATGGCGCTTGGCCTCGGGTCAAATCTGATCGTGCGCGATGGCGGGGTGTCCGGTGTCGTTGTCCGTCTTGGCAAGGCTTTCGCTAAAGTCACCAAAACCGATGCGGTTACGCTGGATTGCGGTGCGGGGGCATCGGGCATTTTGGTGTCGTCAACAGCGCGCGATGAAGGCATCTCGGGCCTTGAATTTTTGCGCTCGATTCCCGGAACCGTGGGGGGCTTTGTGCGGATGAACGGCGGAGCCTATGGCGGCGAAGTGAAGGACATATTGGTCGATTGCGATGTCGTGATGCGCGACGGCGGGCTGGAAAGATTGTCCGTCGCCGACCTGCATTACAGCTATCGGCATTCGGAACTCCCCGACGGTGCCATTGTGGTGGGCGCCCGTTTTCAAGGGGTCCCAGGAGACCCAGAGGCTATCCAAGCCGAGATGGATCGCATCAGCGCATCGCGCGAAGCATCACAGCCATTACGGTCCAAAACAGGCGGTTCGACATTCAAAAACCCTGACGGGCACAAGGCGTGGCAATTGGTTGATGAGGCCGGCTGTCGCGGTCTGCAAATCGGTGGCGCGCAGGTTTCGGAAAAACATACCAACTTCCTCATCAACACAGGCGATGCGACCAGCGCCGACATTGAGGCACTTGGAGAAGAAGTACGGCGTCGGGTAAAGGCAAAATCGGGCATTGATCTAAGTTGGGAAATCCAGCGCGTGGGTGGAAAGAAATGAGCAAAGATATTCACGTCGCCGTATTGATGGGCGGCTGGTCCAATGAGCGACCGGTATCATTGATGAGCGGTAATGGTGTCGCCGATGCCCTCGAAAAAGTAGGCTATACCGTCAGCCGCGTGGACATGGACCGCAACATCGCTCAGGTTCTGGCGTCGCTTCGCCCCGATGTTGTATTTAACGCCCTCCACGGCGTTCCCGGCGAAGATGGGTCGGTGCAGGGCATGCTTGATTTGATGGGAATCCGCTACACGCATAGCGGTATGGTTACATCGGTCATCGCCATTGACAAGGAATTGACCAAGCAGCGGCTGGTGCCAGCGGGCATCCCCATGCCAAAAGGCACGATGGTCGAAAGTGAAAGCCTTTTCACTGCCGACCCCATCCCGCGGCCTTATGTGTTGAAGCCCGTGAATGAGGGCAGCTCTGTGGGCGTGGCGATCGTCACCGATGACAGCAATTACGGCAACCCGATTGCGCGCGATGCAAAAGGGCCTTGGCAAGAATTTGATCGGTTGTTGGCCGAACCCTTCATCAAGGGGCGTGAATTGACTGTCGCTGTTCTTGGCGACCGCGCACTTTGCATCACGGAGCTTAAGCCAAAGAGCGGCTTTTATGACTTTGACGCGAAATATACGGACGGATTGACCGAGCATATCTGTCCTGCCGAAATACCTGCCGACGTCGCGCAATATATGCTTGATACAGCGCTTCGTGCGCACCAGCTTCTTGGCTGCAAGGGTGCATCG
Organism: uncultured Sphingorhabdus sp.; assembly: GCA_963508315.1. GTDB lineage: Bacteria > Pseudomonadota > Alphaproteobacteria > Sphingomonadales > Sphingomonadaceae > Sphingorhabdus_B. Next base: position 448,616 of record CAUOWK010000002.1, on the reverse strand, counting down.
CGGACTGATTTTCGTTGGGACGACGAAGCTGGGCTCAATGGCGTTTTCGTCCTTGAAACCAATACCCAGCCCGGCATGACGCCTCTAAGCCTCGTACCCGAGCAGGCAAAGCATGTTGGCATCAGCTATGAGCAGTTGGTCGACCTATTGGTGAAAGAGGCACTCGCATAATGGCTGCCGCAGCCCGCAAAGCACCAGCGAAACGCAAAGCGCCAGCGCCGCGCAAGAAAATCCGCCAGATGTCGGTGGTGGACAGGATCCTGCGCACGCTGCCTTTTTCGGAAGAAGATGTGCAGCGCGTCGTTACATGGTTTTTTGTCGTTGCGCTGTCGGTACTTGCTTTTGTCGCCGCACAATATGCCGGGCTGACCACTGCCGCCTATCAACAATATGCCGCACTAGCCGCCAAGGCCGGATTTCAGGTCCAACGCGTTGAAGTTACAGGGATGGAGCGGGTCGACCAGTTGAAGGTCTATGAACTTGTTCTGGCCGAAAAAGATCGCGCGATGCCATTGGTTGATATCGAAAAGGTGCGCGCCGATTTGCTGCAATATGGCTGGATTAAGGATGCCCGCGTGTCGCGCCGTTTGCCAGATACGCTTGCCGTGGAAATCATCGAACGCAAACCTGCCGCAGTCTGGCAGCGCGACGGGAAATATTCGCTGATTGATGCCGACGGCATCGTTCTGCAAAATGTGAAGGCCGGTGCCAGCACTGATTTGCCCGTATTAAACGGCGTGGATGCCAATTCCCATGCCGTCGCGCTCAACGCGCTACTCGATAATGCGTCGGCGTTGAAAGCGCAGGTTGTCGGTGCGACGTGGGTGGGCAACCGCCGATGGGATTTGCAATTCGAAACAGGCGAGACGCTGGCGTTGCCGGAGGGCGAAAAGGCCGCGGCAGAGGCATTGCTGAAATTTGCGCGAATGGATGGTATCCATCGTTTGCTCGGACGTGACCTCATCCATTTTGACATGCGCGACCCTGAGCGTGCCTATTTCCGCAAAGCGCCCGTCGCCGAACCTGCTGCTGTAAAAGCGGAGAGCAATGAAATTCCCTCGAAAACAACTGGATTGACAGCATGAAGGCTGCCCGGGTTGAAAAACTCATTTCCGCAATAGACATCGGGTCGTCCAAGGTCTCGGCGCTTATCGCGGGTCAGACCGACAGCGGCGAGCTTCTGGTGTTAGGCACAGGACAGCGCGAAAGCCGGGGCGTTACGCGCGGCTGCATCGCCGACGTCGAACAGGCAGAATTATCTGTGCGGCATGCGGTGGAGCAAGCCGAGCGCATTGCCGGGCTGAACATTGACCGGGTCTGGGTCGGCATGTCTGCCGGCGGTCTTGATAGCTTGCTGGCACCTGTTGAAATCGAACTTGGCGGTGATCGCATCACGCAAGAAGATGTCGACGAGCTGTTGCAGGCGGGGCGCGCCAATATTCAAACCGGCGGCAAGATGGCGCTGCATATCCAACCGACCTTATATTCGCTGGATGGCGTTGGCGGTGTGGTTAACCCCGTCGGGTTGCACGCTGATCGTCTTGGCGTTGATATCCATGTCGTGCTCGCTGACCAGTCGCCCGTCCGCAACATGGATATGACCGCGCGCGCGGCGCATCTTGATGTTGAATCGGTTGTCGTGGCTCCAGTTGCAACGGGGCTTGCCTGCCTGACTGCCGAAGAGCGCGAACTGGGCGTTGCATTGGTCGAATTCGGCGCTGCGGTTACGAATGTCTCCGTCTTCATCGGCGGCATGCTTGTCGGACTTGTTACCGTTCAGAAGGGTGCGTCGGATATCACTGACGATATCGCTTCCGCATTTGGCATCCGCCGGGCCCAAGCCGAACGGCTGAAATGCTTTCACGGGTCGGCTTTGACCAGCCCACGCGATCATCAGGAAGTGCTCGACATCGGTCCCGATGAAAACGGCGTTGAAGCCAGTTCCAATGCGCCACGCATTACCAAGGCCCAGTTGAACGCTGTCGTCTGCCAACGTGTTGATACCATAGTCAGCGAAATCGCACGTGCGCTCAAAACACTCGGTTTTTCCGGGCCATCAGGGCATCAAATCGTGCTGACTGGCGGGGGAGCCGAGTTGAAGGGCATCGCAGAACATATGCAAGGTGCGCTGGGCCGGACAGTACGGATTGGCCGCCCATTTGGGCTAACGAGCATCCCCGAAGCACATTCTGGGCCTGCTTTTTCAACCTTGGTTGGGCTGATTCATTACGCCGCTTCGGAACGTGTTAATCTTAAATCAGGTTACGAATTACGCGCTGAACAACTGGGCGGATCAATGCCAAGTTTGATTGAGCGCATAAAACGGGCAGTTCGCGAGAATTTCTGACAGAAAACTGTGCAAAAGGGTTAATTTTCGAGTGTGCCCTGTTTGCTTTTGTGTCAAAAGCGTGAAAATTTCTAACAAGCCATGGAGGCTAGGGGGATAAAATTATGAGCATCAATATCGGTCCACCAGTGGTTGACGAGTTGAAGCCGAAGATTGCGGTCATTGGCGTCGGTGGCGCCGGAGGCAACGCGGTCGCCAATATGATTGGGGCACGCGTCGAAGGCGTCGACTTTGTCGTAGCCAATACCGACGCGCAGGCGTTGAATGCGTCGCCAGCGGAATATCGCATTCAGCTTGGACCTGAAATTACGCAAGGTCTGGGTGCGGGATCGCGTCCCGAAGTAGGGCGTGCCGCAGCAGAAGAGACGATCGAGCAGGTTAAGGCAGCACTTGCCGGATGCCATATGTGCTTCATCGCAGCGGGCATGGGCGGGGGCACTGGAACAGGTGCTGCACCGGTTATCGCCAAGGCCGCGCGTGAAATGAACATTTTGACCGTGGGCGTTGTTACAAAGCCCTTCCTGTTCGAAGGTTCGCGCCGGATGCGGTCGGCAGATTCGGGCATCACCGAACTGCAGCAGCATGTTGACACGTTGATCGTGATCCCTAACCAAAACCTGTTTTTGGTCGCCAATCCCAACACCACTTTCAAAGAAGCATTCCTGCTGGCCGACGAAGTTCTGCAGCAGGGTGTGCGCGGTATTACCGACCTGATGGTTATGCCTGGCCTCATCAACCTAGACTTTGCCGACGTGCGCTCCGTGATGCACGAAATGGGCAAGGCAATGATGGGCACCGGCGAAGCCGAAGGCGACGGTCGTGCACTTGAAGCGGCTGAAAAGGCGATTGCCAACCCATTGCTCGACGGCGTGTCGATGCAGGGCGCAAAGGGTGTTATCGTCTCCATCACTGGCGGCGAAGATATGCGCCTGATGGAAGTTGATGAGGCTGCAAACCACATCCGTGAGTTGGTTGATCCAGACGCCAACATCATCTGGGGTTCGGCATTCAATGAAAATCTGAATGGCAAAATCCGCGTTTCGGTCGTTGCGACCGGTATCGACAATGATGGCACCGCGGCGTCACCTGTTGCACATGCGACACGTCCCTTCGCGTTCAGCCGTCCGCCAGAACCCGTGGTTGAGGTTGCCGCATCAACGTCGCTATTTGGCAGCGCCAGCGATGAGCCTGCGGAAGATGCAGTTGCGACAGATGTTGCCGAAGCCGAAGATGATAGCCTCGTCTTGGGCAGCGACTTTGTCGCGGCCGACGACGCAACCGATGCTCCTGAAACCGAAGCTTCGGACCAGCCATGGGATGCGGCCGATACACTTGATCTCAGCGACCCGGTTGATGCAGAATCCGACGCGCCGGCAGCAGAGCCTGTCGATGTGACTGAAGCACCAGACCGTGCCGCGCCGCGTATTCCAACCGGTGGCACTTTGTTTGAACGCATGTCCAACCTGTCGCGCGGGCTTTCGCGTTCCGAAGGCGAAGAGGAAGACAAAAGCGCAGATGGGGCCAGCGGTTTGAACATCCCGCGCTTTTTGGATCGCCAGAATAACTGATAGTATCCGGGGCCGGGTTCCGTCATCTCGTCTTTTTTATGCAACTGTTGGTCGGAGCAAGGCGTTTAGTCGCTTTGAGTCCGGCCCGCAGTTCCCCAATAGAATTGCATGAATGTGATGATGTTACGTGGGTTGGGATTTACTTGTGCATTGACGCTTTCATCCATGGCGTTCGCGCAAGCGGTCGACGAAAGTGCGCTTGAGGAACTAGACCGGCAAACTCCGGTTGCAGCACCGTCAAGCGAACCAGCTGGTGCCGCCGAATTGCGTGCAGCCATGCGCCGGATATCGTTAAGCCCAACTGACGCAGACGCGTTGGCAGACGCCGGCAATGCGTCGCTGGCGCTAGGCGATGCCAATGCCGCGCTGAACTTTTTCACGCGCGCAAATGCCCTGCGCCCGAACAACAGCCGGATCGTGTCTGGCTTAGCTATCGCCACTGTTCGAACCGAAAACCCATTTGAGGCGCTGCGCCTGTTTGACGACGCCATTCGCCTTGGCGCTAATGAACGCAGCATTGCGGCGGACCGCGCGCTGGCCTTTGACCTGCTCGGCAACTTCGGTCGCGCCCAGCAAGATTACAAACTGGCGCGCAGCGCAGCGGCCTCGGATGACATTGCCATCCGGCAAGCAATTTCCCTGTCCCTAGCCGGGCAAAAGGAAGAATCTGATGCGATGCTGGTTCCATTGCTTCAAAAAAACAATGCCACCGCATGGCGCGCACGGGCTTTTATGTTGGCGGCACGCGGCGATTTGCGTGAATCAACGAAGGTGGCGCAAGGGTTTATGGACACTGCTTCTGCTCAGCGGATGGAGCGGTTCTTCCGGCTCATGCCAACGTTGACCGGTGCGCAACAGGCGGCAGCCATTCATTTGGGCCATTTTCCCGTCAGTCAGTATGTCGGGCGTGATAGCGAACAGGTTCGGAAGGTTGCCGCAGCATTGCCGACCGTAGATATCCCGCGCGGTGAAAGCCGGTTGATCCCGACTGGCGCTCCATTGGGCACAAAGTCGGCTAAACCGGCGGCTACCGCCGCAACGGTTGATCCGAAAAAAGAACGTAAACAGGATCGCAAGGCACGCGAGCGCGAGGAAATTAAGACGGCGGTAGCGAATATACCCGATGCGCTGAAACTCCCGAAGACCGATACGTCGCGGCTTGGAACCGCCGAAGCCCGCGCCAAGGTGGAAGAAGCCCAGTCCGCCCGCATTTCAAGCGTGAACACGGGCGCGTTACCTGTCCCTAAAACGGCCCGCCCGCTGGTGCGCGTGGTAACGCCGACACGGCAGGCAACTGCGGCGACCCCTGTCAGCGACATGGCGCGGACACCGCCCGCAACATCGACAGGTATAGCGGCAACGACGATGCCTCTTTCTGCAGCAACTCAGAATGTTCAACTGGCCGCACCCGCGCCGGTCACCTCCGCAACCGCGGTGCTACCCACGATGCTGAATGGTCCGCCTGCACCGCCGGCTTCTACTTCGATCGCGATGGCTGCTGCGCCAATCACCGTGCAGCCGCAGCCTGCTGCCCCCGTTCCAACACCGCAGCCAACGCCGACCGCAGTCGCTGTGCCAGCCTCTTCCGCGTTTGATCTCGGCGCCTTGGTCAGTTCCATCGAAATCCCCGAAAGCGAACAGGTGCCGTCGCAGGTTCCGGTGGACCTGAAGAAGCTGAAACCAGCGGCGCCCAAAGTTGCGGCGGTGGATGCCGCGAAGACTGCAAAGGTAGATCCCAAGGCCGCGGCGAAAGCCAAGGCCGAAAACGCCAATCCCGCACGTTTCTGGGTGCAGATTGCCACAGGTGACGCGAGCGCGCTTGGCTTTGACTATCGTAAATGGGTGAAGAAAAATCCGGAACTATTCAAATCGCAGAACCCCTGGACATCGCCATGGGGCAAAACGGATCGACTGCTTGTCGGTCCATTTGCCGACATGAAGGCAGCCAAAAAGTGGGAAGGCGATTTCAAGAAGGCTGGGGGCGGCGGCTTTATGTGGAAAAGCGAAGTTGGCGTGCCGGTAATTGCGCTGAAGGCGAAATAACGACTTCCTGAAAGCGCTGCTTACCGCCATAAGCGCGCCATGTCGCAACTGGCTTCCTTCGCTTCACATCCCGACCATAGTCGCGGCCGCCTTCATGCCGAGCCATCCCGCGATATCCGGGGACCGCGCAACATATTCCAGCGTGATCGCGACCGCATTATCCACTCCATTGCGTTCCGACGACTACGGCACAAAACGCAGGTGTTCATATCGCCCGATGGTGACCATTATCGCGTCCGGCTGACGCACAGCCTTGAAGTCGCACAGATTGGCAGGACGATAGCGCGGGCATTGGGCTTGAACGAAGATTTGACCGAGGCCTTGTGCCTTGCCCACGACATCGGCCATCCCCCTTTCGGACATGCTGGAGAAGATGCACTTGAAGAGGTCATGAAGCCCTTTGGCGGTTTCGACCACAACGCGCAGACCCTTCGTACGCTGACGTCTCTGGAATCGCCTTACCCGTCATGGCCCGGGCTGAACTTGAGCTGGGAACTGCTGGAGGGGTTGGCGAAACATAATGGGCCGGTGCAGTCGCCTGGTTGGGCCTTGTCAGAAGTAAATGCCGAATATGACCTGAGCCTTGACCAGTGGCCGTCCTTGGAGGCGCAGATTGCTGCGATTAGCGATGATATCGCTTATGACAATCACGATATTGATGACGGCATTCGTGCAGGGCTATTGGACATCGACCAACTGCTTGAGCTGCCGTTTGTGGCGCAGCGATGGGCGGCGATCACGCAGCGTTATCCCGATGTAAAAGCGCGCCGATTGGTGGGGGAACTGACGCGCGAGCAGATCGGGGTGATGGTCAACGACGTCATCGAATCTACGCGTGATAGCATAAAAGCGTTGGGCATTTCAGACGTTAACGATGTGCGCGAGGCACAGGTGATGATTGGCGGGTTTTCGGAAGAGATGGGCGCGCGTGAACGGCAGTTGAAGACATTCATGTATGAAAATCTCTACCATCATCCGACTCAAATAGACGCGGCGGTCGGCGCGTCCAAAGTCGTGTCGGAGCTGTTTGCTGCCTATCATGCCGATCCTGCTCTGTTGCCGTCAGAATGGCTGGAGAACCTGCCGGACTCCGATCCCGAGCGCAGCCGCCATATCGGCGATTTTCTGGCAGGTATGACTGACCGTTATGCGACCGATCGTCATCGCGAGATTTGCGGGAATGCAGAATGAGCGTGAGGGTCGTTGTCGCTGGTGGTTCGGGATTGATCGGTCGGCAGGTGGCGGAATTGCTCGCGCGCGCCGCGTTTGACGTCCATTTGGTATTGCGCCGCGCGTCGGAACCGCCGCACCCGGCCATCACGGAGCATGTCGCCCTGTCCGGCGAATGGCCTGCGATTGTTGCCAGCATAAAGCCCACAATCGCGATTTCCTGTCTGGGCACGACCATAGGCAAAGCGGGATCGCAGGAAGCATTTCGCGCCATTGACCATGACCTTGTTCTCGCTTTTGCAAAGGCTTGCCATTCGGCTGGTGCGCGGCATTTCGTTACGGTATCGTCGGTGGGCAGCACGCCCGCAAGCGGCAGCTTTTATCTCCGGACAAAGGCCGACATGGAGCAGGGGCTTCGTAGCATTGGTTTCGGGCGACTGGACATCATGCGGCCAAGCTTGCTCACCGGCGGACATCGTGAAGACAAACGTCCGGGCGAAGCTTTGGGTATTTTGCTGTCGCCCATATTCGACATGCTGATGATAGGCGGTATGCGGAAATTTGCCTCTACGCCGTCTCCTAAAGTCGCCAAGGCCATAGCAACATTAGCAAGCAGCGACGATGACGGTGTATTTATCCACGAAAATGACTCGATAGACGCGCTCGCCGGTTGACTCTCAACTGTGTCGCGGCCAAGGCAATTTGGTCGCTGACGAAGCGGGAGAGCGTCCCTTAAAGGGACCGCCGAAGGAGCAACCGCCCCGGAATCTCTCAGGCAAAAGGACCGCTTTGGCTTTTGCGACACTCTGGAAAGCGCATTTGGGGTTAATCCCGAAATGCCACCGAAGGGGTAGCCTGTCCGGCTTGCTGCATGCAGCTATTCGGATGGATAAAGCTCTCAGGTACCCGTGACAGAGGGGGCAGCAGACACGGCGCCAACCGGCGTCGGTCGCTGCGACTCTTGGAACGGACTGATATGAGCGACGTAGACGAATTCGAACTCGAACCCATCGAAATACTCGAACTTCCGCTGGACGCATGGCATCGCGCACGCGGCGCGCGCATGGTGGAGTTTGCCGGCTATCATATGCCGATCCAATATGAAGGCATCATGGCCGAACATCTGTGGACGCGCGAAAATGCGGGCCTGTTCGACGTCAGCCACATGGGTCAGCTCATGCTGTCTGGGGACGGCGTCGCCGATGCGATCGAAGCAGTTGTTCCGGGCGACATATCCGCGCTTAAAGAGGGCAAGATGCGTTATTCGCTGCTGCTGAACGAAGATGGCGGCGTTCTGGATGACATGATGATCACCGCTGCCCCCATGGGCTTATATGTTGTTGTCAACGGCGCGGTGAAGTGGGACGATATGGGCTATCTGCGCGAGCATTTGCCCGACGAAATCACCATGAACTACATGGAAGATCGGGCCTTGTTGGCGCTTCAGGGACCAAAGGCCGTGGATGCCCTTGCGCGCGTTGTGTCCGGGGTTGCTGCATTATATTTTATGGAAGCCGGTACTTTCTTTTGGGGGCCAAAGGCCGATCCCGAGCCTTTGTGGATTAGCCGTTCTGGCTACACGGGCGAAGACGGGTTCGAGATATCGGTTGCCGCAGAGCACGCAAAGGCATTGGCCGACCAGCTGTGCGCACAACCCGAAGTCAAACCAATCGGCCTTGGCGCCCGTGATTCGCTCCGGCTTGAAGCTGGGCTGCCGCTATATGGGCATGACATGAATCCGGATATCGACCCAGTCGAGGGCAACGCATCATTCGCTATATCAAAGCGCCGCCGTGCTGATGGCGGTTTCGCCGGGGCAGGGCGGATATTGAAGGCATTGGCTGAGGGCCCTTCAAAAAAACTGGTTGGCTTGGCCGTCGACGGCAAAATGCCCGTGCGTGAAGGTGCGCCCATCTTTGCCGGTGACACGCTGGTTGGCACCATCACATCAGGCGGTTTTGCGCCGAGCGTCGGTGCGCCGATTGCGATGGGCTATGTTGCGGCCGGGCATAATGCCATTGGCTCGGTGCTTGAGGCTGAAGTGCGCGGCAAGCGTGTTGCGCTGACCGTCGCCGCTATGCCTTTCGTCCCCCATCATTACCATCGCAGAGGAGCGAACATATGACCCGTTATTTCACCGAAGATCATGAATGGATCGAAGTCGATGGCGATAGCGCCACGGTCGGCATCACCGAATATGCGCAAAGCCAGCTTGGCGACATCGTCTTTGCTGAAGTTCCGGCCACTGGCGCGACGCTCAAAAAAGGTGGCGATGCTGCGGTGGTCGAATCCGTGAAAGCGGCATCCGACGTGTACGCACCTGTCAGCGGCACAGTCACCGAAGGCAATGCCGCACTCGAAGGCGATCCGGCTTTGGTGAACAGCGACCCCGAAGGCGAAGGCTGGTTCTTCAAAATCACGCTGAGCGACACGAGCGAACTCGACAGCCTGATGGATGCGACCGCGTACAAGGCGTTTGTTGACGGACTTTAAGAACTGCTGACCCGCCGCGCGGGAATATTGGAGAATGAAATGCGTTATTTGCCGCTGACCCCGACCGACCGCCAAGCCATGCTCGGTGTCATTGGGGCCAAATCGATCGATGATCTTTTCGTTGATGTGCCTGCCGAAGCACAGTTGGATGGCCCCATCCGCGGGTTGCCCAATCACGCGAGCGAAATGGCGGTCGAACGGCATTTATCCGACCTTGCGCGCAAGAATTTGGCTGCATCGCATCATCCGTTTTTCCTGGGCGCTGGCGCGTACAAGCATCATGTGCCTGCATCGGTTGATCACATTATCCAGCGCGGCGAGTTTCTGACCGCATATACCCCGTATCAACCGGAAATCGCGCAGGGCACGCTGCAGATGCTGTTTGAGTTCCAGACACAAGTCGCGCGGCTGTTCGGTTGCGATGTGGCGAACGCGTCTATGTATGATGGCTCGACTGCCTGCTGGGAAGCCATCGGCATGGCTGGCCGCGTCACCAAGCGGTCGAAAGCTGTACTCTCGTCGGGCTTGCATCCGCATTATGTAAGTGTTGCCAAGACGATGGCGAAATATACGGGTGATACGCTGGACACGGCGCTACCGGAACTTTCGGCTGTAACCGACAGTGCACGGTTGCTGGATGCCATTGACGGCGAAACAAGCTGCGTCGTCGTGCAATATCCCGACATATTGGGTCGCATTGAAGACCTTTCGGCTATCGCTTCGAAGGCGCATGAGCATGGCGCATTGCTGATTGCTGTCGTGACGGAGCCCGTCGCTCTGGGGGCGATCAAGTCACCGGGCGAGATGGGCGCGGATATTGTGGTGGGCGAAGGGCAATCGCTTGGCGTTGGCCTGCAATTCGGCGGACCCTATGTTGGCCTGTTCGCCTGCAAGGAAAAATTTGTGCGCCAGATGCCCGGGCGTCTGTGCGGTGAGACAGTTGACGCGGAAGGCAAACGCGGCTTTGTGCTTACCTTGTCAACGCGCGAGCAACATATCCGCCGCGAAAAGGCTACGTCAAATATCTGCACAAATTCAGGACTTTGCGCGTTGGCCTTCAGTGTTCATATGACATTGCTGGGCGAAAAAGGACTTCGCACACTTGCGTCGCTTAATCATGCCTTGGCGGTTCAGGCTGCTGATCGGTTGGCGCAAATTCCGGGCGTTGAATTGGTGAACGAAAGCTTCTTCAACGAGTTCACGTTAAAGCTGCCCAAAGAGGCCCGCCCCGTTGTGCGCGCGCTGGCCGACAGAAAAGTCCTCGGCGGTGTGTCCTTGGGCAGGCTCTATCCGGGATCGGACACTCTTGAAAACGGCTTGGTCGTCGCGGTGACTGAGGTCGCGTCGGCGGAGGACGTCGAAACATTTGCGACAGCATTGCAGGAGATTTTGGCATGAGCGCGGTGAACCAAGGCGGCTGGAAGCCTGAAATGGGCGTTGCAGGCGACGCAAAACCCACAACCTTCACGGGTAACAAGGCGCTGATGCTCGAAGAAGCGCTTATTTTCGAAATCGGCACAAGCGGCACCACTGGCGTCGACCTTGCCGAGGTGCCAAAAGTTGTATCGCGGCTTGGTAATTTGGAACGGCATCGCGACATTGGTCTGCCCGGCCTTTCGGAACCTGAGACGGTGCGCCATTATACGCGCCTGAGCCGTCAGAACTATGCCATCGACCTGGGCTTCTTTCCGCTGGGCAGCTGCACCATGAAGCACAACCCGCGCCTGAACGAAAAAGTCGCGCGCATGGCGGGCTTTGCCGATGTCCATCCGTTGCAGCCGGTTGAAACGGTGCAGGGTGCACTTGCGGTCATTCACGAACTTGCGCACTGGCTGGTTACGCTGACGGGGATGAAGGCGGTTGCAATGTCGCCCAAGGCGGGCGCGCATGGCGAGTTGTGCGGTATTCTCGCCATTCGTGCCGCACTCACGGCGCGCGGTGATGCGCGCTCGGTCATCCTGTGCCCGGAAAGTGCCCATGGCACGAACCCAGCGACAGCCGCCTTTGCGGGTTATGAGGTAGAGAATATTCCGGCAACTCCGGAAGGCCGCGTTGACGTGGCGGCGTTGAAGGCGCGGCTTGGTCCCGATGTCGCGGGCGTTATGATCACAAACCCCAACACATGCGGTCTGTTCGAACGCGATTTGCGCGAGATATCGGACGCGGTCCATGCGGCCGGCGGCTACGTGTATTGCGACGGTGCCAATTTCAACGCGATCGTCGGCCGCGTGCGTCCGGGCGATTTGGGCGTTGATGCCATGCACATCAACTTGCACAAGACATTCTCGACCCCGCATGGCGGCGGTGGCCCGGGTTCCGGACCTGTCGTATTATCGGAAGCGCTTGCACCTTATGCGCCGCTTCCGTTCGTCGATAAGGATGGCGAACATTTTGTTTTGGTCGAAGAAGAAACCGCCGGCGAGTATCACGATTTGACCTTCGGTCGCATGGTGGCGTTCCATGGGCAGATGGGCATGTTCACGCGCGCGCTGGCCTATATTATGTCGCATGGTGCGGATGGCTTGCGTCAAGTGGCAGAGGACGCCGTCCTCAATGCCAATTACATCTTGCGTAGCCTAGACGATGTGCTTGATGCGCCGTTCGCGCATAGCGGCCCATGCATGCACGAGGCCTTATTCAGCGATGACGGCATGGCGGACGGTTTTTCGACGCTTGATATCGCCAAGGGCCTGATCGACGAAGGCTATCATCCGATGACGGTTTATTTCCCGCTCGTCGTTCATGGCGCAATGTTGATCGAGCCGACGGAAACCGAAAGCAAGGCGACGCTTGACCAATTCATCGGTGCGTTGCGTTCGGTGGCACAGCGGGCAAAGGCAGGCGATCCATCGCTGAAATCGGCGCCGCACCATGCACCGCGCCGCCGTCTGGACGAAACACAGGCTGCACGTAAGCCAGTGCTGGTGTGGAAAGAACCTGCGCAGGCCATAGCGGCCGAGTGAGCGACCCGACACCGTTCGTTTTCGAGGCGGGCGGCGAGGCCAAGCGCCACGCCCCCGCCACAGCACGCAACCGCGATGTGATTACTGCCGCGCTGTCCGGTATCTTACCCGCCAACGGGGAAGTGCTGGAAATCGCGAGCGGCACAGGCGAACATATCGTGCATTTTGCGCAGGCGTTCCCTGTGCTTTCCTGGCAGCCCAGCGATCCGGACCCCATTGCCATCGCGTCGATTGCGGCGTGGACGGCCGACGCTGGAGCGAATAACGTCAAGCCTCCGGTGCAATTGGACGCCGCAGGCCGGTGGCCGGTAGTCAAAGCTAATGCCATCATCTGCATCAATATGGCGCATATTAGCCCGTGGGCCGCAACGTTAGGATTACTGCGCCATGCGGCTGCGATCTTCGCATCAGGTGAACCGCTGTATATTTACGGCCCGTTTTGGCAGCGCGAGGTGCCTCCATCGGAGGGCAACATTGCATTCGATGCGGCGCTAAAGCAACAGAACCCGGAATGGGGCCTACGCTTCGTCGAAGACGTAGCGAATGAAGCCACCTCTGTCGGCTTATGGCTGGATGCGATCATCCCGATGCCCGCCAACAACCTGTCGGTGATATTCCGCCGTTCGTAATTTCTGATTTAACCGCGCGATTGACATTGCCGCGTTATAACTCGACACTTCTACTTGATGGCTGTCGCATTGCATGATTGGCCGCGAGGAGGATGACTGTCAGTATGGACACAACCCACATTCTAACTTTTGACGGATTTTTGCAGCATTGGGCGGTGGCTCGGGCGGAGTGGCCTGCGCTGAGCCAAGGTGGTCGCACCGACAATTATGCGCAGCTTGAGGCGCGGACGGCGCGTATTGCGACGATGCTGCTGTCTGCTGGTCTCGAAAAGGGCGACCGCATCGCTTGGATTGGCAAGAACAGCGATTTGTATTTTGCCCTGTTTTATGGCGCGGCGCGGGTGGGCGTGGTGATGGTCCCGATCGGATGGCGTCTGGCACCTGCAGAATGGGCTTATATTGCCGGCGACACCAAGGCGCGCATATTGTTTGCAGGACATGGCTTTGAAGCTGCCGTTGACGCGCTGGCCCAATCGCTCGCCCACAAACCGGACGTCATACATGAGGAAGACGCGCGGAGGATGATTGACAGCACCGTGCCTGCAGCATTTGACCCGGCTGGTCCCGATGATGCGGCGCTTCAGCTCTACACGTCGGGGACGACGGGCAATCCCAAGGGCGCGGTGCTGTCCAACCGCAACCTGTTTGGCTTGCGTAAAAACTCCGCCGAGAATGATCATCCCTACAGCAAGTGGGAGGATGACGAGGTCGTTCTCATCGCCATGCCTTGCGCCCATATCGGGGGCACAGGCCTTGGCATCATGGCGTTGGCGTCGGGCTTACCGGGACTGGTCGAGGCCGAGTTTTCGCCTGATGCGGTTTTTGATGCTATCGAGAAGGGCGGCGCGACGCGGCTGTTCATCGTCCCTGCCGCGTTGCAAATGATGGTGAATCATCCCCGATGTCGCGACGTCGATTATAGCCGCCTGAAATATATCCTGTATGGAGCCGCCCCGATACCGCTTGAGCTGCTCCGCCAGTCCATGAATGTATTCAACGCGCAATTCATTCAAGTGTACGGCATGACCGAAACGACGGGCACGATCTGCATGTTGCCGCCTGAGGACCATGATCCCAATGGCAACAAACGCATGCGTTCAGCAGGGAAACCGCTGCCAGGCGTGGAACTGCGGATCGTTGACGGCGCCGGCAACGATGTCCCGACAGGCGAGGTGGGCGAAGTGTGGACCCGGTCATCGAACAATATGATTGGCTATTGGAACCTGCCTGATGCCACGCTTGGCACGATGGCCGATGGTGGCTGGATCAAGACCGGTGATGCTGGATATGTCGATGAAGACGGATATTTATATATTCATGACCGCGTGAAGGACATGATCATTACTGGCGGTGAGAATGTCTATCCTGCCGAAGTCGAAAGCGCGATTTATGGCCATCCGGATGTTTTGGAAGTCGCGGTAATCGGCGTCCCCGACGCCAAATGGGGCGAGGCCGTCAAAGCTGTGTGCGTGCCTAAACCCGGCAGCGAGATTGACGCCGACAGCATCATTAGCTGGGCCCGAACGCGCATTGCTAGTTTCAAAGCGCCGCAGTCGGTGGATGTCATCGCCGCCTTGCCCCGAAATGCGTCAGGCAAAATTCTGCGTAAGGATTTACGTGCGCCTTATTGGGCCGGATATGACCGTCAGGTAAATTAGCGCGCCGATTGAAAGGCCTTAAGCGCATCCATGACAGTTTGGGTAAGCTCCGGACGACAAATGAGCAAATCGGGTAAATAGGGGTTGGCGTTGTTGTAGCGCATCGGTGACCCATCAATGCGAGCGGTATAGAGGCCAGCGGCTTGAGCGACCGCGACAGGCGCACAATTGTCCCATTCATATTGGCCGCCCGTGTGCAGATAGATATCGGCCTCACCACGAACCACGGCCATCGCCTTTGCGCCTGCCGATCCCATTGGCAACAAATCCGCGCCGAGCAGCGCAGCCACCGCAACTGCCTCAGGCGCAGGCCGCGTGCGGCTGACAAGCATTTTTAGCGGATCATTCGCCCGCTGTAATCGTGGAGGGTTGGCCGAGTCCAACGTCACGCCAAGACCGGGCAGGGCAACCGCCCCGGCATGCGCAACTCCGTCTACGGCAAGCGCGACATGGACGGCCCAATCGCTGCGGCCCTCGCTATATTCACGCGTTCCGTCGAGTGGATCAATAATCCAGACGCGGGAGGCCGCGCATCTGCTGTCACAGTCTTTTTCTTCTTCGGACAGTAACGCGTCCTCGGGGCGGGCCCGGCGAATGGCGTCGCACAAGAACGCATTGGCGCGCTGGTCACCCTCGTCACCGAGAGCCTTGCCCTGAAGGTCACCGGACGTCTGCAATGCGAGTAAAAGCGCGCCTGCTTCCATCGCCAATTGTGCGCACAGCGCCGCATCGTTCACAGATCTGGGCTCCAGATGCCGACGACTTGTTCGACGATTATTTCCGCGGCCTGTTCGGGCGACATGCGGGTGGTGTCAATGTGAATTTCAGGCGCAATGGGGTGTTCGTACGGGCTATCTATGCCCGTAAAGTTTTTGAGCGTTCCGCTACGCGCCTTTTTGTACAGCCCCTTCACGTCGCGTTTTTCGGCTTCTTCCAGCGGCGTGTCGATGAAAATTTCAATAAAATCACCGGCGGGCATCATGCGCCGTGCCATGTCGCGTTCTGCGCGAAACGGCGAGATGAAAGCGGTGAGTACGATCAAGCCCGCATCTGTCATAAGTTTGGCAACCTCGCCAACTCGGCGGATATTTTCGATCCGGTCGGTGTCAGTGAAGCCTAAATCCTTGTTCAGGCCATGGCGGACATTGTCGCCATCCAGCAGGAAGCTATGACGGCCAAGTGTATAAAGCTTTTTCTCGACCAGATTGGCGATTGTCGATTTTCCGGAACCCGACAGGCCTGTAAACCAGAGCAGCTTGGGCAATTGACCCTTTTGCCGCGCATGGGCCTCACGTCCGATTTCAATCGCTTGCCAATGCACATTCTGGGCGCGACGAAGGCTGAAGTTCAGCATACCTGCACCAACTGTCGCGTTGGTCATCTTGTCGATCAGGATGAATCCGCCCAGCGTACGGTTGTCCGCATAGGGCTCAAACACGATGGGGCGATCGGTTGTGACCTCCGCAACGCCGATGGCATTTAGCTCCAGAGTCTTCGCCGCCAGACGCTCCATATTATTCACGTTAATCTGGAATTTCGGCGCTTGAATAGTCGCAGTGACCTGCTGCGTACCGAGTTTCAGCCAATATCCCCGGCCTGGCGTCATCGCCTCGTCGGCCATCCAAACAATATTGGCCTCAAACTGGTCCGCTGTTTGCGGCGGGTTGTCGGCTGGTGCGATGACGTCGCCGCGCGAACAATCGACTTCGTCGGTAAGGCACAAGGTAACAGATTGCCCCGCAACGGCGACGTCCAGATCTCCGTCGAGCGTCACAATGCGCGACACATGCGACTTTTTGCCGCTGGGAAGGATACGCACGGCTTCGCCGGGGCGAACGCTACCACTTGCTATTTGCCCGGCAAAACCCCGGAAGTCGAGATTTGGCCGGTTGACCCATTGGACGGGCAGACGGAACGGTTTCTGCTGATCCGCGCTGATGTCCAGTTCAACCGTTTCAAGATGGTTAATCAGCGTGGTGCCTTGATACCAATGCGTTTCTTGGGACAGGCTGGCGATATTGTCGCCCTTGAAGCCCGAAATCGGAATGGCGGTGAAATCGGTTATGCCGATGCCCGTCGCAAAGTTTCGATAATCTGCAACGATGTCGTCAAACCGGGATTGATCGTAACCGACCAGATCCATTTTATTGACCGCCAGTACAATGTGACGAATGCCGAGCAGATGGGCGAGGTAGGAGTGCCTGCGCGTTTGCGTGAGCACGCCCTTGCGCGCATCAATCAGGATGACCGCGAGATCGGCCGTCGATGCGCCAGTGACCATATTGCGCGTATACTGTTCGTGGCCGGGCGTGTCCGCGACGATGAACTTGCGCTTTTCCGTTGCGAAAAACCGGTATGCCACATCAATGGTGATGCCCTGTTCACGTTCGGCAGCCAAGCCATCGACGAGCAAGGCAAAATCAATATTCTGCCCTTGTGTGCCGATACGTTTGCTGTCGGCCTCCAATGCGGACAATTGGTCTTCAAAGATCATCTTTGAATCGTATAAAAGGCGGCCAATCAGTGTGGATTTGCCGTCGTCGACTGACCCGCAGGTGATAAAGCGCAGCAGGCTTTTATGCTGGTGCAGCGCCAAATAGGCCTCGATATCTTCGGCAATCAGCGCGTCGGTTTCATAGATGGAGGACATTAGAAATAGCCTTCCTGCTTCTTCTTCTCCATCGAGCCATCGCCCGCATCCTTATCGATGACGCGGCCCTGACGCTCGGACGATGTGGTCAGCAGCATTTCACGTATGACATCGTTCAGTGTAGCGGCTTCGCTTTCCACTGCACCGGTGAGCGGGAAGCAACCCAAGGTGCGAAAGCGAACTGACCGTTCGACAATATCGATTTTGCGGCCCGCGGCCTTTTCGAGGCGCGGGATATCATCGGCCATAAACAGCTGGCCTTCCCAGATATAGGTTGGTCGCGGCGCGCTGAAATAGAGCGGTACGATGTTGATTTTATTCAGCTGGATATATTGCCAGATGTCGAGTTCGGTCCAGTTAGAGATGGGGAATATCCGAATACTTTCGCCCTTGTTTTTACGGGCATTATATAAATTCCATAATTCTGGCCGTTGGTTTTTCGGGTCCCAGCGATGTGATTCCGACCGGAAACTGAACACACGTTCTTTGGCGCGGCTCTTTTCTTCATCGCGCCGTGCGCCGCCAAAGGCCGCATCAAAACCATAATGATCGAGTGCTTGCTTTAGCCCTTCGGTCTTCCACATGTCGGTATGCAGCGGGCCATGCTGGAATGGATTGATGCCTTTTCCCAACGCTTCGGGATTTTGCCAGACGAGCAAATCCATGCCGGCATCGCGTGCGGCCTTTTCACGCAGATCATACATGGCGCGGAACTTCCACGTGGTGTCCACATGCAGCAGCGGGAAGGGCGGCGGCGCGGGGTAAAATGCCTTGCGCGCCAAATGCAGCATCACCGCACTATCCTTGCCCACTGAATAGAGCATGACAGGGCGTTCTGCCTCCGCCACGACTTCGCGCATGATGTGAATGCTCTCGGCCTCAAGCCGTTCGAGATGGGTTAAGTCACGTAACATGGCGCTATTACTTACGCATAGCCCGGGTGGCCGCAAGCAGCAAAGGCTTGCGTCATACCAAGTTCTGCTTGTGCAGGCGTCGCGTTCAGCGGCCCACGCTGACATAGTTGAAACCGGCCGCTTTCGCTTCTTCTACGCGGTAGATGTTGCGCAAATCGACCAGAACATCGCCAGACATCGCGGCTTTCAATTTCTTCAAATCGAGCGCGCGATAGGCGTCCCACTCAGTTACCAATGCAACCGCATCAGCACCTTGCGCAGCGTCATAAGCGCCCTCGGTCATCACAACGTCGGGCAGGATTTTAGCCGCTTCCTCCATGCCCTCTGGATCGTGGGCATGTACGATGGCGCCCGCATCCAAGAGCGTCTGCACAATCGCAATCGACGGGGCATCGCGCATGTCATCAGTGTTGGGTTTGAAGGTGAGGCCAAGCAGACCCACTTTCATCCCGCGCACGTCGCCGCCCAATGCCGTGATGATCTTGCGGCCCATCGCGCGTTTACGCAGGTCATTGGCCTGCACCACCGCCTCGACGATGCGCACCGGCGTCTCATTGTCCTGCGCCGTCTTCAACAGTGCGAGCGTGTCCTTAGGGAAACAGCTACCGCCATAGCCCGGCCCGGCGTGGAGAAATTTGGACCCGATGCGGTTGTCCAAACCAATGCCGCGCGACACGTCCTGGACATTTGCGCCCAGTTTCTCGCACAAATCTGCCATTTCGTTGATGAACGTGATCTTGGTCGCGAGGAAAGCGTTGGCTGCGTATTTAATAAGCTCCGATGATCGGCGGCTGGTGAACAGCAAGGGCGATTCATTGAGGAATAACGGGCGATACACTGCGCGCATGACTTCACGGGCCCATTCGACATCGCTGCCGACGACAATACGGTCGGGCCGTTTGAAGTCGCCAATTGCGGCGCCTTCTCGCAAGAATTCGGGGTTCGACACGACCGCAAATTCGAGATCCGGATTTGTCTCGCGAATGATGCGCTCAACTTCGTCGCCAGTGCCGACCGGCACAGTCGATTTCGTGACAACGACCGTGCGCGGGTCAATCGCGCGGGCCAATTCTTCGGACGCGGCATAGACATAACTGAGGTCGGCATGGCCATCACCGCGGCGTGATGGTGTGCCAACGGCGATGAACACGGCATCGCAACCTTTGACGGAGGCCATGACATCAGTGGAAAAGCTCAAGCGACCTGCATCGACGTTGGTTTTAACAAGCGCATCAAGGCCGGGTTCGTAAATTGGCATGATGTTATCATTCAGCCGCGCAATTTTGCTCTCGTCTTTGTCGACGCAGACCACTTCATGGCCGAAATCTGCAAAACAGGCGCCAGACACGAGGCCGACATAGCCAGACCCGATCATTGCAATTTTCATGATAATACCCTTTTGAAGGCCACTGCCGAAAGGCTGGGCCTTATGATGTTATGGGGTCAAGAACAAGTGTTGCGGACATAATGTCGCGCTGCATGAAGGGCTAATCCCCCGTCACCTTGTTAACTTGCAAGGCGCAATGGTATTTGCACGTCGTTGCGCGGCTGGTCCGGCCAGATGCCGCGCACGTCGTACACGATTTTGCTCGCGCGTTCAGCCAGCGGAATGGCCTTGAAACTGTCATGGTCCACCAGCGTGATGAGCATCCCGCATTCCAATAGCGCGCGGTCAATGTCCACCAGCTTTGCCTGCGTGCCGCTAAAGGCAGGGGGCAAGGACGCGGCATAAGGCTCGACGATATAGATACGGTCGCCAAATTCTTTGGCCAGCATGGCGGCTACCTTTAGGGCGGGGCTTTCACGGAAGTCGTCGATATTGGCTTTGAATGCCAAGCCCATGCAGCCAACTTTCATGCCCGGATTAGCGCGAATGAGCGCGCGGGCGCGGTTGATGACATGGTCGATCTTTCCGTCATTCACATTACGGGCGGTCCTGATGAGTGGGCTTTGCTCGGGCGCGCCATGGACGATGAACCAAGGGTCGACCGCGATGCAGTGGCCGCCGACACCGGGACCCGGCTGCAAAATGTTTACGCGGGGATGGCGATTGGCCAGACGGATGACTTCCCAGACGTCTAGGTCCATATGGTCCGCGATCATGGATAATTCATTGGCAAAGGCGATATTTACGTCGCGAAACGCGTTTTCGACCAGCTTGGTCATTTCCGCCGAGCGCGCGTCGGTGGTGACGCATTCCCCGCGAACGAAGCGTTTGTAAAATGTCAGCGCCTTGCGCGCGCATCGCGGCGTTATGCCGCCAATGGACCGGTCATTGTTGGTCAGTTCTTCCAATATCCGGCCGGGCAACACGCGCTCTGGGCAATAGGCTATAGCGATGTCCGGAGTTTCATGGGTGATGCCCGGTACCTTCAGATCTGGTCGCAATTGGGCAATGAGGTCGCGAACCTGGTCGGTGGTGCCCACAGGTGACGTCGATTCCAATATGATCGCATCGCCGATCTTGAGTACCGGCGCGATGTTCTTGGCCGCATCCAGAACATAGCTGATGTCCGGCGCATGCTGTTCATCAAACGGCGTGGGAACAGCGATAACGAAGATATCGGCTGACCCTATTGTGGTTGAGGCACGTAACATTTGGCGCGCAACCACGCCTTGGACCAGACCGTCAAGGTCAACCTCTTCGATGTGGATTTCGCCGCGATTGATCGTATCTACAACGGATGGGTTGACATCGACCCCAACGACACGGCAGCCGGAACGGGCAATGACCGCTGCTGTTGGTAGGCCAATATACCCAAGGCCTACCACACACACGTCAGGTTTTTTGTCGACTAGCATCTCTGATTATCTCCGCTATGCGAAGGCTGGCGCGACCATCCCCGAATGGATTGTGGGCGCGTGCCATCGCTGAGTAAGCGGCATCATCGTCTAAAAGAGTGAAAATTTCGGAAATTATCCGGTCTTTATCGGTCCCGATGAGCTTTGCGGTTCCAGCCGTTACGCCTTCGGGTCGCTCGGTCGTGTCGCGCATCACCAGTACTGGCTTGCCAAGCGCCGGGGCCTCTTCCTGCACGCCGCCGCTGTCGGTGAGCATGATGTGGCAAATCGACAATAAATGCGCGAAGTTCGGATAGTCGAGCGGTTCAATCATTGCGACATTTGGCAAGTCACCCAATGCTCCGTCCATAACCGCCCGTACATTGGGGTTCATATGTACCGGGAATATGCAGGCGACATCTTCGCGTAAGGCGATTGCCCGAATGGCGGCTGCGATATTGTCCATGCCATCACCAAAATTTTCCCGGCGATGCGTCGTTATGCCGATAATCTTGCGACCCGCAAAACGTGCTGCGATGGGGCTTATAACGCTGGCGAGTTCAGGCGTATCTTCAATCCGCTGCGTCACCCATTGCAGGGCGTCGATCACCGTATTTCCAGTTACGAACACTCGGTCCGCAGGGACAGCTTCGGCCAATAATGCGCCCGCTGATACATCTGTGGGGGCGAAATGCTGGTCGGCAATCGTGCCGATGATTTTGCGGTTTACCTCTTCGGGCCACGGTTGGTAGATGTCGTAACTGCGTAAACCTGCCTCGACATGGCTGACTGGAATTTGTCGGTAATAAGCGGCCAGTGCACCCACCATAGCGGTTGCGGTGTCGCCTTGGACAATCACGCGGTCGGGCCTTGCAGTATCGAGGACTTTGCCGATCGCTTCCAGCAAGCGTGCCGTCAGGGCATCCAGCGACTGGCCGGGTTGCATGAGGTCAAGGTCATAGTCCGGAACGGTGCCGCTGATAGCCAATACTTGGTCCAGCATTTGCCGGTGCTGCGCGCTTACCAGCACTTCGCAGCGCATTTCGGGACATTCCGCCAACGCCTTTACGACTGGGAACAGCTTGATGGCCTCCGGACGCGTGCCGAAGATAACCATATTTTTGTACATGCTGCGATCCTGCTTTGTTGCCCGGCAGGCAAAGCAGATAGCCCTAACATCTTAAGAAGGTGCGAAATTACATCGGCAAATTTTGCAACGCGCGTTGATGGGGCGGGAAAAACTGCAGTTGATCTGCCAAGAAGCGATCAATCTGCGCCATATCGGCAAGGTTTAATCCGTCGATCGATGCACGCAGCTTCTCGTCCACAGGAAAGGTGCCATAGCCCGCGAAAAGGCAGTGCCAGGACAGTGCACTATAGTATTTCGATATACCAAGCCGGTCGATTTCCGCGCTCAAGTCCGCGCCAGTGAACCACGCGGTCATCAGCGTTTTCAAATTATCGGACAGGGCGTCATTCTGCGCATTGTCCCGCCAATAGATGCTGTCATGCCGCTGATTCATCCGGTAATGCGCGACAATGTAATCGCGTATTCCCTCGAACCGCTCAGCGATGTCCGCATTGAAGTTCCCGGCATGACGGTCCGTCATTTGGCCCTTGTCGAAGGCGTCGATGAAACCTTCGACCGTGGCTTGCACCAGATGAAGCGCGGTCGCCTCCAGTGGTTCAATAAAGCCCTGCGATAATCCTACGGCGAGGCAGTTGCCGACCCAGCAACGTTCCAAGCGACCGACGTTCATTTTTAAATGCCGCGCAGTGATGTCGCTATCCAACAACCCCAAATGCGCGCGCAACTCAGTCTCGGCCGCATCGGCGTCGATATATTGCGACGCATAGACATAACCGTTGCCCGCACGGTTGGTTAGCGGGATGCGCCATGCCCAACCGTTCGACAATGCGGTGGCGCGCGTCTCGCTGGGCAGTTCGCCAACATCGTTGGGTGTTGGCATTGCAACGGCGGCATTGTTGAACAAATTGTCCGCAAAAGGGATAAAACGCTCACGGAGCGCCTTTTGGATGATCGTGCCGCCAAAGCCGCTGCAATCGACGAAGAAATCTGCTTCTATGCGTTCGCCGTCATTGCTGTGCAGCGCCTGGACTTGGCCGATATTATCGACGTCGACATGCGATACTTTGCGTTCCAAATGGACCACGCCAAGTGCCTGCACGGCATGGTCGCGCAATACTTTGCCCACCAAAGTGGCGTCGAAATGATAGCCGTACCCAATGCGATGGGGAAAGTCGGTAACTGGCACCGGCGCGCGCCGGTCTCGCGCTATGCGTGTTGGCAGGAAAAACCGGTCCGGATGTGCTGGCACGTTGCGACCGGTACGGCGTGCCCGCGTTTGAAAGAAAAAGGCTTTGGCGGTGTGGTGATCCAGCTCGGTATGAAAAGGATGGAAATAGGATTCGAAGCCAGCGCGATCCGACCATCCGTGAAAACTAATGCCGGCTTTATATGTGGCGTTGCATTTCGGCATCCAGTCGGCTTCCGCTAGCCCGAGCTGATCAAAGAAGGCCTTCAGTTGCGGCGTCGACCCTTCGCCAACGCCAATGATTCCGATGTCGGGCGACTCTACTACGGTGACCACATGCTGCGGCCATTTTTTGGCGATCAAGCACGCGGCCATCCAGCCGGCGGTTCCGCCACCCAGAACGACAAAACGGAACGGAGCAGGGGGCATCATGAAGGACGAAGCATCCACGTGAAGATGCCGTCTAACCGCGCAGCCCAGGCGTTTTCTTCATGGGCCGCACCCGGATATATGGTGGTCTGGAAGTCGCAGCCTTTTTTCCAGCCATTGGCGACCAGAGCGCGATCAACAATCTCTTGATAGGGCTGATAAAAGGAATCGAGGGTCGCCGTCCCGTGATCAAACCAAATCCGTCGCCCTTTCGGCTGGCCTAGGTCTTGCGAAACGAAACGTTCCCAAGCGCCAAGTATGCTGGCGCGTTGCACATCACTCCAGCCCGGATTCGCCAGCGGCCAGTGCGTCGAGACACAGCCCGCAGCGCCGAATATGTGGGGATAGGCGCTGATGGCATGTAAGGAAATGAGGCCGCCCATGCTGGAGCCGGCGATTGCGGTGTGACGGCGACCTTTTTTGGTGCGAAAGCGCTGGTCAATCAGAGGCTTCAATGTCGCTGTCAAAAATTCAAGATACGAGTCGGTCAATAACGGCCCGTTACCCGATTTGGTGAGCTCTGCGCGAATGTCGTCTGAAACCAGATTGAGCATGGGGGCAGGGAAATATTGGCGGCCACGGTCGGGTCCTGGGTGATCGATGCCAACGATGATAAATGGCTCGACGGCTCCTGCCGCGATCAACCGTAGCGCCGATTTGTCCGCCGCCCACACCTTGTTGAAATTGGAGCGCTTGGGATCGAACAGATTTTGCCCGTCGTGCATGTACACGACCCCGTAGCTCCGTTTTGCAGCATCATAACCCGGCGGTAACCAGACCGTGACCTTGGGCGACGCAATGCCTTTCGCGGGCACTTCGCCCAGATCGACAAAGCGGCCTTGATCCTGCGCCCACAGGGCCCCGAACGCGCCGAGCGTACTTCCCGCAATCACCAATGTTCCGGCAAGGGCATTTCGGCGCGTGAGCATGTTATTTGCCTTCGACCAGTCGAATGGCAAAGCCGCCGCCCGGTGCAAGACGCATCGTCATGCTGTCGGTGCTGACCAGCGTTTTGCGCTCAATGATAATCGAATGCCGCTTCTCGGTGCGATAGTCGGCATCGTCGCCATCGCGGTAGATTTCTGCAACATATTTCTTGCCCGGCGTCAGAAAGTCTAAGTTGAACGAAACTGTCCGCGCTTCTTCATCGCCAACCGCGCCAATATACCAATTGCGGCCATCGCGTTCCTTGCGTGCAATCGTCACAAAGTCACCGATTTCGCCATTGAGAACGCGGGTATCTTCCCAATCGGTGGGCACATCGCGGATGAACTTCATCTCCGCCGGATATTTCGCGTAGTTTTCGGGCGTGTCAGCGACCATCTGCACTGGCGAATAGATGACCACATATAGGGCCAATTGCTTCGCGATGGTCGAGAGGATGTCGCTGTCTTCGCTTCCCTTCAGGCTGAGTACGCCCGGCGTGAAATCCATCGGGCCCTCAAGCATGCGAGTGAAGACGACATTGGCTTCGTGCTCGGGCGGGTTTTTGCTACCAACCCATGCGTTATATTCCATGCCGCGCATGCCTTCGCGTGCAACCCAGTTGGGATAGGTGCGGTGCAGGCCGGTGCCCTTGACGGGTTCGTGGCTGTCGATGCCGACTTTATACTCGGCAGCTTTTTGGACGACGCGCAGTTGATGGTTCACCATCCACTGACCCTGATGCCATTCGCGATATTTTTTGCCGTCGGCGTCTTCGCGCTCCATCTGTCCGGCGTCGGTGACATAGCCGGTTTTCACGACCATATAATTGCGGTCGGCAGCGAATTTGAACGCCTTGTCGAACTGGTTTTCATAATGCGTGGCGGCACCGCCGGTTTCGTGGTGACCGATAAGGCGGACGCCCTTTTTTTTGCCATATGCGACAAGCATATCGGCATCGAAATCTTCGGTCGGTTTAGCGAAGTCCATGTCATGGCCGTTACCAAACCAATCGCCATCCCAGCCGATATTCCAGCCCTCGACCAGAACATGGGGGATGTTATTCTTGGCAGCGAAATCGATATAGCGTTTGACGTTGGCGTTGGTCGCACCGTGCTTGGGACCGCGAGCCCAGCTCCATTCGCCCTTGATCATATTCCACCAGACACCGGCAAATTTGCCCGGCTTGAGCCAGCTTACGTCGCCTAATTTGTTCGGTTCATTCAAGTTTAGCATCAGATGGCTTTGGTAAACGCCCGCTGCATTGTCGGCGATAATCAGGGTGCGCCACGGCGTCATCCATGCGCCCTTCTTCTGGACCTTGGGTTCGCCCGCACCGGGATGAAGCGCCGCGCGCAAGGTGGTCCCTTCTGTGCGGGCAACGGCCATGCCGGAATAATCTACCAAGGCGGCCTCGTGCAGTGCCACATGCGTGCCATCGGTAAGTTTGATTGTTACCGGTGTGTCGGCATTGGCGACAGCGGAAAGTGGCGTTTTATTATATAGATATTCCTCCCGATTCCACAGGAACGCTGGCTTCCAAAAGGCTGTGCCGTCGCTGGCAAAGGCGAACTCGGTCAGCTCTTCCGCAATGTTTGTGGTCGCCATGTTGGGTTGTTCGGGAAATTCATAGCGGAAACCAATGCCGTCCTCATACAGGCGAAACGTTACGGTGAAGACGCGCGCCAATGCGGTAGTTTCTTTCAGGTGCACCTTAAGTTCGCGGTAGCGATTGCGGATATTTTTCCATTCGCCCCATGGCTGAGTCCATGTCTCGTCGAAATCCCGCGTTTCCTGACCTACTACGGACAGGCGCCGGTCAATTTTGACGGCATCTGTCAGCAAAAAACCAAGTTTTGACGGGGCCAAAATGGCTTTGCCGTTTCTGGTGACGGCATAGGCTGCGCGACCATCACCGTCGATGGTGACAGCCACTTGCACAGCGCCGTCCGGCGAGCTTGCCGTGGCGACCGGCTGGGCCGCAACATGTGCCGGCAAAATAACAGTCGACAAGGCGACCGCACCCAGCATTTGAGCCGCTCGGCTCATAGGACGGCGCGTGCGGGTTTCATCAGAATGAGTCATGCTATTTTTTCCATAATAGTGGCAGCGTAAGCGGGAAGGATGCCTGGCGCGGGTTCGTTGACGGATTGCACGGTTCGCCACCTGTCGGGCTGTGTCGGCTGCCACGCGATGGCGTTCGGCCCAAAGTTGAACGCGCAGACAAGATGCTGGCTTGGGCTGCGGCGTTCGAACACCAGCAAATCGCCTTGCGCCTCGCATATCGTCAAATCACCAACCTGAAGCGCGTCATTGGCATTGCGCAGGGCGAGTAGCTTCTTGGTCAGACTCAACATGGATTGCGGATTTGCTTGCGCGATGTCTACAGCCATGGCGGCGTGATCGGGACCAAAAGGTAACCAAGGCTCAACGGCGCTAAATCCGCAATGGGGTGCATCGGCCTGCCACGGCATCGGCGTGCGCGTTCCGTCGCGGCTTAAGGTTAGCGGCCAATTTGCGATGGCTTCAGGGTCCTGAATTTTGTCGAAGGGGATATCAACCTGCGTAAGCCCTAATTCCTCGCCCTGCCATAATATGATATTGCCGCGCAGCGACACGAACAACATCATGACCATGGCGGCGTATGTTTCGCGCGCGTCATCAGGTGCCCAGCGGCTGATCCAGCGCGGCGCATCATGGTTCGAAAATGCCCAGCTTGGCCAGCCAATGCCATCTTCGGAGGGCCATGCCTCAAGCGCCTCACGCACCAAGGCCGGGGTCAGGCTGTCGGCGTAGAGAAAGTTGAAGCCATAGGCGCTGTTGAAATGGCGGTCACCCGCGGTGAACGCCTTCATCTCCTTGTCAGGCTCCGCGCCGCCCACTTCAGCGACCGAGAAGCGATCCGGATAGGCGTCCATCTCGGCCCGAAGCCGCGCGATGAACGCGGGGATGTCGGGATGTGACTGGTTATGGATCTTAAGCTGGAAATCGAAAGGCCGCGTCCGGATACCGTTTCCGGCGGGCGCTGGCGGGTTATCCCGCAGTTCGGGGTCGTGCATCGCGAAATTGATCGCATCTACGCGGAAACCGTCCACACCTCTATCCAACCAGAAGCGGGCAACGCCCAGCATCGCGTCCTGCACTTTGGGATTGTGCACGTTCATCTGCGGCTGGCTGCTCAAGAAATTGTGCAAATAATATTGGCCGCGCCGTGCGTCCCACGTCCACGCTGGCCCACCAAACACTGATTGCCAGTTGTTAGGCGGCGAACCGTCCGCTTTTGGGTCGGCCCAAACATACCAATCCGAACGCGCATTGTCCCGGCTCACGCGGCTTTCGCGGAACCAGATATGTTCGTCCGATGTATGCGAATAGACCTGATCGATTAGGATTTTGAGGCCATGGCCATGGGCGGTCGCAATCAATGCGTCAAAGTCGGCCAGACAGCCAAATAAGGGATCGACATCGCAATAATCGGCCACATCATAGCCGAAATCCTTCATCGGCGAGGTGAAGAACGGCGACAGCCAAACCGCGTCTACACCCAGCGACGCGATATAATCCAGCTTCGATGTAATGCCGCGCAAATCGCCAATGCCATCGCCATTGGAATCGCAGAAGCTGCGCGGATAGACCTGATAAATGGAGGCACCCCGCCACCAAGGGCGATCGGTGCTTATATCGGGTAGTGGTTTTGGCATTTCAGTCATTTAACAGTACAAATCACGTAATCGAGAGGTTGCAATGACACCGACGCAGAGCCGGGGGCATTCAGGGTTGGGCACGTTCCGTGCAGCGGCGAAAATGTTGTCGATGCGGGGTTGAGTTCAAAATTGCCGGTGACTGGCTGGTCGCTGGTGTTCACCACTACGACCACTTCCTCGCCACTTGCTTCATCGATGCGACTAAAGGCGAATAGGCCGGGCTTTTCGCCGTGGTTGCGGACAATTGTCGATCCTCGGCGCAGTGCGGCGGAGGCGAGCCTGATTTTCGACAGGCGCGCGATATGGCTGTAAATAGGATGGTCCTGCGCGTAATTGTCCGCTGCATGGCTATTGTCGGTCCCGATGAGGTCATTGTCGAGATAGAGCTGCACTTTTGATGCGAAATGCGTTTCGCGCGCATCCTGATCGCCGCCATCGCTGACAAAACCCTGCTCGTCGCCGGAATATATTGTAGGCACCCCGCGCATGGTGAACATCAAGGCGTGACCAAGCTGGACGCGCTTGAGCAATTCGTCGGTTCCGATGTCCGGCATGCGTCGGCGCAGGTTGGTGGAAAAACGGGCAATGTCGTGATTACCAAGGAAGGTTGGCATGCGTTTGGCCGAGCCCGGACCATCGCGATACAAAACGTCATTGGCGATTAAGCGGCTCAAAGCCTCAGGACCATTTTGTCCGCTCAACGCATCGACCACAGCCCATGTGAACGCAAAATCAAGTGAATCATAACCGTCCGTGCGATTGTAGCGTGCCAGTGTCGCCGTATCGGTGCCATCGACCATCACTTCGCCAAAGATATGGAAGTTTGGAATACCGCGCGCTTCGGCCCGCTTTTCCATCGCCGGAACAAATGCCTGCCAGAATTCCGAATTTACATGCTTGGCAGTGTCAATGCGGAAGCCATCAACACCGAAATCGTCAATCCATTTACCGAAAACATCAATAAAGCCGTGAACAACGCGCGGGTTTTCGGTGGCCACGTCGTCCAAGCCCACAAAGTCGCCGTACACAACGCTCTCGCCCTTCCAGTAAGAATTACCGCGATTGTGGTAATAACGAATATCATTCAGCCATGCCGGAACCTTGACGTTTTGCTCTGCCTTGGGGACAAATGGCTGATAGGCGAAGTTCATGTCCGTCAGCTTTGCGAAATTTTCGTCGGTCTGCACCCGATCCCCGGCAAATCCGGGATTGATGGGCTCACCGTCAACACCGCCTTTGCGCGAATAGGGATAATCTGCCATGTTTCGGTAGGCGCAATCGCCGGGGCAATCGCGATACTGAATCACATCGGCGGTGTGGTTGACGACGATATCCATATAGACCTTCATACCGCGCGCATGTGCTGCATCGACGAAAGCTTTGAACTCGGCATTACTACCGAAATGCGGATCAACCGATGTGAAGTCCGTAATCCAATATCCATGATATCCGGCGCTTTCCTGACCCGGACCGCCTTGCACAGGCTTGTTCTTGAAAATCGGAGCAAACCAGATCGCGGTTACGCCCATGGATTGGATGTAATCCAGCCGCTGCGTTAAACCTTTCAAATCCCCGCCTTGGTAAAACCCCTTATGTGTAGGGTCGAACCCGTGTTTCAGCCGATCGCCCTTTATCCCGGCCGTATCGTTTTTCGGATCGCCATTGGCAAAGCGGTCCGGCAGCACAAAATAGATCACCTCGTCCTCTGGCAAGCGGTCGCGATAGGTTTGCGCGGCGACAGGGGCAGTCCATACGGTCGCAAGCAGGCTTGCCGCAATCAGGAGCCGTTTAGCGTTCATGACATTGCTTTCTTCAGGTCGAGGGGAGGGGCAGCACATTGTGCCGCGATATATTGTCGGTGGTCAGGCATTTGGCCGACCACATGCTGCGTATGCTTGGCAGCTATGGCTAAAAATTCTCCGAGCTGCGCGTCGGTCAATTGATTGGCAAGCGGATGGTGCCGCCCCGGCCGAAGCCCTTGCCCCCACATCACCTGAAGCCAGCCTATTTCGGTGAATAATTCGTTGTTAAAGCGCACAATATGCCCTTGGCTTTTGAATAGTTCCATTTTTGCCGCAAGACTGTCGGGAATCGCCATTTCGCGGCACTGCTGCCAAAACAAACTCGGCCGGTCCGTGGCCTTGTAATGCAATATGATGAAGTCGCGTACCGACTGAAATTCAAAATCCATCTGGCCGTTGAACGCAGCAATATCTGCGTCGTTCATGGGGCCTGACGGGAACATATCCAGCAGCTTTGCGATGCCGGTTTGAATGAGGTGAATGCTGGTGGATTCAAGTGGTTCCAAAAACCCGCTGGCAAGCCCAAGTGCGACGCAGTTCTTTTTCCATATCTGCCGCCGCTTGCCCGTGACGAAACGCAACTGGCGCGGTTCTGCCAATGCTTCGCCGTCGAGCGATGACATCAATGTTTCGGTCGCACTGCTATCGTCGGTAAAATCGCTGCAATAGACATAGCCGTTGCCGGTGCGATGTTGCAGCGGAATGCGCCATTGCCAGCCGGCCTCGCGTGCGGTGGACCGGGTATAGGGAGTCAAGGGTTCAACCGACGCACAGGGCACGGCCAACGCACGATTGCACGGCAGCCAGTTTGACCAGTCTTCATAACCGCTGTGCAGCGTCTCTTCGATCAGCAGTCCTCGAAAGCCAGAGCAATCGATGAAAAAGTCGCCCTCGATGGAGACGCCGGTCGCCAGCGTCACGCTTTCAATGTTGCCGCTATCGGGGCTCAGCGACACGTTGGTAACCTGCCCCTCGGAGCGTTTAACGCCCCGCGCTTCTGCATATTTCCGCAGGAACGCGGCATATAGGCCAGCGTCGAAATGATACGCATAGGCAACGCCGCTTGGCAAAGCGCCGGGGCGGTCTTCAATGCGCGCAAATCGGTTTTGTGCCGCTGCCTGTGCCGTCGGCGAATAATCCCACAGCGAGGAGGTGCCCCCTCGTTGGTGGTGCCGCAGCCAATATTGGTGAAAGGGAAGGAGCCCCAGCGGACGACCGATTGCCCCAAAGGCATGGATGTAGCGATGCCCCGGCGATTGCCAGTCGACAAATTCAATGCCGAGTTTGAACGACCCTTGCGTGGCACGGACAAATTCGTTTTCGTCGATACCAAGGCTTTGGTTGAATAACTGGATCGCGGGGATCGTTGCCTCGCCCACGCCAACGGTGCCGATGTCGTCGGATTCAATCAGGTGAATGTCGTAAGATGGACCAAGGAATCGCGCGAAAGCAGACGCAGCCATCCAGCCGGCTGTTCCTCCCCCTACGATAACGATCTTTTTAACAGACCTGTCCATGCTCTCCACTCACAAAAAAAAAGCCCCCGCCACGTCAGGTAATCCTTCCGTGGCGGGGGCCTTCGTTAGTTCATTAGAACTTGTAGTTGAAGCCAGCGAGGAAGCGACGACCGTAGATCTGGTAATCAATTACCTGATTACGGCTTGCGCCGACCGATGCAAAGCGTTCGTCGGTCAGGTTCTGGCCCTGCAGATAGAGCGAGAGGCCCTGAAGCGAGCTGCCTTCCTGGAAGTCATAACCGATCTGGGCATCGACGATCATTTCGGCAAGCGCAGTACGGCGCGTTGGTGAACCACCGAAGCCAGTGAAGTCACCCAGGAAGGTCGAGCGGTAACGTACCGAGCCACGTGCGTTGAAACCCCATTTTTCGAAATAGGCGGTGCCGTTGGCAACCCACTTCGAATAGCCCGGGATCTGGTCAACGTTGCCGCCTGCATCCTTTATCTTGGTCTTAGTGTAACCAACGCCGCCGGTTACGCCAAAGCCATCGAGGGCTGAACTGAAGTTGCTGAAGGGCAGGGTAACGGCAAGTTCACCACCATAAAGCTTACCACCGCCGGTGTTGAACGACGATTCCAAGCGTCCAATCAAGGTTGCCGGTGGCAGACCGGTTGGCAATGGATAGCCCGCATAATCAAACGGGAAGCGCGTGCGATCGATGTAGCTCTTGATATCCTTGTGGAACAATTGGAGCGAAATCAGGCCGGAGTTTCCGAAATATTTTTCGAAGTTCAGGTCAAACGCGTTGGCGCGATATGGACGCAATTGCGGGTTACCGCCGCTACCATCAATAAATGGCGCAAGGCCAGTTGGGCTGTCTGCAATCGTGTTGTTAATGCCATAAGACACGGCCACGCGCAGATCGTCGAGACGCGGACGCTGGATTTGGCGTGATGCAGCGAAACGGATGACGAAGTCGCTGTCAAAGCGCATCGACAAGTTCAGGCTAGGCAGAACGTCCCAATAGCTTGCGCTGGCACTGACCTGCTTGGCGACGCCGCCTGCAAATACCGTACCTGACGAACCCTGATCTGTGTGGATGGCTTGAACGCCAATGTTGCCGGTCAGCGTGCTGCTGCCCATTTCCTGTTCAATGTCTGCTTGCAAATAGGCAGTCATCAAATCTTCGGTAACGTTGAACGCCTTTGCAGGAATATCCGGCGATGTGTTGCGCTCAAGTACCAAAGTGCCATCCGCAATCAGGCCACGTGCGTCATAGCTGACGATTGGGCCAAGGCCGAGATAGCCGAGATTAGTTGGACGCAACAAGGCGCCAGCAGGGATCGGCAATTCCAAAGCACCGCCACGCAGACGAACGAGATATTCGTCAGGTGTCAGGCTCTTGTTACGATCGGTGTAGTTCAGGCCGAATTTGACTGCTGAGAAGAAGCCATCGACTTCTTTTTCAACACCAACGCGGTATTGCTTCAGTTCGTCTTCGACGATGCGGTTGTTGTAATAACCCGCCTGTGGAACCGTGCCGCCACCCCAACCGAGCGGATCGGTCAGTTTGATGAGCGCAGGATTGCTATAGTCGAGTGTTGGATCAAACACGGTTCCCGATGGGCCCGAGGTGAAGCGAATGGTGTCGGTCGCGCCCAGTGCCTGGCCAAAACCGGTTCCTGAATAAGCTTCAATGCTCAGTTCGTTACGATCGGTGCGCGAATAGCCTACGTCGACAAAGGCTTTCCAGCCATCATCGCCGGTATATTCTGCGTTATAGCCGAATGAGTACAAGTCGGCCTTACGCTGGAAGATGTCGTTACGAACAACGCCCTGCACATTGTTGAATGTGCCGGAGGTTACAAAGCCGTCCTGTACCGTTGCGCCGGTTGGGCCAGTGGTGCCGAATGCGCCAAAGCCCAATGGCAGTTCGATGCCCCGCTTCGACTGGTCGTCGTTAAAGTTCGAATAGAAAGCATCCAGAGTCATGCGGACTGTGTCCGATGCCTGATATTGCAGCGTGCCGTTAAGGCCAAGGCGCTTCAATTGCGTCGAGGTTACATAGGATTTCGAACCACCAATGACGGCAGGCGATGCAGTCGTACCAGATCCGGCATAGCCCCAGGCGTTGAATTCCTGCAGCTGGTAGGGTTCGTCGACGTAAGATGCCGACAGCGCGATGCCGATGGTGTCATCTGCAAACTGGTCGATGAACGTTGCGTTGGCGCGATATCCATATTTCTTCGAACCGGCGTTCAGCGCACCAAGGTCGGCGTAAGTGCCGCGCGCGCCGACGGCGAGTACTGACTTGCCATAATCGAGCGGGCGAACGGTGCGGATGTCGATGGTGCCGACAAGGCCTTGACCGACAAGCGATGCTGTTGGCGATTTGTACACAACAACCTGGCTGACGATTTCCGAAGGATATTGGTCGAACTCGACTGCGCGGTTGTCGCCAGTTGATGTCTGCTCACGACCATTGAGAGTCGTTTGCGAGAAATCAGGACCAAAACCGCGGATAGAGATATTGTTCGAACGGCCGTTGAGGCGCTGCGACGTTACACCGGGAAGGCGTGCGATGGATTCACCAATCGACGCGTCTGGCAGCTTGCCGATATCTTCCGCCGAAACAGATTCAACGATTTGGTCGTTGCTCTTCTTTTCATTGACTGCATTTTCAAGGCTGGCACGAAAACCGGAAACGACAATCGCATCTTCTTCGTCTTCGGTGGTGGTCGCATCTTGCGCGAATACGGGTGCAGCAAATGCCGCAACCATTGCAGTGCCGAGTGCAAAGCGGCTAGCGCTATGTGCAAAACGGCGTGCAGAATTAAACTGGAACTTGGCCATGTTTCACTCCCCTAAATGGTTCCGTCCAATCTTTTGTGACGATAACCAGCTTCGTTGATGCACCCTGACCAACCATGTGACAGGATGCATGTATGATGGTGACAAAATGCGCCTAGCTCACCCAATTGACCAGAAATCCACATACGTATTCAAACTATGCATCGCCGACTGTGGCGGATTGGCAACAATTCATGCCAATGTGGTGCCAACAAGGGCGGAGGACAGCCCTCTGAGGCTTTGTTGCGCTTGGAGGGTTCGGCGTCTATTGATGATATGGGAGCTGGAAAGGCATTGACGGTCGATGGCAGGCAAAGCCACATCATTTGACATAGCGCAGCTTGCGGGCGTTTCGCAGCCCACGGTGTCGCGCGCATTGCGCGGAAGTCCAACGGTGTCGGAGCAGACCCGGCTGCGTATCGAGGCAATCGCCCAGCAGCTCAATTACAAAGTGGACAAGAACGCGTCCAATTTGCGCCTGCAGGAAACGCGCACGCTGGCATTGCTGTTTTTCGAAGAGCCTTCGCCCGACGATAATGGCATCAACCCGTTTTTCCTGTCGATGCTGGGTTCGCTTACCCGCACCTGTGCGCAGCGCGGATATGATTTGTTGATTTCATTCCAGCAACTTTCGTCGAACTGGCATGTCGATTATGAAGATAGCCGCAAGGCCGACGGTATCATCTTGCTGGGTTATGGCGATTATGAACTCTACCGTGCCAAGTTGGAGCAATTGGTGGAGCAGGGGACGCATTTTGTGCGCTGGGGCTTTGCGCAAGAGGGGCAGCCGGGCACCACAATCGGCTGTGATAACTTTCGCGGTGGTGTCGACGCCGCGCGGCATCTGTTGCAGCATGGGCGGCGCAAGATTGCTTTTCTGGGTGACGCAAGCAGCCATTATCCCGAATTTCAGGACCGGTATCGCGGCTCGTGCGAAGCGCAGGGCGGCGAGGGTATCATTGCCAATCCGAAGCTCCAGATTGATGCGCTGAACGCACAAGATGCGGGTTATGACGCGGCGATACAGCTGATCGACGGCGGCGAGCCCTTTGATGCGATTTTTGCAGCCAGCGACACCATTGCCATTGGTGCGATGCGTGCCTTGCGGGAGCGCGGCCTTGATGTGCCCGGCGATGTTGCGGTCATCGGTTTTGACGACATTCCGGCG
This sequence comes from uncultured Sphingorhabdus sp., assembly GCA_963508315.1. Taxonomy (GTDB): domain Bacteria; phylum Pseudomonadota; class Alphaproteobacteria; order Sphingomonadales; family Sphingomonadaceae; genus Sphingorhabdus_B. The sequence goes on along the minus strand of CAUOWK010000002.1, from coordinate 412,789 downwards.
GCCAGCCTAACCCACCCGCCGCTGACCACTATCCAGCAGGATTACCGCCAGGCAGGCGAGGCACTCGTTGATGGTGTCCTTAAGCAAATCCGCAACGAATCCGTGCCAACCGCTGTTTTGCCTGCACGCTTGATCATCCGCAAATCCTGCGGCTCGCACTAAGGCGGACGTCACCTTATACGTATGCGTAACGCGCAAACGGTGCGGCGGCCATTGCGGCGGCACATCGTTTCTGCCAGCTTTCATCGATAAATATATGGGAGAGAACAGTCGTGGAAAAACCGCGTCAGGGCTTTTGGGGCCTGTGGAATATCAGCTTTGGATTCTTCGGAATTCAAATTGGCTTCGCGCTGCAAAATGCCAACATGTCGCGGATATTCCAATCCTTGGGCGAAAGTCTGGACAATTTGACGGTGCTCTGGATTGCCGCGCCGCTCACCGGGCTGTTGGTGCAGCCCATCATTGGTCATATGAGCGATCGTACCTGGCTGGGTAAGTTCGGACGCCGGCGTCCCTATTTCCTTGCCGGTGCACTCATGGCATCCCTCGCTTTGTTCGTCATGCCCTTATCGCCGGTCTTGTGGTTTGCGGCGGTGATGCTGTGGATCCTTGATGCCGCGATCAACGTGTCGATGGAGCCGTTTCGTGCATTCGTCGGCGACATGCTGCGCAAAGACCAGCACACCGCAGGATATTCTTTACAGACCGCGTTTATCGGCGCTGGCGCTGTAGTCGGCTCCGCCTTCCCGTGGGCGCTCGATCATCTTGGGGTTGCGAACGAAGTTGTTGGCGGCGGCATTCCGGACACCGTTAAATACAGCTTTTGGTTCGGTGGTATTGTCTATCTGTTGTCGGTTCTATGGACGGTATTCAGCACGCAGGAATATAGTCCGGAGCAACTGCGCGGCTTTGACGGCGATAACATTGATGATGACCAAGCGCCCATGCGCGCGCTGGCTGGCCACTCACCTACCAGCGCAATGGTCTGGATTGCGGTCGGTGCCGTGATAACCGCGTTGGTCGCTTATGCCGGTCTGGAAAAGGAAGTGTATCTGCTCGGCGGCTTGATGATCGCATATGGCATAGCCAGCCTCGTCGCTATCAGCCTCGCCAAAGGCGGCAATGGCACGAATATGCTCAGCAGCATCGTTGGCGATTTTTCGGGCATGCCGGACATTATGAAAAAGCTCGCACTCGCGCAGTTTTTCAGCTGGTCGGCGCTGTTCATCATGTGGATTTATACGACACCCGTGGTTGCCCAATATGCGTTTGGTTCAAACGATCCGGCGTCTGCGGCCTATAATGCCGGCGGTAACTGGGTGGGCATCCTGTTCGCGGTGTATAACGGCGTTGCCGCGCTCGCCGCATTGTTCCTGTTGCCTATGATGGCAAAGCGCTTGGGCAAGGTACGCACCCACATGCTGTGCTTGCTGGCGGGTTCGGCAGGATTCTCTGCGTTTCTGTTCCTGCGCGATCCGCAAATGCTGTTGCTGGCGGAGATAGGCATCGGCATTGCGTGGGCTTCGATATTGGCGATGCCCTATGCCATTCTCGCGTCCAGCCTGCCGCAGAACAAGCTTGGTATCTATATGGGGCTGTTCAACGTCTTCATCGTGGTTCCGCAATTGCTGGTTGCCACGGTGATGGGCACCATATTGAAAACCTATTTCCCGACAGAACCAATCTGGACCATGGCATTTGCAGCAATCGTTATGGCGTTGGCCGCGCTTGCGATGTTGCGGGTGCCCGAGGAGGCGTCAGCCGCCGGTTGATTCCTGCGCCTTCATCTCCGCCTCCAAACGCCGCGATACCGCCTCGGGCGAGCTAGTGAAGCGCGCTAGGCGGGCGTAGATGACTGGGATAAGAACAAGCGTGATGAGCGTGGCGAGCGTCACGCCAAACACGATGACCACGCCGATGGCTGATCGTGCTGCACCGCCAGCGCCGCCCGCAAGTGCAAGCGGGACTGCGCCGAATACCGTTGCGATTGATGTCATCAAAATCGGGCGAAGGCGGCGGGTGGCGGCCTGTTGAATGGCCTCGACAATCTCAAGGCCTTCGTCACGCAACTGGTTGGCAAATTCTACAATCAGAATCCCGTTTTTCGCAGCCAGCCCGACCAGCATCACAATGCCGATCTGGCTGTAGAGGTTCAGCGTCATACCGGTGAGCGCTAGCCCAATGATGCCGCCGCCGACCGCCAATGGAACCGTCGTAATTATGGTCGCCGGATGAACAAAGCTTTCAAACTGCGCGGCAAGAACGAGATAGACCAGAAGGATCGTGAGGAAAAACACGACAAGAATGGATCCGCCGGTTTCCTTGAACGCCTGGCTTTCGCCACGATAGCCAACGGCCAACACTTCGGGTGATGCGGCGGCCTGTTCCTCAAGGAAAGTCAGCGCCTCGCCCATTGTGTAGCCCGGTGCGAGACCGCCCGAGAGCGTAATGGCGCGCAGCTTGTTATACCGGCCAAGGTCGCGCGCGCCCGCCGTTTCCTTGTACTGAATAAGGTTAGCGAGCGAGACGAGTGAGCCATCGCGCGTGCGGACTTGAATGGCGGCAAGGTTTTCCGGCGACGCCCTGTCTGCTGCGTCAGCCTGCACAATGACGCGATATTCTTCGCCGCGATCCACATAGGTAGACACGCGCCGCGAACCCAATAGCGATTGCAGGGCTTGGCTGACGTCGGCCACGGATACGCCAAGGTCTCCCGCGCGTGCGGTGTCGACCTTTATCTCCATCTGCGGCTTGGTTTCCTTGAAATCCGAGTCCAGATTGACGATGCCCGGATTGTCACGTGCAGCCGTCAGTATCCGGTCGCGCGCTGCGCTCAGTGATTCATAGGTCGAACCCGCGATCACGAAGTTCAGCGGTTGCCCCCGGCCACGGCCAATGGATGACCGCGCAGACCCGTTACCGCGAACGGCGGGCAGTTCGGCGAGAATCTTATTGACCTGAGCGACGACATCTTCGGTTTTTTCGGTTCTGTCTTCCCATGGCTTGAGGAAGACAACAAATGTGCCGCTGTTGAAATCGTCGCTGGCGGAAAAGCCGCCGGGTGTGCGTTGAATGATGGACCGAACGGTGCCCTTGTCGAGCAGCTCCAGCATCGGTTTTGATGCCTCCAGCATATATTTGTCCATCGCCTCATAGCTGGTGCCTTCGGGCGCGGAGATATTGGCGTTCAAAATGCCGACATCCTCGGCAGGCGCGAGTTCGGATTCGATAGTGGAAAACAGGAGGCCCGCGAACACCAGAAATGCAGCGACACTCACAAAGGTTACTAATGGCTTGGCAACGGCGCGGGACAGCAGCGACGAATAGCATCGCTCAACGCGTTGAAACTTGTCATCCACCCACGTCGCGACACGTCCGCGCTTTTCCTGCTTTAGCAGCTTTGAACACAGCATCGGCGCTAGACTGAGCGCCACAAAACCGGAAAATGCGATGGCTGCGATCATTGCACCGGCAAGCTCACGGAACAATAATCCCGTTTGTCCGGCCAAAAACATCACTGGCACGAACACGGCGCACACCACTATGGTAGTTGAAATGACGGCAAAGGCGACCTGGCGCGTCCCGGTTACAGCGGCCACGAGTGGTGGTTCGCCTTGTTCAATCCGGTGATAGACATTTTCTAACACAACGATGGCGTCGTCGACAACCAGACCAATGGCGAGCACCAATGCGAGCAGCGTCAGCAGGTTAATCGAAAAGCCAAACAGCCATAGGACGGCGAAGGTCGCAAGCAAGCAGATGGGCACGGTGACGGCGGGAATGAGCGTCGCGCGCCAGCTGCCCAGAAACAGGAAGATTACCAAAACGACTAAGGCAGCTGCCTCGGCAAGGGTGGTCCAGACGCCGCTAATTGCCTTGCTGATAAACAGCGAGTCGTCCGAACCCACCGTAATGGTCATGCCCTGTGGCAGGGCCGGCTTGATCTGTTCCGCCAGCGCTTTGGCGCTTTCGGCAACGGCCAGCGTGTTGGCGCCGGATTGCCGTACAATGCCCATGCCGAGAGCGGACTCGCCGTTCAGACGGAAAGCGGCATAGGGATTTTCCGGGCCGGTTTCGACGCGGGCAACGTCCGCCAGTCGCGTGAGCGATCCATCCGTGCCTCTGGCAACGACGAGCTGCCGGAACTCCGCTTCATTTCCAAACGGACGGCTAACGCGCAAGGTCACATTCTGGTCAGTGGACTCCAAACGTCCTGCCGGAAGCTCGACATTCTGGCTGCGCAGCGCATTTTCGATGTCGAGTGGCGTCAGGCCAAGCGCCGCGAGCCGATCCGGTTGCAACCATATTCGCATCGACGGCCGTGCTTCGCCGCCAACAAATACACGGGCAACGCCATCGATAGCGGAAAAGCGGTCGACGAGGTTTCTGTCGACATAATCACTTAGTTCCAGCCGGGACCAGCCGGGTTTGGAAACAACAAGGAAGACGATTGGTGACGCGTCGGCGTCGACTTTGCGTACTTCCGGCGCAAGCACTTCCTCAGGCAAGTCGTCTGCGACGCCACCGACCCGGTCGCGCACATCATTTGCTGCGGCATCGACGGGACGGCCGGGGGCAAATTCGATGGTGATATCCGACTGGCCATCGCGTGAGCGCGAGGTAATTGTCTGAATGCCCTCAATACCCGCCAGCGCGTTTTCCAAAACTTGTGTGACGCGCGTTTCAACGACGCTGGCGGCTGCGCCAGTGTAGGATGTGCCGACGGATACAATTGGCGGCTCGGTGTCAGGATATTCGCGGACGGGCAGGTTCAAAAACCCGACAATACCGACCAGCACCATCAAGATGGCGAGTACGGCGGCAAATACCGGTCTACGAACCGAGATATCTGAAAGCGTCATATCAGGCCGATACCGTCACTTTTTGGCCGGGCCCGTCTTGTCGCTAACCTTGCCAGTGCGGACCTTCGCACCCTCCGACAATTTGACGACGCCTTCGGTGACAATCTTGTCGCCCACCTTCAGGCCATCGACGATCTCGACCAGATTTCCGTCACGCGCGCCGGTTTTCACTGCCAAGCGCTTTGCTTTCATGTCATCGCCAATGACGTAGACAAAACTGGTATCGCCCTCGCGGACTAAAGCCAGCTCGGGCACAGCAGGGGCCAGCCGCGCTTTTGACGCGATGGTAACCGAAAGGAGCATGCCCGGCTTCAACAAGGCGTTGCGGTTAGGCAGTACGGCGCGCAGCGTTACCGTGCGTGTTTGCGGGTTGATAACAGGATCAATGGCGGTGATTTTGCCCGAAGCAAGATAGTCGGGAAAAGCCGATGCCTTTGCGGTGATCGTCTGCCCTACGCTGACATTGGACAGCATGGTTTCGGGCACCGTGAAATCCAGTTTAATCGAGCTCAGGTCGCTGATGGCTGCTATTTCGTCACCAGCACTGACGACTGCGCCGACCGATATCCGGCGTAAGGACACTTGCCCCGAAAAGGGCGCGCGGACAACGCGGTCACCGATCGATGCACGCGCTTCATTGGCCATCGCTCTTGCCGAGGCCGTGACTGCGGTTTGCGCGTCCAGACTTGCATTGGTGGCAAAGCCGCGACGATGCAATTCTGCGATGCGGCCAAGTTGCTGCTCCGCCTGACGCGCTTGTGCCTGAGCGCTTGCGAGTGAGGCGGTTTCCTGACCTTGTGCGAGCACCGCAAGCATTTGACCCTGACGGACATAGGCGCCGTCGGAAAAGCCCAGTTGCGTGATCCGCTCAGTCACCGGTGCACGGACGGATACTTGCTCATTGGCGTTGGCGGTGCCTACGGCGACATAGCGGTCGGCAAATTCATACGACACAGCAGCGCCAACTGTGACCAAAGGCGCGGCGCGCTCGCGTTGTTCATCACCGCCTCCACAGGCAGCGACACACAGCATCAATGAAAGAATTAAGAGGTTACGCATTTTTCACCGGGGGGAGGGATGGGGACTGGCGTTCTAAATGACTGACTTTGCTCCGAATGAATAGCGCTATTCGACGAACATATTCTGCTGCCCTGTAACCATCTTATGGCTTGAGAGCATGAATTGTAAAATACCGGTGTTTTCCCAACCCCGGCGGCGACTTTGCACGCCGGGGTCAGGGTATATCGATCAATGCCGGATGATGTGGTCAAAAGCCGACAGCGCAGCCTTTGTGCCCTCGCCCATGGCTACGATGATCTGCTTGTACGGCACCGTAGTCACATCGCCTGCGGCAAATATGCCGGGGATGTTTGTGGCGTTGTGGCCGTCGATCTCAATCTCGCCGCGTGGCGACAACTGCAGCGGACCCTTGAGCCATTCCGTGTTCGGGACCAGCCCGATTTGGACAAAAATGCCGTCGAGTTCGATGCGATGCGATTCATCTGTCGTGCGGTCAGTATATTCGAGCGCACTGACCTTCTCGCCATCCCCTATCACTTCGGTGCTCAAGGCCGACGTAATGATGTCGACATTAGGCAGGCTGCGCAGCTTGGTTTGAAGTACGGCATCAGCACGTAGCTGCGAGTCAAATTCGATTAGCGTCACATGCGCGACAATTCCGGCTAAATCGATCGCCGCTTCCACACCGGAATTGCCGCCACCAATTACTGCGGTGCGCTTGCCCTTGTACAGTGGACCATCGCAGTGCGGGCAATAGGCCACACCCTTATTGCGATATTCCTCTTCGCCGGGAACGCCCATCTGGCGCCAGCGTGCACCGGTGGACAGAATGATGGTGCGCGCCTTCAGCGTTGCGCCGCTGGCGAGCTTAACCTCATGTAAGCCGCCTTCGCTCGCAGGCAGCAGTTCTGCAGCCGTCTGCAGGTTCATAATGTCGACGTCATATTCACGGACATGCTGTTCCAACTGCGCAACAAGCTTGGGCCCTTCGGTGTGCTGCACTGAGATGAAATTCTCAATGCCCATGGTGTCGAGCACTTGGCCGCCGAAACGCTCGGCTAAAACCCCGGTGCGGATGCCTTTGCGGGCGGCATAAATGGCTGCCGACGCGCCGGCTGGACCGCCGCCGATGACCAAAACCTCAAATGCCTCCTTCTGGGCAATCTTTTCGGCGGCGCGGGCGACTGTTCCGGTATCGAGCTTCGCCATGATCTGCGCGAGGTCCATTCGGCCTTGCCCAAATGGCTCACCATTCAGATAAACCGCAGGCACCGCCATAACCTTGCGGGTTTCGACTTCTTCACGAAAGATCGCGCCGTCAATTGCGACATGGCTGACCGACGGGTTGAGCGCGGCCATGATGTTGATGGCCTGAATGACATCGGGACAATTCTGACAGGACAGCGAATAGAAAGTTTCGAAGCGGAATTCGCCTTCAAGCGCTTTGACGGAATCCAAAAGCTCGGCTTCTTCCTTTGGCGGGTGCCCGCCCATGTGAAGCAACGCGAGCACCAAGGACGTGAATTCATGTCCCAGCGGCAGGCCGGCAAATTGGGTTTCGGCGGTTCCATCTGCGCGGCGGATGGCGAATGACGGGACGCGGCTGGCGTGACCGTCATAGCGCGCGGAAAGCAAATGGGATTGCTCGGCCACCGCCTCGACCAGTGCGCGCATCTCTGCAGATTTTGGACTTTCATCAAGCGTTGCAACCAGTTCGACCGGCGTGCGCAGGTTTGCGAGATAGGTTTTTAGCTGAGTGGTTGTTGCAGCATCAAGCATAAGAGACATCTTTCAAACAAGCAGGTGCGCGCCGCGAATGGTCGCGACTGGGCGTTTTATAACAGGGGAAGGGATGTGGTGCCGCACGGACGGCGCGGCACCACGAATAGTTTTAGATCTTGCCGACGAGATCGATCGAAGGTGCAAGCGTTTCGCTGCCTTCTTCCCACTTTGCAGGGCAAACCTGACCGGGATGCTCGCGCACGTAGATAGCGGCCTTGATCTTGCGGACCAGTTCGGCTGCGTTACGGCCAACGCCTTCACAGGTGATTTCCATGACCTGGATTACGCCGTCGGGATCGACAACAAAGGTCGCACGGTCGGCAAGGCCTTGGCCTTCACGCAGGACGCCGAAATTATTGCTGATGACGTGGTTCTGGTCACCAAGCATATGGAAGGTGATCTTGCCAATTGCTGGCGAGCTGTCATGCCATGCCTTGTGGCTAAAATGCGTGTCGGTTGAGACCGCATATACTTCAACGCCCATGCCCTGAAGATCTGCATATTGGTCGGCAAGGTCTTCCAGTTCGGTTGGGCAGACGAAAGTGAAATCGGCTGGGTAGAAGAAAAATACGCCCCATTTGCCCTTTACGTCGGTGTCCGACACTTCGACAAATTTGCCAGCCTTATATGATTGTGCAGTAAATGGCTTGATGGCTGAACCAACGATACCCATGGAAAATCCTTTCGGTTGAGAGAGTTTTAAATTGACCTGTATTGCTCAAGACGATTTTATTGATTTAGTCCAGCAACGGTTTTTGCAATGACTAATCGTTTTTATCGATAAAACGCGCGATGTTGCCACTGAGCGTTTTATATGGGCATGTGAGTGTCAAAATCAACGGTGCGCTCGGCTGCCGGGATAGTTTTGACGCTATGCAAACAGCACCTGACAGCAAAATGGCCTGCCTTGCGGTCCTTATAAGGGGCCGCGCGGCAGGCCATCATTGCAATTTACAATTAGGCAGCCTTTAGATCATGTAGTTTGCTGCTTAATTGTCGCCATTAACGTCTTCATCTTGTCGATGGTGTACAGCATGCTGTCGACTTTGCTTTTGTCGCCGAGAAGATTGCTTACGCGAGCGTCAATCTTGCTTTCGACCTTGGCGGCAGCGTTATCCTTTGCCTTATCCCGCATGGCTTCGAGTTGCCCGAGATAACCAAAAGGTGCTTGGAACGAGACGTCCCCGATGTTTACCCATTTGTCGTCGCCACTCCAATGGAACACGGCACAAGCTTTCATCTTGATCGTGTTTCCGGAGATACTGTCGACGCCTAGATACAAAGTGGCTGTTACCGTCCCGCCGTAAATGATTTTGATGGGGATAAACTTTCCACATGATCCAGTGTCCGAGCCCTGCATTTCACGTAATCGCTTGACGACGTTGAGAGGCACCGCGTCATCATCTGACCATTTCAACCACGACGCATATACAAAGCGTTCTGCCAGTGTGTTCTTGTCGATGCCTTTGGTGGTAATCCCAGAGGCCACGGATTTCATGTGCGATTTGCAATATTCCAGATCCATGGTGATAGTCTGGTTGCCGTCGGGCGAACCACAAACGTCTTGAATGAATGGATAGAATTTCAGTTGCATACCCATCTGAATGGTACGCTCGTGGCCATCGTATTTTGGTTTGTTGATGGCGTAGCGCTGAAACAGCGTGATCCCATTATCCTTGATGGCGTTAAATTTTTCAATTCGCTGCTGCAACTTGGCGGCCCGGTTAACCAACAAGCAAAACTTGTCGCGAACGCGCTCATACTTGGCTTCCTGGTCCGCCGAGAGCGAGACGCCCTTGGTTTTTAGGGTGTTATACGCAACCTGCGTGCTGCACAAATTGCTGGCGTAACCAATTTTTTGTGCTGCCGTCGTATCGGTGTAGCTGACTACAGTCGAAACCGAGCTCACCTCTTTGTACTGATCTCCGCCATTATTGAATGATATGTTGTAGACCGTGTCGTCTGTCCCTTTTGGGTCTTTGACACCAAAATAGCTTTCATAACTATCGTTCATGGTTTCGATGTCAGCTTCGTAGTCCGCATAGGCGCTGGCATTAGCTTCGATACTTTGAGCGAATGCGGCGCCAGACGTGCTGATGAGCAGCGCACAGGTCGCGGCTTTGAATGTGTTAGAAATCTTCATATTGTTCTCCCTTGGTGTATTTGCTTTGTTTTACCCGCCAAGTTCGCGATGCCCGTGTGATTCAATTCAGCTTTGCGGGCAGCAGCATGTCGCTGTTGGGGGCGGGTGCCTCCGAAGGGCGGCGGCCATATTGTGTGGACAGCGGCAAACCCGCGCCAAAAAGCATCTGGCTCCATTCGGCGGGCGTGGGTGAGAGACTTTGGCCGTTGGGCGCACGCACGGTGAGTACGACGAGTACCTCGCGGCGATCGACCGACAAGCCACGCCGCGAAAGGCCAGGGATGGCGATTGGCGTGATCGAGCGGCTATTTGTAGTGCGCCGATTAAGGGAGTCGCCCGACCCGACAACGATTGCCTTGCCGTAAGGCAGTTTCACCGACACCTCGACAAGCGTCTTGTCGGTCTCAAGTATGCTGGCCCCGCGTCCAACATTTACGGATGATTGTCCGGTAATATTCGACATTTCCAAGGCCACATCGAGGTCGACGTCGTCGGTTCCAATCCGCTGCGGTGTTACCTCCAGAGTCACGCCTACATTGCGTTCGATGGGCTGACTTCTGTCGGAAAGCGGCACGATCAATACAGATGCGCCTTCCGAGAATTTGGACTTACGGCCTTCGCGCGCCAGGACAACTGGACTCGCTTCCAGCGTAACCTGCGACTGACTGCTGGATGCCAAGTTCAGTGAATAATTGATCGCTGGGGCAGTTATCGTAAGATTGCCCGTCTGCGTGTCGCCACCGGCGCCCGCCAAATCATAATTGTAATTCAGCAAGGTTCCGCCAAACTGGACGGAAAGTCCGTCGAGCAAGTTCAGGCCTCTGTTTCCGGCCGATGTGCGCGTTTCGCGAATCAAATAGGCCTCAATGACGACGCCTTGTCCGGCGTCACCGGCACTGGCTGACGGGTTGCCAGCATTTTGATTGGGTATCAGAGCAGACGGGGCGTTGGACGTTGAAGGTGGCATTGACGCGGGGCGCCAACCGGTTCCTGCGAAAGCAGCATCTAGAAAACTGATCCCGGCCGCGTCCGCATTTGCCGTTCGGTCAGCCTTGCTCAGGACCAAGCGGGCAAACTCCGGCTCGCCCGCGCGATATGCCAATAACGCCATGGGAACCGCCATTGGGCCGGCTTCACCGCGTCGCTCAATGGCTTGGGCCATTATGTTCATAGCATCGCGAACGTTGCCCAATTGATAGGATGTCACAGCTGCGCCGGCGAGCGGTTCCCACAAATCCGGTGCTAATCTTGCAGCAGTTTGAAAGCCACTCAGCGCCATTTCCAAATCACCACGGGTAACGGATGGTCCGTTGAGGAAACCCATGGCCGTTGCGTAATGGGCAGATGCTGAGAGGGGTGCGCGGCGTACAGATGCAAAGCCGTCAGCTTCGACAGGCTTGCCCACGCGCTCCAACGCGCCGTTCATGTGGACCGGCGCACAACCGGAGGCGAGCAGCGCGGTGACAATCGTGAGACCCAAGGGGCGATACAAGTTACGCAGTGCCATCAATTCCCCCGGAGCCGAATTAGATCGGTGCTCGTCAAGGGAAGGTGATGCGGCCACCTCTTATTTGACTATACACCCTCAACTAGCGCGTCTGGCAGAGTAACGCGGTGTAAAGCAAATGCTCAATTGTCAAGTTTACGTCACATTTAGTTAGCTGATTGGATGGACGGCGAAATATTATATTGAAGATGCGTTTCGAAAGGTGCTTGTAGCGCAAGTTTATTGAATATGGATTGGTCCCACTTTCCGACACCGCACCGTGCAACCCTGCCGTGGCGGCGCTCGCAGACGAAAAGAAATTATAGGGGATGGAAAGCGCGCTAACCGTCGACTGGACCCGTTTTAATGCGTTGTGTTCAAGCACATGCAATTGCTGACATAAGGGCGATGCTGACCGCTGCCTCATCCGCCCAGCGCGCGAGCAGCAAGCCCGCGCGCTGCAAAGCTGCATGCTCGCCGAGTTTATGTTCCAACTGGATGCAAATGTCGGCAAAAGGAAGCGGGGCGCTCATCTGAACGAAAATCTCTGCCTCGTCCTGATCGAGTATCCGATAACGCGGATCCCAGTTACTGCGCCAAACCAAGATGCTAATCGGAACTTCGCCGATGTGCGCCGTCGGCGGTTGTTCCGCACGCGACAGTGCTGACCAAATTTCTGCTGCGTTGCTGACGTGATGCAGCACATTGCCGCCCGATGCGTGGGCCAGCGCGACATTGTCCCAATTGAGGCGCGCCAGCAGTTCGCGCGTCAAGGGTGATCGGTCGGCTGCGGTTTGGGCATCATTCAGCGCTAGCTCCATCAGCGCGATTTTATGTGTGACAGCGTCATCGGGAAACAACGTGTCGACTTCTGCGGCGAACGATGCAGGATAGGCGTCTAAGGTCCATGCAGTGGGTGGTTGGGCCATGATGTGGTAACGGACGGCCGTGTGGAACCTTTCGATGCCAACCCACGCGCGCGTGCAAGGAAAAGTTTGATCCATGCAACGCATCAACTGCGCGCGGTAATTATGAAGATAGACCTCCAGCCCGGCGCGCGCGGCGTCACCAAATTGCATAGCAAATTCAGCGTCTCCCGTTTCGAGCCATTTTTGCATAGTGAGTTGGAGACTGCTTAAATTCACGACGGCGATACTCGCCGGGTGACGACCTCTGCGCGCGCGCGCGCTTCTTCAAGCTCGGCAAGCAGATCGCAAAGGGGCGGGATGTTGTCGTCGCGCTCAATCATAACGGCGACGGGCCCAACGCTGCCCATGACAGTTTCGAAAAGGTCCCATACTTCATTACAAACAGGACTATCGTGGGTATCAATCAAAAGATCCTCACCGACACTATGACCAGCAATGTGGATTTGACGGACCCTGTCTGTTGGGAAGCTCTCAATATAACCTGCCGGATCGAAACCCAGATTGCATGCGCTGACGTAGACATTGTTGACATCAAGGAGGAGACCGCATCCCGTTCTGGCGCATAGTTCGGCAAGGAATTCCCATTCGGGCATCTCCGACTGGGTGAAGCCAAGATACGCTGATGGATTTTCAAGCAGTACCTCTCGCCCGAGTATGTCCTGTGCCTCGTCCACATGATTAGCGACGATATTCAGGACCTCCTTCGTATATGGCAATGGTAGTAGATCGTGAGAGCTGAAGCCGGGTACGCGGGTCCAGCATAAATGGTCTGAAACGAATAACGGATCGATAACATCAATCAGAACCCGAAGCCGGTGCACATAATCCTTATCAAGCCCCGACGCAGAGCCTACCGACATTGACACGCCATGCAACGCAACCGGATATTTTGTCCGTACGTCCAGCAAGTCCGCAAGAGGACGACCGCCGGGAAACATACAGTTTTCCGAGATGACTTCGACAAAATCGAGATGGACGGCGCCAGACAGGATGGCGTCAAAATGCGGCTTGCGAAGACCCAGTCCGAATAGCGTCACTGGCTGTGGCTCACGCCGGGTTCAGCCGGAGGCTTACTTGCTGGCAGCAGGCTTGGTTTTACCGCCCTCTTTTTCGCATGTGCCCTTGGCAACATATTTCCATTCATTCGGACTATTATCGACTCTTGCTTGGCCTGCGCAACTGTGGCTCCCATCCGCGCTAGCGCAATCATTCTTGCCTGCCTTGGCGATGCCATAGCACTTTTCTTTGTCGCCGGCGGCGAGCGCTGGCGTGGTGCTCAGGGCGATGGCTACGGCGATTGCGGCAAGAGCGTATTTACGTTCGGATATATCGTTCATTTTTGGGGCTCGCATCTTCAGATTAATTGTCGACGTCGGACTATCTAGTCCTGAACATTTTACAAGTGCATTGTGAAAATGGGCGCCCCGTCAGCGGCGCTTTAACGTCACCCAAGGGTTTGTGCGCCCGGCATGCTAAAGAGTAGACAAGTCGTCTAAAAATGGGCATGCGCAAATTTTACATTCAACGTTCAGGAACTATCAAAATGCAGGATTAGTTTTTGTTTTGACCTGCTTGTCGCTGTGGCGGTTGTCCATTCATGGAATATCTCGTCCGCGTGCCGTCGCTTAGCTTGCTAACTGGCCTGACGCTTGGGGTTGTCGCGATGTAGCAGCGGGTCCAATCAAACACCCTCCCGATAGCTTAGACCAACATGCGCGGTGCCTGCATCTCGCTTGCGGGCAAACCAGAGCGGAAATCTCGAAGAACGACGCGGCACATCGCGTGGCGCATTAGGTGGATATCAATATGTTAAAACGTCTTCTCAAGTTACTGTTAGCGCTTACTCTCGCTGTCGGGATAGTCTTCCCAGCAAACGCCCAGCCCGAAAAATCGGGAGGTCCTGCGAGCTTAACGGTGAAACCGGAAGTGGTGACTGTCGGGTTTTATCCGATTAATGTTTACGGAGTCGACCCGACAAGCAGCACCTTCACATATGATGGATATGTGTGGTTGCGATGGCGTGGAGAACTGAACCCTTCCGAGACGCTGGAGTTCACCAATGCAGTCAGCAAATCCAGTATTTCAAAAGTTATGCTTTACGACGAACCACAGGCCATGCCGGATGGTTCAAAGTATCAGATTATGCGAATAGAGAGCCAGTTTTTTAAGCCGTTCTCGATGTCCCAATTTCCGTTGGATAACCATGATCTTTCAATTGACGTTGAGGATAGCTTGCGCGGATCAGATCTACTTCGGTTAGAGATTGACAAGGTCGACACCAAGTTGACCCCATCCATCGTAATTGCGGGCTGGAAGCTTGATGGTTGGAGGGCGCAAACGACTGTTAATGACTATGATAGTAACTTTGGCGACGCCAATACAGCAGGACAAGCTTCAAAATTTTCCAAACTGAGCTTTATTATCGAAGTAGAACGGCCATCCAGCTACTTCATATGGAAGCTGCTATTACCGCTATTTGTCGTCTTGTGCGGCGCGTGGATTGCGCTTCTTTTGAACCCCGTGCTGACTGAAACGCGGGCCGCCCTTCCTGCATCCGCTCTGCTAACGACAGTATTCCTGCAACAGTCTTATAACGACGCGCTACCGGATACAGGCGGGTTGGTTTTGCTCGATAAGATTTACGTTGTCGCCTATATTCTAATCGTCATTACTCTCGCACGAATTATCATCAATTCGCGCGCGGTAGAAGATATGGACAACGTGGAAATTCAGCGGCTTCGAACCCGTGATAGTGTTACTCTGTTGATCCAGTTCCTTATCTTTGTTTTCAGCACGCTTGCACTTGTCTATGCATTTTAACGATGCCGCGTCTTTGACGACGAGCGCTGGTTTGCGTGATGCCTCACAAGGGTAAACGCTGAACCACGCTTGTTCGTCATTTAGGGAAGGCGCAACTCGCTTTGGTGCAGGGTTGGGGCGTCCCATACGGCACGTAGCGCGCGCGCCGGCGAGTGCCACCAGCTCGCACGGTTCAGTCCCGATACGCGAACAGACTTGACGGCTAAGGACGAGAGGAATGCTGCGGCTGGGTAACCCGGCCAATCAACATAGATATCTCTGCAAATTCTTGATAACTCGTACGCATTATTTTAGGCACGAAAGAATTGCGGATCCCATTTTTAACAATGGGGAAGCAGCGCCGGTGGAGGCGCCCTTGACTGTTTTTGAATGGCCTAGTGGTCGAACCGCATATACATACGATTTGGACATCAAGAGAACCATTAACGCCCCATACACCGTGAAACCGCCGTGAATCTTATTTTGTGAGGCGGCACTGAATTCTCGCCTGTGCTTCTACAAACCATTGTAAAACAATGGTGAGCCCTGCTGGGTTCGAACCAGCGACATACTGATTAAAAGAATAATCAGTGGGTCGCTAAGCGTCCTTAACTGTCCAAAAATGGCAGAAAACCTAGACCCACCATCCATATAGTTCTTGATATGTTCACTAGTATCCAGTACAAAATGTTACCTAAGGTAACAGGTGATTTGTGTCAAAAAAAGTTGGTCTTACAGATGCCCGTATCGTTGGATTATTACCACCGAAAATCGGACAAATCGAAATTACGGACTCAATCGTAGCTGGTTTGCGCCTGAGGGTCGGAGCGAGTGGCGTTAAAACTTATATCTTGCGAAAGCGTATCGGCAGCAAGGTTCATAATGTGACATTGGGCAGGCATTCGCTGGGCTTTGGACTTGCCGCTGCGCGTCGTCGTGCGCGAGATTTGCTTACCGACATCGAGCAGGGACAAAGCATCCCCAAGCGGTCCGATCCCAATCGCGGATATGCCCAGGGAATTGGCACAATTGGCGAGCTATTTGAAACATATTTGACGAACGAGGTCATAGGGAAAAAGCGAACTGCGCGCGAAATAGAGCGAGTATTTCGCAAATATATTCTTCCGGAAATGGGCGACCGGATAGCTGATACGGTAACCCGCGGCGATGTGACACGCTTCATCGAGAAGATGGCATTTGGTCGCGGTAAAGAAACGCTGCGTATGGCGCGGTCAGTGCATCAGCATTTATCGAGTTTTTATTCCTGGGCGATGCCAAAGCTGGACCGATTACCGGCTCATCCTTGCAGGGATGCATGGCGACCAAAAGCTTCTAAGCCGCGCGACCGTGTTTTGTCAGACTATGAACTCGGGCAATTGTGGGATGCTTCACTTGGCGAGGGGTATCCTTTCGGTACTGTGGTGCGCTTACTGATTTTGACTGCGCAGCGCCGGGGTGAAGTTATCAATGCGGAATGGGACGAATTCGACTTTGACGCAAATTTGTGGACCATTCCTGGTAGCCGGGCGAAAAACGGAGTTGCCAATATCGTACCTCTATCGGCTCAAGCCGTGAGTATTATTGAGGAAATACGAGATTCATTTGCATTAAGCTCTAATGAGATTGGGTCGTCCGGGAACAGAGTTTTTCCAGCAATTGGCAATCCTGCTCATAGCACAGGCGGCATGCCCAAAGGTTGGCGACGGATAATGGCGGCAGTGCTGCGCGACACAGATCGTAACATATTGCACTTCACGCCTCACGACATCCGCCGGACCGCTGCTACCGGCCTACAACGCCTAGGCGTGCCGCTGGTTGTGTCCGAAGCGGTACTAAATCATCAATCTGGTGCTGCCAAAGCAGGGGTTGCTGGCGTATATCACCGCCATAAATATACTGTGGAAAAACAAGAGGCGCTAAGGTTGTGGGGCAATGAGGTTCAACGCATTGTCGATGCGCACGCTGTCGTCAAAAACCGGGGGACCTCTTGGATGATCGCGCAAAGCTAAACTCCGATCAACCGTCGGAGCTCGATGCGGCCCAGTCAACGCTTATCCGATCAAATCCGGCTTGTGTGCCTTCGATTATGACCGACTTCGTTTGGGGAACCTCCACATCAGCACCGAAGTCGAGCACCCAGATCTTTTTTTCGGATGTTTCGATTAAAAGTCCGCGACGGCTTTTGCGCAGATTTCCCGCTAACCTGATTCTTGCGAGCTTTGACACTGAATTTCCCCTAATCAATTTAATGCCCACCGGTTTAGAACGTTTCGCACATATTCAGGCGTTTCGCCATTCAGCGGAATTCGTCCCAACCGTGAAACCGCGCCAGGTCCAGCGTTATAGGCTGCGACTGCCAGATGCACCACGCCAAATCGGTCAAGCATCTGCCGCAAGTAGCTTGCTGCACCTTGAATGTTAGATTGTGGGTCAAAGCGGTTACGCACACCTAAGTCCTTTGCCGTCCCCGGCATCAGCTGCCCAAGACCAGCCGCACCAGCACTGCTTACCGCCGTGGGATTGTAGCGAGATTCTGTCCAGATCAATGCATCCAGCAGACCGTGGGGAAGTCCAAAGCGCGCTTCGGCTGCATGAACGTCAGCCAAAAAGGTCATCCGCTGGAAATTCGACTGAAATTTAGCGGATTTCTTGAGTTGTTGGGTGCGCTGGCCGCGAAATGCGGCGTCGGAGGCCAAAAACTGCGTTGTTGGCGGCTGGTTTTGTGGCGACCAATGGCCGTGCTCAACAATCTGAAAATCACCCCGGTCGCTGATTCGATACCCTTGTTCAACACGGGTATTGCCCGTTGACGGCTGATCCGATTGCTCGACAGTTTGTGCAGAAGGCGTGGAAGCCGCAGTTGGTGTAGCGAATACTAAGCCAAGCCCCAATGACCCCCAAATTAAGATATTCATTGTCCATTCCTTTTCGAAAACCTAGAAAAGAACATACAATGAACATTGACGGGACGGAATAGCTTTGGCTAATATGAGAGCGGAGGCGGCGCTCGGTTGCAGGTAGCAACAGCAGGACTTCAGCATGCCCAACAGCCATTCCATTCTCCAATCTTCTCTTGAGACCCGGGCGCGTCAAATCGTCAAAGCCCTTGGTGGCCATTGGTCGCGCAAATCAGGCATGTGCTGCTGCCCAGCGCATGACGACAGAACGCCATCGCTGTCTATAGGTGTAGCAGAATCGGCAATTTTGTTCCATTGTTTTGCCGGATGCACGAGTGAGGAAGTGCTTGCAGGTTTAAAGCGCTGTGGCATCCGGCCCAGCGACCTTTTTGACGGGAAGGGCGGACAGATTGCCTCCATTCCAAAACCATTTGGACCCGACGTCAATGCTTTGAGACTGTGGCAGCACGCTGTTCCGCTCGCAGGCACGGTTGGCGAACGCTATCTTGCTAATCGATCAATACCACTTCGTTCATCCGAACTGCGGTTTCTGGATCGAACGCCTTTGGGGCGCAAACCAGACGTCCGGTTCCTTCCTGCGCTTATCGCAGCTGTACGAATGGATATTGGCATAGTTGCTATCCAGCGTACATTTATTGAACGCGCCACAGCCTCTAAGGCCGATTTTTTCAAGCCCAAGCGCGCGCTTGGGCAATTGGGGGCAGGTGCTGTCCGCCTTTCGGAGCCAGTCGAAGGCAGGCTGGGTCTTGCTGAAGGATCGGAAAGCGCACTTTCTGCGCAAATTCTGTTTGGCATTCCGTGTTGGGCCACACTTGGCAATGAGCGGTTCGGCATAGTCGTTATACCCGAAAGCATCACCGAGCTGCATCTGTTTGTAGACGCTGACAAAGGCGGCGAACTCGCTTTAAAGCGCGGGATTGAGGCTTATGCGCGCCCCGGACGAACGATCATTCCGCACAAGCCTGACCGTCCGGATAATGATTGGAATGATGAGCTTCGGGAAAGAGTCGACAGCCACGCGGCTGCCTGACGGCAGCCCAGAGGGGAGGAGGCTGTTCGTCTTCTGAGGCCCGGTCGGCATTCCCGCGAAGATCGCTGGCCTCTTGTCGGAGGCCAACCCCATGAACCAGCCAGCATTCACTCTAGAATTCTCACGCAACGAAGTTCCTGCGATCACCGCTGCGCGTAGCCTTGCCGAGGATCTTGCTGCCAATGTGCCAATCACGCGCAAACATCTCTCAGAGACCTTCGCGCGGCTGACGGGCGCTACCGATGCGGACAATCGCTGGTCGCTTTCAGATGCCCATGCTTCAGTGGAACTGGCGCAACTCCTTTACTTGCAAGCTACATCCAATATCACTCCTGGCAGCAACATGGCAGAGGCCTTTGATTGCTTCGACAGAATCGAAACCCTGACCCCAATCCAATATAACCGGTCCGAAGAGCAAGTCCGCTTCCAGCAATTCTCGACGCCAATGCGCCTCGCCTGGATCACGGCCCGTGCAGCCGCATTGTCGAATAGCAATCTCACTCTCGAACCGTCGGCCGGAACCGGCATGCTCGCCTTCTGGGCCAGGCAGTGCGGCTCCAAACTTGCGCTCAATGAAATCCATGTCCTGCGGCGCGATGCACTCCACGCATTATTTCCCGATATACGGGTTTCGATGCATGATGGCGAGCTCATCGATGAGGTTCTGGATCCTGCGATCTGTCCTGATACGGTGCTGATCAACCCACCTTATTCGGTCGGGCTCGAGCGCGGCGAAGATGGTCGCACTGGCGCCCGGCATTTGCGTTCGGCCTTGGCGCGGTTGGCGTCCGGCGGCAGGGCAGTGGCTATCATGCCCTTATGGTTCGACGTCCATGCTTTCATCGAGCGCTCGCGGATACCGCTGGTAGTGCGGCTCAGCGTATCGATGGATCGCGCCTTTGCGCGAGCGGGAACCTCGATTTCGACGCGCTTTATTGTCGTCGATAAGGTTGACGATGCCTTTGCCCCAGTTTCTGCCCATGTCGGCGATCTCCAAGAACTACTGTCGCTCGTCGATGCCTTGCCGGTCCGCGTCTCGCGTCGGTTTCCGTCCGTGCCCGCCCGAGCGTTCAAACCGGCGCACCGGATTGCACCCCAATCGCGCAGCCGTCCCGTCGCGCCGGTTTCGGCGATATCGCGCAATTTAGGTGAACCTTGTGTCCTGGAATTTTTGCCGCTCGATCAAGCGGCGCCGATTTCCGAGCAGATTGGTCATTACCTCCCATACCGGCCCAGCCGCATGATCATTCCTGGTGCGCGCAACCATCCAACACCGCTCGTGGAGTCGGTTGCGATGGGCTCGATCGCTGCACCTATTCCGCGCATCCAACCATTCGTTATGCCAAGTTGCGTTGCGGACGGACTGCTTTCTGACGCGCAACTTGAAACACTGGTTTATGCTACCAACGCTTTTGCGCGCGACCTTCCCGGAAGCTATCTACCCCATGATAATGGCTGCACGTTGCAGCCTCATGCTGACGGTGCGGTCTATCGCTGCGGATATTTTCTCGGAGACGGAACCGGAGCCGGAAAGGGGAGGCAGGTCGCCGCCATTTTCCTCGACCGCTGGCTGCGCGGGGAGCGACGTCATATCTGGTTATCGAAGAATGAAGCGCTTTTGGAGGACGCACGCCGCGACTGGAGCGCGCTTGGCGGGCTTTCGCTTGACGTCCAACCCCTAGCGCAATGGAAACTGGGTCAGGCCGTGACGATGGGCGAGGGCATATTGTTCGTAACCTATCCGACGCTTCGATCAGGCCGGACAGATGCCACGCGGCTGCAGCAGATACTCGACTGGGCTGGCGCTGACTTTGACGGCGTGATCGCCTTCGATGAAGCTCATGCGATGGCCAATGCCACAGGCGGCGAGGGAAGCCGCGGCAAGGTGAAAGGTAGCGAACAGGGTGTGGCTGGCGTGCGACTTCAAAATCTGCTGCCACGTGGCAGAGTACTTTATGTGTCTGCAACCGGCGCGTCTGATGTGAATAATTTGGCTTATGCCGCGCGGCTTGGCCTGTGGGGGCCGGAAACCGCCTTTGCGACCCGCGAACGATTTGTCGACGACATCCGCAAAGGCGGCATCGCTGCCATGGAGCTGGTTGCGCGCGATCTCAAATCGCTTGGCCTCTACACAGCACGTGCGCTGTCATTTGTAGGTGTCGAGTATGATATACTCGAGCACGAACTGACCGAGGCGCAGATCAGGGTCTATGATGCCTATGCGGAAGGCTGGGCTATCATTCACAGCAATCTTGGCGAAGTCCTTGAAGCCACACGTATCGTCGATGCGGACAGCGGCAATACGCTTAACAAGGGCGCAAAGGCTGCAGCACTTTCGATCTTCGAGGGAACTAAACAACGCTTCTTCGCGCAGCTCCTCCTTTCGATGAAGCTGCCGAGCCTGTTGCCCGCAATCGATGAGGTGCTGGCGGACGGGCAGTCTGCGGTGGTCCAGCTCGTCTCGACCGCTGAAGCCATGCTCAACCGAAGGCTTGCCGATCTGAGCCCGGAAGAGCGTGAACATCTCGAAATCGATCTCTCGCCGCGCGAGTATGTCATCCATTATCTGGTGCAAAGCTTCCCGGTCCGGTTGATGCAGGTTTTTGTCGATGAAAATGGCGATGCGCATTCCGAGCCAATGAGCGATGCCGATGGCAATCCCGTCCTGTGTCGTGCGGCCGTTGCTGCTCGCGACGCAATGATCGAACGATTGTGCGCTCTTCCCCCTGTGGCAACAGCTCTTGATGCGATTATCGAGCGCTTCGGTGTTGATGCGGTGGCGGAAGTCACCGGACGTTCGCGGCGGCTGGTGGTGGGGCTTGACGGCTGTCAGAAGCTGCAATCGCGTTCTGCGCGCTCAAATATCCTTGAAACTCAGGCATTCATGGACGGCGACAAGCGCATCCTCGTGTTTTCCGATGCTGGGGGAACAGGGCGCAGCTATCATGCCGATCTGAATGCCGGGAATCGCGAGCGCCGCATCCATTTCCTGCTCGAACCAGGCTGGCGTGCCGATGCTGCCATTCAAGGTCTCGGCCGCACCAATCGAACTAATCAGGCATCGGCGCCGCTGTTCCGGCCCGTCACGACAAATGTTCGCGGCGAACGGCGTTTCATTTCGACCATCGCCCGCCGTCTCGACAGTCTTGGCGCGCTCACACGTGGCCAGCGCCAAACGGGTGGACAGAATCTATTCGATCCGGCGGATAATCTCGAAAGCATCTATGCAAAGGACGCGCTCGTCCGCTGGTTCCACTTACTCTATCAGGGCAAGCTCGAAGCCGTCAGTCTTGACCGCTTTCAAGACTTGTCGGGTCTGAAGATTGAAACAGAAGATGGCGGTTTGCTTGACGACCTGCCGAGCATCCAGCGCTGGCTCAACCGTATCCTCGCATTCCCAATCCATTTGCAGAACGGCATATTCGATGAATATCTGGGCCTAGTCGAAGCCCGTGTCGATGCGGCTCGCAACGCAGGCACACTAGATCTCGGCGTCGAGACGATCCTCGTTGAGGATTTCCGAATTCTCTCCGATCAACTGCTGCGGACCGACGCGGCGTCGGGAGCCACGACCCATTTATTGGAGATCGAGATCGCGCGCCGTCGGCGTCCGCTCTCCTTTGACGATCTCGCCAAAATACATGATTTGGCTGATGCTTGGGCCCGCCCGATGCTTAACCAGCGCTCGGAACGAGTGGCGCTTGCGGTACGAGCCCGCGGACTACTCACCGACGAGGGCGAGCGTATTGAGCGATTTGAACTCATCCGGCCTTTGCGGACGGAATATCTGACATCGGAGCAGCTTTCCGAAAGCAATTGGCAGCCGGTGGATGCTGCAGAATTCGAGCAAGCATGGCGGGCCGAAGCTAACGAGGCATTGGCAACGCTTAAGCTTGAGCGACTGCATCTGGCAACCGGCCTTCTGCTGCCGATCTGGGACAAGCTTCCCAGCGATTACGTTCGCGTGAGCCGGATTGCGACAAAGGATGGTCGCTCGCTGTTGGGCCGTGAAATCGGCGCGGGCGACATTCCTGAGCTTGCAAAAGCGCTGGGCCAAGATATCGATCATTCTATAGACCCTGAAGATCTTGCGTCGGTCGTCTTGAAAACGGGCAAACCCTTGCCGTTTCGCAGCGTGGAAGCACTGACAGTCAAGCGCTCGCTGGTCAATGGCAGCCAGCGGCTTGAGCTGACGGGATGGTCGGCCGATCGGCTCGATTGGTATAAGGCGCAAGGATGCTTCACCGAGATTATCCGCTATCAGACGCGGCTGTTCGTGCCCTGTGCGGATGCAACTATGACACTTAAGTCTCTGTCCGAGCCTGCTGCTTGCAATTTCATTGGTGTGAACTGATGGCAGCCTTGTTGGACGAACCGGCCAGGCCGCTTCCAAGAATACTGGCGCAATAAACGGCCGTTCGTTTAGCCGGTGCGGCAACGGCAGCTTTGCGCCCAACGTCGGTCGGCCGGTGAACAAGGGCGGTTGTCTGAAAGCGGACATGGAATGGGCCGCCTTTGCATGACCAAATAATTTGGATGCCCACAAGGAAGCAGAGATGCAGCGCAGCGTTATTTTTGACATAGCTTTATGTCAAATTGACGCTAGGGGGTCGCTATGATCGAACGTTCGTTGCCGCTTTATTTCCCACAAACAAAGCAACTCGGCGACCTCGCAGCGCAAGGCCGCTATCGTCAGTTGACTGCGCAGACAGGCATTGATTTTTCCTCGAACGATTATCTGGGTCTTGCCGGGTCGGCGCGTATCAAGACTGCGATTAGCGATGCCATTGTACGTGGAGTGCCCGTCGGTTCAGGCGGTTCGCGACTGTTACGGGGCAACCATTCGGAGCATGAAATGCTTGAAGACGAAGCGGCCACATTCTTCGGCACCGAAGCTGCATTGTATTTCTCCAGCGGTTTTGCAGCCAACGCCGCCTTGTTCGCCAACCTCCCACAGCGTGGAGATCTAGTCGTTTATGATACGTTGATCCATGCCAGCGTTCATGAAGGAATGAAGCTCGGCCGCGCTGCGTCAGTCGCCGCCGCGCATAATGACGTTGGCGCCTTCGACGAAGCCATCCGCGAGTGGCGCGGGCAAGGCGGTCTGGGGCGGGTGTGGATTGCTGTCGAAAGCCTCTATAGTATGGATGGTGACTTGGCACCGCTGGATGATCTTGCGGCGCTCGCGCGCCGCCAAGATGCCTTCCTCATCATCGACGAAGCACATGCAACGGGTGTTTTCGGACCTGACGGACGCGGCCTAGGTGCACATCTTGACGGGCAGGATAATATCATCAGCTTACGGACATGCGGTAAGGCGCTGGGCTGCGAGGGGGCCTTGTTAACCGGCCCTGCGATTGTCCGTGAGTTTCTCGTTAACCGCGGGCGTGGTTTCATTTTCTCGACTGCTCCCTCGCCGTTGATGGCCAGCGCGGTCCGCGAGGCATTGCACATTTTGGCAGACGAACCGGACCGCCGCGCTCGGCTGGCAGCGCTGGCGGATGACGCTCGTGTCCGGCTGGTACCGCTGGGGGCTGGCGCCAGTCCGTCGCAAATATTGCCGGTTATCATTGGTGATGACGCGCGGGCGATGACAGTTGCCAGTGCCGTCCAAAAGGCTGGCTATGACGTGCGCGGCATTCGTCCGCCGACGGTCCCGGCTGGTACCGCCCGGCTGCGGATTTCGATCACGCTCAACGTTACACATGATGATATTGCAGGTCTCGCCGACGCCATCGAAGCTGCACTGAGATGAGCCAGCAGTTCATCATTACCGGCACCGATACCGATGTCGGCAAGACCATATTTGCCGCCGCACTGGTTGGCGCACTAGGCGGATATTATTGGAAACCGGTACAGGCGGGACTGTCAGAAGGCAGCGATGCCCAAACAGTTGCACGGTTGTCAGGCCTGCTGCGGGCGCATGTCTTACCAGAGGCTTACCGGCTGAGCACCCCTTGCTCGCCGCACCGTGCGGCGATTATCGACGGCGTCGAAATCGATCCGGCATGCCTTGTTCTACCAGCCACGCCCGCCCCACTAATCGTTGAAGGAGCGGGAGGTGTCCTCGTTCCCCTGTCACGAAGGATGCTGTATGCTGATCTGTTTGCCAACTGGCAAAAACCTGTAATCATTGTCGCCCGGGCTGGACTCGGTACCATTAACCACAGCCTTTTGACAATCGAAGCGTTGCGTGTTCGAGATGTGCCAATTCATGGCATCGCGTTTATCGGTGATGCGCATCAGGACAGCGCCGAAATCATCTGCGAAATCTCCGGCGTCAAACAATTGGGCCGCCTCCCCCACCTGCAATCGCTCAACGCCAAGACGTTGGGTGCCGCGTTTTCTGCCAACTTTGATCTGGCCGATTTCACATGACGCGCAGCCCGGTCTGGCACCCGTTCACCCAGCATGGGCTCGGCGCACCCATACCGCTGGTGGTGCGTAGCGAAGGCGCGGCACTTTTTACTGACGATGACAGGCGTATCATCGATGGCATTTCGTCATGGTGGGTCACGACGCACGGTCACAGTCATCCACGCATCATGGCAGCAATTGCCGAACAAGCTGGAAAGCTCGACCAGATCATCTTCGCCGGATGGACGCATGAACCGGCAGAAGTTCTGGCCCGTGCGCTCGTCGACATGATGCCACGTCCGCTTGATTACGTGTTCTTCTCTGATAGCGGTTCGACGAGCGTCGAGGTCGCACTAAAAATGGCGCTGGGCTATTGGACCAATCGGGGCGAGCGCCGACACCAGATTGTTGTGATGGAACATAGCTATCACGGTGACACGATTGGGGCGATGTCGGTCGGCGCACGCGGCGTGTTCAACCAGGCTTATGCAGAATTGCTGTTTGAGGTCAGCCAAGTACCGTTTCCAGCCGCCGGTCGCGAGCAGGCGTCGCTCGACGCACTCGATGCGCTCTGCCGAAGCGAGTTACCTGCGGCGTTCATCGTTGAACCCCTTATCCTTGGCGCTGGTGGAATGCTAATCTACCCCGCTTGGGTGCTTGCGGAAATGCGAGCCATTTGCGCGCAGCACAAAGTGTTGTTTATCGCGGACGAGGTAATGACCGGATGGGGTCGCACCGGCACACTCCTCGCTTGTGAGCAAGCGAACGTGGTGCCTGACATATTATGTTTATCCAAAGGA
This sequence comes from uncultured Sphingorhabdus sp., assembly GCA_963508315.1. Classification (GTDB taxonomy): domain Bacteria; phylum Pseudomonadota; class Alphaproteobacteria; order Sphingomonadales; family Sphingomonadaceae; genus Sphingorhabdus_B. Next base: position 386,663 of record CAUOWK010000002.1, on the reverse strand, counting down.
CTCACAGGCGGCGCCATTCCGCTTGCAGTGACGATGGCGTCACCTGCTATCTATGAGGCTCATTATTCGGAAAATAGGGCTAAGCTCTTTTATCATTCGTCGAGTTATACTGCTAACCCAATTGCCTGTGCTGCGGCAAATGCAAATCTAGCGATCTGGCGGGACGAGCCGGTGCTTGCGAGAGTTGCCACACTTGCGACGCGACAAAAGGCGGCGCTGGCGCGCGTAGCCTCTATTCCGGGCATTAACAACGCTCGGCAATTGGGTACGATCACGGCGGTCGACCTCGAAGACCCAAATGAAGGTTATCTCGCAACAATTGGTCCTGCACTGCTGTCATTCTTTGCAAACCACGACCTGCTGTTGCGTCCGCTCGGCAATACCGTTTACATCATGCCGCCATATTGTATGGATGATGCCGACCTTTCGGCCTTGTATGCTGGGTTATCTATGTTTGTTGAACAGCAGTAAATTGCTATCATTGTTGCCGTTCAGGCGTTGTGATGCGAGGGGGTACGACAAGTTAGTAACCGTCGTGCCAATATAATAGCTTGTTTGATCGTACTGCTCCGGCTCAGCGGCATAGCCGTCCTCGCTTGGAATCATGGCCAAAGGTTTACTTATGGGCTGACCGCTTCCGAGATCCCTCAGCTCAAACAAATGTCTGCTAATTTGGCTTCGTTGTTAAAAACGGACAGTCTGCTCTCGGCCCATTTGCCGCCGTTGTGCAATGCGCCCAATCGTAGTCACTCGAAGTTCTGTCATGACCTGCTGAAATCGGGCGTATTTGGTCCTGATAAGTCGGCAGTAAAACCGCATATACTTTCACGACGCCACTTATTGGAGCCTTTCAGAAATTGTAGGACGGAGCGACCGCATGGCAATAGCAACGTCACGGCTCCTGCGTATGCTGAAGCCGTGACATTCCATTTTATGTAGCTCAGAAGTCTATCGAAGCCGATGCCTTGAACGTACGCGGCTGGCCTTGGAGAAGGGCTGCGCTGAACGTATCAAATGCCGACGCCCAATAACGTTTATTGGCGACGTTATCGACTGTGAAGCGCAGAGTGACTGGCTTTTCAGCTACTGCAAATACATAGCGCGCACCAAGGTCTAGCCGTGTCCAGCTTTTGATTTCGAGCGTATTGGACACGTTCACCGGCTGGCTGCCAGTATGAACCACCCGACCCGTGAATGTCATGCCAGGCACGGCTACGACGTCCCATTCGACATTGGCGTTGGCCGAAAATTCGGGCACTCCAACGGCTTTGTTGCCGTCGTTCGTGCCGCCTGCCGTCTGCCGTAGTGTTGCGTCGAGGAGCGAAAGCCCGCCGATAACGCGCAGACCCCTGGCTATTTCACCTGCAAGCATAAGTTCAACACCGCGGTTGCGCTGTTTGCCGAAAAGACCAAAGACTTGTCCCGCCGCCGGGTTGGCGGCAATCACGGGCACAGCATAGGCAGTGGGTTGTTCGATCTGGAAAACCGTCAGGCTTGCATCCATACCGCCAACGGCCAACTTACCACCAACTTCATATTGCGTGGATTTATAGGGCGCGAAAACCGCGCCGGAATTGACAAGTGACGGGTCAAGCGGCGCTGTTGGGCCCTGTTGCAAGCCTTCAATACGGTTCGCGAAAAGCGACAGGCCGGCAACCGGCTTCACAACGAGGCCAATGACGGGGGTGACTGCGTTTTTGTTATAGCTGCTGTCGAGCTGGCCGCCATTATAATAATTGTAGCTCTGCACGCGGATCGCCTGAAGGCGCAAGCCACCGGTCAGCAACACTCGGCTACTCCATAAACCTATGGTATCGGATGCAAACACGCTGGTGAGCCGAGTCCGAGAAATGGGGAATGGATCGTTTAGATCACCACCAACAAGTGCAGACGCAGGTATAGCAGCGACGGGTGTGGAATAGATATTGGTCGCAAAGCCAGCAAAGCCGGGGCCGTAGAGAAAATCAAAGGCGTTCCTGTTGACTTGCCATACCGCATTCCCTCCGAAGTTGATTTCATGTGTGATCGCATTACCAAGCGTGATGCGCATACCGGCTTCAACAGCTTCATTATTGTCGGTGCGCGGCACATAAAGTGCGTTGCCATTGGCCGCGCCAGTGACCGCATCGAGTACCGTTATGCCGCTATATATGCCGTCTTCACTGCCGTCGCGTGCGCCGGCGGCCACATAGATCATCGCGTTGTCCGCTAGGTCATGCTCCAGCCGGAGCGCCCCGAAAACATCGCGTAAGCTTGTGTAAGACCAAGGCTGGGCGTAATTCTGGTCCGCAGTCGGAACCGCCGGAATAACCGCCGTGCCGATAGTGACTTTGGGACGGAGGCCGTTCACTTCGACTTTCTGATACCCCAAATCAAGTGACAGGCGCGTATTGTCACTGCGCCAGTCGAAACCGGCCCCGATCATTAGCGTCCGCCGGAACTCGTCGTTGATCGACACATCGCCGCTGCGGAATGCGCCGTTAACGCGCACACCAAATTCATTGTCGGTGCCGAACCGCTGTGCCATATCGACGCTTCCGCCAAAGTTGCTATCGGACGTATAGCCTAGAGTGACGCGGTTAAGCGGGTCCTGACCAGCGCGCTTAAGCTGAAGATTGACGCTGCCACCAATGCCTGAACCGCCAGGTGCAGCACCGTTGAGGAATGCAGACGCGCCGTTGAGGACTTGAACGCTTTCAAACAACTCTGGTGCCACCAACTGGCGCGGAGCGATGCCGTATAGGCCATTTAAGCCGACATCGTCTCCAAACAATTGAAAACCGCGGATGACAAATTGCTCGGAGGCATTACCGAAACCATAGCTCGTGCGAACGGTTGGATCGTTTTCCAAAACCTGACCCAATGTCTGTGGTTGCTGATTGAGGATCAACGCTTCGTTATAGGAACGCAACGTAAATGGCACGTCTTCGGCCCTTTTATTACCTAGAGCCCCAAGGTCGCCTTTCGCGACAACCTTCGTCTCGTTCTGCCGCTGCGCCGTTACGATGATTTCCGTTTGGTCGGATTGGGCGAACGCCGGGCTCGTTGCCAGCGCAAGAGCCGCCATCGATGTTGAGGAGAGCGCGAGAAGGTTCTTCATGAAACTGCTTTCTTCGTTGTTGTTTATAAAAATGTAGCGTGGGTTAGCTGCGCTGCAGCCAGCGCGCGGCGAAAATGGCGAGCGGAAGAAAAAGGAGAAGGCAGGCAATACCGTCGCGCAGGCCGTCGCCCGTCAAGCCCAATATAAGGCCAGCGACGGTGGCAAATGCCAGCACGAAAGGGACAGTAAAGATGCGACGCGGCAATTGCGCCGGTATACGGTGCGTCGGCTTCACGTAACTAACTCGGTAGAAGCGCCTTGGATGATTTCGTCTACGCGCCGGTCAGCGCTTGCGGCATTGCGCCTCAGCCAAAGCATCAGGCCAGTCCACAGAACACGGATTGTTGCAAGGGTCATGGCTGCCCACAATATCTTCAAAATCAGCCCGCCATAATCGCCAAAGTGCAGCGGTTTGGATAACATGAGCGCTTGGTTCAGGACGGGCATTTTGCCCACATCGGTCACTTTGCCAGTTTCGGCATCCACAAGCGCCGGTGTGAGCACGTGACTAGTCAACGGCGTGTCACCTTGGAAGAAAATTGCATAATGATGCGCGCTGCTCCAAGCACCGCCGGGAAATCCTATGAACTGCGGCGAAAGTCCGGGCTGTTGAGCGCGGGCTGACGCCAAGGCGCGGTCAATCGACCCGTAGCGCGTCGGCGAAAGCGCAGGCTGACCTTCATAGGCGGAAACCATTCGCTGCAGTTCCCCATTTCTCCAATTGTCGGTCAATGGGTCGGCAAATGCATTAATCGCGCCAGTCAGTCCGACAATTAACGCCCAGCCAAGCGTGACGACACCCAGCAAATTATGTTCGTCCAGCCGCGCGGCACGCTTGCTTTGCTGCACCCGCAGGACGCCGAAAGGCAGGCGCCGCATGAACGGCGCATACAACACCAGCCCAGAAACGATGGCCAGCACGAACAGAATGCCCATGACGCCCAGAAACAACATGCCTGGAAGGCCGAGGAACATGTCAGTGTGCAGTTGAAGGAGGAAATGCATCACGCCGTCATCCCGGATTTCGCCGATGTTCTCTCCCGTTGTGCGGTCGAACGAGAAGAGACGCATATCCGGTTCGCTTGCGTCAGGTCTCGGCCCTGTGGTCACGGTGATAATCGAGTTGTCCTGACTGAACCCAATGAACAACGGAACTGCCGTAGCACCTCCGCTCAGTTTTTTGGCCTCAGTGACAATATTGTCGAGCGGAAGGCCGGATGTCGCCGAGGGCGGTCCCGAAGGGGCAATGGTTTCTTCGCCCTTGAGCGCAGTTTCAATTTCGTCGTGGAAAATCAGTGGCAGTCCGGTCACGCACAGCATAAGCAGGAACAGCGTTGAAATCAGGCTGCTCCATTTATGAATGATAAACCATGATTTAATTGTTTGACGTTTCACGTTCTGCCGCAATGAATGTTGACCGAAATGCAATCGCCTAAGCAGCACAGAGCTTAATGGTCAATGATAATCATTATCAATAAGGCATTTTTTAATGTTCATTCTTACGATTGAGCGTTGGGAGTACGATAAGTGGCAACATTGAAAATCGCAGTCGCAATTCCAAACTGAGCCGTCGATTGGCAGCTCCCACCAACAAAGCTGCAGCACCATACCTACCAGTTTCTGCCAGTTGTGTGACAAAACTGGCAGAACGCTACAGGCAGACCAGATGGCTGAAAAATCAGCGGCAACAGCTAAATCTTCGTTCCGGCTAAGCGGCAGTTATGTATCGATCCACTTGCCGCAGCTGACAGACTGCTAACGGCCCAATTGCTGACATTCGCAGCAAAGTCCTCCTCGTGACAGCTGTGCGCCCATTTGCAGACGTTCACTATTTCAGCTTACACACACACAAGCGGACCTACGGTTTGCCGACATATCGCTATATTGGGATAAAAATCTAATTTACTGACGAGCAGTTACGCAAAATATTGGTCATGGCTTTGCGTGTTTTAGAGCCGGGATTAACCGCGAGATACCAAGTGCCGCGATACGATATTAATCGCGACAACCGCGAATAATCCGGAAACTGCAATCATCGCGAAAAACGCAATGCTGCCACCAACAGCCAGCATATATGCGCCGGCAAATGCGCTGAAAATACCTCCCAGACGACCAAAGCCTATTGAGATGCCTACGCCGGTTGACCGCAACTGTATTGGATAGACGTGTGCTGCTAATGCCGTCAGCACCGATTGTGATCCTGCGATCCCTGCGCCGAGCACCATCAATAAAAGCAGGATCGCAACCTTTCCAAGTGGCACCAAAGCAAGAAGCAAAGCAGACCCGATTATGCTCACTGCTAAAATGCTCAATGGCAGTCGTGTGCCAAAACGATCAGCGGCCCATCCCCCCAGCAAAGCCGCAATTACCCCGCCAAGGTTGAACATGGTCAGAGCAATACTTGCCGTTGCAAGATCGTAGCCTCGTTGAGTCATTAATGTCGGGAGCCAGTTGAAGCAGGCGTAAACAGCGAAGAGGCAAGCAAGGAAGGCCCCGCAGAGTGCAACGGTGTCACGTCGCAAAGCAGGCGAGAAGAGCGCACTAAAGCCCCCGCTGTCTTTATCTGTTCCTATACTTTTTGTGTCATTCGTGAACTGCTGGCCTTCCTGTACCTTCAAACCCATCCGCCTTAGATATCGCGCGACCAATTCTTGCCCACCTTGCTGTCTCAACAAAAATGCTGGGGATTCCGGCAGTAAAAAAATTAGTGCTACAGCAAGTGCAATTGGGGCCATACCTCCGATAATGAATAGCGGGCGCCATCCCATGTCTGGAAGAACAACCGCCGAGACAAAACCACCGATAAACCCACCGAGAGGGACGCAAACCGCAACAAAGCTGACAGCAAGAGACCGACTTCTGCTCGGCGTATATTCGGCGACGAGCGAAATCGCGTTCGGCATAGCCCCGCCAAGACCCAAAGCCGCGATAAATCGCGTTACCCCGAGCATCATCAAAGACCCGGATAACGCGGAAAGAGCCGTCGCTAAACCAAAAAGTGCAACACAAAAAATAAGGATGTTCTTGCGTCCAAACCGATCTCCTATCGTTCCTGCAAGCGCCGCCCCGCAGGTCATGCCGATAAGACTGATAGACAGAATGGGAGCAACCGCACTCTTCTCGATTTTCCACTCGGCAAGTAGGGCTGGTAGTGCGAAGCCAAGCACCTGATTATCGAAGCCATCCAGTATAATTGCCAGTCCGACGAGACAAAATACGCGCATTTGAAATGGTGACCAGCTGGATTGATCGATGGCGAATGACAAATTATTGACCTTCAAAGGGTCGGCGTGGGGATAGTCATCGTCCAATTTTCGCGTCCTCTGCAATTTTTTGAGTTTCAGCTCTTTGCGAGATCTAGGGCAACATCGACAATCATATCTTCTTGACCTCCCACCATCTTGCGTTTGCCCAATTCAACAAGGATCGTGCGGGTATCGAGACCATATTCCTCAGCAGCTTTTTCAGCATGGCGTAGGAAACTGGAATAGACCCCTGCATAGCCCAACGTCAGCGTTTCACGGTCAACGCGCACTGGGCGATCTTGCAGAGGACGTACGAGCTCTTCTGCTGCATCCATGAGCGCATAAAGATCGCAGCCGTGGTTCCAACCCATACGGTCAGCGGCAGCGATGAAAACCTCAAGTGGTGCGTTTCCTGCCCCGGCGCCCATTCCTGCTAGGCTCGCATCAACCCGAACGACACCATTTTGGACCGCAACGATCGAGTTTGCGACACCGAGGCTTAAGTTGTGGTGTGCATGGACACCACGCTCGGTTTCGGGTTTCAGCACGCGGTCATATGCCTGGCAGCGTGCCGCATATTCGTCCATGTTCATTGCACCACCGCTGTCAGTAACGTAGACGCAGTGCGCACCGTACGTTTCCATCAGCAGAGCCTGTTGAGCGAGTTGCTCCGGCTCGGACATATGGCTCATCATCAGAAAGCCCGATACATCCATGCCGAGATTGCGGGCAGCTTCGATATGTTGCTTCGACACGTCGGCTTCAGTGCAATGCACAGCAACGCGCACCGACCTCACGCCTAGGTCAAAGGCGCGCTTCAGATCATGGACCGTGCCGATGCCCGGAAGCAACAGGGTTGTCAGCACGCTATGTTCGAGCACTTCCGCAACGGCGGCTATCCAGTCCCAATCTGTGTGGGCACCAAATCCATAATTGAAGCTAGAGCCTTGCAACCCGTCACCATGCGCGACTTCAATGGCGTCGACTTTGGCAAGATCAAGTGCCTTGGCAATTGCTCGCACGTGATCAAGGCCATATTGATGACGAATTGCATGCATTCCATCACGAAGTGTCACGTCCTGAATATAGAGTTTGTGACTTTTTGGATCGAAGTTCATGCAGAAACCCTTCCACTCATTCGGATTGCCATTTTTTCGGCAGTCTTGAGTGCTGCCGAAGTCATGATATCGAGATTACCTGCGTACGATGGTAGATAATGCGCAGCACCTTCAACTTCGATTAGTATCGTAACTTTGAGGCCCGTAAAACTCTCTCCCATCTCAGGAATGTGAAGCGGCTTATTGCCTCCTATACGTTCAAACTGAACTTCCTGTTTCAGCCGGTAGCCAGGCACATAGGACTGAACCTCCTTCGCCATCGCCATTACACTTGCTCGTATTGCATCTTGGTCGGCTTCATCTGTCAGACAGTAAACTGTATCCCGCATAATCAGCGGCGGTTCTGCGGGGTTTAGAATGATTATCGCTTTGCCACGCCTTGCTCCACCAACCTTCATGATTGCTTCGCTCGTTGTTTCTGTAAACTCGTCAATGTTAGCCCTGGTGCCGGGGCCAGCACTTTTCGATGCAATCGACGCAACAATTTCGCCATAATGCACAGGTGTTACGCGGTTGACCGCTGCTACCATCGGAATTGTTGCTTGGCCACCACACGTGACCATGTTGACATTGGGCGCATCGAGGTTCGCTTCGCCATTGACCGGTGGAATTGTATAGGGTCCGATGGCAGCAGGGGTGAGATCGATGACGCGCTTGCCATGCGCCTGTAAAATATCGTTGTGCTTCTCATGCGCACCAGCCGAGGTAGCATCAAAGACGATGTCGATTTCCTCAAAATTAGGCAGAGCCACGAGCCCATCGATCCCGTCAGCAGTCACCGGTACACCCAGCCGTTCAGCGCGTTTCAGGCCATCACTTTCGGGATCGATGCCAACAAATGCAGCCATTTCAAGCACATTTGAAAGGCGCATCACCTTGATCATTAGGTCCGTTCCGATATTGCCCGAACCGATTATTGCTACCTTGATTTTCTCGCTCATGCGCGGTCGTCCGTGTACGTAAATTCACAAGAGCCGAGCCCTCCAATGCTGGCCTTCACGTGATCGCCAGGATGAATTGCAACCATCGGTCCAAGCGCGCCTGTCAGCACTACATCACCCGCGCGCAGAGGTTCGCCGCGCGCCGCTAATGTTCGTGCAAGCCACGCCGCAGCATTTAACGGGTGGCCAAGACAAGCCACACCAGCGCCAAGCGAAACCACCTCGCCATTGACCTCCAGCGCCATACCGCACGTCCACAAATCGAGGCCGTCTAGCGACTTTCGGTTTTTACTAAGCACGTAGAATGCGGAGGATCCGTTATCAGCAACCGTGTCGGCAAAGGTGATTTTCCAGTCGGCAATGCGGCTGTCGACTATCTCAATTGCGGCCACAACCTCACCTACAGCGGCCGCCACATCGTCTGGTGAAGTTTCGATACAAGGGAGATCGGCTTTAAGTATGATAGCGACTTCAGCTTCAGCCTTAGGCTGAAGGGATTTCGATGCAAGCAACGTCCCCCCATCGGCTATTTCCATATCGGCAAATAGGACGCCGAAATCAGGTTGATCTACACCAAGTTGCGCCTGCACCGCTTTCGCAGTCAGACCCACCTTGCGACCGACGATCCGTCGGCCCTCACTCACCCAATGCGCTGTATTTAGCGCTTGTACGGCATATGCTCCCGCTGCATCAGTTGGCTCGAGGCCATCGCGAAGGGGCGGAATTGCCCCCGTTGCATATGCCGAAAGCAGGCGGGCGGCGAGTTTTGCCGTGTCTGCAGTCATGTGGAAGTCGGCCCTTCTAAAAACTTAATGTGCAGCCGATTGAATTCATCGGCGTCTTCAAACTGTGGCCAGTGCCCGCACTCATTCATCACGACATATTCGGCGTCTGGGATCATGTCAGCGATTTGCTTGCCTTCTTCCGGCGTCGCTGTCGGATCATGCGAGGTCCAAACCACCAATGTAGGCGCCTTGATTGAGCGATATTGATCTTCAGTGATCATATTCGGGCGCCGCGTTTCCATGTCCTGCAAGCACATGATCCGCCTCATCGTGTCTGCGAATCCTGGCTGCGCATAAATGGTGCGTCGTGTTTCTATGAGGTCGTCAGAAACCGTCGTTTTGTCACACATTAGGAATTCTAGTCGTGTCCTAATTCGCTCCCAACTTGGATCGTCGGCCGCTTCAGTCGAAAGCATTTTTAGCCTGGCCATAACTTCAGGATGCGCTGTCCATCCGCCAGCTGTGTTCAATACGAGCTTTTCCACGACCTCGGGATGATGAACTGCAAGATATGTTGCCACCCAACCACCGAGAGATTCGCCGGTGATCATCGCACTCTTACGCCCAAGCGCGTGCAGCACTGCAATCACGTGATCTGCATAGTCTTTGACTTGATAATTGATCGGAGGCTGATCGGTCCACCCATGGCCAAGCATGTCTATCGCGACGAACCAAAAGTGGTCGCCATGTGGTCCAAAATTGCGCGAGTACGCTTCCGCATGTCCGCCTACCCCATGTAATGCAAGGACAAGTGGTTTTGAGGGATCGCCTGATTGTATGTAGCGCGTTCTTACGCCGCCGGCATCCAGAAACCCTTGCGAAAAACTAACGCAACGCATGTCAGCCCAAACACTTGAGAAATTACTTGGTCTTTCAAAACTCATTTACTGTCTCCAACTTGGCCATACTCTCATCTGATTGTTCGGCGAGGGCGTCATCAATCAAAAAGATGGGGTCCAAAATTAGGCTTGAAATCGGACTTCGCTTCAAGATTTGGAATACCATCAAGAATTTTATCCAAAGCGCTGGCTAAAAGCATTTTGGCCTCATCGCTATTGGCTGGTGAGGAGAATTGACGCCATGCGACGTAACAATCCGGCCTGATCAGGAGTACGCCGTCCTCGTTAACTTCTCTGAGCTCCTGCCAATCACAATAAAGGTCTTGAAATTGAGGGTCGCCAACAACGACCGTTCGTATGAATGGATAATTTAACTCGTCTGCCGCCGTGACCCAATGCTGCCCTGCTAGACCAGTAAGTACCGTGAAAAGCCCTTTTCCGACCACATCCAAAGTCGAAATACGACGACCATCCTTTCCGACCAACCATGTATGCGGAAGTTTTGCACCTGGCCGAGTAGTAGGCTGGACATGCAAAACCGGGTCACGAAGAAACACCTCGGTTTCAGCATCATTGTCCGCAATCACCGCATCAGAGACATAACGCTGATTGAGCTCTATACCTTGCGCGTTAAACTCGGTGTCTTTTAACCGGATGGCAGCCAACATCGCTTGGCGGGCGGCCTTGCCTTCGGGGGTGGATTCACGAAGTCGCTCAATTCCGGCCGCAACCGGATTGCTAGCGCCCTCTACACGAAAACACGCATTAAGAGGTGCATAGTCCAGCCGTGACTGGTTGGCACGGTATACGACTTGTTTCCCGATTGGTGCTCTTTCGTCTGAATACGTTTCCAGCACACCACTTCCGGCAAACCCGTGGATCGCGTATGCAAGTTTCCACGCAAGGTTAAACGCATCCTGGACACACGTGTTTAGTCCGAGCCCGCTTGAGGGTGGGTGTCTGTGGACAGCATCGCCACCACAGAAGACACGCCCACTAGAATATTGCGTCGCATAGGCCTGATTGACATACCAAACCGAAGTGTTGATCAACTTCAGGCCTACGGAACTGTCGCCAATCATAGACTTAATTCGTCGCGTGACGTGATCTTCGGATACGTCGGGATCACCCTTAGAGATGTCAAATCCCCAACCGGCGATCCATTTTGTCCACGGCGTGACCGCGCGCAGAAGGCCCATCCCAATTTCACCAAAGCTCGTGTCGGGACTAACAATCCAATTCAATATACTGGGCCGATGTTCGACAAGCTTTGTTAAGTCAGCTTCGAAGATGGTGTAAACAGTTCCTGCGCGAGCCATATGGCCTTCCACAGGAAGTTGAGCCTGCTCTACGATAGATGACCGAGCGCCGTCAGCGCCGACAAGGTAGCGTGCCCGCATACTATATTCGCGCTTGGTCAATCGTTCTCTAAAGAAAACCGTCACGCCCGTTTCGTCTTCTTCGTGCCGAAGATATTCTGTATTGAATGAAAACGTTGCGCCCCGCTCTGCTGCGTTTTTGATCAGGATCGGTTCCATCTTAGGTTGGATCATGTCAACCATACCGCACGGACTGGCTTGGAGATAATCGCCCTTTCGCTTGTCGCCGGTGCCCCAAGCTCGTTGGCGCAACAGTTCCTCACCTGTAAGGCTGGTTGTATAAAGCGTGTCGCCCATCAGCTCCCAAGGGGTAGCCTGTTGAAGTACCTGATCTTCAAATCCCAAATCTCGGAATACTTCCATCGTCCTTTGGTTGGTAATATGTGCACGCGGAGTATGGGCAAGCCAGTTCCAAAGCGAGACTATATGAGCCCGTGCGCCGTAGGTCGCTAGTGCCATAGCGATCGTTGCCCCGGTTGGACCACTACCCACTATTATGACATCTGTATCGAATGAACCATCATCGGCCATATTGTTTACACCACTCCCAAATTCTCTGATTTGCCTGACAAGATTGCCATTCCTGCAATCCATCCCTGAACATCGGCATATCCGTGTAGGGTTGTCTCAACCGGTCCTGCGGCTCGCATTGCGGCCATAGCCGCTACCCAGCACATTACTTCCGGTCCACCACGCCCAGCTTTCTGGACAATTTCATCGGCCCCCATGTCGTCGAACACATCAGTCTGGCCTTTTGTTAGCTTTTTGAGGAATTCCTCATCCCACTGACGAGACACGGGAAGGATTGATGCTTCACCAGCGGCAGCAGTCACCCCCATCGCACGAACACGAGTCTCTCTAGAATTCCGCTCCTGCGCACTAGGCTTTCGGTCGGTAATCAGTCGCTCTCGAACATCAGTCGCTGCTGTTGCAATCTGCGGCGTTGGAGGGTCATGACTAAGACCACCGGAAGCGACAATGAGCACTCGGCTATCTAAGCTTACTGCAAAACGCCCTACCGCTTCGCCCAGCATTCTTGCACGTCGCATTGTCGGCAATGGGGGAGCCGCGCAATTCACAAATATTGGAATAAGCGGCAACACGCTGGCATCGCCAATAGTGTTTTCCCAGAATTGAACAAAGCCGTGATCAACCTTCATTCGATAGGAAAGCGCGACATCGATGCCTTCTCTGAGAAGATACTCTGACAATTCTACGGCCGTTTTCTCTGGAACATTCAACGGTCCGGGCCTCGTATTCCAATCTCCGATCGACTCGGCCGCTGCCCCCACGCAAAATGCGGGCATCATGTCATAAAAGAACCCGTTGAAATGGTCCGGGCCGAATTCGATCACCAAATCTGGAGCAAAATCCTCGATGATCTTACCCAGTTTTTCAAAATTTTCCGCAACTGCCGAACGGGTTGCCGCGTCAGCGGGCCCGTCCGGCATAAGTGGTGAATGGGAAGCGCAAGCCAAAGCCAGTGTCATGCGACTTTCCCTATTTAGTCGTATTTTTTTGGGCGTTGAGCATTAGTTTAAAACTTATAGCCAACAGAAACGCCCCAAGTACGTGGTTCACCATATGCTTCGAGTGAACAACCGCAGCCCGTCGCTAGATCGAGGCCAACTGTACGGTAACGAAGATCGAAAGCATTTTTTAGGTAAGCACCAAGTGAAAGGCCGCTGCCAAGCTCCCATTGTGTATTGAAGTCCACCAAGGTGCGGCTTTCATAACGCTGCCCTTGGAAATTTCTCGCGTTATGGAAGAAGCTTGATTGATAGCTAATAACTGAACCAACACTCAACTCACCCCCCGCAACGGTGTTAGGGAACGTGTAGTTTATACGTCCATTGGCCGACCATTTGGGGGTGTATGTTGGTCGTGTATCGCGCGGAACGCCCGGTGCAACCTGCAGGCCTTTGACGGTAGCATCAGCGTAAGATGCACTGGCACCTAAGCGTAGGCCTTGCCCAATTCTGGCCGTTGCCTCCAACTCAGCACCAGTCGTTTGCGCATCCTGGTTGCGCACAAACCCAGAAATATCCGCGAACACAAATGACTGATAGTTTTTGTATCGATAATGATAAATTGTACCGTTTAGGGTGTAGCGGCTTCCAGTCCCGGTGAGCTTGAAGCCTCCTTCATAAGATAGGAGTTCTTCGGGCTCATAGGGTATATCGGCCGGTGCCAACGCGGGTGTGCCGTCAACCAATTTGCCATTGTAGCTTCCGCCTTTAACTCCCCTGTTGACGCCAGCATAAAGAAGCAAATCGGAGTTTGGCCGATACTCGATCTGTGCCTTTCCAGCCCAAAGGGTATCTGTGCGCCGGTCGGTGAACGAGGGCTGTAGTGGGAACAGTGGCGCACCAAGATCGACGGAATAATCATCGATATTTGCTGTCGCATATGAATCGAATTGATATTCCTGATGCTCTCGAATGAGGCGGCCACCCAGAATAAATGTCCAGCTTGGCGAAAATTCCCAAGACGCCTGGCCGAATAAAGATGCAGATTCCGTTGTTAGTTCGAACACACTTAACGGATCGATGCCAGTCGCATTCGCTCCAAAAACAGCTGCCAGTGCCGAACCACGTGGTGCAAGCAGCCCTTGTGCGACATTAGCGTTAATGTTTAGATAGTAAGCACCGGCAACCCAATTGACAGTGTCTGAGCCTCCACTGAAACGTAACTCTTGGGAAAACGTATCAGTGTCCGAACGTGTCCCAAAGGCGAAGCCGTTCACTGGTGAGCCATCTGCATCAAGCAGGAAGTGCTTCTTGTATTTCGAATAAGACGTAACCGAAACGAGATCGACGCCGCCCAGATCAGCATCGACATGCAGTGCTGTGTTATAGGCCCTGAACCTATTAAGGTCGCTAAGTGCAAAATCCTTCGATAATTCGAGGTTTTTTGTGTCGAGCGGCACGTAACCAAACCAGCTCGCACCGGGTGCGCGTTGCCCATTGTTGTTGGGGCTGAACAAAAATCCTTGAAAAGGCAAAACGGCCGGATTGAAAAAGTTTTGACCGTTAGGCCCGATGGCCGAGCGGGTTTCAGTGGGGGACGCATAGATTGTATCCACGACCCGGTTCTGCGCATCAAGCACGGGGACCTGCGCTGACGACGTCCAAGGTGACTCAGAGAGATTCTGACGGAATGCAGATCCAGTCAAACGGATCGACAGCGTATCGGAAGGCTCCCACAGTAATTGGGCTCGGCCGGCGATTGTGTTTTCACCGCCTAGATCCTGACCAGCCGGGCTTACACCCGCTGGACCGAAGTTCAGCGGTGCACCAGCTACAACGCCCGCTGGAAAGCGGTTTTTCCAAATATCGTCCGAGCGGTTCCATATACCGGACAGGCGAACGGCCAATGTGTCCCCCATCGGTAAGTTCAGCGCGCCTTCTAAAATGGTCCGATTGAAGCGAGCGTAAGTCGCATTAACACTGCCAGACGTTGTGCCAAGCTCTGGTGTGTTCACAACAAAATGAACCAGCCCGCCGGTAGCATTCCTACCAAACAGAGTGCCTTGCGGTCCTTTAAGCGCTTCAACTCGCGCCATATCGAACAGAGCCATGCCTTGGCCCTGCTGCGACGACACGTAAGTGTCATCTATGTAAACCGCAACTGGCGCCTCAATTGCATCATTGTAATCGCTTTGTGTGACGCCTCGTATCGAGAATTGTAGTCCTTGGCCACCGAGCGTACCCGACACGCTAATACCAGGCGTGAATTTCGCAACATCTGTACTTGATATGACGCCTTGCTCACGAAGATCGTCGCCGTCATAGGCTGTCACTGCAATACCAACGTCTTGCAGTCGTTCGCTGCGACGTTGAGCTGTAACAAGAATTTCACCATCATTGCTACCGCTTGCATCAGCTTGGTCTGATGACCCTACGGGTGCCGTCGGTTGTTCGACTTGCGCCAACACCGGTGTACAAACGAGCAACGCAAGTGGAGCTGCCGATCCAAGCAGGCCAGTCTTAATTAAAATTCCCATTTTACCCTCCCCATAATATTAATGTTCTAGAATTTTAGTAATTTAGGCGCAGTTCTGCTACGCTTGGTTGTCAACTATTTTCGGGTGGCACCAACTAGGACGAAAATCATCGTCGCTGTTTCTGAACTCTCGTTACGCCAAGCGTGTCGTGTACCGTACTGCACAAGAATATCGCCCTTGTTGAGTTCTACCTTAGCACCATCGTCGAACTCGACGGTAATCTTGCCATCCAACACGATGTCATAATCTACGGTGTCCGAGGTATGCATCCCCGGGTTTTCCGGCTCAAACAGTTCAGCGAGGCCGGGCAGACGCTGCATATACTCGGCTCCAGCCGCCATTGGATCAAAATTTGGTTCTGCCATAACGGAGTCTGGTGGGAACTTAACGACGAAGAGTCGCGTTCCTCCAACTTCGGGCATAACAGTCGGCGCGGTTGCAGCCAGATCGACCCCGTCCCATGGAATCGTCGGAGATGAGGATGTTCCCCAAATAACTGCAGGGTCAAAACCCGGGACGGCAGTGAACAAGTTAGTGGGCGCTGTCGCGTCCTCAGCCACTACGGAGCGACCATTTATGTTAGTGGCAATAATTCTACGAGTGCTCATATAAAGCGTCCAATCAATCGTGGGCTATGACTACATTTGTAAATCCGCCATTTCGGTTATCCACTGCCGCCAATGCTTCTTCGATCTGCGATAATGGAAAACTTTGATGCTCAAGGACTGATAGGTCTAAAGTTCCTGAATCGCACATCTCGGCCATATCCTGGCCCTCAGCAACATCGAACCACAGCGAGCCTATTACGCTGATCTGAAAACACATTAGCCGAAACATTTCGAGGGGAAGAGGTTCGCTCATCCCCCCAATATCGACCATCCTTCCACCTCTCCTGAGCGCATTGATGCCAGCAAGACTTGTGGCATGTGGAGCACCCGGCCCTACCGCATCGATAAATATGTCCGCGCCAAGGCCATCCGTGTTTTCTCGAACCCATTCATCGACATGGCGCTCACCTGATGAAAGCACCTGAACTCTCTTGGGGTCTAGGAGGCGTACACGTTCGAGTAGTTCCTTGTTCCGAGCTACTCCAAAGACTTTGGTTGCTCCCATGGCGAGGGCTAGAAGGACCGCACCGAGGCCAAGTGTCCCCGTAGCACCGCTGACAATCACGCTTGTGCCTGCGCATGTTCCTGCTTTCCGCAAAGCAGAATAAGCGGTGCCGAGATATCCAAAACGAGCCCCTGCTTCGAATGAAACCGAAGCCGGAAGTTTAACTAACGCAGATGCAGGGGCGGTCATATACTCTGCAAATCCGGCATAGGGATAATCGACAAAGACTTGCTTCGAGCGCTCGCCAAAACCGAAATAGCCGAGAAAGGTGTAGGCATCGCAGTTGATATGCTGCCCACGTCGGCACATGTGGCATGACCCGCACCCGACGCCCGGATTTACATACACTCTATCGCCTACTGAAACACCGTGAACGTGGCTGCCAACCTCAACTACTTCCCCCGCTGCATCCAAACCATAAATGGCTGGCAATGGCGGCAGCGGAAGATAAGGGAACCACTCGGCATAGTGGGCAATAACATTTTTCATGTTTGGTATGACGCCGCATGCTTTAACCTTGACGACTACGTCATTAGCCCTCGGCGAAGGTCGTTCGATCTCATCTACAGAAAAGACCGTCCCGATTTCATGGAGGCGTGCAGCCTGCATTGTCGTCATTGATATTATCCTCTCGTTGCGCCCTTGTAGCCGAGCAATTCTGTCACACTAGCATTTTAGTTGGCTGTATGCAAATCAACTTTTTGGTAACAAAGAACATGTTTTTCAATGGCTTAATTCTTATTAACGTCCATTGAAATGGCTCGCATAACGGTGTTTGCTACTTCATTTATATGGCTTTCAGCAGCGATTCGCGCTTCTTCCGGAGCTTGGGCCTCTAGCGCTGCAATGATCAGATCATGCTCATCTACGGCATCAGACAAATGCGGTATGAACCCGACGGTTTGGTTGATAAAAAAATCCGACATCGCGAATATATTGCTCTGCCTGTCTTCTAAAAGCGGCGAACTTGCCATCAAGTGAAAGGTAGCATGAAATTGACGATTCAACTCTCGATAGTCCTCTCCGTCGCTTTCATCGAGATCAGCCTTGATTCGCCTATTTATGTTTTTCAGGGTCTTCAATTGAGCCAGCGTACGGCGCTCCGCTGCAAGTTCAGCGAGCAAACCCTCAATTCGTGCGAACATTTTGTAAAAGTCACCGATTTCCCGAACAGAGGGGTTTACAACCTCGCAACCCACCTGCGGAATTATTCTGACAAAACCGTCGGCTCCCAAAGCGTTTAGGGCAGCAAGAATAGGCTGTCTGCTGGACTCTATTTCTTCAGCGAGCTGCTTCACCAGAATCCGTTCCCCAAAACGATACCTCGCCGATATCAGCCGCTCCAAAATATCGTTGTACACTACGTCTTTTTTAGTTGCGCGCATAGGAATTCCCCCGTGAGATGAAGGTCTAGCACGCTAGCGCGCTAGTTTTCAACCTAGCATGTTATGATCTTCCAGCATTCGGCTGCAGATTTTCGTAAGAACTGCCGATTAAAAGAGACCGCCTCTAATTACATTCTTTTCCACTAATATCCCAGCTACTACGATTGGGTTTCAAGGGCAGACTGCCAAGCGAAAAAAAACAGCAACGGGCAGCAATTAATCGCTCCACGCGCAAAAGCTGACTGTCCGCTCCCGGCCCAATTTCCGCCATCAATCCTTAGTACTCGAGCCGGTGAACGGATGGCAGCTAATAGGGAGCAAGTTAGGTCGAGCGAAGTCGCCATTTTGACATGGCACACCAACGCCTTGGCCTACTCATCCATCCCTGCGCACATACTTGCCTAAATATTCAGGGAATCGCAAAAACGGCGCTGGGCTGTATGCCTCTTCAACTTCCGCCTAGCTGGATGCAGTAGCCGATAGTTTTTTCAGCTTTGCCATGAAGAAGCGCTCACTCCAAAGTTCCACTGAGCGAAGCTCCGTTGGGCGGAGGAACCGTGCGACATCGTCACCTGCCTCCTTCCAATTAATATTGGCAATGGTGCTGGAAAGCGCCGCTTTTAACCATCCGATATCGACCGAAATCTTTGTGTCGCCTTCCCATGGTCCTTTCTGGATAAGCGCATTGCGCAACAGAGCAAGGTTGGGAGTGATATCACGCGAGACATACCAGGAAAAATCGAACCAGTCGCGACCCTTCAAAAAACCGCGACACAAAAGCGCGTGGATCTTGAGGGCAAAATTGGACGGCAAATCTTGGTGACGAACTTCATAATCGAGCGGAAAATCGAGAAAGCTGGTGACCTCGCCCGATCCCAAGGGAGGATTGATGTCAATCTCGAGCTTGATCCGGATTGTTTTTCGCGGGCCCTGTCCTGCGAAAGACAGGTCTAGCTGATTGGCAATGGAATCGTTCTTCAGCAAAGCCGCATGAATGGCCTTATCCATCCGGGCAGGCGGCTGCGCCTCAAGTTTGACGCCGAATTCAGCAGCCACTTGGGTGAGCTTGCTCAGATAAGGCGACCAGTCGAACTTTGGGTCAGG
This sequence comes from uncultured Sphingorhabdus sp., assembly GCA_963508315.1. GTDB lineage: Bacteria > Pseudomonadota > Alphaproteobacteria > Sphingomonadales > Sphingomonadaceae > Sphingorhabdus_B. Next base: position 367,648 of record CAUOWK010000002.1, on the reverse strand, counting down.
CGCGCGCAGGAGAAAATCGAGATCTTCGGAAAATCGGGGCAGGCCGTGCAGGATACGAAGGCTGGTGCCACCCTGAAACAAGGCGACATCGAAAAAGTCACTGCGCCATAACGCGTAAAGTGCGATTTCCTGGAGGATTTCCTTGACCGCATTCTCCTCTTCGAGCGGATTTACGGCAGCATATCGGCGCAGCCGCTCCTTGATCAGGTCAATCATGTTTCGCACTCCGCTGTCGTGACGTCTTGCCGCTCATCAGCGCGACTTCGAGTTGCTCGAGAAACGTATTGACGGCCTTATGTTTGTAAACGGGTTTCAATGTAACAAAATCCGCTCGCTTGAGCGCAAACAGTTTCGCTTCGTCGATCCGCATGCCGCTCGTCAGCCAATCCAGACCTTGCCATCGCTGCTTGCGCAACGCCACGAGATCGAGAATGGCCCGCAAAGGTTGGGCAACGAGAGCTGTCAGTTTACCGAGGGGCACCCGGTCTACACCGGTTAGCAGTCGATAATCGTGGATGGCGAGTGGGTGAAAAGCAAAAGCGCCAAATACGTCGGTTTCATATTCTTGCGTCTTGCGGCCCGGCGATACGCTTGCAGTCGTGAACACCGTCTCCGGAATCCAGCTATGATAGGAAAGCGCGGTTTCGAAAGAGACGTAACTGCCGGGAAGTAGGCTCTGGGCTACGGCAAATGGATGAACAGAATCTGCACGATCTTCAGCGCTGAGCACATATGTCCCCCGCTTGATGCGAATAAGCGCTCCCTCCTTGATCGCCCGGTTGACCAGCCCGTAACGGCGCGCTGCAGTCCCGCCAACAAGCTCGGCCAACTGTCGCTCGTCAAGGATGCGGGAGCTAAGACCTGCTGCTGAAATCTCTTTTGCCAAAGCCGTCATGAAATTCCCAATACTTCCAATATATGAAAGTTTCAAGAATTTTATAAAAATAAGCTGGCTGCTTTGCGCAATGCGGACTGATTGCGCTTCGACGACCCCACCTGAGAGGGGAGGGGACTCTGAGTGCACGAGCTCTGGCGGCCGAATGGCGGTGCGTCGGCTCACACTTACGGAGAAATCCCATGATCAAGTCAATTCCGCTGAACAAGCTTGTCGCTTCGCCCCGAAACGTACGCAAGCGCTCCGACCCGGCGGCCGATGCCGAACTCAAGGCGAGCGTTGCAGCGCACGGCCTTTTGCAGAACCTTGTAGTCCGTGAAGGCAAGAAGGGACAGTTCGAAGTCGAGGCAGGCGAACGGCGCCGCAAAGCCTTGCTCGCCCTTGCGGCTGACAAACATCTGTCGCGAACGTTTCCCATCATGTGCCTGGTTTTGGACGGCGATGAAACGCAGGTTCGCGAAGCCAGTCTTGCCGAGAATTTCCATACGCTGAAAATGAACCCGGCTGATGAAGCACAGGCCTTTGCAAGCATTATTGAAACCGGCGCAACCCCTGAAGATGTCGCGCGGCGCTTTGGCCTCACGGTCCGCTTTGTCGAGGGCCGTTTGCGCTTGGCATCGCTTGCCCCTGTGGTGTTCGAAGCGCTGGCTGCAGGCGAGATCACGCTCGATATGGCAAAGGCTTACGGGGCAACATCCGACCAGGCGATCCAGGCCCGCGTCTATGACGAAGTGGACCAATCTTGCTACCGCACTTCGCCCGACAGCATCCGCCGGATGGTTTTGAACAGCACCGTGCGTGGCAGCGATCCGCGTGCGAAACTGGTCGGCAAGGACGCCTATGTCGCGGCAGGCGGACGCGTTGACCGCGAACTGTTCGACGATGAAGAAAATGAATCCTGGCTTGATGTAGCGCTTCTGGAAAACCTCGCGACCGCAAAGATGGAGGAGGCAGCTGCCAGAGTTGCAGCAGAGCAAGGTCTTGCTTGGGTCAAGCCGACGCTCGAGGTCTATGTCAGCCACGATCTTGTCGAAGGCCTGCACCGCGTTCCCGTTCCACCGCGTGTATACACCGACGAGGAGCTGGCGCGCATCGAAGAGCTCGATGCAGCCTATGACGCTCAGGCGGTCATTCTTGAAGATCAAGATGCAAGCGAGGACGACACCCGCGTCGCGTCGGAAGCGATAGAACGGATCGATGCCGAAGTTGCAGCTATCCGCGACCGTCCGGTCGAGCTTGATCCAGACATCAAGCGTGAAAGCGGTATGATCCTGACGCTAGGTCGCGACGGCGTGCCCACTCTCCAGCCGCAATATTTCACAGAAGTGCTTGTCGTGACATCCGACGACGAGAGCGCAGTCGAGGTCGTGAGCAGCGGACCAGGTGACAAGCCAGCCCGCTCTGTGATGTCACAGCGGCTTGTCGATGAACTCGCCATGCAGCGACGCGACGTGCTAGCGCTTCATGTTGCAAGCGATCCTGCACTTGCGCTCGACCTGTTGGTGTTCACTCTGGCTGACGCGGACACCTATCGTTGGGCCTCATCGCCAGGCCTTACGATCCGCGGCTCGGCACCTTCGGTACCTGCGCACGGCTTTGAAGCGAACGATGCAGCGGCAACCGCCGCCATCGCCGAGCTTCGTGGCGGGCTCGATGAAAGCTGGCGCGCTGGGACAAGCATCTGCGAGCGCTTCGAGTTGTTCCGGACGCTCGACGACGAAGCCCGTTCGGCATGGCTTGGCTGGGTGGTCGGACGCACACTTGAGGCAAGCCTTAATGTGAGCGGCAATCGCGGCAATATCTTCCACGACCGTCTGGGGCAGATAACCGGAATCGATATGGCGGCTTGGTGGCGTCCGACTGCCGCCAATTATTTCGACAGGGTGTCGAAGGCCGTCATTCTCGAGGCGTTGACCGATGTTGGCGGCCCCACGCTTGCCTCACGTTTCTCGGCATCGAAGAAAGGTGAACTCGCTGTAAGTGCTGAACGCATCTTTGCCGGCAATTTCATCACCGAGGTTGAAGTCAAAGATCGCGCACTTGCATGGTTGCCGGCAGCCATGCGGTTTGCGGACATGTCCGACGCCATAGCGGCGGGCGAGATGGATGCTGACCAAGCGGCGGATGCAGTGGCAGATACGCAATCGGATGCCGATGCGATCGTCGATGATACAAATCCAAGCAATGCAGGCGTCGATCTCGCTGCCTGATCTCCTCCTGACAGGACGGGATTGAACCTGCGTTGGAAGCGGCACCCTTGGCAATCAAGGGTGCCGCTTTTTTTTCGGCGAGGATGAGAGGAGAGGGAGCCTGTGGCTTGTGTCGATTGCCGGAAAGGTCCGGCCGGCATTCAGGAGTATCCATGATGGCTTATCAATCGAAGTGCACCGGCCTGTCGCCTGCGGCGCGCATCACCAACCAGATTATCGAACGGCTTGAAGCTGGAACCAAGCCCTGGGTCAAACCATGGCGCGGTCTGCCGGTCTCGCGGCCGTTGCGCAGCTGCGGCACACCCTATCGCGGCATGAATGTGTTCTGGCTCTGGATGGTCGCCGATATGAACGGCTATGCCTCACCCTATTGGATGACCTATGTGCAGGCCAACAAGCTGGGAGGGCAGGTGCGCAAAGGCGAGAAATCGACCATCGCGATATTCTACAAAAGCTATTCCAAAGAGGTTGAAGCAGACGAGGCAGGCGAGGCCAGCGAAGAGAGCCGGCGCGTACTTCGCGCCTATGCCGTATTCAACGCCGATCAGATTGAAGGCCTGCCCGAGCGTTATCATCCGTCGCAAGACCTTGTGCTCGTCGAGCCCGAAGGTCGGAAAGCTGATCTCGATGCTTTCTTCGGTCAGATTCCAGCGGCACTTCGCCATTCGGGCTCTGCAGCCTATTATGAACCCGTGGCTGACCGCATCACCATGCCGCCGACCGAACTGTTTACAGGTTTCGATCATTATTACGCGACACTCGCCCACGAGCTGTCACACTGGACGGGACATGGTTCGCGGCTTGACCGGAACCTCAAGAACCGGTTCGGAAGTGCCGCTTATGCCGCCGAGGAATTGATCGCCGAATTGTCGAGCGCAATATTGGGCGCCGAACTCGGGCTTCCGGTTGCCCATCTCGACAATCATGCAAGCTACATAAGTCATTGGCTCAAGCTGCTGCGCGACGATGACCGCGCGATCCTAACTGCGGCTGCGCGGGCCGAAGAAGCGAGCGCATTGCTTCTGGCGTTGGGCGGGCGCGAAATCGAAGTCGAGGAGGCCGAACCGATTTCCGAAGCCGCCTGAGCCTTGAGGGACGTACTTCATCGATGCATTCGTTCGTTGATCATCGCTTTTTTGTGTACTGGGGAAGTTGAGCGGACACCGAAAATCGTCAAATATGGCTATTCATTTGAATGAATATGTGCGATAACATCCAAGTGAAAGGATTTGGCATGGCTACCCGGTTCAAAGCAGATGCAAATGAAGATGCGCGTGTCCTCAGCTCAGCGATATCAAAAATCGCAGAGTTTTGGGGGTTGAGCAACGCAAAGCTGGGGTTAGTGCTGGGCCTGTCGCAGGCTACAGTTTCCCGGTTGCGGTCGGGCCAAACCACACTCGACCCTGCATCGAAATCGTTTGAAGCCGGCCAGTTCCTGTTGCGCTTGTTTCGCAGCCTTGATGCGCTGCTTGGAAGCGATGACGCGGCTTCGCGCCGGTGGCTGGATGTCGCCAATCTCGATCTCGACGCACGGCCGATCGATCTTATCGACAGCTTCAAAGGCCTGCTTACAGTTTGCGATTATGTTGACGCCCACCGCGCTCGCATCTGAAGTCAGGCGCTACGAAGGCACGGTTTGGCGCGTCGTTGAGGCACAGCACCGGATATCCACCAACAGGCTAGCCGCATCGCTTGAAGACCAAGCGCGGCTTGAGGCCTTGGCCGAAGTCGCAAAGCCCGACCTGCCCAAGGAGGCCCGAGGACTCCACTTTCTTCTGTCATCGCCGTTTCGCTACGGCCACCGCACCGCTAGCAGGTTTCGCCGGGCCGATGAACGGCCCGGCATCTTCTACGCCAGCGAAGCCGAAAGCACTGCAATTGCCGAGACAGCCTATTGGCGGTTGCGGTTCTTCCTGCGTTCGCCGGGCTTTGTACCTCCGTCGACAACGACCGAGCATTCGAGCTTTACCGCCAAGGTTCGAACCGATCATGCGATTGACCTCACACTTGCACCTTTTGTCGCGGATACTGCGCTTTGGACGCACAAAAGCGATTATACTGCGTGTCAGGAACTTGCATCGCTGGCCAGGACAGCGGAGATCGAACTGATCCGCACGACATCTGCCCGCGATCTGGCAGGTGGCTGCAACATCGTCATTCTTGCCCCTACAGCTTTCCAATCCAAGCCGCCCCAGCCGCAGCGCACCTGGCATTTCCGTTTCGAGGATGGCCGCTTGACTGCGCATGCAGCATTTCCAGAAACCGAGCGGTTGGTCTTTACCGCTGAGCTATTTGGTCTTGGCAGCGTATCCGACTGACCAATTATCAGGCGTTAGCGCATAATTCTCTAGCTGAAAGCACTGCAGCGCGGGGTCCGCCATTCGAGAGAGGCCCTGGGCCAGCAGTTCTGATTGCGCAACCCGCCCGGGCAGGCCCGTGTTGTCCAGCCGGAGGCTGTCCTGCCCGCGCCAGCCTAGCCCTTGGCAGGTTTCCCGGAAGCAAGCCTCCGGTGCGCACTAAGCCCTGAAAGCTGGCCCTGACGGCCTCTCGCTGGCGGATTTCCCGCTTGGCTTGAGCACCTTCAGGAGAAAAATCATGCAATCCACTTTTGCCGACCAACTAGCAGGCCTAGACCTTGCCGGTTTTACCATCGGGCCGCCGCCTGTCACTTCAACCGATTATCCGTCGACCGATGCCATCACGCAGACGCTGGTCGGCGTGTGGTCCGATCTCTTTGCGATGCTGGTCGATACAGCGCTTGAAGCAGACGCGGAAGATATTGGCTGGGGGCTGGTCAATCTGTTTCACCGGGCTGCGCAGCGCAAATCATCGGCTGTTGACCGCGCAACCGACGAAGTTCGCGCGCTTGTTGCCACAAACGACGGCTCGGAAGTCCTGACCCATGATCTGGAGATCCAGATCGAGCGGGCACAATGTGCTGAAGCCAGCATGGTTGCGCTTGAAGAAATACGCGAAGTGGCAGCAGGCCTGTTTCTCAACGAGTTCGGATCATCGTGGAAGCCGGTGTCCAGTTCGCGGTTCAATCACGGCGCGATGCTGACCTCAGCCGTTGTGCAGGGACGCGATTTTCTGCGTGCGCGCAGCGCGTCGAAGCGCAAGGCAGCAATGCCGGAAGGTACGCCTGTTATCTTTGCCGGCGGTCGTAACCGCTTTCCAACCGACGGCGATGCCAAGACCTTCGCCAGCAATGTGTGGGCTACTCTCGACAAGGTTTATAGCCGGGTGCCAGACATGGTTTTGATCCATGGTGGCGACACAAAAGGGGTCGACCGTCTGGCTGCATCCTGGGCCGAACGTCGCAGTGTGGTGCAACTCACTTTTGCCCTGGATATGCGGCTTGGTGCACGCGCCGGGTTCAAGCGCAACGAGCAGATGCTCTCGCTTGATCCGCGCTATATCATTGCGTTTCCCGGCAATGGTGTTCTGGAGCGTTTGGTCATCGATGCAAAGGCTCGGCGCATTACCGTTGTTGACCGCCGTGGTCCGATCGGAACTTGCCCTAAAGCGGTCAATCAAACCCCGTCCTGATATTACCGAGTTCCTTGCGCCAGCGCATATTTGCGCTGGCGTATCTGGCGAGAGCGAAGGCGTCTTTCGTGCTTTCGAACTGCTGTGGATGGTCCGCAGCAGGTTCATGCAAAGGAGGACTTTATCATGACCGATTTCTCGCAGCTTGCGGCAGATTATCTCGCAGGTCAGGCTCAACGCGACGCTACCGCAGACGTCGAAATAGTCACAATGAAGGCGCTATTGCTTTTACATTTCAAGGCGCATGGCATTGCCACGGTCGAGATCCGTTTCGATGGCTACGGCGACAGCGGTGCGATCGAGCAAACCACCTTCTTTGGTGTCGATGGCACGGTGGTCGAATGCCCCGACATCGCCGTTGCGCGCGAGGGCAGGGACGAGGTCAAGCTGGCCTCGCTGCTGGAAGACTTCGCCTATGAAGTGCTGGAGCGGCATCATGATGGCTGGGAGATAAATGATGGTGGATTCGGCGAATTGATCATCGACGTAGGCGAAGAGAGTTTCCAGCTCGACTGCAATCTTCGCTTCACGTCCTATAACAGCCATTCAACCGAATTTTGAAGGAAGGCATCATGGCACATTGCTATTATCACGCACTTTCTTCGGTTCGTAAATGGGGTGGGATTAGCGATGATTATCTTGCGCTGCACCAGTGGTTCGACGAATCCAAAGCCATTTTTGCAGACCCCAGACACCGCGCGTTGCGCCATCATGCAGAAGGCATATTCATGCTCGAAACATTGTTCGGTGCGACCATCACCAACTCCGACGGCAAGGTTGTTCCGGTTCGGCTCATCGGCGAGCAGCATGTCACCGAGGACTTGGGGTTCATCCCTTCCTTTGCGGATTGGGGCCGCCTTATCCAGCCGCAGACCTGGATGCTGAAGGGTCGCCAATTGGACCAGCCGACGAGCGACGCACCGCCCGAACCCGCACCAGCGGTGCCAGTCAGCCTTGCAGCATAAAGCCTACTTTGTATCCGGGCGAAGGGTTTGCACATCAGGGATGTTGGCCGCAGTTTGGCGGGTAGAATAGGCAATAAGCCAGCGTCCAGAAACATGTGCATTGGGTGCTCGCTGAAACCTCGAATCTGGGACCAGTCCGGCTGTATGCGCGAACCTCCGGATGAATCAGCCAGCAGGCACTTGCAACCCCAACGCTACCGGCCGTGTTGCCCTTGGCAGGGCTGCCCGCACCACCCGGCGCTTAAGGGGTTCCCCGCAGTATCTGCGGTGCAAGTGCCTGCTGCCCGCTCCTCCTGTCTGGTTCGCAGCCGGGATGGTCCCGGATGCAAAATTCAGGAGAATACCCATGACAAATCTTGTTATCCTCGTTGGCCGTATCGCCCGCGATCCAGAAACCCGCACAACACAAAGCGGCTCGTCCATTACCTCGATCAGCGTTGTTACCGACCGCCCCGCACGCAACAAAGAGGGCAAAACATACAAGGACGAGAATGGCTATACCGCGAAGGACAGCGAGTTCCACCGGGTGACATGCTTCAATGGCCTCGGCCAGAATGTCGCCAAATATTGCACCAAGGGTCAGCTGGTTTCGCTGGAAGGCCGCATCCATTATTCGCAGTGGGAAGATGCTGAAGGCAACAAGCGCTACGGCTGCGAAATCTACGCCGACAAGGTCGACTTCCTGACCAAATCGCGCGAAAGTAACAATGAAGGTGCGCCGCCCATCGACGAAGATTGATTGGCAAATCGCTTCCTGCAATCAGGCCCCGATGGCATAAGCCGCCGGGGCCTTTTCTTTTGCTTGGGTATCGCAGGACGGCGGCACAGGGCATCGAGCCCGATGCCGCCGTGATTAGTACTTCAAGGTGCAGAAAGTCTGCTGAGCGCAGTATCGATTCCCAATGTCATCGATGCACGGATCAGCTGCTTGAGTTTAGCAGGTTCGATTGATGCAGTGCCACGATTGATCAGCAATCTGCCGAGTTCAGCCGCTGCTTCTTCGCGCAAGGTTGCCTCACGCGCGTCGAGCAATCGGCGTTCTTCACAGAGCTTCGTCAAAGCTTCGAGCGCATTGGGTTTGGACCGGGCCATATAAGTTCCTTTCACTGGCCATAGTCCCCTCCAACACGTCTTTTGGCAGGCGGTTAGCCTGTAGGAAAATGTTTTCTGGCGCTGGATTGTTGAGGGGCTCTGTCGCGGAGAGGAAGGAGGTTTCTATCACAGATTTATAAGTGTGATGCGCGCTTGGGGGCCGCCTCAAGGACGACGGGGCCCCACCATTTTTCCGCCAGCCGACTTTGTCGCCTGCCGAAAAAATCGTTGCCCCCATCGCCGCTGGCGCGGCCGCGCTAAGGCGCGGTCCTTGACCCGTCCCGTCGCACGCATCCGCAAATTGCCTGTTGTTTCACAACAAACTTCAGGAGGATATTATGAACGGTTCACAAGCACTTTCCATTACCGATCGGCAGGCCGACGAGCAGGCGATGATTGCAGCGCATAATTGCGCGGTTGCCCGGTCGTTTCACAGCTACTTCAACCAGTATATTCTGACCGACCATGAGCGCGGATATATCGTCATCGACGAAGGTGATTATGGCGCTCTGCCGCAGCACTTGATGGACCGAGTGGTCGATTCCGTGCCGAGCAAGATGATCGACGAACATTGATCTTTTAATCACGAGGAGGAAGTCCATCAGGGCTTCCTCCTTTTTTCTTGTTCAAGGGGCTTTTTGGATAGCCTTTTCGGCAGCCTCATCATCTCAATTTGGCGATGCTGAACATCAATTGCCCGCGGTCCCGCCGGTAAGATTTGCAAACCCGAACATCGCATCAAAACAGCATAACCGGATCGAATTTGAAACTGGGGAATTAAGCACACCCTACGCGACGGGTCGCTGCTTAGAATCTTCATGGTTTCAACAAGATAAGGCAGAATATAGCTAGTGGTAACTTTCCAATTGAAAATGATTTGTGGATTTCAGGTGCATTGAATCCAAATCACTAATTGCCAAAACGGCGTAAAACTGCGCCCCTCCATGTTCTTGACATGTTCTAGATCGTGACTTAAATATAAAGCTGCCTTTCGCAAGTGTGACCGGGCTCCTTTTGGTAGAAAGGAGTCCACAATGGCACGTCCATTGTCGTTACAAGTCTATGTATCACGCGAGCTTGCCGAGCGCGTGCGAACCGCCGCCGCGCGCAATGATCTGAGTATTAGCGAATGGGTCCGCACGCTTGTCGCATCGGCCTGCGATCAATCTGAAAATGCCGGTCAGTCCGATAAGGTCATTGAGCGTATCCACCGCCAGTCGGTGTTCATCATGGTCGGTCTGGATGCTCTACTGGCAGGTCATCCTGATCATGGTCTGAGGGATCGCGCCCACCAGGCTTATGGGCGTAAATGCAAGCAGCTCGGGATCACATCGAGCACATCGGAAGGAGCTTCAACATGAAGCGGAACCTTCTTAATTTTACCCGTGGCAGCCAATTGCTCGGCCATTTCGGCTTCATGTTTGCAGCCGGATTGAAAGGTCCGATCATGGTCGCCGTCGCAACAATTGCAGGCATGACATATTGGATGCTGTCAGACGGGCTCTCCGATCATGAGCGCTATCTCGTCTGGATGCGCATCTACGCTGCCATTTATGGTTTCATGGAGCTCGATCCGCAGAAATTGATCGCGCTCGAAACAGGCCTTGGCGGAACCATGCAGCTTCCTGTTTCAGAATTGGCAAGCTTTCCGACCGTAGCGCGCGCATGGGACCAAATGTCAGAATTGTTGAGCGCGGCTTTAACACGCTCGGCGCTGTTTCTGGTACCGGCACTCATTGTATTTTATTGGTTTGCTGCGCGCTTTGGGAGCCGCTCGAAAGAACGCAAGCATGAGCGCGGCGCGATGCTCGTCAGTTTGCACGAACTGGTCGAAGAAGTGCGCGCTCATAACAATAAGGAGCGCGCACGCGAGCTGACTGCGGCGATGGGAAGCAAGTGGCGACTGACGCTCCCAAGCGAGATAACAAAGGTTTTTCCTTATCGCCCTTCGCATCTGGCGCAAGTCACCTATCCATGGCGGCTTGAGCAAAGCCATGCGATGCTCATCGGTACTACCGGCATGGGGAAGACAGTGGCGCTTTCGGACATGCTGGAAGAGGCGCGCGCCAACGGCCAGCGCGCGGTCGTTTTTGATCTCACCGGTACATTCATCGAGCATTTCTATGAAAGCGACCGCGACATCATATTGAACCCGCTTGATGCACGGTGTCCGCAATGGAGCGTATTTGACGAGTGCCGTGACGAGGCGGAATTTTCAGCTGCTGCTGAAGCATTGGTACCCCATGACGGCGGCGGCTCGGAACAATTCTGGGTACTCGCGGCTCGGCTGCTGTTCGTAGAAATGTGTCTCCGGTTACGCGCTGACGGCAAGGGTACCAACGAAGCATTGGCAAGCGAATTGATGACCGCAGATCTCTCGGCAGTGCATAAATTGATGCGTGGTACGATTGCCGATCCACTGACCGCACCGGAAGCTGCGCGCATGGCGGAATCGATCCGCGCGGTGTTCAACGCCAATGCCAAAGCGCTCAAACTTTTGCCGCGCTCGGGACCGAAATTCTCGGTCCGCGATTGGGTTGAGGCCGAAGACAGAACGAGCTCGATATTGTTCATATCGGCGCGCTACGTTGATATGAGCGTATGTTCTCAATTGCTGACCGTGTGGCTCGATACCGCGATGAACACATTGATGGCAATGGACCGCTCGGCCGACTTGCGCCTCTGGTTTTTTATTGACGAAATGGGTGCGCTTCACCGTCTGCCAGCGCTAGAAAAAGGCCTTCAGACGGCGCGCAATTTCGGCGGGGCCATCGTCACGGGCATCCATGCTTATGCCAAGCTCAAAGAGGTTTACGGGGAGAATATGGCGATGACTTTGTCATCCCTTGCCCGCACCAAATTGATCCTGGGAACCGCCGACCGCGAGACCGCAACTTGGTGCTCGGACTTCATCGGTCACCGTCAGGTTCGGGATATGGAAGAAGGCTATACCTATGGGTATAATAATGCCCGCGATGCTGTCAGCTTGACCCCGCGCAAGAATATCGAACCGTTGCTCTTGCCAGACCAGCTGATGAACTTGCCGCGGCTTTCGGGCTATCTCAAATTCCCCGACGGCTTCCCCGCAGCTCCCGTCAAACTCACACCCGTCACGCGCGACTGCCGTGCCAAATCCTTTATCCGCCGGGCAGAAGATCGCGACGATGATGCGGGCGGAGCACCACTGCCGGCATCTTCAAATGAACCAAAGCCCGGCAGTGATGACAGCAACGCCCATCCGTCATCCAACGACGATGGCGCTGGCAAACCGGTCGCTCCTAAGCAGGGTGAACTGATATTACATCAACAGGAAGAGCAGCCCGTCCGTGAGATGCGCAAAAAGCGTCGTAACCACGCAGCAAACGACCCTGGCAAAATGCGGCAGCAACTTGCCGACTGGCAAGGACCAAAAAGCAAAATTGTGAGTAGCAAGGCACCTGTTAGGGGTCAAAGCGTAGGGGAAGTTTCGCCAACAATGCGTCCCTCAATGCCCTTGCCAGCTGTGGTCCGCGCGGAAGCCGCAGAGGCCGAACAGGCAGCGCTTGTCAATCCGACTGCCACCGGGAAATCGGCGGGCTCGCAGGCACAGCATCTACCAGTGGAAAAGCCGACACCGCAAGCGGCTAACCAAAATCGCACTGCAAATGATGCCAGAAAGTTGATGCTGGAAGACGGCCTGAGCGAGCGCTCATCGGTCGATCTTGGTGATGTCGATATGGATATGTGATGCGCATCAGCGGTTTGGATAAGGGCTGTTGAGATATGCTTTCGGTTGCCAATGTCCGAACCGCTGGCGGTGCTGCCACATACTTCGCGGCTGACAATTATTATACCCGAGCCGATGCCGACCGCTCGGGCGAGTGGGTTGGCAAAGGTGCCGAGATACTTGGTCTTGATGGGCGCGTTGACGCCAAGCAGTTCGAGGCAATATTGAAAGGATTGCTCCCCGACGGCAGTCGCGTGGGTAGCGAAGGCCGCGATCATAGGGCAGGGACCGACCTGACCTTTTCAATGCCCAAAAGCTGGTCGCTCATTGCACTCGTCGGGGGTGATAACCGTATCATTGATGCATACCGCGATGCGGTCAAAGAGACGCTTCATTGGGCAGAGAAGAATTTGGCCGAGACCCGGATGGAGGTCAAAGGCCGCGAAAAAGTCGTGCCCACGAGTAACCTCGTCGTGGGTCTCTTCCAGCACGATACCAACCGCAATCAGGAACCCAATGCCCATTTCCATGCCGTTGTGGCGAATGTGACCCAAGGGCCAGACGGCAAATGGCGCGCCCTGCGAAACGACAAATTATGGGCACATAATACTTTGCTGAATTCGATGACGATGGCGCGGTTCAGGCTGTCGGTGGAAAAGCTCGGCTATGAAATTGGCGAGCAATCCAAGCACGGCAATTTCGAAGCCGCTGGTGTTGCGAAAGAGCAGCGCGATGCGTTCAGTACACGCCGGGCAGAGGTGCTCGCACAACTGGCGAAGATGGATACAATAGGGCCAGGTGCGACCGACGCAGCCACGCTGATGACGCGCGCGGCCAAGGTGACTATCGAAGACCGCGCTGCCCTTGGCCGTTCTTGGACTGATAAAGCGGCAGAACTGGGGTTCGACCCCACAGCTGTGATTGCACGCGCTAATGCACGCGCAGCATCAAATATTGGCGGTGTCCCGAGTTTGACCGACAAGATTCAGCAGTTCGCGGCATATGGACGCGAATGGGTATCGGCGATTGCCGATCGACTTGGCTTAAAGCAGGGCGACCCGCTGGTACCGCGCGACTTGAGCCGGCGGTCGCCGAGCGAAATTGCCGCAGCTCATTCAGTCGCATCGGCAATCCGGCAACTGGGCGAACGCGAGGCAGCCTTTGCCAAGACCGACATTTACAAGGCTGCGCTCGATTTTGGTTTGCCGACTGCAATGCCGCAGATAGAGCAGCGCGTTGGGCAGCTGCTTCGCCAAGGACAACTGCTCAAGGGCAAAGGGGCAGACCGGCATTTGGTGACTACTGCCGACGCGCTTGCGGCAGAACAGAGAATATTGGCGTCGGTCGACCAGGGCAGGGGAGCTGCGCCATCGGTGGTTTCGACAGACGTTGCCGGAGAACGGCTGCAGGCGCTTTCGCAGCTTCAATATGGCATCACGCTCAATCCCGGCCAGGAAGGGGCAGGGCGGCTGATATTGGGGTCGAACAACCGTATCGTCGCCGTGCAGGGTATTGCAGGTGCTGGTAAAAGCACCCTGCTCAAACCGGTTGCCGATATCTTGCGCGAAGAAGGCCGCACTGTCTTGGGGCTTGCGGTCCAGAATACGCTCGTCCAGATGCTTGAGCGCGACACCGGTATTTCTTCAATGACGGTTGCTCGCTTCGTCAAGCAGCACGGTCCGCTGCTAGGCACTAGCGATCCGTTCAAACTTGCAGAGGCCAGAGCAAATATGCGCGGCACCGTCGTGATGCTTGACGAGGCCTCGATGGTCGGCAATGCCGATAAGGATAAGCTGCTGCGTCTTGCCAATCTCTTGGAGCTCGGCCGCTTCGTCAGCATCGGTGACAAGAAGCAGCTGGGCGCGGTCGATGCAGGCAAACCATTTGACGTGATGCAGCGGGCAGGGACCGAGACGGCGATCATGAATTTGAACATCCGCGCGCGTTACCGCACGCTTCGCAATGCCCAATATGCAGCGCAAGGCGGCCAGATCGAAGTGGCCCTGCGACATCTTGGACCTCATGTGGTCGAGGTTCCTGAAAATGCTGCATTGGCCGCAGCGGCAGCATGGCTGTCTTTGTCGCCGCAAGAGCGCGGTACGACCGCGGTCTACGCGTCAGGCCGTGCATTGCGCGGACAAGTCAATGAAGCGGTGCAAACCGGGCTTAAGGCCAATGGCGAATTGGGGAACAGGGCGTTTGTGACCGATACGCTGTCGCGGATCAACACGACCCGCGAGGAATTGCGTTACGCCAAAACCTATGTCCCCGGCATGGTGTTAGAGGTTGACCGTCGGCAGCGCAGTCAGGCCATCGGGCAGGGGCGCTATAATGTGGTCGCTGTCGATGCAGCGCGGGGCCGGGTCACGCTTGAAAATGCGCGCGGTCGCCAGTTCGAGTTTAGGCCAGGCCAGTTGCGGCCACAAGGCGAGGCCGATCCGTTGCGGCTGTTTGAACTCAAGCCCGTCGAGTTATATGCGGGCGACCGCATCCGGTGGACAGATACCGACCATAAACGCGGGCTGCTCAATGCCGATCAGGCACAGATATTGGATATAGGTGACAAAAGTATAGCGCTCAAAACATCGACGGGCATCGAGCATCTACTCAAACCAGTTGATCCCATGTTGAAGCGGCTTGATCTCGCTTATGCGCTGAATGCCCATATGGCACAGGGACTGACATCAGATCGCGGTATTGCGGTGATGGACAGCCGCGAGAAAAATCTCTCGAACCAGCAGACGTTTCTGGTGACGATTACCCGGCTGCGTGATGGTCTGACTTTGTATGTCGATAACGCCAGCAAGCTTGAAAAGGCGGTCGAACAGAACACAGGCATGAAGCGCTCGGCATTGGAGACCACCGGCTTGCTGAAGGATGCAGCGGCTGCTGGCGTTGCCAAAGGCAAAGCTAAAGAACCATCGCAGGGCCGCGAGCCACCAGAGCGGGACCGGTCAATCGTCAAGCCGTTTGAAATCGGGATATGAGGTCGCGCCATTGGAAATGCGAACAATGGATGGTGATCCAAAAAAGAGACCCGCCGGTGAGGGCGGGTCTGGAAGGTGAAAGAACTCTGCGTCGCTAAACGTCGAGCCCTTCGGGTCGCAGCTTCTATATGCGCCTAAATGTGTGAACAACCTTGCACGGAATCGTCGCGGCCCAAGATAAGATTGCCATTTTCGGCCAAGCGTCTGGATTGTCACTGAAACAAACTGTGGCGAACCACTATTGCAGCTTGCGCCCAAACCAAAGCACCCGGCCAACGATGTTGATCGAGCGGCGTTCCATGCTCTGCCAGGTGGGATAAGACGGATTGTCGCTAATCACCGATATCTGACGCCCTTTTGGTTCAATCGCTATCCGTTTCACATTGAGCATATCATCCATGCGCAGCACATAAATCCCGTCGCGCAAGCGGGATTGGCCGTCGCCCAGATCGACCATGACTTCGTCGCCGTCAAACAATGTTGGCTCCATCGAGTCGCCGAGCACGCGAATGATCGAAAGGCTTGCGGCCTTGCTATGGGTCAGCTTCTTGAGCCAGCTTTCGTCAAAGCCGAATTGTGCGGTCTTGGATTCCATTTCGGCCAGCGCGCCGTGGCCAGCCGAGGCAGCGATATCCAATACCGGAACATGGACCAGATCGACAACAGGACCGTTCCGCCGACTAGGGCCGCCGAGCAAGACTTCGTCGACGCCAAAATAGCGGGCAAGAACTGCCCGGTCGCGTTCATCCAAAGATCGCGGTGAGCCCCGTTTGATATATTGTTGAACATAGGCAGCGTTGCGTCCAAGCAGCCGCGAAATACCGCTATAATCATCGTTATTTTTGCGGATCAACTCGTCGAGCGTCTTTCTGGGGTCGTCCATTCTACCAGTCCTTCTATCACCTTTAGGATTTAATCCTAGACTCTAGGAAATCGTCCTATTACGAACAAAACAAGAACGCAAGCTGGAATTGAGTCGGATGGAAACTGAACTTTTGGTGCAGATAGAACGGTATCTCGAACGGAGTCAGCTTACGCCGACGCGTTTTGGACGGATGGTGGTTGGCGATCCCAGATTTGTAAGAGATCTGCGGGCAGGGCGGAAGCCAAGGTTGCAGACGATGGTCAAAGTGTCCGATTACATGGCTCGGGCATGAGAGTAGTGGCTATGCCGACCACACCCCCCTAGATGGGCAGCTAGTTTTGGCAACACTGGTAGATGCATGGCCCGCAAACATTCGAAACGTGATCCCTATGGTGACATGCATCGCGAGGAGGAAGTTCCGCTGGCGGCGGTAGCCTGCTGGCTCTGCGGTCGACCTACCGGCAAAACCATTGTCTGGCACCATCCCGTGCCAAAGAGCCGGGGAGGGCGCGATGTTGTGCCCATGCACTCCATTTGCCAGCAAACACTAATCGTCAATTTCACGAATTCGGAACTGCAGCGCCATGGGATGGATGTGGACAGCCTCCTGGCCAACCCCACCGTGCGGAAATTTGTAGACTGGGTAGCGAGCAAGGATCCTGATTTCACCGCAACCATAGCCAAGAAGCATCGCTGAGCACTCTACGCGTTCCGCTTAAGCTAACGTTGCGGACATCACGCCTCCGGAGCCTGCGGCACGACTTAGACCAACGAGGACAGAACTGGCATTAGTCGATCAGCGCCCTGACGACAAATTCTCCGCCCATTCGCAGGCCGACGGGATCGACACTGTGTCCGACCCCTGCGGAAATGTGCGCAGTCACTTCGATGCCGAGATGTTCGAGTTCCGTTTTGGCCGCATGGAGCGCGGCGACCGGCACAACAGGATCCGCCGAGCCGTGGATTAGCAGCACTGGTGGTTTGGTGATCGTCAAATGCGAAAGTTCATACCCGCCGGTTAGCATCCCGGAATATCCGATGATCGCAGCGACCTGCTGTGGCCTGCGCAGTCCAACATGGAGGGCCATCATCGTTCCCTGGCTGAACCCAACGATAGCTAGATTTGCTTCGTTCAGGCCATATTGACGGAGCTTGCGATCAATAAACGTCTCTATCGCTGGTGCCGCGCTTGCCGCACCCGACGCCAAGGCCTGTGGCGTAAATGCCGACAGCGGCCACCATTGATATCCTGCCGATCGATTGCTCAATCGCCGTGGCGCATTAGGTGCAAGAAAAAGAGCATCCGGCAGGTCGCGTTGCCAATGCGGTGCAAGCGAAATCAGATCGGCGCCGCTGGAGCCATAACCATGAAGAAGCAGCACAATCTGTTTGGGGCTGCCGCCGGACAATGGTTGCAGGCTCGACCCGTTTACGATCTTGAACAAAATATCGGCTCATTTCAACAACGGTGCGAATGTTCGCGCATCCTCAAGGTTCTATATAGTGGCTAGGTTGGTACGCGCCAGATGCTCTGGATAATTCTGGCTTTGGCTTCGAGCGTTAGGGCTGCTGCCGCTAACTTAGCAGTCGCTCATTAAATCTTTCGCGTCCTCCAAAACCTGCCATTCGTTCAGATCGTATTTTACGGCTGCAACGGCGGCTTTTTTTGCCAGATTACGAGCGCGATTGGCCGGAATCTTGTGGATAGTGAACCGTAACCTTACGGTGCATAAGCTTTCAAAAAACGATCGACTGCCTCTTCAATGCTCTTTTGTCGAACCTCGGTATCTGATTCTTTGGCGAACCGCCATTCGATGTCGGCAAATCCCTTTATGATTCCGTATAGGTGCGAAGCCGCCGCCTTAGGGTCTGCTTTCTCGAGATGGCCTTCCTGCATTGCGGTTGACATCATTTCAGCAATCAATGTCTGCATTTGCCGCGGACCGGCGTTCAAAAATGACTCGCCCATTTCGGGATAACGTTCGACTTCTGCTGCCATTCTGCGGTCAAAACGGATGATGTCTGAACTCCCCAGAAAATCCATCATCGAATGTCCAAACGCCAACAACTCGGTCCGTAAATCAGATGGAGCCGCCGATAAGTCATGCAGCTCGCCCTGCATCTTGCTGCATTCGCTATTAATAACCGCGGAAAATAAATTTTCCTTGCCTTGATAGTGGTTGTAAATCGTGACCTTGGACACATTGGCCAGCGAAGCAATCCGCTCGATGGATGCAGCTGCGTAGCCGCGCTCGAAAAACTCCGTGCGCGCAGCCTTCAATATGGCATCCTGTTTCAACTGATCGACCGGCCTGTGGGCCAGCCTTTTTCCCGTATTCATTTTGAAACCAATACTGTTACTGAACGCTATCGTTTAATTAAACGCTTGCGTTCATTATCTAAGCCGGACAAGATGAACACAAGCCGAACCATTTGGCAACATAAAGGGTAGCGTTGGAATGAACTGGGTCGCAATCCGGATGCTAACGGGAGACCGGGTCAAGTTTATCGGCCTGGTTTTCGGCGTTGCCTTTTCTACTCTTCTTATCACCCAGCAGCTCACTATTTTTGTAAATCTGCTGTTTCGGGGCGGGGTGGCGGTGCAGGAAGTGTCGACCGCCAACGTCTGGGTGATGGACCCGGCAACCCGGACCTCCGACGTCATTTTCCCGATGCCCATCACCGCCCTCGACCGGGTTCGCAGCGTTCCCGGCGTTGCGTACGCGTCGCCCTTGCTGCGAAGCAATGCTTCGATCCGAACACCGGAAGGCGATCTTGAAGGCGTAACCGTAATCGGCGTCGATGACAGTTCGCTGGTCGGCATACCCCGGCGGATCAGTGAAGGCGACCCGGCTCGGCTTATGGATCCCGACGCGGTTTTCATCGACGATGTTGGTTCGCGCAAACTATTCAGTGAAAGACAGCAGGTGATCGGGACGCAATTGGAACTCAATGACCAGCGGGCGGTCATTAAAGGGATCGTCGACAGTGTTCCAACCTTCACAGCGCAGGTGACATTATATACGCGCTACTCAAATGCCCTGAACTTCGTACCCGGAACGCGTAACCGGCTGTCATTTGTATTGGTGCGCAGCGAGAGCGATTTATCCGCTGAAGCGCTTTCGAAGCGGATAACCGAACAGACCGGATTGAAGGCGCGCACCACGGAGGAATTTACCCGCGACGGCATTGATTTCATTATCGAGAATACGGGTATTCCGATCAATTTCGGCATAACGGTGGTCTTGGGCGTTGTCGTCGGCGTCGCCATTGTCGGCCTCACCTTCAGCCTCTTTATCCGTGACAATATCAAACAATTCGGTGCGCTCAAAGCCATTGGCGTGACCAACCGCAAGATCATGGTCATGGTGGCAGCGCAATCGGGACTGGTTGCGCTCATCGGTTATGGGCTGGGTCTGGCCATGGCGGCTGGATTTATCGGTGGTGGCGCAGCGGGCAGCGATGATTTCAAGGGCTTTTATATGCCTTTCCAGATACCGTTGATCACCGCCGCTCTCGTTCTGGCGATCATAGCGCTCACCGGGTTTATCGCTATCCGCTCGGTTCTCAAAACCGATCCTGCGTCGGTGTTCAGATGAGTAATTTTGCGATTTCCGTCCGCAATGTCGCCAAGGACTTTCCCGTTGGCGATGATCAAATCCGCGTCTTGCATGACATCAATGTCGATGTGAGCGCAGGCGAGCTAACTTATCTGGTCGGCGAGTCCGGGTCTGGCAAGACCACTCTGATTTCTATCATTGCCGGCATTCTATACCCGACTGAGGGCAAGGTGCAGGTGTTTGATAACGAGATCTATGATCTGTCTGACAACGACCTCGTCAATTTCAGGCTGTCTAACATCGGCTTTATCTTCCAGCAGTATAATCTGCTACCCACGCTGACGGCGGCTGAAAATGCAGCAATTCCGTTAATTGCCGGCGGCGTTGCACGAGGAGAAGCGGTAGAACGCGGGCGAGAACTTCTTGGTAAGCTCAATATCGCCAACCAGGCGGACAAATTTCCTCGCCAGCTTTCCGGCGGGCAGCAGCAGCGCGTCGCCATTGCCCGCGCGCTGGTCCACCAACCGCGCCTGATCGTGTGCGACGAGCCGACCGCCGCGCTTGATGCAAAATCGGGGCGCCGGGTAATGGATCTGCTGCGCGAGGTCGCGCTGGCCGAGGACCGCGCTGTGATCATCGTGACCCACGATAACCGCATTTTCGATATGGCCGACCGGATCCTCGCCATGGAGGACGGGCGCATCACCCATGACGGCCGTGACAAGGCCATACTCATGCAAGAGGACGCACAATGAAACGCCCAAGCTTCTCCCGATCGGTTTTGCCAGTCATCGCCATTGTCGGCATCGTCGGATCGTTCACTTATATCGCAGCATCGCAACCTGACACCTCGCTAAGTGACCCGAAGGAAACGCCCGCTCGTACCCCAGAGGCGCAGCGGCGCACTGGCAGTATCGTCGGAACCGGCGTCACCGAACCGTCGAGCGAAACCGTCGATGTGGCAACGCAGATCGCAGGGGTCGTGGCCAAAGTTTTCGTTGTTCCCGGCGACCAGGTTACGGCAGGCCAGCCGCTTCTGGAAATCGACACGCGCAATGCCCGCGCGGCGGTAACCGAAGCCTCGGCGCGGGCCACCACCGCGCGCCAGAGCATTGCGGCTGCGCAAATATCCTTACGCGTCGCTCAGAATCAATATGCGCTGTATCAGAATGTCGACGACGCCCGCGCTGTCTCCCAGCAGGAAGTGATCAGACGGCGCGACGCTGTGGCCAATGCGCGCGCGCAACTCGGAGTCGCGCAGGCGCAGGCGCGGCAGGCCGATGCACAGGTGACGCAGGCACGAGTGGAACTCGACCGGCATATAGTGCGCGCCCCTGCTGCCATGGAAGTATTGCAGGTCGACACCAGAGCCGGCGAATATGCAGGCACGCAAGGCACTGCATCGGTGTTAATGAAATTGGGTGCGACGAACCCGCTGCATGTCCGCCTCGATATCGACGAAAACCAGATCGAGAAAATCGCGCTTGGCCAGCCAGCCGTGATCAGTGCGCGCGGCGACGCAAAAAGGCAGGTCAAGGCGACATTTGTCCGGGCCGAGCCACTGATTGTTCCGAAACGCTCGCTTACCAACAGTGCGACCGAGCGGGTAGACGTCAGAGTGCTTCAGCTCATCTTCGCGTTGCCAGACGGCAAGCAATTCTTTGTCGGCCAGCAGGTGGACGGTTTCGTCCCTGCAAAAGGCGCGCAATGAAGACCTGCGTTGCATTTGCAGCGGCGGTGTTGCTTTCAGGTTGCGCCTCAATTGCGGACGGGCCAGTGGCATCGTCGGTATCGGTGCCACCGACATTTGTTTACGCACCGCAACAAGAAAGCCGTGATGCTCTAGATGCGCTCCTCCCCGACGAAGACCCTGCTTTCCAAGCTTTGGTTGCTGCCGTCGAAAATGAAGCACCCGACCTCCAAGCTGCCTTGGCACGAGTGGAAGCGGCACGGGCTTCGCTACGCGCCGCAGGAGCCGCGCGGGCACCAAATATCCAGGCCGAGGGCAGCGCTGGCTATGCACGAGGCAGCGAGAACAACATCACCAATTTGCCACCTGGGACCATCATCGACCCCGCAAACGGCAGCTTTTCGCTGGGGATCAACGCGTCTTGGGACCTCGACCTGTTTGGCCGGCTGCGTGCATCGCAGCGCGCCGCAGGCCTCCGTCTAGACGCCGCCGATACCGACGCTCTTGCGGTTCGCCTGACGATTGTTTCCGACATTGCCCGCGCCGTTATCGACTATCGCACCGCACAATCGAAATTGCGGATTGTCGAAGACGATCTTGCCGAGGCGCAGGCGCTGACCAGGCTTACCGATATACGCAGTCGTGCGGGCATAACGCCTGGTTTCGACGTTGTTCGCGCCCAAGGTCTTGAGGCGGCCGCACGTTCCCAGCGAGGTCCAGCCGAGGCCGAACTGGCGGTAGCGCTCGGCCGCCTGGTAACGCTGACTGCGCGCGACGGAGTGTCGGTTATAGCAGCCTTCGATACCCCCGCCGAACAGGGCTTGAACGAACTGCCATCGGTTGGCCTTCCGTCGACCTTATTACGGCATCGCCCCGATATAGTAGCGGCCGAACGACGTCTGGCTGCTGCAAATGCCGAAATCGCTGCAGCTGCCGCTTCTAGATTCCCGCAAATCAGCATCAACGCCGCGCTCGGATTGGCTGCACTCGCGCTGGGCGACCTGTTCAGCGCGGACTCGCTGACCGCATCGCTTGGCAGCTTAGTTGCTGGCCCATTATTGGATTTTGGCCGAGTAGAGGCGCAGATCGATGTGCGCGAGGCCGATGCGAAGGAGGCCTTTGCATTGTACAGACGAGCCGTGTTCACCGGCATCGGCGAAGGAGAAAGCGCGCTTGGCACTTTGCAAGCCAACCGGAATCGACTCTCCGCACTGCAAACCCAGCTGGCGATCGAAAGCGATTCCGTACGATTGGCGACCGCGCGTTATCGGATGGGTCTGAGCGATTTCCTTGGCGTTATCGATGCTCAACGACAGCTTAACTTAACGCGTCGCGCTCTTGCTGAAGCAACGGGAGCCGTCAAACGGGCAGAAGTTGAAATTTATCGCAGTTTTGGTGGATAAGCGTTGCGGCACTATCTCCTTCAGGACGACCGTCCCCGCTAACATTCCTGCCCTTCAGATGCTCAGACTGACCCATCAAAAGCGGACATTCGTTCACACCATTCGGATGGCATCCATTGGCCGTTTTGAGCCATTCGGCGTTTTGAGATAGATAGCTCGACGCTGCGAAAAGCGACATTAGATTCGCCGACATGAGACAGATTTGTCCGACGATCCGGAATGGCCGGTTTCGAGGTTGGATCGCTATAAACAGCCGTTCGTTAAGTTGATCAGTGATGCGCAACACGCCAAGATCGACTGTATGCGACACATGAAACCGCAGGCATTAGGCTTGCGATGATATTTTTCCAAGCCTCGAAGTGGCTGTTCAACCAAATGCGACCTCTTTGCTCTGTTGATGCTCAAATCTTATTAGAACCGATCAATTGCTCAGCATCGACATGCATCGGCTTTGCTCTGCTCTGAGGTGGGCGAGCAGTTCCAGAATCAAAGCTTGTTGGTGCGCGTCGCAATCAGAAATCAAGTTCTCCGCTTCACTAACCGCCACATCCAAGGTTAGCCATTCAGCGTCACTAAATCCATAACCCGTCAGCCTGCGAGAGGTCTCGTGCGTCAGCGAGACGCGCAGCACGTCGGAAAGTGCTTCAGGGCAGTGGTTGTGAAGCAGCCTACGTCCCAATTCTATAAGTCGCGCGTCCTCGAATTCGTCGACAATCTTCGCTCTCGTTTGCCAGTCAGCCTTATGAAAGTCGCGCATACGGACTTGATCGGCGTTGGCTGGGAAGCCCTCGTAGATCCTGCTTTCAACGAAAGCCGCAGCTTCAAACGCATCTCGCTCTGATGCTGCCAGCAGTCGTTCAACCAAGGCATGGTCGTTTCGCACTGCAGCTGCCCTGTCTTCCAGTTGGTCTGGGGTAAAGCCTTTAAAAAAGTCGATCGAAGCCAGATCGATGAGCAGGGGTGATTTGTTGGCACGAACGCGCCTCACCGGCTTTGGCGACCTTTGAAGCCTTTCAGCCAACGCCTCGTCGCTTAGATCGCTCAATAAGGTTGGATCGATGGTGAGATCATAGGCGAGCACCCCACCGCCTGGCTCCACGGCCAATTGTGTAAGAGCATAGCGATAAGGCTTTTGAAAATAGCATTCGGTGACGAGGAATACGTCTTCGGCCTCCATGAAAGCGAGGGCAGAGGCCTTCGAACAAAAGCGCAGTGCCTCGGACCAGTGATCGCTTGCTTGGTGCATGACTATGCGCGCCAAATGGATGGTAGCCTCGACATCGCCTAGCGCGTCATGCGCCTTCATGTTCGCAAATCCGTTTGCCGGTGCTAGGCGGTCAAGCTTGAATGAGGGATTGCCATTATCGCCAATGGGCAGCGCCAGCACATCGGTCAGATCAATTGTCATCGCCTGGACAATGCGTAGCAAATCGGTGCGGGCATTGCCATTGGTGTTGGTCAGATACGGAGGATGTAGGCACTGCCAAAACGCTTGCCGAAGCAGTTCTTCATCGAACTCAAACGTGTTCCAGCCGACGAATACCGCAGGTGACCATTCCGCCAGCTTGTCGGCGATGGCGCAGGTCATTTCATAGTGACTTGGTAGCGATGGGTCGAGCAGCTGAGCGATGCTTACGTTTGTGACCTTCAACGCGCCAGGAGACGGGACGATATGCGGCAAAAGGCGGCATCGTATTTCGAAGCGGTCGACCTCATTGAGGTCGGCGTCTGTTTTGATGGCAGCAAATTGCAGAATTTGGTCAAAATGCTTGTGAACCCCGGTCGTCTCGACATCATAGAAAACGAACGACATGGGTGCCCCTTTAGTCCAGCGTAGCGATACGGAACTGCAGCGCCGCCATGCTCACCTTGAAGCGTTTGGCAAGCGCGGCGAGAGCAGTTTCGTCAAGCAAGTCTATCACGCCATGGCTCTCTTGGCTTAGCAGAAATTCGGGTATGAGCAGCTCGGATGCGAATGCATTGGCAGCAATTTCATCGCGGTCGGTGCCTTTGGTGGCAAGGTCGTCGCGGTGTAGGATTACCTTATCGACATGGATATCGCCGCCGCGCAGTTTGTCATCGTGTAGCACGTGGTGGGCGAGCTCGTGCGCAAGTGTGAAGCGCTGGCGGTTGGGATGATGAAGCGCATTCACAGCTATCACTCGCTGCTCATCCCTTATGAATGCCATTCCCGACAACCCGTCATCGAATGGCGTGTAGCGCACATTGATGCCCATTGCTTTAGCAATGCGATCCACTGGCACAGGGGCCCTTAACACCCCTTTTTTAGCGAGTAGTTCTCGCGCGGCCTGCCGTGCTTCCGCCTTAATCTGAGATAGTTTCGTCATTTCCGGTATTCAGCATGTAATGCCATGACTTGCGCTTTAGCCGTATCGCTGAGGCCCTTGGTAGCCTTGCGCATATCGAGCGAGGGCGCTTCATCTAAGTCGTCTATTTGATGGGTCGGCTTTGGAAGCAGGTCGCTTACGTCTGGCAGTCGCAAGGCCTCAAGAAATCGATAGACCTGATGCAAAGGCAGCCTTTGCCGACCAGCCTCAACATTGGCCACCGAACCGCGCGACAAACCGACGCGCTCGGCAAGGTCGGCTTGCGACAACTTAAGCTCACTCCGGCGCGTCGATATACGAGCACCCAGCGCCTGATATATGACGTCCTCCAGCACAAACCCCCAAAACGCGACATTCGCAAAAATGTCAAGCCTAATGATGTTTGTAATACAAACGTGCTTTTATATTACGCGCTTGCGTAACTTGTCATTAACCAACTTCTGTGCCACAAGGCGGCTGCCGATTCGCAAGGGGCGGCATCGAGCATTTTGACAATGGGGGCTTATCGCCATGGCAAAGAATACAGGTTCAGATTTCAGGCGCGGGTCGGTCACAGGCCGCACGCAATTTCAAAGGCCCGATGGCAATTGGCAAAAGCGTAATGAGCGTAACGGCCAGTTGATGTCGGTGAAGAACGGCGGCGAACCGTTCAAGGGCGTTGCGCGCGAACCCGATGGTCGGGACACGCCCAACGCATGAAGGGGGCATTGTCTGCTTCGGGGGCTTCGGCTGACCATTCGGCGACATTAATTGCCGGATGTCAGTCGGGCTTGCGTGCACAGCGATGAAGCTCGATCACGACTATTCTGTCCTTGAAGGATACAACCGCGCAAGCGTGGGCCGTTGGATCCAAATCGCCGCAGCGGCGATTTCTGGCGGCATTGTATTCGTCTTGCTGTCGGCGGTGGATCTGGCCGAGCGTTTCGGTTTGAATGTCAACCTGCCGCCGATGGTGTTGTCACTTGCCGGAGCGGGCACTGTTTACCTAGGCCTATATTGGCTCTTCAATCATCATCTCTGGAAGCACCCACGCATTTCGAGGCTGCTTAAGGTTCCGCATTTGGCGGGCAAATGGAAGTGTGGTGGCGTCACGCTCGAAAAAGAGCCGCACATCCAGTGGGAGGGCATAATCACCATCATTCAATCATGGGACAAGCTTCGCGTCCGTCTCGATACTGCGCAATCTGGATCGGACAGCATCACCGCTGCCTTAGTCCATGATGAGGCAGTCGGATACCGGCTCATGTATCACTACGCAAACCGACCCCGCATCGGGGAGACACACCTGTCGGCGCATCATGGCTTCGCAGAACTCGTCTTCTCCCACGACTGCAGCACCGCCACGGGCGAGTATTTCAACGGCCACGGCCGAAACACCTGGGGCTCAATGACACTGGAAAGGATGCCGGACTGATGGCGCGCGATATTAATGAACGATTGAAACAGCTCAACAGTCGCCGCAAAGGCACTGACCGCCTGGACCGCATTGGTGATGCATCATTCTCGGAGGTCTTGGCCAAGAGCCTCCAAACCGAAAGTTGGGAGAAGCGTGCGACGGCGCAGCCGCACACCCGTTATGCGCTGGGAGCAATGCAGGCTGTTGACGACCGCTATACCCAGATTTCGGTTGAGACCGCTGAACGCGTCGGCAAACAGCTCCAAAGTTCATTGTCCGTGCCGGTAGAATTCCGTCTGCAGGGTTCAGTGCCGCTGGATGTCCACATCCGCGGGGTCAGTGACGTCGATTTGCTGACTTTGGAGTCGTATCACCTGACGTATAATCCACTCGGCTGCCGTGCCTCGTTCTACCTGAGCACAAACCAGACATCGCTTGGGGCGCTCCTTCACCTGCGGCAAGAGTCGGAGCGCATTCTGAAAGTCGCATATCCCGCTGCAAAGGTCGACTGCTCCGGCGGCAAATGCATCGCGTTGTCCGGTGGTTCGCTGGCCCGCCCGGTCGATGTCGTGCCGGCTCACTGGCACGATAATGTCGAATACCAAGCCTCACTCCAAGAATATGACCGCGGGGTAACTATCCTCGACAAGCGAAAGTTGGAGACGATCAGCAATCTGCCTTTCCTGCATATCAAGCGGGTCCATGATCGCGACACCGCTGCCTTGGGCGGTCTGAAGAAGGCAATCCGGCTCACGAAGAACGTCAAGAATGACGCGGAAAACGAAGCGACCGCCTCCAAGCTGCCAAGTTTTGATATTGCTGGGCTGCTCTATCACGCCGACCAAAATGCACTGCGGATTGGATATCAATACGAACTGGCCGTCCTTAGGGAAACGCAGCGGTTTCTGGACTGGTGTTACCGCAATCAGGCAGCTGCTGCACAGTTCATGACGCCGGACGGTTCCCGCTGCATCCTCGACACCCAGGCGAAATTCGAGGCTTTAGCCACCATCTCCATCGAAATAGACAAACTGGCTGCCGCAGTCGCGAAGGAGCAGCTTGGAAGCATTTCGTTTGGCGAACCGACGCCCGTGCAGATTGATGACGTGCTTCGGCGCGTCACAATCCCGAAAGCCGCATAGTAGCCGCCACACCTCTGCAAACCTCCTCACTTGGATATCAAGATATGGCCGAAATCGAAAAATCAGAAGCGGCAAGCACTGTGCGGAAGCGGCTGGTGTTCTGCTTTGACGGCACCTGGAACAAGCTCGCGGCCAACACGCCGACAAATGTTGTGCTGACTGCGGCGAGCATTGAGCGCATTACCAAGGACGGTGTCGCACAGATCATCCACTATGATGAGGGCGTTGGGACGGGCCAGCGGGAAAAATACACCGGTGGCATTTTTGGCGCTGGCCTCGATGTGAACCTGCGAGAGGCGTATCGCTTTTTGCTATTCAACTATGATCCCGGCGACGAAATTTATGTCTTTGGGTTTTCGCGGGGCGCCTTCACTGCTCGCACCTTTGTTGGCTTGCTGCGCTATATCGGTCCCCTTCGCCGTTTGCATGTCGACAAGATCGATGACGCCATCGCGCTCTACAAAGGTCGTGGATCATCGGCGCCAGCCACAGTCGAGGAACTGCTGCATTTCAAACGGGACTACGCCAACGGTGTCTGCACATCAGCAGACGAAGATGCATGGCGGTGTGCCAATATCGACGGCTATGTCGCTGGAAGCGCACCTCTGATCAGTGTCAAGTTTCTAGGGGTCTGGGACACCGTTGCTGCGATGGGTGTGCCGGAAGTGTTTCCAGCGAGCGGTTGGCTAAACCGTCGTCATCGGTATCACGACATGCGGGTGGATTCCTTTGTCGAGAATTTTCGGCATGCGGTCGCGATCGACGAGCGTCGCGCCACCTTTCCCGCAACGCTCGCGGACGGACTGGACGAATTGAACCGTGCCCGTGGATATGAACCTGACGATGCAAAGGCGCCCTATCAGGAGCGGTGGTTCCCTGGCGTGCACGGTTCGGTCGGCGGTGGCGGTGATATTCGCGGTCTGTCGGATGCAGCCTTGGCTTGGGTGCTACGTGGTGCGACCATGGCAGGACTTGATCTCGATACAGCTCACGGCACGCGTATTCACGGGTTCGCGACGGCCTCTGATGCACCACTACGCAATACCAGCGTGGTGAAGTTGGGCATCATGGACAAGCTGACGAAAGACAGAACCGGGCCCAGGCATGCATGGCAGGTGCACGCCAGTGCGCAGCGGCGTTGGCAGCAGTGGGTCGATCAATCCGGTAACCGCTATCGCCCAAAGACGTTGGCGCTTGCAGCTGAGGAGTTGGATGCGCTGCCTCTCGAGGATTATGCGCCACCCACCGAAGTTGCAGATCACATTGTCGTAGAAAAGAACGACAATCTGTCTCGCATTGCAAAGCGGGTATGGGGCAAAGGAAACCTGTGGCCTTTAATCTTCGCGGCCAATCGAGATGTTCTGGACGACCCTGACATTCTGTTTCCCGGCCAGACTCTGCGCATCCCGCACCGTGAGATCGCCGAACCAAAACCGGACAAGGAAGGACTGGCCAGCAATGCGTAAAGCCTTTGCCATATTGATTGCATCAGCCTTGCTCTCGCTGCCCTCCGCGGCCTCGGCGCAGGCTCAGGCCGAATTGCACACATTCCATTGCTTGCATGGGTGTCCAGCAGGCGCATCCGAAGTAAACGACGTGGTGGTTAGGGAAATTTACACGCTGTCGTCGAACGACATTACAAAGATGGCTGATTGGGTAGCCTACCGGGTGACCCCTGAAAGCATCGGTCCGTCGGGTGAGCGTCGCTGGGCAGCCGACCCTTGGCTTGATCAATCTGAAACTCTTGAGCCGGGAGACTATGATCGAGCGCCTCGGGCATTGAGTATAGACAGAGGCCACCAAGCGCCACTTGCTGCTTTCTCAGGGACCGAATTCGCGTCTGAAACAAACATTCTGTCTAACATTACGCCGCAGGGAGCAGCATTGAACCAAGCACCTTGGCAACGGCTTGAAGCGCGAGAGACTGCTTTGGCTCGTAGCGAAAACAGGGCGGTCTATGTACTCACAGGTCCGTTGTTTGAGCGCATGATGCCAGCTTTACCTGAGGCAGACGAACGACACCGGGTCCCTTCGGCCTACTGGAAGGTAATAGCGACAGCAGATGGGCGAATGGCTGCCTTCATCATGGACACGAGTGCCACAAGAAACTTTGATCATTGTGACGCGAAGGTATCGCTGGACGAGGTTGAACTGCGCAGTCGGCTTCTGCTGTTCCCTCGATTGCAGGAAAGAGCATTCACCGACTTGTCGGTGGCCCTTGGCTGTGCCGCGAGCACTCCGCCCGAGGTCGAGCCAGAAGAGTAGCGATCAACGCAGGCGCATCGGGCATTAGTCACAGCGTTCCAATAATTGATAATTGTCTTGCACCTAAAGCGGACGCTCCATCTTATAGCTAGGCAACCGATGATTCCTGAGGTGGCCGTAGTCCTGGCACTTCCACGAGATTCTGGCCTACACGAAACATCTCTTGCACTCCCCCACCCAAGGGAATGTCGAGTATCGTCATTAGGTGTCCTAAATCGCCATACATCATTCGAAAACCCTGTCTGTTATAGCGCTCAACATAGTCGTCGGTGCAAAGATCAATGCCCCATTTTTCGGTCATTGCGCTACTGGAATTGGTGCTTCGTGAAATTGGAGCCAGTCTGACATAGTGATAGCCTATCAGCATCGCTTTTCGTCGGTTGTAGACATGATGCAACACGCGATTTTCAATTTGTGTCGTGCCAAATGTGCGTGCCTAAGCAGCGCGGTATCGCGTGTAGCGCGGGTGCACCCAGATCTGTAGCGGTTCGAAAAGGCGTGACACGTTGGCATGCTGGAAAATCGGGAGCCGAGGGTCTATTCGACTGGGAGGATCCAACTTCAGCAACAAGGCTTTCCCGGGCGAAATGATCTCAATTACATCCCCGATATGATCCTCGATTGCTGCCTCGTCCCTAGCTGCGACCGGCACATGAAGGCATGGCGGGAGTGCCCACTCGCGGATAGCCTGCTCTATGGCGACGGGATCAAATTCCCTGATCATTTGATGACCTTTCATACTACCGGGGCACCTCAGAGTCCCGTTTGTAGCAAGCGACCGGGGCATCGCTTCATGATTTTTGTTTCCTTGACGCTAGGCGAGGAGGTGCCATCAAGTTCTGACGGGCTTGTAAGCTGATATAGTAAGCGCCGTCGCAGTAAATGACCTGTAGCGATTGTAAGGCATGTCGCAAAGGTTGAGCCCCTTACTTGTTCCTGGCAGCTGCCGAAACGAATGTCGCATTTGGAGAAAATCACGGCCATACGGTATGTCGCGAATGTCTCGACGTCGACCGTTGGTCTATGTCGAGCAAATGTCTGCTTACAACGTTTTCTTTCCTAAAGCGGACGGTCAGGACTGTCCAACAAAGCAGTCGTTAGGGTTCTCTAACTGTTTCCTTACCCCCGAAACACGAACGACAGTGCGACTCTAATTCTCACAACCCACACCGTCACCATCGCGATCAAGGTGGCGAGCATAGCCGGGCTGCCCTGCACGAACGGGGGCGGCTCCAGCCGCGCGCGCTGCTGTGCAATTTGCAAAATAGACCGCACTTCCGCCCAGCGCCCTTAACGGTCGCGTCGGAGCATCGCTCCCGCCATGACAGTGCCGACCACCATTATTTTTGTCATTGTGGCAACCTGTGGCATCGGTTCGACCGCCATGAGCATTGCCAGCGTCGGCGCTATTCAAAAGGAGCAGCGAGATTGCAGCTATGATAATGCGCATGTTCGTGCCCCTCGGTTCTGCCAATAGCACGGACTTAGCCTTTTGCAGTTAATGAATGATCGACGGCAAGTGGGTGCCTTGCAGCGTCGCGACGCGATCCAGGATAATCATGAAGTTCCGGTGCCCTTCCAGATCGCCTTCGGCCAGAAGCGCATCGGCGCGCATCGAGGCAAACAGCCAAGCAGCATCTCCATGCTCCTCAATCAGAGTGTTTGCGCAGGCCCATAAATGGCGTGCTTGGCTCAAAGGCATTTGTGCCCCCGCCAATATTTGGGCCATTTGGCGGCCCAGTTGCTCGCCACCATGCCGCATGAAAGATCGCCTGAGAGGGGCGACACGCAAAAGGCAGCGGTCCGATCTCCGCCCGCACCGCCAACCGATCGACATGTCATTGTCGGACCCTGCACCAATATGTGACCTTCGCGGGCAACGCCCGTTCGGCGCCCGACCAGCTTAGCCAGCGCATCGCGCGACTGAACTGGATCGGCGGCAGGGCAGGGGTGGCCGGGCTTACATGTCCCGTCCATCTCACGCGCAGCAATGCCCGATAGACGGATACGTGGTCCTTCAGCGCACCAGATCGGGCCATCGCCGTCCCAGACGCGAACGGGTGTGCAAGAAAAGCTCTGTCCCGACGGTATGACGGCGGCAGCGAGAAGAAGTGAAACGATCAAGATGAAATCCAGTTGTAAAGTGGCCACCCCAGCAGCAGCGCCCAGAACAAGATCATGATTGTCACGATCGCAATTTTCGAAATAGCCGTTTCAGCGTCGCACCCATAGTTCCTCCGATCGCACTTCCAACAAATCCTGCGTGTATGGGCGGCAGAGGTCGGTCGCCTCTACCGGCGCGCCTGAAAGCCAATTATCAAAGTTATCTGGCTCGACAATCACCGGCATCCGGTCATGAATGCGCGCTACAGTTCCACATGCCTCGGTCATCACCATGGCATAAACCGGACCCCATTCGATGCTTTCGCGCCAAAGCCCGGCGCAGTGAAACTGCGCTAGGTCGGGCATAGCATACCATGTCCGGGTCATCTGGCCCTTGGGCCCTTCGGCTTCGACAAAGCGGTCGACGGGAATGAGGCAGCGGCCCTGCCGCATGCTTCCACTCCAGAACGGACCGCCAAGCTTGTCGGTCCGGGCGTTATTAATCGGTCTGGGCCTCAGCGGCTGACCAGCTTTGCCTTTGAGCGCCAGCGGGAATCCCCAGGTCATCTTGCGCGCTTCGCTGCGCGATGTAATCACAATTCCCGGAGTACCAGGATAGACTTCGGCCACCGGCAGATTTTCGCCAGCCAGCACTTCAGCAAGCGATTTGCCGAATATCTGGTTCATGCTCTCGACGTAAAGTTCGTACAGATTACAGATGGCCGGCACTTCCTGTTATTTGCTTCTTCTATTTCGGCGACATGCTTTGGGCAACGTCGTTTACACGGGGAGCGGCACTTACCGGAAATCCCGCGTCTTGACCTTGATTCCTTCTGTCGGCTGCCCCGGGATGATGCCCGATCCCAGACGCAGGTCGGGAATATAGATATCGCGCGCTGGCTTGCCGAGCGGCCTTTCGCCCACATCGCGGTGATCCGGGCCGCCACCATTTGTCGCCCCGTCGCCGCGTGCAAGCGGGTAGACGCTTTTGGCACTTTCACTCGTTCCAACGGAAGCC
The DNA here is from genome assembly GCA_963508315.1 of uncultured Sphingorhabdus sp. GTDB lineage: Bacteria > Pseudomonadota > Alphaproteobacteria > Sphingomonadales > Sphingomonadaceae > Sphingorhabdus_B. The sequence continues at coordinate 334,454 of CAUOWK010000002.1, read as the reverse complement.
AGCATCGCCGACAGATTATCGAGACGGTTGGCGACCAGATGGATGACTTCGCCTTCGCGCTGTACTTGTCCGCGCACCCCCATCATCGACGAACCAAGCACGACGCGGCGATGTTTTTCGAACAGGCTCGGCCAGACGACCAGATTGGCAATTCCGGTCTCGTCCTCCAAGGTAATGAACATGACGCCCTTGGCCGATCCCGGCTTCTGGCGGAGCAGCACCAGCCCCGCGATGTTGACCCATCTGCCGTCTTTGGCTGTCAGCAAATCGCCGCACGGAATGAAGCGCTTCCGGGCGAGCTCTTCGCGCAGGAAAGAAAGCGGATGCGCGCGCAGCGATAAGCCCATCGTGCGATAATCCTCCACGACTTCCTGACCTTCGGGCATGGGCGTCAGTGTCGCTTCGGCTTCATCCGCTTCCCTTGTAATGCGTCCGGCGCGCTCGTCGGCAGCTACGAACAGGGGAAGCGGGGCGGCGCCCAGACCTTTCACGTCCCAGAGCCCTTCGCGCCGCGATTGGGTGATATTGCCGAACCCGCCCGCCGCCCCGATCCGGTCGAGTGCGCCTCTGCCGACACACGCACGCCTCTGGATTTCTTCGACGCAGGTGTAGGGAGCTTCACCGCGTGCACGGACAATCGCCGCTGCGTCGGCATTTGACAGCTGGCGCACCATGCACAGCCCCAGACGCACCGCCATATAACGACCGTCGCCCGGCTCAAGCGTGCAGTCATGGCGGCTGTGATTGACATCGACTGGTCGAATCTCGACGCCGTGGTCCCGCGCATCTGTCACAATTTGCGCTACCGCATAAAAGCCCATTGGCTGGGCATTGATAAGTGCCGCGCAGAAAACATCGGGATGGTGGCATTTCATCCAGGAGGACGCATAAGCGATGAGCGCAAAGCTTGCCGCATGGCTTTCTGGGAAACCATAAGAGCCGAACCCCTCGATCTGCTTGAAGGTGGTTTCGGCAAAGGCCTGCTCATAACCACGAGCGACCATGCCATATATCAGTTTGTCACGAAAATGGCTGACTCCTCCGGTCAGTTTGAACGTTGCCATCGCCCGGCGAAGAAGATCGGCCTCGGAAGGCGTAAAACCGGCACATTCGATGGCGACCCGCATCGCTTGTTCCTGAAACAGCGGCACGCCAAGCGTCTTTTCCAGCACGCGGCGCAGTTCTTCGGTCGGATAGGTGACCGGCTCCTTGCCTTCGCGGCGGCGCAAATAGGGATGAACCATATCGCCCTGAATGGGGCCCGGCCGAACGATCGCGACCTGAACGACGAGATCGTAGAATGTCCTTGGCTTGATGCGCGGCAGCATCGCCATCTGGGCGCGACTTTCAATCTGGAAGACGCCCAATGTATCGGCCTTCTGGATCATCCGGTAGGTCGGCGGGTCTTCCGATGGAATGCTGGCAAGATCGAGATCGAGACCTTTGTCCTGCCGCAGAAAATCGAATGCGCGGCGCATGCAGCCGAGCATGCCAAGCCCCAGCACGTCCACTTTCATGAAGCCCAGAACATCGATATCGTCCTTGTCCCATTCGATGATCTGGCGGTCTTCCATTGCGGCGGGTTCGATCGGCACAAGTTCGTCAAGCCGCCTGTTGGTCAGAACGAACCCGCCGGGGTGCTGCGAACTATGTCGCGGTGTATCGATCAGCGCTGTCGCCAGCTGAAGCGTCAGCATCAGCCGCCTGTCGCTCATATCAAGGTTCAGCTCCTTGGCATGTTCCTCGCTGACGCCCTCACGGCTCCAGCCCCAGACCTGGCTCGACAGTCCGGCTGTCACATCCTCGGACAGGCCCAAGGCTTTGCCCACTTCCCGCACCGCACCGCGCGCCCGAAACCGGGTTACGACAGCGGTAAGTGCGCTCTTGTCGCGGCCATAAGTCTTGTAAATCCATTGGATGACTTCTTCGCGCCGCTCATGCTCGAAATCGACATCGATATCGGGCGGCTCGCGCCGTTCGGCGGACACAAAGCGTTCAAACAATAGCTCCGACTTGACCGGGTCGATCGAGGTTATGCCGAGCACGAAACAGACAGCGCTGTTGGCGGCCGAACCGCGGCCTTGGCACAAAATGCCTTGCGAGCGCGCAAAAGCGACGATCGAATGAACGGTCAGAAAATACGGCGCATATTGCATCTGCGCGATAAGCTTGAGCTCATGCACAAGCTGTTTGCGGACCTTCTCGTCGAGCCTATCGGGATAGCGATCACTCACTTTCTCCCACGTCAGTCTCTCAAGCTCCTGTTGTGGTGACTGGCCGGAGGCTCCGACTTCATCGGGATAGGTGTAGGTCAGTTCCTCCAGGCTAAATTTGCATCTGTCCGCAATGTCCACACTGCGTACGACTGGCGCAATATCGCCCAGATAGCGGGCAAACAGCCGCTCCATCTCGGCTCCCGACTTCAGATGCCGGTCGGCAAACCGCTCTCGGGCATGTCCAAGCTCGTCGATCGTGCATTTTTCACGGATGCAGCTCACGACGTCCTGCAGCATCCGGCGCTCGGGGCTGTGGTAGAGCACATCGCCGGTGGCAACGGTTAGCACACCGCTATTTTTTGCCTGTGCGGCTAGATCGCGCAGCCTAATTGCATCCTTGGGGCGCCGCCGAATTGTCAGAGCCATATAACCGTCGGACCCGAACAGCGCATGCAGCTTTTCGAGCGCTGCCTTGTTCGTATCATCGGCGCGATCTGGGACGAGAATGGCAATCAATCCTTCGCGCCAGGCTTCAAGATCGGACCATTCCAGAATGCACGCCCCTTTGCCCCCGCGTGTCTTGCCAAGGCTGAGGAGTCGGCAAAGCCGCGCATAGGCCTCGACATCAGTCGGATAGACCAGCAGCGACGTGCCACAGGCAAGGTCCAGTCTGCAGCCGACGATCGAGCGGGTACCTGTGACGCGCTGTGCATCGAGCGAGCGCACGAGGCCACCAAAAGTATTGCGGTCGGTTGTTGCAATCGCTGGTAGACCAAGCAGCGCAGCTGCCGCATGCAATTCTTCCGGGCTGGAGACACCGCGTAGAAACGAAAAGTGCGTCGTAACCTGGAGTTCGACGTAACGGGGCTTATCGTTGCTCAAACAAATGGCCCATTATGTGGTCGCATTCTCAAGCGAATGCGCCGTGAATAAACCAGCGCATCGGGCCGGTGAGCGACCGTTCGCCATCGCCCAAGCGAAACAGCCAGTAGCGACCGCCTTCTGTCGTCTCGACCTGGAAGTAATCGCGCACGCTGTGGGGGACGTCGACTTCATGACCTTTGCTGAGCCACCATTCGCCGTGGAGGCGTTCGGGTCCGTCGCCGCGCGCAATCCTGTATCTTTTCCCGCGCCAGATAAACAATGCAGGCGGGTGGTCTGGAAGCATTGCGGTCACGTCGACCGGTTCCGGAGGATCGAGCATGCGGGCGGGGCGAGGCGAGTCATTATTCCAGGACGTGCCCGATTTTGCCGACAGCGGAGGCAAAAATGCGATCTCGCGTTCGGGCATACTGCTTGCGCGCGGGGTCACCCTGTAAAGGCTTTGATGCCCGAACCTGTTGGCAAGCGCATCCACCAATACCGCCAGATCAGGGCCGCGTTTTGCTGGATCGCCGATTTCGGCGGTTGCCGAAGGGCGTAAGGCGTCTGCATGCGGAACGATCAGGGTCATGACCTCGATACCGAGCCCGGCATCGATCCGGTCGATCCGGGTAGCTAGCAGTTTGGCGAGATGGGCAGCATTGCGACTGGGCGCTGCCGTTCCCGCGGCCACCTGAAAGCGCTGACCGTCCACGCGCTCGAAATAAAGCTCCAACCGTCGCGCGCCGAGTCCGGCATGTTCGAGCTTCAAGGCAATATCCTGGGTCAGATCGTTTATCACCTGCGTGAAGGCATCGCTCGTGCCGATCGGCTCCATAAGCCGCCGCTGCGTAAATATGATCTCAGGCGCAAAGACCGGCTCAATTGGTTCAGGCGCAAAGCCCAGTGCCTGGTCGAGCCGCTGGAATAGCTGCCGCCCGAACCTTTTGGCAAGAGGCCCGCGAGGGCTCGCGAGCAACTGCTCGATCCGCGTAAATCCCATGCGCGAAAGTTCGCTTGCTACATTTCCGTCAAGACGCAGCGCTGTCACCGGAAGCAGGAGCATCGCGCTCTGTGTCTTTCCGGGATCAATGATGACGGGCCGTCCCGACGGGACATGGCGAGCGATAGCGTGCGCGCAGCCTGCTGTATCGGCAACGGCGAGCTGAACACGATATCCGCTCGCCGAAATCCGGCGGAACATGTCTTTCAGCATCGCCTTCTCGCTGCCGAAGCGGTGCGACGCCCCACTGATATCGATCCAGATGCCGCAAGGCGGGTCGGGCGCAACAAAGGGGCTGTACCGTCGCCCCGCCCACAAGGCGAGCCGGTGCAGTCCGGACGCATCGCCATCAAGGTCTGCATCCTCGACAAGGATTTCAGGACAGAGGCTGCGCACCTTGGTGACGGTCATGCCAGCACTTATGCCTGCTACGCTGGCGGCATTATCCAGCGACGCAACCACTCGTCTCCCGCGTTCGGGCAAGGCCATGACCAGGGGCTGGTCAGGCGGCGGCTTGCCGCACTTCCGCCGGTGCCGGTCGGTCGGCCAGTCCGGCAGGAAGAGCGCTTCGACGGAGTTGCGCCTAGTTTCTTGAGTTCGCCTACGACGCCGCCAAGCCCCGAATGGCGCAAGGCTTCCTCCATGGCGGCAAGAACGCCTGCATCACTCCCTGCCTCTACGAATATCACCCGGTCGGGATGAACGCCCGCAAGGTATAGAGCGGGCGCAAACAGCTCGCGCCAGCGAAGGCACCAGATAATGCTTCCTTCGGTTTGCGCCAATATCCCAGCCAGGAATATGGTGGCGGCAGCATCGTCGGCAAGAGCGATGCTCCCTGCAACTTCGTGTAGTGCGCCGTTAGCTATCCCGCCTGCAGGCAATGCCTGGTCGATCGGTGATATGCCGAACGCAATACTTCCGGCTTTTGGACATACCCCCTCGATACTGGCGATCTGCGAACGCAGGCTTTCCAGGACAGGCGAACGGTTCATCAGGCTTCAGAATCAGGCAACATGTTCCTAGTTTGTTCGCTTGCACGTGTTAAAGTCAAGGAAGCGATTCTGCTCTATTGGTCATACGCCTATTGAGCGCACGCTTCCGGCAGCTGAACCTTTTGAATGACAAGCAGTTTTATATTTATGGCTAACATTGGATTTGCTGACCTAAACCATGGCGCGCTGGCTCGGGGATACATATTTCCATGGTCGCGCGGGCGATCGCCAGTTGTCGGCAATTTTAAGAAGCAAAGATACGGCGAGGCGGGTTATCGGCTCGTTGGCGAGCAAACCGGCTGATGCGCATTGCCACGTTCAACGTCAACGGTATCAACGGCAGGCTCCCGATTCTGCTTGAATGGCTTGCAAAAACCCAACCCGATATTGTTTGCCTGCAGGAGCTTAAGGCGCCCGATCACCGCTTCCCGGCCGCCGCGCTGGAAAAAGTTGGCTATGGCGCAATCTGGAAAGGCGAGGCCCGTTGGAACGGCGTTGCCATCTTGGCAAAAGGGGCCGTGCCTGTCGAAACACGGCGAGAACTGCCCGGCGATCCAAGCGATGATCAAAGTCGCTATCTGGAATGTGCCATCGACGGACTGCTTGTTGCAGGCTTCTACGTTCCGAACGGCAATCCGCGACCTGGACCCAAGTTCGACTACAAATTACGGTGGCTGGACCGGATGCTGTCGCACACGGCAGGATTATGGACAACTGGCCTGCCAATCATTCTGGCAGGCGACTACAACATCATGCCAGCGAACAATGATGTTTACGCCCCGAGCGCTGGCTGGACGATGCGCTCTTTGCGCCGGAAGTACGGGCTGTGTATCAAAAGTTGTTGAAGCAAGGCTGGACCGATGCACTGCGCACGATTTACCCTGACGCGAAAGTTTATACATTCTGGCATTATTTTAGGAATTCATTTGCTCGCGACGCCGGTTTACGAATCGACCATCTTTTGCTGAGTGAACAGCTTGCATCAAAACTGGTTTCGGCGGGCGTGGACAAGTCGGTGCGAGCACTTGAGCATTCGAGCGATCATGCGCCGGTATGGGTCGAATTGGATTTATGAGACCTGCAGGATGAAATAGTACCATCGCCGGATCGCTCGGATAGACCGGCGTCAGCTGTGGCCGATATGATGGTCGTAGCGACAATTTGTGGTTGTAGGAGGGCAAGCGTGGGATACACCGTTCAAGCAATCCGCCAAAAATGCGAAGCCTAGTGAGCGGAGTTGAGGCTGCCGGTAGTATGCGCATCATGCAAGGAGACTGTAGATGGCTATGAAAAATGAAACTGATGGCAGGGACGATCATGGTGAGAATGGCCCCGAGCAGTGGAAGGGTTTGGCTGAGATCGACCAAGCAATTCAGCAAAATCGTCTAACCGAATATCGGGTCAAAAAGGCGTGGGCGGATCCGTGGAATCGCATCGCATTGTTAGGATTGATAGCCGCGATTGTGGCATTTATCATTTACGCGGTTGTGGATGAACTCTATTTTTGAAGCGACTACTTCCACTCTTTGACTTCATCCGCCGATTTCTCGCTGGCGCCTTTTGCTCCCTTGGTAAGTTGGTCGAGGTAATTCTGGGCATTGTCCACTCTACCTCGTCCTGACCTTTGTGCGTTCGCGACTTCGTCACGTATTTCCTCAACGCTCACTTCACCTGCATCTGTTCCGAGGCCGCTACCCGTACCAACGGCGGACTTTCCGCGCACATCCGAAGCATTGGATACGTTCGGTCCCCCGACCGGCTGTCCCGGCGCGAGCACAAGTTGGTCTTGGATATCACTACGCAGCTCGTCAGCATAGCCGTCGATAAACCGAGCTTGCATTGCCTGTCCTTGGGCACCCAATTGGAAATCGATGTCGTCAAACCGCGCATTACCATAATAATCACGGTTGCGTTCGATTTCGCCCAGACCCCATTCGCGGTAGGCCTGCGATAGGTTTAGGCTGCCATTTGCGCTGTTGCCTTCGAAGAATGCAGCCTGTTGCTCAAGACGGTTGGCGATCTCTTCGGACCGGCGGGCTTCGCGGGTGTAACTTTGCGCTTCAGTGAGAGAGGCATTCATGCCGGTGGCACTGGAAGAAACCGACGAGCTGCTTGAGGAACTGACAGTCCGGACAAATCCGTCGCGTGTACTCGACCAGTTACGACTGTCGGATATCTGCTGTAGGCTTCCCATAATGCGCGAGCGATCTTCCGATGCAATTCCGATATCGCTGTCTGTCCAAGATTTGTTGCGGCCACCTTTGATGCCCACGTTTGCCTGGCCAGAACCAAATGAACCTTTCAATCCGCCGCCAGCTTCGCCGTTTAGAAACCATGAAGTTGTGATGTCATCTGCGGCACGGCGGGACAGGCCATAAGTCCGTTGCAGGCTACTCGAAGCCTGATCGACCTCGTTGAAGGCGGTCTGGACGCTGTCGGAATTGTTCTGACCTGTCGCAGTCTCAAAGCTGCTGCCTTTGCTGACCTGGTTTCTGAGTTCGCGAAACTGCGTAACAGCGCTCGACGTCGATTGCTGCGCGAGATTCGAAAAAGTCTCGCTGTTGCCGCGGCTCTGGCTGGCCATATTGGACAGCCGCGATGTGAACTCCTGACCAAGCGTCGGCGTGAACGGATAGCTTGACGTTGGCAGCTGATCGTAGCTGCCCTCGGCAAAACTCGTCGTGAGTGTTCCGCTATCCGAATAGCCCTTCGTCTGGGCCGCGCCATAAGTGAACGAGGGTGCAGTGGTCCCTTGGGCAAATTGCCGTGTCATCACGCTCGAGTTTTCAAAGCTAGTATTTCCGAGCGAGACGTTGCCGGTGCTTGCCTCACGGGCTGCTTCTTCGGCTGCATTCTGGCTCGGGTTCAAATAAGACGTTGCATGGTGCGAGATCGCCATCGCTCCCTTGGCGACCCCGCCCGCCAGAAAAGGCACAGAGGCAATCAAGTAGCCAGCGAGTATCCCGATATCGCTATTGACGTCGGCCATGCCGGTAAAACTTGCCAGCGTCATGCCGCCGGTGCCGGTTGCAGCGGTCATATCGGCTGCTCCTTTAAACATTAGCATCATGTGCAGAATTACAAACAGCGGTCCCCAAGCAGCCAGATAGAAGAAGCCGGTGACATAGCCCTTGAGCGCGAGCGGTCCCGTCCTGGGCATCAGAAATAATGGAAACAGCACAGGGAACAGCGCGTAAAACAAGACGGTGAGCACGACATTTAACAGGGGCACCCACTTCATGGCATTGTTGGCAATCGAGCTATAGGTGCGCTCGGTCTGGATATCAGCGCGGGTCTGCGCATAGACATCGACATTACTGGCGCCGCTCGATCCGCCAAAGCCGTGCATCGCCTGGCTCATTGCGTTGATGGTCAGCGTCTGTTTGAAAATGTCGGTCGCATTGTTCGATACACCGGTCAGATATTGATACGCGATCGGCAGGTCGGCAAACAGCTTGGCTTTGGCAAGCGCTGCTGTCTGATTGGGGTAGAGCTGCCGCCCGAATATTTGTCCCATGCCGTCAATCAGGCCGGTCCACTGGGTGTTGAGGTTGGTGTAGGCCTCACGGCAAGTGACGATATTGGCACTGACCGTGCCGCTGCCCGCGTCGCGGGTCAGGAATTTTTGCGCGCGCGCTTGGCTACCGGGCGCGATCGTCGTCCAGATATCGCTGCTCTCGGAAAGCTGCTTCATCGAATAGCGGCCGAGCAACACGTCGTAGAAGACACATTGCCGGAAATGCTCGTCAAGATTTGCAGCAAATTCTGGGTCGGAGATGCGTAGTGACCGCGTCGCGTCATAAAGCCGTGAGCCGTAGATCATGCCGTTTTTGGTGTAATTGAGATCGCCGGGCAGGCCGAACACGACTTCGGATGCGTCTGTCAAATAATCGCCGATCTGGCTGGTGAAACTGGCCATCAGGGCAAGGCCCAAAGGCACATTGCTGATTTGCGCTGGCGCAAGGCTCGGGTTCAACCGGTCAGTGACATGCACGTCGAGCCTTGGCACCATGAGGCAGGTATACATGAGGGTCGCACCCAGAAACCAGTTGATCCATGCGCGCCAGTCCTGGTTGAACGCCAGCATAACGGCAGACAGCGCCAGACCCATTACCATTACGACCTGGAGCAGGCTTTTGTAGCCACCGTCGCCGGTCCAGGCTGCAACCGCCTGAAAGACATTGACCAGATAGTCGCCGCCACCAACCGTGTAAATTTCGACCATGACGCTGCTTCCTCAGGATTTGCTTAGTTGACGAGCGCGCGGTTCTGGACCGCCCGGGACCAGTCGAGCGAGGCTGCCATGCCGGGCGACATCTGCGCGGCGAGGACATTCTCGATGAAGGCTGTCTTCTCGATTATCTGCATGATCGCATTCACGCGCAGATGCGTATTGGTCTGTCGGTCAGCGAGACTCTGGCGCACAGCGTTCATCTGGCCTTGCCACATCGCAATCTTGGCCTCATCAGCACCGATGAAGCTCGACATCGAGCGGCCTGCCTCGCCGACAATCCGGTCAAGAACCGCAAAGAGCAGATCGACGCTGGCAATTTCGGCCAGGGTCTCACGGTCATCGGTTGGCATGCCGCGGCCATAAGCTGCCTGTACGGTCAGGATTTTGTAGAGTGGCACCGATGCGACCTGGAGCAGTTCTTTTTGCGCTTCAGTGATCGGCGTATCATCGCGGATCGCTTGAACCATGCCTTCTATAAGGGCTGCAACGCGAGGACGAAGCGCTTTGGACGTTGGCAGGCTCAATGATTTGAATGTCGGGTTGAGGCATTTGTCGGGCTCATCGCAATCGAAGATTTTAATTGCGCTGCCTTGTGTGCCGTCGAGCAGGGCGGTCACCAATGTTGATGAGGCGTCACCTGCAAAGGGAACGAACTTACCCGGCTCGTCATCCTTTGGCGGCACATAGATAATCGTGCCTATCAGCGTCATGGCATATTCGGCGAGCTCACGGTCGAATGTCCCATTTGGCGAAAAGAAGACTGATTTTTTGAGGATGGTCCAGGTGTAATTGCGTGGCACCCCTGTGTTCACGTCGTCATATTTGCCAGCACCTTGTTCGGTCGTGCTTGTCCGCTGCCCCCGCGTGCCGCAGCCATGTTTGGCGGCAGCGTAGTCGGTGAAGATACCTTCGCTATTGCCAATGGCTTCGCAGATGGCCTTGTCGGCCAGATCGCCTTTGGGCCAGATACCGCCGACCAGGCCCTGCGCCATTTCGCAGCTATTAATGTTGAGATTGTTCATCAGCTGGGCTTTCTGGCTGAACTCCTGCATGATTTTCGAGCATTCAGGGCAGACGGTGTCGATGGCGAGGCTGAAGGCGAAGCCAACCGCGTTGTTGGCGACGGCTTTCAGCATCGCGACAATTTCGCTCGCATTAATGAAGCTGAAGCTGCCAGCAAAGATGTCGATGCCGCCGCAGCCAGCCCGCGCGCGCGGCAGTTGCAGATTTGCAATGTTGGTCGTCTTTTGCGGATAACGCGTCCAGACATTGCCGAGGCTATAATAGCCTGCAGCCTGGCCCTCAAACGCAGTCGGGCCAGTGACGTTGGCGGCACCGCCCACATCTGACAGGAAGTTATCCATCGAGCTTCCGACATCGGCCGACACAGCTTGAAAGGGCAGGGCGGCGATAAGCAATGCCGCTGTTGCGCGTTTGAACCTAAAAATCACGTCCGGCTTCCTTTGTGGTGAGGAGGTAAATGCGGTCGAGCAGTTCGTCTGCCGACATGACGCCGTATCCAATCGGAATGGCGCGGCGCAGCTCTGCGTCCCACAGCACAACTGCGGGTGTAATCTTGGGCTCAAGCCCCATCTTGCTGCGCTGCGTGGTCTCGACGGTATAGTTGGGAAAATGGCGCGACGGGCCGCCATCGGTTGAAATCGCGCGGACGGCAATCGACCAGGTTCCCGCCACCGACTGGACGATCGGTGACATGACCTCGCAGGCACCACAGCTTTGGGCGAAGAAATAGAAGAGCCCGTAGCGACGACCAAGATTTTGCATAACGCTGTTACGTTCGCTCGTCCGCGCGTCCTGCCATTGCCGCTTGCCCAAGGTCGAGACCGGACGTTGCAGGGTGTAATCGAGCTCGGGATCCTGCCAGATCGCCCGCTGCCAGACATCACTGAACAGTGAAGCCCGATCCAGCTGTGCGCGCTGGAAACGCACATAAGCGGTCACATTCTCGTTGGTAGGGTCAAGAATGGCGCGTGCCTTGAGTTCGCGCAGCTCGGCGGTAATTGCATCGAGCCTACCAACCGCATTTGGTGGCGGTGCTTGCGGTTCGGCTTTTGGTGCGGCTTTGGGTTTTTCGCAGTAAAACCAATAGCCCAGCTTGCGGTTTTGGCAGTAAAAGGCGTCGCTGCCCGTGGCTTCGCTAATTCCAGCCTCTTGTGTCTGGCCAAGCGCCAGCTGTGGGCTGGCGCTCATGAAGCACAGGGCGATTGCCGATATGGCTCGAGTTAGCCGCGGGCAGCTTTGTGACCGGCGTTTAGTTGCCATGAGTTGCATAATAATCCTCGATCTTTTGCTGGATATCCTGGGTCGCCTGCATCTCGTCGGGCAGGCGTGCAGCATCGGTGAACTCGGCATAGACTTCGGAGAAATCCATTTGGCTGAGATCGAGCCGTGCAAACTCGTCTATGGTGAAACCAGCGCAGCTTTCGGTCTTTGGCTTGCCCCAAGGCTTGTTCAGTTGCTGGCGGCCCTGTTCCTGCAGGATGCGCGACAGTTTCGATTCAAAGCAGCAATAGGCCTTCTTCTTGGTCAGGCAGACGCCGAGCACACTGTCCGAGCAGTAGCTGCCCACATAGGCACAGAGCCCTTGCGCATCGCGTTCGTGCAGCAGCAGTTCTTGCGAATTGCAGCCCAAGGCCACGAGGAGGCTTATGCCGGGAATGAGCGGAAAGCCGTTGCCTTTGCAGCAATTGAGCACGCCGAACACCTTTGATGCACAGGTTCCGCGCTCGCCTTTGAACAGTGTCAGCGTGTCCGGATCGAACTCGCGGCGTGCCTGATCCATTCCGTTCAGCGCAACGACCGCATCCTTGAACTCGTCATTGGCTTCGCGTTCAATCGTCTCGCAAGAGCCGTCTATGCAATAGACATCGCCGTCGCAGATATATTGGTTGGAAGGAGCCGGCGTCGGCGGCAACGGGCAGTCGAACACACGTTCCCATGTCTGGCACGGCTCGTCTGTCAGGCAATCTTCGCGCACCAATGTGCATCCGGGCGTTGCCTCAAGCTCTGAGCAGTCCTGCACTGAGGTGACTGACCGGCAGGAATAATCACGTGCCCATGCCCAGCAGGGCTGGGTAACAGAAATGCCGCCGACGATGCGGGTGACCGGATCGCTGTCGGTACATGCTTCTGCCGATTGCGTGCAGCTTGCGTCGGCGGCGATTGCAGCACACCCACTTTCGTCGCGAACAGCATTTACCATATTGGCCTGTGTTGTGGTGCGGAGCGAGCCACCGGCTATCGGCTCAGTGCAAGTGATGACCGAAATCGGCTCACCGGGTTCCACACAATAGGGCCGACCGCCATTTTCAGACCATTGGAGGCAGCGACCCGGCCTTGTTCCGGTCTGCCTGCACTGCGGTCCGGCATATAAAGCGCAATCGTCGGTGCCATTCTCCTGGTTGAACGGGCTTTCATTGCACCAATAGATATAATTGGTCTGCAATGTGACCGCGACGTTGAGTGCAACCGCGCAGCTTCTCGTTTCTTCGGTCGCGGTAAATCCGGTGTTGCAGGTGGCGAAATAGCGGCCAGCCGACCCATTGCCCGATGGCAATGGCACACAGCGACCCTGTGCGCCCGTCACGGTCATGCCGCTGGTGTAATTCAGCGGGTCTGCGCTCACTTCCTGAGCCCGCTTTATGGTTGCATCCAGATCAACAGGGTCAAAGCGCGCCCGCTGGTTTGCCGACGCGCGCATCGCTTGATAGCCTTCATGTGCACTGGATTGCGCGCCTGAATCCGGCGCCAGACGATCCGGCTCATCGAAATAGGCTGATTGGCTGGGGATACCGCCAAAATTTGGAACGGTCGAAGCGTCCGGCTCCCGGGTCGATGCATCCTGAGCGCGCGTGCCCTGCGTCCGGCCAAACGCTTTTCCTTCTGCCTTGGCGCTTTCGGTCTGTGTCTGGGGATGCAGCGGGGCGAGGCCAATCAGTGCAAGCACTGGCAGCAGTGATTTTATCAAGCGCATCACGGCGCATCCTTTCTGAGACGGGCGAGATGAAGCTCGGCAATGCGTGCCCCTGGACCGCCGCCAGCGCCGAAAGTGGACAGCGCATGCGCGGCGGTCACATTGCCGCTCATCCTGTCGTGCGGCGGGACCTGGCTGGTGCAGTCGAAGCCATCACAAAGCTCGAAGTCGCTGGCAGCAACGACATAGGCGGGGACCGCCCCGATACCAAAAGCGCGGAACAGTCTGGGGTCGATGCCGACGCCCTCATAGTTTTCGCCTTGGCGCATGACTTTCGCGAGTGCTGCGGTCAGCGCTTTCGCGCTGCCACCGGGAAGCCCGCGCAACACCACTAAGCCGCCAGCGCGCCCTACATCGGAAATCATGGCGCGCAGCGACTGCGGCGGCATCGACGTGCTGGCAAAAGCGATGAAGCGCGGCGCTCCATCAAAGCCGCCCTCGGCTATCCGCCCGGCGTCTGCAACGATGGTATCGAAATCGAACGCCATATCGGGTGATGCAGGCACGGCCGCTTTGGCATTTGCCGCATATTGGCGGCCATTATTGCTGGCCTGTGCCTCCGTAAGTCTGGCATCGCTGTGCAACTGCTCGCTTCTCTTGCGCGCGCTTTCAGCCAATGCTTCTGCATCACTGGTCTGCTCGCGGGCGCGCGCACGGATGGCGTCGAGATCAAGCCCGGGATCAAGCGACTGGGCTGCCGCGCCGCAGATGGACGCGCATACAGAAAATAACGCTATTACAGAAAGATGATGGAGTTTATTCATAATGCACAGCAGTTTCGTTTGCGCCAGACGAGATAGCCCATGTCCTCGCCGATGGCGGGATAGACCTGTCCAGCTGATATGAAGGTGGTGGAGGCACCAATGGGCGCGCACGCATAGCGGCCCTTGGTTTGCGGGTTGGGATTGGTCGCCTGAAAACGGTATTGCTGCTTGCGCATCACCGGCATCAGATATTTGCCGCACAGGCCTTTGCTGCCCATCGTGCCCCAGGAGACGAGTTCGCGGTGGAGCTTGTAGGCAAAGCGCGAGAGTGCGAGCCGTGAGGCTTGCACATGGCCGATGGTAGCCGACACGTTGCCGTTGAGCGGATACATCGAGCCCTGACAGCCTGCGCACCAGAATAATGCGTCCGAGGGCAGTTTGGTTGTCGCAAGCACGCAGTCGGCGGCGCACGCAGCCAGCGCCAGCGGATTGGCAAATAAGACCGCTTCCGGGTTGATGATCGCGGTCAACTCGCTGTCTTGCCACAGCGGATCGATCTCGGTGATATAGAGAATATCGATCGAGCCTGTCTCTAAACACAGGAAATCGGCGACCAATTCCATCCAGTAAATGAGCGGATAGGCGTACCAATGGACATGCCACTGCGAATTATATTGGGTGGCGCCGCCAACAGCAGATGGTCCGGCCATTGTTTTGAAGCCGATATCGAAGCCCGGATCGAGCTTCAATCCGCCCAGATTGACAAAGCACCAGGGCTTCATCGAGACATCGGCAAGCCGCACCGGTTCCCAAAAGCCCAAAGCGATGCCGGGTCTGATCCCGCACAGACAGACGGGCAGATCGGGATTGTCGGGATCGGGTCTGCTTGAGGGCCAGATTTTGAGACCACCCACCGAAATTGGAAACAGGCATGACCAGCAAATGTCGGTTATCGGGTTTACAAATTTTCCGGTGCAACGGCCTGGACCGGCATCCGCACGGGCAGGGCTACTGGTTGCCAACAACAATAGAAGCGAAAGAAGGAGTGTTATGTATCTTGTTGAAGTTACGCGCGTTGACGTCATGACACCGTCCTCCGGGCGGGCAGGACGGGATGCTCGGTAATGAGCAGCAAGCGCCCCTGTTGTTTGACGGTTGCGGGCACCGCTTTGATATTGAAATGCCGCACCAGCTTGCCGCCCTGATCGAAATAGAAGCGGCGCTGCTTGCCGCGCATCAATTGCAACGGTGCGCCGTTTACAAGGATCAGCTTAACGGCTGAAGATCCGAAATTCTTGGTCGCCCAGTCGAGCTGGGATGGGTCGTCGCCGTCCAAAAACACGAGCATCTGGCGCAAGGGAACGGTATCGAGCGGATTAACCCTTGTTCCCGCCGCCATGATGATGCGGCCCTTATCGTCGCTGATATCTTCAGCCACCGAAATCGTCGGATCGAATGCCCAGCTGCGTATCGCGCTGGCGATACCGAGGCCGCTCACCGGCGCCGGCCGGTTGACCTTGGCAATCGTACGCCTCTTCAAATCCTCATTGAGCTTGGCGGTGGCACCGCTTGCCTGAAGAGCCATCAACTTGCGCTGGATCTGTTCGAGCAGATCGGGCTCGGTTATCGGGAAAAGCGCGCCTTGCTGGCCGTAATCACGTGCATGGCCAGGCACAGCGATGACACAGAAGGCGACGAGGTAGCCAAGCGTCTTCATAATATCGGCCTTCCGACCCCGAAAATGCGCGGGCGGCATATCCAGCCAATCGCAGCATAGCGGCTATCGAACCCGTCTTTATGCGCCGTCGCGACAAACACGCAGCCGGGCGGGATGGTGCCGGTCGGGCCAAGTTCAAGTGGTTCGCCTCTGCTGCTATGGGTTTTGGCGGTGGCGACCGGCTTACCGTTGACATAAAATATCCGGTTGCTTTGGGTGACCTGGTCGCCCGCAACGCCCATGACATGTTTGCCAAAGGGCTTTGGTTCTTTGCCGAAATGCTTTTCGAGAAGCTTCGAAGGCGGCGGATCGAACAATATGATATCGCCGCGTTGCGGTTGGGCACTGCGGTCGAGCCATATCGCCCAGTGCGGCAGGCTCGGCGAGATGTTGATCATCAGCGCATGGTCAAGGGCAAATGCCGACAGGCTATTAAGGGCAAGCGCAAATGCGCCCAACCCCGCCCAGATTGTGAGCCGACGCGGTAAAGCAGCGTTGGGGGCGCGGTTAACGCTTGGCATCTGCCTTACCTTCCATGCGCTTGCCCACATCCGCGCGGACCGCGTCGGTCAAATCGGGCGTGCTGCCCGCGACCACGGCTTCGGCAACAAGCACCGTGCGGCCTTCGCGTCCGAGCGTTTCAACCGAAGCCTGGATCGCCGCGAGATATTGTTCGACGCGGCGCTTCATATCTTCTGGACTACGGCCGCTGCGAGCTTCCGCCTCGACAAAATCATCCATGATCGTCGACAATTCGACGGTCACGACCTCGCGTTTTTGCAGGTCGAGCAGCTTGTCGGTCGCCCAACCGCTCCACAGGCCAGCGGCGAGGACTGTGGCAAAAGCCGCCAAAGTCGTGGCGGAGTAGCCGCCAAAGCGCCTTGTGGGCACTTCAATGGCGGTTGTTGCTGATATGTTCTCCATTATATTTGCTCCGGGGTGTCGAGGACGCGGCTCATGTCTCGGACAAATCTTGGGATCCGCCACAAAGCGATGAGTGCCGCGATCCCGAAGAAGCCGATTTTGAGTTCATCGGAAAAGGCCAGTTGCCGGGCGCTATCTGCTGCGATGTAGCGCGACGCGAGATTGTCGACGTGGAGGAACAGGAGGTCCATGTTCCAGCCCGACAGCAGCAGAAAGAAGAACAAGGGCAAGCCCAAGGTCATCAGGAAGGTCGAGACTGCAAATCCTGCGGCTTTTATGGTGATGAAGCAGCTGTCCGATATGCAGGCAGGCAATCTGAATGCGCGCTTTGCCTGTGGTGGGTTCTCCCGCGCTTCGTCTAGCGCGCGGTCAATCGAGGTTACTAAATTTAACGACATGAGTAATTGGTCTTTCATTGAGGGTGGGGGTTAGAATGTCGGAAAGGCGATGCGTTCGATAGCGTCTGCCAATTGGTGCCCGCGGGCGAGTTCGGCATCGATCGCAGCGAAGGTCTGCGGCGAGCTTGAAAACAAGGTCGCTGAATAATCATCGAGTACCAGCCTGCCGATGGTTTCGGTCTCGGGGCCTTTGATGAACACTTCGCTATAATCTGACCCGCTGCGCTTGAGGCTGCGGATCAAGGATTCCGTGCGGTCGTCCATGTCGAGCCTTCCTGCCTTTTTGAAATCGGCGATGGTTTCGGGTTTTTGCTGAAGGATCAGCATCCAGTCGCTGTTTTCGAGCGCGGCCGTTGCGCCGTCCGATTTGTAATAATCGTTGAGTGACTGGGTGGCGGTTGCGAGCGCGCCGCCATATTTGCGGCAGGTACGGGCATAGGTTTCGACAAACTCGCCCATCGAGCCCCCTTTAAGCATGCTCCAGGCTTCGTCGATCAGCAGCAATTTGCGTGACCCACGCGGCGTCCGCGTCATCGCCTGGCTGGTCATGAACATGATTGCAGACAAAACGACGCTTCGCAGTTCCTCGCGTGCAGCAAGATCGGACATTTCAAAGACGGTAAAATCATGACTCAGGTCGAGCGTGGCTTCGCCTTCAAAGAATGCGCCGTAAGTGCCGCCCGCCATGAACGGAGCGAGCGCGGTTGCCAAATCAGCGGCTATGTCATTGCCGAGCGCCTGCAATGCGTCGCCAATATGCGTCACACTCGCATTTGACCGGCGGACCTCCCAGACCTGGCTCACTGCACGGTCGATGAGACCGCGCTCGGTATCCGAAAGCGGGGCTGAATGCCGTGCCATTTGCGCGATAATCGCTTTGACCATGCCAAAGCAGTCGAGCCGGTAATCTTCATCTTCTTCGGCGCGTGAGCCATCGATCATCGAAAAGGGGTTTAGGCAGAAGCCTGCCTTCAGCGTGAACTCGACAAAGTGACCGCCTTGCAGTTTGACCGAATGCTCGAAACTGCGGCCATCGTCGATAACTACGACCTTTGCCCCGGCACCGCGCAAAGCTGCACACATTTCTTGCAACAGTACCGATTTGCCCGATCCCGATTTACCGCAGATAGCGACATTGTGGTTGCCTGCGTCATTTTCGAACGGCGACCAGAAAAAGGGCTGGCCGCGTCTGCCGACAAAGATCAGATGCGGCACATTGCCGCCCAGATACTCGCCCTGCATCGGGGCGATATTCGCGGCCGTCGTCGATAATAGCGTCTTCATTCGCTTGAGCCGTACCATGTCTTTGGCAAGGCCATCGGCGAGCGTAAGCGGCATCGCGGCGAGCAAGCCCTGGATTTGCAGGAAGCGCTCGTCGATCAGATCCCAGCCAGCCGCCTTATAGATTGACTTGATAGCCCGTTCGTTGCGGTCGCCATCGCCGAGCGGTGACCAGGCAGTAAGGCCGTAGAAGACCTGAACGAGTTTTCGGCCCTCCTGAAGCTCTGCCTGAACATGCTGCCATTCGGCAGATTGCTCGGCGATCTTGGGCAGAAACCGCGCGCTTTTGGTTGCAGCCAGGCTTGTGGTGCGCATGAACTTGAATCCGGCGCGTGCGCCTGCCGCCTCCTGATCGGGATAGACCAGACAGAGCATGGTCGCAGCAGGGCAGGGAAAGCGTAATTTGTCAGTGAATAGATCGCCGATGAGACGCGCGCATTCCCACGGGGCCCAGCGTTGCGGCATATTGCGGACGCCGTAATGGCGCACATCAAAGCAGTCGGGATAGACCGTGCCGATCTCCGGCACACCGTGTTCGCTGTTGCCGGTCGCCCGAAACCGTTCGGTGCGCAGCAGCATCCGGTCTTCATGGACGACTAGCTCGATATCGCGGCGGATTGCTTGCGCAGCGATCGGATCAAGCGGATTATAGGGCACCGCATCATCCTGCGGTGCAGTGGTCGGCGATGTCAGGTCGTCAATTAGCGCGATGAGATCCTGCGGTGCCATCTCGGAAACGCCCAAATTGAGCGAACGCAGCATCGACATCAAGCCATCGCGGCACTGGACCAGCTCTTCATTGCTGACTTGGCTTGCGCTTGGCACCCCCAAAGAGATGATCACCTGATGGTGGCGGGTATGGAAGGGCGCATCTGCCGATCCTGAATTCCAGACCAGATCGTACAGCCGTGCTGCCCGGTGGCGTGCAATGGCTTCATAGATTCCGCCTTGTGCGTAGCGCGGGGCAAACCATGGGGCGACGATCCGGCTGATCCGAGGACTTGCATGATGGAGCACCTGCAGGCAGGCACCGGATGGCAACCCTTCTGAAAAGAATGACCCCAATATTTCGCCCGTGCGTTCGTCGGCACCGATCAACGGCGTGACCGAAAGAATGAAACCCTTCGAGCCGCTGTTAAAATAGAGCCGGTTGTTGGTATCGAACACACGGTAGGGCAGCCAGTCAGACAGCATATCGAGCATGAAGGCGGGACGGCCATTTTCTGCCTGCTCGGCGTCGCCGAGCAAGCCAGTCAGCAAGCTGTCTTTGAGGGTGCGAAAGCTGATGCCCATCACTGCGAATCCTTGGACAAAGGTCCTGCGTCGGTCTTCGACCTGGATTTGGCGGCCGCGATGGCTTCAAGCGTCGGATAGTTGTGCAGTACTTCGTCATTTGAGGATCGAGGGGTCCGAACATGCAGGGGAGAAGACATGTCGAACCCCTCGACCGCCGGTGCGCTTGCACCGGCAATGGCCTCGCGCGCCGTGGAGGGGAGGACCAGCGGCGAGACCAAGGGGAAAAGGAGAGCGTCAGAATTGGAGTGATCCGGAACTGTCTCGAGGGCAGTTGCAGGTGGGATCACGTCAATGGACATTGGAGCAGGCTGCGGCGCACCCGCGGATGGGTGCTTTTGCTTCAGGCTTTGCCGCAGTTGGGAAGTCACCGACTGTTTTGAATCGACCGGGCCACGGCGAAGCGCTGCTGCCCAATCAGCCTGTTCGACCACTGCCCAAGCCACGGCTTCGTCGCGCAGCGTTCCCTGCCTGTCGATATGGGCGGGAAAGACTATTTTGATCGTTCGCTCGCCGGTGCGCGCTACATCGCCGGGCGCAATGCCAGCGCGAGCGGGAAGCGGCGTGCGTTCTGACGCGGGCCCATGTGAAGCGCCGGTTGCTTCGGCATCAATGGTACCTGTCGGCGCGCATCCGCCTTTGGGCGCTCGGCAACTGAAGTCACCGGCCACATTGGTGCCAAGCGTCGCGCAGGCTGAAAGGCTGGCCAGCATCAAGGGAAGTGCGAGATTATGATATTTGATGCTCATGGCTCAGGCTC
Organism: uncultured Sphingorhabdus sp.; assembly: GCA_963508315.1. Classification (GTDB taxonomy): domain Bacteria; phylum Pseudomonadota; class Alphaproteobacteria; order Sphingomonadales; family Sphingomonadaceae; genus Sphingorhabdus_B. The sequence continues at coordinate 314,077 of CAUOWK010000002.1, read as the reverse complement.
CGCTGCGCTTCGGGTTTATGTTCAGAAATGCTTTGAGGTCGGACGCGCTGCGGAAACCTTCGATGACCGCGCCGTCCGACGGTCGAAGTATCACCGGCGTGCCGCCGAACCCGTGCTTCCTGGCAAATGCTTCATTGGCATCAAGCCCGCTGGTGTCGCACGGATTGGCTCTGGCGAGCGCCAGCCCGCCATAGGCTGCATGCAAGGCCGCTGCAGGGTTCGCCGAACAATAGACCTGTTCGGATAATTTGCGGCTTGCTGTCCCGAAGATCGAAATAGGACGCTCTTCGACCCGTACGCCGAGCGATTTAAGTTCATCGGACAATTTGCGGCAATAGCTGCACTGGAAATCGGAAAAGACGATCAACCTGGGCCCGCTTGCTGGCCCCCAATGAATGGCGCCTTTGGTAGGAAGTTCGCTGAGTGAAACTTTTGCGGGGCTAGCGGGCCGGCGCGGTGTTTCCGCCGCGTTGCGGCCGTCGCTGCGCGCTGCCCCTGCGGTCAACAGATCGGGATTAAGCGCCAGCAACCGCGCTGCAGTCAGATCCTGCCGCGCCTCCATGTCGTAGATCCGGCCGATCACGAGATATTTGGCTTTGGTGTCGACGTAGAAGAGCGTCGTTTTGGAGACCACTTCGCACAGGCCGCCATGCCCTGCACAATTAACCGCATCGATCGGTGTTTTGGGCAGCCGCAACTTAAGCGCTGTTCGCAACTGGTCGATATTCTGGCTTTTGATCTGGGTTGAGGCGAAGGTCGCCGCACCCCAACCCGTCGCTGCCGACAGAGTGACAAGTGCACACAGTCCCGCGCCGATTTTGAGCCAGCGGCGTGGACGCGCGGGCGTCGTTTCATGTTGCTCGATCATTTAAGAATTCCTCACAAAAACGCCGTCGAGAAAGACGATTTCAACGTCGATGCCGGTGGGCATCTCGACAACGGGTTGATATTGTTCGGCGCGTTCGATGAGATATTTGCTCACCGTATCGGCGGCATCGCCCGCACCTTGGCCAAGCCCGCCGCCCAATATGTCACCGCCTGAGAGCTTCGAGCGTTCGCCTGAGGCATTTGTGGTGACGCCTGAAAAGACGCTATTGGCATTGGCTGAAAAGCCACGGCCAAAGCCGCCGATGATGCCGGCAAGCAGCGCTTGCGAAATCAAGCTCCCTTCGCGGCTGACCACCCGGCCGCGCACGCCCGATTTGCCAGCAAAGCTGATAAAGCCTTTGACCTCGGAAACCGCAACGCGCCCGCCGGGCTGGTCGCAGGTCATTTTGGCGAGCTTCACATAGACTTTCTCCGAAGAGAGATCGCCGCGCGCAGCGCCGTTGACGACGCATCCGGTAATCCGGGTGGTGAGTATCTTGCCATTCTTCATCACCGAACGGGCAGGTCCGGTAATCCGCAATACGACGGGCAGGGGATCGGTCTGGCTCGAGACGCCCACTGATGCATCGACCCCCACAATCACGCGCGCTGGCGCATAGGAATTGGGCGGCAGATAATCGGGCGAATCTTCGACGACCAGCGGCGAGACTTCGGGCCGCTGCGCGCGATTGCCGGCTCCACCCTTTTCGCTCACGCCAAAGCTCAGGAGTTTGACTTCGCCCGGCGACAGTGCGTCGCTTGGCGCTCCGCCTGTATTGGGTATTGGAGAACCCGGGGGTCGCCCGCGCGCATCATAGCCGCCTGCCTGCGGCCCGTAAGCCGGAAGCGCGGCAGGAGGCGGAGCGGCAGCCTGAACCGCGATCTGGCTTTTGAGTGCGGCATTTTCAGCAGAAACGGCATCGATCGCCGCTTGTCCGTCAACCCGCATCGCCTGGTTTTCCGCCTTGAGGGCCGCCAACTGGGCTTCGACACCTTCGAGCGGTACTTGCGCTTCTTTTAGCGCTTTCTGCTCGCGGGTAACTGCGTCGAGCCGGTTGCCGTAGACCGCGACAAATTCGCGCTGCGACAGGTCGCGGTTGACCAAACCCGCCGTCTCGATGGTTTGCGCAGCCTTGGGGTCGGCGCCGTCGGCGCTATCGTCCGATCCGAAGATGAACCAGCTGGCACCGCTCAAAAGCACCGCGCCGACGCCTGCTAGTAGCAGCTGCTGGCGTTTAGCGGTTCGGGCATTAAGCGAGGTGAGGCTGGATTGCTGTGTTTCGCGCTGGTTCGTGCCGGCGGCTTTGTTATCTGGCTCAGTCATGTGAGGTCTCCCCATTGGCGCCGACCAGATAGGCCGTGGTGCTTGCGCCGGCTTTGAGTGTGGAGGCGGCAAGGCTGACCGCGACGCTGTCGCGCGGCGCAATGTCGCTTTCGGTGATATTCAGCGTTTCGGCGCTTTTGTTGGTGAGGCGAATGACTTTGCCGACCAGGCCGCTGCCGCGATATTCAGCAATAAGCTGGACTTCGAGATCGCCAATGCGGGACGGCGGGGCAGATGCTTGCCGGATAATATATCCCGGAACTATCTGGTTGTTTGCCATTGCCTGGATAAGACGAACTGCGGCTTCGCCGCGGGGCGTTTCGGCTTCCCAGTCCGATGCATCGGATTTTGCCAGCGCAGGATTAGTGATGAATATCTGCTGGGCGTCGACCGGCTCTGCTCGGCAGCTGAATTTGTAGACAAACCCCTTCTTCGTTGTCGCAAAGAAGCTGATGGTCGCCGCCGCATAGGTGTCGGGCACCGACAGATAAATATCACCGCGCACCGGCTCGTTAGTCACCGCAAAATCATTATAGGGATAGCCAGTCGAGATTTTCGAGACGCTGGCAAACTGGTCGCCAATGAGGCTGACTCGTGTCAGCTCGCGCTTAGATACAATGCAGTCGATCGCACCGCCGTCGGCGGTCTGCTTATACTGGTCCGCGTATAGCGGACTGGCAGTCGCAAGCACAGGCAGCAACGCAGCAATGAGTTTCACCTTAAGCATTATTGGGGTTCCTTCGATGGGTCTTCGGTTTCGATTTGCGCGAAGCCGGAAAGGCCAAGCCGCAGACCTTGATAGGTCCAGCTAAAACGAAAGCTTCGGTCGTCGCTGGCAATCACTTGCGCGCCGACAAAGGTTTTGAGCGTGCCGCGCACCTCGGAAGCGAGACCTTGAGGATCGACCGTCATGCTCTTGATGACGAAGGCTTGCGTCACATCCGAACCGCGTTGCTCGTCGACAATCCGGACGAGCTCCGATTTGAGCGAACCGTGCGATTTGGGATCAGCCAGTTCGAGGATCTGCGCCATCCAGTAATCGAGATTTTCCGGGCTGCGGTTGAGCAGCATCAACGCAGCATCACGTGTCACCAGCTCGAGATAATCAGCAGTGACTTCACCGCTCGAAATCGTGAGCGATTTGGACGCTGTCGGCACCAGCACAACTTCCCGGTCGCGGGTTGCTGCAAGCCCGGTTGCGACAATCAGCGCGATGCCGAGGGCAGCGCTGGTGAGCGCGAGCATATTGCGCTGCCGCAGCAGGTTCTGCGAGCGTTCGTGTGAAATATCGAAATGCATATGTGCTCTCCCTCAACCCGCCAACAGGCGGCAATAAGAGGGCGGCGTGCACTTCAGACCGGTCAGTCCGTGCGGCAGATACCAATAGGCGGCGTGCCGGACCCATGAACTTGCCCGCCCTGCCTTTGCCTTTCGCAAGGTGAACCAGGCTCCAAAAGCCAATGCGATGCCTATGAAAATATGCTGCGTCAGAATGCCCCAGGTGAAAGGGACAATCAGCCCGGCAAACTCGTCCAGTGTCCAGAACCCAATCAGTTCAGGATCGTCGAGCCTGCGCGGAACAATATACCGGTCTGTCATGATGCCGCCCTCCGTCAGTTCGTCGTCAGATGATGGCCGTGACGACGGACGTGACGATCGGCACACCAGTGCCCACACCAATGCCGACGCCCACCGGCACAGCGATCTGGGACAATGTGAAGCGCCCGGATGCGAGACCAATGAGGCCGCCGGCCAGGCTCAATACGGTGATGATCTTGCCGCCGGAGCCTTCGAGGAAGTCCGTAAATTTCGTCAGGGCAGGCGCAAATGTCGTGTCTGCACCGGCAAAAGCGGCAGATGCAGCCAGCGCCGCGATGGCAACCGGCAATACGATTGCACCAACATCAACACGGCGGCGTTTTAAGGATAAAGTAGTCATGGGGTTCAATCTCCAATCAGGGAAGGGCAGCGATAACGTTCGCTGTTCGTTCTTACTGAGACGAGGAGATTGAAATAGGAAAGCGGGAACAGCGATAGAGAGTTGTTTGAGATGAAAATCGCATTGCAGCGGCGTATGCTGACCGCAGATGACGCGAGAAATGCCGTATTTACGTTCCAGACTGGCCGACGAATCGGCCAACTGTGGGCGAGATTTGCGCCATTGTGCCGAATCGTCTCATTATAGGAAATCTTATATGTTCTAACTTTGTTCTTTTTGCTTTCCTACAGTTGCGGAGTCGTAATATCACTTCGAGTCGAACGCTGGACGCCAAGGAACACCCGGTTATGAACAATCAGATTGCCGAACCACCCGCCATAGAAGATGTGCTTGCGCGCACGCTTGCAAGAGCCATCGAGAATTCAGGTAGGCCCAAACGCGACATCGCTAGCGAAACCGGGTTCCACAAGGATGCGTTGTTACGCGTCATTCGCGGAACACGCTCTGTAACCGTCGATGAAGCCCTGCGATTGTTCGCCGCTGCTGGTGTTCCGGCGCGCGGAACATTGTTCTTGGCACTTGCTGGTAAGGAGGAACTGGCAGCGAACTGGATGAATCATGGGATGGGAGAATTCTGGGATGAACTTGTATCCTCGATGCCGGGAACCTTGAATGACGCCTTGCAGGACAAGTTCAACGAGGTCCGTCCGCGCTGGGCGGTAGGGACATCCAAACTGGTGGCGCGATTGGTGTCGGAGCATATCGATGACATCGCGAGCCGCGATCTGTCGCTCGCTTTAGGGCGTTGAGCCGTATTCATGGAACAGAAATTACCCTTTGGAGAACTGATCGATGGAGCGCGGGCTCCTTTACAGCCGGCGCGACTGATCCGGTTGCCCGATGTGATTGCCCGAGTTGGCATCAAACGCTCAATGATTTACCGCCTGATGGGCGAAGGTCAATTTCCTAAGTCGCGGTCATTGGGACCGAAATGTGCCGTATGGGTTGAGGCAGAAATCAACCAATGGATCGAAGAACTTTCAAATAGTTAGACTTGAGTCATCGCACAATAGCCCAGAAGTTTTACTCGGCCAGCGCGCAGCGAACAATTATTCAGCATTGCGATAAGCTAATTTGATGGGCCTTAGGGACCCAAAGCTATGCTTTTGGAGATGGCGGGACGGCCAATCCCGAAATCACTTCGTCAGTCTCGGACAGGCACCAAAACACCAGTTCGCGCTCTGGTACCGTGATGATTTCAACGACAGCGTCGGTGCAGGGCTTGGTGTGGTCCGCAAGTCGAGGCAGTTCGCAGCAACCCGCACCTCGGCGACCGCAACCCGCTTACTGGCGCTTACCTGCATTTACGCCGCGCTATTTTTTACGGCCAATGAGCGGCTGGAGTTACAAGCCAACGTCAATTCGCTCGATGATGAACGCAGGCCAACCCCGACGCGCTCCGAATTGCTGGCCGCAACTCCAATAAGGACTAAATCTTATCAGGTGACGTTTGCTGCCTTTACAACCGGTTTTACCGCGTGGCGCCAGCGTGCAACCAGCATCCGGATCAATGTCAATGAATCTGCCATAGCCGACACCGCTTTCATCAACTAGCGAGTGCTTTTGGCTTGCGCGATGAGCTATGCGTTGTCAGGATTTGCCATGCTTGCCCGTTCCACTTCAGGACGCTGGTGGCGACCCCCAGCCGGTCGATAGCTTCGCCCGATTTGAGGACAATGCGATAGGTGTAAGTCTCGGTTGCGATTGCAACATTGCCTTCAACATTGATGTCCGCCTTGTAGTCACCGAACAAAAAGGATTTGAACTCCTTTAACTCTGGGCCGAGGTGATGATCGCGATAGGCTGTAAAATTGCCTTCCACCTTGCCGGATTCGATGACAACCGCATCGGCCGTAAACAGTTTTTCGACTCCCGTGATGTCGAGGCGCTCGATCGCAGATTTGTAAGATGACAAAACGGCGGCGGCACCTTCGCGGTCGGGCTGAACGGCATAACTTGCCGCACTAAACGACAGAAGGGCCGCCACTGCAAATATCTTGCCGGCTTTATACATCGAACGCATTTCTAAATCTCCCCATCAAATAAACTGAATTAAACTTGGTCAGGTTGTGTCCCCGAATTTGCTTGAGCCTATGACCTATGAAGCAAGTGCGGCACCGGACACAATAGCAAGATGCAATGGGGCGTGATGCATGGTGCCTGCGCCATGTTCTTGCACAGAAAGGGGCGCGACAGGTGTGAACTACGCCGCGTCCAGTTGTCGAAACGTTGGTTTTCAACGTCTAACGGAAGGCGTGCCAGTCCACACCCACCGACGCGTCGGCCAATCCGCGCCCGCCATCGCCTCCGCGAAAGAAAAGGATCAGCGACAAGACCGCAATTTCAGCAACGAACGCAATTTTCGCATTCGTACCGGAAATTGGCGGCATGTGTCCGAGCTCCAATCCTTGACCAAACAACAGGACAAGCGCGCTTGCCGATGCCCACGATAGAGCACCACAATGTTGCGCGAGATTTTCGTACTTCGCGGCGTCGAGGAACTTAGTCAAACAGACACGGCTTCAGCACTCGGCATTAGCGAGAAAGCATTCGAATCAGAGCTTTACAGCACGCATGCACAGCTTTAGTTTGCCCAAAACGATGTCTGTCGGCGACGCGCTATATCCGGGAGCCACCGATGCCCCGGTTCGCGATGCCGGTGTCGCGACAATCGCGGTTACTGACATCAGCGATACAAAATTGGTGGTCGAGACGACGATCAAACTTGGTGGCTAGCGTCTAAATAATCCGCGATGGGGATGGAGGATAAGCGTGATAATGGGTTTGATCGGTTACGTGCAGTTACGCGTGAGCGGCTGTCGCACCTGACCTTGGTGTGAGCGCCTCGCGTTTCGCTACCCAGAAGATCATCCCCGCCAGATACAGCGACATCAGCGCACCACTGAAGCAGAATACGGAAACATAGGCATAGCGGAAAAATGCCATTGTCGTGGCGAGGACCAACGCCACCAGTATTGCGAATATCCTGACCTCGCGTTTGGAAGCTATCAGCAACGGCAAGACCACCGCACTTACGTAAACGAGGTAGGTGAAATAGCGCGATACGAGGAAGTCAAAGGTCTCGATACCGCCATAGGAGATGGCATGAGGCAGGAAGGTCACCGTCAACGGTTGATGCCCGTCAGCTCGGTTCGCTTGAGCATGAGGGCGTTGATGGCAACTAGTGCCGAGCTGCCCGACATGGCCAGCGCCGCAATGCTCGGCCCGAGCAGGAAGGGATAAAGCACACCGGCGGCCAGCGGGAAGGCGATGACATTATAGCCAACCGCCCACCAAAGGTTCTGGTGCATCTTGCGCAGAGTCGCACGCGACAGCTCGATCGCGCCGACCACATCGAACGGGTCGCTTTTCATCAGCACAACATCCGCGCTTTCCATCGCGACGTCGGTGCCAGCACCAATCGCAAAGCCGACATCGGCTTGGGTTAGCGCAGGCGCATCGTTGACTCCGTCACCGACCATGCCGACCTTTTTACCCTGTCCCTGAAGCTCCTTGACCTTGCTGGCCTTGTCGCCGGGAAGCACGTCGGCGAGAACGGTTTCGATCCCGAGGCTCTTGGCGATCCGCTCCGCTGTGCCTTGGTTGTCGCCGGTCAGCATTACGACCTCGACACCGCGCTCGCTCAGCGCCTTGACCGCCTCCACCGCAGAGGGCCGCACGGCGTCGGCGATCGCAATCAATCCCAGCAGCTTACCGCCAAGCGCCAAGTGAACCACCGTCCGGCCAGCGCCCTGCATTTCCTCGGATTTTGCGCCCAGTTCGCTCAGATCGATCTTATTATCGGTCATCAGCCGTTTGTTGCCGAGCAGCGCAACCTTTCCGTCGACTTTGGCCTGCGCGCCCTTGCCCTCGATATTCTTAAATGCAGTTGCCTTTGGGGTTTTGACCTTCTCGGCACGGCGTAGAATGGCTTGGGCCAACGGATGATCTGATCCCGCTTCCACCGCAGCTGCCGCCGCCAATAGCTGGTTCTCGGTCGCGCCTTTGGCAATGACCAGGTCGACGACCTCTGGCTGGCCCATCGTCAGAGTGCCGGTCTTGTCGAAAATAATCACGTCGAGTTTGGTTGCGTCTTCAAGTGCCGACGCGTTCTTGAACAATATGCCGTTCATGGCACCAAGCCCGGTGCCAACCATGATCGCCATCGGCGTTGCAAGGCCCAGCGCGTCGGGGCAGGCAATTACGAAAACGGTAATCATCAGGCTGAGCGCAAACAGCAAAGGCTGTCCGAGCCACCAATACCAGATCACGAACGTAAGCGCTCCGACGACGACTGCGGCCAGAACCAGCCACTGCGATGCGCGGTCGGCAAGCAGCTGGGCGGGTGCTTTTGAGTTCTGCGCTTCCTGAACCAGCTTAACGATCTGGGCGAGCGCAGTGTCCGCTCCGACCTTGGTTGCTTTATACTGGAATGTGCCGCTTTTGTTAATGGTCGCGCCGATGACATTGTCGCCGACCTTCTTGTCGACTGGCATCGATTCACCAGTCAGCATCGACTCATCGACGGACGAATCTCCCCCGATCAAGACACCATCGACCGGAATTTTATTGCCGGGACGGATCACGACGATATCGTCCGTCACGATCTCTGCGGTCGCAACCTCGATCTCCTTGCCATCGCGCAGCACCATCGCCTTGGGTGGGGCGAGGTCCATAAGCGCGCGAATGGCTTCGGACGCACCGGCGCGCGCGCGCATTTCCAGCCAATGACCAAGCAGGATGAAGACCAGCAGAATGGATGACGCTTCGTAAAATTGCTGCCCGCCCCAGATAAAGGTCGATCCGACACTAAAGATATAACCAGTGCCAACGCTCAGGACGACCAGCACCGCCATATTGGCGACACCGCTTCGGATGGCGCGATACGCGGCCACGACAAACGACCATAAGGATCAATGATGGCCGTGACGCCAGTCGGGGTAGCCGGACTCCGCTTTGATACCGCTATGCGGCGCGGAGAATGAACCGATTTGTTGTTGGGCATTCTGTTGCTTTCCATGGCCAAGGAAGATGCTTACCACCTCTTGGTGCTGCGCAATGCTGTTCGGGCCGACAAACTTGAACGGACAGTCAGTGACCGAGGCAGTATCGCCCGTGGACCGTGGTCCAGAGTCAAGGCCGATTATTCTGGCGGACAGCCGCTGTTTGCGGCGTCATTTATTTGATGGCGTTTTAGCTCAGTCCGACGATGACTTCTGTAATAATGTTCGCCGAAAGCCCACGCATGCAATGAGCGCGCGGCGTGCTATCTGCCCGTCCGCTTTAATAATTGAAGGTTTACCAGCCGTTCATCATGACCTTGAGAACAGAGTTCGGCGATGACAAGTGGAAGATCAAATACCAGAGATTCCGCGGCGGCGCCTGAAAGAAGGAGCGCATCATAGGCAGGCAGATCGATAACCGTTTCCTCGATACAAACCTTGGTAGGTTGTTCGGCAAACAAAAAAAGGTAGCCCGTAGTGCTCAGTCGTGGCGCAATCCAACGCTCCAGGCGCATATTAATGAAGCCACGCCTAGCCATCAGGTTGAGGACAATACAAGGTCCGGATTCGGGCCGAGCCACGACGACCTCTTCTCCGCAGAAAAAGATAGCCGGTCCAGCCGTTGCAATTTCCTGCTCACTGCTGGCACCGATCTTAAGCTTCAGTTTGCCACGCAAAACCATGAGTGCCCGGTCAATACCCGGCCAATGCGAAAAAGGGCCGTCTGCGGCAATCGTTGCAATGCTCGCACGCCAGATAAAATCGTCATCGTTTGCGCCAGCAGGTGCCATTGTGATATCTTGCGTTAGACCACCGCCGTTGCGCCAAGGCCGCGCAATACACGCGGACCGAGGAAGATGTTTGATGTCCGTCACCCGGTAATAGCGGGCAGGTCGAGCCCTTTCTCGCGGGCGCAATCGAGCGCAATATCATATCCCGCATCGGCGTGACGCATAACTCCCGTCGCCGGATCATTCCACAGCACACGCTCGAGTCGTGCCGCGGCTTCGGGGGTGCCGTCTGCGACGATCACCATGCCACTATGCTGCGAGAACCCCATGCCGACGCCGCCGCCATGGTGGAGCGACACCCAAGTCGCCCCGCTCGCGGTGTTAAGCAAGGCGTTGAGCAGCGGCCAGTCGCTCACCGCGTCGCTCCCGTCGCGCATCGCCTCGGTCTCCCGGTTGGGTGATGCGACTGAACCGGAGTCGAGGTGATCGCGCCCGATGACTACCGGGGCTTTGAGTTCACCGCTCGCGACCATTTCGTTGAACGCGAGCCCGAGCCGGTGACGGTCGCCAAGCCCGACCCAGCAGATGCGCGCAGGTAAGCCTTGAAACTGGATTTTCTCGCGCGCCATGTCGAGCCAACGATGCAGATTTTCGTCGTCGGGAAGCAGTTCCTTCACCTTGGCATCGGTCTTGTAGATATCTTCGGGATCACCCGACAGTGCAGCCCAGCGGAAGGGTCCGACGCCGCGGCAGAACAGCGGGCGGATATAGGCGGGAACAAAGCCTGGGAAATTGAAGGCATTTTCGACACCCTCATCCTTTGCGACCTGACGGATATTGTTGCCGTAGTCGGTTGTTGGTACGCCCGCCGCCTGGAAATCGAGCATCGCGCGGACATGGCCGGCCATCGATGCCTTGGCGGCTTTGGCGACCGCTGCGGGGTCGCGTTCGCGCTTATCCATCCACTCGGCGACTGTCCATCCTGCGGGAAGATAGCCATTTACCGGATCATGCGCGCTAGTCTGATCGGTGAGCAGGTCAGGACGGATGCCGCGGCGATAAATTTCGGGCAATAATTCGGCTGCGTTGCCTAGCAGCCCGACCGATAGAGGCTTTTTCTCGGCGCAGCTCTTCTCGATGAGCGCCATCGCTTCTTCGATCGTGGATGCCGAAGAATCAAGATAGCCAGTGCGCAAGCGCATCTCGATCCGGCTCGGCTGGCATTCGATCGCGAGGCACGACGCGCCCGCCATCACCGCAGCGAGCGGCTGCGCGCCACCCATGCCGCCAAGGCCAGCGGTGAGTAGCCATTTGCCCGCAAGGCTACCGTCATAGTGCTGACGGCCCATCTCGACGAAGGTTTCGTAGGTGCCCTGAACGATGCCCTGCGTTCCGATATAGATCCACGATCCCGCTGTCATCTGCCCATACATCGCTAGTCCGCGTTTATCGAGTTCGTTGAAATGCTCCCAATTTGCCCAGTGCGGTACAAGGTTGCTGTTAGCTATAAGCACGCGCGGGGCGTTTTCGTGGGTGCGGAACACCCCGACCGGTTTACCCGATTGGACGAGCAGGGTCTCGTCGCCCTCCAGGCGCCGCAGCGTCTCGACGATCTTGTCATAACTTTCCCAATCGCGCGCGGCGCGACCGATGCCGCCATAAACGACCAATTCCTCCGGGCGTTCAGCGACGTCAGGGTGGAGATTGTTCATCAGCATGCGCAGCGGTGCTTCGGTTAGCCAGCTTTTCGCCGACAATTCGGTTCCGGTGGCAGCCTTGATGATGCGGCTGTTGTCGAGACGGGTCATATTTGTCCTTCCTGATGGATCAAATGGCGGCAAAGGCAATGCACGCTTCAAGGATGTTGCGGAGAATAGGGGTAAGGGTGGCTGCAAACGTTGGATCGAGAGATACTGGCCAGTTTGTTTCGTCTGGTACAGCGGGTTCGTTCAGATAGCCGCGCATCGCGAGTTCCATCTGAATGGAGTGCACGCCATTCGCAGGGCGTCCATAATGGCGTGTTGTCCAGCCGCCCTTGAAGCGGCCGTCGAGAACATGGCTGTGGACACTTGCAGCACAAATCGCTTCGATCGCCGATGCCAGCGCCGGATCGCAAGTGCTCCCGTCGTTGGTCCCGATATTGAACTGCGGTAACTCGCCGTCGAAAAGGCGCGGGACATGACTGCGGATCGAATGGGCATCATAGAGAACGACACGTGGATGCTTGGCTCTCAGCCGTGTGATCTCTGCTTCGATCGCGGCATGATAGGGGGTGAACCATAATGACCGACGCCGCGCGATCTCGTCCTCGTCAGGTTCGGCCTCGCGATAAAGTGGGTCGCCGTCGAAAGTCGTCGTCGGACAAAGCTCGGTTGTCGGGTGACCGGGATAGAGCGACGCTCCCGAAGGGTCGCGATTGACGTCGATCACACTGCGCGAAATGTCGGTGCGGATCGTCGTCGCGCCGAGATCGGCTGCGAAACCATAAAGCCGGTCAACCCACCAGTCGGCATCGCGCCGCGCGATCCATTCGGAACGAAAAGCGCTTGCGCAATCGGCAAGGTCGGTCCCTGTGTGTGGAAAAGCCACCACCAGCGGCGCTTCTCCGCGCTGTAAGTTGAGCCAGCTTATCATGCGACGCCGGGAAGGACGTCGCCTGCCGTCGCTGCCAGCGCGCCCGACCGGACGAGCGCATTCGCGGCCTCAATATCGGGATGGAAATGCCGGTCGTCTGCGAGTGTCGGGACGACGTCGCGAAGCAGGCGATGCGCGCGTTCGAGCTGCGGACTCGATTGCAGCGGTGCGTGAAAATCGACACCTTGTGCCGCGGCAAGCCATTCGATCGCGATCACAGCGATGGCGTTGGCGGCCATTGCGTGCAAACGGCGCGCGCCGTGCGCGGCCATCGAGACATGATCTTCTTGATTAGCGGAGGTCGGGATCGAATCAACGCTCGCGGGATAGGCGCATTGCTTATTCTCGCTGACCAGCGCTGCGGCGGTCACCTGCGGGATCATGAAGCCTGAATTTAGCCCAGGTTTGGGGGTCAGGAAGGCGGGAAGCCCCGACAGTGCCGGATCGACAAGCATCGCTATCCGGCGTTCGGAAATCGACCCGATCTCACAAATCGCAAGCGCGATCATGTCAGCGGCAAAGGCGACAGGCTCGGCGTGAAAATTGCCGCCCGACAAGGCTTCATTGGTGTCGGGGAAGATCAGCGGATTGTCCGATACCCCGTTAGCCTCGATCTCCAGAGTCGTGCCCGCCTGACGCAATATGTCGAGTGCAGCGCCCATCACCTGCGGCTGGCAGCGCAGGCAATAGGGGTCCTGAACGCGGGTGTCATTCTGGAGGTGGCTGGCGCGGATCGGCGATCCTTCCATCATCGAGCGCAGCGCGCCCGCGACTTCTATCTGGCCGCGATGGCGGCGCAGCGTGTGAATACGGGGATCGAATGGTGTGTCGGACCCCTTGGCCGCTTCGGTGGAAAGCGCGCCGGTGACGAGCGCCGACTGAAACAGTAACTCGGCCTCGAACAACCCGGCGAGCGCATTGGCGGTCGAGAATTGCGTGCCGTTGAGCAGCGCGAGGCCTTCTTTGGCGGCAAGCTCGATCGGGGCGAGGCCGAAGCGCGCCAGCGCATCAACAGCGGGCAGACGTTCGTCGCCAACGAATATCTCACCCATGCCGATCATCGTCACCGCCATGTGTGACAGTGGGGCGAGATCGCCGCTCGCGCCGACTGAACCCTGCGCCGGGATTACCGGGGTCAGGCCGTGGACGAGCATCGCTTCGAGCAACGCAACCGTTTCGGGTCGCACGCCTGAAGCGCCCTGGGCGAGGCTGGCGAGTTTTAGCGCCATCATCAACCGGATGACTGGAACCGGCGAAGGATCGCCAATTCCTGCTGCATGGCTGAGTACAATGTTGCGCTGGAGCGTCGCGAGGTCGGCGTCGTTGATGCGCACGCTCGCTAGCTTTCCGAAGCCGGTGTTGATCCCATAAACGGGTTCGCCATACGCAAGAATGCGACCAACGGCGGCGGCGCTGTCGGCGATACACGCTGCCGATGCCGGATCGAGCCGGGGAACTGCACCGCGATAAATGGCGCGCCAGTCGGCGAGTGGTGCGCTGCCGGGCACAAGCAAGATATCGGTCATCGACCACTCCAGATACGGGCATGGAGCGGATTGTACCCCATGCGATAGACAAGTTCGGCGGGACGTTCGACGTCCCAGATTGCGAGGTCGCAGCGCTTGCCGACTTCCAGCGTCCCGATGCGATCAGACAGGCCTAGCGCCAGCGCGGCGTTGCGCGTGACCCCGGCAAGGCATTCGTTGACGGTCAGATGGAACAGGGTCGCGCCCATGTTCATCGCGAGCAGCAGCGAGGTGAGCGGCGAGGTGCCGGGGTTGCAATCGGTCGCAAGTGCGATCGGCACGCCAGCACGGCGCAGCGCGTCGATTGGCGGCAGCTGCGTCTCGCGCATGAAATAATAAGCACCGGGGAGCAGTGTCGCGACCGTTCCCGCCGCCGCCATCGCCGCGATCCCGGCATTGTCAAGATATTCAAGATGATCGGCCGAGAGTGCACCATAACGTGCCGCCATCGCCGCGCCATTCTGGTTCGTCAGCTGTTCAGCGTGAAGTTTGACCGGCAGGCCTGCGCGTTGCGCCGCCGCGAATAGGCGCTCAGTTTGCGCGAGTGTGAAACCGATCTCCTCGCAAAAGACATCTACGGCGTCAGCCAGACCGTGGCTTGCGATGTCCGGCAGCATAGTGTCAGTCAACATCGACACATAGCCGTCTGCATCGCCGGCATATTCGGGCGGGACCGCATGGGCGCCTAGGAAAGTGGTTACGATATGGACGGGTCGCTCGTTACTGAGTCGTCGTGCGGCACGCAGTGCGCGGATTTCGCTCTCGGTATCAAGGCCATAGCCCGATTTGACCTCGACGGTCGTAACGCCCTCTGCGATTAGGGCGTCTAGTCGGGGAAGAGCGGACGCGACCAACTCGTCTTCGCTAGCTTCGCGGGTTGCACGCATAGTCGACAGGATCCCGCCACCGGCACGGGCGATTTCCTCATAGGATGCACCATCCAGCCGCATTTCGAACTCGCGCGCGCGGTCGCCTGCGTGGATCAGATGGGTGTGGCAGTCGATCAGCCCCGGTGTGATCCAACGACCGTCGCATGCGATGTTTTCGGCAGGATTGAATGCTGGGGCATCGGTTTCCGGACCGGCATAGACAATTATACCGTCATTGGTTGCGACTAAGCCGGGTTCAACCACGCCCATGTCGTCGCCGACCATTGTCGCCAATCGCGCATCGCGCCACAATCGGTCGCATCGCATCGTCCGAATCTCCTTTCCCCGGGATACATTGCATTGATTGCTAATAATGTATAGACATAATTGATCGATGGAGATTGCACATGATGGCAGAAGAGATCGCGGGACGGACTTTGCATTTCGGGCAAGCGTTGCTTGCCAGTGGTTGGGCTTCCAATGTGAGGATTACCACCGCGGACGGGCTGATCTGCGAGATCGCCTCCAGCGAAGATCCCCATCCCGGCGACGATCGTCATGCGATCGGATTGCCCGGAATGTGTAATGTCCACAGCCATGCTTTTCAGCGTGGCATGGCGGGACTTGCAGAATCGCGAGGCATGAACGACGACAGCTTCTGGACCTGGCGTGAAACCATGTATCGCTTTGTTGACCGGATCGACGCAGAACAATTGCAAGCGATAGCGGCGCTCGCCTATTCCGAAATGCTAGAAACTGGCTTCACTCGCGTCGGAGAGTTTCATTATCTGCACCATGATGCCGCAGGCAATGGCTATTCGGATCCCGCACGCCTCTCGCAATCTATCGCCGCAGCGGCGGCGGAAAGCGGGATCGGACTCACGCTCTTGCCTGTCTTTTATGCACATGCGGGTTTTGGCGGAACCAAGCCTGGTTATGGCCAACGCCGTTTCATCCACGACCTGAATGGTTTCGCAAGATTGCACGAAGCGGCACGGTCTGCGGTGGCCGCGCTTCCCGACGCAATCGTCGGCGTTGCGCCACACAGCTTGCGAGCGGTCACTGCCGACGAGTTGCGCCACCTTGCCGATATGGCAGGCGAGGGACCAATTCATATCCATATCGCCGAGCAGGTTCGCGAAGTTGAAGATTGCCAGGCTTGGAGCGGGGCACGTCCGGTCGAATGGTTGCTTGATAATATGCCGGTGGACGAGCGATGGTGCTTGGTTCATGCCACGCACATGACCGATACGGAAGCCACGAGGCTAGGGGCGAGTGGGGCCGTAGCCGGGCTGTGTCCGATCACGGAGGCCAATCTGGGCGATGGCCTGTTTCCCGCCGGGCCCTTTCTGGCAGCAGGCGGGCGTTTTGGCATCGGATCAGACTCCAATGTTATGATTGATATGACAGAAGAGTTGCGCTGGCTTGAATATGGGCAGCGCCTTGCCCGGCAAGCAAGAAATATTTGGGCTTCGGGACCTAGGCGATCTTCGGGGCAGGATATCTTCGAAGGCGCAGTAGACGGCGGAGCAAGAGCCCTTGGGGTGATTGGCGGACTGTGCGTTGGTGGGCCAGCTGACATGCTGAGCCTTGATGCACAACATCCCTCAATTGCCGGCAAATCCGATAGCGCGATCCTCGACGCATTTTTGTTCGCAGGCGGGCGCAATGCCGTCGACTGCGTTTGGCGACGGGGCGAACAGCTGGTGACCGCGGGCCGTCATTACGACCACGACCGGCTGGCCGAACGCTACCGCCGGGTTCTTAAGGCATTGGTGCCATGAGAATGCCGCTCCATGAACGAATTCGCCGCGATATTGAGGCCGCAATCCTGTCGGGCGAGCTTAAGCCGGGCGCACGCCTGCCCGTCGAACATGAACTGATGCGTCAATATGCGTGCGCGCGCATGACAGTGAGCAAGGCGCTGTCGGCTCTTTCATCTGTTGGCCTGATCGACCGGCGGAAACGGGCAGGTTCATTTGTTGCGCGGCCCAAAGTTCACTCGATGGTCCTCGACATCCCCGATCTCGAACAGGAGATCCTTCAGCGCGGGCAAATATATCGCTACCGGTTGCTGCGCCGACAAGTTCGTCTGCCTGATCATTCAACGGCGGGCGAAGCGGCGCTTGCGGGCAGAGGTCAACTTCTCCTCATCGAAGGCGTTCATTTTGCCGACGAGAGGCCGCTTTCGTTCGAGACGCGACTTGTCAGTCTATCCGCTGTTCCCGAGATGGAGGCTTTGTCCCTTGAGGGCGCGTCGCCTGGCGCGTGGCTTCTTAAACATGTCCCTTGGACCGAAGCCGAAAACCGGATAGCTGCAGTCCCCGCCGACCAGACAGTTGCGCGTCATCTTAATGTGGGAACAGGCGCAGCCTGCCTTTTTGTTGAACGAAGGACATGGCGGGGCAACGACGGAATCACTCTTGTGCGCCAGCATTTTGTCGGCTCCGCATACGACCTGATAGCGCGCTTTGGGTCTTCAAAACTCTAACCAAGCAGCTGATTATAGTACGCATATCATTTGATGGACTAGGAT
Source organism: uncultured Sphingorhabdus sp. (assembly GCA_963508315.1). Classification (GTDB taxonomy): domain Bacteria; phylum Pseudomonadota; class Alphaproteobacteria; order Sphingomonadales; family Sphingomonadaceae; genus Sphingorhabdus_B. The sequence goes on along the minus strand of CAUOWK010000002.1, from coordinate 296,588 downwards.
CGTTGGCGCCTCAAAATAGCTGGTGAACGGGATCAAGCAATAACTCGGTAGCAGTGTCTAAAAAGGCCTGTCTCGGATTAAAACACATCAAAATGCAATTCTAACGGCTCAAAGCAGAGCGCCGCATGAAAAGCGAATGAGGCTGTCTCTATCCACCGAAAAGTCCGCCGCAATTTGCTTGCGGGGTTATTCTCCACCGTCGCTAAGGGGACGCAAATCTCAAAATTCGTGGAATTTGAGCAACTTTTAAGTTTTCTATTGACCTGTATATACAATTGATGTTTTCTACGTGGACATTGCAACCAGAAGGGGGTTTTGCCATGAACATCAGGTCAATTTTGCTTACCGGAGCCGCGGCAATCGTGGGGTTCTCGACACCAGCGATAGCGCAAGTCGATTCGTCTCCTGCCGATGTCGCCGAAAGTAGCGATGATGGTGCCGATTCTATTGTGGTTACTGGATCACGCATACGTCGTCAGGACCTTGCCGGCGTTGGCCCGGCGACAGTTGTCTCGGCCGAGCAGATCGAAAACACCGGTCTCGTCAATATCGAAACCGTCCTACAGCGTCTCCCAGCCAACGCTGGCTTTGCGGGTAACCAAACATCGGCCTATTGGACCGGCAACGGCTACGGTACCGCGCAAGTCAACCTCCGCGGCCTCGGCATCAAGCGCACTTTGGTGCTGCTAAATGGCCGACGTCTCGTAGCAGGCGGCACTGGGGCCAACTCCTCGCCCGACCTCAACATGATCCCTGTTGTTGCGCTGGCGCGCACAGATGTCCTTAAGGACGGCGCCTCGGCGATATATGGTGCCGATGCGATGGCTGGTGTTGTCAATCTCGTCACACGGACCGACTATGAAGGCCTCGGTGTCAGCTTGCGTCAGGGTATCACCGAAAAGGGAGACGGATCCGATTTTACCGCCGACCTGATTTGGGGCATCCGGAACGATCGCGGCGGCTTCATGGCGGCAGTAACCTACCAAAAGACCAAAGCAGTGAATATGGCATCGCGCGCTCCCTGTTCGCTCGCCGAAACAACGCCCGGCTCGCTGACTTGTGTCAACAGCGCCTCGACAATCGGCGGCCGTGCTGTGTTGCCTAATGGCCAGCAAATAAACTTCAACCAAGTTCCGGGCGGGAACGGCAATTTCTTCGAGCCGTACAACGCCGCCAAGCATAATTTCAATTCGGCACCGTTCCTCAACGCGGTCAGCCCCGTGGAGCGTGTCAGTACCGCCTTTTTTGCCGACTATGACCTGACCGACAATATCGAGGCATTCGGCGAGTTTCTCTATACCTTTCGCAAGTCGAACCAGATCGCGACGCCGGGTACGTTGCGCAACCTTTCGATTGCCGCGAGCAACCCGACAAACCCCACCGGACAGAATATCGTTCTCGTCCAGCGGCGGCTCGCGGAGCCCGGTCCGCGACAGTTCTTTCAGGAAACCGACACATGGCAAGGAACATTTGGACTGCGCGGCAAGTTGGCGAACGATTGGGGCTGGGAAGTTGCAGGCGCATTCGGCCGCAACACCGCAGTTGATGGCTCTACCAACATTGCAAATCTTGAACGCGTCCGCAACACGATCAACCCGAGCGTCTGCAGCACCGCGCCTGGCGCAGCTATACCATGTGGCGACTATCTCGGTTTCGGGGACCTGACTCCTCAGGTTCTTGACTATATCCTTTTCACCTCGCGCGATCGCGGCGGCAACGAACTGGCAACTGTCACCGCCGACGTCAACGGTGACCTGTTCAAACTGCCGGCGGGACCTGTGTCATTCGCTGCGGGCGTCGTGTATCGCAAGGAAAAGGGCTGGCGAGATCCCGATCCTCTAACCGTATTGGGCATTGCAAATACCAACCAACAGAGCCCGATTTCAGGGACAAACATCGCAAAAGAGGCTTATCTCGAACTCTCTGTCCCAATCCTTGCTGACAAGCCCTTCTTTCAGGCGCTAACCCTCGATGGCGCGGTGCGCTATTCGGACTATGATCTTTTCGGCAATGACTGGAATTACAAGGCGGGTCTCGACTGGGTTATCAACGACAGTCTGCGCCTGCGCGGCACTTATGGCACCGGTTTCCGTATCCCCAACGTTCCCGAATTATTTGGGGGCGTGTCGGAAGGCAACCTGACCACCAGCGATCCCTGCTCGCGGTATTCGACGAGCGGCAACGCGACCCTAATCGCCAACTGTCAGGCGTCGGGGGTTCCAGCGAACTATGTCCAGCTCGGCACGACGATCCTGACAACTGTCGGCGGAAACCAGAATCTGACGCCCGAGAGTTCGACGACTTGGACAATCGGTACAGTTTTCTCACCGAAGGGGCTGATTCCAGGTCTTTCGCTAACGGCAGACTGGTTCGACATCAAGATCAAGGACGCTATCCGCGCTATTCCGGGTTCGACCAAGCTGTCGGTGTGCTACGCGAGCAATACTCTCTCGCACCCCTTCTGCGATGATTTTACACGCAGTCCGCTGACAGGTGAGGTGACCTATTTGTCGGCGCAACCGATCAACACGGGTCGCGAGGAAATGAATGGCCTCGACCTTGGGCTGGTCTACAATAACAATATCGGGTCGGTCTCCGTGACGTTTGACATGAATGCCACCTACCTGAACAAATATGTCGTCAACCCCTTCCCGGGTGGCGCGCCAATCTTGTTCGACGGGTTTATCGGCGGCGGCAACGGCGGCTATCCGAAATGGCGCGGCTATGGCGTGCTGACCGCCGAAAAGGACGGGATCAGTGCAACTTGGTCGACCCAATGGATCGGCAAAGCGACAGACTTTAATGCATTGCCTGGCCAAATCGGCTATTCAACCCCGAATGTCTTCTACCACAATCTCCAGCTTGCCTATGAGATCGGCGAAAAGACGCGCTTCCAGCTGGGCGTCGACAATCTGTTCGGTCGAAAAGCGCCCTATATTCGAAGCTTTACGGACGGTAATACTGACACCATGACCTATGACCTGCTCGGACGGCGCTTCTACGCCGGTTTCCGAACAGCGTTCTAAGGCCATAGTCATGGCGATTCGTTGGCCGCTGTTTGTACGGCGAACCCATAAATGGCTGGCCTTGGTGGTCGGCGTCCAGGCATTGCTCTGGACGCTGACAGGTCTCTATATGGTGGTTGTTCACATCGACATCATCCATGGTGACCATCTGGTACGCGCGCCGAAAGTTGAACCATTCGACCTTGCTGGTCTCGCACCGCCGGCGCGGATTATAGCTATGGCGCCGGGAGCATCGGAGATTCGCCTCCAGCGATTTTTCGATCAACCCGTATGGCGCGTCGAGACGGCTGAGGGTTCGCGATTGTTCGACGCCCGCTCAGGCGGCCCGTTGTCGACCCTGACCGAGTCACAAGTACGGGATCAAGCGCGGCGAATTTATGCAGGTAGCGGGGATATCGTTTCGGTTCGCCTGCTCACGATAGCACCGCAGGAAATGCAAACGCGCAAGCCGCCTTACTGGCAGGTCGAGTTCGAAGGCTGGAACCGCCCGACGCTGTATCTTTCGCCGACGACCGGTGAGCTTATCGCGCGCCGTCATGCGTTGTGGCGCGTTTTCGATTTCGCATGGATGCTCCACATCATGGACTATGATGAGCGATCCGACGTCAACAATCCGCTACTACGTGTTGCGACCTGGAGCGTTTTTGCGATGGCACTGACAGGGGCTTGGTTATTGATTTGGTCATTCAAGCGCCGCAAGAGGAAAAAGGCATGAAACCCATCCGGTTCACTCCGCTTTTCTTTCGGCGTATCCATAAATGGACAGGCTTGATCCTAGGAATCCAGTTCTTACTTTGGGCCCTAAGCGGCTCGGTGATGGCCCTGCTCGACAAGGAAAAAGTCGGTGGCCACGACGCAAGTGTGAGCCATGCCCACCCACTTCCGGCGGGCGAATTTTTCGACTTTGCAGCTTTGTCAGGCAATGAAAAGGTCACTGGTTTAGTATTGCGCGACCTTGGCGCGAGGCCTGTCTACGAGCTGAGCACTGCCAAAGGCGTTCGCCTTGTCGACGCCACTAGCGGCAAGGACATCCGAGTTGACGAAGGCTTGGCAAGAGACGTGGCTTCAATGATGAACGATGCGCCGATAAACAAAGTCAGCAAACTCGCAAAACCTAACCTCGAATCACGCGATCATGAAGGCGCGATGTGGCGCATCGACTTTCAAGATGCCGAGAATAGCAGCGCCTATGTCTCGTTCGATACCGCCCGCTTTCTTGTAATGCGCGGTGACACTTGGAGAACTTGGGATTTCTTCTGGATGTTGCATAACATGGATTATGTAAATCGGAAGAGCTTCAACCACCCGCTGATCATTTTCGTTGCTTTTGGGGTACTTTGGCTCTCGGGAACCGGCTTCTATCTGCTGTTTAAAAGCTTCAGTCGTACCGATTTTCGTTGGCTACGCCGGAGGCGCAAGCCGGATGTAAAGAAAACGCATCAGCTGACCTAATTTAGTCGTCAATTGAGAATGCCGCTGACAATTCGAACCTTGCGCCAGGGTGGGTCAGCCAGGCATGCGAAACGAGGCGCGACCTACTCCAGGTACGACGCGACATCTCTAGCACGGGTTCGCCTTCTGCTAGTCCCAGCATACCGCGCATCCGTTCGTCCGGCGTTGTTGCGCGAACACGATGCTCAACCCTCTCGAGCGGTGCAATGCGCGTCAGATATTCGTTCGGCGTCATATGAGTGAAATCGAGCTTGCCATAGTCGGGCGCAGTCGACGCAAGTACAAATCGTTCTTCCAGCTGGATCGGGAATTCGGCCTCGTGGTGAACGATGATAGAGTGGAACAACTTTGTTCCAACGGGAACTTCAAGCAACGGCGCAGTATCGACACTGGCGCGCTCCTCCCGATTCTGGATTACGCGCGCGCGGTAGGCATGTCCGCGTGCGCGAATTTCTTCGGCGATGTTACGAATTTCAATCATTTGGCCTATCGGCTTTGGCTCGGCAACGAATGACCCAATTCCTGCTCTTCTGACTAGTACTCCTGCGGCTTGGAGTTCACGAAGCGCCCTGTTGGCGGTCATGCGTGATACTTCGAACTGTAGTACCAGTTCAGCCTCAGAAGGGACGCGGTCGCCAGGTTTCAATCGGCCTTCCCGGACAGCGTCACAAATCGTTTGTTTGATAGCAGCATAGCGCGGAGGATTGAGGTCGTCCCCGTTTTCGGTTACGATTAACTGAGACGAATTTGTGTCCCCTGGGGTGGAGGCTTTGGCTGAAGAGTGCACAAAAGAATTCATAGATCGTCTATACAGGTTGAAAGGCAAACAATCTATTGAATCCATCAACATTGACCCGGTTGAATGGACTCATCACGATTTCCTTCTGGGCACCTAAGGCCGAGCGGTATTTTCCGGATTGAGTGGCGAACAGGAAATAGCGCGGACGAGCCCGTTCCGTAAGGCCCCGCTTGTTGATGCCGACGCAGCGAGTCGTTTATCAGATCGTCACGCGCGCCGTAAATCTCGCGTTGACAGGCGCACTGGTCGAAATGCACGCAGACCCTGCTGGAGCAGGGCACTTCGTCAAAATGGTTCACAGCGCCATCGAATATGGCTTAATGCAAGTTTATGCTGAAGGGTTAGATATTCTTGAGTGAAAATCATCTGACAAGCTGCCGGAGGACGAGCGCTTCGACCTCAATTCGACCGACATCGCCGAGGTATAGCGACGCGGCAGCGCTTCCCAAAGACCAGATGTTGTCGAGCTTATCGGGGCGCGCAGCCGATTCAGGGGAGGGTCACTGGACGATCGAAGCGGCGATGGAGAAAGCGGTGGCGGTCAACGTCCTGTCCGCAGCGTGATGCGCACGGCATCGCAGTCGGGTTGATCATACATTCGGCGATAAAGTTCTCTCAGCGATGCGTCTGGGTTTCGGCGGGCATGTCGAAGTACCGCAGTAGCAGGGAGCTGACGCTGAAACCAAAATAGTTCGTCTCCAGCAGTCTCCCTGGACCGAAGTCGATCTTGATACGAGTATCTCTTTGCTCGAGGCGAACGGGGCAAATTGAAGTTAGCTCAACCCGTTCCGGCCCTCTCATCGGTCACCATGTCTTCGGCCAGATTCAGCCCGCGAGCGCCGCCATGGGCAGTATTCGCAGGGGCATGAGGATGCTCTGCAAAATCAGGCTCGGGTTCTTCTAGCAGTCCTTCCCATTTGGTGATGACCGAGGTGGCAACGGCATTGCCGACGACGTTCGTTGCCGTCCGACCCATGTCGAGAAACTGGTCGATGCCGAGAATAATCGCAATCCCCTCGACGGGCAGCCCGAACATGGCGAGCGTTCCTGTTATGACGACAAGACTGGCGCGCGGGACAGCGGCAACGCCTTTTGAGCTGATCATCAACGTCAGCAGGATGACGATCTGCGTCCCAATGCTCAGATCGATGCCGTAAGCTTGCGCGATGAAAATTGTAGCAAAGCTCATATACATCATCGAACCGTCGAGATTGAAGCTGTAACCCAAAGGCAGCATGAAGCCCGAAATCCGGCGCGGCACGCCGAAACGGTCGAGCTGTTCGAACAGTTTTGGCAACGCCGCTTCAGATGATGCTGTCGAGAAGGCAATGAGCAAAGGCTCACGGATATAGCGGATCAGCATCCATATCCGTTGCCGCAGAAAGATCGCACCGACGCTCAGCAATATGATCCATAGAATGAGCAGCGAGAAATAAAATTCGAGCAACAGCTGCGCGAAGGTGCCAAGTATTTCAAGCCCGTTGCTGGCGACCACATTGGCCAACGCCCCGAATACTGCGATGGGTGCATAACGCATGACATAACCGGTAATCTGCAACATCATTTCAGCGAGCGCCTCTGCACCGCGAACCAACGGACCGCCTTTCTCTCCCATCGCCGAGAGGGCGACACCGGCGAACAGCGAGAATACCAGTATCTGCAAGATATTGTTGGTCGCCATCGCTTCGAATGCGTTCTTCGGGAAGACCGACAGGATAAATTCAGTGGCCTTCAATTCCTTGACTTCGCCCACCACCGCCATCGCAGAATCGGGTATTGGCGCGCCGACACCCGGCTGGAAAATATTTACCATCAACAAACCCAGGCTAATCGAAATCAGGCTGGCGATGATGAACCAGCTAATCGCTCGCACCCCGATCCGCCCCAGCGCAGAGCTGTCGCCCATATGTGCGATGCCAACCACGATGGTAGACAGGATCAGAGGGGCAACCAGTAGCTTGATGAGATGCAGGAATATGTCGGACAGCAATTTGAACCAGGGAAGGATCGATCCCTTCACGATCACCGGATCGACGCCGTAAAATAGGGCGGTTCCGACCACGACACCGAGGATCATCCCGACCAGTATCCAGATCGTCAGCCGTTTATCCATCAGATTCTCTCCAGCCCTTTGGGACTCTGTGACCGTACCAAGCTGGTCCTCTCCAGCTTTGCATCCCAACACATCTTGAGCAGTGTCCAAGCTGAGTACCAACACTGAATGCAACATATAACAAAAATTGATTACCCAGTCGTTTTTTTTGATGGCTCTTCATGAATTGTGGAGGTCGCCGCGACTCTCAGCTAAAGAAAAGATCAGAGATACGGGTGGCCAACAGAACAGGTGGATCATGATGGTTATGACAATTGTCGACGGGGGGTGCTGGCGCGGCGACCTCAGTCCGATCAACCCGGCACTCCCGATCAAATTTTCACAAATTCGGGCTGTACCTCATAAGATGGGTCGCCAGGGCGGCTTTTTTGCCGCGCCACAAAAGAATGCCAAAACTTTCCTCAGTCAGCATCTCGCACACCAACCGCCAAAGGACTTTGATGAGCAATATCGAACAGCGCCTCGCCCAATTGGGGATCGAGCTTCCCGAAACGCCGGCGCCTGTGGCCAATTATGTTCCGGCAGTGCTTTTCCGTGGAACGCTCGTCCTTTCCGGGCAGCTGCCGCGATCTGCAGTGGGCCTGGTCAAAGGCCAAGTGGGAAGCGACCTTTCTGTCGAAGAAGGCGCCGTGTCAGCGAGACTCTGTGCCATCGCATTACTGGCGACCGCAAAATCGGCACTCGGCGGTGACCTTGATCGGATCGAGCAATGCCTAACACTCAGTGGTTTTGTAAATGCAGCACAGGGTTTCGAAGCGCATCCGCAAGTGATTAATGGCGCATCGGACCTGATTGTCGAAGTGCTGGGCAGTGTCGGACGGCACTGCAGGGTTGCGGTGGGGGTCTCTTCATTGCCGTTCGGCGTGTCTGTCGAAATCTCGGCAAGTTTCGCCGTTCGTGACTGAATCTTCTACTTCGCCTAGAAGTATTGAGTGCTATGATTGCAGGGTCGAACGGGATTCGCTTGGTACTTATCCGGTCCCGAAGCAGGCGCTCTATGGCATTCACACCGCGCGCGCTGTGGCCAACTTCCCGATTTCGGGGACGACGATCGGGTCCTTTCCCGAGCTGATTGCCGCCCTTGCGAAAATCAAAAAGGCGGCGTGCCGCATCAACACCGAGCAAGGAGTCCTGCCAGCAGATCTAGCTCTCCCGATTACCCAAGCGTGCGATGAAGTTGCCAGCGGCGAGTGGAAGGATCAGTTTGTGGTCGACGTCTTTCAGGGCGGGGCTGGTACATCGACCAACATGAACGTCAACGAAGTGATAGCAAACAGGGCTCTTCTTCTTCTGGGCAAGCAGCTAGGCGACTACAAGACAGTCGATCCCATCGGACATGTCAATCGCTGCCAGTCGACAAATGATTGCTATGCGTCGGCGGTGCGCTTGGCGGTCTATGACCTGAACGGTCGTCTCGTTGGCGCGCTGGCTCGCCTTGCCGAAGCCTTGGACGAAAAGGCTGACGCGTTCGCAATGATCGAGAAACTCGGTCGGACCCAATTGCAGGATGCCGTGCCGATGACGCTCGGTGCAGAGATAGGGGCATTTGCAACGACGCTTCGGGAGGATTTGGAACGGTTCACCCAGCTCCCGGAGATGTTTCTCGAAATCAATCTGGGCGGGACAGCAATCGGCAGCGGTATCGGAGCGGGGTCCGGCTATCGCGACGGCATTGTCAAGGCTGTTGCCGCCGAGTTTGGCCTTCCAGTAACGGCGGCCAAAGACCTGTACGAAGCAAGCTGGGACATGGGCGATTTCGTCCTCTACAGCGGCTTGTTGAAGCGCTTGGCCGTCAAGCTGTCCAAAATTGCCAACGATCTTCGCCTGCTGTCGAGCGGACCGCGAGGGGGGCTGGGCGAATTAATCTTGCCCGCGCGTCAGGCGGGATCGTCTCTCATGCCCGGCAAGGTCAATCCTGTCATTCCGGAAGCTCTCAATCAGATCGCGTTCCGGATATTCGGCCTGGATACAAGCATCACGTTTGCCGCTGAGTCCGGTCAGCTGCAACTCAACGCGTTCGAACCGCTCATTTACAGTTCAATCCATGAAGCAGTGACTTTGCTCAGCGCGTCCATCGACATGCTTAGGACCAACTGCGTAGAGGGACTTGAAGCCAATGCTGAGGAATGTAGCGCCAAGCTGGATTCAAGCGCGGCGCGTGCAACCGAGGCGTCAGAGACATTGGGCTATGACCGCGCGGCCTCGATCGCGCACCATGCGCTACAATCGGGCAAGAGCTGGGCCGAAGCATTGGCGGAAATGAACCGCTAGGCTCAGCGCGAGGTAATGCGCTTGCGGTTGTTTCACGTTTAGTGCGGTAGGCCCCTTCCGAATAGTGAGCTTTGGATGTCGGGGCGGCAGATGCAGGAAATCACACCATGTCTTGCCTTGTCGGAGGGGTGCCGAGAGCCGGTAGTCGGCGCATGATCCCGGAGCAAATCCCTATGCTCCTTTATCATGCGCATACGCTCCTAATCCCGGGGTAAGCGAGTAAAAGCGAGTTCGTGCCCTATCGGATGCGAGCAGGCGAGCGCCCCTCGGTCAGCCTAGGGGGTCACTGGTTTGCTTCCCGCGCGTACACCACCAGAATACAAGCGATCCCACTGCGACAATCAGGCCAGCAATGATAAAATTCTCGGCTGTCGAATGACTGATCAGCCAAAGCGTAAGCAAAAAACCCGCTGCCGGTATCGCCAGTCCGCCAGGCAATCTGAACTGCCCTTCCTCGGCTGGAATGGTTTTTTCTATTTTTGGTAACGACGCGATACAAAGGGCGTAGCTTACCAGGCGAATGAAGGTACTTAGCGTAACCAGCCATACAAATCCCTGACTAACCGCCAATCCCAAACTGAAAATGCCGCAGAATATGATCGAATTTACCGGAACCCGACTGCGCTCGTTCACAGTACCTAACCATGCTGGTAAACTTCCATCCCGCGCAAGGGCGAACGTAAGCCGTGGGGCGGTGAGCAACGAAGTCAAGCTTCCGCCGCCGACCGAGAAAACAACGCCGAGCCCAAGAATAAGCGCGCCTGCGGGGCCCATGAGCCTCTTTGCAACTTCGACGAGTGGCGCGTCGCTTCCGCCAAGATCTGGCCCCACCGACATGACGACGAGCTGGATGAGTGCGTAGCAGAGTGAAATCGCAATGACTGTGCCCACCAAGACCTTGGGTATGTCCTTTCGTGCATTCCGGGTTTCGCCGGCGGCGATAAGGCTGAACTCGAAGCCGATGAAAGCATACATCAAAACGAGCATGGTTTGGCCAAGCGACTCTGCCTCGGGCATATCTGCACCCGCCATCACGCCCCATTCAACAGAGGGCAGGCCGAAAAGGATGAGTAGAATGAGGGGTAGCAGCTTCAAGACGCTGATGATGTAAACAACCGCCATTCCAGCCCGTATGCCAATGGCGTTCAATATCGTCGCAAGAGAAATATATGCCACAATCGCGGCAATCCTCGGACCACCGGTTGCAAGCGGACTCCAAAGGGCAGCTGCGTAGCTGACAATGAGATTTGCGCTTGCCGCAATTGCTGCAACACGGCTCACATAAATCAACAAGCCAGTCTGGAAACCGACGAATCTTCCGAAAGCGTGGGTCGTGTAAACGATCGGGCCCCCGGTGATTTCAAAGAAGCTAGCCGCTCGTGCAAGGGTAAGGGCGACTGAAAGGATCAATATCCCGCAAAGAACAAAAACCCACGGGCTAAAATAGCCGGCTTGTGCAATCGCCACTGCCGGTAACGCAAAGATTCCGGATCCGATTACGCCATTCATAGCGATGGTCGCTACACCGATCCGTCCAATCTCACGCCGTAGCAGGGAGTCGGAATTTGTCGCCTCTTTCATTGCTCGCTCCCTGCCCTCAGTCCGTCTTTGTACCCATTTGATGTGGCTATCAGGACAGCCGACTCGTCTTTCGAAATCGTGCCGTCTTCTAAAAGCAACTCTAAGCCGGTGAGCGCGGCCGCCGAGGAAAGCTCGGCGTAACATCCGTGCCGGGCGAGGCGGTGCTGATCTAAAGCTACAGTCTGATCGTCCACCACAACGGCACTGCCACCAGATGCACGAATAGCATCTATGGCTTGGTACGTGACGGTCGAGCCGCCAATCGAAGTAAGGCTGGTTGCTCCCGGAAAGGAGCCGGTGATCTTGTCGCCGCTGAGTACGCGGCGGAGCCTGGCAAATGGCTCGACGGCATATAGCCGAGGGACGAAGCTCATTAGGCCAGTTGCTTTGAGCTGGCTGAAGCCTTCATGAAGAGCCCAGATGAGATCGCCCCTGGAGGTTGGCACTATGACCGCGTCCACTTGGTCAGCGCCGAGCTCTTCAAAAATCTCAAAGGCAATCGTTTTCAGACCGTCGGTTGCGAAATGATTGCTGCCCACGGGCGGATTGAGATAGTTTGTCGCTGGAAACCAACCTCGCGTTTTGACCATCTCGGAAACAATCTGCCATCGTTCCAAGCTTTCCACTGCTGTTACTATTTCTGCGCCGCATATTTCGATGGCGCGTCTGTAAATCGGAGACAGTGCCGGGGTCGTGACAATGCAGCACTCTAGACCTGCAGCCGCTGCATAAAGTGCCAGGGAGGCGCCGCCATTTCCACTCGAAGCGGCGACGATCTTGGAGGCGCCGATATCAAGGGCCCGCGTTACTGCCAAACAACTCGCACGGTCTTTGTGCGAACCGCTGGGATTTTGACCTTCGTTCTTAATGAAAACTGCAGCGGCTTTCACTTCGTCGGCCAATGATGAAAAGTTTGCGCACGATGTTCCACCTTCGCCTAACGAGACCCAGGATGTGTAAGGCATCCAGGCAGCGTATCGTCGCATCCCATGTTCATGCTCACTGCTCAGCGAACTTGGCAGTTCCCGGAACTTCGACTTGACCGACGATGGTTCGCCTTGGGAGAGGCAATCAGGACATCCTTCAAAATAGTCCTCAATGGTGAAGTCTGCTTGGCATTGGATGCACGAATATCCTGAAAGCCTCGGATTTAGCGTATGGCTCGACTTCCCTGCAGTGACGGGAAAAGACTTCAATGGCGATGCTGGCGTTTGCGTCACAATGACCTCGACGTGCCGCGAACGCTGCGAAGCCGAGCAAAGGCCACTTCAAGATCGCCGATGAGATCTTCGCTCGTCTCGAGCCCCGCATGTACGCGGATTAATGCCCCCTCTTCGAGCGATGAGCAGCTTCTGAACGGAGCGGGCCAGGCGGGTACGATCAGGCTCTCAAACCCACCCCAACTGGCACCCATTTTGAAGAGTTTTAGCTGGTTGAAGAATGCGGAAGTCTCGGCTTCCGTAAACGGGTCGAGAAGAACGCCGAACAGCCCTGAAGCTCCATCGAAATCTCGTTTCCAGATAGCATGGCCGGGGTCCGATGGGAGCGCCGGATAAAGCACGCGCCGAACTTCAGGCTGTTGCTGGAACCAGGCAATGAGCGCAGCCGCATTGCGCCCATGACGCTCCAATCGCACATCGAGTGTTCGAAGCCCCCGGTGCACAAGGTAACAGTCATCGGGCCCTACACAATTTCCCCAGTATCTTGCGCTCTCCTTGAGTTTCTTGAAAACTTCAATATTTGAGGCGGTCATTGCGCCAAGCATAACATCGGAGTGCCCTGAGAGATATTTGGTCGCTGCCGAGATCGAGACATCGACGCCGTGCTCAATCGGTCGAAAGAGAAGCGGTGTAGCCCACGTATTGTCGATCATCGTGATAATTTCTCGGGGACGTGCCACAGCCGTGATCGCAGCTATATCGGGCATCTCGAATGTAAGAGAGCCCGGTGTTTCGAGGAAGATAACTCGCGTGTTTGGACGAATCTGTTCGGCAATGTCCGCTCCTATGCCCGGGTTAAAGTAAGAGACTTCGACCCCCATGCCAGTCAAAACGTCGTCGCAAAAGCGACGCGTGGAACGATAGACAGTGTCTATAACCAGTAGATGATCGCCCGCACCGAGAAATGCCGCCAAACTTAGCGAAATCGCTGCTGTTCCAGATGACGTAACTACCGTCCGGTAGCCTTTTTCAAGGTTTGCAATGGCCGCCTCCAACGCAAATGTTGTCTCGGTCCCATACAATCCATAGATCACTTCATCATAGATGCGGCTGTGTCGCCCAGTATAAGCTTCCACGGTATCGTAGATGATCGTCGATGCACGGTGCACAGGCGGGTTTAAGAGACCTGCGTTGCTCGCCGACGGCGACGTGGAATGGACAAGCGTCGTCGTTGGCGACACCGCAACGGTTTGATCGCCATCTTCCTCGAAATTGGCGGTCACGTCATTCATTTTGTTTATCCTCTGAAAAAGGGCAGGTTATTCGACCCCGCCAAAATGTCGCTTGGCCAACGGAATTCGACGCCAAGGACGCCGTGGCCCCGTTTATGTTGTCTGCCAGAAAACTTTCCAAGGGTCGCCTGTTGCAGCGCAACCCCGAATTCCAGCTGTCGGAACTTGCCATAGTCATTCCTTGCTTCCCAAGATTGGGCTTAGGCTATACAGTTTGGATATAGCTGCGGAGAGCGTTGAATGAACCTGCGTCAACTGGAAGCGTTTCGAGCAGTGATGCTCACTGGATCGGTCACCCAAGCCGCGCAATCCATGCACCTTTCCCAACCTGCGGTGAGCAAGCTCATTGCCGATCTCGAATATATCCTTGGGTTCCAGCTGTTCGTGCGCTCGAAGGGTAGTGCGCTGACTGTCACACCAGAAGCTGGGTACTTTTTTCACGAGGTGGAGCGAAGCTTCATCGGCATCGACGCGCTGAAGCAGACTGCTAGCGACATTCGCAATCTTTCTACCGGCAACCTCCACGTCGCATCGTTGCCCGCGCTCTCCTTCAGCTTCCTGCCAAGGGTCATCCGCGATTTTCGGAACGACCATCCGGGCGTATCGATCCGCCTCTACACGCACGCCTCGTCGACTGTGCGTCAGCTGGTCGCAAATCAGCAATTCGATGTCGGGCTTGCGACGCGAGCTCACGAAATCCCGGGCGTATCGTCGAGCACCTTCCTGCGCTCGGTCGGCGCTTGCATCCTCCCGCCGGGCCACCGGCTGGCGGGCAAGGCGTTTATCGAGCCCGCCGATCTTGCCGGCGAGCCCTTCATATCGCTTCTGCACGGTGATCAGACCCGAAGGCGAATTGATCGCATCTTCGAGGACGCCGGCATCGAGCGCGATCTGGTGGTCGAGACACAATATGCGATCACCCACTGCAGTCTCGTAACGCAAGGGGTCGGCTGTTCGATTGTCAATCCGGCAACTACTATCGACTTCGTTTCGCAGGGACTTGTAGTGCTGCCTTTCAAGCCGCGCATCGAGTTCGAGTATATGCTCTTTACGCCTTCGCTGCGTCCGCTTTCGCAAACTGCTCTGCGCTTTGTCGAGATCATGACGCTTGTACGAGACGAAATGATTGCAGACGGAGCGTTTGGAGAACCCCCGATCGTGCAAGACTAGTCGCTCTTCTGTGAAGCCCAGTCTACTGCTAGCCACAACTGACATTGATTTTCTCCGTTCGTTGTCAGGTTTGCGTCTGCTTAGAGCTAACCCAGATCGCTTCACTGGAGGTGCCATCAAACATTTTCAATAGCACCCCAGTTGCGCGGTCCAACCGCTTTGGCCACTGTCTAGAATCTGCTTCCGTCCAGCCACGGCTTGGGTTTGTTAGAATGTTGCTGTTCCACGAACATACCAAAACCCGCCATTGAAACCGATGGGCGAAAACCTCAGATATTTGAAGCCGTTGACGAGTTGCGAAGCGCGAGCTTCCCGGTCAGGGTAATTATCGAAAATGTTGCTGCCACCTACGGCCAATTTGAAAGTGTCGTTGAGGCGGTAAGAAAGCTCAGCATCTACGAGAATTTCTGCACTGCCGGTCTGATCGTTGGCAACGTTCGGGCCAAAGTCGGTCCATTTGCCATAGTAGCTTGCAGTGGTCGAAAAACCGATCCGGTCACCTTGGTAGTTGAATGCCACGCTGCCCTTCCAATCCGGAACAAAGTCTTCAAGTTCCAGCAGCCGCTCGCGGTCGCCGGTGATGAGCGGTCCTGCGCGTGTGACCTCGCTTTTGGTATAGTTGGCATTAGCGCTGAGCGTCGCATCGCCATCAAACAGGTCGAAGCCGTAAGTAAGCACTGCATCAACACCCTCGCTCCGGCTATCGAACGCATTGCCGAAGAACTGGATCGTGGTGAAGTCGCCGCCGCCCGGTATGCCCGCAGCCACTAACTGATCGCGTTGCGGCTGGGTCAGGGTAAAGCCACCGGAAAGACCAACGCGGTCGTCTACCTTGATGTTGAAGTAATCAAGCGTAAAGGTCACGCGGTTGGCAGGCGTCAGAACAATGCCGGCGGCTATGTTGAACGATTCCTCAGGTTGGAGCGGCTGAGCACCGAACAATAGTGCGACTGGATTGCTGGGCGATACAATGCCCGTTATGAATGGCTGCCCGGTAAGCGCGTTAATGTTGGCAAATGTCGAAGAAACGTTCGACTGGCCGGGGGTAGGGGCCCGAAAACCAGTATTTACTGACCCGCGAACCGCTATTGCGTCGGAAATCTCGACCCGGCCGTTGACCTTCCAGGTGAAGGTCGATCCAAAATCGGAAAAGTCCTCGTAGCGAGCAGCTAAGCCAAAACTCAGCCAGTCAGTGATATCGCCTTCGAGCGCACTATAAGCGGCCCAGTTGCTGCGCGAGAAAGTACCCGCCTGTGACGGCCCAAAGCCTGGAAAACCGCTTGCACCAGCCGGTAGACCAACGCGGTCAGTTGGATTGGGTGTATCAGGATCAAGCACCGATGCAAAAGGTCCCACTTGATAGGAAGCGAGCTCGCCGGGTGTCACCTCCCAAGTCTCGCGGCGCCATTCGAGGCCCCCTGCCAGATTGAGCGGTTTCGCAAACCCGACTTCCAACGGATAGGACAGATCGAAGTTAAAATTAAGCTCGCGCTGCTCAAGTTCTCCAGCCCTGAACTTGGTAGGCGAAAGCGGCCCGAGCGACGGATTAACGGTATTGGTGATGCGGTATGCGACGTTATTTTGACCGTAAGAACTGCTCACATCATAAGTAAGGTCGCCGACCAAATTGCCCCGCAGCCCCCCGATCAGCGAAGCGTCGTTGATCGTCGCGTGGAAGTCGGGCGCGAAGCCACCGGGGAAAAGTGTCCTGAAGGTAAAGCGCGGTCCCCCGGGGGTCTGGGTAAGCGGAACGCTATTAAAGAGCGAATTGGTCGGAAACGGAAACGGTGGATTGGTGCCGGGATAGCGATAGAAGAACGCTGTTGTGCCTTGGCTCCAGCTATAGTTGCCAAAGGTGTAGAACTCCATCGTGTCGCTAAGGTCAATTCCAGCGTTTACAAACAGACGAGCAGCTTCTGCCTTAGGGTTGCCGGTACGCTGTGCTGGATTGGGGACGCCTTGCACACCGGCGTTTATAAGCGCTTGTGCGTCGGGGCGCTGGTTCTGCCGCGACGTGATGCCGGAGTTCGTATATTCGCCGCTAATATTGACGAAGCCGTCCGATGTGAAGGGTAGGCCAATATTGCCTTGAACAAGAACGTCCTTGCCGTCGCCTTCATAATATTGCCCATAGCGGGCAATCAGCGTTGCGCCTTGTCGTTCGGTGCGCAAGCGGAAGTTGAGGACGCCAGCGATCGCGTCGGAGCCATAATTTGCAGAGGCGCCGTCGCGCAGCACTTCCAGCTGCGCAATCGCAATCGATGGTATCGTTGCAAGGTCAGGACCCTGCGACCCGCGTATATAGGGAATGTTGGACAACTGAACCGTAGCACCGCGGTGCCGCCGCTTGCCGTTGACCAGCACCAATGTCTGATCAGGTGGAAGGCCGCGCATGCTGTAGGGTCGTGTAAAGACCGAGCCATCATTGCTAGTGAAGCGCTGGACGTTGAGCGACGGTACTTGCTGACGCAAAATGTCGGTCACGTCGGACGAACCCTGGTTCAGCAACTCGTCCGAACTGATTATGTCGATGGGCGTCGGAGAGTTTGCAGCGGTAAGGTCGTTACGGCGGGTGCCTGTGACGATGATTCCCTCCCCTTGTGCCTCGGCGCCCGCCTCATCTACCTCAGCGGTTTCAGCTTCGGCCGCCGGTTCCGTTTGCGCGGGCATTTCCTGAGCCATGCTCGCCGTTGCAATTCCGAGTGAAAGAAACGACGCCGTCGCCAGCGCCGACGCGATACCTGCTTTACGCTTTACCATATTAAGTCCCTCCACGATGCGCCCTTCGGCTTCTGCCGGTAAAGCGGTTTCCCATGTGTCACAAAGTGGTAACGTGGCTATCCCGAACGCGCCACGATAAATCGAATGTCATTGCATCTTTTGAACAGGTCATCAGAATTTGTTATGAGTTGGGATTTGCTGTGGTGCTTGGCCGAGGTCACCGCCGCTCGTTTTCGGAAAACTCGCCGAGTGCTGTTGCAATTTACACCTGCTGCCGGGCGTTTTGCTCAGACAGCGCTTTACATCGAGGGCGTGGCTTTGCTGACACGCGAGAGCAGATCGCGTGGCGAGCTGCTGAAAAACTTGTCGGAAGCTGCCGGTGAAAATTACTCGATGTCGGTTGCGGTACTGGCTCTCTCGCGATCATGCCTAAGCAGCCACGCCCTGACGCCTTTGTAAACTGGCTCGATCCCGATATAAAACGCATTCTTGCAGCAAAGCCAAAAGGCGTCCGAGGGCTAGCGGTTGCGGGCATGCCGATCGGCTCTCCCGGTATGGAGGTTCCTGGCGTCACAGGAGATCGCTACCCGGTGATGGCCTTTGGTAAGGTCAAGTCGTTTGTTTATGCGCGGCATTAAGCGTGGTACCGTATTCGCTTAAAGAAACGTCAGGGGAGGGGGATCGTTTGACGTTCTTTGAACCGGAAACAGGCATTGCATAAAAGTCGAACATTTGCCGTCAAAAACCGGAAATTTTGTGCGACTAATCGTCGAAACCGACAAATCGCGTGGCTTCTTGGACAGACTTGCGTTCCGACACTACCGCATTTGCAGGAAAGCTTTCGTCCGGCCAGCCTAGCGCGATACTTTTCATTATGATTTGATCGTCTGCTATCCCTGCATGCTCACGCACAACCGGAGACTGCATTATGCCCTGGCTGTTGATCACCGCGCCTAGGCCGCGAGACCAAGCGGCATTGACTAGAGCAGTGGCTACAGCACCGCAATCGAACGGAGTATCGTCGCTCCCATCCAGCACGCGGTCGTAAGTCACAATTACACATACGGGCGCATCGAACTGGCGAAATCCACGTAGTACCCAGTCCTGCCGCCCGTCCTTGTCTTCACGCTCGATCCCCATTGCGGAGAATAACTGTTTTGCAACGCCAACCTGCCGGTCTCGGTGCTGGCCTGCGAAAGCCTGGCCGGTTCGAAACTCGCGCGATTGCTCCACCCCGGCCAGCATGCGCTCGGTATTTCCTGCGCGAATGCGGTTCAGCGGTTCGCCGGTAATGACATAAAAATTCCAGGGCTGCGTATTCATTGAGGATGGCGCGCGCATCGCTAAGCTAAGAACTTCTTTGATCAGCGCTTTGGGAACTGGGTCAGGCTTGTACCCCCGGATGCTTCGCCGACCGAGGATAACGTCATCAAACTGCATCATGTGGCCCCTGGAATTGCTAATTAGAACGCGTAATTAGGGGGTCAAGGTATATTTGAACTCCAACTTTGTAGAGGGGATAAAACTGTGGCGGTGTAATTTGCTTCAAGGCCGGGCAAATAGGCTCAAAACGTGCGACAAATTCGATAGCGTGTGGTCGGTCACCCGACCCTACTGTGACGTATATTGCGCTCGTTCAAGCTGGATCCCGTATCATCGGATAAAAATACGGGCCGCCGCGCACGCCATTTTCGCTCAGCAGGCGAAATCCAAGTCGTTCGTAGAAGCTAATGTTGCCCACATCGCCGGACTCGAGGTAGGCGGGCACGCCGTCTGCATCGCATCGCTCGAGACCCGCGCGGATGAGGGTCTTGCCCAGCCCCCGGCCCTGCGCTCGCGGATCGGTGCCGACCGTCATGAGATACCAGTGCGGCTGTGCAAGGTGTTCCCGCTCCATCGCAGCCAAGCTCGCCAACACACGGCCCGCCGCCATTCCATATGTGCCGATCATTGCAGGCAGATTGACGAGCATTGTGTGACGGGGCACCCGCCAGCGGCCGGGCGGACGCCATAGCGCCGCTCCCTGGCCGTCGGCGGCAACGTCGATCTGCCCATCTCGCCAGTTCGCGCGCCAGAGGAGATCGAAGAACCCTTCGATCCGGTGCTCACGCAGTTGCTCGTCGGGGTAGAACCAGGCGATGAACGGGTCTTGCCAGAAGGCCCGGGACAGTGTCCGAATTGCGGTGGCGCGGTCGCTCGCAAGCGCACGTCGCACAACGACGGACTCATTCATCGGGCAGCTTCGGTAGGTAATGTTCTATATTGCGCTGGCTGAGTGCGGAATGGCGCGGCGAGCTGTCCCAGATAACTCGCCGGATAGTCGGGCTGCTTGCCGATCCCGAGATCGTCGCTACTGAATTGCTTGCCTCCATCGTAGACTGCGGTGCCCAGCAGATAGTCCCAAAGGTTGGTGAACAGGCCAAAGTTCACATCGCCAATCCCGGCCCATTTCTGATGATGAAATCGGTGCAGCGGGGCGAGGGCCAGGACGTAGCGAAGAGGACCAATACGCATGTCGGCGTTCGAATGCTGCAAAAGGAGTTGAATGGTGATGGCGAAACCAAGCAGCAAACCAATGTCCGTTGTCATGCCGAGCAGCACAAGTGGCGTTGTGCCGGCGGCGGTTTCGAGCGCTTGATGCACTGGATGCTTGATAAGGCCGTTAAACCCATACATCCGCTTGACGGAGTGATGTGGAGCATGGAACCGCCAAAGCCATTCGACACGGTGGCTCGCATAATGGCAGAGCGTAATACCGAGATCGGCGATGACGATCGCCAGCAACAGCTGTCCCCAGATTGGCCATACAGTTGGCCAAAGACTATTTGTAGGTGACAATAGCGTGAGCAGCGGAACCAGCGCGACCGAGGCATAGACGCTCGCCTCGTAAAAGAGGGCATAGACAATGTCGCGACGGCTATCCCCGCGATCGCTGTTCCATCCCGCATTATACGGAATCAGCCGCTCGACGATGAACGATATGGCGATCGCCCCTAGCACGAGCGGCAAGAGCCAAAGCCGGGGCAGATCGTAATGAACGACGGCGACGGCGGCTCCGATGAACCCCAGAAGCATCACCGGTGCATATGCCACCTTTAACGCGAAGCGCCAAGCGCCTGCCGCTTTATCGTTCGTTTCTACGTCCGCATCAAGCGGAGCCCGCCTGTTCTGAGCCATCGTCGCAATTGTCCTTAAAATCACTGTGGAAAGGTGACTATGCGCGTCTTTTGTTGCTCCGGTCTTGAACATAACGGTTGCGTATGAAGTCCGCCGCTGCGCTGCATTCACTTCGAACTGGCGTTTTGTTCAAGAAATGGGCGACGAAAGGGCCTACGGTTGGGTGATGACCAAACCGACCCCGTTCACTCCCGCGCTCGGCAAGGCCGAACTGACAGCCGATTACGATCGCGTGATTGCGATTATGACCCGCGAAAAGAAGTGGCGCGCTCTCCTGTTGCAATCGGTATCGCCGCAACCACAGGACGTGATCGTCGATCTCGGCTGCGGTACGGGGACTTTCGCGATCATGATAGCCAAAGCCGCTCCCGGTGCGCGCGTTATTGCGGTCGATCCCGATCCCGAGGTGCTCAGGATCGCGGCCAGCAAGGCGGCAACGGCGCAAGCGACGGTCGAATTCATCGAGGCGCTCGGCGGCGACCACGTCGAGTATCTGCCTTACGGGCAGGTGGACAAGGTGGTTACGTCGTTAGTGCTGCATCAATGTCCCATGGACGCGAAAGAGGAGCTACTTGTCAATGCCCATGCGCTGCTGACGCCAGGCGGGACGGTGTTCGTTGCCGACTACGGAGTTCAGCCGTCGCTGCTGATGCAACTGCTCTTCAACCAAGTGCGCTCGCTAGACGGTTACGAAAACACTCGCGCGAACAAGGACGGGATGATCCCGTTGCTAATCGAGCAGGCGGGATTTGCTGAAGTGGCGGAGAACTGGCAGGTGCAGACGCCGACTGGCGCGCTTACCCTTTGGACTGGGACGAAGCATTCGGCATGAGCTGGGAGGGCGAACTCGTGTTTGGTCCGAGCTGGGCCATCTATCGCGGCCAAGCAGCCGATAACACCCCACACGCGCACGCGGCTATCCAAATCGTTTTCGGCGACAACGGCGATGTGGCGATTGCGAGTGCCGACGGCATAGAATGGACCGGCCCTGGCTTTGCGATTCGCCCGCTTGTCGAACATAGTTTGGCACCGACCGGTGAAGTCGCTCTGCTCTATATAGAGCCGCAGTCGCCGCTCGCGTTCTACGTTGCGGACGCTATCGGCGATGTTGACATCGCGTCGATCGATCCAGCCATTCTCGCCTTTAAGCCCGGGCAGCCAGGCGTCATCTGGAATAAAAATCTTGAAACGTTGGTTCCGGTTAATAAAGCGGCCATCGACGAGCGTTTGCTCGCCGCATTAGAACTGCTGGCTAAAGAACCCGGCAGCCGCTCGATTGGCGACACCGCGCTCGCTTGCAACCTTTCCGAATCGAGGCTGCGGACTCTGGCCCGTGGGCAACTCGGCCTGCCGCTGTCGACCTGGCTGATCTGGCGAAAGCTTGAACGCGCGACGCGCACGCTGCACGAGGGCACAACGCTTTCCGATGCAGCGGCAGCGGGAGGCTTTGCGGATCAGGCCCACTTCGCGCGCGCTATGCGACGGATGTTTGGTATCACTCCACGCACTGCACAGCGGGCGGCATCAAACCGCCGAGGTTGAGCAGCGGTCCCTTTCAAGGCGATATCAAGGAAGGTGAATTGACGAGAGTCAACGTACCTGGCGCTTTGACAAGGCATACCGAACGTAGGGCGCTGCTTCCGCCAACACTGCGTATATTGGCGGACGGTATCATGTTGCCGAATATCCGTCCGCCCTTTCGCTCATTCCCGACAACGGCAGTGAGGGGTCCGAATTCAGAAGTTTCTGCTGAACCGAACCTGGCTATTTGATATGGGCCACGATAAAGCGAATGTTGTTGCATCCTCTGAACAGGTCGCCAGAAATTAAGTCTATAACTTGCCGGTTCGAACTGGGACGAAGCGCATAGTGGCTCCATTGCGGATCAACCCGCCTCTTTCTGCTACCTTCTGTCATTGGGTAATCAGGCATGGAAGAATTCCACGAATTCGCCGCCGCTACGCCGACAACTGTGACGCCATGGCGATCGGATTGGCTTGATTCCAAATGACCGGGAGGGGGCCTCGGTCGCTGTTCTCTTACATCGCGTTAGCCATCACGCGTGCACCAAGGAGCATCCAGAGCGCCATTGCTATCATCATCAGGTTTTCGGTGAGTGAGACGAAGCCCAGTGGCACATTACTTTCGCCACCGACGCAGGCGCATTTGATTTCGCGCTTGTCGATATAGACCGCCTTGATTACCGATACCGCGCCGATGGTGCCGATGAACAATGCGACCGGAATTGACAGCCAGTTGAGCGCGCCCGCGACCATCAACACACCAGCCAGCCCTTCAGCAAAGGGATAAATACGGCCATAAGGCACCCAACGTTGTGCAAGCAGGTCATAGTTCAAAAACATCGTCGCAAACTTGTCGACATTCTGGAGCTTGAGCATTGCGAGGATACACATGCTGAAGGCTATGAACCATTCACCGGCTCGAATGGTGAATGGTGAGCCATAGACCGCAAAGCTTGCAGCCAGCGCCATCAGCGCGGTCATCGAAAACAGCGCGATCACCGGCTGATATGTAGTCGCCTTGGGATCGGCGACCGCTAAACCGAGATATCGCCGCAAATCGTCATGCCCTCCGACGCGTTCGTTCCCGATGAAGATTTGCGGCGTTGTCTGGACATTGTGCTTCGTCTTGAACGCGTCGGTCTCCTCGCGCGTGGTGAGCCAGCGGTCTTCGACTGTGAAACCTTTGCGCTTCAAAAGATGGAGCGCCTTGAGACCATAAGGGCAGATATGGTGTGGCATCACCATTCGATGGATGGTGGCGGTTTTGGAGTCAGCGCTCGCGTGCGCTGGTCTGGAAATCGTTGCTTGGGTCATGGGGTTTTTCCTCCTTGGCAGATAAAATCACCAAGCCTATATAGGTTCCGTAGCATAGTACGGAGTCAAGCCTTGAATGCAATGACCATTGGAAAACTTGCAGCAGCAGGCGGCGTGGGGGTGGAAACCGTCCGCTTTTACCAGCGGCGGGGGTTGCTGAGCGAACCGGAGCGCAATGGCGGTGTTCGGCGATATGATGAAGCGGACCTCAGCCGTCTGCGATTTATCCGAGCGTCGCAGGCCGGGGGCTTCACACTAGCTGAGATCGCCGAGTTGCTTGCACTCGATGCCACCGAAGAACGGGAGCGTGCGCGTGAACTTGCGAACAAGCGGATAAAAGAGATCGACGATAAGATTGTGGCACTAAAAAGCGCGCGCCGGTCGCTGCGGCGCTTGGCTGATGATTGTGCGGAAGGCGGCGAAGGAAGATGTCCGATAATTACCGCATTCGAGCCAACTTCTAACTAAGCGGGCACCTGGAAAAATAGCTCGCGACCCTTGTCCTTTGGTTCAGCTGCGCTGGACATTCAACGCAGGAGCGCCCTCGTCTGTTTCTATTTCCAGATAACATACGGTACCTTCACATCAGCGTTGTGCATTTTGACGGCTGCCTTGACTAAACGGGTTACCGATGGTGTCGATGGCAGTGCCGCCGTGTCAGCCGACAGCCCTAACCCGGGTGACCGCCATGCGCGGGTCCGCCAACTGGTCCAGGCCGTGACGCAGGTCTGCGATCAAGTCATCGGCAGCTTCCAGCCCGACATGGATGCGTAGCAGCGGGCCCGGGAATTCGACGCTGCAGGCGCGCGTTGAAAGCTGCGAGCCGCAGGGAAGGATGAGGCTTTCAAAGCCGCCCCACGAATAGCCGAGACCAAATAGCGAAAGCGATTTGAGCATCTGCTTGACCGCAGTGTCAGCGACAGGGTGCAGCACGATGCTGAACAGGCCGCACATACCACTATAGTATCGCTTCCAGATGTCGTAACCAGGATCCTGCGGCAGGCCGGGGCACAACACGGAGTGCACTTCGGGTTGCTCAACCAGCCATTGCGCAACCTCCAATGCGGTCGAACCATGCTGCGTCAATCGGGGATGAAGGGTTCGCAACCCGCGTAGGGCCATGTAGGCATCGTCGGGCGATACCGCCCATCCGGTCTCGTAGTTCGACGTTGCAAGGAGTCCGACGGCTGCTCCCTTTGCCGCCGCCAATCCCATGAAAACGTCCGAGTGACCGCAAACATATTTCGTGAGCGACTGGATGCTCACATCCACGCCGTGATCGAGAGGTTTGAAAAGGACGCCCGACGACCATGTGTTGTCGACCACGGTCAGCACGCCCATCTCCCTCGCCATTCGGGCAATGGCGGGAATGTCTTGCATCTCGAAGGTGTTAGAGCCCGGAGACTCGAGAAAAATGACCTTGGTTGCCGGTGTGATCATGGCCTTGATAGCCGTCGCATCGGTCGATGGCTCGAAATAGCGAGCGGTGACGCCGAATCGGGCCAACGTGCCTGCCAGGTAACGGCGCGTCGGATTGTAAACCGAGTCGCATGCAAGGACCTCGTCGCCAGCGACCAGCAGCGCAGACAAGGTTCCCGTAATCGCTGCTAGGCCGGACGGATAAATGAAAGCTTCATCGGCATGTTCAAGATCGCGCAGCGCGTCGCGTAGCGTGCGCTGGGTTGACAGACCGACCCGCCCGTAGGTCACCAGCGACGGGTCATATAGCTCATCGCAACTTGCCAGCAGCACCGTCGATCCCCGCTGAATGGGTGGGCCGGGTGTCCGCTGCAGTCGGTCACAGGCACTGTCCCCGTGAATAAGCCGCGTTGATTCACTGATATTCCTGCAAACATTCATTTTATTGTTCCATTTTGTGGTAAGCAATTGTTACGCCGCGCAAGAAAAGCTGCCGCTCACGGTGGTCTGCTTGCGCGAGGTGGTGTCTCTTGTCTTTTCCAAAGCCTTGAGTGCTTTTGTTACGTGTTTTTCGATCGCGCTCGTGGAAATGTCATATTTGATGGCGAGCGCCTTGAGGCTCGCGCCTTCCAAGCGAACTGCGATGATTATTTCTCTCGTTCTCTCCGGAAGCTTGTTCAGAACTCCTTCTATGGTCCGGAATTCGTCGCGTGCAATCAGGATTTGCAGGGGATGGAGATCGTCGACCGGGTGCATTTCTTCCATCAACTCGCAGTGGAAGACTGCCTTGCGGGCGGTTCGTCTGCGGTACCGGTCAATCAATGCCGCCTGCGCCACCTGGAAAAGATAGCATTTGGGACGTTCAATCGTTGTTCGTTCGACCCTCC
Organism: uncultured Sphingorhabdus sp.; assembly: GCA_963508315.1. Lineage (GTDB taxonomy): Bacteria > Pseudomonadota > Alphaproteobacteria > Sphingomonadales > Sphingomonadaceae > Sphingorhabdus_B. The sequence continues at coordinate 270,683 of CAUOWK010000002.1, read as the reverse complement.
GGAGAATCCGCAGCAAAGCGTCCTGCAGTACATCATCAACATCGTCTGCAGGAACTCTCGCTTTAAGGTAGCGGCGCAGTGAAGGGACATGCGGAAAAATCAAATCCAGGATATTATTGTCAGTATCGTCGAGCGTCTTGTCTTCCGACTGGGGATTGGGAAATATTGAGGCTTCATCCAGCCAAACTTCTACCGACGAGCTGTCACTCCACGCAGTGTGTTCGGTAAAATCCAATGCTAATAACGTCATTCCACGTTCCCCCGGTCAAAATGTTTATGGCACAATCCATGCGGTGGGGTCATTACCGATATTTAGATTTAATCAGCCAAAAGTGGGATATATGTCCCTTATTTATGCTAGAAGTGGGATAAATATTCTACAGAATGGTGACTTCACCAGAGGTTGATTCTTCGGCTTCATATGGAGATCGCTGAGGTCCTTCCATGTGAGCGATGTCGCTATGGGGTAGACTGGTTGGGGAGCGTCATGTGCTTTGTGCGAGGCATGGGCTCGCGAAGGACAAGACGAGGCATTTCATGACACGTACATGGCTTATACTTTCGGCGCTCATCGTCGGCCTAGCCCTCGGCATCACATCGGTACGCTTTGTGCCCGACAACTTGGCCACCATGCTGAAGTTTGCCGACGGACTTGGTGGGGTCTGGCTGGACGCGTTGAGAATGACGATCATTCCGCTCGTGGTTTCCCTGCTCGTCACGGGGATCGCAAAGACACTCGACAGTGCGCGCGGTGATAAGGTCGCGCTGCGCTCAGTTGTTGTGTTCATCGCCTTGCTATGGATATCCACTGCTATGGCGGCGATACTCATTCCGACGCTGCTGGCCTACTGGCCGATGCCGGAAGCGGCGGCTCGGGCGTTGGCTTCCAGCCTGGGACAAGGCCATTCAGCTCCGGCCTTACCGCCCGGTATCGTCGATTTTGTCCGCTCCATCGTTCCGACAAACCCCGTGGCCGCAGCTGCCAATGACGCGCTGCTTCCCTTGATCCTGTTCACTGCGCTCTTCGCCCTGGCCTTGGCGAGACTGCCTGCGGGTCAACGCGAACCGGTCGTCAGCTTCTTCGAAACGATTGGTAACGCCATGCTTGTGGTAGTCGATTGGGTGTTGAAGGTCGCTCCTTTAGGGGTGCTGGCGCTGGCTTATTCTGTCGGTGCGCGGGCAGGCACCTCTGCTATCGGTGCGCTGGTGCACTATGTGCTTATCGTATCGAGCGCCGGACTGGCCGCATGGGTCCTCGCTTATCCGGTCGCCAGACTTGGCGGAAAGGTCGGACTGATTGATTTTGCCCGGGCGGTGTTGCCGGCGCAGGCGGTTGCGTTGAGCACGCAATCTTCACTTGCCTCCTTGCCGACCATGCTCACGGCGACCGACAAACTTGGAATAAGTGAGGCAATCGCGCGCGTTTCGTTGCCGATTGCCGTCGCGATTTTTCGCGTGACAAGCCCTGCCATGAACCTGGCGGTTGCGATTTATGTGGCGCACTGGATGGGGATTGAACTGTCGCCCTCGGCTCTGTTTGCCGGAGCCGCTGTTACGGCCATAACGACAATCGGTTCGGTCAGCCTGCCCGGGCAAGTCAGTTTTCTGACCTCCATCACGCCGATCTGTGTGGCGATGGGAGTACCAATTGAACCTCTTGCCCTGCTTGTCGCTGTCGAGATGATTCCCGACCTTGTGCGCACCGTTGGCAATGTGACGATGGATGTTGCAGCAACAAGCGCTATAGCCCGAATTGAAAGCGAACGACCGGAATGATCAATTCGGTTCCGTTTCCCGCTGACTGAATAGGGAGGTGCATCAGATGACCAAAGTAGCACTGGACGACGCGGATATTCGCATTCTCGCGGTCATGCAGGAGGACGCGACCCTCTCGATCGCCAACATAGCAATCAAAGCTAACATGTCGCACAATGCATGCTGGCGGCGGATCAAGCGTTTGGAAGAAACCGGCGTGATTTCGCAGCGGGTAACGCTGTTGGATGCCAGTAAGCTCGGCCTAGACATGACGGTGTTCGTCAGCATCCGTGCGGCCGAACATTCCGAGGAATGGTTAAAGAAGCTGACGGATGTTGTACGCGACATACCGGAAGTGGTCGAGTTCTATCGTATGACCGGTGACGTCGATTACCTACTCAAGCTGAGGGTGGAGAGCATTGGTGCCTATGATGCAGTCTACCGCCGTCTGATCCGGGCGGTCCGCCTTACCGATGTGAGCTCCACCTTCTCGATGGAAGAGATCAAGTGCACCACCGCTCTTCCACTGATCCGGACGGCTGCTCGCTAAGGTAAATCGGGTCGTTCGCCGTAGCGCTGTCCCAGCTGCGTTGCGCGTGATTGCATGGGCTGTTCCTTGCCATCGACATAAATAGCCACCGGTTCGCTCAGCGCCTCCAGCGGATCGCCGTCCCAGATCACGAGATCGGCAAGTTTACCGGCCTCGATCGATCCAACCCGATCAGCAACACCGAAGATGCGCGCAGGAGCCAGAGTAATGGCTTCAAGACCAGCAGCTGGCGGAAGGCCCCGCGAAACCGCCAATCCCGCATTGTAGCGCATGTCTCGAACCCGATGTCCTGCATCATTACCGCTGATCGCGATCTCGACACCCGCCTTCTCCAGAATCGCCGCATTGCGCAGCGAAGCTCCGATCTGATCGAAATTCGACGGGATATTGGAGGTTGGATTCAACAAGACGGGGACTTTCATAGCAGCAAGCTCGTCGGCCACCTGCCATGCCTCTTCTGCACCGCTCAGGATTATCTTGAGCTTAAAGTCCCGCGCCAAGTCGAGAACCTGCCTGATGTCTGCTGCGCGATGGACAAGCACGATGAGAGGCATCCGGCCGGCAGCGACGACCCCAAGGGCCTTGTGGTCGGCTGATGAAAGCCCCCATTCGTTATCGAAGGTCCACTGAACTTTGAGACTGGCGAGAATCTCCCGAAGCACTACAAACTCCGACGCGCGCGATCCGCCAAGCCGTGCGGCTCCGTCTTCGCCGACCTCAAGGACCATGCCGACCCCTGCCTTGAAGAGTATGTTAGATCCCTGTCCAAGAGAAACCAGCGCTGCTTTGCCGGCGAAGGGTGCTTCGCGCTCCGCGTTGCGATCGTCATAATTGGGCATCACGACAGCCCGGGTAATGCCGCCTAAGCGTGCGACCGGCAAAAGTGTAGACGCCGGATTTAACCCGTACTGGACATCGAAAGCAGCGTTTATACGCATACTGCGGGTTCGTGCGTCCAATGTGCCATCGACCGAACTGACTTCCACCAGTCCAAGCGCAGTATTCACTGCAAACAGCCCCGGTGTGACGAAGGCTCCCTTTGCGTCAACGATGGCGATCCCGGCTGGAACCACGACATCGCGGCCAGCTGAACTGATCCTGCCATCGCGCACGAGGATTGTTCCGCGTTCGACCTCCCCCACCGGGCCGGGCGAGAGAATATGCGCGTTCGTTATCGCGAAGGTCTGCGCCTCTGCTGAATGCGTCATTGCCAGGCCAGCAAGGCCGATCAAGGCAAGCAAAAGGTGACTGAACTTCATCTCATTCCTCTCCTACCGTTTGGCCCAGTTCAAAGTCGCTTCGATAGATCGAACCGGGATCGGACCTGTCATGGACAAGGGCACCGTCAATGAAGACCTTCTCGGCGACAGCGTAAACGCTGAACGGATTGCGGCTCCAGAGCACCACATCGGCCATCTTTCCCGGTTCGAGCGATCCCGTCCGGTCTGCAACGCCCATGATCCTGGCCGGGTTGAGCGTAATCCACTTGATCGCTTCTTCCTGCGGTATGGTGATGCCCGCCCGGCGTCCCGCAGCAAGAGCGACAGCCGTTTCCACATTGAGACGCTGGATCAGGCGCTGTTCGTCAGAGTGGATCGCGACACAGACACCTCGCGATGCCAGAATCGCAGCATTCTCCTCAATCGCGTCAAATGCCTCCATCTTGAAACCCCAGCGGCTCGCCCAGGTTACAACACAAGTGCCTTCGCCGGCCAGCAGGCCCGCGATTTTATATCCTTCCACGGCGTGGTGAAATGCCACAGTCTTGTAGCCAAACTCGCGCCCCACATCGAGCATGACAGCCATTTCGTCGGCTCGATAGCAATGGTTCTGGACAAGGATTTCGCCCTTCAGAACGCCGGCCAGGGTTTCCATACCAAGGTCGCGCTTGGGTGCCTCGGCAGACTCACCCTTTGCTTGTTTACGCTCATAGGCATCCCGTTTGCGCGCATATTCCGCAGCGTCGATCCAACTGCGCCGAAAACCTGCGACATTGCCCATACGTGTCGCTGGTGCTCGACCACGGCTGCCATAGCGCTCCTTCGGGTTCTCTCCGCACGCCATCTTCAGCGTATAAGGAGCGCCCGGAAACTTCATCTGTTGTACAGTGACCGCAGGAACGTTCTTGAGCGTGACGCCTCGACCACCGAAGAGATTCGCAGAACCAGGCAGGATCAATAGACTGGTGACCCCTCCGGCCCTGGCCTTGGTAAAGACCGGATCCTGCGGCCAGACCGAATGCTCGGCCCAGACATGCGCGGTGTATGGATCGATATTCTCGTTGCCGTCGGCATGCCCATCCACACCCGGCGCGGGAAAAACGCCAAGATGCGAATGCGCGTCGATGATACCCGGGGTGATCCATTTGCCCTTGCCGTCGATGATCCGGGCGCCCGTTGGCACCGCGACCTCGGTGCCAACCGCAACGATCTCGCCGCCCGCCATCAATATAGTGCCGTTATCGATCCGGGTGCCAGTGCCGGTCAGGATCGACGCCCCGACGATCGCGGTGTCGGCTGTTGGCTTGGGACGGTAGGTGCTTGGAAATGCGACCGCGGGAAGGGCTGCGGCGGTGGCGGCGGTGTCGGACGGTGGCGCGTTGGCGCGCGGCGCCGGGGCCGCCGGGGCTGTTACGCAGCCCGAAGCGAGCATGGCGATTCCGGAGCAAAGGACCGCAGCGCGCAAGCCCCGCAGCCGCGATATCCGGGGAAGATTAAGCAAATGAGGTTTTGTCACGTCAGTGTCACCTTGTCCGGATGGCGAAGTAGCGGTTTCCGGCCGCCTGCTTCGCAGCAAGGCGGCCGGTCAAGGGACGTCAGAAAGTCTTGCGAACGTTGACATACCAGTAGCGCGGGATCGGTGAGTGGAGCGACCCCATATAGCCGAAGCTGCCAGAGTCGATGGGGGGTTGCGAATTGGTAATGTTTCGCACACCGAGCCGAAGTTGGGTTCCGTCGGTGAACCCACCCTTCAAATCATATTGCACGTAAAGGCTGGCGGTGGTGTATGCCTTTACGAGCAGGTTTACCCCGCCGATGGAGATGTCATTGTCGATGACGCTGCCTGTGTAATTGATGAAGCCCCCAGCCGTGAACTGCCCGAGTTTCCAGGTCAGAGACGCCGAGCCACGCCATCTCGGGAAAGCGTCGCGGCGAACCTGATCACCACCTTCCGGAATGACCGTGTCGATATTGATGGCGCCGGCGGCCCGGGCATCTAGGAGCACCTGAATGTCAGGCGAAACATCACGGAAATATTTGAGCAGATAGGCCGCGTTGGCGGACAGTGTGAAATCACCGATTCCGGTGTCGACAAGCCCCGCATTGAGCCCGAAATCAATCCCGCGTACCGTCTGCGGCTCGAGGTTGCGATACTGGTCGTCGACATATTGCACCCGGCCGACCGGACTGATGCCGGTCCCCGCGAACAATGCGATATCGTCGGCGGTCGGCGCAAGACGCACCACGGTGGGGTCGCTCGACCCCTGAAGGCGGAGGAGATAGTCGCTGATGAGCGCGTTGCCCTCACCGAACACGCCGACGATACCCTTCTGCTTGACCTGCCAATAGTCCACCGTGAAGGTCGTGCGGAGCCGGCCGGTATTGAAGACCGGCGGCTGGAGCACAGTGCCGATCGTCCAGGTGGTCGAGGTTTCCGGTTTCAGATCGGGATTGCCGGCGCGTCGCCCGGTGGTCACGAAGCCTTGCGCGCAAGCGTCGAAGCTGGTGATCCTCCCTGCGCGCAGGTCGGCCTCGCAGCGGATATAATCGGTCCGTGTATTGCCGCGCGTGATAATGGTTGCCTTGGTCTGTTCGAGGTTCGGCGCGCGGAAGCCTTGAGCCCAGGAGCCACGCATGCGCCAGCCATCGAACAGATCCCATGCGGCGGCCACCTTCGGCTTGGCGATACTGCCGAAATCAGAATAATTTTCGTACCGCGCCGCGAGTTGCAGCTCGAGACTGCGCACGAGCGGAACTTCCATTTCGGGCGCGATCAGGGGAACGGCAAGTTCGGCAAAAGCGGCGGCGACAGTGCGCGAGCCCTTGGTGTCCGGGGTCGGACTGACACCGAACAGATCGCTTTCCTGGACGACGCCGGTGACCGTATCGGTCCATTTGGTCGTCCCATCGACGCGGTCGTCGCGGTCGTCGAGATAGGAATCGCGCCGCATTTCGAGGCCAAAGGCCATGCCGACATCGCCAGCGGGCAGTGTCAGGAGATCGGCCTTCGACGCCCGGAAGTCCCACTGCGCCAAGGTCGACTTGCCGGCGCGGATCGTCTTGATCGCGATCGCGTCGAGTGCGGTCTGGTTGCTCGGGGTGGTGTCAGGGCCGGTCGGATTGGCCGCGCTACCGCCATTGAACGGATTATAGGCATCAGGCGTCGACAGCGCGAGATTCTGCTGGAGAAGGGTGGCGCTAATCCCGTCCTGGACATCGCGAACCGTCGCTTGCGAATAGAGCGCGGCCGTTTCCCAGTTGAAGCCGAGCGCTTCGCCGCGAAGCCCCAGTAGCGCCCGGAACTGGCGGTTGGTAACGTCGACGACGGTCGGGCCCATGTCGACAAAACGATAGCTTGTGATCGTCACCGGCAGGCCGGCCGCGGGGGCATCGATCCCCGCGAGGCGGTTGGGGTTCACCGCGCCATTGGCAAAGGTTACGGGGCCGAATGGATTCCAGTAGTTCGACGCTGGCACCGTCATCTGGATCGAACCGATCGAGAAGACGCTGTCCTGGACGCTGCGCGTCTTGGCATAATAGTAGCCGGCCTCGCCGAAGACGGTCAGTTTGTCGGTGAGGTCATAATGGCCGTTCGCGAACACATTGATACGATCCAACCCGGGCATGATCGAAAGCGGATAATTGGCCTGTGCGTTCCACCTTGTATTGCGATCCGCTCCGGTCGTGGCGCGCGTCGCATCGTCGATACATATCCCGCCGCCCAGATCGGCCGAGCAGCCGCCGTTGGCGGTCGGCTGGATCGAGAATACCCCGCCGGCGGTGGTGATGTTGGTCGCTCCGCGGCGCACGCGCACGCCGGTGGTGAAATTGCCCCAGTGGGACAGCGTGCTCGTGTCGTCGAGGCTGTTCGAGCCCGCGAACACCGTACCTGCAAAATCGTCGAAGAAGCGGTGGTCGGATGTCGCGGTATAATCCTGGTCCTGCGAGGAAAGCGCCGTGCGGTTGGTGTAGTTGAACAACAGCGAAATATTGCCACGATCCTCGGCGAAGTCGGTGCCGAGATAGCCCGAGCCGTTGAACTCGCGCAGGCCCGTTCCCTCGGCCCCGCCATATTGGAACGACAAGCCGCCGCCGTTGACATTGTCGCGAAGGATGGTGTTGACCACGCCCGCCACCGCATCGGTCCCATATAGGGCCGCCGCGCCGTCGCGCAGCACTTCGACGCGCTTGATGCCGAACACCGGGATCGAGTTGGAATTATAGGTGATGACCGGAGCCAGCGACGTGCTCGCCTGACTGCTGGGGTGCTGAACGAGCCGGCGCCCGTTGAGCAGGACAAGGGTGTTGCCGACACCAAGGCCGCGCAAATCGATCGATCCGACGTCGCCGCGCGCGAAATTGCTGCTCGTCTGGCCATTGCTGCTGTTGAACGATTGATCGCTCATCTGCGGGATCGATCGCAATAATTCGTCGCCCGACACTGCGGCGGTTGCCGCAATTTCATCCTCGCCAACCACGGTCACGGGGAGGGCCTCGGTGATCTTGGTACCGGCGATGCGGCTACCCGTCACGACGATGTCGCTCTCTTTTTCGGGCACGTCAGCCTGTTCTGCTTCACTGGTTTGCGGTGCCGCCTGCGCTGCCGCCTGCTGCGAGACCAGCAACCCGGTCAGCGAGGCAGCACAAAGCAGTTGCCTGCGGATTGAATGTGATTTGCTGAGCATTGATAACCCCCTTTGTTCAAATCGTCCCTGATATGAATCGATGCCTTTTGGCCGTATCCTCTGTGAATGACGCAATCTAACCGCGAAACCCCACTTCGAAAATATTTTATAAGGTTCCGGGCCACGAATTCGACCGTTTCCAACAAAAGGAGACGACCTAGCTTCCAATCTTAACGAATGAATCGACCTCAACCGCGAAGTTGAAAGGGAGCCGATAGACCCCGATTGCCGATCTTGCGTGTTTGCCGACGTCACCGAAGCATTCCACGATGAGGTCGGAACAACCATTCATCACCGCTGGAATTTCGAAAAACTCAGAACCAGCCTGAACATAGCCTCCCAGACGCAGGATCGATGTTACCCGGTCGAGATCCCTGTCAACCGCCGCCCTTATCTGCGCGACAAGGTTGATAGCACAGAGCCTTGCCGCAGCGACGCCGTCATCCAATGAAAGATCTGCACCGACGGTTCCTTTGACGCCCCCCGCCTGATCATTTGAGAGCTGGCCCGAAATGTAGACCGTGTCGCCTGATCGGGTCGCCGGTACATAGTTCGCGACCGGTGCGGCCACAGCCGGCAATTCGATGCCCAATGCCGCGAGGCGTGCTTCTACTCTGGACATACTGTCTCCTTGATTGATGGATTGATAGGTTGCGGACTGGTAGTCGTGGCGTCGTCCCGACCGCTCTCCCAACGGTCAATGACAGCCGCCGCAACCGAACATCATCGAGCCATCCAGATTGAACGAGTAGCCCAGCGGCAGGACGAAGGAGACGATACGGCGGCTAATGCCCTGCCGCTCAAGTTCCTCCATGGTCCGCGGATAGGCGGCCTCCGAACTGGCCGTCGAAAAAGCGAGCAGGACCGGGGTGCGGATCCCCTTGAAGAGGCTGACGGCAGGCCGGCCGACAATCGCGAGCGCGACGAGAAACAGAAGGATCCAGAGCAATCCCAGCGACATGTAGAAGCCGCCGACGAACCCGGCATAGGTCACCAGCACGCTTGGCCCCTGGGTGGCAACGGTGGAAGCCAGCGCGGCGAAAATCGCGATCGGGGCAGTCTTCATCACGAAGGCGGTGACTTTGAGCATGATCGCCGCGATTTGTTCGACAAGGGCTAGCACAGCCGGAGCCTTGTCGTCGATGGCGGCAACGGCCGAGCCGACCAGTACCGAAAACACCACAATCTGTAGTATCTCGTTGTCGGCCATGGCCTGGACGATCGACTGCGGGATGAGGTGCGTTACAAACTGCTTGAGTGTAAACTCACCGGACGCAACGACCTCCGAAGCAGCATTGGTTGGCAGGTCAAGCGCGATCCCCGCGACCAGTGTCGCAAAGACGAGTGGTGCGATGATCATCTTGATCAGCCTCAGGAACAGGTCCGTCAGGATGGATAGCTTGTCAGCCACATCGGCAGCCGCCTCGGCAGTCATAGTGGCATTCACGAACCAGCCGGCCGCGATGCCGAGTACCATTGCAAGTATCAGAGTTATGGCGAATGCTTTGTTGATGGTCGTCCCGCTCCAGCTTTGCCTCCGAATGGGCAGCCCAATTGTAAGAGGCACCAAGGGCCGAATGCCGGACCAGAAATTAAGCGGAGGGCCATTTCTGCTATATCGCGTCAACCGCTGCGGTTAAGCTGGCAGATTAAAGGGGATATCCTGCATCAGAGCAGAATGAGCCTTATTTGTCGTTTGAAGGAGACGCATGGCTGCGGATCCGAACTTCTGGCAGGAACGCTGGCCACGCGTGATCGGAGCCAAGGAGTATGTTCTGAAGGCGCGAACCGAATATGGGCCCGTTGCAATCAATGATGCGGGCATCATTCATGCCTGTTCCGCTCCCATTTTGCCCGATCCGGACTTAAGGGTGCTACGACCCAGGCGGAAGGCGCTTTCAACAGCATTACCGCGGTCGGCAAGTGCCTTTTCTTTCGACTTGGCCGAGCAAACTTGCAATGACCGCTGGGGAAATCCGCCTTTGCTGCGTCAGTGCATGACAGATTGAATTTCATCAGTTTGAGGAGGCGCGCGGTGATTAAGCATAAGAAGTTGATATGGGCGGGAGCGGTCGTCGCGGCGAGTGTCGGTTGGGCGAGCCAGACGGTGTTGGCAGAGACCAGTGACCAAACGCTAGCTATCACGGGTGCCATCATTTTCGATGCGACAGGCAAAGATCCATATCGCGGAACGGTGATCATCCGCGACGGGCGGATCGCCGAGGTGGGTCCTGATGTTCGCGTGCCCTCAGGGGTCAAGGTCGTTCGGGCCGACGGTAAAGCGTTGCTTCCAGGCTTTTTCGACGTCCACACTCATTGGGGTCCTGCGGGATCGCCCGGCACCTTGCCGCAAATCGCGAGCGTCTATGTCGCGAGCGGCGTTACGACGGTGAACGATTTCCACCAGCAACCAGAGGCCTTCGAGCCGCGCCGCGCCTGGCTTCGCGATGTTGCCTCGCCGCATGTTAATTTTGTCGCACGGATGAGCACGCCGGGTGGCCACGGCGCCGACTGGGCCGACACCAACACCACAAAATGGGTCGCGACCGCCGACTCCGCGCGGCGCGAGGTCAAGGCATTGCAGGCCTATCGCCCCGATTATATCAAGGTGTTCGCCGATGGCTGGCGTTACGGAACGCAGCCCGAAGAGACATCGATGAACCTCGAGACGCTCGCGGCAGTGGCCGACGAAGCGCATAAGAACGGCCAGCGTGTTCTCACCCACACAGTGACGGTCGAGCGCGGAAAGGTCGCTGCGCTGGCTGGCGCCGACGTCATAGCGCACAGCATTCAGGATGCCGAGCTCGACGCCGACGCCGTTGCGCTGATCAAGAAGGCCGGTACTTTTTATGCGCCAACGCTAGCAATCTACCAGCTCAAGCCCGACGAGATCGGCCCCAGCCGAAAAGACGATCCCGTCACTCGTCAGCGAATCCGCAAATGGGGCTTTGCTCAGGCCAATGTCCGCGCGCTTTACGCAGCCGGGGTGCCGATCGCCGTCGGCACGGACGCCGGCATCGGCGGCGCGAAACATGGCTTTTCGACGCTGCAGGAGATGGAATTGCTCGTTGCGGCGGGGCTGACTCCCAAGGCGGCGCTGCTCGCCGGCACGGCGAACAGCGCGCTGGCGCTGGGACTGCTGAAAGACCGCGGTACAATCGAGAAGGACAAGCGTGCCGATCTCGTGCTCATCGACGGCAGGCCCTGGGATGTGATCGCGGACGTTCACAAGATCGACCGTGTGTTCGTCGACGGAAAGCTCGTCCATGGCGGCGGCGTCAAGCTGCCCGCCGCCAACCTCGCCACCGCGCTCGCGCCGTCGCCCGCTGTCGATCTCATCGACGATTTCGGGCGTAGCGATGGGCGTAGCGCGCTCGATACGCTGCGCCTTGCCGACATGGACGGCGGCGTGGAGCGCTCGGTCGTGGTGACCAACCTAATCCCGCACGGCCACGGCGGCGGGCAGGCACTCGCCTTCGCGGTACAGATGGCGCTCAAGGACAAGCCCGAAGGCGGCGTCCTCATCCCGCTGCGCCGCGGCTCGGTGCAGCCAGTCGATGCAAGCAAGTTTGCGGGCATCCGCCTCGACCTGCGTGGCGCAGGCCGCTACCAACTCGTCGTGAACACGCTGGCCGGCAGTTGGACCGCCGATATCGAAGGCGGGCCGGCTTGGTCCGAAGTTCGCATCCCCTTCTCGGCGCTGGCACCGGTTCGGCCCACTCCCGATGGCAAGAAGACGTGGCGCGGCAACGATCTGCTTCAAGTTGGCGTGATGACGCAGCGCGGGGCGGCAGAAAGCGCCTGGGGCGAAATCGACAATATCCGCTTCTACTGATCTAGGGGTTGCCTACGGCCGCTTTCAGGCGGTCGGGATCCGGCCGGACATTTGGACCGAAACGTCCGGAAAGCCGACGGTTTTAGGCCACTTTTGGTGTGACAAAGACTTCGACATTGCGGAGTTACGGTGCGTCGCCGCCGCTCATCTTGCCGATCGCGGCCGCCCTTCCACACGCACGCAGAGCCGCAGGCGCAACAGTGTCGGCTTGGCACGGCGGCCAACACGCCCAAGGAGGAAAGCGCACCGATCTAACAAGGAAGTGGGGTCCGACCGCAGCGGTGCGTCTTAAACCATGACAACGAGCGGTCGGGCTGAACCAGGCGTCCGTTCTCGACGCAAAGGGAGCCGTTGCCGGTCATGAATGCAAAACGTTTCTACCTGCAGTCGCTTGCGATCATCTTTCTGGATGTCACGGCCGCAGCGACTCTTGTTTCTGTCGCCGCAGCACAGGTTTCGCAACCTCTCTCCAAGCAGTCGCCGCCGGCGGACGTACAGTGACCCGCTGCCACAGATCTCGGGGAGATATCCGGTCGGGCGCTCAGGTTGGAGCCGGGACGGTCAAGCGCCTCTATGCGTTGCAAGCACGGCCCTTTCTCGGTCCGCTGCCTTCATGACTGGAGCGGATCTCAAGGACGGCCTTAGCCGCGACGATGGCGCGCTCGCGGCGGCAACGACCCAGCTGCTTGCGGTGCCGAAAGGCGCGGCGGTCGTGCGGGCTTTTTTTGACGCCGTTACCTCGACGATCAGCTATGTCGTCCACGATCCCGTTACGATGCGAGCCGCGATTATCGACAGCGTGCTCGATTATGACCCCGCAGCGGGACGGACGTCGACAGCGTCGGCCGAGACGCTCCTGGCCTATGTGCGCGAAACCGGGTTGGTCATCGACTGGCTACTCGAAACCCATGCCCATGCCGACCATCTCTCGGGTGCACCCTGGCTCCAGGCTCAACTTGGCGGTGCGATCGCGATCGGTGAGCATATCGTGCGCGTGCAGGAGGTATTCGGCGGCATCTTCAATAGCGGATCCGATTTCCGGCGCGATGGCTCGGATTTCGACCGGCTTTGGGCAGACGGCGAACGCTTCGCGATCGGCAGGCTCCCGGTCACGGTCTTGTACGTTCCGGGGCATACTCCGGCATGCGTCGCCTATGTCGTTGGCGATGTCGTGTTTGTGGGCGATACGATGTTCATGCCCGACTATGGCTCGGCGCGCGCCGACTTTCCCGGTGGTGATGCGCGCACGCTGTTCCGTTCGCTGCGCCGGATTCTGGAACTCCCCGGTGATACCCGGCTCTTCATGTGTCATGATTATCTGACGCCCAACCGTCAATCGCATGTCTGGGAGACGACGGTCGCCGAGCAGCGATGCTCCAATGTCCATGCTGGCGACGGGGTGAGCGAGGCGGAGTTCGTCGCGCTGCGCGAAGCACGCGACGCCCAGCTCACGATGCCGCAACTCCTGCTGCCCTCAGTGCAAGTCAATATGCGCGCCGGTCGCCTGCCGTCCGCCGAGGACAACGGCGTCACCTACCTCAAGATCCCGGTCAACGTGCTGTGATCGCAAGACCCATCAAATAATCTGCGGAGAGACTATGATGATCAAGACCCTGACCCCGATGCTCCGGATAGCGTCGCAGATCAACGCCGAAGCTGTCGCCTCGCTCGCCGCCTCGGGCATTCGCAGCATCATCTGCAATCGCCCCGATGGAGAGGAAAGTGGCCAGCCTGCCGCAGCTTCGATTGCCGTCGCGGCTGCGGCCCATGGTTTGCAGTTCGTCCACATTCCTGTAGTTCCCGGCGCTCTCACTGAGGCAGCCGCTGACGCTATGGCGCGCGCGCTTGCTGAACTGCCAGGGCCGGTGCTCGCCTATTGCCGCTCGGGTGCGCGGTCCGAGCAACTCGCGGCGATGGCCGCAGCGTGTGAAAATGGTGGGCATTCGTCCTATGATATCGTCGTGGTCGGGGGCGGCAGCGCCGGGATTGCGGCGGCCGCTAGCATTTTACGGCGCGACGGCAGCGTATCGCTGGCAATCGTCGAGCCATCCGAGGATCATTATTACCAGCCGGGCTGGACGATGGTCGGCGCCGGCGTGTTTTCGCCAGAGGAGACGCACCGGCGCGCGGCCGAGGTTATGCCGCAGGGTGCTGAATGGATCCGTGCTGTAGTGGCGCGCTTCGAACCCGACAATGATCGCATCATCCTCACCGACGGGCACGTCATCGCGTATCGCGCTCTGATCGTCTGTCCCGGCATCAAGCTCGACTGGGGAGCGATCGAGGGACTGGCCGATTCGCTCGGGAGCAATGGTGTCACGTCCAACTATCGATACGATCTTGCGCCCTATACCGACCAGCTCGTGCGCGCTTTTGCGGGCGGACGGGCATTGTTCACCCAGCCGCCGATGCCGATCAAATGCGCGGGCGCGCCGCAGAAGGCGATGTATCTTTCCTGCCATCGCTGGGAGTCGTCGGGCTTACTCACCAAGACCGATGTGCAGTTCCACAATGCCGCGCCGACACTGTTCGGCGTTGCTGCCTATGTCCCGTCACTCCAGCACTATATCGAGCGATACGGGATCGGACTGCACCTCGAATCGCGCCTCGTTGCAATCGACGGGCGGGCGAAGACGGCGCTTTTCGAGCAGCGACGAGGCGACAAGGTCGAGCGCATGGAACTTGGCTTCGACATGATCCATGTCGTGCCGCCGCAAGTCGCCCCCGATTTCATTGCAGCGAGTCCGCTCGCCGCGCCGTCGGGTTTCGTCGCCGTCGACGAGGCGACGCTGCAGCATCCCACCTATTCCAACGTCTTCGCGCTTGGTGACGTCTGCGCGACGACCAACGCCAAGACAGCGGCTGCAGCGCGCAAGCAGGCACCGGTCGTCGCGATGAATGTACTTGCGGCGCTCCACGACCATGCGCCGGTCGCGGCCTATGATGGCTATGGGAGCTGCCCGTTGACCGTCGAGGTGGGCAAGATCGTTCTCGCCGAGTTCGGCTATGGCGGCAAGTTACTCCCGACCTTTCCTAAATGGCTGATCGAGGGCACGCGGCCATCGCGCCTCTCGTGGCTGCTCAAGGACAAGATCCTGCCGGCCGTTTATTGGCACGGCATGCTCAAGGGGCGCGAATGGCTCGCAGGCCCGCAACCGATCGGCGAACGCGAGTGATGCTCGACACTGCCCAATATGTGCTGGGTGCATTGTCGGGCGGCATCGTCGGTTTTACGCTTGGACTCGTTGGCGGCGGCGGGTCGATCCTCGCCGTGCCGCTGTTGGTCCATTTTGTCGGGATTTCGAATCCGCACGTTGCGATCGGCACAAGCGCGCTCGCGGTTGCCGTCAATGCAGCCTCGGGTCTTGTTCATCATGCGCGGGCGGGGACGGTCAAATGGCGCTGCGGTTTCCTTTATGCGAGTAGCGGTATCCTTGGGGCATTTGCGGGTTCGACCATGGGCAAGGCGATCGACGGCGAGAAGCTCCTCTTCCTCTTCGCACTGCTGATGTTCATCATTGGCGGGCTCATGCTGAGCGGCCGCAACAATGTTGGTATCGAAGGTGCCGCTTGCAATCGCCACAATGCACCCAAGGTGCTTGGCTTCGGTCTCGGGACCGGTGCGTTTTCAGGATTTTTCGGCATCGGGGGTGGTTTTCTGATCGTGCCCGGCCTCATCACCTCCACGAGAATGCCGATGCTCAATGCGGTCGGAACTAGTCTTGTCGCTGTTACAGCTTTCGGGCTTACCACTGCTCTCAACTATGCGTTCTCGGGGCTCGTCGACTGGCAGCTCGCGGCGGTATTCATCGTCGGGGGGATTGTGGGCGGCATGGCCGGAACGCGTGCGGCACGCAGGCTCTCGAACAATGGAGCACTTATTTACCTATTTGCAATGCTGATATTTGCTGTCGCAGGTTATATGCTGTGGATGAGTTCCGTATCCTATTGATGTGCACTGGTGGAGACAAACGTGTGACGATAAGGGGAGGCGGCGCTACGTTGAAGCGTCTTTGCGCTTCAGTATTACACGCCACTGGGAATGACCTGGTGGTCTGCCAATGGCCTTCCGCTTTTTCAGCAAGAATGTGTTAGAAATTGAGTTAGCTGGGGTCGATTTGCAGTCGTTCCGGCCATCGTCCACCAAGTTACCTGTCCGCCGAAGTCGTGTCCGACCACTACAAATCTGTCATGGCCTAGCTTTGCGGCTAGGTCGACAACATCCTTGGCAAGAATATCGACGCGGTAGGAGGAGGCACCGGAAGGCTTTCCGGACCGGCCGTAGCCGCGTTGATCGGGAATAATTACCCGATAGCCTTTGCGGGCAAGGTCTGCTGCAACACCCCGCCACGCGAACCAGAACTTCGGATAACCGTGGAGCAGGATGATCGGTTCGCCATCGTCCGGGCCAGCGATAACGACATGTAGCTTGATACCATTGGCATCCACAAACACTTTAGGAAACGGCGTATCGAACTCTCTGCTTGCAGCAACAATATCATTACGATCCGGTTGTCGGCCCGACATGTAGCCGACGAAAACGATGGACGCCACGTCAACTAGTGCTATCTTTAATACCCTATATTCATTCATGACTTTACCTCATAGGACTTATGCTACGCTCGCCGCCTGCTTGCTAAGCCTTGAAAGGTTCCACGAGTTGTTTGAGATATTCCTTGGGAAAATCTGGCCGGTCCTCAATTCCGATATCGGCCGATGAGATCTTGCGATTAGGGTCAAAAAATGTCGTCCCTAATATTCGGTCGGTGAGGTTTGTGAACAGCCCAAAGTTCACATCTCCCTCTCTGGCATTGCCAAGATGATGGAAGCGGTGGACAACATTGACTGCCAACACGTACTTTAATGGTCCAGTATAGTAGGCAACATTTGAATGCTGTAACAAAAGCTGGAGGAGGACAGCGACAACGAACAGTGACAATACATCCACCGGAGCGCCCATCAGCAACAGGGGCAAGGTTCCCGCAAGCGTTTCGATGAGCTGGTGCAATGGGTGTTTCATCAACCCATTGAAGCCGTACATTCTCTTTACGCTGTGATGCACCGCGTGCAAACGCCAAAGAAAAGCGAAGCGATGACTGGCATAATGCGCCAGCGTAATGCCGACATCGGCAATCAAAATCGCCAAAAGCAGTTGCTGCCAAAGGGCCCAGCCTACCGGCCACACTGATGGGATTGCGAGCAGTGCGGCGGTGAATGGAACCGATAAAATCCCAATAACCGCCATGGATTCGTTGACGATGAAGTGACACCAATCTCGCTTCGTGTCCCCTTGGTCGTTGTTGAACGCTTTGTCATATGGAACGAGGCGTTCAAGGAAAAGGGCGAGTAAAATGAAGCCGCCGACCAGTGCAAAAAGCCAGCCTCGGTTGAGATCGTTTCCGACTACATAAAGTGCAAGAGCGTTGCCGCCGAGCAGAAAAAGCGGTAGGTAGATAAGCCTAATAAAGTCTTTGATCATTTGCAGCCTCCGATGCCATTTTCACGGTCCTTTACGGCCCGATTTTGACTCGTGTTACGCTACAGGGGGACGGTTGGATTGAACGCAACGGAAGCACGCCAACGGTAGCAATCTTTGCTGCACTTGCGTTTCGGTCTATATTTATGAGGAGTGGCGAGATGCAAATGATGCACTTCGCCTGATTGGGGTTAGTTAATGGCTTTGACGAGTGCATTTGTTTTTGGCGAAGGATGGGTTGCTTATAAGGGCCTGTCATCGGACAACACCTCCCATACACACGCAGCAATCCAACTCGTCTTTGGGTCGCACCGATCCGTTCAGGTGGTAGGCGACGATGGGAAAAGTTTTATAGGTAGTACCGTCGTCATCCAGCCGATGGTCGAGCATAGATTGATTGCTGACGATTTCCTGTCCGTTCTGTATCTTGAGCCACAAACGCCATTGGCGTTTTGGGTCGTGGACGCGATTGGCAGTGGCGATATAGTCGTGGTTGAGGAACCCGGCTTTCTTGGATTCGAAGCGGAGCTTCCACTTCAGGATTGGATGCGGAAACTGTCGGATCTGGCCCCGAAAGATGGATCAACCATCGACCTTCGCCTCACGGAGGCGCTCCAACAACTGGCTGAGAACCCTCACGAATTGCAAATCGCTGAGATCGCAAAGGAACTAGGCCTGTCGGATTCTCGATTGAGATATCTGGCGCGTCATCAGCTCGGTTTTCCGCTCTCTACGTGGATGTTATGGCGTAAGCTCGACCGCGCTGCGCGCGCGCTACACAATGGGGAATCGTTGGTCGACGCATCACTACTTGGCGGCTTTTCCGACCAAGCACATTTCTCGCGGACAATGAGACGCATGTTCGGCATGACCCCTGGGGCGTTGCAGGGGTTGACGCATATGGAAACCGATCGTGAAGCATGACGCAGACTCATCCGTTACAGCTTGTAAGCTAAATATCGCCAAAATCTGATTTGTTGGGGCTTGTTTCCCCATTCTGATCAGCGGGCTCATCAACGTATAATCTGCCCCCGCCCGACGAGAACGGCGTGCGCATCATCAGCCTGCGGATCGACGCGGGCTATCAGGAAAACCCGGCACTGAAATAGCTTTATAATGAGCATACTCCGCACTCTTCTCGAACTCAGGCAGGTATTTGCAGAGCAACGAAAAGCGAGGACTTCAAATAGAGATACCGATCGGATCAGGCTGGTGTTGAAGCCTTGCCGCGCGGGGCAAGGGTTTCGATGATCTTGCATTCAGCAACCGTGCCGAGACGGCAAGAGCTAATCATGCGGTCAAGTTCGATGCGCATCGCCATAAGGTCCGAAATCTTTTGGTCGATATCGGCCAAATGCGCGCGCGCGATCGTATCGACCGCTGTGCATGACGTGCTGGCGTCGTCGGATAGGGCAAGCAATTCGCGCACAGCGCCGATCGGAAATCCAAGGCTGCGGCTTCGACGGATGAAGGCAAGGCGCTGCCTGTCCGCATCGCCATATTGGCGGCGGCCCGTTGCACTGCGCCGGGGCTCTCGCAGCAAGCCTTGCGCTTCGTAAAACCGGATTGTCGTGACCTTCGTCCCGGTCGCCTGGCCTAAGTGCCCAATGCCCAAATCTGATTTTTTGTCCACCGATGAAACTCCTGCTGCGACTCACTCGCAAAAAAGTGCTTGCTCCTACAGTTACTGTAGATTGTATGCTTGGCCCAAGGAGAAGTTTGACGTGGCTGACGATTGCGAATGTACGGGCGATACAACGCGCGCCCAGAATGATCCCGGCTATCGGCGCGCGCTCTGGCTGGTGGTGGCTCTTAACCTGGGTTTTGGCGTAATGGAAGTCGGCGGCGGACTAGTCGCGGACAGTCAGGCGCTTCTCGCAGATTCGCTCGACTTTCTAGGCGATGGCACGATTACGCTGGTCGGCCTGTTGGCGCTCGGCTGGGCCGCGACAGCCCGCGCGAAAGTTGCTTTTGCCCAGGGGTTGTTTCTCCTGACCCTAGGCGTCGGGGTCATCGGCGTTGCGATCTGGCGCGCAATGACCGCGCTGGCCCCCGAAGCCGATTTGATGGGCGGCATTGGGCTGGCTGCGCTGGCCGTGAATGTGACGGCTGCGTTCATCTTGTCGCGCTATCGGGACGGCGATGCCAATGTGCGTGCGGTTTGGCTGTTCAGCCGCAACGACGCGCTTGCAAATGTGGCCGTCATTGTCGCCGCCGGTCTGGTGGCGTGGACAGGCAAAGCGTGGCCCGACCTCGCCGTCGCCGCAATAATCGCGGTGCTGTTCCTCCATTCCGCATTCGAAATTCTGCGCAGCGCTCGGTCAGAGCTGAAAGAATTGCACCATGCGACCTGATCGATCTACCGTGCGCCGGACATTCCAGCGAATTCTTTGCTTGGTTACTGCAATGCTGGCACTTGCCGGAATGCTGACCTCACCTGCCGCTGCAAAAGCCGCTGCCAATGATGTCCAAACAGTCTGGCGGCTGCTCGACTATATTGCTGTCGATTACGCAGGTGCCGTGTCCAAGGGCAAAGTCATCAGTGCCGCAGAATATGCGGAAATGAAGGAGTTCGCGGCAACGGTCAAACGCGGCATACGCGATTTGCCCAATTCGTCTGCACGCGCGCCGCTTGAAACGACCGCGAGCGATATTGAGGCCGCAATCGCCGCCAAGGCGGAACCCACAATCGTAGCGGCTCATTCCCGGCAGCTTGCAAACCGCCTGTTGGCGGCTTACCCGGTTCCTTTGGCTCCCCGGTCGCTACCTGATCTGGCTAGAGGTGCGAAACTCTATTCGGAAAATTGTGCAAGCTGCCACGGGGCGAATGGCAATGGCCAGGGTCCGCTTGCTCGCGGGATGACGCCGCCTCCGATTGCCTTTATCGACCGTGAGCGCGCACGCCAGCGAAGCCTTTTTGCTCTTTATCAGGTGATCGGCCAAGGCCTTGAAGGGACGGCCATGCCAAGTTTTGCTCAGCTGTCCGATGAAGACCGCTGGGCATTGGCGTTCTACGTTGGCGGTTTCGCCTTCAAAGGTCAAAAAGCGGGCGAAGGGATTTGGAAAGCAGACAGCGATCTTCGCCAAAAGATAGCCAATCTGGAAGCGCTGGCGAGCGTGACGCCGGCGGCTTTGGGGAAAACGCATGGCGGCGCAAAAGCTGACACCTTGACGGCCTATTTGCGCGCGAACCCCCAAGCGGTTACGGCTGGAGAATCGGCCTCCTTGAGTGTAGCGCGCTCCAAGCTCGAAGCGAGCCTCTCCGCATATCAGCAGGGCAACCGACCACAAGCGCAACGTCTTGCGCTTTCAGCCTATCTTGACGGGTTTGAGCCTATCGAACAGATCCTGTCCGCGCGTGACGGCGCGTTGATGGCAAAAATCGAAACCGCAATGATCGAGTATCGATCCGCAATCGCGAGCGGCGCTCCCGTTGCTGACGTTAAGGCCAAAGCCGAAACGATCAGTGCGATGTTTACTGACGCCGAAGCTGCCCTTTCACCCGAACTCTCCAGTGGCACATCGGCCTTTCTGGGCGCGTTGGCAATTCTCCTGCGCGAGGGAATCGAGGCGTTGCTGATCGTAGTAGCCATGATCGCCTTCCTCAAAAAGGCCGAGCGTCCGCAATATCTTCGCTATGTGCATGGCGGGTGGATCACGGCGCTGGTGGCGGGGGTCGCCACCTGGGCAGCAGCAACCTATCTGGTCTCGATCAGCGGTGCCGGGCGCGAACTGACCGAAGGACTCGGTTCACTTGTGGCTGCGGTCATTCTTATATCGGTCGGAATCTGGATGCACGGCAAATCGAGCGCGGCAGCGTGGCAGCGCTATGTGCGCGAAGTGATGGACAAGGCCTTGTCGCGGGGGTCGGTGTGGTTTCTGTTCGGACTGTCTTTCCTGGTAGTTTACCGAGAAGTCTTCGAAACCGTCCTGTTCTTCTCAGCGCTCGTTTCGCAAGGCAACGGGGATGCTGTCGCGGCGGGCGCGCTGACGGCGATTGTGCTGCTTGCCGTAATCACATGGGTCATGCTCAAGCTGAGCAAATCCCTCCCGATCGGGAAGTTCTTCGCATACAGCTCGGCGCTGATCGCGATACTTGCGGTCGTGCTTGCGGGAAAAGGAATTCGCGGGCTGCAGGAAGCAGGCTGGATAGCGATCGATCTTATACCAAGCGTACCGCGTATCGAGTGGCTTGGGGTTTATCCAACAGTTGCCAGCCTGGCTGTCCAGCTTTTTGTCGTCGCACTGCTGCTCTGGGGCTTCGGTCGCAATCGACGAACGGTGTAAGCATAGCTTTGGTGTCGGCGATGGTTGCCGAGTGGTGATTTATGAACCGATCAAGATGACGAATGAGACTGTCATATGCTGAACTTTGAGGGTGAGCATATGATCGACTGAAAACAGAAAGGAGTAGTGTGACGCGCCAAACCGGTTTGATTTCCGACGATCCAAATGCCCGCGCGCTGCAATCGTACTCTCTCAAATCTGGAATCGATTCAATTCCAGACCTTCTCGTTGCAGCTCGAATCGCTCGCGGCATGACCCAAAGGGACCTGGCCGAGTATATGGGTCTTAAAATACAGCAGATCCATGCCTATGAATCGGATCGCTATCAAGGCGCAAGTTTGTCTCGTATTGCGTGGGTTGCAAAAGCGCTCAACCTGGACATCCAGGTCTCAGGGGGACTTTTAGGCGGTCGGGACATATCGAGCTTCGATCTCGATGATTTCGAGTCGTTCCCCGTTGGTGAGATGTACCGTCGCGGTTGGCTGGGGCCACAGGGAGGTGGTGTTAAAGAGCTGCAACGGAACTCAAAACGCCTTGTAAATTCATTTTTTGACCGGCCTGGCGTCGCGCACCGCAGGCGCTATGCAAGGACCAAACAGACTCCGCATGAGGCCGCACTGGTGGCTTGGGAAACACAGCTTTTGCGCTCCGCTTGCAGTCAGGCGCAATATCCGCGGTTTGATCGCAATTTGCTCAGCGCTGCCTGGATCAAGGGTCTTGTAGGACTTAGCAGCAAGCGTGACGGACTGAGGAGGATCCCGCAATATCTTCAGTCAGCGGGAATAAAGCTGGTGATCGAGCCCGCGCTTCCGGGAATGACGATCGATGCCGGGGTTATGCGAGATGGGAAACAGACGATGGTAATTGGACTGACCCTCAAAAATCCCCGCGAAGTTGATTTCTGGCCGACTTTGCTTCATGCAATCGCACATGCGCGATTACATGTAAGCCTGGGATATTGGGACACGATCTTTCATGAGAACGGAGCGCCCGCCTATGAACCTTTCCAAGAGGATGCCGATGTATTTGCACGCGAAGCATTGGTGCCCAGCTCGGGTTGGGCAAAATGCACATCAAGGAGCAAGCCAACCGCAGCAACGATTGTCGAAGACGCACACTTGCTTGGCGTTGGCATCGCCATTGTAGTCGGGCGATGCAAATCGGAGCTTGGCTCCCTTTTTGTCCTGCGTGTTCCTTCGGCTAACAGAGACGTCGCCAAGGCCATGTCCGGCGATTAGGCTGTCGCCAGGAGGTCGCCTCGACACGGCCTCCCGGCTGACATTAAAACGAAACGGCGAGGCTTCCGACTATGCCCGCTTTTGAGACGTTGCGCGTACCAGCCAATATATTCTTGTTGGTATCGACATAGCTGACTCCGAGCGCCAGATTTCGCCAGGTGTAGGTGGCACCAACGCTCCAGTCGGTATATTTCTGGCCGAAGGTTAGATAGCTACGCTCGAAGCTGCGACCCAGATGAGCATTCACAGAAATTGGCGTTTTGGGAATGCCCGCTGACAGGTCGCCGCTTACATAGAGGCTATCTTCCTTGGATATCCCGTCCAGAGACAGCGCTTGTTGCTTCGGCGCATAGGTCACCCCAACTTTTCCCGTCACCGGCCCCAGCGTATGCGAAAGCGAGGTGTAGACTTCGAAAAAATCCGAAAACTGAAATGTCGAATTGGGGTAATAATAGTAAGTTACGCCGGCATCGAGCGTCGATTGCCCGACATTTGTCTTGAAACCCGCCACAAAGTCAAGCTCGGTGCTATTATCGGCTATGTAATCGTCGATCGATGAGCCCCAGACTGAGGCATACAAGCCGGAGCTATGGCTAAGCGTTGCCGTTCCCTGGATCGCGGGTCTTTTGTTCGATTGGGAAATACCGCGAAAACGATAATCGGAGATTACGGTCGCGCCCCCGGAGATTGTGATGTCCGATGGAGCTTCAGTGTCTTCGGCATGCGCTGCCGTGGTCGCAATGGCTCCGGCTGCGGCCATGGCAGCAAGGCAGATAATTTTCATAAACAAATTCCTCGAAAGTTAAAGAATTTGTTCCCCCTGCGGTTCCAAAAACGACGCCCATTTTCGGGTCTGAGCTTTGAATTTCCAAGTCTGCCACGCTATGCTGCGCTGCACAACATGATTGGCAAGGATCAGTCAGATTCTCTTGTCGGTGTTGCATGTTGGCCACAGCATTTGCCGGGTCAAGGTTATCGCCCTTTGAGTGACCAAATTCCAGAAACCGGGGGAAGTCGAATCGTATTCCACGTCGATCGGAAGCGCGGATATATCGGACGTCCGTGCTGCATTTTTGCACGGACGTCGGGCTCCATCACTGCGGTCGGGCAGGAACCCCTTCGAGTTCCGCAGGCGGACCTGCAAGTATCTTGTCACAGCCCCGCTTTGCGGGATTGGCCAAGCATTTTTCGCGCTTTCGCTCTTTCCGAATTTCTGCTCGGCGCTCCAGCCAAGCGAGACGCTTTTCTTTTTGCTGCGGGGTTTCCGACCGGAGACCCGGTGAGCCCGGCTTTTGCGCCGAAGCGGGTGCTTCGCAAATGTGCGGCACCAGCAAAACCAGCGCGGTTAAATAGAACATAGATTTCATTTCTAAAGCCCTCATAAGCTAGATTTCAGCGCATCTGGTTGGTCACCTCTGCGCCGATATTTGCGTGCGTTTCCGCGACGCGAGCATGATTTTTGCTTATGAAGCGGGGGTAGGCGGGTGAAGCAGAGGCGCGATGCGAATGCCTCCGAGCAAAGCGATGTGCATCGTTCCTTGGTTTCCATCCGAGCAACTATATATGGGGAATAGAATATCAGGCACAGAGAGCCCGACATTGGAGAAGCAAAAAGCAGCCGTTAAGCAGCCCGCGCGCATCTTGCCGCAAGGGATTGTCCCATTCTCGGTTCGAAGAAACCCTTGAGCACAGTCAGACAGCACTGTCGGCGAAAGCTCTTGCAACTGCATTTGTGGCACACAAGGACCACTGGCGTGCGCAAGGCTGGCTGCCCCTAACCCAAGCACCATGAAAATTGAGATGAGCAGTCTGACAAATATCTGCCGCATGACGCAAATATCTGCGCCACGTCCCAGATTGTCAATCGGGCGCGCGATCTCAATCCATTGGCGCAAGCGCTGCCTGGCGTCAGCAGCCAGCGGACCTTAGGCAGTCACCGTTGCCGCAACAAATCGGCGAGGACGAAAAGCAAAATACCGACCACCACGAAAATGTCCGCGACGTTAAATGTCGGCCAGTGAAAAGCCTCCCAGTGCACATCTATGAAGTCGCGTACGGCCCCGAAGCGAAGCCGATCGGCGATATTTGCAAGTGCCCCGCCGATTGCGGCCCCCAATCCAACGGCCGCGAGCGTCGAGCGAGCCTCGATGAGAAGCTTGGTCAGCCAAACCGAAATGGCGAGTGCAAGAAAGATCAGCAGCAAGGGCGCCGTGCCTTGACCAAGCCCAAAGGCGGCTCCCTCATTCCAGCCTGGCAAGATAGAGAAAATTGGCAGAACAACCATCTCGTCGCCGCGGTTTAGATTTGCGAAAACCACTGCTTTTGATGCTTGATCCACGACCAGCGCCAACGCTGCCATAACACTAGCGACCGCGCGCGTGGAGCGGATGCCCTTCGCTGCGTCGGCACAAGCCATTGGCGAAGCCCCATGCTGTTCTTGAGCCGAATTGTCGCTGCGCACTTTAACCTCGGCTTCGGGACTGGACCCCCATATGAGGGTGATGGCAACAAAAGGTCAAGAGCCCATGATTTGCACGGCCGTCGGTGCCCTCTAGTATCATTGCTACTAAGGCCGTGCGCCACCTTGGCACGTTCTTGGGCCTCTACAAGGGATTGGCAGCAGTGCTTCCGGGTTGCGACGACGACGCTATCGTTTTGTGAAAGCTGCACTTCTGAGATTGGTGACGTTTTAAGCATGCTTCCGGTTAGCTTGGATTTTTGTCCGACGACTGAACCATGTAAGTCGTATCTCCATTACTCGGTGTTTCAGCACGGTAGCCTGCGGTACCTGATTTTGGGGCGCAGCAGGTGACCCATCAAATTGCATCAAAAGCAGTGCGAGCACGCTCAATAATGAGCCTATTTCAAATGGAATATTCTTCAACATCTAGGCGTCGATCCGAGGGCATCTTGTCCTCGGATTATTGATTGCGTGCGCGACGGCAATTCAGTCTCAATTCATTTACCACACAGCATAACCCTATGCATTATCCCGCCTATCCCAGGCGTGGAATTTAAAGTGAGCAATGTTATGAAAATGAAATTCATCTTCATGGTAACTGCTACGGTCGCAGCAATGGTCGCCTCCCCTGCTTCGGCGCGCGACAGGCATCACAACCGCGGGCATGGTGGCGTCAGCATAAGCATTGGCAGCGGTTATGGTGGCAATGGTTACTATCAGCCGGTCCGGCGGGGTTATAATTATGGCTATTCGGATGGCTATTACGACAACTACGACAGTTACTACAATTACGACAGGCGTCCGCGCCGCTATTACCGCGAACGCAATCGCCACCGTGAAGACCGTCATCACCGCCGCGAACGCGACCATCATGAATATCGCAGCAGGCATTAGTCATAGATGATTGGACTCGGTGGCCATCTGGCCACCGAGTCCAACTGACGTATCGCGCTGCTTTAAGCCAGTTGCCTTTGTGCAAGCATTTCGTGAAGCTGCGCGAAGAGGGCTTTGGTGCTACGAGAAGCGCAGACAGTCTTGTATAGCGTTTAAAACTTCAACTCAGATTATCCGCGTCAGCTTCGTCATAAACCATTCTGCCCGCGACTTGGGCGGCAAACGGAATATGGTAAAAAATGAAAAATGATACAAACCTTGACCGAGCTGCGGCCCAAGTGCTGGCGGTTGTTCGCGGCGAGTTACAAACGCCGCACGTGCAGGCGTTTTTCGACGAACCGACTTTCACCGCGAGCTACGTGGTGCATGATCCGGCGACAAAGCTAGCCGCAATCATCGACAGCGTGCTCGACTTCGCCCACGCAGCCGGCCGCACCAGCTGCGAATCCGCCGACAAAATTGTCGAATTTGTGAGGATGGAGGGGTTAAAGGTCGAGTGGGTGCTGGAAACGCATGCTCACGCGGACCATCTTTCAGCCGCGCCATATCTAAAGGACAAGCTGGGCGGACAGCTGGCCATCGGTGCCGAGATCGTCACCGTGCAGCACGTGTTTGGCAAAATATTCAACGAGGGCTCCAATTTTGCTAGGGATGGCTCGCAGTTTGACCGCCTGCTGGTTGATGGGGATATGCTGATGATCGGCGATATTCCGCTTATCGCGCTTCACGTGCCCGGCCATACCCCGGCGGACAAGGCTTATGTCATTGGCGATGCCGTATTTACCGGCGATACGATGTTCATGCCGGACTATGGTTCGGCTCGCGCCGATTTTCCCGGCGGGGATGCACGCCAACTTTATCGCTCCGTCCGTCGCCTTATGAAGCTTCCGGACGAGAGCCGCGTATTCCTTTGCCACGATTACAAGGCGCCGAATCGAGAAGAGTATGTTTGGGAGACTACTATCCTTGCCGAACGCACCGGAAACGTTCACGTTCACGAGGGTGTGAGCGAGGACGACTTTGTGGAGATGCGGACTCAACGAGATGCGACACTTGCGATGCCGAAGCTTATCCTGCCATCGATCCAGGTTAACATGCGGGGCGGCCGAATGCCGGAGCCTGAAGAAAACGGCGTCAGCTACTTGAAGCTGCCCCTTGATTGTTTCTGAGAGGGTCACTCGTAGCAAAACATAGACGCCGGCTGGAGTTGATTAAGTTTTTCTCGTTTGCTGCTCAGGCCATTTTCCAGCAGTTTGCCGGTCCCGTTAACCGGACTTGTTTTAGAAAAATCTGTCTACCACTCGTGAGTGTCAATCAACACAATATCCCGCTTAAAAGTAGTTGGCCAATGCCGATCGCGTCGAGGTGCGCCAAAAGCATAGTTTAGCCTCTACGAGTTACGATTGGGTTTGGACATATCACGGACGAGTTCGCCAGTATTCTCGGTATTTGAGCCCAAAGCGATATCAGCTTGGGACACCATTCCGCAGCATTTGCCTGTGTCATCCACAACAGGTACACGGCGGATCTGGTTTTCTTCCATCGTTGCGCAACAGTCCGCAATGCTCGTCGTGGGCGTCACTGTCACGACCGGCGATGACATCACATCGCCAACGCGTGTGTCATAAGCCTTCCCTTCGGCAACGCAGCGGCATGCGATGTCGCGGTCAGTTATCACACCAACCGGAATGCCGTTGTCGTCCAGAACAGGGATTTCGCCGCAGTCGGTGTCCATCATCAGCTTCGCTGCTGCCTGCACGCTAGTGTCAGGCCCACAACAAGTTGGGTTTTGCGTCATAATGTCTCGGACGTGCATTATATTCTCCTCGCGATATAAGGGGAACGGCAGGTTTAGCCGTATTATTGACTAAACGGTCGCGGATGGGATCTGTTCCAATTTGCTACCGGGACGACCATCCTCATCGCCGCGATCGAGATCATCATTAATATTCTCGCGAGCGTGAGCCCATCTAAATGAATTGAATGGTCTTACGGCGATCGATTCACGCTGCTTATTATGCCGCACGCGGCGCGAGAGTCTCGATAATCTTGCAGTCGCCAATGGTGCCGTGACGGCAGCTTTCTATAACGCGTCCTAGTTCGCTCCTAAGTGCAGAAAGGTCCTGAATCTTGCGTTTCACTTCGGCCAAATGGCTACTCGCAATAAGATCCACAGCTTCGCAACTTTGATGAGTGTTATCAGAAAGCGCGAGCAGTTCGCGTACGGCTTCCAAGCTAAAGCCAAGGTCCCGCGCCCGACGGATGAATGACAGCCGGTTTAGATGCTCGCCGCCATAATCACGATAATTGGAAGCACTGCGCGCAGGCGGGGCAAGTAAGCCAATCGACTCGTAGTAACGAATAGTCTCAACCTTTGTCGAAGTCGCGTTCGCAAGCTCACCAATTTTCACTGCTTGACCCTCTAGTTGCTAGAGGGTGTAGATAGTTGTCCGACTCGGGATTTGTCGAGAAGGATGTTTGATGGCGGACAACTGTTGTGAAAGCGCTTGTGGGAGCGAGACGGCGAAGGCCGATCCGCGCTGGCGGCGCGTTTTATGGGTGGCGCTGATCGTCAACGCTGCGATGTTTTTCGTTGAGATGGTGGCGGGTGCGGCGGCGGACAGCCGCGCGCTTCAAGCCGACGCGCTCGATTTTCTCGGCGATGCTGCCAACTATGCGCTGAGCCTTGCAGTCGTCGGCGCAGCGCTAACTTGGCGGGCACGGGCGGCGTTGCTCAAATCGCTATTCATGCTCGGTTTTGCTGCTTGGGTGTTTGGCAGCGCAATCTTGGCGTTCGTGAACGGCACTGCGCCCGACCCCGCCACAATGGGCGCTGTTGGTGCGCTCGCGCTGACCGCCAATGTCGGCGTTGCCTTGCTGCTATACCGCTATCGGATGGGCGATGCCAATATGCGCTCGGTCTGGATATGCTCGCGCAACGATGCCATTGGCAATGTCGCGGTGATGCTGGCGGCGCTTGGCGTGCTTGGCACGGGCAGCGCGTGGCCTGACCTGATTGTCGCGTCGATCATGGCGGGGCTGGCACTAACGGGCGGGCTTCAAGTGTTCCGGCAAGCAGTGGCCGAGTTGCGATCGGTGGCATTATGAAGGTGTCGCTTTCAACGATAATTGACATCCCTTCTGATATTGTCTGGTCGGAAGTTCAAACCGCGCCCCTGCTCGTGCATATCGCGTGGCCGCTGGTGCGTTTCATACCGGTCGGCAGCGAACCGTTCGAACATTTCAAACCCGGTGGCCGGTATCAGGTGAAATTAAGGCTGCTCGGGATATTGCCGTTTGGCACGCAATGGATTGTGACTTCTGTGCACGAACCGGAAAGCGGCGATTGGCCAAAGCGTCTGCGCGACAACGGTTACAGCGCTCTGGTTAGCAAGTGGGACCATTGGATCACGATTTCGCCAGATGGGGCAGGTGGCACGCATTACAGCGATGAGGTCGAAATCTCGGCCGGACTAATGACGCCGTTCGTTTGGGCCTTTGCGCAGGTTTTTTACTGGCATAGGCAGCGGCGCTGGCGCGGTCTTGCACGCACGTTGCAAGCGCGCCGCGTGATTGCCGAAGAAATGGCGCTGTTCAAAGAAGCGAAGACTTTGGGCGACAATGAAAGGGCATGGACTGCGCTAGAACGCGCGCACATTGTCTCGCAGCCCTATTTGGGGCCTCATCTTGCCAGCCATTGGGCCATGCTCCGATTTGCTCTTATTGAACGGGATGCAAAGGAAGTAGCAGGGCAGATTTTTCGGCTGGCTTTGGCACCAATGGGCGCAATTTCCGGACGGATTCCAAAAGGAAACACCGGCAGGGCCAATGTCAGCGCCTTTAAGGCCATGCCCATACCCGCTGATCTGGAATCCCGACTTAAAGAATATCGACCGTGATTGTGCCATTGCGAAACATAAAGGCTCATGCTAGCAGCATGCCGATGCGCTTGCGGTTGTTTACCTTTTTGGTTGCTTTTGCAGTTCTCTGGTCAGGTGCCGGAGGGTCGGCGTTGGCGTGTGCCGTGGAGAGCCCTGCGAGCGTTTTTTTGACGGTTGATGCTAGCCACGAACTTGCGCCGACTGGTGATGACGACAAAGAGCGTAAGTCGAGTCCCGCCGGACAAGCTGTTGCCCATCATCACTGTTGCACGGCAACGCCTGCTGTTGAGGCACCCTTGGCTGCTGTCCTGCCTTTGAAAGAGGCTGCAGTAGTGCCATCTATCTCATCTGCGCTAATTTCATTCGCGCAAGCGCCGCCCGTCCAACCTCCCGCTGCCTGAACTGAGTCCGTTGCACGGATGCCAGTGTGCATCTGCGCCAGTGTCACACGTTCAGGGATTTTTTTATGCATATTTCATTGCGCGCTGCGCTTTTGGCGGGGGCGCTTGTCTTCAGCGGTGCTGCCATTCGCGCGGAACCCATTTCACTCAGTCAGGCATTAGCAAAAGGAACCGAGAGTTCACCGCGCGTTACGCAAGCGAAGGCTCAGGCTGACGCTGCGGAAGCCCGGGCAAGGCAGGCTGGCGTTTCGCCAAACCCTGAGCTCAGCATCGAGGTAGAGAATTTCGCCGGCAGCGGCGCGTTTCAGGGGCTTCGGAGTACTGAAACCACGTTGGCAGTAAGCCAGCGGCTTGAGCTTGGTGGCAAGCGCAGTGCGCGGGTGGAGGTCGCTCGCGCCGAACGGGATTTTGCGTTTCTATCATACAAGACTGCTTTGGCGGATCTGGACCGTGATATCCGTCTTGCACATGCCGAGCTTCGGGCTGACGAAGACCGGGCGGTGTTGGCACGCGACAATACCGCCGCCGCCGAAGAGCTGGCGAGGATAGCAAAAGTCCTTGTCGATGCCGGTCGGGAGCCGCCCTTGCGCCAGCTTCGTGCGGAGGCTGCGTTGGCTGAGGCACGGGCGGAACAGGCGCGCACCTTGGGTGAATTGTTAAGTTCGCGGCGCCTGTTGGCAACGCTGATCTGGAGCGACGATCCTGAATTATCCGCCACATTTACTGATGAGTCGGCACCTCCCAACGTGCCAGTTGAATTGCCCTCGCTGAACGAACAGCTTGCGATAGCGCAAAAAAACGCGGCACTTGCCAGAGTGAGGCTGGCGCGCGCAAACGCCGTGCCCGACGTCACGGCGAGCGGCGGTGTCCGTCGCTTTGCTGAAGGAAGAGAAACGGCTTTGGTCGCCGGTGTCTCGATTGCAATGCCGTTCCGTGACCGAAATCGCGGTAATATCGACGCAGCCCAATCTGAAAGTCTGGCGGCAGAATCGGCCACGATGCTTGCACGGATCGAAGCAACCAGAGTCCGTCAGGATGCGCGGATATTGCTGGGCGCTGCCGAGGTACGTTATGAGGCCCTGGCGGGGCTTGGCATCTCGCAGGCTGAAGAAGCCCTCCGACTGACACGGATCGGATATAATGCCGGCAAATTCTCGCTGCTGGAACTGCTCGATGTGCAAACTGCACTGACCACCGCCAAACTCAATCTCATCCAGGCGCGGCTCGACCGTGCCGAAGCGCTTGCCGCTCTCATCCGCGCAAACGCGCTGTAAAGGACAATCTTATGGAAACCGAAAATAACAGAAACAAGCTTATAGCTGGAGTGGCCGTTGCGACGCTCGTGCTTGGCGGTGGCGGGATAATGCTGGGCCGCACAATGTTCGCTCCGGAAACTACGGCTGCCGCAGCAGCGCCCGCCGAAGAGGCCGAAGAGGAAGGCCATGTCGAAGGCCAAATCCTCATGGAGGAGTCTCGCGCAAAAGCTGCTGGCATCGTTACCGAGGCATTGCAATCGGGCGGATTGGGTGCCGAGATATTGGCGCAAGGCGTTGTCGCCTCGACACCCGAAGGCGAAGCAGTTCTAACCGCACGCGCGGATGGCGCCGTCGTCCGCATCAACCGCCAACTGGGCGACTTCGTGCGTGCCGGTGAAGCATTAGCGGTCATGGAAAGCCGCGATGCCGCGTCGATTGCCGCAGAACGCAGTTCGGCATCGGCCAATCTCGCGCTGGCCCGTTCGACCTATGCGCGTGAGAAAAAGCTGTTCGATGCCAAGGTTACTGCGCGGCAAGATTTGGAGGGCGCACAAGCGGCGTTGGCCGCAGCCGAAGCAGAGGCGCGGCGCTCACAGTCCGCCGCTTCCGCTGCGAAGGTGTCAGGAGATGGCCGCACCTTGGGTGTCGTCAGCCTGATCTCGGGCCGTGTAACCAAGGCCGACGCCAAACTAGGTTCTTATGTCTTGGCAGGAACCGAACTGTTCCGCGTTTCCGACCCCAATCGCATTCAGATCAACGCATCGGTGCTGGCCGCCGACGCGCGCCGCATCAAGCCCGGCGATACAGCGGTCATCGAACTTCTTGGCGGCGAAACGGTCACCGCCGTGGTCCGCTCTGCAACGCCCAGTCTCGACCCTGATAGCAAAACCGCAACCATAGTTCTGACGCCGCAAGGGATCGGCGGCCTAACCCCCGGTCAGGGCCTGCGCGCGCGCATCAAGCCGCGTGGCGGCGGCGATAGCGCTTTGATCGCACTGCCCGAAGAAGCGGTGCAAACCGTTGAAGGCAAGGAAGTCGTGTTCGTCAAAACCGCCAAGGGTTTTCAGTCTACGACAGTTGTCACTGGCAAGCGTGGCGGTGGCCGTATCGAGATTGTCGACGGGCTGAAACCGGGCGCTGTCGTTGCCACCAAGGGTGCGTTCCTGCTCAAGGCCGAACTCGGCAAGGGCGAGGCGGAGCATTGATATGATCGAGAAACTCCTTGATGCGTCGATCCGCTTCCGCTGGGGTGTGGTCGTTGCTACACTTATCGTTGCGGCCTTTGGTGTGATGCAGCTTTTGAAGCTGCCGATCGACGCCGTTCCTGATATCACCAACAAACAAGTGCAGATCAACACCGTAGCGCCCGCGCTGGGGCCGCTCGATATGGAGCGCCTTGTTACCTTCCCAGTCGAAACCGCGATGGCGGGAATACCAGGGCTGGAAAGCTCACGCTCGATTTCGCGCAACGGGTTTAGCCAGGTCACTGTTATATTTGACGAAGGTGCCGATCTTTATTTCGCGCGCCAGCAAGTAGCCGAGCGGCTAACTCAGGCATCAGAAAATCTTCCCGAAGGCGTCGAGCCGCAAATGGGGCCGGTGACCACCGGGCTTGGCGAAGTGCTGATGTATGTCGTCGAATTCGAACCTGCCGGAACCAAGCCCAATCCAAAGATCGCAGGCAAACCAGGCTTTCAGCCAGATGGCTCGTACCTGACGACTGACGGCAAGATGTTGACCGATGAAGTGTCAAAGCTCGCCTATTTGCGCACGGTACAGGACTGGGTAATCCGGCCCCAACTCAGGACCGTACAGGGCGTCGCAGGCATCGACGGTATCGGTGGCTATGAAAAGCAGTTCGTGGTCGAACCCGATCCCGCCAAGCTCGCAACTTATAGTATTTCATTCTCCGAACTCGCCAATGCGCTGGAGAAGGCCAATATCTCGGTCGGCGCGAATTTCGTTGAGCGTGGCGGCGAGGCATTTCTCGTCAAGGCCGATGGCCGCATACGCACTCTGGACGAGATTGGCCGGGCGACTGTTGCCACACGCGGCGGCGTTGCCGTGGCGGTGAAGGATGTCGCGATTGTTCGGCTCGGCGGCAATTTGCGCACAGGAGCCGCGTCCGAGAATGGTAAGGAGGTCGTTGTCGGCACTGCGCTGATGATTGCAGGCGGCAACAGCCGGATCGTCGCCGAAGCAGTCGGCGAACGGCTTGGCGAAGTGGCCAAATCGATGCCACCAGGGATAAAGATAAAAACGGTGCTCGACCGCTCCAAACTGGTCAATGCAACGATCTGGACAGTCGAAAAGAACCTGCTCGAAGGAGCATTGTTGGTTATAGCGGTTCTGTTCTGGTTGCTGGGTAATATCCGCGCAGCGATCATCGCCACGCTGGTAATACCGTTTTCCTTTCTAATGATGGCAATGGGAATGAACGCCACCGGTACATCGGGCAATCTGATGAGCCTGGGTGCGCTCGATTTCGGGCTGATCGTCGATGGCTCGATCATCATCATCGAGAACTGCTTGCGGCGCCTCGCCGAGCGACAGCATCACGAGGGGCGCGTTCTGGTTCTGAACGAGCGGCTGCACGAGGTGTTCGAAGCCTCGCGCGAGATGGTCAAGCCCACCATTTACGGGCAGGCGATCATCTTCCTTGTCTTTGCGCCCCTGCTGACTTTCACCGGTGTCGAGGGCAAGATGTTCTCGCCGATGGCAATCACCGTCATGCTGGCGCTGGCTGGTGCATTCATCCTCTCGCTGACCTTCGTGCCGGCCATGGTCGCACTGCTCATTCGCGGCGAAGTGTCTGAAAAGGAAGTCAAGGCGGTGGCCTTTGTTAAGGATCGCTATGCGCCTATCCTAGGCAAGGCAATCTCACGGCCTTGGCCCTGGATCGGCGCTGGTGTTGGGACTTTCGTGCTGGCGGCATTGGCGTTCACGATGCTGGGGCGCGAGTTCATCCCGCAACTCGACGAAGGCGACATCGCGCTGCAAGGCATCCGCATTCCCTCGACCTCGCTCCAACAATCGCTCACCATGCAGCGGCAAATTGAGAAGGCCGCCGTTTCGCTGCCCGAAGTCGCCTATATGTTTTCGAAAACCGGGACGGCGGAGGTTGGCACCGACCCGATGCCGCCCAATATCTCGGACTCATTCATCATCCTGAAGCCCAAGGACGAATGGCCCGCAGGAGTAACCACTAAACAGCAGGTGGTTGAAAGGCTCGAAGCCAAGCTCAAACCTATGGTCGGCAGCGCATTCGAGATCAGTCAGCCCATCGAGCTTCGTTTCAACGAGTTGATCGCCGGGGTGCGCGGTGATGTCGCAATCAAGCTTTACGGTGATGACCTTGATGTGATGAGCGCAGTGGGCGGCAAAGTTGCGGCTGTTCTGAATACCGTCAAAGGGGCGGCAGACGTCAAGGTTGAGCAAACCGAGGGTTTTCCACAGCTTGACATCAAATTCGACCGTGACGCCATCGCGCGCTACGGCCTGACCTTGCAGGACGTGACTGACACCGTAGCCGCCGCTCTTGGCGGGCGCGCGGCGGGGATCGTGTTTGAGGGTGACCGGCGCTTTGATATTGTTGTTCGCTTGCCCAACACAGGCCGGAACGATCTGGCTGCGGTGGGCTCATTGCCCGTCATGCTACCGCAGGAAGGCGCGTCAGTGCCGCTAAATGCAGTTGCGAGCCTAAGCTTTTCCGAAGGCCTCAACCAGATCAGCCGCGAAAACGGACAACGCCGCGTAGTGGTGCAGGCCAATGTACGCGGCAACGATCTCGGCAGCTTCATCGCCGAAGCGCAAAGCAAGGTCGCAGCGCAGGTGCAACTGCCACCGGGCAGTTCGATCGAATGGGGCGGACAATTTGAAAATCTGCAAGCCGCATCGCAGCGGCTTTCGATCATTGTGCCTTTGATCCTTGCGCTAATTTTTGGCATCTTGTTTGTCGGCTTGAAGGGCTGGCGTCCGGCAGCGGCGATCTACTCCGCCGTTCCGCTGGCGCTGGCGGGCGGGATCATCGCCTTGTTCCTGACAGGCCAGAATTTCTCGGTTTCCGCCGCCGTTGGCATGATGGCTGTGTCAGGCGTGGCCGTGCTCAACGGACTGGTAATGATGTCGACGATCAATGAGCTGATCGAAAAAGGAATGGCTCTAAAGCAAGCGATCAAGGAGGGCGCTCTGCTTCGTTTCCGACCGGTTGTGATGACCGCCACAGTTGCGTCGCTCGGATTTGTGCCGATGGCACTTGCGTCCGGGCAAGGTGCCGAGGTGCAGAAGCCGTTGGCAATCGTGGTTATCGGCGGGCTGATAACCTCGACCCTGCTGACTCTGTTCGTGCTGCCTGCCATCAGCCACCTGCTGCTGCGTGGTCGCCACAAGAAGCACGTTCCTGGGGATTACAGCGACGTATCGACGCTCGGCGAGCCGATCCTGGATAAATAGGGAGAAGAGACCATGAACCAGCCAACAGTTTCGCAACAGGCCATGCTTTGCCCCGCATGCCGCGTGCCGCTTTCAATGTCGGATCGACAAGGAGTCGAGATCGACTTTTGCCCGCAATGCCGCGGGGTCTGGCTCGATCGTGGAGAACTCGACAAGATCATCGAGCGATCCGAACGGGCTGCCCCGCCGGCATCGGCACCTGCTGCCGGTGTTCGTCCCGAAGACGGCGAGCGCGGCTATGACGATTATCGCCGGTCGGGACATCATGGTGGCAAGCGCCGCAAGAGTTTTCTCGCCGAGTTGTTCGACTGATCGGCTGATGGCCGGTCGAAGGAGAGTGCGCATGGGGTCTGAACACAGTGACGATGACGGCCACGCGCATGGCGGCGGCGATGAAACGGGCTTGCGCATTTTCCTGTTCGCCTGCTTGGTGGCGGCCATTGCCTATGGCGTTTCGTGGCTCCAACCCGAATGGTCGCGGTGGGCTTACGGCGTGGGCGCAGTGCTTTCGGTGGCACCCTTTGCTCGAACGGCATTCACCAAGGCGCTGAAGGGCCGCCCGTTCAGCATCGAGACCCTGG
The DNA here is from genome assembly GCA_963508315.1 of uncultured Sphingorhabdus sp. GTDB lineage: Bacteria > Pseudomonadota > Alphaproteobacteria > Sphingomonadales > Sphingomonadaceae > Sphingorhabdus_B. The sequence continues at coordinate 233,711 of CAUOWK010000002.1, read as the reverse complement.
TAACAGTGGCGGTGCTGGGGGCTATTCCGATAGATGCAGGGGCCGAAGCGGTTGTCGTGGTGGCGCTGTTCTCGCTGGGCGAACTGCTTGAGGGTTTTGCAGCAGCCCGGGCACGTTCGGGATTGAGCGCACTGGCCAAGCTGTTGCCATCGCAAGCCGTCATCGAGGTCGATGGCGAGCGGCGCACAGTGGATGTCACAACGCTGAACATCGGGGCGATCATGCTGGTTTCTGCGGGAGACCGGATCGCCGCCGATGGCCGCATCATCAATGGCAGCTCCGCGCTCGACGAAGCGGCGATCACGGGAGAATCACGTCCCGTGGAAAAGACGGTTGGTGCCGATGTCTTTGCCGGATCGATCAACGGCGATGGCACGCTGAAAGTCGAAGTGACCAAGGACGCATCGAACAGCGTGGTCGCCAGGATCGGTGATCTCGTGGCGCAGGCTCAGGCGTCAACCGGACCTACCGCCCGCTTCATCGACAATTTCAGCAGCTGGTATACACCCGCCGCGATCATCCTGGCGACGCTGATCGCTTTGGTGCCACCGCTGGCCTTTGGCGGCGAATGGGCCACCTGGACCTATCGCGCGTTGACGGTGCTGCTGATTGCCTGCCCCTGTGCGCTGGTGCTTTCAACGCCTGCCGCGATTGCCACCGGCATCGCAACTGCAGCACGCAGCGGCATCTTGATCAAGAGCGGCGAAGCGCTGGAACAGCTCGCCAAGATCGGCATCGCCGCCTTTGACAAGACCGGCACGCTGACGCGCGGACATCCTGTGGTCACCGATGTCGCAGGCCAGGACACGCTCAAACTGGCCGCGGCTATCGAGACCGGATTGACGCATCCAGTAGCCAAGGCGATCGTTACAGAAGCAGAGCGGCTGAAAGTAGCCGTGCCCAAATCGACGGACGTCACCATAAAGCAGGGTCAGGGTGCGGTGGGCATGGTTGGCGGCAAGCAGGTGGCGCTGTTCAGCCCGCGCGCGGCGGGATCGCTCGAAACCGATGTTGCAGCGAGCATCGATACGCTCGAACGCGCGGGCAAGACGGTTGCGGTGTTGCTGGTGGACGGTAAATATCAGGGTCATATCGCGGTTCGCGATGAAGCACGCGACGATGCCAGACCCGCCATTGCCGCGCTCAACGCGCTTGGCATTCGCTCGCTAATGCTCAGTGGCGACAATCAGCGGACGGCAACGGCCGTCGCGCAGGGGCTAGGGATGGAGGCCGAGGGCGAGTTGATGCCAGCCGACAAGCTCAAACGGATCGAAGCCCTCAAGGCCGAAGCGCCGGTCCTGATGGTGGGTGACGGCGTCAACGATGCTCCCGCGCTTGCCACCGCTACGCTTGGCCTGGCCATGGGCGGCGGCACCGATGTCGCAATCGAAACCGCTGATGTTGGATTGCTTCGGGACAGGCTGCTGGCAGTGCCAGACGCTATTAGGTTAGCGCGTCAAACACGTCGCACGATCATCATCAACATTGTCCTCGCAGTTGGGTTGAAATTGGTCTTTTTAGTCCTGGCAGTATTCGGCATCACCAATTTGTGGACAGCAATCATTGCCGATACCGGTGCCACAATTCTTGTAACAATCAATGCGCTCCTGATGTTCTGGACATTCAAACCTGCGGAAGACGAAAGCACTTCTGCTCCGGCAAAGGATATCTGAAATGGGTGCAGGACATAATCACGCCGATCAAGGGCATGGATCTGTTGGCCACAGTCATACCGACGGAGCCAACACGCGCAGCTTGGCGATTGCGCTCAGCCTTACCGGCAGCTTTCTTGTCGCAGAACTTGTTGGCGCATATTGGTTCAACAGCCTCGCGTTGCTGTCCGATGCCGCTCACATGTTTACGGATGCGGCCGCACTCGCCATTGCGCTCGTCGCTGTGCGAATTGGACAGCGGTCCGCAGATGCACAGCGTACCTATGGATATCGCCGCTTCGAGATATTAGCCGCTGCGTTCAACGCGGTGCTGCTGTTCGTCGTCGCAGGTTATGTTCTGTATGAGGGTATCTCTCGTTTCTTCGACCCGCAGCCGGTGGAATCCATCGGTATGTTGGCAGTGGCTAGCCTTGGCCTTGTTGTAAACCTCATCGCGATGCGGGTCTTGGCGGGCGGCAAAGAAACCAGCCTAAATATGAAAGGTGCCTATCTCGAAGTCTGGGCCGACATGCTCGGTTCTTTGGGTGTCATTGCAGCGGCGATCGCAATCTGGCTGACGGGCAAGACTTGGATCGACCCGATTGTCGCTATCGCAATTGGCTTATGGGTTTTGCCGCGCACATGGACTTTGCTGCGCGATACCACGCACATCCTGTTGCAAGGCGTTCCGCGCGGATTTGATCTTGAAACTGTCCGTAGCGCGATGCTTCGGGTGCCGGGTGTCGCGGGCGTCCACGACCTGCATTTGTGGTCGGTGGCAGGAGACGATGCCAGCCTGACAGCACACCTCGTTTTGCAACCAAAGGCAATAGGAGAAGATATCCGCATTGCGGTCGCGGAAATGCTGGAACAAAAATTCAAGATTCACCATGCCACGCTTCAAACCGAAACCGAACCCTGCGGCGATGCCGAGGCGCTTCATGCCTGACCACCTGCACAATCCAGCGGCCATACGCCACACCTCGGTACGGCTGGCACGCGCAGCGGAACGGCTCTTCGATCCTATCGGTCCCCGCTCACCGTCCCGTTTGAGGCTTCCATACGAGAAGAAGCCCTGGTTCGCTGCGGAATGGGCCGTGCCGTGGGCGCCGGACCCCCCGACCGCGCCCACGGCTAAACCATGCGCGCTACATTGCGGTGCTGCCAACATGGCGCACTCAGAGAAGGTATCAGGGAGATCGAAATGAACCAGCTATCGTCAACGGCGCAAGCAGGCATTTTATATCCACGTTGCGACGTCAAGCTCGGCAGCCGTGCGGTTGCGGTGCAGTAAACCTATTTATAGCTCGAATGTTTAATTCGAGAGAGGAGATGCAAGATGAAAGCAGTTTTGACCAAGGCAATGCTTATCGCCGCAGCCGCTGCCACATTGGGTGGTTGCTCGTCTTACGGCAACGAACGACCAAGATTTGCTTACTTCATCGTCCCTTGCAACACTCCCGGAGCTATTGCTGCACAACCGGTGAACACAGCCGACAATGCAGTAGTTGATCAGCCACAAGAACCGCTTCCAGATACTATGAACGCCCAGTCTGCTGATACACCTCAGAAAACAGAAGTTACCTGCCTCGTCGCCGCATCTAATTCGAGGCCGTGGACTTCGGGTTATGCGGGATATGGTTTTCCGCCCTATTTCTCTTCTCCTTATCGAAGGACCGGAGGCATCGGTGTCATATTTCACGGCGGGGGACATCGCAGTGGGCATCACGGCGGTGGCGGCCATCGCCGCCACTAATATCTGGGAATAGGAGTTGCGGCATGAAGATTAGCACCGAAGTGCTCATTACCGCCAGCCTGAGTAAGGTATGGGGAGCACTCGTCGATTTTCCGCCGTATCGAAGCTGGCATCCGCTTGTCGAGATCGAAGGGTCTGCCAAAGAAGGCGCGGACGTCGAATATTACTATCGCAGTAATTCGGAAGCGCCGCGCGGCATGAGCATTACCGCCAGAATCACCAAGCTTGAACCGGTGCGAGAAATGGTCATGGAATTCGGTCTACGCGGCTTCGCTAACATCGAAGAGCGGTATCTGCTGCTGCGCGAAGGTACGAATGTGCGGCTTGTTCATTCAGCAAATCTCAAAGGTCTGCTGCCGTTCATTGGCGCGCGCCTGTTCCGAAAGCGGCTCATCGAAAAATTCCAGCTCCCGATCAATAGGCTGGCGCATCATTTGGCGTCGAAAAAGCAATTGCCCCGGTCTGGACGGAAATCATGAGCCCTGAGCTGCAAAGCCACTATCCATATGCTTGGGCGGCGTTGTTTGTTGCCTGGATCGTTGCGCTTGCGGCCAGTCTGGGCGCCCTTTTCATTGGCGAGATCATGGGTCAATATCCTTGCGAGTTGTGCTGGTTTCAGAGAGTTTTTATGTTTCCGCTGGCAATCATACTCGGCATTGCGGCTTTCAGGTCCGATCGCGGTGTGACCCCATATGCCCTCACACTCGCAGGCGCAGGATGGGTCGTTTCGCTCTATCACGCCTTGCTCTATTTTGGCTTTGTACCCGAAAAAATCCAGCCATGCGGTTCAGGGCCTTCCTGTTCGGACAACGCGATGACGCTTTTTGGCAGCATCCCGATCCCGCTTCTTTCGCTGTCCGCCTTTACTGCCATCGCCTTTTTCCTCGCCCTCGTATTTCGGAGAACTCGATCATGAATAGACGTTTTGGAGTTATATTGACTGGTTTGCTGGCCATTGGCGCGTTTACCGCCGGGGCGGCCATTTACGGACGTACATATGCTGAAGAACCCGCTGCCAAAGTGGCGACTGTGCAAGCGGATGTGTTTGTTCGCGCTCACTCGCCGATCATCGGACCCAAGACGGCGCCGGTGACGATTGTCGAATTCTTCGATCCATCGTGCGAAGCCTGCCGTGCATTTTACCCTGGAGTTAAACAGATACTGGCCGCCTATCCCAATGATGTCCGTCTCGTGCTTCGCTATCTGCCACTACATCAAGGTTCAGCGGAAGCGATCGGCATTCTGGAAGCCGCTCGCGCACAGGGCGTTCTGGAGCCGGTGATGTCCGCACTCCTTGAAGCGCAGCCTGCGTGGCATGACGGTAACATGGCTGGCGCTTGGGTGGCCGCAGAGGCAGCCGGGCTTGACGTTGAAAAGGCCAAGGCGATGCCCATGACCGGTGCTAAAGCCGTCATGGAAGCCGATATGGCCGATGCTAACAGCCTCGCGGTGAAGGGAACGCCAAGCTTTTTCGTAAACGGGAAGCCCCTTGCCGAGTTCGGTCCCGAACAACTTTACGCGCAGGTTCGCGCCGAGGTCGAAGCTCTACGAAGCGCAACGCAACAGTGAAGACCGAGGTTGGCAGGGCAGACAAGGCGCGTCTCGATCGGTTCTCTGCGATGGCTATTGGCGAAGCTCACGCTCTTTGACCAAGAACACCGGTGCTGATCATTGATTGTTACCATCAGCTCCAACCCTATTATCGAGACGTTCGGTGGGCGAATTTTGTTTTCGGCCGCAGTTTCCAAATCTGCGAGATTTAATCATAATCCCTATTGATTGACTCTGTCGAATTTTTTGATCCGCTAAAGCCGCGTCCGACTACCCAAGTACGCGGCTCTCGGGAAAGTTGTCGTTCTCAACGGGAAATTGCTAAAAGCCGCAGTTGCAGCAAGCCTGGCGTTGAATTCGTCTTGTCTGTTCGTCTGCGAGGCGACCTCGCTTAAGTTCGCTGCTGACTCATCGGTGAGCTTGGTTTCTGAATCGGCACCTAACGCTAGAGCTTGCAGTGAGTTTCTCGTTAAAGTGTTGCCGGCGGATATGCAAATTTCAGGCCGCTCAGTCCAGCCACATACGGTGTTCCGATTTATCGTCTGCCGAGTTTGATGTCCGTTCCCTTTCTTTATCAACCCGAACACAACCACAACTGCTCGACAGGTAGCCAACGGCCGGGATTTGCATTCCGATACCTGCGTGATTCTGGCTTGGTCTAACCTTCATCAGGACGAAAAAGGGGAGATTGCAGAAATCCCTCGGACCTATCGTTCGAACGCATTTTACATCCCAATGTTACCTAGAATGTTACCTAGAGCATGTTTTAAGGGAGCGTCTCCCGATAGACGGTCAACTAAATACCTAATATACCACAATAAAGTGGTGAGCCCTGCTGGGTTCGAACCAGCGACCTACTGATTAAAAGTCAGTTGCTCTACCGACTGAGCTAAGGGCCCCCGACCAGAACCGGCTTGGGTTCATGGGAGAGCGCCTCCCCTAATGGCGGCGGGTGATGCGGTCAAGCGCCTTTGGTCGGTTAAATCGCGATTGCAGTTGTCGGACTGTAAGTCCGGTGACTGGATCGCGCCAATCCGGCGCAATCATGGCGGCTGGTGTGAGCACAAAGCCGCGCAAACGAAGGCCAGGATGCGGTATCGTCAGCGCAGGGATGCCGTCAGCCCACATGCCGCCGGACCATAATAATATATCCAGATCGAGAACGCGTGCACGCCAGCTTTGGCCAGTGCGGGCGCGGCCGAAATGGGCTTCGACCTCATGCAAGCGCGCGAGCAGGTCAGGCGGTGCCAGTTGCGTAGACACTATCGCTGCGGCATTGGCAAAGCGCCGTGACGATGGACCCATCGGGCGCGACTGGATGGTTGCCGAATGCGCGAAAACGTCGATATCGTCCATCTCTAGCGCCGCGACGGCGTGGGGAATGATACGTTCGGGGGATCCGATCAAAGGATGTGGCTGGTTCGACCCGATGCCGATGAGATAGAGATGCGACAGCTTAAACGTCCTCTGCCAGACGGCTGTATAATTGCGGTCTGCGATCGCGGAAGAAACCCATGCTGGCGCGGTGTTTGCGTGCGGCGTCCAAGTCGAATGTGGCGACGAGCGTGCCGGTTTCGGCATCGTCCAGATCACATACGACATCTCCCCATTCATTGGCGATGAAGCTGGTACCATAGAATTTTTGCGCCTGACCGCCATGGTCAGCTTCGCTGCCCACACGGTTTGCGGCGATTACCGGCATGCAATTGGACACGGCGTGGCCGACCATTGCACGCCGCCACATATGGCGGGTATCGAGCGTCGCATCCTGGGGTTCAGCGCCGATAGCGGTGGGATAGAATAACAGTTCCGCACCCATAAGGGCCATGGCCCGTGCACATTCGGGATACCATTGATCCCAACATATGCCCACGCCAATGCGCGTGCCGAATACGTCCCATGTTTTGAAGCCGGTGTTGCCCGGACGGAAATAATATTTCTCCTGATAGCCGGGGCCATCAGGAATATGGCTTTTGCGATAGACCCCCATGATGTCGCCATAGGTGTCAATCATGGCCATGCTGTTATAGAAATGCGGGCCATCGCGTTCAAAAAAGCTGGTCGGAATCGCAACGCCAAGATTTTTGGCAAGCTTGGCCATTGCCTTCACGGAGGGATGCTCTGCCGTGGGACGGGCTAGCGCGAAATGATGCTCTTCCTGAGTCTTGCAGAAATAGGGACCGGAAAACAGTTCTGGCGGCAGGATTATATCCGCGCCATCCTCCGCGGCGCGGGCAACAAGGTCGCTGACGGCGTCAATATTTTCGGCCTCGCTACCGGATAATGGCAGCTGAAGGGCGGCGATAGAGATGTTTTTGGTCATGCTGCGCTTATAGCCGGACGCCGAAACGCGCCGCAATGACGATTGTTGCCAAGTATAATATTATCGTCAAGCCAATGCCCGACGACAGGGCGATCCAGAAACCATGGCCTGCACGCAGTAGCCATGGAATGAGAAGGAACATGGGCAAGCTTGGCAACACATACCAGAATGTTGCTTCGGCATGGTCAGCCAACAACGCGCTGTCCGACGTGTCACGCCACAGCCAGATCATGCCTATGATTGAAATCAACGGCAGCGAGGCGACCAATGCGCCTGCTGCCGGTGCTTTTTTGCCGATATAGGCGATGAGCGCGATAATGACCCCCGACAGGATCGCGCGCATCACAAACATTGTCATGGCAAGTTACGGACGTTTTTTGAATAGCAAGGTCATGCGGTCCGATTCGCCAATGGCTTCATATTTCGCGCGGTCGACATCTTTCAATCGGAGTGCCGGCGGCAATGTCCACACGCCGTCAGGCCAGTTTGCGCTGTCCTTGGGGTTGGCATTGATTTCGCTTTTGGCGACGAGATCAAAGCCATGCACTTCCATGAACTTGATGATATCCGCCTCACGCATGTAACCCTTTGTGCCATTCGTGTAGCTGTAGGGCGCGTCGGCTTTAGCGCGATGCTGCTCAATGCCGAGCAAGCCATCCGGCTTAAGCAAGTCGCGCATCGCCTTGATTTCAGCATCGGCAATGTTCCAGTTGATGAGGTTATGCATCATGCGCATTACGATAATACGGTCGAATGTGCCCTTGGCACCTTCCGGTATTTCGCCAACAGAAAAAGCGTTGAAATCTGACGCGGGACGACCCGACACGGCTGCGACATCCGCAGGGAATGTCGATATGGCGGTGGCAATGCCTTGTTTTTGCTGGTCGCTGAAATGCGTTTTGGTGCCGAAATAGAGGCCGGTATATTTGCCCTTGTCGTCGACATAACGGCCAAGAAGGCGCGACACCCATTCACCGCCGGGCGCATATTCGCCAATCACATGGTCAGGATGAAGCCGGAAAAATTCGAATGTTTCGGCAGGATGGCGATATTTGTCACGCTTTGCGTCATTGGCGCGCGAAGGGTCGGCGAGTATCTTGGCGAGCCGTTCCTGATGCGCCTTATGCATTTTGTCATGCTCGGCTTTATTGGCCATGTGATGGTCAGCATAAGCGGGAACGGCAATGAATGCGGCTGCGAGGGCGAGTAGAACAGTCTTTTTCACGGGGGATCCTCTCCTTGGTTACGAACATTTATAATATGGTTTCGAGTGTCGAATTTCCAATACAGTCAAATTGGCACTTGTTGGCTGGAGCAATGGAAGCTGCCACCGCCCGTCAGAACCGCGTCTGCTGAAATGCCGACAACTTCACGGTCGGGGAACAGACCGGACAGGGTTTCGATGGCCGTTTCGTCGTTTTTGCATCCGTACACGGGAACAACGACTGCCGCGTTTCCGATATAGAAATTCATGTAGCTGGCTGGAACCGCTTCATCATCCTGCTCGAAAAGCCCGACCGAAGGCATCAACGTAACGCGGCAGCCAAAGGCTTCGGCACGCATGCGGGCATCGCGGAATACGGCGACGTTGGGATCATCGGGCCCTGACCCTTGCGGTATCAACAGATGGTTGGGACCCACAAAGCGGGCGAGATTATCGATATGGCCGTCAGTATGGTCATTGGCCAAGCCATCCCCCAGCCATAGCAGGCGCTCAATGCCTAAATCGTCGCGCAGCCGCGTCTCGATTGCTTCCTTATTCAACCCGGGGTTTCGGTTCGGGTTTAGCAGGCAATCCATTGTTGTTGCGGCAAGGCCTTCGCCGTCGACGTCAATCGATCCGCCTTCCAAAACCCAGTCGCAATTCTTTATCTCAAGGCCAACGGCCAGAGCGAGATCAGCGCCAATCGTCTTGTCGCCTGGATAATCGAAGCGGTCGCCCCAACCATTGAAGCCGAAGTTGCGCGCAATGCGCCGCGTGCTGTCCTTCACAATAATGCACCCGGTGTCGCGCAGCCAGATGTCGCCGATTTTGCGCGTTTCGATGTGCACGCCGGCATCCACCATATCCTTGGCGATACCCGCCGCTTCCGCGTTGCCGGCAATCAGGTGTACCTCCTCGCCCCGGCCCGCAGCATACACCGCATTGGCGAAAGAGGCTATTTGCTGCTGCGCTCGGGTGAGGGGGGCACCCCAATACTCTGCTGAGCTCGGAAATCCGATCCAGACTCGTTCATGGGGTGCCCATTCGGCGGGCATTCGAAAGGACATCGACTTATTTTCCGTCGCGGCTCTTATCGCGAACGGCTCGGAATTCGTCACCGTCATTCCAATTGGGCCAGGCATCGGTCATCGCAAGCATGCGACCCACGCGATAATAGAGCTTAAGGTCGGACATCACGCCGGACCAATCCCAGCTTTCGTCAAATTCATCGCCGGGCGCATGGTAACGGTTCTTTTCATAATCTTCGGCTGCGGCCGCAGCGGCGGCTTTGCCACCAGTGACCAAATCATCGCCGCCTTCGAAATACACCATCGGCACGCCGAGCTTTGCAAAGCTGAAATGGTCCGAACGATAGTAAAAGCCCTTTTCAGGCGTTGGCTCTGCTTCGGGTGTTCGACCTTCGGCCTTTGCGGCGGCGTCGAGATAGCTATCCAACTGCGACTTGCCTTTGCCGATGACGGTCAGATTCTTGGCCGGACCCGACATAGAAAACGCGTCCATGTTTACGCCACCAACGGTCTGCGAAAGCGGGAACACGGGGTTCTCCGCATAATATTTCGATCCCAAAAGGCCGCTTTCCTCTGCGGTTACAGCGAGGAACACGACTGAACGGTCAGGCGCGCCTGCCTTGGTGAAACCCTCAGCCAACGCAACCAGCGCAGCGGTGCCCGTGGCATTGTCGACCGCGCCGTTGCAGATATCGTCGCCATCTGCCGCAGCCGTACATTTGCCGAGATGATCCCAATGGGCGGTGTAGAGGACATATTCATCCGGACGCTTTGCACCCTTCAGAACGCCCACCACGTTCTTGCTCGCCTTTTTGCTGATCTCATTGTCAAAGTTGACGGATGCCGTCAGGTTCAGCGGCACGGCTTTGAAGCCCTTTTGCTTCGCTGCTGCCATTTGCTTGTCCAAATCCTGGCCGGCCGCTGCAAAAATTTCCTGTGCGACGGATTTCTGAATCCAGCCATTGGCTTGAGTCTGGCTCTTGCCGCCGTCTTTCGACTGCGCCAAAAATTGCGCACCCGTCCAACTGGAATTTACTACGTTCCAGCCATAAGCGGCGGGCGCGGTATCGTGAATGATGAGGACTGCGGCGGCACCCTGACGTGCGGCCTCTTCAAATTTATAAGTCCAGCGTCCGTAATAGGTCATCGCCTTTCCGCCGAACGGGCCATCAAGACCGTCATTCTCGAAATCGGGGTCATTGACCATCACGACGACGGTTTTGCCTTTCACATCGACGCCTGCATAATCGTTCCAACCTTTTTCAGGTGCAACAATTCCATGGCCGACAAAGACCATGTCGCTTTGCTTGATGTCTGTTTTGGGGGTTTCGCGGTAGCTGCCGATGACAAATTCGCTGCCATAAGCAAAGGACATTGCCTTACCGCTTTTGTCCGCAACGCTCAGCGCGCTGACATTTTTCGCGGTAATCTCGATTAACGGAACGTCTTGGGTCCAGCTGCCATTAATGCCGGGCTGTAACCCGGCCGCCTTGAATTTGGCAATCAGCAAGGCAATCGTCTTTTCTTCACCGACCGAGCCAGGCGCGCGGCCTTCATAGCTATCCAGTGACAGCTCGCGGGTCACATCCTTCATTGTCGCTTCGGACAGGGCAGGAACTTCGACTTGCGGCAGCGCATCGACAGCAACGTTCGGCGAGGCATCCTTTTGACAGGCGGCGGTAAGTGCGAGCACGGAAACAAGAGCCAGAGACGTCAGGCGCATTAAATTCTCCTAGAGGGAAATATTATTGCCATCCTTGTGCCAGACCGGCGGAGCTTGCTCAAACAAAAAAGCTCGGCTCTTTTGCCCCGCGAACGCCAAGTTTCCTTCGAATGATGTTGAAATTAGGAGCGTGGTCAATAGGTCGAGTGAGAACATTATTACTTGATAACTGCTTTTTTACTTGCCGAGTAAAAATACAACTTTCATCTTCGCCAAGAATTTATGGGAGCAATATCGTGCAAGTTTTTCGTATATTACTAGCAATCTCGGTTCCCTTCAGCCTGTCGGCACAAGATGAAATCGCAACTGCCTTTGGTGCCCGCGAGGGTATCGAGCACGTATCCATGTCGCCTGACGGAAATAAGATAGCGTATATTGTGCCAGCCAACGGACAGGGTAGCCGATTGTACACTGTCGACATTACGAATGCAGTTGCCCCGCGTGTCGCACTCGCTACTTCTGGCGAACCTGAGCGGTTATCCTCATGCGAATGGGTATCGGACGCGCGGCTGATATGCAGTATTGGCATCGTGCAAAGAGATGCAGGGGATTTGGTCACAGCCAGCCGTCTTGTCGCGGTAAATGCAGATGGTACGGAGCTAAAATTCGTGTCGGTACGGCAGGGCGCCAATGCGGAGTGGGTGTCCTATTTTGGTGGAAATCTGGTTGACTTTTTGCCCTCAGATGATGGTGCCGTGCTATTAGGCCGCGCCTATGTGCCTGAAGGAAAAATCGGATCGATAATTGCTAAAACGAAGGAAGGATATGGCGTTGATCGCGTAGATACGCGGACTTTGGCTTCAAAGCAGGTCGTCGCACCGAATCGGCTTGCATCTGAATATATCAGCGATGGCTTAGGCACCGTGCGGATTATGGGCGTGGTGAAAATAGAATCGGAATATGACAGCGGCATCAGGCGATATCTGTACCGTATCGCGGGCCGAACCGAGTGGGCGCCATTGAGTGAATATGACTCGACGAACGGCACCGGATTTAATCCCTATGCAGTCGATCCCGTCGAAGACGTAGCCTACGGCTTTGAAAAAACCGATGGCCGACTTGCTCTCTATAAAGTGAAGTTGGACGGCACGCTTACGAAGACCAAAATATTCAGCAGGCCCGATGTGGATGTCGATGGCTTGATTACGTTGGGCCGCAAAAAGCAGATTGTGGGCGTTAGTTTCGCAACAGAGAAGCGTCAGGCTTCCTATTTTGATCCGGCACTGAAAAAACTTGGCGCTTCATTGTCAAAGGTATTGCCTGCTGCTGACCTGGTCAATTTTGTCGGCATGAGCGCGGACGGGCAAAAATTTATTGTCTGGGCGGGTAGCGACACAAATCCCGGACAATTTTATTATTTCGACAAGACGACCAGTCGCGTCAGCCCCTTGTTTGCAAGTCGCCCCGAACTGTCAAATTACAAGCTTGCGCCTGTCAAACCCGTTAGCGTCAAAGCATCGGACGGAACGTTGATACCGGGTTATCTCACCTTGCCCGTTGGTAGCGCGGGCAAGGGACTACCAACCATCGTCATGCCGCACGGCGGGCCAAGTGCACGCGATGAATGGGGGTTCGACTGGCTTGCGCAATATTTCGCCCATAAGGGTTTTGCTGTCTTGCAGCCTAACTACCGCGGATCGTCTGGTTTTGGCGATGACTGGTATCAACAGAACGGGTTCAAGTCTTGGAAAACGGCGATTGGCGATATCAACGATAGCGGACGCTGGCTGATTTCGGAAGGGATCGCGGCACCTGACAAAATCGCGATATTTGGATGGTCATATGGGGGATATGCTGCGCTGCAATCTGCTGTGCTGGATCCGTCGTTGTTCAAAGCGATCGTCGCAGTCGCGCCAGTGACGGATCTGGCGAAGCTGAAGGAACAAGACCGCGGCTATATGAGCTATTTGCTCAACCGCGATTTTATTGGTTCCGGCCCCCATATAATCGAGGGATCACCTGCCAGAAACGCCAAGCGCATTTCCGCGCAAGTGATGATTTTTCACGGTGATCTGGATAGAAACGTAAACGTTAGTCAATCACAGTTTATGGCAGACCAGCTAAGGGATGCTGGAGCTTCGCCAGAGTTGTTCATTTACAAAAATCTAGATCACTATCTGAAGGATGGCGCGGTGCGCGCTGGAATGCTGCAGAAAAGTGCCGACTTTTTGAAAGCGAAGCTGCTGTTGAAATAACAAGAGGACGCAGGAGCGTCCCGGATCATTGGTCGCTGCATGCGCACGGTGCTCGGCTTCGTCCAAACAAAAAAGGCGGCCCAAGTGGGCCGCCCTTGGTGTCTGGGTAAGATCCCAAATTAGCGCGAATAGAATTCGACGACCAGATTTGGTTCCATTTTTACAGGATAAGGAACTTCGTCCAGCGTCGGAACGCGTGCGAAGGTCACCTTGTCATTGCCATCAACGGCAACATATTCAGGAATATCGCGCTCGGCGAGGCCCTGGGCTTCGATAACGAGCGCCATTTCCTTGGCTTTGTTGCCCAGGCTGATGACGTCACCCACTGCAACCTGGCGGCTTGCGATGTTGCACTTCACACCGTTTACGCGAATGTGGCCATGGCTAACGATCTGGCGTGCAGCGAAGATCGTTGGCGCAAACTTGGCGCGGTATACGACCATGTCGAGGCGACGCTCAAGCAGACCGATAAGGTTCTGCGACGTATCGCCCTTCATGTTGCTGGCTTCCTGATAAGCGCGCTTGAACTGCTTTTCAGTTACGTCGCCATAATAGCCCTTAAGCTTTTGCTTGGCGCGCAGCTGAATACCGTAATCGGACATCTTGCCCTTACGGCGCTGACCATGCTGGCCGGGGCCATATTCGCGCTTGTTTACAGGTGATTTTGGACGGCCCCAGATGTTTTCACCCATCCGGCGGTCAAGTTTATACTTCGAGCTTGTACGCTTCGACATTAGTGTCTCCAATTGCTAACTACGTTGTTTCCGGTCCCGCGCGATGCACATAAGATACACCGGACACCTGCTTCACCGGAATGCAGGGTCGATTGCGAAGGCGCGCCTATGGCTTGGGAGTGGGCAGATGTCAACATCTGGCTCGACTTTAAGGCCACGGATCCGTAAAGGCGCTGCCATGCACAGCCCGATACTTCCGCCCGAGCCCGAAAATTGCACGTCCATGCCGGAAGTCCGCGCGGGCGTTGATGCGCTTGATGCGCGGTTGGTAGACATGCTGGCCCGTCGCTTTGCCTATATGGACGCAGCAGCGCGCATCAAGACAGACCGGAACGCCGTCCGCGACGAAGCCCGCAAGCAGCAGGTTCTGGACAATGCGCAGGCTGCTGCAAAGGCGGCGGGCATCCCCGTTCCGCCGATCGCGGAGATATGGGAGCTTCTGGTCGAGGCGTCGATCGCCTACGAGCTCGAAAAATGGGATGAAAGCAGATCCGCTAGCCGGTGACGGCGTTTGCTACTCGACCGGTCGTCTTCTATTCAACGTCGTGAGAACACCCCGCAATGTGCGGACCTCATATGCGTTCCATGCTGGTTTGGTCAGCAAATTACGCAAGGTGCGCCGCGTTACTGGTGCTCGGTCGATCGGGGTGAAATAGTTGAGCGGCTCCAGCATCCCATCCAGCTGGTTGATCAGGCCATCCAATTCAAACTGTGACGCAGGTGGCTCTAGGTGGGTTTTCGGCGGGCTGGCGAGCGATTGGGATTTGGACCATTCATAGGCGCACAGTATGACGGCTTGCGCGAGGTTAAGGGAACCGAACTCCGGGTTGATGGGCACCGTAATGATTGAACGCGCCAAATTGACTTCATCGCTTTCGAGGCCGGAGCGCTCCGCGCCAAACAATATCGCCGATTGGCCGCTTTGGGCAATTATTTCGGAAGCTGCGACTTCAGGCGTTACAACCGTCTTCGTCACGCCGCGCTTGCGGACGGTGGTCGCATAAACATGATGGATGTCGGCGGTGGCCTCTGCCAACGTGTCGAACACGCGGGCGTTAGCAAGAACAAGGTCTGCGCCCGATGCAGCGGGGCCAGCAGCGGGATTGGGCCAGCCATCCCGCGGGGCCACCAGCCGCATTTGCGTCAGGCCAAAGTTGAGCATGGCGCGCGCAGCCTTGCCAATATTCTCGCCCAATTGCGGGCGCACGAGAATAATAATGGGGGGCAGGCTCATTTACTTGTTTGCCGCTTCCACGACATTGCCAGCAAAATCCTCAAAATCCTTTGCTTCGCTAAAGTCCTTATAGACCGACGCAAAGCGGATGTAGGCAACGCTATCGAGTGCTTTCAGCCCTTCCATCACAAATTCGCCGATGCGCTTAGAGTCGATCTCGCTTTCGCCCAGCGTTTCCAATTGGCGCTGGATTCCCGATGCGAGCTTTTCGATCTGTCCGGCATCCACCGGCCTTTTCCGGCAGGCGACCGATAGGGAGCGCTCCAGCTTTTCGCGGTCAAATAGTTCGCGCTTGCCCTCGGACTTGACGACGGTCAGTTCACGCAGTTGAATGCGCTCGAACGTCGTAAAGCGGCCACCACAGCCTTCGCACTGCCGACGGCGCCGGATGGCGCTATTGTCTTCAGTGGGACGGCTGTCCTTTACCTGGCTGTCGTCATGTCCGCAAAATGGGCAGCGCAATTATTTTTCCTGATTCTTTTTCTTATTCACATGGCGATAGGCGACAATGCCCGCGCCGATAAGCGCTCCCGTTGCAAGCCCGATAGGGGCAATGATACCCGCCGCAGCACCGATAGCTGCGCCGCCAGCTACCTTCTTCACCGTATCCTGATCGGCAAGATGCTTGCCGGTGTGAAACGCGTCCTTCGTTGCGCCCCAAAGCTCGTCGGCTGCTTCACCGACATAATGCTTTGCTTGGTTTGGAATGCTCTCCGCTGCAAGCTGCTCGGGGGTTTTTGCGCCGCATTGCGGGCAGAACTTCGCGCGAGTGCCATATTCGGCATTACATTCGTTACAATATCCCATGGTCAATTTTCCCTTCTGTGTATTGGATGGGTAAGTCACCTAATTAGTTCAAGAGGGATAGATGGGGAAGCGGCTGCACAGTTCGCGCACGCGAAGCCGGACTTCAGCCTCGACCGCTGCATCGCCATGCTCACCCTTTTGACGCAAGCCTTCCAGAACGTCAGCAATCATATGACCGATTTCACGGAATTCGGCGGGGCCAAAGCCGCGCGTTGTGCCGGCTGGCGAACCAACGCGGATGCCGCTGGTCTTCATGGGCGGCAATGGATCATTCGGGATGCCGTTTTTGTTGCAGGTAATCGCTGCCCGCTCAAGCGCTTCGTCCGCATCGCGGCCCGTGATTCCGAGCGGCGTGAGATCGACCAGTGCTAAATGCGTGTCGGTGCCTCCGGACACGAGATTCGCGCCGCGCTCGTTCAATGTAGCAGCCAGCACCTTGGCATTCTCTACCGTCGCCGCAGCATAGGTTTTGAAATCGGGGCGAAGCGCTTCGCCAAATGCTACGGCCTTTGCGGCGATGACGTGCATCAACGGGCCACCCTGCAATCCGGGGAATACCGCCGAGTTGACTTTCTTCGCGATGGCTTCGTCATTGGTCATGATCATGCCACCACGTGGACCGCGCAATGTCTTGTGCGTGGTATTGGTCACGACGTGGGCATGCTCAAGCGGGTTCGGGTGAACGCCGCCGGCAACCAAGCCGGCGAAGTGCGCCATATCCACATGGAAGATGGCACCGACTTCGTCAGCAATCGCCCGGAAACGCGCGAAATCGATAATGCGCGGATAGGCTGAGCCGCCAGCTATGATGATTTTTGGACGGTGCTCTTTGGCAAGGCGCTCGACTTCGTCAAAATCGATCAAATGTGTCTCAGGGTGCACACCGAACTGTACAGCGTTGAACCATTTGCCCGACATCGCGGCTTTCGCACCATGGGTAAGGTGGCCGCCAGCATCGAGGCTCATGCCGAGAATTGTTTCGCCCGGCTTCACGAGTGCGAGCATGACCGCGCCATTCGCTTGCGCGCCCGAATGTGGCTGCACATTGGCAAAACCTGCGTTGAACAATTTCTTGGCGCGCTCGATGGCCAATGTCTCTACTTCGTCGGAAGGCGCGCAACCCTGGTAATAACGCTTGCCGGGATAGCCCTCGGCATATTTATTCGTAAATACCGAACCCTGCGCTTCAAGAACAGCCTTGGAGACGATATTTTCCGAGGCAATCAGCTCGATCTGGTTTTGCTCGCGGTCCAGCTCATGAGCCAACCCGGCAAATACCTCGGCATCTGTCTCGGCGAGACCGCGCGTGAAAAATCCATCGGGTTGGACATCGGAAATGTCATTTGCGGGTTGGCTGCTCATGCTGGTTCCTCGTGGCTAAGCGGATGTGATAGTTTGTTGACGCGGCGTTGGTGGCGGTCACCGCCAAAATCTGTTGCAAGAAACGCGTCTATGCAGGCCTTGGCCATATCGACGCCAATCAACCGGGCGCCCATGGCAATGACGTTGGCGTCATTATGTTCGCGGGCGAGGCGCGCAGAAACCGGTTCCGACACCAAAGCAGCGCGTGCGGCAGGATTGCGGTTCACGGCGATGGAAATGCCGATGCCTGATCCGCACAGCGCAACGCCGCGATCCGCAACACCGCTAGCGATGGCCGCGGCGAGTTTATAGCCATAATCGGGATAGTCGACCGAGCTGTCATCATAGGGGCCAAGGTCATCGACATCATGGCCGGCCGCACGCATATATTCAGCAAGCGCGGATTTCAGCGCAAGGGCAGCGTGATCTGAGGCAATGGCGATACGCATGGCATATCCTGTATCAGCATGAGTCGGAATACGCCTCCTCTATGGGACGATTCCGCAAAAGACCATGCCGAATTTACGTGATTGCACGGCTTATCCACGACCTTTACAGAGGCCGGATGTTGAACGCCATATTATCCGCCGCGATGATCGCTGGTTTCCTGCTTTTGTATGGCGCGTGGAAGCGGTGGCGCCGTGATGGTACCAGCCAACATATGTGGCTGATGGTTGCGGCTGCGCTGGTAATATTTGCCAATGTCGCGATCTGGGTTGTACCCGACAAACAAGGCAAAAGCCTTGTTGCCGAGGCGCAATAACTCATTTTATCGGCGAACCCGAAGGCACCGTTGATTAAGTGATTATTATCACTTGATCGGCGAACCCGAAGGCACCGTTGACCAAGTGATTGTAATCACTTGATCGGCGAATTGGGGTCCAAACGGAAATCCAGATAATTGTTCACTGACGCCATCAGCATTTCCATTTCATTTTCAAAGAAGTGGTTGGCGCGCGGAATTTCGTCATGATGGATGGTGATATGGCGCTGCGTCCGCAATTTATCGACCAGCTTTTGAACGGCGTTCGGGTTAACGACTTCATCGTTCACGCCCTGAATGATGATGCCCGATGATGGGCACGGTGCCAAGAAGCTGAAATCGTACATGTTGGCAGGTGGTGCTACAGAGATGAAGCCGCGGATTTCCGGGCGACGCATCAAGAGCTGCATGCCAATCCATGCACCGAAACTGAAACCGGCGATCCAGGTGGTCGATGCTTCGGGGTGGAAGCTTTGCACCCAATCGAGCGCTGATGCAGCATCGGACAATTCCCCAATGCCATTGTCAAATTCGCCTTCGCTACGGCCAACGCCGCGGAAATTGAAACGCAAGACGCCGAAACCGCGCGCTACAAATGTCTTGTAAAGCTGCTGCGTAATCCGGTCGTTCATTGTCCCGCCAGCTTGGGGATGCGGGTGCAGAATCATGGCGATTGGCGCACGCGGACGTGGTGGTGGCGAAAAACGGGCTTCCAAACGTCCTTCAGGACCAGGAATGGCAATAGCGGGCATAAATGTTTCGATTCTCAGAGTTGCCGAGCTGTGCCCGACGGTTCGGGCTTTGCAGGAATAGGAAGCGCTATATAGAAGTAGTGACGATTTTCGCAACTGTCATGGAAACTATGCCTCAAAATCCACGCGTTTATCTTGATCATGCTGCTACGACGCCCGTCATTCCGGCGGCGCGCGAAGCGACGTCCGACGCGATGGCGCGCTGGGCCAACCCTTCGTCCCCACACCATGAGGGCAGAGCCGCCAGAGCGGCTTTGGAGGCAATCCGCGCGCGCATTGCTGTGGCATTGGGATGGGATGGCGAGATCATTCTAACTAGCGGGGCAAGCGAAGCCATCGCGCTCGCGCTGCGTGGCACCGATGCGATCGCCAGCGCAGTCGAGCATGATGCCGTGCATGCTGTGAGCGGTCCACGGCGCCTGCCGGTGGATAATGCGGGCCATGTGACGCTGGACGCCATTCACGATCAAGCACGTTATGCGGTGCAATCGGTCAATAATGAAACCGGCGTAATCCAAACCATATCAGAGGTCGCGGCGGCGGTGCGCGCCGTTGGGGGCACGTTGTTCGCCGACTGCTCGCAAAGTGCTGGCAAAATGTCGTTGCCCGATGCGGATATCATCGCGGTTTCCGCGCACAAGCTTGGTGGGCCACCCGGAATGGGCGCGTTGCTTTTACGGGATCTAGGATTGTTGCAGCCTACAGGCGGGCAGGAGCAAGGCTATCGCAGGGGAACCGAGAATCTTCCCGCCGCAGCGGGATTCGCAGCTGCGCTCGACGCTGGCTTCGCATGGCTGGACGGTGCCGCAAATATGCGCAGCGTGGTCGATGACGCGATTATTGCTGCGGGCGGCGAAGTTGTTGCCGCAAGTAGCAATCGTCTGCCGACAATCGGCAGTTACCGGATGCCCGGTGTTGCTGCATCCAGCCAGCTCATCAATTTTGACATGGCGGGCATTGCAGTTTCAGCGGGCAGCGCATGTTCATCGGGTACCCTGAAAACCAGCCATGTGCTGGAGGCGATGGGATGGAACGCGAAGGCCGCATCCGAAGTCGTACGCGTCAGCTTTGGTCCGGAAACCAATATGCAGGATATCGAACGGTTCTTGGCTGTGTGGACGCAAATATTTACGCGCGCGAAAGCAGCATGATCTATCTCGATTATCAAGCCACCACGCCAATTGCGCCTGAGGCGTTTGAGGCGATGGAGCCATGGTTAAAGGAGCATTTCGCCAATCCGCACAGCATGCATGCAGCGGGCAGGGCCGCTTCGGCAACGGTCGAGCTGGCGCGCGCGCAGGTCGCGGCGCTCTTGCCCAAGGGTGGACGCGTGATCTTCACCAGCGGTGCGACCGAGGCGATCAATTTAGCAATCAAGGGTTGCGGTTTGCCAGTGAGTGCTGCGGCTACTGAACATGCAGCAGTGCTGGATTGCGTGCACTATTTGGGCGGCGACGTGTTTCCGGTGCGTGCAGATGGCCTTATCGCTAAAGTGACGACAGAATCGAGGTTGCTGGCAGTCATGCTCATCAACAACGAAATCGGGTCCATCCAGCCCGTCGCCGAGTTCGCGAGACAGGCGCACGCCACTGGTAGCTTGTTCTTGTGCGATGCGGTGCAGGCTTATGGGCGGGTGCCCATTCCCGACGGCCCCGACATGATCGCGATTTCCGCGCACAAGATTTACGGTCCCAAGGGCATCGGCGCACTTTGGGTGCGTGACGGGCTTGAACTCGAACCGCTGATGCACGGCGGCGGGCAGGAGCAAGGCTTGCGCTCGGGCACATTGTCGCCCGCTCTATGCGCCGGATTTGGTGCAGCGGCCAAGCTGGCAGCAGAACGGATGGAAGCGGATGCGGCGCATGTCGCGGCCTTGTGGGATCGAGCCCTCACCGCGTTTTCGGGCTGGACCATCAACGGTTCCACGACGCACAGGTACAAGGGCAACCTCAACATCCGCCGCGATGGTGTGGACGCCGCTCGCCTGATTTCGGAATGCCGCAGCATCGCCTTCTCGGCTGGCAGCGCATGTGCCAGCGGCTCGGGTCGCCCAAGCCATGTGTTGCGCGCCATCGGCCTGACCGACGCACAGGCGAAATGTTCCATTCGTTTGGGCTTTGGCCGCTATACGACGTTGCAAGAAATTGATATCGCAGCACAGACGATCAACGGGGCAGCAGAGGCAATGCTATGATAAAGGTGACTTTCATCAATGCGGACGGCGACGTGCAAAACGTGGACGCGCAAGATGGCCAAAGCCTTTTGGAAATGGCCCAGGCCGCTGGTCAACCGCTGGAGGGCACATGTGAAGGCCAAATGGCCTGCTCGACCTGTCATGTCATCATCGACAAGGAATGGTTCGACAAGCTCCCCCGCGCGGTCGAGGATGAAGAGGATATGCTCGATTTGGCGAGCGGCGCACGGCGCACGAGCCGTCTGTCATGCCAGATATTGCTGACGCCGGAACTGGACGGCATTGTCGTCCACATTCCGCCTGAAGCCCGAAATATGCAGGGGCTTTGACGCCTTCACTTCCCATTCAGCAAAAAGCGCCTATATAGGTTGGTGCCGGGTTCGCCCGGCTATGGCGATAAATTGCGATGTGCAATAGATGCAGCGGACCCGGGGGCGGTACCCGGCAGCTCCACCAAAATCCCTGACTTTCAGGGGTCTTGGAGGGGCTGAACTAGGATCGACGTGCGTTGAAAAGCATTGTTTTTGCCCGGCATGGATAAGCCGTAAAATGGTTCACAACTCATAAGTGCAAACGATAACGAAGCACTCGCTCTCGCAGCGTAATTTTGGGCCTCACGGTCTGAAATTATTCTAAAAGAACGCGGCTGGACTAGCCGGGCAACAGAATAGTTACGGCGGCACGGGGAGCGCCGAGCAACAGAAGCTCCCCACCTTCTTCACGCCTTGATAAGAACCTTTTCGCTCGAGCCTTGTGCTCTGAGGCGAGCGGTCAGTCCACGCCAAAGGCGTTTTGAAACTCGACCGCTTCCAGCATTTTGGCCGCCGCGATGAATACGGCGCCGGTGCACAGTAGGAAAAACACTTTGCCGATATTGCCCGGATATTGGGCCATATATTCCTCCCCCCGCTTCACCGCGCCTAATCCGAGCGGGTAGGTGATGAGGAAGACCTCTAATTTGGTCTTGATAGTGAACAGGCGGGCGATCGTTTTCATAGTTAACTGAAATACAGCAATGCCCATGCCAGTTCAGCATTTCTGCCAGTGTCGATGGTTAACGCGCGCGCGTTTTGTAAGCTATTCCGACAGTCAGAGAAGGATATCCAAATCACATGCAGTCAACAGCGCCCTGCGGGCATTCTGCACTTTCTGGATCAATGCCGGGTCCGCAAGTTCGCCGGGCGCGATGCTGTCTGGCCAATACGCGGAAACTACAGCCGCAATCTTGTTCAGCTTCGCCTCGTCGGCAATGAAGCGGGAATCGACCGTTTCCGGATCGGCAACAACCCGCAGGCGCAGGCATGCGGGGCCGCCGCCATTGGCCATGGACTGGCGGACATCGACTGGCACCAGTTTGCGGATTGGGCCATTGCCGGCCACCATCTCGCTGAGCCAGCCCCACACGCGGGGGTTTTCTTCCGCCTCGCTGGGCAGGATGAGCGCCATGCCGCCATCGGGTAGCGTCACGAGTTGCGCGTTGAACAAATAGCTTTGAATGGCATCAGCAAGGCTGACGCGGTCAGCTGGTACGATAACGATCTCCGCCTCGGGCATCATACGTTTGATGTCGGCGTATGTCTCGTCGGGATTTTCAAATGCCAGCTCATGGGTGAACAACACCCGTTCGTTGGCCACCGCAACCACGTCATTGTGAAACGCGCCGGCGGCTATGGCCGCTTCGGACTGCTGCACAAAAAGCGTGCGCGATGGATCTAGCCGATGCGCGCGTGCAACCGCTTTCGACGCTTCAATATGCTGGCGCGCGGGGAAGGGGCCACCCGCTTTGCCATAAACAAAAATCTCGATGCCAGCATCGCCGTGTGTGTTGCACAGGCGCATGAAATTTGCGGCGCCTTCATCACCGAAGGGCGGCGGCACAGCATCATGCACAACAAAATGGGCGGGGTTGCCGAACGCTACCTTCAATTGCGCTGACGTGCCGGACCATTCATGACTGCGGTGCGGCATGGTGAGCAGATTGGCTGCGGACAAATGGCACTTCCCGTCCGCCGTATCGGGTGCAGGAGATACCGTTGCCGCGTTCGCCGCCCACATTGCCGAGGCGGAGAAGGCCGCCGCGCGGATATGCGGCTCAGCCGATTCCATGTCCGTAGCAAGCGCCGCCAGCCATTTCATATTGGGCCGATCCAGCGGCATAAAGAAACCTTGCGCCAAACCAAGCCGAAGGTTCGCACGCATCTTCTCTATGCCCTGCAAGGCTGCGGCCTTCGGGTGGGATGATGCGCCTGCATTATTCGCCGAGGCCAGATTGCCGAGGCTTAAGCCTGCATAATTGTGGCTTGGTCCAATGATGCCATCAAAGTTTATTTCAACCAAAGCCATGGCTTAAGACCTCGCCACGTAGGTGATGGCATCGCCTTCATTGATATGGAGCGCGCGCGCGGTCTCTTCGTCAATGGCCACTTGGCCATCATGCGCATCAATATAGCCGTAGGCAGCTTTGAAATCATGCAAGCGGCCAAGCGTGATAAGCATTTTTTCACCCGCTTTATGCTCGCCAACCGCGTCGCTAACCTTGTCAACGCGAACGTCGGTCGCGTCGCGGATGCTTCGGATCTGATCGGTGCGCGCGGTCATGGTCGGGCCGCCGTCGAAGATGTCGACATAATTTTCCCAGGCGAATCCTTCATTCTCCAGCATTCGCATCGCCGCGCGTCCTGAAGGATGGGGTACACCGATGACGGTTTTGGCGCTGTCGGGCAACATGGCGATATAGACCGGGTGCTTGGGCATCAGGTCGGCGATAAACTGGTTACCGAACTTTGCGTTAAACTCGTCGGCTTCCTGAAAGCTCATCCCGAAAAAGCGCCCGGCAACGCCATCCCAAAATGGCGATCCGCCGGCTTCGTCGATAACGCCGCGTAATTCCGCGATAGTCCGGTCGGCAAATCGCTCGCGGTGATTGCGAATGAAAAGATAGCGGCTGCGCGCGATCAACATACCCAAGCCGCCAGCGCGTTCGCCCGGATGCAGGAACAGGCCGCCGACTTCGGTTGTGCCTTCCAAATCGGTCGACAGGTTCAGAATGTCGGCGCGGAAGGTGCGCTCCAGCTCAACACTATGCTGTGTTAACGCGCCGATGCGATAGCTGTAAAAAGGCCATCTTTGTCCGACCTTGCCGAATATCTGGCACGTCCCACGCACCTCACCCGTCGCGCTGTTTTGTAAGACGAACACGTAAAGGTCGTCGGCCACATCTGCACCCGGGCGATCAAAACCTTCTGCCGACCGCTCGAGCTTGGCCGACAGAGCTTTGCGATCAGGGGGCAGGTTGGTGAAGCCACCGCCGGTGCGCTTTGCCATTTCGTAAATCGGCTGCAGATCGTCCATATTTGCCGGACGGATAATGAAGGTCATAAGGCCCCTTTTTGGATTAAACGCATGATCGTGAGCGCGGACAGGCGTGCGCGCTCGGCAAGGCTTTCGACGATAAGAAATTCGTCCGCGCTGTGGATATTGCCGCCGCGCACGCCCATGGTGTCGACAACGGGCACGCCACATGCTGCGATGTTATTGCCGTCGCACACCCCGCCGCTTGAACGCCAGTTGATCGCCAAGCCAAGATCGGCGCCGCACTGCTTTACCAGCCCGAACAATTTTGCCGCGCCGTCGTCAATGGGCTTGGGCGGACGACCAAAGCTGCCGTGAATATGAGCGCTAACGTCGTGCGCGCGTTCTACGTCTGCCACCAGTCGGCGTAAATCCGCGTTCGTTTCTTCAACAATCTGCGGCGTTAATGGCCGGAAGTTAACGCGCAAGATCGCATGATCGGGAACGACATTATTGGGACCGCCGCCATCAATTTTGGCGGGATTGACAGACAGGCCTTCACGAGACAACGCCTTCAGGCGGAGTGCAAGGTCAGCCGCGGCGAGCAAGGCGTTTCGGCCATCGTCGGGGTTGCGGCCAGCATGGGCGCTTTTACCGGTGATGATAATGGAGAAATTACCGCTGCCGCCGCGCGCGCCAGCTAGAGTTCCATCGGGCAATGCCGGTTCATAGGTCAGTGCTGCAACCTTGTTTTGTGCAAGTTGCGCAATTAGCTTTGCCGAGGAGGGGGAGCCAACCTCCTCATCGCTGTTGATGAGGATCTGGTAACCGGCTTGCGCGATCGCACCGCTTTTTTCGGCTGCTTGCAGCGCGCTTAGCATGACGGCAATTCCACCCTTCATGTCCGCAACGCCCGGTCCATTTAGCGTGCCATCGTCGGTCCACCGGAGTGTTTGAAAAGGATGTTCTGCCGAAAAAACGGTATCCATATGACCGGTAAACAGCAGTTGCATAGCCGCGTCGGGGCGGACGGTAACCAGAAGATGTTGTCCGTGATTGACCGTCAATATCGTGCCGTCGTTTTGGACTTTATCGACCGGTTCGGGTTCAACCAACCTTATGTCGCCCGGCAGCACGGAAAATGCGTCCGCCAACATGCCTGCCATTTTTGCAAGACCGTCCAGATTGCCCGATCCGCTGTTCACCGACGCCCAAGCTTTGACCTGCTGAAGCATCGTGTCCTGCGCAACTGTTGCAAGCGCGGCTTGTTCGCTAATGGAAAGCACTGACATAAAACGGTCTTAGCTTTCGTTACAGCAAAGAGCCACCCCTTGCGAAATGGCTATCCGACTTCTCGAGCGAGGGCGCACCATTCGCTTAACGTTACGGTTTCGGGGCGACGGTCCTCGGCGATGCCTGCCTTTTGCAGGGCATCAATTGCGCCTTCAACGCCCTTCAGGCTTTGACGCAGCATTTTGCGTCTTTGCCCGAACGCCGCACCCGTCAATTTTTCAAGCACAGACATTTTTACGCCGTCGGGTGCACCCTTGGGCGTGATATGGACGACGGCGGACATGACCTTGGGTGGCGGCGTAAATGCAGACCGGTGCACCGGCATGGCAATAGCGGCATGCGCACGCCACTGCGCCAATATCGCCAGTCTCCCGTAAGCATTGCTGCCTGGCGCAGACACAATGCGGTCGGCCACTTCGCGTTGAAACATCAGTGTCAGGCTTTTCCACTTGGGCGGCCAGTCATCGCCGCCGAGCCAACCCACGGCCAGCGCGGTGCCGACATTATAGGGCAAGTTGGAAACAACGTGAAAGGGTGCGCCAATTTCGGCAAAAGGGTCGATTTTAAGGGCATCACCCTCAATCACGCGCAATTGGCCTGGAAATGCTTCGGACAATTCCTCCAAAGCGGGCAAGCACCGGCGGTCCCGTTCGACCGCGACAACATTTGCGCCAGCGCGAAGCAGCGCCCGGGTAAGGCCGCCTGGCCCCGGTCCCACTTCATAAACATGCTCGCCCGCTAAAGCGCCCGGGATGGCCGCAATACGATCCAGCAGCTTCTCATCGAACAGGAAATTTTGTCCCAACGCCTTGCTGGCCGACAGGCCGTGGCGCGCGATGATTTCCCGTAATGGTGGTAAGGCGGGATTCATCCGGCAGCGTCGGCCGCGAGACGGTGAAGCGCCGCACTCTCGGCCATTTTAATCGCCGCAATCATGGAAAGGGGCATGGCTTTGTTTTGGCCGGCAATGCCGAAGGCCGTGCCATGATCCGGCGAAGTGCGAACAACGGGCAGCCCAAGTGTGATATTCACTGCCTCATGGAAATAAAGGGTTTTCAGCGGGATGAGAGCCTGGTCATGATAAGCGCACAGCGCCGCGTCATAATGTGACCGCGCTTCGGCATGAAACATGGTGTCGGCAGACAATGGACCAATCACGTCAAAACCTTCATCGCGGATTTGTGCAATGGCGGGTTCAAAAATATCCAGTTCCTCGCGGCCCATATTACCCGATTCACCTGCGTGCGGGTTGAAACCGGCGACGGCAAGGCGCGGATTGGCGATGCCAAAGTTACGCTGCAAGCCCTTGGCAGTGGCGCGCAGTCGTTGCCGAATCAGGCGACCGTCCAGCTTTTCAGCGACCTCCGCCAGCGGGATATGGGTGGTCATCGGGACGACGCGCAGGTCCGGACCAGCGAGCATCATGACCGCGTTATTCTTCGATACGCCGCAACGCTCCGCAATGAACTCCGTCTGCCCCGGATGCGTGAAGCCGACGGCGTATAATTGTGTTTTGGAAACTGGGCCTGTGACCAGTGCCGCTGCGCTTCCGGCGCGGGCAAATCCGATTGCCATTTCAAGCGCCTGATAGGCACAATGCGCGCCATCCAGATCAGGAATACCCGGAACGACTGAAATGCAGTTATGAAGTTGGATAACGGGCAGCGCAGTGCTGAAATGCTTCAGCGTATCGGCGGGGTCTTCAATGCGGACGACCGGCCCGTTCCAATGCGGCGCAAAGCTGGCGATATCACCAATGGCGAAAAAGGGCGGCAGATTGCTGGCAACCCGTGCTTCCCACGCCTTACCGATAATTTCGGGCCCAATGCCCGCCGGGTCGCCGACCGAAACGGCCAGCGGCAGTTCCAGTCGGCCGATCGGCATTAGTTATATTCGATGACGGCGTCGCGGCGCAAATCGCGCAGATAGATACGCGCGCGCTTGTTCACCCGCTCTTCTTCCAGCCGCGACATGATTTCGTCAAAGCTTTCGGACGCGGCTTCCTGCGGTGCATCGCGGCCACATAAGACAAAGACGCGGACGCCATCTTCCAGCGAGCCATAAGGCGGCGTCGACTGGCCAACTTGCAAGTCCAGCATCACTTGTTGCAGCGGGGCAGGCAGTTCGCGGATCTTGATGCCATCGCGGTTTACGACTTCTGCGCCCAACGTACGGGCCATCTCATCAGCCGCGCCGCAGCCGTTAATCTTCTGTGTTTCGTCGCTGAACCTTTTCACCAAAGGTGCAACCTGCGCTTCGGTTGTGCCTTTCGGGAAGGTGATTGCGATCTGTTTCAGGCTCAGGACGGAATCGCGTGGATCGGACGTCGCAACCTGACGTTTGTCGATGAGCAACAGGATTGAAATGCCGCCCGGTGACGATACTGCCTGTACTTCATTGGCATTCATCTGTGCAGCTGCGGTCGCCAAAGTTTGCGGAAGTTGCGCCAGCGACAGCCAACCCAAATCACCACCAACAGATGCGGTCGAAGCTTCGGAAAACTGCCGCGCATAAGCTACGAAGTTACCGCCCTGACGCAGTTGTTCGATAATCTTGCGCGCATTCTCGGTCACAGCTGCCTGATTTTCGGGTGTTGCCGACAAATAGATTTCGCCCAACCGATACTCGGTCGTGCCTTTGTTGGCCTTGATGCGTTCGATAATCGCATTGACCTCTGCGTCGCTGACATTGGCCGATGGCCGCACGTTGCGCGACAGCAAACGGCTCCACGAAAGCTCGCCTTTAATCTGGCGCTTGAGCGTGGCAACCGACGAGCCAATCGAGGTCAGATATTTTTCGACTTCGTTTGCGGGACGATTGAAGTTCTGCTGTGCCACGCGGTTAAAATATTGATTAACCTCGGCGTCGGTAACTTCAATCTCGTTAGCCGCAGCCTCCTGAATTTGAAGCGTTTCATCGATAAGGTTGGTCAGGATTTGCGCACGGAAGCGGGCGAGTTCCTCGGGCGGCAATTTATTATCGTTCGCCGCCACGATAAGCGCAAGACGGTGGTCAATGTCGGTTCCGGTGATGATTTCGCCATTCACCTGCGCTGTGGCACGACGTACATTGGGGTCATTCTTGCCGAACAATTGCTGTCCGTCGGGAATATCAAGTCGCGCCTCGGGTTGTGTGTCATCGGCGACCGTCTGCGCAATCAGCGGTGTCAGTGCTGCGGTAGAGGCAAGCAATGCAGCCAGGGACAAGCGCTTGAATAAATTCATTGATATTAATCCAGTACAAAATCGGTTCTGGCCGGTGGATAACCGCACACTGCTGAACAGCAGATGAGCGACACCATCCTCCTTTCAGGAAAGATATCCCGTCGCTTTACACACCGAGATTGCGAAAGGCCAGACGGAACAGGAAGCTGTTTCCGCGCTGGGAATCTCCGACAGGTTGGTAGTCGCGTCGCCATGTCAGACTTAATGACAGGCAATCATCATCATAAGCAACACCCAACCGGTGACGGATTGGGTCGAAGCCATCGGACATGATAAAAGGATCTTCGTTCGCATCGGTAAGGTCGATAATCGTGGATCCGAAGACCGACCAATAGCGGGCGACGCGGATTCGGCTGGCCAAGCGGATTTCTTCGCGGTCGGCCAGATCCTCGACGGTCGGCCCGATGTTGCGGTTGAGCTTTAGATATCCCGCCTGCACATATGTGCCGCGCGAACCGATGGTGGCATCAACTTCGTTCCGGCGGATGGCAAGATTATCCTTATCCAGCCGGAAACGGTGAGTCAGCTTTACCAGATCCTTGAAGCGGAATTCCGACCGGCCAACAATATCGGATGCCTTGTCCGACAGGCCGGTGCCATCTGGGAAAATCGACGCGCGGTTGGACAGCCGGTAACTTTGCCCCAGACTGATGTCTGCGGTAAAATCAGTTTTCCGCAACGCCCAGTCAAATCCATAAGTGATGCGATAATCATCTTCGAACCGGTCATATCCCGGAAAGCGATTGATCGCGAACAGGTTGCTGTCTTCCAGATCGACGGCGCGCGAATCTTCGTTGGGTATGTTCAAATTGGTAACTGACGGGGCCGCCACAAGCTGAACGCGTGGGGTGAGAATTTGCGTCCCGCCAAATGCCTTTCCGACAAACGGCCATTTGATATCAGCGGCGGCGGCGAAAACACCTCTGGTTTGCCAGCCCGGTTCGCCGCGATAGATTGCGGTCAGCGTGCTGTCATTCTCGTCGCTGTGATAGACGTCTCCGCGCGCCAATAGCGTGAAGTTCACTTCTTGCCCAAGTGGCGTAATGGAACGCAAATCCCACTTCGCAGAAGCAAAAGCGCGCTGCGTGTCCTGACCCTCAGTGCGGCCGATGGCCAGGCTGTTGGCTTGCAGCTGAACGATGCCACCCAGCACCGGGTCGTCGATGCGGCGGCGATAGTCCAGTTCGGGCAACGCAATGGGCGCAAGCCCTTGCCGATCACCTGTACGCAAGGTTTGGACGGCCCATCCGGCGAGCGAAAAATAGCTTTTGCTGTCAATCCGCTCGGCCGCGAACATAGACCGTAGCCTGTCATCGCGGCTAATGTCGTAGCGCCGCAGGAACGTGCGGTCGGACGCATAGCGACCCGATGCGGAAAATGACCAATTGGGGTCCAGCTGAAACTTGCCAGCGCCTTCCATATAGCCGCGAAATACGCTGTTGCCGGCAGTGGCAGTCGTGCCGCTGGTGCTGATGCGATTGCTGTACGTGCCGTACGCAGTCAGATCGAGCGAGCCCTTTTTCTCAAGGGCGCGGAAATTTACCCGGCCAAGCGGTGCGGCGTCGGAGAATGCCGTGACCGAAGCCGTTAGATCGCGGTTTTGCGCCATCCGCCAATAATAGGATTGCTCTATTTCAAGACCGTTATTGCGCGAGAAACCGACGCTTGGCACCAAAAATCCGCTACCCGCTTTCGCATCCACCGGATGCGACAAAAAGGGCAGGGGAATAAGCGGCAGGCCGAACAACTCAATCCGCGCACCTTCATAACGCACGCGCTTGCGGGCCGGATCATAAACCACCTTGACCGCCCGGACTTCCCAGCTTGGCTTCTTGGGGCAACCGTCCGGGCCCTCCACCTTGCACGCGGTGTATGCGGCATAATCCAGTGTGAAGATGCCATCCTTCCGCGCGCCGCGCTTCGCGGCCAAGCGGCTTTCGTCGGCCAGCACAACAAGCAGGTTGTTAATCACACCATCTTTCAGTGTGTCGGTCAGCTCAATCTTATCGCCATATGCCACGTCGCCTTCGGGGCCGACTGCGCGAACGCTGCCCTCAGCGATAACTTGGCCACTCGTGCGGTTCCACGTAATTAAATCCGCGCGGACCGTGTAGCCATCCCGGTTGACGATGACATCGCCTTGCGCGGTCACGATTTCGGTGTTGGAATCATATTCTACGGTCGCGGCTGAAAAGCCAATCTCGTCGCCCTGCGCTGGTTGAGCGACAGGTTCAGTCTGTGCGATCGCGACTGAGGACACACCGCCGCTACCAAGCAGCAGTGATGCCAGAAGAAGGCGTGAAAAGGAGGGCCGAGGGGCAGGGATATTCATAAAAACCGGGACGTCCTTTATCGCTGCCATCGCTATGGGTCCAGCCATGTTGCTACGAATGGCTGTATTTGCGGTTAACCGATGGGCCGTGCCACCTATCTTTTGCTTTAATCCCGCAGGGAATTGAGCCTATAGACGGCGCAACAATACACCTCCAGCGGAAAGGCTGACTATTTCCATGAAAATCGATTTCACCGATGCGCGCCCCCAAGATGCAGATGTGCTCGCGTTCATTGTCACAAAAAACACCTATGCCGACTTCAAGTTTCCTCTGGAAAACGCGGACATCGTTCACGCCACCGGAAAGCTGGCGCGCTTTGATGGCAGCCCCGGCCAAAGCTTTTTGCTGATCAACCAAGAGGGTGGCAAGCTGGTGCGTATCGTGCTGGTTGGCGTTGGCGAAGGTGATGCGGGCGATTACCAGAAGGCGGGCGGAGAAATCATCGCCAAGGTGCAGACATCGGGCGCGAAGCATATCGCGATTGACGGCGCGAACTTGTCAGCAAAGGCGGCTGCAGAGGCAGCATACGGTGCGGCTTTGCGCAACTGGCGGATGGACAAATATCGCACCAAACTGGCCGAAACATCGAAGCCCACCGTGGAATCGCTGACCGTGTCGGGCGCGCCTGCGGAAGCCAAGACATTGTGGACGTCTTATGATGCGATCGCGCAGGGCGTTGCGCTGACTAAAGAGCTGGTGACGGAGCCAGCCAACATCATCTACCCTGAAAGCTTTGTCGAACGCTGCCGGCATCTAGCCGATCTTGGCGTCGAAATCAGCGTTCTGGACGACAAGCAGATGGCCGAGCTCGGCATGGGCGCGCTGTTGGGCGTGGCGCAAGGTTCGCGTCGTCCCGCACGCTTGCTCGTTATGAAATGGGACGGCACGGGCGGCAAACAGGAACGCCCCGTCGCGTTGGTTGGCAAGGGCGTGACCTTTGACACTGGCGGTATTTCCATCAAGCCAGCCGCTGGCATGGAAGACATGAAGTGGGACATGGGCGGCGCTGGCGCCGTTGCCGGTGCCATGAAGGCGCTCGCTGGTCGCAAGGCAAAGGCCTATGTTGTCGGCGTGTGTGGCCTTGTTGAGAACATGCCCGATGGTAATGCACAACGTCCCGGTGACATCGTTACCTCGATGTCGGGTCAGACTATCGAAGTGCTGAACACCGACGCCGAAGGACGCCTTGTCCTGTGCGACGCGCTGCACTGGGTTCAGGAAAATTATAACCCTGAATATATCGTCGATCTGGCGACTCTAACGGGCGCGATCATCGTGTCGCTTGGCAGTGAATATGCGGGCTTGTTCTCGAATAGCGACGAACTTGCCGATAAGTTGACTGCGGCTGGCAAGGCATCGGGTGACCCGCTGTGGCGCTTCCCGCTGTCCAAGGCTTATGACAAGATGATCGACAGCCCGATTGCCGATATGAAGAATATCGGTGGCAAGGGCGCTGGCTCCATCACCGCAGCGCAGTTTTTGGGCCGGTTCATCAGGGACGGCGTGAAATGGGCGCATCTTGATATTGCAGGCACGGTATGGGCGGATAAGCCCGGCCCCGTCTGGGACAAGGGCGCAACAGGCTTTGGCGTTCGCTTGCTTGACCGTTTCGTTGCCGATAATTTCGAAGGCTGATCCAGCAACATCATGCAGGTCGATTTTTACCAGCTTACGCGCGATCCTGCCGAAAAAGTGCTTCCCGCCATTGCCCAGCGTATATTGGACGATGGCGGCAGGCTGTTGATTGTCAGCGATGACATGGCCCAGTTGGATTCTATTTCTGCCGCGCTGTGGACCGCAAAACCCGACAGCTTTTTGGCACATGCCAAGGCAGGCGAGGGCGATGACACGCTTCAACCTATACTGCTGTCTTCGGACGTGAACGCTGCAAATGGCGCGCATTTCGTGGCGATTGCCGACGGTAATTGGCGGGACGTTGGTCCGGATATCGAGCGCATATTCTATCTGTTTCCGCCCGACCGAACCGACATGGCCCGCACGGCGTGGCGTAATCTGGGCGAAGAATCTGCGCGGCGTTACTGGAAACAGGATGGCGGCAAATGGCGGCAAGGGCCTTAACACTTGCACTTGGAACCAAGCGACGCTAGACGCGCGCCCAATTCATCCCCCTATAATATGGAGCTTATCATGGCGGTTACCCGCACTTTTTCGATCATCAAGCCTGACGCAACGCGTCGCAACCTGACTGGTGCGGTCACCAAGATGCTTGAAGAAGCTGGCCTGCGCGTCGTTGCTTCAAAGCGCATCCACATGACTCGCGAGCAAGCCGAAGGCTTCTACGCCGTTCACCGCGAGCGTCCATTCTTCGGCGAGCTGGTTGATTTCATGATCAGCGGCCCAGTCGTCGTTCAGGTTCTTGAAGGCGAAAATGCCATGCAGCGTAACCGCGACATCATGGGTGCCACCAACCCAGCCAATGCAGAGCCCGGCACAATCCGCAAGGAACTGGCTGAAAGCATCGAAGCAAACAGCGTCCACGGTTCGGACAGCGACGAAAACGCAGCGATTGAAATCGCCTATTTCTTCAAGCCTGAAGAGATTGTTGGTTAAGTTCCAACGCTACAAATTAGCCTGTCACCCCGGCGAAAGCTGGGGTTTCGGCTGAACTCTAAGCTGCAAACTAACCCGTCACCCCAGCGAAAGCTGGGGTCTCAGGCAGCCCGGCGCTCCTATTCAGGCATTTAACTGGTCCCACAAATCGTCCCATCCGGGATTCATCTTCTCGATCAGTTCCACCTTCCACATTCGCTGCCACGATTTAATCTGTTTTTCGCGCACAATTGCATCGTCGATGGTCGTACACCATTCGTAGTAGACTAGCATTTGAAGCTTGTAGCGGCGGGCAAATTGCGAACCCGTGCCTTCCCGGTGCTGCAAAATTCTTGCGGGCAAATTCGCAGTTACGCCGGTATATAAAACACCGTAACGCTTGTTCGTGATAATGTAGATCCAGCCACCTTTGACCACCAAACCAATCTAGCGCCATGAGGCATTAGATGCCAGCTTTCGCTGGCATGACGATATTGGGTGTCGAAGTCGCGCATAGTCGCGCTGTCTCATCCATTGCAGACCTGCCTTCAAAACTCCCCCGCCACATCCATCAGCTTGGTCAGTTTTTTTGGTGCGACCGCGCGCCAGCTTTTGGCCAGCCACTCGGCAATATGGTCCCAATCAGTATCGCCCAGATCGAGCCTGATCCCGACCCACCCGTCGCCGAAATAAGCAGGGCGGTAATAACGCTCTCCGTCGCTATCGATCAGCATCGCTTGCTCTTCCGCGCCGCTGATTTTTACAAGCAGCGCCGTCTTGCCGTCGCCATGATGGTCGACCGATACATAAGCGAATTTTTTGCCGCCGATTATGCCGAAGCAGGGCATGCCGTGGCTGGTGAGTTCGTCGGCCTCGGGCTGCGCCAACGCGCGTTCGCGGACCTGCGCCACCAGCCAAGCCGGATTGGTCGCGCGGCTAACATATTCGGCGAGCGCGCGCGGATATAATTGATGCTCCGCCATCTTAACGCGGGCGGCCAGTGTTTCGGCGCTGTCGTCGGGTAAAATGGCAACCTCTGTCTGGCCCAGAACAGGGCCGCCGTCGAGTTCAGCCGTTACCAGATGCACGCTGCACCCAGCGACTATGTCGCCGGCATCAATCGCAGACTGATGCGTGTGCAGGCCCTTATATTTGGGTAGCAAGGATGGGTGGATGTTGAGCATGCGGCCATCCCATTTTTGCACGAATGCGTCGCTCAATATCCGCATATAGCCCGCAAGTGCGACATAATTGGCGCCCGCATGGACGATCCGGTCGTGCATCATCGCGTCATGGACCGCGCGATCAACGCCTTTGTGGGGCTGGGCAAAAGTCGCAATGCCCTCTGCCGCTGCGATTTTCAGGCCGTCTGCGTCGGGGTCATTGCTTGCGACAAGGACGATTTCATAAGGGCAATCTGCGCTTTTTGAGGCGTATAGTAACGCAGCCATATTGGTGCCGGCGCCCGAGATGAGGACGGCGACACGCGCCTTAGCCATGATGGGTCGCAGTCCAATCGGCTTTGGCGCTCCATGTTTCGATGCTGCCGGTCACGGTGCAGCCTTTTTCACCAGCCGCAATATGGCCGATGCGGTGAACGGTTTCACCGGCGTCTTCCAAAGCAGCGGTGACGCTGGCGACTTCGGCTTCAGGGACGACGACGGCCATGCCAATGCCGCAATTGAATGTGCGCGCCATTTCTTCGGGTTCGATATGACCCTGCGCTTGCAAAAAGGCCATCAGACGCGGCTGCTGCCATGCGTCCGCATCTACATGTGCGTGCAAACCGTCCGGCAGGATACGCGGGATATTCTCGAGCAGGCCGCCACCTGTAATATGTGCCATGGCGTGGACATTGCCGGTGCGGACCAGCGGCAGTAGCGATTTTACATAAATGCGAGTCGGTGCCATCAGCGCATCAATCAGGATGACATTCTGGTCAAAGATCGCTGGGCGGTCCATCTTCCAGCCCTTGTCAGCGGCCAGACGACGCACCAGCGAAAAACCATTGGAATGCACGCCCGAAGAGGCCAGGCCCAGAATGACATCGCCCGCTGCGACTTTATCCGCCGTTAGCACCTGATCGCGTTCAACCGCGCCCACGCAGAAACCGGCAAGGTCATAGTCGCCGTCGGAATACATGCCCGGCATTTCCGCGGTTTCGCCGCCGATCAAGGCGCAGCCAGCCTGTTTGCAACCCTCGGCAATGCCAGCAACCACGGCGGTCGCGACAGCATTGTCGAGTTTACCGGTCGCGTAATAATCGAGGAAGAAGAGCGGCTCTGCCCCTTGTACGATCAGGTCGTTGACGCACATGGCGACAAGATCGATGCCGACGCCGTCATGGCGTCCGGAATCGATGGCGAGCTTTAGCTTCGTTCCGACACCGTCATTTGCTGCAACCAGCAGCGGATCTTTGAAACCGGCGGCCTTTAGGTCGAAAAAGCCGCCAAATCCGCCCAAATCCGCATCCGCGCCGGGGCGTCGGGTCGACTTTGCCAGCGGCGCAATGGCGCGCACGAGGGCATTGCCCGTTTCGATGGAAACACCCGCCTTGGCATAAGTGTAGGATTCGGCTTGCTGATCTTTTGCGTCCATTTGTCGCCGTTAGCGAGAACAGGCTTGGAATTCCACGTCTATGTCGCCTAAAGATGCCGGAATGACAAAATCTGGCGTAAAATGGTTTCGTATTGCGGCAATCGGCTTGCCACTGGCGCTGATTGGCGGCGGTATCGTAGGTGCGCAGATTGAAGGCCCGAAACGCGGAATTGCGCCAATCGCGAGCACGGGTGACTTTGAAGTTACGGGCGTTTCGGTCAACGTCGTCGGCAAAAACGCGTTTGAAGCCCGGCAAAAGGGTTGGGAAGAAGCACAGCGCATTGCGTGGGCGGCATTGTGGCGCAAAACCCATGGCGGGCCTGGATCTGGCCTGTCCGACTCGACACTGGACGGGATTGTGGCGGCCATTGTTGTCGAGCAAGAACAGATTGGCCCGCGCCGCTATGTCGCAAAGCTGGGCGTTTTGTTTGACCGCGCGCGCGCCGGACAGTTGCTTGGCGTGAGCGGCGTTACCCGCCGGTCCGCGCCTTTGTTGTTGCTACCGGTTACATACTCCGCTGGCGCGCCGACGGTATTCGAGCAGCGCACGTCTTGGCAACGCAGCTGGGCCAAATATCGCACCGCGGATAGCACCATCGATTATGTCCGACCCAGCGGTGCAGGTGGCGAGTCCCTTCTGCTCAACGCGGGACAAATGGATCGCCGAAGCCGGATTTGGTGGCGCACAATCCTCGACCAATTTGGCGCAGCGGACGTCATCATCCCCATCGCGCGTATCGAGCGGCAATGGCCGGGCGGTCCCGTTATTGGTCGATTCTCCGCGCGGTACGGGCCGGACAATAAATTTCTGGGTTCGTTCACGCTGCGCACAGCGAACAGTGCCGGAATTCCTGCGATGATGGACAAGGCGGTCGTGCAAATGGACGCTTTGTATCAGTCCGCGCTGTCGTCCGGACGCCTGCGTGCGGATGCGTCGCTGGTGCTTGAGCCAGCGGTGGTCGAGGAAGAGGAACTCGAAACCGAAGTCATAGTGGAGGAAGCGGATACAGGTGATGTAGCGGATACATCGATCCCGGCCCCGCCGCCGTCAGCGCCGTCGCTGGACGATGTTGTGCGGTCAATCCAGCCGGAGGGCAAGTCTGCGCGCGAACCCGCCGCGACCCCGTCCGCACCTCAACCGCGCCCCTAAACCGACCGCGCTTGGAATGAGTCAAATTGCATTGCCTTTGGACGAATTGCGCGGCGGCGCATCATCCAGCCTGATTATCACTAATTCCAACGCCACGGCCTTTGCGGGTCTGGGCAGCGCGGCCAATTGGGCCAAACGTTGTGCTATTCTGGTTGGCCCGGCCCGTTCGGGAAAAAGCCTGATGGCGCGGTATTTTTCAGGGCAGGGCGGTACTGTCATCGATGATGCCGAGACGACGCCAGCTGAGACCCTATTCAACGCGTGGAACCGCGCGCAGGATAAGAATGTCCCGCTGTTGCTCGTCTCTCGCTGGCAACCGGGCGAATGGAACATTGTGTTGCCCGATTTGCAGTCACGCCTTGGCGCTGCGCTTATTTTGGAAATTGCGGCTCCGGACGATGAAATGATCGAGCAGCTGCTGCAAAAGCAGCTAGCCGACCGGGGTGCTGCGATCAGCATTGATGCGCTTAGCTATGTGAAGCGCCGAATTGAGCGCAGTTATGCCGGTATCGAGAAGTTCGCCCGTGCTGCCAACGCCATGGCTCTTGCGGAAAACGCGCCGGTCAACCTGGCGCTGGTGAAGAAGGTGCTTGAGGTTTAGCTGCAATCGACGGCGGTAATGACCATCGCATCATCATAGGCGATGTTCAGCCGGTCTGACCTGAAATCCATGGTTGCGGCGGTACGCGGTGGCATCCAGCGTAATGTATTGGCACCGCTCTCTTGCATCAACTTTGCGCCGAGTGCCGCGCTGCTCTTTTGACCGACTGCATACTGTAGCTTTGCCGCATCACAACCGGCCAAGACGGGGTCCGTTGCTTCGCCGCCGGTGGGTTGCCCGTTGTCGGACGGGGTGGTGCATCCTGCAACGGTCAGCAGGGTCAACACGGCGAGATATTTCATGCTTCGATATCTTCCTCAAGCGTGCGGGTCATTTTCAACTTACCGTTCACAACCGCAAACGCCAAACGTCCTTCTACCAAGTCAACCGCATCGCGGCCAAATTGTTCAAACCGCCAGCCCGTTAAGACCTCAAGTCCATCCCGTTCCCCCGCGGCGAGCCTTTCAAGTTCTTCGGTGCGTACAAGCAAGCGCGGCGCGACATTGATTTCACGCGATCTGATTTTCAGCAGAAGTTTCAGAAGGTCAGCGACCAGCGAGCCTTCCTTGCCAACGCTGGGGCCGGAGCGTCCACGGTCCGGCATGACGTCGCGCGACATCGGCTGGCTGCCTTCGATAATCGCAATCAGGCGCGCGCCTATTTCATTGTCGCGCCAGGCGGGCGACAGGCCGCGTACTTTGGGCAAATCTGCCTGATGCTTGGGCGGATGCGCCGCGATATCGGCGAGCGTCTCATCCTTCATTATACGCCCGCGCGGGATGTTCTTGCGCTGCGCTTCTTTCTCGCGCCATGCTGCCATTGCTTGCAATCGGCCCAAGACTTCTGGCTTGCGTGACTGGACCTTGATGCGGCTCCATGCATTTTCGGGGTCATTGCGATAATTAGCTGCGTCCGAGATGCGCTCCATTTCATCATTCAACCATGCGCCGCGACCGGTGACCCGGAGCTTTTCCAGCATCATCGGGAAAATGACCGATAAATGGGTGACGTCAGCAATAGCATAATCGATTTGGCGCTTATCCAGCGGACGGCGCGACCAATCGGTAAAGCGCGCGCCTTTGTCGAGTTGAATGCCCATCCATAGATCGACGAGGTTCGAATATCCGACCTGTTCGCCCTGACCCAGTGCCATGGCGGCAATCTGGGTATCAAACATCGGATGCGGTGTTTTTCCGGTCAGGTTAAAGAATATCTCGATATCTTGCCCGCCCGCGTGGAATACCTTCAGCACATCCTCGTTGCTGCACAGCAAATCGAGCATCGGCGTCAGGTCAAGTCCGTCGGCCTTTGGATCAATGGCGGCGGCCTCGTTGGCGTCGGCAAGCTGCACCAAACATAGATCTGGATAATATGTATTCTCCATCATAAATTCGGTGTCTACCGAAACAAATGGCGATTTTGCAAGCCGTGCGCACAATTCGGCGAGACGTTTGCTGTCGGTGATAAGAGGATGAATCTGCATGTGGCATTGCCCTTAACAGGCAATCGCGACTTGACAAAGCGCCGCAGCACGGTTGTTAGGCGGCCTTTCCACAGCTTTTTTGAATTGAGTGAACAATGCACGCCTATCGCACGCACAAATGCGCCGAACTCCGCGATTCCCATGTGGGGGAAACGGTCCGTCTTTCCGGATGGGTCCACCGTAAACGCGACCATGGCGGCGTATTGTTTGTGGATTTGCGTGACCATTACGGAATGACTCAAATTGTCGCGGACAGCGACAGTCCAGCCTTGCCGATTCTTGAAGGCCTGCGCGTAGAAAGCGTTGTCACGATTGACGGCGAAGTGAAGGCGCGCAGCGCATCCTCGGTAAACCCCAATCTGCCCACGGGTCAGATCGAAGTTTTCGCGCGCGGCGTGACCGTGCTCAGTAAATCCGAAGAGCTGCCGTTGCCAGTGGCAGGAGAGCAGGAGTATCCTGAAGAAACGCGCTTGAAATATCGTTTCCTCGACCTTCGCCGTGAAACTCTGCACGCGAACATCATGAAGCGGACGCAGATTATCCGCGAAACGCGTCGCCGTATGGAAGACATTGGTTTTACCGAATTTTCGACACCAATCCTTACGGCCTCAAGCCCTGAAGGCGCGCGCGACTTTCTGGTGCCAAGCCGTATACATCCGGGCAAATTTTTTGCCCTGCCGCAAGCGCCGCAGCAATATAAGCAATTGCTGATGGTGGCCGGTTTCGACCGCTATTTCCAGATCGCGCCGTGCTTCCGCGATGAAGATCCGCGTGCCGACCGTCTTCCCGGAGAGTTTTACCAGCTTGACCTCGAAATGAGCTTCGTCACGCAGGAAGAGGTTTGGGAGACAATGGAGCCAGTGATGGCCGGTGTCTTTGAATCCTTCGCTGAGGGCAAGAAGGTTACACCTGCGGGCGAGTTCCCGCGCATTCCTTATTCGAAGGCGATGCTGGACTATGGCACCGATAAGCCGGATTTGCGCAACCCTATCATCATTCATGATGTGACCACGCATTTCACAAAGTCAGGCTTTGGTCTGTTTGAACGCATCGTTGAAGGCGGCGGTGTCGTGCGCGCAATCCCTGCGCCGAAAACAGCGGATAAGAGCCGCAAATTCTTTGACGATATGAATGAATGGGCACGCAGCGAAGGCCATGCAGGTCTTGGCTATGTGACACGCAAGGCCGGCGAATTCGGCGGCCCTATCGCCAAAAACCACGGCGAAGAAGGCATGCAGGCACTATATGATGCCATGGGCCTTGGTCCAGACGATGGCTGTTTCTTTGCTGCCGGCAAGGAAGAGCAAGCCGCGAAGCTGGCGGGCGCCGCACGTACGCGGACCGGTGAGCAGCTTGACCTAATTGACAAGGACAGCTTCCGCTTTTGCTGGATTATCGACTTCCCGTTTTACGAGTGGGACGAGGAAAATAAGAAGATTGATTTCGCCCACAACCCCTTCTCCATGCCGCAGGGCGGACTTGAGGCACTGGAAACGCAGGACCCGCTGAGCATCAAAGCCTATCAATATGACATGGTTTGCAATGGCTATGAATTGGCATCGGGCTCCATCCGGAACCAGCATCCCGACCTAATGGTCAAGGCGTTTGAACTGACCGGACTGACACAAGCCGACGTTGAGGCGCGATTTGGTGGCATGTACCGTGCATTCCAGTTTGGCGCTCCGCCGCATGGCGGCATGGCTGCTGGTGTGGATCGCATGGTGATGTTGCTGTGCGGTGTCCAGAACTTGCGCGAAATTACGCTGTTCCCGATGAACCAGCGCGCGGAAGATCTTTTGATGGGGGCACCGTCGCCTGCCGAACATAAGCAATTGCGCGAATTGAACATTCGCGTGGTGGAACAGCCCGCCAAAGCCTGATCCGTCGTAAATTAGGCACAGGTCCGCTGTCCCTTATAGGGACAGCGCAATGCTGCGCCTTGCCTGACGTCCCATTTGGTGCTCGAAAGCGTTGATGGCTATCGACCTTTCCAACTTTGAAACCGGCAAGAAATATGGCGGAACCTATGACAAGGACTTGAAGGAACTTCAGGATCGTTTGTCGAAGCTTCAATCTCTGCACATCCTGCATAAAGCGCGGACCCTGATTATCATTGAAGGTTGGGATGCCGCAGGAAAAGGTGGCGCCATCAAGCGCATGACCGCGCTGCTTGATCCGCGCTATTATCAGGTATTTCCCATCTCAGCGCCAACGCCTGAGGAAAAGGACAAGCATTTCCTGTGGCGTTTCTGGAACAAGCTCCCTGGCAAGCGTGAAATCAACATTTGGGACCGTAGCCATTATGGCAGGGTGCTTGTTGAACGCGTCGAGGGTTTCTGCTCGGAGGCCGAATGGCGGCGCGGCTATGATGAAATCAACGAGTTTGAATCACGTCAGGGCGAAATCGGCACCAAAATCATCAAGATATTCCTGCACGTGACGCAAGCCACGCAGGACAAGATACTCACCGAACGGCTGGAAGATCCGGCCAAAAGATGGAAAGTCACGCTCGAGGATTTTCGCAACCGTGAAAAGCGCGACGCGTATCTCGAGGCGTTGAACGAGATGTTCAAGCGGACCGACACCCATTGGGCACCGTGGACAGTGATCGACGGTAATAGCCAAAAAGCGGCGCGTATTGCGGTGTTGAAACATATCGTTCAGGAACTGGAGGCCATTTTGCCGCAGGAATATCCTGACGCCGATCCGGAAATCTTGGCGCTGGCGAGGCAAAGTCTGGGCTACGAACCCAAATCATAACAGTTACGGCGCGGAGCCGGTCGGGTAGGTTATGTCCATAACCTCCCATTCCTTGGGACCAGTCGGCAGCATCACTGTTTTTACATCGCCAACGCGTGCGCCCCTCAGCGACCGTGACAGTGGCGCGTTCCAGCCAATTCGCCCATCGCCGGCAGCGGCTTCGTCGTCGCCCACAATGGTCACAACGCGATGGTTGTCGTCAATATCGGCAAGGGTCACGGTGGCTCCGAAAAACACGCGGCTGCGGTCTTCCTGACCCGCTGGGTCCAGCACCTTAGCGCTTTTCATCTTCTTCGATAGTTGGCCAAGTTCACGGTCGATGGCGCGCAATTTCTGACGCCCGTAAATATAATCGCCATTTTCGCTGCGGTCGCCATTACCGGCCGCCCAATGGACGATTTCGACGACGGCTGGCCGATCAATGGCGAACAGTTGCTCATATCTCGCGCGCAATGCGGCGAATCCGCTGGGTGTGATCGGGTTGGTGCGCTGGGCTGACATCTGAAGCTCCGTCATCCCAGCGAAAGCTGGGAACTAGGGCATAGGGCACCGACAACCGAGATGCCAGCTTTCGCTGGCATGACGAAGGCTGAATAATGGCGTTGCGCTCAACCCGGCGTTGATTTGCCCAGATAGGTCGTCAGCGGCGTGGCCGACCGAACGCGCGCACGTTCCGGGTGCAGATGATCATACATCACCGCATTTTCGAGTACGCGGTACACATAATCGCGCGTTTCGCTGAGCGGGATCTTCTCGATCCACTCCATAATGCCAATGCTGCCAGTGCGCGGGTCGCCATAGGCCCGAAGCCATTTGTTCACATTACCCGGGCCGCCATTATAGGCCGCGATGGCGAGGGGATAGCTACCGCCATAATAATCGAGCATCCGTTCGATATAGGTCGCACCAAGCGCGATGTTGTAATCGGTATCGACGGTGAGCGCTTCCGGGCGATAGGCCAGGGAAATCTTGCCAGATGTTTCCCGCGCCGTGCCGGGCATAAGCTGCATCAGGCCGCGTGCACCTGCATGGCTGACGGCGGCTTTGTCAAACTGGCTTTCCTGACGCATGATAGCATGCGCCAATGTCCAAGTGCGGCTATGGTCGGCGGGCACATTGACGGTTGGGTAGCTATTACCCAAAAAGTCGGCAAAACCCGACGAGCGCGCACTGCGACCGGCCATGACGGCAAGGTCCGGACGACCGATTTTCTGAGATAGGCCAATGGCCGTCACAAAATCGTCGGACGTTTTCGCATTGCGGGTAATGGCACGCAGAAAGTTGCTCTGGTCCCGCCAGCTTCCGTATTTCGATGCCAAGGCAGCCGCTAGATAGATGGGCGGCGTATAGCTCGCGGTAAGTGTTGGCGGCGACGCAGCGACGCGGGGGACGTTCGGCATCGGGCGACGCAATTGCTCCAGCGACAATTGCCCAAAGAAGCTTTCAAAAAACGTGCCCGCTTGCTCATGATAGCGGTTTGCCGCCATCTGATCGCCAGCCTTTGCCGCTGCTTTGCCCGCGAAGTGCAGACCCTTTGATCGAGTCTGGGGTGATTTGGCAGCAGCAGCATAACGGTCGAACATCGCGATGGCGTCACGCGGGCGACCTAAGCGATCCAATGCAGTGGAGCCCGCGAGCCATGTCAGGCTTGTGTAGCGGTCACGCGTTGTGAGGTCTTGGTCCACCATGACAAGCCCAGCCGGAATGGCATCGTCTACGCGTGATGCGATGCGATAAGCCACATCATATTGACCGTCCGCTGCGGCTGCTTGGGAATGGACCAGAAGTAATTGATACCAGTCCTTCAGCACGGGCACGGGCGCAACCAGATTTGAGCGGTTGGCGAGCAATTCGCGCGCCGCCGTGCTGTTTCCGGACACACGCAGCGCGTCCGCCCGTGCGGCGAGCAAGCTGGCCTCCGCATTCGCACTGCTGCCGGCTTCGATTATCTTGGCGTCGGCATCGGGGCTTTTCATCCGCACGGCAAGGGCCGCCGCAAAGGCAGGCCGACGGGCAGGGGAGGTGTAAGCAATCCAGCGTTCCGCGCTACGCGTGGCGCTTGACCATAACAGCCGGTCAACGCGGGCATCATGGTCAGCGGCGGTCAGGCTGCTTCCGGCAATACGGAACAGCCGAGCTTCGTCTTCGTCGGTCAAGGTGCCAGCACGCCAAGCTTCGCGGGCTTGTGCTTGCGCACGCGCTTTGTCGCTTGCGGCATCCAAGGCCATGGCATAACGCGCGCGGCCTGCATTGGTGAGGGGCGGCATACGGTCGAAAAACGCGACGACTTGGCTTGGTGAGAAAGATAGCGGATTAATCGCTTGCTCG
The DNA here is from genome assembly GCA_963508315.1 of uncultured Sphingorhabdus sp. GTDB lineage: Bacteria > Pseudomonadota > Alphaproteobacteria > Sphingomonadales > Sphingomonadaceae > Sphingorhabdus_B. The sequence goes on along the minus strand of CAUOWK010000002.1, from coordinate 188,822 downwards.
GCATTGCGACGCATATCTTCGACATTTGGCCAATCGGGATAGCGCATCAAAAACGACGCATATTGTTCAAAGCTGAAGTTGCCGGACGCGCTTAAGGTCTTCCACTGCTGAAGCGCAGCGGGAATCTGGCCTTCGCTTGGGTCATATTGCGGAATCGGCACGGGTGTAGCGATGCTGCGGGCGGGCTGCGGTGTGCCCGCGCCTGTGCCCCTTTGCCACACAATGTCAGCAGGTTGCTGCGCAGCAGCGGCTGCGCCAAACGGAATTATAAGCAGGGATGCGGAAATGAGATGCTTTACCATGCTGGACATATTATGTGCCCCAATCTTATCACGTGCTGAACGAACGACTATATAGCCCTTAGCGACCCCTATGGGCCTAAATGAAAGTGAAATTCTATGTTTTCCGGATCGATACCGGCTCTGGTGACTCCTTTTTGCGACGGAGCGTTTAGCGAGAAGCATTTTCGGGCGTTAATCGACTGGCAAATCGAGCAAGGTTCGAGCGCGCTGGTTCCCGCTGGTACCACGGGCGAGGCATCGACGCTGTCGAACGCCGAGCATCATCGCGTGATCGAGGTGTGCATCGAGCAAGCTGCGGGGCGCGTGCCAGTTATTGCCGGATGCGGATCGAACGATACCAACAACGCCATTTTGCACCTCAACTTTTCCAAGAAAAGCGGAGCTGCGGCCGGTCTGGTCGTCGCACCTTATTATAACCGACCCAATCAGGAAGGCATTTACGCGCATTTTGAGGCGATGACGAAGAAGAACGATTTGCCGATCGTCCTGTACAATGTGCCAGCGCGCACCGTCACCGACATAAAGCCCGAGACCGTGGCGCGCCTGGCGCAGCTACCAACGGTCATTGGTATCAAGGATGCGAGCGGAGATATGCCACGCGTCACCGATCATCGCTTGGCATGTGGGCCTGATTTCTGCCTTTTGTCGGGCGTCGACGAACAGTCGCTTGCGTTCAACGCGGCTGGCGGCCGAGGCTGCATTTCGGTGACAGCCAATGTCGCGCCAAAATTGTGCGCCGAGTTTCAAGCGGCCTGCGCGTCGGGTGATTATGAGCTCGCGCGCAACCTCAACGACAAATTATATCCGCTGCATCTCGCGCTGTTCTCCGATGCGTCGCCCGGACCAATCAAATATGCGCTATCACGCGTTATTGAAGGCTTCCCGACCGAATTGCGCCTGCCCATGACGCCGCCGAGCGAAGACAGTCGCCGCCAAGTTGATGCCGCTTTGGAGAATGCGGGACTTATCTGATGGCGCGCCCGAAACCCGAAGCATTTGAGAAAGTCAAAACGGTCGCCGAGAACCGGCGGGCGCGTTATGATTTTTTCATCGATGACAAATTCGAGTGCGGCATCGTGCTGACGGGCACCGAGGTCAAATCGCTACGGTTCGGCGAAGGGTCGATTGCCGAGAGCTATGCTGAGGTTAAAGATGACCAGGTCTGGCTGATTAATGCCAATATTCCCGAATTTAGCCACGGCAACCGTCACAATCACGAGCCAAAGCGGCCGCGTAAATTGCTCCTTAATGCCCGTGAAATAAATAAGCTGCATGGTGCGGTGATGCGGCAAGGCATGACGCTTGTGCCGTTATCAATTTACTTTAACGGTCGCGGCAGGGCGAAGGTAGAATTGGCGTTGGCAAAAGGTAAGAAGGCACCGGACAAGCGGGCCACCGAAAAAGAACGTGACTGGAAGCGGGAACAAGGACGCATCATGCGGGATCGTGGATGAGCAAATTTAGCGCCTGGGTACAGCGCCAAGCACCGACGCGCGACAGCTTTGAAAACAGTCGTTTTCTGCGGCCGTTCGCGCAGCGTGTGTTTCATCCGGCATTGTGGCGCTTCACGCGCCGGTCGGTACCGCGCGGCGTCGCCCTGGGGTTGCTTGTTGGCATATTCCTGCTGATTCCCGGTGTTCAAATTGCGGGCGTCGCTTTGCTTGCCCTGCCTTTCCGTGCGAATATCCCGATTGGCGCGGCCATGACCTTCCTCAGCATGCCGGCAACCACTCCATTCATCCTGCTTGGCTCTGTCTATGTGGGCGAGTCCGTACTGCACCTGAATGACGGGTCAGGACGCTTTTATGAATTGATCGAGAGTTCTGCGCCATTGTCGGCCTGGTTTGACTATCTGTGGACCGAAGCGCCTTTGGCTGTTGTGCAGGGTATCGCCGGACTTGCGATTATCTCCGTCGTTCTCGCGGCTGTCGGCTATGTGCTCGCCGCATGGTTCTGGCGCTGGTGGATAAGCGCGAAGTGGCGACGCCGGTCGAAGGCTGTTGCGTCTGGTGGATAACGTCTTTCGCTAGAACGCTTCGAGCGTGCTACGTATCTCCAGTCTTTTTCTGGGGAGTATTGTATGAATTTCGCAATCAAGCTGGCGCTGGCCGTTACCGTGTCAATCGCGTCACTGTCTGCTGCACAGGCCGAAACACAAACTGTGGCACCCGCCGCACCTGCCGCCGCCGTAAAGGACGGGCCGCAACTGGGCACATTTGGTTTTGATACAGCCGGCATGGACACCAGCGTGTCTCCAGCAGACGATTTCTACCTTTATGCGAGCGGTAAATGGGCTGCGCAGACCCCAATACCGGCGGATAAATCCAATTATGGCATGTTCACCGCGCTCGATGATCTGTCGAAAGATCGCGTAAAGCTTGTTCTCGATGCGGAAAAAGATCGCAAGGGCAGCAAGGCTGGCGATGTTTATGCTAGCTACCTCGATACCGCGACTGTCGAAAAAAAGGGCCTGAAACCAATTCAACCGTGGCTGAAAACAGTGCGGGGCGCAAAAAGCAAAGCGGCCTTTGAAAAGCTGATGCCGGTGGCGGCACGTAATGGCGTGAGTGCCCTGTTCGGCGGATATGTCGGGCAGGATGACAAGAACCCCGACATGTATATCTTCCAGATCTACCAAGGCGGCACCGGCTTGCCCGACCGTGACATGTATCTGGTCGAAAATGAGAAATTCGAAGGTATAAGAAAAGCTTATGTCGAATATCTCGGAAGAATGCTGACGTTGGCGGGTGAGAAAAATGCCGCCGCACGCGCTGATGCCATCTTCGCAATGGAAAAGCGCATCGCTGGCGTACAATGGACTCGAGAAGATTCCGGTGACGCGACGAAAACCTATAACAAAATGACTCTGCAGCAGCTGGATGCCACGACTCCCGGCATCAAGATGTCCTCCATCCTTACGAAGCTGAGCCCTAAAATTGGTGAGGTCATCGTCAATCAGCCCAGCGCGCTGGCGGGTATTGCCAAAATTTACGCAGAGACAGATTTGGCGGTCCTGAAAGACCAGATGATCGTGAACAGCCTCGCGAGTTTCTCCAACGTTCTGCCGGATTCGGTGTCCGACACCACTTTCGCGTTTTACGGCACCACCCTGCAAGGCACGCCACAGCGCGAGCCACGGTGGAAGCGCGGCGTTGCCCTGACCGAAGGAACGGTCGGCGACGAAGTCGGCAAAGCCTATGCCGCCAAATATTTCCCGCCTGAAACAAAAGCGGCGATGGATGTTTTGGTAAAGAATGTATTGGGCGCGATGGGCCGCCGCATTGATGGCCTAAGCTGGATGCAGCCGGAAACGAAGATAAAGGCACGCGCAAAGCTTGCCAACTTCACTACCAAGATTGGCTATCCTGACCGCTGGAAAAACTACTCGAAGCTGAAGGTGGTGCGAGGTGACCTTTACGGGAACGACGTGCGGGCCAATCAATGGGGCTTTGATGACAATATGTCGAAGCTGGGCCAGCCAATTCGCCGCTGGGAATGGGGCATGTTGCCACAGACGGTGAACGCCTACGCCAATTTCGGGATGAACGAGATCGTGTTCCCTGCGGCTATCCTTCAGCCGCCCTTCTTTGATGCCAAGGCGGATGCTGCGGTCAATTATGGCGGTATTGGTGCGGTAATCGGTCATGAGATCAGCCATCACTTTGATGACCAAGGTGCGAAATATGACGCAACCGGAAAGCTCGCCGATTGGTGGACGGAAAGCGACGTGAAAGCGTTCGAGGCAGCCGGAAAGAAGCTGATCGCACAATATGACGCCTATAAGATTTTCCCCGATGCCTCAGTGAAAGGCGAATTTACCCTTGGCGAAAATATTGGCGATCTTGCCGGCTTGACCATTGCCTATGATGCATATCGTACGTCGCTGAACGGCGCAGAGCCGCCCGTCATTGATGGTATGACCGGCGACCAGCGATTCTTCTTGGGTTGGGCGCAGGTTTGGCGTCGCAATTACCGCGAAGCGAATTTGCGCCAGCGCCTGATTACTGACCCGCACAGCCCCTCGGCACAGCGCGCTTGGGTCGTACGCAATCTTGACAAATGGTACGATGCGTTCCAGCCCAAAACGGACGGGAAATTATATCTCAAGCCTGAAGACCGCGTCCGCATCTGGTAAGGAGCCACTTTGAACAAATTATCCCCGCCAACGCAGTTTCAGATGTTTGGCGGGGGTAATGACGACCCGGCCCGCCCGGGCGTGCGCCATATAATGATGCTGTCGGCCGCCTTGTTGGTATCGCTGGCGATCTTGTGGCTCTCCACAGAAAATATCATCCTGGTCGGGGCTTCGTTCGCCACGATCGTTGCTGCTGTTGCGCTGGTCAGCTTTTTTCAAAATGGCGCTTCAATCGAATCCGTACCCGAACTTACGCTGCCGGACTGGTCCATTACCCATGCGGCCACGCAGTTAAGCAATGCCGCCATCGCCATCAGCGACAGAGCGGGCCGTTTGGTCTGTGCCAACGACCATTTCATCAAAGCTTTCCCCGGCCTGAAAGCGCCGCCTGATCTCGGTGTCGACGAAGCGAGTGGCGCTTTGCTGGTCGCCGCTGGCCGGGCGGCATGGCGCGATGGTTCCGCGCAGATTGACAGCATCACCAAAGATCATCGGGCGTTTAGCGTCAAGGTGGCCCGTGCAGGCGCGGCGGATGAATATCTGTTGTGGCGTCTTGCACCCATTGAACGACTTGCCATCGAAAGCCGCGCGATTGAGTTGATAACCGGACGCATCGGGCGCGCGATGTCGAGCAGCGGCGTGATGGCGGTTGCGGTCGGGGCAGATGGCCGGATTCTCGCTGCCAATGCGGCTTTTGCATTGCGTGCTACGGGAAGTGATCAGGAAACTATTACGGGCCGGTCCTTCGCCGACCATGTGCGCATGGACGAAAAAGGCAGCGTGTTTTTTGAACGGGAGGGACGCCGCGGACTGCCGATCCGCTTGCTGCACGTGCCGTTGAACGAGAATAATGCAGATGGTTCCGCACTTCTTCTGGCGGTGGATGAGGAAGGGGTGAAGGTCGAGCGCGGACTTGCATTGGCGCATGTGGAACAATTGCTTTCTACCTTGCCTTTGGGCCTTGCGCTGGTGGACCGTGATGGCCGGTTCCTGTTTGCCAATGATGCCTTTGCCCGCGTGCTGAACGTGGAACCCAGCAAGCTGCCTTCCTATCCGGGCGATCTGGTGATTGCCGAAGATAAGGGTGCAGTGCTGGACAGCATTCGGCGTTATGGCAGCGGGGCCATGACCTCGGGCGACATCGCTATCCGGCTAAAGGAGCAACCGGACGAGGTTATCGGCCTGTCCATTGCAGGGGTGCGTGGCCTTGGCGAAGCGGCGGTGCTGTTGGGTCTGAAAGACAATAGCGAAGAAATCACGTTAAAGCGCCAACTGGCACAGCAGACCAAGATGGAATCCATTGGCCAGCTTGCGGGCGGCGTGGCGCATGACTTTAACAATATCCTGACCGCCATCATTGGCTATTGCGACCTTATGATGCTGCGCCATCAACCGGGCGACGGCGACTATGACGATATTCAACAGATTAAAAACAACTCCAACCGAGCGGCGAGCCTGACGCGGCAGCTTCTGGCCTTTTCCCGTCAGCAGACCTTGCGTCCGCAGATATTGCAGCTGGCGAATGTGGTTGCCGATGTATCCAGCCTGTTGAAGCGGTTGCTTGGCGAAACAGTCCGGCTTGAGGTGCATCATGGTCGCGGCGTGGGCCAAGTGCGCGCTGACCCCGGGCAATTGGAACAGGTTATCATCAACTTGGGCGTTAACGCCCGGGATGCGATGCCCAAGGGCGGTGTGGTGCATATCAGCACCGCAGCCGTCAGCCAGCATGAGGTTATGGCGATGGGTAGCGAAGTGCTGCCCATTGGCGATTATGTGCAACTGTCGGTGGAAGACAGCGGCGTTGGCATACCCAAAGAAAATCTCGCCAAGATATTCGAACCGTTCTTTACGACGAAGGAAGTAGGCAAGGGCACGGGGCTGGGACTTTCGACGGTCTACGGGATCGTCAAGCAGTCCGGCGGTTTCATTTTTGCGGACTCGACGCCGGGGAAGGGAACGCGAATCGACATATTCCTGCCCGTGCATCGCGGCGAGGCACCTGCGCCGGACACCAGCAAACGCGAATTCTACAAGCCGAAGGACTTATGGGGCAGCGGGCGCGTACTGGTCGTCGAAGATGAAGACATGGTGCGTGCAGTTGCCGAACGCGCGCTCGTGCGGCAGGGCTATGTCGTAGAGACGGCGAGCGATGGTGAGCAGGCGCTCGAGATGTTTGCCGAAGGCAAGCGTTATGACTTGGTCGTGTCCGACGTCGTCATGCCGAATATGGATGGGCCAACGATGGCGCGTAACCTGCGCGCGACCTATGGCGAGATACGGCTGTTGTTCATGTCGGGCTATGCGGAGGAGCAATTGCGCGAAACCATTAGCCTCGACAATGTGTCCTTTTTGGCCAAGCCGTTTTCGGTGCAACAGATCGGGGAAGCGGTCCACCATGCGCTTGCGAAAGAGGAATAGCGTAGCTATTGAAATTAAACGCATAAATAAATTTGTTCCGCTCTTGTTCTTTAAGAACAGAACGCGTACATAAGTCTTGTTCCGGCAATGTTCCGAAACAGGCATGACGCTAAAGGAGTGGAAAAATGGCAGCAAGTCTCAAGATAATCGATGGGAATCAGGCAAACGGTATGAAAAATTCGGAACGTGAAAAGGCGCTAGAAGCTGCGCTGGCGCAGATTGACCGCGCATTTGGTAAGGGTTCGGCGATGAAGCTGGGCAGTCGCGAGGCGATTGCCATTGACGCAGTGTCGACAGGATCGCTTGGGCTGGACATTGCGCTTGGCATTGGCGGCCTGCCAAAGGGGCGTGTTATTGAAATTTATGGCCCGGAAAGCTCGGGTAAGACAACGCTGACATTGCATGCAATCGCCGAAGCGCAAAAGGCTGGCGGTACTGCGGCATTCATCGATGCAGAGCATGCGCTGGACCCCGGCTATGCGAAGAAACTGGGCGTCGACATCGACAATCTGATTGTTTCCCAGCCCGACACGGGTGAGCAAGCGCTTGAGATTGCCGATACATTGGTGCGATCAAACGCAGTCGACATCCTTGTCATTGACTCGGTCGCTGCACTCGTACCGCGCGCTGAAATCGAAGGCGAAATGGGCGATAGCCATGTGGGCTTACAGGCACGCCTTATGAGCCAGGCGTTGCGCAAGATTACAGGATCGATCAGCCGTTCGAACTGCATGGTCATTTTCATCAACCAAATCCGGATGAAAATTGGCGTCATGTATGGTTCGCCTGAAACGACCACTGGCGGGAATGCTTTGAAATTCTACGCATCGGTTCGTTTGGACATTCGCCGCATTGGCCAGATTAAGGCTGGTGAAGAAATTGTGGGCAATACGACGCGCGTTAAGGTCGTCAAAAACAAGGTGGCTCCGCCGTTCAAGCAGGTCGAATTTGACATCATGTATGGTCAGGGCATTTCCAAGACGGGCGAATTGCTTGATTTGGGCGTGAAGGCTGGACTGGTGGAAAAGTCAGGTAGCTGGTTCAGCTATGACTCGATCCGCATCGGGCAAGGTCGCGAAAATTCCAAAAATTATCTGGCTGAAAATCCTGAAGTTGCAGCACGTCTGGAAGCAGCCATTCGCGGTAAGACCGAAGAAGTGGCCGAGGTTCTTATGACCGGCCCTGACGCGGATGACGATACCGCCGAATAAGTTTCCTCTCCCGTAGAGGATTAGACGCGGTCCCTGCCTGAGATCGCGCCTTCGACCCGCCCTGGTCCACCCCGGGGCGGGTCATTTGGTTTTCATCCGCTGACAGCCTTGACATCTATGTCGCGCGCCCCCCAATTGCGGATGTGAAGCCACATATCCACCTCATCGGACTGCCCACCGACCAGAACAGCTCGTTCCAACGCGGGCCAGCCGAAGCGCCGACCGCCATTCGCGACGCTCTTTGGAGCCCACGCGGCAATCTTGCGACTCAATCATGCCTCGAAATTGGTACCGACATCGCCCTTACCGATTGCGGTAATCTGCCACTTGGCGATGTCGACACCGCCACGGACGACCGCGTCATTGCCGACGCCGTAGCGAATGTTCAGCTGGCTGGCGCCGTGCCCATTTTCATGGGCGGCGACCATGCGATCAGCTTCCCCGTGGTGGCGGCGCTGGCACAGCAACACGGCCCGCTTAACATCCTGCACTTCGATGCACATCCTGACTTATATGCTGACTTCGAAGGCAATCCACGCAGCCACGCTTCGCCGTTCGCGCGTATTATGGAGGCCGGTGCGGCCAGCCGGCTTGTACAAGTGGGCATCCGGACGCTGACCACGCACTGCCGTGACCAAGCCGAGCGGTACAATGTAGAAATATTGCCAATGGTCGACTTTCATCCGTCGAGTGTACCCATTTTGGCGGGACCGCTTTACATCAGCATCGACATTGACGGTATCGATCCGTCCGAAGCGCCTGGCGTGTCTCATCCGGAGCCGGGCGGATTGACGGTGCGCGAAGTTCTCGCGGTGCTGGCTCGTCAGACTGCGCACATTGTTGGTGCGGACATTGTCGAGCTGAATCCGCGTAACGACGTGAACAATGTGACGGCAACGTTGGCGGCGAAACTCGTCAAGGAAGTCGCATCGCTTATTCATACCAACAACCAGAGTTCTTCAGGAGAGTAGCCATGACCATGATTGTGCATCATTTGAACAATTCGCGTTCGCAGCGGATCTTGTGGCTACTTGAGGAATTGAACGTTCCATACGAAATTCGTCACCATCAGCGCGATGCGGTGACCAATCTGGCACCACCGGAATTGCTGAAAGTCCACCCACTCGGAAAATCGCCGCTCATTGAGGACGACGGCCAAGTGGTTTTCGAATCCGCGGCGATTGTTGAATATATTTGCGAACGCCATAATGGCGCACATCTGGTGCCTGCGCGCGGAACCACTGCGCATATCAGATATCTGGAATGGCTGCACTTTGCCGAAGGTTCGGCCATGACGCCCATCTTGCTGAATTTGTACACAAGCAGGCTTGGCGACGCGGCCGCGCCCTTGCACCCGCGCATAGACCAGCAGCTGGAAAGTCACTTTCAATTCATGGAAGATAGCCTTCAGCCGTCTGGCTGGTTTGTGGGTGACACGCTTACGGGCGCTGACATAATGATGAGCTTTCCAGCCGAAGCCGCCGTTAAAATGGGCCGTTGTAAGGACCTTCCAAAGCTCGCCGCTTTTGTGGACAACATCCACGCGCGCCCCGCATTTGTAACAGCGCTCGAAAAGGGCGGGCCTTATGCATATGCATAATGGCAGCGAATGCATGCACATCCGGCTTGCAGGGCGGCGAGTCGTTCCCTAAGTCGCTTTCGCTATGACATCGACAAATGATATCCGCCGCGGCTTTCTGGATTATTTCGGAAACGCCAGCCATGACGTGGTGCAGTCTGCGCCACTGGTGCCGTATAACGACCCGACATTGATGTTCGTCAATGCCGGAATGGTGCCATTCAAAAATGTCTTTACGGGCCTTGAAAGCCGGGAAAAGCCGCGTGCTGCTTCAAGCCAAAAATGTGTTCGCGCTGGCGGTAAACATAACGACTTGGACAATGTCGGTTACACCGCGCGGCACCACACGTTTTTTGAAATGCTCGGAAATTTTTCTTTTGGGGATTATTTCAAGGAACAGGCGATTACGCACGCTTGGACATTGCTGACGAAGGAATGGGGGCTTGATCCGTCGCGCCTGACCACGACTGTCTATCATACCGATGATGAAGCTTTTGACCTTTGGCGTAAGATCGCAGGTTTGCCAGAAGAACGCATTATCCGCATCGCAACCAACGACAATTTTTGGTCGATGGGTGATACGGGACCATGTGGTCCGTGCAGCGAGATATTCTACGATCATGGCGATCATATTTTTGGTGGCCCTCCGGGCAGTCCGGACGAAGATGGCGACCGCTTCGTAGAAATCTGGAACCTCGTGTTCATGCAGTTCGAGCGGCAGGATGACGGCACGGACGTGCCCTTGCCAAAGCCATCAATCGACACCGGAATGGGCCTGGAACGTATCGCAGCGGTGATGCAGGGCGTGCATGACAATTACGATACCGACACTTTTAAAGCGCTTATCAACGCGTCAGAAGAATTGACCGGAACAAAGGCAAAGGGCGAGCAGAAGGCAAGCCACCGCGTCATTGCGGACCACCTGCGCTCAACCAGCTTTTTGCTTGCGGATGGTGTCATGCCGTCCAACGAAGGACGTGGCTATGTGTTGCGCCGCATCATGCGTCGCGCCATGCGCCACGCGCATATTCTCGGTGCGAAAGAGCCACTGATGCATCGTCTGGTACCGAGCCTGGCAGCCGAGATGGGCGCAGCCTATCCTGAACTTCTGCGCGCGCAACCGCTTATTGAAGCCACGCTACGTCAGGAAGAAACACAGTTCCGCCGTACGCTCGACAAGGGCATTAAGCTTTTGGATGAAGCGACTGCCGGAATGCAGACGGGTGATGTTCTGTCCGGTGAGACGGCGTTCAAGCTCTATGATACTTACGGCTTCCCTTATGACCTGACCGAAGATGCGCTTCGTGCGCAGGGTTTTGGCATTGATCAGGCTGGTTTCGAGACCGCCATGAACAATCAAAAATCTATGGCGCGGGCGGCATGGAAGGGCTCTGGCGCAAAGGCATCGGACGACGTTTGGTTCGACATCGCCGAACGCGTGGGCGCGACCGAATTCACAGGCTACGCTGCAAGCGAGGGTGAGGGGCAGGTCGTTGCCTTGGTAAATGATGGCGTCGAAGTGCAATCCGGTGTCGCCAACGACACCGTCACTGTCATCACTAACCAGACGCCATTCTATGGCGAGAGCGGCGGCCAGATGGGCGACGCGGGTACGATTTACAGTACTAACATGCGCGGCGAAGTCACCGACACAGCTAAGCCATTGGGACGCCTTCATGCCCATCAGGTGACAATTGAAACCGGTGAGATCAAGGTTGGCGATTTCGTCACACTGAAGATCGACACAGACCGCCGTGACGCGTTACGCTCCAACCATAGTGCAACGCATCTGTTGCATGCGTCCTTACGGAACCGTCTGGGTGGCCACGTCACCCAAAAGGGCAGCTTGGTTGCGCCAGACCGGCTTCGGTTCGACTTCTCGCATAATCAGGCTCTGACCGCCGAAGAGATCGCGTTGGTCGAAGCTGACGTGAACGCGCAGATCAGAGGCAACCAACCGGTTTCTACTCGCTTGATGACACCGGATGATGCTGTCGCTGCAGGGGCGCTCGCGCTGTTCGGCGAGAAATATGGCGATGAAGTCCGCGTGCTTTCGATGGGCAATGCCGAGGGCGCGAATTATTCGGTTGAGTTGTGCGGCGGAACTCACGTGAATGCGCTCGGGGACATCGCCCTGTTTACGGTGGTTTCGGAAGGTGCCGTGGCAAGCGGCATTCGCCGGATTGAAGCTCTCACCGGAGAGGCTGCACGCCTTTGGCTGGTTGGCCTTGAAACCCAACTCAAAAATGTGGCGTCGATGCTGAAGACTGCACCAGACGAAGTGGTCGGACGTATCGAGACGCTGCTTGCCGAGCGTAAGCGGATTGAAAAGGAATTGTCCGAAGCCAAGACAGCGCTCGCGCTTTCAGGTGATGGCGGAGCGAAAGCCGAAGCCGAGCAAATCGGCGATGTGACCTTCATGGGCCAAATCATTGCGGGAATTGAACCCAAGGCATTGCGCGGACTGGCCGACGATCAGATGAAGGCTATTGGCGCTGGGGTCGTGGTGATTATTGCCGCCAACGAAAACAGCAATACCGTTGTTGTCGCTGTATCACCCGAACTGCATGACCGGATGACAGCCCCTGACCTCGTTAAAGCGGCAACCGAAGCGATGGGCGCGCAAGGTGGCGGTGGTCGGCCCGACATGGCACAAGGCGGCGGTCCTGCCGGCAGTGAACTTGCCCAAGCCGCGCTGGAGGCGATCCGCAGCAAAATCGGCAGCTAAGCTAACTCGTCAGCTTCAACTTGGGGGCCTCGTCGAGGCCTCCAGCTTCCTTGATCTGCCGACGGAATTCGTCGCGTTTTTCGTGGATGGATGCAATGACGGGCCCCATCGCAACGCCGAGATCGACCAGAACGGCTTCTGATAACTGGAGTGAGCTTTCCAGTGTTTCCGGAACCGCGTCGCTGGCGCCTGCCTGATATAGACGCGCAGCGTGTTCGGGATCACGGGCGCGGGCAACAATCGTGATGTCCGGAAGCCATGCGCGCACCCGCTTTACGATATGTTCGGCCAGAACGGGTTGGTCCATGGTCAGGATAAGTGCCCGTGCATAACCTAGGTTGAGCTTATCCAATGTTTCCGGGCGGGATATGTCGCCGAAAACCACTTTATATCCCTGACGCCGGGCAGCTGCTACGGCATCGATATTGGATTCGACCGCGACATAAGGCTGTCCGTGCGTGACGAGCATATCTGCGACCAGCCGTCCCACGCGTCCGAAACCGATGACGACCGTGCGCGGCGTCGTGGTGGGTTCATCTAGTGCTGTGTCGTCGCTTTCGCGCATTTCGATACGCCGCGCCATGTCGTGGCCGACGCGCGCCAATATCGGTGTAATCGTCAGTCCGATTGCCGTTGCCACCTGCCAAAAATTCACCGTGCTACTATCGATAATCTGAGCCGCTCCCGCTACCCCCAAAACGATGAGTGTGGTTTCGGACGGGCTACCCATCAGCACGCCTGTTTCTGTCGCGGTCCCCGTGCGCGCGCCATTCAATTTAAGCAGTCCGGCGGTAACGATTGCTTTGACCAATACCACGCCAGCTACTGCACCCAGCAGTTGGGGCCAGTTAGCCGCTACAAACCCTAAGTCGACTTGCATGCCGACACTAATCAGAAAAACACCCAGAGCCAGCCCCTTGAACGGCGCTGTCATAATCTCGACTTCGTTGCGATAGTCGGTTTCCGCAATCAGCAGCCCAGCGATAAGTGCGCCAACGATGGGTGAGAGACCGACTGCGCCAGTGGCCAGACTTGCGACGATAACGACCAGCAAACTGACTGAGACGAACAGCTCAGGGCTCTTCGTCCTTGCCGCTTGGCCGAAAAGGCGTGGCAGAAGAAACCGGCCAATGACGAGCATTGCGATAACCACAGCCCCGCCTTGCCAAAGCACGGTTAGCAAGCTGTCCCACGAATAGACCCCCGCCTTCGGTGCAAGGGCACCGAGTACGAAGATGATGGGTACGATGGCCAGATCCTCGAACAACAACATGGCCAGCGCAGACTTACCCACCGCCGATTGCGTGCCGGCAATAGGCAGCACAAGCGCTGTGGAGGATAAGGCGAGTGCAATGCCAATGCCCAATGCCGCTATTAGTCCATATCCAAAGAGGTAAAGGCCAGCGGAAATGATTAGCCCGGCACCGAATAATTGCGCTGCGCCTACGCCGAAAACAAGCCGGCGCATTTTCCATAATCGCCGGAATGATAGTTCCAGACCAATCGAAAAGAGCAGAAGGATGATGCCATATTCGCCGATATGACGAATGCTCTCTGGATCGGTAATCGTGAACCATTCCAGCCACGGATATTGTGACACCAAAGTGCCGAGGCCCATTGGCCCGACTAATATACCGACCAGAATGAAACCGATGATAGGGGTTACGCGAAAGCGTGCGAAAGCGGGAATAACAATGCCCGCCGCTCCCAATATGACGATGACGTCGCGTAAGCCGTCGCTTTGGAGTTCGCCTGCCATGCGGTGCTTTTACACAGATGCGCGGTGATAAGGGAAGGGCAGGGCAATAAAAAAGCGCGGAGGTTGCCCTCCGCGCTTTTCGTAAATCTAGGAAAGCTGAATTACTGCCAGCTGCCCATTTTCTTTTCGAGGTTCGACCGGACCTGTTCAAAAAACTGCTCGGTGGTCATCCAAGCCTGATCAGGGCCAATAAGGATCGCAAGATCCTTCGTCATATGGCCGTCTTCAACGGTCTGGATGCAGACTTCTTCGAGCGTTTCGGCAAAGCGCGTTACTTCGGGTGTTTCGTCGAACTTGCCGCGGAATTTCAAGCCGCCGGTCCATGCGAAGATCGACGCGATCGGGTTCGTCGACGTTGCCTTGCCCTGCTGATGCTGGCGGAAATGACGGGTTACCGTACCATGCGCAGCTTCTGCTTCGACGGTCTTGCCATCGGGCGTCATCAGGATCGAGGTCATCAGGCCAAGTGAACCAAAGCCCTGCGCAACTTGGTCCGACTGAACGTCGCCGTCATAGTTTTTGCAGGCCCAGATAAACTTGCCCGACCATTTCAGTGCGGATGCGACCATGTCATCGATCAGGCGATGTTCGTAGACGATGCCCAATTCCTTGAACTTCTCGGCGAACTCGGCTTCGTACACTTCTTGGAACAGGTCCTTGAAGCGGCCGTCATAATATTTGAGGATCGTGTTCTTGGTCGACAGGTAGACCGGCCATTCGCGGGTCACGCCATAGTTGAGCGACGCGCGCGCAAAGTCACGGATCGAATCGTCCAGATTGTACATCGCCAAAGCAACGCCAGGCGACGGATAGCGGAAAACTTCTTCGTCGATCGTCTGGCCGTTGTCGCCATTCCACACGAGGCGAAGGGTGCCGGGGCCGGGAACCAGGAAATCAGTTGCGCGATATTGGTCACCAAATGCGTGGCGGCCAATAACGATGGGGTCAGTCCAGCCGGGAATCAAACGCGGTACATTCTGGATCACGATTGGCTCACGGAAAACAACGCCGCCCAAGATGTTGCGAATGGTACCGTTTGGCGATTTCCACATTTTTTTGAGATCAAATTCTTCAACGCGTGCTTCATCTGGCGTGATCGTAGCGCACTTTACGCCGACACCATGTTCGCGGATGGCGTTAGCGGAATCGACGGTCACCTTGTCATCGGTTTTGTCGCGATATTCCATGCCCAAATCATAATATTTCAGGTGGATATCGAGATAGGGCAGGATGAGGCGTTCGCGAATCCATTCCCAGATGATGCGAGTCATTTCGTCGCCATCAAGTTCGACGACCGGATTTTTGACCTTAATTTTTGCCATGTCAGAAAGCGCTTTCCGTTAGGGAGATAGATTGTTGAGCGGTGCCATAGCAAAGTCTGGCATATGTTCAACTGCCTCCCCACGATTGTCGGAAAATGGCCGAAATGCCATCTAAGGTTGTAAGATCGGCCTTCATCCCCTAGCTAGGTCGCATGAGTAGACAAGAACTGACAAACCGGGGCACCGGGGTCGCAAAATGGGCGTTTCCTCCAGTTCATCCTGAGGGTAGAAAATTCGCATTGATTGCGGCCGGCATCACCCTGTTTTTCGCATTCATGGCGTGGGAAACTCTGGCATGGCCCATGGCGGCAGTGACCGCATGGACACTGGCCTTCTTCCGTGATCCGGCGCGCGCCACACCAATCGACGACCGTTTCGTTGTGTCGCCTGCCGATGGTTTGGTGACTTTAATCGAGAGAGTGCCGCCGCCTGCCGAGCTACGTGGACCAGATGGTCTGGGTGACCAGCCGATGACGCGCGTGTCGATATTCATGAGCGTTTTTGACGTGCACATTAACCGCACGCCCATTCGCGGCACCATCAAGCGTGTCGTTTATATTGCGGGCAAATTTCTCAATGCTGACCTTGATAAGGCGAGCGAAGAAAACGAGCGGCAGCATTTCCTTGTCGAACGCAGCGATGGCGTGCGTATCGGCTTTACCCAGATTGCCGGCCTTGTTGCCCGTCGCATCGTGGCCTTCGTCAAAGAAGGCGACAGCGTTGCCAATGGCCAGCGCGTCGGGCTTATCCGATTCGGCAGCCGCGTTGACGTCTATTTACCGCACGGCACCTCATCGCGCGTCATCAAGGGCCAGCGTTGCGTCGCCGGGGAAACGGTCATCGCTGAACTTGGCGTTGATCAGGACCTAATCGCCGTCGCGCATTGATGGACGAGGGCTCCTCCCGTCCCGGCATCTCGCTTCGGGCATTGGCACCAAATGCAGTGACTGCGATGGCTCTGTGCACCGGTCTGTCGGGTGCATGGTTCGCGATGCAGGGTCTATGGGAAAATGCCGTTGCTGCCATCGTTGTGGCAGGCGTTCTCGACGCCATGGATGGCCGCATCGCGCGTATGCTGAATGGCGAAAGCCGTTTCGGTGCAGAGCTTGATTCCCTGTCTGACGTTATTGCGTTCGGCGCGACGCCCGCCTTGGTAATTTACATGTGGGTCCTGCAGGACATGCCGCGTTTTGGTTGGACCATATCGGTCTTTTTCGTGCTGTGTGCGGCGCTTCGCCTCGCACGTTTTAATGCGCGAATTGATACAGAAAACCAGCCACATAAAATGGCGGGGTTTAACACTGGCGTGCCTTCGCCACCGGGTGCTGCGCTTGCGTTGCTGCCGATGATGATTTGGTTCGAAACAGGCGCGGATTGGGTTCGCGATTATCGTTTTCTGGCTCCGTGGTTATTGCTCTGCGCCATATTGATGATCTCGAATGTAGCGACATATAGCTGGTCGTCGATTAAAGTCCGGCGCAGCTTACGTTTCATGGCGCTGGCCGCGGTAGGATTATTCGGCGCGACGTTGATAGCCGCGCCGTGGGTTGCGCTGATTGCAGCGTCAATAATCTACGCAGGGCTCCTACCGCTCAGCATGATGAGCTATGCCCGCGTGAAAAAAGCGCAACGGGCGGCGCAGCAAGCCGCTTGACCTGCGCCCTTTAGGGCGTATGTTCCGCATTCGTTCTTTATGGGGAGTGCTCAGTGGAGCCGTTAATCGTTATCGTCGTTGTTATTGTTGCGTTGATCGCTGGGCTATTGCTTGGCTGGACGGCGGGTGGTCGCGCTGGTCGCGCGGGACAGGAAACGACGGTCCAACTTCGTTCCATGCTGGATCAGGTCGTCGTCGAACGCGATTCCGCAAAGGACCGCCTGGCGCGTCTCGAAACCAGCCTTGAGGAACGGGAGCGCGGATTTCAGGAACAAATTGCTGCTCTTTCCACGGCAAAGGACATGCTGTCCGCCCAATTCGGTGAGATTGGCCAAAAGCTTTTGGGCGAGGCGCAGACTGCTTTTCTGCAACGCGCGGATGAACGATTTCATCAAGCAGGTGAGAAAAACGAGGAGCGCCTCAAACAATTGCTTGGGCCTGTGGGCGAAAAGCTGAAGGCGTATGAGGAACAGGTCGGCAAAATCGAGAAGGACCGGACTGAAGCATATGGCGATTTGAAGGGCCTAATCGGCGAAATGCGGCTGGGGCAAGAACGCGTTTCCAGCGTGGCCGCCGGATTGATGAACTCGTTGCGTAATGCACCAAAGGCCCGTGGCCGCTGGGGCGAGCAGCAACTGAAGAATGTGCTAGAAAGCTGCGGCTTATCGCAGCATGTCGATTTCGATCTGGAGACAAGCATTGATGTAGGGGACGGGTTACGGCTTCGTCCTGATGCCGTCATTCATGTACCGGGCGGACGGACATTGGTGATCGATGCCAAAGTTTCGCTGAACGATTATCAGGATGCGTTCGATTCTGTAGACGACGATGTGCGCGCCGTGGCCATGACACGGCATACATTGTCGATGAAAAATCACATCGAGGGCTTGTCGCGCAAGGCCTATTGGGACCAGTTTGCCGAGGCGCCGGATTATGTGATTATGTTCGTTCCGGGCGAGCATTTCCTCGCTGCCGCGCTGGAACATGAACCGCGTCTGTGGGATTTCGCCTTCGATAAAAAGGTCCTGCTCGCGACACCGACCAATTTGGTCGCGATTGCCCGAACCGTAGCCAGCGTGTGGCGGCAAGAAGGGTTGGCGCGCGAGGCCAAGCAAATTGGCGCGCTGGGTAAGGAAATGTACGACCGTATCGCGGTCGCGGCTCAGCATCTGAAATCCGTGGGCAGCGGCCTTTCGTCGGCCGTGAACAATTACAACAAATTTGTCGGCAGCTTCGAACGCAATGTCATGTCCACGGGTCGTAAATTTGCGGAGCTCAACATTGAGACCGGCAAAAAAGAACTGGACGATATTCCCGCAGTTGAAGCGCTACCCCGTTATGGCGATGGTCAGGGCGACACCGCAATCGACGATCAGCGAGCGCTGACTGGATAAATCAATCTATGCAGGTACACGCCGATCAGCTTTGGCGGAATTGGTTCAGCACCTCATAGGCCATAACCGCCGTAGCCACCGCCGCATTCAGGCTGTCGGCTTTCCCGCGCATCGGCATTTTGACGAGCAAGTCGCATGCCTGCTCATATTCTTCGGGTAGGCCCTGCGCTTCATTGCCAGTGAGAATGAAGCAGGGAGCGGTGTAGCGCGCAGATTGATAGTCAATGTCGGTTTGTAAGCTCGTTCCCACCAACTGCCCGTCACGCTGTCGCAGCCATGGCAGGAATTCATCCCAGCGACACTGCACCACTTTTTGCGTGAAAATTGCCCCCATGCTTGCGCGAACCGATTCCACCGAGAAAGGATCGGTGCAGTCATCAATCAGGATGAGGCCACCCGCGCCGACGGCGTCGCCAGTTCGCAACATCGTACCCAAATTGCCCGGGTCGCGCATGGCTTGAGCAACCAGCCAGATGGGTGCTGTGCTATGATCTAGGTCGTGAAGGGCGGTGGCATGGTCTTTGTAAACGCCGACAATTGCCTGGGCGTTATCCTTGCCAGATAACTTAGCCATGATATCGGCGCTGGTTTCGATAACGTCCCCGCCGGCATTCAAGACGTCTGTTTCGAGAACAACTTCCAAGTCATGGACAGGCCGGTCTTTGACCCGAAACAGCATTTGGGGAAGATAGCCTGCCTCCCGCGCTTCGGTCATGATCCGCAGACCTTCGGCGAGGAAAAGTCCGGCACGCTTGCGCAGCTTCTTTTCCCGCAGCCCGCGGATTTCCTTTAACAACGGATTGGAAAAACCGGTTATTTCCCGGCGCATCAGTCTTCGCCGAAGCCGTCAACAATCAGGCCGACTAGCTTTTCAATGGCGAGCTCCGCTTGTTCGCCTTCAACATGCACAATGATCTCGCTGCCTTTGGCGGCGCCAAGCATCATCAGGCCCATGATGGAGGTGCCAGTAACCATCTGGCCGTCTTTTTCGACCTCGACTTTAATGCCGTCAGGAAGTCGACTGACGAATGTCACGAACTTCGCGCTGGCGCGGGCGTGCAGCCCTTTTTGGTTTACGATCGTGGCCGAGCGACTGAGCCGTGTCATTTCGACGCCTCGAGCACCTCGGATGCAACGCTAATATATTTGCGTCCCGCCTCGCGGGCAGCAGCGACGGCTTCCCGAACCTCCAGATTTTTGCGCGCACTGTCCAATCGGATGAGCATAGGAAGATTTACCCCGGCAATAACCTCGACGCGCCCGCTATCGAGCAAGGAAATCGCAAGATTGGATGGCGTTCCACCGAACAGATCCGACAGGATGATAACGCCTTTTCCGGTGTCGACCAATTTAATGGCCGCCGCGATCTCGTTGCGACGTGCTTCCATGTCGTCATGCGGGCCGATGCAAATCGTCGCAACGTCCTTTTGCGGACCAACGACATGTTCAAGCGCCACCAAAAATTCTTCCGCGAGCCTGCCATGCGTAACGAGAATCAGACCGATCATGTGTTTGTGCTGCCCAGTGGTGGATTTCTACCTGCGCCGTTAGCAGGCTCTTCCAGCGCGTCAATCGGTCTTGAGGTGAGATTGCGATGGTTGACGATCGGCGCGAAGCCGTCTTCACGCAGCCAGCGGCCAAATTGCTCGGCAACATGGACGGATCTGTGCCGTCCGCCGGTACAGCCAAAAGCGATGTTTACATAGGCTTTGCCTTGCGCGTCATACAGCGGGAGAAGGAAGCGAAGCATATCCCGGATTTTGCTCATCGCTTCATCATAAGCCGGGTCAGCTGCTACATAAGCGGAGACTGGTTCATCAAGGCCAGTCAACGGACGCAAAACGGAGTCCCAGTGCGGATTGCGCAGGAAACGCAAGTCAAAGACCAGGTCCACATTATGGGGCACCCCGCGTGAATAGCCAAAACTGGTCACTGTTAAAATTGAATGCGGTGTCGCTTCATTGTTGAAGCGCTCGCGGATGGTCTGCTGAAGGTCGTGTGCGGACAGCTTGCTCGTGTCGATAACGGTTTCAGCCCACCGCCGGAAAGGCTCCATCAACATGCGTTCGATAGCAATGCCGTCCATTGCCGGCCGGTCCTGCGCCATCGGGTGGCGGCGTCTGGTTTCGGCGTAGCGCCGTTCGATTTCCACCCCAGCACAGTCCAGGAAAAGAGTGTGGATCTTAAGCCCGGGCTGGCCTTGCAGATATTTGATCTGTTGAATCAGCGTTTCCGCAGAAAAGCCCCGCGTCCGGCTGTCGAAACCGATGGCCAGAGGAAGGTTAGGCCCATTGGCGGGCCCGGATGCCGGCAATTCCATCAATGGACCAGCCAAGCGGATCGGGAAATTGTCGACCGTTTCCCAACCCATGTCCTCAAGCGTTTTAATGACCGTAGTTTTACCCGCGCCCGAAACGCCGGTCACGAGCAACACCGTCTGCTGGTTGGGGATTTCGTCGCTATTCAACACTCTGGACCTTTGGTTTATCTGCTTTGGTTACTGTTATCGGCCAACGTTCAGCGTCAATGACCGAGCGGAGGGCAAACTCCGCCTTGATCGCGCTGCTTGGCTGGAAAGGGTCTAGGTGGCACAGGGGAACCAAAAAGTCGCCCATTGTTGTGCGCAGGTCCTCCGCCGGCATGCGCTCCGGGCGCATATTGAGATCGATGATGAGACGAAGCGGAGCGGTCTCTGTATAATCTACCGAACATATGCCAACACCGCGAACTTCGATTTGACCTTTAATGCGTGGTGCGGCGCGTAGCATGATGTTGTCGCCGGCTGTCTCGACCAACACAACATCGTCGCTCAATAAGGTCGCACCCCGGTCAATCAGGCGAAGCGCAAGGTCCGATTTACCCGAGCCGGACGGGCCCATTAACATCATTCCGGACCCGCGCACGCATATTGCCGTGGCATGGACCAGTTGCCGGGTCACTGAGTAGCCGCAGCAGCGCAGGGAAGGGCGATTTCAAAACAGGCCCCCGCTTTGCCGTCGACGCGATCGCGCACCGAAATGCGTCCATGATGCCCTTCGACAATCGTTCGGGCGATGGCCAGACCAAGCCCGCTGTGCTGGCCAAAGTTTTCGGATGCCGGACGTTCGCTGTGAAAACGGCGGAAAATGGCTTCGCGCTCCTGTGGTGGAACGCCCGGTCCTTCGTCACTGACTCGGATAATCACATCTTCATCGGCAAGCGTGGCGGATATCTCGACAACGGAACCGGGCGGAGAGAAAGAAACGGCATTATCGATGAGGTTGGTCAGCATTCTCTCGAGCCTAACATCCTCACCCATAACTGTCGCGATCGTGCGGCGGGGGCGGGCAAAGGCGATGGTAACCTCCGCATCACCGCCACGGTCTTCACGTGCTTGCAGCAATTGTTCGATCATATCACCCATGTCGATGGGCTCAAACTTTGCTTTGGCAAGCTGCGAATCGACGCGGCTGGCGTCCGAAATATCGCTAATCAGGCGGTCCATGCGTTGGACATCGGCCTTCGCGACATCCATCAACTGCTTGCGCAAAGCGGGGTCTTCGATGCGTTCGGCGCCGTCCAGTGCGGAACGCAGCGACGCAAGCGGGTTTTTGATTTCATGGGCGACATCGGCTGCAAATGCCTCCGTAGCGTCAATGCGTTGTCGCAACGCGATGCTCATGTCGGACAAGGCGCGCGCCAACATGCCGATTTCGTCGCGACGTGATGGCAGGCGGGGGACCGTGACTTCCTGCGCACGGCCTAGACGGACCTTAACCGCGGCGCGCGCAAGATGCCGCAATGGCCGGACAATAGTTCGCGCCAGAAACACCGAAAGCAGCACGCCAATGCCCAGCGCGAACAGGAAAAACATCCCGACATTGAATCGCTCGGCGCGTACGAATAACCGAATGTCGCGTTCATTGGATGTCGACAGCACGGTGTAACTTCCGTCCCGCGCGCGCGCCGCTGCACTAATGACATGCGTGAGGTCCGGCGCGAAACGCACCGCCGATAGCATCCGGCCGGGGTCGACATTTCTCGCTTCTGACCATGCATTGCCAGTGTCGACTGCAGGCTCGACGAAAGGCTGAAGTTGCGGCGCACCGACGATAAAGTCAAATATCCGGTCCATCCCGCGCGCAACAATTTTGCGGAGCGGCTCCTGATCGGGGTCGCGCAGAAGATAAGTTGGTTTCTGGTTTACAAAGCTATCGAGCGATTTGGTGCCGTCATCACGATAAACCCGAATGCGCGACCGGTTTTGCTTGCCGAAATTGGCGATGTACGCGGCTTGTTTGTCCGGTGCGATCAAGGGAAGGCTCTCGACCAAGAATGCTGCCTGAATCCGGGCCGCGTGTTCGCGCTCTTCGATCAAGCGGACCCGGTAGCTGTCCAGAAAAAACAGCCCGGCGCCAAGCAAAGCGAGAACGAACAGGTTAACGGCGAGAATGCGGGCGGTTAATGATAACCCCCGGCTCCAACCCAGCTGCAGATCAGCGGGTTCAGCTGTCGGCAAAGCGATAACCAGCTCCATAAAGCGTATCTATTGCGGCGAACTCGGGATCGATTTCGCGGAACTTGCGCCGAAGCCGCTTAATGTGGCTGTCGATCGTCCGGTCATCGACATAGACGTCATCCTGATATGCAGCGTCCATCAACTGGTCGCGGGTCCGAACCACGCCGGGGCGATTGGCCAGCGCTTCCAAAATCATAAACTCGGTCACCGTAAGCGTAAGCGCCTTGCCGTCCCACCGCACATGATGCCGCGCTGGGTCCATCTCCAGTTTCCCACGGATCATTGGTTCTGGTTCTGGCTCGGCTTCGCCATTGATGGCGGCCTTGTCATATGTAGCGCGTCGCAAAATCGCCTTCACCCGCGCAATCAACAGCCGCTGTGAAAATGGCTTAGTGATATAATCGTCGGCACCCATCGCAAGACCAAGCGCCTCGTCTAGTTCCTCGTCCTTAGAGGTGAGGAAAATCACAGGCATATCGCTCTTTTCGCGAAGGCGGCGCAACAATTCCAAGCCGTCCATTCGGGGCATTTTAATATCGAAAATGCCAAGGTCAGCGGGGTTCTCCAGCATGGCCTTTAACGCTGTCTCGCCATCCGAATATAGCCGCGTCACATATCCTTCCGCTTGCATAGCAATGGATACGGAGGTGAGAATATTTCGGTCGTCGTCGACCAAGGCAATGGTGGCATTCATGGAGCAACTATAGGGAGCGACCGGCGCAGGTTCAATCAATTGCTCAATTCATCACATGCGTGCAGATATTTAGCTGCCGAAATCGCGGAATATTCAGGGTGCATTTGACGTAGATGCGCGCTTCGTATACCGGCACCTTCTCTGCAGTGCATACGTATGCCCTAGATTCGCATCTTTTTCCGGAGTAGCCAATGTCGACACCCCTCAATATCTCGCTTTCGCAACAAGGTTTCGACACGGACGCAGTGCTGCACTGCAACTTGGGCACTGCGCCGTTGATTGAAGCCGCACTGGCAAACAGCGAAGGCATATTGGCCAAGGATGGCCCGCTGGTCGTGAAAACAGGCGCGCATACGGGGCGGTCGGCCAAGGACAAGTTTATCGTTCGCGACAGCGAAACCGAGGACAGCATTTGGTGGGGTAAAACCAACGTCCCGATGACGCCTGCGCATTTTGCTGCGCTGAAAGAGGATTTTGTCGCGGCACTTGGTGGCAAAGACAAATTATATGTAGCTGATTTGTTCGGCGGTTCGCAGCCTGAGCACCGCGTGAATGTACGCGTTATCAACGAATTCGCATGGCACAATCTGTTCATCCGCACATTGTTGGTACGTCCGACGACGGACGAACTGACTGGCTTCGTGCCCGAATATACCATTATCGATTTGCCAAGTTTCCGGGCCGATCCCGAGCGCCACGGTTGCCGCAGTGAAACCGTCATCGCCGTGAACTTCACCGAAAAGCTGATACTGATCGGCGGCACGGCTTATGCTGGCGAAATGAAGAAGTCGGTGTTCGGCATCCTCAATTATTTGCTGCCGGTGAAGGGCGTGATGCCAATGCATTGCTCGGCCAATATTGGCGCCGACGGCGACACGGCGGTGTTTTTCGGCCTGTCCGGCACCGGTAAAACAACATTATCGGCAGACGCGAGCAGGACGCTGATCGGCGATGACGAACATGGCTGGTCCGACACGGCAGTCTTCAATTTTGAAGGCGGCTGCTATGCAAAGATGATCCGTCTTTCCGAAGAAGCCGAACCCGAAATCTTCGCAACGACGAAGCGTTTTGGTACGGTATTGGAGAATGTCGTCATTGATCCTGAAACACGCGAACTCGATTTCGACGACAACAGCCTCGCGGAAAACAGCCGGGGTTCTTACCCGATCGAGTTCATCCCCAACACGTCTGAAAAGAATATGGGGCCCGTGCCAAAAACCATCATCTTCCTCACGGCGGATGCCTATGGTGTATTGCCCCCAATCGCCCGCCTCACACCCGATCAGGCGATGTATCACTTCCTGTCGGGCTACACCGCGCGTGTGGCCGGAACCGAAATCGGCGTGACTGAACCGGAGGCAACATTCTCGACCTGCTTCGGCGCACCGTTCATGCCGCGCCACCCCAGCGTCTACGGCAATCTGCTGAAGGAACGCATCGCCAAGGGCGCGGTGCAATGCTGGTTGGTGAATACCGGCTGGACTGGCGGCAAGGCGACGATGCCCGGCATTAGCCGCATGCCCATCAAGGCGACCCGCGCCTTGTTGAACGCGGCCCTGGATGGCAGCCTGAACGATTCGGAGTTCCGCAAGGACCCGCACTTCGGTTTTGAATTCCCGGTTGCCGTCGCCGGCGTCGATAGCGCCATACTTGACCCGCGCGCTGCTTGGGCCGACGCCAATGAATATGACGTGACAGCGAAGAAGCTGGTGCAACAATTCATCGACAACTTCGCGCAATTTGCGGATCATGTCGATGAAGGTGTAAGGCAGTCGGCACCGAAAGCCGCTTAATCACCCGGACCACTCCGGGCCCTTTGGAAAGCCCGGAGATGTCCGACTTTGAAATTCGCCATTTCCCCGATGACGCCTCTATCGTTGTGATAGGTGAGGGGCTTCTGGCGCGGACGCTCCCGCGCGCCGCGTGGACGCATGAGGCGCATCTGGCGGCGTGCACATGGATTGTTCGCGAGCGACCGGATATTCAACCCGCACGCGATCTGGCGGCCATTATCTCCGGCTACAATGTCGCGGTCGGTGGCATCAATGATGATAGCCAAGGCTATCATGATACCATCACGCAAACCTATGTCGCCGCTGTTGAAGCGCATTTGGCCGATATTGGACCGCTGATGCCCTTGCATGCGGCGGTGAACAGTCTGTTGCTGTCCCCTCGCGGACGGCGGGATTTACCGCTTAAATTCTATTCCAAGGATCTGCTGCTTTCGGTCGCCGCGCGGCGTGGATTTGTACAACCTGATCTTGGATCGTTAGCCGACATCTAATGGCTTTTTTTGCTTAATCTAACAGATCAACCGGAACCTTGCCGCCATTTTTGGCTAACTCGCGCATCACGGCCTTGTGCAGCCATATGTTCATTTCGGCGCTGCCATCCAGCGCCTCGGTATAGCCGAGCTCCATGGCCAGATCTTTCCGTTCCTGCAGCGATGCATCCATGCCCAGCATCTTCATGAGGTCGACAATCGATGAGCGCCAGTGAAGGTTGCGCCCATCGCTTGCATCAATTGCTTCGAGATTGGCGACGACATCGACTTCGCTAATTTGATTGTCTTCAACTGGCTGCGGAGCGACCGCAACAATTTCAGTCGGGATAAAGGAGGGCGTTTTCTTCGGCTGCGGGGTAGCGACCTTTTTACCGAAAATGGCTTCTTTGATGCTGCTGAAAATGCCCATTGAATATCTCCTGAAGATCACCGGATGATCGCGACCGGATGCCGCGCCCGCGCAGGTGCGGCCAAGCGTCATCAGTTGAACACAGGGGAAGCCATTGGGTTCCGCGCGAAGTGTCGAACGGAACAGATAGGAGATCGAAATAAAGGCGAAACGGTCCGTTAAACAGCCTCAACCAACAATACCGCCCCGTCTGCGCCGGCTACCCGCACCTGCGTGCCTTCGGCAGCATTGGTGCCGCGCGCGGACCAGACGCTATCGCCCACTTTAACGCGGCCCTGACCGTTGCTTATTGCCTCGACCACGGTGACAATCTCACCCTTCAGTCTGGCACCGCGATCGTTTAACTGTGGGTCGTCGGATTCAATCGGGTTTTGCTGCAGGAATTTCTTGCCGGCGAACACCGCCAGCACAGATAGAATGGCGAACATCGCGACTTGGTAGGCGACGGTGATGGGTAGGAAATAATCGAGCACGCCGACGGTTAATGCTGCGAGGCCAAGCCACATCAGGAAAAATCCGGGCGCTACCATTTCGGCGACGCCCAAAATCAGCCCAAGTGATAGCCAAAACCAGTGCGTTGAAACGCTGTCGAGCCATTCGGCCATGATGTCATCTTCCCTGTTAAAGTCTGCGCCTTACACCAAGAACGCGAGGACTTTAAGGATTATCGCGTCTCTCTCTGTCGGCCAGCGCTTCCTTCGCCAACTCGCCGATACCGCCAAGCGTGCCGATGAGCTGCGTCGCCTCAACGGGGAACAATATCGTTTTGGCATTGGGTGAGGTCGCGAACTGGCCGATGGCTTCGGTATATTTCTGCGCGATGAAGTAATTCAGCGCTTGCGTGCCGGAAGACGCGATCGATTCCGACACCATGACGGTTGCCTTTGCTTCGGCTTCCGCCTCGCGCTCGCGCGCCTCGGCATCACGGAACGCGGCTTCCTTGCGTCCTTCAGCTTGCAGAATTGCGCCTTGCTTTTCGCCTTCTGCCCGCAGGATTTCGGCGGCACGCATGCCTTCTGCTTCAAGAATTTGCGCGCGCTTTTCGCGCTCGGCCTTCATTTGCCGCGCCATGGCGTTGCTGATGTCGGCTGGCGGACGGATATCTTTCACTTCAACGCGGGTGATTTTGACTCCCCACGGGCTAGTCGCGTGGTCGACCACGGATAACAGCCGTCCATTGATATCATCACGCTTTGACAGGGTTTCATCCAAATCCATGCTCCCCATCACCGTGCGGAGGTTGGTCGTCGTGATCTGCATAATTGCGACATACAGATCGGACACCTCATAAGCGGCTTTGGCGGCATCCAGCACTTGGAAGAAAACCACGGCATCAACGCCCACCATGGCATTGTCCTTGGTAATGATTTCCTGCCCCGGGATGTCCAAGACCTGTTCCATAACGTTCACCTTGCGTCCAACGCGGTCGAAGAAGGGGATGATGATAGTGAGACCGGGCTGTGCCGCGTGGGTGAAGCGTCCAAAACGTTCAATAGTATAGACGAAGCCCTGTTGAACGACGGTGACACCCATCATCACGAAAATGATTACAATTAATGCAAGTAACCCGAAGAAATATTCCACGACCGTCCTCCCGCTGACTTTGCATGAATTGTGATAAAAGGTGAACTCACGCAACAAAAATCGGAAACTGGCGACTTGCTCTTCGATTTTATCGCGCAGCGCGTTGTAAGTCGGAACAGTTTCGCCCAATGATTCCAGCCTTCGCAGGAATGACTTGGGTAGAGCAAACATGGATATCGCGACAAAACTCAAATTTGTACGTTCGGCTTTATATGTGCCGGGGTCAAATCCGCGGGCCTTGGAAAAGGCGCGGGGGCTAGATGCCGACTTGCTGATCATCGATCTGGAAGATGCGGTGCCGAATGATGCCAAGGCGGAGGCACGATCGGCAGCGATTGCTTATGCTGCAGCTGGTGTTGCGGGCAAGATAATCGGCGTTCGGGCAAACGGAGTGGGCAGCCCCTATCATGCCGACGACTTGGCAGCCTTGGCTGGCAGCAATCTGGATGTGCTAGTGCTGCCCAAGGTCGAGAACGCGGTGGATTTACCGACTAGCGACATGCCGATTGTGGCCATGATCGAAACGCCGGCGGGGCTTTATGCGGCCCGCGATATTGCGCAGCATAATGCAGTGGCCGGGTTGATTGCGGGTACCAACGACATATGCGCTGAAACCGGCATTCGCCCAGGGTCGATGCGCGAAGGGCTGGAGCTTGCGTTGCAGACTATCGTTTTGGCCGCCGCCGCTGCGGGCAAGCCGCGATTCGATGGTGTGTGCAACCGGCTGGACGATATGGCAGGCTTTGATGCCGAGTGCAGACAGGGTGCGACCTATGGCTTTACGGGCAAGACGCTTATTCATCCCAACCAGATTATGATTGCCAATCAGGCCTTTGGACCGGACGCTGCGATGGTGGAGGAAGCCGAAAAATTGATTGCGGCGAGCCGGGGCGGGGCGCAGCGATTTAATGGTCGCATGATTGAATCTATGCATGTAGAGCAAGCAAAACTGACGATAGAGCGTTCCCGGCACGCGACGGGGTGACTGTGTTGTCCTAGTGCGGAGCGGAATATATGCGTCTTGTACCCTTAGCGTTCTCAATCCTCTTGGCGTCAACTGCCGTGAGTCCAGCTTTGGCCAGCAAAGTCAGCGAGACGGATGTGCGCAATCATATCGCGGTGCTCGCGAGCGATGCCTTTGAAGGACGCAAACCAGGCACTGAAGGCGAAGCGAAAACGGTTAAATATATTGCAGAGAATTGGGCCAAGGCCGGCCTGAAACCTGCGGCTGCCGATGGTAGCTGGTTCGAACCCGTTCCACTTATTCAACGTGGTCAGGGGGATGCCCAATATAGTTTCACTGCGGCTGGCGGGAAGCTACGCATCGCGTCAAACGAAATTATCCTGATTGGCAAGCAAGCGAGCTATGCCAAAAAGGATTTGCCGCTGGTATTTACCGGTGTGGGCGTAAAGTCCGACGGCAGCGTGGCAGCGGACGTTGCCGGCAAGGCGGCCCTAGTTTTGTTTGACGCCGAAAATGTACCAGACAATATGAAGTCACCGCGTGCCCGGCGTGAGGCGCTGATTGCCGCTGGTGCAGAGGCGGTTATCTTCGTGGGCGACGGTCAAGGCAACTGGCCTTTGATGCGCCGCCTGTTGTTGTCACGTCCCATTGCGCTTGAAAGTCGCGAAAAACGCGCCGCAATGGAGGGTGCCATCAGCTCCGAATTTGCAGTGGGCATGGTCACGGCAGCTGGCCGTGACTGGGACAAATTGCGCGCGCATGCAAAGCAGTCCGATTATGCCGGCGAAGCGCTCGGTATTAATGCAGAGCTCAATGTCACGACGGACGTATATCGGTTCAACAGTTCTAATGTGATTGGCAAAATACCTGGCCGTAAAAAGGGTGCGGGTAGCATCTTGTACATGGGACATTGGGACCATCTCGGCATCTGTGCTCCCGAAGGGGCGCCGGACCGTATCTGCAATGGCGCGGTGGACAACGCCAGCGGCATCGCCGTTTTGAACGAAGTTGCCGAGGCGCTGGCCAAGAAGCGGCATGATCGCGACATTTACTTTATAGCGACGACTGCGGAGGAAAGCGGTTTGCTGGGTGCGTACGCTTTTGCCGAGAAGCCCGTCATGCCGCTGGAGGAGATTGTCATTTCGCTGAACGTTGACACCATCGCGATTGCGCCACGCGGGTCAAAAGTTGCGATCATCGGTCGCGGAACCACAAAGCTTGATGGCGCTGTAGAGGCTGTCGCGCGCAAGGCTGGACGTGCGATTGAAAGTTCGACCGACGCCAACGCGTTCATTCAACGGCAGGACGGTTGGGCGCTCACTCAAAAGGGTGTGCCTGCGTTGATGGTGGGCGGATCATTTGCTGATCTCGACCTGCTGCAAAAGTTTTTGGGTAGCGATTATCACGGCCCGAATGACGAGCTGACTGACAAGACCGAACTTGGCGGTGCCGCCGAGGACGCAGAGCTGCATATCGCGCTTGGCCGCCACTTTGCGAACGCCCGAAAATATAAATGGAAGAAAGCTAGCGAATAAGGGGCTTACTGTTTACATGGGCCGCCACGAATCAAAGCTTAAAGCGGTGGCATCATGAAAGAAATTCCCCTCGGACTGACATTTGACGACGTGCTGTTGCAGCCCGGGGCGTCTGATCTTCTGCCTAGCCAGGCAGATACGCGCACACGCCTGACGAAAAGCATTTCGCTCAATATCCCTGTGCTGTCTTCGGCGATGGACACCGTCACCGAAGCGCGCATGGCTATCGTCATGGCGCAGCTTGGCGGAATAGGCGTGCTGCATCGCAATCTCAGCATTGAAGAACAATGCGCCGCAGTCAGGCAAGTGAAGCGCTTTGAAAGCGGGATGGTCGTGAACCCCATCACCATCGCCCCCGATGCGACCTTGGCCGAGGCGCAGGCGCTTATGACCGCGCACGCAATTTCTGGTATTCCTGTTGTTGAAGCAAGCGGCAAGCTTGCGGGCATATTGACCAATCGCGACGTCCGGTTTGCCGAAAATCCGGCCCAGCGCGTGTCTGAGTTGATGACGCACGAAAATCTTGCAACGGTATCGGCGTCGGTCACGCAAGAAGAAGCGCGCCGCCTGTTGCACCAACGCCGGATTGAAAAGCTGCTCGTCGTTGATGACGCCTATCACTGCATTGGCCTGATTACCGTCAAGGATATCGAGAAGGCCGTGCTCTATCCCAACGCGACCAAGGATGGTTCTGGGCGGCTTCGTGTCGCGGCAGCTACCACCGTGGGTGAAAAAGGGCTCGCCTATACCAAGGCGCTTATTGATGCGGACTGCGACCTTATCGTTGTCGATACAGCGCATGGACATAGCGCGATGGTCGCCGCTGCTGTCGCAGAAATCAAACGTATGGCGCCCGAAGTCCAAGTTGTAGCTGGAAACGTAGCGACGGCTGCGGCGACACGTGCACTCATCGACGCAGGCGCAGATGGCATCAAGGTTGGCATCGGTCCCGGCTCTATTTGCACCACGCGCGTTGTTGCCGGTGTCGGCGTTCCACAATTGACCGCTGTCATGGAATCCGCTGCCGAAGCTGCGAAATCCGGTATACCGGTTATCGCAGATGGTGGTTTGCGGACTTCCGGCGATCTGGCCAAAGCATTGGCGGCGGGTGCATCATCCGTCATGGTCGGCTCACTGTTGGCAGGCACAGAAGAAGCTCCGGGCGAAACATTCCTGTATCAGGGCCGCGCTTACAAAAGCTATCGCGGCATGGGCAGCGTCGGCGCCATGGCGCGGGGGTCGGCTGATCGCTATTTCCAGCAGGATATTAAGGACCAACTGAAATTGGTGCCAGAAGGTATTGAAGGGCAAGTGCCGTTCAAAGGCCCGGCACGTGACGTCATTCATCAGTTGGTTGGTGGTGTTAAGGCGGCGATGGGCTATACAGGATCACGCACAATATCCGACCTTCAAGAACGCGCGCAGTTCGTGCGCATTACCAATGCCGGATTACGGGAAAGCCATGTTCATGACGTTACAATTACGCGCGAAGCCCCTAATTATCCGACACGTTAAATTATGAGACCCGCTGCTCGCCTGCAATCGGCCATCGAACTGGTCGATCAGATCATCCTTGCTGCGCGTGACGGCGGGGCGTCTGCCGACCAGATTGCGAAGCGTTTCTTTGCCGAGCGTCGCTATGCCGGTTCCAAGGACCGTCGGGCAGTGCGCGATCTGGCGTGGGGCGCGATACGGCGCTTTGGAAAGCGGCCTGCAACCGCCCGTTCCGCTTTCGTTGCAATGGCGGACGCCGATCCCGCTTTAGCCGAGTTGTTTGACGGCACCGATTACGGCCCAGCCGTGATTGAAGCCGGAGAAGCGCGATCAACGGGGGGTGGATTACCCAAATGGATCAAGCCACTGTTTTCGGCGCATGTGGATGAAGCGGAACAAGCCAGTTTGCTGGACCGCGCGCCGATGGATTTGCGCGTGAACGCCCTGAAAGCCAGCCGCGCAGAAGTGTCGGAGATGTTCCCTGAGGCTGAAATCATCGCAGGTCTCGATCTTGCCTTGCGCTTGCCGGGTGGCACGGCAATTGACAGCCACCCTGCGGTTGAAAATGGCCAATTGGAAATACAGGATTTGGGCAGTCAACTGATTGTAGAGGCTTGTCAGGCAAAGGGCGCGGCCACTGTGCTTGACCTGTGCGCTGGGGCAGGCGGCAAGACGTTGGCATTGGCGGCGGCCATGCGAAACACTGGCCGGTTGATAGCGACCGACACCAACCGCAACAGGCTTGACCAACTCAAGCCGCGCGCGGCGCGGGCGGGGGCGACCAACGTCGAAACACGGCTGCTAAACCCCAACAAAGAAAAGGAAATGCTAGCCGAGTTCACCGCCAAATGCGATCTGGTGCTCATCGATGCACCCTGTTCCGGCAGCGGGACGTGGCGGCGCAATCCTGAAACTCGCTGGCGCTTGGACGCGTCACGCCTGAAGCGCGTTATTGACGATCAAGCCAGATTGTTGGACATCGGCGCTGACATGGTCGCGCGTGGGGGGCATCTTGTATATGCGGTGTGCTCGCTGATCGAGAGTGAGGGCAAGGGGCAGGTGGCAGCGTTTTTGAAATCGCACAAAGGCTGGAAAACGGTCGATACCGGCGTGTCGATGGGGCGTCCGGACGGCGATGGTGTGCTGCTGACGCCACTGCATGATGGCAGCGACGGCTTTTTCTTCGCTAGGCTCCAAAAGCTGTGATAGCGTCACGCTCTGAACATATCTGGAATCTAATTATGCGTTTTTCTCCCGCCGCAATCGCTTTGTCACTCACCCTCGCCGTCATGTCGAGCGCGAGCATCAATGCCCGGTCAAATGATAGTATCGATGCGCGCTCGATCGCGTTCGTCGCCACGGGGGATCAGGAATTGGCCGCGGGTCGTTTCGACAGCGCAATCGACTGGTATGAATCGGCCCTGGCAATCGACCCGCAGAACCGCGCCGCTTACATCGCCATGGCGCGTGCAGTGCGCGGGCAGCGGCTTAATGGCAAAGCCATTCGTTTCTACAAAGAAGCGCTTGAGCTTGAACCCAATGATCAGGTTGCTTTGGCGGAACAAGCCGATGTGATGATTTCCAAAGGTGCAGTGGCGCAAGCGCGTATCAATATCGCACGGCTAAAGACACTTTGCCGCAGTAACTGCTCAGCCGCAGACAGGCTTTCGGCCGTTGCAGCAAAGGCCAGTGAGAAGCAGCAGATGCAAGCCAGCGCGGTTGAAGTCACGCCGACAATTGGCACGGAACCCGAAGCGCAGCCGAATTAAGATTACACCAACGGGGTAATGCCGAGCCTCAAATAAGGTCGGCAAACTCGCCCAGAATATTTTCGTACAGACGCCGTTTGAACGGCACGATTAACTGCGGCAATGTTTTGGGATCAACCCACTGCCACCGTGAAAATTCCTGATGCTCGGTTTCGACGTTTATATCCGTGTCGGTGCCCTTGAACCGCATCAGGAACCAATGCTGGCGCTGACCGCGATATTTGCCTTTCCAAATCTTGCCAATCAAATCGTCTGGCAAATCGTAAAAATGCTCGTCGCGGCTGCGCGCAATAATGTCGACCAAATGAGCGGCAATACCCGTTTCTTCGAACAGTTCGCGTAAAGCCGCATCTTGCGCGTCTTCATCGTCGTCAATCCCGCCCTGCGGCATCTGCCATGCATCCCCTTCGGGCGCGCTGTCCAAACGCTGCCCGACGAAAACTTTGCCTTCGGTATTGGCGAGCATGATGCCTGCACAGGGGCGGTAGGGGAGATCGTCCTTGTTCACGGTCATGCGTCCCCGCCCACTTTTCCAAGCATGGCTTTAAGCGCATTGATATAGCCTTCGATGTCCGCTTGAACCGATGGAATGGCTTGGCGGATGTTGATGTGGCCGTGAATATTGCCCTCCGCGCTGATATGTTCGACATGCACACCTGATGCTTTCAGCTTCTCCACATAAGCAAGGCCCTGATCGCGCAATGGATCAAGACTTGCTGTGGTCACTAAGCTCGGCGGCATACCTTTTTGGTCGAAATTGAGCGGCTCGGAACGGTAGTCCCCCGGCGTAGCCGCATGGCCTTCGCCAAAATAGGACATGGCTTCGTCCGTCAACAGATAGCCATTTGCGAATGTGCGCATGCTTGGCCAATCGGTATCGAGCGTGACTACGGGGTAGATTGGAAACTGTGCCAAGACCGGAACTGCGGCGGGCGCATCGCGCAGCGCCATGGTCGTGACAATCGTCAGATTGCCGCCTGCGCTGTCACCTGAAGTTATCAAGCCAGTGACCTGTAGTCCTAGCTCTGCCGGACTTTCGGCAATCCAGCGCGTCGCCGCTTCGCAATCTTCGGCTGGTGCGGGAAACGGGTGTTCCGGCGAAAGGCGATAATCAATCGATATAACCGGCAGGTCGAGTAACCGGGCAACTTCGGCGCAATATGGCTCATAAGTATAGAGGCTACCAATGACGAAGCCGCCGCCATGATAGAACACCATCGCCGGACCGGGCCCGCGGTTTTCGCGCTTGTCATAGACGCGCGCGGCTATTGGTCCAGTCGGTCCGGGAATGGAAATGTCACTGATAACAGCTAGCTCACCAACGGGCGCGTCAGCCACATCACGCATCGCTGCCGTCATGGCGCGTGCCTCGCCGGGGGGCACCTCCCAGAATTTGGGACCGGGTACTGCGTTGAGAAATTGCAGAAACATAGCAACATCAGGCCGTACGAAAGGGGTGGTATCAGTCATCTCGTTCTCCATTTGTCAGGCTTGATAGGGGGGCGGGGGAGACAGGTCCAGCATATCCCGCCAAAGTTTTTCTAACGTTGCAGTAAGGCTGGAATGGGATTAGGCGATTCTGAAATAAAGTTGCATTCAAAGACGGGTTGGAACGAATGGCTACGGCATTCAAAGATGAGCATTCAGGCGCAACGCCTGTACAAAGTGACGCAGTAGTCGTCCGTTTCGCTGGCGACAGCGGCGACGGAATGCAGCTTACGGGCGGACAGTTCACGCTGTCTTCGGCGCTGGCTGGAAACGACTTTGCGACCTTCCCGGATTTTCCGGCTGAAATCCGCGCGCCAATCGGCACGCTCTTCGGTGTGTCTGCGTTCCAGATTAATTTCGGTTCCTCAGCAATTGATACCGCTGGCGACCAGCCTGATGTGCTGATTGCCATGAACCCCGCTGCGCTGAAAACCAATGTCGGGTCCTTGCGCGAAGGCGGTTTGATTATCGCCGACACGGGCGAGTTCAACCAACGCAACCTTGATAAGGCGAAATACACCAGCAACCCGTTTGAAGATGGCAGCTTGGCCAAATGGCAAGTGCTCGCCTTCGATATCAGCGCGCTGACGCTGGAAGCGGTCAAGCCATTCGGCATGGGTAACAAGGATGCGCTGCGCTGCAAGAATATGTGGACGCTCGGCCTCGCGCTGTGGATGTTCGATCGCGATCGTCAGCCGATTATCGATTGGCTGAATGCGAAGTTTGCCAAGAATCAGGTTTTGGCCGACGCCAATGTCGCTGCGCTGAACGCCGGTCATGCTTATGGCGAGACGGCTGAGTTGGCTGGTCCGTTGAAGCAATATCATGTGGATGCTGCGCCTGCGCCTGCTGGTCTGTACCGGACGGTGACGGGCGCTGAGTCGATTTCTTATGGCTTGGTTGCAGGTGCACAATTGGCCGGGCTGAAAATGTTCTTCGGCGGTTACCCAATTACGCCTGCATCTGCCATTTTGCATCATCTCAGCCGCTTGAAAGAATATGGCATCACCACATTCCAGGCCGAAGATGAAATCGCCGCTATCTGCTCCGCGATTGGCGCAAGCTATGCCGGCCAGTTGGGCGTCACCAGCTCGTCCGGCCCCGGCATCGCGCTGAAGGGTGAGGCTATGGGTCTTGCCATCATGACTGAGCTTCCCTTGGTTATCGTCAATAGTCAGCGCGGCGGTCCTTCAACTGGCCTGCCCACCAAGACCGAGCAATCCGATCTGTATCAAGCCGTCTATGGCCGTAACGGCGATGCTCCAATGCCCGTCATCGCAGCGCGCTCGCCGGTTGATTGTTTCGATTGCGCGGTGGAAGCTGTCCGCATTGCGGTTGAGTATATGACCCCGGTCATGCTGCTCACGGATGGATATATCGCAAACGCGGCTGAGCCTTGGTTGGTGCCCGATCTGGAAGAGTATAAGCCATTCCCGGTCGAGTTCCTCGAAAGCGTGCCGGAAGACGGGTTCAAACCCTATGCGCGCGACCACAAGTTGAAACGCCCTTGGGTGAAGCCCGGTACGCCAGGTCTTCTGCACCGTATCGGCGGAATCGAGAAAGAAGTCGATACTGGCCATATCAACTATGCGCCAGCCAACCACCAGGCGATGACCGACATCCGTTCGGCCAAGGTAAACAATGTGGCTGACAGCATCCCCGACCAGATCGTCGAGCAAGGTGCCGCAGGGGCGAAGCTGGCTGTTGTCGGCTGGGGTTCCACCTACGGACCCATCAAGCAAGCTGTGCGCCGCAAGCGCGCAGAGGGTGTTGATGTTGCACATGTGCACATTCGCCATATCTGGCCCATGCCCAAAAACATGGCCGAGTTGTTGAAGAGCTTCGACAAAGTCATCGTGCCCGAAATGAACACGGGTCAGTTGAAGACCATATTGCGCGACCAGTTTCTGGTGGATGCAAAGCCCGTGAACAAGGTGTCTGGTCAGCCATTTACCATCGCCGAAATTGAAGCCGCGATTGAGAGTGCTTTATAATGAACGATATGACCCCCGTTAAAGCCACAACGCCCAAGGATTGGGAAACCGATCAGGAAGTCCGCTGGTGCCCTGGCTGTGGCGACTATGCCATCTTGAAGGCCGTGCAACGCACCATGCCAGAGATTGGCGGAACGCCGGAGAACACCGTGTTCATTAGCGGCATCGGTTGTTCGTCGCGCTTTCCTTATTATATGGAAACCTATGGCTTCCACACGATCCACGGCCGCGCGCCTGCGGTTGCGACGGGTGTAAAGCTTGCCAATCCTGATCTTGATGTATGGATTATCACTGGCGATGGCGACGCGCTTTCGATTGGCGGCAACCACACGATGCATTTGCTGCGCCGTAACCTCGATTGCCAGATCATGCTGTTCAACAATGAAATTTACGGCCTCACCAAGGGGCAGTATTCGCCAACCAGCCGCGTTGGAACGAACAGCCCATCGACGCCTTATGGCTCAGTTGACCGTCCAGCTACGCCATGCGCTTTTGCGCTGGGTTCAGGCGCACGTTTTGTTGCGCGCGGCTTTGACGTGTC
The DNA here is from genome assembly GCA_963508315.1 of uncultured Sphingorhabdus sp. Lineage (GTDB taxonomy): Bacteria > Pseudomonadota > Alphaproteobacteria > Sphingomonadales > Sphingomonadaceae > Sphingorhabdus_B. The sequence goes on along the minus strand of CAUOWK010000002.1, from coordinate 151,066 downwards.
GAAGAACCTACCCGAAGTGCTGAAGGCCGCACACGCGCATCGCGGCGCGGCGTTCATCGAAATCTTCCAGAACTGCATCGTTTACAACAAGGACGTGTTTGAGGACTTTGCTGCGCCCAAGGGTGCCGACGGCCATCAACTGTGGCTACGAAATGGCGAGCCGATGTTGTTCGGCAGCGACAAGTCTGGCGGCACCAAAGGTATCGCACTTGATCGCGTTGGCCTGACGTTGAAAGTTGTCGATGTTGTCGATGGTGATTGGCAGAGTGCGGGCGTCATCGTGCATGACGTGACCAACCGTTCGCTCGCGCACATGCTTGTGGAAATGCCGTTTGGCGAATTCCCGATGGCACTCGGCGTCCTGTACGATGATCCGCGTCCGACGTTCAACGACGCCGTTATCGCGCAGAACGAGTCAGCCAGCGCCGGCAAGACTCCAGACCTTGGCAAGCTACTCGCCAAGGGTCAGACCTGGACCGTCGAAGAAGGGCATCCGGAGACGTAATCCCGCTTTTGGCGATTTGGCTGTATTGCAAAGCTACGTTCGCTAGGTCACCTAAGCGGCATGGATAATCTCACACATAGCCTTGTCGGCGCGCTCATCGGGCAGATGGGGCTGAAGCGTAAGACGGGCCTTGCAATGCCGACGCTTATCATCGCAGCGAATATTCCGGATATTGATGCCGTCGCGACATTGCTGGGCGGGCAGCAGCATCTGGCGATCCGGCGCGGTATCACACACGGACCCATAGCGATGCTGATTTTGCCAGTGGTTCTGTGGGGTATCATGCTGTGGTTCGATAGCTGGCAGGCAAAGCGCGGCAAGCGACCTGACAAACGCTTGCCTGTGCACAAGGGCTGGTTGCTGGCCTTGGCCTATATTGGATGCCTCAGCCATCCGCTGTTTGATTGGTTTAATAGCTATGGCATTCGCCTGTTAGAGCCGTTTTCGAGCCAGTGGTTCTACGGCGACACGCTGTTTATCATCGACCCTTGGTTGTGGGCTGCACTGATCGGCGGCATCTGGTTTTCGCGCCGTTATGAGCGGATGGGGTCCGTCAAATTTTACCGCCCCGCTGTCGCTGCTGCATTACTTATTGGGTCTTACATTACGACGAATAACGCCGTTTCCGCATGGGCTGAGCAAGCCACGAAGCAGGCGGTAAAGCGTGATTTGAACCTCGCTCCTGTTCTGGTCGTCGCTAATCCGGTACCCCTCGAATTCTGGAAACGTGAGATGCTATGGCGGGATGAGACGCATTTCGGACAAGGAATCTATGTTGCACCCGATCACATCACATTGACTGGGAAGGTTGGTGTGCACAACGCATCACGGCCGTTGGCCATCAGGGATAACAAAGATGCGAAGGCATTCCTGTTTTGGGCTCGTATGCCCGTAATTTCGCAGCGCGTCGAAGGCACGAACCGCGAAACTGCCATCAGCGATCAACGCTTCGTTGATCCCATGGTCGGTGACCGTTTCACGGTCCGGGTTCAAGCGGAGGATTTGGGCGAATGACCGCCCCCGTCATCCTCTGGTTACGCCGTGACCTTCGCCTTGCCGACCAACCTGCCTTGGCCGCCGCTGTGGCCGGCGGAGCGCCTGTAATTCCGGTTTTTATCCTTGATGACGATACGCCAAAGCATCGCAAGATGGGCGCGGCTTCGCGATGGTGGTTGCACCATAGCCTGACGGCGCTCGACACAGATCTGCGGGCTTTGGGTTCGCGGTTGATTTTGCGCGCGGGGAAATCTGACGAAATCCTATGTGCAATGGCCGCAGAGACAGGCGCGTCCGCCATTCATTGCATGCGTCATTACGAACCATGGTGGCGCAATGCCGAAAAGGCCGTTGCAAGTAGCGTTGGGCCGGGATGCGCATTTGTCTGCCACAATGGCAATTATCTGTTGCCCGCAGGCAGCGTGACCACGGGCAGCGGGGGGCAGTATAAGATCTACACGCCATTCATGCGCGCACTATGGCAGCATATGCCACCGCCGGTCCCACTGGCAGCGCCCACGCGCATCGCTTCACCCCAGACATGGCCAGTGAGCGACAATATCGATGATTGGGACTTGCTGCCGACGCAGCCCGATTGGTCGGGCGCCATGGTCGAGATGTGGACGCCGGGCGAAGCTGGCGCCAATGCGCGGCTTGAGGCATTTGCCGACAAAGCAAAATATTATGACGAGAAACGCAATTTGCCGTCGGTAGAAGGTTCATCATTCCTGTCTGCGCATCTCCATTTCGGGGAAATATCACCATCTACCTGCTGGCACGCGACGATGCATGCGGGCGGGTCTGTTGATGTGTTCCTTAAGGAACTGGTATGGCGGGACTATGCGCAGAATGTCATTGTCCAGATGCCCGAATATGGTGCGAAGAATGCGCGCGACGCATTCGACAAGCTGCCTTGGCGCGATCTATCCGATCCAGCGGTAAAGGCCGATTTTGCGGCCTGGACAAAGGGCAAAACAGGTTATCCAATCGTCGATGCCGGGATGCGGCAATTGTGGGCGACGGGTTGGATGCATAATCGCGTTCGCATGATCGCAGCGTCGTTCCTGATCAAGCATCTGCTGATTGATTGGCGCGAAGGCGAGAAGTGGTTTTGGGATACGCTGGTCGATGCGGATTACGGCAGCAACAGCGTCAATTGGCAGTGGACCGCTGGGACTGGTGTCGACAGCAATATGTTCGTGCGCATCATGGCGCCGTTGTCGCAGTCGGAAAAATTCGACGCCGCACGCTATATCCGCGAGTGGGTGCCAGAACTTGCTGGCTTGCAAGAGCCACATATCCACGACCCCGACGAATATGGCGCACGGCCCAAGGCATATCCGCGCAAGATAATTGGCCACAAAGCTGCACGCGAGCGTGCGTTGAAAGCGCATGAGGTAGTGAAAAACTGACGTGTTACATCGTAAGTCTCCCCAGCGAAGGCTGGCGTCCATGACGTCTGTCCACCTAAACTGAAATGCGAGATAGGCCCCAGCCTCCGCTTGGGAGACGTTAGCTAGCCCTCAACGATGAGCCGGTGGCCTGTCTCAAACTCGCTTGCTAGCAAAGCCGATATCGCATCCGCAACCACGGATGGTTCCTTCACCGTAGCGGGGTCCTCACCGGGATAGGCCTTCGCGCGCATTTGCGTGCGCGTTCGGCCTGGGTCGACAATAGCGACACGGACTTTGGAAAGGTTCTTCACTTCCTCGCCATAACTAATAACAAGCGTTTCCAAAGCTGCTTTGGACGCACCATAGGCACCCCAGAAGGCGCGTGGGACTGCGCCAACAGAGGAGGTGAGGGCGATCACGCGTCCGCCGTCGGACTTCCGCAGCAAGCCATCAAATGATGCGATGAGAACCTGCTGTGCGGTGACGTTCAAGGTGAACAAGCGGGCAAATTCTGCGCCGTCGATTGCCGGAACTGGAGCGAGCGTGCCAAGCATGGCGGCGTTCAATACCAATATGTCCAATTTGCCCCAGCGTTCGGTTACTGCCGCCGCAAGCCGTGCAATGCTGTCGCCATCGGTCAGGTCGAGCGGCGCGATTGTCGCATTGCCGCCAGCTTCAAAAATTGTGTCCTCGACCGCTTCCAGATCCTTGGCCGTCCGCGCAGCTATAATCACATGCGCGCCTTGTGCGGCGAGCGCTTTTGCTGTTGCCGCGCCAATGCCCCGGCTTGCGCCTGTTACCAGTGCGACTTTACCTTCGAAAACTTTTGTCATGAGTTAGGCTAGCTTCCGTTCACCCAGCATGATGAGGTCGCTGGCTTCATGTTCTTCGTGATCGGTCAGGGTCGTGGGATAATCGCCCGTAAAGCAGGCATCACAATATTGCGGCTGGCCATTGTTCCGCGCTTCCTCGCCCAAGGCGCGATAAAGGCCATCGATGGATAGGAAAGCGAGGCTGTCCGCCTGAATGAACTTGCGCATTTCCTCAACGTCCATGCGGCTCGCCAGCAGCTTTGACCGCTCGGGGGTGTCGACGCCATAGAAGCAACTGTTCATGGTTGGCGGACTGGCGATGCGCATGTGCACTTCAGCCGCGCCAGCCTCGCGCATCATCTGCACGATTTTCAGCGATGTTGTGCCCCGAACGATGGAATCGTCAATCAGGACGATTCGTTTGCCCGCGACCAAATTCTTGTTGGCATTGTGCTTCAGCTTCACACCCAAATGGCGAACACCATCGCCGGGCTGAATGAAGGTACGGCCTACATAATGCGAACGGATGATGCCAAGCTCAAACGGAATTTTTGCAGCTTCGGCATAGCCAATCGCCGCCGGCGTTCCGCTGTCCGGCACTGGAATGACATAATCAACGTCAACGCCATTTTCGCGTGCGAGTTCTGCTCCGATCGCCTTGCGGACCGAATAGACGCTGATGCCCTCGACGATTGAGTCGGGGCGTGAGAAATAGACATGTTCAAAAATGCAGGGACGCTGCGATATGGGGATGAACGGCTTGTGCGATTGTATTTCGCCGCCACGCACCACGACCAGCTCGCCGGGTTCGACCGAGCGGATATATTCCGCCCCGACGATATCGAGAGCAACGGTTTCAGACGCGAAAATGATGGTGTCGCCAAGCTTGCCCATGACCAACGGACGGATGCCCAACGGGTCGCGGCAGGCAATCATGCCCTCAGTGGTGAGGCAAATGAGCGAATAGGCACCCTCCACACGCTTGAGCGCGTCAATCAGGCGATCTAGCAGCGTCCGGTAACCGGATGTCGCGACCAAATGGATGATGACTTCGGTGTCTGACGTGGATTGAAATATCGAGCCGCGCCGGACAAGATCGCGCCGCAATGTCATCGCATTCGAAATATTGCCATTATGCGCGACGGCAAATCCGCCGGTGGCAAGGTCCGCATATAAGGGCTGGACGTTACGCAGCGAAGTCTCGCCAGTGGTGGAATAACGCACATGGCCAATCGCACTACGTCCGATCAGGCCGCCAATGATTTCTTCGCGGTCAAAATTTCCCGCGACATGGCCCATGGCCCGATGCGTGTGAAAGTCATGATCGTCGAAACTGGTGATACCAGCGGCTTCCTGACCGCGATGCTGAAGTGCATGCAGGCCAAGGGCAACCATCGCGGAGGCACCGTCGGTGTCATGAACACCAAAAATACCGCACTCCTCGCGAAGTTTGTCGTCGTCAAAAGGGTCGGTGGTCAGCATTAATTCGAATCCCGCTGCGCTTCGCTGGGGGCATATAGGCACGGTATCGGCAATTGTCTCCCCTCTTGTCGCATGAATGTAACAAAGAAAATGTTGGCGAGCGCTTTGCGCTTGGTTTAGGCCATATTCATGGACAATGACCGCGAACATGGGCTGACGCTTGATCCCAAATATGACGCCAATGGCCTGATTACGGCCGTTGTCACCGATGAGTCTGATGGCGCGGTGTTGATGGTTGGGCATATGAATGCCGAAGCCTTGGCCAAAAGCGTCGAAACGCGCACCGCTATATTCTTTTCCCGTAGCCGCCAGAAATTATGGCAGAAAGGGGAGAGTAGCGGTCATTTTTTGCACATCGCCGATATTCGTATTGATTGTGATCAGGATGCAGTGTGGATTATCGCGCGGCCGGATGGCCCCACTTGCCATACCAACGCACGCAGCTGTTTTTACCGGCGTGTGGTCGGCACGGAGCTTGAGGCAGTTTGAAACATCGCGCGGTTCCGCTCTTTGCGCTTGCGTTCATGCTGCACGGTTGCGGTGAGAATTCAACTTTGCTTGGACGGAGCGATAGCGAAGCAGGGGCTGCGCTTGACGCGCAAGCCATCGCGGTTGGCATCATGCCGGATCCTGACAAGACCGAGTTCGCGGGCCGATATGAAACGCGAAGCGATCTTGGCACCGACAAATTCTGTGCCGTAAAAAACGGCACCAACAGCTATGACGTTGGATTCCTTGCCGTCTTTGGTCCGGAAAGCAAGTGCGAGGCCAAGGGGCAAGCAATCGTCGAAGGCGAATCTGTGCAGTTGCGTCTTAGCGGCGCAGCGCAGTGCGCCTTCACTGCGCGTTATGACGGGATTGAATTGCGCTTTCCAGGCGTGGTTGAAGAGGGCTGCGCGCGTTATTGCTCCGAACGGGCAAGCCTGTCCGGAACGCATTATTTCATGGTCGAATCAGGCGACGCCGCAGCGCGCAAAACCCTTGGCCGCAAAATCGAACGGCTATGCGAATAAGTTCAGGATTTGGGCACTGCCAAACAGGCTTGCCCGGACGCCTTTAGCTTTGAACACATCGCGTCCGCCGCTGACTTGCTTGCGAAGGGTCCAGCCTGAAGCCGTGTAATTGCGCCGCTCGCTTTCAAATAAGGCTGAAGTGCACTCAGGCCGGATACCTTACCTTCAAGCCCATTCCATAATTTCTTGGCATTTGCCTCATTGCCAAAAGCACCCAACTGAATCCGCCACGGGCCCTCAGCCGGAGTAGCAGCCTTCGGTGCTGCAGGCCTGACTGGGGCAGTTTTCACCGGGGGCGCTTTAGCTGGCCCACCGGCCACTGGAATGTCCGCAGGAAATCCGGGCACCTTCGGCTGGGCCACGCGCGAGGGCGGCACTGTAACCGGCCCTGCCATCTTCGGCGGAGGCGTTGTATCAATGGGGAAGCCAGCCACTTGCGCAGAACGGTTGCGAACAGCGCGCTGCTCCAATTCGCCCGCCAGCACCGTTGCAGCCTGTCGTTGTTCCAGCGGGATGAACTGATCCATCTGCGCCAGGCTACGTGACGCTGGCGCCATGCCCGAGGAGGATGCGCGCGTCATCAAGGCGTAGGCGCGAACCCAGTCCTTTTCGATATGCACGCCGTTGAAAAATTCGGTGGCCAGCAGATATTGCGCGCGCGGGTCGCCGCGATCCGCCGAGGCCCGCAGAAACGGCAAGGCTTCCGGAATTTTCTGCTGATAATGGAGTAAATGACCGCTGGCGTCAGCGGCTTGCAGATGTCCTTGTGCGGCTGCCTTGCGGTACCAGCTCAATGCGACATCGAGGTCGGTTTTGACGCCGCGTCCTAGCTTATATGCCTGACCCAGATTAAACTGCGCATCTGCATCGCCCTTTAACGCCGGTTCGCGCCACTGCTTGACGGCATTGTCATAGTCGCCGCGTGTCCATGCATCCACACCTGCTTTGGTGTCCGCAAGGACAGGGGCAGCGCCCGCCGATAAGGCCAAAGCCATCAAGGCCAGCTTCAAACCATGTGACCGCAGTGTCATCTCTACTCACTCCATTTGCAAAGGCGCATCGCCTGACGCTGCCTTATTTCACAGAAACTGACATTTGGTAAAGATTTCACACTAATAACTTAACCAACCCATTCTAGCAAACGTCCGCGTTTCCTTTGGATAGACCGTTAAGGAATTTAGCGGCGTAGCGACGAATGCGCTTTTCATTTCGCGGACTACGTTAACGTATTTTTAGCCCTGTTCTGTCACATCCCTGTTTGAAACATTTACAAAGGGGAATGATGTGAGGGTTCTCGCATTGGCATCACAGAAGGGCGGATCAGGTAAAACGACCCTGTCCGGCCATTTGGCGGTTCAGGCGCAACTTGCAGGCGCAGGTCCGGTCGTGCTCATCGATATCGATCCGCAGGGGTCGCTGGCCGACTGGTGGAATGAACGCGAAGCTGAGTTGCCCGCATTTGCGCAAACGACGGTAGCGCGGCTGGCAGCAGACCTTGCGATCCTGCGGCAGCAAGGCTTTAAGCTTGCCGTTATTGATACGCCTCCTGCCATTACGATGGCCATCCAGAGCGTGATATCGGTCGCCGAGCTCATCGTCGTCCCGACCCGCCCCAGCCCGCACGACCTGCGCGCAGTTGGCGCAACGGTCGATCTGTGCGAACGCGCCGGAAAGCCACTGATTTTCGTCGTGAACGCCGCGACACCAAAGGCAAAGATTACATCAGAAGCCGCTGTGGCGCTTTCGCAGCATGGCACGGTGGCGCCGATCACACTGCATCACCGTACTGATTTCGCCGCCTCCATGATTGATGGCCGCACGGTTATGGAAATTGACCCCAATGGCCGTTCCTCTCAGGAGGTCATCCAGCTTTGGGCCTATATCTCCGACCGTTTGGAGAAGAACTTCCGCCGCACCGTATTCAGTGCACCTGCCGCTGCAACGCAGCAGGTTTCCGCAGCGCGTCCCATGGGTGGCTTCGGCCGCCGGGTCGTAGGTTGAGCGAAGGAAGGGCCTGAAAATGGGTGAACCAAAACCAATCGCGTCCCTTTCCGGTATATTGCTGGCCCGCAAGGGCTTGGCCCGTCCGGCCATGCGTCGGCCATCTATGCTGGGCACGAACGGCAATGCCGCAATGTCCCAGGATGATCTTGGCTGGAATGACATGGGATATGATGTCGATCCCGATCCAACGACGCCGATGGACTATGACCATGGCTTCCACGGAGCGAACCCGCTCGCTGCGGCCGTTCCAGAGGTCAAGCAACAGCAAGAACGAATCGCTGAAGCAATGGAAACCGAGGCGGACGTCAGCATCGGATTCGATAGCTTTGATGCCGAGGAGCCTTCCGTTTCCGACGCAATGACAATTGTGACGATGACGCCGGAGCCCGAAACCCGTCCGATCTCGCGTCGCGGAAAAACGGACGCGCCACGGTCACGTGCACGTTCGAAGCCCGGCATGAAGGACAAGGCGGCGTTTACACTTCGTCTGGATGCAGAGCGGCATTTGAAACTGCGTCTGGCCTGCGCGGTCCGCCATCGGTCGGCGCAACAACTGGTCACGGATGCGCTTGATGCCTTCCTCGAATCCATGCCGGAGATCGGTCAGCTTGCTGCGCACGTCCCGGCCAAGAAACATTGATGCCTGTATTTAGCTTTTTTGAGGTGATGCCATGAATAGCAATTTTGTCGTGAAGCTGGCCTTGTCCACCGTATTTGTCGCGGTGCCTGCAATGACCGCATCCGCTGCCGGTACGGGTAGTACGACCAAGGAATCCGCGCGCAAGGCAACGCCGGAAAAGGCTTTCCTGTGGGCGAAAAAAGCAGAACAGGCGCTAGCAAAGGGAAAGCATGACCGCGCTCTGGGTTTTGCCGAACTTGCAGTTGGTGCTGACATAGCAGATCGGGATTATCGGGCACTACTTGCACGTGTCTATATGGCAAAAGGCCGTTTCGCTTCGGCAGAGCACACCTTGATGGACGTGATGGAGTTAGGGCAGGTCGATCCCCGCACCGTTATCAGCTTGGCGCTGACCCGCATTGCCCAAGGCAATGTCGACTCGGCGGTGATGCTGGTCGATGCAAATCGCTCCATCTTGCCGGTAAGCGATTATGGCCTGACGCTGGCGTTGGCCGGACGCTCGGCTGACGCAATCAACATTCTGACCGATGCCGTTCGTACGGACAGCGCAACATCGCGGACCCGCCAAAATCTGGCGCTGGCTTATGCGCTAGAGGGTCGCTGGCGGGATGCGCGCGTCATGGCGTCGCAAGATATGTCGCAAGACAATGTGAACGAACGCATCGCCGAATGGGCACAATTTGCCCGTCCCGGCGCACATATGCTGCGCGTTGCAGGACTTTTGAAGGTACGCCCGGATATGTCCGACACCGGACAGCCAGTCGCTTTGGCGCTTAACAGCGCGGCACCCGTAGGTCTGGCTCAGGCCGAACTGGCACCGGTGGAAGCGGCATCATCAATGGCAGCTTTATCGACGCCGGTGACGGAACTTGCGGCCATCGGTCCTGCTCCCACATCAGATAGCGCCGGTTTTGCGGCTGTCGAGGCGGCGGTAAAAATGGCTGATACCAGCTTCACTGTCCCGGCCTATGAAGCGCCTTTAATTAAGGCGCCCGAAGGTCCGGCGAAAACAGAAGTTGCCGCACCGGTTAAGCTGGCCTTGGCAAATGTGCCGCCACCTCGCGTTGCTGCGGTAAGCGGCAGCCACTTGGTCCAACTCGGTGCATTTTCATCCACAGCTAATGCGCAGGCTGCATGGAGCAAATATGCCAAGCGCTTCGGGATATTGAACGGGTTTGAATCCGCTAGCTCGACGGTGACGGTGAACGGCAAGAGGCTGATCCGTCTGGTCGCAATGGGCTTTGGCAATGCGGCGACTGCAAATGCCGCGTGCACCCAGATCAAGGCGCAGGGCGGAACGTGTTTCGTGCGTTCACTTGGTGGATCACAGCCTGTCCGCATGGCCAATGGCAACGGGCGCAAGCTCGCCGCACGCTAATCAGATCATCAAATCATGCTTTAGGGGCGGCGGGTCTAAATGACCTTGCCGCCCTTTAGCATGTGGCGAACGCGGCCCTGAACAGGGAGACGATCAAATGGCGTATTGCTGGCCAATGCGGTCATTCGGTCGCCGTCGACCTGCCAAGGCGCGTCGGGATCAATAAGGATGAGGTCAGCCTCATAACTCTCGGAAATTTGGCCCGCGTTCAGGCCAAGTATCTTTGCCGGATTGGTAGCGAGCAATTCGAAGAGCCGTCCCGTTGACACGACATTGTCGCGAACCAGATTCAGCGCCAATGCGAGCAAGGTTTCAGCGCCAGCCATGCCGGGCGCCGATTCGCTAAAAGGAAGGCGTTTATCTTCGGGGCCGCGCGGGTCGTGTCCGGACGCGATAACATCGATCGTGCCGTCTGCGACCGCTGCAATGCACGCGAGCCGGTCAGATTCGCATCGCAACGGCGGCGATAAATGCGCAAATGTCCGGAAATCCGATATGGCGTTGTCCGCCAAAAACAGATGAGCCGGTGTGATGCCGCAAGTAACGCGCAATCCTTTCGACTTCGCGTTGCGCACCAAATCTAATCCGCGCGCCGTGGTTACCTGACGGAAATGGACGGCAGCGCCGCTTTCTTCGGCGAGCAATAGGTCGCGGGAAAGGGCGAGAGCTTCGGTGATTGATGATGCGCCCGAAAGGCCAAGCAAAGTGGCGGTTTCGCCCGCAGTGGCCACCGCGTTGCCCGATAGGCCAGCATCCTCGCTATGCAAAATCACGGGTAAATCGAGAGCGGCGCAATAATGCATGATGCGCAGCATGATCCCGCTATCGCCAATCCAACGCCGTCCGGTTGCGACGCCAACGGCTCCCGCTTCCTTCATTAGAGCGATTTCGGCCATATGCGTGCCGTCCAGCCCGCGCGTCGCGGCGGCCAGTGGATGCACCCACAGATCGGGTTTTCCTTTTAGCGCGGCAAAGCGCACGGTTGCCGGATCGTCATGAACGGGCGACTGGTCGGGCATCAACGCTGCGCGGGTAATGCCTCCAAAGCGAAACGCTGGCTTGTCGGTTTTGAATACGCCCAGATCGATAATGCCCGGCGCAATGATAAGGCCGCTGGCATCCATTTGCTCTGCAATCAGTGCTGCCTTGCCGACCGATGCAATTTTGCCATTCTCAACGTGCAAATGTAGCGGTTCGGCCTTGTCTGCGCCGGGTAAGATGGCGTGACCGTTTAATATGCTGATTCCGGTCATGCCCAACCCTCCGTACGACGCGCTTTGCGGGTAAGTATGTCGAGGCAGGCCATGCGGACGGCTACACCCATTTCCACCTGCTCGGTAATCGCGGATCGTTCCACATGGTCGGCGATGTTGCTGGCGATTTCGACGCCGCGATTCATGGGGCCGGGGTGCATGACGAGCGCGTCGGGCTTAGCCAACGCCAACCGGCGTTCATCAAGGCCGTAGCAATGGAAATATTCGCGCGGCGAGGGGATGAAATCGCCCTGCATGCGTTCATTTTGTAAACGCAGCATCATAACGACGTCCGCGCCACCAAGGGCGGCATCAAAATTCGTAAAGAGCTTTGCGCCAAATGCCTCAATGCCGCTCGGCATCAATGCGGGCGGGGCCACAACGCGCACTTCTGCGCCCAACGTTTTAAGGCAGAACAGGTTGGACCGCGCGACGCGGCTATGCAGGACGTCGCCGCAAATCACCACTGTCTGCCCGGATACATCACCCTTGCGGCGCATGATCGTCAGCGCGTCGAGCAGGGCTTGGGTAGGATGTTCATGGCTGCCGTCGCCAGCGTTCAAAACCGGGCAGTCGACTTTGCTGGAAATCAGTTGCACCGCGCCCGAGCTGGCATGCCGAATGACAATCGCGTCAGCGCGCATTGCGTTCAGCGTCATCGCTGTATCGATGAGCGTCTCGCCTTTTTTCACACTTGATTGCGCGGCGTGCATGTTCACGACATCGGCGCCAAGACGTTTTCCGGCAATCTCGAATGATAGCAATGTGCGAGTGGAGTTTTCGAAAAAGGCGTTGATAATCGTCAAGCCGGACAGACGGTCGTCATGTTTTGCAGCACAGGACCGGTTCAGGGCGACCCAATGTTCTGCCTCTTTCAAAATATACAAAATTTCCCAGCTTTGAAGGCCGGCGATGCCCAGCAGGTGCCGGTGCGGAAAGGCCGCCGACCCGCTCGGAAAGCGGTCAGAGGGAAAATGTGATGTCCATGTCATTAAAGCGATGCCTTTAGTGACAAAGCCGCATTAGCTCAACCTGTTTATCCGTTCAGAGCACAATGCGGAATCGCGGGGCGAGTCACCCGCTCGTTAGCGCGTCGATCGCACCTTGCAGAATGAATGCGGCCGCGCCGCTGTCGATTTTCTCGGCCCGTTTTGCCCTGCTCATATCGGCCGCAATCATGTCGCGCTCAACGGCCTGTGTGGACCAGCGTTCATCCCGCAGCAAAATCGGAAAGCCGAGGTCGGCAATATTGCGCGCAAAAGCGCGGCTGGATTGGCTGCGCGGGCTTTCGCTGCCGTCCATGTTGAGGGGCAGGCCAATAACGATGCCCCGTGTCGCGCGTGTTGCAATGGCCGCCACAAGCGCTGCCTTGTCTTTGGAAAACTTGCTGCGCCTTATCAGGTCGGCGGGAGATGCAAAGGTCCACAGCGCGTCACAAAAGGCCGTGCCAATCGTCTTCGTGCCAATATCCAAACCAATCAGGACACCGCCGTCGGGCAAGTGGGCACGAAATCCGGCAACATCGTCAAATATCATTTCTGCAGGAATTTCTGCAGACGACCAAGGGCATCAGCGCGAACGTTGGCCCAAAATAGTGGGAAATCATACACGTGATAGTTGTTACCCGGCAGGACATAAGGGCCGACCTCTGGGGGGTCGCCGACGAGCAAAAATCCGATGTCATCACAACGGGCCGGAACGGCGCCAACGACAAGCTCGCCTTGCTCCAATTTTGCGTCGGGTTTCAACGTGCCAAGGTTCGCCTCCATTGTCGCGGAAGCCTCTGATCCACCATTTAGAGGGTTAGTGCACAGCATCGGTGTATCTTTGCGAAGTTGACCGTTGAACCCCGTCGTCGCATTGTAGATTTTGACGATGCGGTCATATTCTGCGGGCTCGGCGAAGCTTTGCCACGCCATAATGCAGCCGGTGTCGTCTGGGCCAGCGCAAGCGGGCACGCCCATTTCAGGCAGATCAGCATCCACCGACACAGGCCAGCCTACAACATAGGCCGCGACTATTCGTTTGGCGATTGGTTTGCCCGCAATGCGGTCCTTCAACAAATGCGTCAGGTGAAGCGCGCCTTGGCTGTGTCCCGCCAATATGATGGGTCGGTCTTTTTGCACCTTGGCGACAAATTCATCGAATGCCAAAATGACGTCCTGATAGGCGGCGTCGAGCGCTTGTTGGCCTTCTGGCTTAGTCGTCAGGAACGCGCCAATCGCCGCCTGGCGATAACGTGGTGCCCACATTTCGCCTGCGCTGGAAAAGGGCGACGCGAGTCCGCGCAGGAACAAGCGCGCGCGGTCCTGCGATTCCACATCATTCAGCGGCGCATTCCAGTAATCCTTGCCGATATATGACGTGGGGTGAACAAAAAACACAGCTGCTGCGCCCGGCATCTCGGCAGGCAATGCGCCAGTCGGCAACCAATCCGCAGGGTTGCCATCTTTACCGGGGCGGGCAAACCACATGTCATCGCTGGCATATTTGCTTTGCGCGAAGGCCGTTTGCTTTTCAAACTTTGCGGTCGGCACGAACGCCAATTCGGTCAGTTCGCTCTCATAAATGCGGATGACAAAGCCACCGGCGATCACAAGAACGATTAACGCTGCGACAATATAAAGAAATTTACGAGCCAAGTTTCTACCCCGAATTTTTTGCGGATTTAGCGGATCGGACAAAAATAGCATCGGAAATTTGAATGAGGCCTGAAAATATCAGCTTTTGCATTGATGGAATGATGGCGCGATGCTAGCGGCATCGGTGTCGCTGGCCGAGCCGGACAACAAGGAATTTTATGTCTGTAGATAAAGAAACCGTGAACAAGATCGCACGGCTTTCGCGTATCGCGATTAGCGATGCCGAGGCCGAGAAGATGGTCGGCGAACTCAATGGCATTTTGGCTTGGGTCGAACAATTGGCTGAGGTCGATTGCACCGGCGTTGAACCGATGACTGCCGTCATTCCCAATAAGCTGCGTCTGCGCGACGATGCCGTGACCGACGGCGATGTGCGCGACAAGGTTCTGGCCAATGCGCCGGCCCGTGAAGGCAGCTTTTTCGGCGTTCCAAAGGTGATTGAATAATGACCGATTTTTCTAGACTGGGCGTTGCCGCCATTCGTGATGGCGTCGCCAACGGTGAATTCAAGGCGGTCGAGGTTGCCGAGGCGTTGAATACGCGCGTCGCTGCTGCGAAGGCGTTGAACGCCTTTATTGTAGAAACACCTGAAAAAGCCATTGAGGCGGCTCAAGCCGTCGATGCCGACCGCGCCGCTGGCAAGACCCTTGGCAAAATGGCTGGTGTGCCAATTGGCATGAAAGACCTGTTCTGCACCGAAGGCGTCCAGACCACCGCAGCGAGCCATATTCTTGAAGGTTTTGTGCCAACATATGAATCCACGGTTTCTGCAAATCTGTGGAAGGCGGGGGCAGGGATGCTCGGCAAATTGAACCTCGATCAATTCGCAATGGGTTCGTCGAACGAAACAAGCTATTTCGGTAATGTCATTTCGCCATGGCGCCGCAACGATGGCGGAAATGCGGCCCTGGCACCCGGCGGTTCGTCCGGCGGTTCTTCTTCTGCAATCGCAGCACGGCTTTGCCCTGCCGCGACCGGAACCGATACCGGCGGCTCAATCCGCCAGCCTGCTGCGTTTGTGGGCATTAGTGGCATCAAGCCAACTTACGGCCGCTGCTCCCGCTGGGGCGTGGTGGCATTTGCCTCGTCGCTTGACCAAGCTGGCCCCATGGCGCGCGACGTCCGCGACTGCGCGATCATGTTGGAGTCGATGGCTGGTTTTGATCCGAAGGATTCGACGTCGCTCGACTTACCCGTGCCCGCATGGGAAGCTGGCCTAAACAGCGACTTGCGTGGCAAGAAAATCGGCATTCCACGCGAATATCGCCTTGATGGCATCGATGAAGATATCGCCAAGATGTGGGACAACGGCATTGCATGGCTGAAGGATGCTGGCGCGGAAATCGTCGACATCAGCCTGCCGCACACAAAATATGCGTTGCCCGCTTACTACATCATCGCACCTGCGGAGGCGTCTTCGAACCTTTCTCGTTATGACGGCGTGCGTTTCGGACTGCGCGACTTGCCGGAAGGTGCTGGTTTGCAGGATATGTATGCCGCAACCCGCGCCGCCGGTTTTGGCGAAGAAGTCCGCCGCCGCATCATGATCGGCACCTATGTGCTCAGCGCTGGCTTCTATGACGCCTATTACACACAAGCACAAAAGGTCCGCGCCTTGATCGCGCGCGATTTCGCAAATGCTTGGGGCCAGTGCGACTTGATCCTCGCACCAACTGCACCAAGCGCAGCCTTCGGCCTTGGTGAAAAAACCAGCGACCCGTTGTCGATGTATCTGAACGACGTATTCGCGGTCCCCGCTTCCTTGGCTGGCTTGCCCGCAATGTCTGTTCCGGGCGGCCTCGACAAGCAAGGCTTGCCATTGGGGCTGCAAATCATCGGTAAAGCGCTTGACGAACAGGCAGTGCTGAACGCGGGCCTCGCAATTGAGCAGCGGTCAGGATTTACGGCGGAAGCCGGAGAGTGGTGGTAATATGACTGAGTACCGCATCCAGGGAAGCACCGGCGAGTGGGAGGTCGTGATTGGCCTTGAAGTCCATGCGCAGGTAACGAGCGAGTCCAAGCTATTTTCGGGCGCATCTGCCGAATTTGGTGCCGAGCCCAATAGCCATGTCAGCCTTGTCGACGCCGCGATGCCGGGCATGTTGCCAGTGCCGAACCGCGAATGCCTGCGGCAGGCTGTCCGTACTGGCATGGCGATCAATGCGCAGATTAACCGCTGGTCGCGCTTTGACCGTAAGAATTATTTCTACGCCGATTTGCCGCAGGGCTACCAAATTTCGCAATTATATCATCCGATCGTGGGTGAGGGCGAAATTGAGGTCACACTGAACGAAAAAGACCCGGATAGCCCGACCAAGAAAATTGGTATCGAGCGAATCCACGTCGAGCAGGACGCCGGCAAATTGATGCATGACCAGCATCCAACGATGTCCTTTGTTGACCTCAACCGTTCAGGCGTTGCGTTAATGGAAATCGTTTCGCGTCCGGATATGAGCAGCCCGCAGGAAGCTGGCGCTTATCTTAAGAAACTCCGCTCAATCCTGCGCTATGTCGGATCGTGCGACGGTAACATGGAACAAGGCTCCATGCGCGCCGACGTCAACGTGTCAGTGCGTAAGCCAGGCGGCGAGCTTGGCACGCGTACCGAAACGAAGAACGTTAACTCGATCCGCTTCATGATGCAGGCCATTGAATATGAAGCGCAGCGTCAGGTTGACCTGATTGAGAGCGGTGGCGCAGTGGTTCAGGAAACCCGCCTGTTCGATCCTAACAAGATGGAAACACGGTCAATGCGGTCGAAAGAAGATGCGCATGACTATCGTTACTTCCCCGATCCCGATTTGCTGCCGGTTGAGCTAGATGACGCGTTTCTGGAAGAATGCCGTGCGTCCTTGCCAGAACTTCCCGACGCCAAGCGTGCGCGTTATGAAGCGATGGGATTGACCGCCTATAACGCGGCCGTATTGACCGCCGAAGCCGAAACCGCCTTCTGGTTCGAAGACATGTTGGCAGAAGGCGTGGACGCGAAGCAAGGCTCCAACTGGTTGATGTCTGAACTGTTCGGTGCGCTCAACAAGCTTGGCAAGACTTTGGACGAAAGCCCAGTCAATCCCAAGCAAGCAGCGGAGCTACTTGGTCTTGTTGCCGATGGCACAATCAGCGGCAGCATCGCCAAGCAGGTCTTCGAAATCATGCTTGAGACTGGGCAGGGTGCTTCAGCGATTGTCGAAGAAAAGGGTCTAAAGCAAACCAACGACACGGGCGCCATCGAGGCAGAGATTGCCAAGATCATGGCCGCCAATGAAGACAAGGTCACCGAATATCGCTCCGGCAAAGACAAGTTGTTTGGCTTCTTCGTGGGTCAGACGATGAAGGCGATGCAGGGCAAGGCCAATCCGCAAATCATCAATGACCTGTTGAAAAAGGCATTGGGCTAACGGGTTGTAAGGGTGCTGCGGTGGTTTCGCCGCTTCTGCCCTTGCCCTAACGGGGCTTTCCCGTTAGAGGCTCCCGTCGTTTGTGAAACGGCAGCTTTTCGTAAGCGGGCGTGGCGGAATTGGTAGACGCACCAGATTTAGGTTCTGGCATCGCAAGGTGTGGGGGTTCGAGTCCCTTCGCCCGCACCACGAAATAGGGTAGTTCCCGGCTGTCGTTGAACCCGAAAGCCATTTAACGTTTAAGGTAAGGCTCGTCGCTTTGCCTGTAGATAGAGAAGATATTATGCAAACCGTCGAGACACAGAATGAAGGCCTGAAGCGCGCATATCGTATGACGATTACCGCGAAAGACGTCGAATCACGCATCGATGCCGAGGTAAAGAAAATCGCGCCTCAGGTGCGGATGCCCGGTTTCCGCGCTGGCAAGGTTCCAGCCAATCTGGTCAAGAAAATGCATAAGGATTCGCTGCTTCAGGATGCGCTGAACAGCTCGATCCAGGAAGGCGTCCAAAAGGCGATCTCCGACAACAAGCTGCGTCCTGCGACTCAGCCGCATGTGCATCTGGATAACGACTATGAGCCCGGCAAAGACGCGGTTGTTGATTTCCATCTCGAAATCCTGCCGGCCATTTCGGCGCCGTCGATTGATGGCATCACTCTTGAGCGCCTGACGGTTGAAGTCAGCGACGCACAGGTGGACGAATCCATCCTGAAGCTTGCCGAAGGCCAAAAGAGCTTTGAAGCTGCTGACAAGAAATATGCTGCAAAGATGGGCGACAGCGTCGTTATCGATTTTGAAGGCAAGGTTGACGGCGTGCCTTTCGAAGGCGGCAAGGGCGAAGGCATGGCGGTTGAGCTTGGCTCGGGCCAGTTGATCCCCGGTTTCGAAGACCAGCTCGTGGGTGTCAAAGCCAATGACGAGAAGGTTCTGAACGTAACCTTCCCCGAAGATTACAATGCCGAAAACCTGAAGGGCAAGGCTGCGACTTTTGACATCGTCGTCAACGAAGTGCGCAAGCCGGTCGAAGCGAAAGCCGATGACAATCTTGCCAAGATGTTCGGTCTTGACGGTATCGACAAGCTGCGTGAACTGATGAAGGTTCAGGTCGAGCAAGAACATAACGGCCTGACGCGCACATATATGAAGCGCCAGTTGCTTGATCAGCTCGCCGCCGATCATGATTTTGACGTCCCGCCATCGATGGTCGAAGCCGAATTCGAGCAGATTTGGGCACAGTTGGAGCAAGAAGCTGCGCGTGAAGAAGACGCTGAAGCGGCGAAGAAGGAAATGGAAGCCGAGCGCGAAGAGTATCGCGATATTGCTGTCCGTCGCGTTCGCCTTGGCCTGTTGCTTTCCGAAATCGGTCAGGCAAACGGTGTTGAAGTCAGCCAACAGGAAATGAACATGCTCGTGCAGCAAGCTGCGCAGCAATATCGCCCTGAAGATCGTCAGCGTTTCGTGCAATATCTGCAGGAAAACCCAATGGCAGCGGCACAGCTTCGCGCGCCAATGTTTGAAGACAAGGTTGTCGATTTCTTGTTCGACAAGGCGACTGTCACGGAAAAGACAGTAACGAAGGCAGAGTTGGAAGCAGCGATTGAAGCTGAGCCCGATGCGAAGCCAGCCGGCAAGAAAAAAGCCCCGGCAAAGAAGGCTGCCGCAAAGGAAGAGGCTCCTGCAAAGGACGCAAAACCAGCGGCAAAGAAGGCTACGCCAAAGGCAGATGCCGAAGCAGAACCTGCCAAAAAGGCACCCGCCAAAAAGGCAGCGCCTAAGAAATAATCGTCCAGCTTTGGATAAAAGAAAAGGCCCCGGAGATTCCGGGGCCTTTCTTGTTTTCGCGGCGATGATTTATTTCAGGTCGAAACGGTCTGCGTTCATGACTTTGACCCACGCCTTTACGAAATCGCGTACGAACTTTTCTTCATGGCCGCGTTCGGCATAGACTTCTGCGGTTGCGCGCAGTTGGCTGTTCGAACCGAAGATGAGGTCCGTGCGCGTTGCGCGCCATTTCTCGGTCCGTCCGCCACGCGTGTAGCCGATGAACTCTTCGTCGCTCGCGGTGTCGACCCGATCCCAGAAGGTTTCGTTATCGAACAGGTTCACGAAGAAGTCGTTTGTCAGTTGTCCCTTGCGGGTCGTGAACACGCCCTCAGCGATGTCGCCGTGGTTTGCACCCAAAACCCGCAAGCCGCCCAACAGCACAGTCATCTCGGGGCCGGACAACCCAAGCAGGGAGGCTTTATCGAGGAGCAACTCTTCTGTCTTCACAGGTTGACGGGTTTTGAGATAATTGCGGAAGCCATCGGCTTGCGGTTCCATCCAGACGAAGCTGTCGACATCGGTCATGTCCTGCGTCGCATCGCCGCGACCGCCGGTAAATGGCACCGTCACACTGAAGCCACCGTCCTTCGCCGCCTTTTCTACCGCTGCTGACCCTGCCAATACAATCGCATCGGCAAGGCTGATAGAACCACGCAGTTCGTTGAGCTTAGCAAGCACCTTGGCGAGTTCGGCAGGTTCATTCACATCCCAGTCCTTCTGCGGCGCAAGCGCGATGCGTGCACCATTGGCACCGCCACGCTTGTCCGACTTACGATAGGTCGAAGCCGATGCCCATGCCGTCTTCACAAGCTGCGACACAGTAAGGCCGCTGGCCAGTATTGCAGACTTGAATGCCGTCACATCTGCGTCCGATGGGGCCGTTCCAACCGGAACTGGATCTTGCCAAATCAGCGTTTCCTCCGGTACTTCGGGTCCGAGATAGAGACACTTTGGCCCCATATCGCGGTGCGTCAGCTTGAACCAGGCACGTGCGAACGCGTCATCCAACGCCGCCTGATCATCACGGAACCGTTCCGAAATTGCGCGGAATTCGGGGTCCATCTTCAACGCCATGTCCGCCGTGGTCATCATCGTCGGCACGCGCTTGGATGGATCGCGGGCATCGGGGGCCATATCCTCAAATTCAGGATTGATTGGCTGCCATTGCTTGGCACCCGCTGGGCTTTCGACCAGTTCAAAGTCATATTTGAACAGGATACGGAAATAATCGCCGCTCCATTTGGTCGGGTTGTTCGACCAAGCACCTTCGATGCCAGAGGTTGTGATGTGACCCTTGCCAATCTCGTCCACGTCGGTGAGCCAGCCGAAGCCCTGCTGATGAACGGCTTCGCCCGCCGGTGCCTTGCCGAAGGTTTCGCCGGGCTTGGCGCCGTGCGCCTTGCCAAAGGCGTGGCCGCCGGCAGTAAGCGCAACAGTTTCCTCCGAGTTCATTGCCATGCGCAGGAATGTTGCCTTCATGTCGCGCGCGGACTGCAATGGATCGGGGTTGCCGCCTGGCCCTTCCGGGTTGACGTAAATCAGACCCATTTGAATCGCGGCCAGCGGTCCTTCGAGTTCGATATTTTCTTCATCAAGGCGAGTCTTTGCACCTTGGTCGACCCAAATCTCTTCAGCGCCCCAAAAGGTGTCGCCTTCGGACTGGTAAACATCTCTGCGTCCGCCGCCGAAACCGAAGACTGGGCCGCCCATGCTCTCGATCGCCACATTACCGGCAAGAATGAACAGATCGGCCCAACTGATCGATGAGCCATATTTCTGCTTGATGGGCCAAAGAAGTCGGCGCGCTTTATCCAGATTGCCATTGTCGGGCCAACTGTTCAGCGGTTCGAACCGTTGCTGTCCGCTACCAGCGCCGCCGCGACCATCGGTCACACGATATGTACCTGCGGAGTGCCAAGCCATGCGAATCATGAATGGGCCGTAATGACCATAATCCGCAGGCCACCATGGCTTGCTGTCGGTCATTAAGGCAGTGAGGTCGTTTTTCAGCGCATCATAATCAAGCTTTTTGAAAGCTGCGGCATAGTCGAAGTCTTCGCCCATCGGGTCGGGGGAGACGCCATGCTGGTGCAACATATCCACCGGCAGCGCATCTGGCCACCAGTCCTTGTTCTGACGTCCGAGTAGCGAGCGAACTTTCATTTCGCCGCCATTACGCATGGGGCAACCATCACGGGGGTCTGAATCTGCCATTTTTCGTTCCTTTGAGTTCAGTGGGGGACACTCTAGGTCAGCATGTATTACATTTGGCGTTTAATCGGTCAAAGCAATGAATATCTAAAGACTAATCGATTTTGGCGCACGAAGCGGAATGCGCAATTCATAAAATCACTGCAGCTTGCACGCGAACTTAACCTTTTTCCTGCTTGAAACTTTGTCTGCCCGCGCCGATGTAGGCAATAACGTAAAAACAGAACAACTCAGAGGTATTTCATGCACGTCCCATTTGATCCGGTACAAGCCCTAGTTCCCGTTGTTATCGAGCAATCGAACCGCGGAGAGCGGAGCTGGGACATCTTTTCGCGGCTTCTGCGCGAGCGGATCATATTTGTGACGGGTGAAGTCGAGGACAATATGGCCTCGGTCATCACGGCGCAGCTCTTGTTCCTTGAGTCGGACAATCCAAAGAAAGACATTTGGATGTATATCAACTCGCCGGGCGGCGTTGTGACCGCTGGCATGGCGATCCATGATACGATGCAGTATATCCGCCCACGCGTGGGCACTGTCTGCATCGGGCAAGCGGCCTCGATGGGCAGTTTCTTGCTTGCGGCCGGTGAACCCGGCATGCGCGTTGCGCTGACCAACTCGCGTATCATGGTACATCAGCCATCGGGCGGCGCACGCGGTATGGCTTCGGATATCCAAATTCAAGCGAACGAAATTTTGCGCATCCGTAAACGCATGAATGATCTATACGCGAAATATACCGGTAAGCCATTGAAGGATATCGAGAAAGCAATGGATCGCGATACGTTTCTTGAAGCGGATGAAGCCAAAGCGTTCGGCATTGTCGACGAAGTGTTCGACAAGCGTCCTGCGAATTCGGAAGCAGATGCCGGCTGAGCGCGTTAGCACTTCGCCCACCGGCTTTACTAACTTGGCACAACCCTTTTTGGGCTATTGCCAAATCGGAACGCATCTTTAGGATGCTCGTTCAATAAAGGCGCGTTTTTTTTCAGGCGCGCAAGCAGGACTATTTATGACGAAGTTAAGCGGATCTGATACCAAGAGCACACTTTACTGCTCCTTCTGCGGTAAGTCGCAGCACGAAGTCCGCAAATTAATTGCCGGCCCCACAGTGTTCATATGCGATGAGTGCGTGGAGCTGTGCAATGACATTATTCGCGAAGAAACCAAAGGCGCGTTGACTGGCCGCAAGGAAGGCGAAGTGCCGACGCCGCAGGAAATCTGCGAGGTTCTTGATGATTATGTGATTGGTCAACCGCAGGCGAAGCGTGTCCTGTCAGTGGCCGTGCACAACCATTACAAGCGGTTAAACCACGGTGCCAAGGGTGCCGATGTCGAACTGGCCAAATCCAACATCCTGCTTGTTGGGCCAACGGGTTGTGGCAAGACGCTGCTTGCGCAGACCTTGGCAAAGACCTTTGATGTGCCCTTTACCATGGCAGACGCCACGACCCTCACCGAAGCGGGCTATGTCGGTGAGGATGTTGAAAATATCATTTTGAAGCTGCTGCAAGCGTCCGACTATAATGTCGAAAAAGCGCAACGCGGCATTGTTTATATCGATGAAATCGACAAGATCAGCCGCAAGGCCGAGAATCCTTCGATCACCCGCGATGTGAGCGGCGAAGGCGTGCAGCAAGCATTATTGAAGCTGATGGAAGGCACCACCGCGAGCGTGCCGCCGCAGGGTGGCCGTAAACATCCGCAGCAAGAATTTCTGCAAGTCGACACCACGAACATCCTGTTCATTTGTGGCGGCGCGTTTGCTGGGCTGGAAAAGATTATTTCCAACCGTATGGAAGGCAAATCAATTGGTTTCGGCGCGCATGTCGCGGACCCCGATGAGCGTGGAACGGGTGAGATCCTAAAACAGGTTGAGCCAGAGGATTTGCTAAAATATGGCCTTATCCCTGAATTTGTCGGACGTTTGCCAGTAACAGCCACGTTGGAGGATCTCGATATCTCCGCTTTGGTTAAGATCCTGTCTGAACCGAAAAACGCGCTCGTGAAGCAGTATCGCAAACTCTTCGAGATGGAAGATGTGGGCTTGAGCTTCACTGATGAGGCGCTCGAGGCAGTCGCGAAAAAGGCAATTGAACGCAAGACGGGTGCCCGTGGTCTGCGCTCCATATTGGAGGCGATCCTTTTGGACACGATGTTCGACCTGCCGACCTTTGACGGCGTGGACGAAGTTGTCGTCGACAAGGATGTGGTCGAGGGACGCAAAACACCGGTGCTGGTTTACGCGAAATCAGCGAAAGCCGGTAAAGAGGACGCAGCTTAACCCAAAGCCTGCATCACTGTGGCAAAGTAGCCACAACCGTCCATAAAATATCAAAATATGCGGCTTTGCACACATTGCTGCACTGCAACACTTTGCCTGCTGGCTGGGTTTCGTTAAGGGCGACTCATCTGCGGGGCGGACTGTCATTTTACTGACATTTACCGGTTCCAAGGGGAGCGCACGGTCAATTCCATATGCATGATTCGGGTAAGAACGCCAAATTGCGATGGTGCGACAAGTGGAAATTCAAAGGGGTCTAACTAATGAAAACTCGTTACCAGCTCGCTGCAAGCGCCTTCGCGCTTACAATTTGCAGCATTTCGAGCGCGGCATTCGCGCAGTCAACAGGTTCAGTCGATTTCGAAGAAGAAGTGATTGTCGTTTCCGGTTCGCGCTCGCAAGACGTTGCCGGAATTCAGGCTCCTGACTCGACCAAGGCAAAGGCGGTTCTCACGCAAGAATTAATCGAGCGCCAGAATCCCGGTCAGACCATCCTTGACACGATCAACGTTATTCCGGGTGTAAACTTCCAGAACAACGACGCATACGGATCTTCGGGTGGTACGCTTAACATCCGTGGTTTTGACTCGTCGCGTATCTCGCTGACCTTCGACGGCATTCCGCTGAACGATTCCGGAAACTACGCCATCTATTCGAACCAGCAGCTTGACCCTGAATTGATTGAACAGGTCAACGTTAACCTCGGCACAACTGATGTCGACAGCCCCACAGCATCGGCTGTTGGTGGTACTGTTAACTACCGCACGCTGACACCTAGCGAAGATTTCGGCGTTAAGCTTTCCGGCTCGATCGGTGAATTTAACTTCATGCGTATCTTCGGTCTGGTGAACACGGGTAACATTACCAAGTTCGGCACACGCGCTTTTTTCTCGGCGTCGATGGCAAGCAACGACAACCCGTTCAACAACTACGGCGTCGTCGACAAGCAGCAGTATAACGCGAAGATCTATCAGCCAATCGGCAGCGATGGCGATTTCATTGCGATCTCGGGCAACTACAACGAAAACCGTAACAACTTCTTTGGTTCTCTGCCTTTGCGCAACGATGCCGGCCGTGTTGTCGGTGCGGGTTCGGGCAACCGTTTCCCCGCAAACAATGACGAGCGGCAGTATTTGATCAACTACCCTTGCTCGACCATCGTAGCGCCAGTCGCTGGTACGGCGCAGTCCGCAACAACATGCGGTACCGAATTCGACCGTCGTTATAACCCGTCAAATACGGGCAGCATTCGTGGTGCATCTAAGTTCACTTTCGGCGAAAAGCTGACGTTGACTGTCGATCCAAGCTATCAGTATGTCAAAGCAAACGGTGGTGGCACTGTTACTGCACGTGAAGCTGGTCGCGACATCGATCCGACTGGCGGAACGGCGAACTGCACGACTGTATCGACGGGCGCTGGTGTAAACTGTCAGCCTGGTTATCTTGCGGGCTCACCATTTTTTGGTAAGGATCTGAACGGCGATGGCGACATCCTCGATCAGGTCACCATGATGGCACCAAGCCAGACCCAAACGCATCGTTATGGCGTGATCAGCTCGCTGCGTTATGAAATCAACGACGCGCATTCGGTGCGTCTTGCGTACACGTTCGACCGTGCACGTCACCGTCAAACAGGTGAAGTAGGCTTGTTGGATATTAACGGCGAGCCATTCGATGTCTTCCCAGTAAATAGCCCGCAGGTCGCTGCTAACGGCGCAACGCTGCAAAAACGTAACCGTCTGTCATATGCAATTTTGCAGCAGATTTCTGGTGAATACCGCGGCGAGTTCATGGAGAGCGACTTGGTCGTTACGGCCGGCGTTCGTGCACCGTTCTTCAAGCGTGACTTGACCAACAATTGCTTCACAAGTTCGGCCGGTGGCTTCGTCGAGTGCTTTGGTGATGCAAGCCAAAACACAACAAACGCAGCGTTGAACCCAACACAGGCCGCGCCACAAAATCGCGTCTTCAAGTATAACAAGGTGCTGCCAAACGTAGGTCTGAACTACAAGTTCACGCCTGAGTTCAGCATGTTTGCAAGCTTTGCCCAGGGCCTATCGGTTCCAGGCACAGACAGCCTTTACAACGCGTTCTTCTTCCCAATCACCACCGCTGGTGCGCGTCCTGCACCGGAAACGACCGACAGTGTCGACCTTGGACTTCGTTACCGTTCGGGCAACATCCAGGCACAGCTTTCGGGTTGGTTGACGAAGTTCCAAAACCGTCTGGCTTCTGCTTATGATCCAGAGTTGGACCAGAACGTCTACCGTAACCTTGGCAATGTCGACAAATACGGCGTTGATGGCTCGATCTCGTATCAGCCAATCCCAGAACTGGCCGTCTATGTCTTCGGATCGTTCATGAAGTCGGAAATCAAGAACAACGTTGCAATTGGTGAAAACGCCAACGGTACGCCCGTTTTTGCTGCAACCGCCGGTCAACGTGAGGGTGGTTCGCCGAAATATTCGTTCGGTGGAACCCTGCGCGGCGAGCTTGGTCCAGTTGAACTTGGCATTACGGCAAAGCGCACTGGCCCACGGAACATCTTCGACACCGGTCAACCTACTTACACAGGTACGTTTGTTCCTACTGGCGCTGTTCCAAGCGGAACCTTGGGCACAACCGCACGGACGCAGATCTTTGGTGAAGCTGCGCCTGCATATTGGTTGGTCAACCTTGATGCCAGCATCAACCTTGGTTTCTTGGGCTTGAACGACAAGACGCGCTTCCAGGTTAACGTCTACAACCTCTTCGACCAATTCTACGTCGGTGGTTTCGGCGGTGGCTTGGCGCAGTCCGCAACATATAACCGGACAACCGGTGTTGCGACGTACGGCGGCCCAGGCTTCGTTCAGATCGGTGCGCCACGCACTGTGAGCGGAACGGTGACCTTTGCGTTCTAAACAACCGAGTTAGTTTTTAAAGAAAGGGCGGGGCTTTGGCGCCGCCCTTTTTTTATGAATAGATGCAGCTGTCCAGGCCATCGCGTTTGACGACGCGGATGCGGGCGGAGATACTGTTGCCATATCGCCGGGTGAAGCCGGCCACGCCATTGACGGCGCGTTTTTTGGGCAAGGGCAGGATCGCCGCCAGCCTTGCCGCTTCGATGCGGGTCAGGTCTTTCGCGGATTTATTAAAGTAACGCTGCGCTCCGGCCTCTGCGCCATAAGTGCCAATTCCGGTTTCCGCGACATTGAGGTAAACCTCCATAATGCGCCTTTTGCCCCAGATCTTCTCAATCAAGAAGGTGAAGTATACTTCCGGCACCTTACGGACGTAACGCGTCCAACCACTTCCTTGCCACAAAAACACGTTTTTCGCGGTTTGTTGGCTAATCGTCGAACCGCCGCGCATGCGGCCCCCTTGCTTGTTGCGCGACAGCGCTTTTTCGATTGCTTCGCGGTCGAAACCGTCATGGCTACAAAATTTGCCATCCTCTGCGGCAATGACCGCGCGTACCAAATTGGGGGATATATCGGACAGGGCCGTCCAATCGCGTTTCGCTCCATTGCTGTCGAGCAGCATGGTTAAAGTGCCGGGCACTGGAACAACCGCAAATAGAGCTGTGACGGCAACGGTGCCGCCAGTGAAATACAAGGCTGATTTCAGCGCTGTTTTGAGGATACGGGCGGAGCGCGAACTTTTTGTTTTGGTCATCACCAAAAGCTAGCGCGCAGGCATCCGCCCGTCACCTGTTTTTACATAGCGTTAGTGTGTAAGAAGCAACCGCTTTTCACCAGCGATACGCAACATCGCCTTTTGCAGTTTTTCAAACGCGCGCACTTCGATTTGACGCACGCGTTCGCGGCTGACGCTATAAGTCTGGCTAAGTTCTTCCAACGTCTGCGGTTCTTCGATCAAGCGACGCTGCGTCAATATGTGCTTCTCACGCTCATTGAGGCTATCCATCGCTTCGGACAGCAACGCATGACGCATGTCGCCCTCTTGCGCATCAGCAACACGCTCGTCCTGAAGCGGCGTATCATCCACGAGCCAGTCCTGCCACTGGCCGTCGCCATCTTCGCGCATCGGGACGTTTAGCGAGGTATCGCCGCCCATGGCCATGCGGCGGTTCATGTTGTTGACCTCTTCCTCGGACACACCGAGGTCAGTAGCGATTTTTTGCAGCGCCGCTTGGTTCAAATCGCCGTCTTCGAACGCTTGAAGATTGTTCTTCATACGGCGGAGATTGAAAAACAGCTTCTTCTGCGCTGCGGTGGTGCCGATTTTTACAAGGCTCCAGCTACGCAGGATGAATTCCTGCATGGATGCGCGGATCCACCACATCGCGTAGGTCGCGAGGCGAAAGCCACGATCTGGATCAAATTTCTTAACGCCCTGCATCAGGCCGATATTTCCTTCGGATATCAGCTCGGATACCGGCAGACCATAGCCGCGATAGCCCATTGCAATTTTCGACACGAGACGCAGGTGTGACGTTACCAGCTGCTCGGCAGCTTTGGGATCGCCATGTTCTTGGAACCGCTTGGCAAGCATATATTCTTGCTCAGGCTTCAACACCGGAAATTTCCGGATTTCGCTGAGATAACGATTTAGGCTTGCATCCCCTCCGAGAGCAGGAATTGTAGCCGGAACACTCTTTTTATCAGACATGTTTTCCTCTTTCATTGTGCTTTCCGGCGGGCCTCATCAAGCACCCGATGGTAAAGCGTTCCCTTTTAAAACCCTATAACCGAAGCTGACTTAACAGAAGCTGCATGTCTTCTGGTATATCGCATTCGAACCGTAGGGATTCTCCAGTCACAGGATGAATAAACCCCAGCGACGCGGCGTGCAATGCCTGTCTTTCGAATTTGGACTGATTTGGTCCGATTAAATAGGAGTTTTGTCGATTTGAATAAACGCCATCGCCGATAAGTGGGTGGCCGATATGCGCCATATGGACGCGGACTTGATGTGTTCTGCCCGTTTCGAGCGTGCATTCAATCAATGCGGTTTTCGCAAAAGTTTCGGTCATCCGATAATGGGTTACGGCATGTTTGCCTTTATTTTCAGGCAAAACAGCCATTTTCTTGCGATTGGTCGTCGACCGGCCGATTTGCGTGCGCACTGTGCCTGCGGGCGGAGCAGGGATGCCGCTGACGATCGCGATATATTTGCGCTCTATGTCATGCGCAGCGAACAGCTTGGCCAATCCCTCATGCGCAACGTCGCTTTTGGCGACCACAAGCAGGCCTGAGGTATCCTTATCGATTCGATGCACGATGCCGGGGCGTTCGACGCCGCCAATGCCGGACAATCTGCCGCGACAATGATGCAGCAACGCATTCACCAACGTGCCGTCGCTGTGGCCTGCGGCAGGGTGCACGACGAGTCCCGCCGGCTTGTTGACGATGACTAGGTGATCGTCCTCGAATATTACATCAAGGCTGATGTCTTGCGCTTCAGCCTTATCAGGCTTGGGGGCAGGAACGGACAATTCGAACGTCTGCCCAGACATTTTCTTGCTGCCCGCATCAGAGAACGGGTTTCCGTTAATCCGTAAGGCGTCTTCCGCAATCAGCGCCTGAATACGCGCGCGCGACAATTGGGGCAGGGCAGCCGCCAGCGCGCTATCAAGCCGGCCTGCGCCCACAACCCCTGTAAAACTGGCATTTTCCCCAACCATGGCATACACATGGGATATGGCCGTACATTTATCAAGGAACCACCATCAACAACTTCTGGATTGGGCGCAAGCCGCTGCACCGTCTGAATGTTGTGGCATTTTGCGGGGTGCGGATGGCCGGGTCATAGCATTGCAACGCACAGACAATGTCGCCGCCGATAGCAGCCGACATTTTGAGATAGATCCCGCCACGTTAATTGCCGTGCACAAAGACGTTCGTGATGGAGGCGTGCCCTTATTAGGCTATTTCCATTCGCACCCCAATGGCCGCGCGGAACCATCGCCGGACGATGTCGCAAATGCCGCGCCTGACGCCTGCACTTGGTTGGTTATCGCGCGCGGTGAAATTACCGCATGGCAGCCCATGGTTCTAGATGGTCAGGTCACCGGATTTAGCCCCTTGGCGCTTATATTGGAGGGTTGAAACCCCTGCCAACTACGTCCATTGAACGCGGGCAGAACGCCAGAGCAGGAAATATCTTTAATGTCCGAACCACAAATTGATTTTGCCAGCCTCCTGTGTTCACGACTGTGTCACGACCTATTGAGTCCGGTCGGCGCAATGAACAACGGGTTGGAGCTTTTGGCGGACGAGCATGATCCCGAAATGCGTCAGCGCTGTATGGACCTTTTGGCGGAAAGCGCCAAATCGGCTGCTGACAAGCTGAAGTTTTTCCGTTTGGCCTTCGGTGCCGCGGGCGGTTTTGGAAGCGAAGTTGACCCTAAAGAAGCGCGACTGGTTATTGAGCCGCTCGTGACATCTAGCGGTCGGACGGCTCTGGAATGGGCCGTTCCAGTCAACATGATGCCAAAGCGCGCCGTTAAGATTCTGCTGAATCTGGTGTTGCTGGCTAACGACGCGTTGGTGCGAGGTGGGACATTGTTCGTCGGTGCCGAGGCGCGCGGCGAGGAACAGGAAATAGTCATTCGTGCAAGCGGCCCCAAAATCGTGATGGATAGCGCTATCCGTGACGCTCTTACGGGTAAGCTGGATGCTTCCATGGTCGATTCCAGAACTGCGGCGGCGTGGATGGCCCATAGTCTGGCGACAAGCGGCGGCGGCATGGTGCAACTGGCAGAGCCGGACGCTGAGCATCTGGTCATTGGTGCGCTGATTCGCGCGCAGTAACGTCGCGCACGCAACGTCTTTTTAACCATATGCGGTCAACAGTGCGCGCCTGTACTTCGGGGCCCGCAGATGGACGATCTATTAGAAGAATTTATCGCTGAAACACGCGAAACTCTCGAGGCGCTAACCAGCCAGCTCGTCGAGTGGGAAAAGCGTCCGCAGGATCGGGCGCTATTAGACAGCGTATTCCGCTTTGTGCACACGGTGAAAGGAAGCTGCGGTTTTCTTGAGCTGCCGCGACTGCTGCGCCTAAGCCACGCCGCCGAAGATGTTTTAAGCTTTGCGCGTGAAGGCCATGTCACCGCATCGCCGGCGTTAGTGACAGATGTTTTGGCCGTCATCGACCGTATCGCCACGCTGACTGAAGCATTGGAATCCGGGGTCGCGGTCTATGATAATGACGAGGTGCTTACGGATGCAATGCTGATGCATGTGCAGAATCGCGGGCATGCAGCGGTTGACGTTGCTTCCCAGGCTGCGAACGATACCGTTCTCGTCGACACACATTCCGATGAAATATTCACCGCGAGTAAGACGCGCACAGTGCGCGTTTCATTGGCCTTGCTGGACAAGCTGATGAATGGCGTTTCCGACATGGTGCTGGCGCGGAACGAGGTTTCGCGGCAATTGCGGAAGGCCGGAACCAACAATGATGTCGAACAGTCATTTGGGCGGCTTTCCGCGTCTGTCGCTGAAATGCGTGATGCCGTCGGGTCCATGCGGATGCAGAATATCGATAAGCTGTTTTCGTCGCTGCCGCGGCTCGTGCGGGATATTGCAATTGAGCTCGGTAAAGAAATTGAATTGCGCATCGATGGCAGTGAAGTCGAGGTCGACCGGGAAATGGTGGAGGCTCTGCGCGATCCGCTCACACATATCCTGCGTAACGCCGCCGATCATGGCATCGAATGCGCCAATGAGCGCCGCGCGGCGGGTAAAGATCCAGTCGGGCATATTCATATTTCTGCACGGCAGTCCGGAAACCAGATCGTCATTGATATCATCGACGATGGTCGCGGGATTAACGTCGAAAAACTGGGTGATCGCGCGGTTGCTGCAAAAGCAGTAACGGCAGCGGACTGGCAAAAAATGTCATCCCGGGCGCAGCTGAACACCATTTTTACGCCGGGCCTGTCGACGGCTGATGTTGTGACGTCCATATCGGGCCGCGGCGTCGGCATGGATGTTGTGCGGACAAACCTGCAAAGCATTGGTGGCACGATCGAGCTGGAAAACCATGAAGGTCGTGGGCTGAAAATGACGCTGCGCTTACCTTTAACCCTGTCGATTATGGCCGGTCTCTCAGTACGTGCAGGCGGACAGATTTTTGGCATCGCGCGCAGTTCGGTTGTTGAAATGCTGTCGGCGACGAACGCCAATGTGAAACTGGAAAAACTTGGTGGACGAAAAATCGCCTGCATTCGCGGAAAGCGATACCCCTTTAAGGCGCTAGAAGACGTGCTCGGCGTCGATTTTGTTCCACAAATTGCCGGAGAAAGCCGCACATTAATTGTAATGCGGCCGGCTGTCGGTAAAAGCTTTGTTCTCGAAGTTGCTGCTGTGATCGATAATGAGGAACTTGTCGTGAAGCCGGGTGCGCCACTTATCATGGCGACAGGCCTTTTCGCAGGCACTTCGCTGCCGGATAATGGTAAGCCAATGCTGCTGCTTGATGCTAGCGGTATAGCTGCGGCGCTGGGGCTTTCGCACGTCGACCACGACGAGAGTAGCGATGACCGTGTGGTTGTTAACGATGCTGTGTGCGATGGCCCCTCGGCCTTGTTGTTCATCGCGATGAACGGGAGCAAGCAAGCGCTGCGGCTTTCGGCGATTGACCGTATGGAAGACGTCGACGCCTCGGCAATTCGCTTTGTCGGCGGCAAGATGCGCGTGTCGGTAGACGACGGGCTTTTTGATGTCTGGGAACTTGATACGGTTCCTGTCGAAGGACAAGTGAAGCTACTGAAGCTCAGCGACGGCGATAATTGTTGCTATTTAGCCGTCCGGGACGTGCTCGATATCTTTTCGATAACTGGTGAAATCACGCCAAGCAGCCAGCCTGACCTGTTCGAAGGCATCATCCGGGCGTTCGATGAACATGTTGAACTGCGCAGCATGTATGCCCTGTTTGAAACGTCAGACCGCCGCCATCGCCCCCGGAAAACCGCACCATTATGTTTTATTGATTGTGGCGAAGAGTCGCAATGGGAGCGGACAATTCTTGCGCCCTTACTGGGAGCGTCCGGCTATGCGGTGTCCTTTGATCGCAACGATCATGCCCGTGCAGCCATCGTGCTGCATCGCGATATTACCAAGGCCAGGATGGCGATGGACGACCCCAGAGCGCTGCATTTGCGCGATACACGCCATGTGGCCAATGAAGCTGTCGCGAGCATCTATCGTTACGACCGGCTCGGGTTGCTTTCCGCGATTGAAGACAAGCTGCAATCGGGAGCAGCGGCATGACTAACTTGTTCCTGATCGCGCACCTCGGCGGCTCGCGCGTTGCTATTGAAAGCGGTTTCGTGGAGTCCATCGTTCACGTGCCGGAAATTGTTTCTGTCCCGATGTGTGATCCCTCGGTTGCAGGCATATTTGCCTTACGAAGCCGCGTTCTGACGTTAATCGACACGCAGTTGCTGGTTACGTCCGTTCCCCAAGCTGCCAAAAAGGGTGCGCTTGCGGTCGTTACCGAAATCGCGGGTCATCAATATGGTCTTCTGGTGGATAAGGTCGAGGATGTTGTCGCCATTGCTGACGACCAGATTGAAACCAAGATCACGGCGCCGACGGCATGGGCACGCTATGTGCGCAACATCGCCACCACCGACGGCGAACTGGTGATGATCCTTGATACAAATGCACTTGTTTCGGGTTGTGTCGCCGCAGCGGAATAATCACCCGATCAGCGGTGCCAAATTAACGTCTCGATAATATGGATGACCTAAGGTCCAGACTGGACCTGTAAAATCGGTGAGGCTGCCATGAAATCCTGTTTAATTGTCGATGACAGCAAGGTCATCCGTAAAGTGGCGCGCCACATTCTCGAAACAATGGACTTTGACGTTGCGGAAGCGGCAGACGGCAAAGACGCGTTAGACCAAGTCGCGGATATGACCCCCGACGTGATTTTGCTCGACTGGAATATGCCCATCATGAGCGGCATGGATTTCTTGCGGGCATATCGCTCCACATCCGGTTCCGATGCGAAAGTGATTTTCTGCACTACGGAAAACGGCATTGGTCATATCCAGGCCGCGATTGATGCCGGCGCCGACGAATATGTCATGAAGCCGTTTGACCGCGAAACGCTGGAATCAAAATTGCAAATCGTTGGCTGTATCTGATTAATCCATGACGAGCCTAATGCCCGCATTAAATCCATGGCCACGCGAGGCGGTTGCCCCGATACGAGTCATGTTGGTTGATGACAGTCTCGTCGCGCGCTCCATTTTTTCGCGCGTTCTGGGTGACTATCCGGGCATTGAAATTGTGTGTGAGGCGGCGGACAGCGATTGTGCGGTTGCGCATCTTGATGATGTGGACGTGGACATCATCCTCTTAGACATCGAAATGCCCAAAAGGTCGGGACTGGAAGCACTTCCGGACATCCTTTCCAAAGCCAAGGGTGCGCGTATTCTGGTCGTATCCGCATTCGCGGAGGAGAACGGTCCCGCAGCTGTTCAGGCGCTTTCGCTTGGCGCGTGCGACACGCTTGCGAAACCGGGTAGGGCAGGGTTCTCCGGACGTTTTACGCAGACGCTAATTGATAAGGTCATGCGGCTTGGTCGTTCTGTCCGTGATCGTGGAGAAGGCGTATACATTCCGCCGCAGGGGCCCGACTTTGAAGTAACATCAAAGCCACGCTGCATTGCCATCGGTTCGTCAACGGGCGGTATTCCGGCAATCCATTATCTATTACGAAACCTGAATCCCGCACTTGATTGCCCGATCTTTATCACCCAGCATTTGCCGGACGCGTTCATGAGCTTCTTTGCGCGCCAGCTTGGTGGCCTGACCGGACGATCGGTGAAAGTTGCTGAGGTCGGCGAGCGGGTTGCAAACAATCATGTGTATTTGGCCCCGGGTCATGCACATCTCGTCTGCAGGCGCGAACGCGATGAGGTCATTATCGATCATCAGACCCATTATACCAGCAGCCGTTATTGCCCGTCGGTTGACGCGATGATGGAATCGCTTGCGCGCACATATCGCCGCGACTGCCTCGGCATCATATTGAGCGGTATGGGGAATGACGGACTGGCAGGCGCGTCTGCTTTCGCAGATGTTGCCGCACCCGTTCTTGTGCAAGACATGCAAAGCTCCGTCGTATGGGGTATGCCCGGCGCGGTCGTAAAGGCTGGGTTGGCATCGTCCATTTCGACGCCCGCGCAAATGGCGGCGATGTTGTCTCGCGTCGCACGCCCCTTATGAGGCCGACCGAACCAGACGCATATCAGTTGCTCTCTGCGGTGCTGGAAAAACACACAGGGCAGACGGTGCTCGCGAACCGGCACTGGCGGATTGATATGGCACTAAAGCCAGTCATGCGGCGCAATTCGATACCGGACCTGCAAACTCTGGCCGCTTTGATTGAAATAGATGCTGACCCGAAATTGACGGTCGCCTGCGTGGAGGCAATGGTGAACAACGAGACAAGTTTTTTCCGCGATCAGCCCAATTTCGCACTTTTGACAGGTCCAGTCCTCGATACCCTGCGTGAGCGGCGGATGGCGAGCAAACGGCTGCGTATTTGGTCAGCGGCCTGTTCGACGGGGCAGGAACCCTATTCGCTTGCCATGGCGATTTCGGATAATCCGGAAAAATGGCGCGGGTGGAATATTCAGATCATCGCGACGGATGTGTCTGCTACGGCGCTGTCGCAAGCACGCGAGGGACGGTATTCGCAATTTGAAATACAACGCGGCCTTCCGGTGATGCAGATGCTTCGGCATTTCGAGCAACAGGGTGAGGAATGGGTAGCCAAGGACGCCTTGCGACGCATGGTCACCTTTGCGGAACACAGCATCTTGTCGCCAGCACGCCATTTTGGTCGTTTTGACATTATCTTGTGCCGGAATATGCTGATGTATCTCAGCGAGGACAAACGCGGACAGGTATTGGAAACACTCGGCGCAGCGTTGGAGGATGACGGCTTGCTGATGCTTGGTGCTGCTGAAACGGTAATCGGCCAGACCCAGAAGTTCCGCGCAAGCAAAGCGTTTCGAGGGTTTTACGAGGTCACACCGCGCATCGAGCAAGTCCATCCGGCCGCGATGCGCCTGTCCGCCTGATATTGCGCACATCCAACGAGTTACCTATGGTCGGCCCATGACCATGATTTGGAACCCATCGCCCAATTTCGGCGAACGCGCCTTGCCGATCACGATGATCGTGCTGCACTATACCGGTATGCAGTCAGGCGCTGCCGCCATCGACTGGCTCGCCAACCCGGCGTCAAAGGTATCCGCGCATTATGTCGTGGATGAAGACGGGCAACTGGTCCACATGGTGCGCGAGGAACAACGTGCCCAGCACGCCGGCCTGTCTTACTGGCGCGGCATCACCGACTGTAACAGCGCCAGTGTTGGTATCGAGATTGTTAATCCGGGCCATGAATTCGGCTATCGCCCCTTTCCCGAAGCGCAAATGGACACAGTGACCAGATTGGTTGCTGGCTTAGTGCGCAGCTACGGCGTCGAACCACGCAATGTCGTGGGCCACAGCGATGTTGCTCCGGCGCGCAAGGAAGATCCGGGCGAATTGTTCGACTGGGAACGCCTTGCGAAATTGGGGCTGGCGGTTCCGCGCCCTGTCGGCAATCTCGTCGATCCTGAATGGCCTGATGCCGCGTTCCTGCTTGCGCTTGAGCGATATGGCTATGGCATTGCCGACGGCCGGGCCGCAACAGTCGCCTTTCAACGCCGTTTTCGTCCATCCAATATCGATGGTGTCATCGATGGCGAATGCCGCGCAATATTGCTGAGCTTGCTCTTGGAGTATGAGGGCGGACCTGCTATCTGACCCTCGCCAGAGGGTTGGGCGACCGCCGCATAGTGGGTAACTGCTATGGGGAGGAAAGTCCGGGCTCCAGCGAGGAACGGTGCCGGATAACATCCGGCGGAAGCAATTTTAGGGAAAGTGCCACAGAAAACACACCGCCGTATTTCGATACGGTAAGGTCGAAACGGTGCGGTAAGAGCGCACCGCGTTGCTGGTAACAGCGACGGCATGGCAAACCCCACCGGGAGCAAAACCGAATAGGGGCGGCATATGGCATCCTCCTGCCAGTCGCCCGGGTTGGTTGCATGAGTGGCGCAGCAATGCGTCGCCTAGATGAATGGTCGCACATCCGCTTACGCCTAGGCTGCAGCGGAGGACAGAACCCGGCTTACAGACCCTCTGGCTTTTTACCCCATGCCCGGTACGCGACCAATAATATCACGATGACCACTGCTTCAACCACCATCGGCGGACCAACGCGGGTTCCATAGCCGTCAATCGCGACGCTGACGAAGCGACCAAGCAAGGTGGCTGATAACAAAGTTGCAGCTGCTAGAACTGCAAAGCGGTTTTGACGGATTGCCGCAAAGATCGTCAGAATGGCTATGCCCAGAAACAGCCCGCCAACATCAGCGCGTAAATTGGCTTTTCCGATGTCTCCAACGGCGAGCATGCCGCGTTGCATATGCACGGCGTCCAGGTCAAACCAGTGCTGGCCGACGCCCATCAGCGCGAAAACGCCAATGATGGCCACTAATATCCTCGTTATCAAAGTCATAATTCCCCCTTTACGCGTGCGTCACATTTACATGCCGGCGCCAATATGTTCTGTAATCGGCGGACAATTTTCCAGGGAACATGTCAATGTCGATTATCGATCGCGCGAAGAACATATTGTTGAAACCGACGCAGGAATGGGATGCCATTGCGGACGAGCCCGCGACTATGTCTGGCCTTTTCACGGGCTACGCTTTGCCACTTGCCCTATTGCCCGTCGCGGCAGCCATTCTGATGTCGGGACTTGCCGGCATATCGGCTGCAGGAATCGCGACACCCGGTAGCGACATGGCCGCTATGGGGCTGAATGAAGTCATTGGCATGGCTGTTATCGGCTATGTGATATCAATTATTCTGCTCTTCACGATGGTGATGATTATCAATCTGGTCTCGCCAAGTTTTAACGGGACATCGAACAAGGTCCAGGCGGCCAAGTTGATGGTTTATGCCTCTACCCCGACATGGGTTGCGGCGCTGGTGAGCTGGATTCCGTTTCTCGGGGTTTTGATATCGTTCGCGGCCTTGGCCTATGTTGTTTATCTGATTTACTTGGGTATCCGGCCTGTGCTGGGCGTTCCGCAGGAAAAGGTCGCCGGCTTCACGGTAGTCATTGTCCTCATCTATATCGTGCTGTTGATGGTCATCTCGGGCATTCTCGTCGGCCTGTTGTTTTCGAGCATGTTTGGCAATCCGATGATGGGCGGCGCGCTTTCCGGAGCGTAATTTTCGCACCCCCCTAGCAAAATGCGCGTGCCGTCGCTAAGTCGGCGGCATGGTGCGTTCCACTCGCAGAAATGACTGGGGTTTTCCCCGCTGGCGCGGCTACGGAAGTAGTAGTGAGGCGCAGCAAGTGCGTCTGTGCGATAGGCATGGCTGCACCAAGGCTGGTAATTGCCCTGCGCCGAAATCGCCAAACAGCCCGGACCGCTGGATGTTCTGTGAAGAGCATGCGGGTGAGTATAATCGCGGCTGGGATTATTTTGAGGGCCTGACCAAAGAAGAGGCAGACGAACGCGAGGCCAATGAGCGTCGCGATTCATCCGGCTTCAAGGAATCCGCCCATTACGGTTGGGCGGGATCAGGCGATGGCAGCCGAAGCCGTGATGAAATGCACGCGCTTGATATCTTGGGGCTTGAAAGCGACTCTACCTTCGAAGACGCCAAAAAGGCGTGGCGTCAAATCGCCAAAGAAACGCATCCTGACGTCAACCCCGGCAATGCAGACGCGGCAAAGGCGTTTCAGGCAGGGCAAGCGGCTTATGATGTTTTGCGTGTCGCCGAAGAACGGCGGGAGTGGAAGGGCGTTTAACCCGCGTAGCGTTGCGCGGTTTCGCGGATCAGCGAAATCATATTGGGAATGCCCTGTGTCCGGTTCGAACTTAGCTGATTTTTGAGATCAAAGGGTGCGAGCGCCTGTTCGATATCCGTCGCCAGTATATCGTCAGCAGCCTTGCCTGCGACGGTTTTCAGCACAAGCGCGATGATGCCTTTTGTGATGGCGGCGTTACTGTCCGCTAGAAACATCAATTGCCCATTGTCGGTGACGGGATAGACCCACACGCTCGCTGAACAGCCACGCACAAGCGTCGCATCTGTCTTCAAAGCATCCGGCATGGGCGGTAAGTCGCGACCTAAATCGATCAGCAACCGGTACCGGTCGTCTGCGTCAAGAAAATCATATTCTTCGATAATGTCTGCAATTGAAGTCATGCCAGTGCGCTTATGGCCGCAGGGCTTAGATATCAATCCCTGCTGCGATGGCTTCAAGCTTTTTCACGCGCTCTTTGAGATCAGCAACTTCAATGCGCGAGGCAGTTGATGGTGTGGCGGTTTCTGCCGACACATTCTGTGTCAACTGAAGCTCCGCATGCTTGAGCGCGATCCAGTCGCGCCATCCGCGCAAACTCAGCGTCGAGACAATGCCGACGCACAGCACCGAAAATGCGCCGATAATGATGTAGAAATTGGGATCCTCGATCATGGTTCCGTCCTTCTGGTTCAATATGCGTTTAACGACCGCGCAACTCTTCAATCTGTCGATTGATGTCGTTGGCGCTACTATTGTCCGTTGCGATCCGCTCCAGAACTTGGATGCGTTCTTTCAGCGTGCGGATTTCGTCCTGCATCGCTTGCGTGTCCTTGTTTCCAATGAGCCGCTGGGTTTTGTTGCCTAGCATATCTTCGTCCTCGATTATGCCGTTGCGTGCTTTGTGCTTGGATGAGAGCACTTTCCCGATCGTGACAATCAGGACAATCGCCACCACCATTGTGAACGGATCACCAATCATTTCAGCACTTCCTTTTCATGGGCAGGGATATGTGTTTCGGGCAAGCTCCGCAGGCTTTCGATTTCCTTGGCGAGGCTGTAGCCTTGGTCAGTCACAATGCGCTCCAGAACAGCAACGCGTTCCAGCAGTTGCGTCTGGTTCGACGCATATTGTGCGGCTTTCTCGGCGATGTTCTGGGCGCCCAGTTCCATCTGGCGCTCCTTCATTTTCATCCACGGCCGAAATATCGCGCCAGCGAAAATGGCGAGTAGACCACAGCTGATGCCTAGAATGGGTATCAGCGCAAAAACGGTATCTTGAGACATCATCGCACCTTTAATTTGTTGGCCCGCGCAGGGCCTCGATTTCAGCGGTCAATTTGTGGCTATCGTCGACGACGATCTTTTCGACATTGGCGAGGCGGTCCTTCATCGACCCGATCTCGGCGCGAAGCTGGGCATTTTCCTGGCTCAGCAGCTTCACGCGCTCTACGGCCTCTTGGTCAGTCTTGGGATAGACTGCCTGTCCCCACGCACCGTCGAGCGGATAGCCATTTTTGATACGCAGCCATGTCGTGATGACCCAACCTGCCGAGATAGATACCACGCCCACCCCAATCATGGGGCCAATTGCGGATATGACGGATAATACTTCGGGGTTCATAAACTGTCCTCCATCGCTCTCAGCGCAGGTTTTCGATTTCTTCTGACAGGCGTCCTGCCTTGTCCGTTACGATGCGTTCCAGCACCGCGACGCGTTCTTCCAGATGACCGATCTTGCCGTTCAGCGTTTCATTTTCATTGCTGAGCAACATGATCTTGCGTTCGGCTTCGGCATCAATTCGGGCTGATTTTCCGCCCCACTCATCCTCAAGAGGATAACCATGCCGGGCCCTGATCCAGTTGTTAATCAACCATCCGCCGTAACACACTGCGATGATGGCCAATATGACAACGGGGCTGCCCCAGTTCATTTCAGTTCCTTCCAAGGCAAGCGGCGCGTGATTGGGCGGATATCGCTGTCACGGAAATCTACGCTCCTGTTGCGGCGGTCGGCTGTACGCTTCTTGTTAGCAAAATGGCGGTATGCAAACCACGCAATCAGGCCAAGAATGATGAGTGTAAACATTGTTCGATCCCTCCTCGGTCGCTGGCGTCAGCGCAGGCTTTCGATTTCGTCAGCGAGCTGCTTGTTGTTGCTGTTGACATAATAAAGTTCGACATCGGCGAGGCGATTATCGATTTCGCGGAAGCGCGAGCGGATATCGCGTGTCGTGCGGGCTGGCGACTGACGGACGCCTTGCCAGAACTTCTGCTCCTCACGATCGTCCGTATACAGATGGATTGGCTTCTGGTTCGCCATCCATGCAGTGATCCAATATGCGATCAGCGTCCATGGGAAGCCGCCCATTAGCGTCAGCATCACTGCGCCAAGGCGAACCCAGAGAACATCAACACCGGTATAGTCTGCAATGCCGGCGCAAACGCCTTTCCATTTGGCATTTTGCTTGTCGAGATAGAAATTTGTGTGTTTCCCGGACATTTCAACGGTTCCTTTCCAGCGAACGGACATTTTCAGGGGCATAGATTTCAGCTTCATGATCAAGGCGGCGTGGCTGCCATTCGGGATTGTCCTGCGCCACCAGACGCTCGACTGTGTCCAGGCGATCTTCCAGACGGCGTGCGAGTTCGTGCATATCGCCCAACATCCGCTCATCGTCATTGGTCAGCGTGGCGGCGGTTTTCCAGCGCGTCACATAGTGCAGGACCAGCCATGGAAGGCCGATGAAGAGCATCCCGACTACAAATACAGGAACCAGTACATCTTCCATCGTTTAGCCTTCCTTCTTGTCTTGGGCCTTCATGGCCTTCTTCATTTCCTCAAGTTCAGCATCGACAACGTCGAAGCTCTCAAGCGCGGCGATTTCGTCACCGAGCGTGCGGGGGGCGTCTGATCCAATGGCAAGCGAGTCAGCGTACCCTTGTGCTTCATCGACGCGACGTTCCAATATGTCGAAGCGTGAAAACGCGTCGCGGACCTTGTCGCCATTGTACATCGTACGCAGCTTGACCTGATTTTCAGCGCTTTCAAGGCGCGTCATCAATGCGTTTTGGCGGCTACGGGCATCGGCCAGCTTCTTCTGCAGCTTGTGAATGTCCTGCTCCGATGCCTTCAGTGCGTCGTTCAGCACATCGACTTCAGCGGTCAGTTGAACCTTCATGTCGGTTGCTTTGCGCTTTTCTACCAGGGCTGCCTTGGCAAGATCATCGCGGCCCTTCGACAGCGCCAGATGTGCCTTGTCGGTCCAGTCGGTTTCGAGCGTGTTGAGCTTGTCGATGTGGCGACGCAATTCCTTCTGGTCGGCAATGGTGCGTGCAGCCGAGGCGCGAACCTCAACCAGCGTTTCTTCCATTTCCAGAATAATCATGCGGATCATTTTCGCCGGGTCTTGCGACTTGTCGAGCAAGTCGGTGACATTGGCGGCAATGATATCGCGGGTTCTCGAAAATATGCCCATTTGGGTAACTCCGTTAAAATCTGCTTTTACGTATGAACTAAATAAGGGGGCGACCGGGTGCCTCTGGGAGGTAGTTGGGGGAGCTGGGACACTCCGGTCGCTGGCCAATGATGTCAGGCAAGATAGCTGACAACAACTGGCCGAGGGGAATAGGTTTGCGCGTTCACCTCAATATCGGTCTGATGGTTAAGCACCGAAACGGCGTAGCTGGTGAAGATCATCGTCATGGATAAAGCCACAGCAACCCAAAGGCGGCTTTGGCTTTCCGGAATGTCACTGGTTGAGCTGTGATCGCGCATGTCGTTTCTTCCTTCATATTCTGCCGGTAGTTTGCCGGTTCGAAACTTACTTAGCAGGTACCGTGCCAATTCGCGTTTTGCGCCAAGTTCCGGACCTTTTTTGCATTTCGTTGACAAACGCGCTGGTAATTATTGCCATTATATAGCGAAATGTGCCAATGTTCGAAAATCATTGGGGCCGATGCGAATATGGACAGAGACAGTCATCAATTTATCGGTCAATCGTCGGCGTTTCTCGATGCCGTTGAACGCGCCAGCCGCGCCGCACCGCTTAACCGGCCAGTACTTGTCGTTGGCGAACGTGGGACGGGCAAGGAACTAATTGCTGAACGTCTGCATCGCCTGAGCACCAGATGGGATGGGCCGCTGGTAACGATGAACTGTGCGGCCTTGCCTGAAACCTTGATTGAAGCCGAGCTTTTTGGCCATGAGTCTGGCGCGTTTACGGGCGCCACCCGCGCGCGCGAAGGCCGCTTTGAGGAAGCCGACGGCGGGACATTGTTCTTGGACGAACTCGGCACTCTAAGCATGGGCGCACAAGAGCGCCTGTTGCGCGCGGTGGAATATGGCGAGGTCACGCGCATTGGCTCTTCGCGTCCCATGCGGGTCGATGTCCGGATTGTTGCGGCGACCAACGAGCATCTGCCCAATATGGTCGAAAAAGGAAAGTTCAGGGCCGATTTGCTCGACCGTCTATGCTTTGAGGTCATTACCCTGCCACCCTTGCGGGTGCGGGAAGGGGATGTTGAGGTGCTGGCCGAATATTATGGGCGCAAGATGGCCGCTGAGCTGGGTTGGGACGGCTGGCCCGGATTTGGGCAGGTCGCATCGCGCGCACTCGAAAATCATCTGTGGCCGGGTAATGTGCGCGAACTGCGAAACGTGGTGGAGCGCGCAGTATATCGCTGGGCCGACCCTGCGCAGCCCGTCGACTACATCCAGTTCGATCCCTTCGATAGCCCATGGCGCGGGGGGATCGCGGCGTCAGCGCCAGCACAGTCGCAGTCGCACTCTCCGTCTGAATCCATGCCGGCAGAGGCGCGTTATTCCACTGACCTTAGCCAAGCAGTGGATGTCAGCGACTTTCGCGAAGCTACCGAAAAATATGAAAAGGCGGTGTTGGAACAAGCGCTTGCCAAATGCCGCTATAACCAGCGTCAGACCGCCAAAGCGCTGAACCTAAGTTACGACCAGCTCCGGCACACGCTCAAGAAACATGATTTGCTCGGATAAAAAAAGGGGCAGCATTGGCCACCCCCTTTTTCCTTAAATCTACGGACCGATTTAGCCGCCGTTGAAGCTAACCATTGCATATAGCATTGGAATGGAAAGCAATGTGTTGAGGCGCGATGTCATCATCGCGGTCGTCGCTGCCTTTGCCTTTGTCGCGTCATCGGCCTCTACAATGCCGAGCGCCTTTTTCTGGTTTGGCCAAATGATGAACCAGACGTTGAACGCCATGATTACCGCAAGCCACATACCGACGCCGATGAGTTTATAGGGGTCTTGCAGGGTAAATGCCTGATGCGCATAGCCCGCCTGAACGGCGATGATGAGGCCGAACAATACCGTCAGCGCCGCGCCCCAACGAAAGAAGAACAACGCAGCAGGTGCGATATGCTTTGATACGCCCGGCTTCAACTCAGCGGGTATTTTAGGCATGGTCGGGATCTGCACGAAGTTGAAATAATAGAGCAGACCAATCCAGACAATGCCGAAAAAGGTGTGCAGCCAGCGTGTTACCGACTGTGCTGTCAAGCCGTCGCTGTCCAAGCCAAGCATGAGCGCCACTGCCAGCACAAGTCCCGCGACCAGCACCAAATGTAGATTTCCAAAAAATTTAGCCATTTTTTCCTCCTGTAGGCATTCAGGTGATATTGCCCCTGATAGGTTGCTGCCTAACTGCGTGACCTAAGCTTGTCACATAATTTCTGAATTTCAAATCCAGTGTCGCCGGAACGCGTTGCCGCTGGATGGGTTAGACATTTGAATCTCCAACATGAAAGAGCTGATATGACCTTCGTTCTCCCCGAGCTTCCCTTTGACAAGAACGCATTCGGAGACGTGATCTCCGGCGAGACTTTTGATTACCACCATGGAAAGCATCACAAGGCCTATGTCGATAAAACCAATGCCCTAATCGCGGACGACAAGACGCTTTTCGGAGCGACTTTAAACGAGGTAATATCGGCCGCGAAAGGGCAGGGTAATAAGGGCCTGTTCAACAATTCAGCCCAAATTTGGAACCATAGTTTCTATTGGCAGTGCCTCAGCCCGCTTGGGTACGCGCCTTCGGGTCGATTGAAGTCGCTGATCGATTCCAGTTTTGGCAACCTCGACAATATGTTGGCGAAGATGAAAGAGGAAGCCGTCGGGCATTTTGCCAGCGGCTGGGCGTGGCTCATCCTTGATGGCGATAGCTTGAAAATAACGTCGCTGCATGATGCCGACACGCCGGTTGTGCATGACATGAAGC
Source organism: uncultured Sphingorhabdus sp. (assembly GCA_963508315.1). Lineage (GTDB taxonomy): Bacteria > Pseudomonadota > Alphaproteobacteria > Sphingomonadales > Sphingomonadaceae > Sphingorhabdus_B. Next base: position 106,131 of record CAUOWK010000002.1, on the reverse strand, counting down.
CATTGCTCACGATCGATGTGTGGGAGCATGCTTATTATATCGATTACCGCAACGCGCGCCCCGATTATGTCGATGCATTGCTGAAACAGGCAATCAACTGGGAATTTGTGGCGGAAAATCTGGATGGAAAGGGTGCTTCGCGCGCCGATCAGTAAAGCCTATCCTTGCGGCGGCACCGGTGTGTCGTCGCCCAGGTTAAGGCCGTGGCGTAATAGCATCGGGATATTGGCCATCGCGAACAGGAATGTCATCGCAGGCAAGCCAAAGGTTTTGACGGTGATATACTGGTCTTGCGAGAGCGATATAATCATCAGTTCATTCACGCCAGCCAAGGCCAGAAAGAAAAGGCCCCAGCTAAGCGACAGCTTTAGCCAGCCCTCCTCGCTCAGGCCATTATAGGCCTGTTCGAGCAGATATTTCAGCGCAGGCTTAGACCGCAACCATCCGATGAGGATGATGGCCGCGAAGAGCAGATACACTGCCGTCGCCTTGTGCTGGATGAAGCCGAAATCCCGGAACCACAGCGTCAACGCCCCAAAGCCAATGACGAACAGGGCGGACATTTTCATCATCGGAGATATGCGGCCGAGCTTCCATTTAGAAACGATCATCGCAATTACCATGGCCAGCATGAACGCAGCAGTTCCGACCAGCGGGCCTTTTACTGGGTCGCTGTCGCTATGTCCGAAGCGAGAACCTAGGAAAAACACAAGCAATGGACCGAAATCCATTGCGAAGGTCAACCAGCCGGGGGCTTTTTTGGATGCTTCTACCCCGTTCATTTCGCGCCACCGCTAATCGCGCGGGCGACATCTTGTGGGTCAAAGGGTCGTAAATCCTCAATCGCTTCGCCCACGCCGATGGCATGGATGGGGAGGCCAAACTGCTTGGCTGCGGCAACGAGGATACCGCCGCGCGCGCTGCCGTCCAGCTTTGTCATGACCAAGCCGGTGACGTCGGCAACTTCTTTGAATGTTTCAATTTGCGAAAGTGCATTTTGCCCCGTGGTGGCGTCAAGCACGAGCACAACATTATGCGGCGCTGCGGGGTTCAAGCGGCCCAAAACACGGCGGATTTTGGCCAATTCGTCCATCAATTCGCGTTTGTTTTGCAGACGGCCTGCCGTATCCACGATCAAGACATCAATGCCCTCCGCCGTGGCACGCTTCACGGCATCGAATACTACGCCGGCAGCGTCCCCGCCTTCAGGCCCCGTTACAATCGGAACGCCAATACGCTCGGCCCATATCTTGAGTTGGCCAATAGCCGCCGCGCGAAACGTGTCGCCGGCCGCCAGCATGACGCCATAATCCTGTTCGAGAAACAGGTTCGCAAGCTTGGCAATCGTCGTGGTTTTGCCCGACCCGTTGACGCCGATGACTAAAATCACCTGCGGACGCGGGAAAGCGTCAATCTCCAAGGGGGAAGCCACAGGCTCCAAGACAGCGGCTATTTCATCCTGAACGATCTGTCGTATGCCTTCGGCGTCAATGGCTTTGTCAAAGCGGCCTGCGGCAATCTTGTCGCGAATTTGCCCCGCCATTGCCGGTCCAAGATCAGACGCGATCAAGGCATCCTCGATATCATCCAGATCGCTGTTTTCGAGCTTTGCCTTTGTGACAAGACCAGCAATATTTTCGGTTAGCTTGCCCGATGTTTTCTTAAGGCCGCCAAACAAACGGTCCTTCCAGCCAGCATTCTCGCTCATTCCATAACCTCTGCATTCAAAATGCCGTCGTTTACGCAAGTCACCCGCGCGGCGACGATGCTGCCTTCCGGCATAATCTTGTTCAGCCGCAGATAGGCAAAGTTTTCAGAATGGCCACCCAAACCGCCACGCTCTACCGCTACATTCTGAGTGGTGCCTGTAAGGCTGGATAACCAGCGCGATTTTTCCACCGCAACGGCATCGCGAAGCTGCTTTGCGCGCGCTCTAATCACCGGAGACGGAACTTGCGGCATCCGCGCAGCGGGCGTGCCAAGCTTGGGCGAATACGGGAAGATGTGCCCATGGACGATGTTACATTGGCGCACGAGATCAACGCTGTTCGCGAACATTGCGTCGTCCTCTGTGGGAAAGCCCGCGATGATATCGGCGCCGATTGCGATGTCCGCGCGCTTGGCTTTCATCCGGGCGACGAGTTCAATCGCCAATTCACGGCTATGGCGACGCTTCATGCGCTTCAGGATCAAATTGTCGCCGGCCTGAAGCGACAGGTGAACATGCGGCATGACACGTGGTTCGCCGGTTAGCAGGTCAAATAGCCGGTCATCTATTTCGACGCCATCAATCGAGGACAGGCGCAGGCGCGGTAAATCCGGTACCAGTTTCAATATCCGTTCAACCAGCGTCCCTAAATTAGGGTGACCGGGCAAGTCGTGACCATAGCTGGTCACGTCCACACCGGTGAGCACGACTTCCTGAAAGCCGGCGTCCACCAGCTGGCGGATATGGTCAACCACGCTGCCCGCGGGAACAGAGCGGCTGTTGCCGCGTCCGAAGGGGATAATGCAAAAGGTGCAGCGATGGTCGCAGCCATTCTGAACTTCGACGAACGCGCGGGTCTTGCCGGCATAGGCAGTGACCAAATGCGGCGCGGTTTCTTCCAGCGTCATGATGTCAGACACCACAACTGGCCGGTCGGACCGGCCCACCAAATCCCGCAAAAGAGCTGCGTTCTGCTTTTCGGCGTTGCCGAATACGCCTGCGACTTCGGGCATGTTTTTGAAGGTATCTGGTTCGACTTGCGCGGCGCAGCCGGTTACCCACACTTTTGCGTCGGGTCGGCGTTTCAGGGCTTGCCTGATCGCTTGCCGCGTTTGCCGGACGGATTCATTGGTGACCGCACAGCTGTTGACGACGACGACATCATCATGGCCTGCAAGCTGTTCCGCCAGCGCATTACTTTCCGCCAGATTTAGTCGGCAGCCCATGCTGATGACTTCGATTTTCTCCGGTACGGCGTTCATCCAAAGCTGTCCCAATCGGCAGTGCCGGTGAACACATGCGTCGTGCCGCCTGTCATTACCACTAGCCCGCCTGGCGCCCAATCAATGGTCAAGGCGCCACCTGGCTGATGAACTGTCACTGGCGCAGTGACTTTGCCTTGCTTTATAGCCGCAACGGCTGTGGCGCAGGCGCCCGTACCGCACGCCCGCGTCAGGCCAGCGCCGCGTTCCCAGACGCGAAGCTGGATTTCATTTCCGGCGATAGTTGCGATGTTGACGTTCACACGCTCTGGAAAGGCCGCATCATTTTCGATTTCAGGCCCAAGCCGTTCAAGATCGACCTTAGCGCTGTCGGGCACGAAGAATACGACATGCGGGTTGCCGACATTAACGGCCATGGGCGACTGCAAATCTTCCCAAGCCAAGGGCAGGGCAGCACTGTCCATGGCGAACGCCAGAGGTATGTCGGCCCATTCGAACCTTGCTTCGCCCATCTCGACGGTAACTTTGCTGCCAGACAATCTGCCGGTGATAACTCCGCCCCGCGTTTCGATCGTTATGTCTTTGCCAATCAGCGCGACGACGCAGCGCGAGGCATTGCCACAGGATTCGACCTCGCTGCCGTCGGGGTTGAAAATGCGCATGCCGACATCGGCCACATCGGATGCAAACAGGACGATGAGTTGATCGCAGCCAATGCCAAGCTTCCGGTCCGCGATCATGCGGGCGCGGGCAGGGGATATGGCGAGTGGGCGAGCACGTGCGTCAATAATGACAAAGTCATTACCCAGCCCATGCATTTTGTGGAATTCACCCATCGTCATCGCCGGCGATTTAGGCATTGCGGGCGCGCAAGTCCACCGTTGTTGCGTCTGAGCTAACCGATTATCAGGAAACGAGCCTGCTTGGCTCTGCGGCTTCGTCGATGCTGTGCGTTGCGGTTAGGCGGTGACGATGCGGCAGAAGGTTTTTGTGCATCAGCAAGTTGCGCGTTTGATCGATGCTCAGAGGCTGCCCATATAGCCAGCCCTGGCCCTTGCTGCAGCCCAAATTGCGCAGCTTCGCCACAATCTTCTCGTCCTCGATACCCTCGGCCGTAATCGGCACCTGCAGGCTTGCGCCCAGCCCCGCAATAGCATTCACAATCGCCGCGCTTTCTGCGTTTTCCAGCATGGACGACACAAAGCTGCGGTCAATTTTGATCCGATCAAAGGGCAGCGCACGAAGATGCGCGAGCGAGCTGTAGCCCGTGCCGAAATCATCAAGAGCAATACGGATGCCTTGATTTTTAAGACTGCCGACAATGGATTGGGCAAGGCTCAGATTTTTGAACAGAGAGCTTTCGGTGATTTCGACTTCAAGCCGGCTGGCGGGAAACCCTGTTTCTACCAAGATCTTTACGATCTTCTGGGCGAGCCACGGGTCCTTCAACTGCACAGGCGAAATGTTGATCGAGATCGTAAGTTTGGGATCCCAGTTTTTGGCTTCCAGCATTGCCTTGCGCACAATGCTCATCGATAGGTCGCCAATCATGCCGGTTTCCTCGGCGACTGGAATGAAATCATCGGGCGAAATCAGCCCGCGCACAGGCGACACCCACCGGGCAAGCATTTCGAAGCCGACCAATTCGCCGGTGTTCAAGTCAATCTGTTGTTCGAAGAAGGGCACAAATTCATCGTTCGGAATCGCCGCACGAATGTCGCCTTCCAGCGAATTGCGCGAGCGAAGCTCGACTTCCATGCCATTTTCGAACCAGCTATATCCGTTGCGGCCGTTTTTCTTCGCGGCATATAGGGCGATGTCCGCCCTGCGCATTAACATATCGATAGAATCGCAGTCATGTTCTGGCCGGCTGATGCCAATGGAGGCCGTCACCGTCTGTACCGAATCCCCAATCGGTACCGGCTTGGACAAGGCTTCCACCAGATCTTCGGCAATATGGTCGACGGATTCCGGGTATTCGGGTTCAAACATCATGCAGATCCCAAATTCGTCGCCACCCAGCCGCGCAATGACGCTGCTTGGTGGCACAACGTCGCGCATCCGGTCGGCCACTTCACGCAGCAGCATATCGCCGCTGTCATGGCCGTAAATATCGTTGATTTTTTTGAACCCGTCCAAATCAATCATCAAAAACGCGACGGATTTGCCCCTGCGGGAAGCACGGGCGCTGAGTTCGGTGGTTTTTTCTTTCACCGCACGGCGATTGAACAAATTGGTCAGCGGGTCCGTCATCGCCAGATGCTGGGCGCGGACTTCGGCCTGTCTGTAGACGTGTATTTCATCGCTCAATGCACTGGTGCGCCGCCATGTCAGCAAAATCAGTGCAATGTTGAGCAGCAGCGCTGTGACCATGATCTGGTCCGTGCCTTGACCATAGCCAAGGAACGTCCGGACGGTCTGCGCCCCAACTTGCCCGCCAATTGTGACGAACATCGCAATGGCCACGAACATCACGAAACCGTAAAGAATGTTCCTCCGGTCCTGACGCTTGCGGGCGGCTGTCGTTAGTTCTGAGTCCGGTTTCTGCTGTGGCATGACTGTTCCATTCACCCCGTCCTCGCGTAAAATGGTCAATATTTGATTAATCGCCGGCGATAAGGAGATGACGCGCAAGCGTGACATTGCGGCAGATTTGCTTGCATTCGATGCACGATGTTGTTAAGCGCCATCCCAAGCAGAGGCTCTGCTTTTCATATTTGTTGGAAATCACTTGTTTCCAGGCTGGTCGGCGAAGATTCGCTCACCGGCTTTTTGTTCGTTTATGTCCCGAATGGGGATGTTGTGAGGAATGTCGATGTTTGACAAGCTGAGTGACCGTTTAGGAGGGGTTTTCGACCGCCTGCGTGGTCGCGGCGCGTTAAACGAAGCCGACGTCCGTGAAGCAATGCGTGAAGTGCGTGTGGCTTTGCTTGAGGCCGACGTTGCGCTGCCCGTTGTGCGTGAATTTGTCGACAAAGTTACTGAGCAAGCTGTTGGCGCGCAAGTTCTGAAATCCGTAACGCCCGGTCAACAGGTCGTTAAGATCGTCAATGACGCGCTGGTCGAAATGCTTGGCGCAGAGCAAAGCGATCTCGATCTTGCTGTAGCGCCGCCAGCCATCATCATGATGGTCGGCCTTCAGGGTTCGGGTAAAACCACGACCACGGCCAAGATTGCGCGTTTGTTAAAAGCCAAGCAGGGCAAGAAAGTCCTGATGGCGTCACTGGACGTCAACCGGCCCGCCGCGCAAGAGCAGTTGGCGACGCTTGGTACGCAGATTGAAATAGCGACCCTTCCAATCGTGCAGGGCCAGCAACCTGTAGATATTGCCAAACGTGCGATGCAGGCGGCAAAACTTCAGGGCTTCGATGTTCTGATGCTCGACACGGCGGGTCGCTTGAACGTCGACCAGCAGTTAATGGACGAAATGAGCAATGTGGCGAAGGTCGCAATGCCGCAGGAAATCCTGCTCGTTGTAGACTCGCTGACGGGTCAAGACGCTGTCAACGTTGCAAAAAGCTTCGGTGAACGGGTTGATTTGACGGGTATCGTCCTCACCCGGATGGATGGCGATGCACGCGGTGGTGCTGCGCTGTCGATGCGCGCGATCACCGGAAAGCCGATTAAATTTGCCGGTGTCGGCGAAAAACTCGATGCTATTGAGGCGTTCAATCCGAGCCGTGTTGCCGGACGCATCTTGGGCATGGGCGACGTTGTCGGCCTTGTCGAACGCGCGTCCGAAATGGTCGAAAAGGAAGATGCGGACAAGCTTGCGGCCAAGATGGCCAAGGGTCAGTTCGACATGGACGACCTGCGCACTCAGTTCCGCCAAATGACCAAGATGGGCGGCCTTGGGGCGCTTGCTGGCATGATGCCCGGCATGAAGAAGGCCAAGCAGGCGATGGACGCCGGCGGCATGAACGACAAATTGCTGGTGCATATGGACGCCATAATTGGCTCCATGACACCAAAAGAGCGGGCGAAGCCTGAGTTACTGAATGCCAAGCGCAAGATACGGATAGCCAAAGGCTCCGGCATGACAGTGCAGGACGTCAACAAGCTGATCAAAATGCACCAGGAAATGGCCACCGCGATGAAGCGCATCCGCAAGATGGGCGGCCTCAAGGGCCTTGCTGCCATGTTCGGAAAAGGCGGCGGCGATTTGGGCGGCGCGATGGAGGGCATGCACGGCCTTCCCCCTGGCGCGATGCCACCGGGCATGGGCGGATTACCGGGAATGGGCGGCGGCGGAATGCCACCAGACCTCGCACGACTTCTTAGTAAAAAGAAATAAGTATCAGATCTAATTAGTGTTTTAAGAAAGGTGAGTTAGTTTTATGGCATTATCAATGCGTTTGTCGCGGGGCGGTTCGAAAAAGCGTCCTTATTATAAAATCGTCGTAGCCGACGCACGTGCGCCACGTGACGGCAAGTTCATCGAGCGTATCGGTAGCTACAACCCGCAGCTTCCAAAGGACAGCGCTGAGCGTATGATCCTCGACGCGGAACGCGCAAAGCATTGGTTGGCCGCTGGCGCTCAGCCTTCGGACCGTGTTGCACGTTTCCTCGACATTGCCGGCGTGAAAGAGCGCAAGGTAAAGAGCAATCCAAACAAGGGTGAGCCAGGTCAGAAGGCCAAGGATCGCGCTGAAGACAAGGCGACCAAGCTTGCTGAAGCTGAAGAAGCTGCAGCAGCAGCGGCAGCCGCTCCAGCACCTGAGCCAGAGCCAGAAGTAGTTGCTGAAGAAGCGCCTGCCGCTGAAGAAGCCGCGCCTGCTGCTGAAGAAGTTGCACCCGCTGAAGAAGCTGCACCAGCAGCTGAAGAAGCTACTGAAGAAAAGGCCGAGGGCTAAGCCTTGGCTGACGACACCGTCACGCTTGCCGCCGTGTCTGGCGCGCATGGCGTGACGGGTGAAGTCCGTCTCAAGCTGTTCGCAGAGAATGTGGACAGCTTGAAACGCTACAAAAGTTTCAATGATGGTGCGTTGACGGTTAAGTCCCTCCGCCCGACCAAAGACGGCGCAATCGCGCGTTTTGCCGAAATAAATGACCGCAATGCAGCCGAGAAACTGCGCAGCACGTTGTTGACCGTGCCGCGCGAGGCCTTGCCTGAACTGGGCGAGGGCGAATATTATTACAGCGATCTACTTGGGCTCCCATGCTTCTCGACCGATGGCACTGACCTTGGCACTTGTGTCGCGGTCGAAAATTTCGGTGCCAGCGATGTGCTCGAAATCCAGATGCCGCCAGTTGACGGCAAGCCCGGCAAGAAATTCATGGTCCCGATGACGGCTGAGGCTGTGCCGGAGTGGAGCGAGCGGATAGTCATCGATGCCGCGTTTGTCATATGACGTTCGCCGTACAAATTCTGACACTTTACCCCGAAATGTTTCCCGGTCCGCTGGGCATATCATTGGCTGGCCGCGCGCTTGCGGATGGCAAATGGTCTTGCACGCCTATTCAAATCCGCGACTTTGCAACCGACAAGCACCGGACCGTGGACGACACGCCAGCAGGCGGCGGGGCAGGGATGGTGTTGCGCGCAGATATTTTAGGCGCAACGGTCGATCACGCATCGAAATTACGACCTGATGTGCCCGTTCTGGCCATGACCCCCAGAGGCAAACCCATTACGCAAGCCCGTATCCGAGAACTCGCGGCAGGTCCGGGCGTAACCGTTCTGTGCGGTCGTTTTGAGGGCTTCGACGAGCGTCTTTTCGACGCGCATCCGGAAATCGAACAGGTTTCGATGGGGGACATCGTCCTTTCCGGAGGCGAAATTGGCGCGTTGATGCTGTTAGATGCTTGCATTCGGCTGCTTCCCGGCGTAATGGGCGCGACTTCCAGCGGTGACGAAGAGTCCTTTGAACAAGGATTGCTCGAATATCCGCACTATACCCGACCCAATGATTGGGAAGGGCGAATGATCCCTGAAGTGTTGCGATCGGGGGATCATGCGAAAATAGCGGCTTGGCGGAAACGCAAGGCTGAGGAAGATACTCGGTTACGCAGGCCGGACCTTTGGGGGCGTTACAAAGACGCCCGGGTTCAACCTGCCTCTGACGTGCGACAAAAGAATAAGGATTAAATGGGGCATGAACCTCATCCAAACACTCGAAGCCGAAGCTATTGCGGCTTTGTCAGAAAACAAAAAAATTCCTGCATTCCGTGCAGGTGACACCGTTAAGGTGGGCGTGAAGGTCATCGAAGGTGAGCGCACGCGTATTCAGAATTACGAAGGTGTGTGCATCGCACGTTCGAACAAGGGCATGGGCTCAAACTTCACCGTTCGCAAAATGTCGTTCGGCGAGGGTGTTGAGCGCGTATTCCCGCTGTACAGCCCGAACATCGACAGCATCGAAGTCGTCCGTAAGGGCGTCGTGCGTCGTGCGAAGCTTTACTATCTTCGTGGTCTCACCGGTAAGAAGGCACGTATTGCCGAACGCCGTGACCCGCGTCCTATTAAGACCACCGAGGCTGCCGAATAAGGCAGGAGCCGCGCTGCGTTTCTAACAGAACATGAAAGGCCGGGCTCCCACAAAGAGCCCGGCCTTTTTTAATGGCATTGAAGGAAGTGAATATGGGTTATCGTATCGTAGTTGCAGGCGCGACAGGCAATGTCGGGCGTGAAGTCGTCAACATCCTCGCCGAGCGCGCGTTTCCAGCCGATGAAGTTGCTGTGCTCGCGTCATCGCGCAGCCAGGGCATCGAAATCGAATATGGCGACACTGGCAAGATGCTGAAGGTCCAGAATATCGAGAATTTCGACTGGGCTGGATGGGACATGGCCATTTTCGCCATCGGTTCAGACGCCACGAAGAAATTTGCACCCATCGCCGCCGCCGCCGGCTGCGTAGTCATCGATAACAGCTCGCTGTTCCGTATGGACCCGGATGTGCCTCTAATCGTGCCTGAGGTGAACCCTGACGCCATCGACACCTACAAGCGCAAGAACATCATCGCGAACCCGAACTGTTCGACAGCGCAGCTGGTTGTGGCTTTGAAGCCGCTCCACGATTACGCCAACATCACGCGCGTCGTTGTCTCCACCTACCAGTCGGTTTCCGGCGCGGGCAAAGAAGGCATGGACGAATTGTTCGAACAAAGCCGCAACATCTTCGTCGGCGACAGTGCGGACGCGAAGAAATTTACCAAGCAGATCGCATTCAACGTCATTCCCCACATCGATAGCTTCCTCGACGATGGTTACACCAAGGAAGAATGGAAGATGATGGTTGAGGTTAAGAAAATCCTTGATCCCAAAATCAAGCTTTCGGCGACCTGCGTGCGTGTGCCTGTCTTTGTTGGCCATTCCGAAGCCGTGAATATCGAGCATGAGCGGGAAATGTCGGCGGCAAAGGCCCAAAGCATCTTGCGCGAGGCCCCCGGTATCATGTTGGTCGATAAGCGTGAAGATGGTGGCTACACCACGCCAGTTGAAGCCGCTGGCGACGACGCCACTTATGTGAGCCGCGTCCGCGAGGACCCCACTGTAGACAACGGCCTTGCCTTCTGGTGCGTGTCGGATAACTTGCGCAAGGGGGCAGCGCTGAATGCGGTGCAAATTGCCGAGTTGTTAGGACGCCGGCATTTGAAAAAGGGATAAATTATGGGGCTGCAAGCCGATGTTTTCTGGTCGTTTCGCAGCCCATATAGCTATCTCGCCACGCGGCGATACCGGGCGCTGGCGGAGCAATATGATCTGACGATAAACTTACGTCCGGTCTATCCGCTGGCAATCCGGGAACCGACATTTTTCGAGCGTAATCCGCCAAACTGGTTGCGCTATACCTTCACCGATGCGTTTCGCGTCGCACAATATCACAACATTCCCTTTGGTCCGCCGCGCCCCGATCCCATAGTTCAGGATTTGCGCACGCGCGAGATATCCAGCGAGCAGCCGCATATTTTCCGGCTGACGCGCATGGGCCAAGCGGCGGCGCGGCAAGGCAAAAGCTTGGCCTTTTGCGACGAGGTTTCGCGCTTGATATGGGGCGGCGCCGAAAACTGGCACGAGGGTGATCATTTGGCAGGCGCGGCGACACGTGCAGAGCTGGATTTGGCCGCGCTTGACGCTGAGGCCATTCGGGAGGCAGACACGCTGGACACGGAAATTGCCGCCAATCAGTCAGCACTAGAAGCCGGCGGTCATTGGGGCGTGCCGACATTGGTATTTGATGGCGAACCCTTCTTTGGGCAAGACCGTATCGATATGGCCGTCTGGCGGATGCAGCAAAAGGGATTGGCTGCGCGGTAAAGGCGAACCTAGTCCGCCATAACGGGCTGCTGTCCCGGCGCTGACATTCCAGGCTTCAGGAAAAAGATGAGCGGGCTCATGATGATGAGAAGGAACATCATCAGATAGAAGTCATCCAGATAAGCGATCATCGCCGCTTGGCGATTTATTTCCATGTTTAGCATTTGCAACCCTGCTGTGCCCAAGGATCCAAGCCTGTCCGCACTCGCAGGATCAATCATTGCCATGGACGATGACGTGACATGCGACGCCAGATCTTCGTGACTGGTTTGCATATTGCGTGCGAGCATCGTCGTCATCACCGAAATGCCGAAACTGCCGCCAAGGCTGCGAAACAGATAGAGCAAGCTGGAGCCATCGGTGCGCAGACGCATGGGCAGGGTCGAAAACGCGACGCCGTTGAGGGGCATGAACACCAACCCCATGCCAAAACCCTGAAACAGGCCAGTATATACTACCGGATGCCAATCCATATTCAGCGACCATTGTGTCATCAGCCACATGGAGCCGGCGGTCATCAGGAACCCGCTGAAGATGATGACCCGCGGATCTAGCTTACCCGTCAGCTTGGCCGCCACAAACATGGCGAACACAATTCCAACACCGCGGGGCGCAAGCAGGACGCCGGTGTCATACACGCTATATCCATATAGATTTTGCAGCATTGGCGGCAGCAAAGCGAATATGCCGAACATCATCATGCCGACCAGCAGCATCATGTTTAATGAGATGAAAAAGTTGCGGTCTCTTAGCAACATCCGTTCGAACATCGGCCTGTCAGTGGTCATCTGATGCACTGCGAACATCCAAATGGCGGCAATCACGACGAGCAGCTCGATGATGATTTCCCAGCTTTGAAGCCAATCCTCTTGCTGCCCGCGATCGAGTAAGAGTTGCAGGGTTGCGAGCCCGATGGCCAGCATCGCAAAGCCGAAGCGATCAAGTGCCCGACGACTGATTGGGCGCGATGGCAACAGCCACCACAGCAAGGCGAGGGTGGGGATGCCAATCGGCAAGTTGATATAGAACACCCAGCGCCAATTATAATTTTCGGTTAGCCAGCCGCCAATCATTGGCCCCAATATTGGCGCAATCATGATGCCCATCGCCCAAATGGACATCGCGCGCGGTGCCTCAGACGGCTTGTTGATGTCCAGCATGATCGTTTGTGACAATGGTCCGATAAACGCTGCGCAAATGCCCTGAAATATCCGGAAGGCAACCATTTCGGTCAGGCCAGTGGCAATGCCGCATAGCATTGATGCCAAAATGAAGCCGGCCACGGCACCCAAGAATAAATTACGCGACCCGATCCTGTCCGATAGCCAACCGGTTATGGGCATCGCCACAGCGCTGGCGACAATGTAGCTGGTCAGCACCCAGGTGATGGTGTCCATCGTCGCGCCGAGACTCGTCTGCATATGCGGAATGGCGACGTTCGCAATCGTCGAGTCGAGGATCTGGATGATGGTCGCGCCCATCACCGCAAGGGTCAGAAGTCCCTTGTGTTTGACCGGATAGGCCGCTTGGTCTGCAGGATTAGTTGCCGGTATCGATGCGGACATGCGCCGATAGCCCCGCGATCATATTGCGCTTTGGTCGATCTGTGATCGTGATGCAGACGGGAACGCGCTGAGTCACTTTCACCCAATTCCCATTGGCATTTTGGGCGGGCAAAACGGAGAATTCCGATCCCGTGCCAGCGCCGATGCTGGCCACCTTTCCACGCAATTTCATGTCAGGATAGGCGTCAAAGGTGATTTCCGCAGGTTGTCCGACTTGCATATGCGCAAGGTCGGTTTCCTTGAAATTGGCTTCGACCCAGCTCTTGTTGCTGGCGACAATTGTGACGCCCGGCAAACCTTGCACCATCATTTGGCCGACCTGTAAGCGGTCAGCCTGACTGACAACGCCAGCCGCAGGCGCCCTGACTTCTGTCCGCGACAGGCTAAGCAGTGCTTGGTCGCGCTGTGCCTGGCCTGCCTTGATCGCGGGATTAATGCCCGGTGCTGCCGGACCCGTAGCGAGCGCAGCACGCGCCTTTGCAGCGTCTGCTTGAGCCGCAGCAACGCGGCTACGCGCGTCGGACAATGCATGTTCGGCGGCTTGCAAGCGCGCGCGCGTGGTAAAGCCGTCTTGCATTAGCGCGGACTGCCGCTGATATTCTTTTTCGTAAAAGGCGACGTCCTCACGGGCGCTGTCAATATCGACGCCCGTGGTCTGATATTCGGTCTGCAGCGACGATACCCGCACTTGAGCCGCAGCAATGGCTGCATCGGCTTGCGCGATGGCTATGCGATAGGGCTCCGGATCAATGCGGAACAACAAATCGCCTTGCTGAACGTTCTGGTTTTCACGCACCGCGACTTCGACAATCCGGCCACCGACCTCTGCAGAAATCGAAATCTTGTCCTGCTGCACATAGGCATTGTCAGTCGACACATAATGGTCGTTGGCAATGTAATAGGCCGTACCGCCGCCCACTAATAACAAAGGCACCGACGCCATCAGGAACAGCCGCGCAAAACGGCGGGGTTTTTGCGGAGCGGGGGCGGGGACCCCAAGATTGCTATCGGCCTCAGCCATGCGATGCCTCAATTGGTTTACGGGTTAGATTTGCGCGGATGACGTTCAGCATTGATTCCAGCTCGGCACGTTGCGCGTTGTCGAGGCCGTCGAGGGCATCGTCAAACAGGGCAAGTGCAGTTGGTCTCAAGGCCTCAATTTTCTGTTCGCCCTTTGGTGTCAGATGCAGCCGCCAGGCACGGCGGTCGGCAGGATCAGCGCGCCGCTCAACAAGTCCAGCGTCTTGCAGGCGGTCCACCATTCGGCCCAATGTGATCGGCTCGACATCAAGCATATCGGCCATAGTGACCTGCGTGCTACCATCGAACCGCTTCAAAAGAGCAAGAACTCGCCATTGGGGTCGTGTGACGCCCATCGTCTTTGCGCGGGCATCAAAGGACCGACGTAGCAACCGCGCGGCGTCGCCAAGCAGGAATCCCAGATCGTCACTCATGCCTATGCTATAATAGCTATGCTTACTATGTGCAATCACGTTCGGTCATAAGGGCATCAAAAAAGCTTCCCCCTGTGCCATCGGCATGGCAGTTAGCTTGGTACTGATAATGAGAAGAGCAATTGCATGACGATGATGACCGGTAGTTTCCAAACCAGCGACGGGGTCGACATTGCCTGGAGCGAAATGGGCGAGGGGCGGCCGTTATTGCTGGTGCACGGCTATATGTCGGATGCTGCGACCAACTGGATTAAATATGGACATGCAGCGGCGCTGGCTGACGCTGGTTACCGCGTCATCATGCCAGATTTGCGCGCCCATGGCCGCAGCGGTAAGCCCCATGAAGCGGCGCATTATCCGCCCGATATTCTGGCCGATGACCAGTTTGCATTGTTGGCGCATCTTGGCATCAGCGATTATGATTTAGGCGGATATTCGCTCGGCGGACGAACCGTATCGCGCATGCTGACGCGCGGCGCGATCCCGGGCAGGGCCGTCATCTCCGGCATGGGGTTGCAAGGGCTTACGCACACCGGAAATAGGGGAGCGCATTTCCGCCACGTATTCGACAATCTGGGCTGCCATGAAAAAGGCACGGCAGCATGGATGGCCGAGGCATTTTTGAAAACCACGGGCGGAGATCCCATCGCTTTGCGGCAGATATTGGGCACCTTCGTTGACACCAAAATCACTGATATCGCAGCATGGAATGTGCCGGTTGCCGTGATATGCGGCGCGGACGACGACGATAACGGTTCGGCGGCCGACCTTGCCAGCACGCTTCGGCATGGAAAGCTATTCACGGTCCCGGGAAACCACATGAGCGCAGTCGTCAAGCCTGAGCTTGGCGCGGCGTTAGTCGACGCGTTGAAGGGCCCCGTCTGGTGACACTACCCTTTGATATTCAGCCATTGCTTGTCGGCGACAAGGTGACACTGCGTCCGCTGGCGCCTGACGATTTTGAGGCGCTTTATGCGGTCGCGCGCGATCCCGACATCTGGGCGATGCATCCGTTTCGCAACCGCTATAAACGCGATGTCTTCGAGGCGTTCTTTGCGGACGCTATAAAGTCTGGCGGTGCCTTTGCCATCATTGATAATGCAACAGGCGACGTGATCGGCAGCACCCGATTTGCAAATTATGATGCCGATGCGGGCGAGATTGAAATTGGCTGGACGTTTTTTGCGACGGCCTATTGGCGAACAGGAACCAACAGAGACGTCAAGGCGATGATGCTGCGACATATATTTCCCTTCGTACCAACGGTGGTGTTTCAGATTGGCGCGAACAATTTCCGATCGCGTAGTGCTGTCGAACGTTTGGGCGCGCGCTTGGTGCTTGAGCATAAGCGTCACCATGACGACCAATGGCATGATTATACGACATATCATTTAACCCGCGAGGACGCCGCGTCGGGTGCCCTTGCGTCGCAGTTGGGGGCGTTGTGAGTGGCTCGGGCGAAACAAGGCTAGAACGACGTTTCTGGCGCTTTTGGTTAGCAGGGCTTTTGCTGTTGGCCGTGCAAATTGTGTTGAACGTCTGGCTGATGAACGATGTATCCCCCTTGGGCATCAGCGATCATCAGGCGGCAGGGTCCGCCGCGCGCGTGAACGCGATTCACGCTGGCTGGGCCGCATCAGGCGTTATGGGTCTCGCGCTATTCAGTATAGTGATCGATTTGCTTTTCATCGGTATATATTCATGGGGCGCGTTCGCCGGTGGACGCTGTTTTTCCTCAGCGGATGGTGCCTATCTAGCGCGCTTGGGCAAAGTCATTATGTTTGCGACGGTCGGCTTTTGCCTGACGGATTATGCAGAGACCGTCAGCCAGATCATTCAGGCCGCGTTGGGAACCGGCATTGATGTTTTGGCGCAGATCGCTGCATCAGTAAGGCCGGTCAAATCTATCTTTTTTCTGGTCACCTTCTTCGGTCTGCTGACGGCGCTGGGCATTCGACGAATGGCACGCCGCGCGGCTTGACGGCGCGTTATGAAAGTTACACGATTGCGTTACATTATTTGCCGGGAACCCAGTATGAAAAACCTTGTATCCATAGCAGCACTCGCGTTCGCGACCCTGTCCGTGCCCAATATTGCCATCGCGCAAGATGCAGCGGCGACCACAGCCGCTCCGACGGTGGCGGAGGCTGACGCCTTTGTCGCAAAAGCGGAAAAGGACCTGTTTGATTTTTCCATCGAAAGCGGCCGCGTCGCTTGGATTAACTCGACCTATCTAACCGATGACACCGATGCCCTCGCGGCACGTTATGGGGAAATCGGCACGAAAAAATCGGTGCAATATGCGCTTGAGGCTGCGAAATATCAGGCGCTCCCCGGCCTGTCGTATGACACGAAGCGCAAGCTTGACATACTGCGCGGCGGCATTGTTCTGCCCGCGCCAACGACGTCCGGCGCAGCGGCGGAACTGGCCACAATCTCGACCAAATTGCAGTCCGCTTATGGCAAGGGCCGCGGCACGCTGAATGGCAAGGAAATCAACGGCTCCGACATTGAGGCGGAAATGGGATCGAACCGCAATCCCGAGCAATTGAAGGAAATGTGGGTAAGCTGGCACGACAATGTCGGCGCGCCAATGGGCAAGGACTATGCCCGCATGGTTGAAATCGCCAACCAAGGCGCCACCGAGCTTGGCTATGCCGACGTGGGCGCGATGTGGCGTTCGGGCTATGATATGCCCGCTGACGACTTTGCTAAGCTGACCGACAAATTATGGCTTGAGGTGAAGCCATTATATGACGAACTCCACACCTATGTCCGCACGCAGCTCAACAAGAAATATGGCGACGGCGTTCAGGCGAAGACTGGACCGATCCGCGCGGATCTGCTGGGCAATATGTGGGCGCAGGAATGGGGTAACATCTATGATGTCGTCGCCCCTCCCGGTGCAGGCGATATCGGGTACGACATTGGCGAATTGTTGGTCGCAAAGGGATATAAGCAAACTGGCGAAACCGACTTTGGTCCCAATCGGGGCAAGGCCGAGAAGGACATGGTCAAAATTGGCGAGGGTTTCTTCTCCTCGCTTGGTTTTGCACCACTGCCGAAAACTTTCTGGGACCGCGCGCAGTTTATTAAGCCCGCTGACCGTGAAGTCGTCTGTCACGCATCGGCATGGGATATCGACAACGTCGACGATCTCCGCATCAAAATGTGCATCAAGGTCAACACGGACGATTTTGTCACCATTCACCATGAGCTGGGACACAATTATTACCAGCGCGCCTATAACAAGCAGCCATTCCTATATCTGAATGGCGCCAATGACGGCTTCCATGAAGCGATTGGCGATGCCATCGCGCTGTCGATCACGCCCGATTATCTGGTGCAGATCGGCTTGCTGGATCCTGCAAAGGTTCCGGGTGCGGATAAGGATAACGGCTTGCTGTTGCGTCAGGCGATGGACAAGGTTGCGTTCCTGCCATTCGGCCTGTTGGTTGATAAATGGCGCTGGGGCGTATTTAACGGCTCCATTAGCCCGGCAAATTACAACAAGGGCTGGACTGATCTACGCCTGCAGTATCAAGGAATTGTTCCGCCGGTCGAGCGTCCCGCCGACCGTTTCGATGCCGGTGCCAAATATCATATTCCCGGTAACACGCCCTACACGCGTTACTTCCTCGCGCGGATTTTGCAGTTCCAGTTTTACAAAGCGGCGTGCGACATATCCGGCTGGAATGGGCCGCTGCACCGCTGCTCCTTTTATGGCAATAAAGAAGTCGGTACACGTTTGAATGCGATGCTGGAAATGGGCGCTTCGAAACCATGGCCTGATGCGTTGCAGGCATTTACGGGAACCCGCGAAATGTCGGGTAAGCCAATGCTGGAATATTTCGCCCCACTGATGAAGTGGTTAAAGGCCCAGAACAAGGGCGCGAAAAAGGGCTGGTAAAAACAAGGCCCTGTCCACCGGGACAGGGCCAATTATCTTGTTTTAGGTTGCAGGTTTCGCAGCAGGCTTTGCGGCTGGTTTGCGGGCCACCGGTTTTGCCTTGGTTGCCGCCGCACTGCTTGTCTTGGCAGAGGCTGCTGGCTTGTTGGCGGCTGCGGGTGACTTCGCGCCAGCGCTCTTCGCGGGCGCCTTCTTTGCAGCAGGTTTTTTCGCGGCGGCGGGCTTGTTCGTCGTGCCAGACTTGCGATCATATATTTTCTTGCCAGCGACTGCCGCAGCGGCGGTAGCGATTACGGCGCCAGCAACAGCTGCACTTTTGCCGGGATGTTCCTTAATGACCGCGCCAGCGCTGGTGGCCGCATTGGAGGCCGAGTCCACCGCCGTTTTTGCGGTGGCTGACGCCGATTGGGCGGCCGAGCGCGCACCGCCGGTCAGGCTGTCTGCGATATCGCGCAGCTTGTTGATCACTTTATCAAGCGATCCGGTCTGTTCGGGCTTTTTCGCCATAATGCCATTACTCCTTGGTTAGAATGCCAGGTTAATCCGTGAGTTCAGCTTTCGTTCCGGTTGGCTCACCTGAACGGAGGCTCGTTAAAGGCCCGTAATTTGCGGCTGTGAAGGCTGTTGCCGGCCTCCCGAAGCAGTTCGCAGGTCTGGATACCGATCTGAAGATGGGCCGCAATGGCTTCTTCGTAAAAGCGGTTTGCTTGGCCCGGCAGTTTTATTTCGCCGTGTAACGGCTTGTCCGAAACACATAGCAATGTGCCATAAGGCACGCGGAACCGGTATCCCTGCGCAGCGATTGTCGCTGATTCCATATCAATGGCAATGGCGCGGCTTTGCGAAAAACGTAAGGCAGAGGCCGAGTAGCGCAGTTCCCAGTTGCGGTCGTCGGTCGTGACGACGGTTCCGGTACGCATCCGTTTTTTAAGGTCTGCACCGCTGGTGCCGGATACATGCTCTGCCGCGCTTGCCAACGCCTGTTGAACTTCAGCGATCGGCGGTATCGGAATTTCGGGCGGCAGCACATCGTCCAGAATATGGTCGTCGCGCAGATATGCGTGGGCGAGGACATAGTCGCCAATACGCTGCGTTTCGCGCAAACCGCCGCAATGGCCAATCATCAGCCAGGCTTCCGGACGCAACACCGCAAGATGGTCGCAAATGGTCTTCGCATTGGACGGGCCAACGCCGATATTTACCAATGTGATGCCGGACCGATCCGGCGCGATCAGGTGATAAGCCGGCATCTGGTGACGTCGCCATGTGCTGTCAGCGACAAGCTGCGCCGCATTATCGGTCGGCTGGTCTACATATAGGCCGCCAGCACCCGACAACGCCGTGTAACGGCCATTGCCGACCTGCTTGCAGGCCCAGCTTACAAATTCGTCAACATATCGGTGGTAGTTTGTGAACAGGATATAATGCTGCACATGCTCCGCCGGTGCACCGGTGTAATGCCGAAGTCGGGCAAGTGAGAAATCGGTGCGCAGGCCATCGAACAAGGCCAGTGGGGTGTTCAAATTGCCCTTTACGCGCAGCAACCCATCGGCAATTTCGTCGCCAATGTCGGCAAGCTCGGTCGTCGGGAAATAGCGCGCCAGTTCATTGGGGCTAACCCCGCCCAGTTCCAAATCGGCGGATCCATCCAGAACATAAGGGAAGGGGATTTCCTGCTTGCTACGGCCAACCGAAATATCGAGCTCATATTGTTCAATCAGCAGATCAAGTTGCTCACCAATATATTCGGAAAACAGGTCTGGTTTCGTGAACGTAGTGCGGAACGTGCCGACCTTTTCCAGCTTGCCAAAGGCCAAGTTGGATTGGTTTTCGCGTTGCTTCCCCGCATAAGTGATAACGAGCTCGGGATAGCAAAAATCATTGCTCGCGCGCTGGTCCGCCGATGGCGGCACTCTGTCTTTCAGATATTGTGCAAGGGCCGACTGCAACCGCTTTACGGAAGCTTCATACTCGGTAACGAGTTGATTAATGATGTTTTGGGATTGTTGACTAGGCATAAAGACGCATCACCGAATTTTGTGTTTTTGGCAACAAAAAAGGGAGGGTTGCCCCTCCCTTTGCTGTCACATCAACAGATGTCTGTGATGTATTAGAGCTGGCCGAGCATATAATCGGCGGAGCTTACGTTGAAGTCGCCCGGCGCTTCAACATTTACTTGCTCGACAACGCCGTCATTCACGACGAGCGAGAAACGCTGTCCGCGCTTGCCCATACCGAATGCCGAGCCGTCCATTTCCAGACCGAGGGCGGCGGCGAAATCGCCATTGCCATCGGCAAGCATTGTGATGGCATCTGATCCGCCGGACTTATTCCACGCGCCCAAAACAAACGCGTCGTTGACTGCAGTGCAGGCGATCTCGTCGATGCCCTTTGCCGCAAGCTCATCGGCTTTTTCGACAAAACCGGGCAAGTGGCGTGCGGAGCATGTGGGCGTGAATGCGCCGGGTACTGAAAACAGTGCCACGCGCCGACCAGCGAAATACTCGGATGACTGAACTGGCTGGGGACCCTCAGATGTTGCCTTTACCAACTTAACGTCAGGGATTTTGTCGCCAACAGAAATGCTCATGATATTTTCCTTCTTGAATGGGGTTGCCGATATCTAATCCGGGAGTGGAGGGAATGAGTCAAGTGGAGCCAGTGGCCATTGTTCCGCATGGCATTCCAATGGAGCATATAAAGCAATCTTTATATTTGCTTTCGCCGTGTCGGAACGCTATGGGCCTCCCATCTAAAACCTCCCGGAGAACAAGCCTGTGGCTTTCAACGACTATGTCATTGCCGATATCGGCGAGGCCGATTTCGGCCGTAAAGAAATCAATATTGCTGAAACTGAAATGCCAGGCCTTATGGCGCTGCGTGACGAATTCGGCGCTTCGAAGCCTTTGACAGGCGCGCGCATCGTTGGTTCGTTGCACATGACCATTCAGACTGCTGTTCTCATCGAGACGCTGACTGCACTTGGTGCAGACGTACGCTGGGCAACATGCAACATCTTCTCGACGCAGGATCACGCAGCAGCGGCCATCGCAGCGCGCGACATTCCTGTGTTTGCCGTGAAGGGCGAAAGCCTTGCCGATTATTGGGATTATGTCGGTCGCATTTTCGATTGGGGTGACGACACCACTGCAAACATCATTCTCGACGATGGCGGCGACGCCACTATGTTTGCGCTTTGGGGTGCGAAGCTTGAGCGGGGCGAAAGCTTTGGCGAGCCAGAAAACGAAGAAGAAGTCGAATTCCAGCGCGCGCTGAAGGCCTTTATCGCCAAGAAGCCCGGTTATCTGACCGCGACTGTGAAGAACCTGAAGGGCGTATCGGAAGAAACGACCACTGGTGTTCACCGTCTCTATGAAATCGCCAAGAAGGGTGAACTGCCTTTCCCTGCAATCAATGTGAATGACAGCGTTACCAAATCCAAGTTCGACAATCTTTATGGTTGCAAAGAATCGCTGGTTGACGCGATCCGTCGCGCGACGGACGTTATGCTTGCTGGCAAGGTTGCTTGCGTTGCCGGATTTGGCGACGTTGGTAAGGGTTCTGCGCAGTCGCTTCGCAACGGCGGCGCGCGCGTCATGGTTACCGAAGTTGACCCGATCTGCGCCTTGCAGGCGGCGATGGAAGGTTTTGAAGTCGTAACGATGGAAGAAGCCGTGCAGCGTGCGGACATTTTCTGCACGGCAACCGGCAATGCTGACGTTATCACTGCCGAGCATATGATGAACATGAAGCCCATGAGCATTGTCTGCAACATTGGTCACTTCGACAGCGAAATCCAGATTGCGGCTTTGTCCAACTATAGCTGGACCGAAGTTAAACCCGGCACTGATCTTGTGCAGTTCCCCGACGGCAAGCAGATCATCGTGTTGGCCAAGGGCCGCCTCGTGAACCTTGGTTGTGCGACCGGCCACCCAAGCTTCGTTATGTCGGCAAGCTTCACCAACCAAGTGCTCGCGCAAATCGAGCTTTGGACGAACGGCGATAACTACAAGAACCAAGTGTATGTTCTGCCCAAGCATCTTGACGAGAAAGTCGCGACGCTTCACCTTGAAAAGCTTGGCGTTAAGCTAACCAAGTTGACCGACAAGCAAGCTGGCTACATTGGCGTGTCGACTGAAGGCCCGTTCAAACCGGACCATTATCGTTATTGATAACTGCCGGCCGTCCCGGTCGCTGATATGATATTAAGCCCGCTACGGAAACGTGGCGGGCTTTTTTCGTTGCGCCGGTGCCGCATTTGGGCATTAGCATGTGCTGGGTAATTTAAAGGGCGACACGAGGATGACAGGCAATAGCCTGCCAATTGCACTGATCGGAATTTTAATGGCGCTGTGGCTTGTAGGAGCCACCGTTGCCATTTGGATTGGGCTGTCTCTGCGCAGCCAATCGCTGAAAATGTTGCGTCAAACATCGCGCCTTGGACGCCTTTTGGAAACCGCCCCTGCGTTCCCAGTTGTGGTAAAAGGCGACGGGCGGATTGAGGCTGGCGAGCGGTTTTCCCGGTTGCTTGGGTTGCCGGATGCTGCGGCGTCACTGTCAGACTTGGGTGGGCACGACAATGCGGGGCTCGCGACCCAGGATTTGGCCGAGCTGGAGGCAAAGGTGCGCGAAACGCAACGCACGGGCAAAGCATTCACTCTTCCGCTGGCAATTCAGGGATCAGAGCGTCGATTGATGGTGGTCGGCAGCATTGCCGATGCCGTCATTTATCCCAATGGTGCCGCACTTCTTTGGTTTTTTGATTCGACCGAAAGCCTGCGCGAACTGGAACGGAAAACTGAGGAGTCGGCTGAAGCGCGAGCCGCGTTTGCTGCCTTGGCTGGTTTGATTGAGGCGGCACCTATCCCGATGTGGCATCGCAGTCCCGACATGAACCTGCATTTCGTAAACCACGCCTACGTCGACGCCGTCGGCGCGAGTGACGGGGGGCAGGTTGTCGAAGAAGGACTTGAACTGCTTGAGCCTGAAAATGGCAAAAGTCCCGCCGATTTCGCAGCGCAAGCGGCTATAGCGGAGGCGCAGGCCGAGAGGATTGTTTCTGCCACGCTAAAAGGCGAGCGGCGCCAGCTGCGCGTATTCGATATCCCGTTGGGCCAGTCTGGCGTCGCGGGCCTCGCTATTGATGTGCAGGACCTCATTGATTCCCGCTCGGAGCTGCGCGAATTATCGGAAGCGCAGCGTGACCTTTTAAACTTGATGTCCGCCGGCGTTGCGCAATTCGATGCCCGGCATGTTTTGAGCTTCGCCAACCTTCCGTTTCAAAGCCTGTTTGCGTTCCGGGATCAATGGCTGTCGGAGAAGCCCGAATTTGCGCGCGTCCTTGACCGGATGCGCGAGAACAAGAAATTGCCGGAAGTTCGGGACTTTCCGGCGTGGCGCAAAGAGCGGGAAGGCTGGTTCCGCACATCTGATCCGACCGAGGAAAACTGGCTTTTGCCCGACGGAACCCATTTGCGCGTGCTCGCACAGCCCATCCCCGACGGCGGTCTGCTGATGATATTCGAGGACCGAACCGAGCAGGCGCAGCTGGCGAGCGCGCGCGACATTTTGCTTCGGGTGCGAACGGCGACGTTTGACAATCTGTTCGAGGCGATTGCGGTTTTCTCTGCCGATGGTCGGCTAAGCATCTGGAACCGTCTGTTCGCGGAAACTTGGGGTTTGACAGATGATTTGCTGATCAAGCATCCCCGGCTCGACGAATTGATGCCGCTTTTGGCGCAGCATTTGAAAAAACCGTCACAGATTTCGATCTTGGGCGAGCTGATCCGGATGACCTCGTCCAGTCGGCAACCGCGCAAGAGCAAGGCTGTTTTTGCCGACGATCGTATGTTCCAGATTGCAACCATACCCCTGCCAGACGGCAACACGCTTTTCACCATGCTCGACATGTCGGACACGTTGAAAATTGAACAAGCTCTGCGCGACCGGAACATTGCGCTGCAAGAGGCGGATACGATTAAAGCCAAGTTCCTTGCCAATATGAGTTACGAATTCCGAACGCCGTTGACGTCAATCAGCGGCTTTGCAGATTTGCTAAAGGCCGGGATCGCGGGTGATCTTTCTGATCAGGCCAAAGACTATGTCGATGCAATTTTGCAGTCGGCCGACCGGCTTTCCTCGCAGATTAACACCGTGCTTGATTACAGCCAGATTGAAGCAGGCGCTTTGCCCATCGCACCAGAGACGGTGAATGTACAAAAGCTGATCGCAGAAATTGCCGAGGACAAGAAATCGCTCGCCGAAGCAGGTCAGTTAAAACTTCAGGTGGAAAGTGTCGATGCCGCTGGCACCATTCAGGTTGACCCGATGCGGATTGCGCAGGCGGTCGGGCAAGTCCTCGACAATGCTATCCGCTACCACAAGGTCGGCGGCGAAATTCTTTTGCTCGCGCGCTGGCAGCCGCATGCCCTTGAAATCGTGGTTTCCGACAATGGTCCCGGCATTGCTGACGGCGATTTGCAGCGGCTGGTGCAGGAAACCGCTAATGCGACGAAGGACGTCAAATCGCCGGTCTCGACCCAAGGCCTAGGGTTGGCACTGGCGCGCCAGATATTCGAATCCCATAGTGGCGGGCTGCAACTGCATTCGAAGCTGGGCGAGGGCACCACCGTCATCATGACTGTGCCGCGGTCATGATTATCGCAACCGATCAAGACATGCGCGCGTTCGGCAAGACATTCGCGCAAGGTCTTCGGCTATCCGACTGGGTCGCGATTAACGGGCCATTGGGCGCGGGTAAGACGGTCTTGTGCGCAGGCATTCTGTCCGGCCTTGGCTTTGTTGACGAAGTCGCCAGTCCATCATACGCCATTGTCCACAGTTACGAACCGCCCGACGTTTCCGTTGCCGTTGCGCATGTGGATTTGTATCGCCTCGATGATGTTGCCGAACTCGACGAACTTGGCTTGTTGGACGAACGCGACGAGCGCATCACGCTTGTCGAATGGGCTGAAAGATGCGGCTCCGGCTACGTGCAGCCCAGTCACATCATCGACATCCTACCGCAGGCGGATGGCAGCCGGATATTGAATTTGAAAACAGGAATAAAATGACGCACGTAAATGACATGATACCGCCAGACGGTCTTTCGGATTTTCTTGACGCCAATGGTTGGGGCAATGCGGAGGTAACGCCGGTCGCTGGCGATGCATCGTTTCGCCGCTATTTCCGTGTGCGTTGCGCGCAACGTGGCAATGCCATTTTGATGGACGCGCCGCCGCCACATGAGGACCCCAGGCCTTTCATCAACATCGCGCAGTTTCTCACGGATCATCAATTTCGAGCACCGGCAATTTTCGCCACCGATTTGTCGCGCGGTCTGTTGTTGTTGGAAGATTTTGGCGATCGCCGTATGCGCGAACATCTGGACGACCATCCGGAGGACGAGGAGAGCATTTATCGCGCAGCCATTGATGTCATCATCAGACTGGCCGATGCCCCCGCTGCGCATGTGGCCCCATATGACGTACCGACATATTTGCGTGAAGTTCAGTTGCTGACCGAATGGTATATGCCCGCCATGGAACTTTCTTGTGACGTTGCGGCATTTGACGCGATGTGGTCAGCCGAATTGGCGCCGCTCGCCTTGACGAAACAAGTCACCGTTCTTCGCGACTATCACGCCGAGAATATCATGCTTCTGGATGATGGCGCGCAAGGCATAATTGATTTCCAAGACGCGCTCGTCGGCCATCCGGCCTACGACCTCGTGTCGTTGCTTCAGGATGCCCGGCGGGATGTCTCGCCCGCGCTGGAGGCCAAGATGCTCGATCACTATGTCGCGGCAACAAAAGCAGGTCCCGATTTCAGCTATCATTATGCCTTGCTCGGCGCGCAGCGTAATACCAAGATTATCGGCATCTTCACCCGGCTGTGGCAGCGCGATGGTAAGGAGCGATATTTATCGTTTCTGCCGCGCATGTGGGGCCTGCTTGAGCGCGACTTGGCCCACCCCGCGCTTGGCACGCTTAAGGCGTGGTTTGATGAAAATATTCCGCCGGAAACACGCAAACTGATGCCGACTGAAGTCACGCGCCATGGGTAGGCATGTCGACACGGCAATGATTATGGCCGCTGGCAAGGGCACGCGCATGATGCCACTGACCGCTGACCGACCGAAGCCGCTTATCGAAGTGGGCGGCGTGGCTTTGCTCGATCATGTGCTTGATCATTTGCGTGAGGCTGGCGTCGGTAAAGTCGTGATTAACGCCCACTACCTTGCCGACATGGTGGATCAGCACATGTCCGCCAAGGCATCGGACCTGAAAGTCGCAATGTCGGACGAGCGCGATTTGCTGCGCGATACCGGCGGCGGGCTGGTGCACGCGCTACCCTTGATTGGGGATGATCCGTTTCTGTGTGTCAACGCGGACAATTGGTGGACGGACACGCAGGACAATGCCTTTTCCCGTCTCATGCAGCATTGGGACGACGACAGGATGGATGTGCTGATGCTTGTCATCCCGCTTGCACAGGCGCGCAATACCCAAGGTATTGGCGATTTCGATATGGATGATGGCGGTCGGCTTTCGCGCCGTAAGGATGGAGCTGCGGGCGCATATGTCTGGACAGGCATTCAGTTGCTTTCAAAGCGGCTGATTATCGACCCTCCAGCCGAGGTGTTTTCGACCAACATATTTTGGGACAGGGCGATTGCGGAAGGACGTTGCTTCGGCTTGAAACATGAAGGATTATGGTTTGATGTCGGCTATCCTGCCGCCATCGAGGCAACGGAGGCCATCCTGACGTCGCATGACATCCGATAACAATATCGCCGTGCGGGCAAAGGTTTATAATGTTCCCATCGGGAATGATCTTTGTGATGTAACCGCGCGCTGGGTGATGCAAACCGCGGGGGCCGATCCTCTGGCCATCAGCAGCGTTATACTGCTGCTGCCGAACAATCGTGCGGTCAAGGCGATGACAGAAGCATTCGTCCGGTTGGCATCGCCGGGCATGCTGCTGCCGCACATGGTTGCCATTGGCGATATGGAACTGGATGAGGCACTTGGTCCGTTGTTGGACCCGATCGGCGCTGACTCAGCAGTGTGGCCAGTGGTGGGATCTTTTGACCGCCTGTTGTTGCTTGCACGGCTGGTGTCGGACAACCGCCCGGGTGATGTGCAACTGTCTCCGGCAGAGGCGTTACGCTTGGCGCGCAAGCTTGCCGAATTGATTGATGAACTCGAGGTCGAAATGGTCGACTTCCAGAAGTTCTCCGACATTGCAATTGATGCCGACCTCGCCGGACATTGGCAAACGGCTTATGGTCAACTGATGCGCATTCTGCCCCTGTATCGGCAGGCCTTGCATGCGCGCAAGTTGCTTGGACCTGCGGAGCGGCGAAATGTGCTGTTGGGCGGATTGGAGCGCCGCATTGCCGAAGGCGCGGGCAATGCCCGGATTATCGCGGCGGGCATCACCACCTCGGCCAAAGCCGTGGCGCGCTTGCTTCGGCGGATCGCGTTGGCGCAAGGCGGGGAAGTCATATTGCCGGGCCTCGATCTCAGCCTGGCCGAAGATCGGTGGCAGGATATGTCGTCGCAAACGGACGCTGATCGGCCGTCTCACGTCCGCCGCAATCTTGAGGTGCATCCGCAATTTCACCTGAAGCTCTTGCTGGACAAGATGGCGATCGACCGCAGCGAAGTCGAAACGCTGCCCACCGCCAAAGCCGACAAAAAGGCGTCCGTGATTTCAGAAATCTTCTGCCTTCCTGAACATAGTGTCGCATGGCAGGAGCTTGCCCTTGCCGCCAAAACCTTGGCCCATGTCCAACAATTGATCGCGGATGACAGTGCCCAGGAAGCAAAGGCAATCGCCGTGCGCATTCGGGGCGAACTGGAGCAGCCGCAAAAGCGGGTCGCGCTGGTGACGCCCGACCGCGAGCTGGCGGTTCGGGTCGCTGCGCAATTGCGACGCTGGGATATTATCGTGGATGACAGTGCTGGCACGCCGTTGCTTCAAACACCGCCCGGTGCTTTGATCTTGGCATTGGTGGATGCCATATCCCACCGCTTTTCCCCCGCCAGCGTTCTGGCGATTGCGAAACACCCG
This sequence comes from uncultured Sphingorhabdus sp., assembly GCA_963508315.1. GTDB lineage: Bacteria > Pseudomonadota > Alphaproteobacteria > Sphingomonadales > Sphingomonadaceae > Sphingorhabdus_B. The sequence continues at coordinate 77,937 of CAUOWK010000002.1, read as the reverse complement.
TTGGTGTTTGCAGGGGAAGAAAGGCTGGAATGGCTGGAGCATAGCCGCCGCCTCGACAAGGCGCTGCGTGGACCTGCCAATGGCACGGGCCTTCGCGCGATTACGCGTCGGCTTGAAACAGCGCGCAAGGTCGATGCCACATTGGTCGAATTTTGGCACGGTTTTGCCAAACTGCTCGAACCGCTTGAAGGGGCAGGCGGACAGAGTTTCGATACCGTGTTGGCAAATATCCGGGATGTTGCAACTGCTCTCACCGACGGTGCGGTATGGCGTGGTGCCAGCGGGCGTGAGTTGTCCCGCATGTGGGATGAGGTCAGCGCAAGTGATCTTGCCGCACTCGGGCGCTCGGACGTTGGCGGCATCGCCGCAAGTTTCAAGGAAATCTTCTCCTGCGCGGTGGTTCGCCCCCCTTATGGCGGGCATCCGAGGGTCGCCATCTACGGATTACTTGAGGCGCGGTTACAGCAGGCTGATTTGTTAATCTGTTCCGGCCTGAACGAGGGTAGCTGGCCCCAGATCGCGCAGCCCGATCCATGGCTAGCGCCCGCCATTCGCCGCCATTTGCGGCTTGCGACGCTTGACCGCAATATAGGACTTTCGGCGCATGATTTGGCAACCGCGTTGGGGGCAGGTGAGGTATTGCTGACCCGAGCACTACGCGATCGTGGCGGGCCGTCGGTCGCGTCGCGCTTCTTGTTGCGAATTAACGCGCTGACCGCCGGCAAGGTCGGCACAGATACTCACACTTTGGCGCTAGCGACTTTATTGGACAGGCCGGATAAAAAGGCGCCTTTCGAAACGCGGCCGCTTCCAATGCCAAGCGCTTTACAGCGGCTGGTGCCGTTGTCGGTGACAGACTTCGACCAGTTAAAGGCGGATCCTTATTCCTTTTATGCCAAGCGCATTCTCGGACTCCAGCTGTTGGAAAAGGTCGATGCGGAGCCCAGCTATGCGTGGCGCGGGTCGCTGGTACACGATATCTTGGAAAAGTGGTTCACGCAGGATGATTGCGCTGCCGATGCCCTGCTGCAGCGGGCTAAGGACTTGCTCTCGACGGACGCTATTGATCCTGTGCTGCGCGCGTTGTGGCAGCCGCGCGTGGCCGCAGGCTTGCGCTGGATTGCCGAAGAAACCGGACGGTTGATGGCGGACGAAGGCCGCAGGGTCGCAATTGCAGAGCAGCCGGGCGATGTGACGATCAAGGGTGTGACGGTCAGGGGCAGGGTTGATCGCATTGACCGGCGGACCGACGGCAGTCTGGTGGTCATCGATTATAAAACCGGCGCGCCGCCGTCACCTAAGCAGGTGAATGCCGGCTTTGCCCTTCAATTAGGGCTAATTGGCTATATGGCCGAACAAAGCGCCATCAAAGGCGTATCGGGCGCGGTCACCGGTTTTGAATATTGGAGCCTCGCCAAGAAAAAGGACACGCTCGGTTATATCGCGGTGCCGACTAGCACCAAGCCGAGTGGCAAAAAACAAAAGCCAGAGGACTTTATCGATTTTGCGTTAGAGCATGCCGAAAACGCGATCGCGAAATGGATATTGGGTAACGCGCCGTTTACTGCCAAGCTGCATCCGGAATTCGCGCCTTATGGCGATTATGACCAGCTGATGCGTCTGCAGGAATGGCATGGGCGGCAATCCATTTCGGGGGATGTGATGTGACCGCAGTCGGCGATCAAATAAAGCCGCTGATCCCCGCGCAACGCAGCGCCGTGGTCCCCGGCGACAATATATGGCTGAGTGCGTCTGCCGGTACCGGCAAGACACAAGTTCTGACGGCGCGCGTCATTCGCTTGCTTCTGGAAGAGGATGTCGAGCCGCAGAATCTGCTGTGCATTACTTTTACCAAAGCAGGTGCGTCCGAAATGGCGGAACGCATCAACCAGAAATTGGCGTCATGGGTGCAGCTAAAACCGGGCGTGTTGTTCCATGAGTTGGAGGCGATTGGCGCATCCGGGGGTCCTGAAACGCAGCGCAAGGCGCGCGAGTTGTTCGCCAAAGTGTTGGATGCACCGGGCGGCGGTTTGCAAATCCTGACGATCCACAGTTTTTGCCAGTCACTTTTGGGCAGCTTTCCCGAAGAAGCTGGTTTGGTTCCAGGTTTCAAACCGATTGAGGGGCGCGAGCAGCAGGAGTTACTGAGCGAGGCTTTATCGAACCTTGTCATCGAGGCTGAAAAACGCGGCGACCTGCGGATGATAGCCGACATTCAGGAATTGAGCCTGAATATGGGCGAGGAAGGCGCGCTACGTTTCCTGCATCGCATGGCCGCGGTCCCCGACGTGATGGCATCGATGCCTAATGACACAGGCGCTGTCGTGATGGCGCGTCGCTTGGCCGATGTCGATTTCGAAGGACCAGTCGAGGCGATGTTGGAACGCGAGTTCGCCGACGACCGCATCGACCGCGCGGCATTGCAGGCAGTCATCGATGCGAACCTTTTGTGGTGCAAAAACAAAATGGACAGCAGGGGAGGTAAACGTGCGGCGTGCCTTCAGACATGGCTAGCTGCAACGCCGGCCGAACGGGCTCGTACGCTTGACGAGCTGCACCGATGTTGGTCGAAAGCGACCGGTGAACTGCAGGTTGCTACCAGCGGTCATACGCCAATGGACGACGCCTACACCTTGCTGACGACCGAATTGTTTACCTGGACAAACAATCTCGTGGGGCAGGTGACCCGCGCACGGTATGCCGACAGGCTGGCGAGAGCGCTGCTTGTGGGCAAGGAATTTGCCGCTCAGTACAGCAAAGCCAAGCATGCGATTGGCGCCGTCGATTTTGACGATCTCATCCGGCGAACCGCAGACTTGCTGCAGAACAGTAATATGGCCGAATGGGTGCGGTTCAAGCTGGACCGTCAGATCGATCATATCCTCGTTGATGAAGCCCAAGACACCAATCAGGCGCAATGGGACATTATCAGCGCGCTCAGCAGCGATTTTTTCAGCGGATTGGGCGTTGATCCGGAAAAGACGCGAACGATATTTTCCGTCGGTGATTTTAAACAGGCGATATACGGATTTCAGGGGACTGCGCCGGAGAAATATGAGGAAGCCGGGACGCATTTCGCGGACAAGATCGGGGGGTCTGGCGCAGAGCTTCAATTGCTTGAGCTGTCGCAAAGCTTTCGCTCCACGGCACCGATCCTCGACTTTGTAAATGCCGTCATCGCGCAAGCGGGACCCGACAGCTTCGGCATCAGCGGGGACATCGCGCCACATTACAGCAACAAGCCAGCCGTCGGCCTAGTAGAATTGCTGGCACCGGTTAGCGTTGAAGCGGATGCGGAGGCGTCTTCCGACGATGAGGAAGAGTGGCTAAGTAACGAGAAGCGCATATTGGCCGAACGACTGGCCGATCATGCAAAAGCGTTGATCGACGAGGCCCCGTGGCTTGTCACGCAAGGCAGGCATTTGGTGCCCGGCGACATCATGTTTCTGCTGCGCAGCCGCGGTGACATCGCGTCTTTGCTTGTGGCGCAATTGCATGAACGTGGCGTTCCGGTAGCCGGTGTAGACCGGCTTCGGTTGCTTCAGCCCTTGGTTGTGCAGGACTTGCTTGCTGTAATCCGCTTCGTCCTGCAGCCGCATGATGACCTCAGCCTCGCGTGTCTTTTGGTCTCGCCGATTTTTGGTTGGTCGCAGGACAAGCTCCTTCAACATGGCTATGCAAAGGACCGCGAAGGCAGCCTTTGGCAGCATTTGCGCAATAATACAGATTTGGCAGATGACGTGGCGACGTTGCGCGAGATGCTCTCGATTGCGGACTTCACCACCGTATATCATTTTCTCGAGCAAATCCTCTCGGGACCAATCGCGGCGCGGCGTAAACTTGTCAGCAGGCTTGGCAGCGAAGTGCTCGTTCCGATTGAGGAAATGCTGAATGCCGCGCTCCAGTTTGAGCAGCAATCCGGCGGCGGATTGCAGAAGTTTCTCGGCTGGTTTGATCGCGGTGACATTGAAATCAAGCGCGATAACGACACAAAGTCCGACGAGGTCAGGGTTATGACTGTCCACGGCGCAAAGGGCCTGCAGGCGCCCGTTGTTATTTTGGCCGACATCACATCGGACCCCAATAAAAAACCCGACCAGTCGATCGAGCTTTTGATGGATGAAGGGCGACGATTGCCTTTGCTGCCCATCCGCAAGCCCGAGCAGTCAGGGCAGCTTTCGGTAGTTGTCGCACGCCAGAAAAAGCGCGAGCTTCAGGAGCATAAGCGGCTTTTATACGTTGCGATGACCCGCGCGGAAGAGCGCTTGATAATGGGCGGTGCCTTGGGCAGCCGAAGCAAGGGCGTTGCCCCAGCCGAAAGCTGGTGCGCCCTCATCGAGACCGCCATGACCGCGATGGGTTGCGAATGGGTCGAGGATGCCCGCTGGGGTAATGCCATGCGTCATTGCGGCGCGGATGGCGCGTCGATCGTGGTCGATAAAGCGCCCGACCAAAACGCGCAGCTGTCGGGTTCCACCGTCGATATTCCTGATTGGCTTTTCCAAGCCGCGCCCGTGGAACAACGCCCCCCGCGTCCGCTTGTCCCGTCGCGACTGGATGACGACGATTATGGCGATGCGCCGGCGAATAGCTTCATGCGCAAGGCAGCGATGCGCGGTAAACTTATCCACGCGCTGTTTGAGCGGATTACCGACGGCGCGAATTTGGCCCATGCCGAGAAATGGCTGGCCGCGCAGCCAGCCGATAGCGACATAGACCGCGCAAAGCTGTTGCAGGAGGTAGGCGCAATCGTCGGTCATCCTGACTGGGGCGTCTTTTTTCGTGAAAACGCGCGTTCGGAAGTCCCGCTGGTCGCGGTCGTTGGCACAACGGTCATAAACGGCCGGGTCGATCGTCTGGTCGTTGAACCGGGCCGCATTCGTGTGGTCGATTTCAAAACCGGCCGTCAGGTGCCACAGACCGAAGCGGATGTTCCGCTGCCCTTTTTACGGCAGATGGCGCATTACCGGGCGGCGCTACAAACAATATTCCCCGGCCATGACGTTGACGTGTCGTTGCTGTTCACGCACGAGCCGCGACTGATTACCTTGTCCGATGCGATGTTGGCTCCGCATTATCCTATCTCCTGATAGGGCAAGCAAAACTATTGCCGTTGGTCCTTGTCAGCCATGGCCGGCGGGCATACATGGGGCGAGATAAAGGAGATTTACATGGCTACCAAATCCGTCGGCGATAATGACTTCGCCACCCAAGTGCTGGCTTCCGGCAAACCCGTATTGGTCGATTTCTGGGCCGAATGGTGCGGACCATGCAAAATGATTGGCCCAAGCCTTGAAGAAATCAGCGAAGAGCTGGCCGGGCAAGTCGAAATCGTGAAACTGAACATTGACGACCATCCTGATACACCCGCCAAATATGGCGTGCGCGGTATTCCCACGATGATCCTGTTCAAAAATGGCGAGATCGCTGACACCAAAGTGGGCGCTGCACCAAAGGCGCAATTGAAAAGCTGGTTAGAAGCCGCGCTTTAACTACGATAATCGGCGTTGATGCTGATGTAGCCGTGGGTAAGGTCGCAGGTCCAAACCGTCGCGCGCCCAGCCCCAATACCCAGATCAACGCCGATTTCGATTTCGCTTTGCTTCAAATGTTGCGCTACCGGCGCTTCATCATAGCCGGCAACCGCCAAGCCGTTCGCCGCGACCTGCGTTGAACCGAAGCGGATCGACAGCGTATCGCGATTGGCAGGTTCGCCGGCTTTACCCACGGCCATAACCACGCGACCCCAATTGGCATCCTCGCCAGCGATGGCCGTTTTCACCAATGGCGAATTGGCAATGGCTAACCCGACGCGACGCGCGCTTTCGTCACTTGCCGCGCCGGTCACCGATATTTCGATGAATTTCTGCGCGCCTTCGCCATCGCGGACGACCAAATGCGCGAGTTGACGGCAAATGTCCTCGAGGGCCGATGCAAATGCATCTGCGCCATCGTCGTCGAAACTGCGCAATTGTGTATTGCCAGCCTTACCTGTGGCAAAGGCGAGCACCGTGTCGCTGGTGGACGTGTCGCTATCAACGGTGATGCAGCTGAAACTTCTCTCATTGGCGGCCGATAATATTTGTTGCAGGAAGACGGCGTCCACGGCCGCGTCAGTAAAGATATAGCCGAGCATCGTCGCCATATCCGGCGCGATCATGCCCGATCCTTTTATGACGCCGATAAGTTGCACCTTCTGGCCGCCGACCATTGCGCTCGCGACGGCGCCCTTGGCAAAGGTGTCGGTGGTGCCGATGGTGTGCGTCACTTCTTCCCAAGTGCAGGGTGCTGCGGCAAACGCGGCATCAAGCCCGGCCTGCGCCTTGTCCACGGGCAGGGGAACGCCGATGACGCCGGTGGACGACACAAATATGTCTGTGGTCTTGCAGGACATATGTGATGCCACTTGCGCCGTTATTGCGTCCACAGCGTCCTTCCCGCGTTGGCCAGTGAAAGCGTTGCTGTTCCCCGCATTGACAACCAACGCACGCGCCGTTTTATGCTTCAGATTCTCCCGGCAAAGATCAACCTCTGCGGAGCAACACAGATTTTTCGTCGTGACGCCGGCGACAGCAGTACCTTCGGCCATCTCGACAAATGTCAGGTCGCAACGATCCCAATCCTTAAATGCCGCACGAGCAACACGCGGCGTAACGCCCGCAATGTTAGGCATGACTGGAAAAGCTTTGGCGAGAGGTGATTTTACTAACACTTCAGAGTTCTTTCACTAAAGTCAGCCCAAGTGAAGGAGATGACCATGCTGTTTTATTCGTTGCTCGCGCTAGCATCAATTGTGGCCGAAACAAACGTTGAAAAACCTCCAGCGCCGCCGCGAGTTATCATGATCCCGACGATCGCAACTTCACCCATGCCCGCACCTGAAAAGGGACGCGAAAGTTTACCGATGCCCAAAAATTATCCTGGGCTCTGGGCCAATACGGGAGATTATCCAAGCCAGGCGCTCCGCGAACTGCGCGAAGGAACAACCGCTTTTACTGTGGATGTGTTGGCCGATGGCCGTGTGAACAAATGCACGATCACCATCACAAGCGGACATGCCGACCTCGATAAAATAACGTGCGATAACATCATGGCGCGAGCCCAATTTTACCCAGCGCAGGATAAAAATGGCGCCGCGACAAAGGGAAGCTATTCGAACCGCGTTCGCTGGCAAATACCGGAAGTTTTGAGTGTCGCATCAATGCCTAGAATAACGGAGAGTTTTCCGCGTCCGCCAAAGCCTTCAAATAGAGCGCAGCTAACGATACCTGCGGACAAATACCCCGCTGCGGCTTCGGCCGAAGGAAAACAGGGGCAGACCAAGTTTATGCTCGATGTCGATAGAACAGGAAAAGTTGTGGGCTGCTCGGTTGCCATCAGCAGCAAGGTGCCGGTATTGGATCAACAGGCCTGTGCACTTGCGCGCGAATGGAGTTTTGAGCCTGCGTTGGATGTGAATGGCGAGCCATCTTCTGGAAAGAGCGCACACACGCTATCCTGGCGTCTCCCGAAACGCGCCGCCACTGTATCGATGAACCCTCCGCGCACTCTCCAAAATCCCTTTGCAAATCCAGGTTTCATTGGCCTAACCTTGGAGTTCGACGCGGCAGGTAGGCTTACTTCTTGTAAATCAGAGAGTGAGGGCACTCTCTTCGGTCAAAGCGGTAATAAAAACTTTTTGGATATGGCCTGTGCGGGTGATGGAAAACGTGATGTCACTCCGTTTCTGGATAGTGACGGCAAGCCACAGGCCAAGCGCATAAAGTTTCGTATGTCGGTGGAGCATGAAGACCCGAAGACGGACGCAGTCGGTAAGTAGGCGGCACGCCTTCGGTGTGGACTTTGCCGCTATGCCTAACTATATCCGCCCCAGCACCTAACAGGGCACAATATGCGTATATTGATTTACTTGCTGGCAATGTTGAGCGGTTTTTCCGCTGCGGAGGCGGCGCGTCCCGTTTCTTCTGCGTCAGCATCGGTCGATTCAGCAGTAGCGCAATCCTATGTCGCTGTTGTCACGCATGAAGTCGATAAGGCCTATGACTTACCGGTGCATGTCGCCGGTGTCACGCGGGTTGCTTTGTCTCCGGTTGCTGGAACCGCTGTATTTGTTGCGCTTGCGCCCGATACGCCCGTTCAGCTGCACGACCTTATATTAGGATAGGTTCGCCGCACCTTTCACGGTGCGCCTTCATACCTTGCCTACCTTCGCGCTGAACTGCGCGCTCTCAACAGATTTCTAAGGAATTATCTATGCTCGGCGGAATTGCCAAAGCTATTTTCGGTTCGTCCAACGACCGCTACGTCAAATCAATTATGAAAATTGTCGAGCGCATCAACGCGCTTGAAGACGACATCGCCGTCATGGATGACGAGCGTTTAAAGGCGCAAACGCAGATGTTTCGCGATCGCCTTGCTGCGGGCGAGACACTGGATGATATACTGCCAGAGGCGTTCGCAACGGTGCGCGAGGCGTCGAAGCGCGTGATGGGCATGCGCCATTTCGACGTGCAGATGGTTGGCGGTATCGTTTTACATCGTGGCGAAATCGCCGAAATGCGCACGGGTGAGGGCAAAACCCTGACTGAAACGCTGGCATGTTATTTGAACGCCATTGAAGGCAAGGGCGTCCATGTCGTGACGGTCAATGACTATCTGGCCCGCCGTGACGCGGAATGGATGGGGCGGATTTACGGATTTCTGGGCCTGACGACTGGCGTCGTCGTTCCCAACATCGCTGAGCATGAGCGCCGCGACGCGTATCATTGCGACATCACCTACGCGACCAACAACGAACTTGGCTTCGATTATTTGCGCGACAACATGAAATATGAACGCGCGCAAATGGTCCAAAGGCCGTTCAACTTCGCCATCGTGGATGAGGTTGACTCCATTTTGGTCGATGAGGCCCGCACGCCGCTGATCATTTCCGGCCCGACCGACGACAAGTCGGAACTCTATATGCAGGTCCACGCGATCGTGCTCCAATTGGACGAGGGCGACTATGAAAAGGACGAGAAAAGCCGCAACGTCACGTTGACCGAAGACGGGACCGAGAAGGCCGAGCGTTTGCTTGAGGGCGCCGGGCTGCTAACGGGTTCAAACCTGTATGATTATGAAAATACATTGGTCGTCCATCATCTGGATCAGGCGTTGAAAGCCAATGTCATGTTCAAGCGCGACATTGATTACATCGTCAAGGACGGTAAGGTCATCATCATCGATGAATTTACAGGCCGCATGATGGATGGCCGGCGTTGGTCCAACGGTCTGCATCAGGCGGTCGAGGCCAAAGAAGGCGTCGAGATCGAGCCGGAAAACCAGACGCTTGCGACTATCACCTTCCAGAATTATTTCCGCATGTATCCCAAGCTTTCGGGCATGACCGGTACGGCGGCGACCGAAGCTGGCGAATTCCACGAAATCTATAAGTTGAACGTCGTCGAAATTCCCACCAATTTGCCGGTACAGCGCGTCGATGAGGACGATCAGTTCTACAAAAATACCACCGACAAATTCGGGGCCATTGCCAAGACCATTAAGGAAGCCAATGATCGCGGACAGCCGGTTCTTGTCGGTACTGTCTCTATCGAGAAATCGGAATTGCTGTCTGAGTTTCTCGAAAAAGAGGGCGTTGAGCATAGCGTGCTGAACGCCCGCTTCCATGAAAGCGAAGCGCGCATCGTGGCACAGGCTGGCCGTTTGGGCAGCGTTACGATCGCCACCAATATGGCAGGTCGGGGCACCGACATTCAATTGGGCGGTAACTTTGAATTCCGTCTGGAAGATGAATTGGGCGCAATGCCGGACGGGCCCGAGCGCGAGGCCGCAATTGAAACGCTTAAGGCCGAAATCGCGGCCGAAAAGGCGAAGGTCATTGAGGCTGGCGGTCTGTTTGTTCTCGCGACCGAACGCCATGAAAGCCGCCGGATCGACAACCAGCTGCGTGGCCGGTCGGGACGTCAGGGTGACCCCGGTCTTTCGCGCTTCTATCTGTCGCTTGATGACGATCTGCTGCGTATTTTTGGTTCAGAAACGCTGTTTTCGCGGATGATGAATTCCAGCCTTGAAGACGGAGAGGCGATTGGCGGCAAGTGGCTTTCAAAGGCTATCGAGACCGCACAGAAAAAGGTCGAGGCCCGCAACTACGACATCCGCAAGCAGCTTGTTGAATATGACAATGTCATGAACGACCAGCGCAAGGTCATTTACGAGCAACGCAGCGACATCATGGATGCCGAGGCCGTTGACGATATCATTGAGGATATGCTCAATGACACAGTCAACAACCTCGTTAGTGATCATTGCCCCGAAGGCACCTATCCCGAGCAGTGGGATGTAGACGGTCTGAAGCAAAAATGTGCCGAGGTGCTTGGCCTTGCCCCGGACGTTGATAGCTGGCTGCAGGAAGACGGGCTTGAGCCTGAAATCATCGAAACACGTATCGCCGATATGGCAACGGCGAAGTTCCAGGCCAAGGGCGCGGCGCTGGACGAGACCGTCTGGCGGCAAGTCGAAAAGAGCATATTGCTGCAAACGCTTGATCACCACTGGAAAGAGCATCTCTCGACCCTGGATGCGCTGCGTCAGGTGATTTACCTGCGTGCCTATGCGCAGAAGAACCCGGTCAATGAATATAAGCAGGAAGCGTTCGGCCTGTTTGAACGCATGTTGGCAGCCATTCGTGAGGGCGTCACCAAGACCATCGCCACCAACGAGTTCCGCGCTGAAGAAGAATTTGTGCCACCGGAATTGCCCGAGTTGCCTGACTTCCTGACCACGCATATTGATCCGTTTACCGGCGAAGATGATAGCAATGACATCGACGCCGGTTCGCTTGGGCTAGTGACGACGACTATCCCGCGGCAAGTGCCGTCGGCAGGAACCGACCCCTATGCAAATGATCCCGATCTGCGCCGGAATGATCCATGTCCGTGCGGTTCGGGTCAGAAATATAAGCACTGTCACGGCGCATATTGACGCCTTGCCGATGAATGAGGGGGGCCGGATATGCTGTGGCTGACCGGCCTCTTCGCATTGGTCGCGTTCATTTATGCGTCGGTTGGGTTTGGCGGGGGATCAACCTACACCGCGTTGCTGTCCTTATGGGGCGTTGAATATCAGCTGATACCCGTCATCTCGTTGCTGTGTAACATCATCGTAGTGACAGGCGGCAGTATCCGCTTTGTGCGGGCCGGGCTGATTACATGGCCGCAAGTCCTGCCGATGCTGATGGTGTCTGCGCCCTTGGCTTTTATCGGCGGACTGGTGCCGCTGAAGCAATGGCTGTTCCTGACCATATTGGGCGCGGCATTATTTGCATCGGCGGTCGCCCTTTTGCTTCAACCGGACAAAATGACCACGCGGGCATTGCCCAAACCTGTATTGCTCGCTGTGTCCGGCGCTGTAGGCCTGCTGGCTGGCCTATCGGGTATCGGTGGCGGCATTTTTATGGCGCCCGTTCTGCACTTGATGCGATGGGCCGACGCCCGCCGCATCGCTGCCTTCGCTTGCATCTATATCCTGATAAACTCGATCGCCGGTCTGCTGGGCCAGTTGGCAAAGCAAGGCACGTTGACCATCGCCGATGTCGCGGCTGATTATGCATTGCTCTTAATTGCGGTGTTAATCGGCGGCCAAATCGGAGGCCTTTTCGGCTTGCGCTACTTCAAACCTAATATGTTGCGCATGCTAACCGCGCTGCTGGTGGGGTACGCAGCCCTCCGGCTGCTGTGGCAGGCTTACGGCCTCGCCTAATGCGCACGACAAGTGTCGCGAGGGTAGGGTGACGGTTTTTATGGCGTGATCCCGCGCCAACGGTTAGTTGGCAGGGATGACTGCAAAAAGTTGGCAATTTTGGGTAGATCGTGGCGGTACGTTTACCGACGTAATCGCGCGCTCGCCCGAGGGCATAATCGAAACCGCCAAGCTGCTGTCGGAGAACCCTGAGCAATATAAGGACGCTGCGGTTGCCGCCATCCGGCAGATGACGGGCGTTTCATCGGGCCCTTTGCCGCCGCTCGAACTGCGTATCGGCACCACGGTCGCCACTAACGCATTACTTGAGCATAAGGGCGAGCCAACCTGTCTCGCGATTACGCGGGGCTTTGGCGATGCTTTGCGTATCGGATATCAGGAACGGCCCAAGCTATTTGTGCGCCGCATAGATCTGCCCGAGCCATTGCACCATAAGGTGTTGGAGATCGAGGAGCGCGTAGGCGCAGACGGCGATATATTGACGCCACTGGACGAAGATAGCGCGAGGAGGGGACTGCAAGCCGCGTTTGACGAGGGACTGCGTTCGGTTGCGATCGTTTTGATGCACGGCTTTCGCTACCCGGATCATGAGCATCGGCTAGCCCGAATAGCGGCGGAAATCGGCTTCCCGCAAATCTCGGTCAGCCACGTCGTCGCGCCGCTCATAAAGCTTGTTGGACGCGGCGACACAACTCTCGTTGATGCGTATTTGTCGCCGGTGCTTCGGCAATATGTGCAACAGCTTGAGGCTGATGCTGGCAGTGGCATCTCCGCGTTGTTCATGCAGTCCAACGGCGGCCTTACCAGCAGCAACAGTTTTCGCGGTAAAGATGCCATATTGTCCGGACCCGCGGGCGGGATCGTCGGGATGGCGAAGACTGCGGCTCAGGCGGGTATCCAGCATGTCATCGGTTTTGACATGGGCGGCACATCGACCGATGTGTCGCATTACGCGGGCCGCTACGAACGTGAGAGCGAAACGATGGTTGCCGGAGTGCGGATCAGGGCACCCATGATGCGTATTCACACCGTTGCGGCAGGCGGCGGTTCCATTTGCTCTTTTGACGGCGCGCGTTTTCAGGTGGGGCCGCATTCGGCTGGAGCAATCCCGGGGCCTGCCTGCTACCGGCGCGGCGGGCCGCTGACCGTCACCGATTGCAACGTCCTTCTTGGCAAAATCGTCGCTGGCCATTTCCCCAAGATATTCGGACATGACGGCAACCAGCCCCTCGACACCCTTATTGTGCGTGACAAGTTCGAGGCACTTGCGGCTGAAGTCGCGTCCGCGACGGGTCGGCGCATGACTTGTGAGGAGATCGCCGAGGGCTATATCGCAATTGCCGTCGCCAACATGGCCAACGCGATCAAGAAAATATCGGTCGAGCGGGGCCATGACGTCACGCGCTACACGCTAACCTGCTTTGGTGGCGCCGGAGGACAGCATGCGTGTCTTGTCGCGGATGCACTGGGCATGGACCAAATCATGATCCACCCGCTGGCCGGTGTTTTGTCGGCTTATGGTATGGGCCTTGCGGACCGGCGGGCGATACGCGAGCGGACGTTCGGAGAAGCGATCAGTTCCGGTGCCCTTGACGGTATAGTTCAGCAGCTTGCTGACGCAGCCGAGGCAGATTTGCGCGGGCAAGGCATTGCGGGTGATGTCACAAGCGAGGCAGCGGTCCTGATCCGCTATTCGGGGACCGATAGCAGCGTTGAAGTGGCCTATGACGATGTAGCCACTATGCGGGAGGCGTTCGAGACGCTCCATTTGCGTCAATTCGGTTTTATCAGCGAGGCGCCGTTAATTGTGGAATTGATCCGGGTCGAGGCGGTGTACCACAGTCAGGCTGATATCAATCTCCGGCCGATTGCCGCCTCTAATTCCGGCGCGCCAGTCGATCACGTTTCTTGTTACACGGCCGGGGCAAGTCATAATGCGCCGCTATATGATCGCAGTGAACTGGCAGCGGGATTCTCGATGCGGGGGCCAGCGATCATCATTGATCCGGTATCGACTACCGTCGTCGAACCGGGCTGGCAGGTCCACGTCGATGACATTGGCAATTTGTTGATGACCAGAAGCATGCCGAGAACGACAGTCGAAGCATCAGGGGTTGAGGTTGACCCTGTTCGTCTTGAAATAATGGGCGGACTTTTCATGGCAATTGCCGAGGAAATGGGCGCAGCCTTGCAACACAGCGCATCATCAGTGAACATTCGCGAGCGGCTCGATTTCTCATGCGCTATTTTTGACGCTGCCGGAAATCTGGTCGCAAATGCTCCACATATGCCTGTGCATTTAGGGTCGATGGGTGAAAGTGTCCGGACGATATTAAAGCGGCGCGGCGGCGCCATCGACGGGCGCGGGATTTGTGTTGGCGATGTCTACGCCCTCAATGCGCCTTATGATGGCGGGACGCACTTGCCGGACATAACGGTTGTGATGCCGGTGTTTGTGGCCGAGGGTGACGCATCGCCCGCCTATTTTGTCGCAGCGCGCGGGCATCATGCCGATATTGGCGGGATTACGCCGGGATCGATGCCACCGAACAGCCAATCTGTGGAAGAAGAGGGCGTGCTGATCGACAATATGCTTATTGTCGAACATGGCGGTTTCCTTGACGCGCAGGTCCGCCATTTGCTGGGTTCGGGAAAATGGCCATCACGGAATGTCGACCAAAACATTGCTGATCTGAAGGCGCAAATCGCCGCCTGCGCAAAGGGTGCATCCGAATTGGTCCGCATCAGCGATGATTATGGCCGCACGGTTGTCTCTGCCTATATGGACCATGTCCAAGACCATGCCGAGGAAGCGGTGCGAAGATTAATCCTGAACCTGTCCGGCGGGCACTTCCGTTATGCCATGGACAATGGAGCAGTCGTCGAAGTCAGTATTACCATTGATCGAGAAGCGCGGGCAGCGACGGTCGATTTTACAGGAACGACCGCGCAGCTTTCGGGCAATTTTAACGCACCTGTATCGGTCGTGCGCGCAGCCGTACTGTATGTCGTCCGCACGTTGATTGATGACAATATTCCTATGAATGAGGGCTGTTTAAAGCCGGTCAGTATCGTCACGCCAGAAGGGACGCTGGTGAACCCGCGCTATCCGGCGGCCGTGGTCGCGGGGAATGTGGAGACCAGTCAGGTCATCACTGATGCCCTGTTCGGCGCCCTTGGCGTAATGGCGGGTGCCCAGGGCACAATGAACAACTTCACTTTCGGCAATGAACGATACCAATATTATGAGACCATCGCCGGCGGTTCCGGCGCTGGACCGGATTTCGATGGCACCTCGGTCGTGCAGACACATATGACCAACAGCCGCCTTACTGACCCCGAAATATTGGAAACACGGTTTCCGGTGCTGCTTGAGGAATTTGCCGTGCGACACGGGTCTGGCGGAAAAGGCCTACATACAGGCGGCGACGGCGGCGTAAGACGCATACGGTTTCTTGAGCCGATGACTGCGGGCATATTATCAAACAGGCGCAAGGTGCCACCTTTTGGACTGGCGGGCGGTGATCATGGTATGCGCGGGGTCAACCGTATCGAACGCAAAGATGGTCGCGTCGAGATATTGGGGGCGACGGCAACGGTCGATATGGCGGCGGGTGATGTATTTGTTATCGAAACGCCTGGTGGCGGCGGATATGGTAAAGCGTGAGGGTTAGGGGATAGCAGCTAATGTGGGTTTTGCTGGGGATCGCAGTCATCGTTGTCGGCTTCATGCTGCGGTTCAATCCGTTGCTGGTTATCATGGCGTCTGCCGTGGTGACCGGCATCGCGGCTGGTTTTGATATCCACACGATTATCTCTGCTTTCGGCAAAGCATTCAATGACGCGCGCTATGTCTCTATTGTCTGGATCGTATTGCCGGTCATTGGAATGCTGGAGGCATTTGGCCTGCAAGAACGGGCACGGGGTCTGATATCCAATCTGCAAGGCGCGACCACGGGCCGGTTGCTTGCCGGATATCTTTTGTTACGTCAGGCGACCGCCGCTTTGGGCCTGACATCCATTGCTGGACATCCTCAAACCGTGCGCCCGCTTGTCGCCCCCATGGCGGAGGCTGCGGCGGAAAAGCAAGCAGGAACACTGACCGAAGCCGAGCGCGAGGAGGTTAAGGCCGTTTCAGCGGCGACGGACAATGTCGGCCTTTTTTTTGGCGAGGACATATTTCTTGCGATTGGCTCAATCCTTCTGATGAAGGGCCTGCTCGAACAATATGGTATCATCTTGGAGCCATTCGAGCTGTCTGTATGGGCAATCCCGACGGCTATCGCGGCCTTCGTAATTCACGGCTTCCGGCTCTGGCGATTGGATCGCCGCCTTGCCTTCAAATCCCCGGCGTCGTCCGCTGACGGAGGCGCGGCATGATTACGCTGACGTGGGCATATATTCTGGCCGGGGCCGCCTTTGCCGCCTTCGCCATTTTCAACCTCGCCGATACAAGCAATTCCCGCCGTTTCGGCAATGCGGCATTCTGGGGCCTGATGGCAGCGAGCATGTGGGCAGGGGACTATCTCGGGGATTTCGGGAACGGCGTGCTTGTGCTTGCGCTCGTGGCAATCGCCGGTTTTGGCGGGCTGGGTAAAACCAAAAGCGCAGACATTGCCGAAACAACCAAACATGAGCGGGCCTCCCGCTTCGGCAATGGCCTGTTCGGCGTCGCGTTGATCATCCCTGCTACGGCGCTCGCCGGGACGCTGCTGTTCAAAGAATTCCCGGCCGTGTTCGACGGAAAGCAAGTTACCCTGATTTCGTTGGCCCTGGGCGTCCTCTTGGCGCTTGGCGTGGGCTATGCATGGCTGCGTGCATCACCCGCGCTGCCGTTAGCGCAGGGCCGTCGCCTGATGGATTCTGTCGGCTGGGCGGCAATCCTCCCCCAAATGCTGGCAAGCTTGGGCGCGGTGTTCGCGCTGGCCGGCGTTGGCGATGTTGTTGGTGGCATCGTTCAGCAGGCAATTCCAGAAGGGAGCCTGATCGGGGCGGTCATTGCGTTCGGACTGGGTATGGCATTGTTCACGATGATCATGGGCAATGCATTCGCGGCCTTTCCGGTAATGATCGCGGCCATCGGAATGCCGCTGCTCATCAACCAATATGATGGCGACCCAGCAATTATTTGCGCGATTGGTATGCTGGCTGGTTTTTGCGGAACATTGATGACGCCGATGGCCGCAAACTTTAATCTGGTTCCAGCCGCGTTGCTGGAGCTGAAAGATGAGAATGCTGTTGTGAAGGCACAAATAGCCACCGCGCTACCGTTGCTGCTGGTCAATATCGCACTCATTTATTTTCTGGCGTTTCGATGACCAGATTGACCGCTAAAATCGCGTCGCAATTCGCGCGCACAACGCTCAGCCATCTGGGGAAGCCTTACCCGTATAAGCTGGATCTGGTGCTGAATGGTCCCGAAGATGCACGTGTTCCTGACGAGTTCCATCCGATCTTTCACGGCAGCTTTGACTGGCACAGTTGCGTGCACGGCTGGTGGCAAGTCATGCGGCTGGCCCGGCTGTACCCCGCCATGCCCGAGGTGTCGGAAATCTATGCCCGGGCAGACGAAATGTTGGTGCCTGAAAAAGTCGCCGTCGAGCGCGCCTTTCTCGACCGCCCCATGTCGGGAGGTTTCGAGCGCCCTTATGGCTGGGCTTGGCTGCTTGCGTTACACGCGGAACTGGAACGGCATGATGGCCCTTGGGCAGGCGCGCTGGAGCCACTGGCGCTGGACTTTGCCAAGCGTTTTCATGACTTCCTGCCCAAGCTCACCTATCCATTGCGCGTCGGTACCCACTTCAACATTTCATTTGCACTGACGCTGGCAGGTGAATGGGCGAACGGCCGTGATGCCAATCTGTCTTCGCTGATTGCTACCAAAGCGAATGGGTGGTTCGCACAGGATCAGGATTGTCAGGCGTGGGAGCCTGGAGGCGACGAATTCCTGTCTTCCGCCTTAACCGAAGCGCTGCTCATGAGCCGCGTCCTGTCCAAGGCTGAATTTATCCGCTGGTTCGATAGCTTCCTTCCCGGCGCAGCCCTCTGCCGTCCGGCAAGCCTGTTTACGCCGGCCTTCGTCTCCGACCGCAGCGACGGCAAGATCGCGCATCTGGACGGCCTTAATTTAAGCCGCGCGTGGTGCTGGCGTGCAATTGCCAGCGCGCTTGGTCTTAATCATGCGGTGTTCGCAGTCGCCGAGCAAGCAGCCGTTGAACATCTTGATGCCAGCCTCCCGCATGTCACGGGCGACTATATGGGCGAACACTGGCTCGCTACATTTGCTTTGTTGGCACTGGAGTAGCTTAGGCAGCCAGCGTCGCGCTAAAGCAGTTATCATTTGATCAGGCCAAAATTGAGCTCGACGACGGCATTGCGCAGACATATCGCTGGTTTCTAGATAACTACCACGCAATTAGAAACTAATCACCCCCGCGCCCTGCTGACTTGATACAGCGGACTTTATGTGACACGCGCTATTCCAAGTTGTAACTTGGGGGGAAGTCATGAAGGTTTTGCGCACGCCGGATACCGCTTTTGCGGGGATCCCGGATTATCCGTTTTCACCACATTATCTGGATGTTGCCGATGCCGATAGCGGGACGGCGTTGCGGGTGCATTATATTGACGAAGGTCCGCGCGATGCGCCCGTTGTGTTGATGATGCATGGCGAGCCAAGCTGGTCTTATCTGTATCGCCACATGATTGGTCCGGTGGTCGCTGCAGGATATCGTGTCGTTGCGCCTGATCTAATTGGCTTTGGCAAATCGGACAAGCCGGCATCGCAAAGTGATTACAGCTATGCGCGTCATGTGGCGTGGATGCGTAGCTGGCTGGAGCAGTTGGACCTGCAACGCATAACGCTCGCATGTCAGGATTGGGGCTCGCTTGTCGGGTTGCGGCTCGTATCCGAAATGCCTGACCGGTTTTCGGGTGTGGCCTTGTCCAATGGCGGGCTGCCCGAGGGTGGACCTGCGCCGCGGGCCTTTGCCATTTGGCGCGCCTTTTCGCGTTGGAGCCCCGTATTCCCCATCGGCAAAATCGTCAGCGCCGGCACAAAACGTGGCCTGTCTGAGACGGAGATTGCCGCTTATGATGCGCCGTTTCCTGATTCCTCGTTTAAGGCAGGGGCGCGCATTTTCCCCAGCTTCGTGCCCTTTGAAAACAATGTCGCGCTGCCCCACCAAAAACGGGCGTGGGCAGTCTTCGATCAATGGGAGAAGCCTTTCCTGTGCTGTTTTTCGGATCAGGACAAGATCACGCGCGGCGGTGAGAGCCGCTTTATCGGGCGCGTTCCGGGCACATCAGGGCAAAATCACCGCGCGCTAAGCGGCGGACATTTCATTCAGGAAGACGACCCGGCCGGTTTTGTCGACTGTGTTTTGGAAGTCGCGCGCCAATGACGATCTGCGACAATGGGTCATGCTGCTTCAGGCGCTGCCGCGCTTGAGCAGCCTCACCGGTACGGCCGAGATTTGGGGCTCTTCGCCTTTGAATACCGCGAGCAGCGCCTCGACCAGCATCTCGCCGGCTTGGACATAATCCTGCTCGATGGTGGTCAGCGGCGGCTGCGCGTAGGCACCGGTGGCTATGCCGTCAAAGCCAATGACCCGCACATCGCTGCCAACAGCGATATGATGTTCGTCCAAGGCGCGCATTGCGCCCAGGGCAATAAAATCATTGGCGCAAAACAGGCCGTCAAACTTCACCCCTTCGCGAATGAGCGCAGAAACGGCAGCGTATCCCTGATTTTCGCGCACGGCGTTTTCGGGCATCGGCGGGCAGATGACGGGCAGGCCCTTGTCCGCCATTGCCACCATATAGGTCGTGACCCGGTCCTGAAATTGTGGCTGCTCGCTGTCCGTGGGGCCGATATAGGCAATTTTGCGGCATCCGCTTTCATATAGGTGGTCAATCGCGATATGCGTGCCCTGAACATTGTCGCTGGTAATCGAAACCAGATCTTCCTTGCTCGCACCCCAGCAAATCATGGGGGTTTTGTGGCGGGCATATTCCCCGAAAAATTGCCAGCCTTCGACGTTTTGGCCGCTGCCAATGACGATCAGGCCATCGGCCTGACGGCTGCCGGTGTAATTGGCAAAGAAGTTGGACGGGGAATCCTGAAAAGAGATGATCAGATTATAGCCGCGCTGTGACGCTGACGCCGCAATGCAGCCCAGAAGCGACAAATAGAAGGGATTGATGTTCGCTTTGTTTTCGCCCTGCCGACACAGGATGACAAGCGCAATCGAATAGGTCTGCTGCGTCCGCAGCCGCAGGGCGTTGTAATCGACGGAGTAGTTCAACTCCTTCGCCAGCGCAACGATGCGCGCGCGCGTCTCTTCATTTACCTTTTTGTCGCCACGCAAGGCACGCGATACTGTGGGTTGTGATACCCCCAGCATAGCCGCAATCTGATGCGCAGTAATCCGCCCCTCTTTACCCATGGTGATGCCGTTAGCACCACCAGAGGCGCAAGTCACGCCGCGAGCGCAGCTTCCGGTGTGACAAATGGCATGTCGAGGCTTTCGGCCACCGCTTGGCTGGTAACCTGACCTTGGTGGACGTTGAGGCCAGCGATGAGTCCGCGCCCGGTTTCGCTGTGGGCAGTTAACGCCCCCGTTCCTTTATCGGCCAAGGCCAAGCCATAGGGCAGCGTGGCGTTGTTGAGCGCAGCGGCACTGGTTTGCGGCACCGCGCCGGGCATGTTTGCGACGCAATAATGGATGATGCCGTCGACCACATAGGTCGGATCAGCATGCGTGGTGGGCCGCGATGTTTCGAAACAGCCGCCCTGGTCGATTGCTACATCGACCAAGACAGAGCTTGGCTTCATCATTTTGAGCATTTCGCGAGTGACCAAACGCGGTGCACTTGCACCGGGAATGAGGACTGCGCCGATAACTGCGTCGGCAATGGCAATTTCATGTTCGATCGTTTCCAACGTGGAATAACGCGTGCGGACCCGGCCGTTGAACATTTCATCCAGCTGGCGCAGGCGCGGGATGGACCGGTCGATAATCGTTACTTCAGCGCCAAGGCCGACTGCCATGCGGGCGGCATGGGTGCCGACAACGCCGCCGCCCAAAACGGTCACACGCCCGGCAGGAACCCCCGGGACACCGCCAAGCAAAATGCCTGCGCCGCCATTGCTTCGGCGCATGGCTTCGCCAGCGGCTTCAATGGCAAGCCGCCCTGCGACTTCGCTCATGGGTGCCAGAAGGGGGAGGGCGCCGCGGTCGTCGGTGACAGTTTCATAAGCGATTGCCGTGCAACCGCTGGCTAATAGGCCCTTTGCCTGTTCTGGGTCGGGCGCAAGGTGCAAGTAAGTGAACAGTAATTGGCCTGGCCGTAGCTGGCTCCATTCGCTCGGCTGAGGTTCCTTGACCTTCACGATCATGTCGCAATTGGCGAAGATTTCCGACGCCGTTTGAGCGATTTCTGCACCAGCCGCGCGATAGGCGTCATCACCTGCCATAATGCCAGCACCCGCGCCGGACTGAACGACCACATGATGGCCGCGTGCCACATATTCGCGGACGGCGCCGGGGGTCAGCCCAACGCGATATTCATGGACCTTGATTTCGCTTGGAACACCGACGCGCATGGAATTGTCCTCCTTCAATATGTTGGATGACAAATAGCATCATGGACTTGCCGTTAATCCGCAAAGATTCGACTTCAACGCGCATTTGACGCATGATTCCAGCGTCAAAGTATCAATGGGGAGATAAAATATGCAACTAGACAGAAGTGACCGTAAATTATTGGGACTACTCGTCCGCAATGGCCGCGCGACGCAGCAGGAGTTGGGGGAGGCGGCAGGTCTGTCACCCAGTGCCGCTGCCCGCCGTCAGAAGTCGCTGGAGGAATCCGGCATTTTGCGCGGTTATCGGGCGGATGTGAACCTGCGTAAGCTGGGACTGGAAGCCACCGTTATGGTGACGGTGACACTCGATAGCCAAAGCGAAGAGGCCATGGCGGCGTTTGAAGCGGCTGTCGTCAACAGCCCGTCGACGATTCGGTGCCACTTGATGAGTGGACGTAATGACTATCTGTTGGTCGTGCGGGCGGCGTCCATTCAGGATTATGAGTATATCCACCGGCAGGAAATCGCCCGGCTCCCGCGCGTGGCGAGGATTGAAACCGCTTTCGCACTCCGCGAAGTCGTCAATCGAACAGTACCGCCGCGCCTGTTCAACGAATAATCGCCAAATAATTTGTCCGGACGGAACTTCGCCAAGGCTCGCCTGTTTGGTTTGCAGAAATGGAGATCTAACATGGGACGAACAGTCGGTATCAGCATTGGTGGGCTCATTTTACTTGTGGTCGTTGTGGCAATTTTGTTCTGACAACCAAATCGACGCTGCCTATTTTGTGCGAAGCTGACCTGCGCTGCCCTCTAAAGGTTAGCTTCGCACAACATGGGCAGCGTTTGCCGTGTCTTTAAGCGATATTGTCCAGCACATCGGCAATGCGTCCGAACATTTCGTCGATATGCGATTTTTCGAGGATGAGTGGCGGACTGAGCGCAATGATGTCGCCTGTTGCCCGCACGAGCAGGCCATTATCGAAGCAGGCCTGAAACAACTCCGTCGCACGCTTGGTTGGCGCGCTTGGCCTTGGTTCAAGTTCAATGCCCGCAATCAAGCCAATTGTGCGGACGTCAATGACATGGCGTTTGCCCTGCAATGAAAACGCCGCATCCTGCCAATATTGTCCCAACTCAATCGCTTTATCGAACAGGCCTTCTTCGCGATAGATATCCAGCGTGGCCAAAGCAGCGGCGGCGGCGAGCGGATGACCGCTATAGGTGTAACCGTGAAATAGCTCGATGCCGTCTTCGGTGGCATTCACGACGTCATCGTGGATATTGCGGCTGACGGCAACAGCCCCCATCGGCACTGCGGCATTGGTCAGACCCTTCGCCATAGTAATAATGTCCGGTGTGACGCCCCAGCTTTCGGACGCGGTTGTCCCGCCAACACGGCCAAAGGCGCTGATAACCTCGTCAAATATCAGGATGATGCCATGCTTCGTGCATATATCGCGCAATCGCTGCAAATAACCGACCGGCGGCACGAGCACACCTGTTGACCCGGCAACTGGTTCGACGATAACCGCCGCAATGGTTTCCGCGCCATGCAAGGTCACCAGCCGCTCCAGATCGTCAGCAAGCTCCGCGCCATGTTCTGGGAATCCCCGCGACCAGCTATTTCGTGCGGGGTCGTGCGTGTGGCGCATGTGATCGACGCCGGGAAGGCCTTGCCACACGCGCCGGTTGTTTACGATGCCGCCAACGGAAATGCCGCCAAAGCCGGTTCCGTGATAGCCGCGTTCCCGACCAATCAGGCGAGTACGTGTTGCCTGCCCCCGCGCGCGCTGGGCCGCGAGGGCTATTTTAAGCGCTGTATCGACGGACTCGCTGCCAGAGTTGGTGAAGAATATCCGGTCGACGCCCTTGGGCATCATAGGCGCAAGTCGGCTTGCCAGCTCAAAGGCGAGCGGATGGCCGAGTTGGAAAGTTGGTCCAAAGTCCAGCGATGCGGCGCTCTTCGCAATTGCATCGACGATGGGTTGGCGGCAATGACCCGCGTTACTGCACCAGAGGCCAGCCGTTCCGTCCAATATGCTGCGCCCGTCCGCGCTCTGATAATGCATATCTTTGGCCGATACCAAAAGCCGCGGATTGGCCTTGAAGGCTTTGTTGGCAGTGAAGGGCATCCAGAATGCCGCGAGCGGATCATTTTCAAGCATGCAGGCTTCATTCCCCATATCTTTATCTTGCGCAAGACTGTGACTGTTTTGTCACATTACTCAAAAAGGACAAGGACATTGACACAAAATTGCTTGCTTGGGGCAGGCTTTGATGTTTGTGTGCACCTGCACAATAAAGCGCGGGTAAGGCAACGCTAACCAATGCGCCGGCAAAAGATACAGCGGGAAGAGAACGGCATTTGCCGGAAGTGACGCTTCGCGCTGCTTTTGGCGGAATATTCAGCGTACCTAAGAAGGGGTAAAGTTATGCGTAAATCCATTTTGAAATTTGCAGCTATGAGTGTTGCGATGAGCGCTGTGGCGGTATCCGCACCTGCATTCGCGCAGGACGAAGCAGAGGAAGCTTCGGGCCCAATCACTGTTACCGGCGGCGCAGCGCTTGTTTCTGATTACCGCTTCCGCGGCGTTTCGCTCTCCGATAAGGATTTTGCTTTTCAGCCTTATCTGACCGTCAAGCATGAGTCCGGCCTTTACGCTGGCGTATGGGGTTCAAACCTCGCGGAAAACGCTGGCGATGATGTTGAAGTCGATCTGTATGCGGGCTTCGCTGGTGGCGACGCAGTCACTTATGACATTGGCGCGACCTATTATGTTTACCCCGGCGCGTCTGGTCTTAACTATGTCGAGTTGACCGGGAAGCTTGGAACAACGGTTGGTCCAGCGACGATTGGCGGCCAACTCAGTTATGTTCCAAGCCAGGATAACACCGGCAATACGGATAATATCTATGTCGCAACCAACGCCGCCATCGCGCTGCCAGATTCGCCCATCACGCTGACCGGTTCGGTCGGTTATGAAGATGGCGCTTTCGGTGATGACAAGATTGATTGGTCAATTGGCGCGACTGCCGCTGTTTCGGTATTCACGCTTGGCGTTGCTTATGTCGACACCAATCGCCGCTCGACCTTCGCTTTCGAAGATAGCAAGGCTGGCGTTGTATTCACACTGAGCTACGGCTTCTAAATAAGCTTTCAACCCCTCGGGGTAAACAAGACACTACATGCCGGGCTTGACCTTTCAAGTCCGGCATGCGCTTATCTGGCTTCCAAAAAACTGGTGAAAAACAATGTCAGTCAACCTTGTCAACTGGATCGCCGAGCATAAGATCGACGAGGTCGAATGCATTGTGCCGGACATTAACGGGGTGCAGCGGGGCAAGGTCTTGCCCGCCAAAAAGTTCCTGTCCTCAGTACGGGACAAGTCGCTGCGCATTCCCGGAAGCGTATTCATTTGTACCATCGATGGCCATTATCCCGAAGATATCGAGGATATCTGGGACAAGGATCCCGACAAGATATTGGTCGCTGACCCCAGCACCATTTGCGTCGCCCCCGGCTTCAAATCGCCCACTGCCTTTGTCATTGCCGACGTACTTAATGGCGACGGCACTGAAGTGGACATCGCGCCGCGTACGATATTGAAAAAAGTTCTGGGGCTGTATGCCGACCGTGGTTGGAAGCCCATTATGGCGCCAGAAGTCGAATTTTATCTGGTCAGCCAGAATGTGGACCCTGACTTTCCGCTGATGCCGCCGACAGGATCAAGCGGCCGCGCGGAAACCGCAAGCCAGCCTTATGGTCTCGAGGCAATGAACGAGTATGAAGACATCATCGACCATATCTATGATGATTGCGAGCTAATGGGGCTCGATATTGATACGATGATCCACGAAATGGGTGCGGCGCAGTTGGAAGTGAATTTCATTCACGGTGACCCGCTGAAACTGGCCGATCAGGTATTCCTGTTCAAGCGTGCAGTCCGCGCTGTTGCTAAACAGCATGGTGTCTATGCGACATTCATGGCAAACCCGATGGCCGGCCAACCGGGCAGCGCGATGCACATTCACCAGTCGGTCGTGGACGCGGAAACCGGTAAGAATCTGTTTTCCAATGCCAATGGGCGCGACAGTGCACTGTTCCGCAGCTACATTGCGGGGCTTGTGAAGTTCATGCCGCAAGTGTCGCCGCTTTGGGCACCCAATGTAAACAGTTTTCGGCGGATGCGCCCTGACAGCGCGGCGCCGATTAACGTTCAATGGGGCGAAGATAACCGCAGTTGCGGCTTCCGTGTGCCGATTTCCGACAAGGCCAATCGCCGTGTTGAAAATCGCCTGCCTGGTGCGGATTCAAATCCCTATCTGGCCATGGCGGCCTCCTTGGTATGCGGATATATCGGGATGGTCGAGCGGATGGTCCCAGCCAAAGCGATTACGGGCAGCGCCTACAACCGCGCACGTACATTGCCACGGACGTTGGAGGCCGCACTTGACCGGTTTTCGGCGTGCAAGCCAGTCCGGAACCTGCTGGGTGAAGATTTTTTCGAGATTTTCTACGCCGTGAAGGACTATGAACTGTTCAACTACCAATCGGTCGTGTCCAGTTGGGAGCGTGAGCATTTGTTGCTGCGGGTGTGATGTCCGACCCACTCAACAACAGCTATTACCGTGCGACAGCCCATGCGTGGGAAACGCAGTCCGCACATGATGTCGATGCGAAATATGACGTCGCCGTAATCGGCGGCGGCTTTACGGGCCTTTCTGCTGCGTTGGCCTGCGCAGAAAAGGGGCTGAAGGTCGCCCTGCTTGAGGCGGAAACGATTGGCTTTGGCGCTTCGGGGCGCAATGGCGGGCAACTTATTCCCGGTTTGCGTTGGTCCATGCGCGAAATCGACGAAGAGTTTGGCCGCGAACGGGCCCGGGCCATTTTTGATTTGGCTTATGGTGCAGTGGGCGGGGTAAAGGCCCGGATCACCCAGCACAGTATCGCTTGCGATTTGAAGGCCGGACATCTGGAGGCGGCGTATAAACCAGCACATTTCGATATGATGCGGCGCGACGCGGACTTTCTGGACCGCGCGTTTGGTTGGGAAAGCGAAATTGTCCTGCCGCAGGATATGGGACGTCACATCAATGGCGGTGGCTATCATGGCGGAATTTATGATTGCCAGGCCGGACATTTTCATCCGTTGAATTATGCGTTGGGGATGGCCGAGGCCGCGCGACACGCTGGTGTGGCCATATTCGAGAACTGCCGAGGCCAGCCCGAGGATATGAACGCGGAACACATCATTCTGGCCACCGACGCGTGGATAGGCGAGGGCGATCGGGCCCTTGGCCAATACACAATCCCAATTATGAACTACAATATCGCGACTGCACCGCTGGCAAATGCAGAAGCGCTAATGCCTTCGGACGCTGCCATAGCGGACAGCCGCTTTGTTCTGAATTATTTCCGTCTAAGCGCGGATAAACGGATGATTTTCGGCGGTGGCGAGAAATATGTGCAGACGCCGCCTTCCGATATTGCCGCGTTCGTCCGCAAGCATATGGCGGAGGTTTTTCCGGCCATTGCCGATGTGCCGATCGACTATGCGTGGGGCGGTGCCGTCGGCGTCACCAAAAACCGACTGCCGCATGTCGGCCGCAAGGGAAATGTCTTCTTCGCCCACGGTTTTTCCGGGCACGGCGCGCTCATCACTACGCTCGCGGGCGAATTAATGGCCGAGGCAGTGGTGGGCACAATGGAGCGTTTTGACATCTTCGCCAGCCTGCCGCATAGCCGGTTTCCGGGTGGGGGCTGGCTTAAGAGGCCGCTCGCGACATTGGGGCTGCTATATTATGCACTGCGGGACCGTTTATGATCGACCGGCAAAAAATCCGTGAGATGCGCGCGCGTGAAGTTGCGCGCTTCATCGAGAGCAATCCTAAATCCAAGGTCCACGCGGAAAACGCAAAGGGTTGGTTTCAAGGCGTTCCGTTCCACTGGATGCTGGATTGGTCGAGCCCGTTTCCAATCGTCGCGCAAAGTGCCAAGGGCGCGCAATTGACGAGCGTCGATGGGCAGATATTCGACGATTTTTGCCTTGGTGATACGGCAAGCATGTTCGGCCATTCGCCGGAGCCGCTGGCGCACGCGATATCCGAGCAAGCGGCCAATGGCCTGAGCTACATGCTGCCCACTGCAAAAGCGGGCGCGGTCGGCGACATGCTATCCGCCATGTTCGGCCTGCCGAAGTGGCAAGTGACGACGACGGCAAGCGAAGCAAACCGTGCAGTCATCCGCTGGTGTCGGGGCTTAACACAGCGTAATAAGATATTGATATTCAACGGTTGCTACCATGGCGCGGTGGATGATGTGTTTGTAGACCTGCGCGGCGGTGCGGCCGTCAACCGGCCGAGCCTGATCGGGCAAGTGCACGACATATTGCCGACCACCACTGTCATCGAGTTCAACGATGAAGCGGCGCTGGAAGAAGCGCTGCGTCGTCACGACGTCGCTTGCGTACTTGCCGAGCCATTGATGACCAATATCGGAATGGTCCGTGATGCCCCCGGTTATCTCGCGACCCTGCGCCGTTTGTGCGACGAAACCGGTACGTTGCTAGTGTTTGACGAAACGCACACAATTTCTTCGGGCCATGGAGGGCATAGCAATATGCACGGACCGATGCCCGACATCACGGTTGTGGGAAAATCCATCGGTGGCGGTGTGCCTTGCGCGGTATATGGATTCACCGACGAACTTGCGGTGCGGATGGAGGCTCTCAACCGGTCGCGTCCAGCCGGGCATAGCGGTATCGGTACGACGCTATCGGCCAACGCGCTGGCCATAACGGCGATGCATGCGATGTTGGGGCAGGTCATCACGCGCGATGCTTATACGCATATGCTGACCATGGCGGACCGGCTGGTGACCGCTTTGAACAATGTCATCACCGCGCAAAAAGTGGACTGGCACGTCAGCCATGTTGGTGCGCGCATTGAATTTCTGTGTGCAGCCACACCGCCGCGCAACGGGAGCGAGGCGCGGGCGGGCATGGACCATGAACTCGAAAGCGCAATTCACCTCTATCTGGTGAATCGCGGAATATTGTTGGCGCCTTTCCATAATATGATGCTGGTTAGCCCCGCGACTGAACCAGCACAGGTAGACCGGCTCGCGTTTGAGTTGAACAATGCGTTGACTGAGCTACAAGCGGCGTGAACGGGACGGACTAAGGTGACATTATGACGATCAAGCGAGCGAAATCTTCAGCGACAATCGCACCGCGTAGCGAGGCTGAGGCGTTTTTTGCAGCGCATCCGGATGTCGATTCCGTCGAGATGATTTACACCGACATGGGCGGCGTTCCGCGCGGCAAGCGCCTGCGTCAGCATGAAGTGTTATCGGTCTACGAAATCGGACGTTTCTTTCCCGGATCAATCGCCGTTGTCGATATTACTGGCCAAGATACCGTTGAAACCGGCTTGGTCTGGGAAGATGGCGACGCCGACCGCTCCATGAAGCCGATCCCCGGAACCCTGGTGCGCACGCCATGGGCTGGGGACAATGCCGCGCAATTCATGGTCGATTTTTACGAACTTGATGGCCAGCCGCATGATCTGGACCCGCGCCACGTCCTTGGCCTTGTGGTCGACCGTTTTGCCGAGATGGGCCTGACGCCCGCATTGGCGGTTGAGCTGGAATTCTACCTTTTGGACCCGAAGCGCGCGCGCGATGGATCAATACGCCCGGCGCGTCCTGATTATAACAACACTGCGCCGCAAATGGTGGAGGTCTATGGCCTGCGCGAACTCGACGACTTCCGGCCGTTTTTTGATGAGCTGTATGAAGCATGCGACGTTCAGGGCTTGCCGCTTGAATCAGCCATTTCCGAATTTGCACCCGGACAGTGCGAGCTGACGCTGCGGTACAAGCCCGATGTCCTGCGCGCATGTGACGATGCCATCATGTACAAACGCGTGGTCAAAGCTGTGGCGCAGGCGCACGGTCTGGAGGCGACCTTCATGGCCAAGCCCTTTGCCGAACAGGCAGGGTCGGGCATGCATATTCACGTGTCGATGAACGACGCAGATGGCAATAACCTGTTCGCGGCGGATGACCCCGAAGGCACGCCCATGCTGCGCCACGCCATTGGCGGGATGATATCCTCGATTGGCGATTGCTTTGCGATTTTCGCGCCGCACGCCAACAGCTATCGGCGGTTTAAAGCCAATAGCTATGCGCCGGTTGCGCCGACATGGGGCGTCAACAACCGCACCGTCTCTTTCCGCATTCCGGCAGGGCCACCGTCTAGCCGCCATGTCGAACACCGCGCCTGCGGTGCCGATGCAAACCCCTATCTTGCCGTTGCAGGCGTCCTTGCGGGTATCCATCATGGCATTGTCAATCAGATTGATCCGGGACCAGCGGTTGTCGGCAATGGCTATGATCGCGACGGCTCAGGCGATGACAAACCGCCAAGCAACTGGTTCGCTGCCGTCGACCGCTTCCACGGTTCTGCACTGATGCGCGATTATCTGGGTGAGCGCTTTGTTGACATGTTCACGATCGTCAAGCGCGTGGAACAGGACCGTTATTTCGGTCAAGTGCCAACGATTGATTATGACTGGTATCTTCGAAACGCTTAGTCAATCTTGACCTTAAATCTGGGCGGGAAAGCGCGCGAGGATATTCGCCATCACAGCGTGGTTGAGTAATGTATCGAACGCGCACCCAACCATCGTTCCGTCATTCCAGATAATTTTGGCCGGTAGCGCGCTTAATCCAGGCAGGGTCAGCCACACGCGGGTGCCCGGGCTCATGCCAGTCAAAGCTTCGCATGCCACGCCGGAAAGCGACATATCGCGCACAATGACCGAAAAGCCGGGCGAGCCGGACGGACGCATGGACGCCGGTATTTTGAGCCTTATGCGCGGTGCGCTGCGGTCTTCCTGCGCGGCATCTTCGTACCGTTGATAGGTCTTTGTCGTGAAAGGCGTATCGTTCATGGCGGCAATCCTGTTGTGGCTACCCTATTCTGGATACTCAGGATTAACCAGACGGGGTAAATTACCTGCTTAGAGATAAGGTAAAATCCCGCTTTACCATTAAACGGCTTCGCACTCTTGCATTTGGCCGCTTTGGCCGCCATATCGCCAGCGGGAGTCGGATGGACGTGGCACTCGCCAACCTGGTCAGATCCTGACGGAAGCAGCCACAACGAATTCGCTGCGGGTCATCCGGCTCCTACTTTTCCCCGTATTTCGACCGAGAAGCCTTCGACAATTGTTGATGAGCATCCTAACGTAAAAACATGTCCGACTCCGACCAACCAGATTTCGCCGACCGCGACCCGGATATGCCGGACGATGCGCTTGGTTTGGGCCTTGATATGCCCGCTGCGCCAAAGCCAGCCGCGTCGCCCGCGTCTGCGCCCGCCGCCGGGGCAGCCTATCGCGTGCTTGCGCGTAAATATCGTCCGCAGACTTTTGCCGAACTCATTGGTCAGGACGCGATGGTCCAGACGCTTGGCAACGCGATCAAGCGTGACAGATTGGCCCATGCATTTTTGATGACCGGCGTGCGCGGTGTTGGCAAAACCTCGACGGCGCGCCTTATTGCTAAGGCATTGAATTGTGTGGGTGCCGACGGGCAGGGTGGCCCGACTATTGACCCGTGCGGGGCCTGTGAGCCGTGCGTTGCGATTGCCGAAGGGCGGCACATCGATGTCATCGAAATGGACGCGGCCAGCCACACCGGCGTCGATGACGTCCGTGAAATTATTGAGGCTGTGCGTTATTCTGCGGTATCGGCACGCTACAAAATCTACATCATCGACGAAGTCCACATGCTGTCGAAAAACGCGTTCAACGCGTTGTTGAAGACTTTGGAAGAACCGCCGGGCCATGTGAAGTTCCTGTTCGCCACGACTGAAGTGAACAAGGTTCCCATAACCGTATTGTCGCGATGCCAGCGGTTCGACTTGAAGCGCATTCCGACCGAAAAACTGTCTGCGCATTTTGCCGAAATCGTTGCCAAGGAATCGGTTGAGGCCGAACAGGAAGCACTCGATTTGGTCGCTCAGGCGGCGGAAGGTTCCGTGCGGGACGGGCTGTCGATTTTGGATCAGGCGATCGCCCATGCCGACATGGAGGGTGACGGCAAGGTTACCGCTGCGCAAGTGCGCGACATGTTGGGGCTTTCCGACCGGGGTGCCATTCGCCGCCTCTTTGGCCTGATACTGCAAGGTGATGCGCCAGCTATGTTGGCGGAAGCGCGCAACCAATATAATCTGGGCGTAGAGCCGCTGGCGATGTTCGCGGGGCTGCTATCGGAAGTGCATCGCCTGACGCTCGCAAAAGTAGGCGCGCCGCGTGATGCCGCTCTGGATACCGAAGCGACCGCTATGGTGGAAAGCCTTGCGGACCAGTTGTCCTTTCCGGCGCTTCATCGCCTGTGGCAACTGCTACTGAAGGGGCAGGAAGAGGTCGCCCGCGCTGCGGTGCCACTGGACGCAGCCGACATGGCATTGTTGCGTGTCGTGCACGCAGCGACGCTGCCTGATCCGGGCGAGCTTGCCAAAATGATAGGCGAGGGCGTGTTTACCGCTGCCCCGCCCGCTTCGGCGCCAACTGCGTTGGACATTCCTGCGTCCGCCACTGTACAAACATTGATGCCAGCCGATTTCCCGGCCTTGCTTGACCGGCTTGCGCGTGAGGGATTTGTGAGTGTCGAGATGACATTGCGCGATGTCTTTCGGCTCGTCGAATATGCACCACCTTTGCTCGCCTATCAGTTGGCAGGACCAGTCGCGCCGGGCTTTATCGCAGAACTTCGCGATGCCTTGGCAAAGATAAGCGGAACTCGCTGGGACGTCGAGGAGCGCGAGGGCGCGGCTCTGCCAAGTCTGCTTGAGGACGAAATGGCCAAGGCTGATGCCGAAAAGCAAATGATATTGGAATCACCATTGGTGAAAGCGGCCTTTGCCGCCTTTCCTGACGCGGAGCTGCTCGACAGCGACGAACATGATATTAAATGGAGCAAGACCGCATGAAAAGCATGGAAGAAATGATCAAGGCCGCACAGGAAGCTGCCCAGAACATCCAGCAACAAATGGAACAGGCGCAAGCGACGCTGGACACGATTCAGGTTGAAGGCGTGTCAGGCGGCGGCCTTGTAAAAGTCCGGGCGACTGCAAAAGGCCGTATTTTGAATGTTGCCATTGACGACAGCCTTATTGTGCCGTCGGACAAGACGATGCTGGAGGACCTGATTACAGCCGCATTCAACGATGCACGTGATAAGGCCGATGCCGCCAGCAATGCCGAAATGGGCAAGATGTCCAGCGGCTTGCCCTTGCCACCGGGCTTCAAACTGCCGTTCTGAGCGGGGAAGGTTTCCGCTCGCTGCCTATTGCGAGGAACCGCTAGCCTGTCTTTTCCCCAACAAATCTTATGGGTTCAACGTAAATTCATTGAAAGCTCTTCAAAAGGACACATATTAACCGGGAACAGGCTGGTCGCCGCTTGAGGGGCCGCCAATTGGAGTTATTATGGTCCTGAACCTTCCTTTATTGCCGTTGCGCGATATCGTTGTTTTCCCCGGCATGATCGTGCCGCTGTTTGTTGGTCGTGACAAATCCGTCGTGGCGCTTGAAAAGGCGATGGCGGCGAACAAGGAAATCTTTCTGGTTGCGCAGCTTGACCCAGCTCAAGACGATCCGACCAAAGACGATTTGTACAGCATCGGTGTCACGGCAACGATTATGCAGCTGCTTAAGCTTCCGGACGGCACCGTGCGCGTGCTGGTGGAAGGAAAGCAGCGCGCCGAACTGCAGGATCTTGTGGAGCATGGCAGCGATTATGTCGAAGCCAGCGTCACGCTTGTCGAAGAACAAAGCGCCGAGGGCCCTGAAGCGTCAGCATTGATGCGTTCTGTTTCCGAGCAGTTCGAAAATTATTCGAAGCTCAACAAGAAAATGCCTGCGGAAACCGCAGTGCAGTTAACTGAAATCGAGTCACCAGCGGTGTTGGCCGACGCCGTGGCGGCGAATATCCAGTTGAAGGTTTCCGATAAGCAATCTTTGTTAGTGGAAGCGAACCCGTTGCGCCGGCTCGAAATGGCCTTTGCGTTCATGGAGGGCGAGCTTGGCGTTTTGCAGGTCGAGAAGAAAATCCGTGGCCGCGTTAAGCGCCAAATGGAAAAGACCCAGCGCGAATATTATCTGAACGAACAGATGAAGGCCATCCAGCGTGAGCTGGGCAATGACGATGGCGAAGGCGGCGACGAAGTAGCCGAGATTCAGAGCAAGATCGACACAATGAAGCTGTCCAAGGAAGCTAAGGCGAAAGCCAATGCCGAATTGAAAAAGCTGCGTGGCATGGCGCCGATGTCGGCCGAGGCGACGGTTGTTCGCAATTATCTCGACACATTGCTTGGTATTCCGTGGGGCAAGAAGTCAAAGCTCAAACGCGACATTGCCAAGGCGCAGGAAGTGCTCGACGCCGATCACTTCGCGCTGGAAAAGGTCAAGGACCGGATCGTCGAATATCTGGCGGTGCAAGCGCGCACCAACAAGCTGAAGGGACCAATCCTTTGCCTCGTTGGTCCTCCGGGCGTCGGCAAGACTTCCCTTGGCAAGTCGATTGCGAAGGCAACCGGACGCGAGTTCATTCGCCAATCGCTTGGCGGTGTTCGTGACGAAGCCGAAATTCGCGGTCATCGTCGTACATATATCGGCTCAATGCCAGGCAAGGTTGCCGCCAACCTGAAAAAGGCCGGCAGCATGAATCCGCTGTTTTTGCTCGACGAGATCGACAAGCTTGGTCAGGATTTCCGCGGCGACCCCGCGTCTGCATTGCTTGAGGTTCTCGACCCCGAGCAGAACAGCAAGTTCAACGACCATTATCTGGAAATCGACCTTGATCTGTCGGATGTGATGTTCGTGACAACCGCCAACAGCCTTAACCTGCCACAGGCGCTGTTGGACCGTATGGAGATCATCCGGCTTGAGGGCTATACCGAAGACGAGAAGCTTGAGATTGCGAAGCGCCATTTGCTGGACAAGCAAATCGAAGCGCATGGGTTGAAGCCTGAGGAGTTCTCGGTCAGCGATGACGCGCTACGCGATCTGATCCGTTATTACACGCGCGAAGCTGGTGTGCGTACGCTTGAGCGCGAAATCGCCAAGCTGGCGCGTAAAGCCTTGCGCCGCATATTAGAGGGTAAGGCGCAAAGTATCGCGATTACGCCGGACAATCTCTCCGATTTTTCCGGCGTTCGTAAATATCGCCACGATATGGGCGAGGAAGAAAACCAGATTGGCGCGGTGACGGGCCTCGCGTGGACGGAAGTCGGTGGCGAACTGCTCACTATCGAAGCGGTTACTGTTCCCGGTAAGGGCCAGATCCGGACCACGGGTAAATTGGGCGAGGTTATGGGCGAGTCCATTCAGGCGGCGTTGAGCTATGTGAAGGCGCGTGCGCCAAGCTATGGCATCAAGCCAAGCCTATTTGGCCGTAAGGACGTCCACATCCACTTGCCGGAGGGCGCTGTGCCCAAGGACGGTCCATCGGCTGGTATCGGCATGGTGACCTGCATTGTTTCCACCTTGACTGGCATTGCTGTCCATCGTGACGTTGCCATGACCGGCGAAGTCACTTTGCGCGGACGGGTTTTGCCCATCGGCGGCCTTAAAGAAAAGCTGCTCGCGGCGCTGCGCGGGGGAATTAAAACTGTGTTGATCCCGCAGGAAAATGAAAAAGACTTGGTCGACATACCTGACAACATCAAGAACGGGCTGGAAATCATCCCGGTCAGCCATGTCGATCAGGTACTTGCCCGCGCATTGGTATCGCCGTTGGTAGCCGTTGAATGGACCGAAGCAGACGAGTTGGCGGCGGCTTTACCCGCCGCAATCGGCGGCGAAAACGGGGCTTCTGTGACCCACTAATGGTGCCAGTCTTGCACTAATTTGTACGTTATAGGCAAGACTGGCAGTTTTTCACATAATATGACGGATTTCGGCGGATATTTCCTTTGACAGCGCCAACATTCTCATCATTATCCCGGCACCGGCTTTAGCCGCGACTCAATTAGTCGATAAGTGAGTCTCAACCAATTTTAAGAGGGGGGTTCCCATATGAACAAGCAAGATCTCGTCAGTGCCGTAGCTGACGCAAGCGGCCTGACCAAAGCGGATGCAGGCAAGGCTGTTGAAGCAACCTTTGAAGCAATCACCGGCGCTTTGAAGAGCGGTGGCGAAGTTCGTCTTGTTGGCTTCGGTACTTTTGGCGTTGCAAAGCGCAAAGCATCGACCGGCCGTAACCCACGCACCGGCGAGCCAATGACCATTAAGGCTTCGACTCAGCCAAAGTTCAAGGCTGGCAAGGCTCTCAAGGATGCCGTCAACTAAATCAGGACTGTAAGTTCTAACGAAAAGGGCGGGGCGACAGCACCCGCCTTTTTTATTGCTTGTCGTGCGTCTTGGCCGGCGAGACGGACACAAAAAAGCCGCCCGCGTGACGGACGGCTTTGATTTCTTCCAGATCTCGGATCGCCCTGCCATTACGCGGCGAGCAGCAAGCCTTCCGACCGGCGCGCGTTCACCGGAAACGCGATAACTTCCGCTGCTTTGCAATAGCGTACTTCGCCAAAGTTGATACGACGGGCATGCTCGACTGCTGGCGCGAATTCCATATCGACCACTTCACGAATGCGCGGAAGCGCGTTGCGCAATGACAGCATAATGACGCCGACAGAAGCGGCCAGCACAACTACAAAAAGAAGGGAAGCAATGAGAGTCATGGCAATGGTCCTTTCAGC
The DNA here is from genome assembly GCA_963508315.1 of uncultured Sphingorhabdus sp. GTDB lineage: Bacteria > Pseudomonadota > Alphaproteobacteria > Sphingomonadales > Sphingomonadaceae > Sphingorhabdus_B. Next base: position 41,818 of record CAUOWK010000002.1, on the reverse strand, counting down.
CCCATTCTTGTCATTAAGGGGCATTTGATTACGCGTAGATGAACGTTCTGCTGCCTTTGTTCACTATATGTTCTTTTTTGTCAAGCGACATTCCGCATCCGGAATTGTGCTGGATCAAATTGGGGATTACCTGTGGATAACTATCGAGATGCGAATAAGTTCAATTTGCGTCGCGTTGGCCGCGGCGTTCTGCGAACCATCGCTGCAGCAACTGTTGTGTGCAGCCGGTGAAGCCAGCCGAGCCGTTCACGGAGCAGCTGTTGGGAAGTACCGCGCGCGAATAGCCGTCCAGGCTTTCGACCGCTGAGGTCCAACTGCCGCCACCCACTGCAACATCATCGGTTTCCCGCAACTTCTTGGGAATGCGATATCGGTCGCCTTCGGGTTGGGCAGCGCACACGACGATTTCGTCACCTTGTGCTTCGGGGCACCTCTCATCGCCGAATGTGACCAGAAATGATATTCGTTCCGGCGGCGCGGATTGCTGTGCATCGCCATAATCGGCATCATCTGCAGTTGCCAGCGAGGGCAGCATGAGCAGTAAAAGGGGGGCAATAATGAGACGCACAAAGACCCCTTAACATCATGTCTATAGTCGCGGATAGTTTGCCTGGCCTGAACCGCTTGTTAACATGGCACGGCTCTGATGTGCCAAAAATCGGCATTGATGCTTGACGAATCCTACGGGTAGCTATAACGGGCCCATCATTCCACATGGGAAACGCACATACCGGTGCTGATCTTTGTCTTTCAGGCAATAGTGACGTTCTAGTTTCCCAGAGGCTCAACCGGAAGGAGAAGTACCATGGCGGCACCTGTCGTTACCATGCAGCAATTGCTTGAAGCTGGGGCCCATTTCGGCCACCAAACACACCGTTGGAACCCGCGTATGAAGCCGTATATCTTCGGCGCGCGCAACGGAATCCACATTCTCGATCTGTCGCAGTCCGTGCCTTTGTTTGCACGTGCGCTTGATTTCGTTGCCCAGAGCGTTGCTTCGGGTGGCAAGGTATTGTTCGTTGGCACAAAGCGCCAGGCACAGGGCCCAATCGCTGATGCAGCACGCGCTTCTGGCCAGCATTTCGTAAATCACCGTTGGTTGGGCGGCATGCTCACCAACTGGAAGACCATTTCAAACTCGATCAAGAAGCTGAAAACTCTTGAAGAGCAGCTTTCGGGCGACACGCATGGTTTCACGAAGAAGGAAATTCTTCAGATGACCCGCGAGCGCGATAAGCTTGAAATGAGCCTTGGCGGTATCCGCGACATGGGCGGCATTCCTGACGTCATGTTCGTCATTGACGCCAACAAGGAAGAGCTCGCCATCAAGGAAGCCAATGTTCTGGGTATTCCGGTCATCGCGATCCTCGATTCGAACGTGTCGCCAGACGGCATTGCGTTCCCGGTTCCTGCAAATGACGACGCCGCGCGCGCCATCCGTTTGTATTGCGATGCCGTTGCAACCGCAGCGAGCAAGGGCAACGTCAATGCCAAGGTTGCCAAGGGCGTTGACCTTGGTGCCGAGGTAGAGCCAGCGGCTGAACCAGCCTTGGCCGCCGTTGAAGAAGCACCTGCTGCTGAAGTAGCTGCTGCTGAAGCACCTGCTGCCGAAGCTTAATTAAACCTTGTCGCCCCCGACTTGATCGGGGGCCCATGGTCTAAAACATCGGTGTAAAAAACATCATTGTCGGGTCATAGATTGACCTCACGGTCACTTCGTTCCCCGCTTTCGCGGGAATGACAAAATTGGCGGATAATAAGGTCGCCTCATACATTCGAAAGGACAAAACCATGTCTGCAATTACCGCTTCAGCCGTCAAGGAACTGCGTGAGCTTTCCGGCGCTGGCATGATGGATGCCAAAAAGGCACTCGAAGAAACCAATGGCGATATCGAAGCCGCAGTAGATTTGCTGCGCGCCAAGGGCCTTGCAACCGCTGCCAAGAAATCGAGCCGCACTGCGGCAGAGGGTCTTGTTGGCGTTGCCGTTAACGGCACACAGGGAACTGCAATCGAAGTCAACAGCCAGACCGACTTCGTCGCGAAGAACGAGCAGTTCCAGGAATTCGTTGCTGCTGTCAGCACGGTTGCCTTGAACCTCGGCGCAAATGACGCCGAAGCCGTTTTGGCCGCGCCTTATGGCGATGGTGAAACTGTTCAGGACCGTTTGACCAACAACATCGCAACCATCGGAGAAAACCAGGTTATCCGCCGCGTTAAGTCGCTGTCGGTTAGCAATGGTCGCGTCGTTTCGTACGTCCACAATGCTGCTGCGCCTGGAATGGGTGGCATCGGTGTTCTCGTTGCGCTTGAGAGCGAAGCTGACGCTGCAACGCTTGACGGTCTCGGCAAGCAACTGGCGATGCACATCGCAGCTGCATTCCCGCTTTCGCTGGACGAAACTGGTCTCGATGCTGAAACACTTGAGCGCGAGCGTGGCATTGCCCGTGAAAAGGCATCCGAAAGCGGCAAGCCTGCCGATATTGTCGAAAAGATGGTTGAAGGCGCGGTCAAGAAGTTTGCCAAGGAAAACGCTTTGTTGAGCCAGCCATTTGTTATGGACGGCAAGACACCGATTTCTGACGTTGTTGCTGCCGCTGGTAAAGAAGCCGGCAAGCCAATCGTGTTGAAGGACTATGTCCGCTTCCAGCTTGGTGAAGGCATCGAAAAGGAAGTGTCTGACTTTGCTGCTGAAGTAGCTGCTGCAGTCGGCGCATAAATAATCTGGCTTGCCGCGCCTACAGGCGGGGATAAAGCCTTGGCGATGTGGCGCGCGGCTCCTATAGCTGGGCGCCATTATCGTATTTGGAAGAGGATTATATGGGCGCGCACGGCTATCGTCGCATATTACTGAAGCTGTCAGGCGAAGTACTGATGGGCGATCAGTCCTTTGGTATTGACCCCGACACCGTTGCCCGCGTGGCCGAAGAAGTAAAAGCGGCCCAGGATACGGGCTTGCAACTGTGCCTCGTCATCGGTGGCGGTAACATCTTCCGTGGCATGGCTGGCGCTGCCAAGGGCATGGACCGGGCACAGGCTGATTATATGGGCATGCTCGCAACCGTCATGAACGCATTAGCAATGCAGAATGCGTTAGAGCAACTTGGTGTGCCGACCCGCGTTCAATCCGCAATTGAGATGGACAAGGTGTGCGAGCCCGTTATTCGCCGCCGCGCCGAACGCCATCTTGAAAAAGGCCGCATCGTTATATTCGCAGCTGGCGTCGGTGCACCGTTCTTTACAACCGACAGCGGCGCTGCACTGCGCGCCGCCGAAATGAAGTGCGATGCCTTGTTCAAGGGCACCTCCGTTGACGGTGTTTATGACGCTGACCCCAAGAAGGTCGCGACAGCAACGCGTTATGAAACATTGAGTTATGACCGCGTCTTGGCAGATAATCTCAAGGTGATGGATGCCAGCGCTGTGTCGCTTTGCCGTGATAACGACATTCCAATCGTGGTCTTTTCGATCCGCGAGCAGGGCAATATTTTGAAGGTGCTGGACGGAAGCGGCACCTCCACTGTGGTAACAAGCGAAGGAAAGTAACTATGCCGCAATATGACAAAGCTGATGTCGAACGGCGCATGAAAGGTGCCGTTGATTCATTCAAAAGCGACCTTTCGGGGCTGCGGACCGGACGTGCCAATGTAACCTTGCTCGATCCTGTGGTCGTCGAAGTATATGGCTCGCACATGCCATTGAGTCAGGTCGCGACTGTCAGCGCACCCGAACCGCGCCTGCTTTCTGTCCAAGTTTGGGATCGTTCGAACGTAACGCCGGTGGAAAAGGCAATCCGTTCTGCCGGGCTTGGCCTGAACCCAATCACAGACGGCCAGACGTTGCGTCTGCCAATTCCTGATTTGACCGAAGAACGCCGCAAGGAGCTTGCGAAACTGGCGGGTCAATATGCCGAGAAAGCCAAGATCGCGATCCGCAACGTTCGTCGCGACGCGAATGACGGGCTTAAGACCGACGAAAATAAGAAGGAAATCAGTGAAGACGACCGCAAGCGGTTGGAAACCGAAGTCCAGAAGATGACGGACGATATGATCAAGGCCGTCGATGACGCCGCTGCGCATAAGGAAAAGGAAATCCTGAGCCAGTGATGCGCTGTATCACCCTCCGGCCCGATCGCCTGGTGCGAAGTCGAGAGGCGATCAGTCCTGTACGGTGTTGCGCCTTCGCTCGACACGAACGGATAGAATAGTGCAATGACCGTTGATGCAGCCCCCACCCGTGTCGAGGCAGGCACTGGCAAGATGCCCCGCCACGTTGCGATCATTATGGATGGCAATGGCCGGTGGGCCAAAAAGCGCCTGCTTCCCCGCGCGATGGGGCATAAAAAGGGCGTCGAAACGGTACGGCAGATTGTCCGTGCTGCGGGCGAACTTGGGCTTGATACCCTTAGTCTTTACGCATTTTCGAGTGAGAACTGGAAACGTCCCGAGGATGAAATCAGCGACCTGATGGGGTTGATGCGCGAGTTTATCAAATCCGATCTCGATGCGTTCGCCGCGAACAATGTCCGACTTAAAATAATTGGCGATTACAAGGCATTAGCACCTGACATTGTGGGCATGCTTGAAGATTCCATGGAGCGGACGCAAAACAACAGTCGCACGACGCTGGTGGTCGCGTTGAATTACGGATCGCAGGACGAATTGGTTCGCGCCGCCCGCGCGGCCGCCGATGAAGGCGAGATAACTGCAAAGTCCATAGAAACCCATTTGGATACCGCCGGCCTTCCGCCGCTGGATTTGCTTATCCGTACATCCGGCGAGCAGCGGCTTTCGAACTTCATGCTGTGGCAGGCCGCTTATGCTGAGTTCTGGTTTACGGATACCTTATGGCCCGATTTCAGCAAGGACGAGCTTGCACGTGCACTTAACGAATTTGCGCGGCGCGAGCGTCGCTATGGTGGTCGATGAAGGTCCAGCCTGAGCCGATGCTGAAGCCGCGCTCTGACCTTGGCGTGCGTACCTTATCGAGCGTGGCCATGATGTCCGTGGCGATCGCCGTGATCTGGATTGGTGGCTATGCCTTTATGGCGCTCGTAATTGTCGTCGGTCTGGGCGTGTTTTGGGAGTTCTCCCGTTTGGTTACTGGCCTGACAAAGGACGGCACCTCGCGTGCCGTCTGGATGATTTTCGGATTGCTTTACGTCGGCCTCGCATGTTTTACCCTTTTGGTGTTTAGCGCGCAATTTTTTGGTATGACGCCAGCCATCATGCTGATTGCCGGAGTCATTGGTACAGACGTCGGTGCTTATTTTGCCGGACGCACCTTGGGCGGACCTAAAATCGCGCCGCGCATTAGCCCGTCTAAAACCTGGTCAGGTTTGCTGGGCGGCATGGCGGGGGCAGGGCTGACCATGGTCGCCATTCAGGCCATTATCTATTGGTCGCGGGAAGGTGGCGTTGGCCATGACGACATTTATCTTACATATGGATGGCAGCGGCTCTTGCTCACTGGCGGGGTGTTGGCGGTGGTCGCACAAAGCGGCGATTTCTTCGAAAGCTGGATGAAGCGCAGGGCAGGAGTCAAGGACTCGGGATCGCTGATACCCGGCCATGGCGGTCTTTTTGACCGGACAGATGGTTTGATCGCGGTCGCATTTGCAGCTGGCCTTGTCATGCTGTTCGAGCTGGTGGCACGTTGAACCAATGACCCGTAGCATCTCCATTTTCGGCGCAACCGGTTCGGTAGGGCTATCGACGCTTGATTTGGTCCGTCAACATCGCAGCGCGTTTCGCGTCGTCGCGCTAACCGCGAACGGCAACGCAGAAGCATTGGCCGCATTAGCGCGCGAATTTGACGCGGAAGTTGCCGTGGTTGCGGAGCCGGACGCCTATCCAGCTTTGAAAGCAGCGCTCGCCGGAAGCGGAATCGAAGCCGCCGCTGGGCCCGATGCGCTTATCGAGGCCGCAAAACGCGACGTCGACTGGACGATGGCCTCCATTGTCGGCTGTGCGGGGCTGCCGCCAACTATGGCTGCCATTGAGCAAGGCAAGACTGTTGCCCTTGCGAACAAAGAGGCTTTGGTGTCCGCTGGCGACCTAATGATGGCCGCCGTGAAGCGATCGGGGGCTACGTTATTACCCGTCGATAGTGAGCATAATGCGATTTTCCAGTGCCTAGCTGGTGGGCGTATTGACCAGGTGCGGAAGATAACGCTGACCGCAAGCGGTGGTCCGTTTCGCGGTTTCAGCCTCGACAAGATGCGTGTCGTAACGCCAGCGCAAGCGGTGGCGCATCCTAATTGGGACATGGGCGCTAAAATTAGCATCGATTCCGCGACGATGATGAACAAGGGGCTTGAGCTCATTGAGGCCTATCATTTGTTTCCGGTTGGCCTTGATCGGTTGGACATTCTTGTGCACCCGCAATCGGTCATTCACTCTATGGTCGAATATGTTGATTGCTCGACATTGGCGCAGCTGGGTTCGCCTGACATGCGCATTCCCATTGCCAGTGCTTTGGCTTGGCCGGACCGCGTCGCAACAACTTGTAAGCCTTTGGACCTTGCGACCATCGGACAATTGACATTCGAGCAGCCCGACCCCGTTCGTTTTCCCGCTTTAAGGCTGGCGCGTGCAGCGATTACCGAGGGCGGGGCAAAACCCGCGATACTGAACGCAGCCAATGAGGTCGCGGTTGCCGCGTTCCTGGCGCAGAAAATTGGCTTCCTGGATATTGCGGCTTTGGTTGAGGCGACATTGACGGCCTATGTGCCGGATGCCCCCACTAACTTGGATGATTTGTTCAGCGTAGATGCAGGCGCCCGCGACTATGCGCGGCGCGAATTGGAGAAACGAACCGGTGGCAACTGAATCGCCTCACTTGTTAATGACCTTGGCGGCCTTTCTTGTTCTGATCGGCTCGCTGGTCGTGGTGCACGAATTGGGCCACTATTTCGTGGGGCGCTGGTTCGGCGTCAAGGCAGAGAAATTCTCCATTGGCTTTGGTCCCCAGATTTGGGGCAGGGTCGATAAACGCGGCACCTTATGGCGCATCGGAGCGCTGCCACTGGGCGGCTTTGTGCAGTTTGCCGGTGACATGAACCCAGCGAGCCAAGCCGATGAAAGCTGGAAGGCGCTGCCTGAAGTCGAGCGCAATCAGACGTTCCAGTCGAAGACATTGGGACAACGCGCGCTGATCGTTTTTGCGGGCCCAGCGGTCAACTTCCTCCTCGCAATCTTGATTTTCATGGGGTTTTTGCTCGCCTTTGGCAAATCCGTGACGCCACCTGTTTTGGACGCCGTAAAGCCGGGCAGCCCGGCGGCTGTGGCAGAGTTGATGGAGGGCGACCGAGTCCTCACCTTGAATGGGCGCAAGGTTGAAACGTTCAACGACATGGCGAACGAAATCATCATGATCCCCGGCGAAAAAATCGTGCTGGAGATTGAGCGTGATGGCGCTCGGTTGACCAAAGAAGCGACTGTCGCTGCGGTTACCGAGGTTGATCGTTTTGGCAATGAATATCGCATTGGTCGGATAGGCGTCGGTGCGAGCAAAGTTGAAACGCGTGACGTGGGCCTGGTTGAGGCACCATGGGCCGCTGTCGCGCAAACGGGCAGTGTGCTGCGTCAGCAAATGATTGGCCTTGGCCAGATTATATCGGGTCGCCGTCCTTTGTCAGAACTTGGTGGACCGCTAAAAATTGCCAAGGTTTCGGGTGAGGCCATGAGCATGGGTATATTGACCTTCATTAGCCTTGCTGCGCTCATCTCGATTAACTTGGGGTTCATCAATCTGCTGCCAATTCCCATGCTGGATGGCGGGCACCTTCTGCTCTATGGAATTGAGGCAGTGCGCAGGCGCCCTGCCACGCCGCAGGTGCAGGAGTGGGCCTTTCGTGCGGGATTTGTAATGCTGGCGGCGTTCATGCTTATGGTAACATTCAACGACCTAGCGTCTTTCGGGCTTTTCGAGAGCGGATAAGGCCATTGCATACTTGATTGCGGACGCTGCATGGGGCAGGGACGCAAAATATTTTAGCGGCAATAAGCCAACTCCCGGTGGGGGCCGGACATCAGATCGGATGACAATGAAAAGTAAATCTTTCGGCAACCTCAAAAATCTAGGTATTTTTTTGATGGGTTCGACGGCGCTTGCTGCGACCGGTACGATGACTCCCGCTTTTGCGCAGGCAGCACCAACCACGCCTGCCGCACCAGCGGTGGACCCAGTGGCCGCGGTCCCTGCGGAGGTCATCAAATCCATAACGGTCGTTGGCACGCAACGACTCGAGGCGGATACTGTTCGTTCCTACATCCGATTGCGCACTGGCCAGCCTTGGACTCAGGTCTCTGCTGACCAAGCGTTGAAGGATCTCTACGCCACTGAATTGTTCGCAGATGTCGCGGTGCGCAACAATGCCGGTGCGGTCATTATCGAGGTGCGCGAAAACCCCGTGGTCAACCGCATCATTCTTGAAGGCAACAAGCGCATCAAGAACGACAAGATTGAGCCTGAAATCAAGCTTGCACCGCGCCAGATTTATTCGCGCTCGAAGGTCCGTGCCGACGTTGCGCGCATTATCGAGCTGTACAAGCGTCAGGGTCGTTTTGCGGCTGTCGTAGAACCAAAGCTGGTTCAACTTGACCAGAACCGCGTCGATATTGTTTTTGAAATCACCGAAGGACCGAAGTCCAAGGTGCAGCAGATCAACATCATCGGAAACGACAAGTTTTCGGATGGCCAGTTGCGCGGTGAAATGATCACGAAGCAATCGCGTTTCTATCGCTTCTTCAGCTCTGGGACGAGCTATGACCCCGATCGTCTGGCGTTTGACCAACAGAAACTGCGCCAGTTTTACCTGACGCAAGGCTATGCCGATTTCCGCGTTGTTTCGGCGGTTGCTGAACTGACCCCGGATAAGCAGGACTTTATCATCACTTATGTGGTCGAAGAAGGTGATCGCTACAAATTTGGCGATGTGAAGGTCGAAAGCCAGATCCGCGACTTTGATTCCGAGCGCCTTACAACGACGCTGCGGATGAAGAAGGGCGATTGGTACGATGCCAAGATGGTCGAAGATACCGTCGAAAGCCTGTCTGAAACTGCTGGCCTATTCGGATATGCCTTTGCCGACGTGAACCCTGATTTCCAGCGTGACAAGGACACGCTGACGATGGGGATTACCTTCAACGTCGCGGAAAGCCCCCGCGTATTCGTCGAGCGCATCGATATTAACGGCAACACGCTGACTCAGGACAAGGTCGTTCGCCGCGAATTCCGCCTGAATGAAGGTGACGCATTCAACGGCATTCAGGTTAAGCGGACTGCAGAGCGCATTAAGTCGCTTGGTTACTTCCAGGAAGATCTGGAAGTAGAACAGTCGCAAGGCAGTGCGCCCGACCGCATTGTGTTGACGACGAACGTTGAGGAAAAGGCGACGGGCGAATTGTCCCTGTCGGCTGGTTTCTCATCGATTGAGAACTTCATTTTCCAAGGCTCGATTAAGCAGCGGAACTTCCGCGGTCTTGGTCAGGAACTGCGGACCAATATTTCCTATTCGTCATATTCGAAGTCAGCAGAAATCGGCTTTACGGAGCCTTATTTGTTTGACCGCTCAATCGCAGTGTCTGGCGACGTTTTTCGCCGCGATTTGAACAGCTTCAACTTCTTCAATAACCAGCGGAACACAACATATCAGCAGGCAACGACTGGTTTCCAGTTGCGCGTCGGTGTGCCGGTAAACGAGTTCATCTATTTTCAGGCGCGATATGGCCTCAGCCAAGATGATATCTCGCTCGACCGCAATACCTTCTTCACCGACCCCGACGGCACCGGACCGTTGCCCGCGTCTTGCGACCCGATCCTTGCTGGCCGGTTCTTGTGCGATGCTATCGGAAACCGGCTGACATCGGCGCTCGGTTATACCTTCCTCTATGATGATCGCGATAACCGCATTCGTCCGACACGCGGCCAAAGTGCTGGTATCAGCCAGGATTTTGCGGGTCTTGGCGGTAGCGTCAAATATATCAAAACGCGTATTAACGCCGACAAATATTGGAAGCCATTCGGTAACTTCGTGCTCGGTCTCTCGATTGAAGGCGGATATATCCATCCGCTCGAAAATCGGGGCATTCCGGGGGTAGATGATGTCCGTTTGACTGACCGCTTCTATCTGGGTGAGCCCCAGATGCGCGGTTTCGACATTCGCGGCGTTGGTCCACGCGTGCAGCGTGTCTTCTTTGAAGGCCAAGTCGTAAACGGCGTCGCTGTCAATGCGCCACTGACGGAGCGTAACCAGATTCAGGACGACGCTATCGGTGGCCGTTTCTATTATATGGGCCGTGCGGAACTGCAGATACCACTGGGCAGCGGTGCCAAGGAATTGGGCTTGCGCCCGTCGATCTTCGTCGACGTCGGTTCAGTATTCGACGTAACGCGTCCCGTGCTTCAGACTGTTCCGCAGCGTGAAGTGCTTGCGACCGGCGCGCAGGGTGCACCGCTTTATTATTTCGTGGACACTGCTGGCGCTTTGCAGACATCAACCACGGCACTTAACGCCGACGGCTCAGCCCGTGTCCCGGCATTGCGCTTTGAAGAACGCTTCTTTGGCGACACTTGGAAGCCCCGTCTTTCGGTCGGCTTTGGCGTTAACTGGAATTCGCCTTTTGGTCCGTTCAGGATCGATATCGCCCGCGCTCTGCTAAAAGAGCCCGGCGACGACACCAAATTATTTACATTCAACGTAGGAACTCAATTCTAATGAACATTCGTAATAAAGTCATTGCAGCAGCCTTATTGTCGGCCGCTGTAGTTGCAGCGCCCGCACAGGCTCAGGTTTCCGGTATCGCTACCGCTGATACAGCCATTGCTATCGCGCGTTCAAAGGCGCTTGGGACTGCCTATCAGCAGATCGGCACGCAATACACCGCCGCTGCACAGCAGATGCAGGTGAAGCGTCAGGAAATCAACAATCTGAATGCGCAGCTTGATACCAACAAGGACAAGGAACTGACGCAGGCCGAACTCGACGTTGCGATCAAGGCGAAAAGCCCACTGTTGGCGCAGATCGATACCAAGCAGAAGGAAATCAACACCCTTCAGGATCCAATCATCTTGGCGCAGCTTTATGCGGTTGAACAGATTGCATTGAAGTATGAAGCAGCCCAGCAGGCTGTTATTGCTGCCAAGAAAATCAACGTCATTCTGACACCTGACGCTTTCGTTTGGGCACCGGAAACGGTGGACGTAACGCCAGCTATTACCGCTGAACTCGACAAGGCTGTGCCTTCGGTTGTGATTGCACCGCCCGCAAACTGGCGCCCGTCGCGTCAGGTTGGCGCATTGTATCAGCAGATTCAGCAGCTGTTTAATAACGCGGCTCAGATGCAAGCGGCTCAAGCTGCTGCAGCACAGCCACGTGCTGCGGCCCCCGCAACACCTGCAGCGCAGCCTGAAAGCCGTTAATTCGGATGTCAGGGGGCGATTTCAGTAATTACGACGTACGCAGGGTTATGTCGGTGCTTCCGCACCGATATCCGATGCTACTGGTTGACCGCGTCGAAGAGCTTGTCGTTGACGAGCGGATAAGCGCGGTCAAAGCGGTGACCATGAATGAAGGCTTCTTTCAGGGGCACTTCCCCGGAAGGCCAATCATGCCCGGCGTGATGATTGTCGAGGCGCTGGCGCAAGCCGCAGGCGTTTTGGCGATGGAAAGCTTCAATCTGGTCGGCTCAGGCAAGCTGGTATACTTCATGTCGATTGACAATGCGAAGTTCCGTGCGCCCGTCGAACCAGGCTGTTTGCTGCACCTCAACGTCGAATTTGTGCAAAAGCGTCCGCGCGTTTGCAAATTTGCGGGCAAGGCGATGATGGGTGACCAAGTCGCTGCCGAGGCCGAATTCATGGCCATGATTGCCGACCCGCCTGCGTAATGTTGAAAACGTCATCCCGAACAATCGGGATGACGAGCATTGGTCGATATTTGAAACTTGCTATCGCGCGATACCACCGCTATGGGCGGCGCTTCCGAATTTAGGGCTTCCGGTCGGAAACCGGTCGCTGAACAAAGGAATTATGTATGAAAGCCGACATTCACCCCGATTATCACATGATCAAGGTGCAGATGACCGATGGCACCGTCTTCGAAACACGCTCCACTTGGGGCAAGGAAGGGGACACATTGGCTCTGGATATCGATCCGACTTCGCACCCAGCATGGACCGGTGGTTCGGGTCGGATGCTTGATACAGGCGGCCGCGTTGCGCAGTTTAACAAGCGCTTTGGTGGTCTTAGCCTCAAGAAGTAAGATTCTCGGTGTGCCGGGTTGACGCCCGGCACATGATAATCTTAAGGCCTAAGTTAAGGATTGCGCCTGCCTTAGTGGCGCTATGGCGATCGTAGCTCAGTTGGTTAGAGCGCTGGTTTGTGGTACCAGAGGTCGGGGGTTCAAGACCCCTCGGTCGCCCCATTTCTCCCACGCATATTCCGGGTGACAATATTGCCGCGTAATATTATTACGCCGCGCAGTAATTTGATTCTGACCCGTTGCCGGGAACAGACATCCGAAAAGGAATGATGCAATGCCCGCAATATGGGACCTGCCCGATTTTGACGCGCACGAAGCGGTGCACGTATTCGATGATCGCGCCACAGGCCTACGGGCCGTCATTGCCGTCCATTCCACACATCTTGGGCCCGCAGCAGGCGGCACCCGTTTCTGGCATTATGCTGATTCGCAGTCGGCAATTACCGATGCGCTGCGGCTGTCGCGTGGCATGAGCTACAAAAACGCCATGGCCGGCTTGCGTGCAGGTGGGGGCAAGGCCGTCATTCTCGCTAATCCGCAGCGGACAAAGCCGCAAGATTTGCTCGACGCATTTGCGCGTGCGGTCGACTCGCTTGGCGGCAAATATATCACGGCGCAAGATGTCGGCATTTCCGAAGCGGATATGGTCGCCGTGTCGAAAGTCACGCCATATGTCGCTGGCCTTCCGCATCAGGGCGGGGATCCCGGACCCTATACAGCGCGCGGCGTATATCTTGGCGTTCAGGCGGCAGCCAAGCATGCGTTGGGCACAGACGACCTTAGCGGCGTGCACGTGGCGATCCAAGGGGTCGGCAGCGTTGGTGGCGGGCTTGCGCGTTATTTGGCAGCACAAGGTGCTAAGCTGACTTTGGCGGACGTTGATGCGGACCGTGCGGCGGCGCTGGCGACAGAGTTGAATGGCAATAGTGTTGCGGCCGAAGCCGTCATGGACGTCGAGGCCGATATTTTTAGTCCTTGTGCGCTGGGTGCGATCTTGACCGCCGACAGCGTGGCGGCGCTCAAAGTGCGTGCCGTTGCCGGTGGCGCCAATAATCAGCTCGCGACTGGCCCGGAAGGGCAAATGCTCGCGGATCGCGGTATTCTGTACGCACCTGATTATGTGATCAATGCAGGCGGTATCATCAACGTTCTGCGTCAGGTGGACAATGCCGACGACGCCGAAATCAACCGGCGGATTGATGCCATTCCGGGGCGGCTCTCCGCAATCTGGCAGGAAAGCGATTCGAGTGGTCTAACGCCCGCGCAAGTAGCCGACAATATGGCACAAAAGCTTATAGGCCGCTGATAGCAATATCATTGGCGGAATGAAGTTGCAGTGCTAGATGCACTGCCGAGTCATGCACCGTTTTGCCAATCCTGCCCGCTTTCTGCGCATCGCAAAGCCACTGACCCCCGTTCTGTTTTGGTCGGGGCTGTTGCTGACCCTTGGCGCATGTCTTTGGGGCGTGTTTTATACCCCTACAGAACGCCTTATGGGCGACACCGTAAAAATCATTTTCGTGCACGTCCCAGCCGCATGGCTGGGAATGGGCGGATGGACGGGCATCGCTATTGCCAGCATCATGCAACTTGTGTGGCGTCATCCGTTGGCGGGTGTCGCCGCGCGGGCCATTGCAGTTCCGGGCGCGACGTTTGCAGCCATTTGTCTTTTAACCGGATCGATTTGGGGCAGGCCGACTTGGGGAACATGGTGGGTCTGGGATGGTCGTTTGACGTCGATGCTCGTGCTGTTTTTCCTGTATCTTGGATATATCGCGCTCTCGAACGCATCGAGCGAAAAGGGCGACACCAGCCGGGTTGCTGCCGTGTTCGGCGTAATCGGCGCTATCAACATCCCGATCATTAACAGGTCGGTCATCTGGTGGGAAAGCCAGCATCAAAAGGCAAGCATCACGCTGGGCGGATCATCGATTGATGATGCTTATCTGGTCCCGTTATTTGTATCGGTAGCGGGTTTTAGTTTGCTGTTCGGTGCGCTCGTTCTGATGCGTATGCGCGCGGCGCTGGCCGAAATGCGGATTGAGGCGCGCATGCGCCGGATGGCGGAGGTATAATGCCGCACGCACCTTTCATAATTGCATCTTACGCTGTCACCGGCGTGGGCATGATATGGCTTGTCGTTTCAACCTATCGGCATATGCGCCGCGCCGAAGCGTCGGCGGATGCCTTGCGGGATAAATCATGAAACCCAAACACCAACGCCTGCTGCTCGCGGTTATCGCTTTGGTTGCCCTTATAGGCGCAGGACTGATCGCTGCCGCCGCGTTGCGCGACGAAGCATCTTATTTCTACACGCCGACGACATTGGCCAAAGCAAATGTCGAACCGGGAAAAGCGCTGCGCCTTGGCGGCATGGTCCAAAAAGGTTCAATCGTTCGCGCGTCTGACGGCGTGTCCATAACCTTTATCGTGCAGGACAAGGACGCAACGCAAAAGGTCGCCTATCGCGGTATCACGCCGGATCTTTTTGTCGAGGGGTCTGGTGTTGTCGCCGATGGCCGCATGCGCCCCGACGGTGTCTTCGTGGCCGAAGGATTGCTGGCCAAGCATGACGAGAATTATGTGCCGAAAGAACTGGCCGATATCGATATGACGGCGGCCGAACACACAAAGGACACGCTTTCCCAATGATAGCCCGGACATGATAGCAGAGGCAGGTTTAGCGGCCCTTTGGCTCGCCGCGGCAATGGCGGTGCTTCAACTTGTGGGCGGGCTTACGCTCGTGCGTGGAGGTGGGCAGCTAACGGCGCTGATTAAGCCCGCTGCCTATGTGCAAGGTGCCCTGTGTGCATTTGCATTCCTCGCTTTAATGTGGCTGTTCTACGTGACCGACCTGTCGGTTTTGTTGGTGGCCAGCAATAGTCACATAGACAAGCCGTTGATATTCAAGCTGGCGGGTACGTGGGGAAATCACGAAGGCTCCATGCTTTTGTGGGTCGCGGTTATGTCTGTGTCAGGCGCGGCAATCGCATTGTTGGAAAAGCGGATAGATGCAAAGACGCTGCAGGCCACACTTGCTGTCCAAGGGTTTATTGCGCTCGGCTTTTTTGCGTTTCTTTTGTTTGCTTCCAATCCCTTTGAGCGACTGGTTCCGGCACCAGTGGAGGGAGCGGGTCTGAACCCGCTGTTGCAGGACATCGGCCTCGCATTTCACCCGCCGACGCTATATTTTGGTTATGTCGGTCTGTCAGTTGCCTTTTCGTTCGCTGTGGGCGCTTTGCTGACCAATCAGGTTGGGCCAGCGTTTGCGCGCGCGATGCGTCCATGGGTTTTGGCCGCGTGGATATTCCTGACCATCGGGATTACCGCTGGCAGCTATTGGGCTTATTATGAACTTGGCTGGGGCGGCTGGTGGTTCTGGGATCCAGTGGAAAATGCCTCGCTCATGCCATGGCTTGCGGCAACGGCATTGCTGCATTCGGTCAGTGTACTTGCGACGCGCAATGCCCTGCGCGCCTGGACCATAATGCTCGCTTTGGTCGCCTTTGCGATGTCGATGGCGGGTACATTCCTTGTGCGGTCCGGTATTTTGACCAGCGTGCATGCCTTTGCCGTCGACCCGCAACGCGGATCATTCATTCTCGCCTTAATGCTGCTGTACACAAGCCTTGCTTTCGTGGTGTTCGCGTTGCGCATCGGCTCGGTCAAACAGGGCGAGCCGTTCAATTTGTTCAGCCGCGAGGGCGGTATTGTCGCCAACAATATCTTCCTGAGCGTGATCCTCGCCGTTGTTCTTATCGGAACGTTGTATCCGCTGGCCGCCGAAGCGATGGGGGACAAGATCTCGGT
This sequence comes from uncultured Sphingorhabdus sp., assembly GCA_963508315.1. Classification (GTDB taxonomy): domain Bacteria; phylum Pseudomonadota; class Alphaproteobacteria; order Sphingomonadales; family Sphingomonadaceae; genus Sphingorhabdus_B. Next base: position 25,744 of record CAUOWK010000002.1, on the reverse strand, counting down.
TGGCCCGCCTTATTTTAACAAGGCAACAGCGCCTATTGCGCTGCTCATCATGCTTGGTCTTCTCATTGGTCCGTTGCTGCGCTGGCGGCGTGATGATCTTGGCCGACTCAAATATTGGCTTATAGGTTTTGGCGTTGTCATCGTCGCAGCTTCCCTCGCGATATGGCAGCTTGCACCCGGCGTCGGCATTTTTCCGATACTGGGCATCGCATTGGCGATACCCCTAGCTGTGGCAGCATGGCTACCGTTGCGTGGCCGCAAGCTGCTGCGGACGCCTCTGCCCATTTACGGTATGGTCATTGCGCATTTCGGCCTAGCGGTAAGCGTATTGGGCATGTCGGCTGAATCGGGCTTTTCAAAAGAAACGCTGACCGCCTTGGCACCGGGGGAAGTTGCGAAGATTGCTGGCTGGCAAGTGAAGCTGAATGATGTGCGGCCAGTTGTCGGGGACAATTGGGTGGCCACAGAAGGCACGCTGACCGCCTCTCTGGCCAAAGACAGCTTTGTGCTGCGTCCACAGTCGCGCCAGTTTTTCAAACCTGAAATGGAAACGAGCGAAGCCGCGTTGCTGACTCGCTGGAACGGGCAATTATATGCCGTCATTGCACAGCCTGATCAGGAAGGTGACGGACGCTGGCAGGTTCGGCTGTGGTGGAAACCCTTTGTCAATTTCATCTGGTACGGCGGCGGGCTTATCGCATTTGGCGGTCTGGTCGCCTTGCTTGGTCGCATGTTGCGTCGTCCGAAAAAGTCCAAGGCAAGCAAATGGAGCCCGGCATGAGCCGGCCCTGGTTGTTGTGGGTGCCGCTTGCGGTGCTTGCCTTCATTGGCGGACTCGCAATCTACGGGTTGGCTGTGCCCAAGGATGAACAGGTCCATTCGGCGATGATCGGGCAGAAGCTTCCGGCATTTGCGCTGCCAGCCGCCACTGCAGGCGTGGAAGGCCTGTCAAACCGGGATATGGCCGACGGTACGCCGCGACTTCTCAACATTTTTGCCAGCTGGTGTATCCCGTGTAAGGCTGAGGCACCGCATCTCGAAACGCTTAAAGAAGCAGGTGTGCAAATCGACGCCATAGCCATTCGCGATCGGCCCGAAGATGTTGCTTCGTTCCTAGCCGAATTTGGCAATCCGTTTCGCCGCATCGGTGCCGATACAGAGCTGGCGGTGCAGTTGAAACTTGGCTCGTCCGGTGTGCCTGAAACATATGTCATCGGCGGCGACGGCACGATTTTGTACCAACATATCGGTGATATCCGTGCCGAACATGTGCCCATGTTGCTGGACAGATTGAAAGCTGCGAAATGAGGGCATTTGCGGCATGTTTGCTGTTGGCGCTGACCACTGCTGTATTCGCGCAGGGGAGCGGCCCGACGCCCGAAATGGCAAACCGGCAGCTGAAAAATCCCGAGCAAGAGGCGGTCGCGATGCAATTGATGCATGGTCTACGTTGCATCCAGTGTCAGGGGCAGTCTATCGCCGATAGCGACGCGCCTATGGCAGAGACGATGCGCGCGGAGGTTCGCCAGCAAATTGCGAGTGGCAAGCAACCCGATGCCATCCGGCAATGGATGATCCAGCGTTATGGTGAATGGGTGAGTTTTGAGCCTGAGATGAAAGGCGCTGGCTTGCTGCTTTGGCTCACGCCGCTGCTCGTGCTGCTCGCAGGAATTTGGGTCGCGCGCGGCTTGTTTAGGAAACGCACATGAACGGTTGGGTGGCATTGGCAATATTATCGGCTGCAAGCCTTGCGCTTTTGGTCTGGAATGTGCGCGCTTCAAAGGGGCTTTGGCAAGTTGCTGCCGCGACCATATTGCTGGGTATGACGGGATATGCGCTACAGGGGCGGCCCGACCTGCCACCTTCGCTGGCCAAGCCGCTGGGTGCCTCCGAGGTCGCCGCGGTCCAGCTAGTCGAATTACGTGCCGAGATGGATCAAAGCTTTGGCAGCGCAAAACGATGGCTGGTGACGGCAGATTCGTTCGCTAAGCAGGGCGATTACAAGCTGTCGGCATCCTATATTCAATCGGGCTTGCGCAATGATCCGCGGAACCCCGATCTCTGGTCCGCGCTTGGCCTTCAACTGATGTTGGCAAGTGAGGGGCAGATGTCACCACCAGCGCAATTGGCGTTTGATAAAGCACGCGCCATCCGGCCAAATTATCCGGCGCCTTATTATTTCGCCGGACTCGCGCGGCTGTTCGCCGGTGACTTGGATGGGGCCATTTTGCTGTGGGAAAAAACGGTATCGCTGGCGACGCCAAAGGCCAAATGGAAGTCGCGCATTGAGTCGCAGTTGCAGGCCGCAAAAATGTTACAAGCCCAAGCTGCGACTGCGCAGGCAAATGCGACTCCAACTAACTGAATTATATGTATAAATCATACGGAATCGGCGACGTATTGCTTTGTTGTGGCCGACTGCGCTCCATGCTATCGCCCGCCCCCCGGCTAGCGTAAAATCGACGCGAAAGCCTTAAGTCAGGGACACAAAATGGTCGCACCAGACGCAACGGATGATTTTGGTCCGTCGGGACAAACGCATATTGATAGTCATGCACCCAAGGGGTCGTTGCTCGCACTTTGCGTCGGCACGGTGGGCGTCGTCTTTGGCGACATCGGCACCAGTCCGATTTACGCGTTCCGCGAAACCTTCGCTGGACACCATCCGATAACGCCTGACCCTTTGCACATTAAAGGCGTGTTGAGCCTTGTGTTCTGGTCGATGATGATTGTCGTGACATTCAAATATGTCTTTACGATCATGAAGGCCGACAACAAGGGCGAGGGCGGGAGCCTTGCGTTACTTGCGCTTATCAACCGGCAGACTGCTGGCGCGAAATGGACCGCGCCTTTTGTCATGCTTGGGGTGTTTGCCACCGCGCTGTTTTACGGCGATTCCATGATTACGCCCGCTATGTCGATCCTGTCGGCCGCTGAGGGCTTGAAATATGTTAATACCGGCTTCAGCGCGTGGATTGTCCCGATATCAATCGTGATCATCGGGGCGCTGTTCGCATTTCAATCGCGCGGTACCGCAAAGGTTGGCGCGTGGTTTGGGCCCATCATGCTGGTCTATTTCGCGACCCTCGCGGGTCTGGGCGTCATGCACCTCACGAAAATGCCACTCATCATCCTCGATGTGCTGAATCCGCTGAATGCCTTTCAATTCTTTTATGTTGATGGTTTCAGGGCATTTGTTGCGATGGGGACCGTTGTGCTCGCTGTCACCGGCGCTGAAGCGCTCTACGCGGATATGGGGCATTTCGGCCGCCGTCCGATCAAGTTCAGTTGGCTGTTTTTCGTGCTTCCTGCCTTGATGCTGAATTATATGGGGCAGGGCGCAATGATCCTGACCATGTCGCCCGAAGAAGCGCAGGCCGCAATCCGCGACCCGTTCTTCCTCATGGTGCCTGATGTCATCAGCACACCTGTGATTTTCCTCACGATCTTGGCAGCTATCATCGCCAGCCAGGCTGTTATCTCGGGTGCCTTCTCTCTAACACAGCAGGCCATCCAGTTAGGATTTATGCCGCGCCTCAGCATTTTGCATACGAGTGAAAAGGCAGCGGGCCAGATTTACATTCCGGCGATCAACTGGGGCTTGGCCATCATGGTATTGCTGCTCGTGCTGTTCTTCCAGTCATCCTCGAACCTCGCTGCGGCTTACGGGATTGCCGTTACCGGCGCGATGTTCATTGACACCTGTCTCATCGCCGTCGTCCTGTTGTCGCTTTGGAAATGGCCGAAGTGGAAGGCACTACCGATCCTTGGCTTGTTCTTCATCGTCGATTTTGCCTATCTCGGTGCGAACTTGTTGAAGGTTCCATCCGGTGGATATGTGCCGTTGGTCATTGGTCTCGTCATATTCACGCTGCTGACGACCTGGTCCCGAGGGCGCGCGTTAATGCGCGAGCGGATGGCCGAAAGTACCATGCCAATGGAAATCTTCATCAAGTCAGCCGCGAACAGCGCAACGCGCGTTCCTGGAACGGCTATATTTATGGCATCTGCCGCAAGCGGCGTGCCATCTGCCTTGCTGCATAACATCAAGCACAACCGCATCTTGCATGAACGCGTCATCATTTTGACCGTACAGATCGAAGATGTACCCTATGTCGACGTCGCGGACCGTATTGTTTGCAAGGATCTTGGCGAAGGTTTCTACCGCGTGAAGATGCGCTTCGGCTTTCTGGAAGAAACCAACGTCCCTGCCACACTTGATCAGGTCGATCTGTGTGGGCCTAAATTTGATATGATGCACACCAGTTTCTTCTTGTCGCGGCAGACCCTGATTGCTTCAAAGATACCGGGCATGGCTATTTGGCGCGAAAAGGTGTTTGCGTGGATGCTCCGTAATGCCGCTAATGCGATGGAGTTCTTCAAGCTGCCAAGTAATCGAGTGGTGGAACTGGGGAGCCAAGTGGAAATTTAAATAAAACCGCCGTTTCCTTACAATTGTTCGCCGAAAAATGCTTGAACCTTTGTGCACGCGACTATAAGAACAAAAAAAGAACTTAAATAAGGGGGCGGAATGTCGATATTGTCGTTGCTCTGCGAACCGAATGTTATCGATCTCATATCATCCTGGCAGCGGATTGACTTCGGTAGTTCTGCAATGGCTTTGGGCGATGGATCCACGCCGACCATGTCGTCCGGTACCATCATCTATCACGGCATGGCCTTTCAATATGATCTCAAGCCGCAGTCGACGGTAACGGCCGATCATTATATCTTCTGCAATCTGGAAACTTCCGCGCTCCGGTCTGCGGTCCACCTGCGGTTGGGCGGCGCGGTTGCATCGGGGCGTGCCGTGCCTGCGGTAACTCTCGCCATGCTGCAACTGGGCGTTGAACTGGGCAAGGCGCTTAACGTTGCTGCGGTTCAATGGCATCCTGCCGCCATTATCTCGGGGTTCGATTATTTCAGGGAGGCCGTTACGCAATATGCCGAGGGTGCTGCTTTTCCCGCCATGGTGTGTGTCGGATTTGATGTAACGCAGTCCGACATTATCCGTACATGCGGGCTAAAATATTTGAGTGGTCAGGAACTTGTGTTCGACCATCCGGGCATGCCCCGTCATGACGCCATGCGCTACGTCGTTCGGCTGGTTCATGACATTGCGACGCAGGGTGCCATCGAGGCACCCTTGGAGGTTCGCGGCATGAACGCTGCGGAGGCAGTGCGACTGATTCCCAATGCAGATAGTAACGTGTTATTTGCCCAAGTGATTTAGAGCATTGGAGCGCCGCAGATTTTAAATGGCGCCGATAGTTTGCAAACTGGCGGCGGGCTGCATCCGCGGGCGATGATGCGGAGTTTTCCGCGTGTGCGCGGTTTTTACGTTCCCCTGCATCACCAATCACATCATTTGATTCCCGTCGGTGTCTTTTCCCGCGCGGCCTTTGCATCTAATTTCGGACGGCTGCGTGGTGACGGTTTTGATGTCAGCAGTTTCATGCAGAACGGCATATTTCTGCCGTCTACAGAGGCTGTTGCTATGCGATCACGGATGCCGCTGCATCGTGGCCCTCATCGGCGTTATAATGATCTCGTTGCCCATCGTGTCGCCACTATTTTAAAGGATATGAACGCGGGCCGATGTTGTGCCGGGGCCTGTCACGATGCCGTTCAAAGGCTCCAGATTTTAACTGCGGCATTGCGTACTGCACTTTATCGCCGGGCTCCTTTCATGGCACTGAATCAGCGTGATCCTTTTGCCACCAATGTCGATTTTTCGGATCTGGATGCGGCGTGCGATATTTTATGGTCGGCAACAAACTGACGATTAGACAAATTAATGCTGGACGAATGTTGCTGCAGAAGGCTATCGCCGCAATATTATGTCGATAACCGTTGCAATTTCGCTACTCCTACGACTTACACGCCCTTAGGCGTGCGCATTCGGTCGGCCATAGTCGACGCACTCGCCTAAGGGCTTACAGTTTCCCGTAAAGATATAACGCCCGCGTCTGCGCGCACTAGCGAAGTTGCCAAAAACCATGATGTTGACCGATCCATCCCGAAAATATCGCCCGTTTCCGCAGGTGGACCTGCCCGATCGAACTTGGCCCGCCCGATCGATAGACCGCGCACCGCGCTGGCTCTCGACCGATCTGAGAGACGGCAATCAAGCGCTTATCGACCCGATGGGCTCCGAAAAGAAGACGCGCTTTTTCGATCTGCTTTTGAAAGTTGGCATCAAGGAAATTGAGGTCGGCTTTCCAAGCTCGGGCGCAACAGATTTCGACTTCATCCGGGGTCTTGTGGACAGCGGGCGCATTCCCGACGACGTCACTATTCAAAGCCTCACCCAATCGCGCCGCGACCTCATTGAGAAAACCTTCGAAAGCATGGCTGGGGCGCCAAGAGCGATCGTGCATTTGTACAATGCCGTCAGCCCGGCATGGCGCGACATCGTCTTCAACCTGGATAAGGCCGGGGTCAAAGCCATCGCTGTCGAAGGCGCTAATATCCTGATGGAGCAAGCAGCGAAATATCCACAGACGGACTGGCATTTTGAATATAGCCCTGAGACTTTCTCGACAGCCGAATTAGAGTTCAGCCTTGAGGTGTGTGAGGCGGTGATGGCGGTTGTGAAGCCAACGCCCGAAAAGCCGCTGATCCTGAACCTGCCTGCAACCATTGAAGCTGCGATGCCCAATGTCTACGCCGACCAGATCGAGTGGATGTGCAAGCATATCAGCGCGCGTGAAAGCGTCGTCATCAGCCTGCATCCGCATAACGACCGAGGCAGCGGCATCGCTGCGGCCGAGTTGGGTTTACTCGCGGGTGCAGATCGCATTGAGGGTTGTCTGTTCGGCAATGGCGAGCGCACTGGCAATGTAGATCTCGTTACGTTGGCGTTGAACATGTACACGCAAGGGCTGCATCCCGGGTTGGATTTCAGCAATATCGACGAGGTTATTCAGACCGTAGAATATTGTAACCAGTTGCCCGTTCACCCGCGTCACCCTTATGCCGGAGAACTTGTGTTCACGGCGTTTTCGGGAAGCCACCAAGACGCAATCAAGAAAGGCTTTGCCGCACACGAGCGGCAAAATGACGAGATTTGGCGCGTGCCCTATCTACCAATCGACCCTGCTGATTTGGGCCGCAGCTACGAAGCCGTCATCCGTGTTAATTCGCAATCGGGTAAGGGCGGGGTTGCGTGGGTCATTGAGCAGGATCACGGCCTGAAGCTTCCCAAACGGATGCAGGCCAATTTCTCCTCAACTGTCCAAGACCTCTCAGATCGTCTGGGCCGCGAGTTAAGCAGCACCGACATATGGGATGCGTTCGAGGCGCGCTATCACTTGAATGGACAGGGCCGGTTCCGGCTCATCGACTTTCAGGAAAGCCAAAGTAAGCGGGCGATGGACGAGCGTATCTTTGCGGGCAAAATACGCATCGATGGCGTCGAACAGTCCATGAGCGGTCGCGGTAACGGGCTGATATCTAGCTTGGCCAATGCACTGGAAGAGGCGCTCGGCGGTCCGCTCAATATCATCGATTACAGCGAACATGCCATTGGCCACGGCACCGATGCCCGCGCTGCCGCCTATGTGGAATGCCGCGTCGGCGAAGGGCCCATCCTGTTCGGGGTCGGGATTAGCCGTGACGTTGCGACCGCCAGCGTGCGGGCGATATTGAGCGCAGCTAACGGCATTTGATGGCACGCGTCGAGGCCGCATGGCCCGACGCGCCCGCCTACCAGCCGTTAGCCATCAGCAATTCTTCGGTTTGCGGTTTGCCGAACAGCCAGCCTTGGCCAAATTCGCAGCCGAAGGATTCCAGCTCTGCCTGCTGAAATTCATTCTCAACGCCTTCCACAATGACCTTCATGCCTAGCGAGTCCGCCAATTGCTTCATGGCAACCACGAAAGACCAATCGGCGGTAGAATCCGAATGTTTGGTAATGAAGGACCGGTCGATTTTAAGCGTGTCAAAGGGCATCGCCTGCAGATGTGCGAGGGACGAATAGCCAGTGCCAAAGTCGTCAATGCTGACCTGAATACCCATGTCATGTAAATGGGTGATGGTACGGGCGGCGTGCGTTGGATTGGTAGCGGCCGTACTCTCGGTTAATTCAAGCCGTATCCAGCTTGGGTGCGCGCCAGTTTCAAGCAATATGTCGCGCACCAGTTTCACGAAATGCAGTTGCTGGAATTGTTGCAGTGCGACATTAACGCTGACGTACAAATCCGGATTGCTGTTATTTTGCGTATGGAAGCGAACGGCAGCCCGGCAGGCTTCGCGCAATACCCATGTACCGAGCGGAACAATTAGGCCGCATGCTTCTGCCGTCGGGATAAACTCGTCGGGCATGATGATGGTATCTGCATCGCGCCGCCAACGGACCAGTGCCTCGAAACCGGCGGTCTGTTTGTTTGCGAGGCAGACAATAGGTTGAAAGTTGAGCTCAAAGGCTGAATTTTCGACCGCACGGCGCAATTCCACCTCCAAGTCGAGGCGGGCGAGGGCAGCGTTCCGCATTTCGGCAGTGAAATGATAGGTCTGTTCCGGGCCCTGTGCTTTCGCTTCGTACATCGCGACATCTGCGTCGCGCAGTAATTCTTGAGGATGTCTGTAATCAGGTCCGTTGAGGGCAATACCAATGCTCGCCACCGCTTGAACGTCATTGGAACCGATGCGATGTACCGGATGTAGGCAATCATGGATCTCGGTCGCAATGTCATCTGCAACATCACCAACATCGGCACTGCGAACTAGGATAACAAATTCGTCGCCACCGACGCGCGCGAGCAGGATATCGTCAATCCAAGGATGTTGGCGGTGGTTGTCCACGACCGTACGTAACCGATTGGCCATCGCCACCAGTAGCGCGTCGCCCGCATTATGCCCCAAGGTATCATTGACCAGTTTGAATCCGTCCAAGTCCAGATAGATGATCGCTGTTTGATAAACCTCTGTCTGCTTTTCCTGTTCGTAAATCGTTGTAATCTCGGCTTCAAACGCAGTTCGGTTCGGCAGCCCTGTCAAGGAATCACTTAGGGCGTTTTTCAGGAGCGTGTCGGCGTGCCGACGGCGTTTGAAGACGCGGCCAAGCTGAATGCCGATTTGCAGCAGCAGATCCATCAGTTCCTCGGATGGTTCCGAGAATTCGGTTTGGTAGAATTCCATCGCACCGACGAGCTCGTGTCCCATGACGACAGGCACCGAAACGCTGGTCAGCAAACCGGCGCGCCGCGCTGCTTCTGCGCGGGTGAAGTTATGCTGGACGTACAAATCTCGCGTCCAAATCGGCTGTTGTTCTAAAAACAACCGTCCTGGCGCGGATGCGCACGGCCACGCCACGATTTTGCGGCAAGCTTCCAGAAATGGGAATGCAAGGTCTTCATCCTTTGCCACCCAAATGTCGGTGCCCTCCAGCCGTTCGTCGCCGTGGGGACCGGTACGCAGCAATGCGTGGCCAATACACCACCCTTGCTGGGCGCAAATCTCGTTTATCGCGAACCGCAACGCTGTGGTTGGGGTATCGGAATCATTGGCATGCGCCGATATCCGGTTAAGCAGGTGGAGGTTGTCGCGACTGAGATATAGTTCGCGAAGCCCACGTTCAGCGATGTTTTCCGCCTCTTTGCGAACGGCGCGTTCGCGTGCAATCTCGCGCTCCAGTCGGCGGCATTTCTGGTCAAGTGCTTCTAGCGTCTCGAACGTATCGTGAATGGGGGCGCTACTCACGACCAAGTCAGCCTTATGTGACACATCGGGGCGCCGTGATGCATGCAGCTGGGCTGCTCCATCGCGATATGCTCGCGATAATGGCGGGCGAGCCCTTGAACGAAACCCTGCGCCAGATGGCATAGCTTGCGCGGCGAGTTATAACCGAGGGTCAGTGTCCCTGGCGTTTCGACAAAGTTGAAATGAGGACAAGACGCGCCTGCATATAGCTTGCGCACTTCTGGATGAATGATGGTATTCAGCCCTAAAATGAAAGTCCGGGCGTCCGGAGCATCGTCGAAAAATTTGGGGAATCGTTCGTATAATAAGGGGATAGACTCTTGGCCGACAAATTCGAGCAACTCAGGCGTGGGTGTTTCAGACAGCTTGGATGCGGCTGCCACCAGATCCATCAGTTCCTTGTCCGGGTAGCTACCCAGCGACGTGTAAATGCCCGACAACTCCGTCAGCGTTAGCAGTTCGTCCCATGTTTCGGGCCCGGACGCCTGCGAAATCACTTCTTCGACTATGTTGAAAATTATGCCCTTCAATTCCACCCCCTATAAAACACTTTAGCGCTGAGCGTTAATTACGGCAGCACATCGAAAAGCTTTAATGGTCGGCGCATATTTATTTACGGCGCACTTAACGCTACGGAATGGAGTGGGTCGAGCAGCCGATTTGACAGCCGCTAGGTGCTGTGGCTAACCGGCACTTAAATAGGCAATTAACAAGGGATTCGACGCATGGCTCTTCCGGCAATTTTTGACAATCTTCGTCTTCCGGTGATTGGTTCGCCGTTGTTTATCGTATCGGGACCCGAGTTAGTAATTGCCCAATGCAAGGCAGGTATTGTCGGCTCGTTCCCGGCGCTTAACGCCCGCCCGCAGGCGCAGCTTGATGAATGGCTGCACCAGATTACGGAAGAACTGGCTGCGCATAATCGCGCCAATCCAGACCGCCCGGCTGCACCTTATGCAGTCAACCAGATCGTGCACAAATCGAATAACCGCTTGCAAGAGGATATCGCAACCTGTGCCAAATGGCAGGTGCCGATAACGATTACCTCATTGGGCGCTCAGGTCGAGCTGAACGAAGCAGTGCACAGCTGGGGCGGCATCGTATTGCATGACGTCATCAACGACCGTTTCGCGCACAAGGCAATCGAGAAGGGCGCCGATGGCCTCATTCCAGTCGCTGCGGGCGCCGGCGGCCACGCGGGCGTCACTTCGCCATTTGCCTTGATGCGCGAAATTCGTGAATGGTTTGACGGGCCAGTGGCACTTTCGGGCTCGATTGCGCACGGTGCGTCAGTATTGGCTGCACAGGCAATGGGTGCAGACTTCGGCTATATCGGCAGCGCGTTTATCGCGACCAAAGAAGCCAATGCGGTTGAGGGTTACAAGGACAATATCGTGGAGGCTAAGGCCGCCGACATTGTTTATTCCGACCTGTTTACGGGCGTTAGCGGAAATTATTTGCGTCAATCGATCGAGCGCGCGGGCATGGATCCAGACAATCTTCCCAAGGGCGATATTTCGACCATGAACTTCGGCTCAGGCGGAAATAGCGAAGCCAAGGCTTGGAAAGATATTTGGGGTTCGGGCCAAGGAATCGGCGCCGTGAAGGCTGTCAAAACTGTGGCCGAGTTCGTCGACCAGCTGGAAGCAGAATATCGCGCGGCAAAGGCCAGCCTTGACGCGCGATATCTGGGGTAATTAACCGGCCTTTTCGAAGGCGACGGTGATATCCAGCTTAACTTCGTCCGATACCATCGGAATGCCATAGCCAATGCCGAAGGTACTGCGTTTGATGACGGACGTGGCATGAAAGCCGACGGTCGCTTTCTTGTTGAACGGGTTAGCCCCTGCGCCTGAGAACTCGGCGTCAAGGCGAACGGGTGCGGTGACGCCGTTCAAGGTCAAGTCGCCTGTAATCATCGCTTTAGTGCCCTTGGCGGTAACGGCTTTCGAGACAAATCGGGCATTTGAGGGTGAGGGACCGAAAAAGTCCGCCTTTGCGCCGTCTTTACCCGCACGCAACAAATGGTCGGTCAATCCGGCACTTGCGGTCGTTACTTTCCCAACTGGAATAGTGATATCGACCTTGGACGCATTCAGGTTTTTCGGATCAAGCGTCAATGTGCCAGTGGCATCACCAAAAATGCCGAAATAGTCATTGAAACCAAAGTGGCTGACGCGCCATCCGACCAGCGTGTGGCCGGGGTCGGTTGTATATGTGCCTGCTGTGACCCGCGCGGTGTCTTTGGTGCCTGGCACCTGCGGGGCGCTCTGTGCGATAAGCGGCACAGCAGCGAAAAGGGGAAGGGCAAGTAATAGCTTACGCATGATTTCCTCCGGAACGAAAAAGGGGAGGCATCAGTGTCGATGCCTCCCCCGAATGTGTCAAGCAGGGAAAAAGATTAGTTCTTCGCCTGATCCACCAGCTTGTTCTTTGCAATCCATGGCATCATCGCGCGCAATTTTGCGCCAGTTTCTTCGATGGGATGCGCTGCTGCGGCTTTGCGTGCTGCCTTTAATTCAGGCTGGCCCGCGCGGTTATCGAGCACGAAATTCTTTACGAACCGGCCCGACTGGATGTCCGCAAGAACGCGCTTCATTTCCGCCTTAGTTTCATCGGTGATGATGCGCGGACCAGTGGTGATGTCACCATATTCAGCGGTGTTAGAGATTGAGTAGCGCATGTTCGCGATGCCGCCTTCATACAACAGGTCAACGATCAGCTTGGTTTCGTGCAGGCACTCGAAATAAGCCATTTCCGGCGCATACCCCGCTTCGGTCAATGTTTCGAAGCCAGCCTGGATGAGGTGGGTGATGCCACCGCAGAGCACAGCCTGTTCACCGAACAGGTCGGTTTCGCATTCCTCGCGAAAGTTGGTTTCAATGATGCCGCTGCGTCCTCCGCCAACTCCGCTCGCATAGGCAAGTGCGATGTCATGGGCGTTGCCGCTAGCGTCCTGAGCAACTGCAATGAGGCACGGCACGCCGCCGCCTTTTTGGTACTCGCTGCGTACGGTGTGTCCAGGGCCCTTAGGCGCGATCATGATGACGTCGATATCGGCGCGCGGCTCAATCAGGCCAAAATGCACGTTCAAGCCATGCGCGAACGCCAAAGCGGCGCCCGGCTTCATATTGGCGTGCAGATATTCTGCGTAAATGGCTGCCTGATGCTCGTCGGGCGCAAGCACCATGAGAATGTCGGCCCACGCGGCTGCATCTGCATTCGCAAGAACCTTGAAGCCAGCGCCTTCGGCCTTTTTCGCGGTTGCAGAACCTGCGCGCAAGGCGATGGCAACATCGGCAACGCCGCTATCACGTAAATTCTGGGCGTGGGCGTGCCCTTGGCTGCCATAACCAACAATTGCGACTTTCTTGTCCTTGATGAGGCCAAGATCGCAATCGGCGTCGTAATAAACCTTCATGATATTCGCTTTCCTGTTCAGTTAACTTGTTTCGCTGCCGCGCATTAAACCGACAACGCCGGTCCGTCCGACCTCAACCAACCCCACCTCACGCATCAGCGTGATGAAGGTGTCGAGTTTGCCCGGGCTGCCCGTGATTTCGAAGATGAAGCTGTTGACCGTCGCATCGATGACGCGTGCGCGGTAAACATCCGCAAGGCGCATCGCCTCGACACGCAAGTCGCCAACGCCGCGCACCTTTACAAGCGCAAGCTCGCGTTCGACATGCGGCCCGGCTTCGGTCAGGTCGGTAACCTTGTGCACGGGGATAAGCCGCTCGCACAGGGCGATAATTTGTTCGATGACCGGTGGCGGGCCACGGGTCACAATCGTAATGCGGCTGGTGCCATGGTCTTCGCTGATGTCAGCCACAGTCAGGCTGTCGATATTGTACCCACGCGACGTAAACATGCCGGCGATACGCGCGAGCGTGCCTGCCTCGTTGTCGACGGTCAGCGTCAGGACGTGCCGCTCGGTAATTTCCTGCTTGATATGCATTATACGAGCGCCTTTGCTTCGTCGTCCATCGTGCCTGAAACCTCGTCGGAATGAAGGATCATATCGGTATGGGCAGCGCCTGACGGGATCATCGGAAAACAGTTGGCGGTTTTGGATACACGGCAATCGAACATCACCGGTCCGTCATAGGCCAGCATTTCGGCAATCGCGTCGTCGAGTTTTGCAGGGTCGTTGCAACGAATGCCTTTCCAGCCATAGGCTTCAGCGAGCGCGACAAAATCGGGCAGGCTGTCGGAATAGCTTTCAGAATAGCGGCTCTCATATGTCAGTTCCTGCCATTGGCGGACCATGCCCATCCATTCATTGTTCAGGATGAAAACCTTGACGGGCAGGCGATATTGCGTCGCTGTGCCCATTTCCTGAATGTTCATCTGGATCGATGCTTCACCGGCAATGTCGATGACCAAGGCATCGGGATGCCCCATTTGTGCACCAATGGCGGCGGGAAGGCCGTAGCCCATGGTCCCTAGGCCGCCGCTGGTCAGCCACTTGTTCGGCGCGTCGAAATGGAAATGCTGGGCCGCCCACATTTGGTGCTGCCCAACCTCGGTCGTAATGATAGGCGCGCGATCCTTGGTTGCTTCGAAAAGGCGCTCAATCGCATATTGCGGCATGATTTCTGCAGTGCTGCCGGGATAGTTCAGGCATTCGACAGCACGCCAACCAGCTATGCGTGCCCACCACTCGTCCAATTGCTGCGCTTTATATTTGCGGCCTTTCCAGACGTCGATCATTTGGCGGATAGCCGTGCCAACATCGGCAATTATCGGCAGATCGACGCGAATGGTCTTGTTGATGGAACTGCGGTCGATATCAACATGCACTTTAATACTGTTTGGTGAAAACGCATCAAGCCGTCCGGTGACGCGATCGTCAAATCGCGCGCCAAGGCAGAACATGACGTCGCACTGGTTCATGGCCATATTGGCTTCATATGTGCCGTGCATGCCCAGCATACCCAACCATGCGTCGCCGGAGGCGGGATAGGCACCCAGACCCATCAATGTGGATGTGACCGGCGCTCCCGTAAGTTCCGCGAGTTCGCGCAACGCAGCACTTGCGTCCGGTCCGGAGTTAATGATTCCGCCGCCGGTATAGAAAATAGGGGCCTTGGCATTAGCAAGCAATTCAACGGCGCGGTTGATTTCGCTATAGTCCGCTTCGCCTGCAGCCGTGAAGCGCGTGCTCATTGCGCGCCTTATATCTGTGTCGGCGGTCGCAACCTGCACATTTTTGGGAATGTCGATGACGACGGGGCCAGGGCGGCCCTTGGTCGCAATGGCAAACGCCTCTCGCACCGTGTTCGCAAGTTCGGCTGGATCTTTCACCAGATAATTATGCTTGGAACAATGGCGCGTAATGCCAACGGTGTCCGCCTCTTGGAAGGCATCGGTGCCAATCAGGTTGGTGGCGACTTGGCCAGTCAAGACGATCAAAGGAATGGAATCCAAAAACGCATCTGCAATGCCGGTGACGGCATTGGTAGCGCCGGGGCCCGATGTCACCAACACGACGCCCGGTTTTCCTGTTGAGCGCGCGTAACCTTCGGCTGCGTGCGCAGCGCCTGCTTCATGCCGGACGAGCACGTGACGAATTTTGGACTGTTGAAACAGTGCGTCGTAAATAGGCAATACGGCACCGCCGGGATAGCCAAAGACGGTATCTACGCCCTGTTCGACAAGGACATCTATCAAAATTTCGGCGCCGGATTTTTCGGCCACTGGACTTTCCTTATATTACGAGCTGCTGCCTATGTTGCAGTGCAACAGCGCAAGCAAGAGCGGGCTAGCTAAAGATTAGAAAATGACATGTCAACCACAATCATTGAAATATTGTTTCAAAATTAGCGATATTTGAATCATTTATTTCTTGTTCAAATCGCGGCCAGTCGGTCGGGGCTTGGTTGCGGAACCACGTGAACTGACGCTTGGCATATTGTCGCGTTGCGATCTTGCCGAGAGCGACAGCTTCCTCTCTGGCAATTTTGCCCCGCAACATGTCTCTAATCTCCGGCACTCCAATTGCACGCATGATGGGTGCATCAGGAGACAATGTACGGGCTATCAGGGCCTTGACCTCGCCCACCGCTCCCTTGGCAATCATCTGTTCAAAACGGGCATCACAGCGGGCATAGAGCCATTCGCGCGGAGGTAGCAGAAGTAGCGGGCGCAAATCGACGTCTTCGCCGATCCCGCCGGTTTTCTCGGTACGCCACTCCGATATGCTGCGGCCGGTGTATTCCATCACCTCAAGCGCGCGAGTAATGCGGCTCACGTCGGCAGGAAACAACGACGCTGCAACCTTGGGGTCGCGACGTTGCAGTGCTGCATACGCTTCGTCGAGCGGCATCGCCCGAATGGAAGCGCGAAGGGCGGGATCGACTTCGGGAATGGGGGCGATGCCCTGAATGAGCGTTCGGATATACAGTCCGCTACCGCCGACCAAGATGGGCGTAGCGCCCGCCTTATGAGCGAACGCGATCTCTGCCTTGGCATCGGCGGCCCACTGTGCGGCCGAGCAGGGCGTTGTGCCATCCAGATATCCAAACAGTCGGTGGGAAACCATACTCTGCTCTTCTAGCGTCGGTTGCGCGCTCAAGACCGGCAGGTCGGCATAAACTTGCGCGCTATCAGCGTTGATAATCACAAAATTACCAGTACGCGCGACATGCAGCGCTAATGCTGTCTTGCCGCTCGCGGTTGGACCCGCAATAAGCGCGACCAGCTTTTTAGGATTCGATATGCCCATTTTAACGTTGATAGCAGCAGATTTGGCGGAAAGCGGCATAATTTCCGAGGCCTGCGATCGCCTGACTTCTGCGGCATGTACCCCGGGCAACGTCGATTGGCTTAAAGCAGATAAAGCTGTCGACATATTGTTCGACGGCGACATTACCGCTGCCCGTGCCGTGATGTCGGGGCTGGAGGATCGTTTTGACATTGTCGTCCAAGATGCCCGTGACCGACGAAAGATGATTTTGGTGTCCGACATGGACAGCACAATGATTACGGTCGAGTGCATTGACGAATTGGCCGATTTCGCAGGCATTAAGCCGCAAATTGCGGCGATTACAGACCGCGCGATGGCGGGTGAACTGGACTTTGCGGAAGCATTGAAAGCGCGCGTATCGCTGCTGGTCGGGCTTGATGAAGCTCTCGTACAACGCTGTCTCGAAGAACGGGTGCAACCGATGCCCGGCGCGGAAGTCCTTGTTCGGACAATGACGCACTGGGGGGCGCATGCCGTTCTGGTCTCCGGCGGCTTCACCAGCTTTACAGGACCGGTGGCACAAATGCTTGGCTTTGCAGAGGTACATGCCAATGTTCTGGAGATAGAGAACGGTGTACTCACTGGAGGATTGGCGGCTGACATTGTCGATGCAGCCACAAAGCGGTCTGTTCTGGAGTCGGTTGTCGCCCAGCGGGGGCTATCCCTTCGTTCGGCGTTGGCCGTAGGTGATGGGGCGAACGACTTGCCCATGATCGCTGCTGCCGTATCGGGCGAAGGCTTGGGAGCCGCCTATCACCCGAGGCCGATGCTGGCCGAAGCCTCAAACTTCGCGATCAGGCACAATGACCTGACCGCTTTATTGTTTGCGCAAGGCGTCCGCGAAGCGGATTGGGTGTGCTGACCGACGAAACAAATTGAGTGCGTCACTGTTAATGTTATGCTGCGCCAATCTGCATCACCTAGGAGAATGAAATGCGCGTGTTGTTCCCATTGTTCGCCATCCCTATGCTCGCCAGCTGCGCAACTATGCCCGGCAGCAACTCCGTAACGGTGTCAGAAGTGGTGACAGCCGATCTTGCCCGCGCCGACGGCAGCTGGGCAGGGGTCGCAACAATTTCGAAACGCAGCGACGGCATTTTCCTGAGCCTGTCTGGCGAAGCGCCGTCAGCGGGCATATTCGGAATGCACCTTCACGCGGTCGGTAAGTGCCAAGGACCCGATTTTACGACGGCTGGCCCCCACTGGAATCCAGCATCGAAACAGCATGGCCGCGATAATCCAATGGGTGCGCATCATGGCGATTTGCCGAACGTTGAGGCCAGCGCTGACCGCAAGCTGACGCTGGAATATAAGCTACCCGATATCGCGTTATCCGGACCCGACGGATTGTTGGACGGCGACGGCGGTGCACTGGTCATTCATGAAAAAGCGGATGATTACAAAACAGACCCAAGCGGTAACAGCGGCAAGCGCATCATCTGCGGTGTGTTCAAATCCGGTAACCGGAGCTAAGTTACAACTTATCCGCATATAACAGGCAGCCTGGAGCAACACGCTCCAGGATTTGCCCAATATCGTCCTGCGCGAAAGCGAAGCAACCTTGGCTACGGCCAATTTTTCCCTGGGTATTAATCAGCGACCGGTCGACATACCAAGCCGGATGGATGACGATTGCGCGCGCTTCGGCCTGGTCGTTTTGTGGATCAAGGCCGATCAAGCGCCGGGATTGGCCATATTGTCCGACATACGTATCGCTTACGAGATATGCGCCTGCTGAGGTTGCTTCCGAGCCGTGGACATTCGAAAAACTCTGGACCCAGCCGCTGTGCTGTTGGTCGGAACCTTTGCCATGTGCGACCAAAAACGAGGATGATTGACCGCTGCGCAGGTCGACCAAATAGAAACGCGGGTCCCGCGACGGCTTCGAGAAATCAGCAATCGCAATGAAATCCTGATTACGGATGCGCATCGAATGCTTATCTAGCGCTGCCTTTGCACGGGCGAGTAACAGAGGCGCAGGTCCGCCGACGGGGCCAGCGCCGGTCCCCGGCACAAAGACGACATTGCTGGCGGACGATGGCATAGCCATCATGCCAGCACCCGCTGCTGCAACTTTCAGAAATGCGCGACGTCCAAAGTTCATGATACAGAGATAAGCATGAATGTTCCCTGTAAATAGTACCCAAATTGCATTTCGACGTGCAGAAACGGCCATTAAGCGCATTTCCTGTCCAGACATTTTACGTACCATCTTCATAATACAGTCGAAAGCCTGCTCATTTGTTGTTAATGGAGCAGATCAGATAGTGCGCAAAATCGGCGTAGAGAAGTCAGGGGCAGATTCATGAAACGGCAGGCGGTCCTCCGCAGTTTGCAGCTATTGCTTGCGGTCACATTGGGCGTAAGCGCGCCTGCTGTGCTGCACGCGCAGAACGCGCTGCCGCCAAAGGTCGAAGCGCCGGTTGCGCCAGCCACGCCTCCTATTTTGCCGGTTGAACCTGAAGTAACAACGCCACCGACGCAAATGCCGCAAGCAAAGCCGCCGCAAATCGTGCCGCCAGCGAAGGTCGAACCAGCGCCAAAGCCGGTCAAACGAAAGGGGCCAGTTGACGCCCTGAAACCAGGCCAGTTTGTGTGGGTGGCGCAGGACTCTTATGAAGGTCCGATGAAAATAGTCATCGTGCTCGATATCCAGCGCATTTACGTTTTTCAAAATGACAAGCTCATTGGCTTCAGTACCATTTCTTCTGGCAAAAAGGGCAAGGAAACGCCGACTGGTGTCTTCAACATTTTGCAGAAAAATGTAGATCACAAATCCAACCTCTACAGCAACGCGCCGATGCCATTCATGCAGCGGCTGACGTGGGACGGCATCGCCTTGCATGGCGGGCATTTACCGGGGTATCCAGCGTCTCACGGGTGCATTCGCCTGCCACATGCCTTTGCGAAATTGCTATACGGTGTCACGCAGATGAATCAGGAAGTCGTTGTGCTGCAGGACACATCTACGCCGGTGAAGCGGCCCGAGCCGCAGCCCGCCGTGACGCCACCGCCAGTTGTTACACCGCCGGTTGTCGCGCCACCGGCTGGTCCTCCAGTAGTTACCCCGCCGGCATCGCCGCCAAAGCCGCAAGTCAACAACGGCATTTACTAAATCTGCCTTGCTGAACGGCGACAACCTTTACATCCCCGATTGACGTTTACGCTAACGTAAAGTAGTGACGCTAGTGCAACAAGGAGGGACGGTGCCATGGATTCATTATCGCACGATACAAAACGGGCAGATGCGACGATTGAAACGCCCGATGCGTTTAATCGGGAATCGTTCACAATCTCCGACTTGTCGAGCGAGTTTGATGTCACCGCACGCGCCTTGCGTTTCTATGAAGATCAGGGGCTGATATCTCCGGAGCGCATGGGCTTGGCCCGCATTTATTCGAAGCGCGACCGCGCCCGTCTGGCGTGGATCCTCCGCGCAAAACGCGTTGGATTCAGCCTAGCCGAAATTCGCGAGATGATCGACCTTTATGATTTGAACGATGGCCGAAACATTCAGCGCCGCGTCACCATTGAAAAATGCCGTGACCGCATCAATCTGCTTAAGGCGCAACGCGACGATATCGAAAGCGCCATCAATGAGCTGAACGAATTTGTGGCTATGGTTGAAAAAGTCGAAGCCGCCGAAAAAACCGCCGCCGCATAAACGCACACACAGGACAAGGACAGAAAATGCCAAGCTATACCGCCCCCGTTCGCGACACGCAGTTCATCCTGAATGAAGTTCTGGGAATTGAACGTTTCGCCAATCTACCTGGTTTTGAAAATGCTAGCCCTGACATGATCGAGGCTGTTTTGACGGAAGGCGCCAAATTCGTCGAAGGCGTATTATTTCCGTTAAATCAGGTCGGTGACCTGCAGGGTTGTACCCGGCATGAGGACGGCAGCGTCACGACGCCGGACGGCTTTAAAGAAGCCTATAAGCAATTCTGCGAGGCTGGCTGGGGCACTTTGTCAGGCCCAACTGAATTTGGTGGTCAGGGCATGCCGCACATTGTGTCGATGGCATTTGAAGAGTTCATGGCAAGCTCGAACATGGCCTTCGCCATGTATCCCGGTCTGACACAAGGCGCAGTATCGGCGATCCTCGTAAAGGGAAGCGAGGAGCAGAAGGCCAAATATGCACCGAACATGATTTCGGGCAAATGGGGTGGCACCATGAACCTGACCGAGCCGCATTGCGGAACCGATCTGGGATTGATCCGCACGAAGGCCGCGCCCAATGGCGATGGCAGCTATGCCGTTACTGGTACCAAGATATTCATTTCATCCGGCGAGCATGACCTTACCGAGAACATCATTCACCTCGTCTTGGCGAAGACACCGGATGCGCCGGACAATGTGAAGGGCATTTCGCTGTTCATCGTGCCCAAGTTCCTCGTGAACGACGATGGTTCGCTCGGCGCGCGCAATGCGCTGTCTTGCGGGTCGATCGAACATAAGATGGGCATTCATGGCAACGCAACCTGCGTCATGAATTATGACGGCGCTACCGGTTATCTGGTGGGCGAAGAAAACAAGGGCCTGGCCGCCATGTTCATCATGATGAATATTGCGCGTCTGGGCGTGGGGCAGCAGGGCCTTGGCGTGGCCGAGGTTGCCTATCAAAATGCCGTTCATTATGCACAGGATCGCCGTCAAGGCCGTGCGTTGACTGGACCACAGGACCTTGGGCAAAAGGCGGATACGTTGTTCGTGCACCCCGACGTTCGCCGGATGTTAATGGACGCAAAGGCGTTTACGGAAGCCATGCGGGCATTATGCCTGTGGGGTGCTTTGCAGGCGGATTTGTTGCATCACGCGCAGACTGAGGAAGAACGCCAGATGGCGGACGACCTGTTGTCGCTGCTAACGCCGGTTATTAAGGGCTATGGCACAGACAAGGGCTATGAAGTCGCGACCAATGCGCAGCAGGTTTATGGCGGCCATGGCTATATTGGCGAATGGGGCATGGAACAATATGTTCGCGATGCCCGTATCGCGATGATCTATGAAGGAACCAACGGCGTTCAGGCAATGGACCTTGTTGGCCGTAAGCTCGCCCAAAATGGCGGCCGTGCCGTGCAGGCCTTCTTCAAGGTGGTGGATGATGAGTGCGCAGCCGCGAAAGCAGGCCCGCTGGCTGAACTGGCCACGCGTTTGGAAAAGGCAGCTGGTGACCTGAAAGCATCGACCATGTGGTTCATGCAGAATGGCATGGCTAATCCAAACAATGTCGGTGCTGGCGCGCATCATTATATGCACATCATGGGTATCGTCGCACTTGGCCTGCAGTGGCTCCGCATGGCGACCGCCGCGCAGACCGCGCTGGATGCTGGCGCGCAGAACGCGGCATTCTATGAAACGAAGCTGGTTACCGCTCGCTATTTCTCGGAGCGTTACATGCCCGATTGCGGAGCGCTGCGCCGTAAAATCGAGGCGGGTAGCGAGGCTATCATGGCGCTCGAACCCGAAATGTTTGCTGCCGCCTAAATGGCTGAGACAGCAGCGGCAGTTAAAAAAATGCCGGGGTGGTAAGCCCCGGCATTTTTTGTGTCACTCAACTGGCAGGAAATCGGGAACCGATAGGTAACGCTCGCCAGTATCATAGTTGAAGCCGAGGACGCGCGCGCCCTCTGGCAATTCGGGAAGCTTTTGGGCAATGGCAGCAAGCGTCGCACCCGACGAAATGCCGACCAGCATACCTTCTTCGCGCGCCGCACGGCGGGCGAATTCCTTGGCGGTTTCAGGGTCTACCTGAATGACGCCGTCAAGCAGCGCGGTGTGCAGGTTGGCCGGAATAAAACCGGCACCGATGCCCTGAATGGCATGTGGCCCCGGCTGGCCGCCACTAATGACTGGCGACAATGTCGGCTCGACCGCGAACACCTGTAGATTCGGCCACGCTTTCTTCAAAACTTCGGCGCAGCCGGTAATATGACCGCCTGTACCAACGCCAGTGATAAGGGCGTCGATTGGCGTATCCGCGAAATCCGCCAGAATTTCCTGAGCTGTCGTGCGCACATGGACGTCGACATTGGCGGGATTTTCAAACTGCTGCGGCATCCATGCGCCAGCGGTTTGGGATACCAGTTCCATTGCGCGCTCGATAGCGCCCTTCATGCCCTTTTCACGCGGGGTGAGATCAAATGTCGCGCCATAAGCTAGCATCAGTCGGCGGCGTTCCAGCGACATGGATTCCGGCATCACAAGCACAAGCTTATAACCCTTGACCGCTGCAACCATCGCAAGACCAACGCCGGTATTACCAGACGTCGGCTCAATGATGGTACCGCCAGGCTTCAGGCTACCGTCTTTTTCGGCTGCCTCGATCATTGCAAGGCCAATACGATCCTTAATCGACCCGCCAGGGTTGGAGCGTTCCGACTTGGCCCAAACCTCGGCTTGCGGGAACATCCGCCCAAGCCGGATATGCGGGCTGTTACCGATGGTTTCGAGGATGGACTGTGCTTTCATGGATTTTTTCCTCTATATTGCGGTTCGAATGTACGTGCATTTTTCAGTTCGGGAAACAGGCGGGCCCATAGCCCCGTGACCAATATGGCACCCGCTCCGCCAAATACAACCGCGCCCACGGGGCCGAGCAATGCTGCGGCAACGCCGGACTGCAGTTCGCCCAGTTCGTTGGATGCCGATATTGCGAGGCCCGACACGGAACTGACACGGCCGCGCATATCGTCTGGCGTGTTTAATTGGACAAGCGACGAACGGACATAGACCGACAGCATGTCCGACGCGCCGAGCACCACGAGCATGACAAGTGCGACGGCCATGCCTGCGCCCATATCCAAAACGTCGATGCGGGAATCGTTAAAGATGTGCAGACCAATTTCGCGGCTCAATCCAAAGCCGATCGTGGCAACACCGAACACCACGACAGCCCAAAGCATTTTGGCGCCCACATTGTTCCGCAATGGCCGGATTGTGAGGAGAAGCGCCACCATAGACGCGCCAACCGCAGGGGCGGCACGAAGTTGTCCAAGACCATCAGGGCCAACCATCAATATATCGCGCGCATAAACGGGCAACATGGCCGTCGCGCCCGCAAGTAGCACCGCGAACAGATCGAGCGTGATTGCACCCAGCAGAAACCGTTCTGACCACGTATAGCGAATGCCATCGACCATCTGGCGAATGGGATGCACTTTCTTTTCCATCGGTGGCGGAAATACGGGTTTAACGAAGCTGAGGCTGATGGATGCAAGTAACAGGAGACCCGCAGAAACCCAGTAGGGAAGCGATGCGCTGGCGGCAAACATCAGGCCACCCGCGGCAGGGCCAATTACTGAACCAATTTGCCAAGCAATAGAACTTAGCGCGATGGCGCGGGGCAGGGACGTAGGGGGTACAATGTTCGGCGCGATAGCAGACATTGATGGTCCCACAAACACGCGCGCCACACCATGCAGTGCGGCAAACACAAACAAGATAGGCAGCGTCAGCCCATTGATATAGGTGAACCATCCCAAGGCGAGGGCCACGAGCATGTCGATGCCATTGGCAATCCGCGCAACCGTGCGACGTTCCCAGCGATCTGCAGTCCATCCTGCTACCGGTGTCAGCAATGCAAGGGGAACGAACTGCACTAGGCCTAAAAGACCCAGTTGCAGGGAAGCCTCCCGAATGGACATGCCATAGTCGCTGCGGGCAATGTCATAGGCCTGATAGCCAATGACCACGACCATCCCCATCGTCGCCAGAACCGCCAAAAAACGGGAGAACCAGTAAAAACGATAATCGGCAATCGCCAGCGGATGTATTTCAGCAGTGTCAGACATGTCTCGTGCGCCTATCGCCTTGCAGTAAGAAGCGCAATGCGCGCGTGCGGGGTGAACGTTAGGCAGGAAGTGGTAGGCGCTATGTTATCGCTGGGCCGACTATCCCGCATCTTCGGGGACGCCCTGATAATCGTTGATGGTCTCGAATATCGCGGTCAGCGCGGCGCGTTCATCGTCCGATATTTCGGGACGCCATATTTCGAATAACAGGATGACGCGCGTGTCGTCGCTTCTGTTCCATGCTTCATGTTCAAAGCTGTCGTCGAATATCAATGCCTCGCCCGCGCGCCATGAGCGAGTTTCGTTGCCTACCCTTATGGCGCAATCTTCCGGGACAATTAATGGAATATGGCAAATCAGACGGGTATTCAGGAGCCCGTGATGCGGCTGGATATGTGTCCCCGGTTTCAGCAACGACCACAAGGCGATTGGCGACCGCTTATCGATGCGCGGCATCGGGGCCAGATCGACGGAGCGCATTGTCGCAGGGCAGCGGTCGGCGTTTTCCGGTACGATTTCGCCGTTGCGCCAAAAATAGAACGCGCCCCAGCTCGGGTTGTTAATCAGAGGATTTGACGCTCGTGGCCGGTCTCCAGACACTTCGACATAAGGTGCAAAGTCTTGACCATCTGCGAGCACAGCCGCGAGCTCGGCCTGCATCTGCGGAACCAGCGCCTCAACTTCGGACAACCACGCAAACTCCTCGCGTTCGTAGAACTGACGCTGCGGCAAACCCGGAAAATAAAAACTCGAAGGCTGCTGAAGATAGAGCTGCTTGCGTCCAAGTAATAGGTCAATCGCCGTCCCCATGCGGCCCTCTCTGCTAAGCCCCGCTTGCGTCAACTGGTTGAGGAGATGATCTTCAAACTTGGCGCGCAGTTTCGTCGTGAAATCCTGCGCACGTTTTAGCATTGGGTGAAGCGCAGGCGGCACCGAGGGCATTGCCGCTGCTTGATTAAGCGCAGCCTGAAAGAATGAATTGGCGGCGCGGTCGTCCCCGGCGCGTAATTTCATTTCGCCAGACAATATCAGAGCTGGCAAATGGCGCGGATCTGATTCCAGCTGCTTTTGTAACGCGGCTTGTTCGCCGGCTTCGTCGCCTTCCAGATTGCAGGCCTGCGCCAAGAGCAACCAAGGGGTGTCAGCCTCTGCAAGTTGCGACAGTAAGCGTTTTGTCGCCGCTCCGTCGCGCCGCTGCATCGCTGCACGCGCATCCGCTATGATTTGAACAGCCCCCTGTGTCATCGTGCGTGCATAACCGCAAAGCAGCGGTCATTACCAGCGCTGATGTCGCTTATGGCCTAGCTGTCCTCGCGTTGGCCATTGTCACTGCGCCATTTCTTCAGCCATCTGCTTTCGATAAAGCCGAGCAAGGTGATCATCACGAACGCCATGACTGAGCCAATCGCAACCAGCGGCCATTGTCCAGCGCCACACGCAATGCCGATGACAGAAGCGAGCCAGATATGCGCCGCAGTTGTCAGATTATGGACCTCTC
>CAUOWK010000001.1:0-1104717 GCA_963508315.1 uncultured Sphingorhabdus sp. | reverse complement strand
TACCCAAGGCGCTGGCCCCGGAATTGACGTCTATTCGATGCGCCAGCCAATCGGCATTGGCGCTGGCATCACGCCATTCAACTTTCCTGCAATGATCCCTTTGTGGATGAGCGGCGTCGCGATTGCGACCGGCAACGCGTTCATTATCAAGCCAAGCGAGCGTGACCCAAGCGTGCCTGTCCGTCTGGCGGAACTGTTTATTGAGGCGGGCTTGCCCGAAGGCATTTGCCAGGTGGTGCATGGCGACAAGGAAATGGTCGACGCTATTCTTGACCATCCCGCCATTGGCGCGGTTAGCTTTGTCGGTTCGTCCGACATCGCGCATTATGTCTACAATCGCGGCGTTGCCAACGGCAAGCGGGTGCAGGCCATGGGCGGCGCGA
Organism: uncultured Sphingorhabdus sp.; assembly: GCA_963508315.1. GTDB lineage: Bacteria > Pseudomonadota > Alphaproteobacteria > Sphingomonadales > Sphingomonadaceae > Sphingorhabdus_B. The sequence goes on along the minus strand of CAUOWK010000001.1, from coordinate 1,104,334 downwards.
AGAACCATGGCATCGTTATGCCTGACGCGGACCTTGACCAAGTGGTTAACGATCTCGCTGGTGCTGCCTTTGGCTCGGCTGGCGAACGCTGCATGGCGTTGCCGGTTGTCGTCCCTGTGGGCGACGAGACCGCCGAGCGCCTGAAGGCAAAACTCATTCCCGCAATTGAGGCATTACGCATCGGCATCTCGACCGATGCAGAAGCGCATTATGGCCCTGTGGTAACGGCGGAGCACAAGGCTAAGGTTGAAGGCTGGATCCAGACCTGCGTAGACGAAGGCGCGGAGCTCATCGTCGATGGTCGCGGATTCCAGCTTCAGGGCCATGAAAAGGGCTTCTTCATTGGCCCCACCTTGTTCGACCATGTCACCACCGACATGGAAAGCTACAAAGAAGAAATCTTCGGCCCGGTTCTGCAGATGGTCCGCGCTGCCAACTTCGAAGAAGCACTCGCGCTCCCATCGAAGCATCAATATGGCAATGGCGTCGCGATCTTCACACGCAACGGTCATGCAGCCCGCGAGTTTGCTGCACGCGTCAACGTTGGCATGGTCGGCATCAACGTGCCCATCCCCGTGCCGGTCGCCTATCACAGCTTTGGCGGGTGGAAGCGGTCGGCGTTCGGCGACACCAACCAACATGGCATGGAAGGCGTGAAGTTCTGGACCAAGGTCAAGACCATCACACAGCGCTGGCCCGATGGCGGCGTCGGCGAGGCAGCCAACGCGTTCGTCATTCCGACAATGGGGTAAGCACCATGAAAATCGCATTCATCGGCCTGGGCAATATGGGTGGTGGCATGGCTGCCAACCTTGTGAAAGCGGGGCATGACGTGAATGCCTTTGACCTGTCTGCGGATGCCTTGGCACGCGCGCAGGAAAACGGGTGCGCGACATTTACGTCGGTGCGTGAGGCTGTCGATGGCGTTGATGCGGTCGTATCGATGCTGCCCAACGGCAAAATTGTCGCAAGCGTGTTTGAAGCCGATGTGCTGGGCCACGCCCCGAAAGGTGCGATCTTGCTGGATTGCTCGACCATTGATGTGGACACCGCGCGCCACGTTACTGCTGATGCTGTCGCTGCTGGCTATGACATGGTTGATGCCCCGGTATCAGGTGGGATTGCGGCGGCCAATGGGGGCACGCTGACATTCATGGTCGGCGGCACGAACACCGCCTTTGCACGTGCGGAACCGATATTGGCGGCGATGGGCAAGGCCGTCATTCACGCAGGCGGTTCGGGCGCGGGGCAAGCAGCGAAAATCTGCAACAACATGCTGCTCGGCGCATCAATGATCGCGACGTGCGAGACCTTTGCGATGGCAGAGAAGCTTGGCCTTGATCTCCAGACCTTTTACGACATCTCGTCCAAGGCGTCGGGCCAGAATTGGTCGATGACCAGCTATTGCCCGGTCCCTGGAGTTGGACCGACTTCGCCTGCGGACAACGACTATCAAGGCGGCTTTGCAACCGCCCTGATGCTCAAAGATCTCAAGCTCGCCATGGAGGCTGCACAGTCGGTCAACGCCAATGTGCCCATGGGCCAGCGTGCAGCGGAACTTTACGCGAATTTCGACGCCGACGGAAAAGGCGGGCTGGATTTCTCGGCCATCATCGAAAGCTTGAAGGCCTAAGCCAACTTTCAATCCGCCGCGATCCATTTCGCCAGTTCTGCCACGGGCAAGGGGCGATGAAACTCGACGCCGATGATGCACGTTGTGCGCCACTTCACGGTCGCAGCCACTGAATATGCCGAATTAAGCCGGATGAGGACATTACTGTTCATACGCGGTTTTGCGTCCGACAGGATTTTCGCACCGCGTTGCGATATGTTCGAGAGCACCGCTTCAAAAGCCTTGCTCTCGCAATTAAGGATAATGGGCTTGCAGGCCTTGAAGCGCGGAAGCCGCGTGCGCTTGCCATCTTTTTTGATGGTAGGCTTTGCCAAAATGTCGTCCACAGGAATTTCGGAAGTGAACTGGACGCCGACGGTGGTGCCATCCCGCCACATGATTTCGCCCGTCAGCTCCTGATCGTCCAGCAGCGCAATCGAAATCGATTGGCCCACTTCGAGCGGGAATAAGGCATCTATCATCATGCCGCCCGGTGATACGTCGCGCACCAGCCCCAGGCATTCGGCGTGAACACGAATATCCTTCAATCGCGCCACGCGCATCACCTTGATGCTGCGCGCATGTTCGCGCCGGTCGAGATGGCCGGCTACATCCGCCACCGGATCGGTGTCGTGCGACGCGCTGAAAAGACGGGCCAAATCTGCATCCATGTCGTGGCTATAACGTAAAAAAATCTAACAACCTGCTCCGTAAACGAGGTTAACGTAGCGGAAGGTTCGGGCGCAGAATTGTTGCACAAAGCCGCCACTACGTTCTAGATTGGGGCTAATAAACGAACCGGAACAGCCAGCTGTTTCGATAGCATTCCAAACTTCAGGAGAAGCCCGTGCAATCAGTGACCACGCAGAAATTCGACGACGTCCTTGTGATCTTGGTCGACAATCCCCCGGTAAATGCGTTGTCATGGCACGTCAGGCAGGGGCTGCAGGACGGGTTCGAGCAGGGTTTGGCAGATGATGGCGTAAAGGCAATCGTGCTGCGCTGTGCCGGCTCCACCTTCATTGCAGGCGCTGACATTACCGAATTCGGTAAACCTGCCCAAGGGCCTGATTTTAACGCCGTGCTTAATATGATTGAAGCGGCGGATAAGCCAGTGGTCGCCGCCATTCATGGAACCGCTTTGGGGGGCGGTCTGGAAACTGCACTTGTGTGTCATTACCGCATTGCCGTGCCGTCGGCGCGGCTTGGCGTGCCCGAGGTGAAGCTTGGTCTCCTCCCCGGCGCTGGTGGTACGCAGCGACTGCCGCGTGTCGTGGGCATTGAAGCCGCAGCAACCATGTGCGCCTTGGGTGAGCCAGTGACTGCGGCCAAAGCCGAAGCCATTGGCTTGGTTGACCGCATCGCGGGCGAGGATAGCCTTGCGGACGACGCCGTTGCTTATGCCCGCGAGTTGGTCTCCGTTGGCCCACGCGCCACGCGCAACCGCCCGCTGACGGGCGACATTGCTATCATTGAACTACTCAAGACCACCAATGCGAAGAAGTGGAAGGGCTTTGACGCACCTTATGCCAACCTCGCTTGTGTTGAAGCCGCGACCCGCTTGCCCTTTGAAGACGGCATGAAGTTCGAGCGCGCTGAATTTCTCAAGCTGATGGGCGGGTCACAATCCGCTGCCCAGCGACATATGTTCTTTGCCGAGCGCCAGGCTGCGAAAATCGACGGACTGGCAAAAGATTTGCCTCTTCGCGATGTGCGCAAGGTTGGCGTCATCGGCGCCGGCACGATGGGCGGCGGCATTTCCATGAACTTCCTGTCCAAGGGCATTCCTGTGACCATTGTTGAAATGGTTCAGGAAAATCTGGATCGCGGCGTCGGCGTCATCCGCAAGAATTACGAAAACAGCGCAGCCAAAGGCCGCTTCACGAACGAACAGGTCGAGGGCATGATGTCGCTACTGACACCCTCGCTGCATCTGGAGGACCTTGCCGATTGTGACCTCGTCATCGAGGCTGTGTATGAAAGCATGGAGGTGAAGAAGGAGGTGTTCGGCAAGCTCGACACTATCTGTAAAGCAGGCGCGATTCTGGCGTCGAACACATCCTATCTTGACGTTGATGAAATTGCCGCGAGCACATCGCGACCGCAGGATGTCGTGGGCATGCATTTCTTCTCACCTGCCAATGTCATGAAGTTGCTTGAGGTCGTACGCGGCGCAAAAACGGCGGATGACGTATTGGCAACGGCGATGGCGATCGGTAAAAAGATCGGCAAAGTCGCTGTCGTCGCCGGGGTATGCCACGGGTTTATTGGCAACCGTATGTTGTCGACGCGCCAGCAACCCGCCATGCAATTGCTTCTTGAAGGTGCCACGCCAGCGCAGATTGACAAAGTTCATACCGATTTCGGTATGCCCATGGGCCCGTTCCAAATGAGCGATCTAGCCGGCTTAGATATCGGCTGGCACCGCGACCCTGGTCGTATCGAAACGATCCGCGATGCGTTGTGCGCAGCCGGGCGTTTTGGGCAGAAAAACGGCAAGGGCTTTTATGATTATGACGCGAAACGTGTCGGCACGCCAAGCGCCGAGGCACTGGCCATCATCGAGGAGTTCCGCGCGACATCCAATCTGCCGAAGCGCGAGATTAGCGATCAGGAAATCATTGAACGGACTTTATATCCGATGGTCAATGAGGGCTATAAGATCCTCGAAGAAGGCAAGGCGCAACGGGCCTCGGATATCGATGTCGTCTGGATCTACGGCTATGGCTGGCCCATCTATCGCGGCGGCCCGATGTTCTGGGGTGAGTTGGAAGGCGCTGGCAAAATTACCGAGGCGCTTGAGCGGCATAATGTGCCTGTTGCGGCGAGCTTAAAAGCCAAGGCGTAACGACTGTTATGATAGACTAATGGCCGACGGCAGGTGGGCCCCGCTAATCTTAGCGGCGAATCCACTTGCCGCTGGCGGTCTTATGCATGTCGATGCCGCAATATTTGCACTGTGATTGAAAGTCGCCATCGACCTCATACGCTTTGCCGCGGCTGCGGACATGCTTCCCCAAAGTACAGAAAAACAAGCGACGTAATATCGAACCGGCCATCGTAACATCCCCCACTGCTCACTTAATAAAATGTCACTAAATGTCAAATGTGAAGATTATGGGTCACAGCGGAGCGCATTATCGTATTGGAGGCTGAACCTAAGCAGAGTGTCACCAGCGCCGCACACGCAGGACAATGCGCGATGCGCGCACAAATATATGGGATGCAGCCAAAAAGGGCTGTTTGGTGCGGCCAAGAAGACTCGAACTTCCACGGGCTTTCGCCCACAACGACCTCAACGTTGCGCGTCTACCAATTCCGCCATGGCCGCACGCGCCTAGACAGGTAGGAGGCGGCCCCTAGCAAAGCAAACCAGCGGGCGCAACAATCATTATCGTTGATACCCACGCGACAAGCTGTCGCAAAACGGCACAAGATTAAAGCGTGCGCCCGCATTGCCGTATTTTGAAGCAATGACGCAGGCATTAACCTTTATTCCGCCTTGTCCTTTTTGGTAAATGGGACGTTTACTTTTGAGGATGACGCCGCTTCTTTTTCTCGCGCTTACCGCTGCGACGCCAACAGGCGGCGGGTCACCGCCCACGCGCCCGGCCGTCCGGCTTGGCACAGCAAGCGTGACGATCATTCAGGCCGAACGGATTGTGGCGGAGCCTGCGCAGGCTGACCCGATGCGGCAGGACCGGCAAATCCGGAAACGCGAAGAAAAGCCGCTGGTCGAATTTTATTAAGCGGTTGCGCGGTCCACGCCATATTTGCGCATTTTTTCGATCAACGTGGTGCGCTTGAGCGTCAAAAGCCGCGCGGCCTCCGAAATGACGCCGTCCGCCAGGCCCAGTGCAATCTGAATACGCTCCAGTTCAAGATGCTCAATCTGGGCCTTTAAATCGATCGGTGCATCGCTGGGAGGCACAAGTTGAAGCCGTGTGTCAGGTGACGGTGCGGCACGCACCGGCTCGACGGGGCGTGGTGCCGTGCGGCCAAGAAGTTGGTCGACACCGAAGGCGTCGATTGTTTCGCCCGGGAATAATACAGCAGCGCGCTCTACAATGTTGCGCAGTTCACGGACATTACCCGGCCAGTTGTGGGCCTGCAGCCGTTCCATCGCGGTGCGGTCGAATGTGCATGCCGTGCTGCGCGCTTTGCCGCGCTGGAAATGCGCAATCAGTTGCGGGATATCTTCGGTCCGCTCCGCTAATGTCGGGACATGCAGAAGGACGACGCCCAGACGGAAGAAAAGGTCCTCACGGAAGCGGCCATCGGCGATTGCTTGCTCGATATTCTGGTGCGTGGCAGAGATGATACGCACGTCGACGGGCAGGGCGCTGCTGCCGCCCACCCGCGAGACAATGCCGTCTTCAAGCACGCGCAGTAGCTTCACCTGCATGTCGAACCGCATGTCGCCGATTTCGTCGAGAAACAATGTGCCTTTGTCAGCATTTTCGAAATGTCCTGTGCGCCGCGCCTGCGCGCCAGTGAATGCCCCGCGTTCATGGCCAAACAATTCGGATTCAATCAACTCCGCGGGAATGGCACCGCAGTTGATGGCGACATAAGGTTTGGATGCACGGGCGCTGGCGCCGTGGATGGCGCGGGCGACAACTTCTTTACCTGAACCCGAGGCCCCGCAAATCAGGACGGATGCCGACGAATTGGCGACCCTGCGAACCATGTCGCGCAGCAACATCATCGGAGCGCTATCGCCGATCAGAAGATCCTTTATCTGCGTGTGGTTTGCGGTTGCCGGCGTGACAGCCAAGGTACTCAGGTTCATTTGTTTTTCCCGTCAGGAGAAGGCGTTGGACCTGACTTTGGCTAAGACCGTAAACAGAATCTTAACACGCCTTCGGGAAAACTGTTTCCGCTCCGATATGGAATCTAGTTGTTCCCCTATCAGCAATATTTACCGTCGTTTACGTCCATTTTGGAGTGATAATCAGTCCGAAACTGTGCGCCATCCGAGCGTCAGGGACATGCGGCGATTCTTTGCATCATAGGGATTTTTGGGCACATAAGGTTCGCGATCGGCCACGCCCTCGATGCGCAAAAATTGCGAGTCCCGGATGCCGGCGCGCACCAGATGGGCCCGTGTCGCCTCTGAACGGGCGGACGAAATTTTCCAGTTGTTGGTACCGAGCGCCGGGGACACCGGCTGGGCATCGGTATGACCCCGAATGATCAGGCCATTGGGAAGGCCACGGATCGTGTCTGCCACCTGCGTTAGCAGATTGACGGCATCGGGCGTCAGTATGTCCGTGCCTGAAATGAACATCGAGAAATTGGCCTCGTCGATCAAATCAATGCGCATGCCTTCGCGCGTCTCGGTAAAGCGGACGTTACGCGCAAAGCGCTTCATTGTCTTGTCGGCGCGGACCTTTTGCATCAGGCGTTCGCGCAGCTGTTGGAAGTTTGCGCGGTCCTGCCCGATGCCGGAGGCTTCTTTGGGGCCGCCGGTAGCGTCGCGCGGAATGGTGATGCTGCGCGTTCCCGTTTGCCCTGCGCTGTTCGGATATTTGTCGACTGAGGTTATCGATTCGCCGCCGAAAAAGCCGGTTGCACCCGCGCTATCCGTTTTCGTGGCGACCAACGTAGGTGAAAAATAGTCGGCCAGCGCCTTGCGCTGCTTCTCGGTTGTGGCACCCAGCAGCCACATCAGCAGGAAGAACGCCATCATGGCGGTCACAAAGTCGGCATAGGCTACTTTCCAGGCACCGCCGTGATGCGCGCTATGCGGGGCTTCGTAAATCTTCTTGACGATAACGGGCCGGACAGGGGCATTGGCTTTCGCCATTAGCGACCACGCATTCCGTCAAAGACTTCGGCAAAGCTTGGTTGGTTCGAATGCTCGATACCCGAACGGGCCGCTTCAATGACCAGCGGCTGCGGGTGGCCGTGTAATGAGGCAATGATCATTTGTTTGACCACATGATAAATCGCGGCATCGGCCTCAATGACTTGTCGCGCCCGATTGGCGAATGGCCCCACAAGGCCGTACGCCAGCAAGACGCCCAAAAAGGTCCCGACCAAGGCCGAACCAATCATCCCGCCCAGAATTGCCGGCGGCTTATCGATGGAACCCATGGTCTTCACGACGCCTAATACGGCGGCAACAATGCCCAAGGCGGGCAAGGCATCAGCGAGTCCCTGTAAACCTTCGGCAGGCTTGATGCAGTGGTGATGATGGTTCTTGATGGCATTATCCATCACTTCTTCGACCGCATGTGGATCTAGCGTACCGGAGGACACGACCACCAGACGCAGCGTATCGCATATCAGGTGGATGAGTGTCTGGTCTTTCATCAGCTTTGGATATTCGCCGAAGATCGCCGAACTGGCTGGGTCTTCGATATGGGGCTCCACAGCGACTGGACCGTCGGTTTTCATCATCTTCATCAGCTTTGCGACCAGGAAGATGCAATCAAGATAATCTTGCTTATTGTGCTGCGGACCTTTGAAAACCTTGGCGAGGCTACCGCCAAGCGCCTTCAGCTCTTTCGTTGAGTTGCCGATAATCAAAGCGCCCGCGCATGCGCCGCCGATGATGAGCATCTCGTGCGGGAGGGCATGCATTACCGGGCCCAGATTGCCGCCGGTGAGGGCGAAACCGCCGAACACCATGACGAGCAAAACAATGATACCGATAATTGCGAACATGAAAAAACGGGCCCCTGACTATAATGGTCCGTTGGGTAAACGGCAGGGCACGCCGATTATTGAGGGCTATCAGCCAAGAAAATCCATTAATGTCCGGCGATTTATGCGTGCGAACGCCGCCTGGGCGGCCTCCAGCGTTAGCGTCATACCATTTAGCTCGGCGATAGCTGAGCTTAGGTCCGTGTCCTCAAGCCGTGAGCGCTCTTCGCTCAAGCTAATCGCCCGCTGCGCGCTTGTTTCGCGCAAACGGTCAATGCGCGCCGCGTTGAGGCCGACCTTCGCCTGCATATCGGCGCTGTGATTGATGGCATCATTAATCGTCGTCAGCGACGTGCCGATATTTGCCGAATTGCCCGAGCTAATTGCTGATGCAGCATCGCGCATCGACTGGCTAATCGACATGCCGCCCGGCGCGAATATCTCGTCACGTCCGGGGACGGGTGCAAAGGCTGTGTTGTCGTCAAAACGGATGGCAATGGTACTGCCATTGGCAAACAGGGGCTGCCCGGTGACCGAAGTTGACGCGGCAATAGAGTCGATTTCATCGGCCATGGCGTTGATTTCCGATGCCATGGTGGCACGGTCAGCCGCTGACAGGCTGCCATTGGCACCGGCGACGGTTAACTCTTTCGTCCGGGCCAGCAAATCCGACATTGTCTTCAACTGAGTGTCGGCTTGCGCGGTCAACGTCACGCCAATGTTAATGTTCGCGGCACGCGCGACATCATTTGACTGGGCACGCTTCAGTTCCGCCGCGCGGGCCATTGCCACCGGGTCGTCTGACGCGCGCTGCAGGCGCTTGCCGGTGGATACCTGCGCCTGCTTAAGAGCGATATTTCCTGCCATACGCGATTGGCGCGCGATTTCCTGCGTCATGCGGTTGCCGGTTCCGTTGATCATCGCCTTGCCCTTTAGAAAATGTTGAAGATGGTTTGCATGGTCTCGCGGGCTACCTGAATGGTCCGCGCGGCTGCTTCATATGCTTGCTGAAACCGCAGTAATTCGGCGGCTTCCCGATCCAGATCGACCGCGCCGACGGCATCGCGTGCGGCGAAGGCACCGTCACGCCGCGTGCTTGCGGCTGACTCTTGTGCGCGTGCGGCGGCGGTTACCTGCGCCTGCTGCGTAATCATGGCTGCGATATTCTGTTCGATTCCGCTGCTTGTCCGCGCATTGCCGAATGCGAGGATATTGCTATTGGCACCCCCCGCACCGGCTGCGGCTACCTCTGCGGTTGATAGCGCCGCTGCGGTCATGGCGGCAGCGCTGCCGTTGAAATCAAGCAGCTGTTTGCCGGGCACCCCGTTCAAATCGACGCCGGCCTGATGCGCGGTGTTAACGGTTGTACTGAGCTGCGCCGCAAGACTGTCAAGCTGCGCCCTGTTACCGGCGATATGCGCGGAGGCTGCTGCCAATCCCGCCAGTGAGCCGGACGCTGGCTGAAGCAATGTTGAGGGGGATAGGCCAAAGGACATGATGCCATTGGGCGCAACGCCCATAGTCACCGTCGCAACGAAGCTACCCTCGACTAGCGGTTCGCCGGACACGGTACGGACGATCGCTGCGCCGCGCGAGTCGTAGCGGACATCGACGTCCATGGCGGTGGCAATTTTGCCGACCAGCCGATCGCGTTCGTCCAGCATGGTGGCTTCATTGTTGGAACCCGAACGGGCACGCCGCAGGCCTTCATTGACGCGGGACAGTGCAGACAGGTCGGTATTGAGCTGAGTGACCGCGCCAGCAGCGGCTTGTGTGACGCCTTCTGCCGCGGAGGCCAGAGTGCTCGCTGTCCGGCGGAACGCACCGGCTGCCTGATCGACATTCAACAGAAACTGGCGGCGCAGTGCAACATCATCGGGGTTGGCGCTTAGCTGGTCTGCGCTGGTGAAAATGCCCGTGACATTCTCCGCAATGCCATCGGCTCCGCCGTCGAGCGCGCCTTCTGTCACTGAAACCCAGCTCAGCCGAACAGATTGCCTAGCGGCCTCGCCAGCGGCAATGCGCGCATCATCGACGAGCCACTGATCGACTTCACGCGTGACACCGGCTGCGGAAACCCCGCCCGGGCGAATGGCATTGCGGGAAAGGACAATATCACCAGCGGGCGGAGCCTCTGCCAGCCGGACATTGCGGCGGACATATCCCTCGGTCTGGGCGTTGGCGATATTATCACCAATGACCGCAAGCGCCCTAGAATATGCTTTTACACCCGATGTGCCGATGGCAAGTAAATCGCTCATTTCTTGGCTCCAAGCTGCTTTTCGACCAGGTCGGCGATCCCGAATTGACGCAGACTGGCGATATTATCCGCAAGGCGGGCATCCGCCATTTCGCGGAAATTGTCGGTGGCACCGGAACCCATTATGTCCTCGCCAAGCTTGGCTTTACGCATCGTCGCCAGCATTTGCCGCAGGATCACAGCCTCGAACGCTTCGGCGGCTTTGCGTAATTCCGGGTCGCGCGCGGGGATTTGTACGCCGGTGCTGGCAACGGGTTTCACAGAAATCATATCACGACCAATTCTGCGCTCAACGCGCCGGCTTGCGACAGCGCCTCCAATATGGCGACCAAGTCACCGGGGGAGACGTTCATCTTGTTGATCGCCTTGACGATGTCCGACAGCGATGCGCCCTTATCCCACAGGAAGGCCGGGTTGCGGATTTCTTCGACGATAATTTCGCTCGATTGTTCAACCGCCGTTTGACCGCGGCTGAAGGGTGCGGGCTGGACAACCGTTGGGCTTTCCTCGACCTTAACGGTCAAGGTGCCATGGCTGACGGCCGCGGGCCCGACGCGGACTGCGCCGTTCACGACAACAGTGCCGGTGCGGGCGTTTACGATGACACGGGCCGGCGGTGCGGCGCGCTTGATTTCAAGATTCTCGATGACGCCCATCATGCGAATACGGCTTTCGCCGCCAACCGGCGTGTTGATGCGGATAGACGCGCCATCAATGGCTTGCGCGGTCCCGGCGCCTAAGCGCTGGTTAATGACGTCGGCGACCAATCCTGCATTGCTGATGTCAAATTGCGACAGGTTGAAAATGAGGTTTTCGGACTGCGCAAAGCCTGTGTCCACGGCGCGCTCAACCGATGCGCCGCCGCTAATTCTACCTGCGGACGGGATGTTTACCGACAGTTTCGAACCATCAGCAGCATCGACGCCAAGCCCGCCGACAACAAGGTTGCCTTGGGCCATGGCGTAGATTTCGCCATCAGCACCATATAAAGGTGCGAGCACCAATGTACCGCCGCGCAGGGACTTGGCCTTACCCAATGCGGAAACAGTGATGTCCAGCCGCTGGCCGGGCTTGGCAAAAGGTGGAAGCTCTGCCGTGATAAGTACCGCTGCAGCGTTTTTGAGCGCGGGGTTGATCCCGGCCGGAAGGTTGATGCCAAAGCGCGACACCGCGCCTTTGACGCCCTGCGTGGCGTAATCGAGGCTGTCATCGCCGGTCCCGGCCAAGCCGACAACGACGCCATAGCCAGTCAGCTGGTTGGCGCGCAGGCCCTGAAACTGTCCGATGTCCTTAATCCGTTCGGCATGAGCGGCAGGCGCAAACAGCAGTGCGATACAGATGAACAGCGCGCGCATCAGAACGGACTTATCTTTGCGAAGAAGCGTTGCAGCCAACCCTGTTGGCTGGCGCGCGCGATCTCGCCCTTTCCGGTGTAGCGGATTCGGGCGGAGGCGACTCTTGTGGAAAGCACGCGGTTGTCGACGCTAATGTCGGCGGTACGAACGAGCCCCGAAAACTGCACATTCTCGTCGCCCCTATTAAGGGTGAGCATCTTCTCGCCCTGCACCAGCATGGTGCCATTGGGATAGACGGCAGCTACGGTCACGCTCAGTTCTCCTGACAATGCGTTCGACTGGGCACTTTCGCCCTTGCCCTTAAACGACTGGTCGCCGCCCATATTTACATCGCCGGCGTTAATGAGGCTCAACGGGCCCGTCACCGGTGGGCTGATGCCAACATTGCCGGTGCGCCCTGTGGTGGCGCTGTTGCTTTTTGTTGCGCTGGTACGCTCGACCAGCATGATGGTCAGAATATCTCCGATACGGCTGGCGCGCGCGCCGGAGGTCAACGGGCTGTACCGCTCGATCTGGAATATCGCGCCATTAGCAGGGGGCGCAGTGGGCGTGGCGGGGCGCGTCGGGCCGAAATCCTCGACTACGGCCTTGCCCTTTGTGGCATGCGCGCCGACGGGAAAAGCGAGCAGCGCCAGCACGACCAGATTAGAGAGTTTGCGTGGCATTACGCATCATCTCGTCCGTCGCCTGGATCATCTTGGAATTGACCTCATAAGCGCGCTGCGTTTCGATCATGTCGACCAGTTCTTCCACGACATTGACATTGCTTGCCTCAAGTGCGCCAGACCTAAGGCCGCCGCGCCCCTCTTCGCCTGCTGCACCCACTTGCGGGGCACCCGATGCGGGCGTTTCGAGTAGAAGATTATTGCCAATCGACTGAAGTCCCGCCGAATTGGTAAAGCGTGCAAGCTCCAGGCGGCCCACTTCAGTCAGGTCGGATTGTCCGGACACCTGCGCCGATACCGTGCCATCTGCGCCCACAGAAATCGCGGTCGCGCCCTGTGGTATCTGTATTTGCGGCTGCACCGGCATGCCGTCGCTGGTGACCAGCGTGCCTTCCGCCGACAGGTTGAAATCACCGGCCCGCGTATATGCGTTCCGACCGTCGGGCATTTGGATCTGGAAATAGCCAGCACCCTCAATCGCGAGGTCAAGGCTATTGCCCGTTGTGGTCAACGTCCCTTGCGTATCAATACGCGCGGTGCCGTTGATCTGCACACCAGTGCCAAGGTTGGTGCCAATGGCATATTTGTTTTCAGCGGATGAGGCGGAACCGGCAACCGTCATGGCTTGATAGGCCAATGTTTCGAAACTTGCGCGGTCGCGTTTGAATCCGACGGTGTTTACGTTGGCCAGGTTGTTGGCGATGACTTGCATCCGCATATTCTGGGCATCAAGACCGGTGCGGGCGACGTGGAGTGCTCCGTTAGACATTAGATTTCATCCTTTATGACGAGGGTTATTGCGAAAGCGACATGAGGTCGGTGGTGGCCGCATCCATGTCGCGGGCATCGCCAAGCATTTTGAGCTGCGTGTCCCACGATCGGCTAGCCTCGATCATTTCGACCAACGCTTGCGTGGAGCTCACGTTCGAGCTTTCGAGGCTGCGGGTGACGACGCGTGCGTCGGGGTCAGCAGGCAGAGTGCCGCCGCCGCGCACGCGGAACAGGCCGTCGACGCCTTTGACGACGTCCGATCCGGCCGGGCTGGCGATCTGCAGGCGGTCAACTTCTTGCGGCTGCGCCGGGTCTCCGCCTACGGGCACAATCCAGATCCGTCCCTGTTCGTCGATGCTGATGCTGTCCGATGGCGGCAACGTCAGTGGCCCTTGGGATGCTTGCACGGGCCGACCGTCGCCAGTCGTCAACAGGCCACTGGACGACAACATAAGGTCGCCGCGCCGGGTGTAGCCAATCGCTCCATTCTCGGCCTGAACCGCCAACATTGCGTCGCCGGACAGGGCAATGTCGAGATCACGGCCGGTGGACGTCACCGTCCCGGCTGTCATATCGGCTGCCTGTACCTCTTCCGAAGCGAAAGCTCGGCTGTTGAGCTGCTGCCCATCCAGCCACAAGGCCTGCGCTTCGGCAAGGTCCGCGCGAAAGCCCGGCGTGTTGGCGTTCGCAAGATTATTTGCGATTGACGTTTGCCGGGCCATCGCACCACGCATGGCGGTCAGGCTGGTATAGATTAGCCGGTCCATTTTTCAGTCCTTATCGGATTGCCACAATGGCCTGCGTCATGTTCGACGCGGTTTCGATGGCCTTTGCGTTTGCCTGAAAATTGCGTTGCGCTGAAATCAGGGCAACCAGTTCCTCGGTCACGTCAACGTTTGCCCGCTCAAGCGCGCCGGAACGAATTGTGCCCAACGGACCGTTGGTCGGCGCGTCAATGGCGGGAACGCCGCTTTCGCCGGTTGCCTGCCAATGGCTGTCGCCAATCGGACGAAGACCTTCTTGCGCGGTGAAGCTGGCCATCGCAATCTTGCCCAGCATCTGGTCTGTACCGTCGGCATATGTCGCGGTTACCAGACCATCGATACCGATGGACACGTTCACAAGCGGCATGGTCGGATCGGTCGGCGATGCGCTTGGCAGCACAAAATCCGTCGCGCTGGCGAGCGTGGCCGATGTTGTATTGCCATTGGCATCAACGGGCAGCAGCTGAAGCGTCGAACCGATGGTATCGACGACCTGACGGTTGTTGTTCACCTGAAATGCACCGTTGCGGGTGTAGGTGACGGCCTGTCGCGGGGAATCGCCGCGCGTCACGAAAAAGCCTTCGCCAGCGATGGCGAGGTCCATGGTTTTGTCGGTCGCCTCAAGCGTTCCTTGTGTGAACTGCTGAACAACGGCGTTCAAGCGCGTACCCTGACCCGCGCGCATTTTCGTCGTTTGCGTCGGCGATCCGGCGAACAGGTCGCTGAACTGGGCGCGGCTTTTTTTGAAACCGGTCGACCCGGCGTTGGCAAGGTTGTTGGAGATGATCGCAAGATCGGTTTGCGCGCCTTTGACGCCTGATAATGATGTGTAGAATGACATTTTATGCTCCTTGCTTGTTGGGGGTGGAGGCGGCTTTGATGTCCGTCAGTAACGCGGTTTGGGTGTTCATTTGCGCAGAGATGGATTTCAGCGCGACGTTCATTTCGGAAATGCCGGCGACACTGGAAAATTGCGCCATTTGCGCAATCATGGCTTGGTTATCGACGGGACTGAACGGATCTTGTTCCTTCAACTGCGTAGTCATCAATCGCAGAAAATCGGTCTGACCCAGTTTCTTTTCGGCCATGTCCTTGGACAGGACGGGCAGATTTTTGGAGTTTACGGCGGATATGCTTGTCATTGATGTATCTCTTTCATTGTCCGAGGCGCAGGGTTTCGCTGATCAGGCCTTTTGCGGTCGCAAGTACCTGCACATTGTTTTGATATTGGCGGGATATTTCGAGCATCTCGACCATCTCGGCGGTGCTATCGACCGCGGCTTCCCAAATGTTGCCTTCCTGATCGGCAAGCGGGTGGTTTGGGTCATGCCGTTTAACGGGCTTGGCGGTGCTGGTGTCGATGCGGTCCACCTGAACGGTCGCGCGGCCAGCCTCACCCATGACGGTGCGAAATACCGGTTTCATCGCGCGGAAGGCTTTGTCCTCGCTGCCCGATACAGTGCCTGCATTGGCAAGGTTCGACGCAGAGGTATTCATGCGTACCAGTTGCGCCGCCATCGCGCGGCCACTGATTTCAAATATCGACATGCTATTGGCCATCTTCATTCTCCCTTCAGCGCGCGGCTGAGGGTGCCAATGCGCCCCTGCAGGAATGAAAGGCTTGAACGGTAAGCGAGCGCGTTTTCGGAGAAAGCCGTCTGCTCGGTCGCGAGCTCTACGGTATTGCCGTCCAGTGAAGGTTGCACAGGCACGCGATAGCGCATCGCCGCCTCGGGCGACTGCCCGTTTTCGGCAAGCTGAAGCGCTTGCGGAAATTCTATGTCCCGCGCCTTATACCCTGGCGTGGAGGCATTGGCGATATTCGAGCCAAGTATGGCCATGCGCTGTTCACGCAATTTCAGCGCGGTTGCGTGAATACCGAAAATATTATCCAGTGACGGCATGACCGTTCCTTTCCTCTTACATGCGCTACGGGCGCGAACGGGAAAGACATTGCAATGCCTGTGCCAAATTTGTCTTTATGTATATAAATCAGTGGTTTGAAAGCATGCGGCCACTGTCAAAATAGTGACCGTCAAATATCCGACGCGCTATTTGCGTTTCAACAGGAAGACCGCATGCTGGGCGAGCAAATTAGCCATGCCTTCATTTCGTGGCCGGTTGCCGGACAGAAACCATTGGCCCCTGATTTCGACATTATGGTCTTTTAGAAAGCTGCGGAAATCATCAATCGTGACGTGATGAATATTGGGCGTGTCATACCAGCGATGCGGCAATTGTTCGGTGACTGGCATCCTGCCGCCAAACATATGGGCAAAACGAATGCGCCATTGCGCAAAATTCGGGAATGATACGAAGGCTTCGCGACCAATACGCAGCAAATGGTCAAGTACCAGATCCGGCCGTTTGGTCGTTTGCAGCGTCTGGCTTAGGATCGCATAATCGAAGCTGCCATCGGGATATTCGGCCAAGTCGGTATCGGCGTCACCCTGAATCACGGGCAGCCCGCGTGCAACGGCTGTCGCCACATCGCGGGGGTCAAGCTCCAGTCCGCGCGCGTCCACTTGCTTTTCGTCGCGCAAAGCCGCCATCAACTGACCATCGCCGCAGCCGACATCCAATATGCGCGATCCGGGGCGGATATTCTCGGCGATAATCGCAAGGTCGGGGCGTAAGGCGTTCATGATGCTTCGCCCGCACGCAGAAAGCCGTCGACGATCCGGTTCATCTCGGGCGCTTCCAACAAGAAGCTGTCATGCCCAAAGGGGCTCGATAGTTCGACGAAGCTGGCGGCCGCTCCCGCCGCGTTCAAGGCATGGACGATACGGCGTGATTCAGCGGTAGGATATAGCCAGTCGCTATCGAAACTGATGAGGCAAAATCGCGTTTTGGTACCAGCGAAAGTCTTTGCCAGCACCCCGTCATGTGGCTCGGCCAAGTCAAAATAATCCATCGCGCGTGTGATATACAGATAGCTGTTGGCATCAAAGCGATCGACGAAGCTCAGGCCCTGATAGCGCAAATAGCTTTCCACCTGGAAATCAGCGTCAAAGCCAAAGCTTTTGGCTTTGCGGTCTTGCAAACGCCGTCCGAATTTCTCGGTCAGGCCAGCTTCGGATAAATAAGTGATATGCGCCGCCATTCGCGCAACGGCCAGGCCCGACGCGGGGGCCTCTCGCCCGTAATACGCCCCATTGTTCCAGCGCGGGTCAGCCATGATGGCTTGGCGGCCAACTTCGTGAAACGCGATATTCTGCGCTGAATGCCGCGCGGTGGAAGCGATGATGACCGCAGATTTCACGCGCTCTGGGTAAAGCGCGGCCCAGCTTAAGGCCTGCATGCCCCCCATTGATCCGCCAACCACGGCGCTCAACATATCTATGCCCAAATGGTCGAGTAATATCGCCTGCGCGCGCACCATGTCGGCGATCGTGATGACAGGAAAGTCCATGCCATACGCGCTGCCGGTGGACGGATCGACGCTCGCTGGCCCCGACGATCCCATGCAGCTGCCCATCACATTAATGCTGATGATGCAATGTCGTTCAGGGTCAACCGGTTTTCCGGGCCCCACCAAGCGGGTCCACCAGCCGTCCTTGCCGGTTATCGGATGCGTCGAGGCGACATATTGGTCGCCGGTTAGCGCGTGGCAAATGAGTATAGCGTTGGACTTGTCCGCGTTCAGCGTACCGTAGGTTTCATAAGCGAAATCGACAGGCGCAAAATTTGCTCCGCTGTCGAGCTTTACGGGCCCCAGCAGGCGTGCCTTTTTGTCCAAACCGAAACGCGCATCCCCTTGCATGCGCTTGCCATATCAGGACGGTCTGGCGAAACAACCAAAGTCTTAAAACAACGCACAGCTTTTCGGGCGCGACATTGCGCTTCTGTGTTGCCGCCGCTATGGCCGCCGCCATGAACACACCGCAAGCCAAACCATGGATCGAAGCAATCAGCGCCTATACGCCTGGCAAAGCAAAGTCGGATGACGGGCGAATCCTGATTAAGCTTTCCGCAAACGAAAACCCCTTGGGTTGTAGCCCGGATGCGGCGGCAGCTTTGGATGAGGCAGCGACGTCGCTGGCGCGTTACCCAGACCCCGCGAGCACAAAGCTGCGCGAGGCGTTAGGCGCAGCCTATGAGATTGAAAGCGACCAGATCGTTTGTGGCACCGGTTCGGATGAACTGCTGAACCTCATCGCCATGGGCTACGCCGGTGCCGGTGACGACATCATCTACGTGCGTTATGGCTTTTCGGTATATGACATTGCGGCCCGTAAAGCGGCGGCCAATGTCGTTGTCGCGCCTGACAAGGATTATGGCACAGATGTCGACGGGCTGCTGGCGTTGGTGACAGACAAGACGCGCGTCGTGTTTGTGGCCAATCCCAACAACCCGACCGGGACATATTGTAGCGATGGTGAAATCGCACGTTTGCATGCTGGTTTGCCGAACGACTGTGTCCTTGTCCTCGATCAGGCTTATGGCGAATACCTGGATGATGATGGTCCGCGCGCGCTGGACTTGGCACGCGCACATGACAATGTGCTGATTACGCGCACATTCTCGAAGATTTACGGCTTAGCCGCCGAACGCATTGGCTGGTGCTATGGCCATCCCGGCTTAATCGCGACTCTCAACAAGGTCCGCGCGCCGTTCAATGTCACCAGCGCAGGACAAGCAGCCGCCATCGCCGCTTTGGCCGATACTGATTTCGTCGTGCGCAGTCGGCAGCACAACGCGCAGTGGCGCGATTGGATGGCAGGCGAGTTCGCGGCTTTGTCGAACCACGGTTTGCGCGTTATTCCGTCCTGGGCAAACTTCGTGATGATATTGTTCGAAGGTAATTGCAGCGCGGAGACGGCGTATAAGGGGTTGATGGACGAAGGTTACATCGTCCGCTGGCTACCTGGCCAAGGCCTTGGCAGCGGATTACGCATTACCATCGGCACCGAAGAAGAAAATCGCGGCATGATGACCGCGCTGCGCAAAATACTGGAAGCGCATAGCTGATGCTGCCTTTTGCCCGCCTGACTATCATTGGACTGGGCCTTATCGGTTCATCGGTAGCCCGCGCGGTGAAGGCACAAATGCCGTCCGTTCGGATCACTGGATTTGATTCCAACGCCGAAGTACGCAGCCGCGCCGTCGACCTTGGTATTTGCGATGACGTCACAGACACGGTTGGCGCCTCGGTCACCGATGCTGACCTCGTCATCTTATGCGTACCCGTTGGTGCGATGGGCGCAGTGGCGCAGGAATTCGCCGATGATTTGCCTTTGGACGCGATCGTTAGCGATGTCGGTTCGTGCAAGCAAAGCGTCGCAGATGCGCTGGCCGCAGTATTGCCGCAGGCGACGATTATTCCTGCGCATCCCGTGGCCGGAACCGAGAAGAGTGGTCCGGACGCCGGTTTTTCGACCTTGTTCAAAGGCCGCTGGTGCATATTGACGCCGCCCGAAAATGCGCCCGAAGCTGCGGTGGAACGGCTGCGCAGTTTTTGGCAGCGACTTGGCGCCGACGTCGAGATTATGGACGCACGGCATCACGACATGGTGCTGGCGGTGACCAGCCATCTTCCGCACCTAATCGCTTATACAATTGTCGGCACTGCCGATGACCTTGAAGGCGTGACGCAAAGCGAAGTGATCAAATATTCGGCCGGTGGCTTTCGCGACTTCACCCGAATTGCCGCGTCCGACCCTGTCATGTGGCGCGATGTATTTTTGGCCAACAAAGATGCCGTACTGGAAATGCTGCAGCGCTTTTCCGAAGATTTAAGCGTGCTGCAACGCGCGATCCGTTACGACAAGGGCGACGAGTTGGAAGCCTTATTCAGCCGCACCCGCAACATTCGCCGATCGATTGTCGAACAGGGGCAAGATGACGACGCGCCCGACTTCGGACGGAAACATTAATCGTTGAGCGCGTTGATGGCGGCGTGGACCCGCGCCTCGATTTCCGCACGCGGCAGGCCAACGGGAATTTCCTCACCCACTTTGTAGGTGATTGTTCCCGAACGCCAGATGCCCGTTTTGCGCGGGCTTAATGTACCGCTGTTCACAGCGATTGGCACAACGGGCAAGTTGATGAGCTTATACAAGCCAGCAAAGCCCGACTGCAGGGGCGGGCCACTGCCATGTGGCACGCGTGTTCCTTCAGGGAAGATCACAATCGGGCGGCCATCGGCAATCATCTTGCGCGCGAGGGCAAGCATCGCGCGCAAGGCCCCTGCGCCACCTTCGCGATCAACGGGTATCATGCCATAAGCCCGTGCGGCCGGACCCCATAAGGGAATATCAAACAGCTCTTTTTTGGTGACCACGGCCGGTTTCCAAAACATACGGGGCATGTCTATCGTTTCGAACATGCTTTCATGTTTGATCGCGTACAAAACGGGTTTCTCGGGCAGATGTCCCTCGACCTTAACCTGTATGCCCAATATCCAGCGATAACAGAAATATTGCCATTTCGACCACGCCCGCACGGCCCATTGCATCAGCGGGATCGAGAACCACTGTGCCAGAAATGCGGTCACCACATGGAATACTGAGCCGGTATAGAAAATGGCCATGAACAGGACAGACCGGATCAGCGCGATCATGACCTAGAGACCCAAAAGAGACGCGACCGCCCGCAACCAATATTTGTTATATTCCTTGAACAGCCCGCCAAGCGACGGCTGCGTTGATACGGCGTCGCTGGTGATGGCAATGCCACTGGGTAAAGCCCTATCGAGTTCGAAGCGTGCGCGACGCATATGCCAATCATTGGTGACAAGTCGCAAGCTCTTCACTTTGTTCCGTTTTACCCATGCGGCCGTTTCCAGCGCGTTTGATCGCGTGTCGACCGATTGAAACCCGAGGTCGACGCAACATTTGAAATATTTGGCAGACCCACGATATTGCGCAGCCAGCTCGGGTGGCTTTACATCACGGTCAACGCCGGAAATGAGCATCTTGCGCGATTTGCCTGCTTCCAAAATTTCCAAGCCACGGTTGATGCGGTTCGGACCACCCGTCAACACGACCACTGCATCGGTTTGGGCAATCGGCGCGGGCTGCGGCAGCAACAACGCAAACCAGGCAAAGCCCAGCATCCATGCGAGTAATATGAAAGCTATGGAACGCCTGATCATAAAATCTTCTTTAGTGCTGAAATGACCGTGAAGCGCGCCATAAGCATGGCGAGGCCCATTACGGCAAGTGGAATGACAGCAAGCACAATCCAGCCATAAACCGGAAATGCCGCGCCGGATAGCAATCCCGGCTCAACTGCCGCAAACCTGTCGCCAAGCGTGATGATCACCGCAGCGGCCAAAAGGAAACCGGCCACGCCTCCCAGCAAGGCATCCAACCCGACCCGGCGCTGGAACAACCGGGCGGCCTGCAGATCGGTACCACCCATCATGTGCATGATTTCAATCGTGCCGCGATGGGTGTTTAGCGTACTGCGCACCGCAAGCACGACAATGGCTGCGGTTGCAAGCAGCAGCAAAAACAGGATCATAATCGCAAGCCAGACAAGCGCGTCCATCAGTTCGAAAAACGGCGCCATCCAAGTGCTGTGCGCGTCGACACGGACATCTGATGCAACGGTACGCAGCGACCGTTTGACCGCATCGAGCATTTCACGCGTCGGCGCGGTTGTGAAACGGACATCGACCAATGCGGGTACGGGTACATCGACATCAATCACGCCTGTGCCCAGCCATGGCTCAAGCAAGCTGCGGACATCAGCATCAGGGACGGCCGTCACCGACTCAATTCCGACAAACGCGCGCATGGCCTGCGCGACTGCCGCGCGTTCGGTCGCGCGCTGCGCTGGGTCGGTTTCGATAATCTGGATGGTTGCTTGCCGCGCCAGATCCTCCCCGCCTTTGCGCGCAGCCTCGGCCAACGTCAGCCCGCCGGCAGCAACTAGCAATGTCAGAAACAGCATGATAGCAATCACCCACGGCATCGGGCCAGACAGGCGGCCTTCGGGGATCAGTTTGCGGTCATGCGCCGGCAGGGCGAAATCGAGCAGCATCAGTTTTTCAACACAAGCGGCCGTGGCGGATGCCGGAGCGAACCGGTCGGGTCGGACAGGCGCCCCTTGTCGAGCCGCATCATCTGCGCGCCGTCGATTTCCTGCAGCAAATGGATGTCATGCGTGGCAACCACGACTGTAGTTCCAAGCTTGTTCAGCGCGGCAAATAACTGGAGCAAACGACGCGCCATTTCGGGATCGACGTTACCGGTCGGCTCGTCTGCAACCAGCATTTCAGGACGACCAATGACCGCGCGCGCAATCGCCACTCGCTGCTGTTCTCCGCCCGACAACGTTGCAGGGCGCGCATCGGAACGCTCGCTTAAACCAATCCAGGCGAGCATTTCGGTCACGGGGCCTTTCAGGTCTTTTTCCTGAATACCAGCAATGCGCAGGGGCAACGCGATATTGTCGAACGTCGATAAATGCGGCACCAGCCGGAAATCCTGAAATACGACGCCAATGCGGCGGCGGAACCCGGGAAGACGCTCGCGCGGCAACGTTATCGCGTCATGGCCAAACATGCGGATCGCCCCGCGGCTTGGCCTATGTGCAAGATATAGCAGCTTAAGAAGCGAGGTTTTGCCGGCGCCCGATGCGCCTGTCAGAAAGTAGAAGCTGCCCGGAAACAAAGTGAAGCTGAGGTCAGTGAGCGTTTCTGCCCCTGTCCCGTATCGCAGCCCCACATTATCGAATTCCACAACGCTTTGCATTGGCGCGACAAATGGCACAAACGGCCCAATGGGGCAAAGCCTATTCACAGGGCGGCATGCCGCATGACATCGACCATCCACAGCAATTTGTAACACCGGGCTTGCAACTGGCTGTCTGCTGATGTTTATGCAAAAGAATGCTGCTTGTCTGCCCTTCCTGCCGCACACGATATGTCGTTCCCGATCAGGCCGTCGGCGTGGATGGCCGTCAGGTGCGTTGTGCCAATTGCAAGCATAGCTGGTTTCAAGCGCCTGCTGTTCCAGCGACCCCTCCTGCACCTGTATTTGTGGCACCGGCTGAACCACAGGCAAATGTAACGGATACCGCACCGGTCCCGGTCCCAGCTCCCGTTGCTCCTGCCAGCGATGAACGGCCTACAGAGCCGTCCGTTGTTGCGCCTGTCGCTCCCGCCTTTTCGGACGAGCCGCCGCCCAAGTTTATTTCACCGGGTTCGGGTGATAGCGATCTCACAACTGAGCAACCCGTTTTCCCGCGCTTTGCGGAGGAGCGGGTATTGCCGCCTGAGGCCGAAGCTGTTTATACGGACCCTTCAGCCGACCGCATCGGATCGGCGGACGGTAAAACTCCGCACAGTCATTTCGCGCATGAACCGCCGTTCAAACCGCGTCGCAATCCGGCGAAGCTGTGGACGGCGGCGGCAGTTGCTTTTGCGATTATTATCGCGGCCATTGGTGGTGCCATTTCCTATTTCGGCATGCCCGATCTCGGCATCAACAATGTTGGTGCGGAGCCTGATTTAACGATTGTTCTAAACGAAAATCTCGAGCTGAACGAACGTGCGGACGGCACGCCATATTTCATCGCGAGCGGCAGCATCGTGAACCCGACCGGCGTCAAGCAGGATGTTCCTGAAATGCTGGTCACGCTGAGGGATTCGACCGGTCGCCCAGTTTATAGCTGGAAGATGAAACCGAAAACGCGCAGCCTTGCACCGGGCGCCAAAGTTGACTTTAGCGAAGCGCGCCTCGATGTGCCGCTGGCCGCCAAACAGATTAGCGTCGGCTGGGTCCTCAGCGGCGACTAATTACGAAAGCGCATTCCATGCGTAGGCGATGTCGCTGATGGCATTGCGAACCTCTTGTACACCGGAAATATTGTTATGGCTGGCTGCGTCATTCAATGTGCGCAAGGCTGAATGATAAATCCTTTGCAGGACCGGAGCGAGGTCACCGCCATTCGTAAAGTCGATGCTCGAATCGAGCGCGAGGATAATCGACAAAGCCTTGCCATGATGGGCGCTGCCTGAAATCGCGTTGCCGCGCTTGTGGCTAAGCGTCAACAAATCGAGCGCACGTAGCAGCTCTTCATACATGATGCTGATAAGGCCATGCGGGTTTGCACTCGCGACGCGGCTTTGCAGTTCCAGCGTGCGATAATGTTCATTGGCAATGGCGGGGTGGGTACGTGCAAACATCATCTTATCCGTTATCGCTGTTCCAAAGCTTTATCTGCTGTTCCAGATAGCTTTGCGTTGCCTTAAGTGCGCCAATGCGCGCGTCCATTCCGGCAAACTGTTTTTCCAGCCTGCTGCGATACGCGTCTTCGCGTTGTTCGACTTTCGCCCTGTTGGTCGCAATACGTTCCGCTTCGCGTTGCAGCGACACCCGCACCTGTTCCAATGGTCCATTTGCAGCGACAGCCGCATCGCGAAGGCTGTCGAGCACGAAGGCAAGGCCGGGGTCGGTGGACTCACTTTGCGTTGCGTTACGCGGCGGATTGAACATGGCTTCAATCGCATCCGGCTTGTCGCGCAATACAGCGTCGAGCTTAGCGCTGTTCAGGGTCAATGTACCATCACGATTTGTCGAAACACCGATGTCAGACAGCGACCTGATGGACGGGTCAGACGTCAATTTCTGTCCCGCGAACAGGTTCAGCTGCCGTTCGAACGCGCGCAATGCGGGGCTGCCGTTGTTAATTTTGCGCGCCGCTTCCACGTCGCGTTTCAACGTGTTGAATACCGAAACGAAATCCGTGAGCGTTTGACGAATACCCTCGGTCGGGCGCGTTGCCGCGATCGAAACGGTGGAGAGGGGATCAGCCTTTTTCAATATGATCGCAAGACCCGGAATGACATCTTCGATGCTGTTCGACGCGCGACGGTAGGCCACGCCATCGACGGTGAAGTTCGCGTCCTGAGCGGTCTGCCCCTTGGTTAGCTGGGCATCGGTGAATTGCAAAAGGCTTGCGGGCGACCCCGCATCAGCATCAAGCGTAAAGGCATTTGCGGTCCCGCTTTCGCCCTTCAAGACCAGCCGAAAACTGCCCGCATCGTTGATAACGCTGGCGCGGACCCCGCTGCCGGTCGCGTTTATCGCGCTGGCGAGGCCATCGAGACTGTCATTGGCGGCATCGATAGTGACGACCTGGGGATTGCCCCCGACACTCAGCGTCAATGTCCCTTGGCCGACGGGGTCCGAGCGCGAGGCAATATGGGCGGAATAGCTTGTTTGCGATTTCGCGAGCGTCTGCACCATAAGCTGGGCGTTGATGCCACCCAGCAAGGTGCCGGATCTGGCGGAGACGCCAATCGCGCTGTCGTCCGATGTCGTCGGCTGGCTGCGCAAGGTACCGCCGTCGGCGAGCGATGCCAGCGAGTCCGCAAAGCTGTCGAGATCATTACGCGCCTGGGCGAGCGTGCTGAGCTTCGCTTGGTTGGCTTTGGCCAAGGCGTCGAGCCGCTGCACTTTGGGGGCCCGTGATGCCGCTGCGAGGTCGGAAACCAGCCCCACTGTGTCAATACCCGAACCAAAGCCGAGGCTGCTTGCAATCGATGAAACCATGTCAAACTCCTTGCGGCGATATACGGCTTAATCGGCTGGGGGTTTAGGCCATCGGGCGACCATCTTGGTCGAAACGTTTGGCCGTTGGCACTTCCACAACGGGCTTTTGCACATTGTGCGCAAGGGCGGACTCGAGACGGAAAACGAAGGCCAAAATCGCAGCGACCGCTACATACAGGTCTTCGGAAACTGTCTTGCCCGTCTTGGTCGTGAAATAAAGCGCGCGCGTCAACTGCGGGTATTCGAGCATCACAACGCCCTTTTCGGCAGCGATGGCTTTAATCGCCTGTGCCACTTCGCCGCGACCACGCGCAACCACCACGGGCGCTGCATCAGTTCCGGGACGATAGCGCAGCGCGACGGCGAAATGGGTCGGGTTTGTCAGAACGACATTTGCATCGTCCATGCCCTTGCGGGCCGAGTACATGCTGGCCTCCATCTGCTTTGCCCGTATCGCCTGTTTCAGTTCGGGCGCGCCTTCTGTTTGTCGCATTTCTTCCTTTAGCTGCTGCAACGTCATCCGCAGCCGCTTGAGGCGCTGGAACCACTGGATCGGTACATCAACAAGCGCAATGAGGACCAGGCCAGCGGTCAATATGGCGATGGTGAAGATGAGCTTGCTACCAATCATCCCGACGGCGGCTGTCGGGTCGGCTGCGGCCAACCCCGGGAGGGATTCCACTTCGCGTGCAATCACCCAATATCCCGCGTAACCGAGCACAACGACCTTTGCCGTCGCCTTGAAAAGTTCAATCAAGCCTTGCATGCCGAACATGCGCTTTAGGCCGGCAACAGGGCTGATCCGGCTCGCCTTGGGGGCCATGGCCTTGCCGCGCATGCCCAATGAGCCAAGCATCGCAGGTGCAGCCAGCGCAGCGATCACGGAGAGCAACATCAGGCCGCCCAATGGCAACGCAATCTGCGTCAGTGGTCCAACCAGCGCATCAAGTGGCTGAAAATTGTCGGGGTCGGAAAGGTCAAGCGATAGCCCGCCTTTAAGCAGCGCTTTGCTGGCGCTGAAGAACCAAGCGCCAAGACCAATCATCCACGCCGAACCAGCGGCCATCATCAGCGCCGTGGCCAGTTCCTTGGAGGCCAGGACATCGCCTTCCTTGACCGCGTCGTCCTTCCGCTTTTGCGTAGGCGCTTGCGTTTGTTGGTCTTTATCGGGCGCTTCAGACACGGCCACCGCCAATCATCTGGGCATGATCGAGGGCCAGTCGCAACGCGTGGCTAATTGTGTCGGCCATGATGGGCAGCGATATGCCAAGCAGTGCGATGCCGGCCAATAATGCAGCCGGCATGCCGACGGCGAACAGGTTGAGCGTTGGCGCAGACCGCGCAATCATGGCCATGATGAGCTGTACCAGCACAAGCGCGAAGCCGACGGGCAGGGCGATGGACAGGCCAGCTGAAAAGGCAAGGCCGCCGAATTCAACAATGCTACCGATCGCAGAAAATGAGAGCCACGCCGCGCCGGGTGGCAGTGCGCGATAGCTTTCCGCAATGATGGATATCAAGGCGAGGTGGCCGTCCGCTGCCAAAAACAGGAACATGGTCAGCATGGACAGAAACTGGCCCACGGCCGGGCTGGCCTGTCCGCTTGCCGGATCTGCCATGGATGCGAAACCAAGGCCCATGGCGTTGCTGATCGCTTCGCCCGCAACCAAGGCGGCGGCGAACGCGATCTGGATGACAAAACCGAGCGCCAGCCCTGCCATAACTTCCGAGATAATCATGAACAATCCGGGCATGGAAATCATGCCTTCGGCAGGAAGCGCCATATTGGTCATTGCCGCAGACGGAATGCCGACGGCGAGTGCCAATACGAGTCGTAATTGCACGGGCACGACATTGGCACCGAACATCGGCGCGGCGACAAAAGCCGCGCCCGGACGGATCATCGCGACCATCCAGATGAGCAACTGCCCCTCGACATTTTGCAGTCCGACAGGAATCATCGCACCAGCAATGGAATTTGCGCGAAAATATCTTTGGTGAAGTCGACCAGCAAGATCATGATGCTTGAGCCAAAAAAGGCCAAGGCCACAGCAACAATCGCCAGTTTGGGCACGAAGCTCAATGTCTGTTCGTTGATAGACGTTGCGGCCTGCACCATCCCCAAGACAACCCCCGCAACTAAGGCGGGAATGAGAATGGGGGCCGAGCCAAGGGCCAGAATCCACAACGCTTGTTGCGCCACATTGATGAAGAAATCCTGGTCCATGGCTACATCACAAACGAACTGGCGAGGGAACCCATTGTTAGCGCCCAACCATCGACCAGCACGAACAATAGCAGCTTGAACGGCATCGAAATGATGGTCGGAGATAGCATGACCATGCCCAGCGACATGAGGGCGGATGCTACAATCAAGTCGATTATCAAAAAGGGCAGGAAGATCATAAAGCCGATCTGGAACGCTGTCTTCAGCTCGCTTGTGACAAACGCCGGCAGCAAAATCGAGAAGGGCACATCGGCAGGCTTGGCGAACTTGCCGGCCTTGGCAATGTCACTGAACAAGGCAATATCGGACTTGCGGGTTTGCTTGATCATGAAACCGTGCATGGCCGTGGCGGACGTCGATAGCGCCTGTTCAAAGGTCACTTCGTCGCGGCCATAAGGTTCGAGCGCCTGATTGTTGATCGTCGTAAATACGGGCTGCATCACGAACACACTGAGAAATAGCGCAAGGCCAACTAGCACCTGATTGGGCGGCGTTTGCTGCAGACCCAATGCCTGACGCAGGATTGAAAGCACGATGATGATCCGCGTGAAGCTTGTCATCATGAGGATGAGCGACGGTAATACCGTCAGTAAACCCATCAACAATAGAATTTGCAGCGACAAGGACAGCGGGCGGCCATCACCGGCAACAGCGCCGAGCGCCTTTTCCATTCCCATCGATGTTGGGGATGCAAATGCCGACTGACTTACGCAAAGCGCGGCAATGCACAGACAGATGGCCAGTAACCTACGCATGCGGAAGGTCCTGCTCGGTTGCCGTCAACAATGCGATGCCCGCCCGCGATACGCCAACGAGCAGCTTCTCACGGCCGAATTCGACCACCAGCAACCGGCCGTTGCTGCCAAGCGAAACGGAATCCAGCACATTCACTGTGCGGGTTTTTTGTGTCTGCATTGGCATGCCGAGCTGGAATTTTTTCCAAAGCCATAACGAGCCCCAGACCATGCCCGCAATGAGCGGCATGACCACAAGCAGCCGTCCGAAATATTCGAGGATCATGACCGCGTCTCCAGCCCCATCAGGCGGCCGCCTTCTTGGGCAACTTCAATGACGCGGATGCCGTAACGGCCATTTGTTTCGACGATTTCGCCTTTCGCAATCAACGTTCCGTTGACCAATAGGTCGAGTGGCTCGTTCACTTGGCGGTCAAGCTCCAGAACGCTGCCTTCGCCGAGGTCAAGGAGCGCAGCGAGCGTCAGCGAAGCGGAGCCGACCTCAACGGATACCCGCAACGACACGTCGGCAAGGAGGTCCATTTTGACCGATCGGTCTACTTGCCGGAAATTCGGCGCTTCTGACATGTCACTCATTTATCGGGCCTTCCATATAATCAATTTTAAGGGCGTTGCGGCCGTTGGACTCGCCAATCGAACCGTGCGCAAAGCGGCGGCCGGCGACGTAAAGCGGGACTTCGGCCGGCAACATAACGGGTAGAATATCGCCAGCGCGCAACGCGAGCAGGCGGGACAAGGGGAAATCTGCCTGTGTCAGAACAGCGCGCGCGGGAATAGGAACGCGCTGCGCGGCGGAGCGCATCTTGGCTTGCCATTCGGGCTGCGGCGGCAGTTGTGTTGGGTTCGATCCGGCCAGACGCAGTGCAATTTTCTTGGCGCGGGCATAGCCGATGAAACAACTAATCGTTGCTGGCGCAATCGCGGGACCGGCGATCTGGATATCCGCGACTACGATGCTGTCGCGATAGCGTGGCCAGTTGAAACTATGGACGTCGCATTGCATTTCCAACGGGCGGGCGGGGTGCGGCGCGGCGTCGGCGTTGGCGACATCCAAATGCGGCACCAAGCTGATCGCCAGGCGTGACAGAAAGCGCAATTCCGATGGCGTGAAACCTTCACGCACGGGCGCGCCGCCCGACCCGCCATAATGCAGATCGAGTGCCTGACTGACGAGCGGCCCCGGAATGAAGATCACGATTTCGTCGGCATCCTTGCCAAGTTCGAACGGCAGCAAAACGCCAAAGGCACTTTGCGTGGGACACCATTCGGAAAACCGGCTTTTGATAACGGGACCAGCCGAGGCGGTCAGCTGCGCTGGCCCCGACAAGAATTCCTGCAAGCCACCAGCCACCGATTTTGCCAAGAGCTGAAACCAGCTAAAGTCGTCCTGCGACGTGCGCGGACGGAGGAGAAGCGACGCGCTCATTGGATCACCAAGTTCGAGAAATAGACATTTTCGACACCGCCAAAGCCCTCTTTTTCGCGGAGAACTTGGTTAATTGCGGCGGTCAGGTCGCGCTGCAAAAGCTGCTTTCCGTGCGGCGTCGACAAAGCTGCGGCATCCTGTTGAGACAGCACCATCAGTACAGCCGAACGGATAGGGACGCTTTGACGCTGGATGTTTTGGACAACCCGACCGTCATAATAAGTCGCAAGGCTAAGGCCTAACTGCACAAATCCGGCACCGTCCGCGAGGTTGGCGGTAAAGCTTTGTTCCAGCCCAACATATGTGACTTCATATTTGCGCGGATCAACCGGAACGCGGTCATGTTTGACAGGAACGGTTCCTTCTTTCAGCAAGGGTTCAGCCTCCGCGCCAGCCTCTACAGGTGGTTCGGGTTCCTTACTCCGTTCGACGAGCATGGGACGCAGCGGATCAATTTCCGGCGTTTTGTTGGCGATGCCGCCAGCCAGATACACGCCCGTTGTCGCTCCTGCTGCCACAAGGGCAAGGCCGACGACCGCGCTGATAATCAGTTTCTTGCGCTTTTTCGGCGAGGAGCCCGGTTCTGAGGATGTTTTGTTTTTGCTCATGATTTCACTCTCGTTCAGGCGAACCGGCCGCGCTTTTCGTTAGAAAGCGTGTTCCGGTTAGGGGTTGGCTGTGGGTCGGATGGCTGTGCTTCTTGTTGCTGACGCTGTTGCCGACGCGCGCCGTCTTGGCTGTTGGTCATTTCGAACTGGCCCACCTTCACTCCGGCTTGGCGGAGATCCTCGATTAACTGGACCTGCTCGGTCGCCAGGATTTGCGCAGCGGCCAATGTGCTGGCATCGAACCTGATATCGACCTTGCCATCCTGCGTGGTCAGCATGATATCGAGTTTACCCAAATGCTCGGGCTTCAGCGTAAACTGCAGTTGATTGTCGCGGGCGGAATTGCTGACGATTTCGTTACGCAGCATATCAATCCACTGGTTATCCGGAGTTAAATAGAGCTGGCGTAAATCCGGCGCGGCAGCGGCAGGCGCATGGATGGGCTGGAATGCGCTCACCGCCGAATTCACCGTCGCGGTCGCGATATCGGGCGCGGCATCAAGTATCGGTGTGTCAGCGACGAACGGCGCAGGCGGCGTTTGGCTTTTCGAAGAGACCGGTACATCGCTGGCTGCTTTTTGTGTCACCTTCGACAGCCACTGGCGCTGCTCGGTCCGACCAGATGTCAGGGCTGCAACTGTGTTGGCCGTGGATTGCGGCGTGTTATCGTCCGTTTGCGTAGTTACCTCGGTCTGAGGTGCAATTGCCTTTGCCACGGCGGCAATGACCTGGGGGACTGATAAGTGCGGCGCGACTTGGGCAACCTGCGTCATCAAAACACTGCTGCCGTCTATCGGTTCGTCTGACTTCGCTTCGCTTTTATCCTCGGACGCCAACACCGGATTAGCTGCATCCGGCGTAGGCATGGCTAAACCGGTGAATGATGCATCGGCGCTGTGCACGTTAACGGCCGGAACGCACTTCGGTGACGGTTCCGGTGCAGCGTCAACGGCACCCGTTGGCGGCACGACATCGTTCAAGATTTCTTGAAATGTCTCGCTGTGCGGAGCGACGCGTGGTCCCGAACCGGGGGTCGCGACCAAGAAGGCGGCGGAGGAAATGGCGGGGGTCATACGCCGCTACTCCGGATTGGTGTTTTGCGGAAGATGCGCGATTTGTCCTGACGCTCCGACGCGCGTTTTTCCGCATCTGCGTTCGCAGAGACCGCAATTTTCTCGACTGCCATCTCGCGCTGCTTGGCGTCGCGGACTGCAGTCGACTGGCGGTCGCGTGCCTCTGCCGCATTGCGTTGGGGGGCGACCAAAGCTGATTGTGCGCCATCGAGGCGCGTTGCCAGTTCACAATGCGCGCGCAACATGGCGCTGTTTTCAAGGCCGGTTGACGCACCGGCGCTATTGCGGATGAGGGCAATGCGCTGACCAAGGTCTGCCAAATTGCTGACGTCTTTTTCGCAGCGGCTCAATTGCAGCTCTGCAATTTGCCGCTGGATTGCGCGCACAGTCTGGATGCGTTTCCATCGCTTAGCGGCAATCATGCGTCCATCCAATCAATCAACGCGGCCTTCGCCTCTGGAAAGGCGACAATCTGCCCCATGGGCTGGCGGATAAAGTCAAGCATCGCGGGTCTTTGCGCAATTGCTTGGTCGAGCACCGGGTCGCTGCCATGCGCATATGCGCCCAGCATCACCAGATCGCTGCTTTGTTCATAGCTTGACCAAAATTGCCGGAAACGTGCTGCTGCGGCGATGTGCGCCGGGTCAACAATGTCGGGCATGAGGCGCGACAATGACTTACCGATATCAATCGCCGGATAAACACCGCTTTCCGCAAGGGCGCGGGTCAAAATGATGTGGCCGTCCACAATAGCGCGTGCCGCGTCAACGACGGGGTCTTCAAGATCACCACCGTCGGCCAAGACAGTGTAAATGGCCGTGATGGACCCACCTGACCGGCGGTCAACGCCTGCCCGTTCAACCAGCTGCGGGATAAGCGCGAGCGACGAGGGGGTGTAGCCTTTCATCGTGGGCGGCTCGCCCGTTGCAAGGCCGATCTCACGCTGTGCATGAGCGATGCGCGTGAGGCTGTCGATCATGAGCAACACGCGCTTGCCTTTGGACGCAAAATGTTCGGCTATTGCGGTCGCCCGCATGGCCGCACGTAAGCGAAGTAACGGCACCTGATCAGCAGTCACCGCGACCACCACGGACTTTGCCTTGATGCCCGCGTTGAGTTTGCTTTCGACGAAGTCGGTGACTTCACGTGCCCGCTCGCCAATCAGTCCAATGACGATGATGTCCGCATCCACGCCTTGCAAAATTTGGCCCATCAGGACCGACTTGCCAACGCCCGATCCAGCGACGATCGCTACCCTTTGGCCTTCGCCAATGGTCAGCAAGGCGTTGATGGCGCGCACGCCGGAATCAATGGCTTTGACGACACGGCCACGGTCCAGCGGATTGCTGTCCTTGCGAGTGATGTTTTGGCGTTCCGTGCATTTGGGCAGCGCACCACCATCAAGCGGCTTTCCGCGTGCATCGATAACGCGGCCAAGCAATTCTTCGCCAACTGCGATCATGTCATGCCGGCCATCGGCAAACACGGCTGCACCGCTGGCGATGCTGCCAACGTCACCCAATGGCTGAATGATGGCACGCTGGCCTTGAAAGCCGACGACTTCGCCTTCGGCAAAACCGCCATTGGTGGTCTGCATTCTGGTTCCGGTGCCAAGTGGATAGGGAAATCCGCTCACTTCGCAATATTGCCCGTGCATCGTCGCTAACCGGCCAACGCGGCACGGTGCGGCATCGATGAGGTGCGCCAGATCACGACGGGTGGAAAGTATCTGCGACAGCCGGGTCATGCCTCAACCTCTGCATCGTTCAGGGCACGCTTCAGTCGGTCGAGAGCAAAGGCGGGGCCATGCTCGATCCATCCGTCGGAACATGCAATGCGCAACGTCGCGCGGGGCAATTCAGCATCTGCGACGCACGCCATTGGCAGCTTGGCATGGCTCAACAACGCAAGGTCGTCAGGGTTCAGGTGCAGGGTCCGGCTTGTGTCCGCTTCGGTGAGCACGGCCGTCGCCGCTTCGATCTGGCTTTGCAGATAGGCCGCGTCAATGTCGATGGTTCCGCAAATGCGGGTGACCACGTCGCGGATGATGGCATCCAGCAGGAACGCGATTTCGGCATTATCCTCAAAACGCAGAGCCTCTGCGGCGGCGATCAAATCGCAATATTGTTTCCGCTCCACGGAAAACGCCGCTTCGGCCATTTGCTGTCCGTCGGCCAGACCGGCGGTATAAGGGTCGGTGGCACTGACAATGGACGGCACTGGCACGGCCAAATGATCGCGCTGGCGGAAGCCGCTCCGGTCGTCGAAATATTGTGCAAGCGATACAGCCCGGGGCTCAGACATAATCATTGCCCTGTCTGCCCAGCATGATTTCGCCCGATGCAGCCATGCTGCGCGCGACGAGGACGACTGCCTTTTGCGCCTCTTCTACGTCCGTGCGGCTGACGGGACCCATCTCGGCAATTTCGTCGGTGATGGTTTGCGCGGCGCGCGCCGAAAGCGTGGCCAATATCCGTTCGCCAAGCGCAGCATCCGCGCCCTTGATGGCCAACGCAAGGCGGTCCGCCTCGACATTGCGCATGACGGCGCCAAGCGATTTTGTATCGAGACCCGCGAGATCGGCGAAAATGAACATGCCATCTTCGATCTGGTCGGCAAGGCGGCGATCTTTTTTGCGGATCGTTTTTAGAAGCTTTTCGGCCTGTGGGCGGTCGAGATTGTTCACGATTTTAGCGACATCGCCATGCCCGCCCAAATTGACGAGCGGGTTTTGCGAACCGCTGCTGCTGTAACTCGCAAGAATAGCTTCGATATCGGCAAGCGCCGCTGCTGACACCGGGCCAAGCGTGGCCGCGCGGAACAGGAGGTCGGCTTGCATATTTTCATCCAGCCCGCTCACTGCTTCTGCGGCGACTTCGGCGGAGAGGGCAGACAATATGATAGCCGCCAGTTGCGGATGCTCGGTCGAAACCAGCTTTGCGATGGACCGCGCATCCAGCCACTGGAGCGATTCTAGCGACGGGGCGGCAGTTGCGGGAGGTGCTATTTCGGACCATATCCGGTTTGCAGTTGAATCGCCCAGTGCAAGGTTCATCATACCGCGAATGCGCACGGGTGCGCCCACGGCTAGGGTCGAGACATCACGGTTATTTTGGACGAACAGTTCTAGCGCATGTTCGACATCGGCTTCGGTGGCACCCGATGCTTCAAACATGCCTTTGCCAAGCGATTTGACCTCGGCCGGCTCAAGATGTTGCAAGACGGCGGAGCTGTCGCCGTCCTCCAACAACATGAGCAGGATCGCAGCTGACAGACCGCCGTCCGCTGCGCGGGGCGGCGGGGCGATGACTGTGTCGATGTCGAGATCTTCATCCATTGGCGCGCTGGCTCAACATCTGGCGGACCACTAGAGCAGCCCGTTGCGGATCTTGCTTTACGAAAGTACGCACTAGGTTGGCACGCGCTTCGTAGCTTGGTGCTGCCTCGATCATGTCGATGGTCACAGTGCCATTGGCCGAATGTGGCCGGTGCGGTGCTGCGGCCAGAAGCTGCTGTTCGGTTTCCGCGCGTTCCTTGGCTGCGGCCATCCGCGCCTTGACGGCTTTCACAAGCGGGCGACCAATCAGGAAAAACGCAACGATAGCGCCAAGGACCGCGCCGACCTGTTGCACCAGCGGGAAGAACCAGGGCTGATCCCAAAAGCTGACGACAGCCGGTGTCTCTTCGATAAATGGCCGCGCAGAAATGGCGACCACATCGCCCCGGTCTGCTTTAAAACCAACGGCACCTTTGACCAGATTTTCAAGTGCAGTGACTTCAGCGGCCGAGCGCTTCTTCGCGCCCTTGCCATCCTTCAGCGCCACCGCGACCGACAAACGGCGCAGGCTGCCCTGTGGCTGATGCGTGACCGCGATTTCGCGTCCAACGTCAAAGCTGCGGGTGAAGTTTTCCTCGCTTTGTGTAGGCGCAGATCCGGGGGCACCGTTTGCACCCGGTGGCGCAGCGACAAGCTGGCTGGCGGGTGGCGGCTGATTGGCGAGCGCGCCGGGAATCCCGCCGGCCTCTGCTGCTGCCCCGCTAATCGATTTGTTGCTTTGCTCGCTGCGCAGGGCGCGGTCATTTTCAGGGTAGGTTTCGCGTGTCGACTGGCTTTCGCTGGCGTCGACATCCGCATGGACTTCTACAGAGAAATTCCCTGAGCCCGCGATAGGAGTCAATAAGGCGACGACCGCCTGACGATAGCGTTCCTCCATTTGCAGCTGCAACTGGAACATCCGGTCGTCAGCGCTTGCCTGATCGGACGATAGCAGGGCGCCGCTCTGGTCGATGACCGAAACGGCCTCCGCCGACAAATTGGGCACGGATGATGCGACCAAATGCCGCACGGCGCGTACCTGTGCCGCCGACAGGCTGCGTCCCTGTTGCAAGGTTAGCATAACCGATGCGGCAGGCTCCCGGCTTTCGCGGACAAAGACGCTGGCCTCCGGAGTGGCGAGGTGAACGCGCGCTGTTTTGACGGAATCGATCGCCTCAATCGTGCGGGCGAGATCGGCTTCACGCGCGCCGCGCAATGTTTCGCCCTCAACGGCGCGGCTGGAGCCCATGGGCAAGGATGCCATGACCGCGTCACCGCTTGGCTGTGCCTTGGGCAAGCCTTGGCCCGCCAGCAGCATGCGTGCTTCGTGGATCTTGCCAGCGTCGACCGACAATGCGCCTGTGGCGGGATCAAGACTGTAACCAATGCCAGACGCCTGCAACGCATCGGCAACTGCAGCCTTGTCCGCTTCGGCAAGCCCTTGGAACAAAGGCGCTTGTGCAGGGGCGCTCAAGGCGAAATAGGTGAGCGCGGTCAAACCAACCGCGCCCGTCAGCGCGATCAGGGGCAATGCCTTACGTACCGCAGGCTGGCGGCCAAGACCACGCAACCCGTCAAGGCCATAATTGCCGCCCGATACAGCATTGCGCGACAGGGGTGTGCCGGGAATGGGTGCATCGGGGGCGAGGATTTGCTGGTCCGCCATGCGTTATACCGGCATGTTCATGATGTCGCGATATGCGGACAAAAGCTTGTTGCGCACTTGAAGCGTGGCTTCAAAGCCAATCGATGCCTTTTGCCGTTCGACCATGACGGCCACGATGTCGTTGGTTTCGCCGCGTTCATATGCGGCGGACAAATCACTCGCCTTGCCCTGTTGCGAATTCACCACCTGAAGCGCTTCGGTCATGGTCTGGGCAAAGGGTGTGGCCGACACGGTTGTTTCGGCAGTTGTCCCTGCGGGTGAGTCACGGCCAGCCGCGCGCCGCAGCGCGTCATTCTGGTTCAGGATGGAGGAGCGCATTTGTAAAAGCCGGCTTTGGTCAATCGTCAACATATACTGTGGTCCGCAGGCGGAATTGCCTTTCCGCAATGCTATGCAAACGCTGTGCCAGTTCTTTGAAATCTAGCTTCCGTGCCGGTTTCAGCTGCCGTGCGCCGGCGCCGCGCCAAATTTTCGACGTCGTGTATTAAAGCGATGTCGCCCTGCGCCGTTTCTTGTCTCGAGGCTGCTCACACCCCCCGGGCCGCCCCACTCATAGCGACAGCAAAAGGATTTATCATGACAGTCATCAACACCAATGTCGGCGCCCTGCGCGCCCAAAACGCCTCACGTACAGCCAACAATGCTCTTGGCACCGCCATGGAGCGCCTCTCGAGCGGCAAGCGTATCAACGCCGCCAAAGACGACGCAGCTGGTCTGGCAATTGCCACTCGCATGGATGCGAAAGTCCGTGGTCTGAACCAGGCCGTTCGTAACGCGAATGACGGCATCTCGCTCGCTCAAACTGCTGAAGGCGCGATGGGCGAAATTTCGAACATCCTGGTCCGGATGCGCGAGCTTGCGGTTCAGTCGGCAAACGGCACCGCCGCTGCGTCAGACCGGACAGCGATTGACGCCGAATCTGATGCGTTGGTCGCACAAATCGGTGATATCGTAGGGCGCACCGACTTTAACGGCACAAATTTGCTGACGGCAGCAAGCACCATTAAGATTCAAACCGGTGTCGAGAGCGGTGAAACTGTTGACATCGCACTGGTTGCGATGGGCGCTGCCGGCCTAGGCCTTGGTTCACTCGATCTTTCGACCGACACTGGCGCGGCGACAGCGCTCAATTTACTTGACACCGCGATTGATACAGTCGCGTCGGAGCGTGCCAAAATCGGTGCCGTCCAAAACCGCCTGGATGTTACCGTCAACAATCTGACATCGACCGCCACAAATCTGACGGAAGCAAAATCGCGCATCCAGGACGCCGATTTCTCCGCAGAATCGACGAAGCTTGCGTCGGCTCAGATCTTGGCACAGGCGTCGACCGCGATGCTGGCGCAAGCCAACCAGAGCCAGCAGGGCGTATTGAACCTGCTGCGTTAAGCCGCCACCCATCGCGTCAGGCCCCCTGAGCCTGACGCGAACCACACCCCGATGGCCCAAACAGGCTGTCGGGGTGTTTTGGTATAAGGTCACTTGAACTGCGCGTCGCAACTGTCTATGCGAACCGCCTTGGCCAATAAGCCATGCGCCGCCTTAGCTCAGTTGGTAGAGCATCGCATTCGTAATGCGGGGGTCGTAGGTTCGAATCCTATAGGCGGCACCATAATTTTCAATAGTTTAGCTCAGATGTTCGGATTGTTTCCTTAAAGGTTCCGGCGCTGGGTAAGCACCGGGTAAGCACCAGGGATGTCATCCTGTTGATGCCTAACCGGTGCGGTTTGTATTGATCATCGCCGATTATTGTATCCGGCAGACGTGGGTTAGTTGCTTGCTCTCTAGCTTTATCGGAAATCCGCGGGGCAGGTCCGAAACACTTCACCGATGTTCCATTTGGGCGCACCGATGCTCTAATTGACACCGGTGTCTCGTTTGGTAGTATCAACCGAAGTGGGCAGTTAATAGGGGAGTTAAAGATGACGTGTATCCTACAAGTGGAACGCTGACTCTTAGAGCGAACCTGTTACCCGCCACGTTGGAGGAATGGACAGGAAAATTCGATGTCGGATACGAATTTGGCAACGGTACGAAAATAAGTGCCGGTGCTCGTCATGTTAACCTCCGTGCAGAATCCGACTCCTTTCGGAGTAGAGGAATTGCATCTGCTGCAGAGCTAGCCCCATATGGCGTCGCGGGAGATAACGATTTCTTGGGACGCATCAGTGGTAATTTCCCGAGGGCGTTTTACTCTTACTTCCCTAACCCTGCTTTTCTGATCCCTCGGGTCAAGCAAACTGAGCCGCCTTTTTCATCCCAAGAAGCTAGCCCCAACGGTCTACGGAGGAACGTTGATCGCGATTATGAGCTGACCGAAAAAACATTCAGCGGTTACGTCATGTTTGATGCCCAGCCAGAAATATTCGGACTTGCTTCCAAGTTTAATGCAGGGTTGAGGTTTTCGCGAACGAATTTCACTGTTGATAGCTTCTCACTAATAAACGGCGTTTCAACACTGACCACCGACCAAAACAACTATACCAACTTCTTGCCCAGTGCGAACTTGACAGTAAACGTGACCGACGAGTTTTTGGTTCGTTTGTCGGCATCGCAAACAATGCAGCGTGCAGGTTTGGCAGATTTAGCGCCGAGCACCTTTGTTAATCAAACCAACCTGACGTCAGGTGGAGGAAATGCGCAGCTCACGCCGCCGATTTCGACAAATCTCGACGCCTCCTTTGAATATTATACAGGACGCAGCTCATTGATTTCGGGAGCATTGTTTTTCAAAGATGTGAAGGATTTCATCGCAACAGGAACGGTTGA
Source organism: uncultured Sphingorhabdus sp. (assembly GCA_963508315.1). Lineage (GTDB taxonomy): Bacteria > Pseudomonadota > Alphaproteobacteria > Sphingomonadales > Sphingomonadaceae > Sphingorhabdus_B. The sequence continues at coordinate 1,064,909 of CAUOWK010000001.1, read as the reverse complement.
GCAGCTGATACCAGGGTTTGAAGCCGATGGACCTTACCGGATATCGCGACCATTTAATATAGCGTCAGCCAAAGTGCGGGGGTTTGAAGTCGGAGTTCAGCAGTTTTTCGACTTTCTGCCGGCGCCATTCAACGGTTTTGGTGTGATCGCGAACTACACCTTTGCTGACAGCGAGGATAGCTCTGGTTTCCCGCTGGTTGCAACCTCGAAGCATAGTTATAACTTAGTCGGCCTTTACGAAAAAGGTCCGTTCTCGGCACGCATTGCGTATAACTGGCGAGATGATTCAATTTTTGAATTTACCCAGGGCCGCCCTGAGGTAATCGCTGCGCGGTCACAGTTAGACGCCCAGGTTGGCATAGATCTCAACGAGCAATTTGCCCTGTCGATACAGGCGCAAAACCTGATCCCAAAGGATTCAGCGACGGTAGAGATTAGCAACTTTAATTCGACGGCTTTGAACAGTTATGCACTTTCAGAGCGCCGTTTAAGCATCGGTATCCGAGCCAAGTTCTAAATACTTATATAAATATTTTTGAATAAATCGTCGGGAACGTTTAATATGTTCCCGACGTATAATCATCGAATTCAAAATTATGTAAATATCGAAAATGATAATCGAATATTTTGTACATTATATAATTTCTGCTACAAATTTCGGGCGCGATGATCAAAATAATTGATAATATACTACCATGATCGTCCAAATGAGCTGCCATTTTGCTAGGCTTTCAATGCTCAGTAAATGAGGGGCTGGCACACAGAAGCGACAGCAAAATTCAGAAAATCTAACAAAAATTTCTACCTGTATGACTATCCGACCAATGTCGCTGCTGATAGGCAGCATCCGGGTGTCCTATCTCCGATATCCCTAGGGCATTAGTTCGTTACACAAGCAGATGGGGAACGACGCCCTTATCGGACGTCGCTCCCCATTATTTCGACGCTACTCTGACCTAGCTGGAAACGGATGGTTCCAGGTAGGAGATATCATCCACCCCCTGCCTTCAACAAAAACGCCAAGACCTTCGGCATTCCGCGCAAGAGCGCCCATCAAAAATTCACGCGACCGCCGATCAAGCTCCATCGGGTCAATGGCGTCTGCCCGTTTCACGGTGATTGCCTTGAGGGGCTGGCCAGCGGGCCAGCGATAAAAGCACGCTGGGGCGTCTCATTGTCTGAACTGCCGAGTGAGCACCCGGGGCACGATATGATAGCATGGTATTTGGCACAGGCAGCAGCGACGCTTCAGGCGATTTTCGAACCAGCAAAAATCATTCTTGGCGGCGGGGTTATGGAAACAAACGGTCTATTGGATCGCGTTCGGGTGGCAGCAACACAAGCTTCAGGAAAATATTTTACAGGCGATCCTCAAATGTTGATCGTCGCACCATCCTTGGGCGCCGATGCGGGAATTCTGGGCGCCCTAGCACTGGCTGAGTTACTTGTGGGTGAGACAACAAATATCGACGTAAATTGAGACGCGGCGCTGAGGGCGTTTCGAACGTAGCCATGCGATAGCCAGACGGCGCGACACCCATGATTAGATTTTGCAACTGGCTACACCGCCGCATTGACGCAGCCGGATTGCCTTTAGAGCCCAGTGTCCAAGGCCTACGCAAAGCAATAATGGGTATTTAGGCCGAGTCAGGCGCGAGCAATAAAGAGGGGCGCGCAGTCACCTGACACAAGACAGATCGAGCGTTTACCCGGTATGCTGAAACGGCAAATAAAGCAGGCATGTTGGACAACGCAACGGCTAACATGGAAAAATACTAATCAAAAATACGCAAAAAAATCATTATAAAACAATGACTTAGGGCATAAATTGGTGGACAGGGCTGGACTGCCCTAGCACGCGGATAACAAGCTGATATTTTTTGCTATTTCTACATTGAGTGATTGCCGTGTACTACACGCGTGTACCAAAAATGCAAGGCGAGGCTACGACGGTTATGATCCGTTGAAGTGAACCTAACTCTGGTTCGATTTTTTGGCGATGGTGTTTAGACAGTGTCGGGCCTGAGTACCGTGGCACTCAACAACCGCAACTCGGATTACCGTCGCGGCGGTATCGTTGCACGGGGGCGATCAAATGCCTGTAAGCAAGTAATTCAACTTGCGAAGGGCTAGATTGTTGGCCAATCCTCTTACGTCTCGCAGGTTTTATCCGGTCGTGGCATCTGTCTCATTTCTTATTCGGCAAGAGCACTCAACGGATGGCGTTACTAAGCAGTTTCCGCTGTTCGTGTCTGCCTCCGGTAGCTACTGGAAAGTTTATGTCTTATCTCGTTTCGTTTGGACTAAAGGCACTTAGTCGGTACTTGGGTGAAATAGTACAAGGTGAGTTAAGAGCGATCTCATGAATAACTTAGAGCTTTACGACAAGCGCTTTGACTGGTTAGCGCCGTCATTGCTAGCGCTTCCTCTGATATGGTTTTTCTATGGGAACAGCTCCACTGCGGCGGCAGCTGTTTTCTTTGTCTTGATTGGTGCTCTAAAACCTATCCGAGCGAGGCTGACTGCAAATATCTCTCCCGGCCTATTTGCAGCTGGAGCGACTTTGCTCCTCTCGCCCTCTTTACGCATTCTATTTTACGATGGCTATTGCTACGAGGGTCCGGGAAGTCCTGCCTTTGGGATTTACTCAGCCGAAGATTGGCCAGACGCTTGCACCCGGACCTTCTTCGGCTATGTCGGACTAGATGTTTGGAAAGGCCCGCTGCGCGACATTGTGATGCCGCTGGCTGGATTAAGTCTTATATTGATAGCGTTATCCAGCCTTAAGCGGGTAGCGACGCAGTCCACAGGTGACGTGCCTGACGACAACTATAACTATCAACCACTCCTAAAAGTCCGCTTGTTTGGTTGGTTGGTCCTTGCGCTTACGATTGCAGCAGGGATTGGAGCTAGCTTTCTAAACCACCAAAATGATTTGAAGGTTGCTGAAGAAGAGCGAAAGGCCGCTGTCGCACAACGGTTGAAGGACGAACAAGCCGAAAAGGCCGCATTGGCCAATAGACTGGAAAAGGAGCGCCTTGCAAAACAGGTAACACAGCAATGGCTTCTCGGAAGCTGGGTCTCCAAGGAAAATATTAGTCCTGACATTATGTACAGACCTGACATTTATTGCTCCACCGATACCGGGGTAACTTTCAACTCCGACGGTGAATATTCTTGGGGCGGGGATGAAGGTCGCTATGCGCTTTCAGACGGCCAACTTCGTCTTACAGACAGCATCCGTTACGACATCGGAGGCTCTGATCCTCCGCAAAGCATCAAGGCCTCGACAAGCAAAGTTTTTCGAGATGGGGAGCACCTTGTCATCGACGGAAAAAAATACAGTAGGTGCTAGTGTTAGCGCATGGATAAGAAATCCGCCGAAAGTCGGCTTTCATTGCGATTTAGCCATGATTGAGCAGTTCGGAAATCAGGCATTAGCCCTTCCACCGCCTGCCAAAAGCTATCGCCGTGGGAGCGATGCCGTAGATGCGCAAGCTCATGGGCAACAACATATTCGAGCACCTTCTTCGGCGCGAATATCAGATGCCAGTTGATAAGGATTTTGCCCTCCGGCCCGCATGAACCCCAGCCGTGGATAAAATCATCAACGCGGATAGTGCGAGCAGCTATCCCGAACCGCTTCGTGTAGTATGCTGCAATCTCGCTCACGTCTCGCCTTGCGCGCTGCTTCAGCCAGAGCTTTAACTCTGTCGCGACAAGCCTGTCTGCGTCTTTGCTGGTCCAACAGGGTAGATCAACGTTGAAGCCGTTGCGGTATGTGACCGAGGCCCGGTCAGCGTCCGTGCGGCGGACGGTGAGCGACATGTTACGTCCCCGGTACGGTATCTTCGAGCCAGTAATGAACCGGGGCACCGCATGGCGGTCAGCGGTGATGCGCTCTATGTCGCGCACTGTGTTGAACAACCATTGGCGCTTGCGGTTGAGAAAGAACGCGATGTCGTCGTCGCCATCGGTGGTAAGCGCCATCACCTCGACATGGCCGGGCGTGACGGTAATGCGCCGCTCGGCTGCCGTCGCGCTGCGGCGAAGCTCGTAGGCGATCTCGGCCCGGCCAATCTGGATCGTGGGCATCAGGCCCCGGCCCCGTAGGCGTGGATGGCGAACTCTTCGACCTTCTCCCGGATGGCCTTGGTCTCGCCGATGCTGTGGTCGGTCAATATGCGGCGGACCTGCTGACGAAGAGACCGGAGGTAGGCTTCCATGTGCGGGAAGGCAGGCTGGGTTGCGGCAGCATCTGCATAGACCGCGCCTATAGCAATAGCGGCAGCCTGCAAGGCGTTATGGCCGGTGTCTGGGGCGATAGCCTCCATAATGCGCAGGATCGAGAAGGCGTTCTCGTCCATCCCAAGCTCGGCGTGTGCACCCTGCTCGGCTTGAATGTCCCCTGTCAGGTCCTCAAAATCTGCCAAGCCATCGGCGGCGGCAACCTGACCTTGCTCAAAGCGGCGGATGATTTCCAATACCCGCTCCGAGAACCGTCCATACTGCGCCGGGTTCTTATCCACCAGTTCACGGGTGACACGACGAAGCTCGGCGGACTTGCGCACGAACGCCTCCTGCAACTCAGCCTCTGATTTGTCATCAGTGGCGAAGTCGTCGGCGAAGTTGGGATCGGTGATGTTCCGCAGCCGAATGGTGGTCGAGAGGCCGGTGACGTGGACGTGTTCTTCGAGCATGTCCCTGATCTTGCCACTGTAGCTGCGATGATCGAGGCTTTCGTCCTTGGCAATGGCCTGCGTGGCCAGCCGCAGGAACGCCGCTGCCCATTTCACCTCACTGGTAAAGTCCAGAATGGCGGGATCGGGCGAGAGATCGGCATATACCTTGATAAAAATCCGGGTCAGGCGTTGAAGGTCAAACCAATCATCCTCCTGCCCCTCGGCAGACATCTTGGCAGCCGCATAGGCAGCAGCCTTCTCGTCCAGACCCTCCAGCCCCATGGCCCGCTTCTGCGAACGGTAGCGGGCATGGGCCTCCTTGAGGTCGTTACGCAGCACGGCAATGTTGCGCAGAGCGTTTTGGACGTCATCCGCGCGATAAGACTTGAGCGCCGCGTCAAGATCATTCGTTACGCCGATGTAATCGACGATCCGGCCATTGGGCTTGGCGATCTCGCCACCGCTGGGCAGCTTGATCGAACAGGTACGGTTGGTCCGGGCGATGGCTTGAAGCAGGTTGTGCTCCTTGAGCGGCTTGTCGAGATACATGACATGCTCGATTGGCGCGTCGAACCCGGTCAGCAGCTTGTCGCACACGATCAAGAAGCTCGGTTCCTGTCCGTAAGCCTTGAACCGCTTCTTGGCCTCCTTCTCGCCCTCAGCATCGAGATAGAACGCCTCCAAACCATCACGGAGGGCTTGCACATCGGCGTTCTCGCTGGGTTTGTTGTCCTCTTGGCTCTTTGAGAACACGCAAGCGATCATGGCGTCGGCCTCTGCCTGCGCCACGTCGGCATCCATGCCGCCCTTCACCAGATCGGCGGCGATCACGCCGGACAGGGCGGCGCGGTAGAGCACGATAGCCTCGCGATCCACAACCACGATCTGCGCCTTGAAGCCGTCCGGCTGGCACACCTGCTTGAAGTGTTCCCAAATGTCATACGCGATCAGCCGGATGCGCTCGGGGTGCTTGGCGATGGTCGCCAGCGTCAGACCCTTGCGTTTCAGTTCCTCACGCTTGTCGTCGGGCAGATCGACGAACCAGCGGTCGAACAGGATGTCGATTTCGGCCTCATTGATCGACCAGTCGGCCTTGCGGCCCTCATAGAGGATCGGCACGGTTGCGCCGTCGCGCACGGCGTCGTCGATGCCATATTTGTCGAGGTAGCCTTCGCCCGCAACGCTGAACCGGGCGTAGGTGTCCTTATCGGTCGATTTGATCGGCGTGCCGGTGAAGCCGTAGAATTGGGCATCCGGCAGCGTTGCTTGCAGGAACGCGCCCAAATCCTTCTCCTGCGTGCGGTGGCACTCATCCACCAGCACGATCCAGTTGCCGGAGTTGGGGATCGGCTCCTTGGACCCGGCGAACTTGAAGATGGTCGAGAGCAGTATCTGCCCGTTACCGCCCCGGTTCACTGCATCGCGCAGCGCCGCCACTGATCCGCACTGCGCCGGGTTGGGTAGGCCGCACGCGACGAAGGTCTTGCTGATCTGGTCATCGAGGTCGATCCGGTCGGTCAGCACAAGGATGTTGGGGTTGGCCAGCGTCAGCGCGTCCAGCGTCAGGTGGGTTTTGAGTTTGAGTGCGAGGAACACCATGGTCAGGCTCTTGCCCGAACCCTGCGTGTGCCAGATCAGGCCCTTGCGGTGCTGTCCGCCCGCAACCCGATCAACCGCCTTGTTGACGGCGCGAAACTGCTGATAGCGGCAGACCTTCTTGATCTTGCGGCCCGTTTCCGGGTCGATCTCGAACACGATGAAATGCGCCAGGATGTCCAGCAGGCGCGACGGCTCGCACAGGCACCACAGGTCTTTGGACAGATCGTCGGGAAAGTCGGCGCGGGTGCGCGGCCAAGCGTCAGGCCACGGTGCGTAGAACTGCGATGGCGAGCCGGTCGCGCCATATTCGGTGCGCATCCCATCGGTCAGGATGTTGAAGGCGTTGGGGTAGAACAGGCGCGGGATGTCGCGCTCATACTGCTTGATCTGCTCGAATGCCTCGTCGCCGGTCGCGGTGCCTTTGAGCGGCGACTTGGCCTCGATCACCACCAGCGGGATGCCATTCACGAACAGCACGATGTCCGGGATGCGCGAGCGCTGCGCAGCGACACGGAACTGCCGAACGACGTGGAAGCTATTGTTAGCGGGCGTCTTGTAGTCGATCAGGGCAATAGGCCGGTCGCGGTTCTCGCCGGTGAGGCGGCGCGAGTAGCCGCCCCGCAACTTGCGCTGCCATTCCTCATTGTCGGACAGGGTGGCAAGGTCGTTATATACCGCCTCGGCATCACCCGCGCCAATGCCGTTCAGCGCCTGCAACGCCGCGATCAGTACCGGCTTGAGGATGACGCGGTTCTCTTCCACGCGCATCGCCAGCGCCGCCTCGGGCGCAAGTGGCTGGTAGCCCAGCGCCGCCAACACTTCCATCGCGGGCTTCTCGGCGAGGCGATACTCGCTCATGCGGGAACCCGGACATGGCCGGAGAGAAGGTCGGTAGACAGCGCGGCCTTCAAGAGTTTTGCCTGCGCCTGTTCGGCTTCGAGCGTCGCGATTTGCTCGTTGAACGACAACAACACCGCTTCAATCTCGCGCACTTCGGCTGGCGGCGGCAACGGGATCAACAGGTCCCGCAGCGTGCCCGAACTGATGGCGCTCATGATCCCGCCCTGCGCCGAACCTTGCAGCTGTTCCAGCACGGGCGGCGAATGGTTGATCTGCCATGCCAGCAATGCCGGGGAGTAGCGGTCTTCGTCGAGCGTGAGCGTCCATACGTGCTTAGACGAGATCGCGGTGCCCACGTCAGGCGGCACAACGCAACAGCGCCCTACCGTGCCCATGATCGTGACCATCACGTCGCCGGGATAAACGGTGTAGCGCGCAAGCTCCCGGTATTTTTCGTCGGACACGAAGCGCCGATAGACCGGCACGAACCGTTCGACGTGCACGTTGTCGATGCCCAAAAACGGGATGCCCTCGGATTGCAGTTCGGATTTGAGCAATGCACTGCCGAATGGGCCGCTACGCATCGGATACCGTGTGTCCGCAAGCAGTGTTTCGAGCCTAACTTCGCCGAAGCCGCCCGACAGGATGGCATCCATCGTGCCTTGCTTCGCAGCCTTGACCCCGGTGAGCAGTGCATCGTTCGCCGCAATCGCGTCATCCACCGACCGCAGCACCTCGGCGATCCGCCGCTGCTCGTCGATGGGTGGGAGAGCAAGCGGAAACGACAATAGCAAATCCTTGCGGATGCCCTTGACAGTCGTGCCAGTGGCCACGGCGGCGAAGGCTGCCTTCTTGGATCGTAGCCAGTGATACAGGTAGTCGGGATCAAGCCCCTTGGTCGGCGTCAATGCCATCAGGTCTTGGTTGATCGCCACGTCTATCGGATAGCGTGTCACCGCGCCTACACCCATTCGGGCGGCGAAAATGTTGGTGCCCGCAGCGACAACACGTGATGTCGAGTTGGCCAGCCCAGCGGCGGTTATCGTTTCTTCCGGGATCGAGCCGTTGCCTTTCACAATGTCCTTCACGCTGGCCCACGGAATGTCCCCGTTCCAATATCCTTCAACATCGCGAGGTGGCGTGCCTCCGCCTTCTGCCCGTGCCAGCGCTTTGCCAAGCGTTGCTGCTAGCCAGCCCTGCGGCACGTCAGTCGACATAGCCAAGCCTCTGGAGATGGCCAAACATCACAGCCTCGGCATCATTGCGCCGGGCGATCAGGTCTTGCAGCTTGGACACCTCCGCCGCGACATCAACCGCCTCGGCATCCGCACCCGTCTGCACATAGCGGCTGATGTTGAGGTTATGCCCGTTGGCGGCGATCTCGGCCACCGGCACCACGCGGGCCAGCTTGTCGATGTCGGCAAAGCCATGCACCGCATCGGCCAGCGCCTTCACATGCTCGTCAGTCAGAAAGTTCTGCGCCTTGCCCGGCTGATAGGTAGCATCGCCGTTGACAACCAACACCTTGCCGCGCCGGTCGGCGGGCTTCTTCTTCCGGCAGATCAGCAGGGCGGCAGGGATGCCCGCTCCATAGAACAGATTGGGCGCAAGGCCGACAACCGCCTCGATCACGTCTGCGGCCAGCATAGCCTCCCTGATGCGCCCTTCGGCCCCGCCACGGAACAACACGCCGTGCGGCACCACCACCGCCAGCATCCCGTCATCCTTGAGGCTGGCGAGCATGTGCTGGACAAAGGCAAGGTCGCCATAGCCCTTGGGCGGGCAACCATAATCATCGCGCCCGAACGGGTCGCCATTCTGCCAGACCTCGTAGCCCCATACCTTCTCCGAAAAGGGCGGGTTGGCCAACACTCGGTCATACGCCCCGATGCCTTCGACAAACTCGCGGGCCTTGGGATCATACCGCTTGGGCGACAGGATGGTGTCGCCCTTGGCAATGAACGTGTCACCCACATCGTGAAGGAATAGGTTTATCTGAGCGATGCCCCAAGTGGCGAAGTTCTTTTCCTGCCCGTACAAAGCGAGAGAACGTGGGTCTTGTCCCTTATCTTTTAGATATTGGACAGCCTCCAACAGCATACCAGCCGAACCACATGTCGGGTCGTACACCGACATTCCGGGCTGAGGATCGAGGATTTCAACCATGAGGCGAACAATGGATCGCGGCGTGTAGAACTCCCCGCCCTTCTTACCTGCCCCCTCGGCAAACATCTTGATGAGATACAGGTAAGCATCACCCAGGACGTCCGCAGGTGCGTCAATGTTGCGAAGCCGATGCTTTTCAAAATGGGTTAGCAGGCGTTCCAGCAGCGCGTCAGAGAAACGGTCCTGATTGGCGAAGTCAACGGAGCCGAACACCCCTTTGAGCCGGAGGTTGGCATCTTCGATGGCAGCCAACGCATTGTTCAACCGTTGGCCGATCTGCGTGGATTGCTCTCGCACAGCTTCCCAGCGATGTGCTTGGGGAATGTGGAACCGATGCTCGTCAGGGTCGGAAGCTTCTTCGCGGTCACCCGTTTCGGCCAACAGCAAATCAAACTCTTCATCCCAAACATCACACAGTCGTTTGTAGAACAGGAGACCAAAAATGTACTGCTTGTAATCACCAGCATCAACCGTGCCACGCAGAATATCCGCCGCTCCCCACAGATGTCGTTCAAGTTCTTGTTGGGTGAGTTTCGTCATGTCTTGATAGGGCCTCCGTTGCACCCCGTAACTATAATCCAGCCTTACCTTCAAAATTAATCTGGACAACTAAATCGAGGACGAACTAAAAAATATTTCCGTCCTCGGGCGTCAGCGCCACCACCACTCGACGACCGAAAAATGAAATACTTACGCCTGAGACCACATCTCACTTGAGATCGGTAAGTTACCCCCCTCTCCCGCCTCCGAGGGCACAAAGTTGGGTCGTAAATCACCTATTGCCGATTGTCTTGTTCACAGGTATACGGTGGTATATATGTGAACAAGTGAGGTAGCTATGGATTACATTGGTAAGGCAGTTGCATATCTCCGGGTCTCAACGGACCGACAGGGGAGAAGCGGGCTGGGCTTGGACGCGCAGCGAGAGGCAGTAATGCGATACGCTCTGGATGCTCGTCTGGAGGTCGTAGGAGAGTATATTGAGGTAGAGACTGGCAAGGGTGCCAACGCGCTCTCAAAGCGTCCAGAGCTGCTTGCTGCGCTGACTGAGGCAAAGAAGCAAAAGGCAAAGCTAGTGCTGGCCAAACTGGACCGGCTGGCGCGTAACGTGCATTTCGTTTCCGGTCTTATGGAGACCGGCGTGGACTTCGCAGTTGCGGACATGCCCCATGCCGACCGTTTTCAGCTCCACCTGTTTGCAGCTCTTGCTGAAAAGGAGGGCGAGATAATCTCCCAACGTACAAAGTCAGCCTTGGCCGCCGCGAAGGCACGAGGCACCCGGCTAGGAACCAATGGGGCAGCTCTGGCCAAGGCAAACAAGGCGAACGCCGCAGAACGACTGTTGCCGCTCATTCCAGTACTCATAACAATGCGTGACGCTGGATTGTCCCGTCGCGCCATGCTGGCCGCACTCAACGATCAGGGCATACAATCGCCAGCCGGAGGCAAATGGCACCTTGCGAACTTGCAGCGGGCTATCCAAAGGTTGGTTCAAATCCACGGGATTTGATCTGATACCGTATTACCCAGAGGGAAACACTCCTTTTTGCCCTAGCTGCGATGGCAGCAGGATGTTAAACCGCAGTAGTCGGGTCCTTGACTTCCGCTGCCAATCAGGCGGCAAATCATTAATATCAGCTTTTAGGTAGTTCCTTGAAAATCAGCACTGAACGCTTAGCCTCGGCCAACAGCGAACTCACTCAAAGGCGAAAAGCTGTAGCGGACGAGTGGCTTGAAACTCAACCGGACAAGGATCACCTAAGAATATCGAAATCTGGCTTGGTGTATCGCAAGCGACCAAAGGGGTTCTCAACTACCGTGGGAAGGCTATGCACCAACTTGATAGCATCTAGCGTATTCCGCAACCAGACAAACACGCAGTTGGTGGCTTGGCTACAGGACAAATACCCAGACTACCCGGTCCCGAGAGACATCCTGACGAAACCGCTGTTAGAAAGCCATTTGAAGGTGATCAAAAAAGCGTTGGCCGAGCACGGTATGTCAGTCAATGTGGCCCTGCAAAACACCCCGTCCAAACTGAAAAAGGCCCTTCGGTCTAAAGCTATTGCAGCGGGTGCTCAGACATCCCGGTCAGCGGTTGTTACCGTATCATTCACAGAAGATCGCGTCGTGATCGGAGATAAGACATACACAGTATCTTTCGAGGGTCGGATAAGGCTAGCAAAGGGGTGGTTCGATGTCCGCAAACTCGAGCGGCTGCTGATCCCCGGTTGAACCCAGTACTACTCTTTCTTTACTTCATAAAGAAGTAGAATAAAGTGTCCAGATTACAGCCCTGTGTCTAAACCTTTTGGAATGTCTCGGGAGCATCCTGTCATGTTTTTGTAGAAATATGACAGCTCGACGATGAATGCTCGGTCTTCTTCGATTGTTTCAAGGACGATACTCGAGAGACGGTTTGGCAGCCCCTTTGACCATTGAAGAGGAAAATCTCTAGATGTCATATGCATGAACGGGGCATTGCTCCCAAACTTTACCTGCTTCGGCGTGCCATATCGCGACAACGACTGCTCAAGCTTTGAACGAACTATCCGCGTGTTTTTGAATGCCTGAGAAGGTGCGGTGCGTGCGATGATCGCACAAACACCCTGACGCGGCGTTGCTATGACTGCATAGCTAACAAGCATTTCATTTGGGATAGGAACGGCAACGTAGTATGTTTTCTCGCCCGCTTTAGACAGGACAGTCAATGATGACAGGGGCGTCCCTTCAGCTATACCAAACGGGGTTGCCGATACAGGAGATGCCATCACGGCAAGAACACTACAAACAATCGGCAATGGCTTCATAAACACTCCAATAAGGGTCGTAAATGCCGTGGCCTATACTGACCCTTTGCGCAACTGGGAAGGGTGCCAAGGCAATCCATCAAAACCGATAGGGATAATCACCTCAAGCAGCTTGGTGCTGCCATACGCGAGCTTCGAAAAACGGAAGGTTTATCGCAGGAGGCACTCGCAGATGCATGTGGCATTGAACGTTCTCATATGGGCAAGATTGAGCGCGGTGAGAGAAACGTCAGCGTTCTAAACGTAATACGGGTTGCCCGCGCCCTAAGCACTTCTGTAGCGTCATTAATGGCCGCAGCACATCTCTAGCGGTTACAATGATAGTACGGGATACTGCACTTTGCTGATAGCCTCAAACAACCGCTTACCGCTGTCCCCTGCACCATAACCAGCGCCTACGGGGTCCGAAGCAGCACGGCCCCCAAGGTACTGGCCAATCGCTGTCTGGTGAAGCTCTGCTTCTCGCAGGGCGTCCTCGAAGTTGTGGCGCAAGGCGTGAAGGCCCTGCCCTCGCTTTCCTATCCCGCGTTGCTTTAAGTGTCGCCCAAACCAGTCCCCAAAGGCATCTCCCCAGTTGCCGCGTTCGTCAGGCTTCTCGCCGTCGAACAGCAGGCCAGCCCCGGCCCGTTGCTTGGCGAAATCAAACAGCCCAAGGCGGATCAACTCGGGATGCAATGCCAGCCGCCTTTCAGCGTTACCTGTCTTTAGGTCCCCGGCCACTTCAAACAGGATTATGCCGCGTTCATCCCGGAACAGGTCAGCGCGTAGTTGGGCAATCTCCCCCCGGCGCAGGCCGTGGTACAGGGCGATCACAGGTCCCCAATATCTAATAGCTTTGCCACCGGGCGCTGTGTCAGATGGGAACCAAGGAGCTTTCCCGAATAGCCCTGTTAGTTCGCCGTCTGTAAACGGCATACGCTTTTCAGTGACACGCCCTGACACCTCTGGGGCCAGCCCGTCGAACACGCTGCGATCTATCCAGCCTTCGTGTACCGCGTACTTAAATAGCGCCCGCCAAAAGGCGAGGTAGCCATCGGCAATGGTATTGGTAGCCAGCAAGGGCAGACCGTCTTTCTCGGCAATCCGAGCGCGTTCCTTGGGAGACTTACCCCGGGCAATCCATTGGTCGCTTGGCTGCATATGAAGCATCAGCAGAGCTCTCCGGGCATCCTCTCGGGTAATGGCAGGCAGGCGTATGCTGTCCCCGAGCACGGCCTGTAGGAACGCGAAGGCCGTTTTATTTGCCCTCTGGGTTGAACCTGTTTTTTTAGATACCCGGTGTTTTGTGTATATCCCAATGGCATCGGCCAAGGTTTTGCCCCCGCGCAAGTCGTTTGCAGCCCGGATGCTTTCGGTTGCCGCTACCAGCATTTCTGCTGGAGCGTCCCGTTGCTCCCGGATTATATCAATCATGGCAGCGGTCTCTGGTGGCAGTGCCGCAGTGCTTATCTGCAATGCCTCTCGCATAGCTATTCTGTAAGGCTCTCGGGCCGCCACACGCTCGGCTCGGGCCTTGGCCAGTGCATCGGCTGCCAGCCGTTGTTCTCTTAACCGTGCGGCCTCCTGACCCTCCCCACGGCCCGCCAGTTCCAGTCCCGCTACTGCGATTAAATCATCATGCTGGGCTGCCAGCGGGTCCCGAAGCCGTCTCGCTTCTCTCGGGTCGCGGGTGCCCAAAGACAAAATCCATTCGGATGGGGGAAAGACAGTGCCCCCGACTGTTTGCCCTTTAAGGTTGTCTGGTACACGCCGACGATATTTGTAAATGCCAGATGGTTGCCGACGCAGATAGGGCGGGAGTTGTCCCATTTCATCCTCCGAAGTTGATACGCGTGTATCACTCACGATGAAAATACCCTCAATAATCAGCTATTTGTAAGCACTTCAAGTGCTTAAAAGCAATTGGTGGACAGGGCTGGATTCGAACCAGCGTACGGAAAACCGGGCAGATTTACAGTCTGCTGCCTTTAACCACTCGGCCACCTGTCCACATCTTCATCGGGGCAATATGCGATTGCATAAGGGCCGGTCCCGACAAGGAAGCAGCGCAATGGCGAAACGGCCCTTGCATGTCAATCCTGCAAATGGGGATGGGATGCCAATTGCAACACTTTCTCGATCAAGGCACTAATTAAACGTCATCCTATAAAAGCCACCGGCTGCAGCGGGCGCCCAATGTTGGCCCACCTTTAGGAAATTTCTACCAAGCTGCCTAATATCTGAGCGTGATCTTCCTACTTTGAAGGTGGAAATCGAAATGCTCCACCGGACAACGTCCAGCCAATCCGCTGCGATCTTAACAACAATTTTTTCTGCATGTCACTGCGTCGCTAAAGTACAGCAGATGCTTCCAAACGGGCTTGATATTTGTCTTGAAATATTCGCACAAAGCGGCGGGGCTGCGGCAACGGAACCACGACTACGCCGATCTGCATCCCGCGAAAGCCTCGCCGTTCAAAGGGTGCCGATAGTAGACTCGAATTCATATTTTAACTCATTGAAAAACAGGTTTTAATTTGCGCTCTGTAAAATCGAAACCCAAGGCGGCCCTCGATTTACAGAGCTGTTTGGTCACAAGATTCAAGACCAATTCTGCGCGCTGCCTTTGTGGTCTGTCAGAAACATCTTGGCCGTGTACATCTCAGCCGTTACGACGATGCCATGCGTATCGTCCTTTTGCCTTTGGTCGCCCTCACTCTCACTGCTGCCGGCCCGATCAATCCCGACCGGATCAAGACAGATGTTCGCACTCTGTCCTCAGATGACTTTGCCGGACGAGGGCCGGGCGAAAAAGGCGAGGAGGCCACCATCACCTATCTTGCCAAGGAAATGGCGGAAGCGGGTTTGGCACCTGGCGGTGACGATGGCGGCTGGTTCCAGAGGGTGCCGCTTGTGCGGTTCGACACGGTTCCCGGTGGGACAGCGACAATCCGCGCTGGTGCACAGGCCACCGTTCTTCGCGATGGACCTGATCTCGATATCAATCCGACAAATGCGGGTGTAACGAGCCTTCCCGATGCACCCATGGTCTTTGCAGGCTGGGGCGCGCCCGACCCGGCGCGGGGCTGGGACGCTTTTCAGGGAGTGGACGTCAAGGGCAAGGTGGTGATCATGCTTGCCGGGGACCCTGACCTGGAGGGCGGCAAGGACCTTGGCTTCGGTGGGCGGTCTCTGGCATTCAGTGGGCGCGGCGGTTCCAAGGCAGCGGCAGCGGCAAAGGCGGGCGCTATTGGTGTGCTTTTTATCCACGAGGCAGCAGCTTACAGTTGGCCCTATGCCCAAGCCGGCGATAGCATCCGCGTGCCAAGCTTTGCTTATGCGCCGCTCAAGCCGAACGCACTGCAGTTCAGCGGAATAGTACGCGGGCCGGCGATCTTGCCCATCCTTGCGCGAATAGGGCTCACACTTCCAGAGTTGAAACAGCAGGCGCGCTCGCCCGATTTCAGGGCATTTCCGTTGGAGGCAACCGTCAGCGTATCCGCGACCAACGTCGCGACGAATGTTGTTAGCCACAACGTCGTCGGCATCTTGCGCGGGGTGGACCGGCCGAACGAGTATCTCCTTTATGGCGCGCACTGGGACGCCAACGGGCACAACGGACCCGACCGGAGTGGCGACACGATCCGCAACGGGGCAATCGACAATGCGACCGGTACGGCTGAACTACTCGAGGTGGCGCGAGCCTTCGCAGAGGGTAAGCGGCCGGCGCGCTCAGTTGTATTCGCGGCGTGGACAGCCGAGGAAAAGGGGCTGCTTGGCGCGGAGTATTACGCGCAGCATCCGCTCTATCCGCTTGGGCGCACGGCTGCGGTCATTAACCTCGACCCGCATGTGGTGTTGCCAGCGGCCCGCAATCTTGAGCTTATTGGACCCGGACAGACCGACCTCGAGGGCCTCCTCGTCAAGGCCGCAGGCGAGCAGGGCATGCGGGTGGACGCTGAGCCCAGCCCGGAGGCTGGCTGGTACTTTCGGTCCGACCATTTTCCCTTCGTGCAACGAGGCGTTCCGGCGCTTGCATTCCGAGCGGGGCGGGACCTTAAAGTCGGAGGGATTAAGGCCGGTCAGCGGATAGTCGGAGCCTATAACGTGCGCTGCTATCACCAGCCGTGCGACGAGTTCAAAGCCGGCTGGACCTTTGCGGGCACCGCCCAGGAGGCACTTGCCGCCTACAGGGTTGGGCAGATGGTGGCGGACGCAGAATACTGGCCCGGCTGGCTTCCCGGCAGTGCTTACGCGGCGGCGCGTCAAACAAGCGAAGGCGAGCGGCGCTAGGAAGAAAGTACGCATCTCGGTCGAACGTGCGTGATAACACGCTAGTCTCCTTTCCACGAATCTGAGTGGTTCATTCAAGAACGACCGTTGATCCGCCGTGGTGGTGCATTTGGCTTGGGCTGAACGAATGAACTTGCGCCGCAAGCTCACGGTCCGATTTTGGCGAATGTTTGCCTAGAGCATTCAATGGTGGCTCTGATGATCAGCGTTGGAGAGCCACTCTGCACAACCTTTCCGATCTTTCCTGCGCTACGCACTGATGAAGCTTGATTTTAGATGGTGGCCCTGTCATCAGTCAATGATAACGTTCACAATAAAATTTATCGGAGTGGGTTTGATGCGATTTAAGGGATCGGTGGCGCTGTTTGCGTTTGCGTCGGCTGGATGTGTTGCGGTGGCCGCTCCCTCGCCAGGTTTGCCTGCCCCGGCATCTCATGCTTCTGCCACGGCCAATCCTCTCAATTGGCCCAAGGCGGCCAGTCCAGCTGCAATTACAGGCGCAAAAACCGAAGACGCGATCACCGCGCTGATTTCCGAGATGACATTGGAGCAAAAGGTCGGTCAGTTAATTCAGGCCGACATCAGTTCAGTCACGCCCGCGGATCTGCGCCAATATCCGCTTGGGTCCATCCTTGCCGGTGGCAATTCCGGGCCATATGGCGACGAACGCGCGAGCGCAGCGAAGTGGGCGCAATTGGTCAATGAATTCCGGGCGGTATCACGCGCTTCAGGCGCTGGCGTGCCGATATTATTTGGCGTTGATGCCGTACATGGGCATTCGAACCTCCCGAATGCGACGATTTTTCCGCACAATATCGGTCTTGGCGCGGCGCGTGACGCGGACCTTATCGCGCGCATTGGACGCGCTACGGCTGCCGAGATTTCAGGTAGCGGGATTGAGTGGACCTTTGCGCCGACGCTTGCCGTGCCGCAGGATCTGCGTTGGGGCAGGGCATATGAAGGCTATTCCTCGGACCCTGCGCTTATCGCGGAATATGCCCGCGCGATGACGATTGGCTTGCAAGGCGATCTGATCGCGGGCGCGCCATTGGCAGCGACACATGTTGCGGCAACAGCAAAGCATTTTCTGGCCGATGGCGGCACAATGGATGGCCGTGATCAGGGCGACGCCCAAATTGATGAAGCGGAACTGGTAGCGAAGCATGCCCAAGGCTATCCGACCTCGATCAATGCAGGGGCATTGACCGTGATGGCGAGTTTCTCCAGCTGGAATGGGGTAAAACACCACGGCAACGTCTCGCTTTTGACCGACGTTCTCAAGAATCACATGGGCTTTGAGGGGCTGGTTGTCGGTGACTGGAATGGCCATGGTCAAGTTGCGGGTTGTTCGGCGACTGACTGCCCGGCAGCAATTAACGCTGGTCTCGACCTGTTCATGGCACCCGACAGTTGGAAGGGGCTGTACGCTTCAACGCTGGCCGCTGCCCGCGCAGGCCGCATTTCACAAACGCGCCTAAATGATGCTGTGCGCCGCATATTGCGGGTGAAATATAAATTGGGCCTTATGGGTGATGCGCGCACCGTTCGCGGCGACACATCGTTGGTTGGCAAACAAGAGCATCTGGATCTTGCGCGTGAGGCGGTTTCAAAATCGCTCGTGCTGCTGAAAAATGACAAAAGCACCTTGCCGATACGCATCGGTGCGAAGGTCTTGGTTGCAGGGTCTGGCGCGGACAATATGGCCATGCAGGCGGGCGGCTGGACCATCAGTTGGCAGGGTACCGATACCACGGCAGCAGACTTTACGAACGGCCAGACAATTGGCCGCGCCATTTCCGATGCGGTGAAAGCTGGTGGCGGCGCGGCTACTGTTTCCACGAGCGGTGATTATACCGACAAGCCCGATGTGGCAGTCGTTGTGCTTGGCGAAAAGCCCTACGCCGAATTTGAGGGCGATGTGCCGCATCTCGCATTTCGGCCGCAACCCGCCGAAGAAGAATTGATCGCGCGTTTGAAGGCGCAGGGCATTCGGGTGGTTGTCGTGTTTCTGTCGGGCCGACCGATGTTCACGGGCAAGCTGATTAACCAGGCCGATGCTTTTGTGGCGGCGTGGTTGCCGGGGACGCAGGGAAGCGGTGTTGCAGATGTGCTGGTTGCAGGCGCAAACG
Organism: uncultured Sphingorhabdus sp.; assembly: GCA_963508315.1. GTDB lineage: Bacteria > Pseudomonadota > Alphaproteobacteria > Sphingomonadales > Sphingomonadaceae > Sphingorhabdus_B. The sequence goes on along the minus strand of CAUOWK010000001.1, from coordinate 1,046,411 downwards.
GAAAGCCCGTGCGTGATTTTACGGGGCGCTTGTCCTTTGCTTGGCCAGCCGACGCGCGCTCGCCGATCACCGCGCCATTGTTCCCGCTTGGCTATGGGCTTGATTATACGAAAACCGGTATTTTGTCGGCAGTGAATGAAGATCCTCGTGTCGACATGTCGTCATTGACCATTGCCACCCATTACGTCGTTCGCGGCAAAGTACCTGCACCGTGGAATTTGCAGATGGATGGAGCAATCAGCACGCGTGCGGTCGATTTATCTGCGCAAGAAGATGCGCGGCAATTTACGTGGAATGCCGATGGCGCTCTGGTCGTCAACGGGCCTGTCGTTGACTTGAGCAAACAAGCGAAAGAGGACTGGACGTTGTTGATAGACTGGCGGATTGACCAGCCATCATCGGGACCAGTGAAGCTGACGTTTGGCGGCGCAGCGCTGGACATCCAAAAAACCATGCGTGCATCGCCAACGGGAACCGCCATGCAAACGCGCATTCCGCTGCGCTGCTTTGCACAGGCAGGGGCAAAATTTGACGCGGTTGGCTCACCCATACGTATGCAGGCGGCGAAAGGCCTTGTTGCAACTATACGCAACGTTCATATCGAAACGACAAAAGAAAGCGCGTCCTGCCCCGGCAAAGCGCGTTAAAACATAGGGAGAGAGAAGATGGCTTTGGCACCCGGCGCTGCGGCGTCCGCAGATACTAGCGATTCCCATATTGATGCGCCGCAACTGCAACTGTTTGTGATGGGCCTGTTCTTCATCTTCGGTGGCATCACCAGTTTGAATGATGTCATCATCCCGAAACTTAAAGAGCTTTTTACGCTCAATTATACGCAGGCGATGCTTGTGCAGTTCTGCTTCTTCGCGGCTTATGCCGTCATTGGTATTCCGGGCGCGCGGCTGGTCAAGAAAATTGGCTACATGCGCGGCGCGGTCGCCGGACTGCTCACTATGATGGCCGGTTGCCTGCTGTTCATTCCGGCCAGCCAGACCGCGACATACGGAGTTTTTCTGTTTGCATTGTTCGTTCTCGCAAGCGGCGTGGTGATTGTACAAGTCGTGTCTAACCCGCTCATTTCGTTACTGGGCAAACCGGCAACTGCGCATAGCCGCCTGACATTTGCGCAAGCGTTCAACTCGCTGGGCACGACCGTTTTTCCGATCGTCGGATCCATACTCATTCTGGGCAGTCTGGCCACAGTTACGGCAGACCAGCTTTCAGGCGTCGAACTTGATGCCTATCGCACCGCGGAAAGTCAGGCGATCGTCAATGGATATCTCGGTATCGCCGTTGCGCTCGCTATCGTGGCTGGCGTCGTCTGGTTATTCCGTAACGCGCTGAAGGGCGAAAAGCACGAAGCGAGCGAAGGGCTGGCTGGGCTTGACCTGCTAAAGCGTCCCCGTTTCGGCTTCGGCGCGTTGTGCATCTTTTTATATGTGGGTGCAGAAGTCGCCATCGGTTCGCTCATCGTCAATTATCTGATGCAGGACCATGTGATGGCGTTGCAGGAACAGTCGGCAGGAAAGCTTATTGGTCTTTATTGGGGCGGCGCAATGGTTGGGCGGTTCATTGGCTCGGCTGTGCTGCGCTTGCTTAGCCCCGGTAAGGTGCTTGCATCGGTGTCAGTCGCTGCGATTGCGCTGCTGATTTTCTCGACACAGAGCACGGGCCAAGTTGCGGGTTATGCGTTGTTGGCCGTGGGCCTGACCAACGCCATCATGTTCCCCACCATATTCACGCTGGCGTGTGAAAAATTGGGTTCACGAGCTGCAGATGGATCGGGCATCATCAACGTCGCTATTGTTGGCGGCGCGGTCATTCCGTTGCTAACCGGCATTATTGCCGATTTGACCGGAAGCCTCGCCATCGCGTTTACGTTACCTATGGCCTGCTACGCGATCATTGCAGCATTCGGTATGTACGCCCGCAAGCCTGCTTAATCGCGTGCAAGCGGGTTCGGCATCGTTGCCAACAACATGCACGCGATGATCGCAAGCCCCGCTAGCAGCAGAAATAGGCTGCCAAAGCCATAAGCCGGCACCAAAGCCAGCGTTAGCCATGGCATGATGAGCGACGGCACGGTGTTCGTCAGGTTGAAAATGCCGAGGTCCCGTCCGCGCGTCTGCGGACGGGGTAGCACGCGTAAGGTCTGGCTAGAGTGCAGTGCCAGAAAAAGGCTGCTCGCCAAGCCAAAGACCGCATAGCCGGCAATGGCCATGGGCAAAGATGTCGAAACGGACATGATGAGCAGTCCAGCTGAAGCTGCCGCTGCACCAAAAATGAGCGGAAATATGGGGCGGTTTGCACGGTCGGACCAGCGACCGACTGCTAAGGCTATAAAAACAGCCGTACCCAGAACGAGCGCAAAGATATTTGCGGCGTCATTTTCACCAAAATCGGGATCGACGCTGCGGAACCACAAAAGGAGGAACGCAAATAATGACGCTTCCGCAATTTGTACCAATAACCGCGCGGTCCACATTCTAACGGCAGGCTGGTGCGCTATCGGGCTTTCCACCGCAACCGCTTTTTCATCGGCTGTCTGGGACGTTAAGCCCGGCATCGCCCTCGGTTTGCCGAAGATAAGAACGGGGCTGACCATGGCGACAACCAACAGCGCGACGACGACTTCACGGTGGCCCGGCGGTACAACATCAGTCATTGTTACAAACGCACCGGAAAGCGCTCCCATCGCAGGCGCCAGCGCCAATAGTCCGCCAAGGAACCCCTTTTGGGAATCGGGTATGCTGTCACCAGCCCACGCGCTTAACGGCGCCAGCATCATGTTCAGGCCAATCTGCCAGAGAATGATGATGGCAATCAATGCCGCAGGACTGGTGGCATAAGGGGTCGTCAGCAGCAAAGCCGTCGACAAGCCTAACCCAGCCCAAATCCACGGGCGTCGTTTGCCAGTTTTGTCACTGGCCCATCCAAACCCGATATTGGCGACACTTGCGGCAATTGCCCCCAGAAACGCTGCCATCGCCAACATGCCAAGGGCACCATCGCCAGCAATGTCTGTGGCACGAAGCGGCAGCAAGATCGTCAGAAACGGCATATAGGCGACAGCACCACCAGCTGATGCGAGTGTGTATAGATACATGAACGAGGCCGATTGCCGGCCTTTGTTGTCAGGGTTAAGCGCGTCCATGCGGGGCGGGCGGTGCCGTGCTGCTTCGCTCGATGAGGTTGCCCTCAATAACCACAGGCTGGTGCGGCACGGGCGCGTCACCGTTCGTGATCAACAACTCCACCGCCTTGGAAAAGGTTGCGGCAATCGGCTGATCAACGGCTGTGAGCTCAGGTACCGTGAAACGCACAACTGGCGTATTGTCGAAACTGATGAGAGACAAGTCGTCCGGCACATTTAACCCACGCTTCTTGGCGGTGTCCAAAGCGGCCAGCGTCATCTGGTCGTTACTGCCGATAATCGCGGTGGGCGGATTGTCCAAATCGAGCAGCGCGCTCGCCGCCAAAACGCCACTGTCATAGCTAAAATCGCCCCTGACGCATAACGCGTCACAGGCAAATCCAGCAGAGGCCATGGCGTCGCGCCAACCATTTATACGCCAGTTGGAAAGGTCATATTCTTCAGAGCCGGCGATAAAACCAATCCTGCTATGGCCAAGCGCGATAAGATGTTCTGTTGCGCGGCGCGCCGAGCCTTCATCGTCCATCGTCATCGCGATGCCAGGACCTGGCGTCATCGATCCAATGCGGGCAAAGGGAATTTTGCGTTTGGCCAGAAATCCAGTGATGAGCGGATTTTCAGAGTGCGGCGGCGTCAGGATAACGCCATCGGGTTGAAGCGCCGCAATAGCCGCGCCCAATTCGCGCTCGACATGATCGTTATGGGTATCGACCAGTTCAAAGATCATCCGGTACCCGTGTTCGGCGCATTTCAGCATGCCGCCGAAAAGCATTTGGTCTACCCAGTCTGACCCTTGGCGATTGCGCCAATCTGCAATCGTGCGTTCACGGTCGTTGATGGCAAGGATCAGGTACGAACGTGATCCACTCATCCGCTGGGCCGCGATTGACGGGACATAGCCAAGCTTATCAATCGATGCCTGTACGCGCTCCTGCATGGCAGGCCGAACATTGGGTTCATTGTTGATGACGCGGCTTACCGTTTGCAGGGATACCCCCGCATCGGCTGCGACATGCTTGATGGTGACGGCCTGGCGGCGTCTCGCCATAAATTACTTACTTTCTTTGCTGCCCTGCATGCAGGCCAGACCCTTTTCCTTGTCGCTGCTACATTGGTAGATGCGGATCCAGTCGATCAAAAACGTCGCCGGTGTCACATTATCTGCAACGCCTTTATCGTTGTTGTTTTCTGACAGGCCACCCCCAATGGCAAGATTTGCCATGATGTAGAAGGGCTGGTCAAATGGCGCAACGGGATTTGACTTTGCTAACGGAGAAGCTGTCTCCCAATCAGCACTGGTCCGTTCCCAATATTTCCGGCCATCAAGATAGAAACGCATGACCCCTTCGCCCCATTCGAGCGTCCAGATGTGAAATTCATCGGAAGGCAACGCATTTGACGGCAGGGCGACACGCGTATCGTGAAATTTGTTTTTCGGGGCATAATCGCCAAAATGAATCGCACTAATCATGCGGTTTTCGCCGACATTGCCCGCGCATGTTGCACATGTGGCGCCCAGATTGACGCCTTCCAATATGTCAATCTCGCCTGAGCGTGGCCAGCCACCATAAACACTGTTGGCGGGCATCATCCAGACGGCAGGCCAGGTTCCTTGGCCCTTGGGCGGCTTTGCCCGAAATTCGACTTTTCCGTATTTCCAGCTTGAAATCCCGAGCGTCCGGATTTTTGCGGACGTGTATTCCTGGGTTTTTTGTGGATACGGCTTATTCGAAAATTCGGGCGGCAGGTCGGGTCCAGTGAACCTCTCCTTGTGCGCGATTATCTGCAGATTGCCATCAGCGACCTTAATATTTTGCGGCCTATCGGTATAGCATTGGCGTTCCTGATTGCCGCCGCCCCAGCATGATTTTTCGGGCTTCCATTTTTTGCGGTCCAATTTGGTGCCATCAAATTCGTCGGCCCAAACAAGGCTCCAGCCTCCATTCGCGGCGGGTCTTACTTCGGCAACTGCTGCACAACCCGATAATGCTGCGGCGGCAACGATCAATCTTGCGGGAAAGTACATATGTTCTCCTGTCCGTTTGTGAATCAAAAACGGGCCCAAGTCATATGACGAGGGCCCGCTTTTTTCATGTCTTATATGGCCAGTTAGAATTCAAACCGTGCCAGGAAGGTAAACCGACGGTCGTTGCGGAAGGCCGAGCGCGTTGCCCGTGTCCCGTCAAAGTCGATAACCTGCGATGTTTGCGTCACTTCGTCGAGCAAGTTTACGCCCTGAATGCCCAGCTTCAATTGCTTGGTCACAGAGACAAAGATTGACCCGTCAAGCTGGCCTGTCGCTTCGCCGTAGATCGGCGAGAATGGGAAGATGACGTCACGCGGTGTCTGCACAAAATCAGACCGCCAATTATAAGCGAGACGGAACGACAACGGACCTTTTTCGTAAAATCCGACGGCATTGATCGTGTGTTTCGATACCCCGGCCAACGGCAGACCGCCTGAAAGCGGGCTCTGTTCAGAACCAAGCGAAGCGTTGTTAAAATCACCTGCATCAACATAGGTGTATGTCAGGCCTGCACCCAAACCGCTCAATATCCCCGGTAAGAAATCATAGGCTTGCTGATAGGCCACCTCTACACCCTTTAATGTTCCGCCGTCGCTATTCACAGGTGTGTTGAACAGAATATCGGTGTTGACGCCCTTCGGCGTCACAAAGGGACGAACGATAGCGCCACTGTTAACGATATTCGAAATATCCTTAACGAAGCCGGAGACGGTCAACGAGCCGACATCTGCCCAATACCATTCAAGCGAAAGGTCGTAGTTTATTGACTCGACAGGGCGCAGGAAACGATTGCCCGTGTTAATGGCAAGCAATGGACCTGTGGCCAAAAGCCCACCGGCGCGCAGGTTGTTGGTGTTGTCATATGCACCGCCACCCGATGTGAATGCCGATAGATCTGGTCGCGAGATACCCTTTGAGATTGCACCGCGAACCAGAACACCATTGCCAAAATCGAGCTTAGCATTGAAGTTCGGTAGCCAGTTTGTGTAACGGATATTGAGTGGGTCGGAAATGACCTCGCCTGTAAACAATGATGCGTATGTGGCCTGGCGTGCTGGAGACAGACCGCAATAGCCGGGCACCGGTGTGATGTTGTTGGCTAAGATGAAGGTGCAAGAGCCCTGCACTTCAGCCAGTTGGACGATGCCATCACGGTTGCCATTGTTATCAAAAAACTCGGGCGTAGGAAGGCTGAACGAACCACCACTTCTAACTTCGGTGCTGACATAGCGCAGGCCGACATTGCCGCTGAGTGTCGCTCCCCCAATGTCTGTTCCAAAATCGACGCGGGCATAAGCAGCAAATGTGCCTTCTTCCACATCCGAAATTTCGCCGGCTGTCCAAGGGCCACCCGGCAGATTACCCGCGCGGGCCGAAATCGGGAACCATGCATTCGGTGTCAAAGTGTACGCCGTGATTGCATTGGCTTGGTTTCGGATTGAACCGCTCAGATAGTCAGCGACCATATTGTCGCCGCCAAAGAAAAAGGCGGAACCATCGCCGAGCGGCGTTGGCGCATTCCCACGTTGGAAGCTGTCACCAAACGGATTGCGTAGATTGGCCGAGTTCGGGAAATCACGAACATAAGCGCCACCGCAGCCAAAGGCTTGGTAGTCGCCACAGTTCCAATTGCCGCCACGTCCTGTCCAAGGCGCACCCAAGTTACCCCAGTTGGAGAAATTCGAACTACGCGTTACGCGGTTACGATCACCCCAACGTGCGCCAAAACGTGCTTTTTTGATAAAGCCTTCATCGCTGACGTCATATTCGGCGTCGGCGCGCATGCTGGTCAATGCGCCCTCGTTCTTCACCTGATTATCGATGAGGAACCAGTAAAAGGTTTTGGTCGGATCGTTGAAATATGTTGACGGTGACGTGGTGAGTCCGGGTTGAAGAAACTCGACGAGTGGCGTGCTGCCCCGGTTGTCGATACGCAAATCGGCATAGGTCTGCATCGCCGAGATAAAGCCATCTTCGGTACGGTCCGATTTGATATGTTGGACTTCAAAGTTGAAGCGCAGCCGATCGGTCGGGCTCAGCTTGATATGGGCCGAGAAATCTTCGGTCTTCGCCGTGTCCTCGCGCTGGAAACGCAGCAATTCCGTCGGAATCCCTCTAACGCCGCCAGACAATTGTGTCAGTGTGCCCGCAACGAACTGATTGCCGTCATATATGGCAGTGGTGCCTGGCGCCAGTACCGGGAACAGCGCGTCGTCATTGACCAATGCAAGGGCCGCAAATTCATTCAAAGTCGCTGAGGTTTCAGCACGCAAATATTCGACCGTGACTTCGGCACGGCCATCATTGCTTTCCCACTGGCCAACCGCTGAAAATGAATTGCGGTCACGATTCAGGTCGGTTGTGCGAACGCCGGCACCTTTTGGTACAAAAACCGAATTTGTAGGCGGAAAGTTGGACGCGTTCAAAGGCGTGCCGCCCCCAAAACCGCCAGATCCGACGGGACGCACACGGATACATGGACCAGTCAGGGAGCGGTCACGATAGCACGGATCGGTAATTTGCGATGCGTCGGTTCGGGTCGCCAATTCGGATTGGCTGTAGGCAAGTTGCAAGCCGAAGGTACCGATGCCCGTCTCAAATGTATTTGAACCTAGGATGGAAAAGCCCGGCGACCACTTTTTCGCCATGTCACCATAGTTGCCCTCAATCGCGCCAGCGACATGAAAGCCGGGCTTGTCGAGTGGCTTGCGCGTCACAAGGTTGACGGAACCAGAGATATTGCCTTCCAACATGTCTGAGGTCGAGTTTTTGAAAACCTCTACACGCCCCAACAACTCAGGCGAGACGTCATTGAACGACAATTCCCGGCCACCATTGGCTGAAAAGATTTCGCGGCCATTCAGGTTCGACAGGACATAAGGCAATCCGCGAATAACAACACCTGAGCCTTCAACCGAAAAACGGTCCGGGTCATTGCGCTGTTCAAAACGCGAGATATTCACGCCGGGGACTCGCTGTAATGCTTCTGCAACAGAACGATCGGGAAGCGCCCCGATATCTTCGGACGTGATCACATCAACAAATGTATCAGAATCGCGCTTTATACTCTGGGAGTTGGCGAGAGACTTTTTATAGCCGCTAACGATAATGGCGTCTTCGGCGTCTTCGGCTGCCGCTGCATCCTGCGTTTCGTCAATTGCTTGGGCGAATGCGGGCTGCGCGATGCACAGTGCGAGGCTTGATGCCGTCGTCAATGCCAATAGGCGCTGCGAATGCGATGCGCCAAATAGTGATGTGCGTGCCAAAATCATCCTCCCTGAATACCTGATTTCGAGGGTATTTTTCCCCACGTTATTTTGCTGCATAACGTCAATTGAGAGCGTTCACAAGTGTCAAAATGAACGTTCACAATTTGCATATCGCTGTTAATTGGTTATGCGAGCATTCGAGGGGATTGAGAATATGCCGATTGAACATATCATCATCGTTGGCGGCGGAACTGCAGGCTGGATGGCCGCTGCTGCGCTGTCGCGCCTCCGCGCTGGTCGACCAGTGGAGATAACGCTCATTGAGTCGGAAGAAATCGGCACGGTTGGTGTAGGCGAGGCGACGATCCCGCCATTTCTGGATTTCAACCGCTTGCTCGAAATTGACGAACGCGAAATGCTGTCGATGGTGCAAGGTAGCTTCAAGCTTGGCATTCAGTTCGTCAACTGGGGCAAGATTGGCGATAGCTATATCCACCCCTTTGGTAATTACGGTTATCAGGTCGACGGGATTTCATTTCACCATGTCTGGCACAAATATCAGCAAGCAGGTGACAAGCGCCCGATTCAGGTGTTCAATGTGGAAACAATGGCGGCACATTTTGGCCGCTTCGCCCGTACCGAGGATTACCAACGCGAAGACCTGCCGCCAGTCAATTACGCGTACCATATTGATGCTGGCCGTTATGCGAAGTTCCTGCGCAATTATGCAGAGACGAGAGGCGTGGTTCGGCGTGAAGGCAAAATCAACGATGTCGCGCTGGACAATGAAAGCGGCTTTGTATCGTCCGTAACGATGGACAATGGTGATGTGTTGAAGGGCGACCTTTTCGTTGATTGCTCCGGCTTCCGTGGCCTGCTCATCGAACAAGCATTGAAGACCGGATATGATGACTGGTCCAATTACTTGCCGTGCAATCGGGCGGTCGCGTTGCCATGCTTGCGCGAAGATGGCAGCGGGCCTTTGCCCTATACCCGTGCCACCGCCCATGCGGCTGGTTGGCAGTGGCAAGTGCCGCTGCAACATCGCAATGGGAACGGCCATGTCTATTGCAATGAATATATGTCCGACGATGAGGCGCATGCGATCCTCATCAACAACATCGCTGGGAAACCCGGCGCTGAACCAAATTTCCTTCGTTTCGTGACAGGCCGGCGCAAGAAGTTTTGGAACAAGAATGTTGTCGCGCTTGGGCTGGCGTCGGGCTTTATGGAGCCTTTGGAGTCGACCTCGCTTCATCTTGTGAATACCGGCATTAACAAGCTGATTGCACTGCTGTCCCTAGATGGCGTGACGCAAGCACAGGAAGATGCGTTCAACCGCCTGACCGGCAAGGAATATGCGCGCATCCGCGATTTCCTGATCCTCCATTATAACAGCACAACGCGGGACGACAGTCCGTTCTGGAACTATTGCCGCAATATGCCCGTGCCCGAAAGCCTGACCGAAAAGGTCGAATTGTTCCGTCAAAACGGTCAGATATTCCGCGAAGATGATGAGCTGTTTACCGAAACCAGCTGGGCTGCGGTCATGATGGGACAGGGCATCAAAATGGGCGGCCACAACGCGATGGCGGATGCGTTAAAGGAACCAACGACGCGCCGCGAAATCGACGAAATGGAAAAATCGATCCAGTTCGTTGTCCAACATATGCCGTCGCACGGCGATTATTTGCAGAAATATTGCCCGGCGCCTGCTTGAACAATTGACGGGGACGTCCACCACAGGCGTCTCGCCTTGAACGGTCCCGCAAGAATTTGCGCTATCATGTAAATGGTGCCCGGAAGAGGACTCGAACCTCCACGCCGTTACCAGCGCCAGCACCTGAAGCTGGTGCGTCTACCAATTCCGCCATCCGGGCACTGGGTAGGCGGCGCGCTTACCTGTTTTTAAACGCGTATGTCAACGGACATTTCCGGTTCTTGGCAATCATATCCATTTAGTGCAGCGCGCAAATGAAGCCGGGAAGGTCTCGCTTCGGTGGCAGGTCGGGCATATCGTCCAAAAGGCCTCGTGAGTGCGGGCGATATGAGTGACCGACATACGGATTCCATTGGCGAAGTGGACGTCAGTAACGCGGGCTTTGGCGCCGGACCCTGCAAAATCGGTGCGTGGTTAAGCCGACAGCGAGCCGCGCCCAAAGGAGCTAAGAGCCGAACACACGTTCCATAAGCCACATGGCAGCGACGGCGCCGATAGCATAGGCGCTGATGGATTGCACCTTGCGGGCGGGGGCATCGCCGGCGCGGCGGATGATTGCCAAAACAGCCATCGCAACGCCAACAATGACGAGTTGTCCGGCCTCCACACCAAGATTGAAGGTCAGCAACGCCATTGGAACTTCGCCTTGCGGAAGACCGATTTCCGCCAAAGCCCCTGCGAAACCAAAGCCGTGCAGCAAGCCAAACAGGAACGCTACGACCCATGGAATACGTTCGGACAGCCGTTGCTCGCCCGGCTTTCTTTTGACGATTTCAACCGCGAGAAAGACAATGGACAAGGCAATCAGGGCCTCTACCGGCGGACCGGGAAGTCTGATGAGATCAAGAGTCGTCGCGATCAGCGTCAATGAATGCGCAATGGTGAAGGCGGTGACAGTTGCCGCGACGCGCCAAGCGCCATTGAGGAGAAGCACAAGGCACAGCACGAACAACAGATGGTCATAACCCATCAATATGTGTTCGACGCCAGTGATAAAATAGGTACGGGCAACTTGCCATCTATTGGGTTTTTCGGCGATGCGGGCGGCCGGATCCGCGGGGGTGATGCGGGCGGTCTGCGTTACACCGGATGCCGATTGGTAGCGAAGCAGCGCATCTGCGGACGTGTTTTCGATGCCCGATAATCTAATCTCGCGGCCGGCCAGCGGTTTTTGGCAATCAATCGACCATCGCGCCAACAGTGCATCAGCGTCGACGATCCTTTGCGGCACTGTGGCATTGCAATCGCGGGGAAATGTGGGGATAACGCCAGCGGCAAGCCCGGGCTTGATCGGGGCTTTCCAATTCACTGCATAATAATGGTGCTTTGCAGCGCCCTTGGTCGGTGACGTGGTTTCCCGTATTTCCAAATAACCGGGACGAAGGTCATCGGCACGGGCATCGGCGGTGATGCCGATCGCAAACAGGCATAATAAAAGCCATCGAACAATCACGGACGGGCAATGCGAATTGTGTAGCCGTCAAGCAGCGCCTGATACGCAGCCGCCTCGCGTGCGGCACGGCTATCCGCGCGCCAGTCGTTCGATACGCGTTGGCGGATAGAGCTCAGTGGCGGAACGGCTGCGACCGACACGGCACGTACCCGCACAGCATGCCACCCAAAGCCGGAGCGGACCGGACCGCTCCACATCCCGACGGGCTGTTCCCGCAGCCCATTTGCAAAGACATCGCCAAAGTCGCGACTGATGGCGTCAAAGGGGGCCTTGTCCATTGACGCAGCTACGCTGAGTGATTGTGTCGTTACTGACTTGTTTTGGTTCAGCGCCGCGATTGTTGCTTTTGCGTCGTCGGGGTCCTCACCCAGAAACTTCTGGTCGAAGCTGAACTCGGCTTTTTGGGCATAACGGGTTTTGTTGCGGTCATATTGCTGCTGAAGCTCTGCTCCACTCGGCTCCCTGTTTTCGACTTCGGCAGTTGCTAAAAACTCCATCTTGGTGCGCAACCGGCGGCGGATGATGGGGTCGTCAATATCGAGGCCAAGCCGCATGCCCTCGCGGAAATAAATCTCTTCTTTGATATAGTCGCGAATGAGGCTGTCGAGCTCTTGCGGGCTGGGCGGGCGGCGCCACGTCTGCTCCCATTGCGTGGCCAGATTTCTGACCTGCGGCTCATCAATTGTGATGCTACGGTCCATCGGGTCTTCACCGCCAAAGGTTGCCATCAGCACAAACAAAACGGCCCCAGCGGCAAGGAAATGCAGCAATGGTTCGCGAAGGGCGTTGCGCAGCAGGGGACGGATCACAATATGGCGACCCCGGGGCCGGGACGTTCGACCATGATGAGCGGCGCTTCGCCATCGGGGGTGGTGTAACCAGCGATGATGTGCGCTGTTACGGTCTCGACCATATCCACTGGCAGTAACGCAACACAGGCACCGCCAAAGCCGCCACCGGTCATACGCGCGCCGCCGTGCGAGCCGATCGCAGCCTGAAGCAGCGAAACAAGATTATCGATGGGCGGTACGGTTATCTCAAAATCGTCGCGCATCGACGCATGACTTTCGGCCATAAGCATGCCCAGTGCGGTTAGATCTGCACGGCCAAGGGCGTTTGCAGCATCAAGTGTGCGCTGGTTTTCCGTAATGACATGCCGTGCTCGTGCAGTCGTGGTGGCATCCAGGCCAGCGGCGTTCAGCATGTCCATGTTGGCGTCACGCAAAGCGGAAACGCCCATTGCAGCGGCAGCGGCCTCGCACTGGCGGCGTCGTTCATTATAATGCCCGTCGACTAGGCCACGCGTCACGCCCGAATGGACAATCATGATGGCGACATTATCCGGTATTGGCGCATCGGTCAGTTCCAGACTGCGACAGTCAATGAGCAAGGCATGGCCCGTCTTGCCCTGTGCGGAAATCAATTGGTCCATGATACCGCATTTTGTGCCCACAAAGTCGCATTCGGCGGCCTGCGCGATCTGGGCCAGCCGTGTATGGTCAATGTCGGTTCCCGACAAAGCGAGCATCGCCTTCCCAACAGCGACCTCAAGCGATGCTGACGATGATAGCCCCGCGCCTTTTGGCAGGTTGCCGGCGATGGCGATATTTGCGCCGGTCAAGGCATAGCCCTGTTCTTGCAGTGCCATAATCATGCCGCGGACATAGTCGCTCCACGGCTGTGCGCTGTTACGCTGTAATCCCGGTTCAAGCGTGAATTTGTCCTCGGCATTGTCGAAATCTGACGCGACAATGTGTACCTGTCCATCGCTTCGTGCGCTGGCGGCGACCATTGTTGACGGGCCAATGGCGCAGGGCAGAACGAAGCCGTCATTATAGTCGGTATGTTCGCCAATCAGATTTACGCGTCCGGGTGCGCGAACGATGAGGTCCGGGGCTGTGCCGAATGTGCTGGCGAAGGATGCGCTGACGATGTTGCGAAGGCTAGTGTCGAGGGGGGTCATGTCGCGTTCCGGTAATGGATTTTGCTTTGCGCGCGCAGATTTTCTGCCGCGGTTTCAGGCGTAAGGTCCCGCTGTGCTTCGGCCAGCATTTCATAGCCAACCATGAATTTGCGCACGCTCGCGGAACGCAGCAATGGGGGATAGAAATGCGCATGTAACTGCCAGTGCGCTGCGTCCGGCGTTGCACTCGGGGCGCCATGCCAACCCATCGAATAGGGGAAGCTTGTCTGGAACAGATTATCATAAGCGGTCGTCAGTTGCTTGATGATCGTGGCAAGCGAGTCCCGCTGACCCGGTAGAAGGCCGCTCAATCGCTGCACCGCAAAGCGGGGGAGCAGCAGGATTTCGTAGGGCCAGCTTGCCCAATAAGGCACAAGCGCTATCCAGTCGTCGTTAATCGCAACGGTCCGTTCGCCGTCGACTGCCTCCGCTTCAGCATAAGAGAGCAGCATCGATGTGCTGTTTTCCACAAACCAGGCTGCTTGCGTTTCATCTTCGCGGGCCGGTTCGGCGGGGACATAATCGGTCGCCCAAATTTGCCCATGCGGATGCGGGCTTGAGCAGCCCATCATCGCGCCCTTATTTTCGAAAATCTGGACATAGGCATGATGCGCCGACAGTTCGGTTTCCTGTGCGGCCCATGCGTCGATGACTGCACGAATGGCAGCCTCAGGCATTTCCGGAAGCGTTTTGCCATGGTCGGCTGAGAAGCAGATGACCCGGCATGTGCCGCTTGCCGGTGCGGCGCGGAACAGTCCATCTGAACCCTCCTCCACACCGCTGTCGGCCTTCATCAGCGCCGCGAAGTCATTCTCGAAAATGAAGACGTCTTTATAGTCCGGGTTTTTAAAGCCGCCGATGCGTTCGTTACCGGCGCATAAATAGCAACCGGGGTCGTGCGACGGGCGCGCATTATTGTCAGGCTCGTCCTGTTGGCCCTGCCACGGGCGTTTGGCCCTGTGCGGCGACACCAATATCCATTCACTTTTTAGCGGATTGAACCGGCGGTGCGGGTTGTCATTAAACGGCATCGGGCAGTTCCCAGTCGATCGGCGATTGGCCTTTGCTAATCAGAAAGGCATTGCATTGCGAGAAATGTTTGCACCCCAAAAAGCCGTTATGCGCTGACAAGGGCGATGGATGCGCAGCTTGCAATATAAGGTGGCGATCGGCGTTGACCGAGGCCGCCTTGCTTTGCGCATAAGCACCCCAGAGCATGAATACGACCGGTTCTTCCTTCTCGCTCACGGCGCGAACAACTGCGTCGGTGAACCGCTCCCATCCTTTTTTGCGGTGCGATGCCGCTTTCGCCTGTTCAACAGTCAGCACGCTGTTCAGAAGCAGCACGCCTTGTCGTGCCCAATGTTCCAGAAACCCGTGACGCACGCGGGCGATCCCCAGATCTGCTTCCAGTTCCTTATAGATGTTGGCAAGGCTTGGGGGCGGTCGCACGCCGGGGGGCACGCTGAATGACAGGCCATGTGCTTGGCCGGGACCGTGATAGGGATCCTGCCCAAGGATGACGACCTTCACTTGTTCGAGAGGCGTCAATTCCAACGCCCGAAACCAAACGCTGTCCGCAGGGTAGCTTACCCGGCCCGCATCCTTTTCGGCAGCGAGAAAGCCGATCAGCGCTGCCATATAGTCCGCGCTTACTTCATCCTTCAGCGCGCGTTGCCAACTGTCAGGCAGCTGGAGGCCCGTCATTCGGTCGGTCGCGGGGCCGCCAACAAGTCCGTCCATGCTTTCGCTTCCTTGGACGTGGCAGGGCCCAGCAATTCCATCGCATGCCGCAGCCGTTCGCGAATGATGTCGCGGCCAAGGTGTGTGATGGCGTCAAACAAGGGCACGCCTTGCGGGCTGCCAGTCACGGCGATGTAAAATGGGCGGATTACATCCTTCAGCTTGGCATCGAGCACTTCGGCAGTGCGCCGCAAAGCTGCCTCAACGCCTTCCTTGTTCCAGCCAATCATGTTGTCGAATTGCTGTAGCGCGATGGTGTAAGCAGCACGTTGCTGATCCTGATCCAGTTTTACGCCGTCGCGCAAACGGTCGGCGGTCATACCGTCAATCCGGTTCATAAAGAACATGGCGGTAAGCCCGCCAAGGTCGGACAGCTTGGTAATCCGCGCCTGCGCCATTTCGGCAATAGGGGTCAGATAGGCATCGTTCAATGCCCATGCTTTTACCGCATCGAGGAATTCCGAAACGCTTAATTCTTCACGCAGATAACGGCCGTTTAGCCAGTCAAGCTTCGACGTATCGAACACGGGTCCGCCCAGCGAAATATTATGGACGTCAAATCCGTCAATCAGCTCCTGAAGCGAGGTTTTTTCGTCTTCTTCACTCGCGCTCTTGATGAACAGGCCAAGGAAGTTCTGCATCGCTTGCGGCAGATAACCTGCGCGCTGGTAGAACAGGATGCTCGTCGGGTTCTTGCGCTTGGAAAGCTTGGACTTGTCGGCGTTACGCAACAGCGGCAAATGCGTTAGCACGGGCGGTTCCCAGCCGAAATATTGGTACAACAACAAATGCTTGGGCGCCGACGAAATCCATTCTTCGCCGCGCATGACATGCGTGATTTCCATCAGATGATCGTCAACGACATTGGCGAGATGATAGGTCGGCAAACCATCCGACTTCATCAATACCTGCATATCGATGACCGAATATTCGAACTCGATCTCGCCGCGCAGCGTGTCATGTACAATGCACTTGCCCTCGGTAGGGATTTTCATGCGGACGACATGCGGCGTACCCGCGGCATCCAGCTTTGCGCAATCGTCCGCCGTCAGCGAAAGGCACGTACCGTCATATTTGGGTGGCTGTTTCGCCGCCATTTGCGCGGCGCGTGCTGCGGCGAGCTTTTCAGGGGTGCAATAGCATTTGAACGCATGACCATCGGCGAGCAAGCGGTCGCAATGATCGGTATAAATCGCGCTACGTTCCGACTGGCGATAGGGACCGTGCGGTCCGCCGACGTCAGGGCCTTCATCCCAGCTAAGGCCAAGCCAACGCAGCGATTCCAAGATCATCGTTTCAGATTGCGCGGTCGAGCGCGCCTGATCGGTGTCCTCGATACGCAGCAGGAACTCGCCGCCATGCTTTTTGGCGAAGCAATAATTAATCAGCGCTATATACGCGGTTCCGACGTGCGGATCGCCAGTCGGTGAGGGGGCAACCCGGGTGCGGACGGGGCGGGGGGTGGCAGTCATAATATGCGCTCTTTCGGTGTAGGTTGCCGGCCCTCTAACAAGCCGCGCTTGGCTTGTCATCTTTGCGGTTCGTTCGCCCGTTGTTTTTGCGCCAGGCGCGATGCGGTAATTAAGGGTAGGGTAAAGTCTGCCTAGCGCTGCGTGGTTTGAACAGGTAGCAACCGCTGTTCATGACGCAGACTCACCCTCGTTTATTGTCGCTTGGCACCGCGTTGCCGCCGCATGTCATTTCGCAAGCACAGGTCCTCGAGATATTGGCGCAAGCGAAGGGCAAGGCACTGCCCCCGCGCATGGCCGACATTTTGGGTAATACCGGAATAGAGCAGCGCAACATTGCAATGCCGCCGGAATATTATTTCGGGCCCCGATCATGGGCGGATCGTGCGCAGGTGTATGCCGACGCCGCGGCTCTGATGTTTGAGGGCGCGGCAACGCGGGCGCTTGCCCGCGCAAACCTGACGCCGTCAGACATTGGTCAAATCGTCTATGTTTCGACGACAGGCACGATGACGCCCAGCCTACCAAGCCGTATGCTTTCCTCCATGGGCTTCGCGTCTGACACGCGGTGCGTTCCTTTATTTGGCTATGGCTGCGCTGGCGGCGTGATTGGCCTTGGCGTCGCGGCGGACCTGTTTCGCGCAGCGCCCGATAAGCCGGTCTTGCTGGTCAGCCTTGAGCTGTGCAGCATCGCCTATGATCATGCGCGACTGGACAAGAAGGACATGGTTGCACTCGCGCTGTTCGCGGATGGCTGTGCCGCGGCGGTTATCGGCGCTGGTGATGGGCCGCAACTTGCGCGTTTCGCCAGTCATGTCTGGCCAGATACGCTCGACATGATGGGATGGGAAATCGGCGATACGGGTTTCGATCTGGTGTTGGCGCGCGATATACCGGTGTTTGTGAATAGCCACTTTGCGCCAGTATGCGATGATTTCATCGCGCAGCAAGGTCTTGAAAAATCCGATATGGCGGAGCCGGCCTGCCATCCTGGCGGCGGCCGTGTTGTCGATGCGCTTGCTGACTATCTCGGCAATGATCTGGCCATGACACGGGCGGTTTTACGTGCGCATGGCAATATGAGTTCGCCCACTGTCCTTTTTGTCTTGGAAGCTTTGCTGGCCGCCGGGCCAATTACCAAGCCAACTTTGCTGACCGCGCTTGGCCCCGGCTTCGTGGGTGCGATGGGGGTGCTTCAGCCATGACAAGCAAAAGTGGGAACCGGTTTTGCGGCTCGGTCATGGCGACCAACGGGAATAAGCCATGACCGTATTTGACTGGCCATTCTGGGCGCAACTGGTGTTCGGCTATGTGATCATCCAGCGCGTGGCGGAACTGGCCTATGCCAATGCCAATACAAGGCGTTTGTTGGCGGAAGGTGGCCGCGAATATGGCGAAAAGCATTACCCGCTGTTCATATTGCTCCATGGCGGCTGGCTTATCTCGATCGTGCTGTTTGCCAAGCCCGACACTGCGCCCAACTTGATTCTGCTGAACGCCTTCATCGCCAGCCAGACTTTCCGCTTTTGGACATTGGCCAGCATTGGCCGCTGGTGGACCACACGCATCATCAGCGCGCCGCATTTCCCGACCGTAAAGCGCGGCCCCTACCGCTTTTTAAAGCACCCTAATTACACGCTGGTGGTCGTCGAAATTGCGCTGTTGCCGCTATTGCTGGGCGCGCCGGCCATGGCCGTCACATTTTCGATACTGAACGCTGCATTGTTATGGTGGCGGATACGGATGGAAAATGCGGTGCTTGGCGAACGCGTCGGCACCCCTTGACCCCATGGCCGGCGGGCGCTAATGGCGCGCCTTCCCAAAGGTCAGGACATGATTCTCCGACGCCCGACGGGAAGAACTCAGAATAGCAGCACATTGTGTGATCGGCCGGGTGGGCCAAAGGCTGAGCCTCCACCGCAAAATACGGCTGCCCATCCAAAGTAACCGCTTAATAAAGGTGAAGATATGCCAACGATTAACCAGCTGGTCCGCAAGGGCCGGACTCCGCAGAAGACCAAATCCAAGGTCCCTGCAATGGAGCAAAACCCACAAAAGCGCGGCGTTTGCACCCGCGTTTATACAACGACTCCTAA
Organism: uncultured Sphingorhabdus sp.; assembly: GCA_963508315.1. GTDB lineage: Bacteria > Pseudomonadota > Alphaproteobacteria > Sphingomonadales > Sphingomonadaceae > Sphingorhabdus_B. Next base: position 1,027,578 of record CAUOWK010000001.1, on the reverse strand, counting down.
AAAGCCGAACTCGGCTTTGCGTAAGGTTGCCAAGATCCGTCTGACCAACCAGCGTGAAGTTATTTCCTATATCCCAGGTGAAGGCCACAACCTTCAGGAGCACAGCGTTGTGCTTATCCGTGGCGGACGCGTACGCGATCTTCCCGGTGTGCGTTACCACGTGCTTCGCGGCGTACTCGATACGCAGGGCGTCAAGGACCGCAAGCAGTCGCGTTCCAAATATGGTGCAAAGCGTCCGAAGTAATTCGAACGTTACCATTGGCCGTCCGATTGGCGCGCAACTGCGCTGCCGTTGGTCCCAAGAGATAAAGGAAATAAAATATGTCACGTCGTCGTCGTCCCGAAAAGCGCATCATCCTTCCCGATCCCAAATTCGGTGATATCGTGCTTTCCAAGTTCATGAACAACCTGATGCTTGACGGTAAGAAGTCAGCAGCAGAGCGTATCGTTTATGGTGCACTGGAAACCGTTGAGGCCCGCGCCAAGAAAGATCCAATCCAGACCTTCCATGAAGCACTGGACAACGTAAAGCCCGGCATCGAAGTTCGCAGCCGCCGTGTGGGTGGTGCGACCTATCAGGTTCCGTGCGAAGTGCGTCCAGAGCGCGCGCAGGCACTGGCCATCCGTTGGTTGATTGGTGCTGCCCGTAACCGTAGCGAAACCACCATGGCCGCCCGCTTGTCAGGCGAACTGATGGATGCTGCGTCAAATCGTGGCAACGCTGTCAAGAAGCGTGAAGATACGCACCGTATGGCGGAAGCCAACCGTGCATTCGCACACTACCGCTGGTAATCACATTCGGGCCACTTCGGTGACCCACACTTCGGAGTAAAGCATATGGCACGCAGCCATCCACTCAATATGTATCGTAATATCGGTATTATGGCGCACATCGACGCCGGTAAAACCACGACGACTGAGCGAATCCTGTTTTACACAGGTAAATCGTACAAGATCGGCGAAGTTCATGATGGCGCGGCCACCATGGACTGGATGGAGCAAGAGCAAGAGCGTGGTATCACTATCACGTCGGCTGCGACGACCTGCTTCTGGAACGACCACCGCATCAACATCATCGACACCCCTGGCCACGTTGACTTCACGATTGAAGTTGAGCGTTCGCTTCGCGTGCTCGATGGCGCTGTAGCTTGCTTCGACGGCGTTGCCGGCGTTGAGCCACAGTCCGAAACTGTATGGCGTCAGGCTGATAAGTACGGCGTTCCGCGCATGTGCTTCATCAACAAGCTCGACCGTACCGGTGCGAACTTCAAATATTGTGTTCAGTCGATCATCGATCGTCTGGGTGCAAAGCCAGCCGTTCTGTACATTCCAATCGGCCTTGAAGCCGATTTGAAGGGTCTTGTTGACCTCGTACACAACCGGGCAATCATCTGGAAAGACGAAGCGCTTGGCGCTGAATTCTTCTACGAAGATATTCCAGCCGATTTGGCCGCAGAAGCCGCGAAATATCGCAGCGATCTTATCGAACTTGCCGTTGAGCAAGACGATGATGCGATGGAAGCCTATCTGGAAGGCAATGAGCCTGACGTTGCAACGCTGAAGGCGCTGATCCGCAAGGGCACGCTAAACCAGTCGTTCGTTCCTGTCTGCTGTGGTTCGGCGTTCAAGAACAAGGGCGTTCAGCCATTGCTTGATGCGGTTGTTGACTATCTGCCTTCGCCGCTCGACATTGAAGACGTTCAAGGCGTCAAGATGGACAGCCTTGAGCCTGACAGCCGTCCTGCTGCTGATGATGCGCCGTTCAGCGCACTGGCATTCAAGGTTATGAACGACCCGTTCGTTGGCTCGCTTACCTTCATCCGCATCTATTCGGGAACGCTCGTCAAGGGCACCTACCTGAACTCGGTGAAGGACAAGAAGGAAAAGGTCGGTCGTATGCTCGAAATGCATGCGAACGAGCGTAAGGACGTTGACGAGGCATTTGCTGGCGACATTATCGCGCTTGCGGGCATGAAGGAAACCACCACTGGTGACACTTTGTGCGCCGAACGTTTCCCGATCATCCTTGAGCGTATGGAATTCCCTGAGCCCGTTATCGAGCTTTCGGTTGAACCAAAGACCAAGGCTGACCAAGAAAAGATGGGCATTGCGCTCAATCGTTTGTCGGCTGAAGATCCTTCGTTCCGCGTATCGACCGATCATGAATCAGGCCAGACGATCATCAAGGGCATGGGCGAGCTTCACCTCGATATCATCGTCGATCGTATGCGTCGCGAATTCAAGGTGGAGGCCAATGTTGGCGCGCCGCAGGTTGCGTATCGCGAATATTTGGCACGTGAAGTCGACGTTGACTACACCCACAAGAAGCAGTCGGGTGGTTCGGGTCAGTTCGGCCGTATCAAGTTCACTGTGAAACCAGGCGAGCGTGGCACGGGCATCATCTTCAAGGATGAAGTCAAGGGCGGTAACATTCCGAAGGAATATATCCCGTCAGTTGAAAAGGGTATGCGCGAAACCGCAGAATCTGGTTCGCTGATTGGCTTCCCGATCATCGATTTCGAAATCACGCTGTATGACGGCGCGTATCATGATGTCGATTCGTCGGCACTGGCCTTCGAAATTGCTGGCCGTGCTGGTATGCGTGAAGCCGCGCAGAAATCAGGCATCAAGCTGCTCGAACCCATCATGAAGGTCGAAGTTGTTTCTCCGGAAGAATATCTGGGTGATGTTATCGGCGACATGAACTCACGTCGTGGCCAGATCCAAGGCACAGACAGCCGCGGTAACGCACAGGTTGTCGAGTCGATGGTGCCGCTGGCAAACATGTTCGGCTATGTGAACCAGCTCCGCTCGTTCACACAGGGACGTGCCAACTATTCGATGTTCTTCGACCATTATGACGAAGTTCCATCGAACGTGGCAGCCGAAATCAAGGAGAAGCTTGCCTGATAGGCAAAAGCCGATTAATGGCGGCGCCTGATTCAGCAGGCGTCGTCCCACCTGATCAAAATATTACCTAATCGAAAGAAGGTTTGAAAAATGGCAAAAGCTAAATTTGAGCGGACGAAACCGCATTGCAACATTGGTACCATCGGTCACGTTGACCACGGCAAGACCACGCTGACCGCAGCGATCACGAAGATCATGGCTGAAACCTATGGCGGTACCGCTGTTGATTTCGCTAACATCGATAAGGCTCCTGAAGAGCGCGAGCGCGGCATCACCATTTCGACGGCTCACGTTGAATATGAAACTGCCAACCGTCACTACGCACACGTCGACTGCCCAGGTCACGCTGACTATGTTAAGAACATGATCACCGGTGCTGCCCAGATGGACGGCGCTATCCTCGTTGTGAACGCTGCTGACGGTCCAATGCCACAGACTCGCGAGCACATCCTGTTGGCACGTCAGGTTGGCGTTCCTGCACTTGTTGTTTACATGAACAAGGTTGACCAGGTTGACGACGAAGAAATTCTCGAACTGGTTGAAATGGAAATCCGCGAGCTTCTCTCGAAGTATGATTTCCCAGGCGACGATATTCCAATCGTTCGTGGTTCGGCGCTTGCTGCACTCGAAGGCCGTGACGACAACATCGGTAAGGAATCGGTCCTTGCACTGATGGCTGCCGTTGACGAAGCCATTCCTCAGCCAGAGCGTCCGATCGACAAGCCATTCCTGATGCCCGTTGAAGACGTGTTCTCGATCTCGGGTCGTGGTACGGTTGTTACCGGCCGCGTTGAAACCGGAATCGTCAAGGTTGGCGAAGAAGTTGAAATCGTTGGTATCAAGGACACCAAGAAGACGACCGTTACCGGCGTTGAAATGTTCCGCAAGCTGCTCGACGAAGGTCGTGCTGGCGATAACATCGGTGCGCTTGTTCGTGGCGTAGGCCGTGAAGAAGTTGAGCGTGGTCAGGTTCTCTGCAAGCCAGGTTCGGTAACGCCGCACACTGAGTTCTCGGCAGAAATCTACGTTCTTTCGAAGGACGAAGGCGGCCGTCACACGCCATTCTTCGCTAACTACCGTCCACAGTTCTACTTCCGTACAACTGACGTGACTGGCGAAGTGATCCTTCCAGAAGGCACTGAAATGGTTATGCCAGGCGACAACGTAACCATCGCGGTTAAGTTGATTGCTCCAATCGCCATGGACCCAGGTCTTCGCTTCGCAATTCGCGAAGGCGGACGCACCGTCGGTTCTGGGGTTGTCAGCACCATCACGAAGTAATATAGGCCGCGCATCCCGCCCGACTCTTTGATTCGGGCGGGGCGGTTTTTAGAATTTCAAAGCAGCTGTTCCGGCTTCGAAAGCGCAAGTCGGAATGGCTGTTTTTCGGCTCTTTGATATTGATAGAATTTGGAAATTGGTGAACCCATGGAAACGCAGAATATTCGCATCCGCCTGAAAGCATTTGACCATCGCGTCCTCGATCAGGCGACTGGCGATATCGCAGAAACCGCACGCCGCACTGGCGCGCTTATCCGTGGTCCAATTCCACTTCCTACCCGTATCGAAAAGTTCACAGTGAACCGTGGACCGCACGTCGACAAAAAGTCGCGTGAGCAGTTCGAAGTTCGCACGTATAAAAGGCTGCTCGACATTGTGCAGCCCACGCCGCAGACCGTAGACGCGCTTATGAAGCTCGATCTTGCTGCTGGTGTGAATGTCGAAATCAAATTGGCGTAAGCCGATACCTCTACGCAAGTAGAGTGAGACAATAGGAATACCGCCGAGTTTACTCGGGCTGCGTTCCCCGTCTTACCAGATTGCGCACTAAGGTGCGCCACTGGTGCCTAGCCCGGACGGGGCAATGCTTAAAAATTCAGGGCTGGATTTAGGCGTCACGCCCTCCTGGCAATCGTGCCAGCCGGGCCTCTGACATAAGTGGAGTATGGATCATGCGCACTGGCGTGATCGCGAAAAAGATGGGTATGATGCGCCTCTTCAACGAAGATGGCCGTCACGTACCTGTGACTGTTTTGGCGCTGGAAGGCTGCCAAGTGGTTGGAGCCCGCAATGCTGATAAGGATGGCTATTTTGCTGTTCGTCTCGGTGCCGGCGCCCGTAAAGCGAAAAATGTAAACAAACCACAGCGCGGCGAGTTCGCCAAAGCACGGGTCGAGCCAAAAGCTCGCGTTGCTGAATTCCGCGTTGATAATGCCGACGGCTTGCTGCCAGTCGGTGCAACCGTTTCTGCGGACCATTTCATTGACGGCCAATTGGTCGACATCACTGGCCACACGCAGGGTAAAGGCTTTGCCGGCGCTATGAAGCGTTGGGGCTTCGGGGGTATGCGCGCATCACATGGTGTGTCGATTACCCACCGTGCCCATGGTTCGACTGGTCAACGCCAGGATCCAGGCAAGGTGTTCAAGAACAAGAAGATGGCCGGCCACATGGGTGACCGTCAGCGCACACAGCAAAACCTCGAAATCGTCCGCACCGATGTTGCGCGCGGTCTCATCTTCGTCAAGGGTTCAGTGCCCGGCGCGAAGAACGGTTGGTTGCTGGTTCGCGATGCCGTCAAGGTTCCAACCCCTGAAGCTGCTCCATTCCCCGGCGCGTTGAAGAACGACAATGAAGCCCCAGTGGTTGAAGACGTCGTGATCGCAACTGAAGTGGATGTTGCAGATACCCCCGCTGTCGAAGCTGAAGCGCCTGCCGCTGAAGCTGCGCCTGCTGTCCAAGCTGCTGCTGTTGAAGCGCCTGCTGCGGACGCCGGCGAAGAAAAGAAGGAGGGCTAAACCATGAAGCTCAAGGTTCAAACCCTCGACGCCAAAGCAAAGGGCGACATCGACCTGAATGACGACGTATTTGGCATCGAGCCACGCGCCGACATTCTGCACCGTGTTGTTACCTGGCAGCGCGAAAAGGCCCGCGGTACGGCTCGTCCGACCCGTGAGCGTTCGGACGTTGCCCGCACCGGCAAGAAGTTCGGCAACCAGAAGGGTGGCGGTACTGCCCGTCACGGTGACCGCGCTGCTCCGATCTTTATCGGTGGTGGTAAGGCCCATGGTGCCCGTCTTCGTGACTTCAATCCGTCGCTGAACAAGAAAATCCGCGCACTCGGCCTCAAAATGGCGCTTTCGAGCAAAGCCAAGGCTGGTTCGCTGATCGTTCTGGAAGACCTCGATCTCAAGGCTGCAAAGACAGCGGCGTTGCAAGGTCAGGTTGGCAAGCTCGGTTTTGGCAAAACGACGCTGGTTATCGATGGTGACACCGTCAACGACAATTTCCGCATGGCTTCGGCTAACCTTATCGGCATCAACGTGATGCCAGCGGTTGGTGCCAATGTTTATGACATTCTGAAGCATGACACGCTGGTCTTGACCCGCGCTGCGGTCGAGAAACTGGAGGCCCGTTTCAATGGCTAAGGATAAAGCAATCGACGTGCGTCATTATGACGTCATCGTTGCCCCGCACATCACCGAGAAGGCCACCCTGCTTTCCGAACATAACGCTGTTGTGTTCAAAGTAACGGGCAGCTCGACCAAGCCACAGATCAAGGCAGCTGTTGAAGCCTTGTTCGACGTGAAGGTCGTGAACGTGAACACGCTCGTGCAAAAGGGCAAAACCAAGCGTTGGAAGGGCAAGCCCTACACGCGCTCGGATGTCAAAAAAGCGATCGTCACTTTGGCCGAAGGTCAGAGCATCGACGTGACCACCGGTATTTAAGGGCAGGAAAATGGCACTCAAAAGCTACAAACCAACTAGCCCCGCCCGTCGCGGCCTTGTGCTGGTTGACCGGTCGAGCCTCTACAAAGGCGGTCCTGTTAAGGGACTGACCGAAGGTAAGAGCAAGACCGGCGGCCGTAACAACAAGGGTCATGTGACATCGCGTGGCATCGGTGGCGGACATAAGCAAAAATATCGTCTGATCGACTTCAAGCGTCGTAAATGGGATATGCCAGCATCTGTTGAGCGTCTGGAATATGACCCCAACCGTTCTGCTTTCATCGCACTGGTAAAGTACGAAGATGGCGAACTGGCCTACATCATTGCACCGCAGCGTTTGGCCGTTGGTGACACGATTGTTGCTGGTGAAAAGACTGACGTAAAGCCTGGCAACGCCATGTTGTTGAGCCAGATGCCCGTTGGTACAATCTGCCACAACATCGAAATGAAGCCCGGCAAGGGTGGCCAGATCGCACGCTCGGCAGGCACATATGTGCAGCTGGTCGGTCGTGATGGTGGTCGTGTTATCGTTCGTTTGAACTCGGGCGAGCAGCGTTACATTCTCGGCACCTGCATGGGAACAGTTGGCGCGGTTTCAAACCCTGACAACTCGAACACGACGCTTGCCAAAGCAGGCCGCAATCGCTGGCGTGGTATTCGCCCGCTGACGCGTGGTGTTGCAAAGAACCCAGTCGATCACCCGCATGGTGGTGGTGAAGGTCGTACATCGGGTGGCCGTCATCCGGTTACACCTTGGGGTAAGCCAACAAAGGGTGCACGTACCCGCAGCAACAAGTCGACCGACCGGATGATCATCCGTTCACGGCATGCTAAGAAGAAGAGGTAACTCATGTCTCGTTCCGTCTGGAAAGGTCCGTTTGTTGACCTCTATCTGCTGAAAAAAGCAGAAACCGCTCAGGAAGCATCGAAGGCTGCGCCGATCAAGACTTGGTCGCGTCGTTCGACAATCCTGCCTCAGTTCGTTGGCCTGACGTTCAGCGTCTATAACGGCCACAAGTTCATTCCCGTTTCGGTGAATGAGGACATGGTCGGCCATAAGCTTGGTGAGTTCGCTCCGACGCGCACTTATCATGGCCATGGCGCAGATAAGAAGGGCAAACGCTAATGGGTAAGGCATCCGCACCCCGTCGCGTCGCCGACAATGAAGCTCTGGCAGTGGGCACAACCATTCGTGGTTCGGCTCAGAAGCTTGGCCTCGTTGCCGCGCTGATCCGTGGCAAGAAAGCCGAAGACGCGCTCAACATCCTGAAATTCTCTACCAAGGGAATGGCAGAAGATGTGCGCAAGGTTTTGGCATCGGCGATCGCCAATGCTGAAAACAACCATAACCTTGACGTCGACAGCCTTGTCGTTGCCGAGGCCAGCGTTGGCAAGGCACTGACCATGAAGCGTTTCATGGCACGTGGCCGTGGCAAATCGAGCCGGATCATCAAACCATTCAGCCGTCTGCGCATCGTTGTGCGCGAACAGCAAGAAGAGGCATAAGTCATGGGTCAGAAATCAAATCCAATCGGGCTTCGCCTGCAGATCAACCGGACTTGGGATAGCCGTTGGTACGCCGAAGGTGCGGAATATGGCCGCATGCTTCTGGAAGATATCAAGATCCGCAAGTTCATCTTTGAAACACTGCCACAAGCAGCAATTTCAAAGGTCGTCATCGAGCGTCCTGCCAAGAATTGCCGCGTATCAATCTACGCAGCACGTCCTGGCGTGATCATCGGCAAGAAGGGTGCGGACATTGAGAAGCTGAAAAAGCAGATCAACAAGTTCACCACTGCCGAAGTTTCGTTGAACATCGTTGAAATCCGCAAGCCGGAAGTCGACGCGAAGCTTGTTGCTCAGGGTATCGCTGACCAGCTTATCCGCCGCATCGCATTCCGTCGTGCCATGAAGCGCGCGATGCAATCCGCAATGCGTCTGGGTGCAGAAGGTATCAAGATCACCTGCGGTGGTCGTTTGGGCGGTGCAGAAATTGCCCGCGTTGAATCATACCGTGAAGGTCGCGTACCAGCGCACACATTGCGTGCCAACATTGACTATGCCGAAGCCGAAGCACTGACTGCTTATGGCATCATCGGCATCAAATGCTGGATCTTCAAAGGCGAAATCCTGGGGCATGACCCGATGGCAACTGACCGACTGATGATGGAAGCGCAAACTTCCGGCGTCCGTCCGCAGTCTGACCGTCGCTAAAGGTTAGGAACTAGACATGTTGCAACCAAAGAAAACAAAGTTCCGCAAGCAATTCAAGGGACGCATCAAGGGCGAAGCCAAGGGCGGGTCTGACCTGAACTTCGGTTCGTATGGCTTGAAGGCGCTTGAACCAGAGCGGATTACTGCACGCCAGATCGAAGCGGCTCGCCGCGCGATCACCCGTCACATCAAGCGTCAGGGACGTTTGTGGATCCGTATCTTCCCGGACGTGCCAGTCACGAAAAAGCCTGCCGAAGTTCGTCAGGGTAAGGGCAAGGGTTCGGTCGAATATTGGGCAGCCAAGGTTAAGCCAGGCCGCATCATGTTTGAACTCGACGGCGTTCCCGGTCCAATCGCGGCTGTAGCTTTCCAGCGCGCAGCCATGAAATTGCCAATCAAGACCAAGGTCGTGGCGCGTCTCGGCGACACCTCGCATCTGGGAGCATCATAAGATGAGCAAAACTGAAGATCTCCGCGTTAAGAGCGATGACCAGCTTGCTGTTCAGCTCGGCGAACTGAAGCGCGAGGCGTTTAACCTGCGGTTCCAGTCGGCCACTGGCCAGATGGAAAAGCCGGCACGCGTCCGCGAAGTGCGCCGCGACATCGCCCGCATCAAAACCCTGCAGGGTGAGCGCCAGCGCGCCGCCGCAAAGACGGCATAAGGAGCTACCCATGCCAAAACGTATTCTCACAGGGACTGTGGTCTCCGACAAGAATGACAAGACCATTGTCGTTCTCGTCGAGCGCAAAGTGAAACACCCGCTTTACGGCAAGATCATTCGTCGCACGAAGAAATATCACGCCCATGACGAAAACAACGTCGTCAAAGAGGGCCAGGTTGTTCGCATCGAAGAGTGCGCGCCGATTTCCAAGAACAAGACCTGGCGTCTGGTAGCTGATGCTGCTGCGGCCCCGGTCGCAGCAACCACGGAGGATTGATCCCATGATTCAGATGCAATCAAACCTCGACGTTGCGGATAACAGCGGTGCAAAGCGCGTTCAGTGCATTAAGGTGCTTGGCGGTTCCAAGCGTCGCGTTGCTGGCGTTGGCGACATTATCGTAGTGTCGATCAAGGAAGCTGCGCCACGCGGTAAGGTAAAGAAGGGTGACGTCCACAAGGCCGTTATCGTTCGTACCCGCAAAGACATCCGTCGTGCTGACGGTTCGGTCATTCGTTTCGACTCCAATGCTGCCGTGCTTATCGGTAACAACAAGGAGCCGATCGGTACGCGTATTTTTGGACCAGTCGTTCGCGAACTGCGTGCCAAGAACCACATGAAAATCATCAGCTTGGCACCGGAGGTGCTATAAAAATGGCTCTCGCTAAAATCAAAAAGGGCGACACGGTTATCGTGCTTGCCGGTAAAGACAAGGGCAAGTCAGGCGAAGTTACTGCCGTGATGCCAAAGGACAGCAAGGTCGTCGTATCCGGCGTCAATGTTGCCGTGCGTCATCGCAAAGCTTCGCAGGCTAACCCTCAGGGCGGTCTCGACCGTTTTGAAGCTCCGTTGCACATCTCGAATGTGGCTTTGGCGGATCCAAAAACGGGCAAGGCGACACGCGTTCGCGTGGAAACCAAGGACGGCAAGAAGGTCCGCGTGGCCGTGAAGTCCGGGGAGACGATCAGTGGCTGATACCAAATACACTCCGCGCATGAAGACGCTTTATGACGACGCTGTCGTCAACGGCTTGACTGAAAAGTTCGGTTATTCGAACCGCTTCGCTGTGCCGAAGATCGAAAAGATCACGCTTAACATGGGCGTTGGCGAAGGTTCGCAGGACAAGAAGAAGGTTACGACCGCTCTTGCCGAAATGGAACTGATTGCTGGTCAAAAGCCAGTCATCACCAAGGCGAAGAAATCCATCGCTGGTTTCAAGCTGCGTGAGGGCATGCCAATCGGCGTGAAAGTGACGCTGCGTGGCACCCAGATGTATGAATTTCTGGATCGCCTTGTGACGATCGCAATGCCGCGTATTCGCGACTTCCGCGGTCTGAATCCAAAGAGCTTTGATGGCCGTGGCAACTTTGCCATGGGTCTGAAAGAACAGATCATCTTCCCTGAAATCAGCTATGACGCCATCGACGTGGTGCGCGGCATGGATGTGATCGTAACGACTTCGGCAAACACGGACGACGAAGCGCGCGAACTGCTTAAGCTGTTCGGCTTCCCGTTCCCTGTAGAAGAAGCTGACGAAAAGGCGGCTGCATAATGGCTAAACTGAGCTCCATAAACAAGAACGAGCGTCGCAAGAAGCTGGCTAAGAAATATGCCGGTCGTTACGCGAAGCTGAAGGCGATGGCGAAAGACCAGTCGTTGGATGACAGCGAGCGTTTGATTGCACGTCTCAAGATGGCGGAAATTCCACGCAATGGTAACCCGCACCGCGTGCGTAACCGTTGCGAGACAACCGGGCGTCCACGCGGCGTGTACCGTAAATTCAAGCTGAACCGTATCGAACTGCGTAATCTTGCCAATAAGGGCATGATCCCGGGCGTTACGAAGTCGAGCTGGTAAGGATAAGATAGATGGCAATGACCGATCCTTTGGGTGATATGCTCACCCGCATCCGCAACGGCCAGCGGGCGAAGAAAGACTCTGTAGTCTCGCCAGCTTCTGGTTTGCGGACTCGCGTTCTCGATGTGCTGCAGCGCGAAGGCTATATTCGCGGTTACAGCGAAGAAGCTTTGGGTGCCCACAAGGGCATTCGCATCGAGCTGAAATATTTCGAAGGCGCTCCTGCAATTCAGCATGTCGCCCGCGTTTCGAAGCCAGGTCGCCGCGTATATTCGGGAAGTCAGGAACTTCCTGTTATTCGTAACGGACTTGGTATCACCATCGTTTCGACGCCAAAGGGCGTTCTGTCCGACGCTGAAGCGCGCGCACAGAATGTTGGCGGCGAAATCCTGGCGGAGGTATTCTAATGAGCCGCATTGGTAAGAAACCTGTTCCTATTCCAGCCGGCGTTACCGCCAGCATGGAAGCTGGTACCCTTTCAGTGAAGGGCCCTAAAGGCGAACTGAAAATGCCTATGAGCGACCTCATTTCTTATGAAATGAAGGACGAAGGCCTTTCGGTTCAGCCCGCTAACGGCAGCAAAGCTGCTCGCGCATTTTGGGGCATGCAGCGTACGCTCGTGCAAAACCTTGTGACCGGTGTGACCGAAGGTTTCACCAAGGTTCTTGAAATCACTGGTGTTGGTTATCGTGCCAATAGCCAGGGCAAAATGTTGAAGCTGCAGCTTGGCTACAGCCATGACGTTGATTTCGTGATCCCTGAAGGTATCGACATCAAGACACCCGATAACACCACGGTGGAAATTTCGGGTATCGACAAGCAGAAGGTTGGGCAGGTTGCTGCCGAAATCCGTCGCTGGAGAAAGCCGGAGCCTTATAAGGGCAAGGGTATCAAGTACCGCGGCGAATATATCTTCCGCAAGGAAGGGAAGAAGAAATAATGCCAAAACTGTCTCTCTTTGCAAAGCGGCGCCAACGCGTACGTTCAAAGCTTCGGGCTCAGGTCGCTGGTCGTCCTCGTCTTTCCGTGCACCGCACTGGCCGTCATATCTACGCCCAGATCATCGACGATTCGAAGGGCGCGACCGTCGCGTCTGCCTCGACTCTCGACAAGGACGTAAAAGCCAAGAATGGCTCTACTGCTGAAGCTGCTGCCGATGTTGGCAAGCGCGTCGCAGAAGCGGCTAAGAAGGCTGGCATTTCCAGCGTGGTTTTTGATCGTGGCGGTTTCCTGTTCCACGGTCGCGTCAAAGCGCTTGCTGATGCAGCGCGCGAAGGCGGATTGGAGTTCTAATGATGGCTGACGAAAACACTGAAAGCACTGCACCCGTCGTTGACGGCGCAGCACCCGAAGCAGTCGCAGCCGAAGGTCAACGTCGCGGTCGCGGCGGACGTGGCGGCGGCGGTGATAACCGTGGCGGCGGTGGCCGTGGTCGTAACAACAATGATCGTCGTCCTGCTCAGGAAGAAGATGATGGCACGATCGAAAAGCTCGTTCACATCAACCGCGTTTCCAAGACTGTAAAGGGCGGAAAGCGCTTTGGTTTTGCTGCGTTGGTTGTTGTTGGTGACGGACAGGGTCGCGTTGGTTTTGGTCATGGTAAAGCACGCGAAGTGCCGGAAGCCATTAACAAGGCAACTGCAGCCGCCAAAAAATCGATGATCCGTGTCGCGTTGAAAGACGGCCGTACGCTGCATCATGATGGCAAAGGCCATTTCGGCGCAGGCAAGGTTACTGTTCGTTCGGCACCAGCCGGTACGGGCATCATCGCCGGCGGTCCAATGCGCGCTGTCTTTGAATCGCTCGGCGTTGCCGATGTTGTGACAAAGTCGGTTGGCTCGTCGAACCCATATAACATGGTGCGCGCAACTTTTGCGGCTTTGTCCGAACAGACAAGCCCGAAGTCGGTAGCGCAACGTCGCGGCAAGAAAATCGCGGATCTTCTGGGTCGCGGTGGCAGCAAGACTGCAGAAGCCGACGCCGAAGCAATTGCGGAGTAATCGATATGGCGAAAATCAAACTTAAGCAGACCGGTTCGCCGATCCGCCGTCCCGCTTCGCAGCGCGCAACTTTAAAGGGCCTTGGCCTTGACAAGATGAACCGCGTTGTCGAAATCGAAGACACCCCCGAAGTCCGTGGTATGATCCAAACGGTTCGGCACATGGTCCAAATTCAGGACTGATCCATTAGCGCGAATTAAAGCGAAAGCGAGTGCACGACATGAAATTGAATGACATTAGAGATAATGAAGGCGCACGCCATCGCCGCATGCGCGTTGGCCGTGGTATTGGTTCAGGCAAGGGTAAAACCGCAGGCCGTGGTCAAAAGGGCCAGACCAGCCGTTCGGGTGTTTCGATCAACGGATTTGAAGGCGGCCAGATGCCACTTCACATGCGGATTCCAAAGCGCGGCTTCAACAATATCTTTGCCAAAGACCATGCTGAAGTAAATCTCGGCATGATTCAGAAGTTCATCGACGCCAAGAAAATCGACATCAAAGCTGTCGTCGACCATGCTGCCCTGAAGGCTGCTGGTCTTGCGCGCGGTGGTAAGGATGGCGTTCGCCTTCTTGCCAAGGGTGAGCTGACGTCGAAGGTGAATTTTTCAGTCGCAGGCGCATCAAAGGCAGCTGTTGAAGCTGTCGAGAAGGCTGGCGGCAAAGTCGAGGTTCTCGTGACGGTTTCAGCAGCTGAAAAGGCCGCTGCGAAGAAGTCCTCGGTCAAGAACGCTGCAAAAGAAGCTGCGGCCAAGAAATAAGGCGGGGGCGACGACTTCGCTCTTGTCATGCCAGCCCCGCTTCCCGATATGGGCTGGCGGGGTTTGACATTTCTGGGGGATGTCCAGATCAAGTCAGGCAAAATTTTTGGGGTTATGTTCAGTACGCAGAACAGGCGTAGTCAGCATTAATCCGAAACCAAGGAACGTAAAACATGGCATCTCGGGCCGACCAAATGGCCTCGAACCTCAATTTATCGAAGTTCGGGCAGGCAACAGAGCTTAAGAACCGCATCTGGTTCACCATTGGCGCACTCATCATATTCCGGTTGCTGAGCTTCGTTCCGTTGCCAGGCGTTGACCCGATTGCACAGGCAGCCCTTTATGCGAACAACGCCGCTGGCGGCGTCCTCGACATTTTTAACACATTTTCAGGCGGCAGCCTTGAGCGCATGAGTCTCATCGCGCTTGGCGTGATGCCCTATATTACCGCTTCAATCGTCGTGCAGTTGGCAGCTTCGCTGTCGCCGACATTGGCCGCCATCAAGAAAGAGGGTGAAAGCGGACGCAAGAAACTCAACCAATATACCCGCTATGGCACGGTGTTCTTGACGGCAGTGCAGGGGTATTTCCTCGCCGCCGGCCTGGAAAGCCTAGCTGCTGCCAATGGTATCGGCGCAGTCGTCGAACCAGGACTGATGTTCCGTATTGTGGCTACCATTAGCCTTATCGGCGGAACGATGTTCCTGATGTGGTTGGGTGAACAAATTACTTCGCGCGGTATTGGTAACGGTATTTCGCTTATCATTATGGCCGGTATCGTCGCGCAAATGCCGCGTCTGTTCGCGCAATTGCTTGAAGGTGGCCGCACGGGTTCGATCAGCGGATTCCTGATCGTTGGTTTCCTTGCCATGTTTGTCATTCTTACCCTGCTGATCTGTTTCATGGAGCGTGGTCAGCGCCGTGTGCTCATTCAATATCCAAAGCGTGCAACGCAGCGGGGCATGATGCAGGCGGATCGTAGCCATTTGCCGCTGAAGATTAACACCGCTGGCGTTATCCCGCCAATCTTCGCTTCATCGCTACTCTTGTTACCGATAACTATCACGCAACTGGGCGGGAATAATGTCGCGGGCGAAAGCGCGATGGGTGATTTTGTCATCACGCTGAACCAGTACCTTGCTCATGGGCAGCCCGTATATCTGGCGCTCTATGGCCTCGGCATCATCTTCTTCTGTTTCTTCTACACTGCCGTTGTGTTCAATCCGGAGGAGACTTCGGAAAACCTCAAGAAAGCGGGCGGCTTCATTCCGGGTATTCGCCCGGGCAAAAACACCGAGAGCTATCTCGATTATGTCCTGACTCGCATCACGGTGCTTGGCGCGGCGTATCTCACAGTGGTGTGCTTGCTGCCTGACTATGTCATGGCGCAAACCGGTCAGCAGCAATTCTTCGCCATTGGCGGCACCAGTCTGCTGATTTTGGTCAACGTGACCATCGACACGATTTCGCAAATCCAGAGCCATTTGCTGGCCCACCAATATGGGGACCTGCTCAAAAAGGCCAAGCTGAAGGGTGGACGCGCCCGATAAACGGTGCGACACACGAAACGGATAGGGGACGTACGTTTCATGAATATCATCCTTTTGGGGCCTCCCGGGGCAGGCAAGGGAACGCAAGCGGCGTTCCTCGTCGATAAGCACGATATGGTTCAGCTATCCACCGGCGACATATTGCGGGCCGCGGTGAAAGCCGGGACCGAGGTCGGCAAGATGGCGGACGAGATCATGAAAGCAGGCAAGCTGTTCCCCGACGAACTCATGGCTGAGATCCTTGGCGAACATATGGATGCTATCCCGGCCGACAAAGGCCTGATATTCGACGGCTATCCGCGAACCGCCCCCCAGGTAGCTTTGCTTGATAAGCTGCTTTCCGATCGTCAGCGTACGTTGCGTCATGTGATCGAGCTGGTTGTCGATGAAGATGCACTCGTTGAGCGCGTGGTCGGTCGTTACACCTGCGCCAGCTGCGGCGAGGGGTATCATGACAGCTTTAAACAGCCCAAGGTTGACGGCACTTGCGACAAATGCGGCGCGCATGAATTCAAGCGCCGTCCCGACGACAATGAAGCGACGGTGCGGACGCGGATGGCGGAATATCGTGCGAAGACCGAGCCCATCCTTCCGCTTTATGACGCACGCGGCCTTGTTGCTCGCGTTGACGGCATGGCGCCCATCGGTGCCGTGACTGACGCGATCGAGGCGGTCATCGCACGCTGACGGCATAGCCATCTTGAAACAAGTTCAGGGTGACGTGACCGGATTGGGTTGTTACAAACCCGACACATGAAAAAAACCGTCATTCTTGTAGCGGCGACACTCGCTGCCACCTCACCACCCGCCATAGCAGAGGTGAAGGCGACTTCTGACACCGGCTTTAACGTCGTGCATATCGCATCGGTCAAAGCGACGCCCGATGAAATCTGGAAACGGTTGCTGGCACCCAAGGATTGGTGGAACAAAGCCCATAGCTGGTCCGGTTCAAGCGCGGGTTTCTATATTGATGCGCAGGCCAATGGCTGCTTTTGCGAGTTGTTTCAGGAAACGGGCGCCGACGGTAAATTAAAAACCACGGGCAGCGTCGAACATATGCGCGTCATATTTGCGCAGCCCGGCAAAGTCTTGCGGATGCAGGGCGCGCTTGGCCCGCTTCAATCCGAAGCGGTCATCGGTACGCTCACCGTTGCGATGGAGCCGGCGAAAGACGGTGGGCTTACCAAAGTCAGCTTTTCCTATGTCGTTGGCGGTTACATGCGGTACAAAGTGTCGGAGATTGCACCAGCCGTGGACAAGGTGCTGGCCGAACAATTTCGCAACCTGTTAAGTCCATTTGCCCCGCAGGATTCGCCCGAAACAAAGCCCGGGGGCTTTCGCCTAGACATTGAAAACATCGCAGAACCCGACGCTGCGCCAGAGCCTGCACAGGAGCCGGAAGAAACGGCTCCGTCAGACGATGGCCCGGCGGAGCCCGCCTAATTGGCCGTCACCGGGGGGAAACGACGCGCCAACAAACCGCTGGAGATTGGCTGGTGCGAAATGGTCGATGTGCCGAGTCTTGGCCTATTCCACGTTCATGCCAAGATGGACACGGGCGCGGCTACATCGTCGATCCATGCCAGCCGGATCAGGCCAATGCTGCGCGAAGGTGTGTTGTGGGTGGAATTTTGGTTCCGCCGGAATGCCGGGGAAAAGCCGAGAAGACATGAAGCAGCCGTGATTGACCGGCGTATTGTGCGGTCATCAAATGGTGAGAAACAAGAGCGATATGTCATCGCCGCGCAATTTTGCTTTGGTAATCTATGCTGGAACGGGCAACTCACCTTAGCCAACCGGCGGTCTATGGCGTTTCCGTTGCTAATCGGGCGCAGGGCACTAAGGCGCGGCTTCCTCGTTAACAGCGCAAAGCGCTGGGTTCTGGGAAAGCCAGCCGATCAAGGAACAGAGAATAATGAAAATTGCAATGTTGGCCCGAAACGCCAACCTCTACTCACACCAGAGACTGGTTGAGGCAGCGCATGCGCGGGGACATGAGATTGATGTGCTGAATACGCTGCGGGTGACGATGAATATCACGTCGCACCGGCCAGAGGCATATTATCAGGGCGCCAAACTCGGCAAATATGATGCGGTGATCCCGCGCATTGGTGCGTCTGTAACCTTTTACGGACTCGCCGTGCTGCGTCAGTTCGAGATGATGAACGTTTGGTCGCTGAATGAAAGCGTCGCCATCGGGCGGTCGCGCGACAAATTGCGATCGTTGCAAATCTTGGCGCGGAAAGGGCTTGGGCTGCCGGTAACGGCATTTGCCCATGACCCGCGCCAGACGGATGAAGTTATCGAGATGGTGGGCGGCGCACCCGTTGTCATCAAGCTGCTTGAAGGAACGCAAGGCATAGGCGTGGTCCTGGGCGAAACGGAGAAATCCGCGCGTTCGGTTATCGAGGCCTTTCGCGGGGCCAATGTGAACATCCTTGTTCAGGAGTTCATAAAAGAGGCCAACGCAACGGATATCCGTTGTTTCGTCATTGGTAATAAGGTCGTGGCCTCTATGCAGCGCAAAGGGGCGGAAGGCGATTTCCGGTCCAACCTGCACCGCGGCGGTTCCGCCGAAGCCATACGCATTACGCCTGAAGAACGGTCGACAGCCGTGCGCGCGGCGCGCGCCATGGGATTGAATGTCGCTGGCGTCGACATGCTGCGGTCCAATCATGGTCCCGTTATCATGGAAGTGAACAGTTCGCCGGGGCTTGAAGGCATCGAAAAAGCGAGCGGCAAAGATATTGCCAGCAAGATCATTGCCTTCATCGAAGAAAACGCCATTGCAGGCAAAACCAAGACGAAAGGCAAGGGTTAGCGCGCCGTTGGCCTTGACAGTTGCCGCGACTCACCGTAAAGCGCGGCCAATTCCGAACATCTGGTGCAGCCAGCAGCGCGTTTATGCGTCCGCTGGTTTTGTGCGTTTCGGAATATCATCAGCGTTGAGATAGGGTTTGTCCTCTCGGGGACACCTGTGGAGCAGGAGTAAATAAATTGGCACGTATTGCCGGAGTTAACATTCCAACCAACAAGCGCGTGATCATTGCGCTTACCTACATTCACGGTATCGGCCGCACTAAAGCCGTCGAAATCGCGACTAAGCTGGGAATTGATCATAGCCGTCGTGTGCAGGACCTTTCGGACGCCGAAGTTCTGCAAATCCGCGAAACCATCGATGCGGGCTACACCGTAGAAGGCGATCTTCGCCGCAACACATCGATGAACATCAAGCGTTTGATGGATCTCGCCTGCTACCGTGGCCTTCGCCACCGTAAGGGTCTTCCAGTCCGTGGTCAGCGTACGCATACCAATGCGCGCACCCGCAAGGGCAAGTCCAAGGCAATCGCGGGCAAGAAGAAATAATAGCAGGCTTCGGCCGCATTATTTTTTCTTCGCAATTTCGAATAGGATACACAGTATATGGCACGCGAACCACAGCGCATTAAAAAGCGGGAGCGCAAGAATATTTCGGCAGGTGTTGCACACGTCAATGCCAGCTTCAACAACACCATGATCACGATAACCGATGCCCAGGGCAACGCAATCAGCTGGTCATCTGCGGGAACCATGGGTTTTAAGGGTAGCCGCAAGTCTACTCCTTATGCTGCTCAGGTCGCCGCAGAAGACGCCGGCAAGAAAGCTGCTGAACATGGCGTTCGTACGCTTGAAGTCGAAGTCAAGGGCCCGGGTTCGGGTCGCGAATCGGCATTGCGCGCATTGCAGGCAGTTGGTTTCACCATCACCTCGATCCGCGACGTGACCTCGATACCGCACAATGGCGTGCGTCCTTCGAAGCGCCGCCGCGTCTAAATTCGTTTCGGGAGCGGCTGGCCAGTCGTTCCTTCTTTTACCCGCGAGCCGGCACGGTGCACCAAATTGCCGGTTTTGCAAAACCCAAGGGGAAATCCATGTCCGTCAATATTAAGAACTGGCAGGAACTAAAAAAGCCCAACGCACTCGAACTCAAGTCTGGCAGCGATGCGAAGCGTAAAGCAACCTTCGTTGCTGAGCCGCTTGAGCGTGGCTTCGGCTTGACTCTCGGCAACGCGCTGCGTCGCGTGTTGCTTTCGTCGTTGCAGGGCGCAGCGATTACCTCGATCAAAATCGAAAACGTGCTGCACGAATTCTCGTCACTTGCTGGCGTGCGTGAAGATGTCACGGACATCGTTCTGAACATCAAGCAGGTTGCATTGAAGATGGAGGGCGAAGGTCCAAAGCGTCTTCAGCTTTCGGCAACTGGCCCTGGCGCTGTAACCGCTGGCGACATTGCAGTTTCGGGCGACATCCAAGTGATGAACCCTGATCTCGTCATTTGCCATCTCGACGATGGTGCGACGCTGAACATGGAAATTACGGCAGACACCGGCAAGGGCTATGTACCTGCTGTTGCCAATCGTCCAGCAGATGCGCCAATCGGCCTTATCCCGGTCGACAGCCTGTATTCGCCTGTTCGTCAGGTTGCTTACAAGGTCGACAATGCACGCATTGGTCAAGAACTTGACTATGACAAGCTGAACCTGACTATCGAAACCGATGGCACCGTAACCCCTGAAGACGCTGTGGCCTATGCCGCGCGCATCCTTCAGGACCAGTTGCAAGTGTTCGTCCACTTCGAAGATTCGATGGCTGCATCGTCGCCAATGATTGGCATGGCTGCACCTTCGGCTTCTTCGGAAGAATCGGATGCAAATCAGCTCAACCGTTACCTTCTCAAGAAGGTCGACGAGTTGGAATTGTCGGTCCGCAGCGCAAACTGCCTCAAGAACGACAATATCATCTACATCGGTGACCTCGTTCAAAAGAGCGAAGCCGAAATGTTGCGTACGCCTAATTTCGGTCGCAAGTCGCTGAACGAAATCAAGGAAGTGCTCTCGTCGATGGGCTTGCGCCTTGGCATGGACATCCCCGGATGGCCGCCAGAAAACATCGAAGAAATGGCCAAGAAGCTCGAGCAAGAGCTTCTGGGTTAATCCATATTCGGGCCAAGGCATTGCTTTGGCCCGGTTTAAACGGGCAATGGCTCCCCCATCAAGCGGGCCGGGATCGGGGTACCTCATACGGCCCCCCTACGAACGACTGATCCCTTCAGGGAAAGTGGGAACCGGTTTCCCGCCCGGAAGGGTCGGCAAGAAAGGAATGTAATATGCGCCATAAAGTTGGCCACCGTAAGCTGCAACGTACCACGTCGCACCGTACCGCAATGCTCCGCAACATGGCAGCGTCGCTGATTAAGCATGAGCAGATCCAGACGACCTTGCCAAAGGCGAAGGAACTGCGTCCTTACATAGAAAAGCTTATCACGCTTGCGAAGAAGGGTGGCTTGTCCAACCGTCGTTTGGCGATGAGCCGTTTGATGGACGACAAGCAACTGGTAAAGTTGTTCGACGAACTGGCAGTTCGCTATGCCGACCGTAGCGGTGGTTATAGCCGCGTGATCAAGGCTGGCTTCCGTGGTTCGGATGCTGCGCCAATGGGCGTCATTGAACTGGTAGATCGCAATGTCGACGCCAAGGGTCAAGACAGCGGACCAGTCGAAGTATTGGACGACGCTGAATAAGCATGTTTCGCTTCAAGAGTTTCAAAAGGGCGGTATCCGGAAGGGTGCCGCCCTTTTTCTTTGAGCTTATGATTTAGCTTGGTGGCGTCGTTGGGCGCACAAGAACAGCAAGCTTGAAATCAGCCAAGCAACGGAAAGGACAATGGTGAAGCGCCCTCCGCGTGGATCAGCGCCCAATATCCCTGCGAAGATGCCAATGGCGATTTGGGCCGCGCCAGCAATGAACATCGCTTGCGGCAAGATCGAACTGCGAAAGCGTGAGGCAATGCTACCCGTGATGGCAATCAACAACACCAGCCCGAACCACAGATTGACGGGATTGTCCTCATTGCCGATCATACCAACGGCCAAATTGGACCAGATGACCATGAACCCTGCTAGCACTGCAAAGAGGGACCCAAGGCGGAAATACCAGTTTGCCGACAGGCGCACGGCGAATTCGATAAGCCCGCCCATTATGCCAAAGATGATGGCTGCGACGATAAAGTCGGTTTCGTCCCAATCGACTTCCTTGGTGAATTGCATGGCGACCAATGGCGTCAAGATCAGCACAACGGCTCCGCCCCATCCAAGGATGCGCCACATGTTCAATCGGGAGCGTGCTGTCCCTAAGTTCTCGATATTCATAGCATTGCCCTTTTTGTTGAATGAGAGCTATGCATAGCGCCCCGCGAGATCGCAGGCATGAGCAGGACATGAGCATTTGGTGAAAAATGGATTCCGGTAGTTTTCGTTTCGGCAGCTTCACGCTCGATGTCGATGGCCGGTTGCTACGTCAGGACGGCGTAGTCGTTGACGTGACGAGCCGCTATTTCGACGCGCTGGTGTTGCTGGTGCGTGCAGGCGGCGGATTGGTCTTGAAAGACCGGTTCATGGATGAGGTCTGGTGCGGCGTTCCCGTGACTGACGAGGCGCTCACCCAATGCATCCGCACCCTGCGCCGGACGTTGGGCGACGACGCCGCACGGCCGCGCTTTATCGAAACGGTGCCTAAGCATGGCTACAGATTTGTGGCGCATGTCGAGTATGGGGATGGGCTTCCGCCCGTTGCTAGCGCCAGCTCCGACGTGCGGGCGTTCTGGGCGACCGCCGGGGCAGGCGTTGTTGGCGGCGGCATTGCGGGACTGATTGGTGGGCTATTTTACGGATTTGCAGGTGCATCGCAGCCGCTCGCTCCGGGCATGGGCGCAGCCTCCATCGTGCTGGTGCTGACTGCCCTAACGGTTCTCGTTGCGTTGATCGGTTCCGCGGGCGTCAGCCTTGGCATTGCCGCCGCCGGGTTGATGAACGAGCGTACGGCCATTTCGGTAACTGCTGGCGGGGCCGCAGGTGGTTTTCTGGTTGGGGGCATTGTCAAACTGCTTGGTCTGGATGCATTTCAACTTATCCTCGGCCAGTCGCCATCGGGCATCACGGGCGCGTTGGAAGGCGCGGCGCTTGGTGCAGCAGCGGGTTGCGGCCTGTGGCTGGGCGAGCGATCTGCACCGCAGCTCTCCTTATTTCGACGGACGCTTCCCGCAGCGGGAATCGGCGCGCTGACCGGAGCCGCCGTTGTCGCGGCAGGTGGCCAGTTGCTTGGCGGCAGCCTGTCGTTGCTGGCGCAATTACTTCCGCAATCGCGCCTCCGTCTCGACCAAATCGGTGCATTGTTTGGTGAGGACGGCTTTGGTTATCTCAGCCAGGTCGTTACGGGCGGGATGGAGGGCATGTTATTCGCTGCCTGCATCACCGCCGCAATGCTTTTGGCGAAGCGGCAATTGGCAGTGTGATTTTCGACGAAGAAGCGAAATAATCGTGCGGGCGACAACGGGAATTGTTGGCGTTCTCCAGTCGACGCTATACGCGGGATTAAGCATTTGAGAGTTGGGGAAATGAAATTATGCGAAGTGCACTTTTGCTTGGGGCTGCCATCATGCTGACGCCGCTTTCCACCATGGCTGCGGCGAATGAAGCCGCCACTGCGGACGTTACCGCCCGCTTGAGCTATCCCGAAACAAAGACCGTCGATGTCGTCGATGAACAATTCGGCGTGAAAGTTGCTGACCCCTACCGTTGGCTGGAGGATGATGTTCGCGTCAACCCCGCCGTCGCCGATTGGGTCAAATCGCAGAACGCGGTCACGGACGCCTATCTCGATACGTTGCCCGGCAAGCAGGTGCTGGCCGCACGCATGAAGACATTGTTCGATTATGAGCGTTTTGGCCTCCCTGAAAAAGCTGGCGGTTTTTATTATTTCACGAAGAATGACGGCCTGCAAAACCAGTCGGTACTGTACGTGCGCAAAGGACTGACTGGCGCTGACAAGGTCTTAATCGATCCCAATATGTGGGCCAAGGATGGAGCGACCGCGCTCGATAGCTGGGTGCCTTCGAAGAACGGCAAGCTGCTGGCTTATGCCATTCAGGACGGCGGTTCGGACTGGCGTACGATCAAGGTCATCGACAGCGTGACTGGCAAGGTTTTGCCCGACGAAATCAAATGGGCCAAGTTCACCAACATCAGTTGGGTCGGCAATGAAGGCTTCCTCTATTCGCGTTTCGCTGAGCCAAAGGAAGGCGCCGCGTTCCAGCAGCTGAACTATAACCAGACCGTATATTACCACAAAATCGGCACGCCGCAGTCGGAAGACAAAGCGATTTACGCGACGCCGGACAAGCCCGAATATGGCCACAGCGCGCAAGTGACGCATGACGGCAAATGGGCCGTCATCACGACATCGTCGGGCACGGACGAAAAATACGAAATTCATGTCATGCCCTTGGGTCGCAAGCCGAATTGGAAGGCGCAGCCTTTGGTAAATGGCCTAGACTATGACTGGAACCTTGTCGAAGGCATGGGCAACAAGCTTTGGTTTGTTACCAACAAGGATGCGGCAAAGCTAAAGGTGGTGGCTGTTGATCTGGGCGCAAAGGCACCGGTCTTTACGGACATCGTCCCGGAGCGGGCAGAAACATTGTCGCGCGCGCAAATTGTCGGCAACCGGTTGATCCTATCCTATATCAAGGATGCCAAGTCGATGGCGCTGATGACTGATCTTGCTGGTCAGCCAGTGCAGGAAATCACGTTGAACGCCATTGGCACCGCGAGCGGATTTTCCGGTACGCCGGGTGATCCAGAGACCTTCTACGGCTTCTCCAGCTTTAACCAGCCGGGTGCGGTGTACCGCTTTGACAGCAATAGCGGCAAATCAACGCCTTTTGCGCAGCCAAAGCTGAGCTTTAATCCGGACGACTTCGCCGTGAAGCAGGTCTTCTATCCGTCCAAGGACGGCACGAAAATCCCGATGTTCATCGTCCATAAAAAGGATGTGGATCTGTCCAAGGGCGCGCCGACATTGCTCTATGGCTATGGCGGCTTCAACATTTCGCAGACACCAACATATTCGGCAACGCGGATGGCGTGGCTTCAATCAGGTGGCGTGTTCGCGCTGGCAAATCTGCGCGGTGGCGGGGAGTATGGAAAGCCATGGCATGATGCAGGTCGCCTGATGAACAAGCAGAACGTCTTTGACGATTTTGCGGCGGCCGCAGAATATCTCATCGCGAACGGCATATCGGCGAAAGGCAAAATTGCCGTTGAGGGCCGCTCCAACGGTGGCCTGTTGGTTGGCGCATCGCTTAACCAGCGTCCGGATTTGTTCGCCGCAGGCCACGCGGCGGTGGGCGTTATGGACATGGTCCGGTTTGACCGCTTCACTGCTGGCCGATATTGGGTCGATGATTATGGCTATCCCAATAAGGAAGCCGACTTCAAAATGCAGATGACCTATTCGCCCTACCATAACGTCAAATCGGGCGTTGAATATCCGGCAGTCATCGTATCGACCGCAGATACCGACGACCGCGTCGTGCCCGGCCACAGCTTTAAATATATCGCGGCATTGCAGGCGGCGGAGACCGGCAATAAGCCTAAGATCATCCGCATTGAAAGCCGCGCTGGCCATGGATCAGGCAAGCCAACAGACAAGTTGATTGAGGAATATTCCGACATTTATGCGTTTCTGGCGAAGTGGACTGGCCTGGAGTTGGCCGAATAGTTGTTCATAAAAGTTATGTTTTACATGAACGAATGCTGACGACTCAATTCAGCATACTGCAACGCCGGTGCATCTAATTTCTCTTTATCGCGACACATTATGAGTCGCCGATAAGGAGAATGACGATGAATTTTATGACCAGAAGCCTGCTTGGAGCCGGGGCTGCTGCTGCAGCTTTGGTTAGCGTTTCTGCCCCAGCACAAGCCCGGGATCGCTATGACCGTGATCGTGATGGCATTAGCGCGGGCGAAGTGATTGCTGGCGCCGTAGTTTTGGGCGGTCTGGCCGCTGTGATCGCAGCCGCCGATGATGATCGGGGGTATCGATATGACCGCGACGACCGCTACGGTTACAATAATAACGGCTACCGATACAATAATCGCGCAGGCAGCCGCATGGCCGTCAACCAATGTGTTGCAAGTGTAGAGCGCTGGGCGAACGGCTACTCGCGTTCGGATGTGACGCAAATCCGTGACATCGCACGGACTCGCGATGGCTATCGTGTGCGGGGTAATGTGGTTGTTCAGGACGGCTGGCGCGATCGCAACAGCAGCGGATATGACCGTTACGACCGTTATGATCGCGACGACAGCTATAACCGTTCGGAGCGTTACGGTGCTGGCTATGGCCGGGGATATGATCGTGGCCGTTTCACATGCTACGTAGAACGCGGACGGGTTGTTGATATTGATTATAAGGGTCTGGAACAGTGGCGCTGATCCGGTAAGTTCCGATTAGGGGCATAGAGGCTCAGCCTGGCGACGGGCTGAGCCTCGACCTGTTTAACGGCAGCGATAATTGCTGCGGTCAATTTCGCGACCTAATAAAGCTCCGCCGGCCGCACCCAAGATTGCACCCAGCGTTTTGTCGCCACGCCCGGCAATTTCGTTACCGGCAAGGCCGCCAACGGCCGCCCCGATAATCAGACCAGTCGTGCCATCATCGCGCTTGCAATAATAACGGCCATCATCGCCACGCCATACGCGGGCATTGCTGCCGAGGCGTTGTGCATCACGGCGTCCTTCGCGATACCCGCGATCATAAGCGCGGCCTTTTTTGTCTTTATAGCCCCATGCTTTGGCATGCGCGGGCGGATCAGCAAGGACTGCGCCTGCCGGAACAACTAAACTGGCCGCGGCCAACGCTAAGATCGATTTCATCATGTCACTACTCCATATGCTTAAGGGACGTCACCGTCTGAAACGCGCACCATGAACCGGAGTTGCATCACTGTCGGCAAGCGCGACAAAACGTGGCTGACTGGCGACGGTTGACGAAGCCATTTGCCCGTTGGTCGCGCGTGGCTTGCCACACTGCCTAAAACAGGCCACTGTTTGCGCATGGCAAATATAATCGCTTTTCTGTTTGGATTAATCGCCCTCGTCCTTGCGGTCATCGGCTTCATCCCTCTGCTCGGTTGGCTCAACTGGTTGATCATTTTGATTGCTGGCGTCGGCGCAGCGTTCGGCATGGCATCCGATCGCAACAGCGGACGGAATTTTTGCTTTGTCGTTATGGCAATTTGCGCCCTTCGTTTGTGGATGGGCGGCGGCATCATTTAATCCCGCAGGGGTTGAAGCGCGCATTTAAATGACAGACAAATCCAACAGCGTGCAGCCCAGCGGCTTGCCTTTCGCAGTCTCGGCGTATCTTATTTGGGGCTTCGTCCCCGTTTACTTTAAGCTGCTGAACCATGTCCCGCCGACTGAGGTCGTCGCGCAACGTATTTTGTGGTCGATACCATTGCTGTTGGTCATCATGGCATTTCGCAGCCAGATGGCAGAGTATTTCGCGATATTCCGCAACAAGGCGCACCTGCGCAACCTTTTGGCTTCGGCTTGCCTCATCGCCATCAACTGGCTGATTTACATCTGGGCGGTGTCCACGGACCATATTCTCGCGGCGAGCCTTGGATATTATCTCAACCCGTTGGTGAACGTTTTGCTTGGGCGCTTATTTCTCGGCGAGCGGTTGCGTCCCTTGCAAATGGCGGCTGTGGCGGTCGCGGCTTTGGGTGTGGCAATCCTTATCGGCGATGCACTCGATACCCTGTGGGTGTCGGTGTCTTTGGCTTTCAGCTTCGGGCTTTACGGACTGATCCGCAAGATAACGCCGGTGGGTTCCGTACCCGGGTTGGCAGTTGAGACGACTTTGCTTGCGCCATTATCGTTGGCCGCGGTCTATTGGTTCGCCAGCAGTGGCAGCGGCGGTTTTGGCGAGGATGCCACTACCACTGGCTTGTTGATATTGGCTGGCGCGGTGACCGCTATTCCGTTGTTGTTGTTCGCCACTGCAGCGCGCCGCATGAGCTATGCCAGCCTTGGCTTCGTACAATATATCGCGCCGTCAATTGCGTTTCTGCTTGGCGTTTTTGCGTATGGCGAACCGCTTAGCACAACGAAACTGGCGTGCTTCATTCTCATCTGGGTCAGCATCGCGATATTCTGTGCCGACGCGATTAGGACATACCGCGCTGCACGCGCCTAAGGCATCAGCGTCCAACCCAAGGTTTCGCCAGCATGAAACGGAATGAAGCTGTTCCCACCCAAATCCATTTGCTCCGGCACCGGATTCGGTTTGCGTTCCAGTGTCACCCGCTCTTCATTCAGCGGTAGCCCGTAAAAGCGCGGCCCGTTGAGTGATGCAAATGCCTCAAACCGGTCGAGTGCATTTTCTTCGTCGAACACGGCAGCATAGCTTTCCAAAGCATAAGGCGCGTTGAATATGCCAGCGCATCCACAGGCGCTTTCTTTCGCGGTGCGATCATGCGGCGCGCTGTCGGTGCCCAGAAAATATTTTGCGTCACCCGACGTTGCTGCCTTGCGCAGGGCTAGACGATGCACTTCGCGCTTCGCGACAGGCAGGCAATAGGCGTGCGGACGAATACCACCTGCAAACATCGCATTACGGTTGATGTGCAGATGCTGCGGCGTAATTGTCGCGCCGACATTGGGTCCGCTTGCATCGACAAAAGCGACAGCGTCGGCAGTCGTGATATGCTCAAAAACAATGCGCAATTCCGGAAGGTCGCGAACCAGGTTGGATAAGGTTCGTTCGATAAACACCGCTTCACGGTCGAAAATGTCGACGTGGGAATCGGTGACTTCGCCGTGGATAAGCAAAGGCATGCCAGCGGACGCCATTTGCTCCAGCGCGGGCATGATGTTCGCGATATCCGTCACGCCATGCGCGCTGCCGGTGGTGGCATGGGCTGGGTACATTTTGGCCGCAGTGAAAACGCCCTCCTGAAACCCGCGAACAAGGTCTGCACCATCGGTAGCATCGGTGAGGTAGGCGGTGATGAGCGGGGTGAAGGATATCCCTTCTGGCACCGCTGCCAATATCCTGTCCCGATATGCCGCGCCCGCCTCGGCTGTGGTTACGGGTGGCGACAGATTAGGCATCACAATGGCGCGGGCGAACTGGCGCGCTGTAAATGGCACGACGCTGCGCATGACAGCACCATCGCGCAAGTGGACGTGCCAATCATCAGGGCGGCGGATATTGAGAATCGCGGTTTCAGTCATGGCTTCCCTTTAAGCGTGTCGCACCCTATCTGTCACCTATGCCAAAAACCCGTCTTTTCGATCGCGCTGTCATTCGTATTTCGCCCACCGAGCCCAATGAGAATGTGCGCGGCTTTCTTCAGGGGCTGGTCACGCAGGATACGGAAAAGGAGCTGCCTTTATGGGCGGGGCTGTTGAGCCCGCAGGGGAAGGCGCTGTTCGATTTCATTATGTGGGCCGATGGCAACGATATATTGCTCGATGTGGAGAGCGCCCAGGCCGAGGCGCTGGTTCGCCGTCTGTCCATGTATCGACTCAGGCGCAAAATAAGCATCGCTGTTGATGCATCGCTCGGTGTGTTTTGGTCGCCCGACGGGAATAATGATCCGCGCCATTCGTCCCTTGGACAACGCTGGCTGGGGCAGGCTGCATCCGAGGATGTGGATGTAAGCGCGGAATATCGGCGATATCGACTTGCCCTTGGCATTACCGAAGGCGTGGCAGAGCTTGG
Organism: uncultured Sphingorhabdus sp.; assembly: GCA_963508315.1. Taxonomy (GTDB): domain Bacteria; phylum Pseudomonadota; class Alphaproteobacteria; order Sphingomonadales; family Sphingomonadaceae; genus Sphingorhabdus_B. The sequence goes on along the minus strand of CAUOWK010000001.1, from coordinate 998,288 downwards.
TAGCGACCAGACATTGTGGCTGGAGGCAAATGCCGCAGAGTTGAACGGCGTTTCCTTTTCGAAGGGCTGCTATGTGGGGCAGGAAAATACTGCGCGGATGAACTGGCGGCAAAAGGTCAACCGGCGGCTGGTCGTTGTTCCCTTGGCAGATGCAGATGCCAAAAGGCAGCGCGTTGCATATCCTTATCTTGCCCTATCGGTGGAACTGCGCCGTGTTGAAGATATGGGTGGGCTAGCCTTGCCCGAATGGCAGCGCGCGGCGATTAGTTAATCAAGTAATTCGAGCCGCACCTTGGCGGTCCCACTGCGGTCCATACCGATTTTGCGGGCGGCACCGTAGGAAATGTCCATGATACGGCTTTTGCTCCATGGGCCTCGGTCATTGACGCGGACAACCACTTCCTGACCATTAGCTAGATTGGTAACGGCAACGCGGCTACCGAAAGGCAGGCTGCGATGTGCTGCGGTCAAAGCGTCTGCGTCAAAACGCTCGCCATTGGCGGTTCGGTTGCCGTGCAGTTCTTTGCCATAATAGCTGGCGGTGCCAGTACCAATCTCGACGCGCACATCGCTCGCCTGTGCCAAAACCGGCAGCGACAACAAGCCCAGCATAATGAGATATTTGCGTGGCATGATCGCCCTCCCGTCCCGACTAGCGGGGTAGCGCAACTGTTCAGTCTGTCCAACCGGCAAGCGGCATACTGCGCGCGCTGTGCGATAACTTGCGGGGAGCATAGCCGCTTGCCTTGGAGTTGCTTTTACGGGTTACACGTCCAGATTGGCGACGTTCAGCGCGTTTTCGACAATGAAATCGCGCCGCGGCTCGACCACTTCGCCCATCAACTTGGTGAAGATATCGTCGGCCAGATCGGCTTGGTCAATCTCCACACGCAGCAGCGAACGATGGTTCGGATCCAAAGTCGTCTCCCACAATTGTTCGGCATTCATTTCGCCAAGACCCTTGTATCGCGAAATCGACAGGCCCTTGCGACCAGCCACCAATATGGCATCGAGCAATTCGGAAGGACGCGTTATCGCGCCCTTATTGCCCGCACTGACGGCGGTTGTCGCGCGTTTAGCTTGGTCTCCGACGGCATCGACATCGGAGATATCTGCGTCATCCTCTGCATCCTCGGGCGCATCGATGACAGCTGCTGCGCTGATTTTGACGAGGCGCGCCGGTGTTTCGTAGCTTGCAGTCTCTTCACTGGCCAGCTTGTGCAGCTTGCGGGCTTCGGCAGACATCAGGAACGCTGCTTCGATGATGTGGTGATCGGTGACGCCGCGCCATAATCTTTCGAAATGATAGCCGCCGTCTTCGGACACGCGGCCGGACCATTTGCCCTCAACATCTTGCGCGCCCATCCATGCGGCTGCCTTGGCTACAGCAGCGGTGCGGTCAGTAGCCTCTGGGTCAAGTGCGCCCGTCAGTGCCATGGCCTCCACAATTGTGGGGTCATAACGACGGGGAACAAAGGCCATCAGGCTGCGCATACGCCGCGCATGTTCGACCAAGGTGCCCAAGTCGGCACCCGCGCGTTGACCGCCGGCACCTTCTAAAACAACTCCGCCCAGACCCAGTTCAACCAGATGGTCGTCCAGTGCGCGGTCATCCTTCACGTAAATCTCGCTGCGTCCCTTTGCCACCTTGTACAAAGGCGGCTGCGCGATGAACAAATGGCCGTTTTCGATGATCTCGGGCATTTGCCGATAGAAGAAAGTGAGCAGCAAGGTGCGAATGTGGGAACCATCGACGTCAGCGTCGGTCATGATTACGATCTTGTGATACCGCAGCTTTTCGATGTTGAAATCTTCACGGCCAATGCCGGTGCCCATCGCCTGGATAAGCGTGCCCACTTCTTTCGATGACAGCATACGGTCAAAGCGCGCGCGTTCGACGTTCAGGATTTTACCCTTGAGCGGCAATATGGCCTGATAATGCCGGTCGCGACCTTGCTTGGCCGAACCACCTGCCGAGTCACCTTCGACCAGAAACAGTTCGGATTTCGCAGGGTCCTTTTCCTGACAATCCGCGAGTTTACCGGGCAAAGAAGCGACGCTCATCACCGACTTGCGGCTGGCCTCGCGCGCCTTGCGTGCCGCTTCGCGCGCGGCAGCGGCGTCAATGACCTTCTGGATAACGGTGCGCGCATGGCCGGGATTTTCCTCAAGCCACTCACTCATCCGGTCAGCCATCAGGCTTTCCAACGGCTGGCGGACTTCGGAGGATACCAATTTGTCTTTGGTCTGCGACGAGAATTTGGGATCAGGCAGCTTGACCGAAACAATCGCGGTCAGCCCTTCGCGCATGTCGTCACCGGTTAGCGTGACCTTTTCTTTTTTCAGCACGCCGGATTTCTCGGCATAATTGTTGAGCGTGCGGGTCAGGGCCGATCGAAACGCGGCAAGATGGGTTCCGCCATCGCGCTGGGGAATGTTGTTGGTGAAGCAGAGAACATTTTCGTAATAGCTGTCATTCCACTCAAGCGCGACGTCGATACCGATGCCGTCACGCTGCGACGAAATGGCGATTGGTTCGGCCAGCAACGCCACTTTGTTGCGGTCGAGATATTTCACGAACGCGCCAATGCCGCCTTCATAATAAAGATCATGTTCCTTGATGTCCGAATGGCGATTGTCGCGCAGCAATATGCGCACGCCGGAATTCAGGAACGCAAGCTCGCGGTAGCGATGCTCGAGCTTGTCAAAATCGAACTCGAGAACATTTTTAAACGTATTGGTCGACGCCATGAAGGTAACGCGCGTTCCCTTTTTCGGCTTGCCATCGACAACAGGCGCATCGCCGCGCACAACCAGCGGACCAACGGCATCGCCATGTTCAAAACGCATCCAATGTTCTTTGCCCTCACGCCAGATCGTCAGCTCAAGGAATTCGGACAAGGCATTGACGACGGAAACACCAACACCGTGCAAGCCGCCCGAAACCTTGTAGGCGTTGTCATCTGACGTATTTTCGAACTTACCGCCGGCATGCAACTGCGTCATGATGACCTCAGCGGCGGACACGCCTTCTTCCTTGTGCATTCCAGTGGGAATGCCGCGGCCATTATCTTCGACTGAAACCGAACCATCCGGGTTCAGTTCAATGAGGACAAGATCGCAATGTCCGGCCAATGCCTCATCGATTGCGTTATCGGAAACTTCAAACACCATGTGGTGCAGGCCGCTGCCATCATCGGTATCACCGATGTACATTCCGGGCCGCTTGCGCACGGCGTCGAGGCCCTTGAGGACCTTGATGCTGTCTGCGCCATATTCGTTGAGATTTGGGTTTGCTGCGCTATCGCCTGTTGAGGTGTTTGGCGCGGTTTCCGGTGTTTCTTCTATCATCTGTGGACTATAGGCCAGCCAGCCCCAAAACCAAAGCGAAAGCCGCTCAAATCAGGGATTTTTCCACAGTCTTTTCGTGCGTTGCCACGGCCGCGCTGGTGGCCGTTTCAGGTGCAATAATTTTCGGTGATGAAAGCTCGAATTATCGCGCCAATCCGATATATCATCTTCAAAAGGGGCGAGAATCGGCATGGATGTAGCAAGTGAACTTGAAAAGCCGTTTGGCGATTTTGGCGGACTGATTGCCGCGTGGGGCGCGTTGCAGCCCGATGCGCCCGCGCTTGCCGACAGCCACGGGCAAATGAACTGGCGGGAACTGGCGGAGCGCACCGCGCGTATCGCAGCCCAGTTGCAGCAAGATGGCCTAAAAGCAGGGCAGGCGGTCGCCATATTGGGCACCAGCAACATCCATTACGCCGCAGTCTATCTGGCCGCTGTACGCGCGGGCGGCTGTGCTGCACCGCTCACAACATCCGCCGCTCCCGCGCAATTAAGCGCCATGCTGCGTGATTCGGGCGCGATGCACCTCTTCGTGGATTCGGCCAAGCTCGCGGATATTGCCGGGCAGGATTTGCATGGGGTAAAAATCGTGATGCTCGACGTCGCCAGCGGCGACCATCCCGGGCTGTTGGAATGGATGGCACCCGATGCCGGCACATTTGTTGCGACGACACCCGCGCCGATTGACCCGTTCAACATCATTTACTCCAGCGGCACTACCGGTACGCCCAAAGGAATTGTGCACGCGCATGCGATGCGCTGGCACCAAATGGCGGGCGGTTTCAAATCCATTTATAACAATGAAACCCGTTCGCTCCTCTCAACGCCCTTATATTCGAACACCACATTGGCGGTGTTTCTGCCGACAATTTGCCATGGCGGTTTTGTGCGGATCATGGAAAAATTCGACGCTGAAACCTATTTGGCGCATGCGCAGGCGGACAGGACGACGCACACGATGCTAGTGCCTGTGCAATATCAGCGCCTCATGGCCCATCCCGCGTTCGGGACATTTGACCTTTCCAGTTTCATCATCAAATTCTGTACCAGCGCGCCGTTTTCCGCCGAATTGAAGGCGGATGTCGTAAAACGCTGGCCCGGCGGCCTGGTCGAAATTTACGGCATGACGGAAGGCGGCGTCGTTTGCATGCTGCAGGCGCATCATTTTCCGGACAAATTACACACAGTGGGACAACCCGTGACGGGGCATGAGCTTATCGTTCTGGATGAGGATGATAACCGGCTGCCCGCTGGTTCAAAGGGAATATTGACTGGCCGGTCGCCTACGATGATGTCCGGCTATCGCAATCAGCCGGAAAAAACCCGCGAAATGGAATGGCGCGATGAAGAGGGCAATATCTGGCTGAAAACCGGCGACATCGGCATTGTCGATGAAGATGGCTTTGTTTCCATTGTTGGCCGCGCAAAGGATATGATTATCTCGGGCGGGTTCAATATCTATCCCAAGGATCTTGAGGAATTGCTGGAGGAGCAGCCCGAAGTTTTGGAAGCGGCAATAGTCGGAATGCCGTCCGATGCTTGGGGCGAAACGCCCGTCGGCTTTGTCCGTTTTGCGAGCGGCGTCGATATCTCAACCGACAGCCTTTTGGCCCGCGTCAATGCCCAGCTTGGCAAAACCCAACGCATCTCGGTCTTGTACGAGATTGATGAAATGCCGCGCAGCCACATTGGCAAGCTTCTCAAAACCGAGTTGCGCACGATAGCGGCGGAGAAACGGAACGATGGGTAAATTTGGTCCCGATCTTGAAGTCGTCATATCGGTTCTGCAAACGGCGCTCACGCCCGCGTTCCTGCTGGTCGCCGTTGGCAGTTTGCTGAACGTCCTGACGGGGCGTTTGTCGCGCATTGTGGACCGATCGCGTGATTTGCAGCGTCAATATGCCGAGACCGAAGGCCCTGCGCATGAACGCGTCGTGCGGGAGTTGCGCATCATCGAAAAACGCATGCGCGTGGTTGGTTCGTCAATATTGTTCGCGGTGTTATCTGCCATCACGGTGTGCATCATGATCGGCGTTCTATTTCTGATGGGGCTTTCGGACTTGTCAGCGGCTGGCGTGGCTGTTGCGGTGTTCATGCTCGCACTGGTGCTGCTGGCTGCTTGCCTGCTCCAGTTCGTCAGGGAAATCCGCTTGGCCACTTACGCGATTTACGTGCCGGAAGAATATCTGGAACTGCCTCCGCACGCGGAGCGCAAACGCAAAAAACCTATCGCTTAACGTCGTTTTCGCGAACACGGGCGACGACTTCGTCGCGGATCGCCGGCGTCACAAATTTGCTGATATTGCCGCCGTACAAAGCGATTTCTTTGACCAAACGCGATGCAATCGGCTGCAAGGCAACATCCGCCATCAAGAACAACGTTTCGACGCGGTCGTTCAATTGCCTATTCATGCCTGTGAGCTGATATTCATATTCGAAATCGGTCACGCCGCGAATGCCGCGAATGACGGTGCTTGCGCCATGTGCGTCGGCAAAATCCATCAGAAGCGAATTGAAACCGACAACACGGATATTTCCAGCGTCAATCGCCGCAACTTCGCGCTCCACCATTGCAATGCGTTCGTCGTCGGAAAACATCGGGGACTTCGCGGCATTGGTCGTGACGCCAATGATCAGCTCGTCGACGAGCTTTGCGCCGCGCCGGATAATGTCCATATGGCCCAGAGTTATGGGATCAAATGTCCCGGGGTACACGCCAATTCTATGCGTCATTAGCGATCCCTTTCGGTGATATAGTTGGCGATTGCACGCAAGAGGTCGGCTTCGCTGCCATAGCTAGCGAGATGGTCATTAGCTTGAGCGACGAGCATCTCTGCCTGTTGCTTCGCGCGATCAAGGCCCATGAGTGACACAAAGGTGCCTTTTCCGGCAACGGCATCTTTTTGCAGTGCTTTGCCAGCAAGCTCCGGGTCGCCCTCAACATCCAATATGTCATCGGCGATTTGGAAGGCCAATCCGATGTCCCGGGCATAGCCCTTCAGATGCGCGCGGCCTTCCGGCGGGACATGGCCCAATATTGCGCCCATCTCAACGCTGGCGGCAATGAGCGCGCCTGTTTTCAGCGCTTGCAACCGCGTAACGGTCTGCAAATCGAAGGCAGATTTCTCGGCTTCAATGTCCATCATTTGGCCACCTGCCATGCCATCGGGACCACTCGCCAAAGCAAGTGTCGAGATCAGCTCCGCGCGCACAAATGGGTCCGGATGGGTCCCGGGATTCGCCAGTATCTCAAAGGCAAGTGCATGCAATGAGTCACCGGCAAGAACAGCGGTAGCATCGTCAAAAGCCTTATGCACCGTGGGTTTGCCGCGCCGCATGTCGTCATTGTCCATGCACGGCAAATCGTCATGCACCAGCGAATAGACGTGGATCGCCTCAACAGCCGTGCCAACGCGGAGAGCGGCTGCGCGGTCGACATTGTACAAGGATGCGGTGGCTGTGACGAGCAGGGGACGCAGGCGTTTCCCGCCACCAATCGCGGCGTGCCGCATCGCTGCATATAGTCTATCACGCGCGTCGCCCGGCAAGCTCAGCAGGCGGTCGAATTCATCGTCAATATCGACGGCGATGTGCGTCAACGCTTCCTGTAACAATGATGGCGAAGCTATGTCAGGCACGCAGTTCAGCCAGCATCAAACGGCGCGGTGCCAGTGGGTGATCCGTCAGCACCAAGTGTAATGGCTTCGATCCGCGCCTTTGCGGCATCCAACCTTTGCTGGCACAATCCGCGCAGCGCGTTGCCGCGCTCATAAAGCGCAATGGATTCGTCCAGCGGCGCCTCGCCACTTTCGAGTTTGTGGACGATCTCTTCAAGCGCACGCAGCGCTTGTTCAAAATTCATGTCAGCGACGTCTTGGGTCATGTCACTGCAATGGCGCGCACTGTCCCGTGGGTCAAGTGCTTCGCTTGTGGTGCTGTTTATACGCCGGCCTTCAGCAACCAATCATGGAATATTTTCACAGCCCGTTGGCGCAGCGCGCGGGGACGACACACGAACCAGTAGCTGTAGGGGCTCTCGACCTCAACGTCGAACAGGCGCGTCAGCCGGGGGTCGCGCGCATCCGAAAAATGGCTGCCGTGCATAATCGCTACCCCTAAGCCATTGGCTGCAGCCTCCAAGATCAGCGCGCCGCTATCGAGGCTATCGACTGCCGCTGGTTTTAGGCGGGGTACGCCCATGGCCTGACGCCACGCGTCAAAAATCAACGGCATGTCGCTGTGCACCATAACCGTGTGACGAGACAAATCTTCGGGCTTTGTAACCTTGTGCTCCTCGGCCCATTTTTCGGAGGCAATTGCGTAGACGATGTTTCGGTCCAAACGCACGCTGTACAATTTGGGGTCGACTTCGGCGGCGATAATAATGGCGGCATCGACCACATCACCGAGCAGGTTTTCGGCGTGGCCGGACGTGTCGACGTCGATGTGCAATTTGGGGAAGGCCTTCCGAAGCTCCGGAAGGCGCGGAATTAGTCGCTGCGATCCAAACAGGGGAAGCAGGCCGAGGCGGAGGCGATATTCACCCCCGCGTCCTGCCAGTTCCTCGACTGCTTCGGCCATGGCATCCATCGCTGGTTCGACGGCCGCCAAAAGCGCTTCTCCGTCAGCATTGATGACCATCGCTTGCGCGCGTCGGTCAAACAGGGATTTGCCGATGAAATCCTCCAACGCTTTAATGCGGCGGCTCAGGGCAGGGGGCGATAATGCCAGTTCGCTGGCTGCCGCTTTCGCCGAGCCTAGCTTGGCGACACGCAAAAACGCTTCCAAGGATCGTAACGGGGGCAACCTGCGCATATCATCTCCTCAAATTGCCGCACCGCAGCAAAATTCGTTATTTTGCGAGATCGTGTGAATGCCCCGCATTTGTTGATAAATACATAGAAGCTAGTTGCATGATTTGCAACCGCTATTGCACTGTTCGCACTTGCACAAGAAATGAAACATGGCCATACGGGAAAAGCCTTATAGGCATCCTCTCCTAAAGACTTTATCAGGGTCGGCTTCGGTCGGCCCTTTTTTTTGGGAAAAATCTGCGTCCGAGAGTCGCAATCTGCGAAACAATATCTACGTTGGTGGCTTAACGATGATGAGGCAGCCAATGTCCCCCAAATCAAAATCCCCCAAATTGCAGGTCGCAAACGCAAAGCTGGAAGATTCAGGTCGCGGTCTTGCGCGCCTGTCACGTGCTTTCATGGCCGAAAATGGCATCGCCCAGGGCGATGTTATCGAGATTGTTGGCAAGCGGAACACCGCCGCACGCGCTGTCGATCCCTATGCTGAAGATGAGGGGCTTGAAGTTGTCCGTCTGGATGGTTTGCAGCGTGCCAATGCAGGTGTCGGCGCTGGCGACTATGTCGAGGTCCGAAAAGTTGCGTCCAAAGCGGCAACAAAAGTTGTCTTCGCGCCCGCACAACGCGAGATTCGGCTGGAAGGACCATCGCAGGCATTAAAGCGCAGTTTTCTCGGGCGTCCAGTGGTTGCAGGCGACGTTGTCGCAACTCATGGACAGCAGCGCGTTGCGCCGGACGACATGCCACCCCAGTTGCGACAGATGCTCGCCGCGCCTGCTTTTGCGCTCGCCGAAATCCGCCTGACGGTGATTTCAACGGTGCCCAAGGGCATTGTCCATATCGACAATGATACAGAGGTTGAGCTTCGCGCCGAATTTGCCGAGGCTAAGGAAGGCCGCCGCGCCGATGTCACTTATGATGATCTTGGCGGCATGGGAGATACCATCAAGCAGTTGCGCGAGATGGTCGAACTGCCCTTGCGCTATCCGGAGCTGTTCACGCGGCTAGGTGTTGACCCGCCCCGCGGTGTGCTGTTGCATGGCCCGCCCGGCACCGGCAAAACACGACTTGCCCGCGCGGTCGCAAATGAAAGCGAAGCCGAATTTTTCCTGATTAACGGTCCCGAAATCATGGGCTCGGCTTATGGCGAGTCGGAGAAAAAGCTGCGCGAGATATTCGAAGCAGCGACGAAGGCGGCGCCGTCGATCTTGTTCATTGATGAAATTGATTCCATCGCGCCCAAACGGGATCAGGTGCATGGGGAGGCAGAAAAGCGGCTTGTTGCACAATTGCTAACGCTTATGGACGGGCTTGAGCCCCGGACCAACCTGGTCGTGATTGCAGCGACGAACCGGCCCGAGGCTATCGACGAAGCACTGCGTCGGCCCGGCCGGTTCGACCGCGAAATCATTGTGGGTGTACCCGACGAAAGTGGCCGCCGCGAGATTCTTGCTATTCATACACGTGGGATGCCGCTTGGCCCGCGTGTTGATCTCAAGGAACTGGCGCGCACGACGTATGGCTTTGTCGGCGCCGATTTATCGTCCCTGACGCGCGAGGCGGCCATTGAGGCGGTTCGTCGCATCATGCCCAAGCTGGATCTGGCAAGCGGGACAATCCCATCCGAGATATTGGAAAATCTGAAAGTCACGCGCGACGACTTTTTTGAAGCGCTGAAGCGGGTGCAGCCATCGGCCATGCGCGAAGTCATGGTGCAGGCCCCCGACGTGCGGTGGGAAGATGTGGGCGGCCTCGACGATGCCCAGATGCGGCTAAAAGAAGGCGTGGAACTGCCGCTACGTAATCCGGACGCGTTTCGCAGGCTAGGGATCAGGCCAGCCAAGGGCTTTTTGCTCTATGGGCCGCCGGGAACAGGGAAAACCTTGCTCGCAAAGGCCGTCGCACGCGAGGCGCAGGCCAATTTCATTGCGACCAAATCCTCCGATTTGCTGTCTAAATGGTATGGCGAAAGCGAGCAGCAAATCGCGCGGCTGTTTGCCCGTGCGCGTCAGGTTGCCCCTTGTGTCATCTTCTTTGACGAGATTGACAGCCTTGCGCCTTTACGTGGCGGCGGGCGCGGTGAACCACAAGTGACCGAGCGCGTGGTAAACACGCTCCTCGCGGAAATGGACGGCTTGGAGGAATTGCAGTCGGTGGTGGTCATTGGCGCAACCAATAGGCCCACGTTACTTGATCCGGCGTTGCTGCGTCCCGGACGATTTGACGAGCTGGTATATGTGACGGTGCCCGATGCGGGCGGTCGGCGCAGAATATTGGGTATTCACACCGCTAAGATGCCAATTGGCAAGGACGTCGACCTGGACGCAATCGCCGAACGAACCGAACGCTATACAGGTGCCGATCTGGAGGATCTGGTGCGCCGCGCGGGCCTATTTGCGCTGCGTGAAGGCGGCAATGACGTGAAAGAAGTCAACATGGTGCACTTCAGCCAAGCACTGAACGCATCGCGCGCCACCGTCACAGTGGAGATGGAAGAAGAATATGGCGCCATGGAAACTAAGCTCAAAGCAGCAGCATTGCAGCCGCAGGGCATGGGTTTTGTATCCCCCGGGATGATGAAACCGGTCCGCGATTCAAAACATGAGCCCTAAGCGGGTACGACTAGCGCCCGTCTGCCCCAGATTATGAGGAAAATGAGCGATGCTGCAATCAGAATGAATGTCGCTGGTTCCCACCAGTTGAAAAGTGCAACGCCAACTGCGGGTGCAAAAATATAGGCGGCGCCGTTGATGGATGCGATCTTGCCCGCAACATCGCCCTGTTCGTGCCGCCGGACGGCCAGCGAGGCACCCGCTGTAAAACCGGGGCGGAACAGGCCAAAGCCAAGAGAGGCAATCGCGAAACCCGTGCTGATGCCATAAAAATCATGGCTGATGCCGGTTAAAATTGTGCCGATAAGCGCCAAGGCCGAACCAATGAGCACCGAACTGCGCGCGGCCAGCGATAACATGGGAATTAGGCCCCATTGCGCCAGCAAAGTCGCCATCGCGCCGATGAGCATGACTGAGCCACTTGCCTGAACGGCTTCCCACGGCCGGTCATGCAAGCCGAGCCGGTCGCGCACCAGAAAGCCAACGACACCCAAAATGATGGCCTGTGCATGTCCGCCAATCAAACCAGCGGCGAGCCATGATGCCATGCGGTCGTCGCGCCAGGGAAGGCGGACTTCCTCCGCCGGCAGCGACCCTAGCGCATCACCATCGACATCGTCGGTTTCGGGCGAATTCATCGAGGCCGAATTGGGATAGGTGGCGACTGCGCCACGTGCCGCAAAGCGCGGCGTGTCATTGGGCAACTGTATATGCAGCGCCACCAATACGCCGACGCCGAACAGTGCGAACATGATGAGGGGACCCGCCAGGCCAAAGGGCGGGAACAGGAAATAATGCGCGGTTGCGGGTCCAATGACCGTGCCAACGCCAAAGGACGACGCCAGCATCGACAGTGCCTTCGTGCGCTCGGCGCGCTCGGTTCGCGCCGCCACATATGCCTGCACCGCAGGCGGCGCTGCTGACCCAAAACCGCCATATAGGCTGCGGAAAATGGCAAAGAGGACGAATGTTACGACCGGGCCGATTAATCCGGCAAGGCCAAGCCATAAAACAAGACCACACATGCCCATGGACGCTATGAATCCCATCACTCCAACGCTCATCAATTGCTTTCGGCCGCGCCGGTCCGACAAGCGTGCCCATTTCGGCGCAGTGATGACCCAAAGGAGCGCTGACCAGCTAAAAGCCAAGCTTACCCAGACATCGGGCATGTCCAGTTCGCTCGCAATGGCGGGAAGCGCGGACTGCATGGCGGTGTTTCCTGCCGCAGCAACGAGCATCACAAGAAATAAGACAACAACGCGGCTGTTGGGAATGGCAGGTGATGTATTCACGCTTTTGTCCAGTCATAGCTGCGCGTGACTTCCGCCACATGGAGGCTGTAATGGCTGTACCAACGGTCTCGGCCATCATCACGGATTGCCGCGTGTTTGGGGTGGTCACGCCAAGCCTTGGCGGCATCCTCGTTGGTCCAATAACTCACAGTGATGCCTAGACCATCGGAACCACGCGCCGAGTCCATCGTGAGATAACCATCCTGTTGCGCGGCAAGTTCCTCCATCATGGTTGCCGCTTGCGCGTATCCAACCACATCAGCATCCGTGCGCTGCGCGATAAAAATGACGGAAATGGTCCCTTCGGGAAGCTTTGTCATGGCCGCGGCATAGGCACGATATATTGCCTAATGCAAGATAGGCGGAACAGATAATGCTTAATGCGGTTGCATATATGGCGTCGATTTGCGACTGCAGGCGCTTCGTGACAACAGTCCCCGGACCCCTCGCATGACATCTTCGACATTGGCTAAAACCACGCTGCTGGACCGCATCAGAACCCGGGTCAGCCGCTTCTTCGGTCCTTGGGGCATATTTTTCAAAGGCTTCATCAAGCATCCGGTGATGGTGGGTTCCATCATCCCGTCCTCGTCATTGACGGTGAACAAAATGCTGGCACCTGTTGACTGGGACAATACAAAGTTGTTCGTCGAATATGGTCCGGGCATCGGCACATTCTGCCAGCCCGTGCTGGATCGCATGCGGCCTGATGCGACTTTGCTGGTCATCGATCTGAACGAAGATTTCATCGAATATCTGCGCAAAACTATTCGCGATAGCCGCTTCATCGCGGTTCACGGGTCTGCTGCGGACGTAAATGATATCATTGCGCAATTCGGTTTCGAACGCGCGGATTATATATTGTCTGGCCTGCCGTTTTCGACACTGCCCAATAATCTTGGCCCCGTTATCGCCTCCGAAACTGCCAAAGCGCTGCGTCCCGGCGGCGCATTTTTGGTGTATCAATTCCGTGCCCGTGCGCGCGATTTTATGGCACCGCATTTTCGCAAGATCGACAATGGTTATGAATTCTGGAATGTCCTGCCATGCCACCTGTTTTGGGGCTGGAAAGAATAATCACCGGTTTCGCAAAAGGCGGAACTTGATTCGCCTGCCGACGGTGTAATCCACCGAGTTGACCAGAAAATAAGCAACGCCCGACTTGAACCGGGTCCACCAGTTGTCGCGCGACTTTAACAATGCACGCGTTTGCTCCTCTGATTGTGCCACCAGCGAGTCGACGAGCTCCCGCATATATTGCGCGAGTTCGGCATCCTTGATCCGCGCCATGATTTCGAGATTTATGAATAGGCTTCGCACATCGAGGTTAGCCGACCCGATATAAACTGCGTCGTCGATAACCATCAGCTTCATATGCAGCGGACGCGGGCTAAATTCAAAGATGCGGGTTCGCCGCCGCAACAGATAGCGATACAATAAGCGAGCCGCCGGTATTGTGGCGTTGTTATCGGTTTTGCCGGCCATGATGAGGCGGGAGCCCTTGTTGCGTTTGGCTACGCGCGCAAGCCTGCGCAAAATTGTTTGTGATGGTGCGAAATAGGCCGAAACGATATCGAACCTTTTGCCGGTTTGCAGCGATCGTTTCAGTGTTAGTGCCCATGGGGATATCCGGTTGGTTGGTCCCCCCAGCAACCACTGCACCTCGCCAATGCCTGGACGCCATTGCGTGATCATGCGCCGAATATCACGATACCTGACCTTGCCATCCCGCGAGCTGCGCGCGATTTCATCGAAATAGGTCGCGAGCCTAGGCACTTCCAGGCCAGAGATGACTAAGCCCAAATCTTCCCAGCTTTCGTCGCCGGCACGGCCGAAATACTGATCGGTAATATTGAAACCGCCGATCAGCGCCGTCTGCCTGTCGATGATCAGCATTTTCTGGTGATTGCGGATTAAATAACCCAATCCCTTGCGCGTGCTGAAACAATGATACTCTCCGCCAGCTGCGATCAATTCATCGAAAAACCGGTCGCTGATGTTAGCTGAACCAAAGCTGTCGATGATGAGCTGAACCTTCACCCCGCGCGTGGCAGCCGCAACCAAAGCTGCATTCACTTCGCGCCCCGTGCCATCGTCCGCAAACATGTAAAAAAACATCTGCACCGACCGCTGCGCCGACGCTATCAGCTGCAATATCGCATCCAGGCGATCCTGCGGCTGGTGCAAGATGTTCAGGTCATGCTCCGCAACGTGAAACTGCTTACCGGGAAAACCGGAGTTGCGGGATATCTGTGCCATAGCGCCAATCGTTACGCGCTCGCAGCAACCACCGCAAGCAGCGCGCCCTTTTCATTGACATTTTGACCGCTGGTCACTAGTTGCTCCGGACTTCCCGGAATTTCGAAGAATCAGGAGCCAATATGGCACGCGTTACTGTTGAAGATTGCATCGACAAGGTCACCAACCGGTTTGACCTCGTATTACTCGCCGCCGAACGTGCGCGCGAAATCTCTGGCGGCGCCGAACTGACTATCGATCGTGACCGGGATAAAAATCCAGTCGTCGCTTTGCGCGAAATCGCCGAAGAAACTGTTCGTCCGGATCAGTTGAAAGAAGGCTTAGTTCAGTCGCTGCAGAAGGTTCAGGTTGACGAAGACGAAGAAGCTGATGCCGTCGGTTCGATCAGCCTGTCGGCTGAAGCACTTCGCCTAACGGCCGCCGCACCTGCGCGTGGCGCAGGCATGCAGCGCGATTATGACCGGTAATTTCCGTTCATCGTGATGTGAAAGAGGGCCCGGGTCATTCCGGGCCTTTTCTTTTGGCATTCGTCTAACCCGCTGATAGTAACCGGCCATGAGTGGGGAACTGGCAGGCGCAGCAGATATCATAACCGGTGCATCTATTGCGCGCGCGGTTGAACCGGAGGCCGGCGAAGGCACTGTCACCGCAAAAACCTGCCTAAACTGCGGCGCCACGCTCACTGGCCCGCATTGTCACCTTTGCGGTCAAAAAGCACATGTCCATCGGACGCTGCATGCGTTCGGGCATGACATCCTGCACAGTGTGCTGCATTTCGACGGCAAAATCTGGCGTACCTTACCGCTGCTTTTTTGGAAGCCCGGCGACCTGACGCGCCGTTATGTCCACGGCGAGCGGGCGAAATTCGTGTCGCCGCTGGCACTGTTTCTGTTCAGCGTGTTCCTGACCTTCGCCGTCTTCAACTGGCTAGCGCCGAGCGGCGCTGATCTGAACGGCGTCGTGGATCCCGCGCAGGTAAAAGCGGAATATCAAAAAGACCGGGCGGAAATCGTCGAAAGCATATCCGCACTTGAGCGCGAGAAAGCGGATGCCGCCAAGTCAGATGAGTCTGGCGCGCGCTTTGACGATGAGCTCGCGAAGTATACAGACATTCTGGCCAAACTGGACGCCAGCACCGGTGAAGAGGTGCGTATTTCCGACATGGCGGAACGGAAGCTCACGAAAGCGCGCGCTGATAACGATGCCAAGGTTGAACGGCTGCGCACACAAATCGATCAAGCGCGCGCCGCCGGGAAGTCGACCGCTGCGTTGGGCAAGGCGCTTGATGAGGCTCTGGTCGAATCCCGGATGATGGTTCGCGCAGGCGGCGCATTGGGGTCTGCGGAGTCGGACAGTTTCTCGAAGGGTCAGTTTACTGACCTTGCCTTTCCAGGCGCTGCCGCGCTCAATAATGCCGTAAAGCATGCAACGGAAAATCCCCAGTTGCTGCTCTATAAGATTCAGTCGAACGCATATAAATTCAGCTGGGCGCTCATTCCCATTTCCGTGCCTTTTGTTTGGCTGCTATTTTTCTGGCGACGGCGGTTCAAGATGTTTGATCACGCCGTGTTCGTGACCTATTCTATCACCTTCATGATGCTTTTGGGTATCATATCGGCCCTGTTCATTAATAGCGCGACACTGGAGCCGGTCGGCGGCCTGTTGCTCGCCTTTTATCCGCCGATCCACATGTACAGGCATATCCGTCATGCCTATGAAACCAGCCGTTTCGGCGCTTTTTGGCGTATGTGCGTGTTGTCGGTCTTTGCCGCGACAGCGCTCACATTATTTGCCGTACTGGTGGTCGCCCTCGGTGTCGCCTGATAACAAGTGCAGCTTAATCTTGCCGGACTCAAGGAACGGCGCGACGATTGCCGCCATCCTTGCTTGACGCTGGGTGACCATTGCTCTGTTGAAAAAGGTGTTGGCGATGACGTCGGCAATTTGCAGGCCGGCTACTCGGTGGCTGATGTCCCATGAGGCTGTCCCACAGGGGCTGATCGCATCAATCATATCCCGACGAATCGCCGCCAGCGTTTCCGGACCATAGCGGCCATCATCTATAATGACGCTTGCACAGTCTCCGGTGCCTCCCGTCATTGTCGCGACTGTTTCATTTAGCAGCCGCGCATAAATGCTGGTATCATGGTCGCCGCGGTCCTGCCCATTTTCGGGCACAAGCGCTGAAATGGCGATAGTAACGGCTGCTCGCCAATCATAATGTCCGAGAATTTCAAATAAAAGCCCACGCTCGGCAAGGTCGATACGACTGCCTTTGAGTTCACTGGTTAATCCGGTGATTTCTCGAAAGCGTTGGAGCACCAAAGTGGCATCCTCCTCCGCGATTGAGATGGCGGCAAGGGTCATAACGCCGCGGCCTACGCCACCGGACTCGTCACAATAAATAGGCATGTGGCAGTCTCCCCTTAGCTAGATGCTTAGCAGGGAAAGCGCCGCATCACTATCTCGCGCCACGCATCGCGGACGGTCTGCGTCCGCCTGCGTTCTTTAGGGATGCGGCTGAACTCGCCAATGAACTGCTCTGCCGTCAGCCGGTATTTTTTAGGTGCGCAAAATAAGGGCGCACCAGCAGCGCGCGCTTGCTCATTCTCGGCTTTTACGGAATCAGCGGCTGCTTCGAATATCCGCACCATGGGCTTGAGTTCTTTAGAGAACACAGCTGCCATGCCCTTCTTCTTCAGCGCCACCGCTTTCACGTAGAATGTCTCAGCGTCCATTGCATATGCGGGTGCCGCCATAAGCAAGGCAGCTCCCGCAAACAGCGGTAGATATTTCATAATCTGCGACCTCAACTCTCTCCATTAACTGGCGTAGAGAGGTGAGGTTGCATTGAAAAGCCGAAATTTATGCGCTTTGTGGCGTCGCTCCACCAACCGGTCCGGTTTTCCGGCGACCAGCCTTCGGAATGGCGGTGCCAACCTGTGGAATGGACGATGGCTTTGCAATTTTGCCGTCGTCGCGTTCGAATTTGCCGGTTTCAAGCAGTTGCTTGATTTCATCGCCTGACAGCGTTTCGAACTCGAGCAAGGCGTTGGCGAGCAAGTGGAGCTCGTCATTATGCTTTTGCAGCAATTCGGTTGCACGCTTGTGTCCGCCTTCGACCAACTTGCGGATTTCGGCGTCGATCTTCTTTGCGGTTTCGTCGGACATGGCCGAGCGTTGCGACATTCCATAGCCCAGATAGCCATCCTGCCGTTCTTCATATTGCAGCGGGCCCATTTCGTCTGACATGCCCCATTGGGTTACCATGTCGCGCGCCAGGCTCGTCGCATATTGAATGTCGCTGGATGCGCCAGAGCTGACCTTGTCATAGCCAAAGATGATTTCCTCGGCGACGCGGCCGCCCATTGATACGGACAGGTTTGCGTGCATTTTATCGCGGTGATAGCTGTAATTATCCCGCTCCGGCAGGCGCATCACCATACCCAAGGCACGTCCACGCGGGATGATCGTCGCCTTGTGAATGGGGTCGGACGCGACCTCATGGATGGATACAATCGCATGGCCAGCCTCGTGATAGGCGGTCATTTTCTTCTCGTCTTCGGTCATGACCATCGACTTGCGCTCGGTGCCCATCATGACCTTGTCTTTGGCGTCTTCAAATTCTTGCATGGCAACTAGACGCTTGCCGCGCCGCGCCGCAAGCAAAGCTGCTTCGTTGACGAGGTTCGCAAGATCCGCACCCGAAAAGCCGGGGGTGCCGCGCGCAATAACGCGACCGTCGACATCAGGAGCAAGCGGGACTTTTTTCATATGGACTTCAAGAATCTTGACGCGGCCATCAATGTCGGGACGGGGAACGACAACCTGCCGGTCAAAACGGCCCGGACGCAGCAACGCTGGGTCAAGCACGTCGGGGCGGTTGGTGGCCGCAACGATGATGATTCCCTCATTGGCTTCGAAACCGTCCATCTCGACGAGGAGTTGGTTCAAAGTCTGCTCGCGCTCGTCATTTTGGTTGCCAAGGCCTGCGCCACGGCTTCGCCCGACGGCATCAATCTCGTCAATGAACACAATACATGGCGCGTTTTTCTTGGCCTGCTCGAACATATCACGGACGCGGCTTGCACCGACCCCGACAAACATTTCGACAAAATCGGAGCCCGAGATTGAAAAGAACGGTACGCCGGCTTCGCCCGCAATGGCGCGTGCAAGCAAGGTCTTGCCGGTACCCGGCGAACCCACAAGCAAGGCGCCTTTGGGAATTTTACCCCCCAGACGGCTGAACTTGTGCGGGTCTTTCAAAAACTCGACGATTTCCTGCAGCTCTTCGCGTGCTTCATCGATGCCGGCGACATCTTCAAAGGTAACCTTGCCATGCTTTTCGGTGAGAAGTTTCGCCTTGGACTTACCAAAGCCCATGGCGCCACCAGCACCGCCGCCCTTCTGCATCTGGCGCAGGACGAAGAAGGCGATGCCCAATATCAGCAAGAACGGCAGCGCTTGATATACGAGGATCAGCAACAGGCTGGGTTGTTCCTCCGCTTTGCCTTGAACATCGACGCCCTTTTCATCCAGCAGCGGATACAGGCTATTGTCGCCGGGAACAGGAACGGTGACGAAAGTCTCGTCATTCTGCAGCTTACCAGTGATCCGTTCAGGCGCGATGGCGACGGATTTGACTTCGCCTGCCTCAACCTTGTCGCGGAACGAGGAGTAGCTAATGCCTTTCGCAGGATCCGAACCGCCGCTAAAAATCGACGCGACAAGCAATAGCGCCACGATGATCGCCGACCAGATCGCCATGTTACGCAGCATCGGGTTGCCTTTGGGTTCCTGTTCGTCGTTCATCATCAATGCCTTGGTCTGCACCCCATGCATTAGGCCGGGGATATTGTGTCCAATGTAAGGGCAATTGCGGGAATGACAATATAAGCGCGCGCAAATTTCCTGACGGTTTATTGCCCGGTTCGTCGCGCCGGTGCTCTTGCAAACTGCCAGTGCGGTCCGCCCTTACAGATGATATCCCCAATCATCGTCGACGCATTGTTCTCGATTTTGGACAGCACCAAGCCGATAGCGTCGCCGCGTGGTTCCAAAAGCGGGTCCATCATTGCGAGCGCGCGCAACAACAGCCGCCTTTTGAGCTCTGCGGGAAGGCCGCGGGGATCGCACGATATTTCGTCGTTTTGTGCCGTTATACGCTCCTGCACAAGGCGGTCGGTCATCCAGGCGAGGGCGTCGGACGCCTCGGCAATCGCGGAGGCCGTCCGCGTTGCGCGTTCTGCACTGAACGGATGGTCAGCGCTGGCAAGATACTGCCGCATCGCAACACGGGCGAAGTCGGCATTATCGTTGCTGGGATCGGAAACGGTTTCAATACCCGCACTCTTGCAATGGCTAACGAGTGCCTGCTTCGTGAACCCCAATAATGGCCGGATGAGTGGTCCGTTACGCGTGCGGATTGCAGAGAGGCCGTCTACGCCGCTTCCGCGCGCAAGCCGCATCAGGATGGTTTCTAATTGGTCATCGGCATGATGTGCCGTCGCGATATGCGTGCAAGCGTACGCATCCGCGGCCCGCTGTAATAAGGCGTATCGTGCTGTTCGTGCGGATGACTGGAGATTTCCCACAATCGGCTCATCCGGCGTCAATATGATGTGGGGGACGCCAAGGCGCGCGCAGATGTCTGCGACATAGGCCGCCTCGCCCGCAGATTCTGGTCGCAACTGGTGATCGACTGTCGCAGCGACTATCTGCCCCGGTCGGGCCGCAGCTGACAGAAGGAGCAGCGCGACGCTGTCCGGACCGCCTGATACCGCGACCAGAATGCGCTCTTGGGGAGCGACGTTTAATGCGACGAGGGCGGCGTTAAACCGGCCTGTTAAATCCGGATTGGGTGCTACTTGCACTTCGCGCGTGTTTTGCCCGATGCGATCCGGTCGGCCAAACGCCCGGTGGCGACGTCAGGATAGGCCTTTGCCAACTCGCCAAACGCTTCACATGCTTCGGCCGTTTTGCCAAGATCGGTCAGCGCCGAGCCCAGGAAAAACAGGCTTTCCGGCGCACGATCGCCGCGCGGGTCCGCTTTATAATTGTCGTAAAACACTTTGACAGCTGTGGCAGGTTTTTTGTCGTCAAGCCATGCCCGTCCAAGAAGGTTGCGTGCGTAGCTGGCGCGGCGATGCTTGGGGAATTTGGTCACGGTTTCTTCTAGCGTGACTTGGGCTTCAGGATAGAATTTTGCCTCCCAAAGGCGATAGCCATAATTATAGCCGTCTTCGAACACATCGCCAGTTGCCGGCCGTTCGATTGCCGCCACAGCGGCTACACGCGACGCGCTTGGCTTGGTGGCTACAGCCGGTTTCGTCGCCACAACCACTGGCTTTGGCTTAACCGCTGAAACCGCAGGGGTCGCTGCCGTCGTTGGGGCGTTGGTTACTGGTGTTGTCTGTTGGCCTGCCAACTGGCTTTCGATCAGCTTCAACCGCGCCTCAAGGCCGCGCATATTATTACCCTGTTGCTCGACTTGACCCGTCAAGCTCGCGAGTTGGGTCTCGAGCGCGTCGACACGCGCGATAAGGTCGGAAGTCGCCGTGGACGTTCCGGCGTTTGCGGGCTTGGATGCGGTCGGTGCGAGTATGTCCGGTTCAACCAATTTGCCTGCGCCATTGGGGAAAACCTGACGCTGAACGGCGCGCATTTCTTTTTCAAGCTTGCCGACGCGCCCGTCAATATTTGCATCCTGCGCGATAGCAGGCGTGCTCAGCGCAAGCGCCGCGACGCTTAAAAAAGCGAGCCGAAAAATCACTGGGCATCTCCCCTTACCAATTCTGCGGGCCGTATAGCTGACCCCATCAACGCAATAAAGACCCATCACACCATTTCGGTGCAAAGACTATCAATTTGATCGCACTGGTCCAGTTTAAGCGGAAGTCAGTTGTTTTCCGTTGCTTGGGCTGGCGCGCGAGACAGTAGCATATCCGCGCTGATCTCGACGTCTGCAATCGTGACATCGGCGGCACCCAATGGTGGAACGATTTTGCCATTTACCTTGATATCCAAAGCTTGCGGCCTGCCGGTAACGATCATCGGGCGGTTGGCTCCGGGCGGAACGGTAAAGCTGTCGCCAGAGACCATTTCTTTCTCATAAAGCCGCTTTTGTTCGGCATCATAGACTTTGACCCACACATTATCAGTCGCGGTCAAAACGACGGTGCCGTCTCCGGCGTTTGCATTCGGGGCACCGGAGGTGGCATTAGCAGACACAACGGGTTGCGGGGCTTTTGTCACCGGCGCTGTTGCGACATCACCAAAGGTGATTGTCCTAAAAATTGCATAACCTGCCAGAAGAATGGCAGCGATGCCCGCTGCGGTCCACGCAAGCGTTTTTGACGGCACACGGGCGGGGTCAGCCGGCTCATAATTTTGGATGGGGGCTTGATAGCCCTCGTGGCCACTGTCCGCGAGTTCAGCACGCAAGCTGTTCCCGATTTCGACGGGGTCCATCTCAATAGCGCGGGCGAAGGAACGTGCAAAACCCAGCGTATATGTCTGGCCAGGCAGCGAGTCGAACTCAGAGCGTTCAATGGATTCAAGGTGCCGCGTCGGTACGCGGGTTTTGGCGGCCAGGTCGGCAATCGACAAACCAAGCCGTTCGCGGCCAGCCTTTAGCCGCGCGCCAACTGTCTCATACGCCTCTTGTTCAGGGGACATCTCTTCCACCGCAATCTCCAAGCCCCGTAAACGCCCCCGCAACCCCCTGCAGTTGCGCGGACAATGGCCAACTATCTCGCAATGTCAATGCCGAATACAACATTTTACCTGCCTAAAACCGCGCAGTTCAGCCAGTTTCTATACCTTTTTGTTGCGCCCATTCCGCCAGTGCCTGACGTAAATTGCCTTGGGGGTGATGCAAAAGTTCGTTCATTTTAGCCTCAATTTCTTCGGCGTTTGTGGAGCGAACCATCGCCTTGATGGGGCCGACCGCCGCTGGTGTGATCGATAGCCGGCGAATACCCACGCCCATTAGAGCGAGTGCCTCAAGCGTTCGTCCGCCCATCTCGCCACACACCGCAACATCGACATCATGCCCTTCGGTTTCCTTCACAACGCGGCGAATAAACCTCAGGATTGCAGGGCTTAACCAGTCATAGCGTTCAGCTAGACGCGGGTCGGCCCGGTCTGCTGCGAACAAAAACTGCGTCAGATCATTGGTCCCGATCGACAGAAAATTGATTTTGGGCAGAAGAATATCTAGGGTTTCGGCCAGCGCCGGAACCTCCAGCATTGCCCCGTAGCGGATCTTGCGCGGCAAAAGCTTTTTACGCTTGCCCAAAAACTCCATTTGGCCTTCGAAAATTGCTTTTGCGGCGTCAAATTCCCATGGCTCGGACACCATCGGGAACATGACATTAAGCGTGCGGCCGGCTGATGCCTCGATCAGCGCTCTGGCTTGTGCCTTCATTAGGCCTGCATGATCCAGCGATAGGCGCAACGCGCGCCAACCAAGTGCAGGGTTTTCCTCTTCGCTTGTTTCGTCCTTTAAATAAGGCAGCGCTTTATCGCCGCCAATATCCAGAGTGCGGAAGATGACGGGCTTGTCGCCAGCCGCGTCGATCACGTCGCGATAAAATCGTTGTTGCCGTTCGCGCTGTGGCAGGGTTGCTGAAATGAGGAACTGAAATTCGGTGCGGAAGAGGCCGACACCCTCGGCGCCCGTGGTGGCAAGCGCTGACATGTCATCACGCAGGCCGGCATTGATCATCAATGTGACTGGGACACCATCCTGTGTAACCGACGCATCGTCGCGCATCGCGGCGTAGCGCGCCTTTTTCTTTTGCCGATCGACAAGATCATGTTGGAAAAGTTCTTCCACCCCAGCCGAAGGGCGAATGATAACGCTCTTTTCGTCGGCGTTCAGCAGGAGCATGTCGCCATCGCGGACCTTGTGCCGGATGCCCCGGACACGGCCAAGCACCGGTATACCCATTGCGCGCGCCACGATGACAACATGCGCGGTAAGCGAACCCTCTTCCAGTACTACACCGCGCAGCCGCCTTTTGTCATATTCCAGCAGCTCGGCAGGCCCCAGATTGCGGGCGATAAGGATGGAGTCTTTCTTAAGCCCAAGCTGTGCGGCGGTGCTCATTTGTCCGGACACGATGCGAAGCAACCGGTTAGATAGGTCTTCCAGATCATGCATCCGGTCGGCAAGAAGTGGATCATCAATCTGCCGCATCCGCATCCGGGTGCGTTGCTGCACACGTTCAATCGCAGCTTCTGCGGTCAGGCCGCTATCAATTGCTTCGTTGATCCGGCGGCTCCAGCCTTCGTCATAGGCGAACATCTTGTAAGTCGCGATGACCTCTTCATGTTCGCCGCCAGTTCCGAAATCAATCTGACTCGCCATGCGGTCAATTTGTTCGCGCATCTTGTCGAACGCCGAATATACACGGTGGCGCTCGGCTTCAGTGTCTTCGGCCACGGTGTGCTCGATTCGCACATTTGGCTGGTGGAATATGGCGATGCCAGCCGCCGCGCCTTTGACGAGCGGTAGGCCAGTCAGGCTTAACGTCCCTGTTTCATTGTCCTGCGTGGTTGGTTCATCGATCAGATCGGCATTGGCAATAAGTTCAGCCAACACCATCGCGACGGTCTGAAGCGCTTCAATTTCGACTTCTTCATATTTGCGCGGTTCAACATGCTGGACCGCAAGTACGCCCACGGCTCTCTCGGCGCGGACAATTGGTACGCCGGCAAAGCTGTGAAAGCGTTCTTCGCCAGTTTCCGGTACGTAGCGGAAATTGGGATGTGCAGCAGCTTCATCAAGGTTCAGCGTTTCCACATTTTCGGCAATGGTGCCGACGAGGCCTTCGCCAAGCCCGAGCCGTGTTACGTGGACAGCCGCCTGATTAAGACCGCGCGTGGCAAATAGTTCCAGCGCGCCATCGCGCAAAAGATATATCGAGCAAACTTCGCTTGAAAGCGCCTCGCCAATGATATTGACGACGTGGTTCAACTTTCCCTGCGCGTGATTTTTCGAGGCCATCACTTCGTGAAGGCCGGTCAATATGTTACGGGCAGAACGGGTAGCGCTTTCCATGGCCTGCATCTAGCAGAGACACCAAGGGCAAGCGATACCCCGTCTGAAATTATTCGTAATCAGTCCGCAGATGCTAGGTCGTGCGCCAGCAAATCTTTAAGATGCAATTTTTGTTTTTTCAGATCATGAATGATTTTTGCATCCGGGGAAGGTCGGTTTTCTTCGCGTTCCAGCTTTTGATCAAGCTCGGCATGCTTAGTGCGAAGTGCGGACAGATGGTTGGTATTCACATCATTCTCCTTCAATGGGACTCGCAAATATTGCGACACGAAATAAAACATGTTTTTGATGGGGTGTCTTGTCCTGTTTTATCGGCTTAACCCGAACGCAGAGCAGCATAAGGTCGTACACCCCTTTTTAAACGATGACTTGGTAATGCCATCTGGGTTAGGGGAAAGTATGAACGACGATGGTTACCAACAACAGCTGGAGCAGCTTAAGGTCGAGCATCGCGATCTTGATGACGCTATTCAGGCATTGAGCGGGCAGCCACCCGTCGACCAGTTGCAAATTGCCCGGCTCAAAAAGAAAAAGCTGGCGCTCAAGGACCATATCCGCCGACTGGAAGACCAGTTAGTTCCGGACATTATTGCTTGAGAATTGCAGATAAGTGCCGCGCCATTTACGATTTCGGATATGATGTTTCAATCCGGCACAGTGGCAATATTACCCACATTTGCGCTATGTTTGTCCTAACAAAAAAGTCCGCGACATGCCATAAGCAGGCATGGACCACGCTCGCCTTGAATTAACACCGCGACTTCTCGACTCTCTTTACACTGAAGCCATGCTGCTTGCGGATGAGGCGCGTGCGTGTTTTGACCGTAGCCAAACGCCGGGCCATCTTTCGACTGAGTTATCCGTTGCCTTTTCATGCGAGTCATTGAAGGTGACCACCCGTTTGATGCACAGCATCGCGTGGTTGCTGAACCAAAAGGCAGTGCGGGCAGGGGAATTATCTGAAGCTGACGCGTATAACGACGTCAGCGACCTCGGCTATGCTCCGGCGAGCGACGGACCATTGGTTTTGCGTTTCCCGCTTGAGGCGCAAGCGTTGATTGCGGCAAGCGAAGACCTCTATTACCGTCTTCAGCGGTTGAACGGGAAAATGCGCTCTACTGCGCCCGCGCTGTCAGAGCCGCACGCAATGCGCCAACGGCTCCGCGCATCTTTTTAAGCGTCGAATTGCAGGCTGGCCAAGCGGGAATATAGGCCACCCGCCGCACTGAGCGTTATGTGGTCGCCTTCTTCCACAATCTTGCCCTGGTCCATGACAATGATGCGGTCGGCAGACCGGACGGTCGCCAGCCTATGGGCAATGACGATCGTGGTGCGGTCCTTCATCAGCAGGTCAAGCGCGTCCTGCACAAGACGTTCGCTTTCGGCATCAAGCGCGCTAGTGGCTTCGTCGAGTAGCAAGATGGGAGCTTGCCGCAATACAGCTCGGGCGATGGCGATGCGTTGCCGTTGCCCGCCAGATAGTCTGGCCCCGCCTTCACCGAGATATGTATCCAGCCCCTGCGGAAGCTCACGCAGGAAGTTTGCGGCATTGGCCTGCTCTGCGGCAGCCCAGATAGCGGCATCATCGGCCAGCCAGTTGCCGTAACGCAGATTGTCGCGCGCGGAAGATGCGAAAAGCACGGTTTCTTGCGGGACATAGGCCATGCGTGCCCTGATTTCTACCGGGTCTGCGCTGGTCAGCGCGACGCCATCGATGCGGATTGCACCGATTTCAGGATCGTAAAAGCGTTGTGCCAGTTGGAATAATGTCGACTTACCCGCGCCTGACGGACCGACTACGGCAACGGTCTCACCGGGGCTGACCTTCAGGTTGAAATTGTCGAGTGCCGATACCTCGGGCCGGGTGGGGTAGCGAAAGCCGACATTCTGAAACTCCAACTGTCCGCGCGGCGGGGTGGGGAGTGCGATGGGCTTGGCAGGTGGTGCAATGTTGGGCTCAGCCGCCAGAAGTTCGGCAAGTCGGCCCGATGCGCCCGCACCGCGAACCAAATCACCATATACCTCAGTCAACGCACCAAATGCGCCAGCGACGAGGCCGCCAGTCAACACGAACGCGGCAATGGTGCCACCGGTCAAGCGCCCCTCAACGACGTCAATTGCGCCCTTCCACATCAGCAGCGTGATTGCGCTGAAAATGAGCGCCATGACGATTGCGGTCATGAATGCGCGGATGCGGATGCGCTTTTTGGCGGTACTAAACGTCGCTTCGACGCTGCCTCTGAAGCGTTCACCTTCCCGTCCTTCTTGGCCGAAGGCTTGAACAATGCGCATTGCGCCCAAGGTTTCAGAAACCATGGCGCCGACGTCTGCAATCCGGTCTTGGCTTGCGCGCGATGCCGACTGCAATTTCCGTCCGATCAGGACGATAGGCAGAACGATAACGGGAATGGCAATCAAAAGGCCAATGGCAAGTTGCGGCGCGAGCGTGAACAAATATACGACGCCGCCAATCCCCATCACTATGTTGCGAAGCGCGACCGAGACAGTCGTGCCCACAACCTGTTCAATGACCGCAGTGTCGCTTGTCATTCGGCTTGCGATTTCCGCAGGGCGGTTATGTTCGAAAAAGGCAGGGCTTTGGCGCAAAAGGTTGCGGTTCACGGCTAGTCGAATGTCGGCAACGGTGCGTTCCCCGAGCCAGGATACAAAGTAAAAGCGAAAAGCCGTAGCGACAGCCATTACCGCGACAATGAGGAGCAGATATTCGAACCAGCGGGCGATGTCGGATGAATCGCCACCTGCTGCGAAGCCGCGATCAATGACCAGCCGGAACCCTGCTGGTATCGCAAGTGTCGCCAGCGCCGCCACGGTGAGTGCGAGCAGCGCAAACATGATCTGCTTGGGATAGGCAGAGGCATGGTGCCAAACCATCCGCAAATTACCGAGTTTTTTCTCAGCGGCCGGTTTTGCGGTCTCTGTCATTTCGGCTGGAGCAGGAGCCAAGTTAGGGCTTTGCAATTCTGCGGAAGTTTCATTCATGCCCTGCCGCCTAGCAGTGCGCCGCGACACTCACAATTGCAGACAGGAAATCGATTTAACTTTTTTATGGTGCAATGCACAATAGAAGCTTATGTCTGGTGTCCAGCATGCCGGCAAAGTCCGGCTTACAGAATTCAAGGATAGCATATGCTTTACACGGGTTATGACATTCAACGCCGCTGGCTTGCGGGCGCAGGCTGGGTTGCGCAGAAGCAAGCAGACTGGCTCAACAGCCTTTCGTCATCGCCCGCTTATAGCGGTTTGGCACCTGTCGCAGCGTCCGCGCTTGAAGTGTTCGCACATGCGGTATTGCCGCGTGGAAAACCTGCCTTTGGTCTCGATACTGTTGAAATTGACGGCACGTTATTGCCCGTTCAAGAGGTCAATGTCGCGCGCAAGCCATTCGGACAGTTGAAGCGCTTTGAATATGAAGGCAGCAGCACAAAGCCGCGCTTGTTGATCTGCGCGCCAATGTCGGGGCATTTTGCTACTCTGCTACGCGGGACCGTCGAACGCATGTTGCCAACCCACGATGTCTACATCACCGATTGGAAAGACGCCCGCGACGTTCCGCTCACCGGCGGCGGGTTCGACCTTGAAACCTATATCGATTATCTCATCGAGTGGCTGGAATTCATTGGGCCCGACGCCGGAGGACGCGGCGCGCATATGCTTGCGGTTTGCCAGCCTTCAGTGCCAGCTTATGCCGCCGCTGCGGTGATGAGCGCGAAACAGCATCCGCTGCGTCCCCGCACGTTGACTATGATGGGCGGCCCGATTGATACCCGTGAAGCGCCGACTGCGGTCAATAACCATGCAACTGGCCGGCCACATGAGTGGTTCATCCAGAATGTTATCGCCACCGTGCCTTCCTATTACAAAGGGTCCGGTCGCCGCGTTTACCCCGGTTTTCTGCAGCTATCGGGTTTCATGTCGATGAACCTGGGCAATCATATGATGAGCCATTGGTCGATGTTTTCCGACCTCGTCAAAGGCGACGGAGAAAGCGCGGATCGGCACAAGGAGTTTTACGACGAATATCGCGCTGTCTGTGACATGACCGCCGAGTTTTATCTGCAAACCGTCGATACCGTGTTTCAGAGGCATTTGCTGCCAAAGGGCGAATTTAACTATCGCGGTAAGCTGGTGGACCCATCGGCGATTAGCGACATCGCCTTGCTCGCAATTGAAGGCGAGCGCGACGATATTAGCGGCATTGGCCAAACCAAGGCAGCGCTAACCATCGCCACTGCCCTGCCTGAAAGCCATAAGAAATATCATATGGCGCCCGAAGTCGGGCATTATGGCATTTTCAATGGTAGCAAATGGCGCGAAAAAATTGCGCCTGTCGTGGAAGACTGGATCGTTAGCCACAACGGATAGCTAACGCGCCCACATCAACGCCAAACTAAGGGCGGCGATGCACCATAAAGCGACAATGACGATCGCCGCCAGCCGACTAATCGGCCGCTCGCTTGCCTTTTCGGCCGTTGCAAAATGCTGTGCGTATAGGTGCGCTGGAACCATTTTTCGGAACAGCCAGATACCGACAGGCAGCAATAGGGCATCGTCCAGCAGACCAAGGACCGGAATAAAATCCGGTATCAGGTCAATGGGCGACAATGCATATCCAGCGATAAGCAAAGCGAACAGGCGGGGCGGCCAGCCGACTGCCGGATCGCGCGCGCACAGCCAGGTCGTATGACCATGGATGCGGATATTATGGGCTATTGCCCGCAGAAATTTCATGTCATGTCTCCTGTATGACTTTGCGCATCACAGCTATGGTGGAACGTTGGCCAGTGGCGGGCCAATTCATCATCGCGCGCGGCGCCAAGCAGTTCGTGGATGTTTTATTGGTTGCGGTCAGCGACGGGCAGCATATCGGCTATGGTGAAGGCACCGCCATTTATTATCGCGGCGAGACAGCGGAAAAATGTCTGGGCCAAGTGGAGCGAGTAATGGACGAACTCGCGGCGCATGATGCCGTGACTGCGCGCAATTTGTTGCAATCGCTAATGCCGCCGGGGGCAGCGCGTAACGCGGTCGATTGTGCGTTATGGGATGTGGAGACTAAGCAAACCGCAACGCCTTTGTGGAAGTTGGCAGGACTGGCGCGGCCGCCAGTCGCCTTGCAGACGGCATTTACCATCTCGCTCGGCACGCCTGAGCGTATGGCCGAAGATGCGGCTGCTGCCGCTGCCAAAGGTTATATGCTGCTTAAGCTCAAGCTTCAGGGGAGCGGCGACCTGGACCGCGTTGCTGCCG
This sequence comes from uncultured Sphingorhabdus sp., assembly GCA_963508315.1. GTDB lineage: Bacteria > Pseudomonadota > Alphaproteobacteria > Sphingomonadales > Sphingomonadaceae > Sphingorhabdus_B. The sequence goes on along the minus strand of CAUOWK010000001.1, from coordinate 968,626 downwards.
TCCGTGCGGGCGCGCCTGCGTGCAGGATGATTGTGGACGCGAACGAAAGCTGGCCACTGACAGACATCGGAGCGCAAACCAGTGCGTTGAAGAAACTCGGCGTTGATATGGTCGAGCAACCGCTTCCGCCCGACCGGGATTTTGGTCTAGCTGATATGTGTCCCGATCTACCCATTTTCGCCGACGAAAGCTGCCACAGCGTTGCCGATATTGGCCGCCTGAAGGGATTGTACCACGGTATCAATATCAAGCTCGACAAGGCAGGCGGTCTGACCGAAGCGTTGCTGCTTGCAAAGGCCGCTGACGACGCTGGCCTCAAATATATGGTGGGTTGTATGCTGTGCACCAGCCTTGGCATCGCGCCAGCCTTTATTGTGGCGCAGAGTGCCATGATGGCTGACTTGGACGGACCGGCCTTGCTCGCGCAGGACCGGCCGGACGGATTCCATTTTTCGGGGGGGTACATCATCCCGAATGATTGTTGATTACAGCGTGACCTCGGCCACCTTGTCTTTGTAATCTTGCTTGGGATCAATGCCGAGCAGCATCTTGATACCCGCGACCATGCTGGAAGCATCAATCCAGATTTCGGCATTTTCGGGGTCAAGACGGATCAGCGCCAATTCCGGATCGTCCTTACCACCTTCATACCATGCCGCGACGAAACGGTTCCACAAACGGTCAATAACCGCTGGGTCCTGCGATTGCGACAGGTTACCATGGACTGTCGCCCAAATGTCATGTCCCTTGGATGCGAAATGCGCCATCGCACGACCGCCTGAACCAATTTGTTGGTACAACTCGTTCGATTTCGCGGTGAAAAACCAGATCGGGCCTTGATATAGATTGCCTTGGAAACAATCCTCATCAAGCTGCGCCGTCATTGGCCGCGCATGGCCATCTTCGCCATCAGCCAGTCCCAAAAACATCGTCATATCGGACTTCAGGGACTTCCAGAACTTTTCCTTGATTTCGGTCTCGCTTGTCATGCTGTAACTCCTTTTTTCAGGAGAGAGAACAAGCGATACCCAAGGGTGTTCCGGCGCGGCAGCTTAATCTGCGTGGAAAAGATTAGATCGTGTCTAGATACTCGACGTCCGGTGCCCCGGCGAGGCAGGGGCCCAATTTCGGTCCTGCGGCGCGGAAATGTGCGCTTGCGCCATGGGCCTCAAGCGCAGCTTGGTCAGCATATTGTTCTAACACCTTGTACACCTGAGCGCTCGAGCGAGACCGGGTCAACGTATAGAATACGTTCCCCGGCTCGTTTGCACGAACAGCGGCAGCCAACTCGGCGAAGACGGCTTCGAATTCCTCATTCTTGCCCTCAGCGACGGTCAGGGTTGCGATAACACCAATGGCTGCCATGTTCGTTTCCTTGTGTTCCTTTAGAAGATTTCAAAAAGTCCGGCAGCGCCCATGCCGCCGCCGACGCACATGGTGACGACGCCATATTTCGCACCGCGACGCTTGCCTTCGATCAACGCATGGCCGGTGCAACGTGCGCCAGTCATGCCATAAGGGTGACCAATCGAGATTGATCCGCCATTTACGTTCAGCAGTTCGTTCGGAATGCCTAATTTGTCACGGCAGTATAGCACTTGCACTGCGAACGCTTCGTTCAGTTCCCAAATGCCGATATCGTCCATCTTCAGCCCAAAACGCTGCAACAATTTGGGGATGGCGAATACCGGGCCAATGCCCATTTCGTCAGGCTCGGTTCCGGCAACTGCCATGCCGACATAGCGGCCAAGTGGATTGAGGCCTTTCTGTTCGGCAACCTTGGCTTCCATCAAAATGCTCGCAGACGAACCGTCGGACAACTGGCTGGCATTGCCTGCAGTGATTGTCATGTCCGGCCCAAGCACGGGCTGAAGCGCTTGAAGTCCGGCAAGCTGCGTATCAGCGCGATTGCCTTCATCCTTGGCAATAGTCACTTCCTTCTGGCTGACTTCACCGGTTTCCTTGTTAACGACATTCATGGTCGTCGTGATTGGAACGATTTCGGCGTCGAAGTAACCAGCAGCCTGAGCGGCGGCAGTGCGCTGCTGCGACTGAAGCGCATATTCGTCCATGGCATCGCGGCTGATATTATAGCGCTTGGCAACGACTTCGGCCGTTTGCAGCATGGGCATATAAATCGAGTTGTGCATTTCAACCAGTTCGCGGTCAGGGGCAACCCGCATTTCCTTGGTCTGGACCAACGAAATCGATTCCTGTCCACCAGCTGCCATGACGTCGACATTGTCGACGATGATTTGCTTGGCCGCTGTTGCGATCGACATCAGGCCCGACGAGCACTGACGGTCCATGGTCATGCCGGATACCGATACCGGCAGGCCAGCGCGCAGGGCGACTTGGCGTGCCAAGTTACCGCCCTGTGTGCCTTGCTGAAGCGCGGAGCCCCAGAGCACATCGTCGATTTCGCCACCGTCGATGCCGGCGCGCTCGACAGCTGCTTTCAAGGCGTAGCTGCCCAGGGTTGGACCAGAGGTTGCGTTGAACCCGCCACGATAGGCTTTGCCGATGGCGGTACGGGCGGTTGAAACGATGACTGCGTCACGCATGGGATTGGTTCCTTGAATTAAAATTTATACGAAAAACTGGCTGATCCATTCGGCCTGAAGTGCGGGTTTTTCCTCGCCTTCAATTTCGACCGTAAATTCGAGAGTCTGCTGCCATTGACCCGGGCGCTTTTCCGCCAGCTCAAGCAGTTTGAAATGACCACGCACACGCTTGCCCGAACGTACAGGGGCGAGGAAACGCGTTTTGTTACCGCCATAATTGACGCCCATTTTGACGCCTTCAATTTTGGGGCAATCCGACTTCGCACTCAACACCGGAAACAGGGATAACGTCAGGAAGCCGTGGGCAATGGTACCGCCAAACGGCGTCATTTTGGCCATTTCTTCGTTGATGTGGATGAATTGATGGTCGCCGGTGGCGTCAGCGAATTTGTTGATCATTTCCTGATCAATCAGCAACCATTCGGACGTGCCGATTTTCTCGCCTACTTTAGTCGCCATTTCTGCCGGTGTGATCGTTGTCATGCGCGTATCTCCTAGACTTTGTTGGGTGCATCGTGGCGGTTTCCCGCGGTCAATACAAGCCCCGGCCATTTGCCGTTACGGCATGCTTGCCGCCGATTAACTCCCATGCGTGCGAATCACTTTTTGGGCGGATGGGAAGGCGCGGCGTAAGGCATGACCATCGTTCCGTCTGGTGCTGCGGTGAAGGTTGTTTGTGTCGGATAGGCAAATGCTATGCCTTCAGCGGCAAAGCGTTCGATGATGGCGACGCCAACGGCGTGGCGCGCTGCAAACATGTCTTCGGCGTCTTCGCTTTTGACATCAAAGACCAAATGAAAATCGAGCGAACTTGCGCCGAAATTATTGAAGCCCGCCCGCACAAAACTGGCATCATTGCTTTCGACGACTTCGCGCAAAATGTCTGGGACACGTCGCGCAAGCGCGGGCGGCGTTTGATAGACGAGGGTCAGGACATAGGTGACGCGGCGGTACAGAGTCAGCGTGTTGTTGGTAATTTCCTTTTCGAGCAATTTGCTGTTTGAAATGATTTTTTCCTCACCGGTCAAAGCGCGAAGGCGGGTGCTTTTCATCCCGATGACTTCAACCGTCGCGATAGTATTGTCATAGGAAACCGTGTCGCCACGCCGGAATGGTTTGTCGAAAATGATGGAGATGGCCGCGAATAGGTCCGAAAATATACCTTGAGCCGCAAGTCCGATCGCTATGCCGCCAACGCCCAATCCGGCAATCAGGCCAGTGACATTGACGCCCAAATTATCCAGAACGACGATGGCTGCGACGGCGAACAACGCAAAACTCACAAGCAGCCGGATAAGCACCATCGCGCTTTGCAGCGTTTCATGTTCCTGCGTTCCCGCACCAGCGCGTCGCTCGATGAGGCCTAGAATGATTTCCCGAAGCCAGATCGCCACCTGAACGACAATCGCGATAGTGAACAGGATATCGATGGCATGAGCCAAAGCCGTTGGCGCACTGGCAATCTGATTGACGAGTTCAATCGCCACCATGATGCGGAAAAACTTGCTGGTGCGCGCGAGTGTGCGGGCAACGATAGATTTAAAGTGCGCGCGATGCTCGCTCTCCCGCGCGATTTTGCCGGCGATGCGTTTTAGCCAGCTCAACGCAAGGAAGACGAAAATTGCGGCAACCACCGCGATACCAAGCTCGGTCGCGTTTCCTTGGACCCAGGCTACTGTGGAGTTCCAGTAATAATCGAGGCGCGCGCCAATGGCTTCGGGTTCAATTCGCGGCAAGGCGGTGGGGGGTTTGGACGTCATGGCCGCTTCTTTAAGGACGCAGTCGCCTGTTCACAACCTTTGGTGCGATACGCAGGTCAGGAGCGCCAACGAAATCAGGTCGCTGGCAATGCATTTCCTCTAACCGCGCTTTTGATGGGGCGCCAAGCGGCCTCGACTCTGCGGCGCGCGAGGTATGTGTCGAAACTAATTTGCAGCGCAATCAGCATATAGAAAAACGTCTGAAACGCGATGCCGACGAACAGAGAACCGATTAAATAGATGATCTGGCTGTTCTGTAAGGCGGTTGCCAACGGTGCGACCCAGTTTTCGTCCGGCCGGTTTCGCTTGCGATACAGCCGTGAAATATATTCCATTCTCCAGACACCGCCAAGATGGATACACAGCCACATGAAGAGGCCCGGGAACCCTTGTTCACCCAACATTTCGAAATAGCTGGAGTGAAAGGCGCGGCCTTGATCGACGATTTCTTTCACATCTGGCATGTCGGGTGCGACGGCTTCCCCGGGCTTTTGCGTCGCGTCAATGTCATATCGAATGCGATTCTGGCGATAGACGTCGAAGCCCCCGCCCATGGGATGTTCTTTCACATATTCCCACGTCCACGCCCATACGGCGAGGCGCGTTGAGGCTGATTCATCCGCTTTGTAATTTTTGATAGTATCGGCGCGCTGCGTGAAAGCCGAGGGAAGGAAGGGTAATGCCGCCAAGCCGATGAGCGCGGCCGCGCCCAAATATAGCATGCGATAGCGGGCATATCGGAGCAACAGGATGCCAAGCACCGCGATGCAAACCATGCCCGTACGTGCCTGTGTGCCAACAGGTATCAGCAAGCAGGCAAAAATCAGGGCAGCGGCGTAAACGCGCACTTTCCAGTCCGGTGGAAAGACCGTACCATGTTTGGCCAGCCAGAGAATGAGCGGAATGATGGTGATGGCAACGCAGGAAATGATGCTGCCTTCAAAAAGACCGCTATTGTCGTCGATTAAGATCACTAGAGAGCCATAGCCCCCGCCGCCCGCAGCGGTTTTGATGCCGCCGGTGACAATCAACGCTGACGCGCACAGCACCATCGTCAATATCGTCGCTTCGATGCGTAATTTGGTGCGGATGGTGAGGGGCATGAACGATGCGAACACCAGCGCCTTCCATACCCAATTCCATTTTTCCAGCGCAGCAACTGGCTCTGCGGCGACCGTCGTCGAATAGCCACAATAGCCAAGCAATAGGATCAATAAGACCCATCGCGGCGATACCCGAACGTCCTTTTTGTCATCGCCGATCATGAACCCCAAAAAGGCCAAGGCGAATAATATGAGCGACAGCGGCACGGAGTTGAGCAGAAAGTAGCTTAGTCGTTGCGGCGACACGATGTCGACATAGGCGTAGACCAATGTAAACAAGAAAGGCCGCTTGAAGGCCATCAACATGATGATCGCGATATAGGCGACGAAGATCAGGTCACGCATTGCGCATCCCTTTTGTCACAGACTTTGACGGTCGAGCCTGACGCGCGAAACCGGTTGGCACTTCGTCGGGAGCAGGCGGTTTTTCGACGTCTAGATCTTCGCTGTTCATCAGGCGCCACAAAGCGATCGCGAGCAGGGCGTGGCTCAATAAAATGGATAAATTGTCGATCACGTCAGTCGCCCGGATGTCTGTTTCAAAAATGGCAGTAACGCCAACCGGTTGACGTCACGTTAATCCTTTTTTGTCATGACGATGGCCTATGTCGCGTATCCTTCATGTCCTTGATCACAGCCTTCCCCTGCACAGCGGATACACTTTTCGCACCCGCGCAATATTGAAAGCGCAGCAGGCGGCCGGATGGGACGTCGCGGCGATTACCGGTGTCCGGCAATATCAGCATGGCCAGACCGCGGATGCAGAAACGGACTGGGTCGAAGGGCTATGCTTTCACCGCACCTGCGCGCAGGTAAGCGCCCCCAGCCCATTGCGTGAATGGCGCGAGGTGTCCGTTTTGGCTGATGCCATCATCGCACTGCACGCACGTTGGCCCTTTGACATCCTGCATGCCCACTCGCCAGCGATTAATGGCATGGCGGCGCTTCAGGCCGCGCGCAAATTGGGTGTTCCGTTGGTATACGAAATTCGCGCCTTTTGGGAGGATGCTGCGGTTGGCAATGGCACCGGTCGTGAAGGGTCAGCGAAATACCGGCTGACGCGCGCGTTGGAAAATCATGTCGTCCATCATGCGGATGCTGTCGCCGTTATTTGCGAAGGGCTGAAAAAGGATCTTGTTACCCGCGGCGTGCCATCATCGAAAATCACAATCTCTCCCAACGGGGTGGATATGGAGATGTTCGGCGCCCCGCCGAGCGCGGACTCGGCGCTGGCCGAGGAGATTGGCCTGTGCGACGTCGATGTCATTGGCTATATCGGTAGCTTTTATGACTATGAAGGCCTTGATGACCTGATCGCCGCTATGCCACATATGCGGCGCAATGCGCACGTGCTGATGGTAGGCGGTGGCCCGATGGAGGAAATGCTTCGGGCCCAGTCCAAGGCATCTCCCGTCGCCGACCGTATCCATTTTGTCGGACGCGTGCCGCACGAAGAGGTAGAGCGTTATTACAGCCTTGTCGACGTGCTGGCCTATCCGCGCAAGCGGATGCGGCTGACGGAGCTTGTCACGCCGCTGAAGCCGTTGGAGGCGATGGCCCAAGGCCGGCTGGTTGCTGCATCAGATGTGGGCGGTCATAAAGAGCTTATCCGGGACGGCGATACGGGGACTTTGTTCAAAGCTGACGATCCCAAGGCGCTGGCCGCCGCGCTGGATACACTTCTCGAAAATCGGGATGGCTGGGACGCCATGCGGCAGAGGGCAAGGGCTTTTGTTGAAACCGAGCGCAACTGGCAGACGAATATTCATCGTTACGATCCTGTTTACCATTTGTTGTTACACAACGCTACATCGGTAAAAGCCGCCTGACAGCGGCCACAAGCAGGAAACGTCATGTCGGTCAGCATATCTACCCCAAGCCATTCCGGCGGTCACATGCGGTCGCTTGCAATGGCATTGGCGGGCGCAAGCGTCGCGGCGGTCGGCACGATGTTTGTCCCGGTCTCCCTGTTGGAAGGGCTAGCGGGGTCTACGGGCCTATCTGAATTGGTGCCTGCGGCGCGCGCACCGCTGGGTGATACCGCGCGTGCTCTCATTGCTTTTGGCACAGGCGCCTTAACTCTGGCCGGCTTGTCGATCCTTCTACTGAGGCAAGATACCAAGACAATCCATGGTGGACCAACTGCCGCGTCTCGGGAAAATAGAGAGCGTCCGGCGCTCGCGGCGATGATGGCGGGCTTGCGTGCCAAAATGCCATGGAACCACGCCGATGACGATATTCGCGAACTGGCCGATCTACCCAAATTGCGTAACGGGGACGTCCACCCCGATGCGCCTGCGCGTCGGCCGCTGTCCGCGGCGCAGGATTTGCCAACACTTGAGCTATCGCAAACGGAGTTTTCGCCGGAAGTCGAAACCGGTCCTGTGCCTCTTGTGCAATTGCCTGTTGAAGCAATAGCTCCACTGCCCGCTGCGTCGCCTGAGACCCCGCCATTGGCGACCGCAGAGGCCGCTGTCATTACAGCATCGCCCCGCCCTACAACTGGTCAAGGTAGCATCGCAGAGATGGTTGCCCAATTGGAGGCGGCGGTCGCACAGCGGCAAGTAAAACTTGCAGAGTTGGAAGCGGTTGCTGCGCACATTGCGTCCGAACGACCACTCCCACTTCCGGATGTGGCGCGTGAGCCAGCTGCACCGGTGATTCCGGCATCCAGTGCTGAAATCGATACCCCTTTCGTGCGACGGCCGGTTTTGGAGGCTGTGCCAACGGCGCCTCGACAGGACGATGAGGTTGATTCCGCGCTTGCCGCCGCGCTTGCTACATTGCAGCGCATGAACGCTGGCGGACGTTAATTATCCAGTATTAGCGCATCGATGACGAGGCTGTGTTGGCCCGTGTCAAATCGTGCCTCAGTCACCGCGATGTCGGCGACAAACTGACTAGATAACTCAAATTCATGATCAGGAAGATCTTTTGCAAATTGCTGCGCGTTTTCGCCACGCGCATCTTGTAATCCTGCGCAAATACAAATCTGAGTGCCCGCAAAAGTGAGGCTATGCCACGGTGTTTCTTGGACTATCCGAAGGGTTGCTTCAGGTAGCATCAATTGCAAAGCGCGCAGCAATTGCCCCGCCTTGGAATGCCTACTCATGGTCCTTCGCCTTGTTCTCGCAGCGGCCTCGGTCATACGTGCCGATAAAATCTCGAAGCTTTGCCTCCATTTCGGGTCGAATTTCGCGACCCATCCTGATGTCGAGTACAAGCCTAGGGTCACGTGCGGCGAGCCGGCCAAATTTGGTGGGAGGCAAGCCTTGGTCACGCAGAAACCGTTCAATAAGGCGTTTGATGTGCATGACGTCTCCTCCATGGCTGATCGGGATTTGCTTGCCCGAATCAAGTAGAACAAATATAGAACATATGTGATAGGACAAATCCTACATGTCTAGGATTTTTCCAACCGGAGCGGAGGGATGATGATGGAACAAAACCCGAGGGCTGCTTTGCAGCGGCTCATCTTGGAGAATGGCGACGATTATGCGGGACTGACCAAACTCGTTGGTCGAAATGCTGCGTATATTCAGCAGTTTATTAAACGGGGCTCGCCCAAAAAACTCCCCGAGACCGAGCGGGGCATATTGGCCCGATATTATGGCGTGGAAGAAACGCTTCTTGGCGGTCCAGCCAAGGAAGTAGTTAAATCGTCCATCCATCTTATCCCCAAGCTAGCCGTTGGTGCGTCTGCTGGCGCGGGCGCTATTAATGACCGCGAGACATTGGCCGGGCAAATCGGGTTTGACGAAAACTGGCTGCGTAAACAGGGGCTCGATCCGGCGCGATTGTCGCTTATCCGCGTTGAGGGCGAATCGATGTCGCCGACGTTGAATGATGGCGACGACATCATGGTTGATGATCGCGCCGCTACCACTGCCTTGCGCGACGGGGTTCATGTCATTCGGCTAGACGATATGCTGATGGTGAAGCGCATAGCGGTTGGCCCTCATGGGCGACTATCCGTGCTATCGGATAACCCTGCCTATCCCGGCTGGCCGGATCTAGACGGGGCGAGCGTCACCATAATCGGACGCGTTGTGTGGGCCGGACGGCGGCTGTGAAGGCTTGCTTCGCGCCCATCGCTCAGCCACATAGCGAACATGTCCAATGTAACATCTTCTGCCGCTAGTCAGCCGCCCTTAAAAGCCGCGATTATTCCGGTAACGCCGCTTCAGCAAAATTGTACCCTGTTCTGGTGCACACAAACCAACAAGGGGGCGCTGGTCGACCCCGGCGGGGATTTACCCAAGTTAAAGGCCGCGGTCGCGCAAACCGGCGTGCAGTTGGAAAAAATTCTGATTACCCATGGCCATCTCGACCATTGCGGGCAGGCTGGTATGTTGGCGCAGGAACTCGGATTGCGCATTGAAGGGCCGCATGAAGATGACCGGTTCTGGATTGCGCAACTGGACGAAGATGGCCCGCGCTACGGCATGGAAGCGCGCAGCTTTGAACCCGATCGTTGGTTGGTCGATGGCGACACCGTCTCGGTTGGTAACTTGACGCTGGATGTCATCCACTGCCCTGGTCATACGCCCGGCCATGTGGTTTTTCATCACGCGCCGAGCCATCTCGCGATTGTCGGCGACGTGCTATTTCAAGGTTCGATTGGGCGCACTGATTTTCCAAGGGGCAATCATGCGGACTTGATTAACGCGATTACGACGAAGCTATGGCCCTTGGGGAATGAAGTTACCTTCATACCCGGCCATGGTCCGACCAGTCAGTTCGGCTATGAGCGCCAGCACAATGCCTTTGTCGCCGACGATGTGCTGGCTGCCCGTTAGTTACAGAACTGCAGCGTACACCGTCCACAGCGCCCAGCCGGCGAGGCCAAGCAAGCTCAACATCGTCGTCAACGTACCTGCCATCCGGCCCTTGCCCAAGGTGCCACCATCCATGCCAAGCCCATGGGCAAAGCGGCCGATAATGTAAACAAGACCGATGCCCCACAACCAGCTGGCGTTGCCGCCGGTTGCTTCAAGCGCAGCAATGAGGATGAGAACGAACGGAGCGCTTTCCACGAAATTCGCGTGCGCACGCATACGGCGAATGACAAATTCGCTGCCGCCATCGCCAATCGAAACGCTTTCCTTTGTTCGGGCCTGGCCACAGCGTACCATCAGCCAGATATTGACCAATGCGGTGCCGGCGGCGATCGTTAGCGTAACGGGTAAACTCAACATATATTCTCTCCCTGTTAGTGCGAGGGTGCTTAACTGCTATCTCTCGGCTTGCAAAGCGCAGAAAATCAAGTATAGCGCGCCGCTCACACGGACAACTGCGGTTGATTGAGGCTGATTCTGGCGATTGCTTGCCACAGATGTCTCTTTGGCCTAACGTGTCTTAGAACTTATTGATTTTGAAATGGAACAGGTGCCGAGATGGCTGTCCCCAAGAGAAAAACATCACCTTCAAAGCGCGGTATGCGCCGCAGCCACGATTCGCTGAAAGTTGCAGCCTATCAAGAATGCGCAAATTGCGGCGAATTGAAGCGCCCACATCATCTGTGCGACGCCTGTGGCCATTATAATGGTCGCGAAGTGGTAGCGGTCGCCTGATCCTTCCTCAGGGAGTATAATCGGTGTCAATGAAACCGCGTATCGCCATTGACGCGATGGGCGGTGATGAGGGTGTGCCTGTAATGGTTGCAGGCGCTGCTTTGGCACGTCACCGGCATGAGGACTTTACCTTTTTGCTGGTCGGCGATGAGGTGCGCATAAAAGCCGCCTTGGACAAGCATCCCAATTTGCGCTCTGCTTCCGAGATTCTCCATACGGACGACGTGGTGACGCCTGACGACAAAGTCAGCGCTGCGTTGCGTAAGGCAAAGACAAGCTCAATGGGCTTGGCGATCAACGCCGTAAAGACGGGCGATGCCAGTGCCGCAGTGAGTGCGGGTAACACCGGTGCTTTAATGGCGACGGCAAAGCTGGCGTTGCGGACGATGCCCGGCATCGACAGGCCTGCGCTATCCGCGTTGCTTCCCACACTTGAAGATACTGACGTGGTCATGCTTGATCTCGGCGCGAACACCGAGTGTGAAGCCAAGAATCTCGTGCAGTTTGCCGTGATGGGCGCCGCCTATTCGCGCATCATATTCGGCTTTGACCGTCCGCGCGTGCGGTTGCTGAATATCGGCACCGAAGAAATGAAGGGCACCGACCAGCTTCGCGACGCGGCTCAGCATTTGCGCGATGCAACCGGCCTCCACATGGATTTTCAGGGCTTTGTCGAAGCGGACAAAATCAACCGAGGCGAATGTGACGTGGTCGTGTGTGACGGCTTCACCGGGAATATCGCGCTGAAATCAATCGAAGGCACCGCGCGTTTTGTGACGGACCTTTTACGTCGCGCTTTCACCAGTTCTATCCGCTCGAAATTCGGTTTTCTTGTGTCCAAACCGGCAACCGAGCTGTTGCGGCATCACCTTGACCCGAATAACCACAATGGCGCGGTCTTCATGGGGTTGAATGGCGTCGTCGTGAAAAGCCATGGCAGCGCGAACGTCAAAGGCGTGGCGAATGCTGTAGAAGTTGCCGCGCGCTTGGTTGAAGAGGATATCACTGCGCGGATCACGCAGGATCTGGCACGAGTACAGGCGGGATGACCCAGCCTACCCTTCATGCTGTCATTAAAGGCACCGGTTCGGCTTTGCCGCGCACCCGCGTATCGAACGCGGAACTCGCAGCGAAAGTCGATACGACCGATGAATGGATTACCGAACGCACCGGCATAAAATTTCGGTATATCGCTGAACCTGACGAAACCACGTCAAGCCTGGCCACCGAAGCTGCGCGCAATGCGCTTATTGCTGCCGGCATGGACGCCAAGGATATCGATCTCATCATCTTGGCGACTGCCACACCGGACCAAACGTTCCCGGCGTCGGCGACGCTTGTGCAGCATGCGCTTGGTTGCAATGGCGGCGTTGCCTTTGACGTTGCCGCTGTTTGCTCTGGCTTTCTGTATGCATTTTCCGTTGCCGAGAGCATGATCCGTGCGGGTTCCGCAAAGAATGCGTTGGTTATCGGTGCAGAAACCTTCAGTCGCATTCTGGATTGGGAAGACCGCACAACATGTGTTCTGTTCGGCGATGGCGCAGGCGCGGTTGTCCTGAGCGGTGAAACCGGCACACGCGGGGTTCTTGCAACCCGTCTTCACGCCGACGGCGCACATAATGAGCTGCTATATGTCGATGGTGGTCCGTCAACAACGGGTACGGTCGGCAAGCTGCGGATGAAGGGTCGGGAGGTATTCCGGCACGCCGTGACCAACTTGACCAGCGTCCTGCATGAAGTGCTTGAGGAAGCGGATCTCACCCCCGCCGATGTCGACTGGGTAGTGCCGCATCAGGCGAATGCCCGCATCATTGAGGCTACTGCGAAAAAGCTTGCGCTTGACCCCGCCCGTGTTGTCCTAACCGTCGATCAGCATGCGAATACCTCGGCGGCGTCTGTCCCGCTGGCTCTGGACGTCGCCGTGCGTGATGGCCGGATTAAGGCAGGTGACGTGATTGTCCTTGAAGCGATGGGCGGCGGCTTTACTTGGGGTGCATCTGTAGTCCGAATGTGACTTATTTTAGACGATCGCCATTTTACAATTTATATTTCTGCTGTATATTCCGCGTATCAATGGGTGGTCGCACGTCCGGAGACTGTAAATGGCAGACGCAGGAACTTTAACTCGCGCCGACTTGGCCGAGACGCTTAATCGTCAAATCGGTCTGTCGCGGGCCGATGCGGCGCAAATGATTGAGTCGATACTTGACCATATGACCACTGCCTTGCTGGATGGCGAGAATGTGAAGATATCGGGCTTTGGCACCTTTGTGCTGCGTGACAAAGGGCAGCGCGTGGGCAGAAACCCGAAAACCGGTGTCGAAGTTCCCATCACGCCGCGCCGTGTTCTCACCTTTCGGGCGAGCCAAGGCATGCGTCAAAAAGTGAAGTAGCACAAATATGGCCGAAAAATCCGCTGACGCTTTCCGAACGATAGGGGAAATGGCAGAGGCCTTGGGCGTGCGTCCCCACATATTACGCTATTGGGAAGAGCAATTCCCGATGTTGAAACCGCTCACGCGCGCTGGTGGGCGCCGCTTGTACCGACCAGAAGACGTGGCACTGCTGCACACAATTCACCGGCTTTTATATAGCGAGGGATATACCGTTAAGGGCGCCCGGCGGTTTTTGACGTTGGGTGAGGAACCGGCACTGGCTAAGGCTGCGGTGGAAACAGGCGCGCCCCCGGCACCCGCCAATCAGTTCAATTTTGAGGCTATCCGCGCGGTTCGCGACAGGCTGGCATCGGCGCTGGCGGCGGCCTGAACCTTTGGTCTATATCGGTCGCGCGTAGACCATATCGCGAAATGGCACATCGCCGACCATGAAAACAGTTTCACCTATTGGCGAAAATCCGGCGCGCTCATAAAACGCGATGGCGCGTGCGTTGACTTCATATACCGCTAGCAACATGCGCTGTGCCTTGCGCTCACGCGCGATTTGAAAAGCCTGCTCCAGCATCGTTTTGCCATTGCCGCCGCCTTGCCAGGGACCTAGCAAATAAATGCGCTTCAACTCAATATCGCCGCTTTGCTGTAACTCGGGATGCGTGGGCGGGACCATCATGACATAACCAATTGGCGCACCAAGGGGCGTTTCGCCAATCACGATATCGATATCCGGCTGCTCAAGTTTGTCGGCATAATAGGCAGTGCTGTGTTCGGCCCGCAGATGCTCAATCAGTGGTTGCCCCGGATGATCGAAAGCAAATGTCGTCAGGAAGGTTGCTGCACCAAGATAGGCTAGTGCTTCCGCATCCTGCGGCCCCGCCCGCCGCCAAACAACGGGTGTCATTCCTCTTCAGGGCCCAGTTCGGGGTCGAGATCGCGCGGCCGGATGAAATGCGTCAGGCAACCGGTTTTGCGTTCGATCTCAGACCAATGCTGAATATCCAACTCGATCCGAGCGATCGCCGCAGTCGGAAATTTCTCCCAGACTAGCGCGCGCAATGGCGAAGTGCCATCATCGGGGCACAGATCAAGAACCAGATCTTCCATGCCCGGATTATGACCGATCATTAATATGTCTTTGTGCGTGTCGGATTGATCGCGCAGAACGTCCATCAAAGTAGCGGAGGATGCGAGGTAAATCCTGCGATCCCAGTTCGGATCGATCCTGTGGCCGCTCCCCTTCACAAAATGGTCGATGGTGTCGATCACGCGGACTGCAGGGCTGGCGACGATATGGTCGAAAGTCAGGCCCGTTTGTTTGACCCATTTGCCCATGGTCACAGCCGCTTTTTCGCCGCGTTTGTTCAACGGCCTGTCAAAGTCGCGTGGAATGGTATCATCCCAGCTCGATTTGGCGTGGCGAAATACTGTCAGCGTGAACGTCAAATCGGGTTACTCTCTTCCAAGCTCTCGTCCATGCCCTGCCGCATTTTCGGCGCTGGTGAAAGACCTGATTTAACAGAAAGCGCGGCCTCGGCCAGCGTCACGCGGCGTATCGGTGTGCCAGGCGGGAACGCGGTCAGCAGGCGGCTGGGCACGGCAGAAGACAGCAGAACAAAATGACCCTTGTCGCCGGCACTTCGGATAAGCCGTCCGAAAGCCTGCGCCATTCTGGCGCGAATGATGCGATCATCATAATCGATGCCGCCATGTTTCAGACGGCGCGCGCGATGCAAGATGTCCGGGCGCGGCCATGGTATCTGTTCCATGATGACTAGCCGCAGCGACTCGCCCGGCACATCGACGCCGTCGCGCAAGGCATCGGTCCCCAGAAGGCTAGCGTGCGAGTCATCGCGGAAAATGTCGACCAGAGTGCCGGTATCTATGGGGTCGACATGCTGCGCATATAGGGGCAGTCCGTCCCGCGCCAGCCGGTCGGCAATGCGCGCGTACGTTGACCGTAGGCGGCGAATGGCGGTGAACAGCCCCAGCGCGCCGCCGCCAGAGGCGGTAATCAACGTCGCGTAAGCCCCTGCTAGGGCAGAAGCAT
Source organism: uncultured Sphingorhabdus sp. (assembly GCA_963508315.1). Classification (GTDB taxonomy): domain Bacteria; phylum Pseudomonadota; class Alphaproteobacteria; order Sphingomonadales; family Sphingomonadaceae; genus Sphingorhabdus_B. Next base: position 953,186 of record CAUOWK010000001.1, on the reverse strand, counting down.
CCCCCCGTTTCACATCAGTCACTATGAGCACTTCGGCCTGCGACGCATAATCGAAAGGACTGGTCGCAGTGAAATGCGTTGCTGGCCTGTCGAGATGCGTTGCGCCAGTGCGGGCCTCGGCATTGGCCCAGTCCCCGCCGCTGCGCAGCGTGGCCGAGGTTGCGAGCACGCCGTGGCTCGGTTTCAGCACGATGTCCGCGACTGGTTTCATCGGGTCAAGCCAGCGCCGGTGCATACCCAAATCCATTTCTCGGCCTTCAAACCGGTCAATCGCCAACCAATCTACAAAATCGGGATCTACGGGTCCAACAGCGCGGGCCAGCATCGCAATCCACGCGCGCAGCGTATCGATGCGCCACCCAAGGCTCGCCATCGCGCCTTCCACGCGCGCCCGTGCGCTGCCATCCAGCCAATCGGGCGGGTCCGCAATCATCGCCTCAAGCCGCTGACCCAAGAGCGTCAAGGGGCGAGCCAGTGCCTCCAGCGCTACCGCCGCGTCGGCAACAGCATCGACAACAGCCGCGTCGGGATCAGCAAGCTCGGTCTCCAGACCATAGCCGCCCTCGGCCGCGTTGGTTTCGTCGCGGGCGTACACCATATTACGGATCGCCGCGAACAGGCGCTCGAGCGGACCAGACGGTGCGCCCTCGGCAAGCCGTCCTAGCCAGCCGTCGCCGGGTAAGGCTTCGGCGGCGATACGTGCCATCTCAATCGCGGCCCCGCCTTCATCATCATAGGACGCTACATCGGCAAGCCGCGCCGAAAGGCCCCGGCGTCTGCCGCGTGCCTTACCCTCGGGTCCAATGACCCAACGGCGAAGCTCGATAGTTTCTTGACCCGTCAAGGCGGCCGCAAACATTGAGTCCGCTGCATCAAACAGATGATGGCCTTCGTCGAAAATGATCCGGCTTGGCCGGTTCACTTCATCCCGGCCACGCGCGGCGTTCACCATCATCAGCGCGTGATTGGCAATGACAATTTCGGCCTGAACCGAGGCGCGCGATGCCCGCTCAATGAAGCATTTGCGGTAATGCGGGCAACCGGCATAGATGCATTCGCCCCGGCGATCGGTGAGCGCAGTGGAGCCGTTCCGCCGGAACAAAGTGGGCAACCACCCCGGCAAGTCCCCGCCGATCATATCGCCATCGTCGGTATAAGCGGCCCAGCGTGCCACCAGATGTGCGAGGGTGGCCGCACGCCCAGCAAAGCCACCTTGCAATGCATCCTCAAGGTTCAAGAGGCACAGATAATTTTCGCGGCCCTTGCGCACGACAACTTTCGACCGGAAGGTTTCGGGGTCAGGATAAATGCGGCGCGCCTCGCGCACCAGTTGCCGCTGCAGTGCTTTTGTGAAAGTCGAAATCCATACCGCGCCGTCCGCCATGCTTGCCCACAGGCTGGCTGGTGCAAGATAACCCAGCGTCTTGCCGATGCCGGTTCCCGCTTCGGCCAAAAGCATATTGGGTTCGCCCTTGCGCGTGCGCGGGGCAAAAATGTCAGCTGCGGCTCTTGCAAAGTCCCGCTGCCCTTGGCGCGTTTCGGCTGACCCGCCGACCAGCGCGGCCAAACGCGCCTGCACATCATCGGGGTTTAGGGTCACAACGCGTGGCGGTGTGCGTGGTGGCGCTTCCTCCCAATCGGGCAGGCGGCTGAATAACCAACGCTCTGCCTTTTCCGGTTTTTTCAGGCGGGCCAGTACCAGATTTGCCCATGGCCAGCGCAGACGCATCAATGCTTGGGCAGAATCCCACGCGCCCTCTCGCTCGGCCCATTTTGGATCCGACAACACGGCCAACAGGCGTTCTGCCGCCATTAGGAGAAACGCGGGCACGTCTTTATCAGTTTCCGGCGGCGCAAGTTTAAGGACGTTCGCCATTCCCTTTGGTGTGGGAACTGCAAAGCGGGCCGGATGAATGAATGCAAACAGCTCCAATATATCCAGCCCGGAAAGGTCTCCATAGCCAAGCCGTTGCGCGACCAAAGGCGCGTTCAGCATGACCAGCGGGCTTTCGGCTGCGCGCCCCGCAGCTTCGCCCTTGCCAACGGTTTGAACGGGGCCGTCAGCCGTCCCGATCCAAATACCCGCATGGCTGGCATGAAGTGCGGAAAAAGAAAAATTCGGCTGCGTAGACACGCGTCCACCCATAAGGGCGGTTGGAACGTAAAGGAAACGTTTTGCGGCGCACACGCAGTCTTTTTATGCTGATGTCAACCTGCGCGTGAGCCAACCCCAGCGCAGACTTGCAAATGGAGCCAAAAGCGGGAAAGGCAGGCGCAGTAATAGCCTAATTGAAAGTGATAATGTGACCGAACTCCGTGACCTAGCAGCCGTTTCGAAGGCTTGGCCTTATGAAGAGGCACGCCGGTTGCTGAAACGCTATCCTGCTGGCAAGCCCGGCGGCGGAGCGATTATCTTTGAATGCGGCTATGGTCCGTCTGGCCTTCCGCATATTGGCACATTCAACGAAGTGCTGCGCACGACGATGGTCCGCAACGCGTTTGCGACATTGTCCGACGCGCCAACACGCCTTATCGAATTTTCCGATGATATGGATGGCCTGCGTAAGGTGCCGGACAATGTACCCAATCAGGCGATGTTGACCGAGCATTTGGGCAAGCCGCTGTCGCGCATTCCGGATCCGTTTGAAAAGTTCGAGAGCTTTGCTGCGCACAACAATGCGATGCTACGCGAATTTCTGGACCAGTTCGGCTTTGACTATGAGTTCATCTCGTCCTCCTCGCAATATGAGGGCGGCGTCTTTGATGACGCGCTGAAAAATGTGCTGCGCAACTATCAAGGCATTATGGACATCATGCTGCCAACCTTGCGCAAGGAGCGGGCAGCAACATACTCGCCGGTGCTGCCGATTAGCGAAAAGAGCGGCATCGTTTTGCAAGTGCCGGTTGAGGTGGTTGATGCAGAGGCTGGCCTGATCCGCTTTGACGATGACGGCGATATTGTCACGCAGTCCGTCCTTGGCGGTAAGGCAAAGCTGCAGTGGAAAGTCGATTGGGCGATGCGTTGGGTTGCCTTGGGCGTTGATTATGAAATGTACGGCAAGGATCTGACCGACAGCGGCGTACAAAGCGGCAAAATCGCGCGGGTGCTAGGCGGTCGTCCACCCGAAAGCCTGATTTACGAGATGTTCCTCGATGAAAAAGGCGAGAAGATTTCGAAGTCGAAGGGCAATGGCCTCGCGCTTGAAGACTGGCTGAAATATGGCACTGAAAACAGCGTGGCATTTTACGCCTATCGCGAGCCAAAAAGCGCCAAGCAATTGCATCTTGGCGTCGTGCCCAAGGCGGTCGACGAATATTTCCAGTTCCGGGCGCAATGGCATGAACAGCCGGTTGAAAAGCGGCTGGGTAATCCCGTGCACCATATTCACAATGGCAATGTTCCCGTTGGCCAGCCGCCGGTAACCTTCGGCCTGTTGCTCAATCTGGTGGGCGTGATGGGTGCGGGTGCGACCGCGGAGCAGGTGTGGGCGTATCTTGGCAATTATGCCAAAGACGCCTCTGCCGAAAATTCTCCCGAGCTTGCCGAGCTCATACCGATTGCGCTTGCCTATAACCGCGATTTTGTTGCGCCGACATTGCACAAGCGCAAGCCAGAAGGCGTCGAGGTTGCCGCGCTACAGACATTGGACGCGCGTTTGGCGGAGCTTTCGGAGGATGCCAGCGCTGAGGATATTCAAAACATCGTCTATGAAATCGGCAAGGACGGCGGTTTTGAAAATCTGCGGGACTGGTTCAAGGCCCTGTACGAAACCCTTCTGGGTTCCAGCGCGGGCCCGCGCATGGGCAGCTTCATTGCGCTTTACGGCATCGAGAACAGCCGTAAGCTGATTGCGGAGGCGCTTGCATGAGCACACCGCGGTCGGTTGATGATCTGGCGCTCGAATTGCTTGGCAAAACGAGCGATGCTTTGTCGCCGCCCGAACGTCGGGTGCTGGAGCGCATTCATAAGAGAGAGACGACAGCGCAACGCAGCGATGTTTTCCATGGCGAGAAATCGACTTTCGGAGAGCGCCTTTCGGATCACGTCGCGGCTGTCGGTGGCAGTTGGGGTTTCATCATCGCCTTTGGCGTGGTGCTGTTCGGCTGGATGATTTTGAACTCCCAGATTTTGGGCCGGCTAGGGATGGCGTTCGACCCCTATCCGTTCATTTTCCTGAACCTGTTGCTGTCTACTTTGGCCGCGATTCAGGCACCCATCATCATGATGAGCCAAAACCGGCAAGCGGATAAAGACCGCGAAGCCGCATCGCATGATTATGAAGTCAATTTGCGGGCCGAACTTGAAATCCTGCGCCTGCATGAAAAGGTCAATTATCTCATTAGCCAGTTGGCCAAAATTGCACCCGGCGACGATGGCAGGTCGAAATGACGACCGTTGCTGCGCGCCTGTATCACGACGGGAAAACTGTTCAAGACATCGACCTGTCAAAACCGATTCCGCAGGTCAGTAAGCCGGCAGATTTCATCTGGATTGGCCTCCATGAACCCGATGACGGATTGCTGAAGCGCATCCAGGATCATTTCGGCCTTCATCCTCTCGCGGTCGAAGACGCACTGGATCCCAAGCATTTGCCTAAGGTCGAACCTTATGGGGACCATCTATTCCTCGTTATCCGTACGCCCCGACTTGAGGGCGACCGTATAATCTACGGCAACACCGCGATTTTCATGGGGCGGCAGTTTATCATCACAGTGCGACTGGGGTCCGACCGCGCGCACAGTCCGGTGCGCACACAATTGGAGGCAACGCCCTGGCTCTTGAAGCAAGGGCCCGATTACGTTCTCCATAGTATCCTTGATTATATCGTGGACGGTTATAGCGACGTCGTGGACGCCATGGAGGAGAAGGTGCTCGCCATGGAAGACCGCGCTATCGATAACTTCCTCGGTCGCGCGGAAACTGCTCGGGTGTTCATGCTCCGTCGCGAACTGTTTCGGTTGCAGCGGATATTGGGCCCGACTGAAGATTTGGCCAACCGGTTCATCAATCTCGAAATGCCGCAGATTGATGCCAATATTTATCCGTTCATGCGCGACCTGCTCGACCATATTCGACGGCTGGTTTACCGCGTTGAGGGTCTACGCGACACGCTGACATCGGTTATCGAAACCAGCGGCCTTCTGGAACAGCAAAGACAGGGTGCCATCACGCGGCAATTGGCGGCTTGGGCCGCTATCCTTGCGGTGCCGACCGCCATCGCGGGCATTTACGGCATGAATTTTGACATCATGCCCGAGCTACGGTGGAAATATGGATATTTCGCCGTGGTCGGCGTGATGGCGACGATTTGCCTGACCTTATACGTTCGCTTTAAGCGGGCTGGGTGGTTGTAACCCGTCGCAGTACGGCCAGATAGCTTGGCTCAATTGTCATGCGGGCATGGAAATTGGCCTTGCCTAATAAAGCATGTGCGAGGGGCAAATTATAGCATGGCACGCCCATGAACAAATGATGCTCGCTGTGATAGTTCACCCAATAAGGGGCAACGGTCGCACGTTCTATCCAGTTGGCATAAGTGGTCCGTGCGTGGCTGAACGGATCATCGCTACCGGTTGTGGTGCACGCATGTTCGGCGATATTGCGGGCACGTAAAAACAACTGGAACGTGCTGCCCAGCGTCACGAGCCAAAGCAAATACGGCACCCAGCCCGACAAGAGCAAGGATAGCGTCAGAAGGACGATTTGAACCGTAACGAAACGACCCACCGTATAGGCGGTGGTTTTGGCACCATCGGCGTTCGCCACTGGCGCGTCGATTCCGCTTCGGCTTTGCAGGTTGAACGTGCGGCCCGCGCTAGTGTCGCGTTTGACAGATGCGTTGCCGGTCTGCCCCCGCAATATGGCTTTAACGCCCCGCCATGCTGCGGCAAATTGATGGCTGCGCTGCTTGAAAAATGTCTGTCCCGTCAGATCACGTATGGCTTTGCGCCGAAGGCTTTTTCTACTGGTGGGGAAGGGCGCGGATAGCGATAGATCGGGGTCTTCTGGCTGTTGCGTGAACTTGTGATGGGTTAAATGATATGCCCGGTAAGCGTGCAGATCGCTGCCCGTCGCGGCGCCGGTCAGCCATTGGCCCAGAAAGTTATTCGTTTTGCGGTCGGGGTGAAGCAGCCCATGCGCGCCGTCGTGCATCAAAATCGCAAGCCCAAGCTGCCGTCCGCCAATGACCGCAAGGGCAGGCAGTGTTGCTGCTGCCCCAAGCAGCCAATTCAACTCCCACAAATATGCAGTGCCCAATGCCGCAATTCCGACGACGACCCATGCATGTATGATGAGGACAACGCCACGCCACCGCGACACGCGTGTTAGTGCTTTCCATTCTTCAGGTGCAAATATGTCGCGGGGATTGGCGGCTTTCACGGCTGGCATGGAATGGCTTCTCTCATAACGGACATCCTATCAGCTTGGGTCATTGGCAGCAAATCCACTAGGCCGTCACGCGTGTTGCGAAAGCAGCCATCTGAACCTGAGCATCGCGCGATTCCCGGAACGTGAAGATCGGCCAGTCGTGAAGCATCCCAGCTTCTTCACGATGTTCAATCGCTGGCAACTTCGCCTTTAACGCCCGTGCGTCCGTCACCAATATGTCATCACCGCCGGCAAATGCCAACATCGGTGGAAGGCCTTGCCAGTCGCCATAGATCGGACTGCAACGGGGGTCAGTGCGCGGCAACGCTCCGGCATACAGCGCTCCGCCATCGCTTATGCCACTTAATGTCAGGATGCCGTCGCGCGGCTCGACCAACGCTTGGTCCGGATGATTAGGCTCAAGATTAAGCCAAGGGCAGATAAGGATAAGTCCCGCAGGAAGTGCTGCGCCATCGTCACGCGCCATTTGGGCCAACGCCGCAGTAAGGCCGCCACCAGCGGAATCGCCGGCCATGACAAACGGCTGCCCTGCCATTTCGGCTTGGTAATGATTATAATATTCATGCGCCCACGCGGTGGTGTCGGATGCCGTCGATTCGGGCGCTAGCGGGTATAAGGGCGCGGTCACCGACCAGCCATGTACCGTCGCCATATGCGTCAGGAACTTCCAGTGCACATCGGTAGCGGGATATACATAGCCGCCGCCATGCCAGAACAAGATATGCGCTGTCGGGCGGCGATTATTGGGCGCGATGTGCCAAATGGTCCGGCCTTTGAAACTGCTTTGTTTGAGGGCAAACTGGCTGTCGGCTTTGCCCGCTGGCTGCGGTGTCGGCAGCGATCTTATCTTCGCAATGTTGGACTGAAATTGCGGCCCGCCTGTGAACATCCGGCGATAATAGCCTGTGGTGCGCAAGGCAAAGCCTGCGAAACGCGCTGCGAAACTCGGCATTAATTTTCTCCCCTGATGCAGGGGCTATATCATGGCAGAGATGCAATCAAGCCAATCGGCAGGAGTAACTGAACCGATGGAAGCGGTTGCGCGCTTCCCCACCAGTTGCCTGACCGGGAAGCGCGCATATTCTTACTTCGATGTGGCGATCCAGCTGTCGATTTTCTTTTCCAAAACCGCCAATGGAAGCGCGCCAGTGTTTAGCACCTGATTGTGGAATTCACGCACGTCAAACTTCGCGCCCAGTTCCTTCTTCGCCTTGTCTTTCAGCCGCATGATGGTGAGCGCGCCAATCTTGTACGCAAGCGCTTGTGACGGGATGGCGATGTAGCGCTCGACCTCTGCGGTTGCGTCGGTTTTGCCCATATCGCTGTTTGCCAACATATAATCGATGGCCTGTTCGCGCGTCCAACCCTTGCTGTGGATGCCGGTGTCGACGACCAGGCGCATGGCACGCAACATTTCATCCGACAACGTCCCAAAGCGCTGATACGGGTCTTTGAACAGGCCCATGTCATAACCTAAAGTCTCCGAATACAGCGCCCAGCCTTCGACATAGGCAGTGTTGCCGCCGAAACGCATGAACGCTGGCAGCTTCTCGTTTTCCTGCGCAATGCTGATCTGGAAATGGTGGCCCGGCGCACCTTCATGTAGGTACAATGTGGTCATGCCCGGTGTTGTGCGGCTCGGCAGATCATAGGCGTTGAAGTAAAAAGTACCGGCGCGCGAGCCGTCTGGAGTGCCCTGTTGATAGCTTCCGCCTGCTTCGTATTTCTCGCGGAATTCTTCATAGGGTTTGATTTCCAGCGGGGCCTTGGGAAGATATTTGAACTGCTGCGAGATTATGCCATCAACCTTTTTGCCAATGTCATAATAGCCTTGTGTCAAAGCATCGCGGCTCGTCATTTTGAACTTCGGGTCGGTGCGCAAATGCTCGAAAAATTCGGGCAGAGTGCCTTTGAAGCCGACTTCATTTTTAATTGCTTCCATGCCGCCCTTGATGCGGGTGACTTCTGACAGTCCCAAATTGTGGATGTCATTGGCTTTCAATGGCAAGGTCGTCGTCTGCTCGATAAGATATTGGTAAAGGCCTTCGCCACCTTTCATCGCAGACAGGCCAACCTGTTCGCGCGCTAGGGGAAGATAGGAATCCCGCAAAAAGTCACGCAGGCGTGCATTTGCAGGGTAAAGGCCGGTTTCAATAATTTCGCGATATTCTTTGGTCAGGCGCGCCTTGTCGGCGTCACTGAAGTTTTCGGGAAACTTCAATACCGGGCCATAATAAGGAGATTCTTCGGTTTTCTGAGCAAGTTGCGTGTTCAACTGATCGATGACGTTAGTGATCGTCATCTTCGTTTCAAAGACGCCTGATGCCATGCCTTCGCGGAAACGGCCAATCGAACGATCCATCAAAACGATGAACTCCTTGTGGCGTTTCAGGTTATTGTCATAATCCTGCACGGTTTTGAATGGCGCGGCACCCTGACCACTGGCAAATGTCGGATAGAATGTGTGAAAGCCGAAGAAATGATTGAGCGGACGGACGACAGTCAGGTCCATAATTTCTTTGGACAGGCCCTTCAGCGCATCAAGTTGGTTCTGGCGAAACACATCATAGGCGATTTTGTCGGTATCGTTCAGTTTCGCGCGGTCGATGCCTTTCAGCGCCTCTACGTTAGCTTCAGCCGCAGCGCGTTCTTTGGCGAAATACTCGTCCGTGATGAAATCACCAAACTGATCCGCATAACGCATATCGCCGCGGAACATGGCGTTCAGCGGGTTGCGCTTCAAACTGGCCTCATCATCCGCAGCAAACAGCGCGCTGAGGCGCTGGCTCTCGGTTACGACGGGCGTTGTCGCCGATGGCGTTTGCGCATGGACAGCGGCCGACGCAAATGGTGCTAATAAGGCGCTGCTGACAAGAAGCAGAAACTTGGGGCTTTTCATATGATTATCTCCAAATTGGTATAGGCAGAAGCTCGTGCCGATTGGCAGGCGGTGTCCGCTCGGATTGACGGCGGCACAAGGTTATTTCGACAGACGACAATCGGGCGACGGGTGAAGTTCTTCTGGTGCACTCAACCATCGCCTCTTATTGCGTCATGATGGTTTTTGCGTGTTAATTTCGAGCCAGTCATTCTGGCGATACCATTTTGTAATCACATGTTTGACGCCCTTTGTGACCGGCGTTCCCGTGTGCAATGTTTTGTAGTTGAGGGTGCCGTCGAGATTGACGTTGTTCCACATCAACATCATGCCGGCTTGCGGCCTTATGCCCAAGCCAAGATGTGGAAACTCGGTTGCGCCGCCTTCTTCGGGTTCGTTCAGAAAAATCATCGCGGTCCAACTCCTTTGACCGCCTGCCGGGCCTTCTTGCAGCCAATAACTCTGGCTGGGATGGAAGAAATCATGGTGCGATTTGAATTCTTGGCCGACGGCATAACGTTGCCCCTGCATCGTTTCCGCAAAGCTGTTATCGATACCCAAAACATCGCTCATACGCGCCTCTATTCGAGCGATAAAAGCATCCCAGCGATTCAGGTGGCAGCTATAGCTCGTCCTGAAACCGGCTTGTTCGGTTCCCTTGTACAACGTGGATGGAACCGCATCCGCATCAATTTTGGCGATGAGCGTTTTGCAATCCGCCGCGCTTAAAAACCCCTGGTATAGATAGAGCTGCGCATCTGTATGTTCCACCTGCTGAACAAGCGGATTGGCATTCAACCTTTTTGTGACATGTGCCCCGATACGCGCCAGTTTGGCGGGGTCGTTATTAGGATCAAATACTCTGGCATTAGTCTCAGCTGGCATAACATCACCGAATCACGGAACAACGCGTCCTCTTACCATGACCCAGTCAGCCTTTTCGAGGGTGCGGATATTGGTTAGCGGATTTTCTGATACGGCGACCAAGTCCGCGGAATAGCCAACCGCAATTCGACCGATTTCGTTTTCCATTCCAAGTGTTTTTGCGGCGACTGTGGTGGCGCTGGCCAATGCTTCGGTCGGTGTCATGCCGGCCTTGACCAGCAAAGCGAACTCACCCGCGTTGCTGCCGTGCTCAAATACGCCGGCATCAGTCCCAAATGCGACCGTTACGCCCATCGCTTTTGCCAAACGGACCTGACGACCTGCGGCTTCAATTGCCTGCCGCGCCTTCACTTCAACCGTGGGCGTATAGATGCCCTTGCCAAGGCGAGCGCGGACGCCTTCCAGCGCCATCAACGTCGGGACGATAGCGGTGCCATTGGCCTTCATCACTTTGAGCGCGGCTTCGTCGGCAAATGTCCCATGTTCGATTGAATCAATGCCAGCTGCGGCCGCTGCCTCAATGCCGCGCGCGCCATGGGCGTGCGCCATTACTTTCAGGCCAAGTGAATGGGCGGTGTTCGCGATGGACGCCATTTCCTCATTGGTGAAGTGCGCCTCCAGGCCGCGACCCTGCTGCGATAACACGCCGCCAGTTGCCGTGATTTTGATGACATCAGCGCCAGCGCGCGATGATTTGCGGACTTTTTCGGCGCACTCCACCGGGCCTGTGCAGGTATAGCCGGTTTCCAGCGCTGCCAAAACGTCGTTGCGAAAGCCGGTAACGTCACCATGGCCGCCGACGATGGATAACGCAGGTCCCGCCGCCACTATCCGCGGGCCGACGATGCGGCCTTCGGCTGTACCGCGCCGCAGGACGAATGCCGTGTTTTGTGCCGATCCCGCCTCGCGAACCGTAGTGAAGCCAGCTTTAACCGTCAGGGCGGCGTTCTTGACGCCCATGACCACGCCCCATTCGTCGGGGTCAACTGCCTCTTCGCGGAAGTCGCCACCGGGATCGCCGGTCAAGTGAACGTGCAAGTCGATTAAGCCCGGCACCACCGTTTTGGTCGAAAGGTCAATAACGGAGTCCGCTTCAAACTTGTTCGAGCTGCCCTGCGTGATTTGCTTGATACGGCCGTTTTCAACCAGAATGACCGCGGGACCAGTCTGGCCAGTGGCGGCATCGGGAATGAGGTTACCGACGAGAATGGCTTGTGTTTCGGCCAACGCGCCGGACGAACTGAGCAAAGCGGCGCTTGCCAACAAAAGATTACGAAACATCAAAACTCTCTCCGAACTGAAGCTCGGAGAGTGAGGCGCTAAAGGCGATGTTACAAGCAAAAAAGACCCGGGAGGTGAATTCCCGGGTCTATGTGTTGGGCTTACCAGAAGAAATCGCGAATGACGTCGACGACCCGTCCGCTGCGTAAATCGACGAGCAGTACGTCGTCATAATAACGTACCCAGCGATACGACCCGTAAGCTGCGGGCAGGCGGTACTGCCATGGATCGTTGATCCAATAACGCGACCCGTAGAAGCCTGTGCCCAAAGAAAAGCCGATGCCTATCCGGTTGTAGCTGTGGCCACGATAGGGGGCGTAGTAACGGCCTTGACGATAGTAATCCCCATAACGCTGTCGGTGTCCGCGCCAGTCATAGCGGTTATCGCTGCGCCAGTTGTTGGACCAATTGCCGCCGCGGTTACGGTCGAGACGATTATCGTTATTGCGGTCGTAGCGGCGATCAATCTCGCCATTACGGTTGCGGTCATAACGACGGTCAATCCGCTCATCGTCGTTACGGTCCAAGCGACGGTCTAACCGACCATCACGATTACGGTCCCAATTGCGATCAAGATTGCCGTCGCGGTTGCGATCCCAGCGGCGGTCCAGATTGCCATCGCGGTTCCGGTCATAATAACGACCGTCCTGGCTCGCATCGCGGCGCTGCGTGCGGACATCGTCGCGTTGACGTTCGATTGGGAAGCGATTGCGTTCGACCGGGGCGCTTGTGGTGGGCGCTGCTTCTGGACGTGGAGCGCGGTTTTGCATGCGCTCCGCCCGGCGCTCTGCACGATCGCCGCCACCGCCTGCTGCTCGTTCGGCCTGACGTTCCGCCCTGCGTTCTTCGCGCTGGAAGTTGGAAGCAGCATCAGAAAATCCACTCTGACGTGCCGTCGGCACAATATCTGCAGCTTGTGCGGTTACTGAAGAAAGCGTGGTCGCGGTGACCAAAGTCAGTAATATAAACTTTTTCATGGCAAATCCCCATGGCAGAGGCACCATGCGTCTGCGTTGCCCCCTAAATGCAACCCCGCACCTGAAGCGAGGCTGAATTGGCCATACATGTTCATGAAAGAATAGATTTTGGTGAACGAATTATCGGACGCGGTTGAAAGGCACGTCCATCACTGGGAACTGTTCCCAGCCTGTGAAATCAAAGTGCCACCATTCATTGGACAGTCCGACAAAGCCGACATTCTCCATATATCTCTGGAGCCGCGCGCGATTGGCAATGGCTGTCGTGCTTGCGCCCATATAGTCGCGATGGGCCTTTTCGGAAAAATCGTCAAACTCCGTCGGCATTTCAATAAGCATGCCATCCGCCAAACGATGCAGGCTAAGGTCAACTGCACATCCGCGATTATGTTTTGAACCGCGCTTTGGATTCGCCACATAGTTCTTTTTCGGGCCCGCAGGCGTGGCGTCCCATAATTTTTTGGTGATGCGCCATGGCCGGTAGGCATCGAAAATCGTCAGTCCATAGCCGTCGGCCTGCGCAGCCTTGCTTGCCTGCACAAGCGCGCGGGCAGCGGGTGTGACCAGAAACGCCCGTGCTTCGTCATATAGAATCTGCCCGGTGAAGTTGTTGGTCGTGGCGTAGCGTATATCCAGCTTGATCGCGGGATCGAGTGTTACCAACTCCAGCAAGCGTTTCGGGTCGTCGGGCGAGAGGGTCCGACCTGCGCCAGCAGATATAAAAGCAACGTCTTTGTCAGGCCCTGTCGGAACGCAGCTGGCCAGCGGGACTATCGCTAGTCCAAGTGCAACCTCACGGCGCGAAAAGGTCAGGCCTCGTCTTTCGCTAGCCATTCTTCAAGCCATTTGATCGTATAATTGCCGTTTTGGAAATCAGGATCTTCAAGCAGTTTCTGGTGTAGTGGTATCGTGGTTTTCATACCCTCTATCACGAACTCGCCCAACGCACGGCGCAGGCGCATCAAGCAGCCTTCACGTGTTTGGCCATAGACGATCAGCTTGGCGATCATGCTGTCATAATAAGGCGGGACCTTATAACCATGATAAAGACCGCTATCCACGCGTACATACAGGCCGCCGGGCGGATGGTACCAAGATACCGTGCCAGGTGATGGCATGAACGTGCGCGGGTCTTCCGCGTTGATGCGGCATTCTACGGCGTGCCCGGTAAAAGTCACCTCGTCCTGCGTGAAGGACAATGGTTTGCCTTCTGCGACACGAATTTGTTCGCGGACCAGATCGATGCCGGTAATCATTTCGGTAACCGGATGTTCGACCTGCAAACGGGTATTCATCTCGATGAAGTAGAACTCGCCATTTTCCCACAGGAATTCGATGGTGCCTGCACCGCGATAGCCCATATCGGCCATTGCCTTGGCGCAGATGTTGCCCATCCGGTCGCGCTCGGCAGTCGCCAAAACGGGCGATGGCGCTTCCTCAAGAACCTTTTGGTGGCGGCGCTGCAACGAACAATCACGCTCGCCAAGATGTACGGCGTTCCCATTGCCATCACCGAAAATCTGAAATTCGATGTGGCGTGGATTACCGAGATATTTTTCGAGATAGACAGTGGCATCGCCGAAAGCAGCTTTGGCTTCGGAGCCGGCCTGCTGCATCTGGGTTTCGAGTTCATCTTCGCTGTTGACGACCTTCATACCGCGGCCGCCACCGCCCGATGCAGCCTTAATGATAACCGGATAGCCAATGTCGCGCGCAATCGCCTTGGCTTCGGCGACATCCTCAATGGCACCGTCAGACCCTGGTACGAGCGGCAAGCCCAACGCGCCTGCGGACCGCTTGGCTTCGACCTTGTCGCCCATCGTCCGGATATGCTCGGGCTTTGGCCCAATCCATTTGATGTCGTGGCTTTCCACGATTTCAGCGAACTGCGCATTTTCAGACAGAAAACCGTAGCCGGGATGAATGGCGTCGGCGTGACTGATTTCAGCCGCCGAAATGATCGCCGGAATGTTGAGGTAGCTGTCGGTTGCAGCGGGCGGTCCAATGCAAATAGCCTCGTCTGCAAGCCGCACATGCATGGCATCGGCATCGGCAGTCGAGTGCACCGCCACTGTTTTGATCCCCATTTCATGCGCGGCGCGATGGATGCGAAGCGCTATCTCGCCGCGATTGGCGATAAGGATTTTTTCAATGGCCATGATTTATGCAATCACCAGCAAGGGCTGGTCGAATTCGACTGGCTGTCCGCTTTCCACATATATTTCTGTAACGGTGCCCGAAGTTGGAGCAACAATCGGGTTCATCACCTTCATGGCTTCAATGATAAGTACGGTGTCGCCTGCCTTTACTTGCTGACCAATGCTTACGAACGGCGCAGCGTCGGGTTCAGGGGTAAGATAAGCGGTCCCAACCATGGGTGATTTAAGCGCGTTAGCTGCGGTGGTCGGCGCAGCTGGTGCCTCATGGGCCGAAGCGGTGCTTGCGGTAGGGGCAGCAGCGGGCGCTGCCATGACCGGCGCGGCAACGGCCGTCATTGTGCGCGAAACGCGGATCTTGCGATCACCGTCCTCGACTTCAATTTCGCTCAGGCCCGTGTCGTTCAGCATGGCTGCAAGTTCCCGGACAAGATCCGTGTCTACCTGCATGCCGCCATTACTTCCTGATTTCGCCGCCATGTAATACTCCTTGAACCCCGAATGTAATTGCAGCGCCTAATGTCAAAGTTGCAGCGCTGCGTCCAGCGCGAGTTCATAGGACTTTGCGCCATATCCTGCAAACACCGCTTTAGCCGCCATCCCGACATAGCTCAAATGGCGGAACGATTCCCGTTCATGGGGGTCGGACAGATGGACTTCAAAAACGGGGACTTTAATTGCCTTTATGGCATCAAGAATAGCGATGGACGTATGTGTGTACCCAGCCGCATTTATCAGAACCGCCTGCGCGCCTGTTGCCTGCGCTTCGTGCAACCAGTCAATCAAATGCCCTTCATGATTTGATTGACGAAAATCGATGGAGGCTCCGGCTGCGCGTGCTTGGTCGTCCAGTCGCCCTGCGATATCATCCAGCGTGTCATCACCGTATATCTGCGGCTCACGCGTTCCCAACAAATTGAGATTTGGTCCGTTCAATACAAAAATAATCGGCTGATCAGCCAATGCATATCCCCTGATTATATCAAAGCAGCGGTTGCGGACCGCACTGTTCCGACACTATATGCAGGTCGATAAAAATAGCGAGACGAAATGACATCCTCTTCCACTGCCGAAACCATCTCCCTCACACTGAACGGCGAACTGCGTCGGTTTCGAGCGGGGGCAAGCGTGGCCGATCTCGTTAAAGACATTGGCCTTGATCCCGCGAAGGTGGCGGTCGAACGGAATTTCGAAATTGTGTCGCGTTCGACACTGACGCACGTGGTGCTCGCCGAAGGCGACCGGTTGGA
The DNA here is from genome assembly GCA_963508315.1 of uncultured Sphingorhabdus sp. Classification (GTDB taxonomy): domain Bacteria; phylum Pseudomonadota; class Alphaproteobacteria; order Sphingomonadales; family Sphingomonadaceae; genus Sphingorhabdus_B. Next base: position 937,368 of record CAUOWK010000001.1, on the reverse strand, counting down.
AATCGTGCATTTTGTTGGGGGTGGCAGCGGGGATAGCTGGACAGTTGCTGGACGCGAATTTCACTCCAGACTGATTGTCGGAACCGGCAAGTATAAGGACTTCGAACAGAACGCTGCTGCTTTGGTTGCGTCGGGCGCGGAAATCATCACTGTTGCGGTGCGCCGGGTGAATGTTTCTGACCCAAATGCGCCGATGCTGACCGATTATATTGACCCGAAAAAATATACATATCTGCCCAACACCGCCGGTTGCTTTACTGCCGACGACGCAATCCGCACGCTGCGACTTGCGCGCGAAGCAGGTGGCTGGGATCTGGTAAAGCTTGAAGTGCTGGGGGAGGCGAAGACACTTTATCCGGATATGCGCGAAACTTTGAAGGCAACCGAAGTGCTGGCGAAGGAAGGCTTTCTTCCTATGGTATATTGCGTTGATGATCCCATCGCAGCCAAGCAGCTTGAGGATGCGGGCGCCGTTGCAGTGATGCCGCTTGGCGCACCCATCGGGTCCGGCTTGGGAATCCAAAACCGCGTCACTATCCGCCTAATCGTTGAAGGCGCGAAAGTACCCGTGCTGGTGGACGCAGGCGTCGGAACAGCATCGGATGCAGCAGTGGCCATGGAACTCGGCTGCGATGGCGTCTTGATGAACACTGCCATTGCCGAAGCCAAGGATCCCATATCAATGGCAACTGCCATGAAGTTGGCTGTGCAGTCAGGACGCATGGCCTATTTGGCTGGCCGGATGGGCCGCCGCATGTACGCTGACCCATCAAGTCCGCTTGCCGGCCTTATCTAACAACAGTCGTTAGTAACTCGAAAAGGTCATTGGTCGAACGCATTCATGCGTTGGCGATGACGCTTGTCGAACCGTCGACTGTCTTTGCCATTAATCGAAAGTGTCATGCGCTAGCAACACAGCTGGCATAGAGATGATGGCGCAGGTCGGGCTCGCTTTCATGCTCCCCAGCTTCGATGTTGGTCCGCCTGCACCCTCTCCCAATGGCCGACCGCTCAATGCGGCGGCCACACTTAAAAGGATGATGATATGTTCGCCCCCAAGCATATTTTATTGTCGCTGGCCGCTGTTTCTACGCTGGCCATCACAACCCCTGCCTCAGCTGGCTGGAAAAGCAAGCAAGTCAAATATCAGGATCTGGATTTGTCAGTTCCCGCTGGTCGTCAGCGGCTCGAAACACGGGTTAAGCAAGCTGTCAAACAGGTCTGCCGGTCACCCCGCGCTTTGACCATCAGTGAAAGGCAAGACCGTCTGAACTGCGAAAAAGGTGCAATCGCTAGCGTTGCTCCGACGACGGAGAAAATCATAGCTGCGTATATGGAAAACCGCCAGCTGGCGCTCGGCAACAACAGTAAACTTGCGGTTAATTGATCCGCTAATCGAAGGCAAACCCCGGCTAGTGTAGTCGGGGTTTGCTATTTTCCCGCCAGACGCTTGACGTCGGCAAGATATTTCCGCCCGATGCGCATTGATAAGTCGTCACCAAGTAAAGCATGCCACACGCCACCACCTTCATGTCGCAATCCGGTAATCAAATCGCGCCGCACGATGTGGCTGCGGTGAATGCGCTGAAATTGTTGCGGGTCAAGCCGCTGCTCTAGCGTCGAAATCGTCTGGTGCAGCAGGTAACTGCGCCCGGCAGTGTGTAGCCGCATATAATCGCGCTCAGCCTCAATGCGTTCGATATCCATCGCCGCTACCCGAATGAGTTCGGCACGATGCGACACCCAAAATTCATGCGCATATTGGCCGCCGACCTTTGGCGCGGGCGCATCAGTGGTCGTCGTTGCCTCCTGCGGACCGCGTATACGAGCGATAGCGCGCCCCAAACGTTCGCTTGAAACCGGTTTGAGGACATAGTCGATGACGTCCAGATCAAATGCCTCCACGGCAAAGTTATCATAAGCAGTCACTAGAATAATCGCCGGTTTTTTCGTCATTAAGCCCAAAGCGCGCGCGGCGTTAATGCCATCCATTTTAGGCATGCCAATATCGAGAAAAATCAAATCCGGCGTCAGTTGCTGAGCGATGCGCAATGCTTCCACACCGTCATTCGCCGTGCCCACAATTTCTATCGCCGGATGGTCGCGGCTCAATATTTCCAACCGTTCGACGGCCAAAGGCTCGTCATCAACAATCAAGGTTCGCAGCCGGTTCATTGTTCTATCCTGTGGCTGAGCGGTAATGTGAGCGTCGCAATAAAGCCCCCTCCGTCGACACTCTGCGTGTCAAGCCGTGCGGCCGACCGGTATCTGGCTTCCAGCCGGTCCCGAACATTGGTAAGGCCGATGCCATTGCCGCCCTGATGACCAACCTCGACAGCCTCTCCGTCGTCGGTAACGCTCAGCACCAGATTGCTGGCGTCTTGAGCCGCGCTGATGGTGACGTGCACTGGCCGTGCGGTTCGCGAGACACCGTATTTGATGGCGTTTTCGACCAAGGGCTGAAGAATTAGCGCTGGTACATGCTGTTTCATGAGTCCGTCTGGAATACGGATATCGACCCGCAAGCGCTTTGGGTATCGAACGCTTTCGATTTCCAGATATAGCCTTTGCAAGTCCACTTCTTCCTCAAGAGTCACGTCTTCGAGCGGATCTGAAGACAGGCTGGTGCGGTAGAAATTCGACAGATTCTGGATCATGGCCTCAGCTTCTTGTGGCTTGCCCGTTATCACAAGGCTGGAAAGAGAGTTGAGAGTGTTGAACAGAAAATGCGGATTGACCTGATAACGCAGCGAGCGCAGCTCGGCATCTTGCGCAGCCTGTGCAAAACGGGATGTTTTGCGTTCCGCCTCCCGCACTTCGCGGGCGTAGCCAATGGCGACATATAGGGAGCCCCATGCAATCAGGAAGAAATAATGGGTGACCGATATATCGGCAATTTCCTGCCAAAAGGACAAACCCAATTGCGCCTTCAAATCCTCGATTGTGCGCCCAACGCTCGGATCTTTGAAAAGGCTGATCGGATCGTACAGATTGAAAATATAGAAATTCGCTGAAGCCAGAATCGTCGCGCAGGGAATGGCACCTATAAACGCCACCGTGACACGAAAACCAAGCGAACGTCTGTCGGCCATGCGCAAGCCAATGTAGAGGATCCATGTGACTAGCACGCCCACCAGAGCGACCATCAACCTGCGTTCAAATAGGATTGCCTGCGCCGGAAAATCCAACAGCGCGGCACGCAGGGAGAGAATGAGTGCGTAGAACGCCCAGAATCCTATGATCGTCAGCAGGGCCATTTGGTGGCCAATGAGCGCCTTTCGAGAGGATAAAAATTCCATATCTCCTCTTACCGGATTTTCTAACGGTTGCACCACGCACATCGTCTCTCGTCGAATGCTTCGCTGATTTCGTCGAATGATTTGCGCTGGCCGCCCCGTTAACCATGGGCTAATCATAAAACAGAGATGGTGTTGGCGTTGTTGTGCATGGGGGGAAGATAAGATGACCAAGATGACAAAAGAGGCGCCCGGTTCTCTGACCCTCGCTGAGATGAAAGAATTTGCTACGTTTAGCGCGGCCGCCCAACGCTACATCCGGCGCTCACTCGACGTCGCGTATGATCGCAAGGATGCGGTCGCACTTTGGTCCCGCGATTCGGTTGAGGCCGCCGCCATTGATGCGCAACATGGCCTATATGATTGTCTGCCGGAGATACGCGCGCTTGCGCCGAATTCCAGTTCGATCAAAGACGCAGAGGTTTTTCTGGCACCATTGATAACAGTGTCCGCCTTCGATTTAGGGCAGGGACGCATCGATAATTTCGCGGAGTACAGATTTTTATATGAGCGGCTCATTGGCGCTGATGTGCGGCCTTGGCTTCCCGCAGCATTTTGCGCTGCGGCTTCCATGCCACATCTAAAGCCGGTTAAGCGCAAAGCGCTGCTGAACTCGATTAGCGAAGCGGCTGCCACTGCGACAGGATGGTCAAAACGTCCACCCAGCTTCTTTCCCGAGTGGGTGGAAAAGGTGGATGCCGGAACCAGCCGCGCGTTTTGAAACTAGCGCCGCTGATAACGGAAATACCAGACTTCATGGCCTAATCGGCGTGCTTTCGCTTCATAACGGGTCTCCGGCCAGCCGCTGGGTCGCACCTGAAAATCCTCCGCCTTGCCACACAGCCAGTCAAACTGGTGCCGGTGGCGCTGCATAACCATCAGTGCGTGGCGCAGATAGATGGGATGATCCGTGCCAAATCGAAACTCGCCGCCGGTTTTAAGTTTTGACGCGATCAAGTCCAACGGGCCGTCATTCATCATTCGTCTTTTAACGTGGCGTGCTTTTGGCCAGGGATCGGGATGCAGCAGATACACAAAGGACAACGAACCGTCGGGCACGCGGCGCAATACGTCTAATGCGTCACCCATGTGAACCCGCACATTAGCCAACGCACCTTCGCGGATATGGGATAATGCTTGTGCGACGCCGTTCAAAAACGGCTCACAGCCGATGAAACCATGGTCCGGTAGCATATCGGCGCGGTAGGCAAGATGCTCGCCTCCGCCGAAACCAATCTCAAAGTGCATACTGCGGTCGTCGCCGAATAATTCCACGCTACCGAGGTTGCCGGATTCCGGCACAGAAATTTGAGGTAACAAGCTGTCGACCAAATCACTTTGTTCAACGCGCAGCTTTTTACCTTTTGAACGGCCATAGAGGCGGTTCAAGGTCGTAGGATCTCCAAGCTTGTTCGCAGTCATAGCGGTGGCGGCTAAACATTCAGCCGCCACGCTGCAAGTGTAATCAGGCCAAAGCGGCCTTCAAATCCTCAACAAGATCAGTGCGCTCCCATGGGAAGAAGTCACCATCGGCCTTGCGACCGAAATGGCCATAGGCCGCAGTCTTGCGATAGATTGGCTTATTCAGGCCGAGATGGGTGCGAATTGCACGGGGCGTAAGGCCGCCCAGCTTTTCGATGCCCATGATGGCTGCCTCGATCTGGTCGTCGCCCACCGTGCCTGTGTCATGTGTATCGACATAAAGCGAAAGCGGTTTGGATACGCCAATCGCGTAGGCAAGCTGAATCGTGCAACGCGTTGCAAAGCCGGCGGCGACGATGTTTTTCGCCAAATAGCGGGTGATATAGGCTGCTGAACGGTCGACTTTCGTCGGGTCCTTGCCGGAAAACGCACCGCCACCATGCGGCGCTGCGCCGCCATATGTGTCGACGATGATCTTACGACCAGTGAGGCCTGCGTCACCATCGGGACCGCCTATTTCAAAGCTGCCAGTCGGATTGATGTGGTACACTGTATCGCGCAACAGCACGGGCGGGATAACGTCGGCCACAACCTTTCGGACGTAAGCGTGCAGTTCGGCCTCTTTCTCGCCTGCGTCGTAACCCGCTGCGTGCTGCGTCGACACAACGACTGCAGTCGCCGCAACCGGTAAGCTGCCTTCATAGCGCAAGGTCACCTGACTCTTGGTGTCAGGCTCCAGAAATGGGGCCGCGCCGGAGTGGCGATCTGCCGCCATACGCTCTAGGATTTTGTGGCTGTAATACAGCGTAGCTGGCATCAAATCAGGGGTTTCGTCGGTCGCGTAGCCAAACATTATTCCCTGGTCGCCGGCGCCTTCGTCCTTGTTGCCGGAGGCATCTACGCCTTGGGCGATGTGCGCGGATTGGCCGTGGAGGTTATTTTCGAAGCGGAATGTTTCCCAGTGGAATCCGTCCTGTTCGTAGCCGATTTCCTTGACGGTGCGGCGCACGGTGGCTTCGATTTCTGCCTGAGCGCCCTCGGCCCAAGCGCCGTTTTCATAGACGCCCTTGCAGCGGATTTCGCCCGCAAGCACGACAAGCTGCGTAGTGGTCAGGGTTTCGCACGCGATGCGTGCCTCTGGATCCTTGGACAAAAAGAGGTCGACGATAGCGTCGGAAATCTGGTCGGAAACCTTGTCTGGATGTCCTTCGGACACAGATTCGGACGTGAAGAGATAATTGGAGCGCATGGTTTTTCCAGTCTGTAGCTGTTTCTGCGTATAAAGAATTCTTTATATCGTCCGGAGCCCTTAGCGGGAAGCGCGTCGCCGGGCAAGCGGTAACAGCGATATGCCGATAAGCAGCACCGCAAACCCAAGCGGCAATATATTGCCAAAACGCGCAAACAGCGTCGGCGGCTTTGCAGCGGGCAAGGTCGCATCAATCCGCCCCGCCGTCCCAAGCGGCAAGCTGTGCAGCATCCGGCCATTGGCATCGATGATGGCGCTAATCCCCGTTGGCGTAGCGCGCACGACCGGCAGGCCCTCTTCAATGGCGCGCAACCGCGCTTGGGCCAGATGTTGCGGCGGACCAATTTCGCCAAACCATGCGTCATTCGACGGATTAAAGATGAAGTCCGGACGGTTTTTGCGGTCCACAACTTGGCCCGAAAAGATCATTTCATAACAAATCTGCATGCCGATTTTCACAGCCCTGCCATCGACATTGACGGTCATCGTCTGCGGCCCCGGCCCTGACCAAAAATCCAGATCGCCCGGTACCAATCGCGCCAGGCCCAGGGGACGCAACAACCATGGCATCGGTAGATATTCACCATAAGGCACAAGATGCGCCTTGTCATAATGGCCCAGCAAACTGCCGTTTGAGTCCATCGCCGATACGCTATTCCGCGCGGCGACCAGCTGGCCTTTTTCAATCACCAGCCGGTTCGCGCCCGTTACCAGAACATCGCCATCGCCCATCAACGTGGTCAGGCGTGCCCGCGCACCCGCTGCGCTTTCGCCGGGCTGGCCCTGATAATAACGATAGGGATAGCCCTCTTCCAAATAATCGGGAATCGCGGCCTCCGGCCACAAAATCAGCCGCGGGGCTTGGTCCGGTAAGCGCCGGCTGTTCATTGCAAGCTTGGCAAAGTTGATCGCATCATAACCCGGCGCATATTTGTCGGCCTGGCTGATATTCGGTTGAGCGATGGTGACGGCGACATCTGGTTTTTTGCGACCGCTATAATCACGTGGTTCCTGACCGAATTGCGCGATTCTAGAAAATACCACGATACTGCCAAACGCAAAGAGAAGCAGTCCGCCCATCAAATATGTGAGCCAACTGCCATCTACCCAATGGTCACGAATAGCCCGCAGCCAGTATCCCAAACAATAGGCGACGGCTCCAGCTGTTAAGCAAACGAGCCCTGATAGACCATAGGTTCCAAGGGCTGTTGCTGCTTCAGCCAGCGGCGGCATGGAAACCATGATCACACTAAGCGGATTCCAGACATAGCCAGTAAATACCCAGCTGCGCAGCCATTCGGTGATGATCCATGAGCCCGCAAATGCTAGGATGAAGGGAAGGCTCGCCGTCCCATTCAAACCGTCGTCACGCCCGCGCAGGCGAGAGTCCAACTCCTCCCCGTCAGGTTCAATCGACAGTTCTGGCGTTGGATTCCCGCTTGCGCGGGAATGACCGAGCGTTTTGGTAACGAGGTAATTGATCCACCACGCCCCCGCCGCCGCCAACGCCGGATAGACCGCCAAATACAACGCCAGAGCGACGACCGCGCCATAGCCAAGCCAGATCGGCATGGCGGCCTGAAAGGTGAAGGCCACCGCGATCCATTGATTGCCAAAGGTGAAATGCCCGACGCCGAAAACCCAGCCCAAAACAAAGGCGCGTTTCATATTGGGCGCTTGCGAAACCAGATATATGAGCAAAGCGAAGCAGACCAACGTGAGCGGCCAAAGCCCCCATGGCGCAAAACCATAAGCCGATAGCCCGCCTGCAATAAGCGCAGTCAGTCGCGGGAATTTTTGAAAAATATGGGAGATTTTTTGCACCGATATTCTTTGCCCTGTGGCTACGGAAAAGGAAACAGGGAAACGGCCCAACGCCGATGTTGTTACCGCGCTTTCGATAAGCTGACCTTAGCGGGCACGGCCTTGTCACTTGCCGTTCACCTTCATCCTGCTAATCCGTCCGCATGATTATAATTGCCCTGATGCTTGCCTTGCAAACGCCCACCGCGCTGACCGATACGCAGCAAAATGACATTGCGTGCGTCGCCATCATTGCGACCACCGCCGAGAGGCAGCGCATGGGGGTGGCAACACCCAATGTCCCTGACGTCCGGCAATCGGGCAAAATCTGGACAGGTATCGTTGGCAGCCGGATAACAGAACAAAGCGGGCAGCCGCGCGAGTTGGTTGCCGTTGCCATGACCGAGGCGGCAAAGGCGGAGTTTCAACAGCCAAGCGAAATGGCTGCTGTCCAAAAATGCGCTATGCAAATGTCCACCGAACTGGCTAATGCTGCCGCTCAGGATCTTCCTTTGCCCAAGCCGGTGATTTCAAAATGACCTTACGCCCGTTCCATCTCGCTTTTCCCGTTCACGATCTGGCGGCGGCCCGCACATTTTACGGCGATGTCATGGGCTGTTCGGAAGGCCGCTCGTCGGACCATTGGGTCGATTTCAACTTTTTCGGGCATCAACTTGTCGCGCATCTGGATCCAGCCGCGCGCGCCGTGTCGACCCATAGTCAAGTCGATGGCCATGATGTGCCGGTGCCCCATTATGGCGTCGTGCTGACGATGGACCAATGGGAAGAATTGGCGGCCAAACTGACTGCGGCCGAGACTCAGTTCGGGATTGCCCCGCATATCCGGTTCAAGGGCGAAGTGGGTGAACAGGCAACGATGTTCTTTTGCGACCCCAGTGGCAACGCGCTTGAGTTCAAGGCCTTTGCCGACGACGCGAGCATCTTCGCGCAATAACAATCGCTATTGCACGTTGTCGGCGGGTGCCGGTGCATCCTTGTTGCCCTGATCGTTTTGATAGCCGTTAACATTGTCCAATATCATCGATGGCGCACCGTTAATCGCAGGTATTTCCTCGCTTGTCGGGCCATCGTTCATGGGCGCTGAGGACTGGGTCGGCGACGGCTTTACGGCGGGCACTGTTTCGACGGGCGCAGGTTCGCTCACGACTGCCGCTTCCGTGTTATCGGGGGCTGGTTGATTGTAATTGTTAAACGCCATTACCGCCATGATGCCGAGCGCCGCTGCGGTGATAATCATCACGATCTTCTTTGAACTATCGTCCATTTTCAGGTCCTCTTAACAAGCGCGCGGCTATTGCTTGGCGACTAGGCTCGCTTTGGAACATGTGTCGCTTTTCTCGGCACCGCCACCGGCCAGCATAGTGAAGGCGATGAAGCCGCCAACCACCGCCACCAGAAACGCTGCGGTCACCCAAGCCAGATATTTATCAATAAATGCTTTAATTGGCCGTCCGAATTTCCAGAACAGGAATCCAACGAGCATGAACTGGAAGGCGCGGCTTAATATGCTCGCCCAGACGAAGGTGAACAGGTCCATCTGGATGAAGCCAGCGGTCAAGGTCAGCAATTTGAAGGGGATCGGGGTCGCGCCCTTGATGAGGATGATTTCCGCCCCGAATTCGCGCAGATAACAGGCTGCGGCCGGGAAAGTCTCCCAAAGACCAAGCGCCTTCAGCAACGATATGCCGATGGTTTCATAAGCAAAATAGCCGATAGCATAGCCAAAAAGTCCGCCCAACACCGACGCAATCGTGCAAATCGCGCCATAGCGTAACGCCTTGTCCGGACGGGCCAGACACATCAGACCCAATAAAGGATGCGGCGGGATCGGGAAAAACGAGCTTTCAACAAAAGAAAAAAGGAACAGCCAACGCACAGCGTGGGCGTGCCCGGCCTTTTCCATCATCCAGTCATATAATTTAGTCAGCATCGCGCCGGGGGTTAAGACCGCGCGCGTTGCTTGTCCAAGCTTTTAAGCGTTGCGACTGGCTTGCGCTGGAACATTCTCGCTTTGGCTGCGAGCAGATTCGGCGGGCGCAAAGGCGAAATAACCGGAGATAATCAGCAGCAGAACGATGCATATTTTCAAAAGGTCACGGATATCCTGCGCACGCAAACGACGTTTTGCACGTTTGCGCGGTGGCAACGGTTTTCCCGCGATGTCGAGAATGATGGCCATGATATGCTCCTTCTCCGGCATAACAAATGGCCATCTATTTCGTTCCCGATGTTAGCTGCCCTCTTCGCGTGACTGTGGCAATTGCATCACACGTCCATAGGCCCAGCCAATCCCGATTAACGCAATGCCCAAGCCGAGGAACGACAAGATACGCAGCAAACCAGCCAGCGCCGCTGCGTCGACCAGAAACACCTTCAACGTGACGACCGTAAGCAAGAGCAAGCCCGCCACGCGGAACAGCTTCGACTGTTGCCTGATGCCGAACACCAGCCAGCCAATTGCCAAGGCCAGCAGACCGGCAGAATAGAGATAGTTTTCGCCGGTTCCAACTTCGGCTGCAGAAACAAGGCTGCCCTGAACGGCCTGTCGTATCGAGCCCAGGACCGCCACAATCATTGCGCCCAAGGACAGTCCGCGCAGCAATGGCACAACGCGACCCGAAGCCAATCGGGCAAGCTGCCAGAGCCAGAATGCCACAAGTGCGAAGTGCATGGTGAGCAGGTTTGCCACTGGTACGGGGCCAACCGCTTGCGGGTCTGCAATCGGGTTATGCACGAAAAGGTCGAACCAGATGACGCGGAACATGGCAATGACAGCCGCGATCCAGCCCGCCGTTTGAAGTGCGGACGCCTCACCTCCTGCACGGGGCCGATGCAGTGCGGCCCAGCCAAGCGCGAAGAATATCTGCGTCAGCGCAGCGCGCTCCGTAAAGCCAAAGCGGATGAAGTCAGACGGCGTGGCAATGCCGGCCACATGCTTCGCCAATAACCAGGCAAAGCCCGCAATCCCCGCTGCACCAAACAACAAGGAAAGCGTGCGGGTCTTGTCACCAGTCGCGAAAAACCGCCGATATGCTATCGCGATAATCAAGACGGCAGGGGCCAGCGTCGCCCGCGCCGCGTTGCCAATATCGGGCAACCGATCGAAGACCACAGCCTCACCCATCAACGACGCGCCAATGGCATCCAATATTTGCCACGAATAGGCGATGCCGATAAACAATGCGATGGCCAAAGGTGGCAAGCTGAGGCGGCGTTCCCACCGGCCTTTCGTGACATTCGCCCAAGCGGCTACGGCCAAGGCAACGACCGCAGCGCCGCTGGCAATCCAGTCCTCGTCAAACAGAATTACGCTTGCGGCCCACAGCATGATGGCCGCCATCGCGGTGGCCCAAGGCTGAAGCTGTGCCGGGCGCTGCTTGTGGTGCCATTCCCACGCGGTCCATGCCGCAGGCAGTCCGGCGAGCAGTGCCAAACCAGCCCAGAGAGTATCATTTGGCAAACCCTGCGCGGTTGCGGCCGTGAACCAGCACAAAACCGGCGCGGCAACGCCAATGATGGCCCAGTTGACTGGCGTGTCCGCCAAGCGCGCTCGTATGTGGCCTGACACCCCGAACAGCGCGATGATAGCCAAAGTGACGCCGATATTCGCCGGACTGCCGGCGTCTTGTGACCAGCCCGCATGCAAGGGCAATAATGCGATGAGCAAGGCACCGCCGACCAGTGGTACCAATTTGCTCTCGCGCCACGCCAGTGCAATCGCAAGCCCCGACAGCATGACATAAAACAGCCAGCCAATGGCCCCGAATTCCATTTTTGGCACAAGTAACGCCAGTTGCGCGAACGCTACCGCCAGTGGCGCAAAACGCGCAATGTCCGGCCAATAGCCTTCATTTTCGTTGAAGCGTTGGGCGGCCAGAATGGCGCCGCCGCCAATGACCGCAATGAACGCGCCAAGAAGGCCAAGATTGGCATTGGCGGACGCCAGCAGCGCAAAGCTCCACGCCAGTCCGCCGCCCGATGCAAGAACGAGCAGCCACAGCCAGCGCCGCCAGACGGCCAGTCCAAACAAGGCGGCGATGAACACGGCAAGATATAACAGCAAAACGGGCAGGTTGCTTGCCCCCATGCCCGCAACCCAGGGCGCTGCAAAGCCGCCGATTAAGCCCATCAGCGCGGTCGGCGGACCGTGTCGCAAGGCAAGGGCAAAGGCGATGGCCGTGGTTAAAAGGACAAGGACGAAGGCGGTCGCAATGTCGACGAGTCCGTAAATCTCCGCCGCCATGTATAGCGTGCCGTAGAGCGTGGCGATGCCAGCGCCAGCAAGACTTTGGCCAACGCGGGGGTCTGCGGTAAAGGAGGCGCCGATTTTGGGCAGTCGTCCGCCAAACTCGCTCATGGCGATCATGACAAAGGCGAACAAAGCGGCGGTGATGGAACGGGCGGCAGGGCCGAACAGTCCCGCCTCGATAGTATAGCGAACAAGGAAGAAGCCCGAAAAGACCAATGCGATGCCGCCGACCCAGATGGGTAATTTGCCTCCGACGAGATTTTCAAAGCTAAGTGCAGGGGACGTGCGATCCGGCCGTGGTTCATCCGCGATATCAGCCGCAGGTGCGGTCGGGTTTGCCCTTATGATTGGGCGGGTGAACGGGTTGGCGGAAATGACTTTGGCGGCTTGGCGAGGCTCGACAAGCGGCGGGGCTTGTGGTGCGGAAACGGCCACGGGCGTTTCGCGGCCCTCAAGTTCCTCCACACGTCGGCGTAGCGCGGAAATATCGGCCCGCACATTGTACAGGACAAACGACAGGCCGACGACGGCAACAAGAAGCAGGGCAATGAGCACGCAATTGTCTTTCCCGTTAAGCGACCGTTATGGCGGGCTTTATTGTACGGACAAGGGAAAACTAGGTGTCATTGGTGTAACCCACGTTAACAGCGTGCCATGGTTACACGGGACTAGGACGCGGCGCGGGATTAGCCGGCCGCGTCACAGGTTCAATTCGCGATTTTGTCAGCGGCCTTCTCGACGGCATTGCCAGCTTTTTTGGCAGCAGCTCCCACTTCATCGGCCGCGGCGGCGACGGCGTTATCCTTTTTGGACTCCCGGCCGCTGTTAGCGAACAGCATATATCCCCCGACGGCAATCGCCGCCAATAGCAGCAACGCCATGACTGCGCTGAATCCGCCGCCAGTGGTGGGCGCGGTGTTGACGGTCACCGATGCGGGCCCATTGTCGCGTTCATAGGTGCGCTCGACAACATTGCCGTCTGCATTCGTGGTTTCGATGATGCGTTCTTGAGTCATATATTCCTCCTGATTGGGTGGGGAAAGGGCGGAGGCGCGCTTTTGTTCCGTTGCACGAGACGCTTGATTTATCCGGCGGGATTGCACAGCGCAGGCGGATGCTATTCCAAAACTTCGATATCGAACTGTTCCTGCGCGATTATTGGCAGAAGAAACCGATGCTGATCCGCAACCCGTGGCAGCAATGGGTAAACCCGCTCGAGCCTGACGAACTTGCCGGACTTGCGTGCGAGGCGGAGCTTGAGTCGCGCCTGATTTGCCGGGCTGGGGGTGACTGGTCATTCGAGGAGGGCCCGCTTCCCGAGGATCGCTTCGCCAGTTTGCCGGCCAAAAACTGGACGCTGCTGGTGCAAGCCGTTGACCACCATGTCGCGCAAGTCGCAGCGCTCATCCGGCCGTTCCGCTTCATCCCCAACTGGCGGATTGACGATGTCATGGTCAGCCTTGCCGCCGACGAGGGCGGGGTGGGGCCGCATTTCGACCAATATGATGTGTTCCTCATTCAAGGCCTTGGCCAGCGGCGCTGGCAGGTCGGGCCGATATGCGATGCCGACACGCCGCTGATGCCGCATGAGGACCTGAAACTGCTCGCGAACTTCGAAGCGACCGACGAGTGGGTGCTGGAGGCAGGCGATATATTATATGTCCCGCCCGGTTTCGCGCATAATGGCACGGCGGTGGGCGATGACTGCATGACCTACTCCATCGGCTTTCGCGCGCCATCGCGGGCGGAGTTGCTGGGGCATTATGTCGATGACTTGCTGGATGCCCTATCCGACGATGACCGCTATGCCGACCATGATTTGCGGCCACAGACCAACCCCGGCGAGATTACGCCCGAGGCTTTGGCCAGCCTTCAGGACATGGTTTTTCAGGCCGTGCGTGACCCGCACAGCTTCGCGCGCTGGTTCGGGGCGTATAACAGCACGCCCAAATATGCCGATGTCGATTGGACGCCAGAGGAGCCCGTCACCGCCGAAGCGGTCAGCGCGGCTATTGCGTCCGCCGCCGTTTTCGCGCGCAATCCCGCCAGCCGCTTTGCCTTCATCCAAGGCGAAGAGGGCACGCTAACGCTGTTCGTGGACGGCGCAGCCGTTGATTGCTCCGCCGCGGTTGCTCCACTGGCACGCGCGTTATGCGCCACCGACGCGTTTACGGTTGAGGCGCAGTTTGCCGATGAACCCGCTGCCATCGCCTTGCTGACCGCGCTGTGCAACCAGGGCGCACTCGCCTTCGATAGCGACGCCTGATTGCGCACGCGGCTCAGCATTTGCCGAAAAAAGCGCGCCTTTGCGACCGCTGCGGATGCGCTATCGGCGGCTGCTGCGGCGTCCATTGTCTTGCGCCATTATCGCTGCGACCGATGCGGGCAGTTTCACCTGACTGGCCGGACAAAGGGCAAGCGCGTTCCGCGTACGGAAATCGCATAGTCGTGTTTAGACGCTAAGTTCCCGCCATTCACCGGGCGCAAGGCCATCTATCGTCCATTCGCCTACCGCGCGGCGTATCAATCGCAACGTCGGGTGGCCGACGGCGGCGGTCATGCGCCGCACTTGCCGGTTGCGGCCTTCACGTAAGGATATTTCAATCCAGCTGTCGGGCACGGTCTTGCGCACGCGTATCGGCGGATCGCGAGGCCAAAGCTGCGGGTTGGCAATCGCTGTGGCCTCCGCGGGCAGGGTCATACCGTCATTCAGCTCAACCCCCCCGCTCAATGAATGAAGTGCCTCTTTGGTTATTTCTCCTTCAACCTGAACCCAATAGGTTTTCGATAATTTATATCGCGGGTCCGAAATGCGCGCCTGCAACCGCCCGTCATCGGTCAGTACCATCAGACCCTCACTATCCATATCGAGCCGCCCCGCGGGATATACACCGGGTACATCGATATAGGCCGACAGGGTCGGGCGCGCGGAACCGGCCGTGCCCTTGTCGGTAAATTGCGGCAGGACGCCATAAGGTTTGTTGAACAGGATGATGCGGGACATGTCCCTCCTTAATGGCCTTTATGCAAAAGCGGAAACCATCTTGTCATCATCCTGCCTCGGCTCGTCGAGCCATGGGAACACCGCCGCCTGTCAGCCGGTTATGCCGCCCGAAGGAGACGGAATATGGACGACCCCAAAAATACGCAACATACCGGCCAGCCACAGGCCGAGGACAATAAGGCCGACGAAAATCGTGGGCAGCCACCGGGCTATGGCAATGGCGAAGTGACCGGCGCGGGCGCAGGTGCCGGTGGATCGGGCGGTCCTGAGGATTATGATGCGGACCCCATGGGCGGCGGCGGCAGCTTCCCGCCCGCTGGTCCCACCGAAGGCGGCGAGGGCGCGGACGCGCCGTCACATGGCACACGCTGATATGGACACTATCGAACGGATTTCGCGCGTTCTGGCTGGACAATATTTCAGCCGGAACGCCGCTGGTGCAGCAGGGGATGAGGACGCGTCGATCCTCGTCGACCAGAACTGGCTGGATTTCCAGAATGACGCCATTGCGGTGTTAAAAACGCTGCGCCATCCGCCCCCAGCATTGACCAATGACAATGACATTGCCCTGTGGGGACTGGTCATCCAGTCCGCGCTTGGTCAGCACGCGGAGCATTGAGGTAATGGCTGGCGGATGGGCCCGCGATGGCGCAGTGCAGGACCAGATCGACGACAGCGTCAAGGACGCCGTATCGGGCGCCCGCGCGCGGCTGCCAGCGGGTGAAAGCGCCGAATATTGTGACGATTGCGGAGAGAATATCCCGGAACGCCGCCGCGCGGCCCTTCCCGGCGTCCGCACCTGCGTCACCTGTCAAGCCGCCCGCGACAAGCACGTGCAGCATAGTAGTTTCAACCGACGTGGAAGTAAGGACAGCCAGTTGCGGTGAGATCTATTAGAATGCTTGGCTGCCGCAAGATGGACTGAAACCCTAGAGAAGGAGCCGAGAATTTATTCTGCAAAATAGAAATATCTGAAATTGCAGAATAATTGACCTTCAAGGTTTTTTACCTCGCAGATCATTATTCAGTTCATCTAAAATTGCTTGTTCTAGATTCTTACGAGCCTCGCCAGCTTTGCCCGTATCCATAAAGTCGTACAAGTGCCATGCTGGAACTACGCCCATCATGCCGGTGTTTGTTTCGACCTGCCAACCATTTTGAATTTCTCTATAAGACACGTCGCACACAGGTTGCCATGACCGTATCATTGCGAAGCATATCCCCAAAAGCCAAGGGCTCGTCGGGAACGACCCTTGTCCTAAAACCGATCCATCAGGCGCAGTATTTAAATTTATTGTTGGCCGATAGTTTGCCGCATCCAAGTATACATATACTGGCGAACCAGACGTTCCGCCGATAGATCGGCTTTCTACCAAAAAACACTCTTGAGGCTTTCCATCTACAATAACAGGTTCTCGTGGAGATTGGGCAATTTGTCCAAAACGAGCAGCGGGAAGATTAGAATTCCGACCGCCGTGGCCAATAAACCGTCCAATCGTAATGCACTCGTCACCGGGGCCTATATCCAAGGCTTCGTACCAATCTTTTGTCAGCAGCCATTCACTCGTCAGGTAGCTAAATTCATGAATATCCATTGAAAGCTGTAGCGGACGAACCGCTAAGTCAGAAGATTTGCAGCAAAGCCATTCTCGATCATCGGTATCGATGCAAGCAAACCCGCCGTCTTTGGTATTCACTCGCATCGTCCAGTGCGACTGCTCAATGATATGTCTGTTGGTAACAGCCCATAATGTTACGTTTGTAGAATTAGGCATAGGCCATCCCAATAGAAAGCCGGTCCCTCCGCTCTGTTCGCCTGCTTCCGCTCCCTCAACGTCTGAGTAAAAATATATGATGGAATCAAACCATTTTTGCGAAATGCGAAATGCCAAACCAAAAGTCTCCAACCTACGCGTGCGGTTGCGGGGTGCCATAGCGGCCGTCCGTTCCGCATCGGCCAATTATCTACACATTCTAATCCAATACCCCTTTTCGGGAAGTGGAGTCCACAGAGAATGGGATTAGCAATACAACAACTAATAACCAAATAGGTAAAAACATATTGACACCGTAACGCTATTTGGTTAGTGTTAGGCATAGTCGAAAATTGCGATTCGCCGGACGGGGTTCGGATGGGTCGTTAAATGGCATCGGGCCGGAGAGTGATCTCCGGCCTTTTTTATTGGGAAAGGAAACGGACATGCGGAAATCGGTTGAGGTCATGCCCGGGGTCATCATTGAACATAACCGCAATGGCAAATTATGCCTTGGCAAGCTGCGCTATAATAGCTGGACCGTGAAGCAGCGTGCGGCCTTTCTCGATCATCTGGCAGCGACGTGCAATGTCAGCGCCTCGGCTCAGGCCGCAGGCGTGTTGGCGGGAACGGCGTACCGCATGTATCGCCGCGATCCCGAATTTGCGCGGGCGTGGGATGCGGCGTTGGCGACGGGTTATGCCGCGCTGGAAACGATGTTGGTGGCGCGCGCCATGGGTGCGATCGATATTCCAGAGGGCGAAACGGCGGTTCCAGCGGTGGAAACGATGGATACCGAACTCGCGCTGCGTGTACTTGGCCATCATAAGCGCGCGGCCAAAAGTCACGCCAACACTGGTGCCCCGCCCCTGCGCCAATCGACCGAGGACGAAACAAACGCCGCCATCCTTAAAAAGCTGCGCGTTCTGGCGAAACGGCGCGGCGTTGAAATTGAATGAGCGGGCCACCGCAGAAGGGAGGAAAGCGCAAGAAGTGGAGAGAGGCGGTTATCTCCGCTGACCCCGCCGGGTTCCTGCGCTGTCTTTCCGACGAAGATCGCATGTATATTCTGAACCGGCTGAGCGAACCGCACCGCCGCGAACTCGTGGAACGCTGGTCAATATGGGCCCATGACGGACAGAATCCCGATGATAGCGACTGGCGGGTCTGGATGATTATGGCCGGACGCGGTTTTGGCAAAACACGGGCCGGTTCCGAATGGATCAGCCGCCTGGCGCGTGCCGATGGCAGTCTGCGCTTTGCCCTGATCGGAGCCACCATGGAAGATGTTCGTAAGGTTATGATTGAAGGTGAAAGCGGCCTGATCAAAGTCGCGCGCAAGACCGAAAGCGTCGATTGGAACGCGACGCGGGGCGAGGTGCGGTTTTCCAGCGGGGCAGTCGCCCATATCTATTCCGCCGAGAGTTACGAAAAACTGCGCGGGCCCGAACATCACCATGCCTGGTGTGACGAGCTGGCGAAATGGAACAATGCAGAGGCCTGCTGGAATAATATGATGCTTGGCCTGCGGCTGGGTGAGAAGCCCAAGGTGTTGGTGACGACGACGCCCAAGACCATTGCGTTGTTGCGCAAATTGAAAACACAAAAAGGCGTCGTCGTGCGCGGTGGCAAGACGGCGCAAAATCTGAATTTACCGGAGGACTTTGTCGATACTGTGCGTGCGGCCTATGAAGGCACGCGCTGGGGCCGTCAGGAACTGGATGGCGAATTGATTGAGGATGTCGCGGGCGCGTTATGGAGCCGCGACTTGCTCGAACGGCAGCGCGCAGCGCTGGTTCCGCAGCTAGTCCGCGTCGTCATTGGCGTCGATCCGCCAGTGTCCGAACATGGCGACCAATGCGGTATCGTTGCAGTTGGCGTCGGAACCGATAAGAAAGCCTATGTGCTTGCCGACCATAGTATCGGCGGCGCATCGCCGGAAAGTTGGGCCCGCGCGGTCGCTGCTGCCGCCGAAATGTGGCAAGCCGACCGCGTGGTGGCCGAGGATAATCAGGGCGGCAATATGGTGGAGTCCGTGTTGCGTGCCGCCGATGTTTTTATGCCGGTAAAACGCGTGCATGCCAGTCGCGGCAAATCCGCGCGGGCGGAACCCGTTGCGGCTTTATACGAAGCGGGGCGCGTCTGCCATGTGCAGCCGTTTCCCGCGCTGGAGGACCAGATGTGCGGATTGATTGTCGGCGGTGGTTATGAAGGCCCCGGCCGGTCACCTGACCGCGCCGATGCGCTTGTTTGGGCGTTGACTGAATTGATGCTGGGCAAGGGCGCACGCGAACCGCGCGTGCGGACGCTTTAGAGCAAATAAAGGACATTTTATGAATATCTTCGGTTGGAAATCAGCCGGGCGTGGCGTGCTGCGTCCGGCCAAAACGCGTGTCCAGCAAGACCGCTTGTCATCGGTCCGTGCCTATGCCGGACCCAGCCTTGGCGAATGGCCGCGATCCTATGAAGCGCAAATGCGCGAAGGCTATTTGGGCAATGCTATTGCGCAGCGCGCGGTGCGGTTGATTGCCGAAGGATTGGCATCGGCACCGCTGACATCGACCGATGCGGAAGCATTGCGGCTGGTGAAGGCGACGTCAGCGGGGCAGGCCCTGATCGAGACAGTGGCGGCGCATTTGCTGCTGCATGGCAACGCCTATGTCGAAATATTATCCGGCATGGATGGCCGTCCGGGCGAGCTGTTCGCGCTGCGACCCGAACGCGTGACCATAGAGGCGGATGTGCGCGGCTGGCCCGTCGCTTATGTGTATAAAGCGGGCGATGTCGCCAGCCGCTTGCCGGCGGAATCGATTATTCACATCCGGTCGATGCACCCGCTCGACGACCATTACGGGTTGGGTTGTCTGGGCGCGGCCTCAGGGGCGGTCGCCATCCACAATGCGGCGACGAAATGGAACAAGGCGTTGCTGGACAATGCGGCGCGGCCATCGGGCGCTTTGGTCTATGACGCGGGCGAGGGCGGGTCGCTGTCCGCTGAACAATATGGCCGGTTGAAAGAGGAACTTGCGGCGAGTTTTCAGGGCGCTGGCAATGCCGGGCGGCCAATGCTTCTGGAAGGCGGGCTGAAATGGCAGACGATGGCGCTGACACCTGCAGAAATGGATTTTGCCGGACTGAAAGAGGCGGCAGCACGCGAGATTGCGTTGGCCTTTGGTGTGCCGCCGGTGTTGCTTGGCCTTCCCGGCGATGCGACTTATGCCAATTACCGCGAGGCGAACCGCGCTTTGTGGAGTCAGGGCATATTGCCGCTGGCGCGCAAGCTACTCGATGCGCTTGCCGAAGGGTTGCGGCCCTATTTCGACGGACTCGCGCTTGGCATCGATGTGGACGCGATACCGGCGCTGGCGGAGGATCGCGAGCGGTTGTGGGCGCAAGTGGGCGCGGCCGATTTCCTGACGCTGGACGAAAAGCGGGCAGCGGTCGGGATGGCTTCGCCTGATGCCTCGGAAGTTGTGGCCGACCCTATTATCGATGGAGAATCCAATGACGGAGAATAATCTGCAAGGTCTGCTGGAGCAGGCCTCCGAAGCCGGTGCGCGGCGTGCGTTGGCCCAGCTTGGGCTGGATGACGCAAGCGCCGCCAAAGACATGAGCGAGCTACGCGAACTGCTATCGGCGTGGCGCGACGCGAAACGTTCCGCGCGCAAGGCGGCGATTGGCTGGATCGTGCGGATGGGGCTGGCGTTGCTTCTTATCGGCATTGCGGTGAAGCTTGGCTTGCCAGGGCTGGTGAGCCAGTGAGGCTCGCGGGATATGCCGCCATCTTCGATGCGCCGGACAAAGGCGGTGACATCGTCCGCAAGGGCGCCTTCGCCCGCGCGGCGAAGGCGGGCGTGCCCTTGTTATGGCAACATGACCGCAGCCAGCGCATCGGCTTTGTCGAAAGCCTGAAAGAAGATGCGCGCGGCCTGCGTGTGATCGCGCAAGTCGATGACGCGAACGCCAGCATTCAGGCAGGATCCGGCCTGTCCTTTGGCTACCCAGGCGGTGGTTAGGATTGCCCCGGCGGCGTCACTGCCGCGTGCCAAAATCGCCGCATGCGCTGCGTCGCTGGTTGGTGCTCCGTTCCGCATATACGGTCGCAGCGCGTCCGTGGGTATGGATTGCGTCGGCGTGGTCGGCGCTTGTCTCGCCGCCACCGGTGGCGTGTTTGATGTGCCGAGCCGCTATCGACTGCGCGGGGATTATGACGCCCTCGCGCGCAGCTTTTTTGCCGATGCCAGCTTTGTGCCAGTGCACGATCATGCATGGCAAGCAGGCGACATAATCTTGGTTAGGATTGGGGCACGACAGCTGCATTTTGCGGTCATCACAATCGACGGTGCGGTGCACGCCCACATGGGCCTTGGCCGGGTCGTTCTGACCCCATTGCCGTTAATGTGGGTCACCATCGGTCATTGGCGTTTTCAGGGAGTTTGACATGGCAACGCTTGTATTAACAGCAGTTGGCACCGCGATTGGTGGTCCGGTCGGCGGCGCCATTGGCGCTATGATCGGCCAACAAATTGACTCGGCGGTCTTCGGTGGCCCCGCCCGCCAAGGTAGCCGTTTGAAAGAACTCGCGGTACAGACCTCCGGCTACGGTACGCAGGTACCCGCTATATTCGGCGCGATGCGTGTCGCGGGGACGGTCATCTGGTCGACCGACCTTATCGAAGATCGTGTCAAAAGCGGGGGAAGCAAAAGCCGCCCCGCGACGGTGAACTATAGTTATCGCGTCAGCCTCGCCATTGCGCTTTCCAGCCGACCAATCCATCGGATCGGACGCATATGGGCTGACGGAAATCTCATTCGCGGCAGCGCAGGGGACCTAAAAACCGACTCGCAATTTCGCTATTATGAGGGCCACGCAAATCAGGCTCCCGATCCGTTGTTGGCATCTGCCGAAGCGGCCGGCCAGTGCCCAGCTTACCGTGGGCTCGCTTATGCAATTTTTGAAGATCTGCAGATCGCTGACTTCGGCAATCGCATCCCGTCATTGACGTTCGAAGTTTTTGAACGTGACGACCCACTGACCCTCGCTCAAATAATTTCGTCGCTCTCGAGCGGGACGATTTCGTCACAGAGCGAGCTGGGGGTTACGGGCTTCGCCGGTGCGGGCGGGAGTCTGAGCGAGGCGATCTCACCTTTATTGGAAGCTTTTCCCGTGCAACTGACTGCGCGCGGGCCATTACTTGCACTCGATGATACCAGACCCGAAGCAACCGGGATGCCGATTCTCACGATTGCAGCGGAGGAGAACGGTCAAATACTGGAACGCGCGAAAAACATATTGGCGCCAGCCGGACAAATTCCCAATCATGTGTCCCTGCGCTATTATGATTCTGACCGCGATTACCAGGCTGGCATCCAGCAAAGCGGATATCAGGCCAGCGGTCGCGGCGACGCGCGTGTCGAGTTACCCGCAGTGTTGAACGCGTCGGTCGCCCGAAATTTGGTCGAAACCAAACGCGCAGACATTTGCTTTTCACGAAAGATGTGGGCGGGCTCGGTCATGAGGTATGATCTAGACCTGCAGCCGGGCGATTGCTTCAGCGTGCCAGGCAGCGGCAAATGGCAGATAGACGAAATCGAACATGGCTTTGGAATTGCCACGATAAAAGCGCACGCCATGGTCGTTCATGGACCGCCGGATGCGATTCCAGCGCTGCCTGGCCGCCACGTTCCGACCGTTGATGCGCTGATTGGCGAGAGCAGAATTCTAATCGTGGATGCACCGATATTTGATGGCCGCGATCCGGGGAGGCCAAATATTTTGGTATTTGCCGCAGGAACGCAGGCCGGGTGGAGGCGAGCGTCCCTGTCGCTAAATAGTGACGGCGAACTCACCGCGCTTGGCCTCACCGCGGCGCCCGCGACAATGGGCGTTACCGTCACTGCGCTCGCTAGCCATGATCCCGCATTGCAGGACGACGACAATTATCTCGACATCCAATTGTTGAATGACGCAATGCAGTTGAATGACCGTGACGGCTCGCCGGTCGCGACCGACGCACCGACATTCTGGCTTGGCGGGGCGTTCATGCGTGTCGGGAAAATTGTTGCCTGGGGCAACAGGCAGTATCGCCTGTCCCGTTTCGTTCGCCTTCATTCGCCGACTGCTGCGCCACCATTGGTTGCAGCCGGGCAACCCGTTGTCCTTGTCGAGGAATCATCGGCCCGCTTGTTGTCCGAGCCATATTTTACCATCGGGCAAAGCATATCGTTGGAAGCCGAAGGGATTGGAGACAACGCGCCTGTCATCGGTAACGCAGTTATTGAGGGCTTATCCGTGAAGCCACTTTCACCCGTGCATGGCCGCGCCGTTCGCAACAGTGACGGTTCCATGGACGTAAGTTGGATCCGTCGATCACGCTTGGACATTGGATGGGTGGATGGCGTCGATCAAGCGATGGCAGAAGATCGCGAGGCTTATTGGGTTGAGATGGTCGTAAACGATATCATTGTGAAAGAATGGACCGTTGAGCGCAGCGGATTGTCTTTGTCAGCTTCGGATCTGCAGGCATTAGGAATTTCGACGGGCGCGCAAACAATTTTCTACGTTCGGCAAATCGGACGTTTTGCCCAATCGTCGCCATTGCTGATAAATTAAACCCGACCGGCAAATTCATTCAGAGCAGGAGTTTATATGGCCAATGTAGAAACCGGTCGCCACCGGTTGCCGCTGCTTGCGGTGGCGCAGGCGCAAAAAGAAATAACGCACAATGAAGCGCTCGTCATAATCGACGCGCTGTTGCACCCGGCTGTCGAGGATGTCTTGGTGACGGCCCCGGTTGTTTCAGAAATTGACATAGGAAAATGTTGGCTGATCGGAGCAGGTGCCACCGGAATATGGGCGACGCACGAAAGCGATGTCGCGGTCTATGTAGGGGGCGGTTGGCGATACATCGCGTCACAGGAAGGAATGCGTATCTGGAACCGCGCCAGCGCGCGTCAATTGCTCCGGATCGATGGCCAGTGGGCGGATGCTCCATCCGTACCCAATCCAGCCGGCGGTTCGGTGATAGATGTCGAGGCGCGTGCTGCGCTGGCCGCGATATTACAATATTTCAGATTGATAGGTGTATTAGCGGCGTGATGTTTTAGGCACGCATTTCGGCCCAATATTTTGAACAAACGTAACAAATGGCGACATTTTGGCAACAGTCCCGCTACATAGCGACTTGCAAGGATGGAACAGAATCGGTAGACCAACGTTCTCGAATTTCCGTTCCTAAGATAGAAAAGGGGAAAGTTGATGCGTAAGTTAGCCATAGGTTTGGCGCTCGCTTCTACTGCTCTGGCATCACCGGCTTTGGCCCGCGACGACCAGTGGTATGTTGGAGTCGATGGCGGTGCCATGATTGTAGAAGACCTTGATTTGGACATCGGTACACTTGATAGTGCTGCCACGGTGGACACTGACAAGGGTTATGATTTCGGTGGTGTAGTTGGTTATGACTTTGGCGGATTCCGTCTTGAGTCAGAAGTATCCTATCGTCAGGCGGACGTTCAGGGCTTCACTAGCCAGACACCACAAATCCCAAGCGGTGCAGGCACAACGCTTGCTCGCGGTGGATCATATGATGTAGCTGGCGACGCAAGCGCCCTCAGCTTCATGGTCAATGGTTTGCTCGATTTCGGTGACGATGATGGCCTTCAGGGCTTCGTTGGCGGCGGTGTCGGCGTTGCACGCGTTGATGTGCAGACCGTATTTGCAGCACCTGCATTCCTAGACGATTCCGATACCGGTTTCGCATGGCAGGCACTTGCTGGCGTCCGCGCTCCTTTGAGCGACAACTGGGACGTTGGTCTGAAATATCGTTTCTTCAATGCAGACAAGGTTGGTCTTGTTGACCGTCTTGGCCGTACTGTTGACACGCGCTTCCGTTCACACAGCCTCATGGGCAGCCTGATCTATAACTTTGGCGGCGCACCAGCACCGGTTGAAGTTGCAGCTCCCCCACCACCGCCACCATATGTGGCTCCACCGCCACCCCCACCACCGCCGCCACCTGCGCCGGTTTGCAACACGGGTCCATATATCGTGTTCTTCGATTGGGATAAGTCGAACCTGCGTCCTGACGCTGCTTCGGTTCTGGATAATGCAGTTGCGCAATATTCGAACTGTGGCACCGCAAAGGTCATGCTGGCTGGACACGCCGATAAATCGGGTAGCGCAACGTATAACGTTGGTCTCTCACAGCGTCGTAACGCCACCGTGCGTTCGTACCTTGAGTCCAAGGGCGTTGCTGGCGGTGCAATCACCACCGAAGCATTCGGTGAAACTGCACCTCTGGTACAGACTGCGGATGGTGAGCGTGAACCGCAAAACCGTCGCGTCGAAGTTACCTACGGTCCAGGTTCGGGAATGTAATTCCCAATTTGGTATAGTGAATAAAGAAAGGCCGGTCGAAAGACTGGCCTTTTTTTGTATCCGACGCTGAGATGTTACGCAGCGGCTTTCGTTTTGGTTCGCGCTTGCACCGTCGCGGCGTCCAGCAGCCGCGTCTCGAGGGATTTGAGCTTCGCCTTGCTCTCGATTTTCGCGCCAAAAAGATCCGTGACATAAAAAGTATCAACCGCACGCTCACCATAGGTTGCGATATGGGCACTGTGCAGCGTGACCTTTGATTCAAACAACGCGAGCGCGAGATTATTCAACAGCGCTGGCCTGTCGAGAGCATTGACCTCGATGACCGTAAAGCGGTTTGATGCCTGATTTTCAATTAATACCGAAGGTGCAATTTTGAAGGCATCGGCCCTGCGCAGTGCCTTGGGTTTGGCATCCAGCTGAATCATGAGCTTTGCCCGATTTGTAAGCGCATCTTCGATATTGCGGGTTAGGCGCTCCAACTGGCTTTGCTCTTTAAACGGGCGGCCAATTGGATCTTGGATCAGAAAATTGTCGACTGCCATGCCAGTGCTACTCGTATGGATACGCGCATCGATGATGTTTCCGCCGGCCAAATGGATGGCGCCGGCAATCCGATAAAACAAGCCGGGATGGTCGGCGGCAAAAACTGTAACCAGCGTTGCGCCACGTTCCGGATAATAACATGCGTCAATGGCAAGCTCGGTACCTGCATGCTTTAACAGATGGCGGGCATTGCGCTCGATAATGTCATCCGGTTCTGCGATCCAGTAAGCGTCGGGCAGGCTTTTCGCTAAGGCTTGGAACTTGTCTTGCGGCAATCTCAGTGCGGTTTCCAATCGCGCTTTTTTGGACGCGATGCGTTCGTCGCGGCCGCGTTGCTTGTGACCCAGGCGAAGCACTTCTTCGGTGGCTTCGTACAGGTCGGACAGAAGTTGGCGTTTCCAGCTGTTCCAGACACCCGGGCCAACGGCGCGAATATCGACGACGGTTAGCACGAGGAGGAGCTTAAGACGTTCGGGCGATTGCACCGCCTGTGCGAAATCCAATATCGTTTTAAAGTCAGCCAAATCGCGTTTGAATGCGGTGGCCGACATGAGCAAATGATACCGAACAAGCCATGCGACCGTTTCAGTTTCGGCTGGTGTCAGGCCAAGTCGCGGGCAGAGGACTTGAGCGACTTCAGCGCCCAAGACGCTGTGATCACCGCCGCGGCCCTTTGCGATATCGTGCAACAGCGTGGCTACGAACAGCACGCGCCTGCTAACGATCTGGCGGACGATTGCTGTCGATAATGGGTGATCCTGTTTCAGCTTACCTTCACTGATTTCGGCGAGCAGGCCAATTGCGCGGATGGAATGTTCGTCGACCGTATAATGGTGATACATGTCGAATTGCATCTGCGCGACGACGCGGCGGAAGTCGGGAATGAACCGTCCAAATATCGTGGATTCGTTCATCCACCGAAGCACCGTTTCCGGGTCGCGCGGTGATGTCAGTATATCCAGAAACAGGGCGTTTGCGCGGGGATCGCGGCGTACCACCTTGTCAATCAGGCGGGCATCTCTTTGCGCGATACGCATCGCGGACGGGTGGATTTCAAGACTATGTAAATCGGCCAGATGAAAGATTTCGAGCAGCCGGACTGGGTCTTCTGCAAAAAATTGTTCGTCTGGCAGCGCCAGTCTTCCGCGATCAAGCTGGAAGCCATTCAGTTTGCGCGGCTTGCGGCTGAAGCTGGGCAAAAAGCGGCGACCCTTTTTCGCCAGCGCATCGTCAAGGTGAGCGAGGAAAAGCCCAGTAACATCGCCAACTGTTTTCGCGTTGAGGAAATAATAATGCATGAAGCGTTCAACAGCGGATCGACCCGGGCGGTCGGCAAATTGCATATGTTCGGCAACTTCGCGTTGCAGGTCGAACGTCAAGCGTTCCTCCGCGCGCCCCGTTATGTTGTGCATATGGCAGCGCACTGCCCAGAGAAAATTCTCTGCCTTTCGGAAGCGATTATATTCGTCAGCAGTCAGTAGGCCGACCCCGACAAGGTCTGCCGCAGATGACACCTTGTGAATATATTTGCCGATCCAATAGAGCGTGTGCAGATCTCTGAGACCGCCTTTGCCGTCCTTGATGTTCGGTTCCACGACGTACCGGCTGTCGCCCATGCGTTTGTGGCGGTCGTCGCGCTCGGCCATTTTCAGTCGCACGAATTCGGAGGCGGTGTTGGCGACAACTTCGTTCCAGAAACGCAGCGACGCTTCCTCATACACCGCGCGGTCGCCCCAGACGAAACGGCTTTCCAGCAACGCCGTCCGGATGGTGAGGTCTTCCTGCGCCATCTTCACGGTTTCATCGAGCGAGCGGCTCGACTGTCCGACCTTCAATCCAAGGTCCCACAGCAGATATAATATCGCTTCAACGACCTGTTCAGTCCATGAACTGCGCTTGTACGGGGTTACAAAGGCGATATCGACATCGCTATGCGGGGCCATTTCGCCCCGGCCAAATCCGCCAACGGCTAATATCGCAATCCGCTCGGATGCGGAACGGTTCGCGGCTGGATAGGCGTAAACGGTCACATAATCATAGATGATGCGGACAATCTGGTCGACCAGAAATGCCTGTTCGGCAGAGGCGCGATATCCTTGTGACGGATTTTCACCCAGCCGCCGTTTAATCTCCGCCCGTCCGTCCGCCAGTGCGGATGTCAATATCTCCAGAACAAACGGTCGGCGCGTTTGGGCCGGGTGCGCGTGCACCACAGCCTCTATGCGCTCCACAAGCGCGCTCCTGTCGATGATATCGCGCTGCTTGTTAATCCGGTCTGATTTGACGCCCATATTGCGACCTTAGGCGCGATTACGACCTATGTCAGCATCAAGCCATCACCTTGGCATTATATTCACGGCGAAGCGCAACGCGGTCAATTTTCTGCGTGCCGAGGCGTGGGAGCGGTTCGGACACTTGCCAGAAATGCGCCGGAATTTTGAAGGGCGCGAGCCGTTCGGCCAGAAATGCCTTTAACGCATCGCCCGACAGTTCGGTGCCGTCTTTCGTCTGATAAACGATACCCGGAACTTCCCCATATCGGTCATCGGCTATGCCGAAAACGGACAGCTCGACAATCGAGTCATGCTCATAGGCGGCAGCCTCCACTTCAGGGCAGCTGATATTTTCGCCGCCCCTGATGATGATGTCTTTCTTGCGGTCGACGATGAACAAATAGCCGTCTTCATCCAGATATCCGATATCGCCGGTCTTGAAAAATCCGTCTTCAGTGAACGCTTCGCGTGTCGCTTCTTCATTGTTCCAATAGCCGTTGAAATTCGCAATGGTGCGGATTCCAACCTCGCCACGTTCGCCGCGCGGGACAACATTGCCGTCATCGTCCAGCATCTCCACCTCAACCAATGGCTTCGTTGCAGGACCAGTGCTGGTGGGCTTTTCAAGATAGTTATCGGTGAAATTACCGCAA
Organism: uncultured Sphingorhabdus sp.; assembly: GCA_963508315.1. Classification (GTDB taxonomy): domain Bacteria; phylum Pseudomonadota; class Alphaproteobacteria; order Sphingomonadales; family Sphingomonadaceae; genus Sphingorhabdus_B. The sequence goes on along the minus strand of CAUOWK010000001.1, from coordinate 908,724 downwards.
CCAACGCCATTGGTTTCGGTCAGGCCATAGCCAAGTAGCGGATAGCCCCAGCTCATTTCCTTACGAATTTTCTTCACATGTTCGACCGGACGCGGCGCGCCACCTGCGGCAAACGCGGTGCAGCTCGTCAAATCATATTCGTGGCGTTTGGGGTGGGTCGCAAGCTCGATGCTCATCAACGGCACGCCGACGAAATAGGTGATGCGCTCTTTCTCGATGATCCGCATGGCTTCCTCGGCATCCCATTTGGGCATCATCACCAGCTTGCGGCCAATCGCGAAGCTTTGCAGCACGAGAGGAATGGAGGCAGTCACGTGGAACAGTGGCACGTTGACCAGTGCAGAGGGCTGCGACGGCATCGACTGGCCCGTGGCGGTGAGCAGTTCGAAGAACACCAAAGTTTGCCCTACATAGCTCATGGCACCTTGCACGACGGCGCGATGATCCGACACAGCGCCCTTGGATTGTCCCGTTGAACCGGACGTATACAGGATCGTCGCATTATCGAGCGGATCGATGGTTGGCAAAACTGTCGCCGCGCTGCCACCCTTCGCGGTCAGGACCGACAAACCTTCCAATGGTTTGCAGTCATGCGTGAACAACAGCGTTTCGCATCCTCCAAGGTCATGTCCCGCCAGACGCGCGGCGCGTTGTTCGTCAGCCAGCAAGTAGCGGCATCCAACCATCCGGATACCTTCGGCAAGCTCCCCGCCCTGCCACCAGCCATTCAGCAGGGTTGCGACGCCGCCTGCCATTATAATGGCCATATAGGCGACGATCCAGTTGGCCGAATTGCGCGCGGCTATCCCAACGCGCTCACCTTTTTGTAGCTGATAGCCTTCGACCAATCCGCCGGCCAGCGCCCGCGCTGCCGCATAGGTTTCCGCAAAGCTTAACCGGCAGTCGCCATCGACCAGGAATTCTTTGTCGCCATGGGTGGCACAAAAAAAGGCAAAATAGTCGGATATATTGCCGGGTGCCTTTGCCAATATCGGCAACCGAACACCATATTTTTCAACATGCGAAATGGTTAACGGACCGTCGTTCGCCATAAGGCGTGAAATTGTGGCATCGATTGCAAGGTCCAATTGGGACGGCATGTGATTCTCTCCTAAACTCTTTGTGCACCTTCTATTTCGCTCTATAGGAATGTCAAAATATCCTGAGGAAATATCGTGTCATTTGAGATTATCGCTACGGCATCCAGCTTCATTCAGTTTGCGGATTTGGGCGTAGGCCCCGTCGCTCTGGATTTAGGGTTTTTTCAGATCCGTTGGTATTCGCTTGGATATCTTGCCGGCATCCTTTTGGGCTATTGGCTTTTGCTCAAATTGCTCGCCAAGCCTGGAGCGCCAATGTCACGCGAGCATGCTGATGACATGATATTATACGCCACGCTGGGCATCATTTTGGGTGGCCGTATTGGTTATATTCTCTTCTATCAGCCCTCCATTCTTCAGAACCCCATCGATATCTTCAAATTATGGGAAGGCGGCATGTCGCTCCATGGCGGTGCGCTAGGCACAATTTTCGCCATATGGCTCTTGGCGCGAAAGTATAAACTCTCGTTTCTACGCGTCTGTGATTACATCGCCTGCTGCATTCCGTTTGGCCTGTTCCTCGTTCGGCTTGCGAACTTCGTAAATGACGAATTGTGGGGCCGCGTGACCAACGTTCCGTGGGCGATTGTATTTCCCAATGGCGGCGACATGCCGCGGCACCCAAGCCAGCTATATGAAGCTGCGCTAGAGGGCCTGTTGATGGCAGTAATTTTGTGGCCGTTGTTCTGGAAGACGGACGCCCGTTACAAGCCCGGCTTCCTGTTCGGCATGGCCGCGCTCATTTATGGCTTTGCGCGCTTTGCCATCGAGTTTTTCCGCGAGCCTGACCAGCAACTACAGTGGCTGGTCGAAGCCTCCGGATTCAGCATGGGGCAGTGGCTGACCGTCCCGATGATCCTCATTGGCTTCTATCTGGTGTTCACGGCGGCATCACGCCGCCGCCGCGTGGAACCTGTTGCCGGGACTGACAGTGTCGCCTGAAGACATTGATGGACGAACATTTGCGGAAGCGATTGAGGCCGGCCCGGTAACCGTTCAGGATTATATGCGTTTTGCCAACGACGCATATTACAACCGGAAAGACCCGCTTGGCGTGGAAGGTGACTTCATCACTGCGCCCGAAATAAGCCAGGTTTTTGGCGAAATGGTGGGTATCTGGCTGACTGACATTTGGTTGCGAACCGACAAGCCGCAGCAGTGCCATTATGTCGAGCTTGGCCCGGGCAGGGGCACGTTAGCGGCGGACGCCCTCCGGACGATGCGACGGTTCGGGTTTGAACCACAGGTCCATTTTGTCGAAAACAGCGTCGCGTTACGCGCTCTGCAGATGCAGGCTGTTCCGCATGCAATACATCATGCAAAGGTGGCGAGCTTGCCCGATGACGGGCCCCTCTTGGTTGTTTCGAACGAATTTTTTGACGCCCTGCCAATACGTCAAATGATTAAGACCGATGCAGGTTGGCGCGAGCGGGTTGTGGTGCGTGATCAGGGTGCGCGATTTGCACCGCTACCGGGCGCTGTGGCAACCGACGACTTGGTTCCAAGCGAGCTTCGCGTCGCATCAGTGGGTAGCATTTTTGAAAGCTGCCCCGATGCCGAGAGCATCATGCACGACATATCGTGGCGTTTATCCCGGCAAGGCGGCGCCATCCTCGCTATTGACTATGGGTACACCCAATCGGCACTTGGCAGCAGTTTGCAGGCCGTCAAAAATCACGGTTACGCAGACCCTTTTGCCGACGTCGGGCAATGTGACCTTACCGCCCATGTCAATTTTTCCAAGCTGGCCGAGGTCGCAGGCGCTTCGGGCTTGTCGGTTGCCGGTCCGGTCGACCAAGGCCAGTGGCTGTCTGCGCTGGGTGTGCGGGAGCGCGGCGAAAAGCTAATTCAAAACCACCCTGATCGCGCCGCTGATATTGCGGCTGACGTGCACCGGTTGGTGCATCCCGATGCGATGGGGTCACTGTTTAAGGTGATGGCTGCCTATGCCTTGGCATGGCCTACGCCCGAGGGCTTTGGCGCCTAGGTCCTGAACTCAGCCTACCCACTCCGCAATTTGGCCGGCGACATCGTTCGCGGCAGCATTCAACGCCGTTCCAACTGTCGCGGCTTTGATTTCGGAAACTCTGCGCCTCGCTTCGAAACGTTTCTTTTCGGTGGCCTGACCACGTGTGATCTTGACCGCGTCATACACCACGACAGCTTCATTGGTTGCAGCGTCAATGCCAAACTCCAGCAAACTGCCGGAAATAAAGCGCCCCGCTTTGCCGCCGGCATCGACTTCGCTCAATACCATGTTGCCGCTTTTTGCCGACACCGTCTCCGCCAAAAGCAATTGCATCAGTCGGGCGGGCTTGTCGCTCCAAACGGCGTCCTTGATATAGGCGACGCTACTCGCATCGATCTGGACGGGGACGCGGTTGGTGTCGAGTTTGCGGGGTACGTCGGGGGTCTGGATAACCAGCGCTTCTGTTTGCAGCGCAGAACGTGTCGCGCCCGCCGCGACATTGTTATCGGCAGTCAACACGAGCAGGGTTGGAGGTGCCTTGCCGCCGAAGCTTACGCAACCGCTCAAGCCGACGACTAAGCTCATGGCGAGCGCAATGCGGTACGCCTTTATGTTCTTGCCAATCATCATTTCTGTTTCCCACTGCCTGGTTTGTAATCGGGTAAAGCTGGCGCGCTGACGACGCTTCCAATTCCGCCCTGATCCACTTTTTCGGTGACCGATTGAAGCGATCCGGACAGCGCGCGTAAATCGCGCGCTAGCTGCGTCACCTCTGGTAGGGTCTGCGTATTGAGCGTTTCGATCGCGGGGTTTGCGTTGTTCAACGTCGTTTCGAGCGCAGCTAGGCTGCCGTTGGCGGCACGAAGCGTTTTGCGCAGCTCCTCCATCATCGGGCGACCGTCATTGTCCAGCAGCCGGTTGGTTGATCCGGCCACTTTGGAAATCTCGTCTGCCGCTAATCCAGCCTTTTGAAGTGTGAGACGCGATTCTTGAATCGCGGCGCGCAGATCAGGTGCTTGCGTCGCCAGAGTACCGGACAGGCCTTCAACATTGTCGAGGATTTGCTCGATTGACTGCTGGTTCTTATCGGACAGAATATTTGTCAGCCGCTCGGTCAGGGTCGAAAGACGTTCCAGCAGAAGCGGGGCGTTATTCAGCAACTCGCCCAACGCCCCCGGTTTTGTTGGAATGACGGGCACGCCAGAAGGACATGCCGACTTTGGATTATCTTCCGGGCAACGCAGTGGCGGCGCACCTTTGACCGCGCCATCAAGCTGAATTTCCGACACGCCGGTAAAACCCACGCCATTAATTGTTGCGGTCGTGCCCAACAAAATGGGCACTGAGTCCTTAATAGTGATCCGGACGCGAACGAAATCGGGGTCAGGCTCCCACAGTTCGATGCTTTCGATTTCGCCAACAGGCACGCCGGAGAAGGAAACGCCTGAGCCTTTGGCAAGACCGTTCACCGACTGTTGAAAGAATATGTCATATTCTTTTTTGCTGCCTTCGCTCGCGCGGGATAGCCACACGGTGAACGCTGCAAGCAATGCCAAAAGCAGCAGCGTGATCGCGCCGACCATCACATAATTTGATTTGGTCTCCATCGTCTTGCCTATGACCTTCCTAGCTGCTGTTCGCCGGTACTGGCGTCTGATTTCCGTCGGGTGTGGCCCCGGTGGGCCGCGCGACCGCGGGGGCCGCCAAAATATTCTTTAATCCATGGATGATCGGTGGCCAAAAGCTCGTCGATCGCGCCCACGGCAATAACTTTGTGGTCCGCCAAAACGGCTACGCGGTCGCAAATCGCATATAAGGTATCGAGATCATGCGTAATCAGGAACACCGTTAGGCCCAATGTTTCCTTTAATTCGCGCGTCAAATTGTCGAAGTTGGCTGCGCCAATTGGGTCGAGACCCGCGGTCGGCTCGTCCAGAAAAAGTAATTCGGGGTCCATCGCTAACGCGCGCGCCAGACCCGCGCGTTTGCGCATGCCGCCCGATAGCTCCGACGGATATTTATGCGCCGCTTCAGGTGGCAGGCCGCTGAGGAAGATTTTGTAGCGCGCGATTTCGTCGAGCAAATCCTTGCTGAATTCGGGATAAAATTCGCGCAATGGTACCTGCACATTTTCCGCGACAGTCAGCGTGGAGAATAACGCGCCACCCTGAAACAGCACGCCCCAACGGCGACGCACGTCGGTTGCTTCATCTTCCTCTTTGCCGATCATGCCTTCGTCAAAGACACGAATGTCGCCCGCAGTTGGCTCTTGCAGCCCAATGATGGAGCGCATGAGTACGGATTTTCCTGTACCGGAGCCGCCGACCACGCCCAGTATCTCGCCACGCTTGACCTCCAGATTCAGGTCCTGATGGATGATCTGGTCGCCAAAGCTGTTGCACAGGTCGCGAACGGAAATGATGTTTGGCTGGTCCATATCAGTCCCAACCGATTTCACTAAAAAACACGGCAAAAAATGCGTCGAGCACGATGACGAGGAAAATGGCCTGAACCACCGCAGCAGTGGTTTTCAGCCCGACCTGCTCCGCATTTCCGCGCACCTGCATGCCTTGGAAACAACCGGCCATGGCGATGATCGCGCCAAATACGGGTGCTTTAATCATGCCAATCCAGAAATCCGTCATCGGTGTGACTTCACGCAAGCGTTGGACGAAAGTTTCGGGCGGTATCTCCAGCACAATCCAGCACAATATGCCGCCGCCGATGATTGACATCAGCGACGCGTAAATGCCGAGCAAAGGCATCATGATGACCGCCGCAATCACGCGCGGAATGACAAGTGCTTCGGTCGGCACAACGCCGATCGTGCGCATCGCGTCGATTTCTTCGGTAATTTTCATTGTGCCGATCTGCGCGGCAAAGGCGGACCCCGACCGGCCCGCGACCATGATCGCGGTCATCAAGATGCCAAGTTCGCGCAAGGTAAGCCGGCCAATGAGGTTTATGGTAAATACCTCCGCGCCGAACTGCCGTAGCTGGACGGCGCCCTGTTGTGCGATCACGATACCGATGAGGAAGCTCATCAAGCCGACGATTCCCAGCGCCCTGACGCCCACCATATCAAAATGCTGGACCACCGCGTGCCAGCGGAACCGGCTTGGGTTCATCAGTAATACAAAGAAGGCTTTCACCACTTGACCGACAAAAGCGAGAAACTGCAGCAGGGTCGTGAAGGCGACGATGACCCCGCTACCGACTTCAGCTAAAAATCTGTCGAGTGAGGAGGCTCGCGGTTTTTCGACTGTTTCCGATTGGTCGACGCCGCCAACGGCCTCAAGCAAGCGGCGGGCATCGTCATCGCTACCAATAATCTCGGCCGAATGGGCGCGAGCCGTGCGGTGTACCAGCCACGCGCCGACGGTATCCATATGCGTGATGCCTGAAATGTCGATACGCGATACGGGACCGTCAATGCTGTTCAGGCGCGTATCCAGATCGCCAATCGCGGCAATCACAAAGTTCCCTGACAAGCGCAGGACCTGTTGGCCGTCAGGCAATTGTTCTTGCGTAAGATCGGCAGGGTTAGGCATTGCCTTATAACTGACCTATTATCGGAACTATCACAAGCCTGTAGACTTCTGTGAAGAGAATGTGCCTGTAATGATATGATGACCAACCCCGCAACCACCCTTCTTGCCATTTACGATATGGACAAGACCGTCACGCGCCGTGCGACCTATAATGGGTTCCTCCTGCATATGGCGTTTAACAAGTCGCCGTGGCGATTGTTCCTTTCGCCGCTTTTGCCGTTCGGCCTGCTGCTGTACGCGCTGAAGATATGGGACCGGACGCGGTTGAAGCAATTCTCGCAAATGCTGCTCATTGGCCGGCGCGTGCCAAAGGCGAAGTTCGCCAAATATCTTGAAAGTCACGCCGATCTGGTCGTCGGTAAAAATGTGTACCCGCAATTGCTTGCCCGCGTGGCCGAGGAAAAGGCGGCGGGATATCGCCACATCATGGCAACCGCATCCTACCGCCTCTATGTCGAGGCAATTGCCAAGCGTCTAGGGTTTGACGACGTTATCGCGACCGACCTTTCAACTGATAGCAGCGGGCATGTGCTGGCGAAGATCGACGGACATAATTGCTATGACGCAGCAAAGCTCGGTCTCGTCAAAGACTGGATGACCGCCAACGGATTGACGCGGGAGGAATGTCATATCCGTGCCTATTCGGACCATGTGTCCGACGCGCCTTTGCTCAATTACGCAGACGAGCCTTTTGCAACCAACCCCCACAGCCCGCTAGCCGAGCTTGCAAAATCCAAGGGCTGGACCGTCCTTGATTGGCGGACGGCTCAGACCTGAGCAAGCGCCTGTTCGAAGTCCGCGATCAGGTCATCGGGGTCCTCGATACCGATGGAAATCCGCACAAGATTGTCAGTGATGCCAAGCGCGTCCTTGCGCGCCTGTGGCACCGACAAATGCGTCATCGCGGCTGGATGACTGGCGAGGGTCTCCGTTCCGCCAAGGCTGACGGCCAGCTTCGCAATCTTGAGCGCGTCCAAAAAGCGGAAACTTTCGGCTTCCCCGCCCTTGATGAACAGCGAAAATGTTGAGCCCGCACCGGTGCAATGACGGTCGTAAATGTCCTGCTGTCGCGGATCGTCGATCATCCCAAGATAGCCGAGGCCGTCCACCTTTGGGTGCGCTTTCAAAAATGCGCATACCTTCGCGGCATTTTCGCCAGCGCGCGTCATCCGCAGCTCAAGTGTTTCGAGGCTGCGTAACAGCATCCACGCGGTATTCGGGTCGCAGATGGTGCCAATAACGTTGCGCATGGGGCGAATGATATTGATAAGGCGCTGGTCACCCGAAACGCCGCCTGCGACTAAGTCTGAATGCCCGCCTGCATATTTGGTCAGGCTATAGACGACGAGTTCGGCGCCTTGTTTGATAGGCTGCTGCCACAAGGGGCCAAGGAACGTGTTGTCGATGGCAATTGCGGGCCTGTCGTCGCGTGTGAACGCGGCATCGCGTGACGCACGCACGGCTTCGACATCGACCAGCGCATTGGTCGGATTGGCCGGGCTTTCGAGATACACCAACGCGACCTTGCCGCCTTTTTCGGAGGCCATCGCCTTGGCGCTGTCCATTATTGCATCAATTTCTGTGCGCGTGGCGCCAGCAGGAAAATCAACAAAGGACACGCCAAAGCGCGACAATATGCGCGCAATCAGCGTTTCTGTTGCGGCGTAGAGCGGGCCTGAATGCACAATGACATCATTTTGGCCGACAAGCGCCAAAAGCAGCGTTGCGATGGCCGACATGCCGCTGGAAAAAACAAGGCTGTCGTCCGCTTCGTCCCACACGGCGAGCCGGTCTTCCAATATTTCCTGATTGGGCCCGTTGAAACGTGAATAGACCAAACCGTCGGCAGGGCCTTCGCGTTTGCCAGTGATATGTTCAAAGAATTTTTTGCCCGCCGCAGCGCTTTCAAAGGCGAATGTCGAGGTTAGGAAAATCGGCGGCTTCAGCGAACCCTCGGACAGCGTGGGGTCATAGCCATGGCCCATCATCAGCGTTGATGGCTTCAGCTTTCTGCCGCCAATTGTCTCTATATCCGCTTTGGGTTTGCGGCGTGATGTTGGCATGGCAATGGGCGGTGTGTTGCTGTCGGTCATGGGAATCTCCTATTGACCAATAATAACAATATTCGTTTCAATTGAAACTAAATTACGCGCCGCCCAGCTGTCCGACACACCAGATCACCCCGACAATCAGCGGAATGCCCGCGATATCAAGGAAGAACCCGGCTTTCACCATTTTGGGCAGTGCAATATGTCCGGTGGACCAGGCAATGGCGTTAGGGCCAGTGCCCGAGGGCATCATAAAACCCCAGCTGGCGGCCATAGACGCAGCCATTGCCATCAACCAAGGGTCGGCACCTGTCGCTGCGACCAACCCGGCAACGACAGGCAGGACGCCGCTTGCAGTGGCCACATTGCTGGCAAATTCCGTTATCAGGATGACGATCCCCGTAAGCGCCAATGCAATGATGACGGGGTGGACGACCGATAAAGGTTCCAATGCAGTTCCAAGCCAAGCAGCAAGGCCTGACTCCGTGATGCCCGCAGCCAAGGCAAGGCCGCCGCCAAACATCATGATGACACCCCATGGCGCACGGTCGGCTTCTTTCCAGACTAGTAACGGCCGGCCCGTGCCATCGGGGACGAGGAATAATAATAGCGACCCTGCAATGGCAATGCTGCCGTCGGTGATACCGCCTTTGGGCACGAACGGCTCCAGCAGCGGCTGACCAATCCAAGCCCCAATCACCAAAACAAAAATCGGCAAAAGGCGTTTTTCTGCTGTCGACATGGCTTGCGTTTTACCGATGGACGCGCGCGCCGCATCGACGTCGAAACTGCCTGCGGTGACATTTTGAACCCGCATCAAAATAAACGCGCAAAGGGGCACGCCAACGAACACCAACGGTAGGCCGTAGGTCATCCAGTCGAGGAAGCTGATCTGGATGCCCAACTGTTTTTCGATAAGGCCTGCGGCGATTGCATTGGTGGGTGAGCCGACCAAGGTGCCCAAGCCGCCAATGGACGCGGCAAAGGCGACACCCATAATCAATGCGCCGGGCAAGCCATCCGTCTCGCCTTCCTTGATGCCGCCTGCGCGCAGAACTGCGACTGCAATGGGCACCATGATCAAGGCGATCGAGGTGTTGGACATGACCATGCTCAGCAGCGCGGTTGAGCCCATAAACGCGATCATCAGGCCGTTGACGCTATGTCCCGAACGGCCAAGGATTGCCAGCGCCACGCGGCGGTGCATCCCCGTGCGTTCAATCGCCAATGCCAGAAACGCGCCGCCCAAGATGAGAAACAGAGTTGGCGAATAATATTCCTTGGCCACGTCCTGCGCGGTCATGATGTCCATCAACGGCAGCGCCAGAAAGGGCATCAACGCAGTAACAGTGAGCGGCAGAGCCTGAGTCATCCACCATGTTGCCATGAGCAAAGTCAACGCGGCCACGCGCCACGCCGACGGCTCCATACCCGCCGGTGTCGGCATCGACAGCATCACGATGAACAGCGCTAATCCCGCCCAAAGACCGATTTTTTCGGACGTCATGCGGACAGGCCGATCAATGACATTTGCCCACCATATCCGGGTTCAGTGCGGTGGCAACTGCGCCGAAAGCTGAAAAATCGCTCCGGTTGGCTATAGGTATCCTGCCCGAGGCATTCGACGGTAGTTATGCCTGCGGCAGCAAGACGCGCGGCGACATAGCCTTCAATATCGAACTGATAATGCCCGACTCGACCATCGCGGAAAAATCGTGCATTTTCGGCTTCTGCCTCGGCGAAGCGTTCAAAAAAGCCTGCATCAACCTCGTAGCTTTTCTGCGCAATGCATGGCCCGATAGCACATTTTATTCGGTCGCGTTTTGCGCCCAGCGCTTCCATCGCGGCTATTGTGCTTTCATTGACGCCGGTGAATGCACCTTTCCAACCGGAATGGGCAGCGCCGATAACGCCCGCATCCCTGTCTGCAAATAAAACTGGTACGCAATCTGCGGTTTGGACGCCCAGTAATATATTGGGACGATCTGTCACAAGCGCGTCAGCCTTTGGCGGGTTGTCCTGATCAATCGGTCCAGTCACGGTGATGACGTCGGGTGAATGAATTTGATACACCCGCGCGAGCGCCGCTTCAGGCATCACCGCGGCAACGGCGCGCCGACGATTCTCCATCACATTTTCACGCAAATCGTCCGAACCTAGGCTACAGTTAAGACCGGCATAAATGCCTGTAGAAACACCGCCTATGCGGCCAAGGAACCCGTGCGCAACATCGCCCAGCGCTCTCGACTTGATAACTTCTACTGTCACGTTGCCCAATCCCTCCAGCTTGCCTCATCGCAATTGCCACGCTTGACGGCAAGCCGTTAGATTGCGAACCGGTGGACATGCACAAACATATGCTGATTTTCGGAATGGGTTATACCGCCTCGCGCTTTGCCGAACGGCTGCGCGCGTCGGGGTGGGCGGTGACGGCCACACGCCGCATGAGTGATGGCGATGCCGTGGCGTTCGACGATGTCGTGGCGGTGCGGTCGGCGCTTGAAATCGCAACCCACATCTTGTCGAGCGTCCCGCCGCTGGGTGAGGGCGGCGATCCTGTGCTGATGAAATATGGCGCAGCAATCACCGAAATGAAGGTGCCTTGGATCGGATATTTGTCGTCGACCGGCGTATATGGCGATTGTGGCGGCGCATGGGTCGATGAAAGCGCAACCGTGGGGCTGGGCCGTCGCAGCGCACGGGCGGAGGCTGATCTGGAGTGGCAAGGGCTGAGCGATGCCGTCCGCGTTTTCCGTTTGCCGGGAATATATGGCCCCGGTCGCTCCGCGCTTGAACGGGTGGAACAGGGCAAAGCCCACCGCATTGACCTGCCCGAGCAGATTTTCAGCCGCGTGCATGTCGATGATATCGGCGATGCTGTGTTTGCTGGGTTGAATGGCCCGTCAGGTATATTCAATATCGCCGACGATCACCCGGCTTCGCAAAATGTTGTCATCGAACATGCGTGCGATCTTTTGGGGTTGGAATGGCCGCCGTTGCTGCCGCTTGACGCTGCAGGCCTGTCGCCAATGGCGCGCGGATTTTACGCGGAGAACCGGCGCGTGTCGAACATGAAGGCAAAAAGGCTGCTGGGTTGGCAGCCGCGACATCCCACCTATAAACAAGGACTTGCAGCAATTCTGTCCGCGAGAGATGCTGGCGGGGGATAGCAATGATCGGAACAATGCACGGCGCACGGGATTTAAACGCAAACCTTTTCTAACTCCATCGGAGAATATTATGCCCGCCGCCGCAACAAACCCCGGCTATGCAAAACGCCCGTCTTTGCTTCTCGCTTTTACCGAATTTCCGCGTGCGTCTCTTGAAATGGGATCGCTGCCATGGCTCGCGCCTTTATTGTTGCGCGCACCAAAAGGGGACGGCCATCCTGTATTATTATTGCCCGGTTTCATGGCGGGCGAGGGCACGATGAAACCGCTCTTTCATTTCCTGAAAAGGCTGGGCTACCAACCCTATCAGTGGGATTTGGGCCGGAATCTTGGACCGAAGGCGATTGGCCATGAAGGCGAGAAAATGGTCGCACGTCTGGACGAGATATATGCCAGTACGGGTCGCAAGGTGACGCTGATCGGTTGGTCGCTGGGTGGTTCATTTGCGCGGATGTTGTCGCGGCGTCGTCCGGACAAGGTGCGTCAGGTCATCTCGCTGGGCTCGCCAATCATGGGTTCGCCAAAGTCGACCAATGCGTGGCGCGCCTATCAATTTATCACCAAGCAAAAGGTGGATGGCGCACAGATGCGCGCGCAAGTGGAGGAAGGGCACCAGATTGCGCCGGTTCCTGCAACCGCCATATTTTCCCGCAATGACGGCATTGTCGCATGGGAAACCGCGCGCGAACCGGAAAGCCCGCATAGCGACAATATCGAAGTGCGCGGTAGCCATTGCGGCCTTGGCGTGAATCCAGCGGTCTGGTGGGCGATTGCCGACCGTTTGGCTTTACCCGAGAATGGATGGAAACCGTTTAAGCGTAGCGGTAGCCGGGCATGGATTTACCCGTCATCAGGTCATTAGGTCTTGCGCGCCTGCATCGCGACCACAAGGCCAGCCATCGCCAGAACACCGCCAGCTAAAGCTAGCATCGACCAGACATAACCTTCAAAAATGGTCGACAGTATCATGGCTACAACCGGAATTAACACGCCGGTATAGGCTGCCTTGCCGGGGCCGATATCTCGGATAAGGCGGAAATAGAGAGGGAATGTCACGACCGAACCGATGATGCTTAAATAGAGCACGCCGCCAATATAAGCGGGGCGGGGGTCAATGACGGGTGGGCCGTAAACGGCATAGGCAAAAGCGCAGTTCGCTAGACTTCCCCACAGCATCGACCATGCCAATATCGTAATAGTGGGGTAGCGCGCGATTTTGGGTGTGACCTGAAGCACATTGGATATCGACGCGGACGCAACCGCGCACAGAGTTAGCCCTAACCCCAGCAGGACTTCTGTCCCGCCCACGGGTGCCGCGCGATATTCTTGCAGCATCAAAAACCCGACACCGACGCTTGCAATCGCAGAGCCGAGCACAAACGCGCCCCCGATTTGCCGCCCCAGCCAATATTTTGCCAGCAGGGCGTTGGGTACAATCAGCAGCGCAAACATCACCGCCACCAGCCCCGAGGTAATATGATGCTCCGCCCCATAAACGAAGTTGAAGTTCAGGGCGAATTGCATCACACCCAACAACCACGTCCAGCCGACCATCGCACGGTCAATTTTAAGGGGTTGGCGCATGACGATGGCCAGAATGAACATGCCGATGGCGGCGATGATGAAACGATAGGCAACCGACCAACTTGCAGGAACGGTGCCCAACTGGTCCCGGATCACCAACCAGGTCGATCCCCAAATAAGCGATACGACCAAAAACGGAATGAGCACGCGCGGTGTAAGGAAGCCCGGTTCCGGTAACCGCTCAGCCGGATTGACGCTCACAATGCGGCAATCGCGCGGGCGAGGGGAGCGACATCAGCCTCTGTGTGTTGCCAGCTTGTTACCAACCGCGCGGCACCCCAGACATCGTCTATGCTACCCCAGTCATAAAAATCGAAACCTTGGGCACGCAACGCGGCCGCCTCGGCCGGCATGAGACGCAGGAACAATTCATTTGCCTGTACCGGATATAACAGGCGGTCCTTGGCCGCGCTTGCGATAATCTGCGCGGCCGCATTTGCTGCGCGCGCATTGTCCAACCACAGGTCGCCATCGAGCATTGCGAGCAATTGCGCGGCAAGAAACCGGCCTTTGGACTGTAAATGTCCGGCCCGCTTGCGCCTGTAGCGCGCCGCAGCCGCGAGTGCCGGATCGAAATAGACCAAGGCCTCTGCGCCCATGCCGCCATTTTTGACGAAGCCGAAGCTCAATATGTCGACCCCTGCCTTTACTGTAACATCGGCGGCGGTGCAGCCAACGCTGGCAACCGCATTTGCAAAACGCGCGCCATCCATGTGCAGCCCCAATTTGCGCTCGCGGCACACCGCGCTTAACGCAGTAACCTCGTCCGGGGTGTAGGCCATTCCATATTCTGTGGCATTGGTGATGGAGACAGCAGCGGCCTGAACCTGGTGCACGTCATTGCGAATGGCGTCCACATGCGCCGATACCGCAGCAGGCGACAATTTTGCGCCGTCACCATCGACAAGCATCAGCTTTGCGCCTGCGGTATAAAAACCCGGTGCGCCGCATTCATCTACCTCGATATGTGCTTCGCGGTGGCAGACAACGCCCTGATGGGGTTGCACCAGCGACGCGAGGGCAAGGCAGTTGGCACTTGTACCCGTGGCGACCCACAGCACCGCGACATCATGACCAAATGTGTTGGAGAAGGCGGCATCCAGCCGCGCGCTCCAACGGTCGCCATCATAAGCGCTGTCAATTTCGTTCGCATCCGCCATGGCTTGCATGACTTTTGGGTGCACCGGTGCGGCATTGTCAGAGAAAAAACGCATGCAGAGGCGCATGGCGGGAAACCCGGCCCGTCGTCAAGTGGAAGCGTGACGGCATTATGTCCGCAACGGACTGTGCCGCGCCATCCCTGTTTAGCGGGTAATGTTTGCCGACGACCAATGGATATGCATGATGCGCCATTTCCCGTCGGTTTTGCGCAACAGCATTGTTTCGACCGAACGGCTGTTAATCGGCCGGTCCTTGAAAGTGCCAGCCACTAACTCCACGCGCATGACTGTCGCAAGATTGCCTTCGACGGTCACTCGTTCGCTGACGGGCGTGCGCGATGTTCCCGCGCTGAAGGCGGCATCAGCCTCCAGATGGTGCTCGGCATATTCGGCGCGGCTGCTTTCAACGCCGCCGGATTCAAATATCAGGACATCTTCCGCCATAAGCGCGAGGGCGGCATCCGTCTGTCCCTGCTTCAGCGCAGCGTGAAAGCTGTTCACCACATCAACGGCAGAATTGCCATGGGTTGGACTGGCATGATGCGCCATTTTCGGCGTGGGCGGCGCAGCACCTGCACTGGGGTGGGCGGATACAGGAATCGGCGCGGCTGTCAGTAACAGGCAGACGGCTACCGTTCGGAGTCCGATGGGAAAGGCTGTTGTTTCTGTCATGCTCATATTTCCTGCCATGCAAAGTTTTTCATTCGGTCATCGGCGACAATGTGCCGATCATCGCAATCAACGCCGTTACCGTTACAGCCACGGTAAGCTCGGCGGCAAGGGTGAACCTCAATTGCGCTAGCGTCGGGCGCACATCGCGGTGGCCTGACTGATAGAGACGTCGCCCCACGATGGCGTGGCGGGCGCCGAACCCAACCATCACCGCAACGAGCGCGATTTTTGCGGCAAGCAGGATACCGTAGTCCGTGCCGATCACAGTGCCGGCATTGCTCAACCCGAACGTCAAATGCGCGTTGACTAGGCCAGTTATGCTCACGGCAACGACCAAAAACGCGCCAAGCGGGGCGAAGTGATGCATGTCGGCGATCAAGCCAACCGAGGGGATGCCATCCTTGTGCCTATGCACGGCAAGAACGAGCGCTAAAAACCAGCCAATTGCTCCAAGCCACAGGCCCGCAGTGAGAAGATGGACCGCATCATTCAACCGATGCACGAGGCCAAGCACACCTTCCGTGGCCGCAGCGTGGCCGCTCCACGCAAGCGTCGCCAGCGATATGACGAAACAGGAAATGGCCAGCCACCGTCCAGCAGGCGTCCGTGAAAACGTCATTAGAGTTGCTGCCACCACAAGGGCAAACAGGCGGATAAAGAAAGCACTACCAAGATCTGTCCCGGTCAATATCGCCTGAATGGTGGCCCACGCCAGTTGCCAAAAAGGCTGCGCCATCATCACGCCGATACTCGCCAGCATAACAGCTGAGGACACGACTGGAGCCAGCCATGCCGCGATGATGAGCGCCGATGCCGATTTGGCATTGGGGCGAGCCGGCAGCGACTGGCGCAACCCAAGCATCGCAAAAGTCATCAGCCCGAATAATCCGAGCATAAGGCCATACTGCGTAAAGCGCAGCAGGGGGTATAGGCTGCCCTCCATCGTTCCTATCAGCGAACGGTGAAGCTTATCTTGCCGGTCATCCGGTGGCCATCCGCGCCTGCTGCCTGCCAACGCACGTCATAGACGCCGGCTTTTAGTGGCTGACGAAGTGTGAGGGTAAGCGTCTTGTTCGCGTTGGACCAAGCGGGCGTAAAGTTACGGATGACCATTTCGCCATGGTTCTTCACGCCAGGCATTGCGGTCATGACGATGCTCGCCACTGCCGTTGGCGGCAACAGCGCCTCACTGAAATTCATGGTGATGACGCGCGGCCCTGCTACGGTCGATCCCTGCGCGGGCGTCGAGCTCGCCATGCGGCTATGCGCTACCGCAGTGGATGGCATGGACACATTGGCCACCAGCAGCGCCGCGACAGCCAAAGTCTGATAATATTTCATGCTTTCATCCTTCAAAATTTTAAAACCAGAAACGGACACCAACGATGTAGTGTGTCGCGCTCGAATCTTCGCCGGCTGCGCGCATGAAGTCGGCACTTTTGCCAAGTCGCCAGCTTTGCTCGACGCCGATATAGGGCGCAAACTCGCGCATAAATTCATATCGCAAGCGTACGCCCAGTTCAACGCTATCCAAGCCTGCACCAATGCCCAGATGCGGAATGTCTTGCGCTGACAGCGTTATTTCGGCGCGCGGCTGCAAAATAAGCCGGCGCGTAATGCGCTGGTCCAATTCAGTCTCGATCCGGGCGGTTATGTCACCGCGATGCGATACAAACATCGCGGCGTCGACCTCGAACATATAAGGTGCCAGACCCTGTATGCCGATAACGGCATGGGTCGTTTCAGGGCCGCCAACGTCTTGACGGACGCCAGCTTGCAAGTCCCAATAAGGCGCGATGGCCTTTGCGTATAACGCCTGAAACTCGGCTTCTTCGATCGGCTCGCCAAACGCGCCTTCGCCTTCGCTTTTAAACCAAAGCCGGCTGGTCGGTCCGCCATAATAGCCTTGCATATCCCACAGATATCCGGCGTCTCCGTCCGTGACTTGCGTTTCCAAACGGTCGCCCTGCACCCACAGGGTGGGGAAATTCCCATGCGATTCCCGCAGGTTTTTCCGCGACGCGGCCATTGCCTCCGCGCCCCATATCGCATCTGCGGCGCGCGGCGGTCCGTTTCCTGCTTCGGGCGGCGACGGCGTCTCCATCATCGGACCGGGAGACGCGGAGGCGGCAGTGTCATTGCCATGACCCATGGCGCTGTGGTCCATCACGCTGTGGTCCATGCCATCGGCCGGAGGCGATGCCTGCGCAGTTGCTGCTTCCGCCGGCGGGGCTTCGTGTCCTGCATGATCTTGCGCCTGCAACGCAGTTGGCAGTGATGCAATTGCTGTCAATGCAATGAAGAATGCGGTGCGCTGTGTCATGCCGCGCCCTCTGGACCGACGACTGTCACCGTCTGCATCATGCCGCCATGCATGTGGTATAAAAGATGGCAGTGGAACGCCCAATCGCCCGGTTCATTGGCGGTCAGATCGAACTGCGCGCTTGCTCCGGGTTGGACGATTACGACATTTTTGCGTGGTTGATTGGGCGCTGATTGGCCGTTCACCAGTTCAAAGAACATGCCATGCAAATGGATGGGATGCGCCATCATCGTGTTATTGACCAGTTTCACGCGCACGCGTTCGTTCCACGCAAAGCGGATGGGCACATCGTCAACGGAGCTAAACATTCGCCCGTCAAACGACCACATATAGCGCTCCATATTTCCAGTCAGGTGCAGTTCCAACAAACGCGATGGTTCCCGCACGTCGGCATTGGGCTCAAGCGCCGACAGCATCCGGTAATTCAGTACGCGGTGGGACACGTCACGCAGACCAAGGCCGGGGTCGCCCATTTTGTCGACTGGCGACATGGATACCATGTCCAGACCGGGGCCAATTTCGACATCAGGCGGCAGCAAGGCTTCATCGCGCATGCTCATGCCATCCATGCTGTGGCTTTCAGTGTCGCTGAACGCGCTGATACTATGATCCATGCCGTCGTGGCCAGCGTGCCCGCCGCCTGCGGACGCATTCGATGACCCGTGGTTCATGCCCATATCCGCCATCGTCAACAACGGCGGATCGCGCAGCGGGGGCGGAGCCACTTTAGCGCCGGGACGGCTGGCTAGCATGGCGAGTGCCATACCCGACCGATCCATGGATTCAGCAACAATGGCATAAGCCTCGGCACTGCCCGGTTCTATGATAACGTCATAGGTTTCGGCAGTGGCAATTTGAAGCTCGTCGACTTCGACCGGCCGGACATTTTGCCCGTCAGCGGCAATAACTGTCATCGGCAGGCCCGGAATACGCAGATTGAAAAACGTCATTGCCGACCCGTTGATGATCCGCAACCTGATGCGCTCGCCGGACCGGAACAGATATTCCAGTCCTTCTTCGGTACCCCGGCCATTCGCAAGGTAAGTATAGGTTGGCGCGCTTACATCCGCGATGTCCGTAGGCATCATCCGCATTTCGGCCCACATACGGCGTTCCGCAGCCGACATCGGGTATTTGTCGGTCCAGCTCGAAAGCTTGTCGTTGAAATAGCCCTCGCCAGTTCGCAACCGGCTCATGATGAAATGCGGATTGAGCGGTGTGAATTCACTCAGCAGCAGGATATAATCGCGGTCGTAGCTGACTGGCTCTGCACCGGCCGGGTCAATGATCAGCGGGCCATAATGGCCGGATTGCTCCTGCAAATGCGAATGGCTGTGATACCAATAGGTGCCCGACTGCCGAATTGGGAAATCATAAGTAAAGGTCGTTTTTGGCTTAATCCCGGGAAAACTTACCCCCGGAACACCGTCAAACTGGAACGGGACAAGCAACCCGTGCCAGTGAATGGAGGTATCCTCGCTCAGATTATTGGTAACATTTAACTGGACATTTTGTCCCTCGCGCAAGCGAATGAGCGGACCGGGCACACTGCCATTGACGGCAACGCCGGGTCCGCGGCGTCCTTGTACGATGCGTTGTCCGGCAGCGACCGTCAGATTAATGACTTCGCCATTCACTTCGTCGAAACCCAGCCGAATAGCCGGTCCGCCTTGACCGTGCATGCTATGGCCTTGCGCCCATGCCGGAAACGCGGCGAACGTCGCGCCCGCGCTTATTCCGGCAAGCATCCCGCGTCTGTTGAGGTTACGACCCATTATCATGCTTGCGCCCTTTATGTTTCAGGCCGTATAGTATACCCCTATAGGGTATAGCAACGGGTATCATCCATGCCACAAAACCGCAGCGCAAAAATAAACCGGCTTAAGCGTATCGAGGGTCAAGTACGCGGCATTGCGCAGATGGTCGCCGATGATCGCTATTGCATCGACATTTTGCATCAGGTGCAGGCAGTGAAGTCCGCCTTGGCCAGTGTTGAAAGTGCAATTTTGAAAGATCATGCGGCCTGTTGTGTCGCCGATGCGATTGGATCGGGCGATGCCAACGAACAACGCCAGAAATTCAACGAGCTGATCGATTTATTCGGTAAGGTGAAGCGCTAATACCACGCTGCACTTGATCATTAAGCTGCGGCGGGCCAGTGTCCGCGCCGGATAGGTTTGGGGGAGTGGCATAATGGCGCAGCGTATATGGTTTGGGGCCGCGTTAATCGCAGCGTTATTGGCGTCACCGGTTGCTGCGTCGCCGTCCATCACCATGAGTGAGACCGAGGTGTCAGCACCCACGCTGCCTGTCCTGTTAGCACCGCGTGAAAGGGCCGCGACCGAAAACCGCATTTTGGCTGAGCGGCTTGATACGATAGTTCCGGCGATCATGCGGGAGCAGGGCATCGACCTTTGGCTGTTGGTCGCACGGGAATATTTTGAAGAGCCGGTGGTCGCCTCAATGCTTGATGCGGAAAATATGCACGCGCGCCGCCGGACCATCCTGATCTTCCATGATCCCGGCAACGGCAAACCAATAGAGCGCCTAACCGTAAGCCGCTATGGCCTTGGTGGCTTGTTCGCTCCAGCGTGGGACCCTTCCAAGCAACCTGATCAATGGAAGGCCGTTGCGGACATTATCGCGGCGCGCAATCCAGCCAAGATTGCGATCAATACATCCGATCTTTACCAGTTCGCTGACGGCATGACGCTTAGCCAATATGGCAAGTTCGTTGAGGCCCTGCCGACATCTTTGCGTCCGCGCATCGTTAGCGGCGAATCGCTTGCAATCCGCTGGCTCGAAACACGCACGCCGTCCGAGATGGCATTATACCCCAGCATATTGCGCACCGCGCATGCGATCATTGGCGAAGCATTTTCGCGCGCGGTTATTACTCCCGGCGTAACGACGGCGGAGCAGGTGCAGTGGTGGTATCGCGACCGGCTGTTGCAGCTTGGCCTTGATCCGTGGTTCCATCCTTCGGTTGCGATCCAGCGGCAGGGGGCAAAGGGCATGCTTGAGGGCGCGGAAGTCATTCAGCCGGGCGACCTGTTGTGGACAGATTTCGGCATAACCTATCTGCGGTTGAATACCGATACACAGCATCTCGCTTATGTGCTGAAGCCCGGCGAAAGCGCTGCGCCTGCAGGCATCAGGCAAGGATTGGCAAACAGCAACCGCGTGCAGGATATCCTCACCCGCCACTTCGCCGTTGGGCGCAGCGGGAATGCGGCGCTGGCACTCGCGCGGGCGGAAGCCGTCAAGGCAGGGCTCGACCCATCGATTTACAGCCACCCCATTGGTCTGCACGGCCATGGTGCGGGTCCCTCGATTGGATTTTGGGACAATCAGAACCCCGATCCGCGCGGCAGCGGCGCCATCAATGCCAGCACCGCCTGGTCCATAGAACTAACATCCTACACCGCAGTGCCCGAATGGGGTGGCCAGCGCGTCGATTTCCGGACTGAGGAAAACGCCTTTTTCGACGGCAAAAGCGTACGTTACATCGACGGACGCCAAACGGAGATTGCGCTGATCCCATCAGGCCCCTGAGCAAAGGCGATCACAGACCGTCATAGGCTCGCGTCGTTCCAGCGCGTTGAGGGGGCGATGCAACTGTCGTTCATCTTGTAAACTCTATTCACAAAAGGGTTCGAACAAGGAGAATGATTATGAAGAAAACATTATGTGCATTGGCTGCCACTATGCTGGTGGTGCCAGCATCTGGCGTTCTCGCTGCCGACCAATTTTCAGTTTCGACGGCAAAGCCGGCTTACAAGGCTGACATTTCCTATCAGAGCCGCGAAAGCTTTCGCAGTTGGCGCGGCAAGGATGGTCGGATGTATTGTCGTCGGAAAAACGGCACAACCGGCTTGGTAATCGGCGCCGCTGTAGGCGGAATTGCTGGTAACAAGATTGCAGGTCGCGGTGACAAGACCGTCGGCACAATCATTGGTGCAGCCGGAGGTGCTTTGCTTGGTCGCGAAATCGACAAGGGTAAGCGTCGCTGCAGATAGACGCGTAATTTGCGGGGCGCGAGTTAATTTCGCCTCGCGCCATTTCTAGAATGGAGGCATCGTCTGCCATGGCGGTGCCGTTTTTGTGTTAAGAACCTGCGGCGCAGAACGCATGCTGTAAGGATTTCCCGCAGGAACCAGTTCCACAATCAAGGAAAAGCCATGGTGCTGCTGGGGAGGATTGAACTCCCGACCTCGTCATTACCAATGACGCGCTCTACCACTGAGCTACAGCAGCAATACCGAAGGTGCGGCCCTATGCGAAGGCTTGGGCCCAATGTCAAGCCGCTTGCGTCGGTGGACTGCATTTGGCATCTGCCGCGACGGGCTGCGGTCCTGATCGGAGAATGATATTGGCGAAAGATGCACAGGACAAAGAGCGTATCAAGGCCGAGCGGCTGAAGGACGCGCTGCGCGCGAATTTGCGTCGGCGCAAAGCGAAGCCAGCGGTCAGCGCGGCGGACGTGGATGCTGCGGACCCAGTGAGGGAACGCGATACCTGAACGTTCAACCGGCTGCGGCGTTGGACAAAAAAAGACCCGCCAAAAAGCGGGTCTCAAAGGAAAGAACTCCCGTTTTACAACTAAGAAGTCCTCGGGTCGCGCCACTGCTATGTGAACATTGTTGCAAAGCGGATTGGATGGAATCGTCATGCCGGCTATTTTGTTTTGACATTTTCGGCCACCGCATGATCGGAGAGAGCGCAGATGACGCGCTCCCACCGTTGCACCTTCCCCTAGAGTCGTGAATAGGCGATCTATGTTGTACAAATTTGCACGCCCGTTTCTGTTTAAGGCTGATGCCGAAACCGCCCATAATCTATCGCTTGCCGCGTTGAAAATGGCACCTATTCCGCCCACCGGGGCGGGGGACGAAATCCTGTCGCAAACATTCGCTGGCCTGTATTTTCCAAACCCTGTGGGTCTTGCGCCGGGCTATGATAAAAATGCCGAGGTTCCTGTCGAAATTTTGCGGCTTGGGTTCGGCTTTACAGAGGTCGGCACGCTGACGCCGCTGCCGCAGGAAGGTAACCCGCGACCGCGCCTTTTCCGGTTGGTCGAAGATGAAGCCGTCATCAACCGCATGGGTTTCAATAATGAAGGGCAGGCCGCGGCGATTGCCCGGCTGCACAATATTCCGGCGGGGTCGCTCGGGGGGCCATTGGGTATCAATATCGGGGCCAACAAAGACAGTGCCGACCGCGTGGCTGACTATGTCATTGGCGTGCGTAATATGGAGACATTGGCGGATTATCTGACGGTGAACATTAGTTCGCCCAACACACCGGGTTTGCGGGCGTTGCAGGACAAAGATGCGCTCGACGATTTGCTCGCGCAAGTGATGGCGGCGCGCACCGGCGGGACGCCCGTTTTTCTGAAAGTCGCACCCGATTTGCAGTCTTCGGACATTGATGACATCGTTGCGGTTGCGCTGGCGCGCGGCATTGCGGCGTTGATCGTATCGAATACGACTATCACCCGCCCGGCGCTTGCGTCGCGGCATGCGCGTGAGACAGGCGGCCTGTCGGGCGCGCCTTTGCGCGATGTCGCCCATCAGCGATTGATAGATTTCCGCAAAGCGAGCGGCGGGCAACTGGGCCTCATTGGCGTTGGCGGCATTGCGTCGGCTGAAGATGCCTATGCCCGTATCAGGGCGGGTGCGTCATTGGTCCAGATATACAGCGCGCTGGTCTATCACGGTCCGGGACTTGCACGGCGGATTAACAAGGGCCTTGGCAAGCTGCTGGCGCGCGACGGTTTTGCAAACATTTCCGACGCAATTGGCGTGGATGGATAATCCGCGCTTGGCTTTGCCTCGATAAGGCGGCTAAGTTACGGTCATGAAAAAACTACCTTTCGCGATTGCCGCAATCGCCTTGATCGCCCAGCCTGCATTGGCGGAAAATGTTGGTGTGACATCGTCCGCTGACCCGCGCGTTACCGATGCCGGGATGGAGATGTTGCGGCAGGGCGGTTCAGCCGCTGATGCGGCGATGGCAATGATGTTGGCTCTGACTGTGGTGGAGCCCCAGTCCAGCGGCATCGGCGGCGGCGGGTTTCTGCTGTATCGCGATAACATGGCCGGGACGTTAAGCACGATCAACGGACGGGAAACCGCGCCCGCCGCGGCGACCCCTGACCGTTTCGTCGGGCCTGATGGTAAACCATTGCCTTTTCTGCAGGCATTTCAGGGCGGCCGGTCGGTTGGCGTCCCCGGCAATATCGCGTTGATGGCGGAAACGCATAAAAAATGGGGCAAGCTGCCATGGGCGACGTTGTTCAAACCCGCCATTCGCCTTTCGCAAAAGGGATTTATGGTCAACAAAACCCTCGAATCGCGCTTAAGCAGCATTCGTCCGCTCTGGTCCAATTTCAGCGGCGCGCGGGAGATTTATTGGGTCAATGGCAAGCCACTGATGGCGGGCGCGACCCTGAAGAATCCGAAACTTGCGACCACGCTTAAGACGATTGCCAAGAAAGGCCCCAAAGCCTTTTACACTGGTCCACTTGCGGCCGAAATTGTGGGCGCAGTGACCGGTAGCCAGTTGAACCCCGGCGATATGACGATGACCGACTTGGCCCAGTATCGCGCCAAGGAGCAGAACGCCGTGTGCTCGCCCTATCGCGTATATGTTGTGTGCGGCATGGCACCGCCATCGTCCGGGGCAACCACCGTCCTTCAGATATTAGGGACGCTGGAGCGTTTCGACCTTGCCAAAACTGGAAAAGATAACGCGCAAAGCTGGTACCTGATTGGTCAGGCCATGCAGTTGGCGTATGCTGACCGCGAAAAATATCTGGCGGATGACGCCTTTGTCGACGTGCCCGTGGCCGGCTTGCTTGACCCCGAATATATCAAGCAGCGCTCGGCGCTCATTGATGCCGACAAGGCCCGCACGGACTATCCTGCTGGCAAACCGCCCGGTGCAGCACCGCGCACTGCGGCACTTTCCAGCGAAGTGGCAGGTACAACCCATTTTACGGCGGTCGACCGCAAGGGGAACATCGCCAACATGACCTCCACCATTGAGGGGCCGTTTGGCAGCCAGATTGTGGCTGGCGGGTTCTTCCTGAATAACGAGTTGACCGACTTTACCTTTACGCCGGAAAAAGATGGCGCGCCCGTCGCCAACCGCGTCGTTGGAGGCAAACGGCCTTTGTCGTCGATGGCACCGACGGTTGTATTCGACCGCGATGGTCGTGCGTTACTAGCTCTTGGTTCGGCCGGCGGAAAACGCATCATCATGCATGTCACCAAGACGTTGATTGGGGTTCTGGACTTTGGCCTGCCTTTGGATCATGCTATTGCCCTGCCTAATATCTATTTCGGCGGCGGCCAGCTTGAGGTCGAACAGGATACTTTCCTGGGCAATATGGCCGGTGATCTTGCTAAATTTGGGCAGAAGGTCCGCGCATCGGATTTGGGATCAAAAGTAAACGGTGCACAATATCGCGATGGGCAGTGGTTCGGTGCGGCTGACCCCCGAAGTGAGGGCACGTCTGCAGTGATTGATGCCAAGGGGCGCGTCACGGTTGTAAAACCTGAGGCTGCCGCCGAGGTCCCGTTGCCAAGCGTTGGCTGAAGAGACGGATTGCACCGCACCGCAGGGCGCGCTAGCGTAAACTCATAATAAAAACAGGCTGAAGCCTGAATGCAGAACATTAGGAGAGCATGATGGCTGCCGAACAGTTTGACGACTTTGACAGCTTCCCCAATCTGGTTACGATGTTTTTTGCCCGCGCGCGGTACCGCAATGAAGCGCCGTTTTTATGGGCAAAACATGATAATGCTTGGCACTCGATCAGCTGGGCAGAGGCGGCGCGGCGCGTTGCTGCCTTTGCAAGATCGCTGCGTGAACTTGGACTGGAAAAGGGCGACCGCGTCATGCTGGTGTCCGAAAATCGTCCGGAATGGTGCATTGCCGATCTCGGTATCATGGCCGCTGGCTGCGTGACCGTTCCCACTTACACGACCAACACCGAACGCGACCATCAGCACATACTGGACAACAGCGCTGCTCGCGCGGTGATTGTCTCAACCGCAAAACTTGCAAAAACATTGATGCCGGCTGCACTGCGTTCATCGCAGGCGGAGTTTATCATAACCATGGAGCCACAACCGGCCATGCAGCAGGGGCAATTGTCCGTGCATCTATGGTCTGACTTGGTGAAGGGCACGGACGCAGATGTGCGCGCGGCGGAGGCGGCAATGGCGTCGGTCACGCGCGAGGATCTCGCCTGTATCATTTACACCAGTGGAACAGGCGGAGCGCCGCGCGGCGTGATGCAGCATCATGGCGCGATTCTGCACAATGCCGACGGTGCAGCGACAGTGCTGCGTGAAGATTTCGGGCTGGACGAAGAGGAAGTGTTCTTGTCCTTCTTGCCCCTGTCACATGCGTATGAACATAGCGGCGGACAGTTTTTGCCCATCGGTGTCGGCGCACAGATCTATTACGCGGAAGGCCTGGAAAAGCTGGCGTCCAATATCGAGGAGACCCGCCCCACGGTCATGGTGGTCGTGCCACGCCTTTTTGAAGTGCTGCGTCAGCGGATGATCAAGGCGGTCGAAAAGCAGGGGAAATTTCCCAATTATCTCCTCGACAAGGCGCTGGTCATTGGTGAGCGCGATTATTCCGGGCACAAGCGCCTCATCGACGCGCCGATGCGCCTGTTGCTGTCGCGCACGATCAAGCCCAAAATTCAGGCGCGCTTTGGTGGCCGCATGAAGGCGATGGTTTCCGGCGGCGCACCGCTGAACCCCGACATTGGCGTATTTTTCCAGTCGCTGGGCATTACGCTTTTGCAAGGATATGGCCAAACCGAGGCTGGGCCAGTCATCAGTTGCAACCGGCCAAGCGTTGGCATCAAGATGGACACCGTCGGCCCGCCATTGAAGAATACCGAGGTGAAGATTGCTGACGATGGCGAAATCCTAGTACGCGGTCCGCTGGTCATGAAAGGCTATTGGCGTAACAAGGCCGAGACCGACCGCGTCATTAAGGACGGCTGGCTGCACACCGGCGATATTGGCCATATAGACGAGGTGGGTCGCATAGCCATTACGGATCGCAAGAAAGACCTGATCGTCAATGACAAGGGCGACAACATTGCGCCGCAAAAAATTGAAGGCATGCTGACGCTACAGCCAGAGATACTGCAAGCGATGGTGTCGGGTGACAAACGTCCCTATATCGTTGGCCTCATCGTACCTGATCCCGAATGGGCGCTCGAATGGGCGCGCGCGCAAGACATGAAATATGATTTTGCCGCATTGCAAGGCAATCCACAATTCCGTGCAGCCGTACGCGCGGCGGTCGACCGTGTGAATGCCGACGTGTCGGTCACCGAAAAGGTCCGCCAGTTTGAATTTGCCGACGAACCCTTTTCAATCGAAAATGGTGAAATGACGCCAAGCATGAAAATCCGGCGTCATGTCATTCGCGAACGCTACACAGCACGGGTCAACGGCCTGTACAAGGATTGACTGTTAGCCTGCGGTAGCAGGGCGTTTTTACACGCCCTGCTTGGTATCCAGCCATGCGCTTACTTCGGAACGAATGCGCGGCTGCGACTTCACGCGCGTTTCGATGGCCACCACTGCCTGTTCAACGGGCTTGCGGGATTCAGCTTTCAAATATGCGGTTGCGTAAGCGTTCAGCTTCGCAATCATGGCCGGATCGCTTGAGCCGTTGCCAAGGGCTGGGATGAATTCCGACTTGGACGACACATCGACTAACGCTTCGACGGCCTCACGATTGGCCAGCGCGAAATCGACGGCCAGGTCCGGGTGCTCGCCAGCAACACTGCTGATAATCGCCGCACTTAGCGTCGCGCCGGGTTCCTTCGTCAAAGCCAACGCTAGCGCTTGCTGCGCCAGTGCTTCGTTGCGCGATGCGCCAAGCAGCCGGTACATGCTGGATTTGACGAGCTGGCTTTCGGCGCTCTGGCCAAGCTTGCGCATCTTGTCCCACGATGTTTGATCTGCATTCTGCGCAATGACGCCAAGCCATGTCGTGCGGAGCGGTCCGTCGAGCGCGGCCGGGTTGGTGTCGAGTTCATCGAACAGGCGACGGGCTTCGGCGACAACTTTCGGATAGCCCATATATCCTAGGGTGCTAATCAGCGCGCTGCGCAAATTCGCATCCAATGTGCTGTCCGATGGTGTCTGCTTCATCGACAAACGGTCAAGTACGGGCCCAAATCGCGTTGCCGCCAGCTTGGCCAGTTGCGCTTGCCTCGCCGGATCCTTGTCATACAGACCATAAAGATAGCCAAATGTTGAAACATTGTCTTCGGTCACGCGCTGGCTTGCGTCGACCGGAACCGCGTCGACTAGGCTCAGTGCGGTGCCAACAGGCTGATATTCGCCATAAGCGAGGCTTTGGCTGTCGTTCAGCAGACCAAGCTGATCGATGGGTGCAAGCTCGTTGAAATCCGCCTGCAGCGCCGACATCATGTCCGGCTGGTAAAGAACGCGATAATAGCCGCTTTGTCCGGTATTGACCAAGACCGTGCCGCAGCCGGCCAACTGCATGCTACCCTTGCCATTTGAAATGACGGCAGTTGACGTTGCATTGCCAAGTACCTGCGCGATCACGGGAACGTTCCAACGCAGTGGTTTTGCCGCTGCGTCTGCCTTGCGATCGCGCGAAAACTCGCTCTGGCCCAAGCTTAGCAGGGTGTTCCCATTCACGCAGCGCGCGCTGTCAACGGTGATGAGCGGGACGCCGGGCTGGCGCGTAAAGTCATGCGCAATCTGGACGAGGCCTTTTGCACCGGCTGCTTCCACCGCGTTCCACAAATCATCGGTGCGCGTGTTCGCATAGGCATGCTTTTTCATGTAAGCGCGCAGGCCAGTGCGCCAGACATCTTCACCCGCAAAGGCCTCCAGCATAGTGATGACGGCTTCGCCTTTGGCATAAGTGATGGTGTCAAATGCCTGGCTGGTCTGTTCGACGGTCGTGATTTTCTGGATGACCGGATGCGTGGTCACATATGCGTCCAGACCCATGGCGCCTTCACGACCATTCACGCGGTCCAGCGCGCTTTGCCAATCGGGATTGAAATGCGCGGTCGCCTTGCTTTCCATCCAGCTGGCAAAGCCTTCGTTCAGCCATAAATCGTCCCACCATGCCATGGTGACGAGGTTACCAAACCACTGGTGCGCAATTTCATGCGCGTCAGTGCTGAAGATGCCTTGGCGCGTCCGTGCGCTGGTAATCTTCGGATCATTCAGCAGCACGCGTTCAAAGGTGAAGATTGCACCCCAATTTTCCATGGCGCTGAAAAACTGGCTCTGGCCGGGGCCCGCGACATTGTCGAGTTTTGGCAAAGGATAGGGCGTGTCGAAATAATCATTATAATAAGCGACCAGCTTTGCCGATGCGTCGAGCGCATATTGGCCCTTTGGCCCATTGCCCTTGCCAACAATCACGCCAACTTCGGTTGGCCCGACTTGCTTCGTAATGCGATCAAATTCGCCCAGTCCGAAAAACAGAAGATAGGTCGACATTTTGGGTGAGGTGCCGAAACGCACTTCAGCTTTTCCATTGCCTATTTCAGAGCGCGCCGCGACGGGCATGTTGCTGACCGCCATTTGCGCCGCCGGGACGATTGCGGTGAGGTCAAAGGTCGCTTTGTAAGATGGTTCATCCCAGCTTGGCACGAAACGCCGGGCATCTGGCGCTTCGAATTGCGTGAAAAGCGCGCGTTTTTCTGCGCCGGTCGTGTCTTTGTAGTCCAGCGCGAACAGGCCATTTGCTTGCTGCAATATCTTGCCGGAATACTCGATGAACATCGTGTAGCGGCCGGCTGACAATTTGCGACCGAAAGCGATCCGGGCGGTCTGCGCGGCGGCGTCTATCGTCGCTATTGCGGGTATGGCCGCTGCACGCCCTTTGGCGACACTGACTTTGCGGAAGTCGATATCCGCTGCGTTCAAGGTAACGGAATCGCTCGGCGTGTTCAGCATGAATTCAATACGCACCTTGCCATCAAAACGCAGATTATCCGCATCGGGCGTTACGGTGATCGCATAATGCGTGGGCGCTGCATTACGCGGCAATTGCGTCGGCACAGGGTCGGTCGCAATTGCCGTAGGTGCAGACAACGCTTGGCTGACCGGCGTAATGGCGAACAATGCAACTGACGCGGCCAAGAAGGTACGGATTTTCATTCTAAATGCTCCCCTGCGTGGGCGGGGCGCTATGCGCTTTGCGCCCAGACCAGAAATTCTACATTGCCTTGCGGCCCCGTGATAGGACTGGTGGTCAGACCGCGCACCGTCCAGTTTTTTTCGACCAACCACATGCTGACCTCGTCGCAAACGCGTTGATGGACTTCCGCGTTCCGCACAACGCCGCCTTTTCCGACTTCGTCGCGCCCTGCTTCAAATTGCGGCTTAATGAGTGCGATCAGCTGCGCGGCCGGGCGGGCAAATGACAGCGGTCGTTCCAACACCTTGGCTAGGCCAATGAAGCTCGCGTCGCATACGATCAGGTCCACCTGTTCAGGGATGTGCGCGTCAGTTAATATGCGCGCGCTCGTCTGTTCGTGGACGATAACACGTGTGTCCTGGCGCAGTTTCCACGCGAGCTGGTTCGTGCCACTGTCCACCGCATATACACGCGCCGCGCCGTTGGTGAGCAGAACATCGGTGAATCCGCCAGTGGACGATCCAACGTCAATCGCGACTGCGCCCGTCACATCAATCTCAAAACTAGCCAGCGCGTGAGCCAGTTTGATACCGCCGCGCGATACCCATGGATGATCGCTACCCTTGATGGTGATGTCTGCATCTTCGGCGATTTGCTGGCCCGGCTTTTGCGCCTTGGCGTCCCCAATATAGACATGGCCGGCCATGACCAATGCCTGCGCACGGGTCTTGCTTTCCGCAAGGCCGCGATCGACAATAAGTTGGTCCAGTCGTATTTTTTTGGTCGCCATGTCGCAACGCGCTAGCCGAGCGCATACGATTTGGCCATAAGGCAAAGCTATGCAGACCCGTCATGTGACCTTGATTGCATTGCTCGCGCTTGCCGCGTGCGTTGCCCCGCCACCACCCGCTGCGCCCAAGCCAGCACCGATTTCGCCGCCTGTCGTGGCAGCACCCGCCCCTGCGCCGCGTTTAAATGGCGACTGGAACGACTGGCCATTTACGCCTGGCGAATGGACCTATCGGCGCGATGCGCGCGGTTCGATTGGGCTGTTCGGGACGATGGGCCAAAATGCGCGGGTGACTTTGCGCTGCGACATGCAGGCAGGCAGATTGTACCTGTCGCGCCAAGGAAGCGGTGCGGGGCATCGGATGACTGTCCGAACCTCGTCCATGATGAAGGAATTTACAGCTACGCCCACGGGCGGCGCTCCGGCCTATCTTGCTACTGAAATTATGCCGTCAGACGCGATTTTGGACGCTATGG
Source organism: uncultured Sphingorhabdus sp. (assembly GCA_963508315.1). Taxonomy (GTDB): domain Bacteria; phylum Pseudomonadota; class Alphaproteobacteria; order Sphingomonadales; family Sphingomonadaceae; genus Sphingorhabdus_B. The sequence goes on along the minus strand of CAUOWK010000001.1, from coordinate 877,704 downwards.
CATTCAGCCGTGGTCGTGTGTTGGTGGATGTGGAGGGGCAACAGCCAACGATATTGCCGTCTTGGGCCGAAATCACGCGTATTGTGGAAGATTGCCGGCGCTGATTATTGCGGCGCAGAACGTCAATATTTGCCGCAAAAAAAATTTAATACAAGACTTGTTTCACAAACTGATTTGATTCACCTTCGGAACTGCGGAGGGCAGATATATGTTTGAAGCAAGCAATTTCCATTCAACGAAAGGAGGTGATCCGATGTCTCATGGTTCAGTTAAGAGGTCGGACAATTCCGTTCGGGAGATCGGCCGCTGAGCAACTCGGCGATGCCGGTCACGGCATGAAAGCAACTTCCGGCAGCGGGACGTCCGACCGCTGACCCATGTTTAAGGGCCGCTGGATCACTCCAGCGGCCCTTTTCTGTACTATCGACAAACGGACGTTTATTTATCGGTCGTGTCGGTTGGCGGCGTTGTGCCTGTTCCTGTGACCATACGCAAATGCGGCGAGTTGGGACTGATCGCAGCAGCAACACGGTTATTTTGTAGATCAGCAGTGGCAAAAAGCGTTTCAGCGCCTACATCCCAGTCACAGGTATAAAAGGACGTCTCAAATGCAGTTCATGCGCATAAGCTGGAAAATATTGGTTGGTCTGAAAGATCTGCTCGTCCTTTTGCTTCTTCTACTATTTTTCGGCGGCCTGTTTGCGTTGATGAACGCAAGCCCCAATCCGGCGATGGTCCGCGATGGCGCGTTGTTGTTAAAGCTAGATGGGGTCGTATCGGAACAGCCTGCCGAGTTGGACCCCTTTACGACGCTGACGTCGACGTCGGTTCCAGTGCAGGAAATCCGGCAACGTGACATCATTCGAGCGCTCAAAATCGCGGAGAGCGACAAGCGCGTCAAAGCTGTTGTTTTGGATATGGACCGGTTTTTGGGTGGTGGACAAGCAAGTCTTGCCGCCATTGGCGACAGTCTTGATGCCGTGAAAAAGGCGGGCAAGCCCATCTACGCCTTTGCCACAGCCTATAGCGACGACAGCTATTTGCTGGCGGCGCATGCGACGCAAATCTGGGTTGATCCGCTCGGCGGCGCGATGTTGGCAGGGCCCGGCGGTTCGCAGCCTTATTACAAGGGCTTGCTCGATCAATTGGGCGTGAAGGCCAATATCTACCGCGTCGGCACGTATAAAAGCGCGGTCGAGCCATTCATGCGCTCTGACCAATCCCCCGAATCCAAGGCCGCAATCAAGGGCGTGTATGACGAAATCTGGGGCCAGTGGCGCGCTGACGTAGCAAAAGCCCGCCCTCAGGCGCAGTTCGAAAAAATGCTGGCTGACCCCGCTGGTGCCGTCGAAAGCGCGCGCGGCGATTTGGCGCAACTGGCAGTGACCAACCGCTTGGTCGACAAGGTTGGCGATCGGGTGGCTTTTGGTAAATTTATCGCCAGCAAAGTCGGCATGGATGACAAGAAAACCACCGGCGGCTTTGCGTACACGCCCATGGACGCGTTGCTCGCCCATTACGGGCCACCGAGCGCGGGTAAGCAAATAGGTGTCGTCACCATCGCCGGAACCATTGTTGATGGCGAAGGCGGCCCCGGAAGCGCTGCGGGCGATACCGTCAGCGGTCTGATTTATGATGCGCTGGATAACAAGGACCTCAAGGCGCTTGTCGTGCGGGTTGATTCTCCCGGCGGATCGGTGACTGCGTCCGAAAAAATCCGTCTGGCAATCGCGGCTGCAAAGGCCAAAAAAATCCCGGTGATTGTATCCATGGCCAATCTCGCCGCCAGCGGCGGGTACTGGATTTCACTTCCGGCTGATGTCATTTTTGCAGACCCCGCCACGATCACCGGCTCTATCGGTATTTTCGGTGTAATCCCGAGCGCCGAAGCTGGCCTTGCCAAAATTGGCGTGAATGCGGATGGGGTAAAAACCACGCCGTTGTCGGGCGAACCCGATGTGCTGAATGGCTTTAGCCCGGAGTTTGACCGTGTAGCGCAGAGCGCGATTGAAAACGGATATCGCCAGTTCCTCACCCGCGTTGCGACAGCGCGCAAGAAGACGACTGAAGAGGTTGATGCCGTCGCGCAAGGCCGCGTTTGGGCAGGTGGCACGGCACGCACGCTGGGCCTTGTTGACAGGTCGGGCGGCATGAACGCAGCGCTGGCCGAGGCAGCGAAACGCGCTGGGCTTGCGCCTGACGGCTGGCATGCAGTCTATATCGAACCCCCCACGAGCTTTGCGGGAACCTTGCTGGGTAGCCTGATGCCCAAGCGCAGTGCAAGCGTAGCACCCATGGATATTTTCGCGCAGGCAGCATGGCAGCAGCAACTGTTTGTACAGCGCGTCGCGACGGACCTTGAGTTTCTAACGGGCGTTAAGGGCGCGCAAGCCAAGTGCCTGGAATGCGTAGATTTTGGAAGCCCGGTCGCAGCCAAGGCAGACACCGGCTGGCTCGCTATTTTGACTCGCATATTGAGCTGAGTTTGTCATCCGAACCGGACCCACGGTGGGGCCGGTTCGGTATGGGGGACTTGGGAAAGCCGGTCTTACGCCTTAACCGCGCAAATCAGGCCCGACGAGGAGACGACGCCCAATATCTCGGGATCCTGCAAGGAACGCGTGCGCCGCAGAAATTCTTCTACAGTCACTTTGCGCATGTCTTGACCGCGTAGTTTTTTAAGGCCGCTGAGCTTGTTAAGCTGGATCAGTGACAGCCGGTCAACCATACGGTCGGCCATGCATGTGGCGATGGGCTTTGATAACCCAGCATCCATCAGCGCCGTACGCACACGGGTTTCAGGTGTGGCGCAAGCCGATAGCGCCAGTGATGTTCCGATGACCAGCGCTATGCGTTTCATACACCATGTTCCTTCGCCCGTTCGACGCACTCCATAATAATGCGTTTCGCATCTTTTTCATCACCCCAGCCATTCAGCTTGGCCCATTTTCCGGGCTCAAGGTCTTTATAATGCGTGAAGAAATGTTCGATCTGCTGCAGCACGATTGGCGGCATATCTTTGTACGTGACGACATCGGCATAATAAGGGAAGGTCTTGTTGACCGGCACGCACAGCAGTTTTTCGTCGCCGCCGGCATCGTCTTCCATCATCAGAACGCCGATGGGACGGCATTTGACCACGGCACCTGCAACGATCGGCGAACGCGCAACAACGAGGGCGTCAAGCGGATCGCCGTCTTCACCCAGAGTGTGCGGGACAAAGCCGTAATTGGCAGGGTAGCGCATGGGCGTGTGTAGGAAACGGTCAACGAACAACGCGCCGGACGCCTTGTCGAATTCATACTTCACCGGCTCTCCGCCAATGGGAACTTCGATCAGGACGTTCAGGCTATCGGGGACATTGTCGCCGGCCGGGATCAAATCAATACGCATGGGAGAACGCTTTCATCTTGTTATCAGTTGGTCCGCCGCGGGGCCAGCAGACGGTCGATCGCCGTTTCACCCTGACCCGTTGGTTCGGCGTGCGGATAGCGCAAACCGCCCGAATAGGCGATGTCTATTTGTTCAAAGCGTTTGTTGCGTTCCAAAATGAGGCGCACCGGTTTTTTGCTGCCCTTTGCCGCCTTAATTGCGGCGTTCATACCGTCTTTAGAATAGGCATAACCATCGACTGCAATGATTTTTGCGCCGTTGACGATGTTGGCCTTGAACGCTGGTCCGTTCCATAGCACCGACGTCACGCGGCCGTCTTTATCAAGCGTCAGGCCAAGCGAATGGGTGAGGTTTAGGTTATTCCCCTCCTTCATCAGTTCCTTGTCAAACACGTTCGGCTCTTCCTTCCACACCAGCTTGTAACCGCCCTTTTCAAGACCAGTTAGCGGTGCCGGTTGGCCGGGCTGGCGCAACTTGGTGTCGAGGAACTTGGCCCAGTCATAAGGCTGGACGGCGTTGAGCGTACGAACAACCTCATCAAAATTGTAGGTCAGCACGCCCCAATCAGCATCGCGCACGCCAAAAAACGCCTTCGCAAAATCATCAAGCGATTTGGTGCCCTTCGACAATTCGCGGATAGTCATGTCTGCGGCAAGCCAGACCAGCGAACTTTCATTGTAATAATCTTCACCGCGCGCGTGGCTGGCGAATGGCTTTGCCTTGCGGGCGCCGAAAATCGGGTCATGCGTCGTGTCTTCGACCGAACGCCAGCTGCGACCAGGTTGTTCGGCATAGAATCCGGCATATTTAGCCCATTCGGCCAGCACCATTTCCTTGGACTGAAGCCCCGAACGCGCGCCCAGCACTAGGTCCCAAAAGCTTGTTTGCCCTTCATAGACCCACAATAAATTGTCGCGCATGGGGGTGGCATAATCGGGCGTCCACATAGTATCGGGCCGGCGGAACTTGCCATTCCAGCTATGTGTGAATTCGTGCGGCAATAGGCCGCGTTCGGACATATTGTCATCCCACTCAGTGAAATAATCGGTCTCGCGCGTGTTTTCCGAGCTACGATGATGCTCAAGACCAATGCCGCCAAGCTCTTCGGTCAAGCCAAGCAGAAATTCATAGCGGTCGAAATGCTTGGAGCCGAACAGAAGCAAGGATTCATCGACCAGGGCGCGGTGGGCCGCAATCTGCTCGGGTTTAGCTTCCAGATATTTGGCGTCATCCGCCCATACGTTCAGCGTGACGTTATGGCCAAGGTCCCATTTTTTGTAATGCGGCCCAGCAAACATCGGGCTGTCGACTAATGTTTCAAAGCTGGTCACCCCATAATCGATACGGTTGCCTGTAATCTTCGCGCCATCGAGAGCGGCAACGCCCGTCCAGCCTTCAGGAAGGGTAATGGATGGCTTCACCTGAATGGCGCGGGTGAAATGCCCAGCGGGGTACAAGGCTACCTGTTCCCATTGGACATTTATCATATTGGGCGTGACGTTGATGCGACCTTCGCTCTCGCGCACGGGTGCCGTGAACTGGAATTCCACATCGACCGACGACGCTCCGGCAGGCACATCCACATGAAAGGCGTAAACCTCAACCGGGTCGCGGGTCCAACGCAGCGTTTTGCCGCCTGCACGGATCATCAGGCCAGTCATTTCGGCCAAAGCGCCGCGTGGGCCATGCTTGCCGGGCAACCATTGCGGATAGAGCAGAACAAGCGGCTTATCCTTTTCGACAGGTATGACCTGCCGCACCTGAAAAATGGCACGATCAACGTCGGTTGCGTCCACGGACAGTGTCATGGGGCTGGAAAGCGGCCTGTCCTCCGGCGCGGGTATCGTCGATACAATGGGTACTGGCTGCGGTGCGCTGTTCTGCGCCGACGCTGCGGACATGAGGCTAGTGGATAGGGCGAAGGCGGCGAGAGCGCGCGACAATATACGTGGATTCATGGGGCGAACTTTTGGCGAAAGCACAGCGGCGCGTCCAGCCCTATTCCACTAACAACAATTAGCCGCTAGGGCGCTTTCCCATGGCAAAGATACAAACCCCCCAGCCGGTGCGCGGCACACAAGACATGTTTGGCGAAACCGAGGAACGCTTCGCTTATGTGGTCGCGACGTTCGAACGCGTGCGGCGGCTATATGGTTTCAAGGGCCTGCAACTGCCAGTGATCGAACCGACTGCGGTTTTCGCGCGCAGTCTGGGCGAGGCGACCGATGTAGTGTCGAAGGAAATGTATAGTTTCGAAGATCGCGGTGGTGATTCCATCACGCTGCGCCCCGAATTCACCGCAGGGATTGCGCGTGCGTATCTGACCAACGGTTGGCAGCAATTTGCGCCGATGAAGCTCTCCGTGCACGGGCCATTGTTCCGCTATGAGCGTCCGCAAAAGGGGCGTTATCGGCAGTTTCACCAAATCGATGCAGAGATTATCGGCGCGGCAGAGCCCGCTGCGGATGTCGAATTGCTGGTTATGGCGGATCAGTTGCTTAAGGAACTGGGCATAGATGACGGCGTGACCTTGCAACTCAATACGCTCGGCGACACGCAAAGTCGTGATGCGTGGCGTGCGGCGCTGGTGGGCTATTTCAACGATCACAAGGGTGCCCTCTCGGAGGACAGCCTTGCACGTCTGGAGAAAAACCCGCTGCGCATATTGGACAGCAAAGACCCCAAGGACCGCCCGATTGCCGAAGCGGCGCCCGTAATTGACGATTATTTGTCGGGCGAGGCGCAGAATTTCTTCGGTGCGGTCACCGCTGGCCTTAATGCTGCCGGGGTCGCGTGGACCCGCAACGCCGCGCTTGTACGTGGTCTTGATTATTACCGCCACACCGCGTTTGAATTTGTCACTGACCGGCTTGGCGCGCAGGGGACTGTGCTCGGTGGTGGGCGCTATGATGGTCTGATCGAAAACCTAGGTGGGAAGCCGACGCCTGCCGTCGGTTGGGCGGCCGGGATAGAGCGGTTGGCGATGTTGATTGATGAGCGTCCAGAAGAGTTGCCGACGTTCGTTACAAGCGAACAGGAGGGGCAAGAGAAAAATGTCGTGGCTGTCGTTGCGGCGTTACGCAGGGGGGGATTGGCAGCTGACAGCATTACAGAGGGATCCGCGAGTAAAAGGTTCGAGAAAGCGAGAAAAAAGTCGAACGGCGTAGTTCTATTGCTGTCTGCATCCACAGATTTTGACATTGAGCTTACGATCAAGCGAATAGGTGATTGGCGGCAACAGCCATCGGAAAAAGTGATTGCTACGGCACTGCAATCACGTTTTGATGTTCTGGCTGCCGAAGTAGACGAGGCGAATAACTACACGCCCTACCGTCTTAACTCACGGTCATGACCAAAATCTCCCCGCATCGCATCGCACAGATTGAGGAGCGTTTTGCCGAGCTTGAGGCGCGGATGGCTTCTGGTCAGCTGGAGGGTGAAGCGTTTGTCGCGGCGTCGCGCGAATATTCGGAGCTGGAGCCTGTGGCCAAGGCTGCAGGCGAAGTCCGGCGACTGCGCAAAGAAATCGATACGCTGCAACATATGGTGCAGGATTCATCCGACCCTGACCTGCATGATATGGCGGTCGAGGAACTGGAAGATGTCACCCACCAGCTATCTGATGCCGAAACCGCGCTCGCAATATCCTTGCTGCCGCGCGATTCCGCTGACGACCGGCCTGCGATGCTTGAAATTCGTGCGGGCACCGGCGGCGATGAAGCGGCTTTGTTCGCCGGTGACCTGTATCGCATGTACGAACGCTATGCCGCGGGGCAGGGGTGGAAGATTGAGCCTATCTCCGTGAGCGCATCCGATGTCGGCGGGTTCAAGGAAGTTGTTGTCGCCATCAAGGGCAATGGCGTTTTTGCGAAGCTGAAGTATGAAAGCGGCGTGCACCGCGTGCAGCGCGTGCCCGCAACCGAAAGCGGCGGGCGCATCCACACCAGCGCGGCGACGGTTGCGGTTCTGCCGGAACCAACAGAGGTTGATATCCAGATTGAAGCGCGCGACCTGAAAATCGACGTTTACCGTGCGTCGGGTGCAGGCGGGCAGCACGTCAATACGACAGACTCAGCCGTGCGCATTACCCACTTGCCAACAGGTATTGTCGTGACCTGTCAGGACGGCCGCAGCCAGCACAAGAACAAAGAACAGGCGATGCAAGTGCTACGCGCGCGCATGTATGAAAAGGAACGCGAAGAGGCCCAAGGCGCAGAGGCTGAAGCGCGCAAGGCGATGGTCGGTTCAGGCGATCGTTCGGAGCGCATCCGCACGTATAATTTCCCGCAAGGCCGTGTGACAGACCATCGGATCAACCTGACACTCCATAAATTGCCCGAAATATTGGAAGGCGGCGGCCTCGGCGAATTGGTCGACGCACTGATTGCCGAGGACCAAGCCGAACGCATGGCTGGTCTGGGGGATTAAGCGCGTCTCCCCTCCCGCCTGCGGGAGGGGAACTAGGTCCGTCTAAACTTCCAACCGGCCATGGTCCAATTTCGGCAGCACATAACGCGTGAACATGTCGCATTCGTTGATGTGGGGGTAACCCGACAGAATGAACGCCTCAATACCCACGGCGCGATAGGCGTTTATCTTCGCGAGCACTTGGTCCGGATCGCCGACAATCGCCGCCCCGCAGCCTGACCGCGCGCGGCCAATACCAGTCCACAAATTTTCTTCAAGATAGCCATCATTTGCTTCGGCTTGCGCACGCAATTCGGCCTGATGCGCCACGCCGAAGGTTTGGGTGTCGAGCGACTTGTTGCGAATGGCCTCGCCCTGCTGCGCGTCCAGTTTTGACAACAAACGGTCGGCATAGGCCCGCGCTTCAGCTTCGGTTTCACGCACGATCACGTGCGCGCGGAAGCCATATTTTAACGTTCGTCCGAACGTGGCAGCGCGCGCGGTCATGTCCGCGACAAGGTCCTTGGCGCCCTGCACAGTTTCGGGCCACATCAGATAGACATCGCAACCTTCGGCAGCAGCGTCCTTCGCAGCGGGCGAGAGGCCGCCAAAATAAAGCGGAGGGCATTTGCCGCTGACGGTCTTCATGCGTGGTGGGTCTAGGTCGATTTTGTAGTGCTCGCCGTCGATTGCGAGATGCTCGCCGTTCAGCAATGTCTTGAGAATCTTCATCGCTTCGACCGTGCGGCGATAGCGGGGTTCGCTGTCCATCTTGTCGCCCGGCAAATCCGACGAGATGATATTCACGTTCAACCGCCCGCCGGAAATCTGGTCAAGCGTTGCAATTTGACGGGCCAATTGCGGTGGCCAGCTTTCGCCGATGCGTACGGCCATCAGCAACTTGATGCGTGTGGTGAGCGCGGCAATGGCGCTGGCAAAAGCTGTGGTATCCAAGCCAAGCGCATAGCCCGAGGGGAGCAATATGTTGTCGAAACCGCCCTTTTCAGCGGCGAGCACGATATTGCGGCAATGTTCCCAACTTGACGCCAGCATCGGATCGGGCACGCCGAGAAATTCATAGTCATCGTCGCATAGTGCGGAGAACCAGCTGACTTCGACGGGATTGCTCATGGCAGGGGAACTCCTCGCGATGCGACCAGCACGCTATACCAATCAGCGCGGGTCCATTGGATTTTAAACGCCTCGGCCGCCTCGGCAATGCGCACCGGATTTTGCGAGCCGACAATCGGGATGGGCCGTGCCGGATGGGCCATGATCCAGCTGTATGCTGCTGCCGTGCGGGAGACGCCATGCGCGGCGGCAACGCCCGAAAGCGCCGCCGCGACATTTTGTTCACGCGCGTTCGTCGGGTCACCAATGCGCCCACCGCCGAGCGGCGACCACGCGAGCACCGCCAAGTCCATGGCGATGGCTTGGTCCAGTTCGCCATTTTCAATGGTGTCGATGCGTAATGGCGATAGCTCGGGCTGCGTCGAAACAATGGGAACGGCGCTGAATTGCGCTAACGTTCCAATTTGCGCGGTGGTGAAATTGGACACGCCAAAAGCGCGAATTTTTCCGGCTTTATGCGCGTCTTCGATGGTGCGCGCGATTTCTTGCGGATGCGTCAAAATGTCAGGCCGGTGGATTTGCCACAGGTCGATATGATCTGTTCGCAAACGGGTCAGGCTGTCGTCAATCGCCTTGGTCAAATATTCTGCACTGCTGTTATACGGCGTCGGCGGGGTAATGCCCCCTTTGGTGGCCAGCACCATGCGGTCGCGCAACGCAGGTTCCTGTGCGAACACTTCGCCCAATAGCTCTTCGGCCTTGCCAAAGCCTTGTTCGCCAAATCCGTAAATGTCAGCTGTGTCGAACAGCGTGATGCCTGCTGCGAAGGCCGCGTCAATGGCAGCGCGGGCGGCGGATAGTTCAAGGCCTGCAAAGCGCCACATGCCCCAGGCGATTGAGGATATTTCAATGGCGCTAGTGCCCAGTTGGCGTGTGCGCGGTGGCGTGGGAATGGTCATGCGTTTTTGCTCTTTTTTGATGAAGGTGAGTAAGGCGGAGCCACGGATTCGCGGCTGATGAGTTCGTGGGGCAGGCGGCGATGCTCAATGCCGCCCTCGCCAAAAAGCAAGTCAGCTGCGGTCGATGCGAGATCGCGGACTGGCTGGCGCACAGTAGTCAACGGCGGCCAAACGACACGGGCGAGCGTGGTGTCGTCAAATCCGACGACGGACAATTGCTGGGGGATCGGAATGCCGCGCCTGTGCGCGACGGCGAGCACGCCCGATGCCATATCGTCATTGGATGCAAAAATGGCGGTGGGCGGGTTTGCCAGCGAGAGAAACTGCTCGGTTGCCGCCACGCCGCTTTCGAAATCAAATCGGCCCTCGGCAATCAACGCAGCGTCAACGCAAATGCCAACCCGGCCCAGTGCACGTTCATATCCCGCCTGCCGTTCGGTGCTAGCCATATGATTGTGGTGGCCTTTGATGAAACCGATTCTGCGGTGACCAATGTTGATGAGATGCGTGGTCATGTCATCAGCGGCCTGCATGTCATCCATGAACACCGAACTGGTCAGCGCATGGTTGGTGCCCGGCGAAATGCGAACGAAGGGAATGTTAAGTGCTTCCAACGCGTGTAGCACTGGCACGCAGTCCGTAACCGGCGATGACAATATCGCGCCGTCCACATGCGTCTGTCGCACCATGCCGCGCACCTGCTCGCCCACCTGCGGGTCCGCGACATCAACCGGCTGCGCGATAAGGCGCATGCCTTCTTCATGGCATCTGTCCCAGCAGCCCTGCATGATCTGATGCATATAATAAGGACTGTGGTTGTCATAAATCAGCGCAATCTGCCCTGATTTTGTTCCGGCGAGTATGCGCGCGGCAATGCTGGGGCTAAAGCCGAGTTCGGCCATGGCCGAATCCACCTTCGCCTTGGTGGTGTCGCTGACATAAGGGTGGTTGTTGAGCACGCGGCTGACGGTTTTCACCGCTACGCCGGCTAGCTTGGCGACATCCCGGATATTTGCGCGCGGGTTCATGCGCCGAACTCTGCGCGGATGGCATCAAACAAGGGCGCAAATGCGCTATCGCGACGCGTGAACACAGGCGGCTGTCCGTGGGGGGCCGATATCATATGCGTGCCTTTGGCGTAAATATGAGCAGACCATAGATGCACCCATTCACCATCGGGAATAACGACTGTGCGGCCATTCTGCGCGTCTTCCACTACCGGCGCGACCAGCATGTCCGGACCGTAGAGATACTGGTCCTGAAAATGATGATAATCTTTGTCGTCATAATGCAGGAATAACGGCCGTTGCAGCGGAAGGCCGGTCTCGCTGGCCTCCTCGCACAGAGCGCGTACATAAGGCGCGAGCCGCGCGTGAACGCGGCTCATCCGTGCAAAATGGGCAAGAATTTCAGGAGTGGAGTCAAGTTGCAGATTGTCAGCGGGGCGGTTGCCCTCATGGCTGCGCATGACGGGCGTGAACGCAGCAAGATCGATCCAGCGGTGCATCAACTCTGCCGTGCGAACGACGCCGTGCAGGCTGGTGTAGCCACCCAGATCGCTGTGATGATAGGCGTTGCCCAATAGTCCGGACGATAACGCGCCCGTAATGACGGTATTAATGCCGTCGTGGCGACTGAAATCTACGCATTGGTCGCCCGCCCATAATAAAGGGCAAAAGGCCTGCACGCCAGAGAAACCAGCGCGCATGAAAAATGTGGCGTCATGTGCTTTGCCGCGTGATGATATGGCCTCGGCATTCACCTTGGCCCACAATACCGGCCAACGATTATGCGCCTCCATCGGGTCAGACCCATCGAATAACCGCACGTCGGTGGGCAAATATTCGCCAAAGTCGGCCATCCAGCCGGATAGGCCGAAATCCAGCATTTCTTGCCCGATGATCCGTTCCGCAAACCAGCTGGCGGCGGCGGGGTTGGTAAAATCGACTACACCTGCATCAAATTCGCCGAAATCGACGGCGTAGGGTTCATCTACATCTTGCCGCAGGGCGAGATATTCATGGCCGAGCGCTTCGTTATATAATGCACCGTCAACCGCCAAATAGGGGTTCACATAGCCGAGAAAGCGCACACCCCTGTCGGCCAATGCCTTAATATGTGCAGGCAAGTCGGGGTAGCGCGCGGCATTCCATGTCCAGTCCCAGAAGAGCCTTTTGCCGAAGCTTGTCTGGCGAATGCCAACCCAGTCTTCACACCACAGCCCCGTTATTGCTGCGCCCGAAGCTGCGATATTCTCGAACCGTGCAAAGGTGTCTTCGCCATCCTTTAAACCCACAATCGCGCCCGAAATTGCCCATTCGGGCAATGGCGGCTGGCGACCAAAGCGGTCTGACATTTTTGTGACCAGGCCTGCGAGCGAAGGCGCGGCAAATAACTCAAGATTGAGGTCGGCGGTCCAGCATTCTATTGCGGCGACGCCGGGCGTCGTCAAATCGAGCACCGAATAAGCTGCTGTATCAATATGCACCGCATAGGTGTTGGAACTGATCCATGTCGGTTGCGGATAATTTGTGGTCCAATAATCGCCGCCGGCGAGGCCCTCGGCGTCCATAATCTGCGTCAGCTTGGTCGATTTGTCACGGCCAACACCTGGTTCGGACGTCCAGAAGGGAAATCGCCGGTCGTTCAGGCGCAAATAGGACATTTGCTCGCCGCCGCCCCAAAAGGATTCCCCTGCATCGCGGCGCATATCTATCCATATGCGGTTGATCATATTGTCGGTGCAGCGTAGCTTGATGACCGTTCGATCGACTTCAGGTTCGAGGCGAAGGGCCAGAATGACCTCTGGCTGGCCGCTATTCCACAAGCGAATGGCGCCATTATCTTCTGCAATGCAGTCCAGTGGCAAACGGCTTTGGACGATATCATCGATTTTGAAATTCCCGCGCACCATGTGCAGATCGGGCGTTGCGGTCCCCACGGTAATCGCGGGACGAGCGCTGCGATGGGCAAGAATGCAGATGTCGCCATGCAGCAGGTCAAACCCGTCGTCTTGCATGACAATCGAAAACCGCAACCTGTGTTCCTCTCGTCCAAATTACTACCACTATGGCATCATTGCCACAGTCGCGCGCTAAATTCTGTCGCTATATGACACCGCTAGACATATCAAGCGCGTTTGGTTACATCAACCCCGTTATCAACGAAGATAATGCCGACCTGCGAGATTTCACGGCGCCTCTGCTACCGTGAAAATCGCCACAAACGGGCGGTAATCAAGGGAGGCACAGGATGCGAATTTCCACATACAAAAAGTCGAAACTTGTCCGGGCGGCATTGCTTGGCAGCAGCATGATTGCGTTGGGCGTATCAGCTCCGGCTTTCGCGCAAGTCGAAGAAATTGTCGTGACCGCACAGAAGGTCGAAGAAAATGTGCAGGATGTGCCGATTGCTATCACTGCCGTATCGGGCGACACATTGGCCGCCTCTGGCACTACCAGCCTCGAAAATCTAAGCCAGCTGGTGCCGTCGGTAACCTTCCGCAAGGGAACGACCAACGCTAACTCCGCAGTCGTGTTGCGCGGCGTTGGAACGATCTCTTTCTCGATTGCCGCTGAACCGAGCGTATCGACGGTTGTCGACGGCGTCGTTTTGAGCCGGTCGGGTCAGGCCTTTGCCGACTTGGTCGAAATCGAACGTCTTGAAGTGTTGCGCGGCCCGCAGGGAACCCTGTTCGGTAAGAACGCCTCGGCTGGCCTTATCAATGTCGTTTCCAAAGGTGGAACGGACACGCTGGAAGGTGAGTTTACCATTGAGGGTTATCAAGGTGATGAATACCGCAGCAGGGCAACGATTTCCGGGCCATTGGCGCAGGATTTGACGTTCCGTGCCAACGCATTTTACGGCACTTATGAAGGTAATATCAACAACGTCTTCACGCGCAGCAAAATCAATGGATACGAGCATCTAGGTTTCCGCGGACTTCTGGATTTCGATAATGGTCCTGCGCGCGTCAAGATCATTGCGGATTATTATGAAGCGGACGATGACTGCTGTGGTGAGGTTACCGGCGTTTCGCGCGGTGCCACGCTTAATGCCGAACTCAATCTCCCGCTTGGAGTGGCACAAGGCGAGAACCAGCGATATGTGAACCACAACCTCGTTACGGAATCACGTGACCGTCAGTTCGGTTTCACCGTCAACGCTGATTTCGATGTTTTCAGTAACCATACACTGAGTGCGATTTATGGATATCGCAACTGGCACAATGAAGAGTTGCGCGAAGGCGACTTCTTGCCCCGCGCAGTTGTGGGAACGCCACAGTTGCATGATCGCGGTTTTGTGGAAACCGACCAGAGTTCGCTTGAATTGCGGCTGGCCTCGGACCAGAGCAAGGCATTCAAATACCAGGTCGGTGGATTCTACTGGAAATCTGAAAACACACAGGATTTCACCCGCCAGGCGGTCACGTGCAATAATGCCACGGTCCTGCCAGCCGTTGATCCACGCACGGGCGCCCGGCCTTGCAACCTCGGGGACACGGTGAACACGCTGTTCCCAACAGCAACATCGCGCAGTTTGGTCGATATCGAAAATTATGCGGTCTTTGGTCAGGCGACCTATGACTTCACCGACTGGATCGGCTTGACCGTTGGTCTGCGCTACACCAACGACTCTATCGATTTCGCGCATAGTCGCGCACCTGCGGTCAACCGCACCACTGGTTTACCGCTGCCTGCCTCCGCACTGGGCGGTACCGGCGTCAACATCAATCCGGCTGGTGGCCTGACGACGAACGTGCGGCCGGGCAATGGCACAGTGTTATCGACCGGTTCGTCATCAAACAGCAACTTCTCGGGCAAGGCGGTGCTGACCGTCAAACCGACTGAGGACCTCATGTTCTACGGCAGCTACACCCGCGGATATAAGGGGCCTGCGTTCAACGTTTTCTTCAACCATGTAGCACCCGATAACGCGGTGCCAATTGACGAAGAAACATCGGATTCATTCGAAGCAGGCGTGAAAAGCCAGTTTGCGGACAACCGTATCCGGTTGAATGCATCAGTGTTCCAAGTCACTTATGACGGTTTCCAAGCGAACAACTTCATTGTCCTGAACGGCACTACGATCAGCAACCTCACCAACGCAGGACAAGTGCGCAGCACCGGTTTCGAACTGGATGCGCTTGCGAATCCTGTCGAGGGCCTCGACCTGTTCGGTAGCGTTGCGTATGCCGATGCCAAGGTTCGTCGCTTCAACCCGAACCCGCTGACCAACGCCCCTGATGCCCGCAACGGTACAAAGTTGCCGCTGGCGCCGGAATGGAGCTGGAACATCGGCGCGGCCTATGAAACGCCGTTCAGCCTGTTTGGCGCAGATGCGAAAGTCTATCTGCGCACGAGCTTCAACCATGTTGGCAGCCAATTCTCCGATCTGGGTGAAAGTGGACCGGTCGAAAGCTATGGCCTTTGGAATGCGAGCGTTGGTTATTCGGACGCCGAGGATAATTGGCGCCTGACATTCATGATGCGCAACATCACGGATGAAAGCTATGTCTTGCTGAACACCAGCGCTGGCCAGCGTTTGCACATTCCACGCGATGCGGATCGCTATATGGGTGCGAGCCTGCGGTTCCGCATTTAATGTAATCTTGCCTAACGGGCAAAAACGAAAGGGCTGGAATCCTAATCGGGTTCCGGCCTTTTTTGTGTAAATTGTCGGGAAGAAAGCGAGGACGGATGGTGCGAGACCAGTAGCAAACCACCCGTCCTTGCTCATGTGGGGTGTTGAACGATTTATACTATGCACGGCGCGTGCCAATTCGTATTATTTGTTGTTTTTCAGATATTAAGATAGTTTTCCTGTCATTAACCCGACGCGGGAATGTAAAGAAGTTCGACGAAAAGCCGACACATGGGGACAAATGACGTTTACAGATGTAATCGAATCGATTACGTCTGTAGTCGGAGAATCGAAATGTCCTTGGAAAAAATTAGCGACGCTGAACTGGCCATATTGGAAATCTTGTGGGATCAAGCGCCACTAACAGCGACTGAAGTTGCGGGCCGCTTGCCCGATGATCGCGATTGGTCATTGCCCACAGTAAAGACGCTCCTGTCACGACTCCTTGCGAAGGCTGCAGTCGCGTACAAGGCAGATGGCCGCCGCTTTCTATATTCACCGCTCGTCGCACGGGAAGATTATATCAGCCATGAATCCAAACGGCTGGTCGACCGTCTTTTCGGCGGCAAATTCATGCCACTGGTGGCGCATCTCGCTGAGCAGGAAAAGCTCAGTGACGCCGACATTTCCGAAATTGAACGACTACTGAGGGAGATGAAGTCATGAGCGCGAATTTCATGAGCGCGTGGCTGTTTGATAGCCTGGTGACGACGACGTTGCTTATGGCGGCAATATTGCTGATACGCCAACCCGTTGCGCGCATTTTCGGTGCCGGTGTGGCCTATGCGCTTTGGATTATCCCTGCGGCGCGACTGCTTATGCCAGGGCTGGAAGGTGCTCCGGTTGCACCAGCGGATAATGTTCAGGGCGTGCAGGACAATGTGCGCGACATGATATTGTCGGGTATGACCCACAGCGATGCATTGGCGACCAACGCATCTGCCCCGGCCACGGTTTTCCCGACCATTGATTACACGGCACTCGCGCTGACAATGTGGCTGGGCGGAGCCGTTCTTTTGTTCATCATCCAGATGATCCGCTATGCGGCGATGCGTGATGATCTTTTGTCAGAGGCGAGCGATATTGCGGAGATCGATGGTGTCCGCATCATTGCGTCGGACCAAGTTGCTGGGCCCTTGGCCTTTGGATTATTTCGCCAATTTATTGCGGTGCCGTTGAATTTCACAACGACATTCTCGCCGGCAGAACGCGAACTCGCCATCGCCCATGAAATGGCGCACCATAAATCGGGCGACCTTTTCGCCAATTTAGCAGCCTTCATCATTTTGTGTTTGCAATGGTTCAACCCGGTCGCGTGGATAAGCTGGAGTGCCTTTCGCTTTGATCAGGAAGCCGCGTGCGATGCGCGCGTACTTGCAGGCAAAGGTGCCGAGGACCGCGTAATTTACGGACAGGCGCTGGCACGGACCGCATTTGACGGCGTCCCGACCTTTGCCACCGCGCTCAACTCACCCAAAACTATAATTGAACGACTAAGGAGATTATCGATGAAAGATGCGACCGCAAAACGGCGGCTGTTCGGCAAGCTTGGCGTGCTGACCGCCGCTGCCATTATCCTTCCAGCAACTGCAACCATTGTCCCTGCAGCCATCGCACAGGATGCGCCCGCTGCCCCAGCAGATCCCGCGGCACCCGCAGCGCCTGCTGCGCCCGAAGCACCCACGACGGTGAAGAAGGTCAAAGTCATCAAAATTGACCGCGATGGCAAGACGGTCGACATTATGGGACATGATGGTGACGGCAAAAATGTCCGCAAGATCGAACGTGATGGTAAAATTTTCGTCTTCCGCACCGACAAGGAACTGTCCGAAGCTGAAGTCAAGAAGATGGTTGCCGATGCAGAAAAATCGGCCGGCGAAGCCGACAAATGGGCCGCAAATGCAGATAAAATGCGGACAAATGCCGATGTGGCCCGCGCCAATGCCGAGGTGCAGCGCGTGCATGCCATGAAGATGGCATCGGCATATATCCCTGAAATCGAATTTCGTGAAGTCACTGAAAATTGCAAAGAAGGCCAACCCGTCACGACTGACGTTGAAGGGTTTGACGGCACAAATAAATCCCGCATCCGTCTCGTCATGTGCGGCAAGGGGCAAGTACGCGTGGCACGGGTAGAAGCGATAAAGGGCCTGCGCGAAGCCAGAAATGAGATCAGCGGTGACGCCGATATGCCCGCGAAAATTCGCAAGGACGTAGTGGAAAAGCTTGAACTGCAAATCCGCCGCTTGGAGGCGCAAGCCGATAAAGTCGAATAAACGGAAACCGTCACCGGGTCCGGCATGCTCCCCTTTTGAAGGCCCGGTCGGGGCGGTTTTCATAGACCGCCCCTTTTTCTTTGCCACTATATGAGCCATATCAACGCAATGAACTGGCCCGACACTATCACCGCAGGCGAAACCGAACAGCATGAACCGCTGGTTCGCCGCGTGCTCGCCCCCAATGCATCCCCTTATACCTATACCGGCACGCAGACGTGGATTGTCGGCAATGCGAGCGATGTCGCTATCATTGATCCAGGCCCTGTTGGGTCCGGCCTAAGCATTGGCGACCCGGCCGATATTCGTGGCGAGGGCCATGTGGAGGCAATCTTGCGCGCTATTGACGGCAAAAAGGTTGCTGCAATCATGTGCACCCATACGCATAGGGACCATTCGCCCGCTGCCACGCCCTTAAAGGCAGCAACTGGCGCGCCGATTATCGGCTGTGCGCCGCTGGTTTTGAAGGACGACGGCCCACGCGCTGACAGCGCGTTTGACCCCGATTATCGCCCCGACCGCATATTGGCAGACGGTGACACGGTTGCAGGCGACGGCTGGACTATTCAGGCGGTTACGACGCCCGGCCACACGTCAAATCACATTTGCTATGCGCTGGTGGAAAGTGGGGCCTTGTTTACTGGCGACCATGTCATGAAGTGGTCCACCAGTGTGGTGAGCCCACCCGACGGTGACATGAGCGCGTATATGGCAAGCCTGCAAAAATTATATACGCGCGAGGATCGGATTTATTATCCAGCGCATGGACCAGCGGTTGAAAATCCGCGGCAGTTAGTGCGCGGCATGATTGGCCACAGGCGTCAGCGGGAACGCCAGATATTGAAACTTCTTGAGGCAGGCGAAGGCAATATCCCCGATATGGTTGCCGCAATGTACAAGGGACTGGACCCACGTTTGACGGGCGCCGCCGGGCGCTCGGTCTTGGCCCATTTGGTCGATTTGCAAAATCAGGGGCGTGCAGCGACGACCGAGGGGCACTGGAGCATTATTGCGTGAGCAATGAAGAGCCACGTGCGCCAGCAGCCAGACTGGCGCTGGGCGGCTGGTTGCTAAGCGCGCTTCTTCTTCTTGGCATTTTGTTGTGGCTGGCATTTGGCGCGGTCAGAGACTGGCGTGACGGGCCGTCTCCCGAAACAATAGCCAGCGCCAGCCTGACGGGCGTTCGCGAACAGAATCGTCTATCCGCTTTTGCCGCAAATTATGCCGCCGTGGTCACAAGTCAGCAGCAACGATTTGGACTGACTGCGCGCAAAACGCTGATCATGCAAGGATTGGTCCGCTACGAAGTCAACCTTGCGCAGCTTAGCCAAGACGATGTGCGGTGGGATGCATCAACGCGAACGCTGCGTGTAAAAATTCCGCCGATTGAGACAGCACCGCCGCAGATCGACATGAGCTCCATTCAGGAATATGGTGAAAATGGCATCTTACGTGCCTTCACCAACGTGGATGACAGGCTTGATGACGCTAACCGTGCCAAGGGGCAGGCAGAGATCATCCGCCAAGCGAATGGGCCAGTTCCTATGAAGCTGGCGCGTGATGCTTTCAAACGGGCGATTAGCCAAAATTTCGAGGTCCCACTGCGCGCGGCGGGAATGGATGCCAAGGTTGAAGCATATTTCGGCGACGAACTGGGTGGCGAAGTGTCGACCCAATGGGATGAATCGACACCCTTGAGCGAAATCGTAAAATAACGATTTTTCTCTATCAGCGGGTTACAAAAGCCCGGGCGGTGTCCTATGAATATATCAGCCAATCTGGAGTTATGACATGAACGCCCCCATCCGCGAAAACCTGCACGGTGTTGATTTGCTTGCCGAGATTGGAAGGCTTAAAAAAGAGCGCAACGCGGTCATACTGGCGCATTACTACCAGAAATCGGAAATTCAGGACCTTGCGGATTTTGTAGGTGACAGCCTTGAGTTGAGCAAGCGCGCCGCCGAAACTGACGCAGACGTTATCGCATTTTGCGGCGTCAAATTCATGGCCGAAACCGCGAAGATATTGAGCCCGCAAAAAACGGTCATATTGCCCGATATGGCCGCAGGTTGTAGCCTTGAGGATGCTTGCCCACCGGGTAAGTTTAAAGCGTTCCGTGAAGCCCATCCTGACCACATCGCGCTAACCTACATCAACTGTTCTGCCGAAGTAAAAGCGCTCTCGGACATCATCGTGACCAGCAGCAGCGCGGAGACCATCCTCAGCCAAATTCCGCCCGAGCAGAAAATCATTTTTGGCCCTGACCGCCATTTGGGTGGCTATCTCAGCCGGAAGTTTAACCGCGAGATGCTTCTATGGCCCGGTGTCTGCATCGTGCATGAGGCTTTTTCCGAAACCGAACTGCTAAAGCTTAAGGCGCAACATCCCGGTGTACCGGTCGCGGCGCATCCGGAATGCCCGCCGCACATTATCGACCACGCCGATTATGTCGGCAGCACCAGCGGCATCTTGCAATATGCGCGCACCATGGATGGCGACACGCTGATCGTCGCGACCGAACCGCATATCATTCACCAGATGGAAAAGGCAGAGCCTGCTAAAACCTTCATCGGTGCGCCGGGCGCAGACGGCAACTGCGCGTGCAACATTTGTCCATACATGGCGCTCAATACGCTAGAAAAACTCTATCTCGCGCTACGTGACCTTACGCCGCAAATCGAACTGGATGAAAATGTGCGTATAGCCGCGAAAAAGAGCCTGGACCGCATGCTGGAAATGGCCAGTGGAACGCTCGGCAAGGGCGATCTCGGCCGCGTTTAGTTCAACTTGCTGTTATCGATCTGAATCAAGATTTGCTCGATAGTCGTTCGGCAATCCCGCAACGACTTCACGTCGTGGAGCGGATCTGGATCCGCCGCTTCATAACCAGTCTGGGCATGAAGCGCGACAAGCAAAGCCCGCACATCTGACGTCTCGGATGCACTCGTCATCTTGCTGTGTACGAGCGGTGCCGCAGTCGTGGGACCCATCACCGAGCGTAACTGCGATATCTGTCGATGATATTCCAACGCGAAAAATATGGCGATGGCCGCCGCAAAATATCCAAGCCACATTAATATCCAGCGGACGTTGGCGCTCAGCTGCTGTGTTATTTCACCCGACACGACAAAATCATACGCCTCGCGAACGAACAACAAACACAGCAGGCCAATTATCGAAACTTGCAATGCACCCAATATTTGACCGCGCTGATCGCTATGGAGAGCAGAGGCGGCGCTGGCCGCGGCCCAAAAAATCGACGCGCCGACAACGACAGACAGCAAGCGTTTGAAGTCAAAGAAATACTTTATTTCGTCAGGGTTCAAGACTGCTCTGGTCGATAAGGCCAAATAAGTGATCGCCGCAAATGCGGCTGCAAACCATAAAACCGATCGTTCATTGAAGGGCTGACGACTGACGCCGCGGGCAGTGGCTCCATTTGGCATATTTTTTCCAACTCACCGGTTGGCCTCTAATTTTGACAATAGTTTACAATATCTGGAGAACATCGTCCGCAAAGATGGTTTCGACGAACAGCATCGATTAAGAGGCCAAAAGGAAACTATTTTGGTCGTCACTTGTTTAACAGATATGCAAAAAATGACGGCAGCTAGACCCCATCCGCTCATCGCGGAATTTGAAAGCTTTATTCGCGACCCCGGCTTCCCCTGCGTCGGCGCAAAGGCAGCTTTGTCGAAAGGCCAGATGGATATTGTACTGGCGAGCGATATTCGGTCGGCATGGGATGATTTAGACATCCACGCGCGTATTCGTGCGCTTGTGGATTTGTATCGCGAAAATCCTGCGCCCTTTCGGTCATTGGCCGTCGTATTCGCTGACGATTCCGGCTTGGATGAAGTCGGATTTGAAGACCATCTATGGCAGCGCTTGCAATCCTTGAGCGATAAGGACGACTGGCTTGGTCAGGAACAAGACAGACGTGTTGCACATGATCCCAACCACCCCGAATTTTCGGTCAGCTTTGGCGGAGAGGCGTTTTTCATTGTAGGCTTGCACCCGCAGGCAAGCCGGCCAGCGCGCCGTTTCATGCGTCCTGTGATGGTGTTCAACTTGCACGACCAGTTCGAACTGCTGCGCGCTGAGGATCGATACGAGAAATTGCGGGCATCGATTATAGACCGCGACGTCAAAATTGCCGGATCGCCCAATCCGATGCTGGCCGGGCACGGAGAGGTGTCTGCAGCCCGACAATATAGTGGTCGTGCAGTTGAAAGCGGCTGGGAATGCCCGTATCGCCGTGCGGGAACACACCCGGATCTGGATTTACTTGATGCCCTTGACGATTGAACCGCGCTCTGGCGTCGCGTTTACCCTGAACCGGGGAGATGTGCTGACCGTTACTGATCTGCAAGGGGAACAGGTCGCTGATCTGTTGGCCTTTGGTCAGGGCGATATTGGCGAAGTCATTTCGTCCGGGCGCACGCTGGATTATGCCAGTAAGTTGTTTCTGACGACCGGCGATATGCTTTACTCCAACCGCAGCAACGTCATGCTGGAGATTATTGCGGACGACGTCGGCCGGCATGACTTTTTACTAACACCATGCAGCAAGGACACCTTCCGCATCATCTATGGGGACAAAAATCCGCATCACGGTTGCTTTGGAAATCTTGCGTCGGCGCTGGCACCCTTTGGCGTCACAGAAGACATGATCCCGGTCGCATTCAACTGCTTCATGAATGTCGCAGTGGACGGTAATACGGGGGTTTTGAGCGTGGATCCGCCGTTAAGCCGCGCGGGCGATTCAATCCGGTTCAAGGCCCATATGGATATGATCATCGGATTGACGGCTTGTTCGGCGCTGCAATCCAACAATGGTTCGTTCAAGCCAATTCACTATCATGTCGAGGCTGCCGCTTGAACGGCGCAGACGTTGCTGAGAGGCGCCTCGGCATTTCGAATAATTTTTACGCTACGTGGTTGTCCCGCCTGCGCGTGACGATATGCTATCTCGTAAGGCACCAGAAGCTTCTGAAGCTCGATAATCCAACGACATTCAACGAATTGGTGCAGCGCCGGAAATTGAAAAATCGCGACGTCCGGATGGTGGCGCTTGCCGACAAGGTTGCTGTCAAAGAATATGCCGCTGCGGTGCTGGGTTCGGACTGGGTCATTCCAACCTATTGGAGCGGAGACGCATTGCCTGATGCGCCACCCTGCGCTGCGCCCTTTGTCGTAAAGGCACGTCATGGCTGTAACCAGAGCATCTATGTCCGCGACGAAACCGCCGACTGGCCGTCGATCCGCGCACGTGCCGCTACATGGATGCGAAAGCCATATGGGCAGTTGCTCGACGAATGGCTGTACAGCGGCATCCCACTGGGATTGCTGGCCGAACCATTTGTTGGCGAACATGGCGAACTTCCGATCGATTATAAGATTTTTGTCTTTGGCGGCCGGGCGACATATATGCAGGTTCATTTGGAGCGCGAAAAACGGCATCGATGGATCGTGTTTGATCGGTCTTGGCGCAGGGTGTCGAGCGCGACCAAGGATAAGGACCCCACGCGTCCAGCATCTCTTGCACAAATGCTGGACGCCGCAGAAACGCTTGCCCGTGGTTTCGATTTTGTGCGCTGCGACTTTTATGAAGTGTCTGGAAAGCCGCTCTTTGGAGAAATGACATTTTATCCGGGGTCTGGTTTGGATAAATTCAATCCTGTGCGGCTGGATTCCGTTTTCGGGCAACATTGGCTGGCGGCTGGGGGACGATAGAATGCTTTTACAGACGCAAATCGGCGTTTCATCTTAAGTTCAGCATCCAGCGTAAATATACGCTCGCCTTCACCGTTATATCGATATAATACAGTCCAGCATGCTTTTTCAGCGACCAAAATCTAATGCTCCGCTTGATATAGACGGTCGGCTCGCTGCGTTTGACCAGCAATATGCTGCCTTATATCCTGACGATCCAAAGCCGTGGAGCGAGCAACATCCACCTGCGCCTGCGAAACGCTTGTTTCTTGGCAAAACCCGCTGGTGGTGGGTAGGGCGCGGCACAGCGGGCCTGTTGGCCCTGTTCCTTTTGTTGCTGGTTTGGTTGGCGGTCACCGCTCCTCTGTCAAAATCACTCCAGCCCATTGCGCCACCGCGTATCACTTTGCTGGCATCTGATGGCACGCCGATTGCGCGGAATGGCGCTATTGTCGACAAGCCAGTCGATGTCGGCACCCTTCCGCCGCATGTGGTGCAAGCGTTCCTGTCCATTGAAGACCGCCGCTTTTACACCCATTGGGGCATTGACCCACGCGGATTGGCGCGCGCCGCTTGGTCCAACGCATTTGGTAGCGGCATAACGCAAGGCGGCAGCACGATTACGCAGCAGCTTGCGAAATTCACGTTTCTCACGCCCGAACGCAGCCTGACCCGCAAGGCGCGGGAGATGCTGATTGCATTCTGGCTTGAGGGCCGTCTGACCAAGGATGAAATTCTCGAACGATATTTGTCGAACGTTTATTTCGGCGACAATGTTTATGGGTTGCGGGCGGCTTCCCTGCATTATTTCTACCGCCAGCCAGAGCGCCTGACACTCAGTCAGGCCGCCATGCTGGCCGGTCTGGTGCAAGCGCCCTCGCGGCTGGCGCCGACCAAAAACCCCGAACGCGCGGCAAAACGGGCGAAGCTGGTCCTCCGCGCGATGGTGGCCAATAAAGTCATCACGCAGGCAAAGGCCGATGCAACGCCCACCGCGCGGCTGGATGTTCGGGTGCGCGACAGCTTGCCGACGGGTACCTATTTTGCGGACTGGGCTATTCCGCAAGCGCGTTTGCTGACTGAAAGTGGCTATGCCGATGTGCAAATGACGACGACGCTTGATGCCCGGCTGCAAAATATCGCGCGTAAGGTTGTCGCGCGTGCACCCATAGGGAAGGGCCAGATCGCGCTGGTGGCCATGCGCCGTAACGGCGAAGTCGTCGCGATGGTAGGCGGTCGCAGCTACAAGGATTCAGCGTTCAACCGTGCAACGCAAGCCAAGCGCCAACCGGGTTCGACGTTCAAGCTGTTCGTATATCTGGCGGCGCTTCGTTCGGGGATGACGCCGGATTCACTGATTGCCGACACGCCCATCACAGAAGGCGCATATCGTCCCAAAAATTCCAGCCAACGTTATCGTGGTGACATAACTTTGGAACAGGCCTTTGCCCAATCCAGCAATGTCGCATCCGTGCGCTTATATCAGAAGGTAGGGGGTCAGGCCGTGGCACGCGCGGCGCAGGACCTTGGTGTACGCAGTCCGCTGACGCTGGACCAAAGCCTGGCGCTTGGCAGTTCCGGCGTGACATTGATTGAACTGACCGCGGCATATGCCGGCGTTGCCGCCAATCAGTGGCCGATTGAACCGCATGCTTTCAAACGTGAGGAACAGGGTTGGATCGAATGGCTGTTCAACGGCCCGCGGTCTTTCAGCAGCCGGACGCACCAAATGCTGCTCGATTTGCTGAAGGGTACGGTGGATAAGGGAACGGGTCGTGCGGCACGTTTGCCCGTTCCAGCCTATGGCAAAACTGGCACCAGCCAAGATAACCGCGACGCATTGTTTGTCGGTTTTGCAGACGATTTGGTTGTCGGCGTGTGGATTGGCAATGACGACAATACGCCGCTGCGCGGCATAAATGGTGGCGGCCTTCCTGCGCGGATATGGCGGGACTTCATGGCCCAGTCCATCCGCAAAGGTGCACCAGCCAGCAGTCCGAAACCGCGCCCGAAACCGGACCCTGAAGGTCCAATCGAGCCGCTGGATTTGCCTGAACTGCCCGAAATTCCCGTCGACATTGGCAATTCGGATGTCCGCATAGATCAAAATGACGGCGTTACTGTTACGACTGACGTGGGCGGCGTGCCGCTTGAACTGAAACTTGATCGTGACGGCGTGAACGTCCAACCTGCGGACTCGGCGGACAAGGCGGCACCCGACGCGCGTTGAACCTGAATTAAGGTGAGTAGACCCGATATGCGATTGATAACGGCAATCTTGATGCTCGTTTTTGCAGTGCTTGGCGGCCCTGCACATGGCGATGCAAATGATATCAGCGCGGCATCGCGTAGCGTCGTGCGCGTCATCGTTTACAGCAGTGCGGACGGGCAGCAGTCGATTGTCAGCATCGGTTCGGGACTGGTTGTGGCGCCTGATAAAATTGTCACGAACGCCCATGTTCTCGAAACGCTGCGCTACGACGAAAGTGCGAATGTTGTCATCGTTCCGTCGGATGGAAAGCAGAGCTATCGCGCCACACTGTCCGCTAGCGCACCCGCAAAGGATTTGGCTTTGTTGCAGCTATCGTCAGGGTCGCTGGTCCCGGCGAGCATATTGTCCGGCACTGTCGGGGACGGCGCTGACGTTTTTGCCATTGGCTATCCCGCGAGCGTAGATGTCGCGCTTGAGCAGGACGAGGCCGATGTGCTTCGGCCCCAGCAACCCGTCAAAACACGCGGGACTATTTCGTCGGGACGGACATCCAAGACAGTTGAATCTTTGCTGCACACTGCGCCCATCGCGCCCGGGAATAGTGGCGGTCCCATCGTCGACGCCTGCGGCAGGGTTGTCGGGATTAACAGTTTTGGATCGCTCGCCAACGAAGGCGGCGCCGAGTTTTATTTTGCCATCTCTGCGCGGGAACTATCCACATTTTTGGATAACCAAGGGGTTCAGGTCCGGTCGGTCACGGGGGATTGCCGGTCGGTTGCCGAGCTGTCACGTGCGGAGGCGGAACTGGAAGCGGCCACCCGCGCCAAGATGGAAAAGGAAGCACGCGTCGCTGCGGAACTGCAACGCAGCCGCGAAGGCAAAGTTCGCAGCGACGCCGAGCATGATGTCATCGGCGCGCGCGAGAACCACTTGGCCTTGGCCGCATTGCTATTGGTGTTAAGCGCAGTTGCAGGCGGCGCGGCGTGGCAGTTTCACGAACGTTCACGTAAGGACCGGTTCAAAACGGCGGCGGGGGCCGGCCTGATCCTGTTTGTAGCGGCTATCGGCACATTCGCCGCGCGCCCCTCGTTTGACGAAGTCGACAAACGAGTCCGCAGGGCGCTGACCGCTGACGCGAACGAGCCAGTGGAACTGGCAGCCAATAAAATGTCATCCGTCAGCAACAAAAGCTGCGTGCTGCAACCCGAACGAAGCCGTGTGACCATGTCGGAGACCGCGGATATCAATTTCACCTGGACGCCCGATGGCTGTGTCAACGGACGCACACAATATGTGGATACGGCCGGGCGTTGGGTGCGCAGCTTCGTGCCAAATAGCGAGGCGGAGATTTCTGTGGTCAGCTTTATGCCTGAGTCTGAGACGTACCGGATCGAACGGTTCCTGCTGGGCGCGGATGCCATGGCTGCCGCGCGTGAGGCGCGCCGCCGTTATGACGTGAAAACCTGCACCACCGATACGGCACAGCGCGCCAGCATCGACAATATGAACAAGGCGATTGCCGAACAATTGCCACCAAATCCGAACGAGATTTTGCTGTTCACTTGCTCTGACAAGTAATCATGATTGTGCCCCGCCTCATTCTGCTTATGATGCGCGCATGACCCGTTTTCCGTTGTTATTGCTGCTTATGTCGGCAGCGCTTGCCGGTTGTTCCGACGGTGTCGACAATGAACGGGTTCGCGTGGATGTGATCGAAAATCGACCGCGCCCCTTTAATGTATCGGCTAGTCCCCTGCCGCTCGCATCGGCCTATTTGCGCAGCGCAACCGCCCAAGGTTTAGTTGCATTCGACGAGAAAGGCCGCGTTGCGCCGGGGCTGGCAAATCGCTGGATCGTGACCGAGGATGGGCTGAGTTATATCTTTCGGTTGAACAAGACGCGCTGGAATGACGGGCGCGAACTGGAATCGCGCGACGTGGCGCGCCTGCTGACCCGGCGGATGGAGGAACTGAAAAAAGGACGCCACAAAGCGGAACTGGCCGTCGTTGATCGGGTCGTTGCGATGACAGGCAAGGTCGTGGAAATCCGGTTGAAAGCGCCCATGCCTTATTTGCTGGAACTGTTGGCATTGCCTGAGTTTGGATTAATGAACAGGGGGGCAGGCTCCGGACCGATGCAGGCAAAAAAGGCAGGGTCCGCCATGCAACTGCGCCGCAACGAGATTGATGCGGCGGGGGCCCCTGCCTTGGCTAGCAGCACGGTGACACTCCGGCGCGGCGAGGCATCGCTGGTTTTGGCGCGCTACGCACTTGGCCAAACGGATTTGGTCGAGGGCGGACGGTTCGAAAGCTATCCCTTGCTGGAGGCTGCCAAAATACAGGCCAATCAAATCCAGTTTGATCCTGTTCCCGGATTATTCGGATTGCTCGTTGTGCGATCCGGTCCATTTTTGGATGCGCAAGCCAATCGCGAAGCACTTGCTATTGCGATTGATCGACCGAAACTGCTCACCGCCTTCGATATTGTCGCATGGCGCGAAACGGTAACACTGGTGCCCGAAAGCCTGCCCAATCGTGCGGAAGCGCCTAGGCCAGAATGGTCCGCACTGTCGCAGGCCGAACGTATATCCATAGCCGCAGCACGCGTTGCCGCGTGGGAGGGCACCAATGGGTCCGCCCGCCGCCTTCGCGTGGCACTGCCGCGTGGTTATGGCAGCCGGATATTCTTTGCCCGTTTGCGTGCCGATCTTGCCCTCATCGGCGTCGATATTGAGCGCGTGACGCCCGAACAGCCGCACGATCTGTTGCTAGTCGACCGGACGGCCGAACAGTCTAGCCCCGCTTGGTATCTGGACCAACTGTCGTGCCGGAACACGCCCGTGTGCAGCACAGTGGCCGACCAGATGGTCGCTGATGCACGCATGGCGACCGATATCGCGCAGCGCGCCTCCTTGCTTGCGCAGGCAGAGGCCGAGTTGCAGCGCACGGGCAACTTCATCCCAATCGCGAATCCGCTGCGCTGGTCAGTCGTTAGACCCGGTCTGTTAGGACATTTTGCAAATGGGCGGGGGTGGCACCTGTTGCAATATCTGGGGCGCGACCCGACATAAGCGTGAAGGAGTATGTCACATGCCGCTTTCGCAGGAACAGTTCGCCCAAATTGCCAAGGATATGCCGGGCATGGGAAGCGACCCGCATTCGGTGCGCGCGCGGGTGGAGGCACTCGAAAAACTGCTGGAGCGGGCGTTTCATATTCCCGGCACCAAGATCCCCTTTGGCCTCGATTCGGTAATTGGCCTTGTGCCCGTCCTGGGCGACCTCGTCACTGCGGCGATGGGTGCCTATATGGTTTGGGAAGCCCGCAATCTGGGCATGTCGAAGTGGCAGCTTGTGCGGATGACGGCGAATGTCGGTATAGATACAGCCATTGGTGCAATCCCGTTCGTCGGCGATGCCTTTGACCTTGTCTGGCGATCGAACAGCAAAAATCTGCGGATTATTAAAAAACATCTGGACAAGCATCATCCGGGCACGCGGGTTATTGAAGGCTAACGTCCGCGCCATATCCTGATTTGAGCGCTTGCGGGTGCGCCTTTGGCGGATGTCGGGCAACGTCGCGGCTTAAAATCCTTGCCAAGGCAGATGCGGACTTCTTCCAGCCATCCTTTGCGGTTCGTTTTGACGGCAATGGCGTTTGCGGGCAGGCCGTCGTTCAAATCCGCCAATATTTCGGCGAAAGCCGCCACTGTCAGGGGCGTGCCGCGCTCCGGTTCGCGTGACAGACGCGCCATATCCGGAAATTCCAGGGCATCAAACATCAGCTTCGCCGCCGAAAAATAGGCTTCGGGTGTTCGCGCCATGCAACTGCCATGTTTCGCCCACTGGTGCTGGAGAAGCTGCGGAGACGGGCTCAAACATATATTGTTCGACACAACGCGGCGAGGCAAAACACCGACGGGGCGGCAATATTGTGGATAGGAACGGCCTTTCGCTTCCGGCCAAAGACCGTGCAGTATGAAACCGAAATCGCCGATATCGCCTGAGCATTGAAAGCGCATCGCCGGGTCACGTTCGCGCCCACGGCAAAATTCCCTGCTCCAGCTTAACGCGAGCGTGTAGCCGTCGATAGGCGGCCGCCGCACTTGTCCGGGCTTTGGTAATTCAAGCGCGGGACGGGGTAGAAATTGTGAGGGCTGGCATTGCCACGCCTGCGCGAATACCGGGCCATGTGCTGCCACTGCCAACAGCGCCACGCACGCGGCAAAAATTCTATGCCTGCGCAAAGTCCAGCCCGATATCGGCGGCAGGTGCGCTTTGGGTCAATCGGCCAACGGAGATATAGGTGACGCCCGTTTCGGCTTTGGCGCGAATGGTTTCGAGTGTCACGCCACCCGATGCTTCTGTCGGTACGCGGCCTGCGATGAGGGCAACGGCCTCGCGAAGTTCATCCGCATCCATATTGTCGAGCAAAAGATGGTTCGCGCCCGCGGCAAGTCCGGGCTCAATCTGCGCTAGGCCATCTACTTCGAGGATGATGCGCTCAACGCCGGCTGCCTTCGCACGCCGTACCGCTTCGGCCACATCGCCCGCGACCGCAACGTGATTGTCCTTTATCATCGCCGCGTCCCAGAGGCCCATTCGGTGATTGGTCGCACCGCCGGTTCGCGTTGCATATTTCTCCAGCAGCCGAAGCCCTGGTATAGTCTTGCGCGTATCCAGAAGCACGCAGCCCGTGCCGTTGATGGCGTCGACATATCGCCGGGTCAACGTCGCAATGCCTGACAAATGCTGGACCGTGTTGAGGGCCGATCGTTCAGCCGTCAGCATCGCTCTGGCATTGCCGCGTAACCGCATGAGGTCAGTGCCCGAGGCTACCGACTGACCCTCTTCGACCAGCATTTCGATTTTCATGTCTGGATCGAGGGTTTTGAAAAATGCCGCTGCGATGGGCAGCCCGGCGACAATGATCGCATCGCGGCTGTCCATCACGCCTTCGAACTGCATGTCAGCCGGTATGACGCTTTCCGATGTAACGTCCCGACCAGTTGGTCCCAGATCTTCGGCTAATGTCGCGCGAACGAAGCTGTCCACGTCAAAATTGGGTATCTCAAATGGCATATCGCTAATGTCCGGCCCGAGGTGTCTGTCTTTGCTTACCCATAGGGTTGTTCGTAACGCGCAGCAATTGCGCATCACCCGCTAAAGGTAAAAGATAGACGCGACGCCGGACTTTCGTCAGTAGCCCATCAGGCTCATGACTTCCTTGCGGCTCGATTGGTCATCGAGGAAGCAGCCGATCAGTTTGGATGTGACCATGCCCACGCCATGCACCTTAACGCCGCGACCGGTCATGCAGCCATGCTGCGCCTCGATGACAACAGCGACGCCTTCGGGCTTCAGATGTTCCCAAATGCAATTGGCGACTTCTGCGGTTAGCCGCTCTTGCACCTGAAGACGCTGGGCAAAACCATGCAGCACGCGGGCGAGCTTTGAAATCCCTACCACGCGGTCCGTTGGCATATAGGCGATGGATGCCTTGCCAATGATCGGGGCCATGTGATGTTCGCAATGCGACTGGAACGGTATGTCCTTTAGAAGGACCAACTCATGATAACCGCCGACTTCCTGAAATGTCCGCGACAAATGTGCGGCTGGATCAGAGGCATAGCCGCCACAATATTCGCGCCAAGCCCGTCCCACGCGGGCAGGCGTATCCAAAAGGCCCTCGCGCTCTGGATCGTCACCTGACCAGCGAATGAGCGTGCGGATGGCATCTTGGACTTCATCAGGTACGACAATCTTGCCGTTCTCACCAATTTCGTCTTCGTAATGAATATGTGCGATGGGAAACACCTTTTCGGGCTTGTTCATCTTGGGTCTCCAGCGGACCTCAATGCCCGCTACTTTCACCCGTGAAGATAGGTCCACCCGCCTTTAAGTTCTATACGGCGAATAACCCATAGGCGCTTCACCACAACATGCTTTGATTTTTAGCCGATGGCTTGGCCGGTTTTTGCCCAGTCGGCCAGAAAGCCTTCAATGCCCTTGTCGGTCAGGATGTGCTTAAACAGTCCTTTAATAACAGCAGGCGGCGCGGTCATCACGTCGGCGCCAATCTTGGCTGCTTCCAGCACATGGACGCCGTGGCGCACACTGGCGACGAGGATTTCGGTGCTGAACGCATAATTGTCGTAAATCAGGCGAATGTCGCTGATGAGCTGCATGCCGTCAAAGCCATTATCATCATGTCGTCCGACAAAAGGCGAGATGAATGTCGCGCCCGCTTTCGCGGCCAGCAACGCCTGATTGGCTGAAAAGCACAGGGTCACATTGACCATCGTACCTTCGCTGGTGAGCGCCTTGCAGGTCTTGAGCCCGTCAATGGTCAACGGCACCTTGATGCAGACGTTGTCCGCAATCTTGCGAAGGATTTCCGCCTCTTTCATCATTGTTGCATGATCAAGCGCAACCACTTCGGCAGACACCGGGCCGTCCGTCAGCGCGCAAATCTCGCGCGTTACTTCAATGAAATTCCGACCTGATTTGGCGATCAACGACGGGTTGGTGGTCACACCGTCCAGCAAGCCAGTTGCTGCCAGATCCTTGATATCGGCAATGTCAGCGGTGTCGGCAAAAAATTTCATGAGGCTTATCCTGATTGGAGATTCGATAGATTGCCTATTGGCAAAGTTGGCCGGGAAAAGACAGCGCCTAGTTTAGCAGTCCAAAAACGCCCATCAAAACAGGGTCGTTGGTTTTACGCGGGTCGGCGCGAATGCTGCTTTCTTCCTGACCGATTGCTGCCCAAATGCTGTCATCGGCCTTGCGGGTGATATCTTGCGCAAGTGCTGGGACATCGAAACCGGTCACGGAACGCACTGCCTGGCTGATGATTTGGTCATCGAACAGGCGCAGGCCCTCGGAAATTCCGGGTAGCATGATATTGACCAGCGATATGCCCATCTGCCCGCGCAGGAAAAGCGATGCTGCTTGAGGGCCGCCCCGTACCAAGGCAGCAGCATCCTGTATGCTGACATTGCGGACCGCATCTGCGACCAGTGGGGCCGCACGCTCTGCACCCTTTTCCGCAGCCCGATTGAGTTGGCGTTGCAGCCGGTCGCGAAACGCGCGACTTTGCAAGATGGCCGACGCGATACCGGAGCCATTGTTACCGCCGAAGCGGT
This sequence comes from uncultured Sphingorhabdus sp., assembly GCA_963508315.1. Taxonomy (GTDB): domain Bacteria; phylum Pseudomonadota; class Alphaproteobacteria; order Sphingomonadales; family Sphingomonadaceae; genus Sphingorhabdus_B. Next base: position 844,884 of record CAUOWK010000001.1, on the reverse strand, counting down.
CCGGCAGCGCGATGCGGGCGACGGAACTGTCGTAAAAGCCGTCAGGCTGCAGCAGCATCGCAAATGCGTTCTGCGATGCCAAGGTCAGCAAGCGCCGGATGGCTTCGGTCAGGCTGAAGCCGGGGAGGCTCTGGCAACCGGGCAGCGTGAGGGTCGCTATTGCTGCTCCTGAAAGCAGGATATTCCGTCGACTGATGGGGGTGATCATGCGGAGGTCCTTTGATGAAAACGTGAAAACGAAGGCTATCCCGCTTCGCCTGCGGAGTCACGCCCGACGTCCGCAAAATTCGCCTCGGCTGAGAGCGCCATGCCAATGCGACCGAACAAATCGACATATGAAGCGCGTGACGTTCCGCATTTGTCTGCCTATATGCCACCCATGCAACCTGCCATATCCCGTGTGCGCGTCGTCCTGTTGACGCAAGCCATTGGGCCACTGGATTATCGCTTGCCCGATGGGATGCAGGCCGCCCCCGGCTGCGTTGTCATGGTGCCGCTGGGCCCCCGCAAGTTGCCCGGCGTCGTCTGGGATGACGCGGTATTCGGCGACGAGCAGGTCGACGCGAAACGCCTGCGTGCCGTGCTCGAAATCGTTGAATGCCCGCCCATTGGTCCCGGCCTGCGACGATTGGTTGATTGGGTTGCAGATTATTACCTGACCAACCATGCGGCAGTATTGCGTATGGTGTTGGCATCGTCGGCTGCCTTCAGCACCTCCGGCACAATCACTGAATATCGGCGGACAAGCTTTGAACCAACGCGTTTAACGCCGCAACGCGCGGCTGCACTCGATGCGCTTGAAGGTGTGCAGGGACTGGTGCGCGAGCTTGCAGCGGAGGCGGGGGTCAGCGATGCTGTCATTCGCGGCCTGATAAAGGCCGGGGCATTCGAACCCGTGACGATCAGCGTGGATACGCCGCTGCCTGAGCCACTTTCAGACTTTGCCGTGCCGGTCCTGAATGAGGCGCAACAAGCGGCGGCTGATGTGATGGTCGAGGCAGTCCTTAATGGCGGTTTTGACACCTTTGTTCTGGACGGCGTGACGGGGTCCGGGAAAACCGAAACCTATTTCGAGGCGGTCGCTGCGGCTGTCCGGACGGGACGGCAGGTTCTCGTTCTGCTGCCTGAAATTGCGCTGACTGCGCCTTTCCTTGCACGCTTTGAGGATCGGTTTGGTGTGGAACCCGCTGTTTGGCACAGCAACTTGCGCTCAACGCAACGACGCCGGGTGTGGCGCGCAGTCACCGACGGCAGCGCAAAAGTTCTGGTGGGTGCGCGTTCCGCCCTGTTTCTGCCCTTTGCCAATCTTGGCCTCATCATCGTCGATGAAGCGCACGAAACGAGCTTCAAACAGGAAGATGGCGTTCGCTATCACGCGCGTGATGTCGCGGTGATGCGCGGGCGGTTCGAACGCTTCCCAGTCGTGCTGGCATCCGCCACTCCCGCGCTCGAATCGCGGCACATGGTCAATATCGGGCGCTATAAAGGTTTGGAGATAACGGCACGCTTCGGCGCAGCGAAAATGCCAGAAATCAAGGCCATTGATTTGACGTTGGATGCGCCCGAGCGGCAACACTGGATTGCGCCAACTTTGTTAAAGGCGCTGGAGGAGCGGGTGGAGCGCGGCGAACAGAGCCTGTTGTTCCTCAACCGGCGCGGGTTTGCGCCGCTGACGTTATGTCGGACGTGCGGGCACCGGTTCCAGTGCCCGAATTGTACCAGCTGGATGGTCGAACACCGGCTGGTACGTCGTCTGGCGTGCCACCATTGCGGACATGTGATGCCGCCACCGGAGGAATGTCCGGAGTGCGGAGAAAGCGATACATTGGTTGCCTGCGGCCCGGGGGTGGAGCGCATTTGCGATGAGGTGAACCGCCTGCTGCCGGATGCCCGCACCATCGTCGCGACATCCGACACCTTATGGTCGCCCGAAAAAGCGGCTGAGTTCGTATCGCGCGTGGAAAATAAGGCCGTGGATATCATCATCGGGACGCAGCTAGTCACGAAGGGATATCACTTTCCCGATCTCACTTTGGTTGGCGTGATTGACGCTGACCTAGGCCTCGAAGGTGGCGATTTGCGCGCTGCTGAACGGACGTTCCAGCAAATTGCTCAAGCCGCCGGACGGGCAGGGCGCGGCGAAAAACCGGGCGAGGTGTTCATCCAGACGCGTAATCCAAACCATCCCGTCATCGCCGCGTTGGTCGCGGGCGATCGTGATGCGTTTTATGATGCGGAAACCGAGCAACGCAAATCCGCCGGCGCGCCCCCCTTCGGACGCTTCGCCGCCATCATCATTTCGTCCGAAGACGAGCGCGAGGCAATTGAGGCGGCGCGCGCTGTCGGCGGCGCAGCTCCGCAGGTCGAGGGCATGTATGTTTATGGCCCTGCACCTGCTCCGCTCGCCATGCTGCGCGGTCGCTATCGCCAGCGCTTACTTGTCCATGCGCAGCGCAATGTCGAAATGCAGACCATCATTCGCGAGTGGCTTGGTGGCTTACAATTCCCGCGCAGCGTCCGTGTAGGCGTTGACGTTGATCCTTATAGTTTCCTGTAGGTTCAACTGCGCGATTAAATAGTCGATTTACCTGCGTGCCTATCTGATGCATTCTGCCAAAAACAGGGGGAGGACGCATCATGAAGTCATTTATTTTGGCCGCGCTTTTGGCGACGACCGCAAGCTCGGCAGTTTATGCGCAGGACGCAAAACCGGCGTCGGATGCCACCATTGCGGCGCAACGTGCAGTCGCTGCGCAACTGCCCTTGGACGATGGCCGCGACCTCGCCTTTGCCGACCGTGGTTATCTTGGAACGCTTGCGGATCCGGTCATAAAAAATAAGGACGGCAAGCCTGTCTGGAATCTGGGCGCTTATGACTGGATGGCCAACGGACAATCACCGGACCGCGTGAACCCAAGCCTTTGGCGGCACATGGGGTTGCTGCGTAAGCATGGGCTGTACGCGCTGGCACAAGACATGTGGCAGGTTCGCGGCTTTGACGTGTCAAATATGACGGTTATCAAAGGGAAGACGGGGTGGATATTAATTGACCCACTCACCAGCCGCGACACTGCAGCGGCTGCGCTACGGCTGGTGAATGAAAAGCTGGGCGAGAGACCGGTAAGCGCCGTGATTTATAGCCACAGCCATGGCGACCATTTCGGCGGCGTGCGCGGCGTTGTGAACGAAGCCGATGTCAAAGCAGGCAAGGTGGCGGTCATCGCACCCGAGCATTTCCTTGCCGAAACGGCGTCCGAAAATGTCATGGCCGGCCCAGCCATGGGACGCCGCGCAACATTTCAGTTCGGCAGCAACCTGACGCCCGGCGCACAGGGGCAAATGGGTAGCGGCATTGGTGTTGGCGTTGCGGGCGGCGACATCACGCTGATTACGCCGACCATTGAAATCCGAAAGACCGGTGAGCAGCGCGAAATCGATGGCGTCATGCTGGAATTCCAGATGGTGCCGCAGACCGAAGCGCCGGCCGAAATGAATGTCTACGTCCCCGCCGCACGCACATTTTTGGCCGCAGAAATTGCGACCTGCACGCTGCACAATATATTGACCCCGCGCGGCGCCAAAGTGCGCGATGCGTTAAGCTGGTCGAAATTCCTGAACGAAGCCGTCAACCTCTATGCCGACCGAAGCGATACGATTGCTTCAAGCCATTGCTGGCCGCGTTTCGGGCCATCCGAAGTCAAAGGCTGGCTGTCCGCGCAGCGCGACAATTATCGTTATATGCACGACCAGACCGTCCGCATGATGAACAAGGGCATGACTCAGGCCGAAATCGCTGAGGCTTTGAAAGCGCCACCATCCATTGGCGACCAATGGTTCAACCGTGGCTATTACGGAACGTACAGCCATAATTCCAAAGCGATTTATCAATATTATCTCGGTTGGTATGACGCGGTGCCTGCCAATCTCAACCCGCACCCTCCTGAAATTCGCGCAGCAAAAATGGTGGCTGCAATGGGCGGGCCAAAGAAGCTGCTGGCAGCGGCTAAAAGGGCGATGAAGGCCGGCGATTATCGTTGGTCGTCCGACCTGTTGAACCAGCTGATATTCGCTGATCCCAAAAATGCCGAGGGCCGGTCTTTGCTGGCCGACAGCTATGAGCAGCAGGGATATCAAGCGGAATCTGCCATTTGGCGCAACATGTTCCTGTCCGCCGCACGCGATTTGCGGGAAGGGATGAAGGCGGGTATCAATGCGCAGAGCATCGACATGATCTCTGCAATACCCACCGGGCTATTGCTTGACTCGGTCGCAACGCGGTTGAACCCCGAAGTGATTGGTGACCGTTCGCTGGCGCTGAACTTCGTCTTTTCCGATCGCAAGGAAACCGCGAAGGTGAGCGTGGGAAATGCGGTGATGTTTGCGGAAATGGATGCCCGCCACGCCAAGCCCGCCGTGACCGTCACTGGCCCGCGTCAGCTGTTCCTTGCATTGTTGTTCCTGAAAATGCCCGTCGCGCAGTTGCAAATGGGGGGATTGAAGGTCGAGGGCGATCGTGCCGCAATCGAAGCCCTGCAAGCTGCACTCGACCCCATGCCGACGCCGTTTAATATCGTGGAGCCGTAAGCGCGGGGCTTACATTTCTCCACGCTGGCGACGAATGGCATACCATTTTTCGACGTTGGCGTTGTGCTCTTGCAGGGTGTCTGCAAAGACATGGCCGCCTTTGCCATCGGCGACGAAGAACAGGGCGCTGGTTGCTTGCGGGTTCAGCACAGCGGCAATCGCGGCGCGTGACGGGTTTGCGATGGGACCTTTTGGCAGGCCAGTCATAGCGTAGGTGTTATAGTCATTCACATCGGCGATTTCGGATTGGCGGATACGGCGGCCAAGCGGTTTGCCCTTCGTAATCGGGTAAATGATCGTGGGGTCAGCTTGCAGCATCATGCCCTTGCGCAAGCGGTTGGAATACACGCCGGCCACAATCCGCAATTCGGATTTTAGCGCGGTTTCTTTCTCGACAATCGAAGCCAGCGTCAGTGCCTCCTGCGGCGTTTTCACCACAGTGTTCGGGCTGCGCTGTGGCCATAGCTCGTCCATAGTTTTGGTCATCGCATCCTGCATCCGTTTCAGGACGGCCGCGCGTGGTTCGTTCTTGTCGAATGCGTAGCTGTCGGGAAGCACAGAACCTTCGGCGGGGACAGTGACACTGCCCGTGAGGCGGTCATTGGCCATCAGCCGTTCATAGACCATGATTGACGGCATGCCTTCGGGAATGGTGACCATGCGTTGAACGGTTTTACCGCCCGTCAGGATAGAGAGGATTTCGGAATTAGATGCGGCTGGCGGAATGACAAATTCGCCGGCTTTGATCGTGCTGGTTGCTCCGAAAACCTTGGCGCGGTTCACAAACGCGTCCGCCGATTTGATAACGCCGCCCTTTTCAAGCTGGCGCGCGGCCAATGTGATGCTGGAGCCTGGCTTAATCACCACGGTGACTTCGCGCGTCAGCGGGCCGGGCGCGGTCCAGCCGTAAATGAAGTTTCCGGCAATGACCGCAAGAAGCAACGCCGCAGCAAATAGCGCCCATTTGGCGAGGCGGCGCATCTGCTTAAATGGCCTTCATAATCAGGCTGGCATTCGTTCCGCCAAAACCGAAGCTATTGTTCAGGGCCGCTTTGACTTCGCGCTTTTTGGCGACGTGCGGCACGAGATCAACGCCCTCTGTGCCTTCATCGGGATCGTCCAGATTAAGCGTTGGCGGCACAATCTGGTCGCGAATGGCAAGGATGCAGAAAATGCTTTCAACGGCACCCGCACCGCCGAGCAAATGGCCGATGGCTGATTTGGTCGAACTCATGGAAACGTCGGCAATGTCATCGCCGAACAGACGCTTCACTGCGCCCAATTCAATCGTGTCGGCCATCGTCGATGTGCCATGTGCGTTGATGTAATCAATGTCGGCGGGGGTCATGCCCGCCTTTTTCAATGCCATCTGCATCGAACGAAACGCGCCGTCACCTTCAGGGTGTGGTGCCGTCACATGATAGGCGTCGCCCGATAGGCCATAGCCAACAACTTCAGCATAGATTTTCGCGCCGCGTGCTTTTGCATGCTCATATTCCTCGAGCACAACAACGCCAGCGCCTTCACCCATAACGAAACCGTCGCGACCCTTGTCATAAGGGCGGCTGGCCGCTTCGGGGCGGTCGTTGAATGACATGTTCAATGCGCGGGCCTGCGCAAAACCTGCGATGCCGAGGGGGTTGATAGTTCCTTCCGCGCCGCCGGCCAGCATGATGTCAGCGTCATCGTCACGGATCATGCGCGCTGCATCGCCAATGGAGTGCGCGCCGGTCGAACAGGCGGTGACTACTGCGTGATTGGGGCCCTTTAGACCATATTTAATGCTGACTTGGCCGGAAATCAGGTTGATCAGGCGACCATGGACGAAATGCGGGCTGACCCGACCGGGGCCTTTTTCCGCAAGCAAAAGCGCTTCGCTTTCAATGCCGGGAAGGCCGCCAATACCTGAGCCGATGGAGCAGCCGGCACGCAGTTTTTGCTCTTCGGTCAATTCGGTGAGGCCCGCGTCTTCAAGCGCCTGGCCCGCGGCATCAATGCCGTAAATGATGAACGGATCGACCTGACGCTGCACCTTATGGTCGACGCGTTTGTCGGGATCAAAGCCCCATCGGTGGTCTTTGGATTTCACTTCGCAGGCGATCAGACATTTTTGATCACTCGCATCGAAATGGGTAATCATCCCAGCGCCGGACTTGCCAGCAATCAGGTTGGCCCAAGTGGTTTCAACATCCGCTCCCAAAGGCGTAACCAGACCCAATCCGGTGACCACGACACGACGCATTGCGTTATCTCCAAATGCTATTCTCTGCGGCCCATTACCGCGAACGAGCCTCAAAAAGCAAACGGCTTTCCGACTTGAGCGTTATGCACGCTGGCCGGAAAGCCGTTCGTTATTGTTATTTGTCCGCGCATCATTGCGCGAACTGAAAAATCAACCGTTGCTGTTGATGAAATCAATCGCGTCCTTGACGGTCGCGATCTTTTCAGCCGCATCATCAGGAATTTCTACGTTAAATTCTTCTTCAAACGCCATGACGAGTTCGACGATGTCGAGGCTGTCTGCGCCAAGATCGTCGATGAAGCTTGCAGCTTCCGTGACCTTGTCAGCTTCAACGCCGAGATGCTCGACTACAATTTTTTTGACCCGTTCCGCGGTATCGCTCATTTTTTGTGCCCCTTATTAATGTTGGGAGGATGAATTTCAAGACTCGCCCTAATGTCCAGATGCGTCGCTGGCAAGTGGCAAGCGACGGCCAGGCATCAAAGCATCGCCATGCCGCCATTTACATGGATTGTCTGGCCAGTGACATAGCCTGCCTCCCGTGAAGCAAGATACGCCACCGCAGCGCCGATATCTGAGCCTTCGCCCATCCGCCCCATAGGAATGCGTGCGTTCAGCGCTTCCTTCTGCGCATCGGGCAAAGATTCGGTCATTGCGGTCGCAATGAAGCCCGGTGCGACGCAGTTGGCCGTGACATTGCGGCTCGCCAGTTCCTGTGCAATGGCCTTGGTCATCGCAGTGAGGCCACCTTTTGATGCGGCATAATTAGCCTGTCCGGGGTTGCCGGTTGTCCCGACCACGCTGGTAATGGTGATGATGCGGCCGAAACGCGCTTTCATCATGGGTTTGGTCGCAGCGCGCATAAGGCGGAACGTCGCTTCGAGGTTGATGCGGATGACGTCGTCCCATTCCTCATCCTTCATGCGCATGGTCAAATTGTCGCGTGTCACGCCCGCATTGTTAACCAATATGTCGATCTTGCCCAATTTTTCGAACGCAGCGGGGACGAGAGCTTCAACGCTGTCTTTATCGCCAAGGTTGCATGGCACCGCGACATGATTGCCGCCCAACGACGCGCGAAATGCCTCCAGCTTGTCAACATTGGAGCCTGAAACAGCAAGCTGCGCACCTTGGGCAGCAAGCGCGTGGCAGATTGCGCTGCCGATTCCGCCCGATGCGCCAGTAACGAGCGCAGTCATGCCAGTTAGATCAAACATATTATTCTCCCTTGAACTCGGGTGCGCGTTTTTCGAGAAACGCGGTGATGGCTTCGTCATTATCGGCGGTAGCATGTGCAAGGCTTTGCATCGCGGCGGACATTTCGAGGATATTTTTCAAATCCGCCGTCTGTCCTTCGCGCAACAAACGCTTGGTCATGCGGACCGCATGTGGCGGGTTGGCTGCGATCTTGTCGGCAACCTTGCGCGCGGCAGTCATCAGATCGGCATCATCCACCACTTCGGACACAAGGCCGATGCGCAGCGCCTCGGCGGCGTCAATGGTCTCGCCCGTTAGCGCAAGCTCGGTAGCTTTGGAAAAACCGACGATGCGTGGCAAGAGCCATGCGCCGCCATCACCCGGGGTGATACCCAGTCGCACGAAGCTCTCTGCGAATTTTGCCGAAGCAGCGGCGATGCGAATGTCGCACATCGTCGTCAGGTCAAGCCCTGCACCAATGGCGGGGCCGTTGACGGCAGCAACAACCGGAACCTCGAGTGCCTGAAACATCAACGGTAACCGCTGGATGCCATATTTGTAGTTCCGCCGTGTTTCGGCTGGCAATCCGGCGCGCAATCCGCCGCTGTCCGGACGCATCTGTTTCAAGTCGCCGCCTGAAGAGAACACCGTTCCGGCACCCGTGAGGATGACGCAGCGCACCGACATATTCTGATCCGCAGCCATGAAGGCGTCGCACATCTGTTCTACGACTGCGACGTCCGATATCGGGTTGCGCTTTTCCGGCATATTCAACGTGATGGTCAATATGCCGCCATCGCGCGACTGGAGAATCTGATCCGTCATTATATCGCCTTCAACAGAGCTTCGATGTCATCCATGCTGATGACGCTCGTGGTGGTGATGTCTTCATGTGTGCTGCGCTTCACCATGGGTGATAAAACTTTGCCGCCAAATTCAACGAAATGGGTAACGCCAGTCTCCGCCATGGCGATTGCGGACTCGCGCCAGCGCACGCGGCCAGTGACCTGCTGCACCAGTTGCGCGGCGATGATGTCGGGTTCGGAGACAGGGGCTGCAGTAACGTTCGCAAAAAGGGGTACCAGCGGTGCATGAATGGTCGTGGTGCCAAGCGCGCTCTGCATTTCATCTGCTGCGGGTTGCATCAATGGGCAATGGAAGGGCGCTGAAACCGGCAACAAAATGCCGCGTTTGATCCCATGGTCCTTAGCAAGCTCGATAGCGCGATCAATCGCGCCTTTGTGTCCCGAAATCACGACCTGCGAGGGGTCATTGTCATTTGCAACGGTGCAGGTTTCGCCTTCCGCCGCAGCCTCGGCCAACGCTTCAGCCTTGGCGATGTCTGCACCAAGCAAAGCAGCCATGGCGCCAATGCCAACTGGCACCGCTGCCTGCATCGCGCGCCCGCGAAGCTTCAGCAAAGCTGCCGTAACCGATAACGGCAACGCGCCAGCGGCACAAAGCGCGCTATACTCGCCCAAGGAATGACCGGCGACAAAATTGCATTTTTCGGAAAGGCGAACGCCGCCTTCGGTTTCCAGCACTCGCAAGGTCGCAATGGCATTTGCCATAATCGCTGGCTGGGCATTTTCGGTCAGCGTAAGCTCGCTTTCGGGGCCATCGCACATCAGGCGGAACAGATGTTGGCCCAAAGCTTCGTCGACTTCCTGAAACACCGCGCGGGCAGTGGGGCTGGCTTCAGCAAGCGCCTTGCCCATGCCGACCGCCTGGCTGCCTTGTCCTGGAAATATAAATGCGCGCATATTCGCTCCCGTCAGTCCTTGTTTATGCCCAATCGCCTATGGCGCGGCGCTGGATGTTGCAAGCCCGAACGGCACGATGCGATTATCGGCGTCATGGCCAATGTCTGCGCGGCCGAGATAGGCTATGCCCGTCTTGGCACACCAGCGTCGGGCGATTTCTTCCGCGCCTTCACCAAATGGCCGGTCATTGTCGGGCACATCGCTTACACGGCCAAGCCGCAGCCCGGCGAGGCCAGCCGATTGCAGGTGGGTGCTGACATTGAACAGCGCCCGGTCAAATCCATATAGATATTCGCTGACTTCCTCGATCATCAGCACATGGCCTTTCAGGTCGGGCATCAACGGCGTTCCAACCATCATGGCCAGCGTCATTAGGTTAAACGCCGCATATTTCTGGCCAGCCTGCACATGGGGTTCAAGCGATGGCGGCGACCGGTGCACGATCCAGTCAAGCGCGCGGGTTATAGCTGCCTCGCCGCCTGTGCGTCTTATGTCTGCGGGCATCGGGCCATGGCACACGCGGCCAATTTGCGCGCGATATAAAGCGCCAAGCAAATTGCCCGCGTCGCTGTAGCCCATATATAGCTTATCACCCGCCGCAGATTTCAGCGCGGCGATGGCGTCTTGGGCCATTCGGCATGCACCATATCCACCACGTACAAACCAGACCGCGTCAAAGCCGGGGTCATTGGCGACGTCGACAAATGCCTGAAGTCGGAGATGATCGGCACCGGCGAAATGTCCGGCTTCGGCAAAGCATTGGTCGTGGAAATGAAGTTGCGCAGTCGGATGTGATATTGCAGCAAGCGCAATGACCCGCGCAGCGTCTTCACGCGTAAAAGGCGTCGACGGCGCGCATATGGCTATTCTCATGAGTTACCCATTTTCTTTCAGGTTCGTCATTCCGGCGAAGGCGGGAATCCATCTCCGACCCGTTTCATATGTCCGATGCGTCAGGTGATGGGCCCCCGCCTGCGCGGGGGTGACGATGTTGTGCGTATACAGGGCCATTGCCAAAATCATGTTCCGGCAATAACCGCCACCTATGCACAAAAACAAATCCTATTTCTTCTGCGGCATTGGCGGTTCGGGCATGTTGCCCTTGGCAAATATCGTTCGCGATGCAGGCGCAACCGTTGCCGGGTCCGACCGCGCGCTCGACCAGGGCCGCTTGGGCGCCAAGTTTGAATGGCTGCAAAGCCTTGGCATCGACCTGTTTGCGCAGGACGGCAGTGGCCTTGTCAGCGGTGACCAAATCCTGATTGCTTCCGCGGCTATTGAAGACAGCGTGCCTGACGTCGCCAAGGCGAATGCTTTGGGCTGCGCGCGCATGACACGCGCCGAGCTTCTCGCTGATTTGTTCAATTCCGCGCCGCGCAGTGTTGCCGTGGGCGGGACGAGCGGCAAATCCACCGTCACTGGCATGATCGGCTGGATATTGACCGATGCAGGGCTGGACCCCACCATCATGAACGGTGCGGTGATGAAAAATTTCGTCGCCGACGACGCGCCCTTTGCCAGCGCCCGGGTTGGGCAGGGGAACGTCTTTGTTTCCGAAGTCGACGAGAGCGATGGTTCGATTGCCTTGTTCACGCCTGAAGTCGCGGTGCTCAACAATGTCAGCTTGGACCATAAGAGTTTAGAAGAATTGCGGCAGTTGTTCCGTGACTTTGCCAAGAAAGCGAAGACAACCGTGTGGAACGCCGATGATGCCGAGACTGCGGCGCTGATCAAACCGTTACCGGTGGTAGGAGCAATCAGCTTCGGTTTCACAGCGCAAGCTGATTTCCGCGCTACCGACATTGTGGATTTGCCGCTCGGCAGCCGCTTCACGCTGCATGCACATGGCGAAATCCATCCCGTCGCGCTCATCGTACCCGGTCGCCATAATATCGCCAATGCACTCGCCGCCATCGCCGCTGCGACCGCGCTCGGCGTAACCGTCGCGCAGGCCGTTCGTGGGATAGAGCGGTTCAACGGCCTTGCGCGCCGCTTCGATATCGTCGGCACCGCACATGATATCACCGTGATTGACGATTTTGGCCACAACCCCGACAAGATCGCCGCAACGCTCGCGACACTCAAGGCCTTTCCGGGACGGATCATCGTCTTCTTCCAGCCACATGGCTACGGACCAATCCGCGTCATGGGGGCTGAACTCACGGGCGTTTTTGCGAAAATGTTGGGCGCGGAGGACTACCTCATCGTATGCGACCCCGTCTATTTCGGCGGCACCGTGGACAAGAGCATTGGCAGCCAAAGCATCACCGACGCGGTGGCCGTGGCTGGACGCAATGCCGACTATATCCCGTCGCGCGAAGAGTGCGGCAACTGCATTGTCGCGTTGGCGCGGCCGAGCGACCGGATCGTCATCATGGGCGCGCGGGACGATACTTTGAGTACGTTCGCGGCAGATATTTTGGCGCGGCTTGGCGCCTAGCAATATCTCGAGCCATCGCCCTTCCGGCGAATCGCTTGCTTTTCCAACCAAAGCCCCCTAAGCGCGCCACTTCGCTTGGGGTAACCCTTGTGATTACGAAGAAGGCCGGAGGGGCGTATGCATGGTGCTGCGTCAGCGATCGGTAGGAACAAGGATACGCCCATGCCAATGTACGAGCATGTATTTTTGGCGCGTCAGGACCTTTCACAGGCCCAGGTAGACGCGCTGGCTGAAAACGCCACCAAGATTGTGGAAGACAATAAGGGCAAGGTCGTAAAGACCGAAACCTGGGGTCTTCGCACATTGACCTACAAGATTCAAAAGAACCGCAAAGCGCATTTCGTAATGCTCGACATCGAAGCTAATGGCGACACCATCGCCGAGCTCGAGCGTCAGACTCGCATGAACGAAGATGTCATCCGTTACATGACCGTCCGTGTTGACGCGCATGAAAAGGGTCCATCGGTTATGATGCGCAAGAGCGATCGTCCAGAGCGCGGCGAACGCGGTGGCTTTGGTGGCGGTGACCGCGACCGTGGCGCGCCGCGTGGCGACCGTCCAGACCGCGCACCCCGCGCAGAGCAGGAGGCTTAATTTATGGCACGTCCGTTTTTCCGTCGCCGCAAGTCCTGCCCATTTCAGGGTAAAGACGCGCCTAAGATCGATTATAAAGATGTACGCCTGCTTCAGGGCTACATTTCCGAGCGCGGCAAGATCGTACCGTCGCGCATCACCGCCGTTTCGGCAAAGAAGCAGCGTGAACTGGGTCAAGCTATCAAGCGCGCCCGTCACATCGGCCTTCTGCCGTACATCGTGAAGTAAGGAACCGACCCATGGATATCATACTTCTCGAACGCGTAGAAAAGCTTGGCGCCATTGGCGATGTTGTCACCGTGAAGGACGGCTATGCCCGTAACTTCCTGCTGCCAAACAAGAAAGCGCTTCGCGCTAACGAAGCTAACCGCAAGGTTTTCGAAGCTAACCGCTCGAAAATCGAAAGCGATAACGCAAGCCGCCGTGACGAAGCTCAAAAGGCTTCCGGTTCGGTCGAAGGCAAGCAGATCGTTCTGATCCGCGCAGCTTCGCAAACTGGCCAGTTGTACGGTTCGGTCTCGGTTAAGGATATTGTTGACGGTCTGGTCGCCCAGGACGCCAAGGTTTCCAAGTCGATGATCGTTCTCGAACGCCCCATCAAGACGCTTGGCGTATTTGACGTCAAGGTCGTTCTGCACCCCGAAGTTTCGGTCAATGTTCAGGTCAATGTGGCCCGTTCAGACGACGAAGCCGAGTTGCAGAAGGATGGCGTCAACGTTCTTGACCAGATGTTTGAAGCAGAACAGGCTGAAATCGCTGCTGAAGCCATTGAAGCTCAGGTTGAAGCGGAAGTTGCTTCCGACGCGGCCGATGCTGCTGAAGCTGCTGCCAACGCAAAGCGCCGCGAAGAGCAAGCTGCAGCCAAGGCTGCTGCCGAAGCTGCTGGTGGCCTTTCAGCCGAAGGCAACGACGAAGCATAAGCATTCGTCAGCTAACCAACAAAAAGCCGCCCAGTCGCAAGACCGGGCGGCTTTTTTGTGCTGTTCGCGAGCATGTCGAAGGTCATGGCGTGGATGGCGAAACTGTCCTAAATTAGGGCCATGAACGCACCCATCATCATCAGCGCTGAAATGGGCAGGGCCGATAAGGCATGGGCGACGGGGTTGCGGCGCGCGCATTTTCCGCCAGAGCGCAATCATCTCGACGCGCATATCACCTTGTTTCATCATTTGCCGCCGGGGCATTTGGCGGAAATCAAAACGCGCCTGTCCGCACTTGCTGCCGCCTATCCGCCGCCGACCGCATTTTTAAGTGGAGTCATGCTGCTGGGTAATGGTGTGGCCTATCGGGTCGAAAGCCCTGAACTATTGTCCATGCGCGACGAGTTAGCAGATGCCTTCCACGGCCTGCTGACTCCGCAGGACATGGCGCGCCCGCGTCTTCACATCACCGTGCAAAACAAGGTCGAGCCAGCGGTTGCTAAAGCTTTATATGCCGAACTTTGCGACACATTCCGTCCGCGCCCGCTGCGCATTTCGGGACTATCCGCGCATCATTATCTGGGCGGGCCGTGGCGAGATATCGGTCTATGGTCTTTTCGCGGGTAATTTCCTCTGGCAACGCTTGACCCGATTGGGCACCGCGCTTATAGCGCCGCGTGCTTCCCCGCATTAGCCGGGAATCGCGCTTGGTATGGCGAAGTAGCTCAGCTGGTTAGAGCGGTGGAATCATAATCCATAGGTCGGGGGTTCAAGTCCCTCCTTCGCTACCACTTTCCATGTGGTTTTACATATTGGCGACTTGGGGTGACACCCTGTCGCCGCATTCCTTTCGATCCATTTCACGCTCCATAACGTGGTAAACCCGGAACAGCGGTTGCCGCTGCGTCATTGGACGGCTAAGACAGGGTTATGAAGGACTGCTCGCAATGCCTCGTACGTAACCGCGCTATCTGCGCTGGACTCGACCATGACGAGTTAGAGGTGCTGGGTAAACTCGGTCGCAAGCAAAAGGTGACCAAGGGCCAAACTCTGGTTTGGGAAGGTGATGACTCGCTGGTCGTCGCCAATGTCATTGAGGGCGTGCTGAAGGTTTCGATGAGCATTTCCGACGGTCGCGAGCAGATTGTCGGCATGGTGTTTTCGTCCGACTTCATTGGCCGTCCATTTGGCCAGCAAAGCCCCTATAGCGTGACCGCGTTGACCGATGCCGAACTGTGCATTTTCTCACGCGCTGCGTTCGACGGGTTTGCGCGCCAGCATCCCGAGCTTGAGCACAAGTTGCTACGCCGCACGCTGGATGAACTGGATCGCACGCGTGAGTGGATGTTGTTGCTTGGCAAGAAAACCGCGACGGAGCGTATCGCAACCTTGTTACTCGAAATGTCGAGCCGACTTGGTGAAACGGGCTGCGCGGCGAATGAAACTGAACTCAACGAGTTCGAACTACCGCTGGATCGTCAGCAGATCGGCGACGTTCTGGGCCTGACGATTGAAACGGTCAGCCGCCAACTTTCAAAACTGAAAGCAGATGGCATTATCAACCTGCCTGATCGTCGCCGCGTCTCCATTCAAAATAGGCAAAGACTGCAGAATCTCGCAGCCGCCGCTTAAGCAACTTTTTTGCTTGGTTGATCTGAATCAAAGAGCGTTTCGCCGCACTGCGGCATGACCGTCCCTGAAGCTGCAATGCTGCAACTCGGGGAAAGAATATGGATTCGCTGTTATCACGCGTCGGCGTGTGGTTTTTTATCGCATTTTTGGCTTTTGTTGCGATGGCGCTTGGGGCCGACCAAGCCTATTCGGTTCATATGGGAATTGCTTGCGTCGCTGCGTTGATTGCGATGGCGGCGTCGATGAACAAGTTTGATTTTGTGACGCAACGCTTTCCCGCATTGGGCGGGCCGGCTTTGCAGTCGCAATATGATGACGATCCCATTCGCTGGGGCGTCATCGCAACGATGTTCTGGGGCATTGCCGGTTTTCTGGTCGGCTTGATTATCGCGCTTCAGCTCGCTTTTCCTGCGCTTAACCTTAATCTTGAATATACGACTTTCGGCCGGCTGCGGCCGCTACACACCTCTGCGGTTATTTTTGCATTTGGAGGCAATGCGCTGATTGCGACGAGTTTCTACGTCGTCCAGCGCACGTGCCGGGCGAGACTCGCCTTCCCCGGTCTCGCCCGTTTTGTGTTCTGGGGCTATCAACTCTTCATCGTTTTGGCGGCCACCGGCTATTTGATGGGTGTTACCGAAGCGAAGGAATATGCAGAGCCCGAATGGTATGTGGATATCTGGCTGACTGTAGTGTGGGTCAGCTACCTTGCGGTTTTTGTCGGCACAATCGTGAAGCGAAAAGAGCCGCATATCTATGTCGCCAACTGGTTCTATCTCAGCTTCATCATCACTGTCGCGATGCTGCATTTGGTCAACAACCTGTCGATGCCCGTCAGCATTTTTGGTTCCAAAAGCTACAGCGCATTTGCGGGCGTTCAGGATGCACTGACGCAATGGTGGTATGGGCATAATGCGGTCGGTTTCTTCCTGACGGCAGGCTTTCTCGCTATGATGTATTATTTCGTACCGAAGCAAGCCGAACGCCCGGTCTATTCCTACCGCCTGTCCATCGTCCATTTCTGGTCGCTTATTTTCCTCTACATCTGGGCAGGTCCGCACCATTTGCATTACACCGCGCTGCCCGACTGGGCACAGACGTTGGGCATGGTCTTCTCGATCATACTGTGGATGCCAAGCTGGGGCGGCATGATCAATGGCCTGATGACGCTGAACGGTGCTTGGGACAAGATTCGCACCGATCCCATCATTCGCATGATGGTGATGGCGTTAGCCTTCTACGGCATGAGCACCTTTGAAGGTCCAATGCTGTCGATCAAGGCCGTCAACAGCCTGTCGCATTACACCGATTGGACCATTGGCCATGTGCACAGCGGTGCATTGGGCTGGAACGGCATGATTACTTTTGCTTGCCTCTATTATCTATTCCCACGCCTTTGGGGCAGAACACGGATGTATTCGCTGCGGATGATCAACTGGCACTTCTGGTTAGCGACACTTGGCATTGTTTTCTACGCCTCCGCAATGTGGGTTTCGGGCATCATGCAAGGCCTGATGTGGCGGGAATATGGTGCCGACGGCTATCTCGTCTACTCCTTTGCCGAAACGGTATCCGCCATGTTCCCGATGTATCTGATCCGCGCCTTTGGCGGACTGCTCTACCTCTCTGGCGCAGTGGTCATGGTCTACAATGTCTGGATGACAGTCGCGGGCCATTTGCGCGTCGAAAAAGCAATGACTGAGACCCCGCACAACACAGACGCGGACCGCCCCTATGTCGCTGTTCCTGCTGAATAAGGATCACAAAAATGACAAGTAAAACAGAGACCGGCTTCAGCCATAAGAAACTGGAACGCAACGTGACCTTGCTTGGCCTGTGCGCGTTGGGCGCCGTGGCCATTGGCGGCATCGTTGAAATCGCGCCGTTGTTCTGGATCGACTCCACGGTCGAAAAGGTCGAAGGCATGCGGCCGTACACGCCGCTGGAACTCACTGGTCGCAACATCTATATGCGCGAAGGCTGCTATGTCTGCCACAGCCAGATGATCCGGCCATTCCGTGACGAGGTTGAACGCTATGGCCCCTACAGCCTTGCTGCCGAGAGCATGTATGACCACCCGTTCCAGTGGGGCTCAAAACGCACCGGCCCCGATCTGGCGCGCGTCGGCGGTCGCTATTCGGATGAGTGGCATCGCGCCCATTTGAAAGACCCGCGCAGAGTGGTCCCGGAATCCGTCATGCCGCCCTATGCGTTTCTGGCCGAACGCCCCGTGAAGACTGGCGATATGTCCGGGCATTTGACGGCGTTGTCGCGCGTTGGGGTGCCCTATACCAAAGAGTCGATTGCTGAGGCCGATGCCGACCTTGTCGCGCAGGCTGATCCGAACGGCAGCGCTGATGCGTTGAAGCTGCGCTATCCCAAAGCACAAGTCCGCGATTTCGACGGTAACCCGGCACAGGTTACCGAAATGGATGCCGTGATCGCCTATCTTCAGATGCTCGGCACTTTGGTCGATCACCAAAAGGCCAAGCCGTTCGAGCAACCGCGATGAACTATAATGATCTGAGGCATTTTGCCGATAGCTGGGGCTTGCTGGCGATGGGAATATTGTTCCTCATCCTCATTCTTTGGCCGTTCCGCAAAGGAGCAGCGACACGCAACCACGACGCGGCGAACATCATTTTCAGGGACGAAGACAATGATTGAAAACAAGCGGATTGATGCACCCACGGGCACTGAAACCGTTGGACATGAATGGGACGGCATTGAGGAACTCGATACCCCCATGCCACGTTGGTGGGTGATTTCCTTTTGGGCGACGATCATCTGGGGCATTGTCTATGTCGTTCTGTATCCTGCGATACCCTTGGCGAACAGCGCCACCCAAGGCGTTTGGAACTGGTCAAGCCGTGGGCAGCTCGAATCCGAAATGCAGGCAGAAACGCTTCGCCGTGCGCCGATAACCAGTGCGTTGGCGGCTATTCCGGTTGAGCAGCTTGCTGGCAACGAGCGGCTATATCAAGCTGCTGTCGAAGGCGGCCGCGCCGCGTTCAAGGTACATTGCGTGCAATGTCACGGTTCTGGTGCAGCGGGTTCGGCGGGTTACCCCAACCTCAATGATGATGACTGGCTGTGGGGCGGTGATTTAAGTGCAATCCACTTCACCCTGACTCATGGTATTCGCCAGCCCGATCATGACCAAACGCGCTTTTCGCAAATGCCGGCTTTTGCAGGTGTCCTTGCGGCTGGCGAAATCGATGCGGTCACATCTTACGTGCGTTCGCTTTCCGGCTTGGAAAAAGCCAGCGCGACAACAGCCGCTGGTGCAGCGATTTTTGGCAATAATTGTGCGTCATGCCACGGAGCGGACGGCAAGGGCATGCGGGAATTTGGCGCACCTAACCTTACCGATGGCATTTGGCTGTACGGCGGGGACAAGGCATCGCTTACAACTACGGTCAATCAGGCACGCTATGGTGTTATGCCACGCTGGAATAACAGGCTGGACCCAGTGACTATCAAAATGCTGGCCGCTTATGTCCACTCGCTTGGCGGCGGGGAGGCTGCACCTGCACCTGCTGCAGTACCAGCTCCTGATCCGGCCAAGGTGGCCGCAAATGTCGAAAACTGAGCTTTTACGGCAAAAGGCACCTGCGCTCTATGAGGGGCGCAAGGGCGTATATCCCAAGGCAGTCGATGGATTTTTCCGTCGCCTGAAATGGGCTATCATGGCCGTAACGCTGGCCATTTACTACATTACGCCCTGGATACGCTGGGACAGGGGGCAGTATGCACCTGACCAGGCGGTTCTCGTCGATTTGGCCAACCGGCGTTTCTACATGTTCCAGATCGAAATCTGGCCGCATGAGTTTTATTATGTGGTGGGGCTGCTCATCATGGCAGGCATTGGCCTGTTTCTGGTCACCAGTGCGGTCGGTCGTGCGTGGTGTGGTTATGCCTGTCCGCAAACTGTCTGGACTGACCTTTTCCAACATGTGGAGCGCTTCATCGACGGTGACCGCAATGCGCAGGTCCGCTTGGAAAAAGCACCTTGGGGTATTCAGAAAATCTCCAAACGCCTCACCAAATGGACGGCATGGCTGTTCATCGCCTTTTGGACCGGCGGCGCGTGGATTATGTATTTTGCCGACGCCCCAACGCTTGTGCGCGAGTTTTGGTCGGGTGAGGCCGCTCCCGTGGCCTATGCGACAGTCGGTGTCCTAACTGCCACGACTTTTATTTTCGGTGGATTTATGCGGGAACAGGTGTGCATTTATATGTGCCCATGGCCGCGCATACAGACCGCGATGATGGACGAAAAATCGCTATTGGTTACTTACAAGGATTGGCGCGGCGAGAAACGTGGCAGCTTGAAGCAAGCACTCGCCGACCCAAGCGCGTTCGGCGACTGCATTGATTGCAACCAATGCGTTTCCGTCTGCCCCACCGGCATCGACATTCGCGAAGGACCGCAAATTGGCTGCATCACCTGCGCTTTGTGCATCGATGCTTGTGACAAGGTCATGGCGCAAATCGGCAAGTCGCGCGGCCTAATCGATTACTGCACGTTCGACGATGCTGAGGCCGAGAAATCGGGTGGCATCGGCACGCCGCCGATGAAGACCTTGCTGCGGCCACGCACGATCATTTACTTCAGCATCTGGGCATTGATTGGCTTGGCTATGCTGTTCACCCTTGGCCAGCGCACGCGGCTTGACCTGTCCGTGCAACCCGATCGCAACCCCGTTTACGTCCGGTTGTCCGACGGGGCCATCCGTAACAATTACACGCTGAAGATCCGCAATATGGAGACCCGCCCGCGCATGGTCGATGTCACAATCGAAGGGTTACCGGGAGCCGTCATGTGGACCGCCGACACAAGCCGCGCCAGCGCCAGACAGAATGTCAGCTTTGCCGTTGCACCGGACGCCGTGCACAAGGTGCGTTTATTCATTGCCGCGCCTGCCAAGGGCCCTGAGCGCAGCGAGTTCCGCATCAGCACGCGCGCCCGTTCAGGTGACGAACGGGGCGATAAGGATACCGTCATTTTTGAAAGACCGGAGCCAGTCGAATGAAAATCCTCACACAAGGCAAATTTACAGGCTGGCATATGACGGCAATTTTAGCGACGTTTTTCGGCATCGTAATGGCTGTGAATTTCACGATGGCGCGCATGGCTGTTGGTACATTTGGCGGAACGGTGGTCGACAACAGCTACGTCGCCAGTCAGCAATATAATCAATGGCTAGACGCAGCAGCGCGGCAGGATAGGCTCGGCTGGAAAGTCAGCGCTGCCCTTTCTCCGAATCGCCACGTAATAATCGACGCGCGCCAAGATGAAGTGGGCCTTTCGCAGATTGCAGCTGTTGGTGATGCCCTGCATCCATTGGGGCGGACCGATGATATTCCGCTGACTTTTTCGGTGATGGAAGATGGTCGTTTGCTTTCTAAACAAGCATTGCCGGTTGGACGCTGGAATTTGCGCCTTTCGCTCCGCCGTGGCGCTGACTTGTTCCGGATGACGGAAATCGTTTCGTGAACGCGTTGGCCAGTATCGAGGGCACTGCGGCGTTGGCGCACAGCGATTTTGCGGTGCCGGCCATTCGCTGCGCCGGATGCATTGCGAAATTGGAAAACGGCCTCTCTACAAAAGCAGGCATTGCCCATGCCCGCGTGAACTTTACCGCAAAACGGGTTACGCTTAGCCACCTACCCGAATTGACGATGCCTCAGCTTTTGCAGGCCATCGCTGATGTTGGGTTCGAGGCGCAACCGATTAGCGCGGCAGCGTCGGACCCCGCCGGAACCGAAGCGCGATATCTGCTCAAGACCATGGCGGTTGCGGGCTTCGCCATGATGAACATCATGCTGCTTTCGGTGTCTGTCTGGTCAGGCGCCAGCGGCGTTACTCGCGATCTTTTCCACTGGTTGTCGGCGCTGATCGCATTGCCTACCGTGGCCTATGCAGGGCAGCCTTTCTTTCGCTCGGCCTATGCGGCTCTGTCCAAGGGCCGGACGAATATGGATGTGCCCATTTCTATCGGCGTTACCATCACGACCGCGCTCAGTCTGTATGAGACATTTAATCATGGCCAGCATGCCTATTTTGATGGCGTCGTCATGCTGTTGTTCTTCCTGCTTACGGGTCGCTGGCTAGATGCTGTGATGCGTGACCGCGCACGTGACGGTGTGAGCGCATTGCTGAAGCAGACAGCGCCCGGCGCAATGGTCATGCAGAATGATGGCAAAACCGCTTGGCTTGAAGCAGATGCGTTGCGGCCCGGCATGATGATGCTGGTCGCCGCGGGTGAGCGGCTCGCGGCGGACGGCGTTGTCCGATCAGGCCAAAGCCGTTTTGACCTCTCATTACTAACGGGCGAGTCAGCGCCGCAATTGGTGGACGCAGGTGACAATGTCCATGCCGGTACACTTAACCTCGACGGACTCGTAACCATTTGCGTCACTGCCGCTGGTCCCGATACCGCTATCGCCGATATCGCGCGGTTAATGGAGCAAGCCGGCCAAAGCAAATCGCTGTACGTTCGCATTGCTGACCGCGCCGCGCGTTATTATGCGCCCGCCGTCCATACTCTGGCGCTGGCCAGCTTCGCGGGATGGATGTTCGCAGGGGCGGGCTGGCATGAAAGCCTTTTGATTGCTGTCGCTGTGCTCATTATCACCTGCCCCTGCGCGCTTGGACTGGCGGTTCCCGCCGCCCAGATCGTCGTTGCGGGCGCGTTGATGCGTGCCGGCATATTGGTGAAGGATGGAAGTGCTCTTGAGCGGTTGGCTGAGGTCGATCTGGCGATGTTCGATAAGACCGGCACCCTCACACGTGGCCGACCGGAACCGGTGAATTTGGACAAGGCCAGCGAGGCGCAGAAATCGGTTGTGCTCGCCTTGGCACGTGCAAGTCGCCATCCGCTGTCGGAAGGCATCCGCCGTGCGCTTGAAATCGATGGGGTCATTGCCGCAGAGATTGATGCGGTGCGCGAAGTGGCCGGGTCAGGCGTCTATGCGCGTCACAAAGGGATGAATGTCTCGCTGGGGCGGCCTGATGTGGAAATATCGCACGACGGGATAGCGTCACAGCTACAGATTGGGGACGAGCCTCCCTTCGCGGTACATTTCGCTGATCTGATGCGGCCGCAGGCCGAGGAAACTGTGGAGGCGTTGCTCAAGCTTGGCGTGCGCGCGTCGATTTTGTCAGGCGACCGCGCAGTATCGGTGGCCCCAGTTGCACGTGCGCTTGGACTGACGGCGCAAACATCAATGTTGCCGCAGGACAAGCTGGACGCGATCGCGCGGCAAAAGGCGGCAGGGCATAAGGTGTTAATGGTTGGCGATGGCCTCAACGATGGTCCGGCACTTGCTGCGGGGCATGCGTCGATCGCTCCCGCCTCGGCCAGTGATGCAGGGCAGCAAGCCGCAGACTTAGTTTTCATGGGCGACGCGCTCACGCCGATAGTCACCGCCATTTCTGCTGCCCGCAAAACCCGCCGCATCGTGCAACAGAACTTCATTCTAGCAATTGGTTACAATGTAATCGCGGTGCCGTTGGCGATTGCAGGATATGTGACTCCGCTGATCGCCGCTGCTGCCATGTCCGGGTCTTCGTTGATTGTAGTCGCCAATGCGTTGCGCCTTCGCGGAGCAGCGAAATGACGGGACTTGCCCTCCTCATTCCGGTCGCCCTTGGGCTTGGGCTGCTGGGCCTCGCGGCATTCTTTTGGTCGGTAAAAAGCGGCCAGTTCGATGACGCTGACGGCTCCGCTTTGCGTATCCTGATTGATGATGAAGATCGGCCATGAGAAAGTGGACCGGCCTGATTGCTGCGCTTGTTCTGATGGCGCCCACGTCACCTGCGCCAGCTAAAACTATCATGTCCCCGGTGTGCGGCGATCCAGCGGCGCGTATCATCATACCTGTTAAGTTGCCCAGCGGAGGCGGAACACAGCATGAATGCTGTAAAAAGGGCTGTCATGCTGCAAACGACCGCAAAAGGCGGTCGGACGGTAGTGTCCAGGATGACGGCTGCTGTTGATGCAAAAACGGCGTCCTGATTATAGGACGCCGTGGTTTATGCGCGGGCTATATTAGATTAGAAGCGGAAGCCAACGCCAACTCCGAAGACCAGCGGGTCGAGGCTAATTTTGACACGCTGTGTACCGATAGCCGTTGTCGCCAATCGTGCGCTTGTGTCGATATCGATATATTTGACATCGAAGTTCAAAAACATCTTTTCATTCAAATCTATGTCGACCCCGGCTTGCGCGGCCCAACCGAAGCTGTCCTTCAAATTCACGTTGGTTTGACCAACCGCTGCTTCCAGTCCTGCAGATGGTTTTTCGGAATAGAACATCGTGTAGTTGACGCCAGCGCCGACATAAGGCCGCACTTTGGCATCTGGAGCGAAATGATATTGCACCGTCAACGTGGGCGGTAGCACCCAAGTCGAGGCGAGCTTGCCAATGCCGCCTGTTGTGCCAGATGTGCCTGACGCATTGTGCTTGGTCGTTGCTGCGATCAGTTCCAATCCCACATTGTTAGTCACCATGTGCGTGATATCGATTTCCGGCATGATGCTGTCGTTGACCTTCACTTCTTCGGTCGGGAAAGTTGGCAAGATGCCGCCCGAAGTTTCGGTTGGCGATACCATTATTGCACGCACGCGGACGAACGTGTCGCCAGCCTTGGCGAACGCCGGCGTGGCCAATGCGCTGCTTGCGATCAACGCGGGGAGAATGGCGTACTTCAAAGATTTCATGTCTTGATCCTTCATGTTTAAGACCCGCCCGATGTACGCCCCGCGCAATCGATCGCATTGATCTTACGCAACAACCGCGTTGATCGAGATCAATGACAGTCACTGTCCGAATTGTTCAAAAAGGGGCATGTGGACTTTTCATCCTGACCTGCTTTCGGCCAATGTGCCGCGATATACGAGCTATCCCACAGCGCTTGAATTTCGCGCAGATGTGGCCGAGGTTGCGTTTCTGGACGCCCTTGACAACGTCGCCCCTGACACACCGATTTCGCTTTATCTGCACATTCCATATTGTCAGCAAATATGCTGGTATTGCGGTTGCAGCACCGGTGCAGCGTCCAAAGAAAAGCGCCTCACATCGTACCTCGCGGCCCTTGAAACCGAGATTATTCAGGTCGCTAGCCAGCTAAATGGTCGCGGCAAAGTGTCTCACATCGCCTTTGGTGGCGGTAGCCCCAATGCCATCGCACCGGTCGAATTTGTCCGGCTGACTGACCGCCTCATGACGATGTTCAATTGTGACAAGCCAAGCATATCGGTCGAAATTGACCCGCGCACATTTACCGACGGCTGGGCTGCGACACTTGCCGGTTGCGGCGTTTCCCGCGTCAGTCTGGGCGTGCAAAGTTTCTCGCCGGAAATCCAGCGCGCAATTGGCCGGACACAGCCACTGCATATGATTGAAGAGTGCATCTGGAAACTGCGCGAGGCCGGTATCAGGGGCATCAATTTTGACTTGATGTACGGCCTCCCGCGCCAAACTGATGAGGAGCTTTTCAGCACGCTCGAAATAGCGGCTGGTCTTGCGCCCGACAGAATTGCGCTGTTCGGTTATGCACATATGCCACAGATTTTCCCGCGCCAGCGCCGCATAGACGGGGACAGCCTGCCAGGGAGTGCGCAGCGCTTTAATATGGCGGCGCTGGGCTATGACTATCTTACAAACAGCGGATATGACGCCATTGGCTTTGACCATTTTGCGTTACCGGGTGACAGCATGGCGTTTGCGGCAAAGGAAGGGACGCTCCGCCGGAATTTTCAAGGGTTCACGGACGACAGCAGCGACGTCATGATTGGGATGGGGGCAAGCGCGATCTCCAATTTTCCTGATTACATCATTCAAAATGAGAAAAATGTCGGCGACTATCGTGCTCGCGCATCGGCGCTGGAAGTGTGTGCAACGCGCGGTGTTCGGCGAACTGTAGATGACCGGGTGCGGGGAAAGCTGATAGAGAAACTGTTGTGTTTTGGAAACTCGGGGCCATTGCCTGACGATATCAGGGCACAGGTAGCCGTCGAGTTGAAATCCTTTTCAGACCGGGGTCTGGCAAAGCTCGAAAATGACTGCATCATGATTGAACCGGCGGGAGTTGCCTATGCCCGATCAATAGCGTCGCTGCTCGATGCGTACCGGCAACAGGCGACTAAGAGTTTTAGTCCGGCTGTTTGATGAAATCCAATATCTGCGCGTACAACCAATCCCGCGAGGCGGTATCAGCAAAGCTGTGTGATGCGGTGGAATAGGTCGCCAGCAGGACATTGGGCCGCCGCCGGACATGTTCAAAAGCTGAGCTATTCCATGCTGCCATGAATGCCATGGCTGTCGTGTCGCGATCCGCAATTAATACGCCTAATGGCATTTCAGTCTGCGCCATTGCGTTAGCTAACCTTTGCGCAAGCAGGGAGGTGTGCACCGGCTTGGCTGCCTTTTTTAAACCACTCGCAAGCTTACGCAGGTTGATTTTGCCGGAGAGCAGATCAAGCAAGGATTGGGGATTTTTGAGGCGTGCCCAATATCGTGCACGAATGACTGAAGCGTCTGGCGCGGGCGCGGATTCAGATTCCGTTGCCGCGTCGATCGTCCACGGATTTGCCAACACCAATCCATGAAGCAACGGCGACTGTGTGTGGAGCAGTAGTGCTGTCGCTGCATCGCAATTACCGAAAGCAACGATGCGCTGCAGGTGCGGCGCGACACGCCGAAAGGCCGAAATGGCGGCATGAATATCTTCGGCATTATGCTCAAAGCCCTGGTTGACGCCTTCGCTGTCGCCCACGCCGCGCCGGTCAAACCGGAAAACTGGAATGCCCAATGCACTGAAATGCTGCGCCATGCTCGCTTGACCTGCATAAGCCCCACTGCGGATTTCGTTTCCGCCGCTGACGATCAACAAGCCAGTCGTTCCGTCCGCCGGGTCAAGCGTTCCGGTCAAAAGGTCCGCACTACAGGTAAAGTTTATCATCTGGCGCATGAAGCGCTCCATTCCTCCAGTTGGCGCGCCAAGGCTGCGGACATATCCGCATTTTCGCCCGGCTCGGACCGCAACCAAAGCGGTGTCCCGGCAATGTCTGACATCTCCACTTCGCGGAACAGATTGCCTTGTGCCGGAATCGCCGCGTCCATTTCTTTGAGCATGAGTGGGCTGAGGCGATGGCCAGCCAGATCAAGATCGGCATTTTCGCTCAGAGCACGCAACTCTTCCATGCTGGTGCTAACGCCAGCTTCGCGGTCCGCAGCAATGCGAGTCCGCAGCATCGTCTTCAGCAGGGACGCACCCGTAACGGGCGCAAGTCTCAAACAGGGTATTGCAGCTGCGTCGTCTAGAAGACATCCACCACGAATGGCTGCGATATGCGTCACTTTATGCTGACGCGTCACATCCACCACCGCATCGCGCCAGCCTGTTACTGATTGCTGCGACATCGGCGCAAGACTCTCGTTGCAGCCGGGCAAGTCAGGCAGCATGCTGTTGACCCCTTGCGCCGCAAGAGCACGCATTGTCTCGACTATCATCCGGCGTGTGCGGTTCATCTCGTCAAACAAAGGCGGGACGATAAGTATTGTCCGTGCAGTTGCGCCCACATCAAATCGCAGGATATACTCCCGGGCCCCAGCGGTTTCGTAGAATATATGATCGGGCGTTGCGTTCACCCGGCAACCTTGGATTGGACAAAGCGCACGAGGTTGCCAAAGGTAGCGAACAGCTCGCCGTCCACGTCTTCATCGTCAACCATGATGTCGAAACGGTCTTCCATTTCGGTGAGCAAACCCGCGACGGCCATGGAATCAAGCTCCGGCAACGCGCCGAACAGTTCGGTGTCGTCGTTCATGGCCGCAACCTGTTCAGCCGACAGCCCCAATATTTCCGACAGCAGGGTGCGGGTCTTGTCTTCGATTTCTTTATGCATGTTGTTCTTTCCGGTTATGCGGCCCAACCGCGTATCTGCCGAAGGTGGCGTCGCGCGATGATGGGCCAGTTTGCAATGTGGTTGGGCCAAAGCAGGTCAATACGGTAGCGGGAGCGGACATCCTCCATCCATTCCCGTTTATATGCGTCGCTGCCTGTCCCGAAATCTATTTCGCTCACCTTGTCTACGTCGATCACATGCTGGAACAAAGCGGCGGACAGCAATGTGCCGGGGGACGCGGATATGTGCCTTTCATCATGGGCCAGCTTGTGAATCAATGCAGTTCCGTTTTCGACGGTCCAGAACTGGGCTGCGACCGGTTGGCCATCGATATAGGCAAGCCCAAGTCGTAATGTGCCTGCCGATGCCTCCTGACGGGCAACGGCTTTAAGAAATGCAGGGCTGCCCTCATGCGGTTTCCAGCTTCTCGCATATACCCGTTCATAATCCGCCCAGGCCGCGTCGGTAAACTGCAGGTCAATGCGCACGGAGACGACGCCTTTTTTACCTTTGCGTTTTACCGTGTTTTTTAACTGTCCGGGGCGGCCTTCCCAATAGGCATCAAACGACCTGCCGTTGATCCTGAGATAATGATTCTCGTCGCATTGCGTCATGTCGGCGACCCATCCGCTGGCGGTGAAAGCAGCGACAATCTCGCTGGCCGCGCTATCTTCGTCCGGAACGGGCGCCAAAGTGATCCGGCGGCTTTGGTTCTTTGCGGTATCAGCGAATTGCCGCAGCAGGGCAAGACGCGTGACTTCGTCATAACCGCCCCCAAAAATCGGGCGCCATGAGAAGTTATACCAGTTGGCAAGGGCCACATGATGACCGCTGCCCTCGCGCATAAGTGGCATCCATGCGCTGGCTTCGCCTGCTTGCGTGCGCAGCAATAGGGGCGACCGCTCACGCAATGCGAAGCGGTGAAGAGGTTCAATCCATTCAAGCCGGTCAAACAGACATTTTTGGGAATCGCGGTCCAAGGCCCCCTGCGCAGCGACCTGCGCGGACAGAAAATTATCGTGATATTCACCTTTAATAGGCAAATAGCTGACCTCTGACATGAACTTCCACTCCAAATGATAATGGCTTTATGATCAACGACTTGCCGCTTTTCCCACTCGACCATTTGCCCCTGTTTGGGGAAGCGTCGGCGACTGCGCTCACGATTCGTGATCGCAGCTTTAGCTATGAGGAGTTAAATCTCCGTATCGGTCGGCTGGCCGCTTGGTTGCAATCGAAAGGCTTTAAAAAGGGCGACCGCGTTGCGACCTGGCTGGCAAAAAGCGAAATCGCTTGCATCATGCCGCTAGCCGCGGTGCGGGCGGGGTTGGTCCATGTCCCGATCAATCCATTGCTTAAGGCCGCGCAGGTTCAGCATATCATGGACGATAGCGGTGCTGTGATGCTGGTCACCAACAGCGCGCGGGCCGGAAGCTTCGTTTTTGTCGATGAGAAACATTTGGTCGCTACACTCGACGATGAACTGGCCGACGTTGCGCCACGTCTGCCTGCGGACACGGACACAGGAACGCTCGCGGCGATCCTGTATACGTCTGGCTCAACCGGACGCCCCAAGGGTGTCATGCTGTGCCACGCCAATTTGGTGTTGGGTGCCCAAAGCGTGGCGCAATATCTGGAATTGCAATCCGACGATGT
Organism: uncultured Sphingorhabdus sp.; assembly: GCA_963508315.1. GTDB lineage: Bacteria > Pseudomonadota > Alphaproteobacteria > Sphingomonadales > Sphingomonadaceae > Sphingorhabdus_B. The sequence continues at coordinate 815,939 of CAUOWK010000001.1, read as the reverse complement.
GACGCTGGCCGTGTTACCCCTAAGTTTTGATTATGGGCAGAACCAACTGTTATCGACGTGGCGTGCAGGCGGAACTGTCGTTCCGCTCGACTATTTGACTGCTCGCGATGTGATTAAGGCATGTACCCGCTATAAAATAACCACGCTGGCCGCAGTCCCGCCCTTATGGGTGCAGCTTGTGGAGCAATCTTGGCCTGATGACGCGGTGCAGGGCCTCCGTCGGCTGACGAACAGCGGCGGGGCGCTCACGCCAAGCCTAGTGAAAAGCATGCGCGCTGCGTTCGGTCCGGCAACGGACATTTACGCGATGTATGGGCTGACGGAGGCTTTTCGTTCGACTTATCTCGACCCCAAAATTATCGATGCCAACCCGACGAGCATGGGCAAGGCGATTCCATTTGCAGAAATCATGGTCGTTGCGCCTGACGGAACCGAGGCGCTGCCGGAAGAGCCCGGAGAGCTTGTTCACGCAGGGCCACTGGTCGCGCAAGGATATTGGCAAGACGACGTCCGCACCGCCGAACGGTTCAAACCTGCACCAGCCTTTTCAACATATGGCGGATTAGCTGTCTGGTCTGGCGATACCGTGCGCCGCGATGCAGATGGTTTGCTCTATTTTGTTGGCCGTGACGACGCGATGATTAAAACCAGCGGCAACCGTGTTTCACCGACCGAAATTGAAGAAGCAGCAGTCGAGAGCGGGCAAGTGGCAGAGGCCTGCGCCCTTGGTCGCAAAGATGAAAGATTGGGTGAATCCATCATATTGTTCGTGCGCGGTAGTGGCGACGATGACGGACTCAAGGCGCATCTGAAAACCACGCTGCCAAATTTCATGCAACCTTCGGAAGTCATCTGGCTGCCGGAGTTTCCGAAAAGCGCGAACGGTAAACTTGACAGAAACTTGTTGGCGCTAAGGCTTGCGGCATGAAACCAACCGGACCCATTCCCAAGGGCTATGATGCCGTAAATGGCGAGCTTTCCATTGGCGGCCTGACCGCCAGCGCGCTGGTGGATCAGGCGGGCGACACCCCGTTATTCGTATATTCTGCGCAGCATTTGCGCGACCGGCTAAGCGAATTGCGCGCTGCGATGCCGGACCGGCTGGCCATTCATTATGCGATGAAGGGGAATCCCTTTCCGCCTTTGCTCACCCAAATGAACGCGATGGTCGACGGCTTCGATGTCGCATCGGGTGGCGAACTCGAGCTGGCGCTTGCGGCTGGCGTCGATCCGCATCGCATAAGTTTTGCCGGACCCGGCAAGCGGGACCGTGAAATCGAGCGCGCCATCTCCTTAGGTGTCACCCTTAACAGCGAGAGCGAAGGGGAGGTCGACAGGGCCATCACCATCGGCGCAAATCTGAATGTTACGCCGCGCCTTGCTGTTCGGGTCAACCCCAGCTTTGACCTTAAAGGGTCTGGCATGAAAATGGGCGGCGGCGCGAAGCAATTCGGCGTTGACGCAGAACGGGTGCCTGACCTGGTCAAGCGCATCGTCGCCGCGGGAGCCGAATGGCGCGGCTTTCATATTTACGCTGGCAGTCAGGCGCTGAAGGCCGAAGCGATCATTGACATGCAGGCGCAAACGTTGGCGCTGGTTGCCGAACTGACCGAAGCCATTGGAACGTCACCTCCACGCGTCAATCTGGGCGGTGGCTTTGGCATTCCATATTTTCCCGGTGACGAACCTGTCGACATCGAAGCCGTCGGCATTGCGCTGGGCGCAGCATTCAACGCGCTGCCCGAGATCCTTGCGGACACGCATTTCTGTATTGAGCTGGGCCGCTATTTGGTGGGTGAGGCGGGTGTTTATCTAACGCGCATCGTTGACCGCAAAATCAGTCATAATGAGGTTTTCCTGATAACCGATGGTGGCCTTCACCATCAACTCGCGGCCAGCGGTAATTTCGGCACCGTCATACGTCGGAACTATCCAGTTGCGATTGCCACGAAATATGGAGCCGATCCGCAGGAGGTAGCGTCTGTCGTCGGTTGTCTGTGCACGCCCCTCGATAAATTATCGGATCAGGCGCATTTGCCGCGTGCGGATGTGGGTGATCTTGTCGCGGTCTTCTGTGCAGGGGCTTATGGAGCCAGCGCTAGTCCCGCCAACTTTCTGGGGCAGGGGCCAGCGAAGGAAATACTAATTTAGGGGCTTTCAGCCTTTGCCGTTGTCGGCAGGTCCGCCGACCATGACGAAGCGCCTGTCACAATAGCCGCAGTCAACATAGCCTTTTTCGTCAATTTGCAACCACACCCGTGGATGACCCAAGGCTGCGGGAATGTCCCCGCTGCCGTCGCAAGCGACACGTGGTTCACGGACTCGGATAATCTCAGGCTCGAATGTGCTCATGACGGGCCGCTTAGCAAAGCCACCGCTGCGCTGCAACGCTTCTAAAAATAGTTAAGCGTAATCGTCCAATTACCCGTATATTGTCCAGGCGTCTGGTTCGCACCCACATCAAGCGTTGCGCCAACGGGAAAGGCAAAGATACCCGTAGGCGCGGCAATTGTGAAACGCAGCGGCGTAGTTGTGAGAACCGCTGTCGGCGTACTACCGATGACAAAATCGCGCACGCGCATAGGCGCGCCTGGCCCGGTTAGAAAAATATTTGTTGCGCCGACAGATATGTCCACGCGCTGGTTGACTGCTCCTTGGCCAGCAAAACTCGCCGCCTTCTGTCCGCCGCCATTAGCGAGTGTTACCCCCCCGGTTCGCGTGCGCGTTCCATCCGGAGCAACGGTAACTGTGCCAGCGGTCGTACCACGAATAACCGCGCCGAAATCCAGATTATCATCGATCACAAAGGACAAGGGGCGGACAATGGTTATTTCCGCACTACCGGGCGCAGTTCCCGCGTAAGCAGGCCCAGCAAAAGCCAGCGCTATTCCCAGCGAGAGCGTCGACAGACCGGCGCGATGGCGTAATGTGCAGGGCAATAACATGATGTTATCTTTAGCCATGAATGGTAAACATAACGTCACCGCATTGCTAACGTCGTTGGAATTGGGCTGTTATTGATAGTCCAGCGTGGCTGTGAAAGTCCCCGAATAGGCACCCGCCGGTTGGTTGGCACCGACGTTCAATCGAGCGCCAACCGAAAACCAGAAAATGCCGTCTGCAGCCACAATACGGTAATTCGGTGACCCGCCGACTGGCTGTAAAGTTGCCTCGGGGCCGATGACGAAGTTATCTACGGTCATCGCGGGACCGGGCCCAGTGAGATTGATGCTGGCCGGCGTAATACGAATGCGCACCCGTTCATTCTGCGTACCCATGCCAGCAAATCGCGCGACCTGAAAGTCATTGCCAACAGGCACGATGCCTGCAGTGGCGGTCCGCGTGTTGGTTGGGGAGATCGTGACGGATCCGGCGACGGCTGCGGGGATTACCCGACCGAAATCAAGGTTTCTGTAATTTATGAAGGACAGAGGCGTTACCACCGCAATCTGGGCCTGGCCGGTGGCCGGCGCGGCTTTTGCAGCCGACGGCAGCAGCATCACCGCCGCCGCGATTGCGAAGACACCCGCCCCATATCTGTAAATTACACCACCCATACAGCGTGCTATATGTCAAATGATGTAAGGTAAGACTTCCAAAACTGGTTAACGGATCGAAACAAGCCTCACCGCGACCTATTCGAATTGCGCGTCCATATGATTGCACAGCCGCGATGCCTTCGCTATCGCTGGCATATGTCCGAACAAGCTATCGCAATCCAGAACCTGTCCAAAAAATATGCAGGGGGCAAGCAAGCGCTCGACGATGTCAGTTTTGATGTCGCGCAAGGGTCAATTTTTGGGCTGCTGGGTCCCAATGGCGCCGGCAAATCGACGCTGATCAACATTCTCGCCGGGCTGGTGATGAAGTCATCGGGAAAGGCGTCGATATGGGGCTTCGACATTGACGAGCACCCGCGCAATGCCAAGGCGTCCATTGGCATCGTGCCGCAGGAAATCATGTTCGACCCCTTTTTTACGCCAAAAGAAGCGTTGGAACTGCAAGCCGGTCTATATGGCGTGCCCAAGTCAAAACGCCGAACGATGGAGCTGCTGCGCGCCGTCCGACTTGAAGATAAGGCCGACGCATATTCGCGCACTTTGTCTGGCGGAATGAAGCGACGCTTGCTGGTCGCAAAGGCCATGGTGCATGCCCCCCCGGTCATCGTTCTTGATGAGCCAACAGCCGGAGTGGATATCGAGCTTCGCCAACAGCTTTGGGATTATGTGCTGGAACTCAACCGCGAAGGCGTCACCGTTGTTCTGACGACGCATTATCTCGAAGAAGCAGAGCAATTGTGTGACCGCATCGCCATCATCAACCACGGACAGTTGATTGCCAATAAACCCACCCGCGAACTGGTCGGCATGGCGCGCGAAAAGGCAGTCGTCCTGACGCTTGACCGCGATGTGACCGAGGCACCGACGCACGAGGCATTCGAGAAGGCCGAGCTGGTCAGCGACCGCACGATTGAAATCACCTATAACAAGGACCGTATGAACGCTGGTCAGGTTTTGACCGTTATTCAGGGACTTGGCCTTGGCATTGTCGACGTGACCACCAAGGAAGCCGATCTGGAAGATGTTTTCCTTCGCCTGACAAGCAATCCGTAATGCAGGCGGATGTCCTGATAATCGGTTCAGGGGCTGCGGGGCTTACCGCAGCGTTGCAACTGGCGACGACCCGTAAGGTGGCTGTTCTGGCCAAGGGATCAATATCTGACGGTGCAACAGCTTGGGCGCAGGGCGGTATTGCGGCAGTTCTCGAACCTGGCGACAATTTTGCAAATCATGTTGAAGACACGATGGTGGCTGGTGGCGGGCTGAACAACCGTGCGACCGTTGAATTCGTTGTCGAAAATGCGCCCATTGCGATCGAGCGGCTTGCAAAGCTTGGCGTACCTTTCAATCTGGAGGGTAATGACTGGCATCTTACGCGCGAAGGCGGACACAGCCATCGCCGGATCGTCCATGTCGACGACGCAACCGGATGGGCGGTCCAGCAGGCGTTGGAAGCAGCGGCCCGCGCGCACCCGAACATCCATCTCGTACCCGACATGGTCGCCGTTGACCTCATTTCGGGCCGGCATCAGGCGCGTTTCTCGACATCGGGACGTATTCACGGCGTCTATGCGCTCGATCGCAAGACAGGCCGCGTGGAAACCTTCACGGCCCGTGCGACGATATTGGCAAGCGGGGGAGCGGGGCGCACTTATCTCTATTCAACCGCACCGCGCGGTGCGACCGGAGATGGTATCGCCATGGCCTGGCGGGCCGGGTGCCGGGTATCAAACATGGAATTCATGCAGTTTCACCCGACCTGCCTGTATAATCTGGAGGTGAAAAACTTCCTGATTACCGAGGCGGTCCGAGGCGAAGGCGGGATATTGAAAAACCCGAAAACCGGGCACCGCTACATGCCCGATTATGACGAGCGGGCCGAACTTGCCCCGCGTGATATTGTGGCCCGCGCAAACGACGCAGAAATCAAACGCGATGGACTGGATTATGTGCATCTCGACATCAGCCACAAGCCAGCCGATTTCGTGAAGGGGCATTTCCCCAATATTTACGAAAAGCTGCTTGGGCTTGGTATCGACATTACACGCGAACCCATTCCAGTCGTGCCAGCGCAACATTATACATGCGGCGGTGTGCTTGTGGACCTTGACGGTCGGACCGATGCTCCGGGGCTGTATGCCGCTGGCGAAGTGACGCAAAGTGGTTTGCACGGTGCCAACCGCCTCGCGTCGAACTCTTTGTTGGAATGCTTTGTCTTTGGCGATGCCTGCGCGCGCCACATTGACGCCAATTGGGATAGCTTGCCTCCTGCCCCCGACATCAGGCCGTGGGATGAAAGCCGCGTTACCGACAGTGATGAGGAAGTTGTCATTGCGCAATGCTGGCGCGAAATCCGTCAGTTCATGTGGAACTTCGTTGGCATCGTACGCACAACCAAGAGGCTTGAACGTGCGCAGCACCGCATAGACCTGCTGCGTAGCGAGGTTGCGGATTATTATAGCCATTTCCGGGTCACGCCCGACCTTGTCGAGCTTCGCAATCTGGTCGAGGTCGCGGATCTGATTATCCGCTCGGCGCTGGCCCGTCACGAAAGCCGTGGCCTGCATTTCACGCTCGATTACCCCGAAACGCTAGAGGAGGCGGTAGATACCGTGCTGGTCCCATGAAGAAAGTACTTCTGTTCTGCGCCTTGATTGCATGTGCGCCCGCACATGCTACGACGCCCGAAGAAACGGCGCGCGAGGTTCTTGCCAAGTCCCCGATAATCGACGGCCACAACGACACGCCCCACCAAATCGCCGAACTGTTCGACCGTGATTTTTCGAAATTCGATCTGTCCGCCCTGCCCGCCGACATTTTGGCAAAGACTCACACCGACATTGTCACGGCGCGCGCCGGGTTTCTGGGCGGACAATATTGGTCAGTCTATGTCGATGCCGCCTTGCCGAAGCATGAGGCAGTGACACGGACCATCCAGCAAATCGATGTCGTGCGCCAGATGATGGTCCGTTATCCGGAAGCGTTCACTTATGCTTCGACGGCGGCCGAGGTAGAAGTGGCGATGAAGAAGGGCAAAATCGCCTCGCTCATTGGAATGGAGGGCGGCCATTCGATAGGCGGTTCGCTGGAAATATTGCGCCAAACCTATGCGCTTGGTGCGCGCTACATGACCATCACGCACAGCCTGACCACGGATTGGGCCGACAGCGCCACCGACGCGCCGAAACATGACGGGCTTTCGCCATTTGGCTTTGAGGTGCTCGCCGAAATGAACCGGCTAGGGATGATCGCCGATATCAGCCATGTGTCCGAAGCGACGATGCATGATGTGCTGGATAAGACAACCGCACCTGTGCTTTTCACCCACAGCAACGCCCGTGCAATCACGCCGCATCCTCGAAACGTGCCCGATTCGGTGCTGAAGCGCCTGCCGCAAAATGGTGGCGTGGTCATGGTGACGTTCGTGCCTGGATTTACGTCAGCTCCGCGGCGGCAATGGGAATTTGAACGTTCGGCGATCGCTGGTCGGGCTAAAACCGAATTTTCCGGAAATCCTGCGGGCGAGAAAGCTGTCGTGGATGCTTGGGTGGCTGCCAATCCGCAACCCAAAGCGACTTTGGCGCAGGTCGCGGATCACATCGACCATATCCGCAAAGTGGCCGGCATTGACCATATTGGTATCGGCGGCGATTTCGGTGGCGTAGACGAGTTACCAGTCGGGTTGGAAAATGTCTCCGCCTATCCTGCCTTATTCGCGGAACTCGTACGTCGCGGTTATTCGAAATCCGATTTAGCAAAAATAGCACAAGGCAATGTTTTGCGCGTGATGCGTGGTGTCGAAAAGGCAGCGGGGAAATAGAATTTATCGTCGCACCAGCGCAGGCTGGTGCCCATGGCGCGTCTCGTGTCAAATGGACAGACGCAATAGGACCCAGCCTTCGCTGGGGCGACAACCACAGTGGTCCGTGGTGTTTCTTAAAATCCGTCGGTTAAGAACCGTTCCGCGATTGCGGCGTGAATGGCCGCGCCGCGAGCCATGACGCTGTCGTCCAGCACCATGCGGTTGGAGTGTAGGCCGCAGCAGGAACGCCAATCATCGCCTTCATGCGACGCGCCCAAGAAGAACATCGCGCCGGGTACTTTCTCCAAGACATAAGCGAAGTCTTCGGCGCCCATGATGGGGGTGTCGAGCGTGAGCCAGCTTTCCGCACCGAACATATCTTCGACGACTGCTTTGCCAAAATGCACGGCACGATCGTCACAAACGGTAACGGGGAAACCCTGTTCGATGTGCACTTCTGCGGTGCAGCCATGCGCTGCTGCGATGCCCGGTGCCAGCCGGTTGAGTTCCTCAGCCACCCGCGCGCGTGATTGCGGCGACAAGGTGCGAATGGTGCCGAGAAGGTGCGCGGTTTCGGGTATAATGTTGTTTGTCGTGCCGGCCGCGATTTTGGCGATGGTTATCACCGCCGGATGAAAAACAGAAATCTTGCGCGTCACCATTGTCTGGATTGCCGAGACGATTTCGCACGCCACGGGAATAGGATCGACCGCATCGTGCGGCATGGAAGCATGACCCCCAGCACCCTTGACCGTGATGTTCAGCACATCGGAAGAAGCCAAGAGCGGACCGCTTCGTCCACTGAAGACGCCGCGCGGTGCGTTGGGCATGATATGCAAAGCAAAGGCAGCGTCGGGCAAGGGATCGATAAGACCGTCGTCGAGCATGAAGCGCGCGCCATGATGGCCCTCTTCACCGGGCTGGAACATGAACTGCACCGTTCCGGCCAACTCGTCGCGTTTCGCACACAGCATTTTCGCAGCACCGACCAGCATCGCGACATGTGTGTCGTGGCCACATGCGTGCATAGCACCATCGGTCTGCGAGCTATATTCGAGGCCCGTGTCTTCGTGCAACGGCAAGGCATCCATGTCGCCGCGTAGCAAGACTGTTCGGCCATTGGCTGGGCCCTTCAGCGTCGCGATGAGTCCCGTGGTCGACGGCCCTTCGCGCAGATCAAGCGGTAAACCGGCCAGCGCCGCTTTGATTTTAGCAAGGGTTTTGGGGTTTTGCAGGCCGAGTTCGGGCTCGGCATGAATGTCGCGCCGTAGCGCAATCAGGTCGGGAAGAATATCTTCGGCGTCGGCGCGCCAGTCGGTGCTTGTCAAGATCATAGCTTAACTAGCACCGGTCTGGCGCGTCGGACAACACTCTTAATTTTCGAGACGCACGGTCACATATTGCGTCGTTGCGCCGCGCCGTTTGACGCCAAGCAATATCGCGCCTCGGCCAGCTGCCTGCGCTTCCTTGACTGCTGCCGCAAGACCAGTCGCTGTACTAAGCGGCTTGTAGTTCGCCGATACGATGACATCGCCGCGTCGTAACCCGACCTGTGCGGCAGTGCCGGCGCCGGGTACGTCAACGACGACGCCCTTCACATCGGCCGTCAAGCCAAGAGCGCGCGCTATCTCGGCATCCAGCGGGATGACGCTAAGGCCAAGTGTGTCACGGATGACCTTCGAGTCAGGCGTGTCCGACTGCTTGTCGAAATCCTTGTTTTCTTCCGGATTGAAGTTGCTTTGCGCCAGCTTCTCTTCGGGAGGGCGGGCGCCAACAACTGCGTTGAGTTTCATCGGCTTGCCTTCGCGCAGGATATCCAGCGGAATACGCGTGCCAGGTTTGATGTTGGCAACGATGTAGGACAAAGTCGCTTCGGGCGAAACCTCGCGGCCGTCGACGCGAAGCACGATATCCCCTTCTTTCAGGCCAGCCTTGTCACCACCTTCACCAGCGACGACCCGCGCAACAAACTCGCCACGGTTCTTTTCCAGCCCAAGTGCGTCGGCCATGTCTTCACCAACTGGCGTGATGCTGATGCCAAGATAGCCACGCTCCGGACGGACGCCCTTCTTGAGCGACTCCACAACCGGTACGGCTTCCTCGGCAGGGATGGCAAAACCAACGCCGATGTTTGCGCCAACTGGCGAGATCAGGCGGTTGTTAATGCCAACTACTTCACCTTTCAGGTTGAACAACGGGCCGCCCGAGTTGCCTGGGTTGATGGCGGTATCGGTCTGAATGAAGCGGTCATACGCGCCGCCCGCGCCGATGTTGCGCTGAAGCGCGGAAATGATGCCTGCCGTGACGGTGTTGCCAAGGCCAAGCGGGTTGCCGATGGCAATCACCCAATCGCCCACGCGGCTTTTACGGGAGTCGGCCATCTTCACGAAAGGCAGTCCCGATGCGCGAATTTTCAGCAATGCGATGTCGGACGATGGATCACGGCCAACGATTTCGGCCTGATACTCTTTGCCATCAAATAACGTCACAGTGACGCGGTCAACTGCTTCACCCGCCGGACCACCGGCGACAACGTGGTTGTTCGTTACGATATAGCCGTCGGCGGAGATCAGGAAGCCGGAGCCGCCGCTTGCTTGTTCCTGCGTCACGGGGCGGCGTTCGCCGGTGAAGGGGTTCAGGCTGGTTGCGACCTGAACCTTTTGCCGTGTGGCAATATTTACGACGGCTGGCTGAAGTTGCGCAGCGAGATCAGCAAAGCTGGACGGCGCGCCGCCGGGTGCGAGGTTAGGCTGTTCCGACACGGCAAGGCCGGTTTGGGCGGTGACAGGGTTGCCGTTGACTATAGCAACAGTGCTGCCTGCCATCAAAAGCGCGGTAGTAACTGCATAAGCGTAACGCACGGATATCATTCCTCTCGTCTATTCAACCGGGCAAGAAGCCCGAAAAATCGACCATTCGATGGCGGGCCAAAGCTGAACGCCAATTGAATGGGTGCCGGACCAACCGGCGAATGTCATTGATCGTTCGACTAACGTCCAGTCCGGAACTTCTCCAGATAGGCGTTTTGCGGAGACAATATGATGTTGCTTGAACCCTCGCCGTTCTGGAATGTCTGGCGATAGCTTTGCATGGCGCGATAGAAATCGTAGAAATCCGGATCCTTGCCATAGCTGATGGCGTAAATGCGTGCTGCTTCTGCCTCGGCATCGGCGCGGATAATCTGCGCTTCCTTCTGGCCTTCGGCGTCGATGGCAATCGCTTCCTGATTTCTGGCACTGCGCATCCGGTTATAGGCTGACTGTAATGTCGCTGCGGGAAGGTCGGCGCGCTTGATACGGACGTCTATGACTTCTGCGCCATATTTGCTGGCTTCACGGTTTAGTGCGGTCTGGATGTTTTCCATAACTTCGCCGCGCTCTGCGCTCAGCAAGGTCGAAAATGTCCGCTTGCCCAGCTCGTTACGCAGCGATGAACCCAGAATCGTCCGCAACTGATCGCGCAGACGGTCTTCTGTCCGAATGGTGCGGTACATTTGTGCTGGCCGTACGACACGGAAGCGCGCGAACGCATCGACCTGCAGACGAAGCTGATCAGTCGACAGCACTTCTTGCTGCTCCATTTCTACGCTCAGCACCCGCTTGTCGATCATCTGGATTTGCTCAACAAACGGAATGCGGAAGGTTAGCCCTGCACGCGTTTGGCCGAATTGCTCCCCCTTGCGATATGGGTTCACGACGCGGTCGACTTTACCATAACTGCTGATGATGGCTTGCTGTGTTTCGGGGACGACATTCACCGACATACTTATCAATATCAATGAGCCGATGGCGATCATCGCAAGGTAAATCGGGTTTTTCAAAATAGTCGCGTTCATTGCTTTGTCCCTGTCACGGTAACGGGCTCGGCTTTTTGTGCAGCCTTCTTCTGAAATTCAGGCAGCGGCAAATAAGGCGTTACGCCGCCGGTTTCGACAATCGTCTTGTCGACCTTGCCCAAAACTTGCTCCATCGTTTCATAATAAAGCCGCCTTTTGGTAACTTCGGGCGCTTCCTTATACTGCACGTAAATCTTGTCGAACTCCGCTGTTTCACCCAGCGCCAACTCAGTCACGCGGCTGGCATAAGCGCGTGCGTCGTTAAGGTAGCTCTCACGACGCTGCTGCGCGGCGTTCACTTCACGGAAGGCGTCGTTGACCTCGGCTGGCGGGTCGGACTGGCGGATCGAGATGCTTTGAATCAGGACCCCAGCGCGATATTCGTCCAACACCTGTTGCATGCGGCGGCGAACCTCAAGCTCGATTGCGCCACGGCCGGGGCCGATTGCCTGCGTTAGATCAAAGTTGGCGACCGCAGCACGCATGGCGCTTTCGGCGACTTCCTTGACGGTGCCCTCTGGGCTATCCAGTTGGAACAAATAGAGCGATGGGTTCTTGATCGACCAGCGGACGTCATAAGCCATGTCGATTATGCTCTGGTCACGCGTCAGTACCAGATTTTCGCTGCTCGCCTTGGGCGAACCAATGGAGGTTGTCTGAATCTGCTTGGTATCGACTTTCGTAATGTTTTCTATAGGCGCGGGGAGCGTAAACTGGATACCTGGCGAAACCGTCCGGGCATATTTACCCAATTGGGTCACCACGCCTTCCTGTTCAGGGCCGATGCGATGGACGCTTGTCCAAACAAGCCATAAGGCGACGAAAGCACCAACGATCAGGGGCCACCAGCTTTTACCATCGGGCCGTTGCGGTAGGCCGCCAAAGCCGCCGCCTTTGCGGCGCAGCAGTTCCTCTAACGAGGGGCCGCGCGTGCGGCTTTTCTGCGATGCCGTATCGGGGGCGGGGTCCCATGGATTTGCAGCCTCGGGCTTCGAACCGCCGCCCTGCCGACCGCCAGAACCATTATCTGCCGCGTCCGGTGAATCCCACGGTCCTTTGCCATCGACTGCCAAAATAATAGACCCCTGCTTGTCAATTTTTTTGCTCATGGAACCTTTATAAGAACGGTTTTTCAGAAAAACAGTGTCAATCCCGCAATTCTGAATCTATTCGGCTAGACATGTCAGATTTTGATGCTTTTTCTACCGCCATAACGGCTATTGCCGGCACCCGTGCCAGTGGCTTGAAAGTCGCCGATGGCGCAGTTTCGCTCATGCTCGAGGTGTCGGGTCTAAGCCCTGCCGAGCGTGACCAGATCGAGACCGAGGTCCGTACCGCCGCCGAACGTGCCGGCGCCAGTTCAGTACGGATCATGCTGACCGCCGAACGGATTGTGCCGCGCTTGATTGCAGTTGCCAGTGGCAAGGGCGGCGTGGGCAAATCAACATTGTCGACGAACCTTGCGATTGCCATGGCGCGCGCCGGCCGTTCAGTGGGCCTCGTTGATGCCGATATTTACGGCCCATCGCAGCCGCGGTTGATGGGCGCAGAAGGCATTCGCCCTGAAGCCGAAGGGAAAACGATGATTCCCGTCATAGGCGCAGGCGGTGTGCCGTTTTTGTCGATGGGCCAGCTCGTCAATCCGGGGCAAGCGGTGGCATGGCGTGGCCCGATGGCAGGTAACGCGTTGTCGCAATTGGTGGACGCCCGCTGGGGCGGGGTGCGCGATATTGTCGTTGATATGCCGCCCGGCACCGGCGACATTCAGCTGTCGATGATTCAGAAGCACAAACCGATGGGCGCGGTGATTATTTCCACGCCTCAAGATCTCGCTTTGATTGACGCAATGCGCGCCATCAGCTTTTTTGACACAGCCAAAGTGCCCATTATCGGCCTTGTCGAAAATATGGCCGGATATCTGTGCCCCCATTGCGGTGAGATGAGTGACCCGTTTGGGTCAGGTGGGGCAGAGGCAGCGGCACGCGAGCTTGGGATTCCGTTCCTGGGTCGCATACCTTTGGATATCAGCATTCGCATGGCGAGCGATGCGGGAACACCGCCCGCACTTGACGACGGTCCGATTGGCAAGGCTTATGCCGCCATCGCCGAGCAGGTCGCCCAGTGGATTGATGCACCGAAAGATAGCAATGCATGAATGACACCAGCGACCGCGCGCACGCCATATCTCGCAGGAAGCTGCTGATTGGCGGCGGAGCGGGCATTGGGCTTTTGGTCGCATGGAGCTTATGGCCCCGCCGTTATTTGCCAAATATGCGGGCCGTGGAAGGCGAACATCTTTTTGGCCCTTGGCTAAAAATCAGCGAAGATGGCAAGGTTATCATCGCCATTCCGCAAAGCGAATCTGGGCAAGGCGTTTACACCGCGCTGGCGCAGATTGTGGCTGGCGAACTCGGCGCAGATTGGCGGTCCGTTGCGGTGCAGCCGGTGGCGCCAAGCCCGCTTTTTGCGAATACGCTTCTGGCGCGCGAATGGAACGCCGCCTTTGACTTTGCTGGCATGGGGCTTGATGCCAATGACGGCATAAGCGTGCGAACGGTCAATGAATTTGCGCGGCGGGATAATTTTGTGGTGACTGGCGGTTCGTCGTCGATCCGCCAGTTTGAACAACCCTGTCGAGAGGCTGGCGCTGCCGCTCGCGCTTTGTTGTGCCAAGCCGCCGCTGCGCGCTGGGACGTCGATTGGGAGCAATGCGATACCGATAAAGGCTTCGTGACATCGGGCAGGCGGCGCATTTCCTTTGCCGACCTCGTGGTGGACGCGTCAAAGCTGGAAGCGCCGTCGCCTATCCCGCTGAACCCGTCGCCGCGAAACAGTCTTTCCGGCAAGGACGCGCCGCGTCTGGATTTGTCCGCCAAGGTGGACGGAAGCGCAAGCTTTGCGGCCGATATCCGCCTGCCTGACATGTTGTTTGCGGCTGTCCGTGCCGGGCCAACAGGGGACACGCGGCTGGCTTCCGTCAACAAAAAAGCGGGCTTCAAGGTTCGCGGTGTGACGCACATTGTCAAAACCGACACTTGGGTCGCCGCCGTGGCGACTAATTGGTGGGCCGCGAACAAAGCGCTGGATGCGGTAGCGCCAGTTTTCCGCACAAAAGGGCGGAGGGCCGACAGCCAGCAAATAGCCGAAAGCCTATCGACGGCGATTGCCAAGGGTCCCGGCTATAAAGCAGTGGATGCAGGGGACTTCGAAGCCGCGGTCGCACCCGAAACTGGCTCGCGTATTTTTAAGGCAGAATATTCGGTAGGTGCGGCGGTACATGCACCCATCGAAACGCGCGCTGCGGCGGCAGATTATCGCGACGGACGTCTGCAACTGTGGCTCGCTACGCAGGCACCTCAAGCGGCGAAAACTGCTGCGGCACAGGCTATTGGAATCAACGCCGATGACGTCATTTTATATCCAGTTATGGCGGGTGGCAGCTTTGACCGGAATTTCGACAATGTGATCGCGGCTCAAATTGCCTTTATCGCTAAAGAAATTGGCCGACCTGTTCAACTTACATGGTCACGGCCCGAGGATTTGGCGCGTGACCATGTTCGTAGCCCTGCGCTTGGCCGTTTGTCAGCGGCGATTGGCACAGACGGCGCGGTTACTGGTCTCTCGATGAAAATTGCAACGGCTTCGACGATGCGTGAGCTGGCGAACCGGATGGACGGCCAAACGCCCGATGAGGCACGCAAGGCGGCAGGTGGCGAATTTGACATTTTGGCGGTTGATGGCGGGCAAGTACCTTATGCCATCCCGAACGTTGCAGTTGATCATTTCCCGGCCGCCATGCCGATGCCGACGGGGCCATGGCGCAGCCTCGCGCACAGTTATAGCTGTTTCTTTGTCGAAGGGTTCATTGACGAGCTGGCCCATAAAACGGGCGTCGAACCGTTGTCTTTCCGGATGCAGATGCTTGTTGGCCAAACGCGTCTAGCGCGCTGTTTAACGGGCGTCGCGACTATGGCCGGATGGGATGGCGGGGCATCGGGCAGCGGACGCGGCATCGCGTGTCACAGCATGCGCGGCAGCCACATCGCCATTATCGTTACCGCGCGCACCAGTGAAACGGGCGTTCGCGTTGATCGCATTCATGCGATGGCGGACTGTGGCCGTTTGATTAATCCGGATATGGCTCGTCAACAGATTGAGGGCGGAATCGTCTTCGGTCTTGCTCAGGCGCTTGGCTCCTCAACAGAATATGAGCAAGGCAAGCCTGCCGCGCGACGGTTGCGCGACGTTGATCTGCCGAAATTGTCCGATATTCCAGAAATTACCGTGGAATTCATCCGTACGGATGAAGCCCCGGGTGGTGTTTCGGAGCTGGGTGTGCCAGCGGTCGCGCCGGCCATTGCCAACGCTCTGTTTTCGGCAGCTGGCATCCGGCTGCGCGAACTACCCTTATTGTCCCGAGGACTATGATGACATTACCGACCGACCACCCAAAAGTGGCACCGCCCAAAGTCGGGGTGTTGCTTGTCAATCTGGGAACGCCAGATGCCCCGACGACACCGGCGGTCAAACGCTATCTTAAACAGTTCCTGTCGGACCGACGCGTTGTCGAGATACCGCCATTGGTGTGGCAGCCCATATTGCGCGCCATTATCCTGAACACCCGGCCGCAAAAGTCGGCTGAAGCTTATGCGAAGGTGTGGACAGAAAAAGGATCGCCGCTGGCATTTTTCACTGCTGGGCAGACCGATGCGCTTGCCGCTCGTATAGGCGACGTTGCGGATGTGCGTTATGCCATGCGGTATGGCAACCCGTCGGTCGCGGATCAGCTTGCGGCGATGAAGGGAGATGGCTGCAATCGCATTTTGATTGCCCCTTTATATCCGCAATATTCCGGCGCAACGACGGGCACAGTATTGGATGAAGCCTATGCTTCGCTGACTGCGATGCGCTGGCATCCGGCCATCCGTACGTTGCCTGCCTATCATGATGACGCGGCATATATCTCTGCATTGAAACATTCCATCGAAGCGTCAGTGGCAAAGCTGGATTTTACGCCCGACGAAATCGTCATCAGCTTCCACGGCATGCCCGAACGGACGCTACACCTTGGCGACCCTTATCACTGCCATTGCCAGAAAACGGCGCGTCTGCTGTCCGAGGCGATGGGCCGTAAACTTGTAGTCAGTTTCCAATCGCGTTTCGGACGAGCCAAATGGCTTGAGCCAGCGACCGACGACACGATCATGCGGCTGGCGCGCGAAGGCACCAAGAAAAT
Source organism: uncultured Sphingorhabdus sp. (assembly GCA_963508315.1). Taxonomy (GTDB): domain Bacteria; phylum Pseudomonadota; class Alphaproteobacteria; order Sphingomonadales; family Sphingomonadaceae; genus Sphingorhabdus_B. The sequence goes on along the minus strand of CAUOWK010000001.1, from coordinate 799,506 downwards.
TGCCATCTTTGCCCCCGGCTTCTCGGTTGACTGTCTTGAGACGCTCGAAGAACTTGCGATGCAAGGCCATGAACAGTTCGAAGAAGCAGGCGGGACGCATTACGCTTATTTGCCCTGTCTGAATGATAGCGAGGTTGGCATGGATATGCTGGAAGGCATAATCCGCCGCGAACTGTCCGGCTGGATTTAAACCTGCGCCCAAAAAAGCTTTTTCACACTAACGTTTGCGGCAACTTGCGCTTGGGCGCGGGTGCATTAATCACTGAACTTAGAAAAGCAGTGCGGGAGAGAGATGCATGTTACGAATCGCAGTCGTTACCGGTGGAACAAGAGGGATTGGAGAGGCCATCAGCCTCAAGCTCCAGGAAAAGGGCCGGACGGTTATCGCCAATTATGGGGGTAATGATGCTGCGGCCAAGGCTTTTTCGGAACGCACCGGCATTGCGGTCCGCAAATGGGATGTGGGAGACCACCAGAGCTGCCTTGATGCCTGCGCCGCTATTGAAGCGGAATATGGCCAAATCGACATCATGGTGAACAATGCCGGCATCACGCGCGATGCAACGATGGTGAAGATGACGTTCGAACAATGGGATGAAGTCATCCGCGTTGATCTAACCGGCTGCTTCAATATGGCCAAAGCTGTCTTTGCCGGTATGCGCGAACGCAAATGGGGCCGCATCGTTAATATCGGGTCAGTGAACGGACAGGGCGGGCAAATCGGCCAAGTCAACTACGCCGCGGCGAAGTCCGGGATTCATGGTTTCACCAAGTCCTTGGCTGCTGAGGGTGCGCGCTATGGTGTCACGGCTAACGCGATTGCTCCGGGCTATATCGGAACCGAGATGCTTTCCACTATTCCCGAAAACGTCATGGAAAAAATCATCGCGCAAATTCCGGTGGGCCGTTTGGGCGAACCAAATGAAATTGCGCGCGGCGTCGAGTTTTTAACCAGCGAAAATGCAGGCTTCATCACCGGATCGACGCTGTCGATCAACGGTGGTCAGCATATGTATTGAACGCAGCCTCTGCGGGTGTGACGATGGTTGTGACAGTAAAATCAATTTATCATCCACCAGTTAAGCGCAGCATGACCATCGCCGGCCATCAGACGTCAATCAGTCTGGAGCCGTTATTCTGGGATGCGCTGAAGGCCGCTGCTGACACGCTGGGGTTACCAGTAAATGCGCTTGTCGCGCAAATTGATGTCGAGAGATTGGATTCTGGGACACCCTGTGGATTGGCGAGCGCGATTCGTCTCTGGCTGATGGAGCGGGCATAAAAAAAGTACCGTCACCTGACCGTGACGGTACTGATTTGCGACCCAGCAATCAAAATTCCGAAAGTCTGCGTTCCAAGTACAGGGCAATAGAACAAGCTATCACAAGGCTGGCAAAGGGTACCAAAAACTTAAAGTACGGTTATTCATGGAGGGGGGTGATAAAACCGTACTCGCCGATCTGCTAGTCCTTTTGCCCTGTCTGACAATGATGTACCCAAACGACCAATCGGCAAATACCGTAATAGGCCCGTAGCCGACCGCGTGTTGCTAGACGGTCTAGAGCCCGGCCTCGACAGCAATGCGTACGGCATCTGCTGCGTTGGATGTGGCCAATTTCTTGAACATCAGCATCCGGTGCATCTGCACGGTCTTCTCGCTTAACGAAAGGCGGTAGGCGATCTGCTTGGTCCGGAACCCTTGCGCCATTTGCTGCAATATCTCGCGTTGGCGGGGCGAAAGGCGATCGACGATTTGCGCGGCCTTTTGCTGACGGACCAGCCCGATACTCTCTTCCTCGGGCAAAACCTCAATCTGCGACCCTACGAACAGTTCCAGATTGCCGTCATCATCGAACAAGGGGGCGATCATGACCGCATTTCGAAACGGGGAACCGTCCTTGCGGTAATTGATGAGTTCGGCGAGTGCAGGGCGCCTACCGTAAACGGCATCGCGTAGCTTTTCGGTTTGGCCATTTTCGGTGTCCGGACCACGCAAAAAGCGGCAATTGCGCCCCAGTACTTCGTTCTCCGCATATCCCGTAAGCGTACAGAAGGACGCGTTGACGGCGATGAGCGGGTTATCGGGCTGGGTCGGGTCGCTGACAACCGTAGCAATTGGGCTGAATCGTATCGAATCCAGAACAGGATGTCGGCTTGAGGATTTAGGCTGCGGATTTAGTTGGCGGGTCACGTTACAAGCACGATGCCGTAAAAACCGCAGTGTGGCAATAGCCGCGTGAAGTGCGGCGCATTACTGCATTGCCCAGGACTATTCGGAACCGACTCTTTCGACATCTGCGCCCACCAACTGGAGCTTTTCCTCAAGCCGTTCGTAACCGCGATCAAGATGATACAGGCGGCTGACATGCGTTTCGCCGTCCGCTACAAGGCCGGCGATCACCAGGCTCATCGATGCACGCAGATCGGTTGCCATGACAGGCGCACCGGTCATGCGCTTCACGCCATGCACAATGGCAGTGCGACCTTTGGTTTCGATATGCGCGCCCATACGGTTGAGTTCGGGCACGTGCATGTAGCGGTTTTCGAAGATTGTCTCAGTCAGCACGCTAGCGCCATCGGCCATGCACAGCATTGCCATAAATTGCGCCTGCATATCCGTCGCGAAGCCGGGATAGGGTGCTGTCGAGATCGTCAACGGCTTCAGCTTGCCATCCGATGCAACTCGGATGCCGTTTGCTGTTTCCTCGACGGTCACGCCGGCCTGGCGCAAGGCATCAAGCGTTGCGTCCATTTCGCTTGCCTTGGCACCAACCAGCTCGACATCACCGCCGGTAATGGCTGCCGCACAAGCATAGCTTCCGGCTTCGATACGATCGCTCATTACGCGATAGGTTGCGCCGTGCAGACGGTCCTTGCCGTGAATGATAAGGTCGGAGGTGCCGATGCCTTCAATTTCTGCGCCCATGGCAACCAGAAGATTGCACAGGTCGACAATTTCGGGCTCACGCGCGGCGTTATGCAACACGCAAGTGCCTTTGGCCAAGCTGGCGGCCATCAAGGCGTTTTCTGTGGCGCCAACGGACACGACAGGGAACGTGTAAGTGCCGCCGGGTATACCTTTTTTGGCAATGGCTTTGACATAGCCCGATGCGACTTCAATCTCGACGCCAAACGCCTCAAGCGCCTTTAGGTGCAAGTCGATGGGCCGATTGCCAATGGCGCAGCCACCGGGAAGCGACACGGTCGCCTCGCCCGCACGGGCCAGCATTGGGCCAAGCACAAGGATGGACGCACGCATTTTGCGGACTAGGTCATAAGGCGCGACGTTGCTGGTGATGCGGGTCGCCTCCAGCGTCATGACGCGCCCAAAATCTTCGGGACGCGAGCCAGCAACTGTCGTGGAAATGCCGAATTGGTTCATCAAATGCTGGAAACCGTCAATATCTGCCAGACGCGGCAAATTACGCAGGGTCAGTGGCTCGTCGGTCAACAGCGCGCAGGGTATGAGCGTCAATGCGCTGTTCTTCGCGCCTGAAATGGGAATTTTGCCCTTGAGCGCGTTGCCGCCGCGTACGATTATCTTATCCATCGCAGCGTATTTAGCGGGAATCGATTGCTGTGCAACTTAGGATTTGGTGAGCGCTTCCTCAAGCTGTCCAAGCCGTTCCTTGCCCCAGTAGATTTCATCGCCCACAAAGAAGGTCGGCACGCCAAAAGCGCCGCGCCGAGCAGAATTTTCGGTGTTGGCAACAAGTTCCTCTTTGACAGCAGTTTCTCCCGCTTTTTCGAGAAGGCTGGGGCCGTCAAGCCCGGCCGCATGCAGCACATCGCGCACGATGTCGGCGTTGGTCATGTCCAGACCATCCTCCCACATCGCAGCCATCACGGCGTCCACATAGGGCATGAAGCAACCCAGATGCTGGGCCGCAACGGCGCCGCGCATGAGGGTCAGCGAGTTCATCGGGAAATTCTTGTTCATTCGGAAAGGCAACTTGTGCGCGTTGACGAAGCGGTCGAATTCCAGCATTTCATAGGAGCGCTTTGCGGGTGTCTCCGCGTAGCGGATCAGCGGGGCCTGATTATTGGTCAGCTTAAACAGACCACCAAGCAAGATCGGCACATAGACTGCTTCGGCACCCGTGCGCGCGCACAAGTCTGGCAGAACTTTATGCGCCAGATAGGCATTTGGCCCCCCGAAATCGAACAGAAACTCGAAATTTTTGCCCATCAAAAAGTCTCCGCCCAAGGCCGCAAATCCATTTCGTGGGTCCATGCACTGCGATGCTGTTTGTGCAACGCGACATATTGCAGAGCGATCGCGTCGGGCGACAATAATTTATCAGCTGCTCTCGCCGCGTCGAAATCCGGACGAATGCTGCGAATGAACGCGGTGTCGATCCCGCCATCGATAACGACGTGCGCCACATGGATGTTATGCGGTCCAAGCTCGCGTGCCATTGACTGGGCAAGCATGCGTAATGCGCCTTTCGCGCCCGAAAACGCGGCATAACCGCTGCCTCCGCGGATGCTGGCCGTGGCGCCTGTAAAAATGATCGTGCCTGATTGCCGCTGTACCATGCGCTTTGCCACTTCGCGTCCCATCAGGAAACCTGAAAACGCGGCCATTTCCCATACCTTGCGATAGACCTGAGCGGTCATCTCCAAAATCGAGAAATTGACGTTAGCGCCAATGTTGAACACGGCGACCTCAATTGGCCCAACATCGCGTTCGATGGCATCCACCATCGCCACAACGTCCTCTTCGACACGGGCGTCGCCCGGATAGGCTTGGGCGGCATAGCCGTCCGCACGAATGGATTGCGCGAGTGTTTCCAGTTGATCGGCATTGCGCGCGCGTCGGTTAACGCATGCGACATAGCCCTCGCGGGCAAAGGCTTTGGCAATCGCTGCGCCAGTCGCATCGCCCGCGCCAACGATGAGCGCGGTTTTAGTCACGCTTTCTCAAGCGTGCATTGCAGGGGATGTTGGTTCTTTTGTGCGAAATCCATCACTTGCGTGACTTTGGTTTCTGCAACCTCATAAGTGAATATGCCGCAGACCCCGACGCCCTTTTGATGCACATGCAGCATCACACGCGTGGCTTGATCCGTATCCATTTGGAAGAATGCCTTCAGCACATGGACGACAAATTCCATGGGCGTGTAGTCATCATTCAGTAGCAGCACCTTATACAGGTTAGGCTTTTGGGTTTTGGGTCGCGTGCGCGTCGCCAAACCGACACCCGGGGTTCCGCCAGCCTTATCATCGTCGTCTTGCGCCATATCTATCTGCATTACTCTAAAATAGGTCAGGCAATGCCGACTCTGCAAGCCCCGTTGACCATCTATTATCATTGGCAAAAAGAAACCGCCCTTTCCGCAGGGGAAAGGACGGTTACTTTTATCATTGCACCGGGCTGTATCGACTTCCTGCCACCAAAAGGAGGAGAGAGAGAGTGACAGGTGCGTAACGCACCGGCGCAATTTTGTTCGAAAGTGCTTACGCCGCTTTCTTGAAAAGCTCAGTTGTTGCCGCAATGCGGTTCGAAATCGGCTGGAACATATCGCTGACCAGCTTCACCATGGCTTCAGTGTTCTTCGCACCCTGAGCTACGGCAATGTCGAAACCCTTGCGTGCGAATTCACCCTGCAGCTTGACGAAATCGGTTGGCGATTTGACTGCGGTCATTTCCTTGACGGCAGCCTGAACTTCTTCGAAGTTCTTCTTGGCGAATTCGATGTTGGTCTTGCCCATTTCCTGAGCGCCCTTGGCAACGATCTTGCCAGCTTCGAGCATGGCTTCAACATTTGCCTTGTTGAACTCAACTGCGTCAGCGGCAAGCTTTTTGCCCTTTTCCGCGGCTTCAGTTGCCTTTTCGCGCACGTCGGCGAAGAACTCGGTTGCCTTTTCAGCGGTCTTTTCAGTGTTAGCTTTAACAGTGTCAGTCATCTTCGTTACTCCTTGAGCAATCGGTTTAGATTCAACAGACACAGCTTTCTGGGCTGCCAAAGGCGAAGGCGCGGGGGCCTTCTTCTCTGCAACAGCACTCATTTGTGACTTGGCGGGACGCGTCTTTGAAGGTGAAGTCTTCACGACTGTCTTCTTAGCGATTTCGTCTGCCTTGATGGCCATTATGAGCACCATTTTCTGTTGTGTTGCAGTGCACAATAAAGAGTCGTGCGGGCTGTGTCAACAAAAAATGGTGCAGTGCAGCAAAAGCGGCCAAATTGGCTTAATTAGCCAGCGTTAGTCGCTCAAAACGGTCATAATGATGATCGGCAGAACCGAACTGGCCTTCGATCATTGTGGCGCGTTTGAAGTAATGACCGATGGCGAGTTCCTGCGTAATGCCGATGCCGCCGTGCGTTTGAATGGCGTTTTGGCCAACGAACTTTGCAGATGTCGAAACCTTTGCCTTGCATGCCGACACGGCGGCCATGCGTTCGGCAGGGGCCAAATCAAGCTTGAGCGTTGCCATCGTCGTCATGGATTTCGACTGTTCAACTTCCATGAACATATCAACCATGCGGTGCTGCAATACCTGGAAGCGCGATATCGGCTGGCCGAATTGGTTGCGCTGCCGCGCATATTCGAGCGTGCCTTCGTGCAGCTTGGCGGTCACGCCGCAAGCTTCGGCGCACACTGCAACCGTGGCTTCATCCACAATCCGTTCAATGATGGGCAGGCCAGCGTCGGCATCGCCCAACAGCGCGTCGGCCGGGATTGCGGCATTTTCGAAATAGATCTCGGACGCTTGAAAGCCGTCGACGGTCGGATAATCCCGGCGGACAATTCCCTTGGTGTTCGCGTCAATAAGGAACAGCGATACGCCGTTTGCCTCACGACCCGCGCCGCCAGTGCGCGCGGTGACAAGCAAATGCGTTGCCCATGGCGCGGCGTACACTACGCTCTTGTGGCCATTCAGGACATATCCGGCGCCGTCCTTCTTGGCGGTGGTGCGGATGTTGGCGAGGTCGTAGCGACCCTGAGGTTCTGCATAGGCAAAAGCGATGACCACGTTGCCGCCAATGATTTCGGGAATGACTGCGTCTGCAATCGCGCCGCCGACAGCCTTCAACGCGCCGCCGCCGAGAACGACTGTCTGCAGATAAGGCTCAATCGCGATAACCTTGCCCATTTCTTCCATGATGAGAGCGTTTTCGAGATGTCCGCCGCCAAGGCCGCCATGCTCTTCGCTGAACGCAGCGCCAAGCATACCGAGATCCTGCGCCAGCGCCTTCCACACGCCGGGATCACGACCGGTGGTGCTGGCGATCATCTTGCTGCGGCTATCAAAATCATAAGTGTCAGCCAGAAAGCGGCTGAGGGTTTCGCGGATCATGTCCTGCGTTTCGGTATAGCTGAAATCCATGCTGTGTTCTGTCCTCTCCTGTGTCACCCCCGGCTTGATCGGGGGTCCATGGACTTCCCTTTCGGCCATGGATTCCCGCGTTCGCGGGAACGACAATGATTATTTCAAATATGTTTTAGCTTAAATACCCAGAACCATTTTCGCGATGATGTTGCGCTGGATCTCGTTTGAACCACCGTAAATCGTCGTCTTGCGGGTGTTGAAATAAGTCGGTGCGGCGCGATGTGCATAATCCGGGCCAATGGAATGCTCGTTGTCGCCTTCGCCAAAGCCACGGAAATACGGCGCGCCATAATGGCCGACAGCTTCAAGCGCGAGTTCAGTAATCCGTTGCTGGATTTCGGAACCCTTGATCTTCAGCAAGCTGGATTCCGGTCCAGGTCCTTTTCCTGATGCGACGCCAGCTAAGCTGCGCAGTTCAGTGAATTCGAGCGCGGTCAGGTCGATTTCCAATTCGGAGATTTTGCGCTTGAAGAATGGGTTGGCAATCAAAGGACGATCGCCATCCTGTTCGGTGCGGGCAATTGCCTTGATCTTCTCAACGCCGCGCTTGGAACGCGCAACCGCCGCGATGCCGGTGCGCTCATGTGCCAAAAGGAACTTGGCGCAGGTCCAGCCCTTATTTTCTTCATAGACGCGGTTCTCGACAGGAACGCGTACATCTTCCAGCCAGACTTCGTTGACTTCATGCTCGCCGCCCAAGGTGATGATGGGGCGGACCGTCACGCCGGGTGATTTCATATCGATGAGAAGGAAGCTGATGCCTTCTTGCTGTTTCGCATCAGGATCAGTGCGGACAAGGAAAAAGCCCCAGTCAGCATGCTGTGCCATGGTGGTCCATGTTTTCTGGCCGTTGACGATATAATGATCGCCATCGCGCACGGCCTTGGTGCGCAATGATGCGAGGTCGGATCCAGCGCCGGGTTCCGAATATCCCTGACACCACCAATCGTCACCCGACAAAATACCGGGCAGGAACTTCGCCTTCTGCTCAGGCGTGCCAAAGGTATAAATTACAGGGCCAACCATCGACAGGCCAAATGGCATTGTGCCAACGCAATCGGCTGCGGCCAGTTCTTCGGACCAAATGAAACGTTCTGTCGGGGTCCAGCCCGTGCCGCCATATTCGACCGGCCATGCAGGTGCGATCCAGCCCTTTTGTGCGAGAATGCGATGCCATGACAGAAAATCTTCCTTGGAAAGATCATGTCCTTCGTCTTGCACCGAGCGAAGATTCTCAGGATAATTCTCGGCGATGAACGCGCGCACTTCCTTCTGGAAGGCGATTTCTTCGGGGCTAAACTCCAGTTGCATCACGATTCTCCTCAAAAAAGTTATGCGCAAGCTAGTCGACGTTTACGTAAACGTCAATTCAAACTCATCGGCATTTGACATAACTTCCAGGCGCAGGTTCCAAAGCCTTCAGCGGGCCTGATCCGGGTATCCGCGCCCCCTTCGCTTCGACAAGATTGTCGCCTTTGTCCGCAAGCCATGCGAGCCAATCGGGCCACCAGCTACCCTTGGTTTCGGTTGCGCCTTCGACGAACTCCACCAAATTTTTGGAAGGTGTTTCGTTTGTCCAATATTGATATTTCATTTGAGCGGGTGGGTTCACCACACCAGCGATATGGCCGCTGCCGGCGAGGACGAACCGAATAGGGCCCGTAAAATGTTCCTGCAGTTTCCAGACGCTTTCGGCTGGCGCGATGTGATCTTCACGTCCCGCCTGGATATAAGTCGGGGTTTTTACGCAGCTCAAGTCGATCGGGGTGCCAAGCGCAGAAAGTGCACCGGGCTGCACGAGCTTGTTATCGCGATATAGGTCGCACAAATATGACCGATGCCACTTCGCCGGAAGGTTAGTGACGTCGCCATTCCAATGCAGCAGGTCAAAGGCTGGATATTCCTCTCCCAGCAGATAGTTTTTGACCACAGTTGACCAAATCAGGTCTTTGCCGCGCAACATGTTAAAGGTGAGTGCCAGAAACCGGCCATCAAGATACCCTTGCGGCGCGCTAAGGGCTTCCATCATTGCGATCTGGTTGTCGTCGATGAAGTTCAGCAATTCGCCGCCATGGCTGAAATCGACCTGCGCTGTGAAAAATGTCGCGCTACGTACCTTTCCGGCCTCGCCCTTGGCCGCCAATATTGCGAGCGTCGCCGCCAAGGTGGTGCCAGCGACGCAATAACCAATCGTGTGCACATCAGGGACATTCAGGCCCGTACGCACCGTATCAATGGCGTCGATCTGTGCGGCGATATAATCATCCCACACGATATCCTTCATGGAACCGTCCGCAGATTTCCACGACACCACAAAAACCGTGATGCCTTGGTCGACGCAATATTTAATGAAGCTTTTTTCCGCAGTCAGATCGAGGATGTAGAAGCGATTAATCCATGGCGGGAAAATGATGAGCGGTGTGTCTTGTACCTTGGGGGTCGCAGGGTCGTACTGGATCAACTGGTATAAAGGTGTCTGATGGACGACCTTGCCCGGCGTTGCCGCAATATTTTCGCCAAGCGTAAAGGCTGCCGAATCGGTGTGCGTCAATTGCCCGCGCTGCATATCTTCTATCAAATGCTGCATACCGGTGAAAAGGCTGGCGCCTTTCGTTTCGACCGCGCGTTCCAACGCAACGGGGTTAGTGAAAGGCGAGTTGGCGGGGCTCATCGCCTCCACAATGCTGCGTAACGCAAAGGCTATTTTGGCTTTTTCGTGGTCGGGCACACCCTCCAACTGGTCGGCCACGCCCAGCATGTAATCGGACATGACTTGATAGCCCTGTCGGACAAGGTCGAAAACCGGATGCTCCCATTCGGGCGCAGCAAAGCGCCGGTCTTTGGGGTCAACCTTGTCGCGTCCCGCCTTTGCCAGCGGTGCAAGCATATTGCCCCAGACGTCCAAAGCGGTGCGATATGCACGCAAAGGGTCAGTGACGACGGCTGCCGAATCCTCCATTATCTTCGCAAATTGCTCGGGGTCCATGAACGGCGGGAATTTGGGTGAATCAGCCATACTGATTGCATAACCGATGCAATAAATTTGTCGAAGAAAGTTTTGTTGTGCGGCGCAGCATGGACATTCTGTAAAAAAGGGCGCAAAGGCGCGCAATAATGACATTTGAAAATCTTCCGCCGCTTCTTGACGAAGCGCTTACCGCCCGTGGCTATACCACTCTTACTCCTGTTCAAACCGCCGTCATCACTGCCGAGGCCGAAGGCCGCGACCTTGTGGTTTCCGCCCAAACCGGTTCCGGTAAAACCGTTGCCTTCGGCTTGGCCATGGCACCGCAGATTCTTGACGGCGGGCTCGTTAGCCTGGCACGCGAGCCCGCCGCGCTGATTATTGCACCCACGCGCGAACTCGCCTTGCAGGTCAGCCGCGAACTCATGTGGCTCTATGCAAAAGCCGGCGTCCGCATCGCGACCTGCGTTGGCGGCATGGACGCTTCCAAGGAACGCCGTACCCTGAACCAAGGCGCGCAAATTGTTGTCGGTACGCCAGGGCGTTTGCGTGATCACCTTGAGCGTGGCGCTCTTGACCTGTCCGCATTGAAAGTCGCGATTCTCGATGAAGCCGACGAAATGCTCGACATGGGCTTCCGCGAGGAGCTCGAAGAAATATTGAATGCGACGCCTGAAGGTCGGCGCACATTGTTATTCTCGGCAACCATGCCAAAGCCGATTGTATCGCTGGCAAAGCGGTATCAACGCGATGCGTTGCGCATTTCGACCGTTGGCGAAGATCGCGGCCATGGTGACATCAGCTATCAGGTGGTAACGGTTGCTCCGCCGGACATCGAAAATGCCGTCGTTAACCTGCTGCGTTTGCACGAAGCCGAAACGGCCATCCTGTTTTGCGCCACGCGTGAAAATGTCCGCCGCTTGCATGCCAGCCTGACCGAGCGCGGCTTTAATGTCGTCGCGTTGTCGGGTGAACATTCGCAATCCGAACGGAACCACGCTCTGCAAGCATTGCGCGACCGCCGCGCCCGTGTGTGCGTCGCAACCGACGTTGCTGCACGCGGTATCGATTTGCCGAACCTGTCGCTGGTTGTTCACGTCGAGCTTCCGCGCGATGCCGAAGGCTTGCAGCACCGTTCGGGCCGTACTGGCCGTGCCGGACGCAAGGGCACCGCCGTTCTCATCGTGCCTTATCAGCGCCGCAAGCGGGTTGAATCCATGCTGCGCGGTGCGAAGATAGAGGCGGACTGGATCAAGGTTCCAACCGCAGCCGACATTCGCGCCAAGGATCACGAGCGTTTGCTCGAAACCTTGCTAACGCCGGTAGAAGTTGAAGACGAAGACCGTGCATTGGGCGCCAAGCTGCTGGAGACGATGTCGGCTGAAGACATCGCCGCTGCACTTGTTCGTGTGCACCGTGCAAAGATGCCGCAAGCAGAAGACATGCTCGACGACGGCAGCCGCGAACGCGTCCGCGACGACCATCGCGCTGGCTTTGACGATTCGGTCTGGTTCAAACTCAATGTCGGTCGCCGCAACAACGCTGACCCCAAATGGATATTGCCGTTGCTATGCCGTCGCGGTGGCGTGACGAAGAACGACATTGGCGCCATTCGCATCGCAGCGAATGAAACGCATGTCGGTATTGCAGCAGCAGCCGTGGCGAAATTCACCAAGGCGATTGCGCAACCCGGCCATGACGAAGACAATGACGTTGAAATCGTGCAGGCCGAAGGCCCGCCACGCGAAGCCGCGCGCGAGAACAAGCGCATGGGCCGTGATGGCGGCGGCGGTGGCGGCCGTCCGCAACGCGCGCAGCTTGGCGTTAGCTCACGTGGTGATGGTCCTCCTCGCGGTCCGCGCGGGGATGGTCCACGCGGTGACGGCCCGCGAGGCGGTGCTCCACGTCGGGACGGCGTCCGTCCGTTTCACGACGGTCCGGCGCCATCTAAACATGGCGTGAAGCATAAAGCGAAGGGTAATCGTCCCCGCTAATCGGCGTGCACCATAGTTTTTCTGGAAATGGCAAGAAACTTCCCCCATGAAGGCCGCTCTTGAAATAAACTAACCGGAAACGGGAGCCAATGTCCGAAGAATTCTACCGCATGAAGCGTCTGCCGCCTTACGTTATCGCCGAAGTTAATGCGATGCGCGCGGCGGCCCGCGGGGCGGGTGAGGACATTATCGACCTTGGCATGGGCAATCCGGATTTGCCGCCACCAGCGCATGTCATCGAAAAATTGTGCGAAGTCGCCCAAAAGCCCGATGCCCATGGCTATTCAGCTTCGAAGGGCATTCCGGGATTACGCAAAGCGCAGGCCAATTATTATGGCCGCCGTTTCGGTGTAGATATTGATCCTGAGCACGAAGTTGTCGTGACGATGGGTTCGAAAGAAGGTCTGGCCAGCCTTGCGACGGCCATTACTGCGCCCGGCGACGTGGTGCTTGCGCCCAATCCCAGCTATCCGATCCACACCTTCGGGTTCATAATTGCAGGCGCGACGATCCGGTCAGTGCCGACCACTCCGGATGAGAATTATTTCCGTTCGCTGGAGCGGGCAATGGCTTTCACGGTCCCGCGCCCGTCTATTTTGGTGGTAAATTACCCGTCAAACCCGACTGCCGAAACGGTCGACCTCGCTTTTTACGAGCGACTGGTTGCATGGGCCAAGGAGAACAAGGTCTGGATATTGTCCGACCTTGCCTATTCCGAGCTCTACTTCGATGGCAACCCGACGCCCTCCATCCTGCAAGTGAAGGGCGGCAAAGATGTCGCAGTTGAGTTCACATCGCTTTCCAAGACATATTCGATGGCCGGTTGGCGCGTCGGCTTTGCCGTCGGCAACCGCGAACTGATTGCCGCCATGACGCGCGTGAAAAGCTACCTCGATTACGGCGCGTTCACGCCCATTCAGGCCGCTGCATGTGCAGCGCTCAATGGCCCACAAGATATCGTTGAGCAGAATAGGCAACTGTACCACAAGCGTCGCGATATCCTTGTCGACGCGTTCGGACGCGCCGGATGGGATATTCCGCCGCCGAAGGCGTCCATGTTTGCATGGGCACCATTGCCGCCTGCACTCGCCCATTTGGGTAGCCTTGAGTTTTCCAAGCAATTGTTGACCGAGGCCAAAGTCGCGGTCGCCCCAGGCGTTGGCTATGGCGAGGATGGCGAAGGCTATGTCCGTATCGCCATGGTCGAGAATGAGCACCGGCTTCGTCAGGCTGCGCGCAACGTGAAACGCTATTTGCAATCCATGGGCGTGAATACCCCCGGCCAGTCAAAGGCTATCTGATATGGCGCGCTCGGATTTTGCATTCCATCATCAAATGCGTGTCCGCTGGTCGGAAACCGATGCGCAAGGCGTAGTCTTCAATGCGCGCTATCTCGATTATGCCGATGTTGCCATCACGGAATATTGGCGCGCGGCGCGGTTTCGCGATCATGCCAATGGTGAGCCGCTGGAGTTCCATGTCAAGAAGGCGACGGTGACATGGTTTGCGCCAATTAAGCCTGATGAGCTTATTGAGGTGATGGCACGCACAGTCGCCACCGGGCGCACCAGCATGAACCAGCTGGTCGAAATTCATGGTGTGTCGGCGGACGGTGCGGACGACCTGCGTGCTACCGTCGATCTTGTCAGCGTACATGTCGATTTGGCAGAACATCGCCCTATTCCGCTGCCGCATTGGGTGAAAGATGTTTTCACCGCTTTCGATGCACACGCCGCTGCCGGTGTCTCCGCGCTTGAGCCCGCAGAGGGATAATTCGTTGGCGCGCATCGACTTCGTTGCTCTAGTTCTGGCGGTCTTGCTGCTGGGCACGGCGTGTACGCCGGACGCCAATGCCGACCGCTTGGAAACGTCAGCCGAGTTTCCGCGCCCTGACCGGCTGGTGTCAAAAGTCGGCGATACCGAGTTTTCAACCGAAGCCGCCCGCGATGAAGCGGGCGAGGCAGAGTTTGTCATGGACTGGGCGGGAATCCAACTTGGCACCACTGTCGCAGATATTGGCGCAGGTGAGGGGTATTACACCATAAGGCTGGCCGAGCGCGTTGGGCCCAAAGGTCGCGTTCTGGCGCAGGATATCAATCGCGGTGCCCTTGACCGGTTGGGCGACCGCGTGACTCGTGAACAGCTCGACAATGTTGCGATCAAGGAAGGTGCGTTCGACGATCCGCGTCTGCCGGAAAAAAGCTTCGACCGCATTTTCATGGTGCATATGTATCACGAGATACAGGAGCCTTATGCGTTTCTGTGGCGGATGCGTCCGGCGCTGGCAAAGGGCGGGCAGGTGATTGTCGTCGACCGCGACCGGGCAACTGACCGGCATGGCATTCCGCCCAAGCTGTTATTCTGTGAATTTGATGCTGTGGGCTATCGCCTGACTGATTTTAGCGAGCAGTTAGAACTGGGCGGCTACATTGCGCGCTTTGAAGTCAGCGGCGAGCGCCCCGAGCCTTCCCAAATCAAAGCCTGCCCAAGCCGGAACAAACGCTAAGCAGTTGTCTTTGGCTGGCTCAATGGCCGTCAAACGCGATCAACGAATGCACATTGATGGCGTTGGCGCGCAATTTTGCAGAGCCGCCCAATTCCGGCAGATCTACGATAAACAAGGCCTGTTCTACAATCCCGCCACTTTGCTGAATTAAATCAACACCTGCAAGCGCAGTACCGCCTGTGGCAATCAGGTCATCCACCAATAGGATTTTTTGTCCGGGCTGGACGTGGCCCACATGCATCTCGATTCGGTCGGTGCCATATTCGAGGTCATAGTCCATCCCGATCTTGGCCCCTGGCAGCTTCCCGGGCTTGCGTAGCATCAACTGCCCAAGTCCAAGCGCGTAGGCCAGTCCCGCAGCGACGACGAAGCCGCGCGCCTCAACGCCAGCGACCAAATCAGTATCGGGGGAAACCATTGCGGCCATGCGGTCGATTGTTTGTCGAAATGCCGGTCCATCAAGCAACAGCGTCGATACATCGCGAAACATAATGCCGGGTTTTGGATAATCTGGAATGTTACGGATGCAGGCTGCGAGATCTGCGTTTTCGGTCATCTGCCCTGACTGCCTTTTACCGTCTGAAAATTCAAAGAAAATCAGCCCTAGCGTGAATGCCCGATGAATAGAGGGCAGTTTGGCTCGGCTGGTCTCCTCACGGCCACGTCACAACGACGAGGCGATGCCCGAAGCTTGCGACGAGCCGTTGTCACTTATGTACCTCTAAAGGAGAAGACGCATGGTGAAGTCAAATTTGTTCAGAAGCGCCGCAGAAGCGGCGTTGCTAGCGGCCTTGGTGAGCGGAAGTGCGGTTATGGCGCAGGAAGCCCCCGTAGTGGTCGCGCAGGAAGCCTCGTCACCAGTGGTGCAAGCGCCGGTGGCAGATGTCGTAGCGCCGCCGCCCGCGGTCCGGACGTTGCCCTCGGCAAATGATTCGGTAAACGCGGCAGCGGCAGAACAGGCAGCGGCTGAGCGTAAGCCAGCAGCTGCGACTGCTTCAAGACCTGAGCCTAAAAACAGCGCGACACGGCGAGCCAGCACATCTGTGCCTTCGAACGCAAGCGTGCCGGCGGCTCCGCCTTCTGCGCCCGTCACGCCGATTTTTAATGAGCCGACAGCTGCCTTACCGAATAGCGCATCGTTGGCTTCACCCGCGGCCAGTGATGAGGTCGCCAGCGTCGTTCCGCCTTCTACAGCCGCGGACGGAGCGTTCCACGAGGACCTAACTTTGTTTGCGGGCATAGCTGCCGCGCTCGCAGCGATAGGCCTAGGCGGTTTGTTTGCCGCGCGTCGTCGGCGAAGTGCCGTGCCACAAGGTGACTACCGTCCTATCATGGCAAGTGCGTCAACAGGTGAAGCGCAGCCCTCATTTCAGGCTGTTGCGCAGCCAGCGGTCGTCAGTCGTCCGCATGTCCGCAACCCAGCGATGAGCCGTCCGGATATTCCCGTAACGGACCCGCTGTTCAGCACGCCCGTGCATGCAGCGCCGATCAGCGATCCGCTGTTCGCACCCCGCAATGATGTCGAGATTCCCATTACTGACCCATTGTTTGCGAAAAATGCACGCTTTAATGGACGCGTCCGCGACGGGTATTCGTCGATGGTGCGGGAGCCCGTTTCTTAAGGTCCAAACGAAAATGGGCGGCCTATCGCTAGGCCGCCCAGTTCTGTTTTCCCGTAAGGGAAAGAAATTACTTGAGTTCGACGGTTCCGCCAGCTGCAAGGATCTTCGCCTTGATGTCTTCAGCTTCAGCCTTGTTAACGCCTTCCTTGATCGCCTTTGGCGCGGACTCAACAAGAGCCTTTGCTTCGGTCAGACCAAGTGCAGTGATCGCACGGACTTCCTTGATGACTGCAATCTTGTTGCCGCCGTCGCCGGTCAGGATAACGTCAAATTCTGTCTGCTCTTCAGCAGCAGGTGCAGCAGCAGCGGCAGGGCCAGCAACAGCAACAGCAGCAGCGGCGCTAACGCCCCACTTTTCTTCCAAAGCCTTTGCAAGGTCAGCCGCTTCAAGAACGGTCAAAGCCGAAAGTTGGTCTACGAGCTTTTCAATATCAGCCATTTAAATAACACTCCGATTTTCTGTCATATCTGTAGGGCCCGCCCACCATTGGGACGCAGCCGGTTTCATTTAAAAAGTTACGCTGCCTTTTGGTCAGCATAGGCACCAAAAACGCGTGCCAATTTCGCAGCAGGTGCGGTCGACAGCTGAGCAATCTTCGTTGCCGGTGCTTGTACAAGCCCGATAATCGTAGAGCGCAGTTGATCGAGCGATGGCAACGAAGCCAGCGCCTTTACACCGTTTACATCAAGGAACGTGTCACCCATCGCGCCACCGACAATTTCAAGTTTGTCGTTGGTTTTTGCGAACTCGACCGCAATCTTTGCAGCGGCGACCGGGTCCGACGATGTAGCGAGCGCCGTAGGTCCGGTAAGCAATTCAGCTACCGACGCATAAGGCGTTCCTTCAAGGGCGATTTTGGCAAGACGGTTCTTGGCGACCTTATAGCTTGCGCCCGCATCACGCATCTTCAAACGCAGGTCAGTCGATTGTGCAACCGTCAACCCGAGATTCCGGGTGACGACGACAACCGCCGCTTCGTTAAAAGTGGCGTTCAGCGATGCAACTGTTTCGGTCTTTTCAGAACGGTTCATGCACTACTCCTTTTTCAGATTTCGTCGGCAAGCCGACAAAATCCAACACGAAAAGCGAAACACCCGGCTGGGCGATCCGCTGACTTCAGTCCGTGGGGAAGTTTCATGCCGAACTCACACGATACAAGATCGGGAGCGAATGGCGAAGGCTGGCAACAAAGGCCAAGCCTGAAATCTCTATCCCCGTCTAGGCTGGAAATTAAGATGGGCATATTCCCATCACCAACTGTCTCGGACGGTTGCCGGTGGGACCGTCGCCCCACCGAACGAGGCTGGCATTAGCAGGCTGTGGGGCAGAGTCAAGCGCGTCCGCCACACTTGCGGCCATTCTGATGTGATGGCACAGCGATGATAGGGGGAGAGCGTGCATCATGCCACTGGCATTTACAATCTACGACTGGGGCGTGCTGTTGGCTTATGTCATGCTGCTTGCATTTGCCGGTTATAGGGCGACGCGAGGCACGAAATCGGCGGATGATTATTTCTTGGCAGGCCACCATGCACCCGTCTGGCTTGTCGCGGTCTCTGTATTGTCCACCATGCAGTCTGCTGCGACCTTTTTGGGTGCACCAGACAATAGCTATCGCGGTGACTATAGCTATTTGACGAGTAACTTTGCGGCGATCATCGCCGCTTTCATCGTGGCTCGTTTTTTGATCCCGCGATTCTATGCGATTGGCGCAACCACCGTATATGAATTGCTTGAAGTCCGTTTCGACGCGACCGCGCGCCGTGCGGCGGCGGGCATGTATTTGATTGGGCGGATATTGGCGAGCGGTGCGCGACTTTATCTGGCGGCCATCGCGGTCTCGATGATTATCTTCCTTGATACTGACCCCGAACATATCATGATTGCATCAGCAGTTCTGGTTGTTTTCGGCGTTGCGTTCACGCTGTTTGGCGGCTTGAACGCCGTCATCTGGAGCGATTTGGTTCAGGTTACGCTGTATCTGGGCGGTGCGCTGCTGGTCCTCGCATTCTTATGGTTCAGAATCCCGGCACCCGCGTCCGAGATAATCAGCGGCTTGCAAAATGCCCCGGGCGGCGTCGACAAGCTGCGCCTGTTTGACTGGTCGCTGGATTTTTCGAAACCTTTCACGATCTGGGCTATTTTGACTGGCCTTGTTCTGTTGAACATCGGAAATGCCGGACTCGATCAGGATACGACCCAGCGGTTTCTGGCGTGCCGCGATGCACAGTCTGGCAAGCGAGCTTTATATGTCAGCATGTGGGCCGCGATTCCCGTCGTGGCGGTGTTCATGGCCATCGGGTCGTTACTGCATATCTTCTACAATCGCCCGGATCTTATGGCGTCAGGCAGCGGGATTGCCAGCACCTTTAATGGTGAGAAGATCACCGTGTTCATGTCGTTTATCCTCTCGGAAATACCGCCGGGCCTGCGCGGATTGATCACTGTTGGTGTCATTGCCGCCGCTGCAATTAATTCTGGACTGATATCGATGTCTGCGGTCGTGGTATCCGATTTCTATCGCCCGTGGCGGCAAAAACGGGGACACGCCTCCGAACATCATTATGTGCGTGCAGGGCGAACCGCGATGCTGCTGCTCGCGCTGGCCCTTTTTGCGATGTCTGTGCTGTGTTTCTTCTGGCAGCAATATAGCGACACGCCATTGCTGGAGTTCGTCCTCGGCGTGATGGTCTTTGCCTATTCGGGTTTGCTGGGTGTGTATGCCGTGACGGTATTCACGGGCAGGGGCGCGACTTGGTCCGTTATCGCGGCTTTGATCGCAGGATTCGTCACCATATTGCTGCAACAGCATTATATCGTCGACAGCTTCGGGCTCCCTCCGAGTTGGAAAGGCTTGGCCTTTCCGTGGCAGCTATGCGTGGGTACTGCGGTCGCCTTTTTAGTGTGTTTGACGGGCAACAAAAAAGGGCCGGAGGTTTCCCTCCAGCCCTTCTGAATAACTTGTGGTGCGTATGCTTACGCGCCGGCGACGTCCGCCAGGTCGATCTTCAGGCCAGGGCCCATCGACGAGCTAACAGCTACGCGACGGACATATTTGCCCTTGGAGCCTGATGGCTTGTTCTTGATGACCGCATCGACAAGCGCGTCGAAATTCTTGCGCAGGTCGGCGTCAGAGAAGCTCTTTTTGCCGATGCCGCTGTGGATGATGCCCTGCTTTTCAACGCGGAACTCGACTTGGCCTGCTTTTGCAGCCTTGACGGCTTCGCCCACATCCATGGTGACAGTGCCCAGCTTCGGGTTTGGCATCAGGCCCTTTGGACCCAATGTCTTACCCAAGCGGCCAACGATGCCCATCATGTCCGGCGTTGCAATAACGCGGTCATAATCGAGGTTGCCAGCCAACATGTCTTCCATGAGGTCTTCAGCACCCACCTTGTCAGCGCCAGCAGCAGTTGCAGCTTCAGCCTTGTCGCCACGTGCGAACACGGCAACCTTCATTTCCTTACCGGTACCGGCGGGAAGCGAAACCATGCCGCGAACCATCTGGTCAGCATGACGTGGGTCAACGCCGAGGTTCAACGCAACTTCGATGGTTTCGTCAAACTTGGCAGTCGCCAGTTCCTTGATCATCTTCAACGCTTCATCTACGCCGTACAGCTTGTCGGCATCAAGATGCGCGAGCGACTTTGCTTTTTTGGTCAGCTTGGCCATTGGTTCAGCCCTCCACTACTTCGAGGCCCATGGCCGTAGCCGAACCTGCGATGATTTTAACTGCTGCGTCCATGTCGTTCGCATTGAGGTCGGCCATCTTGATGGTTGCGACTTCTTCGAGTTGCGCGCGTGTGATCTTTCCAGCGGTGATCTTGCCTGGTTCTTTCGAACCCGACTTCAAACCAAGAACCTTTTTGATCAGGTAAGTGGCAGGCGGCGACTTCATGACGAAGGTGAAGCTCTTGTCCGCGAAAACGGTGATCTTCGTCGGAATCGGCGTGCCCTTTTCCATGTCGCCAGTGGCGGCATTGAACTGCTTGCAGAATTCCATAATGTTTACGCCGCGCTGACCCAATGCCGGGCCGATTGGCGGGGAGGGAGTGGCTGAACCTGCAGGAACCTGCAGGCCGATATAGCCGTCAATTTTCTTTGCCATGAATGGCGTCCTTTCATTCTATCTCCGTCAAAGCCCGAAAGCGAAGCCGGATCAAATTAAGCGGTCAAACAGCCATCCGAAGATAGCCTCCCGCGCGAAGTTCCCGGGTAAAACCTGAGAAGTTGGGCCGATAGACGAGAATCGGTGCTTTGGGAAGGGGCTTGTTCATATCTCGTATGTTGACGCCTCCGTACGGAGGGGTAATGCTGTTTTTTGGAGACTGTGGTTGGCCCAATTTATGAAACCATTCGCTATGTGGTGGTCGCGCCACCTGCCTAAAATGACCTTATTGGTCCTGTTGGCGACGCTCGTTGGCATGGTCTATGTCTATATCACGACAAACGCCAACGAACGGCAGGTGCGCGCGCAATCGGTTGAACAGAGCGAGATATTGGCTGATTTGCGGGATATCGTCCGGATGGGCGTTGATGCCGAAACTGGCTCGCGGGGCTATATCCTTACCGAGGACAGCAGTTTTCTGGATCCCTATAAGCGCGCCTATCGGGTCTGGCTGACCGACATTGACAGGCTGGAAGGCAGGCTGGAGCGATCTGGCGAGGCAGAGGACGCTCTTGCCGTTGGCCGCATCCGCGCGCTGGCCATTAAAAAACTGGAATTCATCAACCAAGTCGTGACGATGACAGCGAAGGGCCAGCGCGAACAGGCGATTGCCGAGGTGAAAACCAAATATGGCAAGCAACTGCTCGATAACATCAGGGACATTGTTCGCCAGCTTGAGGCCAAACACCAACGCAAATTGACGCAAACGGTCGAGCAAGCGGATGACATTCAGTTAGGAGTCACGGCCATATTGGTTACGTGTTTGCTGCTGGTGATGGCGCTCGCTTATTTCAGTTTCCTACAAGAACGTCGGGCCAGCAGGGTTGCTTTGCTTGACCAGGAAACAATGCTGCTACGCCAAGGTAAGGAGCAAGCCGACCTGATCGCGCAGGAATTGAACCATCGCGTGAAGAACCTGTTTGCCGTCATATTGTCGCTCGTCACCTTGTCGGCGCGGGGAAGTAAGGATGTGCCTGAGACGGTCGAGAAAATCCGCAACCGGATTCACGCTTTGTCGCTGGCGCATTCGGTGTCGCAAGGGGCGGCAGGCATTACGTCGGTTGGTTTGAAGGATTTGCTCACCGCAACCCTCGCGCCTTACCAGAATGCGGGCAATGTTGTCCTGCGTGAAGGGCCTAATATCGACTTGCCCACTGCCGCGATGACGCCACTGGGATTAATCGTGCACGAATTGGCCACGAACGCCCTGAAATATGGAGCGCTTTGCGATGCCGGCGGTTCAGTCACCATATATTGGGAAAAAGCCGGTAATGACCAGTCGCCCGAGATCCTTATAGGCTGGCGCGAAAGCGGCGTAAAAGCCGTAAAGCCGATGCCCGGCAAGGGATTTGGTTCAACCATGATAGCTGCTTCGACACAGCAGTTGAAGGGGCATTTAGAACAAAACTGGCTGGACAGCGGGCTGGAGGTACGGCTTCAGTTTCCGCTCACCTGACGCCGCAAATGTGATTTTAAAAGGAAGAGTTCAGTGGCCGGGATATTAGAAAAGTCTTTTGCATCGGGGCAGCAGGCTTCGGATGCGTCCCGGTCTGGCATGCACGGTTCGGAAGACGGAACCCAGAGGCTCGCAGAACTTCGCATCCTGATCGTTGAGGATGAGATTTTCGTGGCGATGGCAATGGAAGATGCATTGGTATCTGCAGGCGCGGAAGTAATTGGCCCGGTTATGTCGGTCGCCAGCGGTTTGGAGATACTCGACAGCGAAGCGCAGATTGACGGAGCCATATTGGACATCAACCTAGGCAAGGAGCTTGTCTATCCGCTGGCGGAGGCACTGCGCGATCGCGGTGTATCCATTATTTTCCACACCGCGCTGGATGACCGCGCCGCAATTATCGCGTCGTTTCCTGATGCCACCATCTGTGTGAAGCCAGTGCTAAGCGCGCAACTCGTCGCCGCCGCTGCGGCGCGCTTCGGGTAAAAGCGATCCGGCGGACACACCGCCGAACCGGCATTATTTCATCAATTCGACTTCTTCGAAATCCAATTCGACCGGTGTTGCACGGCCAAAGATGCTGACCGAAACCTTGACGCGGTTCTTGTCGAAATCGAGTTCTTCGACCAAGCCGTTGAAGCTTGCGAATGGGCCACCCAAAACCTTGACCTGATCGCCGATTTCGTAATCGACCGATACGCGCTTCTTTGGCGCAGCTTCAAGTTCTTGCTTAGTATTGAGAATGCGGGCTGCTTCTGTTTCGGAAATAGGCTGCGGCTTATTGCCCGCGCCCAAAAATCCGGTGACCTTTGGTGTGTTCTTGACCAAGTGATACACGTCATCGTTCATGTTCAGCTTGGCAAGCACATAGCCGGGGAAGAACTTACGCTCAGCCTTGATCTTCTTGCCGCGACGCACCTCGGTTACCTGCTCGGTCGGAACCTCGACGGCCTCAACCAGCTGGGAAAGACCAATACGCTCGGCCTCCGAAAGGATCTGGTCGCGAACCTTGTTTTCAAAGCCCGAATAAGCGTGAATGATGTACCAGCGTGCCATGTTGCCTGTGCTTCTCTATCTGATGCCTGCAATCGCCTTATTGAGCGAGCGCAAGCAGCCCCTTTACAATCGCGGCGAAAACCGCGTCGACGCCAAGAAAAAATATCGCAAGAATGATGGTCATGATAAGGACCATGATTGCCGTCTGCACGGTTTCAGCCCGCGTGGGCCATACTACCTTGCCGATTTCAGTCCGCACTTGACGGATGAATTCGCCGGGGCTCGTTTTTGCCATATCATTTCTTCCTGTTCGATTCCGAGGATAGCCGCCATCGCTCCGACCGGCGGGGTCGAGAGCGATATAGTATCCGATTTCGGAAAGACTAGGCCTTTAACGAGGGATTCGGTGCGAGGCAAGAGCCTTTGGCGTAGCTAACGGCCTTGAACTATCGGCGTTATTGGCTATCCCAAGGCAATATCCCCATTACAGGAACGCCAATATATGCCCTCCGGTCTTGCTGCTCTTCTCGATGATATCGCCACCATTGCAAAGGTAGCCGCAGCCTCTGTGGACGATGTCGCCGCAGCAGCGGGCAAGGCAAGTACAAAAGCAGCAGGCGTAGTCATCGATGATACGGCCGTGACGCCGCAATATGTCACGGGCTTTACCCCTGACCGCGAACTGCCGATTATCTGGCGGATCGCCAAGGGTTCCTTTTTCAACAAGCTCGTCATCATCCTGCCAGTGGCACTGCTGCTCAGCGCGCTGCTGCCATGGGCGATCACCCCGATACTGATGCTGGGCGGCGCATATTTGTGCTTTGAGGGTGCCGAAAAGGTGATGGAGAAATTCGCGCATGTCGGGGACAGCGAGGAAGAAGTGCTGGCCGAAGAAATTGCCGAAATGTCCGCTGCGGATCATGAGGCAAAGATGGTGTCCGGCGCCATCCGTACCGACTTCATTCTATCTGCTGAAATCATGATTATCGCCTTGAACGAGCTTAATCTGAGCAACATCGCCAACCCAATCGCGGGCGATTTGCCGCCGATTGTCATGCAGGCGCTTGCGCTGGCGTTCGTTGGCGTCGGCATCACCATTGCCGTCTACGGCGTTGTCGGCCTGATCGTGAAGATGGACGATATCGGGCTGCATATGGCGCAACGCAAGAATGGCGGATCACAAGCCATCGGGCGAGGCCTAGTCAAGGCGATGCCAAAACTATTGGCATTTTTGTCGACTGTAGGAACCGCGGCGATGCTTTGGGTCGGCGGACAGATTATTGTCCACGGATTTGGCATTCATCCGGCGGAGTTCGTCGGCCTGCACGAAGGCGCGCTCGCGTGGTTCGTTGATGCGGCCTTATGTGGCCTGTTCGGTATGGCACTGGGCGCAGTCATCGTCTGGCTGCACCATAAGATATGGCCTGCCAAAGCGCATTAATCGCCGCGAGCCATCTATAACCATTTGAAGAAAATGGCAGGAGTTGGGGGACTCGAACCCACGACCCTCGGTTTTGGAGACCGATGCTCTACCAACTGAGCTAAACTCCTGCACCTCGCTTTTCAGCGAAGAGAGGTGCCCTTAACGCCGATATGCGAACGGGGCAAGTGTGCTTTCGCATACCCGCCCCGTTCTTCTCTCATATCGTCTGTTTTAGAACTTGAATGCGGCTTCAACGCCCCAGATGCGCGGTTCGTTGACGAAACCGGTCAGGTTGTTGAAGTCAATACCGCCAACTGCGGACGTATCTTTCGTGATGTTCCGGACGAACGCTGCAAAGTCATAAGCATCGGTCTTGTAACCAACACGAAGGCCGCCTTCGAGCATGCGCTTGTCCTGGAATTCAACCGATTCATACAGGAAGAAGTTGATCTTCGAACGATATGCCCAATCGGTGAACGCATATACTTCGCCATCGCCCACTGGCACGCCATAACGTGCGGTCCAGTTGGCAATCCATTTAGGGCTCTGCGGCAAGCTGTTGCCGTTGATGTTGACGATAGCGGCTGAGAAAGGCGCGGCTGCAATCACAATCGGGTCAAGCGGTGTGCACAAGGACACGTTCGGGAAAGTGTCCACGCGCGTTGCACCGCATGCGGCTGTCGTCAGGTTCGTGTCCCGAATGCTGGTGTTATTGTAGCTAAGACCAGCCGTCAGCAGAAGCTGTGGCACTGGCTTGAATTCGAGGTCAGCTTCAAAGCCGTAGCCACGCACCATGTCGGCGTTGATAAGGCGATTGGCATTGACGCCGCCACCCACAGCCGTCAGCTGCGCATCTTTCAACTCATAGTAGAAGCCATTGACGTTGAAACGGGCGCGGCCGTCCAGCAGCGTCGATTTGATGCCGCTTTCGTAGGACGTGATCGTTTCCGAATCGCCGATGGTGACGCCGCTTTCCAGTGGCGTTGCGGTTGCTGGCGGGAACAGGATGCGGCCCTGAATCGACGGCGCACGATAGCCACGGGCAACACGTGCATACAGGTTCACATCGTCGGTTGCGGCATAAGTTGCGCTTGCGTCCCATGTTACATTGTTGTCGCTTACATTGCGACGGACAGTGCCGAGCGGGTTTTGCAGGAAGTTGGGGAACTGCGTGTCGCGGCTACGCACGGCGACAAAGTCACGCTTGTCGTCATTATAGCGCAATCCGCCGGTAACGCTGAGCTGATCCGTTAACTGATATGTCAACGAGCCGAATACACCGTAAGCCTTGCTGTTCTGCTGCTGCGAAACGCGGATATTCACGCCGTCGCGGGCGTTGTTCGGATCGCCCAAGGTCGAATAATTGTCCGAAACAATCTTCAGATCTTCGTCGAAGTAGAACACACCAGCCTGATAGCTCAGCGGACCATCGCCGTTGCTGGCGATGCGGAATTCTTGCGTGAACTGTTTCAGGTTGGGCACGCTGTCGCGGGTTTCGGCGGTGAATGGAATGTCGCCGGGGCCGTAGAGGTTGCGCGGCAAGAAGTTTGCGCCAAAGCCGCCGTCTACATCGCCAACAGACGTTGCGTCGCCCTGCCAATAGCTTGTGACCGAAATGAAGGACACAGCGCCGGCATCATAGGTCGCGCGTGCAGTGATGTTTTGCGTGTCGACCTTTTGCTCGTTCTTGCCATCTGTCGAAACGCGATAGCGGTTGAAATTGCTGTTCAGCCCTTCTTGCCCGCGCGTAAATACATTGGCGCGGAAAAGACGTGCGGTGCCGTCGAGCGAGCGGAACTGGCCCGTAAGCAAGATGTCGAAATCATCGCTTGGCTTGATGAGGAACTGAAGGCGTCCTGCATATTCCTTATAGCCTTCAAACGCGTCCTTGGTTGTGCCGGCGGGTGTTACGTTGTCGACATAATCATCCTGACGTTGATACAGGCCCGAAATCCGGACGCTGACCATGTCACCAAGCGGACCGCCAACGGCGCCCTGCGCGTTGATGGCGTTAAATCTGCCATAGGAAATCTTACCATAGCCGCCAACGACGTCGCTTGGACGGACGCTGTCGAATTTAACAATACCGGCTGGTGTATTGCGTCCGAAAAGGGTGCCTTGGGGACCACGCAGAACTTCGACGCGCTCCAGATCGAACATGGGGAAGCCCTTCAGGATCGGGTTTTCCAGAACGACATCGTCATAGACCAGACTAACTGGCTGCGCTGCGTTGAAATCAAAATCTGTGTTGCCAAGGCCACGAATGTAGAAGCGCGGGAACGTTCGGCCGAACGAAGATTCGACAAGCAAGCTGGGAACGCGGCCCGAAAGCCCACGAATATCGACGCCGCCCGCTTGCACAGCGTCCAGATTGTCGCCGCGCAACGCGGTCACGGACAATGGTACATCCTGCAGATTTTCTTCGCGGCGCTGCGCGGTTACAACGATTTCGCTTAAGCCAGCGTCATTGGCGGAGGCAGCATCCTGCGCGAAAGCGGATGGCGCGAAAACAACGCTGGTGGACGCGATGGCAATTGCCACTGCGGATGTGGTAATGTGGCGGCGTGCGCGCATGATATTCTCCCTGATGACTGTGCCAGCAGAATCGGTGAGCGACGCAGCTGGATGAACGGTTTCGCCTTTATGCGTCCATTCAAAGGGGTCAACAAAGCTTTGCATTAAAGTGACGTTTGGGAGTCACCTGTTGCTATTCTGCACTCAGAAACTCATCTCGTCATACACGCGCGAAACATCGCCACCCCATGCGCCATGATATTTTTCGAGCAACTGCTCCGCAACAGTTTTCCCGCTCGCCACAATGTCGCGCAGCGGATCGAGATAGCCGGTTTCATTGTCGCCGCTGCTGTTCAGGCAGTTGCGTGCGGCGAGCCCTGCCGACGAAATGTCGAGGATGCGGCCAGCCAGATCGAGCAGCTTGCCGCCGCCGGGCAGTGGCGCGTTCAGGCCCTGCGCGGGGACGGCAGAGCGCAAGGCTTCGCGTTCGTCCATCGACCAATGCTTTACTTCATCCCATGCGGCATCAAGCGCGCCTTGGTCATATAACAAGCCGACCCAAAATGCGGGTAGGGCGCAGATACGGTTCCAAGGACCGCCATCAGCGCCGCGCATTTCGAGGAAGCTTTTCAAGCGAACCTCGGGAAAGGCGGTCGACATATGGTCTTCCCAATCGGTGACGGTCGGCTTTTCGCCGGGCAGGACCGAGAGGTTTCCGGCAAGGAAGTCTTTAAAATCGAGGCCTGATGCATCGATATATTTGCCGTCACGATAAACGAAATACATCGGCACGTTCAGCATATAATCGACATAGCGTTCATAGCCGAAGCTATCGTCGAACACGAACGGCAACATACCCGTCCGGTGCGGGTCGGTGTCGGACCAAATATGGCTGCGATAGGATAGGTAACCGTTTGGCTTGCCTTCCAGAAACGGGGAATTGGCGAACAAGGCGGTCGCCAGAGGCTGCAGCGCAAGGCTTGTGCGGAATTTATGCGCCATGTCGGCTTCGCTGGAATAGTCCAGATTGACCTGAATCGTGCAAGTCCGCAACATCATGTCGAGACCCATGCTGCCGACACGCGGCATGTGGCGCAGCATGATGTCATACCGGCCCTTGGGCATGATGGGCAATTCAGCGCGGGTTTTGTCCGGCCACAGCCCAAGACCCAGAAAACCCGTGCCGGTTTTATCGCCAATGGCCTTCACTTGCTTCAAATGGCGGCCGGTTTCGGCGCATGTCT
Source organism: uncultured Sphingorhabdus sp. (assembly GCA_963508315.1). Lineage (GTDB taxonomy): Bacteria > Pseudomonadota > Alphaproteobacteria > Sphingomonadales > Sphingomonadaceae > Sphingorhabdus_B. The sequence continues at coordinate 771,281 of CAUOWK010000001.1, read as the reverse complement.
GGTGCAGGTTTTCCAGAGGCGCGCCTGACAGCTCCAACTGTCCGGCAGGCTCTAGGCTGACGGTCCCATCGCTGCCGCTCATCGCGATGACATTGCCGTTTTCGTAAATGGGTTCCCAGCCGAATTCGGTGAGCGCCATCAGCAAATCGCGTATACCGCCTGGCTCGTCATAGGACGGCGCATGATGGTCGGTGCGGCTATAGACGAATTTTTCGTGCTCGGTTCCGATGCGCCAGCGATCCTTGGGTTTTTCGCCCTTTGAAATCGCGGCAATCAGTTGATCGCGCGTTTCGATCACAGGATCTTTGCGATCGGAAACAGTTTTTGTGCTCATGGCTGCGGTTTAGAAAGCTAGGGCATATATTGCCAGCAGATTCAGCGGGTCAGTTGACCGTCGCGTTGAATATAATGGCAAATGCGGCGTTAGGGCCGAGCGAAGCTGCTGTGCCCGTCAGGTTCGTACCCGCGACAGAAACGCCAAATGGATCGGTCTCGTCGGTGCCTGTCGCATTATCATCTTCTGCTGTTGTTGCCGACGCGCAGCTGTTCCCGGATAATAGTGACCCGGGAATATAGGTGATATTTCCAGGCAAGGCGTCCGTAATTGCCACGCTTGTCGCTGTGGCGCTGCCGGCATTGCTCACCAATATGCAGTAACGCATTATCGCGGCCGGCAAAGCCTTAGGGTTTGTTGCACTTACGCCGTCGCTGACCACGGTGCTGACCTTCGTGACGCTAAGGTTGGCTTGCGGACGGCAGAAGGTGAAATCATGGATGGCAATGGCCTGCTGCCCCGGATCGGCAGGCGCAAGGCTGTGGTTCCCATAGACAATAACGATATTGTCGACTGGACTGTTGAAGGTCACGACAACATTGCCATTGCCGCTATTGTCCGCCGACGTGCCGTCGCCAAACGCACTGTTGCCGATGACATAGTTTGAAATACCGTTGGTCAACACGGGCGTTACCGGCGCACCATTAAACGTCCCCGTTACGGTTACCCTATCTGCGAACTGACCGGCGTTATAATCGATGTCGAACAGCCGGAACTGGACACCCGGTACGGCGGTCGGCAGGCTGATGGTGTTGGTGACCGCACCCGACTGGCTGGTCATATCGACAATTTCAAATATCGAAAACTGCGCGGGGGACAAGCCGCCGGTCACGACATTTTGGCGTGATGGCGATAGCCCACCATAGGTCGCATTGTTGAGGAAGACGCCGCCGCTAATGCCGATATTGAAGTTCATCGTGCCAATGGCCGTCAACGCATAGCTGCCGTTGGTCGTTCCGGCTGGCCAGCCTATACTGTCCCAATCATGCACCGTGGACCCAACCGGGCAGGTGAGCGCGGGCGCAATACCGGCGGTTCGGGCACCGCTGACGGTAAAGTTCACGAAGGCGTCGTCGTCTTCTGTCGTCGAATTGTTATTTGGCGTTGAGTCTGCATCCGGAACGGACGAGGTGCGGACCTCCGCGCCGTTGGTGATGGTCGCGCCGCTTGACGCCGTGACTGTCACCGTGATGGAAATGGTGGCTGTGCTGTTCGGGGCGAGCGCGCCAACTGTCCAGATGCCGGTCGCATTATTGTAGGTCCCGGTTCCCGTCGCACTGACGAAGGTGACACCCGCTGGCAAGATATCCAAAACGGTCACGCCCGTCGCCGTGAGCGCGGAGCCTGCCGCATTGTTGACCGACAGCGTATAGATGACGTTTGCACCTGAGGTCGGGGCTGCATTGCTGACGGTTTTTGTGAGTGAGAGGTCGGCGCCGGTGACAGCCTGCGTTAGATACAAGTCCGCGCGGGTGAACGTGCCATCATCAGCCGTTGGGAAAAGATCGCATATTTCCAGACGCCACGTTCCTAAGGCGTTCTGCCCATTGAAAGCAGACAGGGCGGCGTTCGGTATAAAATTATTCTGATATGGAGGCGCGGTGGTTGTGTGATTTCCCGCAGCTGCGTCGGTATTCACCAGCTGGGTTCCACCATCATTGAGGCGAACGTTGAAATTATCTCCGTCGACAGCGTTAGCGTCGCCGTTGACGATTTGCACTCGCGTCCCCGAGGGCGATTGCAACGTCATCTGCATGTCGCCGCGAAAGCTGTGCGTTGCCAATATCCCGATATCGACATCCGATAGGGTGAAACTGGTTCCTACGGTGAAGTTGCGGACCAAAGGCGCGGTGCAGGTTGTAGCCGCGTTAATCGCGCCAGTCGTGCTATTGGTAAACTGGCTGATCGCCTGTGCCGATGCCAGCGATGGCATCAGGCACAGAATTACGAACGCCAGGCACGCGACCGCCCGGCGGTGCAGCCATGCGGTGGTTGTTGGCCGCCCTGATGTCATTGCAATGTCTGCTTTCCGCGCATGTAACGGCAGTAGGTCTGAAATCTTAAATTAATAATAAAGTGCGGCCTATCGCTAGCCTTCGCCTTGTAAAATCTACGCGTCGGTGATCCCACGATAACCTTCATTACTGGATGTTAACCATGCGCGATTAAATACATTGCCGTGGGAATGGCCGCTTTGGCCGGATGGAATTGATGGACCAACTAAAGCGCCTTTTTATAAGCATTGCTGGTGCCTGCGCGCTGTGGGCATGCCTATGGAGTGCGCCTGCACAGGCCCAGAGCTGCGCGCCGGCCACGACCCAAGGCACTGCTCCGTCAGGTTGGGAGACATATTGCTGGCTGGATTTCAGCGCCTATAATGACACGACTGCCCGATCGATAGCCGGCCAAAATTTCTCATTCAACTTAAGTGATGGCTCCGTGCTGTCCTTCAATCTTCGGGCAACAAGCACTGCCGCCACTGCGGCTGTCTCGACGGTCGCACCGTCGTGGACGGGGGCAGCGGTCGGAAATTCGGCCTTTCTGGGCATTCCTGGCCGCCCGATATTGTACATGGTCAACAACGGTTCGACGGTCACCTTCACCATCAATGGGATAACGATCACGCCTCCACCGGGCGCTCCTGCGGTGACTGCCTATGCCTTTGTGGCCGCTGACGCAGAATCCACCGACGGGAACGAACAAATCATATTCGGCACTAACGGGGGCGGATGGGTCGAACTCGATCGCGTAAATCCAATTACCGGGTCCCAATATCCGACCGCATCAGGGATCGGCAGCTCGACCTTTACCACCACAGGTGGAGGGCAGACGGGGAATGTCGGAAGCTTCATCGTCGGGTCGACCAGCCCGACGCGCGTAACGGCAAGTATGACCGGGTCGGGGCTGCAGGGCATGATGTTTGCCGTTCGCTTTGCCTCCATTCGTTTGCGCAAAACGATCACCGGGGCGCGTGTAGATCCAACCGACCAATTCACATTCAGGGTAACGGCGACGTCGTCTGGCACAACGCTGGCGTCGGGTACCACAAGTGGCACAGGCAATGGCCCGTTCGTCGCAACGCCTTTGTCGCTTGCTTCGGGTTTGTCGCTGACCTTATCCGAAACGATGGCTGGCGGCAGCGTCAGTGCATTATCGAAATATCAGGGCCGATTGACCTGCACCAACTCGACCGGAAGCTCAACGACGCCATTGCCGAATAACCTGCTGACCAGCAATTATGTGTTTGGCGCTTTGCAATTTGGCGATGCGGTGATTTGTGTGTTCAACAATGCAGCGATTCCGCATGTCAGGCTCCGCAAGGCCCTCGCAGTAAGCGGTCGTCGTTTTACGACGGACCAGTTCACCGTCCGTATCAACCAAGGCGCGACCGTCGTCGCATCTGCGACTACTACCGGTACGGGAGCAACGGTAACGGGCGGGGATACAGGACTCGTGCAGCTGACGGCTGGAACCGCTTATTTTTTAAACGAAATCATGGCCGGGCCAGGCAGCCTGACCCAGTACACAGCCGCACTTTCCTGCACGAACGCAGCCAACGGCGTCACCACCAGTTTCCCCACAACAGTGCCAGGGAATATCACGCCAGTGTTGGGCGACGTCGTCACCTGCACAATAACCAATACGCGTTTGGCCGCCAATAACGCGACACTTGTGGTCACGAAAACATCCGCCGTGCTCGGCGACGGGATAAGTGTCACAAATCCAAAGGCCTTGCCGGGCGCCCGGATGCGCTACACAATTACGGTTCAGAACACCGGCAACCTTGCCGTTGATGCAAATACCATCGTCATAACCGACGCGCTTCCGCCCAATTTCACACTGGATGCGTCGACACCCATGACGATGAATCTAGGCAATAGCGGGCTTGCCGCGTTCAACCAGTCGACGATGGTAACCTATTCCAGCCAAGCAAGCGGCGGCGCACCCTTCACGGCGCCATTGGGTTCGGGATATAATAGCGCCATCACTGGCCTGCGCTTTCAGCCTTCGGGCACGATGGCCGCGGCGACTGGGGCTGGACCATCCACTTTTTCATTTAGTTTTGTTGGCCGGGTCGATTAACGACCTATCCGGACCAATCGCCGGCAAATGCCATCCACACCGCCATCGCTGCAACTGCGGCAGTATCCGCGCGCAATATCCGTGGGCCTAAGGATACGGGTTTAGCGGCAGGATGCGCACGAATCGCAGTATTTTCGGCGTCTGTGAAACCGCCTTCGGGACCAATCAACACTGCAGCCGGGCTTTTGGCAATGGCGTCGCCAAAAGGCACCCCGCCACGTTCGTCACAAAAATACAATGTCCGGCCGGCTGGCCATTCGGCCAATAAAGCGTCCAACCTAAACAAGGGTGCGATTTCGGGCAGCGCCGTGCGTTCGCATTGCTCGGCCGCTTCGACCATATGTGAGCGCAACCGGTCTTCTTTTACTTTGTCCACAACGCACCGCGCCGTCAGCAAGGGCACGAAGCGGGCTACGCCAAGCTCGCACGCCTTTTCAGCAATCCAGTCAAAGCGGTCTTTTTTTACCAGCGCCTGACATAACCATAAATCGGGTGCGGCCTCACGATCACGTAATTTTGCCTCCACCATCAAAACCAAGTCGCGCTTGCCAGTGCTGACCACGTTGGCGAGATATTCGCCGGACAGATCATCGAACAATTTGACCGGCGCGCCCTCTTTCATTCGCATTACGGACAGCAGATAATGCGCAGGCGCACCGCCGACGGGCAATGTCATGCCAATATCCAGCCGCTGTTCGACAAACAGGCGGGGGGTTGATTTTGGTGGCCAGGCGGGTGTTGCGGGCATGCGATGCGCGTAAAGACAAAATGCGGCTGCGTCACCCGGAATCAAGTTGGGGATGACGCGCGGCGCAAATTTTGGCAGGGCATTTCCATGACGACGAAATCTGTACCAGACAGCGAATATGCAGGGTTTATTGGCGTACTACCTGCAAAGCCCCGTGCGCTCGCACTGTTGGCTAGGCTGGATCGGCCCATCGGCTGGTGGCTATTATTCTGGCCGTGTATCTTTGGCCTGTCGCTGGCTGGCGGGCTTATCGCGCGCTGGGATCTAGCGTTATGGATGTTGCTGGGCGCAATCGCGATGCGCGGCGCAGGTTGCGTATATAATGACATCATCGACCGTGACCTCGACGCGCAAGTGGCGCGCACGGCGTCCCGTCCATTGCCAAGCGGAACAATTGGAATGAAGGCGGCGTGGGCGTGGCTGCTCACATTATGCGCCGTTGGTTTGTTGGTATTATTGCAACTGCGCTGGGAAGCGCAATTGGTCGCGTTGGGAAGTCTTGCGCTGGTCGCAGCCTACCCCTTTATGAAGCGCATTACATGGTGGCCACAATGCTGGCTTGGGCTGGTATTCAGCTGGGGCGCACTGGTCGGCTGGGTCGCAATAGCGGGACAGGCGGATGCCGCGATGTGGTGGTTGTATGCGGGCACGATCAGCTGGGTTGTGGGCTATGATACGATTTACGCCATGCAGGACCGTGAAGATGATGCGCTGGTCGGTATCCGATCGAGCGCGCTGCGGCTGGGCGGCAAAATCCGGATGGGCGTGGCGCTGTTTTACGTGCTGGCGATTACGGGTTGGGGCATGGCGATTTGGAGTATCCGGCCTGAAAAGCAGGCAATGGTGGCGCTTGTGCCAGCGGCGTGCCATCTGGGCTTGCAACTGTTGTCGCTGAAATCGGACGGCAGCAACGCATTGGGGCTATTCCGATCAAACAGGATAACGGGGTTACTAGCCGCATTGGCTTTCCTCGTCGTCGGCGCTGCCGGGCAGTATTAGGAGAGAAATAATGGAACATCGTCGCATTGGCAAAAGTGCCGTTTACGTGTCCGACATCTGCATGGGCACGATGACGTTCGGATCGCAGACGGACGAAGCAGCAGCACATCGCATTCTCGACCGATCGCTTGATGCCGGCATCAACTTTTTCGACACCGCCGAAGGCTACCCAGTCCCGCCTGATGCCAAATGGGTTGGCCGAACCGAGGAAATCGTTGGCCGCTGGATGAAGGGTAAGAATCGTGATGCCATCATCATGGCGACCAAGGTTTCCGGACCAAGCCATAGCTGGTTCAAATCGCCCAAAAGGGGCGGGATGACCGCGCTGGACCGGCACAATATCATAACCGCGGTTGAAGAGAGCCTGACGCGGTTGCAAACCGATTATATTGACTTGTACCAGACGCATTGGCCCGACCATGGCGTTGCCTATGACGAAACGATGGAAACGTTGGACGAGCTTGTGCGCGCCGGAAAGGTTCGCGTGTTGGGTTGCTCGAATGAAACCAGCTATGGTCTTATGAAGTCGTTGGCGACTTCGGAGCGATTAGGGACGGCACGCTATCACAGCATCCAGAACAATTTTTCCATCAACAACCGCCGTTTTGAAGATGAACTGAAACAGGTATGCCGTCAGGAAGGTGTTTCGCTGCTGCCTTATTCGCCTTTGGGTGGCGGGGTCTTGTCCGGCAAATATCTGAATGGCGCACGTCCCGAAGGCGCGCGTTTCTCTCGCTATCTGGAAATGACGGGCGCACGACAGTTTGAAATGGCGCAGCGTTTCGCGGGTCCACGTGCATTGGAAAGCACGGCGCGTATCGTCGCCATCGCGCAGGAAGCCGGGCTGTCTCCGGTTACTCTTGCTACTGCTTGGTCGAAACAGCATGATTTTGTCGCCTCCACTATTGTGGGCGTTAGTGCAGAAGACCAGCTGGACGACATATTCGGTGCGATTGATCTGAAACTATCGGACGATGTTATGACGGCCATTCACAAGGTGACCAAAGAAATATTGTATCCGATGGGATGATTAAGGGCGCGGACGGAAACGGTCTCTGGCTTCAGGCGACCATTTCTGTCCGCCCGTAGCCAAGCGCCTGCCCCAATGCTTGTAAACGCCGCTGAACGCCGTTTGATTGTAGCCGCTCGGCCATGCCACTGAGGTGCAGGCGCAGTGTTCCGCTGCTGCCTTCAATACGGCTGTCGGCCAGCGCGCCGCCCGTACCACCGTCAAGCCGCTGGGCAAGCCGGATGGCCAGTCCCCAAATAACCGCCTGCGCCAATGCGCCGGGCTTTGCCAGCACCGTCAACATTTCGGGCAAATTGCGTTTGCCGCCATGAACTGTCCATAACGCGGCTGCGATAACCGCGCGGTCGCTGGCATTGACGCCAGGCCAGTTGCTGTCGAGCGCGAGGTCAAGCGCATGGTCCGCGCGGTATTCGGGGTTCACATTCCACACGCCATCCGACAGTAGGCAGGCAGCGCGGCACAATCGGGCGTCGCGAGGGCCAAGCCCTGCAAAGACAGGCGCGATCCAGTCGGCCAGCGCGTCGCCGTGAAAGGGAAAGCGGCCAAGCCGTTCGCCTTCAAATCGCGCAGCCGCAATCAGCGGGTCCTTGCGGCGTTCGGCGCGGTTGAGTTGCTCATAAAGCAACCCCTCGCGCAGTCCGTAAACGCTTGTGACGAGTTTGCTTGGGTTCAGCAGCCCGACCACGCCAGCCAGCAAGGCGGCAGCGCCGGGAAGGGCGTTCATCCGCCCCGCAGCAATAACTTGCGATGCCTCAAGCGCGTCCCTGTCATTAATCAATGGCATCAGCAGTGCAGGCGCATCGGGCGGCATTTGGTAATTGGACAATATGGTCAGCGGATAGCCGGTTTCATGCATGTGCAATCGCGAAAATGTCCGCCACGAACCGCCAATCATGTAAAAAGGCAGGGCCTCCTCAATGGGAAAGCCCCCTTTGCCCTTCAAATCGGCGATGTCGTCGTGCAGCATTTGTGTAATTTGCTTGGGCGTTTTAGCTTTGAGAATGTCGTGCCGCAGCGTTCCCAAGGGCAATGACACGCGCGCCTCAAGCTTGCCATCGCGAATACGGATCAGTTCCAGGCTGCCACCACCCAGATCCCCGACATAACCGTTGGCATCGGGATTATCGCTCAATATCCCAAAGCCCGCCGCGCTTGCTTCCGCATCGCCGTCGAGGACTTCGATTGTGATACCCAGATCGGCAGCCTTTTCGACAAGCTCATAGCCATTTTTGGCCTCGCGTGTTGCCGCAGTGGCAACCACGCGCACGCTGTCGACCGTCATATGTTTTGCCAAAGTGTCGAACCGCGCCAGCGCCGCAAGCGCCTTTTTCATGGTGCTTTTGTCAATGACGCCGTCACCAGCCAGACATGCACCCAGTTTAACCCGACTTTTTTCGTTATATATGGGCATTGGCGCACGCGGCGTGCCTGCGTACACCACTAGCCGGACGGTATTAGAGCCTATGTCGATGACAGCTTGGCGCGATGTGTTCATCGCTGGCGAACAAGATTCAACGTCGGGACCTTTTTATCGTCCGCCAACGCGCCACCACGGCCCGATAGCGACGCATTTGTCATGAAATAATGGTGCAGATTGAAAGGCATTTTCCCGGCTTTTACTCTCTCGTACCGGCCATCGGAACGAAGCATCCAACTTTGCTGGTTGTCGATCAGGTTTGCAACCATAACCTGATCGAGAATCTGGTCATGGACGGTCGGGTTTTCGATAGGGAGCATATATTCCACGCGCCGGTCGAAGTTGCGCGACATCCAGTCAGCCGATGAAATGAAGACCTTGGCGGAAGGGTTTGGCAAATCAGCGCCATTGCCCATTGCCCAGATCCGGCTGTGCTCAAGGAATCTGCCGACTACGGACTTCACCCGAATGCGGGACGACAGGCCCTTTACGCCCGGTCGCAAGCAACAGATGCCACGCACGACAAGATCGATTTCGACGCCGGCTTCGCTCGCCTCATATAATTTGTCGATGACAGCCTGATCGACGAGCGAATTCAGTTTCGCCCAAACGGCGCCGGGCCGACCGGCGGCTACATGGGCAATTTCGTCGTCGATCAACGACAGGACTTTTTCGCGCAAGCCAAGGGGGCTCATTGTTAGCAATTTCAGATGCGTGGGCGGGATATAGCCAGTGATATAGTTGAATATCTGCCCCGCATCATGGCCGACGCGGGGGTCAGCGGTGAAGAAGCTGATATCGGTGTAAACCTTGGCTGTGACGGGGTGGTAATTGCCTGTACCAAGGTGGCAATAGGTGCGAAAACCATCGGCTTCACGCCGCACGACAAGGGATATTTTCGCGTGGGTTTTCATATCCACGAACCCGTACACAACCTGAACGCCGGAATTTTCAAGCTTTGATGCCCAATGCAGGTTTTGCTCTTCGTCAAAGCGGGCTTTTAGCTCGACAATCGCCGTAACCGACTTGCCTGCCTCAGCCGCTTCGCACAGCGCGCGGATTACGGCGGATTGTTTGCCCGCACGATATAATGTCTGCTTGATAGCGACCACGTCCGGATCAATCGCTGCTTGCTGCAGGAAAGCCAGCACGACGTCGAAACTTTCATAAGGATGGTGAATGACGATGTCCTTCTGCCGGATGGCTGAAAAACAATCGCCGTCATGTTCCAAAATCCGCTCGGGGAAGCGGGGCGAGTAGGGCGGGAATTTCAGCGTTGGGCGGTCCTCCTCGACCAACTGCGCCAGATCGCCGATACCAAGAAAGCCGACAGTCTCCACGACGATTGAAGCGCCCGCACCCAATTCGGACCGGATCAGTGTGGCCAGTTCATTGGGCAAACCTTTTTCCAACTTCAGTCGGATAATCCGGCCCCGCCGCCGCCGCTTGATGGCGCTGCGGAAATAGCGGACGAGGTCTTCGGCCTCTTCCTCCACCTCGATATCGCTGTCACGAATTACCCGGAATGCGCCCGCAGCAACCAGCAGATAGTCCGGAAACATCTGGCCCACGAAATGTTTGATGAGTGCTTCTATGGTGACAAAGCGTGTGCCGGGGCCGGGCAGCCGAACGAAGCGGGCCAGTGACTGCGGGATCATGACCAATTGCCGCACAACCTCGCCATCTTCCTTGCGTCGCATATCGAAAATCAGACTGATGCCCTGATTTGGAATGAACGGGAAAGGATGCGCAGGGTCCAAGGCTTGCGGGGTCAAAACGGGGAGTATCTGCTCGCGAAAATACTGCTCTATTTCGGCTTGCAGTCTCTTCCCCATCGCCGACGGTTCAACAATCCGGATGCCTTCTTTCGCAAGTTCCCGCATCAGCTTGCGCCACAATTTCTGCTGTTGGATCATCAGTCCGTCGGCGGCAGCGACCGTGGCGATGAGTTGTTCCGAGGGGGTCTTGCCATCAATTGACAGTTCTTCGATATTCCGCTGCTGTTGCCCGCGAAGACCGGCGACGCGCACCATGAAAAATTCGTCCAGATTGGTCCCTGAAATCGAAAGGAAACGCAGGCGCTCCAACAGTGGATGCGCCGGGTTCATCGCTTCCTCCAGCACGCGTTCATTGAATTTCAGCCACGACAGCTCGCGGTTAAAATAGCGGCTTCCGGCCAGGCTTTTATCAATTTTTTCAGACTTCAAACCTTTGGCGGGGGGCAATTTGGCATCCTTTCGACTTAATAGTGCCGCGGTGGCAGCAAAACATTACCGTTTTACGGCAATATCCCGGCGCCCCTAAATCCTGACCCTAGACAGGCTTCGCCCGTTCGCCCATGAAAGGCGGCATGACTGTCTGGTTCCATGAAACGCTCGATCTTACCGCTTTAACGGACAATGGATCAAATTGCATGCCCGGTTTTGTGGGCATTGAATTTATCGACTATGGTGACAATTGGATCAAGGCGCGCATGCCGGTCGATGAACGCACGAAGCAGCCATATGGGCGCTTGCATGGCGGGGCGTCGGTGGTTCTGGCTGAGACAGTTGGTTCGGTCGCGGCGGCAATGACGATTGATCCAACCAAATTCGCGACGGTTGGTATGGAAATCAACGCTAACCATATCCGCCCTGTGAAAGAGGGTTTTGTGTTCGCGACGGCAACGTCGGAATCGATAGGGCGAACGACGCAAATCTGGTCAATCCGCATCGTGGACGAAGCCGGAAAGCTTGTATGCATTTCGCGTATTACCATGGCGGTCATTTCCACCGATCGCGCGTGATGCGGCACGAACATAGTTGACCTGTACGGGATGAATGGCACATGACACCGTTAGACAGAATGGGGTGTGCGCGATGTCGCTAAGATATGTGAGAGATTTTAAGGGCTTCGCTGGCATCCGGCTTGAGGCGGACGACATTGGTTCAGCCGACGATCCTTCGATTGTTCTGCTGCATGGTTTTGGCCAGACGCGTAAAGTCTGGGAAGATGTCGCCATCGGGCTTGAGCAAGCGGGGCGTCATGTCATCAATGTCGATTTGCGCGGACATGGTGGCAGTGAATGGCCAACCGATGGCCGTTATGATTTTACCGCTTATGTCGAGGATTTGCGCGCCGTTCTTGGCCAGATGCGTACGCGACCCGTGGTTATTGCGGCTTCGCATAGTGCGTGGATTGCAACAATGGCGCTAGCGGAAGACGCCGCGACATTGGCGTCCGGACTTATCCTTGTCGATTCACCCGCCGACCTTAGCCAAGGGTCAGTGCAATCTGCCGCTGAGCGGCTTTCCGCTGCCAGTGGCCGCAGCCTTAGTCAGCCAGATTATGACAGCGGCATTTTTTCGGCCTTTGACCCCATTGGCCTTGACGAGAAGCTGCAGCAAGCAGCGACCCAGATCGGGCTGCCTGCGCTCGTGATACGCGGCGCACTAGGACATATTGATGCGCCCGCAGACGAAGGCTTTGTTGAAAAGCTGCCCAATGCAGAGGCAATTGATGTCGATGGCGGCGGCCTTTTGATTGTCGCAGAGCGGACCGAAGCATTTAACGGCCTGCTGGTGGATTTTCTGGAGCGCAAACATCCGCGTTTCATTCCCGAATATCGGTCGGGTTCCGATGCGCGAACCTTGCGCGATGCCATGGGGTGCTTTGCCACCGGCGTCACCATCATTACGGCGCATGCGCCCGATGGCCGCCCGGTTGGCCTGACAGCGAACAGCTTTACCAGCGTGTCGCTCGACCCGCCCTTGTTGCTGGTTTGCATCGCCAACAATGCCGGTAGCGCGGCGACCTTGCGTGACATCGATGCATTTGCGGTGAACGTTCTGCAAATCGGACAGCAGCCGGTTTCCAATCTTTTCGCGGGCAAAAGCGAAGACCGTTTTGCTGGCACGAAGTGGGAAGTCGGCGAATATGGCGCACCCATCTTGCCAAGCTCGCTGGGGATATTTGAATGCAAACATCACGCGCTGCACGAAGCGGGGGATCATTTCATTCTAGTCGGTAGGGTAGAAAAGGCGAGTTTTGAACCCCGCCGTGATCCCTTGCTATATTTCCGCGGAAAATACCGGCGTCTGCACTTTACTTAATTGCCCGTGCGTTGACTTAAGCGGGCTTCTCCGGTAATCTGGTTGCAAATGAAACCAGTTTGACAGGAGCCTGTGTATGACCGATCTATTTGAAAACCCGCTTGGTCTCGACGGGTTTGAATTCATCGAATTTTCGGCTGCGGAAAAGGGTCTGCTGGAACCCGTTTTTGAACGCATGGGCTTCACGCGCATCGCGCGGCATCGGTCGAAGGATGTCGACTTGTGGCGGCAGGGTGAAATCAACTTGATTGCCAACTATGAACCCAAAAGCCCGGCCGCCTATTTTGCTGCCGAGCATGGACCATCTGCCTGCGGCATGGCGTTTCGCGTCAAAAATGCCCGCCATGCTTATGAAGAAGCGATCGCACGCGGGGCAGAACCGGTCGAAACGCGGACTGGCCCTATGGAGTTACGCTTGCCCGCCATTCGCGGCATTGGCGGCGCGATGATTTACCTCGTTGATCGCTATGGCGAGGGTCTGTCGATTTACGACATTGATTTTGATTATTTGCCGGGCGTTGATCGCCATCCGGTCGGTGCTGGTTTCAAGATTATCGATCACCTGACGCATAATGTCTACGGCGGACGGATGGCGCATTGGGGTGGTTTTTACGAGCGTGTCTTCAATTTCCGTGAAATCCGTTATTTCGACATCAAGGGCGAATATACGGGCCTGACGAGCCGAGCGATGACAGCGCCCGATGGCAAAATCCGCATTCCGTTGAATGAAGAAGGCAAGGCAGGCGGCGGACAGATTGAAGAATATCTGCGCGCTTATAATGGCGAAGGCATTCAGCATATTGCCTTTTCCTGCGACGATCTTCCGGCCTGTTGGGACCGGTTGAAAGCGCTCGGCACGCCTTTCGCACCGCCCCCGCCAAAAACCTATTATGACATGCTGGAGGAACGCCTTCCGGGCCATGGCGAGCCCGTGGAAGAGCTACAACAGCGTGGTATTTTGCTGGATGGTTCGACCGAGGATGGTGATCCACGGCTGTTGCTGCAGATATTCTCGCAGACCATGATTGGCCCTGTATTCTTCGAGTTCATCCAGCGTAAAAAGGATGAGGGCTTCGGCGAGGGCAATTTCACAGCCTTGTTCAAAAGCATCGAGCGCGACCAGATTGAACGCGGCGCGCTGAATATTGCAGAGCCAGCCGAATGACCGCGCCTGTCAAACTGGAGCGCATCCACCACGTCGCCTATCGCTGCAAGGACGCGAAACAAACGGCGGATTGGTATGCGGATGTTCTGGGCATGGAATTTACGACGGCCTTTGCTGAAGACCATGTGCCGTCGACGGGGGAATATGATCCCTATATGCACATATTCCTCGATTGCGGGGGCGGCAATGTGATTGCCTTTTTCGAACTGCCCAATCAGCCGGATATGGGCAAGGACCCCAATACGCCGACCTGGGTGCAACATATCGCTTTTGAAGTCGCCGACATGGATGCCTTATTGGCGGCCAAGGCCCACATTGAGGCACGCGGCATCGAGGTCATCGGACCAACATTCCACGGTATATTCCGGTCCATCTATTTCTTCGACCCCAGTGGCCATCGGCTTGAATTGGCCTGCAACATCGGAAAGCCCGATCAATATGCAGAACTCAAGCGCGTAGCACCGTTGATGCTTCAGGAATGGAGCGAAACCAAAAAAGCGCCGCGCCATGCCGACTGGTTGCATGTGGACCCCGACAAACAGCCATAAGCGGGGTTTAATCTTCGATTGCAATCGCATATCGCGCTAACGAGAAATGTGCGCGCGCCTGTGTGCACGCACCTGCAATTCGGAAGCGACGGTATGAAATTGAACAGCCACTATGTCGAGAAACCATGGGGCCGCGATGACTTGCCGCCAGTTTTCACGAAAGCAGATGGTCGCCAAATTGGCGAGGTGTGGTTCGATTCATCAGATGAAAAGCTGCCGATTCTGGTGAAGTGGCTATTTACGTCCGAAAACTTGTCGATTCAGGTCCACCCCAATGATGAACAGGCGCAGGCGCTTGGTCTGTCATCCGGCAAGGAAGAATGCTGGTTCATCGTGTCAGCCGAGCCGGAATCACGGCTGGGTATCGGGACATTGCATCCATTGACCGCCGACGAACTTCGGGATGCGTCCTTAAGCGGCGGAATCGAGGCTCTGATGGACTGGAAGCCAGTGAAAGCGGGCGACTATTTTTACATTCCCGCAGGAACGGTCCATGCCATTGGTGCAGGCATTACTTTGGTGGAAGTGCAGCAGAATACCGATATCACGTACCGCCTGTATGATTATGGCCGACCGCGCGAACTGCATTTGGACGATGGCGTCGCTGTGTCGGATGCGAAACCTTATGCCGAACCGCAATGCGGTGTAGTTGATAACACTGAGCTCCAGGTGCTGGTCAACGGGCCGCACTTTCGCCTCTGGCACGCTCGGGGCGAGACTATCGGCGATTTGGTTGAAGCCAATGACGAGACATGGGTCATCCCCCTTGCGGGTTCAGTCGCTGCCGGTACCGACAACGCCGATGCAGGCGAGTGCCTTTATGTGCAAAAAGGACAGGCTGTGTCTGTAGCTGCATCCACCCGCGCGTTGATTGCGGCAGTCGTCTAAGAGAGGTGCGGGCAGCCAAGCGGGCGCGTTAAAAAACAGCTCCGGGAATCCACGGCACGAGCTCACTCTCGCCCATTTGGAACGCTTCGGATGCGGTTTTTTGGCCGCTGGCCGTTGCCAAAATGGTCTTGAAAACCAGTCGGGCCATGTCTGATGCGGTGACGCCATCAAGGATTTTGCTGCAATCGACGTCGATGTCATCACCCATGGCGGCAGCCAGCGCGGCGTTAGAACCGAGTTTAATCGTCGGTGCCGGAAGTGATCCGAATACCGAGCCACGGCCAGTTGTGAACAACACCAAATTGGCACCGGCGGCGATTTGCCCCGTAGCGGAGCAGGGGTCGTAACCCGGTGAATCCATGAAGGTAAGCCCCGGCGCGGAAACGGCCTGGGCATAATCCACCACGGCATTCAGCGGCGTCGATCCTGCCTTGGCGACGGCCCCAAGAGACTTTTCCAAGATGGTGGTGATGCCGCCAGCTTTGTTGCCCGGCGACGGATTGTTGTCGAGCGATGCGCCTTCGCGCGCGGCATATTCCTCCCACCATGTGAGGCGGGCAATGAGGTCTTCCGCGACTTTGGGCGAGGCTGCCCTGCGTAATAACAGATTTTCGGCGCCATAGATTTCAGGGGTTTCGGACAATATCGAGCGCCCTCCAGCGGACACCAGCATGTCAACTGCATCGCCAAGCGTGGGGTTGGCCGTTAACGCCGAATAACCATCGGATGCACCGCATTGAAGCCCGAGGGTGAGATGTTCGGCGGAAACAGATTGGCGTTGCTGCTGGTTGACGTGGGGTAGCATCGACTGAATGACCGCGATGCCCTGTTCAATGGCCGCCATGGTGCCACCTGCGTCCTGAATGCCTAAAGTTCGCAGTCGATCGGATTCGGTTAGGCCAGCAGAAGCGAGCAGCGGGTCAATCTGGTTCACCTCGCAACCCAGCCCAACTATCAGCACCGCGCCGAAATTCGGATGCGTGGTATAGCCAGTCAATGTGCGGCGCAGATTGTCCATCCCGCGCCCGTCCTTTGCCATCCCGCAACCGGACAGATGGTTGAACGCCACGACGCCGTCGATATTCGGAAAGGCGGCGATACGCTCTGGCGTGAAATGTGCTGCAATCCGCTTTGCCACGGTCGCGGAACAATTTACCGAGGTGAGGATACCGATGTAATTGCGCGTACCCACGCGTCCGTCGGCGCGCACGAATCCCTGAAAATTCGCGGGCACCGCATCGGGTCGGCGCAAGTCTACGCCGACCTCGGCTTCCACAGAGTCGCGCGCAAAATGGAGATTGTGGCTATGTACATGCGCGCCGGCTGAAACGGCTTCAGTCGCAATGCCAATCGGTTGACCCAGCTTGATAACCTGCGCCCCAGCTCGGATGGGCTGCCGGGCGATTTTGTGCCCAGCCGGAATGTCCGCCGCTACAATCCACCCGTCCCCGAGTATTTCCCCAGCAGCCAAGTCGACTAAGGCGACGGCAACATTATCGCGCGGATTTGCAATGATGAAGCGCGCCGCCATAGCTTATTCGACTTCTACCTTTGCAAGCCGTGGTGAGAGCAAGTGAATCGAGAGCACGGCAAGGAAATATACCGTTGTGCACATCGCAAAGATCAACGTGTAATTGCCCGCAGTGGCATCGAGTACCAGTCCGGTAGATTTTGCCATGATCATGCCGCCAATGCCGCCGGCAAAGCCGCCAAGACCAATGACGCTACCGACCGCGCGCTTCGGGAACATGTCCGGCGGTATCGACAGCAGGTTGGTTGAAAACGCCTGATGTCCAGCGAGCGCTACGCCTATGAGCAAGACGGCGAGCCACATATTGTCGACGCCCGTTACGAATAACAACGGCAGGACGCACAGGCCCGCGATAATCATTGTGACCTTGCGGGCGTAATTGGGTGTGCGTCCTTGCTGTATCAGCCGCGACGACAGCCATCCGCCGGCGATGCTGCCGACATCGGATAGCAAATACATCAATATCATTGGGAGCAACACGACCTTCAGGTCGACATTATAGGTGCTGCTGAAATATTTAGGCAGCCAGAAGAGCATTAGAAACCAGACAGGGTCAGTCAGGAATTTCGCGCTGGCAAAGGCCCATGCCTCACGCTTGCGCACGATCCGGCTCCAGCCGATTTTCGCAATCTGCTCGGGCGGATCATGCTCGATCCATTTGAGTTCGCCTTCACTGACTCGGCCACTCTCGCGTGGATTGCTGTACAACCAAATCCATAGGCCCAGCAGCACGATGCCAAATGCGCCAGAATAAATAAAGGTTTCGCGCCATCCCAATCCAAGCGCTTGCATGAACAGCCACAAGGTGGGGGCGGTCAGGATGACCCCGATTGTCGTGCCGGAATTGACCCAGCCAATGGCATAAGCGCGTTCCTTTTGCGGGAACCATTCGCTGCTTGACCGGACAACCGCGGGGAAATGTCCCGCTTCGCCAATACCAAGCACTGCGCGCGCCGCCATGAACGACGCTACCGAACCACCAAAGCCGTGAGCAACATGGCCGATGGTCCAGATTGTTATCGCAATGGAATAGCCGATTTTGGGCCCGAACCTGTCAATGACATAGCCCATGAACAGGAAGCCAAGTGCATAGGCTGCCTGAAATGCGGTGACGATGTTACCATAGTCATCCTCATTCCACTTCAGTTCGGTCTGCAGCGTTGGCGCCAGCAAACCCAACATGGTCCTGTCGATGTAGTTGACCGTGGTCGCAAAAAACAGAAGCGCAATTATGGCCCAGCGATAACGGCCGGTCCTTTCCGGTATCGACGCAGTTGCCATAAAGTTCATCCTCTCTCGTGCCGTTTTTTAAACGATCGGTGCGGCCTCTATTGTGCAGCTTACCAACAATGTCTCATTGAATAACGCGCGGACATTCTGTCCCGGCGTGACTTGGTGGACGCCAGTAACGGCGCCCGACGATATCCATGTTCCTGCCTTAATTGGAATGCCACGCGCGCCCAAATTGTTGAGCAGAAACTGGACCGATCCGATTGGCCCGTCCGGGAAGGCGTTCGCGCTCCCGCTTCCGGCAATTGCCCCGTCGATTTCCAATGTCACTACCCAGTCATCAAAGCCGCTGCTGCGCCAATCATCAATTTTGGGACCGATGACGAGGCCGTTATTGTTGCCGAAGTCCGACACGGTCACGGCAGGGCCAAGCTCATTGATGGTGGGCAGGGGTGAACTGGCGATTTCAATGCCGACATGCACCGCGTCAATCTGCGCAGCGGCTTCGTCCAATATGTAATCCTGTTTCCCGACTGGCAAATCGGATGCGATGCAAATAAGGAACTCGGCCTCTGCTGCCCCAAAACCACCACTGAATACATGGCCAGCAGGAGATTTAGGTTCTGAAAATGTTGTGGTCGCAAAAATGGGGCCGGCGAGACGGTTCGCGCCGAATGTGTCCGACAAAGGCGGGAATATGCGTCCGACTTTCCAACCGATGACCGGCTTTCCAAGGAAACCGATAGCAGCGTCCTGGACGGCATAAGCCGCAGACAATGATTCCGGCAACGGTCCGGGATAGGCAGGCAAATGTCGGCCCACGCGCCGTGCTGTAACAAACTGGTTCGCAATCTCGGCTGCTATCATTGAATATCGCTGCGCATTTTATGATGCGCCCTTCCCTAAATAACCTCTCTGCGGCTGATATGGGAAACCGGTGTCATTTGCAAGGATGCGTGGGTAACCGGTATCAACTTTTGCTGTAAAATTATTCAATTGTTGCTAAGGCGCGTCAATGAAGGGCACAATAAAACCTCGCAAAGCTGCCGCGTCCAAGCCGACGATCAATGATATTGCGCGTATTGCCGGGGTGTCAAAAAAAACTGTCAGCAGGGTTATCAACCGTTCGGAGTCACTGAACGCGGATACGCGCGAAAAAGTCGAAGCGGTTATTAGGGACACTGGCTATGTCCCCAATCCGCAGGCCCGCGCGCTGGCCCTTGGGCGCAATTTTCTGATCGGCTTGGTGCACGACAACCCTAATGCCCAGATGATTTTGAACATGCAGCAAGGCATATTGGAGGCCTTGCGCGACACCGATTTTGAACTGGTCGTGCGTCCGGTGGATCGCGGTTCGCCTGAAATGCTGGATGATGTGCGCAGCTTTCTGGTTCGGCAGCGTTTATATGGGGTGGTATTGCTCCCCCCAATTTCCGAGATCGATGCGCTTGCAAAAATTTGTGATGAAGTTGGTTGCAAATATGTGCGCATGGGCTCCTCGGTCATGGACGACCCCGATCATATGGTGGCGTCGAATGACCGTGACGCCGTGATCGAGGCAACCCGCCATTTGATCGCGCACGGACACCGGCGCATTGGCTTAATTTCCGGGCCGCACGGGTTTAATTCGGCGCAAATGCGCCGCGATGGCTTTGAATTTGCGCTGGCCGAAGCGGGTATTAAGCTGCCGCGAAGCCTGATTGCTGACGGTCAATACACGTTCGAATCGGGTATCGCCGCTGCCGAAAGCCTGTTCGACTTGCAACCGCGTCCCACTGCCATATTCGCCTGCAATGACGAGATGGCTGCTGGCGTCTTATATGCCGCGCGCTCACGCGGGATTGACGTCCCGAGCGAACTGTCGATCATCGGATTTGACGACACGCCGATCGCCGCGCGCGTTTGGCCGCCGCTAACAACCGTCCGCTGGCCAATTGTCGCGATGGGCCGGTCGGCAGCACTGAAGCTAATTAATCGGGTGACATCGGATGCGCCCGAGGATCGTGAGCCTTCCACGTTTGTGTCGACGCTCGTGCGACGGGGGTCGGTTGCGCCGCCCATGAAATGACGGTCTTGCACTTGGCGATGACACCGGTTACCTTCGGGTCATAACGAACATAAAATTTGATGCGAAAGGGCATTTATGAAGATCGCACTGATCACCGAAAACAGCCAAGCGGCTAAGAACACTATCATCCATGACGCATTGACGGCGGTGGCCGAACCTATGGGGCATCAGGTTTTCAATTACGGCATGTACACTGCCGAAGACGAAGCGTCGTTGACCTACATTATGAACGGCCTTTTGGCGGGCATATTGCTGAACTCCAAGGCCGCCGATTTTGTCGTCACCGGCTGTGGCACCGGCATGGGTTCCATGCTTGCCGCCAATGCGATGCCGGGCGTATTTTGTGGCCTCGTCATTGACCCAACCGACGCATTCCTGTTCGGCCAGATCAACGATGGAAACGCCATTTCCATGCCTTATGCGAAGGGTTTTGGCTGGGCGGCGGAGCTCAATCTTCAGGACGTTTACCGCAAATTGTTCGATGGCGAGCGTGGCCTTGGTTACCCCAAAGAACGCGCTGAAATCATGCGCAAGAACCGGGGTATCCTGAAGGATTTGAAGGCGGCATCATGCCATGACATGCTCACTGTTCTGAAAACCGTGGATCAGGATTTGCTGAAGGCGACAATTGCTGGCGCACGGTTCGCTGAATATTTCTACGCCAACTCGCAAGACGAAGAAATGTCGGCCTATCTGCGTGGCTTGGCTGCCTAATATGCACACGCTGTTTGATCTTCATGGCAAGGTCGCGCTGGTAACCGGCGCGAACACGGGTATCGGTCAGGCAATTGCCGTTGCATTGTCCAGAGCAGGTGCAAACGTCGCGCTCGCTGGCCGTTCCCAGCCTGTCGAAACACTTGCTTTGATTGAGGCAAGCGGCGGCAAGGCAGTCAGCATTTCCGCTGATTTATCCTCCATCGAACCGGTTGCGCGCGTGGTGGATGAAACCCTGTTGGCGTTCGGACGGCTCGATATATTGGTGAATAATGCAGGCATCATCCGCCGGAACGATGCAGTCGATTTTACCGAAGAGGATTGGGATGCGGTGATCGACACCAATTTGAAAACCCTGTTCTTCCTGTCGCAAGCGGCAGCCAAGGGCATGATTGCCCGAGGTTCCGGAAAGATCATCAACGTTGCGTCAATGCTGACATTTCAGGGTGGCATTCGTGTGCCCAGCTACACCGCCTCAAAGTCAGGTGTCGGCGGCTTGACCAAGGCAATGGCAAACGAATGGGCGGCCAAGGGTATCAACGTGAATGCCATCGCGCCCGGATATATCGCGACCAACAACACAGCGGCGCTGCAAGCCGATGAAAACCGAAACCGCCAAATCATTGAGCGTATTCCTGCCGGTCGGTGGGGCAAGCCAGATGACATCGCGGGTACGGCGGTGTTCTTAGCGTCCTCGGCTGCCGATTATGTCAACGGCCATATTCTGGCGGTCGATGGCGGCTGGTTAGCGCGCTAAGAAGGCTATGTCGCAGCGCATACTCTTTTTCGGGGAACTGCTAGTCCGTTTGACCGCACCAGGCCGCGAGCTTTTGATGCAGACGCCTGCGCTGAATGTGCATGTCGGCGGGGCGGAGGCGAATGTCGCGGTCGGGCTATCGCATTTGGGCCATACGACTGCCATGGTCAGCGCGGTTCCCGACAATGCGCTGGGACGCGGTGCTGTGTCGTCCATCCGTGCACACGGCGTAGACTGCAGCAATGTGTTGACCCGCGATGGCCGCATGGGCCTTTATTTTCTGGCGCAAGGCGCAGGGTTGCGGCCTTCCGAAATTGTTTACGACAGGGCCGGATCCAGTTTTACGCGCATGACCGCTACGGAATTTGATTGGGACCACTTGCTGAAGGATGCCCGCTTGCTGCACTTGTCGGGCATCACGCCCGCGCTTGGGCCCGCGTCGTCGGCCGCCGCATTGGCGGCAGCGCAAGCGGCAGTCAGGCTTGGCGTGCCAATATCGTTCGACGGCAATTACCGCGCAATGCTGTGGGAGGCCTGGGACAGCAACCCGCGGCTGGTCCTCCGCGAGTTGATCGGTATGGCCGACATCTTGTTCGGTAATCACCGTGACATATCGCTTGTGCTCGATTCGCATTTTTCGGGCGATGGCGCAGACCGCCGGCGTGACGCCGCTACCGCTGCTTTTGACGCATTTCCGAAGCTGAAAATTATTGCATCGACCGCGCGGCATTTGGTCAGTGCGGACCACCACCAGATTTCCGCGCGCGTCGATATGCGCGACAGCTTTGCCCAGACCAAGGATGTGGATGTAACTGGCATCGTTGACCGTATTGGCGCGGGCGATGCCTTTGCCGCCGGTGTGCTTCATGCCCATTTGCGCGGCGACAATGCCGATGCAATGGCCGCGACTGGTCTGGCGCTTACCTGCCTGAAACATGCGCTACCCGGCGACGCTAGCCTGTTTAGGCAGGCGGACATTGATGCCTTTCACGACGGCGGGTTGGATGTACGGCGATAGCCGCATCAACCGCAGGGCCGCACTCGGCGGTATGCTCGCATCCGCTATGGCGGTTACGACTCAAAGATTGGGCGCTGAAACCAGATCTTCTGATTGTATTGGTTCCGTAACAGCCGCTGACGGCGTCTATACCTCGCAGGCGTGTGACCGCGTTGGGAATATAACCGTTTCTGCCTATCAGGGCATTCGATACGCGCGCGCCGGGCGGTTTCAAGCACCGGTTGCTGTGCGCAACGCCGAACAGCTTGGCCGGGATTACCCGATCAGCCCGCAAAATAGTTCGGCGCGTGAACCGATGTCAGAGGACTGCCTTTTCCTCAATGTCTGGACGGCGCGTCGCGATGGCAAAAAACGGCCAGTGATGGTCTATTTCCATGGCGGGGCCTATTCGACGGGATCAGTCACGGACCCGCTCAATTATGGGGCGACCCTAGCGGCGCGTGGTGATGTGGTGGTCGTGACCGTCAACCATCGTTTGAATGCCTTCGGCTATTTATATCTGCCCGATCAATTCCCCGACAGCGGCAATGCAGGGCAGCTTGACCTGATTTGCGCGCTGCAATGGGTGCAACGCAACATCGCTGCATTCGGCGGTGACGCTGGCAATGTGACGGTGTTCGGTCAGTCGGGTGGCGGTGCCAAAATCGCCACGCTGTTGGCTATGCCAGCGGCAGCAGGCTTGTTTCATAAAGCCATCACAATGAGCGGGCAGCAGATCACGGCTTCTGGCCCGCAAAACGCAAGAAAGCGAGCGGCGGCCTTCGTGGCGAAGCTGGATGGTGCCGACCCGGCGACGGCTCCGGTCGCGCAAATGGTCAAGGCGTTGGCCGCGGTTGATCCGATATTAGGCGGCGGTGTCTATATGGGCCCGGTGCTCGATATGCGGAACCTGGTGCGTCATCCATTTTGGCCCGACGCGGCGCCGCAATCCCGACATATTCCCATGATGCTGGGCAATACAGTTCTCGAAACCCGGGCTTTTTACGCAGCAGACAGTAAGCAACTGGCTGGATTGAATTTCGATAATCTCGCCTCTCGCATTGCGCCGGAAATGCGGATTGATGCGCATCCCGATTGGGTAGTCAGCGAATTCCGCGCACATTATCCCAGTGCTGCGCCCCTGGACCTATTCCACCGGATTGTGACCACCGCGCGCAGCTGGCGCGGGCAAGTGATCGAGGCCGAAGAGCGCGCCAAGGCCGGAGTTCCCGCCTTTGTGTATCAGCTCGATTTTGAAGCCGCCAAGCATACCGATGATATCGGCCTCGCGTTCGGCACATCGACACCAATGACAACTGCGCGCCAGGCGATGAGCGACCGCGTGCTAAAAGCGTTTGCGCGTTTTGCGCATAGCGGCAATCCGGGCTGGAAACCCTATAGTCTGCAATACCGCGAGACGATGATATTCGACACCATCAGCCGCGTCGAGAATGACCCAAGGCGTTGGGAGCGCGAGCTGTTTGCCCGCATCCCCTACATTCAGCCGGGAACCTAACCCGCTATTTGGGTGCTACCGGATAGCTGATAATCAGCGCCAGTGGCTTGCGCCCCATTTGTTTGATACCGACCACGGCGCCGTCATATAAATAGGCAGCCATCCCCGATGTCAGCTTTTGCGTGACGCCGTCCGACGTTACTTCGCCTTCGCCTGACAGGACATAATAGACTTCGTCATGCGCAATTGGATGCAGGCCAATCGCCGCGCCCTTGTGCAATATCCGCTTGCGAAACTCCATCCGGCGCGGCTGCGGGACCACGTCACTGATACGATATGCGGTGCTCATGCCGATGGCCCCATGCGGGGGCGGCTCATCACGCACGACGTCGCGTTCGTTGACCACGACCATCGGCGGTGCCGCTGCGGCAAGCAAAAGGGCGATCAACGGCGTGGTCATTGGCGCATGGCCCGGTCACGGGCAGACATAGATTCCTGAATCGGTGCCTTTTGTCCGGGGTAGAGACCTGACTTTGGCTCCATGATATTCAAATCCCATTCGGCGTCAACGAACGGTGCTTTGGTTGGCTTCGGCGCAGGGTAGCTGCTGACGTTGCGTTCATCATCGATTATTTCACCTCGTCCTTCAGCAATGAAAAACAAGACTCTGATGTCATCGGCATCGCGATCCCATGGACGCGCGCCGGCATTGGCAAGAACATGCGTCTCCACATCCCGGACCGGCAGCACATCGATACCCTCAGGCCAAATTATCGGCTTTTTGGCTTCAATTAGCCGCGCCCGCGTTTCGCCATAGCGGCCGAACATGGGCAGGGGCTTGCCGAACTTGTCGACTGCAATGTTTTCGCGCCCATAATAGCGTAAATCGCCGTCACCGCCGAGCATGAGGAATGGCAGGCCTTCGTCGGTTGAGGGGCCGCCGCGCATGACGTTCCCGACGGCCGTCATTTCGCCGGTGACATAAGGTTGTCCGGCCCATTCCAGCGCCATCAAATTATAATGCATTGCACGTTTGCCGGGATCATAAATGATATTGTTGATCATGGCCGCCTGAGCGCCGCCTTTGACGAGCGGACTGCGTTCGACATTATGCGCCCAGATATTGCGATAGAATAACATGCCCGTGGCATTGTCGTGGATGAGCGAGCCCTTGCTGTGCTCGCCCTTCGGATGGCTGGAATCTGCAAGGCCTTCGGCGGCCAGATTATAGGAAAAGGTGATGTTGCGGCTAGTGCCATTACGCCATTCTTCCACGCTGTTGCCCGTAAAACGCGGGCCGCTGGCAGACATGTTTTCGTCAATGCCCCATGTCAGGCTGCAATGGTCGATAATGACATTGTACGCGGCTACGGTCGACAATGAGTCCGCTTCCCAGCCGCTGCGTTTGGCTTGTCCGTCAGCGCCCGTTTTGACGCGGATATGGCGCATAATCACGTCGTGACCGCGAATGTCTATGCCACCGCGAATGATAGTGATGCCGGGCGAGGGGGCGGTCTGCCCTGCGATAGTGAGATAGGGTTCTTTGATTTCGAGCGATGTCCGACCCAAATCGATAACGCCGCCAACCTCGAACACAACAATGCGCGGACCTTTTGTTTCAATCGCCGCCTTTAAGCTGCCGGGTCCGTGTGCGGCAAGACTCGTCACGCGGATAATTTGTCCGCCGCGGCCGCCCACGGTCTCTTTGGCCCAGCCGGTCGCCTGTGGAAAGGCAAGCGTCTGCGCGTAAGCGGGAATAGTCGAGCAGACAAAACTGACGATCAACAAAAATCTGATAAGCATCCTAATCTCCTTGGAAGCCATCTTGACATGAAGCAAACTTCGCATCAATGTCTAAATGACACCGGTTACCTAAACCTATCAAGAATTGAAAAGAGAGCGTCTAGAAGACGCCGAAAGAGCGAAAAAACCTAGCTCCATCCAGATATGGGGCTGATTGTGGAGGGGGTGCGCTTGTTTCCAAACGCATCGCGAATCAAAAAGACACCGGTATCAATACCGGTTTATGGGAAGGGAAGAGGACATGATTACATCTGGATCCGGCGAGACAAAGAAGGCTGCAGCGAAATTTCTTTCGGCAGTTTCATTGACGGTTCTCGCTATCGGTAGCGCACATGCACAGGATGCTGCTGCCAACAATACAGCCGCCGAAGAGGTTGCACCTGAAGAAGGTGATGCCATTGTCGTCACGGGTTTCCGCGCATCGCTTGAAGCGGCGCTCAACCTGAAGCGCGAATCGGTGGCAGCTGTTGACGCCATCGTTGCGGAAGACATCGCAAAATTCCCTGACCAGAACCTTGCGGAATCGCTGCAGCGTATTCCCGGCATCTCGATCACCCGTGATGGCGGCGAGGGCCGGTCGATTACGGTGCGCGGCCTTTCGTCGCAGTTTACGCGTGTTCGTGTGAACGGTATGGAAACCATCGCCACATCAACCGACGGCGCAGCAGCAAACCGCGACCGTGCCTTTGACTTCAACGTTTTTGCATCGGAATTGTTCAGCAGCCTCGTAGTCCGCAAGACCGCAGAAGCATCGTTGGATGAAGGTTCGCTCGGCGCAGTCGTTGATTTGAACACAGGCAATCCTTTGGGTGGCCGCGCAGGGTTCAATGGCGCGCTTTCGGTTGTCGGCTCGTACAATGATCTGTCGAAAGACCTTGGCCCCCGCGTTGCTGGCTTGCTCAGCTGGCGGAACGACGCCGGAACTTTCGGCGCGTCTGTATCGGCGGCATATTCGAAAACCAGTACGCTTGAGCTTGGCAACAACACTGTGCGTTGGGCGCAAGCGCGCTTCGACAATGTTGGCGGCACCAATTGCTTCACCACCGCCAATAGCGGCGGCACCTATGTGCCAAGCACTGGCTGCGACCGCGCGGCAACCGCATTTCACCCGCGCATTCCGCGTTATGGCGAAGTCGCCCATGACCGTGAGCGCTTGGGCGTTACCGGTTCGGTTCAATTCTCTCCAACCGACGCGACCAAACTCTCGATTGACGCGCTTTACTCGAAATATGATGCATCGCGGGAAGAGCAATGGGGTGAAGTCCTGTTGCGTTCGAACGAGCGCTCGATCAATGTTCTCAATCCTGTTTATGACGCCAACAACAACATGATTTCGGCGACGCTGAATGATGCCTGGGTGCGTACCGAACATTATCTGCGTGAATCATCGACCGAATTCTATCAGGTCGGCGGCACCTGGGATCAGGACCTGAGCGATAGCTTCCGGTTCACTGCATTGGCAGGTGTTTCGAAATCGACCGCTGACATTCCCGTCGAGACCACCGTCATTTTCGACGACCGCGATGCGCAGGGATATAGCTACGATTATACCGACATGGCACGTCCTAAGTTGACATTCGGAACGAGCGTTACAGATCCAGCGAACTTCCAGCTCGCAGAAATTCGTGACCGGCCATCGAACGTAACCAACCGCTTCAAAACGGCTCAGTTGCGTACGGAATGGGACGTTAATGACAGCATCACGCTGAAAGCAGGCGCAGTATGGCGTCGTTTCAACTTCGATACCGAAGCGTTTACCCGCGATACAGCGGTATGCGGCAATGGCGGCACAAGCCTTGTGACAAGCACATCGGGAACAATTGCATGTTCGCCCTCCAGCTTGTTTGGTCCAACGGCGGTATATGGTTTCGCGGTTACCCCTGCACTCTCGCAATTGTTCAATTTGGGCAAGGCCGGCCAGCCTGCGGGCAACACGAACAGCTGGCTTGTCCCGAACCTTGATGCGACCACCGCGTTCACTGGTCTTTATAACCGGCCATTGGTCAACGACGCGGGCAATATCCGCGGCGTCCAGGAAACAACAAAGGGCGCTTATCTGCAAGCTGATGCCAAGGGCGACCTGTTTGGCCTCGAATATGCGCTGAATGCCGGTATCCGTTACGCAAAAACCAACCAGTCCTCTTACGGTCTTGTCAGCGGCGTGAACGCAACGGTGAGCCGCAGCTACGAAGATTGGTTGCCCTCGGCAAACCTGGCATTGTACCCAACCGAAAGCACAATCGTCCGTCTGGCAGTCGCCGACGTCATGACTCGTCCGACATTGGGTTCGCTCACACCGGGCGGTTCGGCAGATGGCTTCAACTATCGCGTCACTAGCGGCAACCCGTTCCTTGAGCCATATCGTGCGACCAACTATGACTTGTCGCTTGAGTGGTATTTTGCCCCTCAAGCCGTGTTGTCGGTCGCGGTGTTCAAAAAGGACGTGGGCACCTTTACGCAGTCGGCATCCATTACAGGTGCGACATTTGCCCAAACCGGCTTGCCTGCATCGGTTCTCAGCCCGGCATCACCTGCCGCGCTGAACCCGGCGCAGCAGCTTGAACCTCGTTGGACGCTATCGACGACAGTTAACGGTTCGGGTGCCAAACTGAAGGGTATCGAGCTTGCTGCACAGATTCCGTTCAGCGCGTTCACCGATGGTCTTTTCAGCCACTTCGGCATCCTTGCAAACGCCACATTCATCGATTCGAATGCGACGTTTAACTTGCAAGGCCCCGCAGTTGCACCGGGCGGTACGCTACAGAATGTTGTCGTGAACAACACGCTGAGCAACGTCACGAAAAAGGCGTTCAACGGAACGCTTTATTATGACGATGGCAAGTTCAGCGCGCGTGGCATGCTCAGCTATCGCGGCCGTTACCATGAAGGTGCCAGCGGCACCGGTAACTTGCTCGAAGGCTATGGCGCCACCACGAACCTGGATGCTTCGATCCGTTATAAGTTCACCGAGTGGATGGAAGTATCGATTGAAGGCAATAACTTGCTGGATACGTACCGCTATCGCTTCACCGACTTCGACGCGGACCGCAATTACGAGAACAACCATTTCGGTCGCACCCTGTTGTTCGGTGCGCGGTTCAAAATCTAACCACAAACCCACGTTTGGACATTAAACAGGACCGGTCAACGCAATGCTTGGCCGGTCCTTTTTGTTAGAAAGCGCATGATATGGAATGTGATCGTCGGACGAGCCTTGCCCTTATCGGAAGCCTCCCGTTTATTGGCCAGCCTGCCTTTGCGCAGGGTGCAGCAGCCAGCTCAAGCCTTGATCCCCACGCCGCGATGCAATGGGCTCGCGGCATTGAGGGGCAGCGCAAGGCCGATTTGGGTGATGGAACCTTCCTGAATCCGGTCTTCGCTGGCGATCATCCTGATCCGGCCCTGCTGCGTGACGGCGACGATTATTATGTGACATTCTCAAGCTTCGACGCCTATCCCGGTATCGTCATCTGGCACAGCCGCGATCTGGTGAACTGGCAACCCGTGACTGCAGCGTTAAAAACACCGATCGGTTCGGTGTGGGCGCCTGATCTGGCGAAGCACAACGGGCGTTATTATTGCTATATACCCGCCCGCACGCCGGACAAAAAATCAATTTACGTTATTCACGCAGAGAGCATCGAAGGCCCGTGGAGCGAGCCCGTCGATCTCAATCTGCCAGCACATATCGACCCGACGCATGTCGCGGATGAAGGAGGCGTGCGTTGGCTGTTTCTATCCGGCGGCGACCGGGTCCGCTTGTCCGCCGATGGTCTTTCAACGCAGGGCGCGGTCGAGCATATATATGATCCGTGGCGCTACCCCGAAGAATGGGTGGTCGAAACATTTGCGCCAGAGGGTCCGAAGATCGTCAAACGCGGCCAATATTGGTATATGACGACTGCAGTCGGCGGCACTGCAGGTCCGCCGACGGGCCACATGGTCATTATGGCGCGTAGCCGGTCACTGGCCGGGCCGTGGGAAGATTGCCCGCGCAACCCGCTTATCCGCACACAAAGCGCCGCAGAAAAATGGTGGTCGCGCGGTCATGCTACCTTGTTTGAAGGCCCGAACGACAGCTGGTGGATGATGTACCATGGCTATGAAAACGGATATTGGACGCTTGGACGGCAAGCATTGCTGGAGCCTGTGGCGTGGGCGGACGATGGCTGGCCAAGACCCTTGGGCGGGGATTTGTCCAAGCCTTTGAAAAAGCCGATCAATGCAGGGCCGCAGCAACACGGAATGAAGCTATCCGATGATTTTAAAGGCGACCGGATGGGCACATTATGGGCGTTTTATGACCCTGCGCCCGGGGAAATCGGTCGCCTGAAAAGGTCCAAGGGTACGCTGTCCATGCAGGGCAAGGGTAAAACGCCGTCAGACTGCTCACCCCTGTGCTGCATCGCGGGTGACCAAGCCTATCGCATTACAGTGGACGTAGACACAGACCCCGGCGCTGAGGCTGGACTGCTGCTCTATTACAACCGCCGGCTATATGCTGGATTGGGATATGGCGATGGCAGGCTGGTCATGCACCGCTATGGTTTGCAACGCGGGCGTGGTGCCTTTGCACATCCGGGCGTGGACGCAAATGGCCACAGCCAATTTGCCATTCGTGTGACGAACGATCGCAATATTATCACGATCCACACCAGCGTCGATGGCCGCAAAAGCTGGCAAAAGTTCGATGTGCAGATGGAAGTGTCGGGCTATCATCACAACGTCGCTTATGATTTTCTGTCGCTGCGACCTGCGATTTACACAGCGGGGCAGGGCAGCGCCCGATTCCGCAATTTCACCTATGAGGCATTATGATTTTTGATCGTCGCACCGTCATGGGCCTTGCCGCCGCCGGCACAGTGTCTGCTGCATTCGGCCAGACGCCGCCGCCCCGGGGTGAGGGCAAAATGCCACCCGGCCTGTATCAGCCCACCGAAACCATTGATTTGTGGCCGACAGGCGCGCCGGGCGAACCGGCCACGGCACTTGGGGAAACCATCAATGAACGGTCCACAGATCCGCAGCTTACCGACCGCGCGGTGTTCGGGATTAGCAGGCCCAGGCTTGTGGTGTTCCGGCCAGCCATATCCAACGGCGCAGCGATGCTGGTCACGCCCGGCGGCGGCTATCGCTGGGTGGTGGTGGATAAAGAGGGCTATGAAATGGGCCGCTGGCTCGCTGCGCGCGGGTTCACGGTATTCGTGCTTTTCTACCGCTTGCCGGGTGAAGGCTGGGCCGCGGGGCCAAATGTCCCCCTGTCCGATGCGCAACGCGCCATGCGTGTGATACGCGCACGCGCCAAAACCTATGGCTTTGATCCAGAGAAAGTCGGCGCAATGGGCTTCTCGGCTGGTGGCCATGTCTGCGCTGATCTGGCGACACGGTTCGATGCAAAGGTCTATGCCCGCGTTGATGCTACCGACGACCTTTCGGCACGGCCAGCAATCGCAGCGCCGCTCTATCCTGTAATTTCCATGGACGCAGCGATTGCCCATGCGGGCAGCCGCGAAAAGCTGTTGGGAAGTTTTCCGACTGCCGAGGCTGAGCGCGCTCATAGCCCCCAGCACAATGTTCCCGACAATGCACCGCCATTTTTCCTGCTGCACGCTGAAGATGATGACGCAGTGCCTGTTGAAAACACCTTAGTACTGCGGACCGCGCTGCGCGCAAAAGGGATAGTCACCGACACGCACCTGTTCGCGCATGGCGGGCACGGCTTTGGATTACGCAAAGCAATTGGCAAACCTGTGGAAGCGTGGCCGGAGCTGTTTTTGGCCTTCGCCCGCACCCAAGGATTTTAAAGATGGCGCGGTCTTGAGATAACGGACATGTAACACGAATGCGGATGACATCCGCCACGTAGAGGGGGATGATTATGAAACGGATATTTTTGGCGGCAGCCAGTGCGATTGCCTTGGTCACGCCGGTGGGTGCGCAGCAGTCGCCCATAGCTTATGGTGCTCCCATAAGCTTGGAGCAGGCAAAAACAATCGTGGCCGCAGCTGAACGATCGGCGCGCGGCCGCAATTTCGCATTGGCGTTCGCGGTGGTCGAACCCAGCGGCGAGCTTGTCCTTTTCGAAAAAATGGATGGCACGCAATATGGCTCCGTCGTCGTTGCGCAAGAAAAAGCCCGAACTGCGGCACGATTCAAACGCAGCACAAAGGCGTTTTCGGATTCGGTTGCTGGCGGCCGCACTGTCGTGTTGACGTTGCCCGATGTGATTGCGATTGAGGGTGGAGCACCCATCATCATCGACGGACGCATCGTTGGCGCACTCGGCGTGAGCGGCGGCACATCCGAGCAAGATGGTGAGATTGCAGCGGCTGCTCTGCTTGAGGTCAAATAAGCGTCGGCGGTTTTGCCGCGCGCCATCTCGTCCGAAAAATTTCGCGTAAAATTGGACCAGCTACGCGCCGCGATTGCCGTATGCGATCATGATGAAATCTCGCTGGCCCCCGGGCATGGCCGGAAAAAATCTTAGAAGAATTGTTAATAAGGATAGCGCATGTCAAATATCTCGAAAGAACGCGTTGGAGCAATTTCCGATGGGGTGATTGCCGTGGCTGCGACGCTTCTCGTGTTAGAGTTAAAGGTGCCTGAAGGCACAATCGAACAAAGCGAGGTGATGCTGCACTGGTCTCGTCTAATGGCGGCTTGGCTCATCAGCTTTGCCATGATTGCAATGGTGTGGTTCGACAACCATCTGTTCCTGGTCAAGGCGCCACGGTGGACGGCCCGCATGACGATTGTGACATTTGCTCAGCTGGCGGCGGTTTCACTGATACCGTTCGTTTGCGACCTTGCTGTCGACCATTATCAAGAGATCGAAGCAATCATTGCCTTTAATTTGGTCATGCTCATCAACGGCATCATTTCTGTCACGCTCAGTCGCATGATAGCTGCTGATATTGGACGTGATGAATCCTCGGTTGGCGACCAATATCTAAAGAGGCGCGCGCAGTTGCAATTGCGGATCTACGTTGTGATTTTGGCAATTGCAGTCGCCGGTGCGTTCCTGCATCGCCCGTTTTTAGGTGTTCTGCTGTGGGGATTCAGCCCGCTCATGATCAGGTATTTTCTAGGCGACAGTGCAGCAGACGAGATTGCTGGATAAAACAACAATTCAGGACTGGGACGTCTCGCTGGACAAACAGCGGACGGCTGCCCGAAGAACGTAATTTCTGAAACCCGGGGAAAATTGGAGATAGTCAGCGGTTGGGGCCAACTATCGCAGATAACGACTTTCGTCTTGACATGAATAACCAACCAAGCCAAATTGGTCTTACCAGTATAACAATCTGGTAAGGACGACATGAGTCGCCGCATGGGAGGA
Organism: uncultured Sphingorhabdus sp.; assembly: GCA_963508315.1. Lineage (GTDB taxonomy): Bacteria > Pseudomonadota > Alphaproteobacteria > Sphingomonadales > Sphingomonadaceae > Sphingorhabdus_B. The sequence goes on along the minus strand of CAUOWK010000001.1, from coordinate 738,083 downwards.
TGTTTATGTCACGCAAGTTCGCATTAATGGCTGGTGCCAGTTTTTTAGTGATCTCAACGAGCGCATTCGCGCAGGATACGGCACCGGAGACGGTGAGTGCAGAAGCCGATAGCGGCGGTCTGGAAGAAATTGTCGTCACCGCGCAAAAGCGCGAAGAAAATCTGCAGAATGTTCCCGTTGCGGTAACCGCGCTCGGCGCAGAGGCGATTGAGAATAATCGTATTGCCGACTTTTCCGATCTGACACGTGCAGCCCCTTCGCTCACCATCACGCAGACGACATCGTCCCCAAACAACGCCATTGTTTTGCGCGGTATTGGTACCTTTGCATTTTCGGTCGGTGTAGAACCGAGCGTCGCCGTCATCATTGATGACATGCCCGTGGTTCAGCAGGCGCAGGCGTTTGACAATCTCGCTGACTTGCAACGCATCGAAGTTCTTAAGGGACCACAAGGAACATTGTTCGGCAAAAGCTCGTCAGCGGGTGTTGTCAACATCGTGACTAACGATCCCGATAATGATCTGTTGGGCAAGCTGACCGCAACTGCGGCAACCGATGGCGATATCCGGTTGGAAGGCGTTGTTTCAGTTCCTGTCGGCGAAGTGTCGGGCGTTCGCCTGACCGGGTTTTACCATGATTTCCGTGGCAACGTGCACAACCTGACGTCAGGCACGCGTTTGAACGATCAGGAAAATTATGGCTTGCGCGCAAAGTTCAAAACCGAACTTGGCAGCAATCTTACCTTCACGCTCACCGGCGCATATAGCAAAGCCGAGCAAGACGGCACCGCCAACACATTGCGCGGCATTTTCGGGACTGGAACGCCACGCGTTCTGGGCGCTGTGCCATTGCTGCCAACTTTAGTCGGCATCACGCCCGGAAAAGGCAACTATCGTGCACGCGTTGATGCCCTTGGCGCTACCAGCAACCAGACCAAGAGTTTGGCTGGCAAATTCAACCTCGACCTGGGCTTCGCAAACTTGATCTCGGTCACGGCCTATCAGGATTGGAAATTCAATTTCCAGAATGATTTTGACGGCACCGATGTCAACATTCTGGGTGCGCTGACAGGCGGCGTTACGAACGGCGGCGTAACGCAAGCAGGCCCGTATCATTCGACAAATCTGTCGCAGGAAATCCGGCTTGTGTCGGATGACGCCAACGCGCTGAAATATGTCGTCGGTGGCTTCTATTCGGATGCAGAAACCGACCGTGGTTTTGTACGTGGCCCCGTAGTCGCAACCGCCAACTGGAAGGCCACGAACGGTAGTAAAAGCCTCGGCCTGTTCGCGCAGGTGGATTACACCTTGCCAACCGAAACGACAATCAGCGGCGGCGTTCGTTATAACCGCGAGAAAATCAGTGTTGCTTTCGACAATCTGTTGGCTTCGGCCACTGCAAACACCTGCGCGGTAAACACCGTGGCATGCCGCGGTTCCAACTCGGACAATGTGATCACTTGGAAAGGCTCCATTTCGCAGCAAGTCGCACCGGATGTCATGGCTTTCGGAAGCGTTGCGCGTGGGTACAAGGGCTATGCCTTTGACATCGTTACTGGCTTTAACCCAGCACGGATCAATGCCGCTCTCAACGGAACGGCACCGGGGCTAGTTGGTGTGGGTGCTATCAAGCCTGAAAAGTCGACATCCTATGAACTCGGTGTCAAAAGCCGCTTTTTCGACAATCGCGTCCAGTTGAACGTCATCGGATTCTACACCGATTATAACGACTTTCAGGCGCAATCGGCAATTCTTGTCGGATCGCCGCCAGCACCGCAATTTGTTCTGAACAATGTCGGCAAGCTGCGTACCAAAGGCGTGGAGGTCGAGTTTCAGGCAAAGCCTGCTGACTGGCTGCGTATTGATGCCGGCGCGGCATACACCGACGCCGTCATGCAAAGCTTCCCCAATGCGCAGGGCTTTGCGGGCCAAACCGGCGCGCTCTGGAACGGCACTTCTTCGGCCCTCGTCGGTAATTGCGTATCTGCAGCTGCAGCAACTGCCGTAAACACACGTACCACTTGTGCGTTCCAAGATCGGTCCGGCGCGCAATTGCCGAATTCGCCGAAGTTTAAATGGAATATTGGCGCAACTTCGGAATTTGCGTTTATCGGTGACTCGGCCGCGACCTTCATTCTTGCCTATCAGCATCAAAGCAAGGTCAGTTTCGATCTGCTCGGCAACCCCTTGCTGGTGCAGGATTCCTATGGCGTGTTGAACACGAGCTTTGGCGTCGAGTTTTCAAACATCAAGGTAACGGCTTTTGTGAATAATGTGCTGAACACGCATTTCGCCTCCAGCATGTCCGATAACTTCGGCGTGGCTGGCGGCAGCGCAACAAACGACACCCATCCGGTCTATCAGTTCATGTCGCGTGACTCGCAACGATATGGCGGCATAAAGATCGGCGTTTCTTTCTGATCCCCGTGGCCTCGGCCATCTAAGACTTGGCCGGGTTATCTAACCGGTAACCCGGCCATTTTTTCATCACAGCAATGAAGACGGGACGGCCGCTATGTTCAAAAAGGGCAATCTGCGCTGGTGGATTATTGGAATGGTCACCATCGGGACCGTTCTGAACTACCTTGCGCGATCGACATTGTCTGTCGCCGCCCCAACGCTCAAGGAAGAATTTTCCATGAGCACGGAAGACTATAGCTGGGTCGTCCTGGCCTTTCAGGCAAGCTACACCATCATGCAGACCGTGGCTGGATCTGTTCTGGACGCGCTTGGCACGCGATTGGGTCTGTTTATTTTTGCGGTGGGTTGGGCACTTTCCAATATGGCGCACGGCTTTGCCACGGGCGTCTGGAGCCTCGCTTTTTTCCGTGGTCTGCTGGGGGCAACCGAGGCGGCTGCCATTCCCGCGGGCGCGAAAACAGTCTCGACTTGGTTTCCGCCGCGCGAACGGCCACTTGCGACCAGCCTGTTTCAGATGGGCACCAGTGTCGGCAACATGATTGCGCCGCCTTTGGTGGCATTTTGCATTTTGGCATGGAATTGGCAGGCTGCGTTTATTGTCACGGGCGCGCTCTCTCTGGTGTGGGCGGTCTTATGGTATGTGAGTTACCGCGATCCCGAGGAACATCCCAAGCTGACCGCTGCTGAACGCGCGACCATTTCCAGCGGCGCGGATGACGAAGTTTCCGGCAAGCCAGCCACCCGCAAAGAGGTTCTCAAAAGTCGCAGCTTCTGGGCCATCGCCGTTCCCCGTTTCTTGTCCGAACCTGCATGGCAGACGTTTAATTTCTTCATTCCCTTATATCTGGTCGCGGTGTGGCAGCTTGATCTGAAATCCATCGCTATGTGGGCATGGCTTCCATTTTTGGCTGCTGACTTTGGCAGTCTTGCCGCCGGGCTATTGCCCGCCAAGTTGATGCAGCGCGGATCGTCCCTGCTCAATTCGCGCAAGATTACGATGACGTTGGGCGCGGTGTGCATGATTGGGCCAGCCTGCATTGGTCTTGCTACATCGCCCGGTATGGCAATTGCCTTGTTCTGCATCGGCGGGTTCGCACACCAGATGCTTAACGGTGCACTCATAACCTTATGCACCGACGTATTCGACAAGAAGACTGTGGGAACCGCAAGCGGAATGGCCGGGACATCGGCATGGGTCGGCGGGATGCTCTTCACATTGCTGATCGGTCAAAGCGCCGACACTTTCGGCTATAACCCGCTGTTTATTGCGCTGGCTGCACTCGATCTGCTGGCTGCCGCAGTATTGTGGAGCCTGCTCAGGAATCCACAAAAGACATAATCAAAAAAGGAAGAGGCAGAATGATCATCGGTTTGAAAGTTCAACTGGCATCAACGGCCGCAGCGATTGGCTTGGTCTGGAGCAGCGCCGCGGTCGCCCAAGCGACGCAACCCTGGATGGAACCCGCATTGGTCGCGGAGATGGCCGCCGCGCCCGATGACATAGCCCGCGAGGCCGTTGCCAACCGCCGCGCCCGGATGCTGATTGCCGGAATGTCGTTCGAGCAAAAGCTTCAGCAGCTCACTGGCGCACGGCCCGAAATACTTCCGGATTTGCCGGAATGTTTCGGCGCACGTCATGTCACCGGAATTGCGGAACTTGCCATTCCCACATTCCGCATCACCAATGGCCCCGTCGGGCTGGGCCAGAATGACTGCGTGTCACTCGAGGTCGCAAAAATCCCCCCGCAGGATGTGGGCTTCGGTTCCGTCAATATTGGTGCCTACACACATCCAAGTTCGGCAAAGGCGACTGCGCTACCGTCGGCAGTGGCCGCCGCCGCATCCTTTGATCCCCATGTTGCGGGCATGTATGGCGAAGTTATCGCGACCGAGATGCATAATCTTGGCCTGCATGTGTTCGAAGCGCCCGGGGTCAATCTTGCCCGCCTTCCGATATTAGGACGGAATTTCGAATATTTTGGCGAGGATCCCTATCTCAGCGGTGTGATGGCGGTCGCGGAAACAAAGGCCATTCAATCGCGCGGGCTCATCGCGATGCCAAAGCATTACGCAGCCAACGAACAAGAAACAAACCGCATGACGATCCAGACGACCGTCGATCGGCAGTCGCTGCGCGAGCTGTATTTGCTGCCCTTCGAAATGGCCGTGAAGGACGGCAAGGCGGGGGCAATCATGTGCGCCTATAATTATGTCAACGGGCAGTCATCGTGCGAAAGCCGTGAATTGCTGACCGACGTGCTGCGGACCGATTGGGGTTTCACTGGCTATGTACAGTCAGATTTCTTCGCGATGAAAAGCACGGTTGCAACGCTGGCCAACGGCATGGATCATGAAATGCCATTGCCGCTGCAATGGGCGCCAGAAAAGATGAAAGCTGCGCTGGCCAATAGCGATTTGACCCTTAGTCAAATCGATACCGCGCTTGAGCGGCGCTATACGCAAGCGATTAAGGTCGGCATATTTGACCGCAAGCTGCGACAAACACCGATTGATTACGCCGCCGGCGGAAAATTGGCGCGGGACATCGGTGGACGCGGCGCGGTGCTTTTGCAGAATAGCGGCGCGTTGCCGCTTTCGACCACGCTGAAAACCGTCATTCTAATCGGCAAGGCCAGTCAGGTATATGCCCAGCAGGCCGTCGCAGGCGGCGCAGTCGTAGGCGAACCGATGGGTGCGGGCGGGGGCAGTTCCGATGTCGTTCCGCAATACACGGTTACACCGATGCAAGGTTTGAAAAATGCCCTGTCGCAAGACGCGACGGTGACTTTTATATTAGTGGACGACGCAAATAACTCCGCCACGATTGATGGCCAGAAAGCCAGCTTTTCTGATGCGCTGGCGCGTGCTGCCGAGGCGGATGCAGTGGTTATGATGGCTGGTACAATCGCTGAAGAGGGCGCCGACCGTTCAACCTTCACCGATGCCAGTGGAAAGCAACTGGCATCATCGGCCGCGGCCGGAAGCACGCTGGATTGGTACGCGGGCAGGTCCAACAACATTGCTACCGTCGAGGGTAAGAATGCAGCGAAGAACAGTCAGACAACCGCGATGATTCAGGCGGTGCTCGCCACCAGATCGGCGACGGGCAAGTCCATGGCTGCAAAATCCGTGCTGGTCCTGAAGGACAATGCGGGCGTCGCCTTGCCCGCATCATTGGTGGGCACGCAAGGCCCAGCCATTTTGGAAACATGGTTCCCGGGTCAAGAGGATGGCAATATCGTCGCCGATGTCCTGTTCGGCAAGGTCAACCCGTCGGGCAAGTTGCCGGTAACATTTCCGTTGGTCGGAAAGGGCTTTCTTGACCACGTGACCACATCCCAATTTCCGGGCTCGCTATCCGTTGACGGCAAGGCACAGACGGTGACGTATTCCGAGCAACTGGCCATTGGCTATCGTTGGTATGATGCCAATGTGAGCGGCGAATGTGCCGAGCAAAATGGTCGGAATCCGTGCGTTGCGTTCCCCTTCGGCCATGGCCTCTCCTACACAAGCTTCGCCGTCGAAACGCCGTCGCTTTCGCAGGACGCGAATACCAGCATTTGGCGCGCCAAGGCGAAAGTTACCAATACTGGGGCGCGTGCCGGCGCTGAGGTTGTGCAGGTGTATGTGACGCTGCCTGACAGCGCGAATGCGCTGGGCGCGGTACAGCCACCCAAGCGACTGGTCGGCTTCCAACGGATTGAACTTACCCCCGGCGATAGCGGCGTTGTAGACATCGCAATCGACCCAGAAGCCAGCAATCACCCAATGAGTGTGTGGGATGTGAAAGCCGGTAAATGGGTGATCCCATCGGGTACGTTTAAGGTTTGGGTTGGACGGTCTGCTGCGCCTGCGGATCTGGTCGAAGCTGGAACGATAACGCAATAAAGAAAATTAGTCGCGTCCGGGTATCGCGCCCGGACGCATGACACACCAGCCCGCTAAGCGATGCCCTTCGTAAATGGCTTCACGAATGTCCGCGCCATTCATGCGCGCACCCAGATACCCTGCGTTAAACGCGTCTCCCGCACCGCTTGTATCAACGGGCTGTAACACGGCTGGGGGCGGGATTACGTGGCCGGCGACGTCACGCGCGCCGTATGCGCCCAGCTTAACGATCGTTTCATGACAGCCAAGGCCGTACCATTCATTCGCAACCGCATCGGCAGTTTGTACGGGCGAAATTTGCATTTCGTCTTCCAGGGTCGGCAGACCGATATCTGCCAGCGCGATTGCGGCGTTGCGAGCCTCGCGTGCTTCATCGGTGTTCGTCCACAAACGGGGCCGGTAGTTTCCGTCAAACGCAACCTTGCCGCCGCGCGCACGCACAGCGCGGCAAAGCGCGGACAATTTTGCGCGCGCGTCGGTGGGCAGGATTGCTAGGGTTATGAGCGAAAAGACGATCAAGTCTGCTTGTTCTGCGCGGGCCAAGGCGTCCGATATCCCCGGAAGCGCAAACATGTCACGTGCTGCACTGGAGTCGCGCCAATAGCTGAAGCTGCGCTCACCCCGTTCGTCGGTAGAGATGGCATAAAGTCCTGTGGCGCGTGTCGGGTGCTTGAGCACCAAGCCTGTGTCGACGCCTTCTTCCGACCAACGCGCAATGAGATCCGAACTAAGTGGATCGCAGCCGATTGCGGTCAGGTAGCCGACATCATGTCCCGCCCGCGCCAAGTGGATAGCGGTGTTCAGCGTGTCGCCGCCATATCCCATGTGCCAACTGTCCCGCTGCCGAGAAAGTTCGAGCATCGCTTCCCCGATCAGGACAATGCGGGCCAATTACCAATTCCACATCGTGCCGTCTTCAAGGCGGGCAACGGGCAAATAGGCTGGCTTATATGGATATTTCGCAGCCAGCTCCTCGTCGATGTCGACGCCGTGCCCAGGTGTGTCGCCGACGAACAATTCGCCTTTTTCGAAACGGTAGTCATGCGGGAAGACCGCATCAGTTTCGGACGTGTGCCGCATATACTCTTGAATGCCGAAATTCGGCACCCAAGTGTCGAAATGCAAAGCCGTGCCCATAGTTACCGGCGACAGGTCGGTTGCGCCATGGCAGCCGGTGCGGACCTGATACAGGCTGGCGAGATCGGCGATGCGGCGCAGATGTGTTACGCCGCCCGCGCCCACAATGGTGCAGCGAATATAATCGATTAGCTGATTCTGGATCAGATCCTTGCAATCCCAAATGGTATTGAAGATTTCACCAACCGCCAATGGCGTGGTCGTGTGGTGGCGTACAAGTTTGAAGGCTTCCTGATTTTCAGCAGGCGTGCAGTCTTCCAACCAGAACAACTGAAACGGCTCCAGCATCTTACACAAATTGGCGGCCTCCTGCGGCGTGTACCGATGGTGACCGTCATGCAACAAATGATAGTCGAAGCCGTAGGTGTCGCGCAGCTTCTCGAACAGCTTGGGTACATAGTTCAGCGCCTTGCGCGTGTCCCAGCCGGTGACGGAAGGCAGCGCCGCATCAGCAGGTTCATAATATAGTTTGCCGCGCCCAACGCCGTAGGCATCCTTGACTCCCGGCACACCGGTCTGCGCCCGAATGGCTTTGTAACCCATGTCGATATATTGGCCGACAGCATCAGTCGTTTCTTCGATATCAGCGCCATTGGCATGACCATAAACCATGATGCCGTCGCGGCTTTTGCCACCCAGAAGGTCATATAAAGGCATGCCGGCCATCTTCGCTTTAATATCCCATAGCGCGACATCGACCGCGGCAATCGCGCGCATGGTGACTGGTCCCCGACGCCAATAGGCGCCTCGATACAGATATTGCCAAATGTCTTCGATACGGCGCGGGTCCATGCCAATCAGGCATGGAATCACCTGGTCCTCAAGATAAGATACGACGGACAGCTCACGTCCGTTAAGCGTTGCATCGCCGATGCCATACACGCCTTGGTCGGTCTCAATCTTCAGAGTAACGAAGTTACGTCCAGGGCACGTCACGATGACACGGGCAGAAATGATCTTCATGGCGCTTTCGAATCCTTTGGTCTGGCGCTAAGTAACGATTTTCAACTTGACGACAGGTTTTTGGCCTGTCAAGTTTAATCAAATTGGTAAGGCCAAAAAAATGATAACTCAGGATCGACTCTATCAGGAACTTGCGCGCAAGCTCATCGAGGAGCTTGCGGCTGGCAAATATAAGATTGGCGACCGTTTGCCTGCCGAACGGGAGCTGGCGGCTGAATATGAAGTGAGTCGCCCCACCGTGCGTGAAGCGGTGATTGCGCTTGAGGTTCAGGGGCTAGTTGATGTGCGCGTTGGCTCGGGAGCTTATGTGAAGCGCTTGCCCGGTAAAGAGGATATCCCCGGTTTTAACGTCACCGCGTTTGAATTGACCGAAGCTCGCCTGTTGTTCGAAAGTGAAGCAGCGGCGCTGGCAGCTATCCAGATTAGTGACGAGGAACTGGCTGAGCTCGCGCAACGGGTTGAGGACATAGCACACGAAAACCAGACCGACGGCGGTACAGAAGAAGCAGATCGCGAATTTCACCTCGCCATTGCCCGGGCCACGCGCAACACCGCCGTGTTTCAGGCAATTGAGGAATTGTGGAAACTACGCCGCACATCGCCCGAAAGCGCGCTGCTGCATGCGAAGGCACGATTCGCAAACATAAAGCCCGTTGTCGATGAACATAGTGCAATCCTTGATGCCTTACGCAGCCGCGATCCACAGGCGGCCCGGGCGGCTATGCGGACGCATTTGTCGTCGGTGCTCGACAGTTTGCTGTTTGCAACCGAAGAGCGCGCCATTGCCGAAGCGCGCAAGGCCGCAGCGGCCAAGCGCGAGCGTTATGCAAGGCCAAGCGCGTAATGCTGGGCCGTCGCGAAATTCTCGCTCTGGGTGCGGCTACCGGCTTACTAGCCGCCACCGCTTCGTCTGCCCAAAAAGGCACTGAGCGTGAGCGTATCCCATTATGGCCAAAGGGTCCGCCCGAGCCGATACCGCCGGGCTTGACCCAGACATTCACAGAACGGTCGACCAATCCGGCGATACTTGACCGCGCCCTAAAAGGGGTGAGCGCTCCGTGGATTGAGATTGCACGTCCCGCAAATCCCAACGGCGCCGCCATCATCGCCATTCCGGGCGGCGGTTATCGGCACATGGCATGGGATAAAGAAGCGATTGATATCATTCAGGCGTTTGCGGCCAGGGGCGTAACGGGATTTGCCCTTGCCTACCGTTTGCCGCATGACGGCTGGCGGGACGGTCCGCTGACTCCGCTCGCCGATGCGCAGCGCGCCGTTCGTACCGTGCGCGCGCAATCCAAAAATTGGAGCATAGATCCATCACGAATTGCCGTTACCGGTTTTTCCGCAGGCGGGCATTTATGTGCAAATCTGGCAGCGCATTTCGACCTTCCGGCTTACGCCGAGCAGGATGCGATTGACGAATTGTCGGCTCGGCCTGACCTGGCGGCACCCATCTATCCTGCAATCATGGTCGACAGGCTGTCGGCTGCGCTTCCCCCAGGACAAAGCCTGTTCGGTGGGCCAATTACAGCCGAGCTCGCAGCGTTACACTCGCCGCACCTCCATGTGGGCGTCCAAACGCCGCCGCATTTCTTGCTCCATGCAGAAGACGATCCGCTGGTTGGTCCGGATCACACACTCGCTTTGCGTGCAGCCCTTGTCCGCGCGAAAATACCCGCAGAAACGCACCTATACGCTAAAGGCGGGCACGGGTTCGGTATACGCAACACCGCAGGCTTACCTGTGCAGGCGTGGCCCGAGCAACTGCTTGCTTTTGGAAAAACAACTGGTTGGATTATGTAATGTCTCAAAAACTTGCACTGCACCCCGACAGGTTATTTCCTGCCGATCCCGACACGCGCGCCGTGGCACGCCGGTTATATGCCGAGGTCGCGGCGCTGCCTATTATTAGCCCGCACGGTCATACCGATCCGGAGTGGTGGGCAACTGACGCCCCCTTTGGCAATGCGTCGGAACTGCTGCTGCACCCCGATCATTATGTTTTCCGCATGCTATATTCTCAAGGCGTGTCCCTCGAATCGCTGGGTATTCGCAATCGAGACGCCGACCCGCGCGAAAGCTGGCGGTTATTTGCGGAGCGCTATCACCTGTTTCGCGGTACGCCCTCGCGCATGTGGCTGGATTGGGTTTTTGCCCAGAGCTTCGGATTGGAAACGCAACTGAGCGCCGAAACGTCGGACGCATATTACGACCACATCACGCAGCAACTGACCACCGATGCGTTCCGTCCGCGCGCATTGTTCGAACGGTACAATATCGAAGTCATCGCGACGACGGAAAATCCGCTGGACGATTTGCGCCATCACAAAGCCATCCGTGAAAGCGGTTGGAAGGGAAGGGTCATCACTGCTTATCGTCCTGATCCCGTTGTTGATCCGGAGTTTGAAGGGTTCCGCGATAATCTGAAAACATTTTCGGATTTGACAGGCGAAGATTGCTTTAGCTGGACAGGCTATCTGGCCGCGCACCGGCAGCGCCGTGCATTTTTTGCGTCGATGGGCGCGACCTCGACCGATCATGGGCATCCGACGGCTCTTACAGCTGACCTATCATTCACTGACGCAGAGGCGCTGTTTAAACGCGTCACAAGCGGTGACGTCAGCGCGGCTGATGCAGAACTTTTCCGCGCGCAGATGCTGACCGAAATGGCGGGCATGAGCGTCGATGACGGATTGGTCATGCAGTTGCACCCCGGTGTTTTCCGCAACCATAATGATGATGTCTTCAAGCGCTTTGGCCGAGACAAGGGCGCCGACATTCCGTTGCCGTGTGAATATGTCCACGCGCTGCGTCCGTTATTGTCGAAATATGGCAATCATCCGGATTTTACCCTCATCGTCTTCACACTTGATGAAACAAGCTATGCGCGCGAACTTGCGCCATTGGCCGGTCATTATCCGGCGATGAAGCTGGGCCCGGCATGGTGGTTCAACGACAGTCCGGAGGGCATGCGCCGTTTCCGCGAAATGACCACCGAGACAGCCGGCTTCTACAACACCGTCGGGTTCAATGATGACACCCGCGCGTTCCTGTCCATCCCCGCCCGCCACGATGTCGCGCGCCGGATGGACTGCGGTTTTCTCGCGCGATTGGTCGTTGAACACAGGATGGAGGAATGGGAAGCAGCCGAGCTGGCATCTGACCTTGCCTATAATCTGGCAAAAGCGGCGTATAAATTGTGAGGCTTTCCGCTGCCAATATGAACGCGTTGCCAGCCGACGTCGTGCGTCCCGCTTATGACCGCGCCGCACGCGGGGTTGGAATCGTGCATTTCGGCATCGGCGCGTTTCACCGCGCGCATATGGCCGTGTACACCGATGATGCGATGGCGGGTGAAGTTGGCGATTGGCGGATATTGGGTGTATCGCTGCGGTCGAGCAGCGTGCGCGCACAAATGGCACCGCAAGATGGCCTGTTCACGCTCGTCGAACGTAGCGCGCAGGGAAGCCGCGCTCGGATCATTGGCTCGGTCGCTGATGTCATCGTTGCGCATGAAGATCGGGACCATCTGGTTGAAACATTGTCCGCGCCGACAACGCACATCGTCAGCTTCACGATAACCGAAAAAGGATATTGCCGCGCGCCTGATGGTTCGCTCGACCACCAGTTGGCGGACGAAAATTCTGCCTTTGCCTATCTCGCCGAGGCGTTCGCTCGCCGTGCAGCAGCGGGTTCCCCCGGCCTCACATTGCTTAGCTGCGATAATCTCGCCGGAAATGGCGCGCAGTTGGAGCAACTGATGAAGACGTATCTGATTCATCATGCTCCCCATCTGGTTGACTGGTTCAACGCCAATTGTGCCTGCCCATCAACGATGGTGGACCGCATCGTTCCGGCCACCACCGACGCCGATCGCACGGAAATCGAAGGCTTGATCATGATGCGCGATGAAGCCGCAGTGGTCACAGAACCGTTCAGCCAATGGGTGATCGAGGATAAATTTGCTGGTCCCCGCCCGAACTGGGAAAAGCATGGCGCGCAAATCACAGCTGACGTTCATGCCTTTGAGAATGCAAAGCTGCGCATGCTGAACGGCGCGCATTCGGCCTTGGCCTATCTTGGCCTCAAACGCGGTCATGAATTTGTGCATCAGGCAATTGCCGATCCCGAACTGGCGAGCATCATCGACCGCCTCATGCGGCACGAGGCGGCGACGAGCCTGGTGCCAGTGGCGGGGCAGGACCTGACGGCCTATGCCGACGATCTTATCGCGCGTTTTGCCAATCCGGCGCTCAATCATCGGCTCGCACAGATAGCCATGGATGGCAGCCAAAAGATCCCGCAACGCTGGCTGGAGACGCTGGCCTTCCACCAGCAGTCCGCGCGAGCGTGCCCGTCAATTCTGACCGCCATTGGTGCATGGTTGTGCCATATTCGCGGCGATAATGGCCGCGTCGACGATCCGATGGCGGACAGCCTCAAGCGCGCATGGGATGAGGCGGGGACGGCAAATATTGTCCCTGAGTTGTTCGGCGTTGGCGGTTTGATGTCGAGCGAATGGACGCCTTCGCCCGCCGATCAGGCGCGCATTCAAGCAGGCATGAATTAAAGGATTGGTGATGCGCGCAGCTGTCTTGGGCCTCCTCGTTTCCGTTGCCGCTGCGCCCCTAAGTGCCGCGCCCCGACAACCCGAATTGGTGGCGCGAACGAAACCAGTCATCACTGTGCAGGGTCTGCAGTTCAAAGACCTGAACGCCAATGGCCGCCTTGATGCATATGAAGACTGGCGGCTGCCTGTAAAGAAGCGCGCGGCCGATTTGGTGCGCAAAATGACCCTCGCTGAAAAGGCGGGGATGATGTTGATTGCGACCAACAACCCGGACTGCGGCGGCGAGATATCGGAGCGCGGGCGCGATCTTATCGAGACCCAGAAAATGACGCGTTTCATTTTGCGGTCGAAGGTCAACACAATCGCACCCGATTGTGCGGTCAAGCTGTCGGGATTTGCCCTGCGCGGCGGCTATCCCCAGACACCTGCCCAAATGGCTGGTTTTACGAACGCGGTGCAGGAGCGCCTGGAGGGCGGACGACTTGGTATCCCGGCACTATTCAAGGACAACGCGCGCAACCATGTTGAGGTGAACCCGATGTTCGGTATCGCCGCTGGTGCGGGCGCGTTTACTGAATTTCCAAAAGAAGCCGGGCTTGCCGCAGCCGCGTTGGGGTCCGGTGCGCCGGTGACACGCGACGGTTTTGTTCCAGCTGACCTTAAAGGCGACATGTCGGTCATCGATCAGTTCGCGAAGGTGATGGGTGAGGAGTGGCGGGCTGTCGGTCTACGCTCAATGTACGGCTATATGGCTGACCTCACCACTGAACCGCGCTGGGCGCGCGCGCATGAGACGTTCACAGAAGATGCCGACCTGATGACTGATATCATGGGTGCGCTGGTTACCGGATTGCAGGGGCAAGTCCGTGCTGACGGTACGTCCCTATCCCCTGCGTCATCGGTGGCGCTTACCATGAAGCATTTCCCCGGTGGCGGACCGCAGGAAATGGGATGGGACCCGCATTATACCTTCGGCAAGAACCAGCTTTATACCGACACAAGCGGCAAATATGGGTTCGACTATCACCTGAAGCCGTTCGAAGCCGCCATTAAAGCCGGCGTTTCGTCCATCATGCCATATTATGGTGTGCCGATCCGCGTGACGCATCGCGGTGTGCGCTATGAAGAAAACGGCATGGCGTTTTCAAAGCAGATCGTCACTGACCTTTTGCGGAAGAAACTGAACTTCAAAGGATATGTCAATTCAGACAGCGGCGTGATTGAATCGCGTGGCTGGGGTCTTGAAAGCTATCGGATCAACCCTGCCACGGGCAAGGCATTCACGCCAGCTGATCGAACCGCAATAGCGATTAAAAGCGGCACTGATGTCCTTTCGGAATTCAGCATCAATCAGACAATTCTCGACTTGGTCGGTAAGGGTCTGCTGAATGAAGCCAAGCACATAAATCCAGCGGTTGAGCGGTTACTCGCCGAGCAGTTCCAATTGGGCCTGTTTGAAAACCCTTATATCGACGCGCAAGTTGCGGCGGCACATATTGGCAGGGCCGACAACCGCGCACTCGGTCTCGAGACCCAGCGCCGTTCGGTTGTCCTGCTGAAGAATGACAAGGCTCTCTTGCCGCTTAAGCAAGCTAGCAACCTGTATGTGCTGGGTTTCCGCGCACAGGATGTTCGCGCGCTGGGCCACACCGTCACCGACGGCAATGCGGCACAGCGCCCCGCGGTGGCCGCAGACACCGATGCAGTGCTCATCAAAATAATGGTTAGCAACCAAGGTGCGCGTCATTACAAATCCAATGATCCCGTAACTGGCGGGCGAACCGTTGGCGCAGGCTTTCCGCTGACTGACCCGCGCACCAATGCGCGCCAGTCGACCTGGGGCACACAAGACCCGTGCGTCTATGAACCGGATGCACCCAAATTGGCCGAAAGCTCGGATGGATGCCTCGATAGCGGCTTGATTTTCGGGGGAGCTTTCCCGTGGGAATCAAGCATGTTGGCATTTTCGGATATCGCCAAGGCCGAAAGCTGGACGATGACACCGTCGCTCGCCGATATTCAGGCCGTGATGCGCGAGGCTGGGAATCCGGGAAAAGTTATCATGTCCATCTATTTCCGCAATCCGTATGTCCTCGATGACGCCAGCGGCGTAAAATCCGCAGGGGCGTTATTGGCGACTTTCGGCGTAAGCGACACGGCCCAACTCGACATCATCACCGGCCGCGCTAAACCGCATGGCCGCCTGCCGTTTGCCTTGCCCAAAACGACACAAGCGGTGCTCGATCAACATCCAGATGCCCCCGGCTATGCAGAAACAAAAGATGGCGCGCTTTATCCTTTTGGCTTTGGCTTAGGATATTAAACGGCAAGTTTTTGCGCGCAGGCGAAAAGCATAAATGAAACTAATTATGTGCGTCGTTGCCGAAATATGGCCTGCGACCGTGATTGATTGGGTGAACCTACGCCAGTTAGCACGCACGCGGGTTGAGCCATATGCTAGGACGCCTTATCATTTCTACGATTGTCATTTGTGGTATCCGCAGTGACGCAGTTCATGCCTGCGCTAACGCGATAGGGACGAACCCCGGCACCGTTTTGTCGGCCAGTACTGCCGAAACTACCGCCCCGAAGGCGGTAATCTCTCTAAACCATTGAGAAAAATGGTAGACGCTGACGGATCTCAGGTTGCTGGTTGTTTTTGAGGCTGTCCACGCCTGCTCACATGGGCCTGTCAAGCTGTCGTTGGGATTGCGCGTCGCGCTGACCTATAGTCGAAATATCACGCCTCCGTCGCTCGTTTGGACGATTGGTAGACGAAAACTGAGGTCATGGGGTGTGAGACGGAAGGAAATTTGGTTCAAGGTGACGGATGAAAATATTCAGCATTTGCCGGCATGTGGAATGCTTTCCTAAGGGGAGTGCCTTTTCCATCGTCTCGTATAGGCTGAATCCGCTTGTTGCGCCGATGAGTTGATGCATCACTTCAGGTAATGATGTTATTCCGTATGATTGTCATATCATCAGGTTGAAGCGTTAGCCGAACGCCAAGAGATCCAGAGCCCGCGAACACGGGCGTCTTTCGTAAGAAAATCTCTACAGCATCGATTTCCGCGTAGATTGCACAGGCCTTAGCAATTTGAACCATGAGGAATTCCTGCGTCTCATATTTCTGGCTTGTCGAAATACGGTTTATATCCGCTATAAGAGGATCATAATCAAAGACTTGCGCCATTTCATCTGCAGAGACGTACACTAGGGAAGCAGCAACCGTCAGTGTCAGATCAAGAATGTGCCTGTCTGGCACCACGTCTTGCGGAGCATATGTGCCAATAACGCAGGGAATGTGAAGGTCGCGCAGCTCGACCCTTGCTAATCGTTTCATTATTACGCCGGTCTAACGCGGAGTGCCGTTTATTATTGATGGATCAATGCGCAGATCCCGCGCGATCTCCCGAGCGGTCATCTTGGCGGACATCATCACTGAGGGCGTACCGCCGCCAGGCTGCGTGCCTTGGCCTACCAGATACAGATTGTGCACGTCTTCCGACTTATTATGTGGGCGGAAGAAGGCGGTTTGCGTCAACACAGGCTCAACGCCAAAGCCGTTTCCAAGATAAGAACCCAACGTTTCCGAGAAGTAATCGGGCGTAATGAAACTCATATGCTTCAGGCGCGCGGCAAGATCAGGAATATAACCGCGTTCTTCAAGGAACGCCATCACCCGCGCACTCAGCTTTGGCCCTTCAACATCCCAATCGATACCGCTTGCGTTGTTGGGAACTGGGATGAGCGTGTAGGCAGCATGATGACCGGCAGGAGCCATGGTCGGATCGGTCAGGGTGGGAATATGAAGATATTGCGAGAAGTCCGGGCTCATAACCTTCTGCTCGAAAATCTCATCTAGCAGCGCTTCGTATCGCGGGCCAAGAATGATGTTATGGTGGCGCAAATCAGGGTCATTATCGCGTTTTTCATAACCGAAATAAATCACCATCAACGACATCGACTGTTTACGGAATTTCACCAATGCATCGCGGTTGATGCGCCGATGCGCCTTATCCACCAGCTTCAGGTAAGTCGTCGCGTAGTCGGCGTTCGACACCACAACATCCGCAACAATCTTTTCACCGCTTTCTAACTCTATGCCCTTGGCGATGCCGTTCTCGACCAGAATTCGCTTCACAGGAGCATCGAGCCGCAACCGTCCGCCCATCTCTTCAAACTTTTTGACCAAAGCAGCTACCAGAGCGCCCGTGCCACCCTTGGCATAATGAATGCCCCAGGTTTTTTCGACGAAATGGATCATTGCATATATCGCTGGGACCTTCAGTGGATTGCCGCCGACAAGCAAAGGTTCAAAACTGAACACCTGCCGCATTTTATCCGACTTGAAATATTTGCTCACCATGCCGAACAGCGACCGGACCGCGCCAAGCTTCAGCAAATCGGGCACGACGCGCAGCATCGACCCAAGGCTTCCGAAATAGGTATATCCCAGCGTCAGAAATCCACGTTGGAAGATGGCTCTGGCTTGTTCGTGAAAGGCTTCGTATCCCGCAAGATCTTCGGGCGCCAACCGCTTGATCTGTTCCCGTGTACTTACCGGGTCGCCGTCATAATCAAAGAAAGTGCCGTCGTCGAAATAGATCCGGTAGAACGGAAGTATCGGGATTATCTCGACATATTTGCTGGTGTTTGGTCCACCTGAGATACCCTCACGAACTCTGCAGCTTTCATCCAGAACACCGGGAGGGAAGTCGGGCTCGCCAAGCATGGCGTGGTCTTGCTGGAGGCTAAACAATTCCTCTATGAAATGCGGCACGGTGAGGACGGTCGGTCCCATATCAAACACAAAGCCATCAGCCTTACGGACATAAGCACGCCCACCGGGGGCATCTAATGCCTCAACGATCTCGGTATCAAAGCCAAGGCTTTGTAACCGCATCGCGCATGAAATGCCGCCGATGCCTGCACCAATTACAACTGCTTTACGTCGCGACATTTATAAGCACCCCTTAATGTATCGTAATTGAAGCCAAAAACCTTTCGGAACAACCTAGATGTTATCCTAGGGAGTACATGGCGGTAACGTGGGCTCGCCATAGTGCTGATTGTGCAGGGTTGCCGGTGTAAAATACTACGCCGGAGTAGCGCCTTTGCTGGTTACAGTTTGATCGCATGTCAGCATGATGATAGCCTCTAAATATGTTATCGAAAGTCAGGCATAATGCGCAGAAAATGGATTTTATTAGCCGCTGTTGGGCTAACAGGGTTGGGTGCGGCTACGTGGAGTGCAATGGCAAGTAATGTCGAAACGCCGGAATATGTGGTTTCCAGCAAAAGCGGTAGCATAGAGATCCGCGAATATGGTCCAACGATCGTTGCTGAAGCAACAGTCGACGGTGAGCGAGACAAAGCAATACAGCGCGGCTTCAGAATTATTGCTGATTATATTTTCGGCAATAATCTATCGTCTGCGAAGGTTGCGATGACTGCACCAGTTACTCAGCAATCGAGCGAAAAGATCGCTATGACCGCGCCTGTCATTCAGCAGGCCAAGGGCCAATCTTGGCAAGTACGATTCGTGATGCCCTCAAAATACACCATGGAAACCCTGCCTAAGCCGGTAAATCCGCGAGTGGCGTTGATAGAAGTGCCCGCAATGCGGGTAGCTGCTATTCGCTTTTCGGGTTTTGCTGGTCAGCGTACACTCGACGAGCAGGAAGCGCTACTCCGTGAGTTTCTGTCAGAACGCGACCTCGTCGCCATGAACCAGCCGCAATACGCGTTTTACGATGCACCTTGGACACTTCCGTTCATGCGCCGGAATGAAATCATGCTTGAGATAGCAAGTGACTGATCTACGAAAGACGTAATTATCTCGCCCGCTGTGATGAAGAGCGCCTTCGACCTAAGACAGAACCTCAAACGTGAGGCCTGCGTGCGCCTGAAGCCGGTTGATAAGTTTATCGCCCAAGATGGTGGCTGGTGTCCAAAAACCTCCGGGGACATCTTTGGCCACGTCTTTTGCAAGACAGGCGGCGGCCTGTGACAACATTTTGGCTGTTGAGCCGTAGCCCGGGTCGCGATCGCCGGATACGCGGCACTGTATCGTTTCGCCTGTGAGCGTCGTTCCAATGAACACGAGGTCAAATTCGCCCTCCAACTGCGTGTTCTCGCTGGGCCCTTCGCCCGGTTTGGGAAGAACCAATGTCTCAAGCAACCATCGGATGGGCGGGAGGGCAAGGCCGATGATAAGCGCAGTAACGCCCCAACTTGTTGCCTTTGCCTTTCGTTTGCCTGAACCGCCTGTTCCTGTTGCGACAGCTTCCTCATATAAAAAATCACGGCCATAGCTGTTATTGCTTAAGGCATTGGAGCGGTGCACGACCCGCGCGTTGATGGCCGCCATGATGAAAGGGGCGATCCAGCTTCCGTAAACAGGGTCGTACGCGACTTTTACGTTGGGCTGTGCGACAGTGAAATCATGGTTTGGCGGACATAGGCTGTAAGGGTCATTCAATTCGCGGCGCAGATCGAGGCTTGCTGCCGCTTCTTTCACCATGTTGATCATGCTGGCGATTGTACCGCCAGACGCGCCGCCTTTTATATTGGCAACGCGCATACTGATCGTGTTGCAAGCCTTATCAAACCGTTGCAGGGCGTTTTGTTGCATAAAATGGACGCCTAAATCGGACGGGATGGAATCGAACCCACAACAGTGAACAATTCTAGCGCCACTCTTCAAGGCGTCTGTCTCATGCCGAAGCTGCATTTTGCGAATCCAGTGAGGCTCCCCAGTCAAATCGCAATAATGCGTGCCGGTAGTGGCACAAACCGCCACCAACACATCGCCGTAAAGCGCATATGGTCCAACGGTAGACATAACTACATTCGTCCGAGCACACATCTCTCGTAATGTGGCTTCGTCGGCTGCATCGGCAACGATGATTTCTACACCTGACAAACCCACCGTGTCGCTCAACTGCTCAAGCTTACTACGTGAGCGCCCAGCGATCGCCCATACGATTGAACCGTCGCCAAATTGTTCATGCATATACCGCGTGATAATCTGACCAACAAAGCTGGTTGCGCCGTAAACAATAATGTCAAATTTTTTGTCAGCCATAGTTGGTCCCTCATGCCCGATGATCGAATTTTGCTCTACATCCGTTCGTGTATCAGAGCGCCCTGATATCAAAATTTAATCGCGTGCTGGCTTAATCCATTAATTTTAGTAAGCGGCTCGCCGACGGGGGCAAGTTCGTATTTGTATGTAGTCGTACACTGTTCGGACGCTAATTGAGGGAGGTCACTGCGCCGATATGGACATCTGCAGCGTCTCGATGGCCAATTTCGAAGCACTCTGTAGTGCTATCATGGACAAAGTAGGTAGACGGTTCTCTGGGAGTACTTTGCAACAGGCTGCAAAACCTTCGCATCTAGCCGAACTCTTAAATGATTAAGCGGATGCGGTTCAGCACGTCAAAAAATGTTCGTAGGGTGCGTTTGACCGAGCATGACTTACACATGATTCTCCGTGTGAATTTAGAGAATGTCGCGTTCATCCCTCCGGCCGGTGTTACCGGGGCATTACCGTGGCTATCGCCCCGAAGGCAGTAATCTCTCTAAACCATTGAGAAAAATGGTAGACGCTGAGGGGTTCGAACCCACGACCCGCTGATTAAGAGTCAGCTGCTCTACCAACTGAGCTAAGCGTCCCCATTTCGGGCTGGCCAAGTGCGCAGGCCCGTTTGGAGCGCCGCCTTTGATGGGATTCGTAGGCTTTGTCAAGCTTCGCGACGTGCTTTAGCTGAATTGTCCGCGCTTTGCCCCGGGATGCCGCTCGATGGACATGATGATGCCGACGCACAGCATCATGGTCAGCATCGATGATCCGCCATGGCTGACGAACGGCAAGGGAATGCCAGCGACTGGAGCAAGGCCGACGACCATCAACAGGTTAATCATGATGTAAAAGAAGATGGTGCAGGTGAGACCGGCGGCGACCAGCTGTCCGTAGCGCGTCTTGCTGTCCATTGCGACAGTCAGGCCCCAGCGCATCAGCAGGAAATACAAAAACAGGATAAAGAAACCGCCTGCTATGCCCCATTCTTCGGCCATGGTGGCGAATACGAAGTCGGTATGACCTTCAGGCAAATAATCCAAATGGCTTTGTGTGCCGTTGCCGAAACCTTTGCCAAAGACGCCACCTGATCCGATTGCAATTTTTGACTGCGTAATGTGATAGCCAGCGCCAAGCGGGTCATTTTCGGGGTTGAGGAAAATGAGCACGCGGTCTTGTTGGTAGGCTTTGAGACCGAAGAAAAAGACCAAGGGTGCAACGACGGCAAGGCCAAGGCCAGCGCCGATGAAATATATTAACGGAAGTCCGGCCATGAACCCGACAACGCCTAGGCCAAAAGCATAGGCGATTGCAGCATCGAAATCAGGCTGGATGATGACCAGAACGCTCGGCAACAAAAGGATGGCACCCAGCGGCCATACCGCGTCGATACCATAAATGCGGTTGGGCGGCAGGCGATCAAAAAACCATGCCGCGGCAAGGACCATAACCGGTTTCATTAACTCCGATGGCTGCAGCGTAATGATGCCGAGGTTAATCCAACGCTGACTGCCGCCGCCGACAAAACCCATCAACTCGACCACAACGAGCAATAACAGGAGCATCAGATAGAGCGGGAATGTTATCGACTTCCAAAATTCCAGTTTCATGCGCGACATGGCGATGGCCATGGCGAGAAGAACCATGAACCGGATGACATGCTTTCCTGCCCACGGTTCGAGATGCCCGCCCGCTGCGGAAAACAAAACCGTCGCGCCAAAACCGACGAGCGCCATCAAAATGAAGATGACGCGCCAGGGCAGGGCGGCGATAGGTGCCGGGACAATCGAGTTCATGTTGTTGGGTCCAGCGGTGGCGGCGGTGCCGGCTGGCCTTGGAATGCGGCATATTTCGACGCCATGCGCTGCTCGATATTACCGCCCCATCCGGCCTCAAGTGCCTCAAGCGCCGCCATGGCTTTTTCGCGGTCATAGAGGAAGGTCAGCACATCCTTGGCAATCGGCGCTGCGGCGCGCGCGCCACCCATGCCATGTTCAATCACGACGGCCGCTGCATATCGGGGCTGCACCACGGGGGCAAAGCAAACAAACAGGCCATGATCGCGATATTTCCATTCGCCCGATTGGCCCCGCTGCGAACCGGCGATGCGGCGCACCTGAGCCGTGCCTGTCTTACCGGCCATCGCAATGTTATCGAGTTCCAGCCTGCTGCGCACGGCGGTACCTGCGCCATTGACGACCAGGTTCATGCCCTCGCGCACGATGTCCAGATGCTCCTTGGGAAAGGATAACGCCTTGGGTGCCGGCCGCCGCCCTGAAAGGATCGCTGGCTGGACATTTAGCCCCGACGCGATGCGGGCCGACATGACGGCCAGCTGGAAGGGACTCGAAATGATATAGCCTTGCCCAATCACGGCATTCAGCGTGTCGGATTCAGTCCATTTCTGGTCATATTTGCGCATTTTCCATGTGCTGTCGGGCACGGTACCATAGCGTTGCGACGGGAAGGGCAATGGAAATTCCTGACCTAGCCCCAATTCGCGCGCTACTGGTGCGATGTTGTCATAGCCGATGCGCCTGCCCATGGAGTAGAAATAGGTGTTGCAACTTTTCATGATCGCGCTGGCCATGTTCACTGGGCCATGCCGCCCAAGGCATTTGAACACACGATTGCCAAGCCTATATCCGCCGCCGCAGTTCACCGTTTCCTCAGGGTCGATGCCCTGGCGCATCATCGCCAGGCCAGCCATTGGCTTTAGCGTAGATCCCGGAGGATACAGACCCTGCAACGCCTTGTTCAGCATCGGGATATGGTCATCCGAATTCAGCATTTTCCATTCGACGCGTCCAATGCCGTCAGAAAAGCTGTTGGGGTCGTAACAAGGCATCGACGCCATCGTCAGTATGTCACCCGTCAGGCAATCAAACACCACGACGGAACCGGACTCTAAACCTAGACGGCGCGCGGCGTAATTATGGAGGTCAATGTCGATGGTCAGTTGCACTGGCTTGCCCGGCGTATCGGGCCGCGTGGTCAGTTCGCGGACGATTTTACCACGTGCGGTAACCTCAGTCCGCTTTGCACCGGGTTCGCCCTGCAGGCGATCCTCCAGCGTCTTTTCCAGGCCGTCTTTTCCAACCTTGAACCCTGGCGTGATGAGCAACGGCTTCTTGTTCTTCTGATATTCCTCGGCCGATACCGTGCCGACATAGCCAATCAAATGCCCCACTGCTGCACCGCTTGGGTAAAAGCGTGAATAGCCCTGACGCGGGCTAACGCCGGGTAGATCGGGAAGGCGGACGCTTACAGCTGCAAAGCGCTCATAATCGAGCCCGTCTGCTACCTGCACGGGTTGAAAGCCTTGTGCTTGTTTCAACTCGCGGTGGATGCGGTCAACATCGTCGGTCGACAGCGCTAGCAGTTCCGCCAGAGTCTTGACGGTCTGCTCCTTATTAACCAGCCGGTCGGGGATGATGTCGACACGGAAATCGGCACGGTTGGTTGCAATTGGTTTGCCATAACGGTCAATGAACCACCCCCGACGCGGCGGAATGATGGTTAGGTTGACACGGTTGCTTTCGGCGAGCAGCTTATATTTTTCATTATCCGCAATGGCGATATACGACATCCGTGCGGCAACTGTCAGGCCGATGGCAGCCTGCACGCCCCCTACAAACGCGGCGCGCCGCGTGAAGGTGAAATCCAGCTGCCCCGATGTTACCTGCTTTTCGATCTTCATGTTGCCAATCGCCAGCTGTCCAGACGCGCGCATATTCGCACGACGAGCGGATATAGCAATATCGACAATATAATTTGCGGTATCAAAACAACAGGTTGTGCAGCAGCATAAGCGAGCGCGGTAATCCACAAGCCGCCAAGCAGGATGGCGGCGATCAGAACAGCGGCGATCAACCAGTCCTGAAGATAATCGCGCCATATTGCTCGGGAATCGATGATTTCGATGACGAGCATGGCAAGCGACCACAAAAGGCCCGCGCTGCCAAAGGGCTGTCCGCTGAAAACATCATCCATCAGGCCAAACGGAACGCCGGACCATACTGGTAGCAGGCCGGGGCGCATCAATCGCCAGCTCAAAAACATCAACAGGCCGAATGGAGGGAGCAGTGGCTCTGCGGTAAATATGGGCAGGGCGGTGATCATCGATGCCAGGACGATAGACGCGATTGGAATCGCGAGCATTTTCAGCGTAGATTGTTCGCGATCAAACCGGCTTTCATATTCCCGAACGGGGCGAGTGGGCAGCCGGATGGCATTTACCGGAATTTTCACTCCGCTATCTCTTTTGCTTTTCCGTCCGGCGCAATGGTCTGCTGCGCGGTCCGGGCCTCGGTCAGATATGGCTTCATGACGACGGCGTAAGGCGTATTGCCGGGGTCTGCAAAGGGCATGGCCAACGCGCCGTCGCTGGTCTTTCGAATAACGCGGGCGAAGGGAATGTTCGGCATATACAGGCCGCCATTGCCAGAGGTGACGATGACATCGCCGACCTTGAAAGGGCTTTCCCCCAGATTGAGTGGTTTGATGATAACCAAGCCATTGCCGAGGCCAGCGGAAAAGGCAGGTAGCCCGTCGCTCACGCGCATCACCGGGACCAAATTCTCCGAGTCTGTAACGAGCAACACCCGTGCCGTCGTCGGACCCGTTTCGATGACGCGGCCGATGAGGCCGGACGGCCCGCGCACGGGCTGCGCGCGCTCGACGCCCGACATTTTGCCAATGGACAGCGTTGCAACGCGCCGCGTGCTGGACGATGTGGAGCTAATCAGCCGCCCGATCGCGACTTGCTCCTCGCTTTGCTCTTGCAACTTTAACAGCCCGCGCAGACGCGCGTTTTCGACGCGAAGCGCCTTGGCTTCGATTACCTTGCCTTGTTGCGCCTTTAGTTGTTTGACGAGGGCGGCATTTTTCGATGCGGCGTCAATATAGGCCGCGAAGTTGCGGTTAACATCGCGCACGCCATCGCGGGCGTTGCTGATAACACGCGCGACAGGCGCAGTTATCTCCGCTCCGGCGGCCCGAAGCGCACCAAAGCCCGAGGGATCTGCTATCGAAATAGCCAGCAACAGCGCAGCCACAATCGTCCCCGCAATCGCGACGACATAGGTCGCGAACAGGCCATATTGCGCCTTCCGGGAAAAACCGGAGCGCCGATGCGGTGGCGGCGCCATCTAGGGTCCCGACCTTAAGCGGTCAGCAGGACGCCACGGAAGATCGGGTCTTCCATCGCGCGGCCAGTGCCGATGGCGACGCAGGTCAGCGGATCTTCAGCGACGGTGACCGGCAAGCCAGTTTCGTCCCGCAGATATTCGTCAAGTCCCGCCATCAACGCGCCGCCACCTGTCAGGACGATGCCCTGATCGACAATGTCGGCGGCCAGTTCTGGCGCGGTGTTTTCAAGCGCGATGCGAACGCCTTCCAAGATTGTTCCGATTGGTTCGGATAATGCTTCGGCGATCTGGCCCTGGTTGATCGAGATTTCCTTTGGCACGCCGTTCACAAGGTCGCGGCCCTTGATAAACAAGGTTTGGCCAATGCCGTCTGCTGGCGGACGGGCTGTACCGAAATCTTTCTTGATGCGTTCTGCCGTCGCTTCACCGATCAGCAAGTTATGGTGCCGTCGGACATATGAAACGATTGATTCGTCCATCTTGTCGCCTCCCGTACGCACGGAGGTGGTGTAGGCAAGCCCACGCAGCGACAGAACGGCAACTTCGGTCGTGCCGCCGCCGATGTCGACGACCATCGAACCGATGGGTTCCGTGACGGGCATGTCTGCACCGATGGCTGCTGCCATTGGCTCTTCAATCAGGAAAACCTCGGACGCGCCTGCGTTTGATGCCGCATCGCGAATGGCGCGCCGTTCAACCGAGGTGGAACCCGATGGTACGCAAATGACGATTTCGGGATAGCTGAACATCCGGCGCTTGCCGTGCACCTTGTGAATGAAGTGCTTGATCATCTGTTCGGCGACATCGATGTCGGCGATCACGCCGTCACGCAGCGGGCGGATGGCTTCGATGCTGTCGGGTGTTTTACCCATCATCAGTTTCGCGTCGTCGCCAACGGCCTTGACGCGCTTGATGCCGTTCAATGTTTCAATCGCAACCACCGATGGTTCATTCAAAACGATACCCTGCCCACGAACATAAACGACCGTGTTCGCGGTGCCGAGGTCGATCGCCATATCTTGTGAAGCGAAACGAAAAAACTTGCCAAATACCATGTAATATCCACCCAATCCGGTCTGGTGAGAATCCTTTGGAGCGCGCCCATAATAATCGCGCGGTCCTAGCGGAATTTGCTGTTTTTAAAAACAGATATTTGGCTGGATTGCGAACGATTAAGGAGTCGCTTGGGCTGTGCGCTTGGGCTAGGAACCCGCATATGTCAATAAGAAGGCTCCCTGAAAATCTGGTCAATCGGATTGCTGCCGGTGAAGTGGTAGAAAGACCAGCCAGCGCGTTGAAGGAACTGGTGGAAAACTCCATCGATTCCGGTGCGCGCAATATCTTGGTACGTCTTGGGGCGGGCGGCATTGATCTGGTCGAGGTGACCGATGACGGTTGCGGCATGTCGCCTGCTGACATGGCCTTGGCACTCGAACGCCATGCGACGTCGAAATTGCCCGATGAAAATATCGAAATGGTGGCGACTTTGGGGTTTCGCGGCGAGGCCTTGCCATCCATTGCAAGCGTATCGACGATGACGCTGGAGAGCAGGGTGCCGGGCGCAGAAGGTTGGATGCGGGTCGTCGATCATGGCGTCGTGACACGCGAAGGCCCCGCCGCCATCCCGCCCGGAACACGCATTCGGGTTGAAAACCTGTTTGGCAATGTCCCGGCAAGGCGTAAATTCTTGCGGAGCGCGCGGTCGGAATATGCCGCTGCGCTTGACACGATGAAGCGCCTCGCGATGGCGCGGCCTGATATCGGCTTTACTGTCGAGCATGACGGCAGGCGGGTACTCGCCGTGCAACCGACCGAGGCGCGCCCCGAGCGGGTTGCGGCACTGACCAGTGCGGAACTTATCGATAACAGCGTTGCCCTTGATTTCGAACGCGAAGGGATCAGACTGGGCGGTGTCGCCAGCCTGCCAACCTACAATCGCGGCGTTGCGGATCATCAATATCTGTTCGTCAATGGGCGGCCGGTGAAGGACCGCTTGCTGATTGGCGCAGTGCGCGGTGCTTATGCGGAAATGCTCGCGCGTGACCGGCACGCAGTGGTAGCCCTTTTTATTGATCTGCCGCCGACCGAAGTGGATGTGAATGTCCATCCGGCCAAGACAGAAGTGCGCTTTCGTGAGCCAGCACTGATTCGCGGCATGATCGTCTCCGGTCTGCGCCACGCATTGGACCAATCGGGCTTTCGCGCGGTGCAAAGACCAGCCGCCGACGCGCTTGCAGCATGGCAGCAAGAACCCGTCCAGACAGCGCAGGGCGACATTTTCGCAGCACCGGCCACCAGCTACCAAGGCAATTACGCCCCGCGTCCCGCTTATCCCTCTGCGCTGGCGGAAAACCGCAATGCGTATCGCGCGGAATATGAAAATCTCGCGCCAGTGGCCGGGCGGGCAACCGAAGCCAGCGAGCCTGTCCCGCAAGGGGCGCGCTACCCGCTGGGTGTTGCTCGGGGGCAGGTCGCCAACACCTATATCGTGGCGGAGGCGGAAGATGGCCTCGTCATCGTCGACCAGCATGCGGCACATGAACGGCTGGTGCTCGAACGAATGCGCAAGGCGATGGCTGAAGCAGGCGGCGTCGTCCCATCGCAGGCCTTGTTGCTACCACAAGTCGTGGAATTGGATGAACCTGCATGTGATCGGCTGGAGGCACGCGCGGATGAACTGTCTGCTTTCGGCCTAGAGCTCGAACGTTTTGGCCCCGCCGCAATGCTGGTGCGCGCGACACCCGCGATGCTGGGCGGCGGAGATGCCAAGGGACTATTGGAAGATTTGGCGGACGACCTGGCCGCCTATGACGACGCGTTGTCCTTGAAGGAGCGCATCGACCATGTGGCATCGACTATGGCCTGCCACGGCTCTGTCCGCGCCGGCCGCGTGCTGTCCGCAGCCGAAATGAACGCCCTGCTGCGCGAAATGGAAGTCACTCCGCACAGCGGCCAGTGTAATCACGGCCGGCCAACTTGGGTGAAGTTGGCGTTAGGCGATGTGGAGAAGCTGTTTGGGCGGAAATAGGTAAAATATCGCAAAAAATGCAGTATTATCAGAGGTATACAATGAATTTTCAGTATTTTCGTAAACCATTTGGCAAATGGCTTACGCTGATTTTGCTCGTTCTAATCGGCTATTATATCTGGGCGCAGTTCACCGCCCCTCAAGGTAATCAGAAGGTCAGCTTCATACCTGCCACAAAAAGCTGCCATTCTTCCGGACGCATGAAATACTGCGTGTATCGTTCGAAGGCAGGCACGAACGGGAACATTGTCTACCATCTCCATGGTCGCAACCTTGATGAGCAAATCTGGAATGACGACACTTATTGGACCTCGATGGTGCAATCGAGTTGGCAGCAGACCAAAATCGTGCCGCCAACGGTCGTGGTTGTATCCTTTGGATCAACATGGTTGCTGGTTCCAAAAGGGAAGAAACCGGACAGCGGCTTGCTTGAGGAATTCATGGCCAAGCTGCCCGACATTGATAAGAAAACCGGCAAGCCAAAGCAAAGGTTGTTGCTGGGAGAATCCATGGGGGGTCTCAATGTTCTTGTAGCTGGACTGACCTATCCGCAGAGTTTCGCGAAAATTGCATCACTTTGCCCCGGTGTATACGCCATTTCTCCATTTGCTCCTTTTTCTGAAATGCGAGAGGCACTGAAACGAACGGGGGCCGATCCCAAAATTGCATTCGGAATTTGGCGATGGTCTACGACGCATGTTGCCGATAAAGATGAATGGAGGCGCATGTCTCCTCTTGAGCTCGCAAAAACGGCTAACAAGGACTTTCCAGCGTTATATTTGTCGAATGGCTTGTATGACAGTTATGGAAATTTCGAAGGGTCGCAGATGCTTGCCGAAATTGCGGGACGACGCGGTGTTTCGGTGGAATGGCACCCACTTTATGGAGGCCATTGCGCCATTGACGTATCGTCCTTGGCCCGCTTTTTGGCGTCGTAAATGAACTGCCATTTGCCGGAGATAAGCCACCCGCCAGTTAATGGCTGTCCGGTTTTCCGGCATTATTGGCCATCGATTTTGCCATGCCCGCAAAGGAAGACACCATTGAGGTGACGAAATCGGGGTCTGCTGGTATAGTTTCTTTAGCGGCCTGTTGCATGGCGAGGACCCATTGCGTCGCGACCGCGAAATTCATGCCACCATAGCCGCGATGGGCGGACATGATGCACGCGCCGGGGCGCTTTTCGAACCAGTCGCGGGGACCGCCCATCCACGCAACCAGAAAATCGGTGAGGGATTCGCGCATTGGCGCCAGATCGGGTGCATGCATTGCGCGCAACTCGGCGAAATCGGGTTCAGTCTCCATCAGATCGTAAAAGCGGTTTACGAGCCGGTTAATGGGCTCGCGACCGCCGATGCGTTCGAACGGCAGCTGCTTTTTCGACATTAGATGTGCATCGGTCATAGCATCGCTCATGCAGCCATATGGTTTGGCTGTCTTTGCGCCAAATCAAAGCCTAGACGTTAAAGCGGAACAGCATGATGTCGCCGTCTTTGACAAGATATTCCTTACCTTCCGAACGCCATTTGCCCGCTTCCTTGGCACCGGCTTCGCCGTTGAACTGGACATAATCATCATAGGCCATGGTTTCGGCGCGGATGAAGCCTTTTTCAAAATCGCTGTGGATCGCGCCTGCCGCATTGGGTGCGGTCGCGCCCTTGGTGACGGTCCACGCGCGGGCTTCTTTCGGGCCAACGGTGAAGAAGGTGATGAGGTCGAGCAATTCATAGCCAGCACGGATAACGCGCGCGAGGCCGGTTTCAGTGAGGCCAAGGTCCTCCAAAAATACCTCGCGGTCTTCGGCGGGCATGGTGGAGATTTCGGCTTCGATGGCGGCGGATACGACAACGGCTTCCGCGCCTTCTGCCTTTGCCTTTTCAAATACGCGCGCAGACAACGCATTGCCATTGGCGGCGCTGCCTTCCTCGACATTGCAAACATAGAGCACGGGCTTTGCGGTCAACAGCTGCGCCATTTGGAAATGCCGTTCTTCTTCGGCATCGTCGCGCTTGGTCAGGCGCGCTGGCTTGCCATCGCGCAATAGGTCAAGTGCGCGGCTCAAG
This sequence comes from uncultured Sphingorhabdus sp., assembly GCA_963508315.1. Taxonomy (GTDB): domain Bacteria; phylum Pseudomonadota; class Alphaproteobacteria; order Sphingomonadales; family Sphingomonadaceae; genus Sphingorhabdus_B. Next base: position 707,774 of record CAUOWK010000001.1, on the reverse strand, counting down.
ACAGCTGCGCTGATCTTGGCTTCCTTATCGCCCTGCGTCCCTTTTTTGATGAGGTTGGGGACGCGTTTTTCAAGGCTTTCCAAATCGGAGAGCATCAATTCGGTTTCCACCGTCTCTGCGTCTGAAATCGGGTCAATTTTGTTGTCGACATGCTGGATGTCGTCATCTTCAAAACAGCGCAGAACGTGGACGATGGCATCGACTTCGCGGATATTGCCGAGGAACTGGTTTCCAAGGCCTTCGCCCTTTGATGCGCCGCGCACGAGGCCAGCGATGTCGACAAAGCCCAACTGGGTTTCGATAATCTTTTGACTGCCGCCAATTTTGGCGATGGTTTGCAAGCGCGGGTCAGGGACCGCGACATTGCCGATATTGGGCTCAATTGTGCAGAAAGGATAGTTCGCCGCTTGCGCTGCCGCCGTTTCGGTCAGTGCGTTGAACAGGGTGGACTTGCCCACATTGGGAAGTCCGACGATACCGCATTTAAAGCCCATATGATCCTCGTGGGAGATTGAATAGCGGCGTCCCTAGGCGACGGCGGGCAACGAGTCCATCCAGCGCTGCAATTCATCGGGGTTTCGCAGCCGGATTATCTTGTTTTCATGGCCCTTCAGCCGGGCCTCGGTGCGGATTCGCGGACCACTGTTCCAACGTATGAGGTAGAAAAGAAACGCGATGTCGAAACGTTCGGGGCACCCTTCGGTCATGTCGGGGCGGCTGCGCCCGCGATAGGTCCAGATGCGCTTCAACAGGCGGCGGACGCACAGGCCAATCGGGAAATCGAGATAGATGACGGTGTCGGCGCGGTCGAGGCGGGGGCCAAGCGTTCCGCCATAAGTGCCATCAATTAGCCAGCGGTCCGTAGCGATAATGTCACGCAGCTTGAACGTGATTTCGTCTTTGCTGCTTTCGACCCAGCCCGGCTTCCAGTTGAGCTGGTCCATGTGGAACACCGGTAAATTCAAACGCATCCCCAACTGCGTTGACAAGGTCGATTTGCCTGCACCGCATGGGCCAATGACCAGCACGCGTTGCACAGGCCTAGTCCTGCTGTAAACGCATCGCGACATCATTCATGAAGCGGACGTCATCGCCTTTGGCCAGCCAGTCGGCTTCAGCCGACACTGCGCCCAATAAGTCCGCCAAATCGTCGATTTCGCTTTTGTGGAAGTTACCGAGCACATAGCCGGTGACGCGGTTCTTGTCGCCGGGATGGCCGATGCCGAGACGAACGCGGCGGAAATCGGCGCCGATATGGTCCGTGATCGAACGGATGCCATTATGCCCTGCTGCGCCGCCGCCAAATTTTACCTTCACCTTGAATGGCGCAAGGTCGAGCTCGTCGTAAAAGACAGTGACGTCCTTGGGCTCAAGCTTGTAAAAATCCATGGCTGCGCGCACGCTGCGACCACTTTCGTTCATGAACGTCGCGGGTTTGAGAAGGATGATTTTTTCGGACCCAAGCCGAAGTTCCTGCACCCAGCCCAAGAATTTCTTGGCCGGCATCGGCAGGTCGTGAATTTCGGCCAGCGCATCAATCGCCATGAAACCGATATTGTGCCGGTGCATCGCATAGGTGGCGCCAGGATTACCGAGACCAACCCATAATTGCATCGTGCCTATCCCTCAGGGAAATTCCGGGGCGGGCCGAAACCCGGCCCCGGAGTTTAGCTTAAGCTTAAGCTTCCGCTTCGCCTTCGACGGTCGTGTCACCATCGCTCGACTTGAGCGCGGATGGTGCAACGATGGTCGCGATGGTGAAATCGCGGTCAGTGATCTTGCTTTCCGAACCCTTAGGCAGCTTCACATGGCTGATGTGGATCGAATCGCCGACGTCGAAACCGGTGACATCAATTTGGATGTCGTCTGGAATCTTGTCATTGTCGCAGATCAATTCGAGTTCGTGACGAACAACGTTCAAAACGCCGCCGCGCTTCAGGCCGGGCGATGCGTCTTCGTTGACGAACAGCACAGGCACTTGCACGTCAACCTTGGCACCCTTTACGATGCGCAGGAAATCGACGTGCAACGGGCGATCAGAAACCGGGTGGAATGCAACATCCTTAGGGATGCTGATTTGCTTTTTGCCACCAAGGTCGATCTCGACAACGCTGTTCGAAAAATGGCCGGTCATCAAAAGCTTGATGAGCGCCTTTTCCTCAACGTGAATGAGTTCGGGTTCTTGGTTATTGCCGTAAATGACGGCCGGTACTCGGTTTTGACGACGCAATTCGCGGGAGGCTCCCTTGCCAGCCCGATCGCGCGTCTCTGCCGACAATGTCAGCTGATCGCTCATGTTAATTCTCCAATAAAGTTACCTTGCCGCCACGCCTCCAGGGATGACCATGAACAGCAAGCGCGCGCCTATATGCAGGTTATGCCCGAAATGCAAGCTTGGTGCGGAATTAGGCGAGCGCCTTGTAGAGGCTGAAAATGCTGGTTGCGATCAGCACGATGCTGACGGCGAAAAGCAACTTGCGCGGCTGGATACGCTTGGCAACCAAAGCACCCAGCGGTGCAGCGAGTAAACCACCCAGCAGTAATCCCCCGGTAACTACAGTGAATGCCTGCATTCCGATGGTCAGAATGAATGTCGCGGAGACAGCGACGGTCAGGAAAAATTCTGCAGTATTGACGGTACCAATGGTTTTGCGCGGGTCGGAGCCTTGAATCAGCAGGTTTGACGTCACGACCGGACCCCAGCCACCGCCGCCCGATGCATCCAGAAATCCACCGATGAGGCCAAGCGGCATCGTCACTTTGGGATCGCGAGGCTTATGCTCATGCGTGAAATCCCACGCTTTATACAGCAGGTAGAAACCGATGAGTGTAAGATATCCCATGACGAACGGGCGAGCCGCGTCGGTATGAATGCTCGCGAGCAGATATGCGCCGGTACAGCCGCCGATAACGCCGGGGATCGCAATTTTGCTGAATAGCTTCCAGTCAATATTCCGGTGCAGAACGTGGCTGATGCCGGATGCGCCGGTGGTGAACATTTCGACAAAGTGAACACCGGCGGAGGCACGGGCAGGTGGAACGCCCATGACGCTAACCAGCAAGGTGCTGCATATGACGCCAAATGCCATGCCAAGCGCGCCGTCAACCAACTGAGCGGCAAAGCCGACCGCGATGTAAGGCGCAACGGCTGACCAGTCGATATTGGCAATAAAATCAAGCATCCAACTTCGCTCCCGCTTGGCGCTGTTCATTTGCATAATCAGATGCACGTTTTTTAGCCACCGCTTTATGCCCCGCTATTTTGTTTGGTTAGCCCAAGAAACTGTTTAACGCCGGACCGGACGATCCAGCCCGGCGTTATTTTCAAAAACTGAATTTAAGGGTGGCGCCGAAAGTGCGCGGATCGCCGGGCTGTCCAGCAATCAGGCCGACATTGCTCGGTGCGACCTGCAGCAGTTCGAAATAGTTCACATCAAACACGTTGCGGACCCAGCCATAAATGTCGAAACCATCGGATCGGAACCCAACGCGATAGTTGGACAGGGCATAGCCGTCGATATTGGTATAGATCGACGGCGACGGGTTCGAAGAAAAACCCGAGCGGTAATTTCCGTCAAACCCGACATATAGCTGCCCGTCTAGCTGCCCGTCAGCGGCAAACAATGTCAGCGGCGTGTTCACCTCCGCTCCATAAGACATTGCCCATTTCGAAACACCGGGAAGACGTTGGCCGGATATGTCGCAATTGGCCGGGCTAAGGCCCCCGGGCGTGCCGGGCGCGCTTGGAGTCTGGCCTGAGCCCACGATGGTGCCGCCAGCAAGCTCCGGCGGGCAGGGAGCGTCGACGAATCGGACATACTTCGCATCCGTATATGCGCCGTTGAGGTAAGCACTGAACCTGTCACTTGGGCGCACCTTGAAGTCGGCTTCCAAGCCTTGCGACCGGACCTTACCTGCGTTCGCGAGGTAACCGCGTAGTACGCCTAATTGCCCGTTGGTCACAGTTGCCTGATAGTTTTTGATATCGGTCCGGAACGCTGCGAGATTGAACGTAGCTTTGCGGTCCCAGAACTGGGTTTTGAGGCCCGCTTCGAAATGATTGACGGACTCCGGCTCAATCACACCTGCGCTGACAATTGGATTGCCCGCTGCGTCGGTCGGCAAACCATTTTGGTTGATGCCCACGGTCTTGAAGCTTTTTGCATAGGTCGCATAAGCAAGGACGTCGTCGGCAATCTTGTAGTTGAGGTTCAGGTCGTAGCTGAAATTCCAGTCCGAAACGGATGGCGCGCTGATCTGCGGCGAGAATACGCCGCATTGCGCGGCGCCGATCGATCCGGCTGGTTGCGGGCAGATAAGAAGCGTGCCTGCGCCTGTCGTAACGACGCGCTGGTAAAAGCCCGATTTCTTGTCGTAGTTGATCCGTGCGCCCGGTTGAATGGTGAGTGCATCTGTCACTTTCCAGCTCGCTTGCCCGAACAATGCGGCGCTGGTGCTTTTAAGATTCTGCGTATTGCGCGCGGTGAGGCCAGCTAAAACGGCCGGGTTATTGGCAAGCGCGCCCGTCAGGTTCCAACGGCTGGAGGCGGCACCTTGCTGCTCGAAACCTTGCGTATCAATGCGCTGTTTGAAACCGAATGCGCCGATGACGAAGTCGATGTTGTCACTGGCATAATTATAGCGGAATTCCTGGCTATATTGATCTTGCTGCGATGGATTGTTTGACGCGGTGACAATGTCGAGGCCCGTGAAGTCGCGGTCATTTTCGGGCTTCCAGTCCCAGAATCGCCACGCGCTGATCGATGTAAGTGTGCCGGGCCCTACGTCCCATTTCATCCGCAGCGACGCGCCGCCGATGATATTGCCAGCGCTGAGGCTTGCATCAACATCAGTTAGCCGGTCGAACGGATTGCGTGAAACCACCGTGTAATTTTGCGCTGCAGCCAAAGCCGCATATTGCCGGGCAAGCGGGCGCTGAGTCAGGCCGGTTCGGACAAAGACGGTGCCGCAGCATTCGGGATTCTGGCGGCTATAATCCCCGGAAAGGGTGACGCTCAAGTCATCGTTAGGCTGGAACAATAAGGTGCCGCGTAGGCCGATATTGTCTTGTTCATTAATGTAACGATCGCTCGTCACATTGAATATCGTGCCCCGCCTGCTTGTCGTCGAAACCGCGATTCGGGCTGCGATAGTGTCCGATAGCGGCCCGGAAACCGCGGCCTTGGCTTGCCTGAAATCGAGGTTGCCGACGGTGACCTCCGCCCTGCTTTCAAAGTTGAAAGTCGGCTGGTTGGTCGTGATGCTAATGGCGCCGGCTGTGGTGTTTTTGCCGTACAAGGAACCTTGCGGCCCACGTAGCACTTCGACCTGTTCAACATCTAAGAAATCGAACGTCGCGGCGGCCACCCGTGCATTGTACACATCATCAACGTAAATGCCGACGCCCTGTTCGAAACCGTCGCTCGTCAGGCCAAAGGGGACACCAATGCCGCGGATGTTGACTGCGGTGTTACGCGGGTTCGACGCGTAAACTTGCAGCGTCGGCGCAAGCTGCTGCAGTTTGACGACATTGAAATTGCCAGTGGACTCAATGCTGTCGCCGCGAATGACGGAGATGGCCAAAGGCACCTGTTGTGCTGTTTCCTGACGGCGGCGTGCAGTCACGATAATGACATCGCCGCGGCCTGGGTCGTCGTCCAGCGTGCTTTGTGTTTGATCCGCAGTGCCGTCTGTCGGAGACGTTTCGGCGGCGGCGGCTGGTGTCGTGAGCGCAAGGATGGTGACAAGGGCAAGCAACGGCCCCTCTGGATGAAATCGCATATGTCTTCTTTCGAAAAAACAGATGCATCCGGATGTCCGGTCTGCAGCCGAGGCTGGGAGAAATTACGTGTTAGTTGCCGAATCTTTTCCGTTCCGTGACATCGACTTGGACAAGCTTGCCCTCATGCACGGTGAGCTGGATCGCGCCAAAACGTAGTTTTGCAAGGGCATCGAGCACCGTGCGAATTGGTTCGGAAAAGGAAAGTGCGCTCAGCTCCGAAGCCGCATCTTTATCAGAATCAGTCATAAGCACCCCTAACTGGACAGGCCGTTGTGGCCCTTGATCCGAAGTGCAGTCTTAAACTCAACTAAAATGGTTGACAATGTGATTCGATGTCAGAATTTCCTTTGCGCGCCGAAAGGTTCTCTTTGCGCGCCGTGCGGATGGATTATTCGGCTGCCTGCAGCAATTGCGCGGCGTCGACGCTGTCTGACAGGTGAATCGAGTCCAGCAAGTCGGCGGTTTTGTCCCGAACCTGAAGCATTAGCGCGCGGGTGCGACAATTATCTTCCTCAACGCAATTCTTGCATTTTTCATGGGCATATCGGCTCGCACAAGGCACAAGCGCTAGCGACCCGCGCATGATGCGGATGAGGTCGCCATAGCTAATGTCTATAGGCGGGACCCCAAGCCAGTATCCGCCATCTTTTCCGCGTTGCGACGCCACCAATCCCGAACGCGACAGTTCGGACAAGATGACCGTCAGGAATTTGGGCGGTATCTTTTGAGCCTCTGCAATGTCGGCCAACTGCACTGGCCCTGCGCCGTATAGATCGGCCAGATGCTGCATCGCGCGGATGGCATAGCGGGTTTTTTGTGACAGCATGATCCGCTTGTGCGCTTCGGCTCGCGGTTTTTCAACCCGGTAAGTAGACAAAGCGCCGACGCGTGGCATTTTGGATATAAAGTTACGCAATGAAGCACGCAAAAGGCGGTTGCATTGCGCGGATGCTCGGCATAGCCTGCAAGCATTATAACTGCCGGCACAACCGGAAAATGTATCAGGGGGTACTATGATGAAATCGAAAATGGCCATGCTATTGCTGGCGAGTTGCTTGACTGCGCCTGCATTCGGACAAGATGCACCGGCGCCGGCTTCGGCTGATGCCAGTGCTGATGAGGGCACGGCGATCATCGTTACGGGTTCGCGTATTAAGCAGGATCCGGCCAACAGCGCGCTGCCACTTCAAGTGATCACGACTGATGATTTGTCGCGGGAAGGCATCAGTAGCCCTGAGCAACTCATCTCGTACCTTTCGAGCAACGGAAATGGTGCGGATAACCTTGCGTCCAACGCTGATGTGACCTCCGGCGCGCAGCGCGGCACTAACGGCCTGTCCGCTGCAAACCTGCGCGGCCAGGGCTCTGCTTCTACGCTTGTTCTTCTTAATGGACGGCGCGTTGCTGCGCACGGCCTCACCGGCGCAGCGGTGGATGTGAACCAAATTCCGATGGCGGCGCTGGAGCGCGTCGAAATATTGAAGGATGGCGCTTCCGCTATTTATGGCACTGATGCCATTGGCGGCGTTATCAACTTCATTACTAAGACGAACTTTCAGGGTCTGACACTGAATGCCTTCACCGATGTGACCGAAGCGGGTGGCGGTAACATTTACCGGCTGTCTGCAACGGGTGGCTATGGTGATCTGGATGAAGACGGCTTCAACCTGATGGCGACCGTCAGCCGCAGCATCAACAAGGCACTGAATGGTTCCGACCGCAGCTTTGTAAATGGTAATCAGCCCAATCGCGGGCTATCCGTCGATACGCGCGGAACGCCGATTGCGACAGCCTTCCCAACGGGGTCCAACACGCTGTTCGCGCCAACTGGTTCATTGCTCAGCGGCGTTACCTTGCTTGAGGCGGGCGCAACGGTTCCGGCAACGGGCGGCATCAACATTCTCGATCTTCCCGGCGGCGCTGGGTGTTCGTCGATGGACGGCGGCATGGCTTATGACGAGCAACTATGGGCAGTGCCATCGGCCCGTTTTGCATGTGCCTGGGACACGGGTCGCGCAGCGGTGCTGCAACAGCCTTTGAACACGCTAACCTATTATGGTCGCGCCACCGTCAAGGCTGGTGATCACCAATTCTATGCCGAAATTACCGGTTCCGACGCGGATTCATCAAAGCGGTTCTCGAACAACCAATATTCAGGCAACGCGACGACTTTACCGCTTTATTATCCGCTGAATCCGACGACAGCCGCCACATACAATGACGTCTATAACAAATTGGTCGCCGTGTTCCCGCAGATCGCGGCCAATTATGGCAAGCCGATTTCCTATCGCTGGCGTTGCACTGCATGCGGCGTGCGCGAGTATGAAACCAACACCAAAACACTTCGCGCTGGTATTGGAGCGGAAGGTCCGCTCTGGGATGGATGGGACTATCGCGCTGGCGGATCTTACGCGCGCAGCGAATCCTCCTCGGTTTTGGGCACCGGCTACCATTATCGTGGTACATTCTCGTCTGCTGCCGCCGCCACAGCATCTGGCGTCGCCGGTGCAGTTTCCGGCGGTATCGATCCACGCGCGCCCACGGCCCCCGGTGCAACGCGCCCCGGTATTGTCGGCTTGCTGAACAGTGGTATTCTGAACCCGTTTTCGCTGACTCAATCTGAGGCTGCTCTTGCCGGTTTGGACGCCATCTCCGCTCAGGGCGTCACGCTTTACGGCGGTAAATATGAGGTCACGCAGGTTGATGCGTCGGTTTCGGGCGGTTTGTTCGATTTGCCCGGCGGGACCGTACAAGTCGCGCTTGGCGTCGATTATCGCCGCGAAACTTACGGCTTCAACGGCTCGCCAGCGGCGGTTGCCGGCACGCCGGATATCTTCAACGTGGCCTTTGATAACACCAACGCATTGGCGCCGCAGAACCGGACGGTGAAGGCCGCTTATGCCGAAGTTCTGGTGCCAGTATTTGATGCACTGGAAGTAACCGGCGCAGTCCGCCTTGATGACTATAGCGGCTTTGGCACGACGATTAATCCAAAGGTTTCGGCGAAGTTCCGTCCCTTTGACTGGCTGATGTTCCGCGGGTCGTACAACACCGGTTTCCGCGTTCCTGCGTTTAACCAGATTTTCAACGGCGTCACACAATCACCAAATCCGGGCAATACCTTGGTTGACCCAACGACCTGCCCAACAGGGACGGTCAGCGCACTTCCCGGATGCGCGGCCATCACCCCGGACACCCAATCCGGTGGCAATCTCAACCTTGGACCGGAAACGTCGGATCAGCATAGCATCGGGGTTGTGCTGCAACCATCGAGCCGCTTCAGCGCCTCGGTCGATTATTGGTCAATCGCGGTCGATGATACGATCGGTGCACTGACCCTGCGTCAGTTGCTCGATAATATCTCTTTCTTCCCTGATCGGGTGATCCGCACCAACAATATCATCACGCTCATTGACTTGCGGGCTGACAATATCGGTTCGCGCCGGACGAAGGGTCTTGAGGTTGCTTTGCGCGGCGGAGTGGATGCCCTTGGCGGTGTTCTGACGGCGGGTCTCGACGGCACCTATCTCCTCAAAAAGCGGGAGAAGTTCTTGCCGTCCGCACCTTTTGGGCCAAGCCTGATTGGCCGCTTCACCTTTGCCGGCGACCTTGGCCTGAAATGGAAGCATAGTGCGTTTGTAACCTTCACGAAGGACGACTTCACGTTCAACTTCTCGCAAATCTATCGTGATGGCTACACCAACCAAGCGCTGCCCGGCATCGCCAATGGCACCGTCGTGCGTCCTGATTTCAACCCTAAGGTGAAGCCATATGTCATCTACAACACGTCGGTGAGCGTGGATGTGCTGGAACAGTTCCGCCTGACCGCTGGCGTGCGTAACGTGTTCGACAAAGACCCGCCCTTTGCCATCACTTATGATAGCAACACTGGCGCTGGCTCTAGCTGGGAACCGCGCGTTGCGGACCCACGCGGGCGTTCGTTCACGATTTCTGTTGAAGCGAAGTTCTAAGCACAAGGAAATGCCGGGTATGGATATGAATGCAACTCGGCGTCAGATTATGGCGGGGCTGGCAATATTGCTGTCGGCTCCGCCTGCATTTTCCGCCTCCACCGCTTCGCCGATAAGAGGTGTACGAAAGCCGCAGCGACTGCGGGTGGGCGACACGGTTGGCCTTATTGAGCCAGCTTCGGCCAGCGATGAGCCGTTTCAATTGCAGCTCGTAGAAGAAGCGATTGTCGCGATGGGGCTGAAGCCCAAACGTGCGCCGCATTTGCTGAACCGCTACGGCTATCTCGCTGGCAAGGACAAGGATCGCGCCGCCGACGTCAACGCGATGTTTGCCGACAAGGATGTGAAGGCGATTTTCGCGGTGCGCGGCGGTTGGGGCAGCGCGCGGCTTTTGCCGTATCTAGATTGGGATGTCATTCGGGCCAATCCGAAATTGCTCACGGGTTTCAGCGATATTACCGCCCTCCATATGGCCATTGCGGCCAAGGCGGGTTTTGTCACTTTGCATGGGCCAAATGCGGGTAGCGCATGGGGCAAGGCGTCATGGGACATTTATCGCGAAATCGCTTTCGACGCAGGTACGCCCCTATTCGTTAATCCCGAGGGCGGCGAGGACCGGCTGACTCAACGTCGCTGGCGCACGCGGGTTCTGGGCACTGGAACTGGCAAGGCAAAAGGCAGATTATTGGGCGGTAATCTCACGGTGCTCACGGCATTGGCCGGCACGCCCTATTTGCCCGATTTTACCGATGCTATCCTGTTTCTCGAAGATGTCGACGAGGCCGAATATCGCATTGACCGGATGCTGACTCAATTGGGCCAGGCTGGCGTGCTGAAAAACCTTAAGGGCGTTGTATTCGGGCAATGCACGGACTGCGTGAACAAGGGAACGAGCTACGGGTCATTCACGCTGAATGACGTTCTGACACAGCATTTGGGTGGCCTCGGCATTCCCGCGTATCAAGGTGCATGGTTCGGCCATATCACCGACCAGTTCACTTTGCCCGTTAGCGGACTTGCGGAAATTGACGCCGACGCCGGTACATTAAGGCTACTGGAACCCGTCGTCGGTTAACGCATCGCTTGCATGACGACCAACGCAAAGGCGTTATTGGCCATGTGCAGGATGATGTTGGTGCGCAGCGATCCGGTACGATGGTATAAATAGCCGAAGGCAAGGCTAAGCGACATCAGCCCGGGGATAGCATAAGGTTGCAGATGGACCACCGCGAACAGGAATGACGACAGCAGGATAGCCGCCCAAAAAGGCACATATTTCGCCAGCGCGTTTTGTAAGAATCCCCTGAAGAGGACCTCCTCGACAATCGGCGCCATGATCGCGATGGCGAATATCAGGACTGCAACATTGAGCGGGGTGCGCGGAATGGCGGAGAGGATTTTGGCCATCTCGTCCTGCATGCCAATGCCGGGGATCAGATAGGTCGCGTACACAAAATTGAATATCATCGCAGCTATCACGAGCAGCACGGCAAGGCCCGTTGCATGCGCGAACCGCATGCGCCCAAAATCAGTGAGGCCAACGCTTGTCATCCGTCCGGATCGGCGCAGGTAAAGCCACATTAGCCCGAGTTGGACAAGCGAGGATGCGACTAGTCCCCAAATTATCGTGAGAGGTTGGCCGCTCACCGCTGCGCCAGAAACGCCATGCGTATATGCCATAATCAGGCCAGTGCAGAGCGCCTGTAGCGCGAAATATAAAATGATGAAGCCGAAACTGGCGAGCAGGCCGGGATAAAATCGCGATGCCTGCTCTGCCAAAGGTGCAGAATCGTCCAAGTGCGTGCCGTCCATAACGATCCTGCTTAAAAGATGAAGGCCGGACGGATTGGCCCAGCCTTCACACTAGTTACACATCAAAGTTTAATAGGCCACCCTTGATGCGTTCAGGCCATAGGCCGGCAACAGGGTCTGCACGCTGGTTGGGCCAGCCAAGTGGCCAGCGCCCACCGCGACGAAGGACACGCCGGGCTTCTCCATTTGCGCTGAAATCCATTTTGCCCAATTCGCGTTCCGCTTCGTCAGCAAGGCATCATATAGCATGCGGCTGGTGAGGCCCTCGTTCATGAGTTGGCCCAGCCGGTCAGGGTCGGGCGCCGCCCATAATTCGACCATCTTATCCATGTTGCTGCCGGCATCATCAATCAGCTTTGCGGTTTCGACGAGAAACTTGATTTGCTCGGATTCCGGCAGGGTATCAAACACGCCCAGCTGAAACTCCATGCTTTCCAGACCCTCGATAGGCTTGTTGCCAATTTTGGCGGCAGCGGACAGTTGCTTTTCGACGCCGCTATTGGCGTCAAAGCCGCTCTTTTGCATGGCCAACAAGGACAAGGTGATGGCACCGGCCCATGGGTCAAACGGATCAAGCGCCGCCGCCGGAAGGCCGATTTTGCCCATGGCGGTTTCGTAAACAGCACGATCTTCATCGCTCAGTTTCGACCGCAACGTTTTGCCTTGCTGATCCATTGCAAGTTTGCCGAATAATGCCTGACTTTCGGCTGCTGGCGGTTCAACCAACTCAAGCACCAGCCGGTCGGACTTGTCGAAAGCGTCCTTTACGCCCTCGTCAAACCAGCCAAGGCCGGGCTTCAATATATGAACGGTTCCGAACAAATAAACCGTCGTGTCCGCGTCCTTGACGACCCACAATGCAGGGTCGACATCCGTCAGTGGCGGCGGGGCCTTTACCGGATCAAGCGCTTCAACAGTTGCAGGCGCTTCTGTCGCCGTGTTTTGTGCAAATGCTGGGGGTGCAGTGAAAATCGCCAATGTGGCGGATGCTGCGAGCAGCTGTTTCAATCGTTTACGCATTATACTCTCCTCGGGACAGGGTGGTGCTTAAAACAGGTGGTAACAGTATGTCGGGGATGCACATGTAAATTGTGCCGCGATCAGCGATATTTCTTCCAAAACCAGACGACTGACCAGACTATTGAGAAAGTGAAATAAATCGCGACACCATTAGGCTCAGACACAAGACCCCCGCGCCATAGCAGCCACCATAAAGGCGTGAGCATTAGAAAGGCATAGCCAGCATAATAGCCACCATCCTTATAAGCGTTCGCTTCCTGCTCATCGATCACGCGCGTGTGCCAAAACCATGCAACCATCGGCATTATCACGCCCCAGACAAAGATAAGCGGGACAACAATATTCAAGGGTATTGGGCCCGTGAGTAACGATGAGAACGGATCGGTTCCGTTGTTAGGCGCATTTGCAATGCCCGTAGCTGCAATTGCGATCCCGACCACGCCACCTATCCCACCACAGGCCAAGATAATGTTGCGGTTCAACCTTTCGCGGCGTGGTACTTTCTCGCCACTCAGTCGCATCTTTGTAAGCAGATTCCAGATAACGTACGCCAACCCGATGATAATCGCGGCAAAAGTAATCAATACCGCTACAGCCGCGCCGTTGAGTGAATCATCGCCCTGCACCTTCATCTGGGACAGAAATCCGGTGATGGCGCCTGCAGTCATTACGAGGCCGAGGCTTGCGCCTATAATCCAAAGAATCCGCTTTCCATTGGACGGTGTATCCTCATCATGCTGCGCCATGGGTGCCTCCGTCAAATTCGTCATCGAATATCTCCTCAATCGGTTGTGCGAACAGTCGCGAAATCTTGAACGCCAGCGGCAGGGACGGGTCATATTTGCCCGTCTCGATTGCGTTGACCGCTTGCCGTGACACATCGAGATGTTCGGCAAGATCCGCCTGGCTCCAGTCGCGCATGGCGCGCAATACTTTCAGCTGGTTTTTCATGTCAGGTAATGCTGTCTTTGTGTCATGGAAACCTTACTAACGCGATTCGTGACCAATGTCAATAAAACCTTACATAATGCTATGGATGGCTGACAAAACGCTGCGGCGGCTTTCCAGAACCTTGATTTAGGCGCCTATCTCCGCCAAGGGCTGCCCATGTCCGACGTTGCACCACTTAGTTTTCAGGACCTGATCCTCACACTCCATGATTATTGGGGCAAGCAGGGCTGCGCGATACTGCAGCCTTACGACATGGAAATGGGTGCTGGCACCTTCCACACCGCGACTACGTTACGCGCGCTTGGGCCTGACCCGTGGAATGCCGCCTTTGTGCAGCCGTGCCGCCGCCCGACCGATGGCCGTTATGGCGAAAACCCGAACCGGCTTGGCGCTTATTATCAATATCAGGTGATCCTGAAGCCAAGTCCGCCCAATTTGCAGGAGCTGTATCTCGGCTCACTCAAGGCCATTGGCATCGACCCGTTGCTCCACGACATCCGCTTTGTCGAAGACGACTGGGAAAGCCCGACGCTTGGCGCATGGGGCCTTGGCTGGGAAGTCTGGTGTGACGGCATGGAAGTCACGCAGTTCACTTATTTCCAGCAAATGGGCGGCTTTGATTGCAAACCGGTTTCAGGCGAGCTGACTTACGGGTTGGAACGTCTCGCGATGTATATCCAGAACAAGGACAGCATTTTCGACCTTGCGTACAACAACGCCACCGCTGACCGCCCTGCGGTGACCTATGGCGACGTCTTCCGTGAAAACGAACGGCAGATGAGCACGTACCATTTTGAGGTGGCCGACACCGACATGCTGTTCGACGCGTTCAAAAAAGCGACTGCGGAGTGCGAAAACTGCCTTGATCGCAGCTTACCCATTCCCGCTTATGAACAGGCCATCAAGGCCAGTCACATCTTCAACGTGCTTCAGGCGCGCGGTGTCATCTCCGTGCAGGAACGCGCCAGCTACATGGGCCGCGTCCGCGACCTCGCTAAAGGCAGCTGCCAGGCATGGATGGAAAAGAACGGATGGATGGCGTGACCGACTTCCTGCTTGAGCTTCGTTCGGAAGAAATCCCTGCGCGCATGCAGGTGAAGGCCAAGGAAGACTTGGCGCGCTTGTTTAACGATGCGCTGGCCAAGGCCGGTCTTGCCGCAGCTTCGGTTGAAACTTTTGCTACACCGCGCCGCCTTGCGTTGATTGCGACCGGACTGCCGCTCGCGACAGACGCTGTGTCCGAAGAAACCAAAGGGCCTAAAGTAGGCGCGCCGCCGCAGGCTATGGAGGGTTTCCTCCGCAAAACCGGCCTGACCGAAGACCAATTGATCGAACGCGACGGCGTGTATTTCGCGGTCGTGGAAAAGGCAGGGCGTCAGACCGCTGATGTACTGGCCGAGGCCATTCCTGCCATCATTCGCGCGTTCCCATGGCCAAAATCACAACGCTGGGGCGCTGCATCAATCTCGACCGAAAGCCTGCGCTGGGTCCGCCCGTTGCAAGGCATCGTGGCGCTGTTGGGCGATGATGTCGTACCGTGCGAGATTGAAGGCATCGTCAGCGGCGCGGCGACGATGGGGCATCGTTTTCACCACAGCGGCGCGATCACCATCGGTAACGCTGGCGACTATGCTGAAAAGCTCCGCGAAGCACATGTCCTCGTGCATTTCTCGGAACGCTGCGCGATCATTCGCGATGGTGCCAAGGCGGCTGCAGCTGCCGCAGGGCTCACGTTGGTTGAAGATGAAGGCCTCGTGGTTGAAAACGCTGGCCTGACCGAATGGCCGGTGCCGATGCTTGGCCGTTTCGACCCCGCGTTCTTGGAAGTGCCGCAAGAAGTCATTCAGCTCACCGCGCGTGTGAACCAGAAATATTTTGTCTGCCATGACAGCGCAGGCAAACTTGCCAACGCCTTTGTCTGCACTGCGAATATCGACGCGCATGACGGCGGCGTGGCGATTGTTGCGGGCAATGAAAAGGTGCTCGCCGCGCGCCTCTCCGATGCAAAATTTTTCTGGGAACAGGATTTGAAGGTCGCGCTCGACGATCAGGCGACGAAGCTTGCGCAGATTACATTCCACGAAAAACTGGGCAGCGTGGCCGACAAGGTCGAACGCGTTGCCAAGCTGGCGCGCTGGTTGATCGAAGAAGGCATCGTCCAAGGCGCAAGCGCCGATGACGCCGAACGCGCAGCACGCTTGTGCAAGGCCGACCTCGTTACTGGCATGGTGGGTGAATTCCCCGAATTGCAGGGTATCATGGGCGGCTACTACGCCCGCGCACAAGGCGAAACCGACGCCGTCGCCGATGCTGTCCGCGACCATTACAAGCCAGTCGGGCAAGGCGACGATGTCCCCACCGCGCCTGTTACGGTTGCGGTGAGCTTGGCGGATAAGCTGGATACGCTTGCACAGTTTTTTGCCGCCGGCATGCCGCCGACGGGTTCGAAGGATCCGTTCGCATTACGCCGTGCGGCCATCGGGTTTTTGTCACTGCTGCTTCAAAACGACCTGCGCTGTTCGCTCAAGGGCATGCTCCTCGCAACTGGAGCCGGAACAAGCTTCGACGCCTTGGAAGAGTTTCTGGTGGACCGCCTCAAAGTCCAGCAACGCGAAGCGGGTGTGCGGCACGATTTGATTGATGCGGTGTTTAGCCTTGGCGGTGAGGACGATCTTGTCCGGCTGCTGGCGAGGGTCAAGGCATTGCAGGCATATATCACGACAGCCGAGGGCGCGAATTTGTTGGCGGCGTATAAGCGCGCGGCGAACATATTGAAGGGCTCAAATCCTGTGTCGCCCGTGCTCGACAAGGAGTCTGATGCGCCGATGTCAGATGCCGCCGAACAGCAAATGCCACAGACGGGCGAGGAAGACCCGTTCGTCGACGTCGACCAAGGCATGCGCTCCGCGATTGCGGGCAATCATGGCCGTACGGAAGGCATTGTGCCCGAAGGCGCCGCAGCTGCGGATATTGCTTTGTTGGGTGCTCTCGACATCGCCGAGCCGCAGGCCAAAGCCGCGCTTGAGGCCGAACAGTTTGAAGATGCGATGGCGGCGCTGGCAACTTTGCGTGAACCAATCGACCGTTTCTTCGAAGAAGTGATGGTGAACGACGAAGATCCTGCGAAGCGGGCGTTTCGTTTGGGCTTGCTGGCGCGGTTCCGCGACGCGGTGACTCAAGTGGCAGATTTTTCGAAGGTTGAGGGGTAAGGGGTAGCCGCCATATTTGTGGCGGTTGATCTCAATCAATGACGACGCCCCGAATGCGCGCCTAAGATGTTGCCTCTCCAAAGGAACATCCCCATGGCCGTCATGCACCGCATCCGTATTTTCCACGCCTTCCTCGCGCTTACCGTTCTGGCCGCCTACTTCTCCGCGGAAATGGGCCTGATCCATGCGTGGCTGGGTTATGGCGTCGCCGCTCTCATATTGTTCCGGCTTATCTGGGCATTGAGCGGTGTTCCGCAATTGGGGTTGGAACGCTTTTATCCTTCGTTCAAGGACCTGCACCTCAAAGGTATCATGACCAATCCGGTCATCAGCCGTGTCCTGCTGGCTGGCATCGCTATTTCGGTGATTGGGGCCACGGGCACGGGTATAATGATGGACAATGGCCGCGCGCTGCAGCCAACGTCGCTCAGTTCATTTTCATTTTCGAGTGAAAATGAAACCGAGGGGAGCGAGGATGAATCGGGCGAAGTCTATGAAGAGGCCCATGAGTTGCTGGCCAATCTTGCGATAGCGTTGGTCGCTATGCATGTTCTCTATCTGCTGGCGTTCAAATTTCCGTTGGCCCGATTCATGCTGTTTGCCAACAAATCCAACAAATAACTGACCTCCATACTTGACTCCCTGCGCTGCACTGCACAACGACAACATCAATTGGCTGGCGTAAAGGATTGGCTGCGGGATGACTCAATACGTATTTCGGTTCGGTGGCGGCGTTTCGGACGGCGATGAAACCGTTCGCGGCAACAAGAACATCCTTGGCGGCAAGGGCGCGAACTTGGATGGCATGGCGTCCATCGGATTGCCCGTCCCTCCCGGCTTTACGATCACGACCGAGATGTGCACGGCTTATTATGCCAACGGCCAATCCTTCCCCGACAGCGTCCGCGCAGAAGTCGCGAACGGCCTAGCGCATATTGAACAGGTCACTGGCAAAGCCTTTGGCGATCCTGCCAATCCGCTGCTCGTGTCGGTCCGTTCCGGCGCGCGCGTATCGATGCCCGGTATGATGGATACCGTTTTGAATCTGGGCCTGAACGACCAGACTGTAGAAGGGCTGGCAACATCATCTGGCGATGCGCGCTTTGCGTGGGACAGCTATCGCCGCTTCATTCAGATGTATGCTGACGTGGTGCTTGAACTGGACCATGGCGCGTTTGAAGAGGCGCTTGAAATCGCCAAGGAAGACCAAGGCTATTATCTCGATACCGAGCTTTCTGCCGACGACCTAAAGGCGCTGGTTGCTGAATATAAGCGGCTGGTTGAGGCCGAATGGGGCAAGCCATTTCCGCAGGATGTGCACGACCAATTATGGGGCGCTGTCGGCGCTGTGTTTGGCTCATGGGAGAGCGATCGGGCAAAAGTCTATCGCCGTCTGAACAATATACCCGGCGACTGGGGCACAGCGGTCAATGTGCAGGCCATGGTCTTCGGCAACATGGGCGAGACGTCCGCAACGGGCGTTGCCTTCACCCGTGACCCAGCGACGGGCGAGAATGCCTATTATGGCGAATATCTCATCAACGCGCAGGGCGAAGACGTTGTCGCGGGTATCCGCACCCCGCAATATCTGACCAAGGCGGCGCGCGAGCGCGCTGGCGCAAAGCCATTGTCGATGGAAGAAGCGATGCCAGGGGTTTACGCGGAACTGGCGCGCGTGTTTGATATCCTAGAAACGCATTATCGCGATATGCAGGACATTGAATTCACCGTTGAGCGTGAAAAATTGTGGATGCTGCAGACCCGTTCGGGCAAGCGCACCGCCAAGGCCGCACTGAAAATCGCGGTCGATATGGCTGACGCTGGCCTCATCACCACCGACGAAGCCGTCCTGCGCGTTGATCCGATGGCGCTTGACCAATTGCTCCACCCGACGCTTGATCCCGATGCAGCGCGCGATGTGCTGACCTCTGGCCTACCAGCTTCACCGGGCGCGGCTTCAGGCAAAATTGTGTTTGATGCCGACACCGCCGACAAATGGAAAGAGCGCGGCGAGTCCGTCATTTTGGTGCGCGTTGAAACCAGCCCCGAAGACATTCACGGCATGCACGCAGCAACCGGCATATTGACCGCACGCGGCGGCATGACGAGCCACGCGGCGGTTGTCGCACGTGGCATGGGTCGGCCCTGCGTATCGGGTGCTGGCAGCCTTCAGATCGATGCAGCAGCGAAAACGCTGCGTATTGCCGGACGGACCATGCACGAAGGCGACGTGATTACGCTCGATGGTTCAACCGGCGAAGTCATGGCGGGCGAGGTTCCCACCTTGCAGCCCGAATTGGTCGGCGATTTTGGCACGTTGATGGTATGGGCCGACGCTGGCCGCCGGATGAAAGTCCGTGCCAATGCCGAAACGCCGTTGGATGCGCAGACGGCGCGTGACTTTGGCGCGGAAGGCATTGGCCTCTGCCGTACGGAGCATATGTTCTTCGATGCCGCGCGCATCACGGCTGTGCGCCAGATGATCCTTGCGGATGACGAAAAGGGCCGCCGTGTTGCTTT
This sequence comes from uncultured Sphingorhabdus sp., assembly GCA_963508315.1. GTDB lineage: Bacteria > Pseudomonadota > Alphaproteobacteria > Sphingomonadales > Sphingomonadaceae > Sphingorhabdus_B. Next base: position 688,509 of record CAUOWK010000001.1, on the reverse strand, counting down.
GGACAAATTGCTGCCCGAACAGCGCAAGGATTTCGCTGCGATTTTCGAAGTGATGGCGGGCTTACCTGTGACCATCCGCTTGCTCGACCCGCCATTGCACGAATTCCTGCCGCATCAGGAAAGCGAATTTGCTGAGGTCGCCGAAGCGGCAGGCGTTGGGATCGAGGCGCTCAAACAACGCGCGGCCGAACTCCACGAATTCAACCCGATGCTTGGCCATCGCGGTTGCCGCTTGGGCGTTACCTACCCTGAAATCTATGAGATGCAGGCGCGGGCCATTTTCGAAGCTGCCTGTTCCTTGGCCGTGGCGCCGGTCCCTGAAATCATGATCCCTCTGGTCGGCACACGCCGCGAATTGGAATTGATGAAGGACGTCGTCGACAAGGCCGCAGAGGCCGTTTTTGCCGAACAGGGCAAGCGCATCGAATATCTGGTCGGCACGATGATTGAATTGCCGCGCGCGGCATTGATGGCCGATGAAATTGCCGAAGTCGGTAGCTTCTTCAGTTTCGGCACCAACGACCTTACGCAAACGACATTGGGCGTCAGCCGCGATGATGCAGCCCGGTTCCTGACGCATTATGTGGACAAGGGCATTTATGCGCGCGATCCGTTCGTCAGCATCGATGTCGAAGGCGTGGGCCAGCTTATTGAGATCGCTGCCAATAAGGGCCGCGCCACTCGTCCCGAAATCAAGCTTGGCATTTGCGGCGAACATGGCGGTGATCCTGCATCGATCGCATTCTGTGAGAAGGTCGGCCTCGATTATGTCAGCGCCTCACCCTATCGCGTGCCCATCGCGCGCTTGGCCGCAGCGCAGGCGGCTCTTGCCAGTAAGTAATCATTTGTCCTAACCCTCATGCGAGGGAGAGGCTTATGAAAACGTGGCACCGGTACGGCATCTGTATCGCGTTGGGATTTTTGGGCGGCGGTGCCGTTGCAGTTCAGCAGGTTCGCGGCGGCCTGAACGATGGTCTTATCTTGAACGGGCCATGGGAAACAGGTAAAAGCTTCGGCACTGTCGACGCAAGCGCGCTCACCCGCGCCAAGGTTGCTTTGTCGGGCTTGCTGGCTTTGCCCGCAAAAGAGGCGATGTATTTTACTGCGCAAAAGGACAGCGATGGCCGCGCATTAGACGGGCGCTGCAATTATGTTGTGCGCGGCGGTAAGCTCGATGGTCGCTGGTGGAGCGTGACCTTATATGAAGGCGAAGGCTGGCTCGTGAAAAACGCCGCCAAGCGCTGGTCTGTTCCGGCAAGCGCTGTTGCCGTCGATGAAACCGGCAGTTGGTCGTTCATAGTCTCGCCATCTGCGCAAAGTGGAACATGGCTGCCGACGGGTTCAGTACCTAAATTTGACCTGACGCTTCGGCTATATCATCCATCAGCGACCACGATCAAAAGCCCGGAGACGGCGCAGTTGCCAACGATTGAGCGTAAGGAGTGCGCATGATGCGACGTTGGATATTCCCGATCTTGGCAGGTGCCGTCTTGGGTTTCGGGGCCTATCAGGCAACATTGCTGGCCACACCCTATGCGTTGATGCAGGCAGCGTTGATGAAAGTCGGCAAGCAGGGGCCAGCCAACCAGTTTGCCTTTGCGCCGATGACGACGGCTGAAAATCAGACCATCGTCCGGCCAAGCCCCGACCTTTCCTATTCCACCTGCGTGTTTGATGTGTCCAAAGGCCCAGTGTTGGTCGATGTGCAGCCCGTGCCCGGCCATTATTGGTCCGTGAGCATATTTGATGCCCGCACCGACGTGGCGGCGGTGCGCAGCGACCGGGACACCAAAGGCAAGGCTGCACGGCTTGCGCTTGTGAAAGCAGGCCAAGCAGTGCCAGCGGGTTATGAACCCGTGCGCGTCGGCTATGACAGGGGATTGGTGCTTATCCGGATACTTGTCGCTCCGGCCAGTACCTTTACATCGGTTGATGCTATCCGCAGAAAATCGACCTGTAAGCAGGTTTGAGGTTCAAATTAGCTATTGCACAACGGAGGGCACCACCCTAATAGCCGCCTTCCAGTGCACCCGTAGCTCAGCTGGATAGAGCATCAGACTACGAATCTGAGGGCCGGGCGTTCGAATCGCTCCGGGTGCACCACTTACAAAGGCATCCCCTATCGGGGGTGCCTTTGTTGTTTCTGGGGCATCGAACGGTCTGCGCCATCGTCGCTAATGCGGGTGCGCGGGAACATTTGCTATCGTTTGCAATTATGCAAGCGACACCGCCTCATCCGCTTTTGCTAAAGGAATTCCCGTGAAAATACTTATGGTTCTGACATCTCATGACATGCTCGGCGACACCGGGAAAAAGACTGGCTTTTGGCTGGAGGAATTTGCCGCACCTTATTATGTTTTCAAGGACGCCGGGGCCGATATTACGCTTGCCTCACCCAAGGGTGGGCAGCCGCCACTGGACCCAAGCAGCGAAGCGCCCGATGCGCTCACCGATGCCACAAAACGTTTCAACGATGATCAGAACGCTCAGCGCGATCTGGCGAGCACTTCGGTTTTATCCAGTGTGTCGGCAGATGATTTTGACGCCATATTTTTCCCCGGCGGTCATGGGCCACTTTGGGATCTCGCTGAAGATGCAGACAGTATCAAACTCCTTGAGACCTTTGCAGCAAGCGACCGGCCCATTGGCGCGGTCTGCCATGCGCCTGCGATTTTCAAACATCCCAAGGCCGCAGATGGTAAGCCATTGGTGTCGGGCCGGAACGTCACCGGTTTCACTAACAGCGAAGAAGATGCAGTGGGTCTAACCGATGTGGTCCCGTTTCTGGTTGAGGAAATGCTGAAGACCAATGGTGGCAATTATCAAAAGGGTGTGGACTGGGCCTCATTTGTGGTGACCGACGGGAAGCTTGTAACCGGGCAAAACCCTGCGTCATCCGAAGAGGCTGCTCAAGAGCTGCTTAAGCTGCTCGAAACAGCAGACGCGTAAACGCGCGTTCGTGCGCCGCTCACCCCGTTCATTTCGGCTCGGGCGGCGGCACGTAAATCGGCGGCGGCTTTGGCAGGTCATCTTCGGGTCGCGTGATCCGGCGTTTGCCGCGTTCCAGCCACCATGTCTGTTGCCATCCGGTCACGTCGGCAATGGACTGCCCTGATTTGTTGCGCGCAGGGTCAAAGCGGAACCGCTGTTCAATCAGGCGGCAGGTCGTTGCGTCAATGTCCGCATTGCCGCTTGATTTGACGATACGGCAGTTATGCGCACGGCCGTCAGTGCCAACATTGAAGTGCGCGGTCACCGTGCCCCCTTGGCGCGCGGCTCTGGCGGACGGCGGGTAATCGGCGTTGGTGATCCGTCCGCTAACCAGTCTGGCCCGTGCAGCAACGCCGCCCCCGCCAGTGCCATCGCCATTATTGCCACTGCCAAAGCCGGAGCCCGCGCCACCTGAGCCTGTGCCAGCACCTGGCGTATTGGCAGCGCCCGCGTCATTCTCCCGACCATTGCCGGCCTTTGAAGCCGCAGGCAGGGTGACCTTGGACGGAATTTCGACCATGCGCTTGGGGGCCTCGCGCGGGGCGCTGGTCTTATTCAAATTCGCGGCGGATGCTACACCCTCGGGCTCGGGTGCCGCAACCTTCGGCTTGTCATCGTCAACGGTGGGAAGGGTAAGGGCAATGACGCTCAGGTTGCTACCCACGGCGCTTTCGATGTCTTTGGCGCTGATGCCGAACGCGTTCAGCAGACCAAATCCGACAAAGGCATGCAGCAGAAGCACCGCAATCGCCGACGTCAGCCGGTCTTTCCTGCTATTGGCACCTGCAAACGCCATTCTGTCCCCTATTCACATGGGAGAAATCTTGCACAAGGCAGGTGAAGCCGGAATGAATGTGGGAAATATGCTATGGGTTGCCCAATTGCCATTCTGGGCATAAACGCACCGCGCAATCCCCACGCTATCGAGAAATAGGCCAAATATGCCGCAAAGTGCCAAATCTGCCATTGTACTGTTGTCGGGCGGCCTCGATTCCATGGTCGTCGCCGGATTGGCGCGCGAGGCGGGCTATGACCTCATTGCCCTGACGATTGACTATAACCAGCGGCACCGCATTGAGTTGGACAGTGCAGCGACCATCGCGGCGCATTTGGGCGCAAACGAACATATCATCCTGCCGCTTGATCTGACGCGCTTTGGCGGTTCGGCGCTGACTGCCGATATTGATGTGCCCAAGGATGGTGTCGAGGCTGATGCGATTCCGGTGACCTATGTCCCGGCGCGTAACACGATCTTCCTGTCATTATGCCTTGGCCTTGCGGAGGCACGCGGCGCACGAGACTTGTGGATTGGCGTCAATGCGCTGGATTATTCGGGCTATCCGGATTGCCGTCCAGAATTCATCCGTTCGTTCGAGACGATGGCCAATCTTGCAACCAAGGCAGGCGTGGAAGGCAAAGGTTTCACTGTGCACACACCGTTGCTGCATATGGGTAAGGCGGACATTGCACGGGCCGCCGCGCGATTGGGACTGGATGCGGGGATGAGCTGGTCTTGCTATGACCCAAGCCCTGCCAACACCGCTTGCGGCCAATGTGACGCTTGCCGCTTGCGGGCGAAAGGGTTTGCCGACGCCGGCCTTCCGGACCCGACCGTCTACGCATGAGCTACGCGGTCAAAGAGATATTCCTGACCTTGCAAGGTGAAGGCGTCCATGCCGGTCGGCGTGCGGTATTCTTGCGTTTTTCGGGCTGCAATTTGTGGACTGGTCGCGAAGAAGACCGCGCAAAAGCCGTTTGCCAATTCTGCGATACGGATTTCGTTGGCATGGATGGCGACAATGGTGGCCGTTATGATGCCGATGCTTTGGCCGCAAAGGTCGCGGAACTCTGGGATGGCGGCATCGATAATCGCTATGTCGTGATAACGGGTGGCGAACCGATGTTGCAGGTCGATGATGCCATCATCGATGCACTGCATGCACATCAATTCACCATTGCGATGGAAAGCAACGGAACGATTACAGCGCACCCAGGCATCGATTGGGTCTGCATTAGTCCCAAGGCAGGGTCGCTGGTCGTGCAGCATCGGGGCGACGAACTAAAGCTCGTTTGGCCGCAACCTACCAGCGATGTGGATGCGATGGAAGGCTGGGACTTTGCCAATTTCCTGATTCAGCCAATGGATAGCGGGGATGCCAATCAAAACGCGTCGAATGTCGATGCAGCAACCCACTTCGTGATGGAGCGTCCCAAATGGCGTTTGTCCTTACAAAATCACAAGATTCTAGGCCTTCCGTAAACCCACATTAAACGCTTGAATCCTGTCCGGTAAAATGACAGTCTCATGACCGGGAAAGAGGAGAGCTAAAAATGGCAAAAGCCGAACAAGCGCATTTGCGCGCATATAAAAGCTATTCGAAACGCATGTCAGACCACGTTGCCTTTGCGCTGGTTGTCTACACGTTGATGCTGATATTTCTGGTAACGCCTACAATCGAGTCCAGCGGGACTTCGATCTTCCCGTATTTTGTGCTCGTATTGCTCGTGGGTGCGGTGATCCCCGCCTGTATTCGCCTTGAACGCCGCTGGCAGGTTCTGGCTTCCACGGCAGTTTCCGGCGATGGGCTGGAAACGGCGTATCTCGCGGACCGCATGAAATTGTGGATTGCGGCCATTGCCATTCCTGGCCTTCTTGCTGTCCTGTTTACGGTGTTTTGACGACCGGTTTGATTGACGCTGTAATGCCCCGCGCCTAAGCGGGAATCATGCTGAAACCACAAGAAGCGCTTGATCGCGCCCAAAATCTCGTATCCCAAGCCATTAAGGCCGGCGCTGACGCTGCAGACGCCGTATATGTCTGTGATGCATCCACCGAAGTGCAGGTCCGCCTGGGCCAGTTGGAAGATGTCGCGCGTTCCGAAGGCGAAGATATTGGCCTTCGTGTTTTCGTAGGGCAACGATCCGCAACCATTTCCTCGTCGAACATGAATCCCGCCATATTGGCTGGCCTCGTGACGCGCGCTATCGACATGGCTAAGGAAGCGCCCGAAGACCAATATGCCGGGCTTGCGCCACAAGACCGCTTGTTAACCGGTTCGCCGCCTGATTTGGACGGCGACGATGGTCAGGACCCGGATCCGGCTGTGCTGCGCGCCTTGGCGCTGGAATGCGAAGACGCGGCCCGCGCCGTTCCCGGCGTCACCAACAGCGAAGGCGCTGGTGCAAGTGCGTCGCGATCCATCTTTGCGCTTGCGACAAGCCACGGCTTTGCGGGCGTCAAATCGGGGTCCGGCTATGGTTTGTCGGCTAGTGTGCTGTCCGGCGATGGTGATGCCAAGGAACGCGATTATGACTGGCGTTCAGCACGCCATTTCGCTGATCTCGACAGCCCCGCAAGCATCGGTACACGGGCTGGCGAACGTGCGGTGAAGCGCTTAAACCCCGGCAGTTTGAAAAGCGGCCAAATGCCAGTGGTATTTGACCCGCGCGTCGGTAGTTCGTTCGTAGGGCATTTGTTAGGTGGCATCAGTGGCTCGGCCATAGCGCGCAAGACCAGCTTTTTGCTGGAAGCGCTTGGCACGCAATTGTTCGACAGCAGCATTTCGATTGTCGACGACCCGCACCGCAAGCGCGGGCTTAGCTCACGTGCCTTTGACGGTGAGGGGCTGCCGACTGCGCGGCGGCAGATTATCGACAATGGTGTGCTCACGGGCTGGTTGATGGAAAGCGCGTCCGCCCGTCAATTGGGGCTGGAGCCGACCGGCCATGCCAGCCGCGGTGTCGGTGGCGCGCCAGGTGTCAGTCCGTCCAACGTGCATATGGATGGCGGCAAGGTCAGCGTTGCTGAACTGATCGCTGATATCAAACATGGCGTTTATGTGCATGAACTTGCAGGGCAGGGCGTTAATCCGGTGACGGGCGATTACAGCCGCGGTGCCGCAGGCTTCCTGATTATCGATGGCGAAATAGCCGGACCCGTGAGCGAATTCACTATTGCCGGCAATTTGAAGGATATGTTCGCCGCGATGACTGCCGCCGATGATCTGGAATTCAGCAGGAGCATCAACGTGCCGACATTGCGCATCGATGGAATGATGATCGCGGGTGCCTGAGAGGCTGCTTGATACAGCGGCGGTTATAGCGGCAACGCAGGAAGCAGCTGCATTAGCATTTGCGAGTTGGCGCGAGGGGGCCGTGCCGGACACAAGGGTGTGGGAGAAAACCAAGAACAACCCCGTCAGCGAAATCGACATGGCGGTTGACGCTTTGCTTGCCACGCGCTTACAGGCCATTTTGCCGCAGGCTGCATGGCTGTCCGAAGAAACCGCTGATGATCCAAAGCGGTTGGATGCGCGGCTGTTATGGCTGGTAGACCCAATTGATGGCACGCGCGATTATGTGCGCGGACGAAGCGGCTGGTGTGTGTCGGTGGCGCTAGTTGCTGATGGAAAACCGGTGTTCGCGGTGATGGCTGCGCCAGCGCAAGACAAATTATGGGTAGCGGCGCACGGAGAGGGCGTGACGTGCAATGGCGAAAAACTGCTGGGCAGCACGCGGAATGCCTTCATCGGCGCGCGTGTTCCCGCCGATGACCTCCCCAAAATCGACCGCGATCTCGTTACGGTGAACAAGCCCAACAGCATTGCCATGCGGATGACGATGGTCGCGTGCGATCGTGCGGACCTTGTCGCGACATTGCGCTGGGGTAATGAATGGGACATCGCTGCGGCGCATCTGGTCGCGCAAGAGGCGGGCTCTATTGTGACCAACGCGCTTGGCCAAACCATCATTTACAACAAACGCGAGCCGCTGGATTTTGGCCTTATCTGCTGCGCGCCTGGCATACACGATGCGGCGGTGGAGCGGTTGGCGGATCGGGCGGCTACGCTGTTGGCGACCTCTTAAGCCTGAAACTACTACCTTCTGCGCGTCCACAATCCATCACGGCTCATTGCGCGCGGGTTATTTGCCACCGCATCCACAAATGCTTTTCGCACCCAGAAAAACTTCTCCGGACGGCTCGTGAAAATCCGCTCATCCCACGCCTGTTCACCCTTGGCGCGGACCTTGCGTGCGATTTCGCCGTAAATGCCTGCCGCTGATAACACCGCCCAGCGCGCGCGTAATGGCAATGCTGCCGCACCGACCCGCGCAGACGCCTCATATTGCTCAGCCTCGTCCGCAAGCCATCGGCCCAAGAGCGCAAGTTTCTTGCGGTTATGTGGCTTCATATGTTCGCCGGGACCGATATCGAGCATCGCCAGCCAATCGTCAGGCAAATAGCAGCGCCCTGCGGCGTCATCCTCTGCGATGTCGCGGGCGATATTCGCCAATTGAAAGGCAAGGCCAAGGTCACAAGCACGATCAAGCGTATCATTGTCGTCCGGCGACACGCCCATGACGACGGCCATCATTACGCCAACGGCCCCTGCAACATGATAACAATATTGGTACAGGTCGCTTTCGCGGCGGGGGCTCCAGTCGGCGGCATCAAGGGCGAAGCCTTCGATCACATCCTCTGCCATGCGCTGCGTAAGGCCGCATTCGCGTGCGACAATTCCTAGGCAATCGAATGCCGGCTCGCCGGTTTCTTTGCCCGCGACAGCCTTGGCGGTTAACTCCCGTATGACGGCCAAGCGTGCTTGCGGATCTTCGACCGTTTCCATCGCGCCGCCATGGTCTTGACCGTCGGCCATATCATCGCATTTGCGGCACCAAGCATAAAGCAGCCAGACGCGCTCCCGTGTGGTTCTGTCAAACAACCGGCTCGCAAAACGGAATGATTTTGACCCGCGCGAAATGCTCTCTTGTGCGAAAGCCACAAGCGCGGCGCGGTCAGTCACAAATCATCCGCTTTCATCTGGAAGATATTCTTGTGCGGAACATATGCGGCCATTTTTTCCAATAGACTGTCCAGCGTGTCGTCGACGATCATGATGCCCGTATGTTGCGGCCGGATGAATCCGACATCAATCATATTCTGGTTGAACGCAATGAGTTGGTCGTAGAAACCGGCGACATTTAATACGCCGACGGGCTTGCTATGATACCCCAGTTGCGACCAGCTAATCGCTTCCCAAAGCTCATCCATCGTACCTACTCCGCCGGGGATTGTGATGAACCCGTCGGACAAATCCGTGAAACGCGCCTTGCGTTCGTGCATGCCGGATACGACGTGCAGTTCGGTGCAACCCTTGTGCGCGACCTCGGCGCCGACCAGTGCCTCGGGAATAATCCCGATGACTTCGCCGCCTGCTTCCAGTGCGCTATCGGCAACGGCACCCATGAGGCCGAGCCTGCCACCGCCATACACGACGCCGATCCCCCGTGTGGCCAACGCCGCACCAACGGCCCGCGCAGCTTCAATATACACCGGATTTTCCGGAGTTGCCGAGCCGCAATAGATGGCGATGCGCTTCACGTGTTCATATCCTCCAGCATCAATGCCGCTGTCGCTTTGGCACTGCCAACAACGCCGGGGATGCCTGCACCGGGATGTGTGCCTGCGCCAACGAAATAGAGATTTGGAATGGCGTCATCACGGTTGTGCGCGCGCATATAGGCCGACTGCCACAATACGGGTTCCAAGCTGAAAGCGCTGCCCAAATGTGCTGATAAATCACGGCCAAAATCGGCAGGCGTGTAATGGAACTGAGTCATGATCCGGCTGCGAATATCGGGAATGAGGCGGCGTTCGAGCTCATCGAGGATGCGCTCCTTCATGGCCTCACCCACATCGCCATCCCAGTCGAGTGGTGCCTTGCCCATGTGCGCGACGGGGGCGAGAACGTAGAAAGTGGAGCAACCTTCTGGTGCCAGTGTTGGGTCGGTGACGGTAGGGTGGTGTAAATAGAGCGAGAAGTCCTGCGGTAGAACACCATTTTTAAAAATGTCGTCCAGCAGCCCTTTATAGCGAGGGCCGAACAGGATCATGTGGTGCGGGATGCCGGGCCATGTACCTTTGATGCCAAGGTGTAACACGAAAAGCGACGGCGACCAGCTTTTGCGCCGGAGCGACTTGGTTGCACGCTCACCGCGCTTGTTGCTCGTCAACAAATCCTTGTAGGTGTGCATCAGGTCGCCATTGGACGCGGCCATGTCGCAGTCCATGCGCCAGCCAGATTTAGTCCGGACGCCAACGACTTTGTCACCGCGTGTCTCGATTTCCTCGACCGGGTCGCCAAGACGGATTTTCCCGCCCAGCCGCTCGAAATGCGTGACCATAGCTGCCACAAGCCGGTTAGTGCCGCCTTTGGCAAACCAAACGCCGCCTTCTTTTTCAATAGTATGGATCAGCGCATAGATTGCGCTTGTGCTCATTGGATTGCCGCCGACGAGCAATGTGTGGAAGGATAAAGCTTCGCGCAGCTTTTCGTCTTTTACGTAAGACGACACGATCGAATAGACCGAACGCCATGCCTGATATTTCATCAACGCGGGAGCGGCTTTAATCATCGACGCAAAGTCAAGAAAAGCCACCGAACCGAGCTTTTGATAGCCCTCCTTGAACACGCCCTTTGAATATTCGAGGAACTTTCGATAGCCCTCGACATCGTCAGGGTTCAGCTTCTCGATTTCCGCTTTCAGGCCCGGCGCGTCGTTCGAATAATCGAAGTTCGTGCCATCGGGCCAGTTGAGGCGGTAGAATGGGAACACGGGCATAAGCTCGATATCATCGGCCATTTTATGACCCGATAGTGACCATAATTCCTCAAGGCAGGGCGGGTCCGTTATGACTGTTGGGCCGCCATCAAAGGTAAATCCGTCTTTTTCCCAATAATAGCCACGGCCGCCGGGTTTGTCGCGCGCTTCGATGATGGTGGTCGATATGCCTGCGGATTGAAGTCGCATTGCAAGCGCGATTCCCCCAAATCCGGCACCAATAATCGCCGCTGTCTTCGTCATTTCTTTTTGCTCCGGATCGCAGTGATAGCTTTCCCGATGGGAATGGGCGGCTTGCCAGTTAGGATGCGAACCTTGTCACCGGTCGTTGTATTCCCTGCATAAAAGCGTTCAATTAATCCGGGATTTAACCGGTAGAAACGTTCCAATATTTTGTAGCGATCCGATGTATCCGCGCCGCGGAACAGCATGCGGTTGAGCATCCGGAAGAATTTGCCATTTTCCCAATGCTCTTGCGATCGCTGTCGCAGCACGAGGTTCAGCTTGTCGCCATCAAGATCAGGCTGCTCGGCGATAAAGATCGCATTGCGTACAGCGTCAGGCAGGGAGTAGCTTGTTACCGCTTGAAAGAATGCACCGCGTGCGCCTGCCTTCGCGGTGCGGCCACTACCGCTGGCCCAATAGCTCTCCAGATCGCCGCCCATCACCACCGGCAATACGCCGTTTTCTTCCCGCAGAACACGTTCGACCTTCCAGCCCTTTTCGTCAGCATAGGCCGCGATACGTTGGCGCAGGACGCGTGGGTCAAGGTCAGGCTTGTCACTATAATATGTGTCCTCAACGAACACCTTGTCCATGCCAAAGGGCAGGACGTAAACGAAGCGATAGCCGTCATGCTGATCTACCGTGGCGTCCATGACGATTGGTTTGGTGAGATTGTGTGGTTCCGACAATTGCATCAACTGACCGGTAAATTTCTGCCAGCCGCAATCAAGATGGTTGAGATCGCCTGCGCCGCGCACATCGATTACGCCGCCGGCATTGATGCGTTGCGCGCCATCCAGCACCACCAGTCGCGGAGACACTGCCTTTACTTCACGTCCAAGCATGAGGGACGAGGCAGGTAGATTTTTCCGCAACACCCAATCAAGCCGTTCGGACTCGATCGTGTAATAAATATTATCCAGCGAGCGGCTGTGTGCGGGGAACTTCACTTCATAACCGGACCAGCCATAGGTGACCAATGGCGCAGTGAGCCAGCGATGCTCTGGCAATATGTCGCTGGCAAAGTAGCTCCAAATGTGGTTGCCGCCAAAGCTTTCGCCCTGTTCGATGAGCACGATTTTCAGCTCTGGCCGCATTTTCCCCAGCGCGAGCGCAATCAGTCCGCCTGCAAGCCCGCCGCCAACAATTGCCAAATCACATTTGATATTTTCATGTGTCACACAGCGGCCCTAGCGCAGCCGTTTTACAAGGGGAAGGGCTCTGCCATGGTAATGCACAGCTTTATGTGCACGGATTTGTGTTGGGGACGACGCACGTGTAAATTTTTCCATATGCTATTCATCGGCAAAGCGAGTAGATGCACCGCGAGATGGGGGAATTATGATGCGGAAGAAATGGCTATTAGCCGTGCTTGGGGCGTTGGTTGTGGCGGGTGGCGCTGCTTATGTAAAACGTGATGCGTTGGCGATGGCATTGATTGCGCGAGTGGCAGACAGCGCAATGGCGCGCAACGTCATGGCCGATTTGCCAGCGGACGCGTTGCACGTCGGATTTTGCGGCACGGGTTCGCCCTTGCCAAACCGTGACCGCGCTGCCGCTTGCACCGTCGTGATCGCAGGCGGGCGGTTGTTCATCTTCGACATGGGCGAAGGTTCCGGTAAGACCTTGTCGCTGATGGGAATGCCGCTCGACAAGATTGAAGGCGTCTGGCTCACGCACTTGCACAGCGACCATTTCGAAGGCCTTGGTCCGTTCACGCTGCAACGTTGGGCAGGGACGAGCGCAAAAACACCGCTACCTGTTTCTGGCCCTGCGGGCGTCACGGAAATCACCGACGGGCTGAATGCCGCCTACCGGATCGATTCGACGTACCGCATTGCCCATCACGGGACAGCGGTTGTGCCGCAATCGGGCTTTGGCATGACGGGCAAGGCTATCCAGCCGGGCGTGGTCTACAATGCCAATGGCGTGCGCATTACCGCCTTCGCAGTGGATCATGATCCGATCAAGCCCGCCTTTGGCTATCGCGTGGATTATAAGGGCCGAAGCGTCACCATTTCAGGCGATACTGCCTACACGCCAGCGCTGGCAAAGGCTGCAAAGGGTTCGGATCTGTTTGTGAGCGAACTGTTAGCGCCACGCATGGTCGATATTCTCGCCAACAGTTCGCAAAAGGCAGGCATGATAAACCGCGCCAAAATCTTCGACGATATACAGAATTACCATATCAGTCCCGAACAAGCCGCGGATGTCGCAAAGGCGTCAGGCGCAGGGATGCTGGCCTTCACCCATATCGTCCCGTCCGTGCCCAAGCCGCTGGAATTCGCGCTGACTGGTGATGCGGCGAGTCGGTTTAAGGGACCAATCAAGGTCATGCACGATGGCGATATCATCAGCATTTCCGGTCCCGCTGATTTCGAAACACGCAATTTGCTAAACCGGTAGCAAAAAGGGTAAAGGCGCCGGATGAATTCCTGGCTCATCTTGTTATTATCAACGATGGCAATGACCGCCATCGTCGGCGTCCGCTATCTGGTTGTCAGCGGTGCTTTTGCCTGGGCGACGAAATTTCGTGAGCCCGGCCTTTATCTTGGCCTCGACCAACAGATCCGCCGCGAAATTGGCTGGAGCCTCACCAGCGCCGCGATTTACGGCATTCCCGCCGGAATAGTGGCGTGGGGCTGGGACAACTTAGGCTGGACGTTGATTTATCGCGATGTTGGTGATTATCCGCTGTGGTATTTGCCCCTGTCGGTATTCCTGTATCTCTTCGCGCATGACACTTGGTTTTATTGGACGCACCGCCTTATGCACCGGCCATATTGGTTCAAAAAGGCGCACGCGGTCCATCATGAAAGCCGCCCCCCCACGGCATGGGCCGCAATGTCGTTCCACCCATGGGAGGCATTGTCGGGCGCTTTTGTCATTCCTTTTTTGGTTTTCGTCATTCCCATTCATGTTGCGGCTTTGGGCATCGTGTTATCAGTGATGACCATCATGGGCGTCACCAATCATATGGGGTGGGAATGCTTTCCGAAATTCATCGTACACGGCAAATTAGGCAATTGGCTGATAACAGCAACGCATCACCAGAAACATCATGACGCATATCGGGGGAATTATGGGCTTTATTTCAGGTTTTGGGACAAAATGTGCGGCACTGACCTTGGTCTCGGCAGCTGGCATCGCCGCGCTGACGTCCGCGGTTGAGGCGGCGCCGGCGCCGGCGCCGGCGACAGCGACAATTGACGTCAATATTCAAGGTTTACGCAGCACTAAGGGCAATGTCCTGATTTGTGTCACGGCCAACCCGAAATTCTTCCCCGACTGTGGCAAGGATCCCAAAAGCTTCCGCAGCAGCGTGCCCGCACGATCCGCCGCAAGTGTCGCCTTTACCGGCATTAACCCCGGCACGTATGCCGTCGCGCTTCACCATGACGAAAATGGCAATAGCAAAATGGATATGGCCGTGTTCGTGCCGCGTGAAGGCTTCGGATTTTCCCGCAACCCAGCGGTCGTCACTGGTCCGCCCAAGTTCAAGGCAGCCGCTTTCCCGGTTAATGGCGCTGAAGTCAGCCAAACGGTGAAAATGAAATATATGCTTTAATGCATCCTCCCGTGCTATGGTTGGAACCAACATCAGCCAACGATGGTTCCCATCCAAGGTTCAACGGGAGCATTTCATGAAATTCGCAAAAATGTCTGTCGCCGTGCTCGCGGTGCATGTTTCAATGGCTGCCCCGTTGCTGGCGCAAGACACCGACAGTGCCAAGCCCGAGGTACCAAGTGCCGGTGTCTTCGCAGGTGACTGGGTCACCGTCGGCATTGGCGCTGGCTATGGCCCAAGCTATGATGGCTCGGACGATTATGTCCTGTTTCCCGCACCGCTTGCGCAAGGCAGCATCGGCGGTTTCGACTTTGGCGCGCGCGGCCCCGGGCTTTATGTGGACCTGATTGCCGACGGCAAAAGCGACAGCAACGTCAAATTACTCGCCGGGCCGCTCGTCCGTTTCCGCATGGATCGCAATGACAACATCAAAGATCCGGTCGTCCGCTTGCTGGGCAAGGAAAAGACCGCGATTGAGGTCGGCGCTACTCTGGGCGTGGCTTTTTCCAAGGTCATCAACCCGTTTGACACCTTGTCGCTATCTACCGATGTCCAGTGGGACGTGAAGGATGCGCATAATGGCCGCGTCATCAGCCCAAGCATCAGCTACTCGACACCGCTTTCCACCGCGATATTCACCAGCCTGAGCGTGTCGGCCACGCATATCGACGGTAATTATGCCGATACCTATTTCTCCATTGACCCGACCGGTAGCGCAGCGAGCGGCCTGCCGGTGTTCGACGCCGATGGCGGCTGGAAAAGCTACGGCGCAAGCCTGCTGGGCGGTGTCGATCTGTCGGGCGACGCACGCGATGGCGGTTGGGGCATTTACGCCCTCGTCAACTACAGCCGGCTGACAGGAGACGCCAAGCGTTCACCCGTAACGTCCATTCGCGGTGATGCGAACCAGTGGTTTCTGGCCGGCGGGATTAGCTACACTTTCTAATCGGCCTTAACGACTTGGAAATCATAACGGCATCATAACGCTTCCGTCAGTCGGGAGTGCGCCATGATTTCTTCACACGGTAATTTTGTGTCCGCCACGGGACGCTCCGCGTTGACGCGCGAGGCGCGCATTGGCTGGATCGGTTCAAAGCTCGCACAATCAACGGGCGTCCCAGTGGATCGCCTTGATGATTTGCACCAGCGTCTTTGGATGCGCATTCTGCAAATGGGGCTGGAAACGGCACCGGCACGCAGCGAAACCGATCAGTTGGCGATGCATATTCTGGCGGTAGCGACATTGGCCGAGGACGCCGCTGCCAAAGACGGCCCCAAGGCCGCTGTTGGCGCAGTCATGCAAGCGAGCGGCATTGCGCTTGAGCCATTTCTGGCGGACAGGTTCCTGAAAGTTGCCAGCTCGCCGATATTCTGGCTCGCGCTCGATAGTGCGAATGACACCCCCGCCGCCTGACATCCTGTCTATGGACAGTCGAGCGCCTTACTTCTAAGGTTCATCCATCCCCGGGGAGTCGTGTGACTGAGAGGGATGGGTAACGCCATCCGACCCGCTGAACCTGATCCCGTTGATGCGGGCGTAGGGAGGTGAGACCGCAGCCAGTCCGGGGGACTGGCGAGGACCGAACCCGGTCTTCATGCCTATCGCTCTCCTTTACGATTTTTGGAGAGTAAACATGGCAGACATTCCCGCACGCACCGAAATAGGCGTCACCACTGGCCCGATCCGTGGATCGAAGAAAATCTATGTCGGCGACCGCAAAGTGGCCATGCGCGAAATCTATCTCGACCCAAGCTGCGATGATGCGCCTGTGCGCGTGTATGACTCCAGCGGCCCCTATACCGACGCCGACGCGCGTATCGACATCGCCATGGGCCTGCCCGAAATCCGCGCCAGCTGGATCCGCGAACGCGGCGATGTTGAACAGGTGTTCCAACGCGAGGTAAAGCCCGAAGACAATGGCCAGCTTGGCCCCGACCGTTCGGGCGGTGTCGCGCCATTCCCGAATGTCCGCAAACAAGTGCTGCGCGCTAAGCCCGGCATGAATGTCAGCCAGATGCATTATGCCCGCCAAGGCATCATCACGCCTGAAATGGAATATGTTGCCGAGCGCGAGAATTTGGGCCGTGCCCGCCTTGCCGAATATAAGCGTGATGGCGAAAGCTTTGGCGCGGAAATCCCCGATTATGTGACGCCCGAATTTGTCCGCGACGAAATCGCCCGTGGCCGCGCAATCATCCCCAACAATATCAACCACCCTGAATCCGAACCGATGGCGATTGGCCGCAACTTCCTCGTGAAGATCAACGCCAATATCGGCAACAGCGCGGTCGCGTCTGATGTCGCGGCTGAGGTCGACAAGATGGTCTGGTCGATCCGCTGGGGCGCCGACACCGTCATGGACCTGTCGACCGGCCGCAACATCCACGACACGCGCGAATGGATCATCCGCAACTCGCCCGTCCCTATTGGCACCGTGCCGATTTATCAGGCGCTGGAAAAGGTCGGCGGCGTTGCCGAAGACCTGACATGGGAAATCTTCCGCGATACGTTGATCGAGCAAGCCGAACAGGGCGTCGATTATTTCACCATCCACGCGGGCGTCCGTTTGCCCTACGTCCCGCTCGCGGCAAAGCGCATGACCGGCATCGTGTCACGCGGCGGTTCCATCATGGCGAAATGGTGCCTCGCGCATCACAAGGAAAGCTTCCTCTACGAACATTTCGACGACATCACCGAGATTATGAAGGCCTATGACATCGCCTATTCGCTTGGCGATGGCCTGCGCCCCGGATCGATTGCCGACGCCAATGACGAAGCGCAATTTGCCGAGCTCTACACGCTGGGCGAGCTGACCCACCGCGCGTGGAAATCCGACGTGCAGGTGATGATCGAAGGCCCCGGCCATGTGCCGATGCACAAGATCAAGGAGAATATGACCAAGCAGTTGGAGGTGTGCGGCGAAGCGCCGTTCTACACGCTTGGACCGCTCACCACCGACATTGCGCCGGGCTATGACCATATCACCAGCGGCATTGGTGCGGCGATGATCGGTTGGTACGGCACCGCAATGCTCTGCTACGTTACGCCCAAGGAGCATCTGGGTCTGCCAGACCGTGACGATGTGAAGGTTGGCGTTGTGACCTACAAGCTGGCGGCGCACGCCGCTGACCTTGCAAAGGGCCACCCCGCTGCGCAGGTCCGCGACGATGCATTGAGCAAGGCGCGGTTCGAGTTCCGCTGGCGCGACCAATTCAACCTCAGCCTCGATCCCGACACCGCGGAGCAATATCACGACCAGACGCTGCCCGCCGAAGGGGCCAAGACCGCGCATTTCTGTTCGATGTGCGGACCCAAATTCTGCTCGATGAAGATCAGCCAGGAAGTGCGCGAATTCGCGCGGTTGCAAAACCAACCAGCCGAAGGCTTTATCGCAGCGGCGGAGGCAGACCTGTCAGCAGAAGCCTTGGCGCAGGCTGAAGAAGGCATGGCGCAAATGAGCAAGGTCTATGACGAAACCGGCCGCGAGCTATATATGGGCGCTGGTGATCGGGAGCATGATTAGCGAAAATGGAAGCGAATTTGTCTTCCGACAGAGTGTTGCTCAAGGAAGTCCGCAAAGTCGTGATCGTGACAACCTGTCAACTTTTAGTTGAATCTTTACCCGATAGTGGCTATACCAAATAAGCATTCGAAGCGAGATTCGGGATGCGCCGCCCGAAAGGGTTCCGCGAAATGTGGACGCAAGGGTTTTCTCGCACTTCTATAGCCTCTCCTTTGGGAGAGGCTATTCTTGTTTCGGCGGACAGGTCTGGTGCACCAATCGTGCAAACTTTATACTTTGAAGTCTGTTTTTGGCGGGGAGATTAGGGTTCTGGTAGGCGCTCACGATGTGTAAAATTCCATTAGTGCCAGCAACTCTGTCTGATTTACGCAGACGGAAGAAAACAGGGTAAGCAATTCCATCGGCGTCAGCATAGAAAAAATGGTTCAAAATACCATTACCATCTCGGCTTTCAAACGCTTTGCCTGCCACGTGATACTCTACGATCTCACGTAGATTGATTGAACAGCCATAGCGGACGGGGCAAAAGGCTCGGACCTCCCCGTCGGTTTCATAACGGTGTTCCGCAGTGTGACGTGTTTCATCCCATTTCTCGCTGAAAACGTGATGGCTAAACGTCACTTGGAGTTCTGCGGGTGACGCAAGCGGGTCTTTCGCTGGCACCACCACTGTGAACCGGCTCAAATGGCGAAGAGGGTATTCCGCCCCCGCAAGATGGAAGATACGGTCAGATAAGGGTGACACGACGAGACTCCGTTAATTTCTAGACCACTTTAACCACTCGAGACCATATTGTCAATTTTTTAACTGCAATCCATAAGTTAGCAGTTAGTATTTGACGGTTGCAGTTTTTTGGCATATATCGACCAGACTAGGAGGATTCACGCATGGCACGTTTACGCAGCCCCAATTTTCCGGGCCTTTCACTTGAGGAAGCGGTAGAATCCGCTCGTGAGATATTTGACAAGTCCCGTCACGCCGAGATTCCGCGCGAAGTTGTAGCAAAAGACCTCGGCTACAGCGGCTTAACGGGTCGGTCCGTTGTGATCCTTGGTGCCCTCAATCAGTATGGTCTCGTCGAAAATACCTCAAAAGGGCAAATGAAGGTCAGTCAGTTGGCGGCAGATATCCTGCATGGATATCCCGAAAGCGTCCGATTAGAGGCACTCTATAAAGCCGGTCGCGAACCTTCGCTATTCAAGGCGATATTTGACAAATTCGATAACCATATTCCTAGTGATAATGCCGTTCGCTCCTTCCTCATTCAGAGCGGCTTCACAAATGATGGTGCTGAGAAGGCGCTAAAGACATTTCTGGAAACCAACAGGTTTTTGGAGATTAAAGGTGCTAACGAAAGCTACGGCGTCGCTCAAGAAAGCGCTCAAGAATCTGCTCTGGAAAACGTAACTCTGGCGCAAATACCAACCGCGCAAGAATCGGCCTCAAAGGAGAAGTCTACAATCGGGTCAGCCATTTTTTGGAGCAAGGGAGAACTCGATTTTAATTTATCATCAGCAGGCCTTGCCGTGACCGGGGCAACAAACTCCGCAACAGAACTCAAGGCCTTTATAGCTAAATTGCAGGCGCTCGTTGTTTTGTTGCCGGACCTGGAAAACGAACATTAGAATTTTAGGGAAATTCCGGGGACCCGAATTTCCGGGGCGCAACAATACTAATTAGCCCCTCACCCCAACCGCACCAACGCCTCATCCAGCGCCTGCAAAAACCTTGACCGGTCGGCTTTGGCGAAGGGTGCGGGGCCTCCGGTGATGCCGTCCATGCCTGCGCGCAGGTCGGCCATGATGGCGCGGGTGGCGACGGCTCCGCCGATGGAGGCGGTGGTGAAGGGCTTGCCATTGTTGCCGATGACGACGGCCCCTGCCTTCAGGCAGCGGTCCGCAAGCAATATGTCGGCGGTAATCACCACGCTGCGCTTGTCTGCTTGCTCCGCGATCCAGTCATCCGCCGCGTCGAAGCTGTCCGACACGACGACCCGCGTGATCAGCGGATGGTCGGGGATGCGAAAGCGCGCGTTGCTGACCAGCACCACCGGCACATTGCGGCGATACGCGACCTTGTAAATCTCCTCCTTCACCGGACACGCATCGGCATCGACCAATATGCGGGGCGGCTGGGTGATGGGCAGGGGGATGCTCGGCAGGGGATCGGGGCTGTCAGACGTCATTTCGGTGCGGGCTTTATACCAATTTGGTCGCGCGGCTAACCGCCAATCGCTTCCTCTATCCACAAACGTGCATCGGGGAAGCTGCGCTCTACCTCTGGCAAGTCATTGACGCACAGAAACTTAATCGCATCGCGCGCGGTTCCGGCCAAATAGCCGCTGACATCTTCGGCGGACCATTGGCCCAAGCCACCGACGGGGACGTGCAGATAATCCGGCGTGTCGAGTATCGCGGCGTTTCCGGCGGCAAGGCAGGCGTGGTTATGTAGGCTTTGCGGCAGGAACTGGCCCGCGTCGCGGAAACGATAGCTGGCGTTGCGCACGCAGGCGTCGTGATATTCCTCGAACAATTCGGCCATCACCGACCGCAGCATGGGGTGCACGACATGCGCGCTTTCCAGCACCTGGTCGGGGGTATAGCCAATCAGGTGCGCGGCGTTGATCTGGTTATAATGGTTCAGCAGCCGCGCTTCATCACGGCTTGCGCCGCATGCGGCCAGACTGCTGTGGTCCACCCATTTGCCGCGCAGCACGGGGCCATCGCCCGCAAAGAAATCCGATGGTGTGACGGGCGCGGTCAGGAAAACGTCATCGTTGAAATAGAGGAAATGTTCGGCCAGCCCATCAATCCGCCACAGCATGGTTTCAATCGACAGCGAATTGAACGTGGGCAGCGCGTCTTCATATCCGGCAAAGATATCGGTATGGTCGATGATGCTGATCTTGGCCGAAAGCTCTGGCGACAGGGGCGCGATGACGGGCGTCTGGTCATCGGTGACAATCCATATCCGCCGCACCCATGGCGCATGGTTGGCAATGGAGCGCACGCAGTAATTCAGCTCGTCGCTGCAGACCCAGCGATGTGGGTTGGTGCCATTGTCGTGCAAGGGCGCTTGTGCCGCCGCCTGCGCCAGATAATGGTCCCGCTTCGCCTTGTGCGCCGGGTCGGCCCCGTCGACCCATGTGATTACTGCATCAACTTCAAACATTTAGGCGTTTCTCAAAGGATATGCGGGCCCGTAAGCGCGCATTGGGGCCGAACCAAGGCGGCCTAGGCCCACCGATTCGCGCTGTCAGGCAGAAACGCCCCCATATTGGCAGTAATGCAAAGGCGCCTTATCGCGTCAGGCGCTCAGGTCAGGCGTCGTCGTCAGGCAATCGCGTGCAGGCAATTTCGCCCGGCGTCCTTTGCGGCATATAACGCCATGTCGGCGCGGCATAATAATGTATCCAGCGGCTCGTCTGGCCGCGCGAGTGCAAGGCCAAAGCTGGCAGTGACGTTGATGACACCCTGCGGCGTGATGAGCGGCATCGACTCCAACCGTATCCGCATCGCCTCGACATGCGCTTGCGCGACAATCGCTGCGGCGGGCCCTTCATCGGCGGGCAGTTTGAGCAACAGGCCAAATTCCTCCCCGCCCAATCGTGCGAGCAAGGCACGGTCGGGCGCGGAACTGCGCAATATGTCAGCGGTATGTTTCAACGCATTGTCGCCCCCTGCATGCCCCAGCCGATCATTGATGCGCTTGAAATGGTCAATGTCGATCATCACCAGCATATGCGCCCCGCCGCGTGCCAATCGGGCGGTCGCACGGTCAATGAAGGCACGGCGGTTTTTCAGCGCGGTGAGGGAATCGAGATGCGCCAGTTGGTCGAGCCGTTCATTGGCGTTCTTCAACCGCCAACTCAGCCATGCGACATAGCCATAAGCGGGCGGCGCAACCAAAAGGGGAATGGCAACAGCTGTAATCATCGACGAGGTGTAAGACACCGAGTTCGTCAGCATGAAGCTGTAATGCGTCGCGACAAGCGAAGTGATCACGGAAAAGCCGACCACGGCAATCCCCATCAACACCAGTCGCAATTTCGTCGAAGCCAATCGCACGTCGTTCATCCCAAATGTAAACGGCTCTAACGGCACATTCTTAATGCACCGTGCGGAGCATGCGTTAATTATAGGGTGGTTGGGTTAACGAATTGGGCAGGTTGGGGGCCGGAAATGGCTCGTCCGGGATAGATCAGTTTGGATCACGTTTGGAGCCTAGTCCAACAGCTTTACAATGATATGCGGCCAGCGCGCACGCATGGCGTTCGCCCAGCGTTCGGGGTCCCAACCAATCACTTCCTCATCGAAATAAAATAGCCGCTCGCCTGCGCGATTGTAGAGATGCACCGCGTCACTGCCTTCGTCGCGCCGATCAACGCGGATCAGGCTGATCTCCTCGGGCGCGATCCGCCCTTCATCACCGCCGCTGGGGGCATAACGGTTCTGCCACCAAATGAGATCACCCGTGTCGGGGTCAATGTGGCTGCCACGATTGGGGTTTGCCATCAACATGCCAAGGCCAGCTAGGCCAATCAACGCACCCATGACGAAGGCAATCGGCAGCAGCCACGGCGCACATTCGCCATCCGAATTACAGTTTCTGGGATCCGCACTATATGCCGCAAACACGAATACTGCGCCGACGACGAACATTCCCCATGCCCGTACATCACGACGCGCACTGCTGGTAAACGCCAGTTCGTCCTTGTGTCTTTTGCCCCATTTCATGTGACGATCTTATAGCAAAAAGGCCTCAACGAGTTCCTAACGCGGTGCCCGGCTTGTGTGCCCCGCAACAACGTTGAGATACACCCGAATCCCCAATGGACGCGCCGCCCGCATCGGACTACGCTCAACGTTATCCTTGGGGGAGCTAGAACCATGCCGCTCACACAGATTATCTATTCTTCAAAACCGTTCGGATTTACCGCGTCTGTCCTTGATGACATATTGACCGTGTCGCGCGCACGCAATGCGCGGGACGATATTACCGGTACGCTCATTTGTCGCGGCGACATGTATTTGCAGCTCATTGAGGGGCCGGACCCCGCGATTGCCGCGACCTATGAGCGCATCATTGCCGATGACCGGCATCTGGAGATCGATTTGCTCGTTTCCCGCCCTGTGTCCGCGCGGCTGTTCCCTCAATGGGCAATGCGTGACGATCCAGCGCGCAGCTGGATGTGGACGCAGGAAGAGGTTTCGGCTGGCGCGATCCAATCGGCCAGCATGGCGGAGATATTGGGCATATTCGAACGCTTGGCGGCGGAAGGGTGAGGGCTTTGCCTGATAGAAGGCTTTACGTGCCGCAAACTCTTTCGCGCGTGACTTTCGTCCGCTTCGGCGTAGAACATAGGGTATGACCCGACACACACCCGCACCCAACTGGTTTAACATATCAATGGATGCGTGGGCATTGGCGGCGGAATCATCTATGGTGATTGCGATGCGTATGGGCGGCATGGCGATGGGCGGCCCTGCTGCTGCGCGGGAGGCGGAGCGCATGGTATCGGAAAAGGTCGCGGCGAATATCTCGCTTGGCCTTGACCTGATGAGCGGTAAACTTGGCAACAGCCCCGAACAAATCGTCAGTGGCAGCATCGCCCATTATTCGAAAAGCGTGGTTGCCAACCGGAAGCGGTTGTCGAAATAATCCGCGCGCGGACGGGTCAATCGTCCTCATCCTCAGTCGCGGCAGCTTGCGTTAATCGAGGCAGAAGCTCGGCAAAGCGCGCGTCCGCCACGGCCTCTTCATCGCGAATCGTTTCCAGCGTCGCGGCGTCGCTTGCCTGCAATGCTTGCGCCAGCGCCATGGCGGTTTCATAACTGACCCGTTCGGCCTGCTTACCCTTTCGGATCGCACCGACCAGCGCGATGTCCAGCAGATTGCCTGCAGCTACCATGTCGCAATCCCGCTCTGCATCGTCCAATATTGCGCGCAGCCAGATGTTGGATGCGCCCTCAACCGCCGCCCCGCGACGTTCCAGCAAATTTGCCACTCTTCGGCGCTGGTCTTCGCTTTGCAACGCAATGTCGTCGAGCTGCGCACGGAACACTTCGTCGCGGGCATGATCCGCAATGTCGGGCAGCCGCTCGGTCATCGCCTTTTCGGCATCAAGCAGATCCTGCAACGCATCCACCAGAAGCGCGTCTATTGTTTCGACATCTGCCATTGCTCTGTCTCTCTCATCATGACTGTCAGAAGACCGCAACAGCGCGGGGCGAGAAGTTGTTCCGGAACAAGTTTTGCGCCAGCCGCGTTGAGTATGTGACCGTAAACGGAGGGCATTTTGAAATGACGGACATATTTTCCATACTTAAATCCGACCATGACTTGCATCGGGCGATGCTCGCGAAAATCGCGGCGACCACGGGCCACGGCGACGAACGCCGTGATTTGTTTGAGGCGTTCCGGATTGAGGTGACCGCCCATGCGGCAGCCGAGGAACAATCGCTTTACGCCAATATGCTGGCGGATCCTGATCTGCAGGAAGAGGGCCGCCATTCCGTGGCCGAGCATAAGGAAATTGACGACATGCTCGGCGAATTGCAGAAAATGGACGCCGACGAAGACGCATGGCTTACGCAATTCAAGGAACTGCGCCATCGCTATGAACATCATATCGACGAGGAAGAGGAAGACATGTTCCCGGCCGCAGAAGATGCGTTTGATGCCGCCAAGGCGCGCAAGCTTGGCGCGATTTTCGATGCGCGCAAGCCAGTTGAACTCGAGGAAGCCGAGCTCGCCGAGAACGGCAGCGACAAGGAATAATGCGGGCGGTGACGTAGAAGTTTGCTAATTGTTAAATTTAGGCGTACAAGGCGAATACGCTATCGTCGACCGCGACGGAATTTGAGGCGCGTATCTGGCTAAATGATCGGAACGTGCAACGTTTTTCCCTACCACGACTTGGCTCCCCATCTGGCGCTGTTGCTAGGTGGTTACCTGTTTCGTGAAAGGAACATCATTATGCCAGTAGGCACCGTAAAATTCTTCAATGCAGACAAAGGCTATGGCTTTATCGCGCCTGATGGCGGCGGTGACGACAGCTTCGTCCACATCTCGGCCGTTCAGGCAGCCGGTATGCACTCGCTCGACAAAGAACAGCGCGTGAATTTCGAAGTTGAAATCGGCCGTAACGGTAAGGCTTCGGCCATCAACTTGTCGCAAGCTGATTGATTCAGCCGCAAGGTTTAAAAAAAAGGGCTGCCCTAGGGCGGCCCTTTTTTTATGTCCGGCGCATCAGTCGAACAATTCTTCCAAGAACGACTTCTTGCGTTTCTTATACGGGTGACCATGGCTGTAACCCTGTTGCTGGTGCCCGAAACCGGGGGGTATAAAACCACCGGCGCTGGCTGGCGGGGCCTGTTGTACGGGCGGTGCTGGCTGGGGGGCTTCGGCCGAGGCGCGCTCGATGATTTTATCAAGCTCTCCGCGATCTAACCAAACGCCGCGACATTGCGGGCAATAATCGATTTCGACGCCTTGGCGGTCGCTCATGACAAGCGCCACTTTGCAAACAGGGCAGGGCATTCCGACAGCTGCATTCATAATTGGGGACTCCTCTTCATTGATGAAGCGGTCCGACATCGCCGTCATAGGACGACCAGAGGGGCCCGGCCCGCCAATATGATTTGGGCAGGGCACATGGCGAATTCAAGATGCGCCGGTCTGGGATCAGGACCTAATTCAGGACAGCGCCTGTCATCCACATGGCCGATAGCACGATAATCGCCAGTAAAAGCGAAATGGCCAGCACGTAACGCACGCCGTGATTTTTCACGCCACCGCTGGCTTCTTCTTCAGTTACATCGATTTGGTCGCCGTTCTTGTTCATGTTCCGACTCCTTTACGCACCGGGGTGGGTGCAGGGAGTCTTCATATCATAATAACGCTCGTGCGGTCATAGCGATCTGCGGAACGGCCAATCGGTGACATTGGCGACCCACATCGCGAGCCAGATGAAAACTGGCTGAAATGCCAGCCGCGGGCCGTGATACCGCCAGCCAAGTGCATCTCCGCCCACACTAATGCCGTTGAACGCATGGTTGAAATTGGCCGGCCACACGCACAGCGCATAAAGCGCAAGGCCAATGCCCGCATAGCGACGCACGCGCGGGATGAGCAAGCCGACGGCGCCCAATATCTCCGCGACGCCTGTGAATGCGACCATCAACTCCGGCATCGGCACCCAGTTGGGGGTGATGGCCAGAAATCCGCCGGGCGAACGCAAATGCAGCACGCCGGCGGCGAAGTAAAATAGCGCCAGGATGACGCGAAGGACGGCGCGGACCATCAGCGCTTTTTGACGAACTCTGCGCGCAGGACGAGGCCCTTGATACCATCGAAACGGCAATCTATTTCCTGCGCGTCACCCGTCAGGCGAATGGATTTGATAAGCGTTCCGCGTTTCAGCGTCTGGCCAGCGCCTTTGACGGTCAGATCCTTGATAAGCGTAACCTGATCGCCGTCGGCCAACAGATTGCCTACCGCGTCGCGAACTTCGATGGTGCCTTCCTGTCCTTGCGCGGCGGCGTCAGCGGCGCTGATCCACTCGCCCGATGCTTCGTCATAGACATAATCGTCGTCATTTGCGCTGGTCATAATGCAATGTTCCTCTGTTCTTGGGGCTGTCTAGCGCCATTCGGCCGGACGCGAAAGCCAGTTGCAATTTGCAACGATGTCAGTAAGCTTTTCGCAAAAGTTGGAGAGGCAGTATGGCGCAAGCTGAAACGATAGTAGATGTTGTCATTGTAGGGGCTGGCCTGTCCGGCATTGGTGCTGCGGCCCATCTGACAATGCAATGCCCCAATAAGAGTTACGCCATTATCGAACAACGCGCCGATATGGGCGGGACATGGGATTTGTTCCGCTATCCCGGCATCCGTTCAGATTCCGACATGCATACCTTGGGCTATCGCTTCAAACCATGGCTGCATGAAAAAACCATCGCAGATGGCCCTTCCATTCATGAATATGTCCATCAGACGGCGGAAGAATTCGGCATAAATCCGCACATCCATTTCGGCCATCGCGTGATGTCGGCCAATTGGTCCAGCCAAGATGCCCGCTGGCATATCGTCGCAAAGGCTGTCGATGGCGGTGCTGACCGCCATTTTGCCGCGCGCTTCCTCTTCATGTGTGCTGGCTATTATGATTATGATCAGGGCTATAAGCCCGACTTCCCCGGTGAGGCCGATTTTGGCGGGCAAATTGTCCACCCGCAGCATTGGCCTGAAAATCTGGATTATGCGGGCAAGAAGGTAACGGTCATTGGTTCCGGCGCAACGGCGGTCACGATCGTGCCCGTGATGGCGCAGCAAGGGGCTCAGGTCACGATGCTGCAGCGCTCTCCCACTTATATGGTGTCGCGTCCCGCCATTGACCCGTTTTCCAAATTCGTCCGCAAGATTATGCCGGAAAAGCTGGCTTATGCGCTGACGCGTTGGCGCAATATCAACATGCAGCGCTTTACCTATTATTATGCGCGCAAAAATCCGGCGAAGCTGGGCGAAAAGCTCGTCAACATGGCGCGCGAAGAACTGCCGGCGTCGGTGGATGTCGACACACATTTCGTGCCGAAATATGGCCCATGGGAACAACGGCTCTGCCTCATTCCCGACAGCGACATGTTCAAGGCGATTTCGGACGGCAAGGTTGAGGTTGTCACCGATCATATCGACCATTTCACAAAGACGGGCATCAAGCTGAAGTCCGGCGGTCATATCGACGCAGACATCGTAGTCACTGCAACCGGCCTTAACCTCGTCACCATGGGCAAGACCGCGATCAGCGTTGATGGCAAAGCCGTGAACTTCGGCGAGCATTTCAATTATAAAGGCGTGATGTTCAACGATATCCCGAACTTTGCCAGCGTATTTGGCTATATCAACGCCTCTTGGACGTTGAAGACTGACATTGTTGCCGATTATGTGTGCCGTCTGCTGTGGAAAATGGACGATAAAAACGCGACCATCGCTACGCCGGTTCTCGACGATAAGAATATGCCAAAATTGCCCTTTGTGACCGACTTTAGCTCCGGCTATTTCGCGCGCAGTTTCGACAAGCTGCCCAAGAACGGCGACCGGCATCCATGGCGCGTGCTGCAAAATTATGCGGCAGAGAAGAAGATCCTGACGCACGATCCGGTGGATGATGGCGTAATGGTTTTCTCGCGTCCGACGGCACCTGCCAAAACTGCTGCGCCAGTCAAAACGCTCGTCGCTGCGGAGTGATATGCGCGCGTCGGTGCGGGTGACTGGTTAGTCCGAATCCCGCACCGTCGAGGCAACGGGCCGCGTGTCCGCGACGGCATCTGGCGAAATTATGTGCGTCCGGTTCCGCACCAGCCAGACAAGCAATGCGATCCCTGCCAGCGCGCTGAGTAATGCGCCCAACAAGCCATAACGCATATACACCCGCATATCTTGCGCATGTTTCAGCATTTCCGGCGGCTGTTTGGCCGCGGTCACATCCCAATATTCAATCACGACATTGCGGTTGATACGGGTGATCCGCATTTCAGATGTTACCCATGAATTCCCGTCCTGTGCGGCATAGGTCACATAGGTACCATTTTTCTGCTTCAAATAAATGGCGGGCACTAATGGAGGAGACTTTTCAGGATCGCCGACATTTCCCGAAACTGCACACCGCTGTCGTCGATAAAACCAGGTGCAACATATTTTTCCGCTGCCTTCTGGTCGCCGCGTCGGACGGCTTGCAGAAATGGCTGGGTCACTGCCGTAATCTCGTCCGGCACGCGCGTCGGCATAACGGATTGCTGTTCGCAGCCTCCAAGCAGCATTAATGCCAGCATCAGCGGCAAAAACAGAAAAATGCGTACCATTTCTAAAACATCTCCCGTTCGTGCCCCATGTCCGCTAACGCAATTACCATGCGTTATGACGATTTGATCCAACCTGACAACGGCCAAGCTGCCGTTCCCCTTCATCTTGTGGACAAGGCCGGCTTTGAAGCATGGCTTGCGCTTCAATCCGACGCGGTCCGTACCTCGGTAAAGGCGCAGAAATTCGACGGCGCGGCAAATGATATGGCCATATTGCCATCGGATAAACCCGGTGAATGGGCGGTAGTCGCGGGCGTCAGCGAACGGGGCAAATCCAACCCTTGGCAATTGGCCAAGGCCGCTGACACCTTGCCAGAAGGCACCTATCGTTTGGTCGATGCCGAAGTGGGCGAGGGGATGCTGGGCTGGATGCTCGGGCAATATCGTTTTCACGAATATCGCAGCGAACCGAAGTTGACGGGTCCGCGCGTGCTGCTCGTCAAGGAACCCCGCCGTATTCATGACGCCGCATTACAGGCGACAGCCACAGCGTTGGTGCGCGATCTGGTGAACCGGCCAGCCGGTGATATGGGGCCAAATGCGCTTGAGGCCGAAGCGCGGCGCATTGCCAAGGCACACAAGGCCGAAGTCAATGTGATATCGGGGGAGGCGCTCGAGACTGGCTACCCCCTCATTCATGCGGTCGGCAAAGCGGCGATGCGGGAACATGCACCGCGTTTGATTGAAATCGAATGGGGCGACCCGCGCCATCCGCGTATCGCCGTCATCGGTAAGGGAATCACGTTCGACACGGGGGGTCTGGACATCAAACCTGCCACCGGTATGCGGCTGATGAAGAAGGATATGGGCGGCGCCGCGCATGCACTCGCGCTGGCCGAACTGATCATGGCGGCGCATTTACCTGTGCGGCTGCATATGCTGGTCGCGGCGGCGGAGAACAGCATTGCGGGCAACGCCATGCGGCCGGGCGATATCATCAAAAGCCGCAACGGCATTACCGTGGAGATCGACAATACCGACGCCGAAGGGCGCTTGGTTCTGGCCGACGCGCTGACCAAGGCGATTGAAGACAAGGCCGAGCTCATTGTTGATTTCGCGACACTGACGGGTGCCGCGCGCGTCGCACTGGGGCCAGATTTGCCTGCGATGTTCAGCAATGACGACGGCGTGGCAGATGCAGTCCTAGCGGCGGCAAAGACGCAGGCTGACCCGCTGTGGCGCATGCCGTTATGGGCGCCCTATATGGAAATGCTGGATAGCGACATTGCCGACACCAGCAACAGCGGCGGTGCCTTCGCAGGCGCGGTAACGGCGGCGCTGTTCTTGCAGAAATTCGTGCCCGACAATGTGCCATGGGTGCACCTTGATACCTTTGCGTGGCGGCCCACCAACAAGCCGGGTCGACCCAAAGGCGGCGAGGCGCTTGGATTGCGGGCAATCTTCGGCTATCTGGCGGAAACATATCCGGCACGTTAGGGTCAGATTAACATCATTCGTCGCACCAGCGAAGGCTGGTGCCTATGCCGCCTTGCGGCGCTGGGCGGATGGACGTGATGGACCCCAGCCTGCGCTGGGGTGACGAGAAAATTGGGGGTTATTGAGTTGGCAGACGGGCAGATAAAGGCGGGGGAACGGCCCATCTATAAATTGACCGGACACAGTCTGGTTGGCGACAAGCGCACAACGCCCATTCGGGGCGATCTGGCCGACATCAGTCTGGCCGGAAAGCTGTTTGCGCCGCATTATGCTGTGCCGATGCTCCGCACGGGCATTGCACCCGTCACCGAAATCCATGCCGAGGCGCATGCCACCTCGATGCCGGTCAGCGCGTTGATGCATGGTGAGGAATTCGCCGTGCTGGATGTCGCGGGCGAATGGGCGTGGGGCTATTGCCTGCACGACAATTATCTGGGCTATGTGCGCTTTGCCGAATTGGGTGATGATTTCAACGCGACGCACATCGTCAGCGCGCCCGCAACCTTGCTGGTGGCGGCACCCTCGACGAAAGCGCCAGTGCTGGCACGCTATCCCATGGGCGCGCAGTTGCTCTGTGGTAGCCCAAGCGAATGCGGCAAATATCTGGCGTGCGAGGCCGGATTTGTGCCGCTGACGCATTTGTCCGAAGTTGGCAACGTCGCAGGCTCACCGGCCGATCTGGCTGAGCAATTGCTTGGCACGCCCTATAGCTGGGGCGGGCGCAGTGGTGACGCGATTGACTGTTCTGGGCTGGTCCAATTGGTATTCGGGTTAAAGGGCGTTATGGCGCCGCGCGATGCCGATATGCAGCAGGCCGAATTTGGCGAGGATTTACCTGACGGCGCGCCGTTACAGCGCGGTGATCTGGTGTTCTTCCCCGGCCATGTCGGCATCATGGCAGACGGTGAAAATATCATCCACGCAAACGGTACCGCGATGGCGGTGAGCGTTGAGCCGCTGGCCGAAGCGGCAGCGCGTTTTGCCGAGCATGAGCAGGCGATTGTTATGCGGAAGCGGGTAGAATTGTGACCAAATCGGTCTTCATCGACGGGGCAGCGGGGACCACTGGCCTCGAAATCGCCGACCGGCTTGCGGGCCGCGCGGAATTCACGCTGATCACGCTCGATGATGACAGACGCAAAGACGCTGCCGCCAAGCGGGAGGCGTTGAACGACGCCGATTTCGTCATCCTCTGCCTGCCCGATGACGCGGCGAAAGAGGCGGTGGCGATGACCACATCGGCCACCACGCGGATTATCGATGCATCGACGGCGTTCCGTATTGATCCCGATTGGGCTTATGGCTTTGCCGAATATCGAAGTGGCCAACGCGAACGCATCGCGGCAGCGCGGTTGGTCAGCAACCCCGGTTGCTACCCCACGGGATTTCTGGGCCTGGTCGCGCCATTGGTCGCGGCTGGACTCATCCCGGCGGACTGGCCGTATACCGTCAATGCCGTGTCCGGCTATTCGGGCGGCGGCAAGGCGTTGATCGAGCGGTTTGAAGACGGCGAGGGCGCAGACATCGGCTTTCGGACCTATGGTTTAGACCTAAGCCACAAGCATGTGCCCGAAATGCAGACCCATGCAGAGCTAGCGCTCGCGCCGATTTTCGCTCCGTCGGTTATCAAAGCGTTTCGCGGCATGGTCGTGGAGGTTCCGCTTCCGCTTGTCGCTATGGCGGGCAGTGGTTCACCCGACGCCCTGCGCGCAGCACTCGCCGCGCATTACGCAGGTTCGCCTGTTGTCACGGTGCATGATGGGTCTGCGCCATCGGAGCTGCTGATACGCGCAGACCAAGCCCCGTCCGACCGGCTCGACCTCTATGTGCTAGGTTCGCCCGATGGGAGCCAAGCGCGTTTGTTGGCAATGCTCGATAATCTCGGCAAAGGCGCCAGCGGCGCGGCGGTGCAGAACCTAAACATCATTGCCGGTTTGGACGAGACGAGCGGGTTGCGGTTATGAGAGTTCGCAATTTTCGCGTTAAAACGGGTAATTAAACGGATTAGCGACAGTTTTCTGGTCAATGTAAAGGTCGGTATAAATTTCTGAATACCGCCAAAGCGGCACGCATTCTAGATGGAAGTATCGCTCCAAGTCATCGAACTCACGCAACGCACGATAACCAAATTGTGCCGCCACCAGGACCCATAACGCACAGATCGACTTTATAGCTGCACTTAGAGTTGCACGTTCAAACGCGTTTTCTCTATCATGTTTGATCGCATTGTAGTCATCATACCAGTCAAGCGATTGGGTCGGTGAAGTGGCGTCCCATCCTGAAAAAGGAGAAATGCCCGTGAGCCAAGGGAAATGGCGCAGTCTGACTTGATATTCATCCAGTCGCATCGGATGCAGCAACTTAACATAATCGTTCGTATTCAGTTGTTTTTGGTTGATACCATTAGCGGCCAAAATACCACGCCACTGAGCTTCGCATTCTGTGCTGGCCAATATGATCAGGTTGCGGATGCCGTTTCCGAAACATCTCATGTTTCTGTCGGTTGGGTGGACTGATTGAACAATGTTGTCGAGCATCCCGACCAGCGCTCTGAGCTGATTTAAAGCACTCATCACTGTATTCGAAAGTTCTCGATAGTTCGGCAAAACACCCGGTGACTCAAGTGGGTGGTGCGAGCTTGGTCGAGCCATTCGCCGATAATATGCGCCCGGCTCTAGTTCCATCCTATGTATAACGAATTCGACGTTTTGAAACATCGGTATTTCAGCCAGTGCATTTCGGAGCGATTGCTTCGCGCTTACGTTGGCCTTCGAACGATAATCAGGATCAGCCACACCCAATCGCACGGCTTCAATGCCGTTAAATGTCCACACGCAAGAGTGGTTAGCGGACGTGGTTCCAAAGAAATCACCCGGCTCAATAATCTCGTCGGTCAATTCCACCGCACTGAACGCGCGATGCCTAGAGGGGCTCAGGTTAATCGCAGTGGTAGCCATTTATAGCAAACTTCCCTCAATAAGGCGGCTTATCAAACCCCTTCGGGCTGCTCGTAAATATTTCGCAGCCATCGTCGGTGATGCCGATGCTATGTTCGAACTGCGCGCTTAACGAACGGTCCCGCGTTACGGCCGTCCAGCCATCGTCCAATATCTTGCCCGCTGCCTTGCCGATGTTGATCATCGGTTCGATGGTGAAGATCATGCCGGGGCGCAGTTCCGGGCCAGTGCCGGGGCGGCCGACATGGACGATCTCTGGCGCGTCATGGAATAATTGACCGAGACCATGGCCACAGAAATCGCGGACTACGCCATAGCGGTGCTTTTCGGCGTGATTCTGGATGGCATAGCCGATGTCGCCGACATGATTGCCGGGCTTGGCCGCTTCGATGCCGAGCATCAGGCATTCATAGGTGACATCGACCAAGCGCTTGGCCTTTACTGGTACATCGCCAACGAGGAACATGCGGCTGGTGTCGCCATGCCACCCATCAAGTTGCGGGGTCACGTCGATGTTGACGATGTCGCCATCCTTCAATTTCTTGTCTGACGGGATGCCGTGGCAAATGACGTGGTTGATCGAAATACAGCAGCTATGCGTATAGCCGCGATAGCCCAGGGTCGCCGGAACCGCGCCACCGCGAAGCGTCATCTGGCGGACGATGTCGTCCAGTTCCTCGGTCGATACGCCGGGCACGACATGCGGGACCAATGCGTCGAGAATTTCTGCGGCCAGCCGACCGGCCTTGCGCATGCCTTCAAAGCCCTCTGGCCCGTGCAATTTAATTACGCCGTCGCGGGCAATTCCGGCCTCAGCCGGCGTCACTGATACATATTGATCCATGCGGGCAATATAAGGGAATAATCCGCACTTTGCGAGGGGGTGAATTATGCTATCGCACCCGAATGACAGAATCCCGCATCTACACCGCCGCGCTGCTTATTATCGGCGACGAAATCCTATCCGGCCGCACACAGGACAAAAATGTCGCGCAAATTGCGCTGTGGCTCAATATTCAGGGGATTAGACTGCGTGAAGTGCGCGTGGTCGCTGACGATGAGGATGCGATTATCGAGGCGGTGAACATCTTGCGCGCGCGCAATGATTATCTGTTCACGACAGGTGGCATTGGCCCGACGCATGATGACATCACTGTGGATGCGATCGCGGCGGCCTTGGGGGTCGAGGTGGTGATCCATCCCGAAGCCAGTGCGACATTGCATGCCTATTACGAGACACGCGGCGGCATTAATCCCGGCCGTTTGCGCATGGCGCGTGTGCCCGATGGCGCGGACCTCATCCCCAACAAAATGTCGGGTGCGCCCGGTATTCGCCATGGCAATATCTTCATCATGGCGGGCGTGCCGCACATCACCGCTGGTATGCTCGATGCGCTTACCGGCACGTTGGAGGGCGGCGCGCCCTTGCTATCGCAGCAAATCGGTTGCTGGGTCGCCGAAAGTGAAGTTGCCAAATTGCTGGGCGATACCGAAAAGCAGCATGAGGGATGCCAGATCGGCAGCTACCCGTTTTTCCGCGAAGGTAAAGTCGGCGCGAACTTCGTCGTTCGTACGACTGACGCGCACCGGTTGGCGGAATGCGTCGGGGCATTGAAAAGCGGCCTGAACGGCCTAGGTTATGACACAGTCGATGGCGGGATTTAAGGTTTCGGCCTGATTTTCCGATTTTTCGGCGACATTAACCGCTATTGTTGGCGGCGTTCATCTGCGGTCAACCATGCCCCGCAATATTAGGAGCGTAATGCGCATATTTTCCAAAACGCTCGCTTTGGCAGTTCTTCTGCTATCCACTTCCGCTTATGCGCAGACCGCGCCTGCGACTGCTGTTGCTGCAACGCCAGTCAAACAGCCATGGCTATATGAAGGCAGCGACGTCCCCGTTGACGATACATGGACCTTTGGGGTGCTACCCAATGGCCTGCGCTATGCGGTAAAGCAGAATGATGTTCCGGCAGGGCAAGTGTCCATTCGCGTCCGGATTGATGCCGGAGCCTTGCATGAAAATAACGAAGAGCAGGGCTTTGCCCATTTGATAGAACATTTGTCCTTTCGCGGTTCGACTTTCGTCCCTGATGGCGAAGCAAAGCGGATTTGGCAGCGTTTCGGTGTGACCTTCGGCAGCGATAGCAACGCGCAGACAACGCCAACGCAGACCGTCTACAAGCTCGATTTGCCCAATGCGACACCGGAAAAGCTCGACGAATCGGTCAAGATTATCTCGGGCATGATTCGCAATCCGCGGATTTCGGACGAAGCGCTGAACGCGGAGCGCGCTATTGTCTTGGCTGAACTGCGCGAGAATAGCGGCGCGCAATTGCTCTATAGCGACGCCCTGCGCCAACACGCGTTTCAGGGGCAGCGTTTGGCAAGTCGTTCGACAATCGGCACGCCCGAGACGCTTCAGGCCGCCGATGCGCGCCGCCTGAACGCCTTTCATGATCGCTGGTATCGCCCCGAAAATGCCGTCGTTGTAATGGCGGGCGATATGGAGCCAGCAAAGCTGGCGAACCTCGTTCAGAAGCATTTCAATGACTGGAAGGGCACTGGCCCGCGCGCGGCGGAGCCTGTCTTTGGTGACCCGAGCCCACAAGGCACGCCAACACGCGTACTGGTTGAACCGACGCTGCCCACCACGGTCAGCATCGCCTATCTACGTCCGTGGCGGAAGGTGGACGACACCATTGCCTATAATGAGCAGTTGCTGATCGACGCGCTTGCGCTGCAAATCATCAATCGCCGGTTGGAGACGCAAGCGCGTAACGGCGGCAATTATCTATTCGCTGAAATCGCGCAGGAAGATATTTCGCGCACCGCAGATGCAACGCTCGTTTCCGTAACACCTGTTGGCGACAAATGGGAAGATGCCACACGCGACGTGCGCGCGATCATCGCAGATGCCGTCGAAACGCCGCCATCGGTCGCAGATATCAACCGCGAAAAAACATTGTTCGGCAATGCGCTGCGCACGATGCTGGATAGCTATCCGTTTGAAGCAGCCGCAAAGCAGGCCGACGATATTGTGAACGCAGTGGATATTCGCGAGACCGTCGCTGCACCGAAAACGGTCGTTCAGGTCTATGAGGGCATGAAGGACAAGATCACGCCCGAGCGCTTGCTTGCGGCGACAAAGAATCTGTTCATGGCGGATGTGACGCGGCTGATGTTGTCATCGCCGGTTGCTGTGCCCGACGCGGACAACCGCGCGCTGGCTGCACTGAACGCGGTGGTTACCGCTAACAAAACAGCGCGACTAGCGGAAACCAATCTGGGCTTCAGCGCGCTGCCCCAACTTGGCGCGCCGGGCAAATTGAAGAGTGAAGAGAAGATTTCGCGTTTGGATATGACTCGGGTCGAGCTGTCCAATGGTGTGCGTGCATTGCTTTATCCCAACAAGGCAGAGGTCGGGCAAATTCGCGTTCTGGTCCGCTTTGGCAAAGGATATCAGGCCGTGACGCCCGATCAAGGCGGGCTGTTGTGGGCGGGGCCGTTGGTCTTGCCTGAAAACGGTATTGGCAAGCTGAAGCGCACGGATATCGACCAGATGGTCAATGGTCGGCGGATCGAGCTTAATTTCTCCGTCGATGATGATGCATTCCAGTTCAGTGCCAACACGCGCCCGGACGATCTGGCCGATCAGCTAACGTTAATCGCCACGAAAATGGAGCATCCCGGCTGGGACGCCGCACCTGTAGAGCGCGCCAAGGCTCTAGCTACATCGGGCTATGACAGTTTCGAAATGTCCGCGACGTCGGTCCTGCAACGCGATCTGGAATATCTGCTGCGCGGTAATGACCGGCGCTGGAAAGCCGCAACACCGGCAGAGGTTGCCAAAATAGATGCGGCGAAATTCCAGTCTTATTGGAATCCGTTGTTGGCTGAAGGGCCGGTCGAAGTCCTGCTGTTTGGCGATTTCGACAAAGCGGCGGCGGTGACCGCGCTGGAGAACAGTTTTGGTGCGCTGGCACCGCGTCCTGCTCAAGCACCCTCCGCTGCCGCACTGGATGTTGGCTTTCCGGCCCCTAATAGCACGCCAGTGCGCCTAACGCATCGTGGTTCGTCCGACCAAGCGGCCGCGGTCATGGCATGGCCAACGGGTGGCGGAATGGCGGGGATTAGCGAAGGTCGCCAGCTGGAAATTCTGGCCTCGATTTTCCGTGACCGTCTGTTTGAAAAGTTCCGTGCGGAGCAAGCTGCAAGCTACAGCCCCGACATGGCATCCAATTGGCCGGAGGATTTCCCCCAGGGGGGATATCTGATGGCCTATACGCAAGTGAAGCCAGCCGATGTCGACCGCTTCTTCGCCTTTGCCGATGCGGTTGCTGCCGATCTCGTCGCCAATCCTGTGAGCGCGGACGAGTTGCAGCGTGCGGTGGAGCCGACCAAGCAAGCTATCGAACGCGCTGCATCCGGCAATATATTCTGGCTGAACCAGCTAAAGGGAGCGTCGTACCAACCCGAGCGTTTCGCCGCCTTGGGCAGGCTTTTCGGCGATTACAACAACGTCACGCCCGAACTGCTCCAAGCGCTGGCCAAGCGCTATTTCGTCAAGGACAAGGCTTGGAAGCTCGTGGTTGCGCCGCAATCAATTGGCGCACCGGTCACTGCGGTCCGCTGATAACTATCCCGCGGGAAACCGCTCGAACTTCGGCAGTTGCTCGGCAGTTTGCGTCCAGTGCAGTTGTTCTGCGGCCTGCACATGCACTTGCGGCGTAAGCGCTTCTGGATTGTCGAGCGTGCATGACTGGATATCGACCAGCCCGGGCAATACTGCCTCGTTCACATAATAGAGGCCAGTTCCGCATTTCGGACAAAAATACCGGAAAGCGGTGCCCGACGAATTGAAGCTGGCAATGTCGCCGCTGGCTGTAAAACTGGTCGACGTGAACGCCGCCCAGCTTACAAAGGGCGCACCTGATGATTTACGGCAATCACTGCAATGGCATATGGAAATATGCTGCGGTTCGCCGTGCACTTCGTATCGTGCTTGTCCGCAATGACACCCACCTTGATATGACATGTTCGAACTCCTCTGGAGAGGCAATCATATCACAGCATTGGAACATTTAAAGAACATATTTGGAAAGGTCAGTATCTTGGGCGATGCCAGACAATTGCTTGCTGACATAGGCGGCATCGACCGTAAGCGTTTCGCCCTTGCGGTCTTCGGCTTCAAAACTGATTTCTTCCAGCAGCTTTTCCATGACCGTTTGCAGCCGCCGTGCACCGATATTTTCGACCGCGGCATTCACGTCAAAAGCAATCCGTGCGATCGCATCAATGGCATCATCGGTGAACTCTAATGTCACTTCTTCGGTGGCCATCAACGCCTTATACTGCTGGGGCAAATTGGCCCGTGTTTCCGACAGAATGCGGACGAAATCGGCATGCTCCAGCGCGCGCAGCTCAACGCGAATCGGTAAGCGCCCTTGCAGCTCTGGCAGCATGTCGCTTGGCTTGGACACGTGGAATGCGCCGGAGGCGATGAAGAGGACATGATCTGTCTTCATTGGCCCATATTTGGTGGCAACAGTGGTGCCTTCAATTAACGGCAGCAGATCCCGCTGAACGCCCTCTCGGCTTACGGAGCCGCCACGCACGTCGGACACCGCTATCTTGTCGATTTCATCCAGAAAGACGATGCCATTGGCTTCGGCGTCTGCAAGCGCCACGCGGTTTACGTCATCCTGATCAAGTCGTTTTTCCGACTCTTCCTCGACTAGCTTTATCCAGGCATCGGGTACCTTCATCTTGCGCCGCTTGAGATTGTCCTTGCCGAACGCCTTGCCCATCATCTCGCCAAGGTTAATCATCCCCACATTGCCACCCATGCCGGGAATTTCCATCGGCATGGCGGGCGTGTCTGACACTTCGATTTCTATTTCCACGTCGTCCATGTGGCGGTCACGGATGCGCTGGCGGAACGCCTCGCGCGTTGCCTCGCTGGCGGTATCACCCGCAAGCGGCTTCAATATCCGGTCCATGGCGGCAGCCTCGGCAGCCTCACGCACATGTTCGCGGCGGCGATCCTTTTCAAGGCGCACCGCTTCTTCCGCAAGGTCGCGGGCGATTTGCTCGACATCGCGGCCGACATAACCAACTTCGGTAAACTTGGTTGCTTCCACTTTGATAAACGGCGCATCGGCAAGCTTGGCCAGACGGCGGCTGATTTCGGTTTTACCGCAACCGGTGGGGCCAATCATCAGGATATTTTTGGGCGTAACCTCGTCCCGCAGATCAGCACCAAGGCGCTGACGCCGCCAACGATTGCGCAAAGCCACCGCGACGGCGCGCTTGGCATCATTTTGTCCAATAATATGTTCATCGAGAGCGGCCACAATGGCCTTGGGTGTCAGTGCATTTTTCATCACTGCCTAAATGGGGTGCGAACCAGCGTGTTCAAGTATCGCTCGTTGCGCTGCGTCGACGTCGTGCAACGGGACTTAGCCGTGGCCCGCCTGTGTGGCTTCTGTTATGCGGGCGTATGCCTTTGCCTTCGCTCATCATCATCGATGATTTTTTGACCGACCCGCATGTTGCAAGGCGGGCGGCCCTTGCGCTGGATTATGATCCGGCATTCAAGCAGGGCAATTATCCGGGGCATGTGTCGACGCAGCAGTTGGCGATCACCGCCTTGGACGATGCCGTATCACGCGCGGTCGGAGCGCCACTAAAGGCGCAGCCCGGGACGATCCACGGGCATTGCCGGCTAACGCTTGCGCAGGACAAAGGCATCTCGGGCGTACATATCGACCCGTGTTTTTATTCCGGCATCCTATATCTGTCTTTGCCGGAACATTGCCGTGGGGGTACCGACTTTTTCCGTCACCGCCGGACGGGCCTTGATTGCGTGCCCCAGACGCAGGAAGCATTAAGGTCAACGGGTTATGCCGACGTCAATGCGCTCGTGGAAAATGTGGTCAATGCGGACACCAACGTTGCATCGCGCTGGGAGAAGAGCTTCAGCGTGCCGATGCGGTTTAACCGGCTGATATTGTTCAGCCCTTGGATGTTCCACAATTCAGCGCGCGGTTTCGGCACCAACGCCGAAAATGGCCGACTTGTTCACCTCATGTTTTTCGCGCAAGCCTGACGGTTAAGCAGCGCTATCCAGCGTTTCGATCGTCAGCTGGTCGTTGGTGTACACGCAGATTTCGGCTGCTATCTTCATAGCATGCCGTGCCATTTTCTCTGCGTCGGCTTCATAGTCCGCTAATGCCCGTGCAGCAGACAGCGCGTAATTACCGCCTGAGCCAATTGCAGCGATGCCATCATTCGGCTCTAGCACATCGCCATTACCTGTGAGGATGAGGGTGACGTCCTTGTCTGCGACGATCATCATCGCCTCCAGATTGCGGAGATACTTATCGGTCCGCCAGTCTTTGGCAAGGTCAACGGCCGCGCGCATCAACTGCCCGCGATGTTGCTCCAGCTTGCGCTCCAACCGTTCGAACAAGGTGAAGGCATCTGCAGTTGCGCCGGCAAAGCCTCCGATCACCGAACCATCGTGCAGTTTGCGTACCTTTTTGGCATTGGGCTTCATCACTGTCTGACCCATTGATACCTGACCATCGCCAGCAATGACGACTTTGCCATTTTTGCGGACTGACAAAATGGTGGTCCCGTACCAGACGGACGTGTTCGAATGTGCATGTGTTTCCATGCCGGTGGATATGGGAAACGCCCGCGCAAAGCGCAAGTGATTGTCCCTAGGCTATCCCTGTTGGATATCGGTCAATCGCCGTTCCCAGTTGAGGGCATGCTGCACAATTTGATCGAGGTCGTCGTAACGTGGCTCCCACCCGAAACGCGCCTTGATAGCTGTATTGTCGGAAATCAATGAATCTGGATCACCAGCACGGCGGCCTTCCATTTTACGGACGAGCTTGTTGTTGGTGACGCGGTCGACCGCGTCCAAAACCTGCATGACCGAATAGCCATGGCCATAGCCGCAATTCAACGTGTGGCTCTGTGCCGGATCGGCAACAAGTGCTTCCAGAGCTATAACATGGGCTGCAGCCAGGTCGCTTACATGGATATAATCACGCACGCCGGTTCCGTCATCGGTGGCATAATCGGTGCCGAAAACACTGACTGCTTCGCGCTTGCCTAATGCCGCTTCTACGGCAATTTTAAGTAAATGGGTCGCGCCGACTGTAGATTGTCCGGTCCTGCACTTTGGGTCCGCGCCAGCAACATTGAAATAACGCAGCGCGCAATAGTTAAAGTCATGCGCTGCAGCCACATCACGCAGCATCATCTCGGTCATTAATTTCGATGTGCCATAGGGATTGATCGGCAGCGTTGGCATATTCTCCCGCACTGGGCTGGTTTCAGGGATGCCATACGTCGCCGCAGTGGACGAGAATATCATATGCTTCACGCCCGACGACACGGCCGATGCAATAAGACTGCGACTTTTTGCAGTGTTATTGTCGTAATATTTGAGGGGGTTCTCCACCGATTCGGGAACGACCACTGATCCTGCAAAATGCATGATGGCATCAATCGCGTGCGCGTTGATCGTCTCGCCAACAAGGTCAGCATCGCTGATGTCGCCTTCGACAAAAATGGCCTCGTCCGCAACGGCCCAACGGAAGCCGGTGACGAGATTGTCGATGACGACTGGCTGATGTCCGGCCTCAAGTAAAGCAAGGACAGCATGGCTACCAATGTAACCGGCACCGCCTGTTACCAAAACGTTGAGCTTTTTCGTCATGTAATTGTCCCGTGTCACAAGGCAGCCCAAGGGGGCAGTTGATATATTTCTAACGCATCAGGCGAAAAAAAAGGCGACCTAAAGGCCGCCTTTTTCAAATTAGCTCCTGAAGAAATCAGGGGCTGGTTGGCGCGTTGTCGTCGTTGCCAGCAGCGATAACGATACCGCCGATGACAGCAACAGCAGCCAGAACAGCAACGATAACGCCGCTTCCGCCACCGAGCTTGCTTTCTTCCTTGGTAGCAGCGCCTACGCGCTTTACCTTGGAAGCGCCAACTGCCTTAGCAGCAGGCGAAAGTGATTCAGCCATTACGGGCGCGCTTACAAGCGAAGCGGCCGCGATAGCAGCGAGAGAAAGTTTACCGAAACGCATTTTTAGTGCTCCTTTTATTTAAGTGCGCTGCACTCGTGGAACCTAGTTGCACAGTGGCTGCGTTATTTCAAGCAATGAATCGTAAAAACGGTGTCATTAGCTTACAAAGTTTGCATTTTTGCACATAGCGACACAATAAATATGTTGGCTACCATATTGTAAGTTGAATTACATTTGTTCGCAAAACGGGGTGACTAAAGCATGCGGATAGCGGTTCATCAAATGACGAGCGGAGTTCATCCGTGGGAAAATGTCGCCGCTATGACGAGGGCCATGACGTCAGCCGGCGAAGGCGGCGCAATCATGTATTTCGCGCCCGAAATGTCTGTAATGCTGAATCGGAATAGAGGTGAGGCCCGGCCTCTGGTTACGTCGGAAGCAGCCTCACCTTTTCTTGCCCCAATATGTGAATGTGCGCGAGAAAACGGGATGTGGGTGCATTTGGGTTCAATGGCCGTTGACCATGAGGGCGGAAAACTTGCCAACCGCTCGTTGCTCATCGGGCCGGAAGGCGACGTAAGAGCGCGTTATGATAAAATCCATCTTTTCGATGTCAGCCTTGCATCTGGCGAGAATTGGCGCGAGTCGTCCGCTTATGCGGCTGGCACGCAGCCCATTATGGTTGACACCCCGCTGGGTCTGATGGGTTTGGCGATTTGCTATGACATGCGGTTTCCCGATCTTTTCAGCGCATACGCTAAAGCGGGTGTCCGCGTTTTGGCGCTCCCGTCGGCGTTCACGGTTCCAACCGGTGAAGCGCATTGGCACAGTTTGTTGCGAGCAAGAGCAATCGAGAGCGGATCATTTGTGATCGCGGCGGCTCAATGCGGCCTGCATGCGGATGGGCGCGAAACCTTTGGCCACTCGCTCGTGGTTGACCCATGGGGGCGGATTTTGCTGGATATGGGAAGCGTTCCGGGCCTGGCCTTCGTTGACTTGGACCTTACGCAGATAGCCGCGGTGCGCGCGCAAATTCCCGTGCATGCGAACCGCCAAGTGATATCAGACCCCTTGGTTATGGGGTAAAACGTCGCTAAGCGCGCCGCATGAGCTATCTAAGTGAAGTGATGTGGCAAGACCATTTCTGGACTATGGTGTCCCTTGCGTCGGGCCTGTTAGTTGTGGTTAGCAGCTTTGCCGATCGCCGCCGTCATGGTCGCACCAACATTGACAAAGTCGGCGTCATGCCATGGACGACGATCACCGTTTTATCCGTGTTGTCGACCGTCGTAACAGCCGCGCTAGCAATTAAGGGGCTTTAGCCCAAGCAAGCTTCCAAAAATGGTTGATCGAAACCAAATTGGCGCGCTTTTTCGAGCGTGTAGGGTCTTACGCCGCCAGCTACCCATTCGCCGTGAATCTTGCCGTCCGCATCCTCATCGCGATATTCGAACTTGAAAAGGTCCTGCGTCACGATGACGTCGCCTTCCATCCCGATGACTTCGGTGATTTGCGTTGTTCGGCGCGAACCGTCGCGCAGACGTTTTACCTGAACGATCAAGTCCACCGATTCGGCGATCTGCCGTGAAATGGCTTCTTTTGGAATCTTGATGTCGCCCATCAAAATCATATTCTCCATACGACCCAAGCATTCGCGCGGATTGTTGGCGTGCAACGTACACATGGAGCCATCATGGCCGGTGTTCATCGCGGCCAAAAGGTCAAAGCATTCCGAGCCACGAATTTCGCCCAGGATGATTCTGTCAGGACGCATACGCAGGGCGTTTTTGACAAGGTCGCCGATGGTGATCGCGCCTTCGCCTTCAAGATTTGGTGGGCGGGTTTCAAGGGGCAACCAGTGCGGCTGTTGAAGCCGGAGTTCCGCGGCATCCTCAATAGTGAGCACGCGCTCGCCCGGATCGATCATCTTTGACAATGCGTTCAGCATCGTTGTTTTACCGGAACCGGTACCACCCGAGATGACGATGTTCATCCGGCATGCGCCTGCAATTTTGAGTGCGGTTGCCATGGGTTCGCTCATCGAGCCAAAACCCTTGAGCATGTCGATGGTAATCGGTTTTTCGGAAAACTTACGGATCGAAATCGCGGTTCCGCGCAACGATAGCGGCGGTACAATGACGTTGACGCGGCTACCGTCTTTCAAGCGGGCGTCGGCCAGCGGCGTAGTCTGGTCGACACGGCGACCGACCTGATTCACAATGCGCTGGGCGATCTGGAACAAATGCTCTTCATCGCGAAACTGGATGGGCGCAATCTGCAGCTTGCCCTTTTTTTCGATGTAAGTCTGCAGGGGCCCGTTGACCATGATATCCGAAATATCGGGATCACTCAGCAGTTCCTCTAGCGGACCAAATCCAAGCAATTCGTCGACCAAAACCTTTTCGAGCGCAAATTGCTCGCGCCGGTTGAGGGTCAGCTTTAGTTCCGCCAACACTTCAAGAATGATTGGCCGGAATTCTTCGGTCAGTTCTTCCTTGTTGAGCGACGCGGCGGCTTCGGGATCGACCCGTTCCAACAGTCGCGGAAGCACCTGTTCTTTGATTTTGTGAACGGATGCCTCAAACCCTTGAGGGCCGTCGTCGACTGGGGCGGCATTGTTGGCCCGATCCGACAGGCGAGACATCGCCTCTTCCATGGCCGTTTGCGGGGCACCCCCACTTCCACCGCCGGGTAGTTCAACCGATC
Source organism: uncultured Sphingorhabdus sp. (assembly GCA_963508315.1). Taxonomy (GTDB): domain Bacteria; phylum Pseudomonadota; class Alphaproteobacteria; order Sphingomonadales; family Sphingomonadaceae; genus Sphingorhabdus_B. The sequence goes on along the minus strand of CAUOWK010000001.1, from coordinate 643,570 downwards.
CGATTGGTGGAAACTGGTCACCGCCACCTACCGGCTTAAATTCTGGCTGGGGTTGCGCGCCTCCACCTTGAGGAGCAGCCGAACCCCCGCCGCCCGTCATTGGCCTCGCTACGCCAAAAGATGGACGCCCCGAAGTTAGGCCTGGTTTTTTCCCAAATGCGCTCACGCTATCCGCTCCGATGGTCCAATATTGCAACGTCATCACTGCTATCGGGAAATGGTGAATAATTTCGTAATATTAACGCTGCCTTCCGTCAGTGGCCGCCTGCGTTACCTGCTATCTATTTGCGCGAAAGCGCTCTAGGGGGCCGGCAATACAGGGAATTTCCAGTGTCAACATCATCCGCCCGGTCGGGCCTTTTATATGCGCTGTGCGGCTTTGCGCTTTTGTCATGTGGTGACGCCATCATCAAATCGATTGCCGGCGCGTGGCCCGGTACAGCCGTGGCTGCGCTGCGTTATTCAATTGGCGCCATGGGTCTTGGCATTGTGCTATTCCTGAATGAGGGCCGGGGCGGATTTTCGCTGCCCATGCCAAAATTTCAGTTGCTTCGCGGGTGTGCCGTGGCGTCTGCCACCATCCTGTTCTTCTCGTCTATCTTCGTGATGCCCTTGGCTGAGGCGACCGCCATTGGTTTTACCAGCCCCATGATCACCGCAATCTTGGGCGCTCTGTTCCTGAAGGAACGAACGAGTGGCACCAAGTGGATAGCAACATCGGTCGCGTTCGCCGGGGTGCTGCTGATTATGCGTCCGAACGTCGCTGAACTTGGCTGGGCAGCTTTATTGCCGCTCGGCGCTGCATTCAGCATGGCGCTGGTCATGATTGGCAATCGCGCCGTCGCGGGCGCGGGGACGCCGTTGCTAATGCAGTTTCTGGTCGCGTCTATTGCGGTGCCCTTTGTCGTCGGTGCCGCTGTTGTTGGCCATTATTCCGGCGTTGATGCCTTACACGTCGGTATGCCCGACTGGACGATTGTTGCGCGCTGCGCGGTCGTGGCGGTTAGTGCGAGTTTTGCACATTGGTTGATCTTCATGGGGACGACGCGGGCGTCAGCGGCGGAGATTGCACCGATGACCTATGTCCAATTGCTCATTGCGGTCGTCTTGGGCGTGGCCGTTTTTGGTGACTGGCCCGATATGACATCGCTTGCCGGTTCCGGAATCATTATTGCAACCGGCCTGTTTCTTTGGCGCAATTCGCGCTGAAGTAAGCATTACCCGAAAATGCATGGGCGTTCAGAAAATATTGAATTTTATCCTGTAGCTAGCTTTGTCTCAACAGGAGCCACGACGTGCCGGATATTATCAGCCTCAAAATGCTCGGCGTCGCGGGCGTGCTTTCTTACGCAATGGCTCGATTCGCCACGAAGGCAGGGGTCATTGGCTATCGTCGCTATGTTGTGGTGTCAGTTCCCTTAAGCGGCATGCCGGAAATGCCGCGAAACTTTACCGCCCGCGCATTGTCACCGGCGGAGTTACAGGACCAGGAAATTGACGTTCCTGTCGAGAGTCAGGCGGAACGGTTTGCCCAAGGGCTGACTTGTCTGGGTGCATTTAATGCAAAGGGCGCACTTGTTGGGGTCAACTGGGTGGGCACAACCGACTTTACCGAAAACGAGATTCACGTGCGGTTCGGCCTGCCGCGCGGCGCAGGTTGGGATTGCGGCTTATGGATTGCGCCGCGCTATCGTTTGGGCCGGGCTTTCGCCGCATTATGGGCAGCGACCGCAGACTGGATGCGCGCAAAGGGTTGCGATGCATCGATAAGCTGGATTGCCGACTACAACTTGCCATCCTTGCTATCGCATCGGCGGATGGGTGCAGTGACGATTTGCCATATGACAGCCATTCGCTTTTTCCGATGGCAATATGTCGGGCAGGGCAAGCCAAAACTGATACGGGTTGACGGGCCAAACCCGACGAAGCTTGACCTCGTCGTGGCTGCCGCAAATTAGCAAAAGACTTGGCTAAATCGGGCTGCTATCGGTCCGGCATGTCTGACCAAAAGCACCTATATCTCGTCGATGGCTCCGCCTACATTTTCCGGGCCTACCACCGCTTGCCGCCGCTGACCAACAAGCATGGTGAGCCGGTTGGCGCGGTATATGGTTATACGACGATGCTGTGGAAATTGGCGGACGACCTTCACCAGGCTGACGGCCCGACTCACATGGCCGTGGTGCTCGACAAATCGAGTCAGTCGTTCCGTAACCGAATTTACGACCAGTATAAGGCGCACCGCCCCGACCCGCCCGAAGATTTGAAGCCGCAATTCCCCATGATCCGCGATGCCACACGCGCGTTTTCGCTGCCGCTGATTGAGGAAGACGACGTTGAAGCGGACGATATGATTGCAAGCTATGCCAAGGCCGCATGCGCGGCTGGCTGGCATGTGACAATCGTCAGCAGTGACAAGGACTTGATGCAGCTGATTGAGCCGTGCGTCGACATGTTCGACACGATGAAGAATGAACGCATTCGTGCCGAGGAAGTGTTCGAAAAATTTGGCGTTGGTCCCGATAAGGTGGGCGACGTGCTCGCGCTTATGGGCGATAGCGTCGATAATGTTCCCGGCGTTCCCGGCGTTGGCCCGAAAACCGCGACCAAATTGATTCAGGAATTCGGCGATCTGGAGAGCGTGTTGGCGGCGGCCCCGGCCATGAAACCGTCGAAAATGCGGGATAATCTCATCGAGCATGCGGACAAGGCGCGGCTTTCAAAAGTGTTGGTTACGCTGAAGGAAGATTGCCCGCTGCCTATGTCGATTGATGACATGGCACTGGGAGCAATACCCGAAGAGCCGCTCGCCGAATTTCTGCAACATCACGGCTTCAATTCGCTGCTGAAACGCATTGGCCACGTCGCGAATACAGCGTCGGCGAATAAGGCGATTGCCGGCAATCCCAAAGCGGTAACTAAAGGCGACGGCGCGGCGCTGGCCCCGACGGCCGGTAATTCCGCTGTCCCCGCGTCGATGCCCAAAATCGACGTTTCCGCTTATGAGTGCGTCACCGATATGGCCCGGCTCGATCACTGGATTTCGCGGGCGCGCGAAACCGGCACTTTGGGCTTTGATACCGAAACTGACAGCCTTCAGGCAGCGAGCGCCAATCTGGTCGGCATCAGCCTTGCCGTTGCGCCCGGTGAAGCCTGCTACATCCCGCTCACCCATGGCGGCACCGATATGTTTGCGGAAAAACCCGTTCAGATCGGGCTTGAGGCCGCGCTGGCAAAGTTGCGGCCGATTTTGTCGGACCCCACTATTCTTAAAATCGGTCAGAATTTGAAATATGACATGTCCGTGCTTGCACGGCATGACATCCACATCACGCCTTATGACGATACGATGGTGATGAGCTTTGCACTTGATGCCGGACGTCAGGCCCATGGCATGGACGAGCTGTCGAAAACCCATCTCGGTCACGAGTGCATTTCGTATAAAAGCGTGACCGGTACCGGGAAAAGCCAGATTGGCTTTGCTGCCGTTCAGCTGTGCGACGCAACTTGCTATGCCGCCGAAGATGCGGACGTCACACTTCGGCTGTGGTATCATCTGAAACTCCGGCTCAGTCCAGAAAAAGCGGTGAGCGTATATGAGCTGGTCGATCGCCCATTGGTGCCGGTATTATCCAAAATGGAATGCGCGGGTATAAAAGTCGACCGAGCCGTTTTGGCACGGCTGTCGGCCGAATTTGCGACGCAAATGGAATTGCTGGAAAAGGAAATCCACGGGCTGGCTGGACAGCCTTTCACCATCGGTAGTCCGCAGCAATTGGGCGAAATCCTGTTCGGGAAAATGGGATATAAGGGCGGCAAAAAGGGCAAGTCAGGTCAATATTCAACCGACGTTACGGTCTTGGAAGACTTGGCTGGCCAAGGCATCGACATTGCCCGCAAAGTACTGGACTGGCGTCAGCTCGCAAAATTGAAATCGACCTATACCGACAGTTTGCAGCAGCAAATCGACCCTAAAACCGGGCGCGTCCATACGAGCTACAGCCTTGTTGGCGCGCAGACTGGGCGGCTTTCGTCGACTGACCCCAATTTGCAGAATATCCCGATCCGGACGGAAACAGGCAGGCAGATCCGCGACGCCTTTGTGGCGGAGCCGGGCAATGTCATTCTTTCGGCTGACTATAGCCAGATTGAACTTCGGCTGGCGGCGCATTTTGCGGACGTCGCGCCGTTGCGAGACGCGTTTGAAAAGGGGGAGGACATCCACGCCCGGACCGCGCTTGAACTATTCGGAGAGGTCAATCGCGATACCAGAGGTCGCGCCAAAACTATCAACTTCTCGATCCTTTACGGCATATCGCGTTGGGGCTTGTCGAAACGACTCGAGTCCACACCGGACGAGGCGCAGGCGCTTATCGATGCCTATTTCAGCCGTTTCCCGGGTATATCGAATTACATTCAAGAGACGCTGGCGACCGTGCGCGAATGCGGGCATTCGACTACGTTATTTGGCCGTAAAACATGGTTCCCACGCATCACATCGTCAAATCAAGCGGAACGGCAGGGCAGCGAACGTGCGGCGATTAATGCGCCCATTCAGGGTACGAGCGCAGATATTATCAAGCGGGCGATGGTTCAAATGGGCCCCGCGTTGCAAGCAGCGGGCCTGAGCAATGTCAAAATGCTGCTGCAGGTCCACGACGAACTGGTATTCGAATTACCGGAAACCGACGTTGCCGCCGCTAGCGATGTTATCCGCAATGTCATGGCCAATGCTGCGGAGCCTTTGGTCAAACTCACGGTCCCTTTGGGTATAGAGATCGGAACGGGTCCAAGCTGGGGTGCTGCCCATTAAGGCCCGCACCCCATCGCACTCAGTTATCGTCGTTTTCTTCTTCTTCGAACGTTAGGGCGACGTCGCCATTCGCCGATAGGCGGACGGTACCGTTCTCAACCGAAGCCACTAATCCGCCGTCGATATAATGATGGTGGCCCTCATGGCTGCCCATGCCGCTATCTGCCTTGGTCAGCTTGATGCGGTTGCCTTCGACGCCGTCAACCGTGCCAACGTGCACGCCATCGGCGCCAATCACTTCTGCATGTTCTTGAATCATTGATAGGTCGGCCATGTGTCGTCTCCTTGTGGTGAAGGAGGGTAACGCGTCACGCGGCGAGAAGGTCCAACGGCTTGGTTGCCCCATTGCAGCGGCACCCAGAGTTGCGTTTCCCGACTGTCGCAAAACTTTCCTATTGTGCCATCCGAACAGTCACACAGACTTCGCGATAGTGACATCTCGAACGCCCATAGGCCCGTCATGTTAACCAACGGGAGCGTCAAGACATGCGTCGTCACTACATTGCCACTACACTTTCTGCTTTATTGATATCCACCGCCATGCCTGCGTGGGCGCAGATTGTTGAACCATCTGATGATCAGGGGTTTGAAGGCGAAATCATTGTTACCGCGCAAAAGCGTGAAGAACGCTTGGTGGATGTGCCGGTAACGCTCAGCGCTGTCACTGGGGCCCGCATGATTGAGTTGGGCGTTAGCGATCTTGATGAACTCGCCAACTACATCCCCGGCCTTAATATTCAGGAACAAAGCGCTAATAACCCCGGCGTTGTTATTCGGGGGATTACCTCTGATTCAGGCTCCGCGCAGCAGGCGGCGCGGGTCACGCTTTACTATAATGGCGTCGATATTTCGCGCTCACGCGGGTCTTATCAGGACATCTATGACATTGAGCGCATCGAAGTCATCAAAGGACCGCAGGCGACATTGTTTGGAACTGCGTCCGCCGTGGGCGCGATCAGCATCATCTCGGCACGTCCTGAACCGGGCTTTTCTGGGTCACTCACCGCAGGGATGGGCAATTTCAATCAACGGCAGCTTGGCGGATATGTCAACGCCGGGTCGGATGTGCTGGCTGGCCGTGTGGCATTCGCTTATAAAAAGCGGGACGGCTATGTGAACAATCTGGCACCCGGTCAGGAAGACTTGAACGGTCAAGACCAGCTGGGCGTGCGCGGTTCGGTTCGCTACACCCCGACCGACGCACTGACCGCTGATCTTATCCTGACATATGATCGTCAGCGCAATCCGGGCACCGCCTTTGTGTCGCGCGCGCTGCCGACGGCGTCGGGGCCAGGTAACCCGTTCGGTGATGTGTACCTTGGCGGATCGCCGCGTTCGCTGCAGGATTTATATCAGGACAAGCTGGGCCTGACTCGCGATGTGTACGACGCCAATCTGACCGTGAACTATGAATTTGCCGACAATTGGGCGGTGACGATGGTCAATGGTTATCGCGAGTTTGACTCGCTGGAGGTGTTTGACGCCGACGGCTCTGCTGCATGGTATCTCGAATTTACCGAATTGGCCAAGGGCGACCAATTCAACCATGAAACCCGCTTTGCCTATACCGACGATAAGTTTCGTGGATCATTCGGCTTCAATTTTTTCCACGAAGACAGTATCCAAAACGTCCCATTCTCCTCGAACGAACGTGTATTTCTGGCTTGTGCGACCAGCACGGCAGCGACGCGTTCGCAATGCGTTGCACCCAATGGTACGGTTCCAGCGCAAGCACTTACGCCAGTGCCGTACAGTTCGGTGTTCGAAAACCAGGGCCGCAACGACAGCTATTCGATGTTCGCGGATGGCACATGGGTTCCCACGCCGCGTCTGGAGTTGACGGCTGGAGCGCGGGTATTGATTGAAAAGCGCCGCTCCGGCTTTTACGCTCGCGTTCCGCGTTCGGCTTTAACGGGCGGTGCTTCGCTTATACCCGGACAAGTCGATACGGCAGGCCAAACCTTCCGCACTGAAGACAGTTTCGCCGCCGTATTGCCGCGTTTCAATTTGCTGTACCGCTTTTCCGATAATTTCAATGGTTATGCCACGGTTTCAAAAGGTCGCCGGTCGGCAACAGTTCAGCTTGGCGCGCGGGCCACGACCGCCGGCCCAGTAGCAAACTTCACGCCTGTTCTTTCCGAGAATATCTGGAATTATGAAGTCGGCCTGAAAGGTGCCTTGGGTATGTTCTCAGGCTCTATTGGCGCCTATTATCTGACCTATGACAATTTTCAGGTCAGCATTGTCCTTCCAAACGGCACGACCCAAACACAAAGCGCCGGCACGGCCACGAATAAAGGTGTCGAGGCGGAGCTGACCGTTAAACCGGCAAGCTGGCTGAGCCTATTCGGCAATGTCGGTTATATTGACGGCGGCATCGACGACAAACCAACTATTGCCGCAAATTTCCGCGGTGCAAAGTTCCGCCTTCAGCCTGAGCTGCAGGCCGCGGCCGGTTTCACAATCAACGCGCCATTGGGCGGGGCGACATTTTTCGCCACACCGTCCGTTACCCACCGCAGCAAGATGTTCTTCGAAATTCCGAATAACAACTTGATTAGCCAGGGCGCGGTGACGCTGTTTAACGTCAATGCCGGTTTCCGATTTGGTGAAGACCGTTTCGAAATATCGGCTTTCGCGCGCAATCTGTTGAATGAGGATTATCTACTGGATGCCGGCAATACCGGCGGGGCGTTCGGGATACCGACATTCATCCCGGCCGAACCGCGTCTTTATGGCGTAAAGCTGGGGGCACGATTCTAATCTGGACTAACCCCCACCCGAAGATTGCCTTACCGGCATCTTCGGGTTGGCTGTCTCAGCCGCGATTGCGCGTCTGGGTATATGTGCCCAGCAGGCGGACGGAGTTGCAGTGGAAGCGCAGCTCGTCGAGCGCGCGGTCCACTGCGGGGTCGCCCGGCGCGCCTTCGATGTCGGCGAAAAATTCGGTCGCAGCAAAGCTTGCGCCGTTTTGATAGCTTTCGAGCTTTGTCATGTTGACGCCGTTGGTCGCGAAACCGCCCATGGCCTTGTACAAGGCCGCCGGAATGTTCTTCACTTCGAAAATGAATGTCGTCATCAACGTGCCCGATAGCTGGGCTCGGTCGACGGGATCGCGTGAGAGTACCACGAATCGCGTCATATTGCTGGCATCATCCTGTACACCATCGTTGATGATCTTCAGGCCATATAATTCGGCGGCAATCGGCGGGGCGATTGCAGCGGCTGACAGATCATCATGTGCAGCGACAAAGGCGGCGGCGGCGGCAGTGTCCGCATATGCCACCGGAATGATATTGTGCGCGCGCAGATAATGGCGGCACTGACCCAAGGCTTGCGGATGGCTCATGGCCGTTTTCAGTTCGGCATCAGCCGTTTTTGCCATCAGGCAATGGCGGATCGACATGAAATGCTCGGCAACGATACTAAGGCCCGATTCCGGAAGCAGAAAATGAATGTCGGCAACACGGCCATGCAGCGAGTTTTCAATCGGAATAATTGCACGGGCCGCTGTGCCGTCCTTCACCGCATCAATCGCGTCTTCGAACGAAAAGCAGGGCAAAGGTAGGCAGTCACCATCATATTCCAGCGCCGCGAGATGCGAGTTTGCGCCGGGCGCGCCCTGAAACGTGATCGCGCGTTCCGGCCGTGCATGTGCGGCATGCGTCATGTCTTTGACAAGGGCGAGGGCGGGCGCTGGATAACTGTTCATATCGGGGATGCGATAGGAGAGGGGAACTTATCCGGCAAGTCTGGATTTGGGCACTTGCACCGCTATCGCGTCGCTATTAGAGGGGCAGGGAATCCGGCAGTCAAAACGGCGCCGGCGTCTAACGCACTTCAGGGTTAATACCAATGGATGATCGCAGTAACACAATTGCAGGCTGGGTTTTGGCGGGCGGCATCGTCGCTCTCGGACTAAGCATCGTTTCGGGCATGTATTTTCATGGCGAAGCTCCTGAGAAAGAGGGCTTTGCAGTCGTCGCAGAAGCAAGCGGTGAAGCAGGCGGTGTTGCTGCTGTGCCCATCGCAACATTGCTGGCAACCGCTGACGTTGCCAAGGGCGAGGCTGTTTTTAAGAAATGCGCGGCATGCCACACAATTGCACAAGGCGGCGCGAACGGCATTGGGCCCAATTTGTGGGCGTCAATGGGTAAGCCACATGGCCATGTTGCCGGGTTCTCTTATTCGGATGCGCTCAAGAGCGTTCCCGGTAATTGGGATTGGGAAGGCATGGACAAATGGCTTGCTAACCCGAAGAAATATGCGCCCGGCACCAAGATGACTTTTGCTGGCCTCGGTAATCCAGAGGAACGCGCGAACCTGATCTTGTATCTGAACTCGCAAGGATCAAACTTGCCATTGCCGCCACCACCTGCGGCTGATGCAGCCGCAGCGGCTCCCGCGGCAGCAGCCGATGCGGCTACTGGCGAACCGACAGCTACACCGACTACGGATGCCGCAACGCAGGCACCCGCAGCTCCAGTTGCAAAGTAACTGATTATATCAGTGTGAGACTTCGTAGAAATCGCAGATAGCTTCCCATGCTTCTTCTGCGGTTTCTACAAACTGGAATAATTCCAGATCCGGCGCGCTAATGACGCCTTCGAGCATAAGCTCTTCAAAATTCACGACGCGGTTCCAGAATTCGCGACCGAACAGTAAAATCGGCATCTTCTTGATTTTGCCGGTCTGCACCAGCGTCAGCAGTTCAAAAAATTCGTCGAATGTACCGAACCCGCCGGGGAATACCGCCACGGCGCGGGCGCGCAACAGGAAGTGCATCTTGCGCAAGGCAAAATAATGGAACTGGAAGCTGAGGCGCGGCGTCACGAACAGGTTTGGCGCTTGCTCATGCGGCAACACGATGTTCAGGCCGACTGATTCAGCGCCGACATCATGCGCGCCACGATTGGCAGCCTCCATAATCGATGGCCCGCCGCCGGAACACACGACGAAATGCCGGCGACCCTCCTCGTCCGTCACATTGGCTTGGCTGGCAATCTGCGCCAAATGCCGCGCTTCCTTATAATAATGCGATTTTTCCACCATCCGCTGGGCAATGGTGACGGCGCGCTCGCCTTCCGCAGCAGCCAGTTTTTGTTCTGCTACTTCCGGCTCCGGTATACGTGCGGAGCCATATACGACGAGCATCGAGCCGATATTAGCTTCTTCAAGCAGCATTTCGGTTTTGAGCAGCTCCAGTTGAAACCGAACGGGGCGCAAATCTTCGCGCAGAAGGAAATCCGTATCCTGAAACGCAAGCCTGTAAGACTTGCTGCGCGTTTGCGGTGTGGAGAGTTGTTGCTCTGCGAAATCGGCTTCTTGCTGTGCTTTGTAGAAGCGGCGATCGTTAATTTTTGTGTCTGTCATTACGTTGCATGTAGGGCTGCCACAAATGTTTTGCCACCCCTTATCGGCAAAAAGAGCTTCCGTTCTTCATTGATCTGGCCATGTCGAAATGGAAATGATTGGCATGGGCATTGTTATAATCAGGGCCTAGAACGGTACCAAAGCGCTTGCAGGCGGATTGGTGCAAGCGCCTCAGAAACGCTCGTTCTTCAGCGCTTCCGTTCCATCCCGACAACACGGATACGCGCCGCCCGTCGTTCAAAATAAAGGCCGACACATCGACGGCATTACCAAAGGCATGTTCGGATAACTTACCCGATTGTCCGCCGTTGATATTCCGGCAACTGAAGGTGCCCATGGTTTCGATGCGCACAACGTCACCACCCAGATACTGCTTGGCAGCAGGTCGTACGGCGAAGCGCGCCCAGTCGGTAAAATTCGCGGCCAAGGGGCATGTCATCGCGCCGAGGTTGGTCGTGGGGGTTCCGAAGTCCATCAGCTTGATGGTATCGATAGTGCGACAACCGCCGCCAAAGCTTTTGTTCGGTAATCCCGCAAAGCGAACCGACTTTGCCGTCAATCCGCTGAGGCACTGACGGACATTTTCCGACGCGGCTACATTGCCGGTTTTGGAGGGTGGTGCGGTCTGTTCGCGGCCGCCGCACGCCGCAAGCAACAGGACGCTGGCGACCAAGAGCAATTTGGGGGCTATTGCCGGAAACATCTGCGGATAATAACGCAAACGGGCGCAGTTGCAGCCCAAAAACGACCGTTGCATGGCAGCTATTGCCAAAGCGGTTCCGATAGTTTGCCAATAACCTGCGCTGGATGGCAATTTGCGCGTTGCACAGCGGCAGACAGAACAGTATCGCTTTGGCATGTTGCGAATCATTCTTAATAAGAAATCGACCTTCTGGGCATTATTGTGTTTGCCCGGTCTGTTGATGATGCGCTCATTTTGGTCCGGCGACGCGATTGCCATGGATATGCTGCATCCCACGGGCGAGTGGTCAGCGCGTTTCATGATTTTCGCGATGATACTCAGCCCTGTATTGTCCGTGCTTGGGCCACGGCCATGGCTCACCTGGCTGATTCAGCGCCGCCGCGCCTTGGGCGTCGCGGCCTTTGGCTATGCTTTGCTTCACCTGATTTTCTACGTCGTGGATATGGGCAATATCGATGACATGCTGACCGAATTTTTGGCGCTTGGCATTTGGACTGGCTGGGCGGCGATGCTGTTGTTCGTCCCGCTTGCATTGACCAGCAATGATGCTTCGATGCGATATCTAAAAGCCGGATGGAAAACGCTGCAGCGGCTGGTCTATCCCACCGCAGTGCTTGTTCTCGTCCACTGGATATTCATCCACAATAATTTAGGTCCGGCATTGGTCCATTTCATTCCCCTCGGACTGTTGGTTGCAGCCCGATATTTTCTCCCCTTAAAAACCCGATTCAAAGGAGTATGATTATGCGTTTACCCTCAATTCTTATTGCTGCTGCCGCTGCAACGTTTGCCCTGACCGCTGTGCCTGCTTCGGCAACTGGCGTCATCACGTGTAAAGCCGGCCCGCAGTCCGGCTGGAAAAGCGCAAAGGCACTGACGGACAAGCTAACCAAAGAAGGTTGGACTGTGCGCAAGTCAAAGGTCGATGGTGGCTGCTATGAAGTATATGGCACAACGCCCGAAGGTGACCGGGTTGAGGCCTATTTCCACCCCGTAACGCTTGAGAAATTATACGTCGGACGCCGCGGTGAAGTTTTGTTTCGCAAGAAGGGTTACTGATAGCATTTCGCGATAGTCATTGACAAAACCGGGGCTGCGCTTAAACGCGGCTCCGGGCCACGCGGCCCCAACGCCGCGCTGCTCTCTGCAAGGAGACGCTTACATGACTATGAGTAAACCCGCCGTAAAGCCGGCGCGTCCGTATTTTTCTTCCGGCCCCTGCGCAAAGCCGCCGGGTTGGGAAGCTTCCAAATTAGCAACCGAATCGCTGGGCCGTTCGCACCGCGCCAAGATCGGCAAGTCGCGTTTGCAGCTTGCGATCGATTTGATGCGCGAAGTGCTTCAGGTGCCCGATACGCACCGCATCGGCATTGTCCCAGGCTCCGACACTGGCGCTATCGAAATGGCGATGTGGACAATGCTCGGCGCGCGCCCCGTCACCATGATGGCGTGGGAAAGCTTCGGCGAAGGTTGGGTTACCGATGTCAACAAACAGCTTAAGCTGAACGCGACTGTCCTGAATGCGCCTTATGGCGAAATTCCGGATTTGAACGCAGTCGATTTCACCAATGATGTCGTTTTCACATGGAACGGCACCACATCTGGCGCGCGCGTCCCCAACGGCGACTGGATCGCCGATGACCGTGAAGGGCTTACCTTCAACGACGCAACGTCAGCGGTGTTCGCCTATGACATGCCGTGGGACAAGTTGGATGTCACAACCTTTAGCTGGCAAAAAGTGCTGGGCGGCGAAGGCGCACATGGCGTCCTGATTTTGGGCCCGCGTGCCGTTGAGCGGCTTGAGAGCTACACGCCAGCATGGCCGTTGCCCAAAGTATTCCGCTTGATGTCGAAGGGCGCACTCGCCGAAGGCATCTTCAAAGGCGAAACGATAAACACGCCATCTATGCTTGCGGTTGAAGACGTTATCTTTGCGCTGGAGTGGGCGAAATCAGTCGGCGGGCTTCATGGCTTGATGGCACGCAGTAACGCGAACGCGGCAGCATTGGGCAAGATTGTCGAGGAACGCGATTATCTCGGTTTCCTAGCTACTGACCCGGCCATCCGTTCGACCACATCGGTCTGCTTGACTGTAGACGGCGCCGACGAAGCAATGATCAAGAAGATGGCGTCGCTGCTGGAAGCTGAAGATGCTGCTTATGACATTGCAGGTTATCGCGATGCGCCGGCTGGTCTACGCATCTGGTGCGGTGCCACGGTCGATACAGCCGACGTTGAAGCGCTTGGGCCATGGCTCGACTGGGCTTACGAAACCTCAAAAGTTTAACTCCGTCACACCAGCGCAGGCTGGTGCCCATCACGTCTCTCGTTTGTGATCTGACATTCGAGATAGGCCCCAGCCTTCGCTGGGGCGACGACAAAAAGGACAATCCCATGACCAAGCCACGCGTATTAATTTCCGATAAAATGGACCCTAACGCCGCAAAGATTTTTGCCGAACGCGGCTGTGACGTTGATGTCATTACCGACAAGACCCCCGAAGAGCTTGCCGCCATTATTGGCGATTATGATGGCCTCGCCATTCGCAGCTCTACCAAGGTGACAAAGGCTATTCTTGACGCCGCGACGAACCTGAAAGTCATTGGCCGCGCCGGTATTGGTGTCGATAATGTCGATATTCCGGCGGCATCGGCCAAGGGCGTTGTTGTTATGAACACGCCGTTCGGCAACTCGATTACCACTGCTGAACATGCGATTGCCCTGATGTTTGCGCTCGCCCGTCAACTTCCTGAAGCGAACGCACAGACGCAAGCTGGCTTGTGGCCGAAAAATGGCTTCATGGGTATTGAAGTCACCGGAAAAACACTTGGCCTGATTGGCGCTGGCAATATCGGCTCTATCGTCGCCAGTCGCGCGCTTGGTCTGCGTATGAAAGTCGTTGCATTTGATCCTTTCCTGACTGCGGAACGCGCCATTGAAATGGGTGTTGAAAAGGCGGACCTGGATACTCTGTTGGCGAAAGCGGATTTTATCACGCTGCATACCCCGCTGACCGACCAGACGCGCAATATCCTGAGCCGCGAAAATCTTGCGAAGACGAAAAAGGGTGTTCGCATCATCAACTGCGCACGTGGCGGACTGATTGACGAAGAGGCGTTGAAAGAAGCACTCGACAGCGGTCAAGTCGGCGGCGCGGCACTGGACGTGTTTGTCAACGAACCGGCCAAGGAATCCCCGTTGTTCGGCACGCCAAACTTTATCTGCACACCGCATTTGGGAGCATCGACGAACGAAGCGCAGGTCAATGTCGCGCTGCAGGTGGCCGAGCAGATGGCCGACTATCTCGTCAATGGCGGCGTTACCAACGCCCTCAATATGCCAAGCCTGTCGGCGGAAGAAGCCCCGAAGCTGAAGCCTTATATGACGCTGGCGCAAAAGCTGGGGTCGCTGGTTGGCCAATTAGCCCACGACAATCTGGATAACATTGCCATCGAAGTCGAAGGCGCAGCAGCCGAACTGAACATCAAGCCGATTACGGCTGCCGTATTGTCCGGCTTCATGCGTCGTTTCTCCGACGCGGTGAACATGGTAAATGCGCCGTTCCTCGCCAAGGAGCGCGGCTTTGACATTCGCGAGGTACGCCATGACAAGACCGGCGCCTATCATACATTGGTGCGCGTCACCGTGAACACCGCGCAAGGACCACGCTCGGTTGCAGGCACATTGTTCGCTAACAGCGAAGCACGCCTTGTGGAGATTTTCGGCATCAGCTTGGAAGCCGAACTTGAAGGCAACATGCTGTACATCGTCAACGAAGACGCACCCGGTTTCATTGGCCGCGTGGGTACGACTTTGGGCGAGGCTGGCTTGAACATCGGCACCTTCCATTTGGGTCGCCGCAGTGCTGGTGGTGAGGCAGTCCTCTTGCTCTCCATGGATTCCGGCATTGCCGAGCCTGTGTTGGAGCAATTGCGCAAGCTGCCTGACGTGAAAACCGTGAAGGCGTTAAAGTTCTGAACGGGGCTTCCCCGCAAAGACTTTTCGCGTAAAGAGCGCGCATGACCGAATTATCGCCCGACTTGCTACCCGAAGGCTTCCGTGACCGCTTGCCACCGCAAGCGGAAGCGGCCGTGCGGGTTTCGCGGGCCATGCTCGATGTCATGTCCGTTTATGGCTATGAACGCGTCATTCCGGCTATCGCCGAATTTGAAAACAGCCTTGCGGCGCGAAGTGGCGGTGCGACCAGAAACAGTCTGCTGCGGTTTACAGACCCGGTATCGGGCCATACGCTTGCCCTGCGTGGTGACTTCACGGTGCAGGTCGGACGGATTGCAAGCACGCGGCTGAAAGATGCGCCGCGTCCTTTGCGGCTGTGTTACCACGGACAGATATTGCGGCTTCGTGCGCGGCAATTACGCCCCGAGCGTGAAATTACGCAACTGGGCGCCGAGGTTATCGGCAATGACAGCGTTGCTGCAGTTATCGAGGTGGTCACGGTTGCCATCGACGCGTTGGAAGCTGCCGGTGTGCAGAATATCACCGTCGACTTCACGTTGCCTGATCTAGTTGAAACATTGGCGGTCAGCGCCTTTCCGTTGCCTGCTCGACAGATTGATGCCGTGCGCGACGAACTCGACATGAAGGATGCAGGCGGGCTTTCGGCGCTGGGGGCGGATGCCTATTTGCCTCTTTTGGCTGCGACTGGGCCATTTTCTGACGCCGTCGCTAAGTTGCGCAGCATTGATGCCGGCGGCGTTCTAGCATCGCGGATCGCCGCGCTGGAAGAAATCGCTTCTGCGGTGTCAGGTCGCGCAACGTTGACGCTTGACCCGACCGAGCGGCACGGTTTCGAATATCAAAGCTGGTTCGGATTTACGATTTTCGCCGCAGGATATAGCGCGGCGCTCGGTCGCGGAGGAACCTATGCCATCCAATCCGCAGGCGGCGAACGCGAAGTCGCAACCGGCGTTTCGCTGTTCCCCGATCCGTTGATTGAGATGTCCGAGGCAACGCCGCAACGCCGGCTGTTCTTGCCACTGGGCACCGCAACAGTCGAAGCGGTGAAGCTACGGTTGGATGGCTGGGTCACCATTGCCGCTCTGGACGGAAATGACAGTGCAAAGCGCTTGGGGTGCACCCATATATGGTATGACAATAAGGCAACCGCAGTCACCGAATAATCGCTGCATTGCTGCGGTTTCCTCGCCTATTTTGCATAAGTTTGAATTCGATCGATGCTTTAGGGTGGACGCAGCGCCATCATAATCATAACGGAGCGCATGGCGAATCCCTTCGCAGGAAAAACCTCCTGCGCAGAAAAAGGCCCCAGAGCTATCTGGCTTTGACAGGGAATATCTGATGGCGAATGTAACCGTAATTGGCGCTCAGTGGGGCGACGAGGGTAAAGGTAAGATTGTCGATTGGCTGGCCGAACGCGCCGATGCCGTCGTCCGTTTCCAAGGTGGGCATAATGCCGGCCATACGCTGGTTGTTGGCGAAAACGTATACAAGCTGTCGCTTCTGCCATCCGGCATTGTCACCGGCACGCTGTCCATCATCGGCAATGGCGTTGTTTTGGATCCATGGGCGCTGCGCGACGAAATGACGAAGCTGCGTGGGCAGGGTGTTTCGATCACAACAGAAAATTTCGCGCTGGCCGATAATTGCGCGCTCATTCTGCCAATCCATCGCGACCTTGATGGCCTGCGTGAGACCGCTGCCGGTTCGGGCAAGATTGGCACCACAGGCCGGGGCATTGGCCCTGCTTATGAGGACAAGGTTGGCCGCCGCGCCATTCGCGTCTGCGACTTGGCGCATCTGGACGCGCTGGATGCGCAGCTTGATCGCTTGTGCGCGCACCATGATGCGCTGCGTGCGGGCTTTGGCGAGCCGCCGGTCGATCGCGCGCGCCTCATCGCCGACCTCAAAGAAATTGCGCCGTTCGTGCTGGAATATGCGCAGCCGGTATGGAAACGCTTGAACAAGGTCCGCAAGGCCGGCGCACGGATATTGTTTGAAGGCGCGCAGGGCGTGCTGCTTGATGTCGATCACGGCACCTATCCGTTCGTCACAAGCTCGAACACTGTATCAGGCACAGCGGCCGCTGGCTCGGGTCTTGGCCCGAGTGCAGCGGGTTTTGTCCTTGGCATCGTGAAAGCCTACACAACGCGGGTTGGCTCCGGTCCTTTCCCGACCGAGCTTGAGGACGAAACGGGCCAGCGTCTGGGCGAGCGCGGCCATGAATTTGGCACCGTCACTGGTCGCAAACGCCGCTGTGGTTGGTTCGACGCCGTCATTGTGCGGCAAAGCTGCGCGGTGTCGGGTGTCACCGGCATCGCGCTGACCAAGCTGGACGTGCTCGATGGTTTTGAAACGATCAAAATCTGCACCGGCTACCGCCTGAACGGCAAAGTCTATGATTATTTACCCGCGCACGCCGCGGATCAGGCTGCTGTCGAACCGATTTACGAAGAAATGCCGGGCTGGCAGGAAACGACCGCTGGCGCGCGAAGCTGGGCAGACCTTCCTGCACAGGCAATCAAATATATCAGCCGTGTGCAGGAGCTCATCGAAACACCCGTTGCACTGGTGTCGACGTCTCCGCAGCGCGAAGATACAATTTTGGTGCGCGACCCGTTCGCCGATTAACCGGTTTTCATCTCTGCCTTTAGCCGTAAGCTAGCGCGCCAGAAGAAGAAGGCAGGGATGAGGCCAAGCCAAGCCGCGCCATAGAGCACCCAGCGGACGCTTTCGTCGCCTGCCATCGGCTTGAACGCATCAGACATTATACCAAACAGCAATGGCCCCAGCCCAAGGCCAATGAGGTTTTGGGCAAACAGCATAACTGCAGCCGCTATTGCGCGCGCCTCCGGCTTCACCAGTCCCTGTACGCAGCCGTAAGTCGGGCCATAATATGCCGCATTCAGTGCCGTCGGAACGATGAGCAAAACAATGGCAACGCGCCAATCAGTTGCGAAATAGCCGAGGAAGAGGATTGGCGTGGCGATGACCATTCCGATGGCTGGGGTCGTCAGCAGGTGGCGCTTGTCTATCTTACCGAAACGGTCGGCCATCATGCCGCCGAGCCATGTCCCCGCCATGCCAGCGACACCAAGCACGATGCCCAATAAGGTTCCCGTTTCGCCCGGGCTTAACCCGTGGGAACGAATGAAAAGGATGACCGCCCACACGCTTTTGCCATATGAAAGGAATGCCGTGAAGGATGCTGCAACCGCTAGCAGTATGAATGCGCGAGAGCTGAAAACCTCCTTAAGTGCGGCTTTCGTCGACAGCACTTCACGGGCCTTCTCACCAGAAAGCGCGCGGGCCGCCTTTTCTGCCTTACGTGGTTCGCGCAAGATGAACGGCAGTAACGCAGCGAGCAACAGCCCCGGAATCGCGACAGCCATGAAGGCCACGCGCCATCCATAAGCATCGTTTAGCGCGCCGCCTATTGCGAGGCCAAGTAAGCTGCCGATAGGAATGCCAAGGCCGTAAAAAGCTATGGCCGAAGAACGTTTTTCGGCAGGCACGCTGTCTGTAATCAACGAATGCGCTGCTGGCGTGCACCCCGCCTCACCCACGCCGACACCGACGCGGGCCAGGGCGAGTTGCGCAAAGTTGTTGGCGACTCCGCACAAAGCCGTCATGCCCGACCAGACCGCCAAAGAAATAGAGATCAGCCCAACGCGGTTGGTATTACTGTTGTCGGCATAACGCGCAATCGGAATGCCAAGCAGCGTATAGAATAAAGCAAAGGCAAGGCCGGTGAGCAAACCGATTTGGGTATCGGATAGATTGAGATCGCGGCTGATCGGTTCTGCAAGGATATTGACGATTTGCCGATCAAGGAAATTGAGGACATAAACCAACATCAATATCCATAACAGTAGCTTGGGATTAGTTATGGTTGGCTTTGCGACCGATGCAGTATTCTCTGCCATTTTTTCTCCTCTTCCTCACCCTGGTTATCGTGCGAAAAATGACTTTGTCAAAGGGATACAGCGCCTGCGGATGTGTGCATCATGCTTTTCACGATTGCGTGAGACGTGCCAAAAATCCGACCATCGGGCGTATTCGCCATTGACTGTTATCCGCGGAGCGTCATTGGAGGCAGTATGACGACCCGCGATACGACGGCCTTGATGCCTCTGAATGATTTGGACCTGAATCTATCATTGGGGGATCGGGCCATGGTCATGGCTTATGGTGCCATACAATGGCCCTGGTTACTGCGCAGCCTTGATGGCGGTCGAAAAAAGGATAAGGCAAAGCTGCTGGAATATCTGCAGCTTCCCGCTGACGCATTGCCCAATTTGGGCAGCTGGAAAGCCGATACAAATTTTTTGTGGCACATTGTCTCAGCAATTGAGGAGATGCGTCCGGCGCAAGTGGTCGAACTTGGCTGCGGCGCGTCCACTTTTGTGGCGGCCCGTGCACTCCAGTTGTTCGGCGGCGGTAGCATCGTCAGTTTCGACCAACACCGCGAATTCGCGTCGGTGACACAAAAATGGGTCAGCGAAAACGGCATGCTGGTTGATATCCGGCATGCGCCGCTTGGAACACCGCCTGCGGGATGGCCCGGTCATTGGTACCAGTTGACTGACGTCCCTGCCGAAATTGATCTGTTGATCGTTGACGGCCCGCCATGGGCGATTCACCCCCATGTGCGCGGCGCGGCGGCCAGTCTGTTTCCGCGCCTTCGCCCCGGCGGCCGAGTATTACTGGACGATGCGGCGCGGCCCGGTGAACGGATGGTCGCGCGCCGCTGGCGCAAAGATCACCGTAACATGCGGTTCACCTTGGACAGCAAGGGCGCCAAAGGCACCTTGCTTGGCCACAAGCTCCCCGTTTAGACTTTTCCGCCTACAGCTTTGTTGACCGTTCGTCGGTCACCATATCCCCAGCCAGATCAAGCCCTGCCTTTCCGCCTGCAGCGGTGTGTGCAGGCGCATGCAGCGGTTCGATAAACTCAGGCTCTTCAACCTCAAGCATACCTTCCCATTTTGTGATGACCGAAGTCGCGACGGCGTTGCCAACAACGTTCGTGGCCGTGCGGCCCATGTCGAGGAACTGGTCGATGGCAAGGATGAGCGCCACGCCCTCTACCGGCAGGTCAAACATTGCCAACGTACCGGTAATGACGACCAAGGATGCGCGCGGTACGGCGGCTACGCCCTTGGATGAAATCATGAGCGTCAGAAGTATCAGTATCTGTGTGCCGATGGACAGGTCGATGCCATAAGCTTGCGCGATGAAGATCGTCGCGAAGCTCATATACATCATCGACCCGTCAAGGTTGAAGCTGTAGCCCAAGGGCAACATGAAGCCGGAGATGCGGCGGGGCACACCGAAGCGGTCAAGCTGTTCAAATAATTTGGGTAAGGCCGCTTCACTTGAGGCGGTCGAAAACGCGATCAGCATGGGTTCGCGAATATAACGGATGAGCGTCCAAATCCGACGTCCAAGGAAGATAGCGCCCATCGACAGCAATATGATCCAGAGCAAGGCCAGAGACAGATAAAACTCGGTCACAAGCTCCAGATAGGTCGCAAGGATCGCCAGACCGCTTTTCGCAACCACTGCGGCTAGCGCGCCAAACACGGCGACCGGTGCAAAGCGCATGACATAATGCGTAATCTGCAGCATCATCTCCGCAAGGGCATCAGCGCCACGTACAAGCGGCGCGCCTTTCTCGCCAAGCGCAGACAGGGCTACCCCGGCAAACAGGGCAAAGACCAAAATCTGCAAAATGTTGTTCGTCGCCATGGCTTCGAACGCGTTTTTGGGGAAAATGGAGAGGATAAACTCCCAGAAATCGAGCTTTTTAACTTCGCCCACAGTGGCAGCAGCGTTAGCGATGGTGTCCACCGGGGCACCTATGCCGGGTTGGAAGACATTCACCATCAATAGGCCGAGGCCGATTGAAATGAAGCTTGCGATGATAAACCAACTGATTGCGCGAAAGCCAATGCGTCCCAACGCGGTGCTATCACCCATATGGGCAATGCCCACGACAATGGTGGATAATATCAGCGGGGCTACCAACAGCTTGATAAGGTTCAGGAAGATATCGGACAGCAGTTTGAACGTCTTGGTCAGATATTCGAACTGGGTGCTGTCGGGCGCGAAACTAACATGGACGGTGTAGCCCACAGCTACGCCGAGGATCATCCCCGCCAAAATCCATAATGTCAGCCTTTTATCCACGCGATCCTCCAAATCCTATATTTGCGTAGCGACGCTACACAGGACCAATAATCCTAGCAACAAGTTACCGACGTTACTTGTCTTCGCGGGAGAAGGTCGGCATAAGCTTTGAAATAAAATTACAACGAATTTTGTCGTTGAACATGGCACTCAACCGAAATGCTTGCGGGCTCAGGAGACAATTTCATGGCGGCCGCCAAAACTGCAAAAACCACCGTTAAAATCGATAGCAGCTTGCTGAAAGCAATGGTCTCAGCCTTTGCTGAAACAGCGCTGCCCGGCGAAAATGAAGGTCTTGATGCTGACGCGACGCAGCAGGCGGCGCAGTTCATGATTACAACGGGGCTTAATCGCAAAGTTGGCACCGCGGCCGTTGCGCTTGACAGTTTCACAGATGCGCGCGGCCGCTTGATGATGCGGATTGCGCTCAACAATGACGACATGCCGTTTCTGGTGGACTCGGTTTCGGCGGCGGTCGCCGCGCACGGGATTAACGTAAAGCGGATCATTCACCCCGTCCTGAGCGTCGAACGCACTGCCTCCGGCGAAATCCAGTCAGTCAGCCGCAAACGTCAGGAAGGCGTCGCGCGCGAATCATTTATCTATCTGGAGGCGGACCGCGTCGACGCGAAAGAGCGCCGGATGCTGGAGACGCATTTGCAAGCCGTGTTGGCCGATGTGCGCGGTGCAGTGACCGATTGGCGCAATATGTTAGCGGCCATGACAGCAGATGCCGATTCTTTGCCGACCGGTGAAGGCGCTGAATTGGTTCGCTGGCTGCTTGATAACAAGATGACCGTACTTGGCCATGAACATCTGGCGCACGATGGCGCGCGGTCGAACCGCATGGGCTTGTCGCGCGTGAGTGATGCACCGATACTGTCAGAGGCCAGCATAACGCTTGCAATGAAATGGTTCGAAGCGGGGGGCGACGCTCCGCTGGTGTTGAAATCCAACCGTCTGTCGACCGTCCATCGTAACGTCCAGCTCGACCTGATTGTGGTGCCATTGCGCCAGGCATCGCGCGTTGTCGGGCTTTCTGTAACGGCGGGCCTGTGGACAAGCGCGGC
Organism: uncultured Sphingorhabdus sp.; assembly: GCA_963508315.1. GTDB lineage: Bacteria > Pseudomonadota > Alphaproteobacteria > Sphingomonadales > Sphingomonadaceae > Sphingorhabdus_B. The sequence continues at coordinate 621,441 of CAUOWK010000001.1, read as the reverse complement.
GCTGGCCAGCGCGCCTGAGCAGATTCCCGTTTTGCGCACGCATTTATCCACGCTCATGGACCGCTTCGGTTTCGATCCCGCTGGCCATGCGGGCAAGGCGATGGCGCATGCCCTCACCGCATTGCCGCACGATTTACTCGTCTCGCTGAAACTGGCTGATCTGGAACGGGTGACGCTGACCGCTATGTCACTCACGGACCGGCCGCGTCCCAAGCTTATCGCGCTGCGTTCGCCGCTCGGGCGGCATTTATATATATTCGTCTGGTTGCCACGCGACGACGTTTCGACCGGTATTCGCAAGCAAATCGAGATGATGCTGACCGAGGCCACAGGCGGACTGCTGCTTGGCTGGACCATCGGGCTGGAAGATGGCGGCGTTGCTTTGCTGCGCTATACGCTTGATTTGCCTGACCGCGACCAGAAGGTAGATGAAGCCGCACTGGACGCAAAACTGGAACTAATGGTGCGTGGCTGGGAGCCTGCGGTCGAGGCGGCACTGGCCCGCATGACTGACGAGAAGCGCGCCGCCGCAATGATGGTGCGCTATGGCGCGGCATTCCCTCCACATTATCGCAGCACCTATGGCACAGACGAAGCCGCGCGTGACATGGTTGGCCTGCTGGATATGGAGCGTGACCATAGCAAAGTGACGCGCCTGATTGTGGACGGGGACCGCTTGCGCCTGAAAATATACAGCGGTGGCGGTGCCTTGCCGCTGAGCGATGTTGTGCCTGCGCTTGAGAATTTCGGTTTCGACGTGTTGGAGGAATCGCCCACGTCGCTGCGCGATGGAAATTACATCCATGATTTCCGTCTGTCGCTGCGCGGCGGCGAGGCGTTGGGATCGAGCAAAAGCGTTCATGTCCTTGAAGGTGCACTCAGCCAAGTGCTGGACGGTGACGCAGAAAATGACGTTTTTAATAAGTTGGTCACGGTCGCGGCGCTGGACCCCGTTTCAGTTGTTTGGCTGCGTGCATGGTACCGGTATCTCCGCCAGACCGGCGTAACCTATGGAATGCCAACGGTAGTGTCGGCACTTTCGAAAAATGCCCATATCACGCGCGCAATCATCGCCTTGTTCGATGTGCTGCATAATCCAGCGGCCAAAACCGACAGGCAAAAGGAATCCGCGAAAATTGTGCGGTCGATCCAGTCCGATCTGTCGGCAGTCTCGGCGATTGACGAAGATCGCATATTGCGGCGATATCTGGCCATTGTGCTTGCAACGGTGCGAACAAACGCCTTTGCTGCCGCTGCGGCGGAGGCACTTGCGTTCAAGCTGGATTGCGCGAAAGTCCCGGGCCTGCCGGCGCCGCTGCCGTGGCGCGAGGTATTCGTCTATTCGCCACGTGTAGAGGGCATCCACTTGCGCGCCGGTCCCGTTGCACGCGGCGGTTTGCGATGGTCCGACCGGCGCGACGATTTCCGTACCGAAGTGCTTGGCCTGATGAAGGCGCAGCGCGTCAAAAACGCGGTCATTGTGCCAACGGGGGCCAAGGGCGGCTTTTACCCCAAACGCCTTCCCGATATGCGCATTGACCGGGATGCATGGTTTGCTGAAGGTACAGAAGCCTACAAGATTTTCATCCGTACCTTGCTGTCGATTACCGACAACATCGTGAACGACAAAATCGTGCATCCTGACAATGTAGTCATCCACGACGCGGACGACCCCTATTTCGTCGTTGCCGCAGATAAGGGCACGGCGACATTTTCCGACACCGCAAATGCCATCGCGCTGGAACGTAATTTCTGGCTCGGCGATGCGTTCGCAAGTGGCGGTTCGGTCGGATATGACCATAAGGCGATGGGCATTACAGCCAAAGGCGGCTGGCTATCAGTCCAGCGGCATTTCGCGGAAATGGGCATCGATGTGCAGAAGGAACCCGTCACCGTGGCAGGCGTTGGCGACATGTCGGGGGACGTTTTCGGCAATGGCATGTTGCTGTCGAAAACACTTAAGGTCGTCGCGGCGTTTGATCACCGGCATATCTTCTTCGATCCCGATCCCGATCCAGCGGCAAGCTGGAAAGAACGGCAACGATTGTTCAACCTGCCGCGCTCAAGCTGGCTCGATTATGACGCAAAGCTGATTTCCAAAGGCGGCGGCGTATTTGCGCGGACGGAAAAAAGTATAAAGACAACGCCTGAAATCAGGGCTTTGCTTGGGATTGATGCCAAAGAGATTGAACCTTCCGCTTTGATGACTGCGATATTGAAAGCGCCAGTGCAACTAATGTGGTTCGGCGGTATCGGCACGTATATTAAGGACCGCAGCGAAAGCCACTTGGATGTGGGCGATCCTGGCAATGACGCCATTCGTGTGAACGGCACTGATGTGCGCGCACAGGTCATCGGGGAAGGCGCGAACTTGGGCGTGACGCAGGCGGGCCGTATCGGTTTCGCCTTACGCGGTGGGCGCATCAACACTGACTTTATCGATAATAGTGCGGGCGTTGATTGTTCCGACAACGAAGTGAACATCAAAATTGCGTTGAATGCGGAAATGCGTGCGGGTCGTCTGAAAGAGGCGGCGCGTAACACATTGCTGGAGCAAATGACCGATTCCGTCGCGCATCTGGTGTTGGAGGACAACCGGCTTCAGACGTTGGCGCTATCGATTGCCGAAACCGGCGGTGAAGCTGATTTGCCAGCCTATGTCCGTCTTATCGAAATTTTTGAAGGTTCCGGCCGCCTTGACCGCGTTGTTGAAGGACTGGCAACCAATGAGGAGTTGTTCCGCCGCGCCAGCGAAGGACGCGGGCTGACCCGGCCAGAGCTGGCGATCCTGCTTTCTACGGCAAAGCTCGCGACGCAGGACGGTATCGAGGAAGCACCCCTGTCGCAGGATGCGTCAATGGACAGCGAAGTGCTCGCGGCCTTCCCAGAGGCCATGGTGAAGGCGCATAAGTCAGCGATATTGGCGCACCGCTTGCGCAAGGAAATCATCGCGACAAAGCTCGCCAACCGCATGATCAACCGGCTGGGCATGTTGCATCCGTTCGAGTTGGCCGAAGAAGAAGGCTGTGGCCTTGGTGACGTGGCTGCGGCATTCGCGATTGCGGAACGCATCTATGATTTGCCAGCCTTGTGGCATTCCATTGACACATCGCCGATGCCTGAATCGACGCGATTGATGCTATTCAATCAGGCTGCAGTCGAGACGCGCGCGCAAATGGCGGACATAATCCGAAATGCGCTCGAAGGCCGGGACGTACGTGCGGCCACCGCCGTCTATGCGCCAGTGGTGGAAAAGCTGTCGACAGCGCTCGATGGATTATTGCCAAATGATATCCGGCAACAAACCGAGCGCTTCGGCGCGCGGCTAGTTGAAAATGGCGCGCCGCGTAAACTGGCGGATCGATTGGTTCAAATGGCGCAGCTCGACGGTGCAATCGGTCTTGCGGCTTTATCGTCCGCGCAGAAAGTTGATGTGACCGCGCTGACGCGCGCGTTCACGACCATTGGCGATGCATTGGGCATTGGCTGGGCGCAGGGCACCGCGATGCAGATTGATCCGCGTGATCCGTGGGAGCGTCTGCTCGTCGCCGGGCTCGCACGCGATTTCCAGACGATGCGGCTGGACTTCATACGCCGGCGCGGAGCCAAAAAGCCGCTGGAGGATGCGCAAGGTTGGCTGGAAACCAACGCCCTGCGCGTGCGCACGTTCAAGGCGATGGTCGACCGCGCGCGCATGACAGGTATCCCGACGCCAGCCATGCTGGCGCAGGTTGCAGGGCAAGCGCGGGTATTGCTGGGGCGCTAACGCCTCGGCTTTACTTCAGCCCAAGACCGGCGACGGTGCCCTTGGTTGACGGGTTGGAAGCGTTTAACTTTTTCGGCTTTTCGGCCTTCGGTTTGCGTACTTCGCGGCTCGATTTCTTTTGGCTCTTCGCCATGTCGTCTCTCCTTGGTGTCGGCCGCCGGTGCAAAATCGCGCAAGGGCCTGTAGCGGTCGGGCGCGTACCGGTGGCAAAGAGACATATGCAACCGGATGCGAAAACCCGCCTCACTGCCTAGATAAGGTTCGCTGCCTGATTTGTAAGTGCGCTGCGGGAAGCCGCATTATTTATGCGGCAGCCACCTCTGCTGCTTCCCGCTTGTAAATACTGTTCAGCGGGTGACGGAACAGATCCATCACCATGGGCTCAAAAAATTCGAGCGGCAGCGTGTCATAGTCGGGATCGAACGAAGGACAGTCATATTTGTCGATGAACTCTTCCGTATCAGCGAACCACTCATGGCCGCGAAACTTTTCGCGCATGTCACGATCCAGCCCAAGATGGTGGAAAAAATTATGGCCTTGGAAAATGCCATGGTTCTGCACGATCCAATGCAGTTTCTCCGACACGAACGGCTTTAAGATGGCCGCGGCAATATCGGGATGGTTGGCCGCGCCGAGCGTATCACCAATGTCATGCAGCAGTGCCATCACCACATAATCATTGTCGCGCCCGTCGCGATGCGCGCGCGTTGCCGTCTGTAACGAGTGCGTCAGGCGATCAACCGCGAAACCCCCGAAATCGCCGTCTAACAGCCGAAGATGGTCCAGCACCCGCTTGCCGCCATTCTGCGTGAACGGGATATTGTGTCGTATGATGATCTGCCAATCCTCTTGTGTGCTTTGCGACATATCATGAAAACTGGCGCGGTCGTTCTGGTCATCCATGTACTTAATCCTCTCTCGATAAGCCTATCATGTCCGCATCGTGAAACAAGGGGTTCATGCGCGGACAAAATGCGGCTAGACCGTTTTGATGGCGGTCCTAGAGCTAACTGATAAACCCTTTTTTGCGGACAAGAACCGCGCTTTCTGGAACCTGCATTCCGCCGGCTGGGCAGGGGCGGTGATATTGCGTGCCGCGTCCGGCATCGCGCAGGGGCAGCCGGTAAGCTTTCTGGTGCCGATCTTGATTTCGGCCGTTACCGGATATTCCATTACGCTTTTGCTATCGGTGATTTACCGTTTCCTGATTGATCAAAGGCCCTTCATTACGTGGACCCTGACCTTCGTGTCGGTGTCGCTCGCGACTATCGGCTATGCCTATATCGATGTGTGGGTGTTGCAAACAATCCGCGATGGCGTCGATGAAACGCCGTTCGCACAGCTGTGGCTTGCCGCCATTTATATCAACTCGGTGCTTTTGGCGGCATGGTCGGCGCTTTATTACGCAATCAATTATTTCGTGCGTGCCGAGGAACAAGCTGACCAGATGATGCGGCTGGAGGCGCAGGCCACAAGCGCGCAGTTGACCATGCTGCGCTATCAGCTGAACCCGCATTTCCTGTTCAACACGCTCAACAGCATATCCACGCTCGTGCTGCTGAAACAGACAGAGCAGGCGAACGCTATGCTGTCGCGGCTGTCTTCATTCCTGCGCTTTACGTTGATTAACGAGGCCGCGGCGAAGGTCCCGCTGACGCAGGAAATTGAAACGCTGAAGTTGTACCTCGATATTGAAAAAATGCGTTTTGAAGAACGGTTGCGCACCTATTTCACGATTGAGCCCGCCGTTGAAAATGCGCTAGTTCCGTCGCTGCTGTTGCAGCCATTGGTCGAAAACGCGATTAAATATGCCGTGACGCCAAAAGAAGAAGGCGCCGACATTTCCGTGACCGCGCAGCTGGTGGGGCAGCGCGTGCGCATCATCGTATCTGACACTGGACCAGGCTTGCAACCGGGGCAGCAGGATCGCAGCCTGTCGACAGGTGTTGGCATGGCGAACACGCGTGAACGGCTATCGCAAGCCTATGGAGATGACCAACGCTTTGATCATTATGTGAAAGCGGGCGGAGGATTTGAGGTTTTGCTGGAACTACCCTATCAAAGCAGGATTATAGCAGGGGACGACAATCAAGCGGGGGCAAAGCAGCAAGGAATATTAACCGCATGACAATTCGTACAATTTTGGTCGATGACGAAAAACTGGCCATTCAAGGCCTTGAACTCAGGCTGCAGGCGTTTGACGACATCGAAATTGTGGCCACCTGCCACAACGGGCGTGAGGCCATTCGCAAGATCAAGACCCTGAAACCCGATTTGGTGTTTCTGGATATCCAGATGCCCGGTTTCGATGGCTTTTCCGTCGTTCAGGGGATCATGGATATTGACCCGCCCTTGTTCGTGTTTGTGACCGCCTACTCCGAACATGCCATTAAAGCGTTTGAAGCGCAGGCAATCGATTATCTGATGAAGCCGGTTGAGCCGGATCGCTTGGCCGATACTATGGACCGCGTGCGTAGCAGGCTGGCTGACAAGCGTACCTCGGACGAGTTGGACCGTTTGCGGACAGTTATCAATGAAGTCGCGCCGAACGCCGCTGACAACCTCGGCGCGCTCGACGACGATGTTGCTTCGAGCAGGTTTGAAAAGCTTATCAACGTCAAAGACCGGGGCCAGATATTCCGCGTCGATGTCGCGAGTATCGAGCGCATCGATGCCGCTGGCGACTATATGTGCATTTACACCGCGGACAATTCGCTGATCTTGCGCGAAACGATGAAAGATCTGGAAAAGCGTCTTGATCCAAGGACATTCCAGCGCGTGCATCGCTCGACGATCGTTAATCTCGACCAAGTGCGTCAGGTTAAACCACACACCAATGGTGAATGCTTCCTCGTGCTCGAATCCGGCGCGCAAGTGAAGGTTAGCCGATCCTACCGTGACGTGGTCGCCCGGTTCGTACATTAATCACAATCAAGGAGCATGAGGATGGCAGACGGCGACACTTCAACACGCATGAAGGCAAGCGACTTCCATCCTTATATCCTCGAAATCTTTGACGGCTATGTCCACGGCAAGCTGACCAAGCGCGAGTTTATCCGAGAAGCCGGCAAGTTTGCAGCCGCAGGTGTAACCGGGCTGATGATACTCAACCAGCTTGCACCCGATTATGCACTCGCACAGCAAGTGAAGCCGGAAGACCCTTCCATCACCACCACGCGCGTGACAGTGCCCAGCCCCGATGGCCATGGCAGCATTTCCGGGCTGCTGGCGCGGCCAGCTAAGGCGAAAGGCAAATTGCCGGCCGTTCTGGTCATTCACGAAAACCGTGGTCTCAACCCGTATATCGAGGATGTCGTCCGGCGTTTGGCGAAGGCAGGATATATGGCGCTTGGCCCGGACGGACTGTCGTCAGTCGGTGGATATCCCGGCAATGATGAAAAGGGCCGCGAGTTGCAGGCGAAGCTCAACCCGGGCAAGTTGCTTGAGGATTTCTTTGCGAGCTTCGAATATCTGCGCGACCATAAAGACAGCACGGGCAGGGTAGGCGCAGTCGGGTTTTGCTATGGAGGCGGTGTATGTAACGCGCTCGCTGTCGCTTATCCGGACATGGGAGCGTCGGTCCCCTATTATGGCCGACAGCCAAAGGCCGAGGAGGTCGCAGCCATCAAGGCGCCTTTACTCATCCATTATGCCGAAGCCGACGAGCGTATCAACGCGGGTTGGTTGCCATATCAAGCTGCGTTGATTTCCAAACAGAAGCTCTATCAGGTGCATTTCTACCCCGAGACGCAACATGGCTTCCACAATGACAGCACGCCAAGATTCGATAAGGCTGCCGCCGACCTGTCGTGGCAACGAACGCTGAATTTCTTTGGCGAAAATCTGCGTTAACGGCGGATCGCAAAAAACTCCCGAAGCAACGCCGCCGATTCGTCGGCTGCGATGCCGCCATAGACTTCCGGACGATGATGGACCGTGGGTTGTTCGAAAAGACGGGGACCGTGGATGACTGCGCCGCCCTTAGGATCATCTGCCCCGAAATATAGTCTTGCGATGCGCGCATGGGCGATTGCACCGGCGCACATGGCGCATGGTTCGAGGGTCACCCACAGGTCGCATCCGGTGAGCCTGTCATTGCCCAGAAAGGCCGCCGCCTCGCGTATAGCCATGATTTCGGCGTGCGCGCTTGGGTCGTGGCTTCCAACGGGCCGGTTGGCACCTTTGCCGATTATGACGCCGTCTTTGACAATGATGGCACCAACGGGCACCTCGCCAGCGGCCGCAGCGGCGGCTGCCAGATCGAGGGCGAGTTCCATATATTCACGGGCTTTGGTCAACGACATGGAAAGTTGCTAGCCTAGTATGCCGCTTTTGGCCACACATCGGCTTGACCTTTTCGGCGTGGAGCGGTAGGGGCAGCGACTTTCGCGGGTCAGTGATTCCGCACCACTCAATTTATACAGGATACACATCATGGCGCGGATCTGCGAACTCACCGGCAAAGGCCGTCTTGTCGGCAACAATGTGAGCCACGCGAACAACAAGACAAAGCGCACATTCTTGCCGAATCTGCAAAATGTCACTTTGTTGTCCGACGCTCTCGAGCAAGGCTACAAATTCCGCGTTTCGACGCACGGTCTGCGTTCGGTCGAGCATGTCGGCGGCCTTGATAACTGGTTGCTTAAGACTTCGGACGAGAAGCTCTCGACAAACGCCCGCAAGGTGAAGAAAGAAATCGCCAAGAAGCAGAAAGCTGCAGCTTAAGCTGCGCGGTCGCTTCGGCAACCTAAAGCTATAACGCATCAAAGCCGGGGGCAGCCAATGCCTCCGGCTTTCTGCTGTCGCGTTCAGGCGCGAAAAGAAACTTCATCAATATGGTACGCTGGAAAACGCTAAAATTATTATCGGATATCAGCCAGATATAAGTCGCATCGGCTTTCCGGGTGATGGCGACTCCCTCCATATTGTCGACCAGATATGGTGGCGCCAGCGAGGCGATCACCGTTCCTGACGCTATGCCTCCGCTTTTTAAGGTCGCAGGGTCGACCAATGCTATCTTCGCGGCGAAACCTTGAGGAAACGACACGCGCCGGTTTAGTATTACGAGTCGTCCGTCCGGTAACTGCACGCCATCAGTCACGCGATAGCCGGCGGGCGGGCGATACCTGAACGTGCTGACCGTGCTGCCGGGTTCCACGGGGTCGCCAGAGAATAGCAATGCGGGGTGGGTGTCACCGTCGAGTGTTTCGGCGATAATGATGAAGCGTCCGTCGCGCAGCCTGATGATGCTTTCTGCCCCTTGGTTGCTCGGCCAATCCTGCATTGGCGCGAGGCGCAATATGCCAGTCGTGCGCGCGAATCCGCCGGAATATCTTCGAATGGCATGATTCGCCTCAAAACTGATCCAGAACTGTCCGCTCATGGGATCATGGGCGATTCCCTCGCTATCGCGGTCTTTATAATTTTTGTTGGGTCCTTGCGATTCGGGTAGGGGCGCGATGAACGGGCGATCGGTGCGCTCGTCGCGCGTGAGTCCGAAACCGATAAGTGTTCCCGCATCGCCCACCCCAATGAATCGTCCGTCGGCAAGTGCAGTCAAAGCGGAAATCCCACCAAAATCTTCATTGCGACTGCGCAGTTCCCACGCGTCTTGGAAAATCAGTTCACCAACACGCCGTAATGCTGGATTATCGACATCAAGAGCGAGTGGTTGAAGCGCGATGGCCTGACTCGCGGTGGGATAAATCACGCGCACGCCGCCAACGGCGAACACTGCGAGCAATGCCGCCAGTCCCACACGCTTCATTTTTGGTATCATCCGACCCCCGTATTTGTTCATCTTTTGCTGCCCGAATATGAACAAATGATAACAGTCCTATTCAGCAAACGCTCAAGCACCGATGTTCATAAAGCAGTTGTTGTCAAAACAAATCGCCTATTTGCCCTCCGGGCCGAGCAGGAAAAAAAGGAGTATCAATGATGAAAAATTTCAAGAAAAGCATCGGTGCGCTGGTCCTTGCCGCGACTGCCGTGACCGGTTTTAGCGCAACCCCAGCATTGGCTGGCCGTGGATATGATGAGGGCTATTACAGCCGTGGTGACCGTTATGACCGCGACGACCGTCGTGAATATCGCCGTGGTGACCGTTATTATCGAAACAATGGCTATCGCAATGCGCGATGCGACAAGGGTACGGGTGGTACTGTGATTGGCGCCGTGGCCGGTGGCTTGCTCGGTAACGAAGTTGCCCGCCGTGGTAACAAGACCGAAGGCAGCATCATCGGTGCCGCAGTTGGTGCCTTGGCCGGTCGCGCAATCGACAAGGCCGACAGCAACTGCCGCCGCTATCGTTAAACTATAAGAATTTCATCCGGTGACGAGCCTCTGAACCTAATTCGTCACCGGGTGAAACCGGATTGGGCTTGATGCGTGCAATTCAGGCCAGCTTTCGCAAGAAGGCTGGCCTTTTCGTTTCAACTGTAACTTGTCTGGACGTTTAATATCCGGCAAAGCGCGGGCATGACATTGACCCTCGATTCAGCCCGCTCTGCCATTCGCCCCTTTCATCGCAAACCGGAGCCCGAGGTTTTGGCTCCCTTGGTCGTGGCAGCGCAGCTCGAAGGTAGTGAGCGTGCTGCGGTGGTCGGAAAAGCCCGTGCTTTGCTCGCGGATTTGCGGTCAGTACAGGCTGACGGCTGGGTCAATCAGTTCCTCCAGGAATATCGCCTTGGCACTGAAGAAGGCACTGCCCTTTTATCCTTGGCCGAAGCGTTCTTGCGGGTTCCCGATCCACAAACCGCCGACCTGCTGATTGCCGACAAGCTGACTGACGCAGACTGGAGCGAGCATAAGGGGCAATCCTCCAGCATGCTGGTCAACAGCGCGACATGGGGCTTGGTGTTGGGCAAAGCGGTATTGGGCGATAGCGACAGTAGCCTAAAGCGCCTCATTGCGCGTGCGGGTGAACCCTTTGTGCGCCAGGCTGTCGGCGCAGCGATGCGCCTTATGGGACAGGTTTTCGTCATGGGACGGGACATTGACGAAGCCATCAAGCGCATGGCTTCCAAGGATAATCGCGCCTTCACCGCCAGTTTCGATATGTTGGGCGAAGCGGCGCGCACCAAAGCGGATGCCGAGCGCTATTTTGAGGCCTATGTCGGTGCCATTGCCGCCGTCGGCCGCGATCCGGCGCGCGGGCACAGCGTTTCTGTGAAATTGTCGGCGTTGCATCCACGTTATGAAACCGCGCAAGCCGCGCATTGTGTTCCTGAGTTGTCCGATATGCTGCGGCAACTGGCACAGTCGGCTGCGTCCTTGGGCGTTCAGCTGACCATTGATGCAGAAGAAGCCGCGCGGCTAGAAATGAGCCTCGATATTATCAAGCGCGTTGCGCAGGATCCGGCATTGAAGGGCTGGGACGGTTTGGGCATGGCGGTTCAGGCTTATTCCAAGCGCGCCAGGCCCGTCATCGGATGGGCCAATGCACTCGGCCAATCCACATCGCGCATCATGCAGGTGCGTCTTGTCAAGGGTGCCTATTGGGACAGCGAAATCAAGCACGCGCAAGAACGCGGGCTTACCGATTTCCCTTTGTTTACGCGCAAACCCGCCACCGACGTTTCCTATCTCGCGTGCGCACGCGATATGTTTGACGCCAGCCACATTCGTCCGGCACTCGCGACGCATAATGCGTTGACCGTTGCCACTATCTTACAATGGGCTGGCGATAGCCGGGATTTCGAGTTCCAACGCCTGCATGGCATGGGTGAAGGACTGTTCGAGCGCATCGTGCGTGAGGAAGGCTATCATTGCCGGACATACGCCCCCGTTGGTGGACATCGGGATTTGCTCGCCTATTTGGTCCGCCGCTTGCTGGAAAACGGAGCCAACAGCAGCTTCGTGCATCAATTGGCGGATCAGTCGGTTAGCGAGGACGAATTGCTTGCCGACCCGGTCGAGAAAGTCATGGCAGTTGGCGGAACGCGTCACCCCGCGATTTCGGCACCTTCCGACTTGTTCCAGCCCGAACGGCCGAACAGCTTGGGCGTGGACCTGGACGATGCCGAGGTTCTTGCGCGCATTGCCGGCGAAATCAATGCGCCCATCAAACTGGACGTTAGCCAAGCTCTTGACCCCGCCAGCGCCGTTTCCAATGCGTTAGCGGCCTATTCTGCATGGTCGTCGACACCGCTGGAAACGCGTGCGGATTGTCTCGTTAAGCTTGCCGACCTTTTGGAGAGCAACCAAAGCCGTTTGATGGCAGTCGCCGTTCAAGAGGCAAAGAAAACCATTTCTGACGCGCTATCCGAAGTGCGTGAGGCCGTTGATTTCTGCCGCTATTACGCTGCCCGCGCGCGGGTCGACCTCGCGCCCGTCGAATTGCCTGGCCCAACAGGCGAACGCAATGTGCTGCGCCATGAGGGAAGGGGCGTATGGGTTGCGATTGCACCATGGAATTTCCCGCTGGCGATTTTCTTGGGCCAGGTTGCGGCCGCATTGGTCGCGGGCAATACGGTGGTGGCAAAACCCGCCCCGCAAACCCCAGCCATTGCTGCGCTGGCGGTTGAACTGGCGCATCAGGCAGGCATCCCGACCGGTGCGTTGCAGATGGTAACGGGCGGCGGTGACGTCGGCGCTGCGTTGACCGCCGATGTGCGAATTGCGGGTGTCGTATTCACTGGGTCAGTGCCAACCGCGAAGGCGATTGCCCGCAACCTGCTGGCGGACGACGCACGTCCAATTGTGCCGCTGATTGCGGAAACCGGCGGTTTGAATGCCATGATTGTGGATTCGACGGCATTGTCCGAACAAGTTGTTCGCGACATTATCCTGTCGGGTTTCCAATCGGCTGGTCAGCGTTGCTCGGCGTTGCGGCTGCTGTTGCTGCAGGAAGATATTGCCGACCATACGCTGGAAATGCTGCGCGGTGCGATGGATACCTTGCACGTGGGCAATCCTGCCAATCCGGAAACGGACATTGGCCCTGTCATCGATCAGGATGCGTATGACCGGCTGATGGCATATCGTGCCCAAGTCAAAGACCGCATATTGCACGAAATTGCGGTGCCCACAGACGGGCTTTATGTCCCCCCGACCGTTATCCGGTTGGACGATATCGATGCCTTGGACCGTGAATGGTTCGGGCCACTGGTGCACGTTGCCACATGGAAGGCAGGCACGCTGGAGGCGACGGTCAAGCGCGTCAATGCCAAGGGATTTGGCCTGACAATGGGGCTGCACAGCCGCATCGCCCGCAGCAGCGAAACAGTCGAGCAACTGGCGCGCTGCGGCAATTTGTATATCAACCGGTCGATGATCGGCGCAGTTGTCGGTAGCCAGCCTTTTGGTGGTGAAGGATTATCGGGAACAGGTCCCAAGGCCGGCGGTCCGCATTATCTCTACCGTTTCTGCGCCGAGCGGACCACAAGCACTGATACCACCAGCGCGGGCGGAAACGCTTCGCTGCTGTCACTTGAGGACGGTAACTGAGCGCAGATAGGCTTTCCGGCCTCTGTTGTCCGAGATTAGTGCACGGTGCCTAAAGTCGTCTGGGCGCTTAGAAGAATGATAAGCCGTTCAATCTGCCGCCAGCGACAATAATGAATGTGGTTGCCAATGTTGCGGCTCGCATTTGCTCGATCAGCCGCTTCAATCCCGGCTGCGGTGCCAAACTTGTCCATTAATGCCTCTGCCTCAACAACGTCACGGGGTTCGACATATAGCGGCAGATACATAGAGCAGATGGCTTTCCATTATTATTCGGGTGGCAGACAGGCCCGGGTGGTTGGCCTGCCTGCAAGCAACGTTATACCTGTGCCGTCTCGCCGTTCCGTCAAAGCATTTGGTTAGCGCAAATTAAGCATGAATAACGTGCTTGCTAGAGACGCGCTGTTGGTGGCAAAGAAGCGCGATGTCGGAACCAGAAAACAGCCAGCCCCGCCTCGCCGGTGGAATCTTCGTTGCCCTTGGGCTATTGATAGGTGCGATAGCAGGCGTGGCCTTGGATCAGCCTTCTGCCGGTATGATCACGGGCATGGGTATTGGCGCTGCGATAGCCGTTGCCGTCTGGCTGTTTGACCGCAAGCGTAGCTGAGAGGTTTAGAGATATGTGGAAGCACGTTCGCAATATTACGTTGATATTCATCGTGCTGGCGCTGGCCGTCGTCTATTATATGACACGTCCGGATGTCGCCAAGCTGCCGCTTGATGCCGTGACGGGGCCGTCTCCCCAGATTACCGAAGGCCGTCCACAAATTTTTCCAACCATCAAAGTCGCCGATGTCGATCGCTGGCAAGCGGGCGAAGCGCCTGTGGCCGCGCCGGGGCTAGTTGTTGAGCGTTTTGCCGAGGGGCTGGATCATCCCCGTAACATGTACACATTGCCCAATGGCGATGTGTTGGTTGCTGAAACTAATTCTCCGCCCCGTGAAGCTGGCGGCATTGAAGGCATGGTAATGAAATGGCTGATGGGCAAGGCTGGCGCTGGCGTGCCATCTGCAAACCGTATCACGCTGCTGCGTGATGCCGATGGCGACGGCAAGGCCGAACTGAAAACAGCGTTCATCACTGGCTTGAATTCACCTTTCGGCATGGTCCTCATTGGCGAGACTTTGTATGTCGCCAACACCAACGGGCTGCTCGCTTTCCCTTACAAGACGGGCGAGACGCGCATTGCGGCCAAGGGTAAAGAACTTACCAAGTTCAACGCCAAAGCGCCGAATAACCATTGGACCCGCAATGTGACGGCTTCACCCGATGGCAAGAAAATCTACATCGCGGTCGGTTCGAACAGCAACATCGGCGAGAACGGCATGGATTCTGAAAATGGCCGTGCCATGGTGTTCGAATATGACATCGCGAAGGACAAGAAGATCCCTTACGCCATCGGCCTTCGTAATCCTGTCGGCATGGATTGGGACAGTCGTGGCCGCCTTTGGACCGTCGTCAACGAACGCGATATGCTGGGTTCGGACCTTGTACCGGATTATCTGGCATTGGTTGAATTTGGCGCCGATTATGGCTGGCCGCAGCATTATTGGGGCGGCTTTACCGACGCCCGCGTTTCACCACCCAAGCCCGAAAAGCGCGAATATGAGCGCCGTCCTGACTACGCGCTGGGCGCACATACCGCGCCGCTGGGTCTAGTGTTTGCCTACAACGCGAAACTGGGCGCTGGCTTCACGCAAGGGGCCTTTGTTGCCCGCCATGGGTCGTGGAACCGCAAGCCTGTATCGGGCTATGATGTAATCTTCGTGCCGTTCCCCAAAGGCGAACCGGCTGGCAAACCCATCAATGTCCTGACCGGATTCCTGGATCAAGAGGGCAATGCCCAAGGTCGTCCAACGATGCTGGCGGTGGCCAAGGATGGTGCGCTGCTGGTGAGCGACGATGTCGGCAATATCATATGGCGCGTGCGGGCAAAGCCCTAAGGTTAGGGCCCTAGATTTTACGCCCAGCGCGACCCGCTAGCTCGGTTGCATAATGCCAAGCGATTCGGCCTGAGCGTCCGCCGCGTCCTTGGGCAAAGCTGAGCGCGTCTGCCTCATCCCAATCGAGGTCGAAAAACCCGGCATAAGAGGCGACCATTTGCAGATAGGCGTCTTGGTCTGGATATTGGAAGCCGAGCTTTAGGCCGAAGCGGTCGGCCAGCGCCAGGCTGTCGTCGACCGCATCCCGTGTGTTCAGGCTTTCCACGTGCGGGTTACCGTCCCGCTCGACGATGTTGCGGCGGTTTGATGTTACGCAGAGCCGGACATTATTCGGCCGCGCTTCAACGCCGCCTTCTAACAAGGATCGCAGCAGCCGCGCGTCATCATCATTTTGCTCGAACGAGATGTCATCCACGAACAGCAGATAGCGCCGCCCCGACGCGCCCAACTCCTCAAATAATGCAGGCAGGCTGCTTACATGATTGGCCGCAGCCTCAACCAGGGCGATGAAGAAACCGTCATCCTGCAAAGCGGCGACCACCGATTTGACCAGGGCGGATTTGCCCATACCACGGGCACCCCATAGCAGGACGTCATGTGCAGCGGACCCCGCCGCATGACGTCGGCTATTCTCGTAAAGTTCGCTTTTTTGCCGGTCGACACCAACAATAAGGTCGATGGGCAAGGGCTTGAAACCCTGCACCGCCGCAAGCGCAGTGCCGTTCCAGTGATAGGCCGGATAAGACGATAGATCCGTCGGCGGCGCGGGCGGCGGCGAGATACGCTCTAACGCTTCAGCGATGCGTTTGAGGAACTGGTCGTTCAAGCGGCTAGGTCCGCAGCATCAAGTGCATATAATATATCCGCACCAGCAGTCGCGCTGCCCTGAAGCGCCAGCGCCTCTGGTACCATCACCTCAAGATAATAACGGCAAGATGCGATTTTCGACCGCAGGAACGCGCTGGAACCCGATTGCGCGACCTCTGCCTCAGCGGCGCGCAACTGCCGGAGCATCAGCCAGCCGGATGTCGCTACGGCCATCATCGTCGTATAAGCATAGCTGCCCGCAAGCCGGTCATCTGTACCGGCGCCGATCATATATTCGGTGACCTCGGCACATGCCCCGCTCAGCCTGGACAGGGATGGCTGGTCGCTTGCATCGCGCGTGATTGTCTGCAGGTGCCGCCGAATGACGTCGCCGCCTTCCATGGCAAGTTTGCGACCAACGAGGTCGGCTGCCTGAATGCCGTTGGTGCCTTCATAAATCGCGGCAATGCGAATATCGCGATAATATTGCGCTGCCCCGGTCTCCTCAACAAAGCCCATGCCGCCATGCACCTGGATGCCGAGCGACGCGATTTCGCTGCCCATATCCGTGCCATAGGTTTTGGCGAGCGGAGTCAGCAAATCGACCATGTCTTGCGCGCCCGCTTCGCCGATGGTTGCCCGGTCAACATATCCCGATGCAAGATACAGAAGCGCCCGGATGGCCTGTGTCCCCGCCTTCATCCGCAGCAACATGCGCCGCACGTCGGGATGTTCAATTATCGCTACAGGCTCGCGCGAGGGGCCACCGGCTTTTGCAGACTGCACGCGATTCTGCGCGAACCATATTGCTTTCTGGGTCGCTGCCTCGGCAATTTGGACACCCTGCAGGCCTACGTTGAGCCGTGCGTTGTTCATCATCGTAAACATCGCGCGCATGCCACCAAATTCCGGACCAATCAGTTCGCCAACGCATTCGTCTTCTTCGCCAAATGCGAGAACACAAGTCGGCGACGCATTAATGCCCATCTTATGTTCAACGGATACGACCTTGATATCATTGGCGCGGCCAATCGTTCCGTCGTCATTCAACCGGTATTTGGGAACGAGGAACAGGGAAATGCCTTTGGTGCCCGCTGGCGCGCCGGGCGTTCTGGCGAGGACCAAATGGACTATGTTCTCGGCCATATCATGGTCGCCAAAACTGATATAAATTTTGGTGCCTTTAATCTGATAGCTGCCATCGCCGCGCGGTGTCGCCGTGGATTTGAGGGCACCGACATCGGACCCCGCCTGCGGTTCGGTTAAGTTCATCGTGCCGGACCACTCACCCGTCGACAGCTTGGGCAGGAACAATTCTTTCTGACGGTCAGAGCCATGATGATTGATCGCCTCAATCGCGCCAACCGAGAGGATGGGGCACAGTGCGAACGCCATGTTCGCGGCGCCAAGCGAATCAAGCGCCACTGTCGCGAGGGAAAATGGCAACCCCTGGCCTCCAAAGGCGGCCGGGGCGTTGATTGAACCCCAGCCATTGGCGACATACGCTTTATACGCATCGACAAAGCCAGCTGGCATGACCACCTTGCCATCAATCAACCGCGCGCCGACTGTGTCGCCTATCCGGTTAAGTGGTGCAAACTCGCCGGCCGCAAATTCCCCAATCCCTTCGACAATAGCCTGCACCATGTCGGGCGTTGCATCGGCAAAACGGTCGTGGCGGGAAAGCGCGTCGATGTCCGTGATGTGCTTAAGTACAAAGCTTTGTTCTGAAACCGGTGCAGTAAAAGACATGATCGCTAAAAAATCCTGTTAAAGGTGACTGGCCAGAGCCTATAGCCGCGAATGATGTTTGGCTCAAATACCTTGGGGAATGGCTGGGTCCTGCCCGCTGATGACGCTGCGATCACTGCCGCAGCCGAATTGTTGCACGGTGGGCAGATTGTCGCATTACCCACCGAAACTGTTTATGGTTTGGCGGCCGATGCGAATAATGCGGATGCCGTGGCGCGCATATATGCCGCCAAGGGACGCCCCGATTTTAACCCGTTGATAGTTCATGTCCCCGACAAAAGGTCTGCCGAAGAATTGGCGATATTCAACGCTATGGCGGAGCAACTGGCGCAGGCTTTCTGGCCCGGCGCGTTGACGTTGGTGCTTCCTTTGCGGGAAAACGCACCGGTGAGCCGTGCTGTCACGGCGGGCCTTCCAACCATTGCGATCCGTTGCCCCGCCCATCCGGTCATGCAGGCCGTGCTCGCCAAAAGCGGGCTGCGGCTCGCCGCGCCATCGGCGAATAAGAGCGGCGGCATCAGCCCGACGCGGGCGGCGCATGTATGCGCTGGACTGGGCAGTGCAATTCCATTGATTCTGGATGGCGGCGCGTGTGCAGCCGGACTCGAATCAACGATAGTGGCTGTGCGGGACAATGGCTGGCAGATTTTGCGCCCCGGCCCCGTCACTGCGCATGACATCGAGACGGCTTTGGGCGTCGCGCCTTTGGTAGCCCGCACGGGACAGATCGAAGCGCCCGGTCAGATGACGAGCCATTACGCGCCTTCAAAACCAGTAACGCTGAATGCTGAAAAGGCCGAGGCAGGCGAATGGCTGATTGGTTTTGCAGGCACCGACGGCGACGATAATCTCTCTCCCTCCGGTGACTTGGCGCAGGCTGCGGCAAATCTGTTTGATGCCTTGCACAAGGCGGATGCGAGTGCGGCGCGTGCCATCGCGGTTGCCCGCGTTCCCGATACCGGCATTGGTGCGGCCATCAATGACCGGCTGGCGAGGGCTGCCGTGCGGTGACTCGCCTCGCGCCTGTCATGCTGATGCTGGGCATTTGGTCGTCGGCCCTATCTGCGGCTGATGAGCCGAATGCCTATAAGGCACTGGCGCAACAGGATCTGCGGTTGGCAAGCGTCGGCTATCGCCTCGCGTCCGCAAATGCGCCCTTATGCGATCGCACATTGCGTAATCCGGGATGGGTTTTGCATGACGAGTTTCAATATGCCGACCCACGTATTGCGCGCGCTGCCTTTGCCTTGCGCGCACCCGTTGGCTTATCTGCGGTCGTTCCGGGTGGCCCAGCAGATGCCGCCGGTTTAAAAGCCGGTGACGGTATCGTCGCTGTCAACGGCAAGGATATCGGCAGCTTGCCAGCGAAGCCCCGATCGACCGAGCGCTTGGAAGCGGTGGCAGCCAAGCTGGCCAGTGCCCTTTCGTCAAATGCGCCCGTTACCGTGACCGTCGAAACCGCAAGCGGCCGGCAGACTGTCACGTTAAATCCGCCGGCCATTTGCGCTTCGAAATTCTGGTTGGATACTAAAGGCAGCCTAGATGCGGGTGCAGATGGCGACGGGGTGCGGGTCACCGAAGGTTTGCTTGTTTTTACCGCGCAGGATGATGCCGAACTGGCGGCGGTGGTCGCCCATGAAATGGCCCATAATCTGCTAGGACACCGTCAGAGATTATCGCGCGACCGCTCCCGAAAGGCTATTTTGGCGACCGAAATCGAGGCTGACCGATTGTCCGTTTGGTTGATGGCGAATGCGGGATATGACCCAGTCGCCGCACTGCGATTTGCCGAGCGTTATGGACGCAAGACCGGGCTTGGAATATTTTCGGACGGCACGCACCCGCGTTGGAAAAATCGCGTAAAATCGATGCAGGCGGAAATTGAACTGATGCAAAAAACGGGAAAAGCGGGGGGACTGTACGCACCGCCTCTGTTAACGCAGTAAAAGCCTCGCACGAAAAAAATCAGTTGCATATCAGGATGCTATTTCATCCTGACGCGCTTTGACCTATCAATGCAGCCAGAGTAGCCAAGGGGAGGGCGTTGTGCCTGTCGGGACCAGATTGTTTATCGGGCTAATACCCTTCGCGCTGCTGGCAAGTTGCGGCGATCAGGCAGATAAAGCCGCTTCGGCCCCGGCCAATATTCCTTCAGTGCAAATCTTCACCGCCGAAAAGGAAAATGTTTTACGGGAAATCAATGCGGTGGGGACCGTTCGATATCGCCGCGAAACGCCTCTTGGCTTCACCACCGCCGGCAAAGTTGCATCCGTGCGGTTTGAAGAGGGCGATGTAGTAAAGCGTGGCGCGCTGCTGGCGGCGCTCGACATGACGGCAGTTGGCGCCGACGTCAGTGTCGCTACGGCCGAGCGTGATCGCGCTAAGGCAGAGTTCGAACGCCTTCGGTCCCTATATGCTGATGGCTGGGTTGCCAAGGCACGCTATGAAGCCGCTGAAGCAGCCGTCAAATCAGCCGACGCACGCGTGCGTCAAGCAGGCTTTGCCCAGAGCACGGCGCAGTTGTATGCGCCGTCCAGCGGTGTCGTCCTGACCCGCAACGTCCAGCCGGGGCAAGTTATCGCAGCAGGCACGCCCGTTTTGCAATTGGGTGAAGCCGACGAGGGCTTTGTTTTCCGCGTTCCAATTGTCGACCGGGACGCATCCAGCCTCCGCATCGGAATGGCGGCTGATATTTCCATCGAGTCCTTGGGAAGCGCGCCCTTGACCGCCTCTATCACCGAGATTGACGGCCGGGCAAACGAAGGCACCGGTGCATTTACCGTGCAGTTCCGTTTGCCAAATCGTCCTCAGCTCCGCTCGGGTCAAATAGGGTCTGCATCATTGCGGCTGCCCGCGTCGGCGAACGCCGATCATGTCCAAATTCCCGCGAGTGCACTTTTCGGCGTCCGGACAGGCGAGGGCCTCGTTTATGTGGTTGATGGTGATAGCCGCGTGCAGACGCGTAATGTCGCGATCGAACGCGTGACAGACCATTTCGTTATTGTGTCGGGCGGGGTGCGGTCGGGCGACAAGATCGTTACATCAGGGCTTGAAAAGCTCCGCACCGGCATGCGCGTGCGCGTCGCAAAAAAAGCGCAGCCCTAGCCTATGCATATCGCAGAACTGGCCATTCGCCGTTGGCAGCTGACGCTGGTTTTGTTCACGTTGCTATGTGCGCTTGGGTTTTCGGCATTTCAGCAAGTCCCGCGCGCGGTAGACCCGCACTTTTCTATGCCGGTTGTGTCTATCGTTGCTTCTCAGCCCGGTGCTGATGCAGCCGAAATTGAGCAAACTATAACCAAGCCCATCGAGGAATTGGTTCAAGGCCTGGAAGACGTCCAGAGCGTCGCGTCAACCAGCAGTGATGGCAATGCCGTTATTCGTGCCGAGTTTGATTGGTCCGGCGACCCTGACCAGTATTTCAACGATACCGTGCGCGAGGTTACCGCGATCCGCAACCAGTTGCCGTCAGACTTGCAACGGCTGCATTTCGAGAAAATCCGCACCACCAACACCTCCATCCTTCAAATCGCGTTATTGAGCGACACCGCAAGCTGGTACCGGATGGAGAAATACGCGCGCGACATCAGCGACGCATTGGGCCGGTATAAAGAGGTTCGGCAATCAGAAGTGTATGGATTGCCACAGCCCGAAATCAGCGTTGCGGTCAACGCCGGTCGGCTAGCTGAGTTGCGTGTTCCGGCAAGCGCGGTTGTTGACGCAATCAGGATTGCCGGCGCAGACGTTCCGGCGGGCGCTGTGACCAGCGGCGCACGCAGGTTTAACGTCGAGGCGGGCGGCGCATTTCGCGATGTGGAAAAGATTCGGAACCTGCCCGTACGCACAAATGATGGCACGATATTACGCGTTGGTGACGTCGCTGATGTGCATATTGGCGCCGCAGAACAGCGTGTGAAGGTCAGCCATAACGGTCACCGCGCAATATTCATAACGGCCAACCAGAAACAGGGAACGGACGCCACAAAGCTGCGTAACCGGTTGGTCGAGGAGCTACGGCTTCAGCAGAAACTTTTGCCGCCGGACATTCGCGCGGTCGTGCAATTTGACCAAAGCCGCGACATCCGCAAACGCCTGCAGGAACTCGCGCGGGATTTCGCGATCGCGCTGTTCCTTGTTCTTATCACGCTTCTCCCGCTTGGCTGGCGCGCTTCAGTCATTGTGATGATTTCGATCCCGCTTTCGATTGCGTCCGGGTTACTCGCTATATCGGCCTATGGGTTCAATCTTAGCCAGTTAGTTGTGGCTGGTTTTATTCTTACGCTGGGGCTGCTCGTGGATGATTCCATCGTCGTGGTCGAAAATATTGCGCGCCATTTGCGAATGGGGAAAAGCCGGAATGACGCAGCGATAGACGGCACCAAGGAAATCACCATGGCCGTGCTCGGCTCGACCGGCGTGCTGGTCTTTGCCTTTCTGCCGCTGTTCTTCTTACCCGAAGGCGCCGGTAAGTTTACGCAAAGCTTCATCGGGACGATTGTCGCTACAATCACTGCCTCGATGATTGTGTCGCTGACCATTGTCCCGTTTCTCGCTAGTCGTATTTTGAAGGCAGACGAGGACGAGCATGGCAATCCGCTGCTGCGCTGGCTGATGGCCAAAATCGACCGCTTCTATCATCCCATGCTGCACTGGGCGCTTGACCGCCCGCGTCGCTCCGTCTGGGGTGCTATGGCCGTAACGTGCGCCGCGTTCCTGCTGGTACCCCTTATGGGCTTCAGTCTGTTTCCAAACGCAGACACATCCTATTTTCGGGTGACGGTGGAGTCGGAACAAGGCGCAAGTATTGCTGAAACCGGTCGCATTGTGGCGCAGGTATCGGAGATATTGAAAACTGAGCCAGCCATAAAAGTGCGCGCCGAAAATGTCGGGGCCTATAATCCGCCTGTTTTCTACAACGTATTCCAGCGTGGCGAAAACCCGACCCATGGCGAGGTTCTGGCGATAATGGACGAATGGAAAGGCGCGGAGGCGCGCGCCATGGTTCAACGTCTGCGCAAGCAGTTTGATCAGATCACGGGCGCGCGGATTAAACTGATCCTGTTTCAGAACGGCGCGCCAATTAATGCACCTGTCGAATTCCGCGTGTACGGGCCGGATCAAGATGAACTGCGCCGCATTGCCGCGAAAATGGAGACAGTTCTGCGAGACACGCCTGGAGCGCGGGATGTGAATAACCCCGTGGCATTCGATAAGGTTGATCTCGATATTCGGGTCGATGACGCGAAGGCTGCGTTGCTGGACGTCCCGGCGGGCGCCGCACGGCGCGCTATCCGGTTGGCGCTGACCGGAGAGCGAGCAGGGACCTATCGCGATGTCGAAGGGGACAGCTACCCTATCATGGTTCGCATACCGTTTGCTGATACCCAGCCAGTTTCCGCGCTCGATTCTGTCTACGTCTCCAACCGCAGCGGCCAAGCCATCAGCCTTGCGGAAATTTCCAGCCCGACCCTCGAATCCACGCCGGCGGCGATCTATCGTTACAATCTGCAGCGCAATGTCAGCGTGACGGCCCAGATTACGGAAGGCGCGGTGGTTTCCAAGGTTAACCTCGACGCACAGAAACGCATGGACACCATTCCGCTGAAGCCAGGCTATTCCATTGCTGTTGGCGGCGAAGCCGAAAAGATCAACGATACTTTTGCCGGCTTCGGACCAGTGGTCGTTGTCGCCATGTTCAGCATTTTCGCCATTCTGGTTGCCGAATTTGGTAGGTTTAAAGAAGCATTGGTGGTCGCAGGGGTCATCCCGCTTGGGACATTTGGCGGATTAATTGCGTTGCTTGCGACGGGTAACAATTTGTCATTTCTCGCCGTAATCGGCTTTATTGCGCTCGTCGGTATCGAGATTAAAAACTCGATCCTCCTCGTCGATTTTACCAGCCAGCTACGTGCCAATGGCATGGCGCTGCGCGAAGCAATTGAAAAAGCAGGCGAAGTTCGTTTTTTGCCGGTTCTGCTGACGTCGATAACCGCGATTGGCGGCCTCATGCCGCTCGCTCTGTTTGGCGGTAGCCTATACGGGCCGCTGGCAATCGTTCTCATCGGGGGCTTGATTTCGTCAACTTTGCTATCACGTATTGTCACGCCAGCCATGTATCTGCTGGTGGTGCGCGGGGACGAAGAGAAATCGGTCGGCCCCGACGTTGGTTCACAAGGATTATCGCATGTCACATGAAGAGGCGATTTTTGCCGGGGGTTGTTTCTGGTGCACGGAAGCTGTGTTTGGCCAGTTGAAAGGCGTCTCCAGCGTGGAGAGCGGCTATATTGGCGGCAACGTTGCTGATCCCAGCTACAAGGAAGTTTGCGGCGGCAACACTGGCCATGCTGAGGCCATCCGGATTGGCTTTGACCCTGCCGTCATCAGTTATGGCGATTTGCTCCAAATCTTTTTTGCGACGCATGACCCCACGCAATTGAACCGCCAAGGGAACGACATCGGTACGCAGTATCGCTCGGCGATATTTCCATTGTCCGACGAACAGCGCGCGGCGGCGGAAGAAGGTATCGTAACCGCAGCCGCAGATTGGCCAGCGCCGATCGTCACGACCATCGAGGGGCCTGCTACCTGGTATCCTGCCGAAGATTACCATCAGGAATATTGGGACGGCGAGGGACAGCGTAATCCTTATTGTCTCGCAGTAATTCCGCCAAAGCTTGCGAAGTTAAAGAAGAGTTTTGCAGAACGGCTCACCGACTCTGCGTAGACAATCCCGGCTGAATTGTTAAGTCGGTCACATGATGCACAAACCTGTTCGTAAAGCGGTTTTTCCTGTTGCGGGTCTTGGGACCCGTTTTCTTCCTGCGACCAAGGCGATTCCAAAGGAAATGCTGCCGGTCGTCGACAGCCCGCTTATTCAATATGCGGTGGATGAAGCGCGGGAAGCTGGAATTGAGCAAATGATCTTCGTTACCGGTCGCGGCAAGAGCGCGATCGAAGACCATTTCGACATCGCTTATGAACTTGAGCATACGATGGCCGCGCGCGACAAGGACCTGTCGGTGCTTGTGCCGACGCGCCTTACGCCGGGTAACTGCGTCTACGTCCGTCAGCAGGAGCCGCTTGGCCTTGGCCACGCCATCTGGTGCGCGCGGGACATCATTGGCGATGAACCCTTTGCTATCTTCTTGCCGGATGAATTCATGCACGGCTCCCCGGGCTGTATGAAGCAGATGATGGATGCCTATCAACAGATTGGCGGCAATCTGATTAGCGTTCTTGAAGTACCGCGTGAGAGCGTTTCGAGCTATGGCGTGATCTCGCCGGGAGAAACACAGGGCGCGATCACCGAAGTGCGCGGTTTGGTCGAAAAACCCAAGGTTGAGGACGCGCCGTCAAACCTTATCGTATCGGGCCGCTATATTCTCCAGCCACAAGTGATGGAGGTTCTCGAGGGCCAAGGTAAAGGCGCTGGCGGTGAGATACAGTTGACCGATGCCATGGCGCAAATGATCGGCAAACAGGCCTTTCACGCGGTGACCTTTGACGGTCAGCGTTATGATTGCGGCTCGAAGGTTGGATATATCGAAGCCAATCTGGCAGTTGCACTGCAAAGGCCGGATATGGCGGACGAAATTCGTGCTATTGCGGTGAACTTACTGAAATAGCCTGCTGAACGCGGATGGGGGAAGTATGAAATTGCGTGTTGTCATCTGTGCAGGACTACTGCTCTCACTCCCGGGATGCGTTGCGTCTCTCGTGAAAGATGTTGTCACCGCACCGGTGAAAATTGTCTCCAAGACAGCCGACGTGTTGACCACTAGCCAATCGGAATCGGACGAGAAGCGCGGGCGTGAAATGCGCAAACGCGAAGAGGCCTTAGGTAAGCTTGGGCGTCAGCTTGAAAAGGCAAATGACCGCTGCGAGGATGGCGACAGAGACGCCTGCGAAAAGGCCGATGACCTCAGAGAACGGATTGAAGCAGAGCGCGACAGGCCTTCTCAAAATCGTTAGTTATTAGCGCGCTGGCGTTTTCGACGAACGACTGCCGACCCGGCAAATTTGCATCTTGTCGAAACGGCGGCGCTTTGGTCGAACAGAACTAACCGGTTCGTCTATGGCATTGCTATGGGCCCTCCCGAAGGCTGAAGGGAAAATCCCGGGCCTATCGGGAGGTTATATGCGCGTTTCTGGGTATCATCTGTCTTTATTATTGAGCGTAGCTGCATTTGCCTCACCGACCATCGGTCATGCCGAGGATAATGGAGGAGCGGCCTCGGTTGCTCCCGAGAAAAAGGGACAGCGCGAGTTTCGGCCTGCTTTTTTTGCAAGTTATGCCCCGGTCACCGCGCTGGATATGGTGCGACGTCTCCCCGGCTTTTCCATCAACGAAGGTGAGGGTCGCCGTGGCTTTGGTGAAAACGCAGGCAATGTTCTGGTAGACGGCGATCGGCCATCTACGAAGGCCGACGACATGCTGACCATCTTGTCACGCATTCCTGCCAGCGAAGTAGAATATATATTGTTGTCCGAACAGGCCGGCGCGGATTCCGAAACGCAAGGGCAGGGACAGGTCGTAAACATCGTGCGCAAACGTAGCGCGAAGGTCAGCGGTACATATGAAGCCGTGGTGGTCGCTGGAACACGTTACGGTTTTCAACCTTCTGGCAGCGCATCGGCCACACTGCGACGTGGGGACACCAGTTACGCGCTGAACGTGTCGAGTTATTCCGAGCGTGTATATGGTTTTGGCCCTGAGGATTTTAAGACAGGGTCAGGCGCCCTTATTGAACGCCGGTTTTATACGGGCGAAGGGGGCTATGATGAGGCAGCGCTGGGTGGCGCAATCAAATCCAAATTGGGGGGGGCTAAAATCAACCTCAATGGGCAGCTCCGCTGGAGAGACAGCTTTGACCGCCGCAATGCGGACTATTTCAACAGCGCTGGCGTAGATATTGCCGACGAATATGTATTGCGCGGTGGTCCGGTCAGCGACCTCAGCTATGAAATCGGTGGGGATATCGAATTTTCTGCACTGTCAAAAACAAATACAAAGATTGTCGCCTTGTACCGTGCAGCGGAAGAAAGCAGTGACAGCAGCATCGAAACTGCGCGTGTAGGGCAGCCCGTTACGCTGTTTGAAACGCGCAATCGCAACAAGCCTGCCGAGGCCGTCTTGCGGTTGCAGAACGACTGGGTTGGCCTGGACAGTCATGCGGTTCAGTTCGGAACTGAAATTGCCTATAACCGCCTTGACGCGCAATTTGCTGCATCTAGCTCCATGTCAGGCGCTGTCACATCATTTCCAGCGTCAAATGTCCTCGTAGAGGAAACCCGGATTGAGCCTTTTTTAAGTGATGTCTGGTCGATTGGTCCCGCATGGAAGATTGAGGCCGGAGCAATCGCAGAATTTTCAAAGCTGACTTTGTCCGGCGATAGCACCGCAGCGCGCAGTTTTTCGTTCATCAAGCCGCGGGCTATCGCGACATGGACGGTCAACCCGCAGACAACACTAGAATTTAGGGCCGAACGCCAAGTTGCGCAGCTGAACTTCAACGAATTTGCAACGTCGGTCGACATTACGGTCGGCAATCAGGTTGATGCTGGCAACGCAGACCTTGTGCCGGAAAAAACAACGACGCTGTCCGCATTGATCCGACACAAATTTCTCGAACGGGGAAGCATCCAGTTTCGCGGCGAATACCAGTTGGTGAACGATACCATGGACCTTGTGCCGGTCACATTGCGCGATGCCAATGGCAATGTCACGGCACAGTTCGACGGCACAGGGAATATTGGCGATAGCAAGCGCTGGAACGGAGAGCTGGAGATTACCTTACCGTTTGACTGGTTGACCAAAGCAGTCGGCGTATCGGGCGTCGAGCTGCGCTATGTTGGGCACTATCATGGCAGCAGCGTAACGGACCCTGTGACCGGATTTAAGCGACGCATGTCCAACCGTCCATTATGGCATCAGCAATGGGACCTACGATATGATGCGACCGATCTTGGTCTGGTTTATGGTGCATCATTCAATGTCCAAAAGGCCAGCTACGCCTATTTCTTTAACGAACTCCGACGGCAGGCAGACGGCACCAGAACGTCGATTTTTGTGGAATATACGAAGTTCAAACTGGGTACGCTCAGATTCCAAGTCAATGACCTTGCCGGATTCAACCGGGATCGATTCATTTATACCGGTACCCGCGCATCGGGACAGTTGTCCCAGATCGTCAATCGGGAGCGGTTTTTGGATCCGCAGTTTCAGCTGACGCTTTCGGGCAAGTTTTGATTTTGCATAACGGAAGGATGGCACATCCGCGCTAACAACAAAAAAAACCCGCCGAAATCGCTTCCGGCGGGTTTTTTGATTTAGCTTAAACGGGCGATCAATCGTTCAGATATTCGCCGGCATCGGCATCGGTGCCGTGGGTTTCACCGGTTACGGCGCCCAATGGATCATCACCAATTGCTGCTTCTGGCCCTTGTGCCAGCTCTGCTGCATGCTCTTCAGCCGCAGTTTCAGGAGCAATCAGGCTTTCCTGAAGCTTCTTATAGCTGGCGCGCAGTGCAACGTCGCGGCTGGTTGCCGCAATCCGCATGCGGTTCATGGCAGAGCCAGTACCCGCAGGGATGAGGCGACCAACGATGACGTTTTCCTTCAGGCCAGTCAGGATGTCCTTCTTGCCCTCAACCGCCGCTTGCGTGAGCACGCGGGTGGTTTCCTGGAACGACGCAGCCGAGATGAACGAACGCGTCTGCAAGCTTGCCTTGGTGATGCCCAGCAACACGGGGTTACCGGTTGCAGGCAATTGACCCTTGGTCAGCTTGGCGTTGATCGCATCCATTTCTTCACGGTCGACTTGCTCGCCTGGAAGCAGCGTGGTGTCACCACCAAAGGTGATTTCAACCTTTTGCAGCATCTGACGAACGATCGTTTCGATGTGCTTGTCGTTGATCTTCACGCCCTGCAAGCGATACACTTCCTGAATTTCTGCAACCAGATATTCAGCCAGCGCTTCAACGCCCATGACTTCCAGAATGTCATGCGGGTTTGGCGAACCGGCAATCAGGTTATCGCCCTTACGGACGAAATCGCCTTCTTGCACGTCGAGAACCTTCGACTTCTGGATGAGATACTCAATCCGATCACCTTCTTCCGGCACAATCGCGATTTTGCGCTTTGCCTTATAATCACGAACGAATTCAACACGGCCAGAAATCTTGGCGATGATGGCGTTGTCCTTGGGAATGCGCGCTTCGAACAATTCAGCAACGCGTGGCAGACCGCCGGTGATGTCACGGGTCTTTGCAGACTCGCGGGTCACACGGGCCAGAACGTCACCTGCCTGGACTGTTGCACCATCTTCAACCGAGAGCATCGTGCCCACGCCCAGAAGATAACGTCCGGATTCATCAGTCTTCTCGTCGAGAAGCGTAATGCGGGGACGCAAATCTTCCTTCTTGGTACGGCTACCTGCACGGTCTTCGATGACAACGCGCTGAGCAATGCCAGTGGCTTCATCGGTTTGCTCGGTCAGCGTCTTGCCGTCGATCAGGTCCTGATATTTCACGACACCCGACTTTTCGGTGATGATCGGCATGGTGAATGGATCCCATTCAGCCAGACGATCGCCCGAGTTGACCGCATCGCCATCAGCAAATGCCAGCGTCGCACCATAAGGCAGACGGTGGATTTCCATCTCGCGACCGTCCTTGTCGACGATAACCAGTTCACCGTTACGAGCCATGGCAAGGCGCTTGCCGCGCTTGTCGATGATGCTTGGCAGATCACGATACATCACCTTACCCGATGCAGTTGCATCAAGGTTCGACTGTTCGTTCAACTGCGCTGCGCCACCGATGTGGAACGTACGCATGGTTAGCTGCGTGCCTGGTTCACCGATTGACTGTGCAGCGATAACGCCGACAGCTTCACCGATGTTCACAGGAGTACCGCGTGCAAGGTCACGACCATAGCAGGTACCGCATACGCCGACCTTGGATTCGCAGACCAGTGGCGAGCGAATTTTGAGGGCCTGAATGCCGGTTTCTTCCATGGCGGCAACCATTGGCTCGTCGAGCAAGGTACCTGATGGGATCAGCACCTTGCCATCAAGGCCAAGGATGTCTTCGGCCGTTGTACGACCAAGAACACGCTCACCAAGCGACGCGATGGTCGAGCCACCCTGAACGATCGAACGCATTTCCAGCGCGCGCTCTGTACCACAATCGACTTCAACGATGGTGCAATCCTGCGATACGTCGACCAGACGGCGAGTCAGATAACCTGAGTTTGCAGTCTTAAGCGCGGTATCAGCCAGACCCTTACGGGCACCGTGGGTCGAGTTGAAATACTCGAGAACGGTCAGACCTTCCTTAAAGTTCGAAATGATCGGTGTTTCGATGATTTCGCCCGACGGCTTGGCCATCAGACCACGCATACCGGCAAGCTGCTTCATCTGTGCTGGCGAACCACGCGCACCGGAGTGGGCCATCATATAGACCGAGTTAACCGGCAATTCGCGGCCATGCTCGTCCATTGGTGACGCCTTCAGCTTGTCCATCATGGCGTTGGCGACCTTGTCACCGCATGTTGACCACGCGTCGATGACCTTGTTGTACTTTTCCTGCTGCGTGATCAGACCGTCCTGATATTGCTGCTCAAAATCGGCAACAATAGCCTTGGTTTCTGCGACCATTCCTTCTTTTTCTTCTGGAATGATCATGTCGTCCTTGCCGAACGAAATACCGGCCTTGAACGCGTATTTAAAGCCAAGCGACATGATCGCGTCCGCGAACAATACCGTGTCCTTCTGGCCAGTGTGACGATAGACCTGATCGATAACGTCGCCAATTTCCTTCTTGGTGAGAAGGCGGTTGACGGTTTCGAACGGCACACGGTGGCTTTTTGGCAGGGTTTCTGCAAGCAACATACGGCCTGGAGTGGTGTCAAAGCGAACCATACGCTCAACGCCATCTTCACCAGTTTGCGGAACGCGCGCGATGATCTTGGAGTGCAGCGATACTGCGCCCACTTCAAGCGCCTGATGCACTTCGGCCATGTCCGAAAGCATCATGCCTTCGCCGGGTTCACCCTTACGGTCCATCGACAGATAATAGAGACCAAGTACCATGTCCTGCGAAGGAACGATGATTGGTTTACCGTTTGCTGGCGAGAGAATGTTGTTTGTCGACATCATCAGAACGCGGGCTTCAAGCTGCGCTTCCAACGACAGTGGCACGTGAACGGCCATCTGGTCACCGTCGAAGTCGGCGTTAAATGCCGAGCAGACCAGCGGGTGAAGCTGGATGGCTTTGCCTTCGATCAGGACAGGCTCAAACGCCTGAATGCCCAAACGGTGAAGCGTTGGTGCGCGGTTAAGCAATACAGGATGCTCGCGGATAACCTCATCGAGGATGTCCCAAACTTCCTTACGTTCTTTTTCGACCCACTTCTTTGCTTGCTTCAGGGTCATCGAAAGACCCTTGGCATCGAGGCGCGAGTAGATGAACGGCTTGAACAGCTCGAGCGCCATCTTCTTTGGCAGGCCGCACTGATGCAATTTCAGTTCAGGGCCCGTTACGATAACCGAACGACCCGAATAATCGACGCGCTTACCGAGAAGGTTCTGACGGAAACGTCCCTGCTTGCCCTTGAGCATATCGGACAGAGACTTCAATGGACGTTTGTTGGCACCCGTGATGGTACGACCGCGACGGCCATTGTCGAACAGTGCGTCAACGGCTTCCTGCAACATACGCTTTTCGTTACGGACGATAATGTCCGGCGCGCGCAGTTCGATCAGGCGCTTCAAACGGTTGTTACGGTTGATAACGCGGCGATAGAGATCATTCAAATCCGACGTCGCAAAACGGCCGCCGTCCAGCGGCACCAATGGGCGCAATTCTGGTGGAATGACTGGAATGACGTCCAAAATCATCCACTCTGGCTTGTTACCTGAATCGATGAAGCTTTCGACGACCTTCAAACGCTTGATGATTTTCTTCGGCTTGAGTTCCGACTTGGTAACAGCCAGTTCGTCCAGCAGATCCTGACGCTCTTGAACAAGATCAAGATCCATCAACATGGTCTTTACGGCTTCCGCACCAATTGAGGCGGTGAAGGCGTCTTCGCCATATTCGTCCTGCGCATCGAGCAATTCGTCTTCGCTCAACAGCTGGAACTTCTCAAGCGCAGTCAGGCCGGGCTCGGTTACGATGTAGTTTTCGAAGTACAGCACGCGCTCAAGCTGCTTGAGCTGCATATCGAGCAGCAAGCCAATGCGCGATGGCAGCGACTTCAGGAACCAGATATGCGCAACCGGCGCGGCCAGTTCGATATGGCCCATGCGTTCACGGCGCACCTTGGTGACGGTGACTTCGACGCCGCACTTTTCACAGACGACGCCTTTGTACTTCATGCGCTTATACTTGCCGCAAAGGCATTCATAGTCCTTCACAGGTCCAAAAATACGTGCGCAGAAAAGGCCGTCACGCTCTGGCTTGAACGTACGGTAGTTGATGGTTTCCGGCTTTTTGATTTCGCCAAATGACCAGCTGCGGATTTTTTCCGGCGACGCGATACCAATCTGGATCTGATCGAAGGTTTCGACCTTGGCGACGGGATTGTTGAATTTGCTCAGTTCGTTCATTTTCAATTCCTCATTGGGCAATGGCCCATGAATATCTCGGGTGGCTGGGGGAGGGCGGGGTCAACCCGCCCTTGAACCCTTATTCAGCCGCCTCTGCCAAGTCGTTGCCGTCTTCATCCAGCAGCACATCATGTGCATTCAGATCGACATTCAAACCAAGCGAACGCATTTCCTTCACAAGAACGTTGAAGCTCTCGGGAATGCCGGCTTCGAAGGTGTCGTCACCCTTGACGATCGCTTCGTAAACCTTGGTACGACCAATGACGTCATCGGATTTGACCGTTAGCATTTCCTGCAAGGTATAGGCTGCGCCATATGCCTGCAGTGCCCAGACTTCCATTTCCCCGAAGCGCTGACCACCGAACTGCGCCTTACCACCAAGCGGCTGCTGGGTGACGAGCGAGTAAGGTCCGATGGAGCGAGCGTGGATCTTGTCGTCGACCAAGTGATGCAGCTTCAGCATGTAGATGATGCCGACGGTCACCTTGCGGTCAAACTTGTCACCGGTGCGGCCGTCGAACAGATCGGATTGACCCGAACCATCCAGGCCAGCCAGTTGAAGCATTCTGGTCACATCGGGCTCACGTGCGCCGTCGAACACAGGGGTGCCCATCGGTACGCCAGTCTTCACATTGCCTGCAAGCTCAAGGATGTCTGCATCGCTGCGACCCTTGATTTCGCTCTCATAATCGTCGCCATATGCCTTAACCAGCAAGTCACGTACCGCTTCGGGCGGAGCCGATGCTTGCGGGTTGGGATTTGCGTGACGCCATTCTTCCAGAGCCTCGCCAATCTGCATGCCAAGACCGCGCGCGGCCCAGCCCAGATGGGTTTCGAAAATCTGACCGACGTTCATGCGCGAAGGCACGCCGAGCGGGTTGAGCACGATGTCAACAGGTGTACCGTCGGCAAGGAACGGCATGTCTTCTTGCGGAAGGATCCGCGAGATAACACCCTTGTTTCCGTGACGCCCGGCCATCTTGTCGCCTGGCTGAAGCTTACGCTTAACGGCAACGAAGACCTTGACCATCTTCAGCACACCAGGCGCGAGTTCGTCACCACGCTCCAGCTTCTCACGACGATCTTCGAACTTCTCAACGATCAGCTTGACGGCATCGTCATACTGAACCTTGACCGCTTCAAGGTCGCCTTGAACCTTGTCGTCTAAGACAGCGATCTTCCACCATTCGTGACGCTCGACTTCACCAAGGTTTTCCTCGGTGATACTGTCGCCCTTTTTGATGCCCTTTGGCGCTGCTGCAGCGGTTTGACCGATCAGCATGTCCTTCAGGCGATTATAGGTCGCGCGGTTCAAAATTGAACGTTCGTCCTCACGGTCCTTCGCAAGACGTTCGATTTCTTCACGCTCAATAGCCATCGCACGTTCGTCTTTGTCGATGCCGTGACGGTTGAATACACGCACTTCGACGACCGTTCCAGCAACGCCGGGCGGGAGCTTCAGCGAGGTGTCGCGCACGTCGCTGGCCTTTTCGCCAAAGATCGCGCGGAGGAGCTTTTCCTCAGGCGTCATCGGGCTTTCACCCTTTGGCGTGATCTTGCCGACGAGGATGTCGCCCGGATGCACTTCTGCACCGATGTAGACAATGCCCGCTTCGTCAAGGCTGCGAAGCGCTTCTTCGCCCACGTTCGGAATATCGCGGGTGATGTCTTCAGGGCCCAACTTCGTATCGCGCGCCATCACTTCGAACTCTTCGATGTGGATCGACGTGAACACGTCATCCTTCACGATGCGTTCCGAAATCAGGATGGAGTCTTCGTAGTTATACCCGTTCCAAGGCATAAACGCGACGAGGCTGTTCTTGCCCAGCGCCAATTCGCCCAGTTCGGTCGACGGACCATCTGCAATGATGTCGCCCGCTTCAATCACGTCGCCAACCTTCACAAGCGGCTTCTGGTTGATGCAAGTGTTCTGGTTCGAACGCTGGAACTTCTGCAACGTGTAGATGTCGACGCCCGATTTGCCGGCTTCAACTTCGCCGGTTACGCGGACAACGATACGCGTTGCGTCCACTTGGTCGACGATGCCGGAGCGACGTGCGCCAATAGCAGCGCCGGAATCGCGGGCAACGGTTTCTTCCATGCCGGTTCCGACAAACGGCGCTTCTGCACGCAGCAAAGGCACAGCCTGACGTTGCATGTTCGATCCCATGAGCGCGCGGTTCGCGTCATCGTTTTCCAAGAACGGAATAAGCGATGCGGCAACCGAAACCAGCTGCTTGGGCGAAACGTCCATCAACGTCACCTGATCGCGCGGTGCCATCAGGAATTCACCCGATTCACGTGACGAAATCAGGTCTTCGGCAAAGCTGCCATCGGCGTTCAGTTCGGCGTTTGCCTGCGCGATGGTGTTCTTCTGCTCTTCCATTGCGGACAGATAGACCACGTCGTCAGTGACCTTATTGTCAATTACCTTACGATATGGCGTTTCGATAAAACCATATTTGTTGACGCGCGAGAATGACGCCAACGAGTTGATGAGACCGATGTTCGGGCCTTCCGGCGTTTCAATCGGGCAGATACGGCCATAATGGGTCGGGTGAACGTCGCGGACTTCAAAGCCAGCACGCTCGCGGGTCAGACCACCTGGTCCAAGTGCCGAAACGCGGCGCTTGTGGGTGACTTCCGAAAGCGGGTTGGTCTGGTCCATGAACTGCGACAATTGCGACGAACCAAAGAATTCGCGCACGGCTGCAACCGCTGGCTTTGCGTTGATAAGGTCGTTTGGCATCACGGTCGATACGTCGACCGAGCTCATACGCTCCTTCACGGCGCGCTCCATACGGAGCAGACCGACGCGATACTGGTTTTCCAGCAATTCGCCAACCGAACGGACACGACGGTTACCAAGGTTATCGATATCGTCGATTTCGCCCTTGCCATCCTTCAGGTTCACCAATTCCTTGACCACGGCCAGGATATCTTCGGTGCGCAGCGTGGTCAGCGTGTCTTCAACATCAAGCTGCAAACGCATGTTCAACTTCACGCGGCCAACCGCGCTCAGGTCATAACGCTCTGGGTCAAAGAACAGACCAGCGAACAACGCTTCGGCGGTTTCGCGCGTTGGCGGCTCACCGGGGCGCATAACGCGGTAAATGGCATCAAGGCCCATGTCGCGGTTTTCGGCCTTGTCGGCCTTCAACGTGTTGCGCATCCAGGCGCCTGTAATGACATGGTCGATGTCGAGCAGCTCGATGCTGTCGATGCCGGCCTTGTCCAGGGCTTCCAGATTTTCCGCCGTGATTTCGTCGCCGGCTTCTACATAGATGCGGCCCGTCTTCTCGTCGATCAGGTCATAAGCGGAATAACGGCCAAAGATTTCTTCGGTCGGGATCAGCAGTTCGGACAAACCGTCCTTGACGGCCTTGTTGGCCGCACGCGGTGTGATCTTGGTTCCGGCTGGGAACACAACTTCGCCGGTTTTCGCATCAACGATGTCGAACATCGGCTTCGAAGCGCGCCATTGTTCCGAATTGAACGGAATCTTCCATCCACCGGTGCCGCGTTCAAATGTGACGCGGTCATAGAAGTGACCGAGGATTTCCTCGTCGTTCAGGCCAAGCGAATAGAGCAAGGTCGTGACCGGCAACTTGCGCTTACGGTCGATACGGACGTTGACGATGTCCTTGGCATCAAATTCGAAGTCGAGCCATGAACCGCGATACGGAATGACGCGCGCTGCGAACAGATATTTGCCCGACGAGTGGGTTTTGCCACGGTCATGGTCGAACAATACGCCTGGCGAACGGTGCATCTGCGATACAATAACGCGTTCCGTGCCATTGATGAAGAATGTGCCGTTATGCGTCATCAGCGGCATGTCGCCCATGTACACGTCCTGCTCCTTGATATCCAAAACCGAACGCGCTTCGGTGTCGGGGTCAACTTCAAAGACGATCAGGCGCAGCGTGACTTTCATCTGCGCCGCATAGGTAATCCCGCGCTGGCGGCACTCTTCTACGTCATATTTCGGTTCTTCGAGTTCGTAATGAACGAAGTCGAGTTCCGAGGTGCCTGCAAAATCCTTGATCGGGAAAACGCTGCGCAGCGTCTTTTCCAGACCGGATACATAACCGATCGACGGGTCCGAACGCAAAAACTGTTCATAGCTTTCGCGCTGAACCTCGATGAGGTTAGGCATTTCGATAACTTCATGGATGTTACCAAAAATTTTGCGGATACGCTTTTGACGCGAAATACCGCTGTTCTTCGATTTTGCGACGGGTGCCGGACGGGATGCCATAAGGTGCTTTGCCTCAAGTTTGAAAGTGTCGGACGCAGGAATTTATCCACAAGACAAGAAAAGGCCGCATAGCAATGGCCCCGGATTCGGGTCCTGCCGTGCAGCCGTCTCGCGTATGTGAAAATCCATTACCATCAATGCGTTAGCCCCGTTGCGCGACGACAAGGCCATTCCCGATGATCTGGATGTTGGATTTGCTATAGACGGAGGGCGGGCAGGGGTCAAGCGGGGGGCGCCGCCTTTTGCGCCACGCAGACGTGCCCCGCCACCCATCCGCAAAATATTACAAGTCTTCGGCTTGGAAAGCGATTGACTCAAATGTCACAAATGTGAACTGACGAAGTCATCATCAGGGGCGGGAAATATTCGGCATGAACATCAACGGATATTTGAACGAAATACGCGAAAGCACCGAAACGAATTTCGTAAAAAGTCAAATGATCTCGCTGCGAGATGTGACATGAGCCGACAACTCATTAACGAATACCGCGCTGATCTCGATCGCCTTCGCCAAGTATCGGGAAGCCGCCGAGAAAGCGTGGTGCGCGACCCGTTCAAGGATTTGTTGAAGCGATGGGGCAAATCGCTTGATCTGCATTTTGTCGCGGAACATGCCATTGTCACGCCAAAGGGTAACCGCATCTACACCGACGGGGCGTTGCTGCACGGATTGCGCGTTCCGTTTGGCTATTGGGAAGCCAAAGACGAAGACGACAAGTTGGACGATGAAATCACCAACAAGTTTCGCAAGGGCTATCCCAAAGACAATATCATCTTTTCCGACGACGTAACGGCTGTCCTCTATCAGAACGGCCACGAACAATTGCGCGCCGCAATGGACGATGCCGACGCGTTGCTGCCTTTGCTCGGCCAGTTTTTCGGCCATGAACGTCAGGAAGTGGCCGACTTCAAAAAAGCGGTGCGGCAGTTTGCCGTTGACCTGCCTGCTGTGCTGACCGCGCTGCGCGAGATTATTCAGAAAAAGCGCAAGGACAGCAAAGAGTTTGCGCGCGCGCAGGATGACTTTTTGAAACATGCGCGTGATGCCATCAATCCGGCGGTGACGGATGCCGATGTGCAGGAAATGTTGATCCAGCATATCCTGACCGAGGACATCTTTGCCAAGGTCTTCGAAAATCCCGATTTCCATCGCCAGAACAACGTCGCCGCCGCGCTCTACGCACTGGAAGACAAATTATTTGGCTATGGCGAGAAGCAACGCCTGCTAAAGGCATTGCAGCCTTATTATGCGGGGATTAGCGCAACTGCGGCGGTGATTGACAGCCATACCGAGAAGCAAGGGTTCCTGAAGGGCCTCTACGAGAATTTCTACAAGGTTTATAACCCGATGGCCGCCGACCGGCTCGGCGTGGTCTACACGCCGGGCGAAATCGTCCGCTTCATGATAAAAAGCGCCGACTGGCTATGCGAAACGCATTTCGGCAAGAATTTGATCGACAAGGGGGTGGAGATACTCGACCCGGCGACGGGAACCGGCACCTTCATCGTCGAGCTACTCGAACATTTTCGCGGCAATCATGACAAGATGCGGCATAAATATAAAGAAGAGCTGCACGCCAACGAGGTAGCGATATTGCCTTATTATGTCGCCAATCTGAATATTGAAGCGACCTATGCGGCGATCACCGGACAATTCGCCGAATATCCGAATCTGTGCTTTGTCGATACGCTGGATAATGTCGCAGCGCTTGGCATTTACAGCGGGTATCAGGGTGACATGTTTGGCAGCGTGTCCGACGAAAATATGGCGCGGGTGAAGCGGCAGAATGAACGCAAGATCAGCGTCATCATCGGCAACCCGCCCTATAATGCCAACCAGCAGAACGAGAATGATAACAACAAAAACCGAGCCTATGCGCGCATCGACGAGCGCATAAAGCAAACCTATATCAAGGCAAGCACGGCGCAGAAATCCCAACTCTATGATATGTATTCGCGTTTTTTCCGCTGGGCTAGCGACCGGCTTTCCGAAGACGGCGTGCTGGCGTTCATCACCAACCGCAGTTTTATCGAAAGCCGGACGTTTGACGGTTTCCGCAAGATGGTCGCACAGGACTTTAGCGAAATTTGGGTAGTCGATCTGGGCGGCGATGTACGCGCCAATCCGAAGCTTTCAGGCACCAAGCATAATGTGTTCGGCATTCAGACAGGTGTGGCCATTTGCTATCTGGTGCGGAAAAAAGGCGTCGAGGGTTGCACGATCCGCTATATCCGGCGCCCAGAGGACGAGACGGCCGAAGATAAGTTGAGTTGGCTGGGCGGGACCGAATTGAGGGCGCTGCCGACAAGTGAGGTGAAGCCCAATGCGCGGCATGATTGGTTGAATACAGAGGGTGCAGACGGTTGGCTGTCTATGCTTCCGGTTGCGGATCAATACACAAAAACAGGTCGAGGCAGAACCAGCGCTATCTTTAAAGTCTTTTCAACCGGCATGATGACGGGTCGGGATGAGTGGGTTTACTCGAGGTCTAAAGACGAAATTACAATTAAAGTTCAGTCCTTAATTCAACAGTATGAAGCGACATTTTCAGCGTCAGGCCAATTGCCGAATACCTTGAAATGGTCAGAGACACTCAAAGCCGCTCGAAAATCGAAAAAGCGAGAGCACTTTCAAAGCAAATTGGTTAGCCGAGCGTTGGTCAGGCCGTTCGCAAAAGCTTTTGTTTATCAATCGGAATTGTTCATCGATCGGACTGGGATGGCTGAAGCCATTTTTCC
Source organism: uncultured Sphingorhabdus sp. (assembly GCA_963508315.1). Taxonomy (GTDB): domain Bacteria; phylum Pseudomonadota; class Alphaproteobacteria; order Sphingomonadales; family Sphingomonadaceae; genus Sphingorhabdus_B. The sequence continues at coordinate 582,114 of CAUOWK010000001.1, read as the reverse complement.
GGTAGGCGGCGTGAATGAATCGATCTCATTCAGGTGTGTATCGTCGAACGACGCGTTAACGTGCCAAGCTACCGACACCATTTTTGATTATGGTCTTTTGAAAACCGGAAACGGCGGCACCCATTCCCTTCCTCGTTACCGCTACACCAAGTCCGGCGAGCGGGTGGATAACATCACCGATTGGGCAGTGGCGCAGTTTGTCGCGCACTATGGCGAGCAGGTTCAAATCACCAAAGACGCTATATTTGCCTATTGCTATGCCGTGCTGCACGATCCGCTATACCGTGAGAAATATGCGCTGAACCTGAAACGCGAATTTCCGCGCATTCCTTTTTATCCAGACTTTGATGTATGGGTGGATTGGGGCGAGGCGCTGTTGAAGCTGCATATCGATTATGAAAAGGTGAAGCCTGCAAAGCTGACCCGTGTCGATACGCCAGCGCCCAAGCGCGCCGATGGGACTTATCCCAAGCCAAAACTGAAAAGCGATGCGGGCACTGGAAACGTCGTCATCGACGAGGATACGCAACTGACCGGTGTGCCCTTGCAGGCATGGCAATACCGCCTTGGCAACCGGAGTGCGATTGACTGGGTGCTTGACCAACATAAGGAAAAAACGCCCCGCGACCCTACAATTCGGGAGAAGTTCAATAGTTACCGCTTTGCCGACTATAAAGAGAGTTGCATCGACTTGCTCGGCAAGGTCGTGAAAGTCAGCGTGGAGACTGTGGCAATCACGGACGCCATGCGTGCGCTGGACCGGAGTGCATGGGATAAATAACGGTGCTAATTTGTCGCAACGCAAACAAAACACTTTCCTACAAACCAGTCGAATCGGTATAAGCAATCACATGGCGGGCTACAGGCGTTCCGCGTCTCTTTTGGCGGACTGCGCCTACAGGCGTTCCGCCATGCTTGAAGGCGCAGGGTTGCCCTGCTAGGGGCGGCGCATGACCGAACTCTCGCTTATCCGCAACTTCAGTATTATTGCCCACATAGATCACGGGAAATCCACCCTTGCGGACCGGCTTATCCAGCAAACGGGTGGCCTGACGGCGCGTGAGATGACGAGCCAGGTGCTCGACAATATGGATATCGAGAAAGAGCGCGGGATCACCATCAAGGCGCAGACGGTGCGGCTGGATTATACCGCGAAGGACGGCATCACCTATCAGTTGAACCTGATGGACACGCCGGGCCATGTCGACTTTGCCTATGAAGTATCGCGCAGCCTTGCCGCGTGCGAAGGCGCGTTGCTTGTGGTCGACGCCGCGCAAGGCGTTGAGGCGCAGACGCTCGCCAACGTCTATCAATCCATCGAGCATGACCATGAAATCGTGCCCGTCATCAACAAGATCGATCTGCCCGCGGCTGAGGTCGACAAGGTAAAGGCCGAGATTGAGGAAATCATTGGCTTGCCCGCCGACAATGCGGTCCTGACATCGGCCAAGTCCGGCATTGGCATCGACGAAGTGCTGGAGGCCGTGGTCACGCGCATTCCGCCGCCAAAGGGCGACCGCAACGCGCCGTTGAAGGCCATGCTGGTCGATAGCTGGTACGACCCCTATCTGGGCGTCGTCATCCTGATCCGCGTTATCGACGGCGTGATCAAAAAAGGTCAGGAAATCCAGTTCATGGCCGCTGGCACAAAGCATCTGGTCGACCGCGTCGGCTGTATGCGGCCAAAGCTGGAAATCCTTGGCGAGATTGCGGCGGGCGAAGTCGGCATCATCACCGCGCAGATCAAGGAAGTCGCGCAGACCCGCGTGGGTGACACCATCACCGATGCCAAGCGCCCCGCCGCCGAGCCGCTGCCCGGGTTCAAGGAAGTGCAGCCCGTGGTGTTCTGCGGCCTGTTCCCCACCGACGCCGCCGACTTTGAAAAGCTGCGCGAAAGCATCAGCAAGCTGCGCCTCAACGACGCATCATTCAGTTTCGAGACCGAAAGCAGCGCGGCGCTTGGCTTTGGCTTTCGCTGTGGCTTCCTTGGGTTGTTGCACCTCGAGATCATTCAGGAACGCCTGACGCGCGAGTTCGACCTTGACCTCATCACCACCGCGCCGTCGGTTGTGTACAAGCTGCAACTCAGCCGCAGCAAGACCGAAGACGCGTGCGAGATGGAGCTGCATAACCCCGCCGACATGCCCGACGTCAACCGCATCGCGGAAATTCAGGAGCCGTGGATTGAGGCGACGATTTATTGCCCCGACGAATATCTGGGCAGCATATTGAAGCTGTGTCAGGACCGGCGCGGCATTCAAAAGCAGCTGACCTATGTCGGTGGCCGTGCGCAGATCGTCTATGAACTCCCGCTCAACGAAGTGGTGTTCGATTTCTACGACCGGCTAAAGAGCATTTCGCGCGGCTATGCCTCGTTCGATTACCACCAGATCGGCCATCGTGAAGGTGACCTTGTGAAGATGAGCGTGCTGGTCAATGGCGACCCGGTCGACGCGCTGAGCATGATCGTCCACCGCGGCACCGCCGAAGCCCGCGGCCGCGGCATGTGCGAGCGCCTGAAAGACCTCATCCCCCGCCACCTGTTCAAAATCCCCATTCAGGCAGCCATCGGCGGCAAAGTAATCGCCCGCGAAACCATCGCCGCAATGCGCAAGGACGTGACCGCGAAATGTTACGGTGGCGACATCAGCCGCAAGAAAAAGCTGCTGGAAAAGCAGAAAAAGGGCAAAGCCAAGATGCGCGAGTACGGCAGCGTGTCTATTCCGCAAGAAGCGTTTATTGCGGCGTTGCGCATGGGCGAGGAATAGCTTTTGAACACCGCGCGACTGGGGTTTTTGCTTTTCGTTTTGATGAGTGCAGCGGGCTGTACATCCGCAATTAACAATGTTGCCGTGCCGCCGCCGCCTGCCAAACGTCTCATGGTGTGGGAAGACCTGCTTTCGCGGCCTAAACCTGCGCCCGACGCAACGATCAGCTTTGGCCAAGATGCCTTGCAAGTGGTGGATGTATGGAAGCCTGCCGGAGTTGGCCCGCATCCGGCGGTGGTGATGATCCACGGCGGGTGTTGGCAGACCGCGATTGCCGAGCGTGACATCATGAACTGGATCGCTGATGATTTGCGTAAAGCGGGCGTGGGCGTTTGGAACATCGAATATCGCGGCGTGGACCGCGGCGGTGGCTATCCGGGGACCTATCAGGACGTGGGCGCTGCGGCGGATATGTTTGCGGCCAAGCGTGCGGAGTTTGGATTTAAGGCCGACGCGCCGGTGGTGACGATTGGCCATTCGGCTGGCGGGCATTTGTCTTTGTGGCTCGCGCGGCGGTCAGCGCTGGCAAAGGGCGATGCGTTGCGCGGGGAAAAGCCGTTGAAGGTTGATCTTGCGATATCGCAGGGTGGCTTGCCCGATTTGCGCGCGCAAATGACGCTGCCCGACCATGGGTGCGGCAATGAAGCGGCGGCCAAGATGGCGGGCGATGCCTTTGCGCGGGTGTCTCCGCCCGAAATGCCCAAGGGCCGCGCGCGTGAATTGCAGTTTAACAATGATCTCGACCGTATAGCACCGCCGTCGTTCGGAAAGGCTTATGGGGCAGAGATGGTGACAACGACCAATGAAGGCCATGCCGAGCTGATCGCGCCGGAGACCGTCTCCTGGGGCAAGCAACGGGCGGTCATATTGAAGGCGTTCGGCCTTAAGGCGCCAAAACCGTGACGTTGGAACAAGTTTTGGCACTGGATGCCGCCGACCCGCTGGCGCAATATCGCGCGCAGTTCATGTGTCCGGATAATGTGATTTATCTCGACGGCAATTCGCTTGGGCAGATGCCGTTGTCGACCGTGACGGCGGGCGCAGATGTGTTGACGCATGCATGGGGCCAGCGGCTCATCCGCAGCTGGAACGAAGGCTGGATTGATGCACCGCAGCGGGTTGGCGCGATGATTGCGCCGCTGATCGGGGCTGAGGCAGACGAAGTCATCAGCGCGGATTCGACGTCTGTGAACCTATACAAGCTGATCGTTGCGGCGCTTCGGCTCAACCCATCGCGCAAGGTCGTGCTTAGCGAGGCCGGCAATTTCCCCACTGACCTGCACATTGCCGAAGGTGCCGTGGCGGCTGTGGCGGGGGCAGAGCTGCGTGTGGTGGAACGCGGCGCGTTGGCCGATGCGCTGGGCGATGATACCGCGCTGTTGATGCTGACGCATGTGCATTACAAAACCGCTGAACGCTTCGATATGGCGGCGTGGACCAAGGCTGCGCATGATGCCGGCGCTTTGGTCTGCTGGGACTTGAGCCATAGTGCGGGCGCGGTGGCGGTGGAGCTGAACGCGTCGGGCGCGGATATGGCGGTGGGTTGCGGCTACAAATATCTTAACGGCGGCCCGGGTGCGCCTGCGTTCCTGTATCTGGCGAAACGCTGGCAGGACAAGCTGCACAATCCGCTGTCGGGCTGGATGGGACACGCCGCGCCGTTCGAATTTGCCGATGGCTATGAAGCGGCGGCGGGCATGACGCGGTGGTTGACTGGAACACCGGTGGTGCTTGGGTTGAACGCACTTGAAAACGGGCTGAAGCTGTGGGCGGATATTGATATAAAGCAGGTCGAGGCGAAATCCGCGGCCTTGTGGGATATCTTCCACGCCGCCGGAACTGCCGCGGGGCTGGAGTGCGTGACGCCCGTCGACCCTGCCAAACGCGGCAGCCACATTTCGTTCCGCCATCCGCATGCGTATCAAATCGTGCAGGCGCTCATCGCAAAGGGCGTCATCGGCGACTTCCGTGATCCTGATATATTGCGCTTTGGCCTGACGCCGCTGACGCTCAGTTATGCCGATATTTGGCGGGCAGGGGAGATGTTGCGCGCGATTGTCGCAAGCGAAGAATATCGTCAGCCGCAATTTGCTGTGCGGCATGCGGTGACATAGCCTCCGGCCTATGCTGGAGCGAGGTTGCGCTCGGCAAAATCTTTGACTGACAGCGCGGCGCGGCTCTGCTAGGCGGCGCGCATGCTTAACCTGAACGGTATCACCGTGCGCCTTGGCGGACGCACTATCCTTGACCGCGCCACAGCGGCCTTGCCCCCTTATAGCCGTATCGGGCTTATCGGGCGCAATGGTGCTGGCAAGTCCACATTGATGAAGGTCATGATCGGTTCGCTTGAGGCGGATGATGGCAGCCTTGAAATGCCAAAGGGCACGCGCATTGGTTATATTGCGCAGGAGGCACCGGCGGGCGACTCTACGCCGTTTGAAACCGTGCTCGCCGCCGATACAGAGCGCGCGGCGTTGATGATTGAAAGCGAGCAGGAGGGGCTTGACCCCGATCGCATGGCCGAAGTGCATGAACGGCTGATCGCGATTGATGCCTATACCGCGCCGGCGCGCGCGTCGCGCATCCTAGTTGGCCTTGGCTTTGATGAAGATATGCAGGGGCGGCCGCTGGATAGCTTCTCCGGTGGCTGGAAAATGCGCGTGGCGCTGGCATCCTTGCTGTTTTCGCAGCCAGACCTTTTGTTGCTCGATGAACCGTCGAACCACTTGGATCTCGAAGCGACATTGTGGCTGGAAAACTTCCTAAAGGGCTATCCCGCGATGATGGTGGTGATCAGCCATGAACGCGATTTGCTTAACAATGTCGTCGACCATATCCTGCATCTCGATAATGGTCAGGTGACGCTCTATTCCGGCGGCTATGACTCGTTCGAGCGCCAGCGTGCCGAGCGTGCAGCGCAACTCGCGGCGGCCAAGGCCAGCCAGGACGCGCAACGCGCCAAGTTGCAGGAATATGTCGCGCGTAACTCCGCGCGTGCGTCGACGGCGAAACAGGCGCAGTCGCGGGCCAAGGCGCTGGCGCGGATGCAGCCGATTGCCGCGATGGCCGAAGATCCGACGTTGAGCTTTGACTTTCCAAGTCCCGACGAGTTGAAACCGCCATTGGTAACGCTGGATCTGGCGAGTGTCGGCTACACGGCGGGCAATCCGATCTTGCAGCGGTTGAACCTGCGGATTGATCCTGATGACCGGATTGCGCTGCTTGGACGCAACGGTAACGGCAAGACCACGCTCGCGCGGCTGCTTGCGGCGCAATTGACGCCGATGGAAGGGCAGATGAGCGCGTCGGGCAAGATGCGTGTTGGCTATTTCACGCAATATCAGGTGGAAGAACTCGACGGCGACGATACCCCGCTTGAGCATATGACTCATCAGATGAAGGGCGCAACCCCCGGTGCGGTGCGCGCACAATTGGGACGGTTCGGCTTTTCAGGTGCAAAGGCCACAACAAAGGTCGGCAAGCTGTCGGGTGGCGAACGCGCGCGGTTGGCGCTGGCGCTGATTACGCGCGATGCGCCGCATATGCTGATCCTTGACGAGCCGACGAACCACTTGGACGTTGATGCGCGTGAGGCGTTGGTTCAGGCGCTGAACGAATATGAAGGCACTGTGGTGCTGGTCAGCCATGACCGCCATATGCTGGAACTGACGGCCGACCGGCTGGTGCTGGTCGACAATGGCACTGCGACTGAATTTTCCGGCACGATCGAGGATTATACCGACTTTATTCTGGGCAAGGGACCCGCAAAGGAGAAGGTGTCCAAGGCGGATCGCAAGGAAGACAAAAAGGCGCAAGCTGCGGCACGCGAAGCGCAAGGCAACCTAAAGCGCGACGTCAGTGATGCCGAGGCGGACCTTGCAAAGCTTGAGGTCGTATTGAGCGCGATTGACCGCGCGATGTTTGACCCTGCGTCCGCCGCGAATGAATATAAGAACCTGACGATGGGCGAATTGTCGCAACGACGCGGCAAGATCATCGCCGCGCAAGAGGCTGCGGAGGCGCGCTGGGTGGCGGCAAGCGAAGCTTTGGAAAAGGCTTAGGCTAGCTGCTGCGCTGGCTTATAAAACTGTGTCATTCCCGCGCAGGCGGGAATCCATGGTCTGAGGTATCGTTTTCTACTCGCGCGCAGTTTCCGACCATATAGGTCGGGCCATGTCTTCCCGCCTGCGCGGGAATGACAAAATATAGCTATGACAAAATGCCTTAAATCGGAGGCAACACGGCAGCCAAAGCCGCGGTGAAACGCGCTTCGCCTTCGCCCTGAATGAGCGTGTAGCGCACGCCGCGTTTATCGAGTTCCGCGCGGCATAAGTCGAAAAAGCGTTGGCGTTCAGGTGATTGCGCATAGACGCGCAGGCCATCGTCAACAAAGGGCAGGTCAATATCCAGCAACAGATATTGATCGGCAAAGCCGTCAAAAGTGTCGAAATAGACATCCCGCGCGCCAAACATCATCTGCGCCCACACTGCAGTAATCAGCGGGTCAGTGTCGAACAGGACGATTTCGCCATCACGCGCAGCAGCAGCGCGGTTCATGGCGTCTTGCGTTTGCGCGATGTGGACAAGCTCAGCCATGCCGATGTCGGTTCCGTTCGCTTCACAATAGGCACGGCCATATTCGGGCACGACTTCGCATCCCAAATGCGCGGCAAGCCGCGTGCCGAGCGTTGACTTGCCCGTGCTTTCGGGGCCGTGGAGGCAAATGCGCCTCATGCGCGCTCCGCCTTGCGCCACTCAACGAGGCCAGCCACCGCCAGCACCAGAAACAGGCCATAGAGGCCGGCGGTTAGATATAGTTCCTTATTGAGATATAAGGGCACCGAAATCAGGTTCACCACGATCCAGAAATGCCAGTTTTCGATGAAGCGCCGCGTCATCAAAATCTGTCCGGCGACCGACAGCATCGCGACGCTTGCGTCCCAATAGGGGTAACTGGCGTCGGTCTCGGCGTGCATCACCGCGCCCCAGCCCCAAATGGCAAGAATTGCGCCGATGATCCAAGCTGGATAGGCGAAGCGAGGCAGCCGGCGCACGATTATATCGCCAGTGTCGGCCTTGTTGCGCCACCAGCTCCAGAAACCATAGGCGTTCACCACGGCAAAGAATATCTGCAAGCCAGCGTCGCTATACAGTTTGGCGTCACGGAAGATGACAAAATAGAGGCCGACCATCACAATCGCTACGGGGAAATTCCACACCGAACGGCGGATAATCAACAATATGTTGATGATGCCGAGCAAAACGGCGGCGATTTCAAGTGCGCTCATGCCGGGGTGATGTAGCGGCGTCGCCAAGGGACGCAAGTGCTACCTTAACGCGGGTTGGTAAGGTGGAATTCACCGAAAACCGCACCCTGGCCGTGCGTTGCGCCCGCGTCCTGAAACAGCTTCGCATCCTCTATGCTTATGCAGCCATCGACGATGATGCGCGGAATATCCATCGATGCGATGAAATTCACGAGTTTTTGCGCAGGCGACGCAGGAATGACGTTGGCACGCAACATCCCGATCAGACGCGGGTCAATACGGACCAGGTCAACATGGTGCACCAAGGGCCACAAAGCGGGAACTGCAGAATAGCCGAAACCGTCAATGCCGACGCTGCAGCCGATTTTCCGCCAACTTTGAATAGCCTTTCCGTTACACAGATTCGCCGCGTCCCCCTGCGCTGGCGACATTAGCACGTTGATGTGCGTGCCTTGTGACAGCAACCCGCGCAGCTTCCACGCCAATTTGCCCGAAAGATCGATGCCCGTGAAGATGTCGGCGGGTATAGCCATCAAAATTTCGTCTAGCGTCAGTAAGCTCGCGGTTTGCAGCACATCCTCGATATTTTGCGCGGACAGTGCCATGTTGCTGTGGGCAAAACCATAATGGTCACATGCCATGAACTCATAGGCTGTTACCTGCCGGTTGCTCAGGTCTACAAGCGGTCGCGACGCAACAAGCGTAGCGGCCAACGGAGTCTTGCTCGCATCTTCCGGAACAAGCGACAAGCGCCCTTGTTCGTCTGCCATGTCAGTCATCGCCGCGCCCTAGGCGGGCACAGCGAGCGGTTCGCGCGCCACATTCAGCGCAACCGTATCTGCCTGTAGGGTGTAACCGAAACCGTATAACGCATTCAGGCTGATGCCGGATGACGGGTCGAGGTTCAGGTTCTTCCGAAGCCGTGCAACATGGGTATCAATTGTGCGCGACTGATAATCGACGACCTTGCCCCACAATGTTGCCGCGAGATATTGCCGTGACAGCAACCGGTTTGGATTGGTGAAAAACAGCATCGCCATATCAAATTCGCGCTTTGGCAATGTAATCACTTCATCGCCGAAATAGACCGACGATAAGGATGGCCGTAACGTGTAGGGGCCCAGCACAACGCTTTCGCTATTGCTGCGGACATCGCCTTTGGTGCGGCGCAATAAAGATTTGATCCGAAGGCTAAGTATATCTGGATCAACTGGCTTCGACAGGAAGTCATCAGCGCCTGCTTCCAGTCCGCGAATAATGTCTTGGCGATCCGAACGCGCGGTTAGCATGATGGCGGGAAGGTCAGGATGGAATTTCCGGACATATTCCAGCACCTCAATACCTGTGAAGTCAGGGATCGACCAATCAACGATCAATAAATCACATTCCTGTTGGCGCAATGCGGGCAGAAATTTCTGTGAAGAGGTATAACTGGAAATAGTATAGCCTAGATTACCCAGAAACTCTTCAAGTTCGGATGCAAAGCCTTTGTCATCTTCTACGATGGCGATGTGGAATATTTTTTTCATTATCTTGGCCTCGTTAAGCCGGTCCGATGCCTATTCTATACAAAAATGTTACAAATGTAACGCGAGCATTGTAAACAAATGTCACAATTGGTCTCGTTTTGGGAGCATCTCTCGGTGAGTCGTTGAATCTACGGTATAAAGTGTGGTGCAATCATCCTTAACTTACGTCGCGCTGGTCGACGATCTGGTTACTTTAGCGGTCGCGGGGGCGGCTGCGCGCGCCGGATGCGTTGCGTCGTGGTGACGGACAATCGCCCGCGCGACATTCTGCATCAGTGCGTTGGTGGCTTCTTTGCCGGCGCGTGTTTCGGCAATCATGACGGCGACTTGATATTTGCAGCCATCGGGCGCTTTCATAACACCGACGTCATTGATTGCGGTCGAAACCGATCCCAGCACCTGGCCTGTGCCGGTTTTATGGGCGAGCGACCAACGCGGCGCGAGGCCGGACCGCAGCCGTGAACGGCCCGTGTAGGTATTGGCCATCAGCTTCAATAATTTCGCGCCGGGGTCATTCGGCCCGCGCTCACTGAACCGGCGAAGCGCCAATGCAATTGTTCCGGGCGCCGCACCATCCAAGGGTGACGCGAGATATTTGTCGAGCGCCGCCCGCCTTTGCTCCATCGGAATGCGCGAACGCTGGTCTTTGAAGGCGTTTCCATTGCGGTATTCCGGTTGCCAGTTGAGGCCAGCAATCGCGCTTTGCAACAGGACTTCGCCCGGGCCGAAACGTATCGACTGCACTTTACGGCGGTCAAGCATCTGGTTGATGGTCGTTGGACCGCCGGCGAGCTTAAGCAGCACATTATTGGCCAGATTATCGCTCGCATTGATGGCATGCGCCAAAAGTTCGCGGACGGGCATTTCAAACTCACCCTTATCGCCAAAATAGCGCTTCAACGGCTGGCTGAACACGACCACATCGTCGCGGCTGATGCGTACGCGCTTGTCGAGCGAAAATTTTCCGGCTGCCTCTTGCTCCAATATCGCAAGCGCTACCCACATTTTTGATACGCTTTGTTGCGGGAAGCGTTCCGTATGGCGTTTGCCGATTACCTCTTCGGAAAATGGCGTGTAGACGGCGATCCCGACGCGCCCGGGGAATTTCTTCCAATAGCCCTCGATATCGCTTTTCAGCTTTTCATCCGCTTTGCTGAGCGCTGTTGCCGGATGATCCGTGACGTGTTGCGCAGCAGCCGTTGATGTCGTGCCGATGGCCATCATCAGGGCAACACTCGCCATGACCGATCGACCGAAATGCGCGCGCGCTCTCATTTGGACGGCGCCATTGGCGTTTGCGCGGGCTGCGTCGCTTGCTCGGCGGTGAACATCGTCAGGTCGATCGTCGGCCAACGAACCATATCGCGCCCGACCGTGGACATGAGCACGGCAAAAACCGCGAGTTGCAGGACTGCGAAAAGGATGAGGCTCCGTTTGCCTGTCCGCAACAATGGGATGAGGGTGATGCTGCTTACTTCAACTTCACGGCGCATAAGGTCTGTCGCGATACGGATTTCCGAGACCGATAGCGCCTGACTATGGCGCAGTTCGACCAGTTCCTCTTCAAGCGCGCGCACCATGGCCCGTATTTCGGCATGCTGCAGCTTCGCGTCACTATGCATTTCCTGCAAATGTTCGCGGATCAATTGTTCCGCGCCAGCAGGTTTGACGCCTGCGGCTTTTAGTAAACGGCCAAGACCCTCAAGCTGCTTTGCTTCTGCAATCACCTATGCGCATCCCGTCATCAAAATATCCGCCAAAGTGGCGTGTCGGGGGCAAAAAATGTGAAGATGTTCAGTCGACCAAGACTGCCAATTCTTTTAACCCCCATACTCTATTAATCTGCACGGTCGCACTCCTCCAGTTTTACAGGTGCAACTTTGCAATTGTTCACAATGCGCCGTGCATGGCGCAAGCGGCGTTCTTTAAGCGGCCCCGCGTTCATCAGTGGCGCGGTCGACGGCAAAGCCTGCGGTAAAGCCGTGGACTATCGTTGAGACCAATATGGTCAGCGCGATAATTGCCCAAAATTGGGAGGCATCGGGCAGTTCGACATGCGTTGCGGCATAAGCGAGATAATAGATCGAGCCGATGCCGCGGATGCCATAAAAGGCGATGACGAAGCGCTGACGGGTTTTCAGCCCGATGCCCGCCAGCGACAGCCAAGCTGCAATGGGCCGGATCACGAAGACCAATCCAAGCGCAATTACCCACACTTCCATCGTCATGTGCGGAACCAGGCTTGGCATCGCGGCACCCAAGGCGAAGAGCAAAAGCGCCGTGAGCGCGCGTTCAAGCGCTTCAACAAAGTCGTGGAGCTTTGCATGGTAGCTGTGTCCAGTTTCGGATCGCCTAATGGTAAGGCCAGCGACAAAAACCGCGATGAAACCATAGCCTTCCAGCAATTCGGTGATTCCATAGACAATCAGCACGCCCGCCAGTGCGACCAGCCCGGATTCCGTATTGGACAACGCATTTTGGCGGGGCAGGTCGAACAATAATTTCGCAACCATCCAGCCAATGGCAAATCCGCTGAGCACACCAACGAAGATACGGTAGGCGACATCGATCGCCAGCCACTCGTTGATTAGGCCAGCTGACCAGCCGCCTGCTGCGAGCAAGGCCATGGCAAGATATAGAAACGGAAACGCCAGGCCGTCATTCAGACCCGCTTCGGTCGTAAGCGCAAATCGCACGGGATGTTCGCCGCCTTCGAGCGGCGGTCCAACCTGTACATCCGATGCGAGCACGGGATCGGTTGGCGCGAGCACTGCACCAAGCAGTAACCCAGCCGCGACCGTCATGCCTGCAAAAACACCCAGCATCGCAACCGCCATTATGGTGAGCGGCATCGCCACCACCAGTAACCTTATGGTGGGACGCCATGTTTTGAGCGCGCGCAGTTTGTCGATACGGATGCCGACACCAAACAGCCCGATGATAACGCAGACCTCGCTCACCATTTCCCAGATTTTAGGCGAGGTGACAGGATTGAGCGCCGACGGGACGCCGGGCACGAAAGCAAAGGCCAGATAGCCAGACCCAATGAGCAACGCAGATGCCGCTGGCTCGCGCCCGGATACCCAGCGGGGAATCCAGTGCGACAACAAAATCGCGCAGCCGACGACGGCTAGAACGATATGATAGCTGTTGAATTCGAAGGGTAGGGCGATGGTAAGGGCCTATCTACATGCCAAGGCGGTGACCAAGCTCGCCAACGGGCACATCGCGCAAGACGCGGTAGCGCGCCTCAATCAGGCTAAAGAGACCAAAGGCCAGCAATCCAACCGCGACAATGCTGTCCCACGGATCGTTGAGCCACGCCAAAGCATCGGCCATGCCGCCTGCTTCGTTCGCCTGATCGGCTAGCCCAGCATTGAACAGAAATGCGCCGGTAATCAAAAAGACGATGCCGCGCGCCGCATAACCCGCGCGCCCTGTCCATTCGACCCAGTTTTCGGCGGCGATACGCGGTTCGAGATGTTTCAGGAAGCTGGCTTTGGCCGCTTTGACGAGTTGGAAAATCCCGACGCCGACCAAAATCAGGCCGCCCACAAGTAGCAAGGTGGCACCGCCGGGCAGTTGAAGTACCGATGACGCCTGTTCCTGCGCGCCGCCATCTTGTGCGCGGGCGAGGCCTTGCGTCAGCTTGATGGCTTGCCATGCCAGAAAGAAATGCACCAACGCACTCGCGGCCGCCCCCAAACGCTCCGCGATTGCAGATTTGCCGCTGCCGTGTCGTTCGATGTCAAATGCGGCATCGCTCAACCGCCACAGTCCATAAGCGATTAAACCTACGATGAGGATGAAAAGCAGGACTTTTCCGCCGCCTTGGCCGAGATATCGCAATGCCCCAGTGGGATCTTCGGTGCGTCCAGTCGTGATGACCAGAAGGGCGATCACTAAATAGAGCATCCCGCGGGCGGCAAATCCCAGTCGCGTTAGCATGGTTAGGCTGGCGGAGGCTTGGTTCATTTTGGTGTCCCTCATTTGTAAACCAAACGGAGGCCGGCGGCAGTTTGTTCCGAATGCGTTTTGCGCGATTTTCCATTGGGTTGATGCGTGATTGACGGCAAGGCGGAGGCATGTAATCCTCCGTATCAGGGAAGAGGAGAGCATCATGGCGACAAAGGCAGACACGGGGACAGGCGCGAAATCGAACAAAAAGAAATCGGCGAAAAAAGGTGCACCCTTTAGCGGCGTTGCAGGTGCCTTCGACGCTGCCAATGATGCGACAATGGCGCTTGGTCCCCTTGCGGGGCTTGCGCGCGAGGATTTCATTGGTGCGATTGGCCTGATGCTGCGGCAAACGGCCACCAACCCGGACAAGGCGTGGAGAGCCACGACGAACTTTTCCGAAGATGTGGTCAAGATATTGACCGGCAAATCCGACCTCGCGCCTGACCCCAAGGACAAGCGCTTCATGGACCCCGCGTGGACGTTTAACCCGTTTTTCAAGGCGGGTGCGCAATATTATCTGGCCGTGCAAAAGGGCGTCAAAAGCTATATTCAGGACTTGGAACTGGACGCGCTCGAACGCGACCGCGCGAACTTCATTTCGCAAATCATCATCGATGCGATGTCACCCACGAACACCTTGATTGGCAACCCGACCGCGCAGAAGCGGCTGGTGGACTCCGGTGGGCTCAGCCTCGTGAAGGGCCTCAAAAACGCCTATAACGACATGGTCCACAACGATATGATGGTGAGCCAGGTCAACAAAAAGCCCTTCAAGCTGGGCGAAAATGTCGCGACCGCAAAGGGCGCGGTAGTGTATCGCGATGAACGGTTCGAACTCATCCAATATGCCCCGACGACCGACAAGGTCTATGCGATACCGCAGCTGACCATTCCGCCGCAGATCAACAAAATGTACATCAATGATCTGTCGCCCGAAAAATCGATCATCAAATGGCAGACCGACCATGGCATTCAGCCGTTCATGATTTCGTGGCGCAACCCGACGGACGACATGGGCGTGTGGGGCATGGCGGAGTATATCGAAAGCTGCATCAAGGCGCTGGATGTTGTGTGCGAGATTACCGGCAGCGACAAGGTCAATATCTCGGGCGGCTGCTCAGGCGGGCAGACAATGTCGGTGCTGCTGTCCAAGCTGGCCGCGATGGGCGATACCCGCGCCAACGCGTCCACGATGATGGTGTGCGTGCTTGAGCCAAAGCCGGGCGATACTGAGGCATCGAGCCTTGTGTCGCATAACGGCATTGCACTCGCGCGGCAGCGCGCGGCGAAGAAAGGTGTGATCGAAGGCAGCAGCCTTGCGCGCGGCTTTGCGTGGTTGCGTCCCAATGACCTGATCTGGAATTATGTCATCAACAATTATCTGATGGGTGATGATCCGCCAGCGTTCGATATCCTGTTCTGGAATGCTGATGCGACCAACCTGTCGTCGGCGTTGATGGGCGATTTTCTGGAGCTATTCGAAGCTAATGCCTACGCCGCGCCGGGCACATTTGATGTCGCCGGACATACGCTCGATTTGACTAAAGTCACCGGCGACCTGTTCATTCTTGGCGGCACCACGGACCATATTACGCCATGGCGTGCTTGCTATCGCTCAACGCAATTGTTTGGCAGCAAAAATGTCGAGTTTATCCTGAGCCAGGCTGGCCATATGCAAGCGATCCTGAACCCGCCCGGTAACCCGAAGGCGAAATATTGGAAGCATAGCAAAGGCAAGACGCCAGCTGACGTGGGCGAATGGATGAAAGGCACTGAAGAAGTCGCCGGCAGCTGGTGGCCCCACTGGATGGAATGGCTCCACGCGCGCTCAGGTCAGGAAGTCGCTGCACCGGCGTCGCTGGGCAGCAAGGCCCATCCCCCCATGGAAGCCGCGCCCGGCCTGTATGTTTTGGAGTAAGGAGGAAGGTTAGATAGAAAGCAGCGCTGCTCCAGCCTGCGCAGAGACGACGGGATAGGAATTGGCTTGCGCCAACTAACCGTTCGGTTAAACTTCAGGCTTGGCCCGTAAGCAGGGCAGGGGAACAGTTATGACCAAGGGACGTGAGCCGAGCTACAGCATGGAGACCGTCGATGGTCGCGTTTTGCGGGTTGCGGTTTGGCGGGCGTCGAAGGCTACGAAGAAGCTGCCGATATTGTTTTTCAACGGCATTGGCGCGAATATCGAGGCTATGGCGCCGATGGCCGAGCTGCTCGATGATCGTGATTTCATCACTTTTGATATGCCCGGTATCGGCGGTTCGCCTGACCCAGTCGTACCCTATAATGCTATCCTGATGTCCCGGATTGCGGCGCTGTTGCTGGACCGGTTCGAAATGCCCGTCGTTGATGTCATGGGCGTCAGCTGGGGCGGGGCGATGGCGCAGCAGTTCGCCCTGCAAAACGGCGATCGCACGAACAAGCTGATATTGGTCGCGACCAGCGCGGGAATGTTGATGGTGCCGGGCAACCCTGCTTCGCTCATCAAAATGGCTGACCCGCGCCGTTACATCGACCCCGATTTCATGGCGAAGCATTTCAAGACGCTATATGGCGGCATGGTCGGCAATAAATCGGAGCATATTAATCGCCTGAAGCCGCCGTCGAAAACCGGCTATTTCTACCAATTGATGGCGATGATGGGGTGGACCAGCGCCCCGTTCCTGCCGTTTTTGAAAACCGAAACGCTGATCATGATGGGCGATGACGACCAGATTGTGCCGCTCGCCAATGGCAAGTTTCTAAATTTCCTTATTCCGAACAGCGAGTTGTTCGTAGTCAAGGACGGCGGGCACCTGTTTTTGCTCAGCCATGTCGAGGAAAGCATCGCGGCCATTCGCGGATTTCTTGACCGCTCAGTGACGGAAGCACGCCAAGCGGCTTGAGCGATAGCCTGTTGCAAGTCTGCAACAGTGCCACGAGTCCTTAGGGAATCGGGCAATTTTTCTTGGCTATCGTCTGTAAACTTCTCTAAACTGGCGACAACGCCGGATGCATAATCCGGTGTTGTTCTCCCCCAGCGGTTTGACCGCAGATAAAGTCTAAGAGGAACATCATGAAATCGATCCATATGCTGCTGGCCGGCGTTGCCGTGCTTGTCGCGCCCACGACGGCTGTCTTTGCACAAGACGGTGAAGTCCAGGCGCAGGAAACTGGCGCCCAAGACGAAGCCTTTTCCGACAATGAAATCATCGTCACGGCCACCCGTCGCGATCAAGCCGCACAGGACGTGCCGCTTGCCGTGAGCGTTGTTGGCGGCGAACAGCTTGCCAATGCCGGCGTTGTCGACATTCGCGGTATCCAGCAACTGGCCCCTTCGTTGAAGACCACGACCGGTCAGTCTTCTGCAACCGGTGCGGTATTGTCGATCCGCGGTATCGGTACCGCAGGCGACAACCCCGGTTTTGAACCAGCCGTCGGCGTGTTCATCGACGGTGTTTTCCGTTCGCGTGCTGGCGTTGCGCTTGCTGAATTGCCCCCAATTGAACGCGTTGAAGTATTGCGCGGACCACAGGGCACATTGTTTGGCCGCAACACCTCTGCTGGTGCGCTCAACATCTCGACGCAAAAGCCGAAGTTTGAAATGGGCGGTTATGTTGAGGCGAGCTACGGCAATCTCGACGAAATCGAAGTAAAGGCGGGCGTCACTGGCCCAGTGACCGAGCAACTCGCGCTGCGCCTTGATGGCGGCTATCACAAGCGTGACGGCTACATCACCGATGTGAACAGCGACAACCGCATCAACAATCTCGACCGCTATTTCGTCCGCGGTCAGGCCTTGTTTGAAAATGAAGATGTCAGCTTCCGCCTGATCGGTGACTACGCCAAGACGGACGAAGTCTGCTGTGGTGCGGTTAATACGCTCAGCGGCCTCGCGATCTTCCCGGGTATCGACGCAAGCAGCAGCTCGGCGCTGGCGCTTGTTGGGACCAACATCATCCGCAACTTCGCTGGCGTTCCTGCGCTCGGTGGAACCGCTGGCACCGTTGGCATTCCCGCCTATAGCCGTGGCAGCCGCAGCATGGCGGTAACGCCCGGCCGCGATTTGTCGGAAACCGTCAATGAATGGGGCGTTTCGGGCGAACTGAACTGGGATTTTGGCGCAGCCACGCTGACCTCGATCACGGCCTATCGCGATTGGGATGCAAAGCGGAACCAGGACATTGATTTCTCCGGCCTCGACCGTGCGTATCGCGATAATTACCGCACGAGCATCAAGGATTTCACTCAGGAACTGCGTTTGCAGGGCACCGTATTCAACGACAAGGTCGATTGGCTTGTTGGCGGTTTCTACCTGAACGAAAAACTGACGCTGAACGACACCGTGCGTTTCGGTGCGCAGGCTGACCAATATGTGGATGGGGTCATTCGCGAACTGACACGCAGCGCGAGTCTGCCATCGGGTCTGCAATTGTTCGGCACGCTTGGTCCAGCAACTCCGTTGTTCGGTCAAGTCGCCTTGGCGACCAACCCAGGCTTGGCTGCGGCTGCCGCTGGCAACCCTGCCTTGTTCGGTCTGTTCAACAGCCCGCTGCCGCGCACGCCAAATGGTGCAGGCCAGCAGAATGATGCGTATAAGGTCGATACTGAAGCCTTCGCCGTATTCACGCACAACATCATCAATTTCACCGACAATCTGTCGCTGACATTGGGCCTGCGTTATAACCATGAAACGAAGGACATTGAATCTGACCTGACGAGCGTGGTTCCAGCCTGTGCATTCTTCCAGAACCCGGCAACCGCGCCTTATCGTGCGGCATTGCAAGGCGCTGGATTGCTAAACTCGGCATTCCTTTTGACCTGCAACCCGACTGTGAACAGTGAATTCAACGGCGTTCGTTCGGGCGACCGTTCGGAAAGCGAATTCACGGGCACAGCCAAGCTGTCGTTCAAGGTCAATGACGACATCCTCGTCTATGGCGGCTATGATCGCGGCTATAAATCGGGCGGCTATAACTTGGATCGCGGTAGCTTTGACTCCGTGCTTCTGGGCGGCAATGGCGCGCAGATCGAAGATCTCGAATTCGGCAATGAAACCGTTGATGCCTATGAAATCGGCCTGAAGACAAACTTCACGCGCCAGTTCCAGTTCAACGCATCCTTGTTCTATTCGGACTTCAAAAACTATCAGTCGAACCGTTTCTCGGGTACCAACTTCGTCGTCCTGAACTTCGACAAGCTGGTATCGAAGGGCGTCGAACTGGAAAGCATCATCCGGCCGCATCCCGACCTCGCGTTCAACCTGGGCTATACCTATGTGGACGCAAAGGCGACCGATGCCAGCCCGTTGGCAGGCGGCGACAATGGCCGTCAGGCATCCAACCAGCCAAAGCACACCATCACGGGTGCAATGACCTGGACGCCTGAAATCACCCCCGGCGTGGGCGGCTTGTTCCATGTCGATTTCCGTCAGCAAAGCGACGCATTCCCGCTAAACGATCCGCTTGCGCGTCGCTTCACGGCGAATGACGGATTTGGCATCGTCAACATGCGTGCAGGCGTCAACTTCGGTGACGGCAAGTACAGCATCGAAGGCTATGTCGAAAACCTGTTCGACACTTATTACAACATCACTGCATTCCCGATCCCTGAACAGGGCAACAGCTATGCAGTATATCCATCGGCGCCCCGCTTTTACGGCGTTCGTGTTGCTGCGAAGTTCTAATCAACTTCCCATCGGATGATTTGGGGCCGGCCTGATATTCAGGTCGGCCCTTTCTTTTTGGGGTGGACCCGTTAGCCTGACGAATCAGGGACAACGGAGGCACTAGCATGCGGCATATCGCAATCATTGGGTCTGGTCCGGCCGGCTATTACACAGCCGAAGCAGCGCAGAAAAAATTCGGCGACGATGTCCGCATCGATATCATTGACCGGCTGCCGGTCCCTTTTGGCCTTATCCGTTTCGGCGTTGCACCCGATCACCAATCGATCAAGGCGGTTGCAGGCCGTTACGAAAAGGTCGCTTTGTCCGACAATGTCCGATTTGTCGGCAATGTTACAGTGGGCAAGGACGTGACTATCGACGAATTGCAGAGCCATTATGACGCCGTGGTCCTTGCGACCGGTGCGCCTGATGACCGCACGCTTGACATCCCCGGTGCCGATTTGCAGGGCGTAATCGGCAGCGCTGCGTTTGTTGGCTGGTATAATGGCCATCCCGACTATGCCGACCTGCAACCGCCGCTGGATGGCCGCCATGTTGTCATAATCGGCAATGGCAATGTCGCCTTGGATGTCGCGCGTATCCTGTCCAAAACGCGCGCGGAATTTGGCGGGTCAGATATTGTCAGCCACGCGCTGGATGTGCTGGAGACTGCCGCGACTGAAGATATCACGATATTGGGACGGCGCGGGCCGCACCAGATTGCCATGACGCCAAAGGAACTGGGCGAACTTGGGCATTTGCAGCGCGCCACACCGCGCGTTGAAAAGGAGGATTTGCCCGAACTGGGTGAGGATGCGCTGCTGGAACCCGGCGTGCGCAAATCGGTCACGCATTTGCGCGAATTTGCCGCCATTCCAGAGGCCTTTCGCGCTGACAAGCCGGTCAGCATTAACTTCGACTTTTACGCTGCGCCGGTCGCGATTGAAGGCGATGGCAAGGTGGAGCGCATCCGTATCGAGCGCACGCGGCTGGACGAGCAGTTGCGCAGCGTCGGCACGGGCGAAACGTATGAACTCGATTGTTCGATGGTTATAAGCTGCATAGGATATCAAACACCGGCGATCGACGGGGTGCCTTATGAACATGGTCGCGGACGCTTTGCCAATGTCGATGGGCGCATATTACCCGGGCTATATTGCGTCGGTTGGGCACGGCGGGGACCGTCCGGCACGATTGGAACGAACCGGCCCGATGGTTATAATATCGTCGATACCATTGCCGAAGACCTGACCGCTGGCAGCGACAAACAGGGCAGGGCAGAGCTGGACGCGCTGTTGCAGTTACGCGGCGTGCAAGTCGTCCAGTTCAGCGACTGGAAAAAAATTGAAGAAGCCGAAATCGCCCGCGCTCGCGAGGGGGCACCACGTGAAAAATTCGTGCGCATTGCGGATATGATCGCCGCGGGCGGTTAATTTCCAACTCCATCTTCTACTGTCATCATAGTTACGCCATGGCGGCGCTATTTCTGGCTGCTTGTTGTTTCGAAAGGCGTTTCATGATTCAAAATATTGGCATCATCACGGGCGTGGATGCAGAAGCCGCGGCCCTATTTCCCGGCCAAAGCACGGATATTGAGGCCCTGCATGGCTTCATGGTGCGGCAGGTCGCTTTTGCCGGTCGCCGGATTGCGATTACCTGCAGCGGCATTGGCAAAGTGAATGCCGCCATGGCCGCGATGATGCTGGTCGAACATTATCAGGCCGATTTGCTGCTGGTAGTTGGGACCGCCGGCAAGTTGACCGCAATCGACGGACATTGCTTCCAGATTACCGAGGCGGTGCAGGGTGATTATGGTGCGTCACGCGCCCACAGCTTTGCCCATTATAGCGCCGGATCATGGCCCATTGGCGAGGCGCATATGGAACCCTTTACTGCCCGCCCGATGCCCGAACTTGGCCTGCCCAAGGTTCGGATCATCACCAATGACTGCTTTGTCGAAAGCGCGGAACATAGCGCGCGTTTAGTCGGCGCGTTGCGCGGCGACATTGTTGACATGGAAACCGCCGCTGTTGCCCAAGCCGCGTTACGCATGGACGTGCCCTGGGCCGCGATTAAGGCAACAAGCGACAACGCCAATGGCGACAGCGCAGGCGATTTCCAAAGCAACCTAAAACGCGCCGCCCGCCAAGCCGCCGAGGCGACCGAGCGGATGATAAAGGCGCTACCGTCAGTCTAAATCAGCAAGCCCACGCTGTGAATGACGATGCCGGCCATGCCGCCGACAAGGGTGCCGTTGATGCGGATGAATTGTAGGTCGCTGCCCACTGCGTTTTCCACGCGGTCGGTGATGGTGCTCGCGTCCCAGCGGGCGACGGTGTCGGACACCAAGGTCACGATATTGTCTCCGTAATTTTCGGTTGTACCAACAATGGCACGGCGGGCGAAGCGGTTGATCTGGTGCTTCAGTTTGGGGTCGTCTTGCAACGTTCCCCCCAGCTTGATGAGTGCGTCGCCAAAACTGCCCGCGAGCGCGGCGTCGGGATTGCGCGCCGCCTTTAACAGGCCATCGCGGCCTTGGTCCCACAGGCTGTTGATCCATTTGCCCATCGCGGGATTTTCCAGCAACTGGCCCTTCCAATGCGCGACCTTGGCCTGCAACTCCTTGTCATGCCGCAAGTCATGCGCAAGGCTGGCAAGGCCCTCCTCACCCTTTTCGCGCAAGGGATGGTCAGGGTCTTGCGCCATTTCGTGGAGCAATTTGTTTAGGCCGTTGACGATGGCGTTGGCAAGCTTGTCGTCCAACCCGGTCCAGCGCATGATGGTGTTCGCGCGTTCCTCCACCATTTCGCGGATGAGATGCTCGTTGGCCTCCAGCGTGGCCGAGGACCATTTGATGATGCCATCCAGCACGGGAATATGGCGGCGCTCGCGGATCATCGCGGTCAGCAATTGGCCAAGCAAAGGCGCGATGTCGAGCTTGTCCAACTGCGTGCGAATGGCACCCTTGGCAATGCCGCCCAACCGTTCGTCGTCCAGCGCCGCGATGATGTCCCCCATCAACCGTGACGCGCCCATACGCATGCGGCCTTCACCGCCAGCCGGAGCGCTCAGGAATTTGCCCATGGCACCGGCGACGTCCATACGCTGCACCCGGCGCGCAACGACTTTTGTGGTCAGAAAATTGGTCCGCAGAAAACTGGCGAGTGTGCGGCCAAGGCGTTCCTTGTTATTTGGAATGATGGCGGTGTGCGGAATGGGTATGCCCAGCGGGTGGCGGAACAATGCGGTAACCGCGAACCAGTCGGCTAGCCCGCCAACCATGCCAGCCTCTGCAAAAGCGCGCAGAAAGCCCCAATAGCCTTCGTAGCGCGTCTCCATATATTTGCCGAAGACGAACAACAGGGCCATGCACACCAACAGCGCGGTGGCGATAATCCGCATCTGGCGCAGCTCGGCATCGCGCTCGGCATATTTGGTCTTTTCAGACTGACCCAGTTGGTTGGCTGATTTCACATCACAGCCTTAGCGCAGATTGCAGTGATTTCCACCCGTCCTCGTTCGAAAAATTGGCCGGACCGAAGACGGAAAGCGAAATTCACTCCGCCGGCTGAAGCCCGCCAAGGTCACCTTTGCCCGCCGGTTTGCCCGAAGGGGCATCAGGGGCGTTCAGATGTTCGCCGTGCTTGTCGGGATCATAGGTCAGCAAGCGTGTGCGGAGCCATGGTCCAACGCGCTTTTCAAAGCCATCGGCAAGGCTGAAGCCAGCCGGAACAATGAGCAAGGTGAGCAAGGTGGAGACGATCAGGCCGCCAATCACGACGGTGCCCATGGGGGAGCGCCACTGGCCATCACCGCCCAACGACAGCGCCGTTGGCACCATGCCCGCGGTCATTGCGACGGTGGTCATGACGATTGGCTGCGCGCGTTTATGCCCGGCTTCCATAATCGCTTGGAATTTGGGCACACCGCGTGCCATTTCCTCAATCGCAAAGTCGATGAGCAGGATGGAGTTTTTCGCAACAATTCCGAATAGCATCAATACCCCAATGAACACCGGCATCGATATCGGTTGTCCCACCAGTGCAAGTGCGACCAAGCCGCCCAATGGTGCGAGCAAGAGTGACCCCATGTTCACCAATGGCGACATGAAGCGGTGATAGAGAAGCACCAGCACGGCAAAGACGAGCAAGGTTCCGGACACCAGAGCGACCAAGAAGTCGCGTTGCATTTCCTGTTCCCATTCTTGACTGCCGAATGGCGCGCGTGACACGCCGGTGGGCAGATTTTTCATGATGGGAAGCTCGTTGATTTTCTTGTCCGCGTCTGACGACACGACACCAGGTGCGAAATCCGCACCAATGAAGATGCGGAAATTCTGGTTACGGCGTTGGACAGATGTCGGACCAGCGCCGAAGCTGATATCGGCAACACGCGACAGCGGCACTGATCCGCCGGTTGCCAAAGGCACTGGCAGGTTGCGGATGACATCAAGGTTTTCACGCGATTCCTTGGCCAGCATCACGCGGATCGGGATCTGGCGATCGGACAGCGAGAATTTCGCGCTGTTCTGGTCGATATCACCCAAGGTCGCGATGCGGATGGTCTGGCTAAGCGCAACGGTCGACACACCCAGTTGTGAGGCCAAGTCGGTGCGCGGGGTGATGATGAGCTCAGGCCGTTGCAAGTCAGCCGAAATTCGCGGCGCGCGCAATTCGGGAACGGTCTTCATTTGCTCGACAAGCGTTGCTGCGGTCTGGTCCAGTTTCTTCGGGTCCGAACCCGACAGCATGACGGAGACATCACGACCGGAGCCACCGCCGCCCGGGCCATTGGCCTGGAACGTGACGCGCGCATCGGCGATATTGGTCAGCAGCGGCGTGAGGTCTTCCTCAAACTCTTGGCTGGTACGCGAGCGGTCCTCTTTCAAGGTGATGAACATGCTGGCGCTGCCCTCACGGACACTTTGCAAGGCTGTTTGGACCTCAGGCTGTTTTTCGATAATCGCAGCAGCCTCATTGGCTACTTCGCGGGTACGCTCAAGCGTAGTTCCCGGCACCATTTCGATGCGGACGCGGCTGAAATCGGTGTTGCCGTCGGGGAAGAACTGTTTTGGCAGAACGACAAGAAGAACAACGGTCAGCACCAGCGATACCGCGCCGATGCCCATCATCCAACGGCGATGGCCGAGCGACCAGCGCAGAATTTTCATGTAGCGATCGATCCAGTTCGCTTCTGCATGTTCAGGGATGCCGCTGGATTTCAGGAAATAGGCCGCAATCATCGGCGTAATCATACGCGCCACAGCAAGGCTCATCAGGACCGAGGCGACAACAGTTAGGCCGAAATTCTTGAAGAATTGCCCCGCCACACCCGGCATCAAGCCAACGGGCAAGAACACAGCAACAATCGAGAAGGTGGTCGCGACAACCGCAAGTCCTATTTCATCGGCGGCATCAATCGATGCCTGATAGGCGGATTTGCCCATACGCATATGCCGGACAATATTCTCGATTTCCACAATGGCGTCATCGACCAGCACACCTGCAACCAGTCCCAATGCGAGCAACGACATTGTGTTGAGCGTGAAGCCAAGCAAATCGAGGAACCAGAAAGTCGGAATTGCCGAAAGCGGAATGGCGATTGCGGAGATGATCGTCGCGCGCCAGTCGCGCAGAAACAGGAAAACCACAACGATAGCGAGCAACGCGCCCTCAATCATGGCAGCCATTGAGCTCTTATACTGGCCCTTGGTGTAATCGACGCTGTTGAAGAGCGTGATGAAGTTAACGCCGGGATTTTCCTTTTCGATTTCCGCAATTTTGACCATCGCGTCATCGAATACGGTCACGTCGGATGCGCCCTTGGCGCGTGACATGCCGAAGGTGACAACTTGCTTACCGCCGGCAAAGGCCATCGCACGCTGTTCACTGAAACCGTCGGTTACCTCGGCAACGTCGGACAGCTTGATTGAACGGCCGCCGCCAAGGCTGATTTGAGTCTGGCCCAGCGCATAAGCGTCGGTCGCGTTGCCCAGAACGCGCACCGACTGGCGCGAACCTGCGATCTGCGACTGTCCGCCCGAAGCGTTGATATTTTGCTGACGCAGCACGGCGTTAATCTGGCTGGCGCTGACGCCCAGCGACTGCATTTTGGCTGGGTCAAGAACAACGCGGATTTCGCGGTTTACGCCGCCATTTCGGCTGACCGACGCCATGCCTTCAACGGCAAGCAACCGGCGCGCGACGGTGTCATCGACAA
Source organism: uncultured Sphingorhabdus sp. (assembly GCA_963508315.1). Classification (GTDB taxonomy): domain Bacteria; phylum Pseudomonadota; class Alphaproteobacteria; order Sphingomonadales; family Sphingomonadaceae; genus Sphingorhabdus_B. Next base: position 556,727 of record CAUOWK010000001.1, on the reverse strand, counting down.
ACCAGCTCAGTTGCTCAAGTGTCATGTCGCTGGCTTCGACCGCGAAATAGGCGATTGGGTCGCTGGAGGTGGCGACCTTGAAAATTTGCGGTTCCAATATGCCGTCGGGCAAATCGCTTCGAATCTGGTCGACGGCGTTTTTCACTTCGCTGACCGCGGCGTTGATATCGTCGCCGATTTCAAATTCGGCGCTGACGGTGGTATTTCCTTCGCTCGAGGACGCGTCGATGTTGCGGACGCCCTGGACACTGCGAATGGCCGATTCCACCTTCTGTGTGATTTGCGTCGTAATTTCGGATGGGGCCGCGCCCGGTTGCGAAATAGAGACAACGACTACCGGAAATTCGATGTCGGGATCGTTCTGCACGTCCATATTCATGAACGACATCACGCCCGCGATGGTGAGCGCGATGAACAGGACGATCGGCACCACCGGGTTACGGATGGACCATGCGGAAATGTTGTTGAAATTCATGATATATATCCCGAATGGCCCAAAACGTTACTGCTTCTTCAACAGCTTGGGTTTGATCGTCTCGTCTGGGTTGAGGAAACCGCCGGCATAGAGAACAACGCGTTCGGTGCCATCGAGGCCTTCCTGAATGATCAGGCCATTGGCTGTCACCGAGCCAACCTTGACTGGACGCTGCTTCACCTTGTTGTCCTTGCCAACGATATAGACAAAGCTGCCTTCACGACCGGTTTGTACGGCCGATTCAGGCAATACAGGTGCAGTCATTGCACCAGCCTTGATTTCAACCGAAGCAAAGCCGCCGGGACGAAGCGCCTTGTCGAAGGGCAAGGAAATACGGGCGATACCCTGACGGTTTTGCGCGTTGATGATGGGCGAAATCTGCCAGATGTTGCCGTTAAATACGCGGTCAGTGCCAACGGGCGTTACAGATGCAGGAACGCCAACCGACACTTGCGCCAGATCATCTTCGCTCAATTGTGCCTGAAGCTCTAGCTCGCCATCTTTGGCGATACGGAACAACATGCCACTGCCGGCGGAAACCGTTTGGCCGGTTTCAACGGCACGCTCCAGCACATATCCGGAAACAGGGGCGCGGACATCAAGGCGTGCGTTGCGCGCGCGGGTTTCACCCAATTGCGCATTGGCAACATTAACGCGGGCACGCGCTGAATCGCGCGTCGCAGTTTTGCGATCAACATCAGCCTTGGAAATAAATCCGCGTTCAACAAGCTGAAGTGCGCGGTCAAGTTCGTTTTGTGCGAGTTGCAGGTCAGCACGCGCGACGCCAATCTGCGCCTCAAGCGCAGCGGCCTGCTGTGTCTGCACCGAGCGGTCAACGCTGACCATTACTTGGCCCTGACGCACCCAGTCACCGGCATCGACATAGACGTTCAGCACGCGGCCACCTTCGCCAACGACGCCAACGGGTATGTCGCGGCGGGCAGCCAATGTGCCGGTGGCGTTAATTGCGCGCACAACGGTGTCGCGGCCGGGGGCAACGACGGTTACGGTCTGTGCCTGCGCGTCCTTATCTGCACCCGCACCGGCCGGCGCAGAATCGCTGCTGCCGCCCATGAAATAATAGGCCGCGCCAATGACCACCAATATGGCGACGACAACCAGCGCGATGTTTATCCGCTTGCGATTACGATCCCGGTTTTCTTCCAGTAAGTCACCATCCAGCGTTCCGCTCAAAGTTGTTTCGTAGTTCATACCGGTGTTCCAAATTCAGTCTTTGGGGCGCGATGACGGGCCCGAAGTTGCGATAATGTTGCTGTATTATCCTAATAAGTCACCGTCCGCAAGTCGCAGAAGTTCGGCGGGATAAACGCTAGTCCAATGTCTAGAGTATCGGAAAAGGGTGTGCGCAACAATACAGACTGAAGCCTATCACGATTCGACAAACGACATAAAAAGCCACGCGGGCGCGAACCCGCGTGGTCATGTTGTTCGGTAATTTGAATGTTTAGCGTACTTTACCGCGCTGAATAAGGTTCAGTACGGCCAAAACGACGACAGCACCGACAAAAGCCACAACAAGGCCAGTGAGTGAGAATTCCTGCACGCTGCCCACGATACCAAACTGGTTTGCGATCAAGTTGCCGACGACTGAACCGACACATCCGGCGGCAACATTGGCAATGACGCCCATTGACGCGTCGCGATTCATAACCTTGCTAGCAAGCCAGCCGGCGATGCCGCCCACGATAATAGCGATAATCCATCCCATGATGATTCCTCCTTTGGCAGTCCGGTCTAGCCGGACGGCTGAAATGATAATCTGCAGAGGATAAATTGCCAGCGATGATGGCTTGGCATTTGTAACATTTATACCTGCAACATTGGCGGGACATGAAAAACCCCGCGCAAGGCGGGGTCATTCATTCGATGCGGGTTGGCTGCGTCAGTATTTTTGCTGACGCTCGTACAAATCGCGATAATGCTGGATTCGCGTCACGCGCAAGCCCGGCATACCCGACCGATCAACCGCGCGCTGCCATGATGCAAATTCTTCAAGCGTCAGGTCATAGCGTTCGCACACGTCGTTAATCGATAGCAGACCGCCATTAACGGCTGCGACGACTTCGGCTTTACGGCGCACAACCCAGCGTGTGGTGCCCGGAGGCGGCAGGCTGTCTAGCGTCAGCGGTTCCCCCAAGGGACCGATAACCTGAGCTGGACGGAATTTCTGATTCTCTATCATGATGTTGGTAGTGCTCCGTGCCCCGCTGGGTTTAACTCTGGTCCTGTTCCGTCTGTGGATAGGCTCGGGTCTTTGACATTGGCTAAAGCGTCTTGGTAAACAGACTCTTCATTGATTTTTTCTGTCTGCGGCTGTTGCCAGAATGAACCGCGAATGTGATCGCGTGCGTCTGGTTCCAGCGCAAAATACTGGATTCGCGCGGCAAGATTTCCGCCATTTCCGTCAATAGCTTGCTCCGCCCGACGCAATGCGCGCGCGGTGTTGCTGTTGGCTTGCCGCACGCGGACAGCATCCAGCACAGCCTTCAGTTCTGCCTGACCGGGGTCGGGTTCCTGGCGTGGCGCAAAATGGGGAAAGTTCATTTCCATGCCCCGCAGATAGCACCGGAAATTCTAACATGAGGTAAAGGCGAGGTTCAAATGATGTTAGCAGACCTTAACGGCCGTTATCAATTTCGGGGGGCTTTTGTACCAAAGGGGGAAGGGGCTACGGAAAACTGGCAATTATAACGCGAAGCTTATAAAGCCGCGGCTGCATGACTGACGATTTATATCATAGTGATTTCCAGCTCGGCGCTGATCTTTCCGGCAAACGAATCGTTGTTGCCATGTCGGGCGGCGTCGATTCTTCGGTCGTTGCTGCGCTGGCGGCGCGGACGGGTGCCGAAACCATTGGCGTAACGCTGCAGCTATATGACCATGGCAGCGCAGTGAAGCGCGCCGGTGCGTGTTGCGCCGGGCAAGACATTCGCGACGCCCGCGCGGTCGCAGACAAATTGGGCATTGCCCATTATGTGTTCGATCATGAAAGCCGGTTTCGGGAATCGGTTATCGACCATTTCGCTGACGAATATATGGCCGGGCGCACGCCTATTCCCTGTGTCCGCTGTAATATGGGCGTGAAGTTCACCGATCTGTTCCGGCTTGCGCGTGAGCTTGGTGCCGATTGTCTGGCGACTGGCCATTATGTGCGCCGCGTGGAGGGACCGTCAGGTGCAGAGTTGCACCGTGCGGCTGATCCGGCGCGCGACCAAAGCTATTTTCTGTTCGCCACGACGCAGGATCAGCTCGATTATTTGCGCTTTCCCTTGGGCGGCATGCCCAAGCCGCAGGTCAGGGCGATTGCCCGCGACCTTGGGCTTGGCGTCGCCATGAAGCCGGACAGTCAGGACATTTGCTTCGTGCCCGACGGTGACTATGCCTCGGTTGTGCGCAAGGTGCGCCCTGACGCCGAAGTCGGCGGCGATATCGTGCATCTGGATGGTCGTACGCTTGGCCAGCATAAGGGCATGATCCATTACACTGTTGGCCAGCGTAAGGGACTCGAGATCGGCGGGCAGCCAGTGCCATTATATGTCATCCGGCTTGAACCATCGACTCAGCGCGTCATTGTCGGCCCGCGTGAGGCGCTGGCGGTTGAAGCTGCGCGTATTGAGGACGCCAATTGGCTGGCGGACGTTTCGGACCGGCCAGTGATGGCCAAGGTCCGGTCGATGTCGCGCCCCGTGCCGGCGCGGCTCGACAAAGGCTGGCTGCGTTTTGACCAGCCGGAATATGGTGTTGCCCCGGGGCAAGCAGCGGTGCTGTATGATGGCGACCGCGTGCTTGGGGGTGGATGGATAGAAGAGACGTTGGCAGTGGAGTTCGCTACTGCTGCTTAAAAGTGTTTGGGGGGACGTAAAATGCATTTGGGGGAAGCACAACGCGATATGCGCCATGCCTATGTAAATGGCGGCGTGGGCATATTAGTGTCGGGACTGGTGTGGGCCATCGCTGGTCTGGCGACCTATTATGCGGGCTTGCTCTCCGGGATGGTCACTTTGTTCTTTGGCGGCATGTTAATTCATCCGCTGTCATTGTTGCTTGCGCGCAAGTTTTTCCGGCGCGGCAAAACACGTTCGCCAAACCCGATGGAGATGTTGGCGCTGCAATCGACCGCGTTTCTGATCATTGGGCTGGTCATCGCATATCTGGTGCGCGACACCTATGGCGACTGGTTCTTTGCCATTGCCTTGCTCGCCGTTGGCGGGCGTTATCTGGTGTTCCAGACGGTGTACGGCATGCGGGTGTTCATGGTCCTAGGTGCGCTGTTAATTGCCGTTGGCGGCATCGCGATCCTATGGCCGGCATTTCCGCCATTCGCAGTCGCACTGGTCGGCGGCGCTATCGAGATTATCTGCGCTACGTTGATGCTGGCACCTGCCAAGCGGTAGGTTATAGCACCTCGATTTCCGCTTCGGTCAATTGAACGCAGCCAAACGCACCGCGACGCTCGGCAACTGCCTCGGCGAGAAACGGCACGGACGCATAGATGCGTTTGTTCTCCGGCTCGTCGCTAAGTCGAACCATTTCCATGCCGATTTCTTTGTCGGTCTCGCACGATGCCATGTCGCGGCCTTCGATATAGCGGCAGGAACACGTGATATGGGCACCATAGGCCGCGCCGACGCGGGCTTGCCCCTTGATGCTGTTCCAGTTCCACACCAGCCAGAGGGCTGCGATGGCGACAACCACAGCGACTGTAATTTTCAGCGTGCGGAAACGCGGTTGCGTCTCTTTTACGCTTTGTGTCGAAGTTGCGGTTGCCATTGGCCCTCCATCTGGTGCATCGAAGCTCGCCATGCCTAGAAACAAATTTCGCTCCGCCGCAACCGCTTTTTGCGCGACCGCCGCACTAACTTTGGCCGCATGCGGTCCAAAACCCCCGGAGACGCCTGCGACGCCGGGACAGACAGTGATTGTTGATGATGCCGTTGTCGGCAAAGAAAAGCTGGCCGAGGCGATGGCCCCCTTCTTCGAGGATCCGGCATTGTCCGAAACGCGTGCGTTGGTGATTATGCAAGGCGGCCGCGTGGTCGCCGAACGTTATGCGCCGGGATATACGCCGGACACGCGGCTCATCAGCTGGTCAATGGCGAAAAGCGTTACCGCGACTCTGGTCGGCTTGATGGTCGCCGATGGCCGGCTTGCGCTTGATGAGCCAGCGCCTGTGTCCGAATGGCAGACACCGCGCGATGGCCGCGCCAAAATCACGCTGCGGCATTTGCTGCATATGTCGTCGGGACTGGACCACACCGAAGTGGCCGAGGACGGCATCGAGATTTTTGACGCCGATACGCCGCGCATGCTGTTTCTTGACGGGCGCGATCATGTCGCGCGCTATGCCGAGACCCGCCCGCTGGAAGCCAACCCCGGCGAAAAGTTCGAATATAGCAGCGCGACGAGCCACATATTGGCGGACATCATGACGCGCTCGCTGACCGAAAGTAAAGATCCGCAAGTGCGCCGCGATGCCATGCTGGAATATGCGCGAGGCCGGTTGTTCGAACCGCTTGGTATGACCAGCATGTTTCCCGAATTTGACCGTTCCGGCACCATGCTGGGCGGCAGCATGATGCACGCCACCGCGCGCGATTGGGCCAAGTTCGGGGAGTTTCTGCGCAACAACGGTTCGGTCCGCGCTGCGCAGATGCTGCCGACCAGCTGGACGCGCTTCATGAAAACGCCAAGCCCGACTGATCGCAGCTATGGCGGGCACATCTGGCTAAACCGGACGCGCAACGAAGGGCGCGACCAAGTGCTGTTCCCCGGCAAAGCGCCGAGCAACGTCTTTGCGGCCCTTGGCCATTTGGGGCAGTTCGTGGTGGTGTCGCCACAGCATCGGCTGACAATTGTCCGTTTGGGTAAAACCCCCGACGATCAGCTTGACCCGGTGAACGATCAATTGGCCAAGCTGATTTCGATTTTTCCGAAAGGCTAGGCCCGCTTAATTGCGCGCGACACGCACGGGCCTGTATGGAAAAGTAGGATTAGGCTTTGGCGACGGGTGCGTTTTCGCCGAGATCTTCAAACCATGCTTCCACTGGGCCACTGAGCTTGATGAGAAGAGGGTTGCCCTTGCGGTCGCGTGCCTTGCCGGCCTGAACCTTAATCCAGCCTTCGGAAATACAATATTCCTCGACAGTAGTGCGCACTTCGCCCTTGAAACGAATGCCGACGCCGCGCGTCAACAGGTCGCCGTCAAAATGCGGGCTCATCGGGTTGATGGAAAGATGGTCTGGCGGGGTATCGGTCCCGGCGGTCTGGGGTGCGTCAGTCATCCCGCGCCTTTGCCGTAAAGCATAGCACTTGGCAATATGGCGCGGGCAGTGCAGGGGGACTTCATGGCAAAACCGAACAGTTATGATGCGATTATATTGGGTGCTGGCGGCGCGGGGCTGATGTGTGCGCTGACCGCAGGGCAGCGGGGCAAACGCGTGCTGGTCATCGACCATGCAACTGGTCCGGGTAAGAAAATTCTGATTTCCGGTGGCGGACGGTGCAATTTCACCAATGTGAATGCAACGACCACGCATGCGCAGGAACGCTATCTGTCGGCCAACCCGCATTTTTCAAAATCTGCGCTGGGACGCTATACGCCGCAGGATTTTATCGATTTGGTAAGCGCCCACGGCATTGCGTTTCACGAAAAAACCTTGGGACAGCTTTTCTGCGATGGGTCCGCGCGGCAGATTGTCGCCATGCTGATGGACGAATGCGACAAATCGGTCGCTGCGGGCGGCCGCGTCGATTTCGTCTTTGACGCGCCAGTGGGCGATGTCGGGCATGATGGCAGCGAATATTCGGTAACCTATAACCGCGTCCGTGCGCAGGCTCCCGCATTGGTGCTGGCAACGGGTGGGCCCAGCATTCCAAAAATGGGCGCAACGGCCTTTGCCTATGATCTGGCGCGGCAATTCGGGTTGAAAATCGTCGAGCCACGGCCAGCATTGGTGCCACTGACGCTGGGCGGCGATGATGTTCTTTTCCGTGAACTGTCGGGCGTATCGGCGGATGTCTTGACGCGGCATGGCAAAGCGACGTTTCGCGAGGCGGCGTTGTTCACGCATCGGGGCCTGAGCGGCCCAGCCGTCCTGCAAATCAGCAGTTACTGGAAACCGGGTGATCGTGTCGAAATCGACTTCCTGCCTGACCTCGACGCGTCAGAATTGCTGCTTTCTGAAAAGCGGGCGCGGCCACGCGCGACAATCCGATCGACGCTTGACCGCGTATTACCCAACCGGCTGGCTGAAGCATTGGCGGAGAAAATCGCGCTGAACGGGAATCTTGCCGACCAAAGCGACCGTAAACTTGCTGATGCGGGCGCGCTGCTGGATAGCTGGCCGTTCGTTCCTAATGGTAGTGAAGGCTATGCGAAGGCCGAGGTTACGCTGGGTGGCATTAGCACCGACGGCTTGTCGCAGCAGACGATGGAAGCCCGCAAGGTGACTGGTTTATATTGTATAGGCGAGGCGGTTGATGTGACCGGCTGGCTGGGCGGATATAATTTCCAATGGGCGTGGGCGAGCGGGGTCGCGGCAGGCGAGTCACTATAAACCGCTACTGCCAGCCATCGTGGCCACATCACCACATGGCCGATTTAAATTATGCCTGATGCATCAAAATCCGTGATTCCGCGTTTCAGGGTCGGTGAACAACTGACCTACAAAGGAAATGCCAATGAAAATCTCCCGGATTTTACTAATTAGCGCTGCGTCATTCGCAGCTTTCGCAACCCCAGCTTACGCCCAGTCGGAAGACGAAGAATGGGAAGGCGCCTATATTGGCGGTTCCTTTGGCCTTGGCGCGCAAAACAATGATCGCAACGAAACGGTTGTATTCGACACCAACCGCGATGGTAATTTCGATAACAACGTAAATACCGTGCTCGGCGCGAATGCCTTTGCACCCGGTTTCTGCGGTGGCGCAGGGACAGGCACTGCCCCAACCGATGGCTGCCGCAGCGACAAGGACGGCTATGAATATAATGTCCGTGCCGGTTACGACGTGCAGTCGGGCAACATCGTGTATGGCTTTCTCTTGGAAGGCGGCAAGAATGAGTCACGCGACAGCGTAACCGCATTCAGCAGCACACCAGCGGCATATACGCTGACGCGCGAACTGGATTATTCGGTGCAGGCACGTGCCCGTCTGGGTTACGCCGCGCGCGGTGCATTATTCTACGCTACCGGCGGTGCAGCATATGGCAAAATCAAGAACAACTTCAGCACCACAAATGGCGTGAACGCGTTTTCGGACAATGGTAATTCCAACAGCTGGGGCTATTCCTATGGGGGTGGCGCGGAAGTGAAGATTGCGCGCAACTTCTCGCTTGGTCTGGAATATCTCTATACCAACTTCGTCGATGATGATTATGTCGTTTCAGTTGGCCCAGGCACTGCGCCTGCAACCAACCCGTTCTTGCTCGCATCGGGTGGCACAGATATGCGCCGCAGCGACAGCGACTTTGATATGCACAATATCCGTCTGACGGCGTCGTTCCGCTTTTAAGCACTACGATACCGCTAAAAGAAAAGGGCGCCAAACCGGCGCCCTTTTTTTGTTTATGCGGCCTGTTTGGCCCGTGATGCTTTCTTCCGCTCATTGGGGTCAAGCAAACGCTTGCGCAGGCGGATATTCTTGGGCGTTACCTCAACCATTTCGTCATCATCGATGTACGCAATAGCTTGCTCCAGCGTCAGGCGCTTTGGCGGGGTCAGGCGGATGGCGTCGTCCTTGCCGGTCGAACGGAAGTTCGTCAGCTGCTTCGACTTCATCGGATTGACTTCCAAATCGTCCGGCTTCGCATTTTCGCCAATGATCATGCCTTCATACAAGGCTTCACCCGGCGATACCATCAGGATGCCGCGCTCTTCCAATGGGCCAAGGGCATAAGCAACCGCTTCGCCAGCACCGTTGGAAATCAGCACGCCATTTTTGCGACCTTCGATATGGCCGCGATGCGGGCCGTATTTTTCGAACAGGCGGTTCATGATTCCGGTGCCGCGCGTGTCGGACAGGAATTCGCCATGATAACCGATCAGGCCGCGCGATGGTGCGCTGAAGGTAATGCGGGTCTTGCCGCCACCTGATGGACGCATGTCGGTAAGGTCGCCCTTACGCAGGGCCATTTTTTCAACGACGGTGCCCGAATATTCGTCATCGACGTCGATAACGACGGTTTCATATGGTTCGGTCTTCTGGCCTTTTTCGTCTTCGCGGAACAGCACGCGTGGGCGGCTGATGCCAAGCTCAAAGCCTTCGCGGCGCATTGTTTCAATCAGAACGCCCAGCTGCAGTTCGCCGCGGCCAGCAACTTCAAAGCTGTCCTTGTCTTCGGCTTCCGTAATACGGACGGCAACGTTGCTTTCCGCTTCGCGCATCAGGCGGTCGCGGATCATGCGGCTCGTTACCTTCGTGCCTTCGCGGCCAGCCATTGGACTGTCGTTCACGGAAAAGCGCATCGACAATGTTGGCGGATCGATTGGCTGCGCCTGCAATGGCTCAGTTACCGTTGGTTCTGCAATCGTGTCAGCCACAGTCGCGGTGGTCATGCCCGCGATGGAGATAATGTCGCCTGCCTTGGCTTCGTCGACGGGAACGCGCTCAAGGCCACGGAATGACATGATCTTGGATGCACGGCCCGTTTCGACGATCTTGCCGTCCGGGTTCAGTGCATGGATCTGCTGGTTCACCTTGACGGTGCCCGACAGCACAAGGCCAGTCAGGATACGACCAAGGAAGTTGTCGCGGTCAAGCAAAGTGACCAGCATCTTGAACTCGCCATCAACATCGGCCTTTGGCTCTGGCACATGGCTGACGATGGTTTCGAACATCGGGGTCAGCGTGCCTTCGCGCGCGCTTGGATCAGTCGACGCATAACCATTACGGCCCGACGCATAGAGAACAGGGAAATCCAGCTGCTCATCGGTCGCATCCAATGAAACGAACAGGTCGAACACTTCGTCCAACACTTCCTGGATACGCTCGTCAGGACGGTCAACCTTGTTGACGACGACGATTGGCTTCAGGCCCAGTGCAAGCGCCTTGCCGGTGACGAACTTCGTCTGTGGCATCGCGCCTTCGGAAGAATCGACAAGCAGGATAACGCCGTCGACCATCGACAGGATGCGCTCGACTTCGCCGCCGAAGTCGGCGTGGCCTGGGGTGTCGACGATGTTGATGCGGGTCTTTTCACCCTTATGGTCATCCCATTCGACCGATGTGCACTTCGCCAGAATCGTGATGCCACGCTCTTTTTCGAGGTCGTTGGAATCCATAGCGCGCTCTTCGATGCGCTGGTTGTCGCGGAAGGTGCCTGACTGACGGAACAGCTGGTCAACAAGAGTGGTTTTGCCGTGATCGACGTGCGCGATGATGGCGATATTACGCAATGACATTAGAAAAAAGGCCTTTTGGAAGGTCGTCATAGTAGCCACATGCCACCAGATTCTCGCGCGCCCTTAACGCAATAAGTGTTGCGGCGCAACATTGCTGGTGTTGCATTCATCATTCGCAGGGGTCAAAGCGGCGCTCATGTTTGCCCGTATCTTCGCCGACCGCTTCATTCTCCTTCTACTTGCCACGATATTGCTGGCGAGCATATTGCCCGTCAGTGGCCGCGCGGCAGAAACGGCCGTGCAAATATCTTCAGCGGCGATTTTCGTGCTGTTTTTCCTGAACGGCGTACGCTTGCCACGTGACGAAGTTCTGCATGGTGTGCGTAATTGGCGCTTGCAGGGCGCGATTTTCGTGTTCGTTTTTGGCGTAATGCCGATGGTCGGGCTTGGGCTATCCCATATTTTCGACAATATTTTGCCGCCGACGCTGGCGCTTGGTTTGCTGTTTGCCGGAATATTACCGTCGACCATCCAGTCAGCCGCCGCCTACAGCGCGCTGGCCAAAGGCAATGTCGCTGCATCAGTGGTCGCCGCCGCTTTGGTGAATTTGGCAGGGGTGGTGATGTCGCCGTTGCTGTTTGCGGGTCTGGCGCATTCCGGCGATGCACATATTTCGGGGGAGGCGGTCGTTCGCATTGCGCTTATCCTGCTGTTGCCGTTTGCGCTTGGCCAGATGATGCAGCGTTGGTGCAAACCGTTCGTTGAACGACACAAGGGCGCGGCGACATGGATGGATCGCATTTCGATTGCCATCGCTGTCTATGTCGCCTTTTCGGGCGCGGTTGTCGCGGGCATCTGGAGCATCGTGCGCGGGGACGAGCTCGCGTGGCTGGCCGTGGCATTATCCGTCATGCTGGCCACAGGTTTTGGGGGTTCCTGGGCACTTGGCGGCGCGATGAAGCTTCCGCGCGGCGACCGGATTACCATGTTGTTTTCCGGCGGGCAGAAAAGCATTGCCATTGGCGCGCCATTGGCCGCAACAATATTTCCGCCAGCGATTGCGGGCATGGTGCTGCTGCCGACGCTGGCTTACCACATGGCGCAGTTGATCTTGTCCGCGCCATTGGCGACGCATCTGGCGAAAGGAACTACACCGACCTCCTGATGCGTCATCCCCGACTTGATCGGGGATCCATGGCCAAGTTTATTGGTTTTTACTAACCTATCAGGTCATAGATTCCCGCGTTCGCGGGAATGACAATTGTTTTAGAGCGAACGCAAAGCCTCCGAAGGCCGGGCGGCCAGTATCGGCAATGACCCGACGATACCCAGCACGAAGGTCAAGCCAGCACCACCGACAAGCGTGATGGCGAGCACACCCCAGTCGGGCGCGAAGTTGAAGTCGAATATCTGGACGACGACATAATAGGCCGCGCCCATGCCAAGCGCCAGTGACAGCAACCCGAGTACGACCGCCAATATGCCATATTCCAGCGCCTGCGCGCCCAGTATCTGGCGTCTTGTACTGCCCAGCATCTTCATGATGACGCTATCGTAAATGCACGATTGCCGGGCTGCGGCGATGGCGCCCACCAGCACGGCAATGCCCGCAAGTATGGCGATTGAGGCTGCCGCCGCGATGGCTTGCGCCATTTGCGTCAATAGCGTCGTTATCTGTGCGGTGACTTCGCCGACCTCGATCAGCGAGGAGGAAGGAAAGGCGGGCGGCAAGGATTTGGCCAATACGCGTTCGGCCGGTTTCGACACCGTAAGAGTCGCAACCATATTGTGCGGGGCGGCGTCGAGGCTGCCCGGCGAAAATACCATGACATAATTCAGGCCGAAATTTTCCCAATTTACCGTGCGCAGTGAGGCAATCTTGGCGGGGACCTCCACGCCGAGCAGGCTGACGGTCAGGCTATCTCCGATGCCGACGTCCAAGACCTTGGCGATTTCGGCGTCAAGGCTGACGAGGGCAGGGCCTTTGTAATCGGCTGGCCACCATTCGCCCTCGACCAACTCGCTGCCTTTCGGGATCTCCGCGCTATAAGTCAGGCCGCGATCACCGTTGAGGACCCACGCGCCTTCCGGAAGTTCCTCAAGCTCATCGACACGCTGGCCGCCATATTCGATGATCGTGCCACGCAGCGCGGGGATCAGGTTGATGGTGGCGTTTGGATCCGCCTCTTTGACCATGCTGGTAAATTTCGCAGCGCCGTCGCGCGGAATATCGAGCACGAAGAAGCTCGGCGCGCGTTCGGGAACGCTGTTTTTGATCTCGTTATTGATGCTGGTCTGGATCGCTGCCAAGGTCACAAACAAGGTCAGACCAAGGCCCAAAGCAACCACAAGCGCCTGCGTTTGCGCGCCGGGCCGATGCAAGTTGGCGAGCGCAAGGCGCGGCAGCGGCGCCTTGGGACGTGGCAGGCGAATGGCAATGAAGCGCAGCAGAAACGCGATGCCCGTTAGAAGCAATAGTAAGCCAAACGCCGCGCCAATGAACGCCAGCGAGAACAAGGGCTCGCGCGCAGTAACGACCGCAAGGGCAACAATCGCGGAAATGGCAGCCACGACCCAAATCGTGCTGCGCCGGTCAATGCGCGCATTGCCCTCGACAATCGCACGGAACAGACCTGCGGCTGGAACCGTCCGTGCGCGGGCGAGCGGAGGAAGCGCAAAGGCGATGGCGATCAGCAATCCGTAAATGGCGCTTACCAGTAGCGGCAAGGGATGAAGGTTGAACCCCGGTGCAACAGGCAAAATGTCACCGGCGACCCAGCCAATGGCCATCGGCATGACGCTACCAACTGCAAGGCCGACCAAAATCGCCGCAGCAGCAACCGCCAATATTTGCAGCATGTAGATGCGGAAAATCGTCTGGCTGTCTGCGCCCGTCACCTTCAACGTGGCGATGCTCGCGCGTTTGCTGGCAAGATAGCTGCCGACGCCATTCCCAACGCCGATCCCAGCGATGACCAAAGCGGCAAGGCCAACCAGCGTCAAAAACTGTCCCATGCGTTCAATGAAGCGGCGCGTTCCGGGTGCGCCGTTCGAACGGTCCGTGATATCCCAGCCAGCCGACGGAAATTGCGCTTCTAACGCCTTGGCGACGACGGCGGCGTCTTCTTGCGGGCCAAGCTTGATGCGATATTTGCTTTCATACATGCTGCCCGGCTGGATGAGGCCAGTGTCGGGCAGGGAAGCCATGTTGATGATAGCGACGGGGCCAAGCGTGAAGCCTTCGCCAAGCCGGTCTGGTTCTTCGGCGATGATGCCGGCGACCTTGAACGTTGCTTCACCGAAGCGCACGTTTTCACCAGTGTTGATTTCCAGCCGCTCGGATAATGTCGGCCCGATGTAAATGTCTCCCTTTGCCGGAGCCTTGGCGGGGCCACCGTCACGCAATTTGAGCGTGCCATAATGCGGATAGACGCTGTCGATGGCTTTCAGTTCGGCGAGCAGGCTGTCGCTTCCAATGGCCATAGCGCGCAGGCGAACAGTTTCGGACACAGCCCCGACCTTGCGCATCGCCGCCATTTCGGCCGCGTTTGCTTTGCGTTGGGCAATGCCGATTTCAATGTCGCCGCCAAGGATGGTTTGCCCACGGCGGGAAAGTTCGTCGGAAATTCCAGCGGTCAGGCTGCCGATGGCCGCCAATGTCGCGACGCCCAGAAACAGGCAGATCGCGAGCAGCCGAAGCCCGCGGATGCGTGCCGAAAGGTCGCGACGTGAGATGCGCCAGATGGCGGCTAGGGAAAGGCTCAACTCACGCCTCCACCACATGGCCGTCTTGCATTACGATCACGCGGTCACATTTTTTGGCGAGGTCCGGATCGTGGGTGATGATCAGAAGCGTTGCCCCCAGAGCAGCGCGGCGTTCGAACAAAAGGTCGATGATCGATGTGCCGGTTGAGCCATCCAGATTTCCCGTCGGTTCATCAGCGAAAATGATTTTGGGGGTAGCGGCCATTGCGCGGGCAATCGCCACGCGTTGCTGCTCTCCGCCAGACAGTTGCGACGGATAATGCGTCAGACGATGGCCAAGGCCAACGGCTTCCAACTCCGCCTTCGCACGGCCAAACGGGTCATCAATTCCCGCCAACTCCATGGGAATGGCGACATTTTCCAGCGCCGTCATCGTGGGCAGCAAGTGAAACGCCTGCAGGACAATACCAATACGGCCCCGACGTGCGCGGGCGAGTTCGTCTTCATCCAGCTTAGTGAAATCAAGACCGTCAACCAGCACGCTCCCGCCGTTCGCCTGCTCCAATCCCGCCAGCACCGCCATCAACGACGACTTGCCGGAACCCGACGGGCCAAGCAACGCGACACTGCTGTCATATGGTACTTCAAGGTCGACACCGCGTAAAATCGACACCTCGGCGTCGTTAGAGCCAAGGCTAAGGGTGACATTTGCGGCGCGGATTGCCATATCCGGCGAGGACGTGATGGGAGCGTGCAAGGAGATAGCCTTTTGAAACGTAATTTTGGTGTATATGGGGCGCTTGCCCTGCTTCTCCAAGTGCTAGTTGGCTGCGGACCAGCCGCGGAATCGACGAAAAGCGAACCAGCCTCTGCAAAGAGCGAAGCGCCTGCGCAATATGACAAGCTCGTCGTCGCGTTTGGCGACAGTTTGTATGCCGGTTATCGCCTCGCGCCCAATGAGGGTCTTGCCCCGCAATTGCAGGCGGCGCTGAAGGCCGACGGTATCAACGCCCGCGTCCATAATGCCGGCGTGTCGGGCGATACGACTGCGGCGGGCCGAACGCGGCTGGCCTTTGTGCTCGACAATCTGGAGCGCAAGCCCGATTTGGTGGTGGTGGGTCTTGGCGGCAACGACATGTTGCGCGGGATTAAACCTGCCGAAACGCGTTCGAATATGGAAGCAATGCTTGATGAACTGCGCAAGCGCCAGATCCCGGTCGTGCTGACCGGCATGCTCGCTGCCCCCAATTTGGGCCAGGATTATGCCGGCGCCTTCAATGCGATATTTCCGGAATTGGCCAAGGAATATAGTGCGCCCTTATATCCGTTTTTCCTTGATAATGTCGTCACAGATGCGGCGATGATGCTGCCGGACGGCATCCATCCCAACGCAAAAGGCGTATCGCGGGTTGTCGAAGGATTATCGCCTCTGGTCGAAGCGGCTTTGAAGGCCCAAAATGAAACTGTATTAGAAAAATAATACAGCTGGGGACGGAAGTGCTTGAAATGGTCGGGCGCTCGTTCCATCTGTTGGTAAGTTAAGGCCAGAGGGAATTTGCGATGTCGACCGAAACTGTGACCCAGCCACTTCAGGAACTGAAACTCACGCCGCCCGATCCTGTGCCGACAGTTGCGCCGCAGCAGGCGATGGGACTTGTTCCTGTTACTGACGAACAGCAAAGCCAGTTGGCGCAGCGGGTGGAAGCCTATGTCGCGGATTTAATCGCGCAGGACGTCAATAGCCCCGAATTCGGCAAGCGCGTGGACCAGCTTACCAATATGGGGCGCAAGGAAATCATGGAGGCATCGGCGCAGTCGAACCGTTTCCTCGATAAACCGATCCGCCGCATGGATGAAAGTTCGGGCGTTGGTGCTGATCTTGCCGAATTGCGCCGTGTTGTCGAAGATTTGGACCCTTCCAAAAAGGGCAATCTGATGACCAAGCAAAAGCTGTTTGGCATCATCCCGTTCGGTAGCAAATTACGCAATTATTTCGACAGCTACCAAAGTTCGCAAACCCACATCAGTTCCATCCTGGGTCGTCTTGGCAATGGCAAGGACGAGCTGTTGATGGATAATGCCGCGATTGACGTCGAACGGCAAAATCTGTGGGTTGCCATGGGCAAGCTTGAGCAGATGATTGTCATGTCCAAGCAACTGGATGCCAAGCTGGAGGAAAAGGCGGCGGATCTTGAGTTATCCGACCCCGCCAAATCACGCGCTATCAAGGAAAGCGCGTTGTTCTATGTGCGCCAACGCACGCAGGATTTGCTGACCCAAATGGCTGTGACGGTGCAGGGCTATCTTGCGCTGGACCTTGTAAAGAAGAATAATGTGGAGTTGGTGAAGGGCGTTGACCGTGCCTCCACCACTACCGTCGGCGCGCTTCGTACGGCGGTGACTGTGGCACAAGCAATGACCAACCAGAAACTGGTTCTGGACCAGATAACCTCGCTCAATACCACCACAGCGAATATTATCGACAGCACAGGTCAGCTGCTGCGAGATAACACCGCGCGCATTCATGAGCAGGCGGCTGGTGCAACCATTCCGCTCGAAACATTAAGCCGTGCCTTCCAGAATATCTACGACACGATGGACGCTATCGACACGTTCAAGTTGAAGGCGCTGGAGAGCATGAAGCAGACCTCTGTCGCGCTGGAACAGGAAGTGGAAAAGTCCAAGGGGTACATTGCACGCGCCGAAGGGCAGGCGCAGGCGACCAAATCAGTACAGGACAGCGGCTTGCTGTCGCTGGAGGGATAGTTTTGCGTATCCATTTAAACAGGCATGACGCGATGGAAACAGTTGAATGAACAGCCCCGCGTCCCAATCCGATGATACCCTGAACGCCGCCGCGCGGTCGCTGCGTAATGTCCGCATGGCGCCGATTGGAAGTAAAAGCCAGGCGCTGCGGCGCGCGCATTTTTGGGGCAAGGTCAGCAAGGCCACCGTTGCCGTAGGTGCGTTGTTAATTGGTGCCGGTGTGGTCGGCGCGATTGTCGATGGCATTGGTTTCTGGGGTGTGATGATTACGGGCATATTGGGCGCTGCTGCGGCTTATGTGTTCATGCGTTACCCTGAAATGCCGATGCCGACGACAGAGACGCTGCGTCAAACCGATTTGGGCACGCTTGCTGGTAAAACCGAAATATGGCTGGAGGCGCAGCGTCCTGCTTTACCCGCACCTGCAGTCACGCTGATGCAAGATATCGGCCTTCGCCTCGATCAGCTCGCACCGCAATTGCAGACATTGGATGAGAACGATCCCGCCGCGCGCGAAGTGCGCAAACTGGTCGGAGAGCATCTGCCCGAGCTCATCAACGGCTATAAACGTATCCCTGACAGTCTGAAGCATAAGGAGCATGCAGGGAAGACGCCATCACAGCAACTTGTTGATGGACTTAAACTAATTGACCGGGAAATTGAAACAATGACCGGACAAATATCACGTGGCGAACTAGATAAGCTTGCCGTCAGAGGCCGGTATTTAGAAATGCGGTATGACAATTCGGAACCTGATTGAGTCGATTGTTTTAAAGTTAACATTTAATAACATTTCAATTCCGATAATCGAAAGTGCGTGTTAGCAAAACCTATCAAAGCGAGAATCACTCGCTGCAAATAGGGAGTTTGCTGCATGACCAAGAGATTTTCCGAAACCGTGCGAAGCGGTCTTTTCGCGTCGACCGCTATCTTTGCGCTGGCGCAGGCCGCGCATGCTGAAACAGCAGATCGCTATCCAACCGCCGCAGTAGAGACCCCACATGAAAACAGCGTGTTGACCGACGCGCTGAACGACGCAGCCGAGGACGCGCAATGGCGCGTGGCTGCGAAGCCGGCATTGGCGGACGTTTTTGAAACGCCCGAAATCACCATCAATAATAATTTTACACCAACCGACGCGCGTGATCCCGTCAACATCAATGGCATTGGCCAAATCATTGTGGACGCTGGTGGCGGCTCGGTGGGGCTTTGCACAGCCTCGCTGATTAACCCCCGCGTGGTGTTATTCGCGGCGCACTGCGTTAACACACGCGCGGCGACGGCATATGGTGCAGGGTCCGGCGGCGTAGGCATTGGTATCGGCTTTGAAACCAACACGCGCGCCAATGCGGCAGGGCAAACAGACGAGCTGGTCAGGTGGTTGCTTGGTGGTGCCGGCGGTGCCGGTCGTTTTGAAACCAATCGCGCGCAGGCGTTTTACAATATCGATCAAGTATTTTGGAATTCCGCCTCAACCGCCGCTGCATCTTGCACGGCGCCGGGCTCCTGTTTCTTGGAAGCAGACATTGCAACAGCCGT
The DNA here is from genome assembly GCA_963508315.1 of uncultured Sphingorhabdus sp. GTDB lineage: Bacteria > Pseudomonadota > Alphaproteobacteria > Sphingomonadales > Sphingomonadaceae > Sphingorhabdus_B. Next base: position 537,881 of record CAUOWK010000001.1, on the reverse strand, counting down.
GCTGGATGCACCCACGCGGAATATTCCGACATGGGCCCTGCTGTTTTCACCATTGGCAACTCCATCGGCCATCAATCCGGCGACAGGAACCGGCTATCATGTGTCGATCGGAGGCTATGGTCGCTTTGGTACCGGCACCACCGGCCAGAATGGCGGTAACGACTTCCGCCGCCGCGCCGCAGAAAACATGCTGGGCGCGCTGACGTCCATCGACGCCCGGAACTTGTTCTTGTTCGGCACCGCTGGTGCTCCCTCGCGTCCGCAGCTTTTGTACTGGCTGGACTTCGATGATCCAGCGCGCGGCACCGCAGCGGCCAATCCACGCGATTTCAACGGTTTCCGCGACAACGCTTTGACACGCGAGGGATCAACTGGCCCGGGCGATTCCGGTGGTCCGCTCATTCTTGACCAAACCTTCTCCAAGAGCGTCATATTGGGCGTCTTGTCTGGCGGGTCGACCTTCTTCGCTGGGCAACCGGGCGGCAGCTATGGCACGCAAAGCTTTTACCAGCCATTGTTCCTGTACTGGGACTGGATTGTGGCCAATAACCCCTATCGCTATGTCACTGCGAACGCAGGCAACCGCAATTGGGAAGACGCAAGTGGCTGGGTAACGACACTCGACCCTGCGTATAATATCTTGTCGGGCGGTGCGCTGGTCAACGGCATTCCGACGGAACTCGGCGGAACCAACGTCGCGACAGCGCCGCAATTTGGCGAGCTTTGCTTCCAGTCCCCGCTCAACAGCGCAACACCGCCGTCGACCAATGAATGTCAAAATTTGGCCACAGGTGCGGCGCGTAACAATGTGCCCAACACGCCAAATGGCACTGGCGAAAGCGCGCCGGTGTTGACCGCAATTGTCACTGACGCCGCCGCCCCCGACAGCCTTGCGGTTGCCGATGTTGCGGCCGCAGTTGCAGGCGGCAGCGCGTCCGCTGGCATGATGCGCGACGGCATGATTGGCGCTGTTGAAACTCCAATGGCCGCTCCAGGCTTCCGTGATGGACCATTGCCTGCGGCAACGCTTGCCAATGGACTGCCAGGCGCCACCAATTTTGTGCCCAATAACGTTAATAGCGTTCGCGCTACAGGGACGGCGGGTCGTTATTTCGATGTGACTCTGCGCAATGCAGGCACCATCACACTCAATTCGGCAGTGACCATTGACCGGTTCACCATCGCTGGTGCGCAATCGCAACTGACCGTCGCAAATGGCGCTTCGCTCAACAGCCTGATTGACATCACGCAAGCCACGGGCATCGTGCAAAACAATGGCGTGATTACTACCGGCGGTGACTATCTGTTCACCTCCGGTTTGCTCAGCGGCACGGGCCGCGTGAACGCGCCTTTCCTGACTAGCGTCATGGGCAACTTTGCACCGGGCACATTGGGAACGATCGGGACGCTGACCATTGGCGGCAATGTGGTCATGTCATCGGGCAGCACCTTTGCCGTCGATCTTGGCGCAGGCGGCACGTCCGACCTGTTAAGCGTTGTTGCCAATGGCGGTAGCAGCGGTCTTGCGAATGTGGGCGGGCGGGTCATTTTCTCGCCAGCCGGCGGCGCTACGATCCGAGCCAATGATGTGTTCACCATCCTGACGGCGGCAGGCGGTGTATCGGGAACTTTCTCGACCAGCGCACTCAGCGCGATTCTCACTCCCCAGTTTGTGTACAGCGCAAACAATGTCCAAGTCCGTTTGGCGGCGGGTAGCTACGGGTCGGTCGTTGCCAACACGCCGGTGCAGCGCAGCTATGGGGCGCTGCTAGATCGCAATCGTGGGGGCACTAATGTCGGCCCGCTATATGATTTTCTCGATTTGCAGAATGCAGCGACCATTCAGGCTACGTTGGAAAGCTGGGCACCGCGGACGGAAACTTTGAAAAGCGCCGTTGGAACGACAGCGGTCGATAACATGACCCGTTTTTTCCGCAGCCGTGTGGCTTCTATGGATTTGACCAACGGCTTTGGCGGCTCGGTTGCAACTTTGGGTAATCCGCTTCAGGCAGTGGCGCGTTTATCGGCTGATCGCACACAGGGTGGCCAACGCGAAATGGGTTATGCCGATACAGAGCAAATGGCATCGGGCTTGCCCGATACGGTCAGCGTGTTCTTCGCTGGCGGCTATCTGGATGGCAGCAGCAGCCCAATGGCGACCGCAATTCCAGCGGGTGGCGATGACAGCTTCGATGGCTATTATATCGCGACCGGGGTGGAATCCGAACTTGGTGAGAATGCCGGTATCGGTTTCGCCTTATCCTATACGGACATTGACGGAGCCACCAGCGGCGCGGCACAAAATGCTTCGGGCAAATTGTTCCAAGGCACTTTGTACGGCAAATTGCAGAATGAAGGCGGCCTGACACTGGACGCACAAGTCAGCGCGGCGAATTTCCGGGCGGAGACAGACCGAGCAGCCGTGCTTGGCCCAGTCACATACCGTCTGCAAAGCCGTGATGACACTTTGGCTTTGTCCAGCGAAGTTGGCCTGAGCAAGGCGTTCGCAGCAGGTTCGCTTACATTTGGTCCCCGCGTTGCGATGCGGGCCAGCCGAATCGAATTTACGCCGACCATCGAAACGGCTGGCGCAGCAGCGCTGGCGTTTGATCGTGGCCGGTTTGACAGTCTGCAGGGCATGGCTGGACTGACGCTGTCGGGCGGCATGAAAGTGCGTCCTTACGCGTCGGCTTATTATGTCCATGAATTTGAGGACAAGCCAGCGTCATTTGGTGCGAACTTCGTTGGCGGAGTAGGCTTGCCTGCTGTGTTTGCTTTGTCGGGCACTGACAAAAATTGGTTCGAAGCCAGCGCCGGTATCGCTTTTGGGAGCGAGACTTTTGAAGTTGCCCTTGGCGCGGATACGACAATCGGACGGAGCGATGTTTCCAACCAGTCATATCGCGGTACGGTGACTTTCCGCTTCTAAATCGCGCTTGGGATGGCCGTCTGTATCAGCGGGCGGCCATCCCTTTGGCACAACGAACTTTTATGGCGCGCCTTTCGGCCCGTTCATTTTATTCAGCAGGAACCTTCGCAGCGCTGATTCATTGTCCTTCCCCCCGACAATAGAAAGAGCGAAGAGATGCAACCTCAAACAGAAAATCCGAAAGGCGTCCGTGACGAATTGATTGCGGATGCAAAAAGCGTCGGCACCTCTGCCGTCAACCGTCTTCACAGTGAAGTCGATGCACGCAAGGGCGACGCCGTCAGCCAAGTGCATGTCGTATCATCCACGATCGAAAAAGCCGCAAACCAACTTGAGCCGGATGCACCGGCTTGGTTGAAATCGGCGCTTGAACAGGGCGCGCAGCAGATCCAGAAACTTGCCGATACACTTGAGCAGAATGACAGTCGGCAAATGGTCGAACAGGTAAACCAGTTTGCCCGAAATTCCCCGGCGACCTTCCTTGCTACGTGCGCGGCTGCCGGTTTCGCTATGGCGCGCGTGTTCAAAGCTGGCGCAAGCGAGCAGTCGACAAATACCGATCTCACGCAGGATTTATCTGCATCTGACTGGGATACGCCAGCCACGAACACCGCCGGCTTTTCCACGGCGGCCTATGATGGAGAGGTGACGTGACCGATTTGGATGGCACCGACACACGAAGCGAGACTGCTTCTGTCACGCCGCGAAGCTCCAAATATCGGCCAGCCGCTGGCGGCGACAATATCGTCGACCTGCTGCGGGACCTGGTCAATCAGGGCACGCATCTCGCGGATCAGCAACTCAGCCTGATTAAAGCAGAAGTGCGCGAATCCGCGGCGGATATCAAGACTGCGATCGGCGGCCTGCTAGGTGCCGCTGTGGTCGGCATCGCTGGCTTGGGCGTGCTCCTGATGGGGGTGGCTTATTTGCTGGCTGGCGCAATCGAAGATCTTGGACTGGCGACGGTGATCGTCGGCGCAGTGACCTTGTTGCTGGCGTTCATTTTGTACCGCGTTGCCGCCAGCAAAATGGCCGCAGCCAACCTCCCCCCCGAACGTACACAACGCACCCTGCAGCGGACCCCAGAAGTCATCCGCGGCGACAGTTGAGAAGGAATAGAAATGGCTACCGATACTATTGAAGATCCCGCAGAAATCGAACGCGAAATTCGCCGCACGCAGGACAATATGAGTTCGACCGTAGATAAGATTGGCGATCAACTCAGCATCAAAAATATGTTCAACGCATTGCTGGAGAAAGCGGACGACAGCGACATTAACGCCCGCATGATTGTCGATGGCGCGCGCCGAAATCCGGTGGCGCTTGGCCTGATCGCAGCAGGCACGATCTGGCTGTTGAGCGACCATGATGCGAAACTACCCAAGATGGGATCGAAATTCGGCAAAAACCGTAACGGTATTGCTGAGGACTTCGATGCGGAACAGCATGATTACTTTACCCATATGTCTGCGGTCCAGCAGATGGCGGATGAAGATATCGAAGCCTTTAACCGTCGCCAAGACGCGGCCCGCTCAAGCTATTTCAACGTTGAGCGTACCGAAGGCGAGGACGAGAGCGCGTTTAGCAAAAGGCTCGACACGCTTTCGGAAAAATTCCGTCAAAAACGTCATGACTTGGCCGCGCGCACTGCCGACGGACGGGACGCGGCCAAATTGAAGGCACAAGCGGTCATCGGCAAGACGCAGAACATCTATGCGGAGAACCCGCTGGTCGGCGGCATGCTCGCTGCTGCAGTTGGTGCTGCTTTTGGATCCGCTTTGCCGGCAACACACCCCGAAAAAGAGCGCTTAGGTGCGTTGAGCCAGAAGGCCCGCGATGCGGTGAATGAGCAGAAGGACCGCGTGACAGGGCAAGTGCGCGAGAAAAAGGACGAGCTGCTGACGAAAGCAGATGAAATACTCACCACTTCGTCATCGTCCACGGATGCAATGCCCGATCAACAAGCAGATATGACGCAACCGAATGCGCCAAGACTGGTCTAACTCAATTAAAAACGGCGGTGGCGACATCGCCGTTTTTTTTATGGCGCGGTCCTTCGAAGGGGGCAGAGTCATTCCGTGCATTCATGGCCAATTTGGGGTATGAACGCCACATGCTTCCGCCTCCGCCGCGCCCCGCGCACATGCTCTGTGAAATAGAGACGACATTGTCCGACGGACGGCCTGTCTGTCTGCGCACCATCCGGCCAAGCGACGAAGCACGTATTCGCGATGGCATATCCGAAATGTCCGATCGTTCGCGCTATTTGCGCTTTTTCTCCGCATTTCGCACGCCGCCTGAAAGCATCGTGAAACGGCTCAGCGCGGTTGATGGGCATGACCATATCGGGTGGGGGGCGATTCTATTGGATGGTGCAGATTATCCTCCCATTGGCGCTGCTCACGCCATTCGTTCGGATAACATAACGACGCATGGCGAACTGGCGATTGCCGTGCTCGACGAATATCATGGATTCGGCGTAGCGCGAATGTTGATCACCGCCGTGTTACTTGATTGTCTCGACGAAGGCATTGCGCGGCTTGATATGCAGATGCTGGCGGAAAATAGAGCGGCGTCCAAACTGGTCATGCATATGGGAGCGGTCCGTCAACCCGCACTTGATGCAGTCGCACATTATCAGCTGGATGTAGCCAACGCGCTCAAAATATTGCGTAATAATAATCCACCGGCCGGAATTGCGGCTATATTGTCGGCGCGTGTCAGTAATACCTAAATATAGACACCTGTTTTACGCATTCGTTTGCATTGAAATGGTCGGTTGAGGCGGTTTTTTGTAAGTTATCTATTTGCCCCAACGACATATTATTGATATTTGCATCGCGCAGGCCGGACGTGAATTTTCCCGAAATATTTGCGCATTTCTCTGGCTGATGAAACCGAGGACGAAGCGATGGATCACACGGAAAATGTCGCGTCGGCCTTGTCCAATGAACGGCTGGGGAAAATCGTCGAGGGATCGGCGAGCGAAGTCTATGTTTTTGCGCTGTCGGATTTCAAATTCATTCTGGTCAACCGCGGTGCGCGCGAAAATATGCTATATTCTATGGACGAACTGCGCGACCTTACACCTTGGGATCTTAAGCCCCAATTAAGTAAGGACGCCTTTATCGAGATGGTCGCGCCGCTGGTACATGGGGACGTCCCGGTACTTGAATTTAACACAATTCACCGGCGTAAAGATGGCACCGATTATGATGTTTCTGTGCAGTTGCAGCTTATACGCACGGACGATTCCCCGCCCGTGTTCTTTGCAGCTATTCAGGATGTCACCAGCCGCAACCGCGTTGAGCGCGAGTTGCGCGACGTTGCCAGCCGGCTCAATGCCATATTGGACAATACTACGATGGCGGTGTTCGTCATGGATGATTGCCAGCACTGTATATTCATGAACAGCGCAGCCGAGAAGCTGACGGGTTATAGCTACGAAGAAACGCGTGGTCGGCCGTTGCATGATGTTATCCACCACAGCTATCCGGACGGACGGCATTTCCCCATTCATGAATGTGCCATCGACCGTGCTTTGCCCGAAGAGAACCAAGTCATGGGCGAAGAGGTCTTTGTTCACAAAAACGGCTCCTTCTACCCTGTAGGCTTTACCGCTTCGCCCATTCGGAATGACGAGAACATAGCAGTCGGCACCATTGTCGAGGTTCGCGATATCAGCCAAGAGCTGGTCGCGCGCGATGCGTTGCACCGGTTCAATGACTCGCTGCAGCACAAGGTGGCCGAGGCGATTGCACAACGCAAACAGGTCGAAGAACAATTGCTGCAAGCGCAGAAGATGGAAGCTATCGGCCAGCTCACTGGCGGTATTGCCCATGACTTCAACAATCTGCTTCAGGTTGTGGGCGGCAGTCTTGAATTGCTCGCCCGTGACATTGGCGATAATCCGCGGGCCATGAAGCGGCTGGAGAATGCCATGGGCGGCGTTGCGCGGGGGGCGAAGCTAGCGTCGCACCTTCTGTCCTTCGGTCGGCAACAGCCCTTGCAACCGCAGCCAATCAATGTGGGTAAGCTGTTGCGGGGCATGAACGAGATGTTGGCGCGCACGCTGGAAGAAACGATTGAGGTCGAAACGATCGTTGGCGCCGGCCTCTGGAATTGCATGATTGATGCGGCGCAGGTGGAAAATGCCATCCTGAACCTTGCGATCAATGCGCGTGATGCCATGGATGGTCATGGCAAGCTGACGATTGAGGCAGGCAATGCGTCGCTCGATGATAAATATGTGCAAGTCCATGGCGACGTTGCGCCGGGGCAATATGTGATGCTGGCGGTTACCGATACGGGGTCAGGTATGGCACCCGAGGTCGTCGAAAAAGCGTTCAACCCGTTCTTCACCACCAAGGAACCCGGAAGTGGCACCGGACTTGGGCTCAGCATGGTATATGGACTCGTCAAGCAATCAGGCGGGCATATCAACATCTACAGCGAAATAGGCGTTGGCACGACGGTCAGGGTATATCTGCCTCGCACGCGCGCGGCGGAGGAAGCCAACACGGACATGGCATTGAGCATGCCAGTCGCCAAATTCGGCAAGGCAGACACTATATTGGTCGTTGAAGACGATGAAATCGTCCGCGCCACTGCGGTTGAAACGCTGCAAGAACTTGGCTTCACGGTGTTGCAAGCGACCAATGCGGACCATGCCCTCGCCGTCGTGGAAAGCGGTGTGAAAATCGACCTGTTGTTCACCGACGTGGTGATGCCGGGAACCTTACGCAGTCCGGAACTTGCACGCCGCGCCAAGCAGATTTTGCCTGATATCGCCGTGCTGTTCACCTCGGGCTATACCGAAAATGCCATCGTGCACGCAGGGCGGCTGGATCATGGCGTCGATTTGCTATCGAAACCTTATACCGGTGACCAGCTGGTGCAGAAGATACAACGGGTTATGGCAAAGGCACGCACCGCTGAGGTAGCGGTTACCCACAGCGCCGCGCAGCTTCCAGCGTCTGATTTGCGGGTATTAGTGGTCGAGGATGAGGCGCTGATCCGCATCAATCTGGCCGATATGCTGGATGCGCTTGGCGCAGAGGTGACGCAAGCGGCCCTTCTAGCCGATGCGCAGGAGGCATTTGCTACGGGTGATTTCGACATCATAATTACCGATATCTCGCTACCGGACGGTTCGGCTGAAAACTGGGTCGACGACATCGTCGCACAGGGCCATCAGGGTGTCATCATTTCATCAGGACACCCGCCAAACGGTATCCTCGCCAGCCTGGTCGAGCGTCGATCCGTGAGCGTTCTAAGCAAGCCCTATGAGTTGCGCGACGTCGAGCGCTGCATTGGCGAGCGGAACATCTGAACCCCTGTTATGATTAATGGCGAAGCGGCCGCCTGACCGTATCTTTCCAGTACGAATTATCATATCTGGGGCGCCTGACTACCAGGAGGATGAGGAATATGGGTGCAACGTTAAGCCGTGAGCTATTCGGAACGCTGGCCAATGGCGATGCGGTAGAGGCCGTGACGCTGACCAACAGTCACGGCATGTCGGTGCGCCTGATTGGTTATGGTGCATCTATCCAGTCGGTGAGTGTTCCCGACGCGCACGGTAATTTTGCCGATGTTACGATGGGCTATGCGACACTGGACGGATATGTGCAGGCCCCGCAATATTTTGGTGCCACCGTCGGACGTGTCGCTAACCGCATTGCCCACGCACGTTTCACGCTTGGCGGACAGCAATATAACGTTCCGGCCAATGACGGCGCGCATTCGCTGCATGGCGGACCGGAGGGTTTCGATAAGAAAAACTGGGAGCTGCTGGCCTGCGACGAGGACGCGTTGACCGCGACCTTTGCTTTGACTAGCCCCGATGGCGACCAAGGCTATCCCGGCACTTTGCGGGTGTTGGCGACATACCAACTGAGTGAGGACAACAGCCTGTCCGTCCATTATCGCGCGGCAACCGATGCGCCCACATGCGTTAATCTGTCCAACCATGCCTATTGGAATCTTGGCGGCGAGGGTGCGCAGCATGATGCAATGGACCACATATTGACCATCGCTGCCGAACATTTCCTGCCTGTTGATAGCGGCCTGATCCCCATGGGCGAGAGGCGCAGCGTTGCCGGCACCGCCTTTGACTTTCGCGAGGGGACCCCAATTCGCGCGCGCCTCCGTGATGTTGCCGATGCCCAGTTGCAGCATGGGCGGGGCTATGACCATAATTGGATCGTCAGCGATGCGCCAAGCGACACGCCGCAATTCGTCGCGCGGGTAGAGGATCCGCATTCTGGCCGGATCATGACATTATGGTCGAACCAGCCGGGTGTTCAGTTCTATTCGGGTAACTTCTTTGATGGTTCGACTGCAGGTAAAGCAGGCAAAAGCTATCGGATGGGCGATGCAATTGCGCTGGAGCCCCAACACTTCCCCGATGCACCAAATCAGCCCGCGTTTCATTCCGTCGCATTAGCGCCCGGTGAGACCTATTCGAACATCATCATCTGGCGTTTCGAGACCAACATCGCTTCCTAAATTTGCTTCGTTCGACTGGCCGGTTTTTTAGGCCCTTCGACGCGAAAAAGCGCTCCTGCATATGGGAGTGTCCGGAACCTATAGTCACTCCTGTCGTTAGAATCATCGTGCAACACGATATGGCACAAGCCTTCAAAGCGGGCGGAACGCCTTGCTATTCTGAACTTCAGGAGATGATTTATGCAAAATGATAGCAATTCGACATTTGGTCAGGATGATCCCAACCGCGGTCCACTTGATCGCGCAGCAAATGCCTTCACGGGCGAAAGCGGCGGCACCGATAACCTGACTAATCGGGACAGCAGTATTGGCCAAACAAGCCAAGGCGGCGTTGTGTCGGCGGTTTTCGATTCGTCCGAAGAAGCGCAGCGCGCCGTATCCGCGCTTCGTGAAATCGGCGTGACCGATAGCGACTTGTCGCTGATTGCACAGTCCAAAGGCACGATGACGACACGCGAAGGCGGCGGTGAAATCACCGATGAGGAGCACACAAACGTGCTGCGCGGTATATTGGGCGGCGGCGCATTGGGCGCTGGCCTGGGCGTTGCGGCCCTTGCCATCCCCGGCGTTGGCCCGCTGGCAGCTTTGGGCGCGATTGCAGCAACGGTTGTTCCCGAAGCAATGGCGATTGGCGCAGTCGCAGGCGCGGCCGCCGGTACGTTCAATGAAGCATTGAAGGGCCACGGCGTCAGCGACGAAGACGCATCTTATTATGGCGAGCAGTTGAAAAGCGGCGGCGTTCTGGTGACCGTGCATGCCAATAATGTTGACCGCACGCAGGTGCAGGAAACTTTGTATCGCTATGGCGGCCATTCGTCATCGCGTGCGCGCGGCACAATGGCCTAAATTACAAGCGAAATCGACGCCGCCGCATTCTGGCGGCGTCGGTCAATTCCGATGAGGAACGAACGTTCCCGAAAAGCTGACGCGATCGCGGTTGTATTTTAACGTGTAAAATCGTGCGAAATGTTTTATCCGACCACAAATATTAACGATTCGGTCCGCAATGAACAACACAGCCAAGGGGGTGGCTTCGTTGTCGTCAACTACAGCTTCATATGTTCTGCTGGTCGATGATGAACACGATATTTTACCCGAATATCAGGAATTTTTCGAAGGCTTAGGTTTTGCGACCTTAACCTGCTCCGACCCTGTGCAGGCGCTTGCCCTGATTTTGGACCGCGCCGACATAGCGGTGGTCATCACGGATCTGCGCATGGCGAATCTCGACGGCGTTAGCCTTATCCGGAAGGCACGCGCGGCGATGGCTGCGGGCAGGGATATCGCGTTCATGATCCTGACAGGCGACGCCAGCACACAACTTGATGCTGATGTGGCGGACATACCGGTTTTCGTGAAACCAGCCGAAACCGATCAACTGGTTTCAGCGATTGAAGCTGCTTTGGCGCGGTTGTGATGGCACTGCCAAAAGCGTTTCCGTCCATGAAATGGTCAGTGAAAGAAACGGGCTTCGCAATATTGCTCGGCCTTAGCGGGCTTTTCCTCAACAGTTTTGAACTTCAGCTTGGCTGGGGCATGCACTTTGTCTTCGGTAACGCGCTGGTGTATGCGTTTCTGCGCGTTCTGGCCCCGCGATCCATCATTCTCGCAGCAGCCATTTCCAGCGTGCGGACGATATTTCTGTGGAATCATCCATGGGCCTGGATTGTGTGGGTCGTTGAGGCGGCCTTTATAGTCTTTTACGCGCGGAAGAATTCGCCCGTCCGCAATGACGTTATCTTCTGGCTGGTGCTGGGTGCGCCTTTGTTGTTGCTGACCTATGGCGCCATATTGAAAATGGACGAGCTGTCCTTGCTGCTCGTGCTCGCCAAGCAATCAACCAACGGCATTTTGAACGTCGTGCTGGGGGAGGCGATTTATTTATGCATCATCGGGTTCAATGTTCGGCAGCGCTTTTCCCACTGGCCCAAGCTTCCGGTTGAAAGCTTTGTCACGACGTTGCTGATGGCCGTCATTCTGATCCCGACCACAGTATATCTCGCCCTCGACGCGCCGTCGCGTGAACGCGATGCCCGAAATGAGGTCAGCCGTCAGGTCGAGACCCGCCTGATGGTCACGCGGGAAAGCATTCATATGTGGGCTTATTCGCGCGCACTTGTCCTGAAAATACATGCAGAGCAGGCATTCGCAACAACCGGCGCGCCACGCAGCAAGTTTCTCGACAGACTTTCGGCTGAATTCGATATGGTCAACGTAACCGCTGGCGGACAACGCATCACATGGTCAGCAGCGCCAGGTGAAAAATTCATCCAAATGCCAACGCAGCGTGCATTTCCCGATACTGTGCCAGCGGGGCAGGGCGTAAGGTTGATTGCGCTGGCGCAGCAAACCGCGAAACATGGATCCGAACTGGCGCTGTTGGTGCCCGTTGCCGTAGACGGCAAAGAAGGTCTGATTGTCGCGCGCCTGCGACATGACGTGCTTCACCGGTTGGCAACCTCCGTGGGCAGGCATGAAGATGACGGACTGTTTGTGGTTAGCGCGCAGCAGGGAACGCTGCCAATCACGCACGTCAAGCAAGCTACGATTGATCGCGTGGCAGCGTTAACGCCCGAAGAACGCAATCAAGCCATCGGTGCACCTTTGCTGCTTAGCAGCGTCAGCTATGGCAATGCCGTCATGTCGGACCTGCGCGACGCGCAGATATTGCGCACGGCACCCATACCCATGTTGCCCGAATGGCAGGTCGTGGCCATTGCGGCGCTTGCGCCGGCGGTGCTGCGGGCGCGCGAGGTTCAGATGACGCAATTTGCTGCTCTGTTTGCATTTGTTGTCTTCGTGGCTTTGTTCGCATCGGTGCTGAGCAAGGTTTTAGGACAGACATTTCGCCGGTTGGCGCAATCTGCAGCGGATTTGGCCATTCGCGGGGCAGATCGGGACCAGATCGACAGCCTGATGATTCAGGAACTGAACGAAATATCGGGTACGATCGCCTCCGCTGGTGCGAAGTTCCGCACCGAACGTGGGGCGCTGGTGAATTTTGAACGGCGATTGAATAACATCGCCCGCAACGCGCCAGTCATCGGCTATGCGGTAGACGTCATCAACGGTGTTAGAGAGACACCTATCTATATCTCGCCCTCGATTGAAAAACTTGGGGGCTACTCAGCTGCGGAAATGTTGCGACCCGGCGCATGGAGCGCGGTTCTGCATCCCGATGACCTCAGCCGGTGCTTGAGCACGTTTCAGAATTTGAAGCCTAGAGACATCGTGAATGTGGAGTATAGGATCCGGCATAAGGCGGGCCATTATATCTGGGTGCTTGATACGCTGTCCGTGGAAGCTGTGCCGGGGTCCGACAATCTTGAAGGCGTGGGCGTTTTGGTTGACATCTCGGAGCGTAAGGCGGCAACCGAGCAATTACTGCAAGCAGACAAGATGGCCAGCCTTGGCCGAATGATCGCGGGCACTGCCCACGAGTTGAACCAGCCGCTCAACTTTATAAAAATGGCGGCGTCCAACCTTCGTACCAATGTCCAGCGCGGGAATCTCGATGCGGGCCGCGTCGTCGAAAAGATGGAAGGCATTTTGCGGCAGGTTGACCGTGCATCGGCCATCATTCTGCATATGCGGGTTTTTGGACGGACGCCAACCGAGCAGCCAGCGCCCATCGATGTTGAAACCGCGATCCAAGGTGTAATACTGATGGTTGCCCCGCAGTTAGAGCTTGACGGCACCGACGTTGAGCTGGTCGTCAAAGCGAAGGAAGTCCACGTCGAAGCGCTGTCTGTTCAGTTTGAACAGGTGCTGCTCAACGTCTTGTTAAACGCCAACGACGCGATTTGCGCGCGCCATACTTCGGGTGATAGCGCTGACGGGTTGATCAAAATCAGCATCGACCGGACCGATTCTATGGCGGTCATCACCATTGACGATAATGGCACTGGCCTGCCCGACGATGTCCTGCCGATGCTTTTTGAGCCATTCTTCACCACGAAAGCGCCGAAGGAAGGGACTGGACTTGGCCTATCCATCAGTTACGGCATCATCCGCGACCTTGGTGGAAGCATCCGCGCGCAGAACGGGGTGACCGGCGCGCAATTTACTATTGAATTGCCATTGGCGTCCGTAGAAGCCACTGCGAAGATGTCGGCGCTACAGCCTGGGGCGACCCAAGCGCTCATCGGCAAGGCATGACGACCGCCACGCGCGCCCACTAAAAAGCCCGCCGCTGCCAAGGCAGGGCGGGCCGTTTTTTTTCGCGGAAGCGCCAATCTTACTTGGCAGCGTCCTTCATGTCTGCGCCAGCTTCTTCAACGGCTGCGCCAGTTGCTGCTGTTGCGTCCTTGGCGGCGTCTGCAGTTGCGTCAGCGGCTTCACCAGCGGCTTCTGCGGTTGCGTCTGCTGCGCCTTCAGCGGCAGTCATTGCATTTTCGGCACCAGCTTCAACAGCTTCGCCAGTTGCATCGGCTGCTTCTGCGGTTTCTTCGGCTGCCTTGTCACCAGCTTCGCCGCAAGCGGCAAGCGATACGGTGAATGCGAGAGCAGCAACAGTTGCGACTATCTTCTTCATTTTACGTTCTCCTGAGTCCCATTTACCCTAGCGGGAACACTGGCGTAACGGATGAACGCGGTGATGCGCAACTATTTTTCTGTCCCGCGCGAGATGCCCCATTGGCGCGCGACGGTGTAACCGAGATAGCCCGTGCCGAATAAAGCATATAATGGCTCTGGCAGGCCGTTCAGATAGGCATTCATGCCGCTCGCGATATTTGCCGCAGCTTCTGGCCGGATGGCGGCAATCAGCCCCATGGGAATCGCCCACAACAGCATTGCGTAGATAACATAGAGGAAACTGGGCCGCGCACGGCTTGTCCACGGGTCGGTGGATTGCGCTTCAGCCAATATGGCGGACAATTGGGTCCGCAGGCCCTCCATTTCTTGGGTTCCCTGTAATTTTATCAATTCTAGCTTTGCCGCATCGCGCGCTTTTGGATCTGGAATGATCTTGTCAATCAAGCTTGCGATAGGGCCAATAATACCTTCAATAAGTGCCATATCAATTCCTTTCAAAATTATCCAATACGGTTGGCAAGCCAGCCATATAAAAATGCTTCTTGCGACGGTCGCACTTCCGCAAGCCGGACATAATGCGCGCCTTGAAGCGCATCGACGGCTTTCACCAATATTGTCTCTGCTGTTGGGCCGCGGACTCGCAGAAATGCCCTCAACGCGCGCAGCGTGGCCGCGCCGACATTGCGGTCAACGCGAATGTCCTGATAGTCACGGGCGTTTCGGTTCAGCGCATTTAACGCGCGCTGCAAGAAACCGGCGGCGACGCCTGTGCCCATGTTTACGCCGATATCGAACAGTTCCGCTGCCAAGAGCGGGGCGAGGGTTGCAATCTGGTCAAAGGCAGGAGCAAGCCAGTAAAGCTGCTCGTAAATGGCAGCTGCCTCGCTTTGCGGTAAATGCCGCATGTCGCCATGATAGCCGTGGCGACTGGCAACCGCCTGCGTGATGCCCCATCGCGTCGGCCCGCCACGATCCGCAGGATGGTTCACATAATCACCCTCGCGGGCAATGACATCGTCGATCAATTCTTCTATTTCCAGGTGAATCATCATCATCTCGCTTTCACCTTCAGAAATAACCAATATGGTTATTTGTAGGAAAGCAAAATAATGCGATGCGCTGACATGGCTGGCGCGCGGGGCAATTGATGCAATATTTTTCAGGAAAATTGGTCGGGACGACAGGATTACAGTAAATAACTGGAATCGCCTAATAAAATAAGCTATAAAGAGCTACACAGCACCTGCACAGCTATGGATTTCCGCGCCCCTGCGCAGCTAATCTACACAGATTCTGCACAGTGGAGCATCCCGATGGCCTTTATCACCGACAAGGAGAAGCTTAAATCCGGCCTGATTATCTTCAGGCGTGGCGATGTGGCGCATCGCAACTTCTATTGCCGCATCAAGCTCCCGAAGGAGGATCGCTACAAGACCATCGCGTTAGGCACGGCGGACAGGCAGACAGCGCATGATCAGGCGTTCGACCTCGACGCGGACATTCGCTTTCGGATCAAGCATGATGTTCCCGTGTTTAACCGCCCTTTTCGGCAGGTTGCCGAGGAGTATATCGCCGTGCAGCAACGTCGTGCAAAGCTGGGCGAGGTGGCGGCTGATAGCGTCAAGAACGTCGCCAATCGTTGTCGCCGCGTCTTGGACGATTATATTGGAAGCACGCAAATTCACCTAATCGGTCAAGATCGCTGGTCAAATTATCCCACATGGCGACGGGAAAACGGCAAAGGGCGGACTAGGGCGATCGTCAGCGACGCAACCATTGGCGTTGAAATGGGCGCGTTCAACGCAGTGATGAGCTTCGCTATCAGCAAACGCTATGTTCCCGCCAGCCACCGGTTCGAGGGCAGGCCGAAACTCAAAACCATGCGGCGTGATGAATTTACGACCGAGGAATATCGCAAGCTGCACAGCTTCGGCCGCAAATGGATCAAGGCGGCGACATCGCCGCAGGGCATCTGGTACCGAACCATCTGCTACAATTTCATGCTCATCATGTGCAACACGGGGATGCGCCCGCCGGAAGCGAGAAACTTGCGCTGGCGAGACATCATGGCGGCGAAGGACCGTGACGGCAGAGAGATTGTCGTCTTATCTGTACAGGGTAAAGGCAAGTGCCGCAGACTGGTCGCTCCCAAAAGTGTCGGCGATTATCTTGATCGCGTTCGCGAGTTGTCCAAGGCCACGCAGCCCGACGATCCCGTATTCACCATCATCAACGGCAAGCCCGCGAAGTATCTCTACGCCGACACGGTGCAAGACCTGTTGACGGAATCGGACCTGCGGATAGGGCCGAGCGGCATTTCCCGTTCGACCTATTGCTTCCGCCATACCTATGCGACCTTCCGCCTCTCCGAAGGCGTCGATGTTTACATTCTTGCCGAACAAATGGGCACGTCGGTCAAGATGATCGAGCAGCATTACGGCCATGTGAACACTGTGAAACATGCGGATCGCGTCCTCATGGGCATGACCGGTTGGGAATTGGCCCGAGAACCCGGCGACGACAGCGAAGCTGCGGCAAGGGCCGCGAAGGCTGCGGCGACACGAGATCGTGCCGGTCGCTCCCGAATGCCGAGAACCGCGCGGCGTTAGCAGATCTAACATTCCCGCCCCGTATCGTATGGGTATAATGAACGTCCCACTTCAAACGCTGACTCCGCATCGCTGATGCCCTTTGGAGTCTTGCGTTTGCGCCGGTTTTCCGATGCGCCGCTGGCGCTCTTGATCGGGACACCGGCCAAGCGGGTGAAGGAAAATGGTGCGCCGAGCCTCAAGCACCCCTTTGCCCGCGTCTTCACCGCATTGCGCCCCTTCGCCGCTGGCGAACTTAAATGGGTGCAATGCGGCCCCCTTCGATCGGCAAGCGAAATTCTTGGCAATATCCACGACGCCAGCATTCCCGCTAGCCACCATCGGCCTTTGCCAACCCCGCGCTCGCCCCACTTTTACACAAACGCTTACACATTTGCGTTTGAAAAGCGGCTGATTTCCGTTGCCTTCCCGAAGGCTCGAGAACACAGTCGTTTGGAAGGCTGATTTCTGCGATAATCAGCGGTGGTCTCGTCCCACTGAAAATGCCGTTCCGCAAGGAGTGTGGGTTCGATTCCCACCGCCCGCACCATCGTGAAAGGCGACCGCTCATAGGTCGCGCCAGCCGGTAAGCTTCGGTGGAGACCGTCATAATACGGCCGATTCCCCACCATACGGCTCGATATCAAGACTGCTCATGCCGACCCGATCACCCGGTACCGCCGGAATCACTTGCGGCGGCCTTCTGCTTCGACGGCGCCTTATTGGACACCGAACCGCTTTGCTTAGCGCTCATCGCCGTCAGATAAGCGACGATGTCTGGCATGGCTGACGCTGGCACGGGTGCCTTGTAGGTGTCACGCATCTTGCTGACCTCGGCCTTCCATTGGTCGGCGGAGAGAGGCGGCTGGTTCAGCGCCATGGAAGCCGAATGACAGGCGGTGCAATTGGCGTTGATCACGTCGGCATGGGGACCGTCGGGATATTGCTGGTCGTCGATCGGCAGCTCGACTGTGTCCGACACAAGCGTGAAGCCGCCCGCCGAAACGCTTGAGGGGCTGGGGCTGGAGGTAGCGACCGGTGTCGGGGCAGGGCGATCATGCGGGGCACCGATCGCGATCAGCACGACAGCAGCGACGCCAACGGCGGCAAACGAGAGCGTTCCGAGCGAGGGAATCTTCATGTTCTTGTTTCCCTCAAGCCACGACGATGGTCGTGGTTTCGATATTGCCGCGCATGAAGCCGCCCGGGTTCCAGATCGGCTTCATTGGCTGTGCTACTCCGCTGGTGTTCCAGCATCGCGCCATCAGCGGGATGCGGCCTCGGCTCGATAACGGCACTTGCGCGTCCCAGCGGCGAAAGCTGTACCTGCCTTGGTCGGGGCCGAGTGTTGTCTTGTACCAAGTGCGGCCATTGTCGGCGGACACGTCGACCTTGGCCACGCCGCAATCGCCGCCCATCGCGATGCCGCCGAGTGGGATGGTCGGTGTAAACGCAATCTTCTCCCCGTCGCCCAGGCTGGTCACCCAACTGCGCGGGATCATCCGGTTGATCGGGACGGTCGGGAAATCCTTAGCACCCGGTGCGACATTTGCGCCCGGCGCCGTCGGGATCTTGTAGGCCTTGGCCATCCAATAAAGGTCGTCGGGCTTGTCGAGCACCTCGATTGAGCTGAGCATCTTGACCCAATAAGTGGAATACCAGCCGGGTACGATCAGGCGGCACGGGAAACCGTTGAGCAAGGGCAGCTGTTCGCCGTTCATTGCGAACGCGATCATCACCTCGCCGTCGCGGGCATGGTCGATATCGAGCGATTTGAAGAAGTCCGGTCCGGTTGGCACAACCGGCTGATCTAGGCCACCAAACCGCACCTGCACCGCGCCGGGTTTGACCCCGGCGATGTCGAGCACGTCGCGGAGCCGAACGCCCATCCACTTGGCGTTGCCCATCGCGCCGTGGCCCCACTGGCCGCCAGGCACGCGCGGCTGGAAGAGACCGCGCGAATTGCCCGAGCATTGGTTGACGGCAGCGAGCTCGACGCGCGGCAGGCGAAGCAATTGCTGGAGACTGATCGATAGCGGCTTGTTGACGTGGCCGGACACCTTGAGGCGGAAGCTGTCGACATCGATCGAGGTCGGAATATCGGCCCAGTGCCAACGGACGAAGAACTGGTCGTTGGGTGTGAACACGTCCTTGTCGAACACCGACATCGGGGTTTCGAGCAATGGCGGATGGATACGTTGCAGGATCATCTCGCCCTTGCCGGGGAACGCGCTGGTCATCGGTCGCGTGGAGGGGCCGCCGGGCAGATGAAGGTCGATGATCGACTGTGCCAGCGCCGGCGCGGCCGCGAGACCCGCCGTGCCAAGCGCAGCGCGAGCGAGGAAGCGTCGGCGCGATGTCGCCAGCGCGAGCGCGGTATCGAGGTGGTCCATGATCTTTTCTCTCCCGTGGATGAGCGTCGTCGAGCGGCGCAACCGTGGCAAGCGATCGGATATGGCCGATCGATCGGTGTGGCGGATCAGTTGGATGCGGCGATGCAGGGCGAGACGAACAGATGTCCCTTCCATCCGCCTGCCAGCGTCTTGGCGCCGACCAGCAGCCACATCGCGGTGAGGGCGGCGGTCAGCACCGTGCCGACCACCTCGAAGAAGCCAAGGTGCAGCGTCGCGCCGAGTTTAAATGTCGCGACGGCGTAGACGCCGAGCGGGAAGGTATAGCCCCACCAGCCTAGATTGAACGGCACGCCCGCGCGCCAGTAGCGCAGCGTGATCATCGTCGCGAGTGCCAGCCACCACAGGCCGAAGCCCCAGAGCAGCAATCCGGCGATCGTGCCGATACCCTGAGCGACCTGGCCGATCTGTGCGAGGCCGTTGGCGGCGAGAATCGCCGGCGCATCCCCGCCAAGCACCAGCATCCCGAGCGCGCCGGTTCCGATCGGGCCCAGTGCAAGCCAGCTCGAAGCGGCCATGCTCTCATGCGGCAATTTGTGGAGCGCCATGCGCAGGATCAGGATCGCGAGGATGCCGAACGCAACCGGGACCGAATAGGCCCACAGCACATAGGATGTCGCCAGCACGACGAGCTGGATATGCGCGTCGGCCAGATGCGGGGCGAGCAGTCCGCCGCTGGCGCCCGCCACCTCGGCAGCGACGACCGGCAGCAACCACACCGCCGTCATCGCGTCGAGGCTGTGCTGGTGCCGGGTGAACATCAAGTACGGTATGGCCACCCCGCAAGCGAGCGACATGGCCACGTCGATCCACCACAAGGTTTCAGCGATCGGAATGACGCCAGCGCCGAACCGCGGCAGGCCGAAGGCGAAGAAGCCGTTGATGATCGTCGCAAGCCCCATCGGGATCGTGCCGATGAACATCGATACGGTGTTGTGACCGAAGATCCGTCGCGCCTCCTGTCCGAACATCACCCAGCGCGCGGTGTAGAGCCCGGCGAAGAGCGTGAAGAGGCCGATGTTGAAGAACCACAATCCCTCGCCGACCGGCTTGAGCATCGGACCTACGCCGGGGACTTGGGGCAGCGCGAGCGCCAGGATGCCGGTTCCCATCGTCGCAGCGAACCAGTTGGGGGTGAACTGACGGATCATCTCGCGCGGACGGCTGAGGCTCGAAAGCGGCCGCAGGCCATTGACGACGGCGTGCGTATCGACAGTCATTTCGCCTGCTCCTTGATGAGGTCCGTCAGCGCATCTGCGGCGCGGGTGCGGTATCGTTCCTTGTGACGCAGCGCGTTAAAGGCGCGTTCGGGTAGTTCGAGCGGCAGTTCGTGTAGATTGCCGATCTTGATCGCCCGCGCGACCACCAAGTGCGACAGCACCGCAACGCCCGCGCCGGCCTCGGCCGCCGTGCGCACGGCCTCATTCGAAGGAAGCGTCATTCCGATCCTGAGGTCGGCGGCATCGATCCCGCGATGTCGCAGCACGTCCTCGAACGAGGACCGAGTGCCCGATCCCTGCTCACGCACGATCCAAGTCGCGGCACGAATCCAGTCTTCATCGATTTGCGGCGCTTGCGTCGCGCCGACCAGCGCGAGCCGATCCTTCGCGACCACCCAATAGGCAAGCGCAGGTTCGTCGATCGCTCCTTCGACGAATCCGAGCTCGGCCGATCCGTCGAGAACGCGCTTTGCAGCACCTTCGCTATTGTCGATCGCGAGTTCCACCGCGATCTGCGGATAGAGCGAATGGAAAGTGGCCAGGCGAGGCGGCAGCCAGTAGCTCGCGATTGTCTGGCTGGCGACGAGGCGCAGTGATCCGCGTTTCATCTCGCCGAAATCAGCCAATGCCTGTTCCGCCCCCGCTGCGCGGCCAAGCACCGCGCGCGCTTCGCCGAGGAACATCCGCCCCGCCTCGGTCAGTTCGATCCCGCGCCCAACGCGGTGGAACAGCGCGACGCCATGCCGCGCCTCCAGCGCGGCGACCGCGCTCGATGCCGCCGATTGCGTGACATTCAGAGCTTCGGCAGCGTGGGTGACATGCTCGCGCTCGGCGACGGCGACAAAAATACGAAGTTGCTCAAGGGTCATTGCGATCTCCTGGAGCAATCAATGCCCGCTACAGATCAATCTATCCAACAGATTGTTTTGATTATTACGATCGCTTTACGTGATAGATTAGCACTTCTGACTACCAGCAGGGCCACCAAGTAATGCGCGTTCGCTCGCTGGTGCGGTCGGGTGTGTCGAGTCAGCAAAAACCGATCCTATTTTACGATTGGAATGACAGGAACGATCGGTTGGACCGATTATCCCTTGCGGCCCATCTTGCTTGTACGATATGGCGCTCTTTCGCGGCGCACGGATGGAGACGGACAATGGCTACGCAGGTCCAGCATATCTACGACGAAGTCGAGCGCACCGTCGACACGACGCCGCGTCCGATGCTCACCCTCGTCCGGGAGGCGAGCAATTACGACGACTTGGAGCGCACTGCGCCAGGCATCGCCGCGCGCGGCGTACATAAGAACGTGCTGTTGAGCCTGGTCGGTCTCTATGCTACGATGCTGACGAGCTTCTGGTCGTTCTTCGCCCGCGACACCGCGACCGCATTGGTCATGACGATGGTGACGGTGTTGATGATCGTATATTTTGGGCTGATCGTCGGCGGCATCCTGTTGGCCGACACACCGGCGCCGGACGAGCGCCAACGCAGCTTTGCGGAATTTCTGAGCGGCCGTGTCGACATCCTGACAGGAACGGTGACGGGCAAGGAAGTAGTGCTCCAGATGCTGTTCCTCCCGGCGTGCATGTTAGTACTCGCCACGACGGTCGGTATCATCGCCCGCGTCTCGCAAGGAGGTTGATCGCGTGAAGAAGCACAGGGCGGCGTTGGCCGCTGGATTGATCCTTGCCTCCACCTGCGCCGGTGCGGCGCAGGTAGATAGCTTCGCCGAGGCCATGCGCGGATCGATGGCACGGATGCACGCTGCGATGATGGTCGCGCCGAGCGGCGACCCCGATCGCGACTTCGCCGCGATGATGATCCCGCACCATCAAGGCGCGGTCGAGATGGCCGAAGCCGAACTGAAATACGGCAAGGACGAACGCCTCCGCCGTCTGGCGCAAGGCATTATCGTCGAGCAGCGCCAGGAGATCATGGTGATGCAAGGCATCCTGGCCGAAAAGAATGGCACGCCGAAAAATTAAACCTCGATAGGAATACGAAAATGAAACGTCTGACCCTGATAGCGCTAATCCTCGCCGCGCCTGCAACCGCTCAACAAGTTCCGAACGCGCAACCGGACATACCGGTTAGCAGTAGGGACCGGCTCTATACGTCGGACCAATTCTCGAACACTGTGTCGGTGATCGACCCTGCGACCAACAGCTTGCTCGGGGTCATAAAGCTCGGCGACCAGACTCCTGCCAATCTCAGCCCACTCTACAAAGGACAGTTGCTCGTGCACGGCATGGGCTTTTCGCCTGATCATGCAACGCTGGCCGTGATCTCGATCGGATCGAACTCGGTAACGTTCATCGATACTGCGACCAATACGGTCAAACACACCACTTATGTTGGACGTAGCCCTCACGAGGCATTTTTCCATCCCGACGGCAAAGAAGTCTGGGTCAGCATTCGCGGCGAGGATTACATCGCCGTGCTCGACGCTACGACCTACAAAGAAACCGGGCGGGTAACGGTTCCGAACGGGCCGGGCATGACGATCTTCTCGCCCGATGGGAAGTACGGCTACGTCTGCTCAAGCTTCTCGCCCGAGACTGTCGTGATCGACACTATGTCGAAACAGATTGTCGGTCGCGTGAAGCAGGCGAGTCCGTTCTGTCCCGACATCGCGGCGACTCCAGACGGCAAACAGGTATGGCTGACGCTGAAGGACGTTGGCAAGACGATGGTGTTCGACGCGAAACCGCCGTTTGCCGTGCTCAAGACGATCGACACCGGACCGATCACCAACCACGTCAACATCGTTCGCAACAAGAACGGCCAGTTCGCCTATGTGACGGTGGGCACCGAGAATGTCGTGAAGGTGTTCCGCACGAGCGACTTCGCGCAGGTTGCGAGCATCCCGGTCGGGGCGCTGCCGCATGGTCTGTGGCCTTCGGGCGATGGCACGCGTATCTATGTCGGGCTCGAGAATGCCGACGCGGTCGCCGCGATCGACACGCTGACTAACAATGTAATTGCCACGATCCCGATCGGTCAGGGGCCACAAGGCGTCGCTTATGTCCCTGGTGCCGTGCCGAACGGCGACGGCACGGCCAACCTCGTACCGCTTGCTGAGGCCGGCAAGAAAGTCCAATTGACGCTCAAGGGCACGGGCCAAAGCCAAGTGACACTGTTCGATCAGGGCCAGGTCCAGATCCTGCAGGCAGCAGTTGCCGGGCTTGCTCCGAAGATGCCGTTCGTCCTTGGCCTTGCCTCAAGCCCGGACGGCAAGGGTCCGATCCAGCCGCTCGCCAAATTCATGACCAACCCTGCCGGCAGCGCGATCGTCAACGCGATCGGACCCATCCGCCAGCTCGTGTCCGACGCCGGACCCGATCAGCGGCGTTATCTGGTCATCGCCTCCGGCGATCCTGTTTCATTGGGGCCGGTAATACAGGTGCAGAAATAAGCCGGGCCTACGTCTCGCCGAACAGCTCGCGCTGCGCCTTTTCTAGTTCCTCGGCGTAGCGGCGGCGGACGTACGGCTCCGAGAGGATGCCGAGTATCGAGGTTAACCTTACACAAAACCTTACACAGTTTCTGGCTTGACCAAATTAAATCTTTCATATACAGATACTTACGGAAGTCTCGTCCCACTCAAAATCCCGTTCCGAGAGGGGTGCGGGTTCGATTCCCGCCGCCCGCACCATCCCCTCTTAGCATGATCCAATTACGCCACCGCACGGTGGCGGGATAATGCCAAAGCGGGGTATGGTGGCCCGAACGGGCCGCGCCCCGCTTCAGGCGAAATGACAATCGAACGGCATTGTCATGCTGGCCATTGGAATCCCGGACGGGATTCGGCCATCGCCGCAAAATGACACCGCGAAGCGTCCACATGAGCCTTGGTCGGAAGGCCCAGCGCAACTTTTTGTGACTTAAGAGAGGGTCACTGCAACTTTTTGGGGTTTAAGCGGTGCGCAAAATTCGGCGGTCGCTACAAAACGACGGCGGGAAGCATCGCTTGTGAGCGATTGGCTATCGCTTTATCAATCATTATTATGCTATATCGTGATTGATAGAAAGGCATCTTATCCATCATGCGCTGGAACTGGCAACTTCCCGACTGGCCTGATTTCCGCTTCGACGCGGATCGCATCCGCGCGTCCGACGAGCAATTCCTGAAAGGCTCGGGCGTCGTCATTGGCGCGCTGCACCACCTTGACGCCGATGCGCGCGATGGCCTGACCATCGAACTGATTTCACAAGAAGTGGTCGATAGCTCCGCCATCGAAGGTGAAATCCTCGACCGCGCCAGCGTTCAGTCGTCGCTTGCACGGCATCTGGGCTTTGCCACCGACCAGCGCCGCGCCAGTGCGGCAGAGGCCGGGGCCGCTGAATTGATGGCCGATGTTTACCGCAACCATGCTGCACCGCTTGACGACCAGACCCTGTTCGCATGGCACGCAATGTTGATGAACGTGCGGCGCGATATTGCCGATGTCGGGCGCTATCGCAGCCATGAAGATGCGATGCAGATCGTTTCGGGCGCGCTTCACGCGCCGCGTGTGCATTTCGAGGCACCGCCGTCCGATACCGTTCCTGCGGAAATGTCCCGTTTCATAGCGTGGTTCAACGACAGCGCACCGGCATCTGCGAACCCGCTTCCGGCGATCACCCGAGCCGCTATCTCGCACCTGTGGTTTGAGAGCATCCATCCCTTCGAGGATGGCAATGGCCGGATCGGGCGCGCGATTGCTGAAAAGGCTTTGGCGCAAAACCTTGCGGCCCCGACGCTGACGGCGCTCGCGGAAACGATCCATCGCCACCGCAAAGCCTATTATGCCGCCCTCCAGCTCGGCAGCCAGAGCAACGACATTGATGCCTGGCTGACATGGTTTGCCGATATTGTCATCGAGGCGCAGGCGCGGACGATCACGCGTATCCGCTTCCTGATCGACAAGACGCGACTGCTGGATCGCTTGCGTGGGCAGATCAACGAACGGCAGGAAAAGGCTTTGCTGCGCCTGTTTCGTGAAGGGCCGGACGGCTTTGCGGGTGGTTTGAGCGCCGGGAATTACCGGACGATCACGGATGCCAGTCTGGCGACTGCTACCCGCGATCTGAACGACTTGATCGAAAAGGGTGCGCTGACCCGCACTGGCGAGCGGCGCTATGCGCGGTATTGGCTTACCGTCGATGAGGGCGTTGATTCCAAATGAAACTGCTACGCCGTTTGTTGATTGCGAGTAATGAGCTTCGACGGCTAAAGACAATCCGTGTCAGATAGCGACAAACTCGAATCCTTCATTTCCGAATGGGCGCTGACCGGCGGCTCTGAACTCGCGAACACGCAAAGTTTCGTCAACGGCCTTTGCGCCCTGATCGGCGTCGATCCGCCCAAGGGCAGCCGCACCGATGACACCCACAATGATTATGTGTTCGAGCGTCGCGTGTTCCAGAAGGAAGCCGATGGCACCGAAAGTTTCGGCCGAATCGACGCCTACAAACGCCACTGCTTCGTGCTGGAGGCCAAACAGGGCAGCGACGCCGACCGCAAGGCCGCAGAACAGGGCGAAGCCGACCTCGACATTTTCGGCCAGACCGCCGCCGCCCGTTTCAAGCGCGGCACGGCCAAGCGCGGCACACCCACTTGGTCAAAGGCAATGGTCGAGGCGCGCGGACAGGCCGAACGCTATGCCAAGGCGCTGCCGATTGATCACGGTTGGCCGCCCTTCCTGCTCGTCACCGACGTCGGCCACTGCATCGACGTCTATGCCGATTTCAGCGGAACCGGGAAGCAATACACCCAATTCCCAGATGCCGCCCGTTTCCGCATCGCGCTAGACGATTTGCGGAGCGATGACGTCCGCACGCGGCTTGCGACGATCTGGACGGACCCGCTCAGTCTTGACCCGTCAAAAGAAGCCGCCCGCGTTACACGCGAGATTGCCGGGCATCTGGCGGAACTTTCCAAACGCCTGGAAAAGAGTGAGCAGAACCCCACCCGCGTCGCCGATTTCCTGATGCGCTGCCTGTTCACGATGTTCGCCGAGGATGTGCAGTTGATCCCGGAAGGCAGCTTCACGAACTTCCTTACCCGGATGCAGAAGCGCCCGGAGAACTTCGCGCCGAACCTGTCATCGCTATGGCAGGCGATGGATAAGGGCGGTTTGGCCGGTGTTCTGGGCGAAGCTGGCGAAACGGTGCTGCACTTCAACGGCTATCTGTTCAAAGATACCACGGCGATTGCGCTCAATGCCGACGAGATCGGCCTGTTGATCGAGGCGGCAACGCACAAGTGGAACCATGTCGAACCCGCGATCTTCGGCACGCTGCTTGAACGCGCGTTGGATGGTAAGGAACGTGCCAAGCTCGGCGCGCATTACACCCCGCGCGCCTATGTCGAGCGGCTCGTCATGCCGACGATCATGGAGCCGCTGCGCGCCGATTGGGCTGGGGTGCAGGCCGCTGCCGGTCAGTTGATTGAGGCGGGTAAGGCCGAAGAAGCCCACGCCGTAATCGAGAAATTCCATGCGCAACTCGCCCAGATCAAAGTGCTTGATCCTGCCTGCGGCACCGGAAACTTCCTTTATGTCGCGCTTGCCCGGATGAAGGAGCTGGAGGGCGAAGTGATCGGACGACTGGCCGAACTCGAACCCGACGGCGAGAAGCAGGCAGTGGCAGAGCTAAGCGGTCACACGATTACGCCCGAAAATTTCCTCGGCATCGAGATCAACCCCCGCGCGGCGGCGATTGCCCAACTCGTGTTGTGGATCGGCTATCTGCAATGGCATTTCCGCGTGAACGGCGAAGGCAAAGTGCCGCCCGAACCCGTACTGCGCGACGTGAAGACCATCGAAAACCGCGATGCGCTGATTACTTGGGACAAGAAAGTGCTGGAGCGGGACGAGCATGGCAAGCCGCTCACACGCTGGGACGGTGAGACGATGAAGCTGCATCCCGTAACGGGCAAAAAAGTGCCAGATGAGGATGCGCGGGTAGAGGTGGAGCGTTACGTCACGCCCAAGGCCGCGAAGTGGCCAAAGGCCGATTTCATCGTTGGCAATCCACCGTTTATTGGCGGCAAGGATGTGCGTGAGCGATTGGGTGGCGGCTATTTTGATGCGCTGTTCAAGACCACCGATGTTCCCGAAAGCGCGGATTTTGTTATGCACTGGTGGGATAAGGCGGCGGTTGCGCTACGCAAGGACAAGTCCCGGCGCTTTGGCTTCGTCACCACCAACAGCATTACGCAGGTTTTCAGCCGTCGCGTTATCGCCAAACATCTGGATGCCAAGGCAGGCGTCAGCCTGAGATTTGCGATTCCCAATCACCCTTGGGTAGATGAAAAGGACGGGGCCGCCGTCCGCATCGCTATGACCGTGGTTGAACCGCAACGAAAATCCGGGCGCGATTCAGGGATGATGCAAACCGTTTTGGACGAAACTGCGGCACCGCAAACGGTTACATTCGGCATCAATATCGGGCAGATTAGCGCCGACCTACGCATTGGTGCGAATGTTGCGTCCACAATTCCGTTGAAGGCAAATGATAAGCTCGCCTCACGCGGCGTCCAGTTAATGGGCGACGGCTTTATCGTCACGCCTGCGCAGGTGGTATTACTCGATCCTGCTTCGGCGTGGGCGGGACGTCCGAGTGGCGTTGTGGGTCGTCCACAAGCCTTCTTACGTCACCCCGAAGAAGGCCAAGGTTCTGCATCCTTGGATGATGGAAAACGGGAGGAAGCGCGAATTCGCACGGGCGGTGCGGGCGATGTCCAAGTGATTTTTGACTATCGCAACGGGCGCGATCTTGCTTCCCGTCCGCGCGGGGTGAAAGTGATCGACCTTTACGGCCTGACCGAAGCGCAAGTCAGGGATCGCTATCCAGCGGTCTATCAGCATGTTGCGACAACAGTGAAGCCACACCGTGAGCAGAACAATCGCGCCAGCTATCGTGATAATTGGTGGTTGTTCGGTGAAGCACGTAGTGAACTCCGCAAAGCACTATCAGGGGTGACGCGCTACATCGCAACCATCGAAACCGCCAAACACCGCGTGTTCCAGTTCCTCCCCATGTCGATCCTGCCGGATAACAAGCTGGCCTGCATCGCACTTGATGACGCTTATTTCCTTGGTGTTCTTTCGAGCCGTTTTCATGTGCCGTGGGCCATTGAAAGCGGTGGGCGATTGGGGATGGGTGACGACCCGGTCTATGTGAAGTCGCGTTGCTTCGACCCTTTCCCATTCCCGGCAGATGTTCCCGATCCGCTCAAATCCCGCATCCGCTCCGAAGCGGAAGCGCTCGACGCCTTGCGTAAACAAGTGCTGGCCGCGCATGACGATCTGACCCTGACCGGCCTCTATAACGTGGTGGAAGCATTGAGAGCAGGCCGCGCACTGACCGATAAGGAGCGCGACATCCATGATCGCGGGTTGGTGACGCTGATCCGGCAGCATCACGATGCAATAGATACGGCCGTCGCCGAAGCCTATGGCTGGCCCGCTGACCTGAGCGATGAAGACATCCTCACGCGCTTGGTTGCACTCAACAAGACCCGTGCCACCGAAGAGGCAAAGGGCGTGATCCGCTGGCTTCGTCCCGAATTCCAGTCCCCCGGTGCCACGGCCCCGCAAGTCAACGCCACGCTCGACCTCGGAGATGCCCCGGTTGCCGCACCCTCAGCAATCATCCCCTGGCCTAAGACGCTCGCCGAACAAGTCAGCGCCGTCGCCGCTATTCTCGCCGCAGCCCCAATCCCCCAACACCCCCGCGACATCGCCCGCGCCATCCAGGGCACGAATGCAAAAGGTGTTACACCGGTGCTGGATGCGCTGACAGCCATTGGTCAGGCACGGCGGTTGCCCGATGGGCGCTATGCCGCGTGAGGAACAGGCCAGTCAGCGTCGATGGGGATTAGCAAAGATCAATTGATAGCGGATGTTGCCTTCATTTTTGAAGAGTGCGCACGTCTTAATGCTATGGTGAATGAGGGCCGCTTCGCCGATCTGCCGCGTGAAGACGCTTTCTGCGATTTGCCGCATCCGACACACAACTGGCCTAACGGTAAGATGATGTGCAGCAGAGCTGGCTTTGGTAAGTTAGAAGGCATTACCCGTGTCGCGTTGGAACGGGAGAAGCTTCAACGGCTGGTTTCGATCGAGCCAGCCCGGAAGGTGATGGCAGAAGTCTTGGTTCGTAAGTTCGTTCGTGAAGGACGGCCAATTGAGATCAAGCATATTGATCGTGCGCTATCAGAAACCGCCCGTCGTATCGCAGCGACTACGTCCGATCTCACGCACTATGTTCCGTGCCACCTTATGCTGTCGCAGCAGCCATCTACATTCCAGCTTGGCCCAGTCCGATTTCTTAATCGAGCTACATTCCGAAAAAAGCTGGCTGATCTCATTATTGCGAACCGCGTGATTGATCGGAAGCTAAACCGTCGTGTCATTTTTGATGCCGTTCGCTATTTCAAAACCTTTGGATGGGTGGCTGAGATCACTGTAACCGGCTGTGACAAGGACGTATCTGAATCCACTGCGACCAAAGCCGTCTTCGCGGCTTTGAATTGCCTTCATGTCCTGTTTGGTGCTCGGCACTCAAAGAAAATGACCGTAGGCGGACCCGGCATCGGGTATGACAAACGCGGTGGATTCAATACCAATGATGTGGGTGAGCTTTCATATCGCGCCTCTTATGGCGGCCCCGGCGAAGTTGGGTTTAACGATGATTGGCTCAGTCTCTTTTCAGATGAGGAAGCGCAAGCAGCAATCAATGGACTTGGAATAGCACTCGAAGCTGCTGCAAACCCTGCACTTCAAAGGCCAATCAGCGACAGGTTTCTCGACGCCGCTCAATGGTATGGTGAAGCTGTCCGCGAGACGTCCCAAGGAGCCAAAGCTGTCAAATATGTCACTGCGCTGGAACGAATGGTGATGACCGATGAGAAAGACGACATCGCCGCGATGGTATCATCGCGAGTTGCCGCGCTCTGTCTCGAAGAACCAACAGCGGAAAATCGCGAGAAGTGGCGCGATGACACCAAGCGTGCCTATGATATCCGCTCAAAACTAGTTCACGGCTCGTTGTCGCCTACATCGGATCTGGTTTACGAAGGCGTCGGCTTAGGGGCGGACATCGGGCGCAGTGCCTTGCTAAGCTCGCTGTCGCTTATCGGTGCAGACGGGCTCCGCGCGGAAGCTGTGTCAAACAAGCAGCTGAGCCGGTGGTACAACGAAATGGTTGCTCACACAGACCGCGTGATCGAAAACGCAGCAATGGGTCCACCGGATTGACAACTCGGACTGGCAAATCGAAGCAATGTGCAAGACTGACGCTCAATATCCGTCGTCCCACGGCACTTGTAACAGACTTTCCTTTCGCACCGTCACCGCATCCTTTCCGCCCTTGATTGCGATCATCTCCATTGGCTGCGGCGATCCTACGACCACCATACCCGAAACTTTCGGCAGGTGTGTCAGCTTGAAGCGACTTTGAAGGTCGGAGGCATATTTTCTAACATAATCGACGCGGTTGAGGTGCTTCAACAAATTGTCCGGCTTCCCGTTTTCCTTTGTTATTCCTTGATATTCGGACAGACGGCGCGCCGTTTCACCGAGTGTCCGACACATCTTCAAATCCTTGGCCTCGATAACCCAAACACGTGTGCGATCTGGTGAAAATACCAATACATCGACGTCACCGAGCCGCTTCACCTCATCTGTCCCTTTGTGATTTAGGCACCAAGTGAGCTTCGCTGAGGCGTGGGCTTCCAAGCCGAGAGCGACCAGCTCGCGGGCGAGTTCATCATTAAACGCCAAACCAGTCTCGTCGCCGCGCCTGCTGGCGAACTTTTGCATCTCCCCGCTCGACCAGAATTCATTTTGGAGACCGCCTGTGAGCGCCCCTCCCAAATTATGGAACAAGCTGCGCTCGACGACTCCGGGCGCCAGCATCAGCAATGGGTCGTTATCATCGTCAATCGCGACTATCGGACGACCAATAAGTGAGAAGCGGCGGTCAAACTTTGCGAGATCATAATCTCGGGCTGATACGCCAGCCGGAGTTGCAGCCCATCCCTTACGGCACGGTAGCGTGTAACGATCTATGAGCGGTGAAAGGTCTCGCAACTGCTCGTCCTGACCATTTACCGCCATTCGCAGTTCGGACCGTCGCATCGAGAAAACGCCAGATTTTACGGTTTCAGCGATGATCGAGAGCGCATTGGCAAACCCGAAATACAAATCATCGCCTACCCCAAATTCGGCTTCTATTGCTGCCGTAAGTGCTGCGCCGGGATCAGACATGCCGCCCGGGTCTGTGCTTGTATTGCCCTGACGCTCTGCCTTAGTGTCGCGCTCGCCTTGATGACGAATTTCAGCCGCCTTTTGCAGGCTTGCCTCTTCAAATGACCGATCAAGCAATACGTCACCTGTTGGCGCGATTTTGATCGTGGCCTTTATCCACCCACCCTCTATCGCCGGGATCGTATCCGCGTTCTTGAATAGCAATGCGGCATGGGCTTGGAGTTCGTCGAAATCGAAATAGCCGATCGGCCTTCCGCCGGAAACCGGTGATTCTGCGACCGCGAGTTCCACCAGCATGGACGCAGCACGGATGACGGCATTGGCCTTACCGCCTTGATTAAAACTAACGTCAAAATCTTCCTGTCGTCCGTGAATGGACTGCAAAGCCAACGCGGTTTCCTGCCAGCCCCGTCCATCTCCTTGAGCGGCCTGCATAGCGGTAAGGCAGGCACCAACAAGGCTATGGCGGTCATATTTTGCTACCTCGATCAGAAGTGAGTGCAGCAGCCGATTGTGCTGATCATCGAGAAAAGCGCGGCATTCGGCCTTGCCTTCGATCAAATAGCCATCTGATCTTGACTGACTCATCCAGCCAAGTCCCGTTTTGACCAGTGCGGCGGCGGATTGGGGGATGGCGCGGAAACGGGGCACCAAACCAAGTGCCTTGAGCATATCTATGGGGCGCTCAGCCAGAAATGAATGCCGCCATCGCGCAAAGGGGCTGCCAATTTCCTTCACCGCGAAATCGACCAGATGAGCAGGCGAAATCGTCGTTCCGGTCGCACTAGCGACACCCGACAAGAAATTTGCCGCCAGCACAGCTTCGGCGATATTCTCTTTGCGCTGCAAGCCAATATGCCATGCAGGGGCTGCAAAAAGCCCGATGCAACCGCTGACATGATCCCAACCAACGCTGACCGTTTCAAGGATTTCGGCATCGGTCATGTCCTGAAGATCGCGATCTTTTTGGAAGCCGACAACGAAACGGATGAGAATCGGCTTATTCAGTTGGAGACCGTGCTGACGCAGAAATGGATCAAGCAACCGTCCCGCCCAAGCAAGCAATGCGGACCATGTTTCGTGAGCATCAAATGCGTTAGGGTCGTCGCGGTCGGTCATTAGTTGAACCCAGACAACGCCGCGTTCACACTCTACCGCTGCCATCAGGATTCCTGACTTTGCTGCCGCCATTGATGCGAATACGGGCTGTCGCCCCGAAAAGTGGCTCTTGGTATCTAGTCGCATCACCAACAACGGGTTGCCGCTTGGTGTTGGCAGGCAATGTCTACCCAGTGCTTCGACCGCCTCCCGCCGGGCTTCGAGCAGCAGATTGGTATCGAAATAGATTGTAGTGGGCGGTTGGGCGTCCAAGACATGCTCGGGAATGAACATGCTGTTGGTGCTTCGCCACCATTCGAAAATGTTAAGGAGTCCGTTTGCGTTCTGGAAATGAAATCCTTGGGCTGCAACAAGCTCACGCTGCTTGTCCATTCGCCAAATGTCCTCGATCTTTCCGTCTTCGCAGGCACCAAGGAACATTGCGTCTTCGGGTTCCATGAAAATGATCTGCCACCGCGACATTGCGGCATTACGGGGCCAACTGAACGAATGGCCCGATCCCCAGCCGCTCAAGAATACAAAACTGACACCTGCAATGAAGTCGGTTTTGGCCTCAATCTCGGCTTGAGCCGTGGCAATTGCGCCAGCCAAAGCATTACCGAAGGCGTTGCTGCCGACATCGCTATCGGCGCAAAAAGCATTTTTTGGCCAAGCACCAAAGCCGTCGATTGCCTGAATGGCATGGACATATCTTCCCTCGCACAATTTCTGGATGTGCTCTCGGCAATATCCATCATGCCCAAATGCGCTGATTTGCCCCACCATTCGGGTGAAACTGCCGGTTTCGATGATCTCAGAATGCACCAGTAGCAGCTTGCGGCGCAGGGCATCACCTTGTCCGCCTGCAATCGCTAAGTTGATCAGGTGGCTACGAATAGCCGTCGATAAATTCGTCGGCGCGACTACAGCGATCCCCGCTTCTGTTTGCACAAGGGGCCGGAACTCTAACTCGGAGTCGCCGAGCGCCTTTTCCAGCAAATCCGCAAATGCCGTTGGCGGAAGCAGGAATGGCGTTAAAATTTCCTTCGACACTCCTAACGCCGTCAACTCGTCCCAGCCAAACTCGACGCGCGCCTTCGCGGTTGCGAGCAACCCAACGCCGGTCAGCCGCATCGGTTCGCGTGGGTTGCTAACGCCCATTGCGTTTGCAGCAAGGTTTGAACGCTCGCAGATCAAATCTGAAATCTGCAACAACGCATAGGCGCGTATGAGTGCGGCTTGCTTCTGCTCGTCGTCCGGCAGACGCTCGAACGCGCGCAGGACCGACTCTGTATGATGCGCAGCCTTTTCCCAAAGTCCCGTGAGGAGTCTATAATCACCTTGCGCGGTGGGAATGGCGGACACCATGACGTCCTCAAGTGGATCTTCAAGCCGATTCACGCGGCTCTTCTCAAGAAGGTCATTGAGTAGGGTGCGAAGCTGTGGCGGATTGGGCAGTATATTTCCGGACCCCACTGCCAACGCCAATCGTGCAGCCCATTCAAGTCTGTAGTTTGCTTGATGATCTGAGAACGTCTGCAAGCCCGCTAACATCGAGGCCGTGCCAACAGCATCCAGCTTTCGGAAGAACGAATACAGTTTTGGCGTATTTGTGATCGCGCCCGATGGCGTATCGGGCGGAGCGTTTGCCGCAATGATCGCGTCAATATCCATTTTGTTGTTCTGCCAGATAGTCTTGCGGATGTAAGTTCCTATTTTGTACCTTTTCGTAAAAGCTGTGAATTTATCTGGGGAAAGCTTTCCCCTGCCGCCAAACCCGCTACGCGGTTTCGCCGGACCCCTTCTGCGGGGACACCCCGCAACGCCCCGGAAAATGAGCGGGATTTTCTAAGGTCGCACTCTTTCCCGCTGCTAACGCGCTCCTTGAGGGTGCGGAGTCTTTTGGCTGACCCGCTGGCACTCTTGCCTCTCTCCTGGCCGGACGCCCGCTGGCCCACAGGCCCGCGCGCAGGACGTCCGGCTGGCGTCGCGCCGTGCAAGGGTGCCGTTCTTGCTCGGCCGCTGCGCGGCGATGTTCTTTCAATGATATTCGACTGATTTTGGACGGCGCGGGTGCGCCGGCGATTTTGTGCCGTCCCCGAAGAGGGGGATGGGCGGCGCTTCCGGCTAGGCCCGCCGCGCTCAGGCGCAACCCGCAAGCCGGGTCTTTCACTCCGTTACAGCCTTACAGGTGCGCCTGATCGCGCCGGGCCTCTTGGTCGCTCTTTGCCGCCCACCCCCCTCTCCGGGGTCGGTGTGGTTTTTAGGGCGAGGAGGCTGTGATGGCGGTTGGCAATCGGAAACGTAGTTTTGGCGGCAAGGGTAAGGCGGCGCTGCGCGCCGCGCACGGGGGCGATACGCCCCGCGCTTCGCTCTATGACGAGGTGACGGCGAAGATTATCGCCCAGCTAGAAGCGGGCCGCTTCCCGTGGGCGCAGCCG
This sequence comes from uncultured Sphingorhabdus sp., assembly GCA_963508315.1. Taxonomy (GTDB): domain Bacteria; phylum Pseudomonadota; class Alphaproteobacteria; order Sphingomonadales; family Sphingomonadaceae; genus Sphingorhabdus_B. The sequence goes on along the minus strand of CAUOWK010000001.1, from coordinate 502,887 downwards.
TGGAGTTCGGCGGCAGCAGTGCCGGGACTCCCCCGCAACGCGGTTTCGGGACGCCCCTATTCGGGCGTCAATGTTCTCATTCTGTGGGGCGCGGTCATTGATGGCTGCTACCCGTCGCAGGATTGGTTGACCTTCCGGCAGGCGCTGGCCGCTGGCGGATGCGTTCGCAAGGGTGAGCGCGGGCAAACGATTTTCTATGCTGACCGCTTCACGCCCGACGATGGGCGCGAAGGTGGAGACGTGCCGGAGGGCGAACCCCGCTCAATTCCGTTCCTCAAACGCTTTGTCGTGTTCAATGCAGCGCAGTGTGACGGTTTGCCGGAGCGGCTGACAGCCGACCCCACGCCGTTACCGGCCCGCGAACAGCATGACAGCGCGGAAGCGTTGATTGCCGCGACGGGTGCGGATTTCCGCATCGGCGGGGCGCGGGCCTTCTATGACGTTGGCGGCGATTATGTGCAGGTGCCGCCGCAACCGGCCTTTGCCTACCAGATCGACTTTTACCGGACGGCTTTGCACGAACTCGGCCACTGGACGGGCAGCAAGGAGCGGCTGGCGCGTGACCAGTCGGGGCGTTTCGGTTCCGCGCTCTATGCCCGCGAGGAATTATGCGCCGAATTGGCCTCGGCCTACCTCTGCGCGGCGCTTGGTATCGTCCCGACCGTCCGCCATGCGGATTATCTCGGCTCGTGGCTTACCGTGCTGCGCGCTGACAATCGCGCCATTTTCAAGGCGGCATCGCAAGCCAGCAAGGCAGCGGATTTTCTGTTGGCGTTCGTTCGTGAGAGCGAATCCACCTTGGCGCGGGCGGCATGAGCGCCGCGCTCCCTTCCAAAGACCGGCTGGCGTCCGAGCAGACCCCAATCGGTGAGCAGACACTTGTTTACGGCGTTGCGCCGATCACGCCCCGCGACCGTCTCGCCATGCGCGCCAACGCGCCGCTGGAGCCGCGCAAGGCGCAGCGCCCCGCCGATCACGGCCTGTTCGACACCAATGCCCGCAACCAGATCGAGATGTTTTGAAAGGATTTTCCCCATGCTTTTGATTACCCAAGACCAGCGCGCCCGCCTGATAGCCAACGGCAAAAGCCGTGGCGACCATGCGCCCGTCGTCAAATTTTTCAATCCCGTTGGCGCTGCCACTTGGCTGTTTTCCGAACTGGACGAGGACGGCGACATATTGTTCGGACTTTGCGACCTTGGCTTTGGTTGCCCCGAAATGGGTTCGGCCAGCCTTGCCGAATTTGCGGCGGTGACGTTGCCGCTCGGCCTCACCATCGAGCGCGACCTTTGTTTTGAGGGGCGCTTCCCGCTGACAATTTATGCCGATGCGGCCCGCGTGGCGGGCAGCATTACCGAGGACGAAGCGCGGCTTGAGGCCGCAGCCGTCGCCCGTGCCAGCGAACTTTCAGAGCTTCCGCCACCTTGACCCCCAAGGTGGCGGCAGACCCCGCACGTTCACCCCCGAACGTGCGGACAACCGGCCCCATCCTCACCGCCCACTCAAGATGCCCCGAGGATGGGGCCACCCAACGGAGTAAGTGACATGAAACTTGACCATATCGCCCTTGACCGGCTTTCAATCTCTCCCGCCAATATGCGGAGCGGCAAGAAGTCGCCCGACATTAGCGGCATTCTGCCATCTATCCGCGCACGGGGCATTATCATGCCGCTGTTGGTGCGGCCCAATGGCAGCGACACCACATTCGAGATTGTGGCGGGAAGCCGCCGCTTTCTCGCCGCGCAGACCGTGGCAAACGAGAACGGCGTTGCCGAGCCGCTGCCGTGCGCGATCATGGAGGCGGGCGACGATGCCGCCGCCCTCGAAGCCTCGTTGATCGAGAACCTTGCGCGGCTTACGCCCGATGAGGTGACGCAATGGGAATCGTTCACGCGGTTGGTCAAGGAAGGCCGGACGCCTGACGAAATCTCCATGACGTTCGGGATGCCCGAACTGACCGTCAAGCGCATCTTGGCGCTTGGCAATTTGCTGCCGCGCATCCGCCAGCTTTACCGCGCCGAGGAGATCGACGCGACCAGCGTTCGCCATCTGACGCTGGCGACCAAAGCGCAGCAGAAAACATGGCTGGCGCTCTACGACGACCCGCAATCGTCCATCCCCAAAGGCCACCAGTTGAAAGCGTGGCTGTTCGGCGGCGCGTCCATATCGACCAGCGTCGCGCTGTTCGACCTTGAAACCTATCAGGGCCGTGTCGTCAAAGACCTGTTCGAGAAGGACGGCTATTTCGGCGATGTGCGCGAGTTCGAGGACGCGCAGCGCGCCGCCATCGAGGAGCGCAAGACTGCCTATATCGCGGACGGGTGGAGCGATGTTGTCGTTTTGCCCGATGGGCAATACTGCCATCGTTACGAGTTCGCGGCCACGCCGAAGCGCAAAGGCGGGCGGGTCTATGTGACCTTTGCCCATAATGGCGAGGTGGCGTTTCACGAAGGCTATCTGACCGAGCGCGAAGCGAAACGCATTGCCAAGGGCGAAGCGCCCGAAGGGCAGACCAGCACGACCCGCCCAGAAATCACCGCAGCCATGACCAGCTATATCGACCTGCACCGCCATGCGGCGGTGCGGTCGGCGCTTGCCGCTAACAGCGGCGTCGCGCTGCGCGTGATGGTCGCTCAAGCGATTTGCGGTTCGCCGCTGTGGGGCGTGAGGGTTCAAGATCAGCGCAGCCGAAACGAAGCTATTACCGAGAGCATCGAAACCAGCGTTGCCGAAGCACGCTTCGACGAGCGCCGCCGCGCAGTGCTTGGCATGTTGGGTTTTGGCCCCGACGAACCGAGCGTCACTTTGGGCCATGAACCGAGGAATGGCGTGAGTGGACTGTTCCAGCGGTTGCTGGAATTGCCCGACGCGGTTGTCATGGAGGTGCTTGGCGTCGTTATGGCCGAGACGCTGGCAAGCGGAACCGGCCTTATCGAAACCATCGGCCTTCACCTTGGCGTCAAGATGGCCGACTATTGGGTGGCCGATGATGCCTTTTATGGCCTTGTCCGCGACCGCGAGGTGTTGACCGAAGTGTTGCGCGAGGTTGGCGGCGATACCGTGGCGCAGGCCCATGCCACGGAAAAGGGCAAGACGATCAAGTCTGTCATCAATGACTATCTGACCGGCAGCAATGACCGTAACAAGGTCGAGCAATGGGTGCCGCGCTGGATGGCGTTCCCGCCATCGGCTTATACGCAGCGCGGCGGCGTGGCGACCGTTGCCGCCGCCAGCCGTGCGGCATGGCTGGCGGAACCGGAAGTCCCACTTGACCCTGACCCCGCCGCCGTTGCGGCGGAGGCGGTCGAGGGCGGCGATGCCGACGAAGCCGAAGCGATTGAGGACTTGGAAGAGCAGCGGCTTGCCGCGTGACGGGTGAGCGGGCGGCTTTGCGCCGCCCGCGCTTGTTTTTATCCCGAGCGCCATAAAGCCCCGACCGGCAATGCCTGTCGGGGTTGGCTGCATTGTCAGCCGCTGTCCGGTTAGGCGGCAATCAGAACGGGTGAAGTGATACCGGTCGTCGCCAGAGAACACACTGGCAGATCGGCGCATGGCCGGTCGTCATTCTGGCCGTATGGTTCGCGGCCTGTGCTGCGGTGGCAGGCCAGCTTTCCGATTGGCGTCAGCCACGAGCTTCGCTGCGATGGTGCATCCTCGTAGATCACCGGCAGACTATGCGTTCAGGTTCGGCAAGCCCATGCTGGCAGTTTGGCGGATTGCGTCAATCGCCCCGACATTGAACGCGCGCATCCACATTTGCCAAATATCCTTGCGTCCGATTGCCAGAACCGCGCTCACCCACGGCCTCGTCTATGGCTTTGGTTGGCAGCGGACGGCTGCGCCTCTTGCCCTTTGCTGCAACGGTTGGCCCGAAGTTTCTTCCCCTGGGCTGCGCCCATTCCTCGCGGAACCAAGAAACCCCGGCCTGCACCGTCCTCCACTGCGTTGCGGCCCTACGGGTGCAGCAGTGCAAGCCCCTGCCTTAAACCAGCCATCGAGGCCGCGAATGAGCGCGGGGTTCGACCAACACAAGGAATTGAATCATGGCAAATATCGGCACATTCAAAAAGTCCGGCGACACCAACTACACCGGCGAAATCGTAACGATGAGCTTGCAGAAGAAGAACGTCACCATCGTCGCCGAGGAAGCGAGCGAAAAGGAAAACGCTCCCTCGCACCGGGTGTTCGTGGCGAAGGCCGAAATCGGTGCAGCTTGGACCAAGACCAGCAAGGAAGGCCGCGACTATCTTTCGATCAAGCTCGACGATCCCAGCTTCAACGCCCCGATCTTCGCCAGCTTGTTCGCCGACGAAGACGCCAAGACCTTCAACCTGATCTGGTCACGCGCCCGCACCTCAAACGGCAACTGACTACCGCATCCACGCCCCGCCCGGCACTGCCGGTCGGGGCTTTGGTGTGCAAGGGAGCAGTGGCCGTCATTGCATGGCAGTTCGACAATACTGGAAATATCATTGACAGCATCGCCGCACTCGTTATTTCGATAATGATCGAAATAATGAGTCTTTGCCATGACCGACAGATTTAACGCTGACAGGACGATCCTCGCATTGGGTGCGTTGGCGCATGAAAACCGGCTCGCACTTTTCCGTTTGCTCGTTCAGGCAGGCGCAGACGGGATGGCAGCGGGCGCAATTGCCGATGCACTCGACATTCCTAATTCTTCGCTGTCGTTTCACTTGGCCCACCTGACCCGCGCCGGTCTGATCCGCCAAACGCGGCAGAGCCGGTCGCTCATCTATTCGGCTGACTATGCTGCGATGAACGGCCTTGTTGGCTACCTCACGGAAAATTGCTGCGGCGGCGCTGCCTGTCTGCCCGACATGACGTGCGAACCGGTGCACGAACCATCCATCTCACGTCAGAGAGCGTGAAACACAGAAACGAAGGAAAAACGATGACCCGTCCCTATAATGTGCTGTTTCTATGCACCGGCAATTCGGCGCGCTCGATCTTGGGCGAGGCGCTGATGAACAAGCTCGGAGAAGGTCGCTTCAAAGCGTGGAGTGCCGGTAGTCAGCCAAAGGGAGAGGTTCATCCGATGGCGCTGTCTGTCCTAAATGGCTTGGGTTTCGACACCGAAGGGATGCGCTCCAAGAGCTGGGACGAATTTACCGGCCCCGATGCGCCCGAGTTCGATTTCATCTTCACCGTTTGCGACAATGCCGCCGGCGAGAGCTGCCCAGTCTGGTTAGGCCATCCAATGACTGGCCATTGGGGGATTGAAGACCCCGCTGCCGTCGAAGGCGAAGGACAGCGCGATGCTTTCATACAGGCGCTTCGCTATATGCAGAACAGGATTTCACTGTTTCTCGCACTGCCGCACGCCAGCCTCGACGAACTCGCAATGAGGCGTAAAATTAAGGAAATCGGCCAATCCGAAGGCACCACGATCCGGGACGAGACACCAGCATGACCAGCGATATTATCATCTATCACAATCCAGCGTGCGGAACGTCTCGCAACACTTTGGCGCTGATCCGCGCCACCGGCACCGAACCCCACGTCGTCGAGTATTTGAAAACGCCACCAGAACGAGCGAAACTGACAGAGTTGATCGCGGCTGCCGGTATTTCGCCGCGTGCGCTGTTGCGCGAGAAAGGGACGCCGTTTCAGGAACTCGGCCTTGGCGATACCGCTCTGAGTGATGGATCACTGATTGACGCGATGATGGCCCACCCGATCCTAATCAATCGGCCACTCGTCGAAACGCCGCTTGGCGTTCGTCTGTGCCGCCCGTCAGAATTGGTGCTGGAGATTTTGCCTGTGGGATTGGGCAGCGATTTCACCAAAGAAGACGGTGAGGTCATTCCTGCATGACGGACCTGCCCAATGTTGAAGGCCTGTTTTTCGACACCCCGACAGTATCTGCCCTCGGCATCACGCAGGTCGCATCGCACCCGCCGCGCATCTTGCTGCTCTACGGGTCGCTCCGCGAGCGATCCTTCAGCAAGCTCCTTACGCTTGAAGCCGAACGGCTTTTGCAGGCGATGGGCTGCGAAACGCGAGTTTACGACCCCGCCGGATTGCCGCTGCCGGATAGTGTGGCGAGCGATCATCCCAAGGTCGCCGAATTGCGCGCCCTGTCGCTCTGGTCGGAGGGCCAGGTCTGGTGTTCGCCCGAACGCCACGGTGCGATCACAGGGATCATCAAGACCCAGATCGACTGGCTCCCCCTCGAAGAAGGCGGTGTGCGCCCGACCCAGGGTCGCACCCTTGCCGTGATGCAGGTCTCTGGCGGGAGCCAATCGTTCAACGCGGTCAACACGCTGCGTTTGCTCGGGCGCTGGATGCGGATGATTACCGTCCCCAACCAATCGAGCGTCCCCAAAGCCTATACCGAGTTTGACGAGGACGGACGGATGAAACCGGGACCGCTCTATGAACGGGTGGTCGATGTGATGGAGGAGCTGGTCAAGTTCACGCTGCTGACACGCGACAGGAGTGACTATCTCACCGACCGTTACTCCGAACGGAAGTCGGAAGGTCGCCCGCCTGCGGGGGCCGCGCATCTTGCAGCGATTGCGGCCAGCAGCCAGTGACAGTGCCCCTCTCGCGTCGCCTGCTTGCTGAAGCTCTTGGTTCAGCGATGCTGTTCGCAACTGTTATCGGTTCGGGCATCATGGCGGAGAAACTAGCGGGCGGGAATGTAGCGGTCGCGTTGCTGGGCAACACGATGGCGACTGCGGCGATGCTGTTCGTCCTGATTACGATGCTGGGGCCAATTTCGGGCGCACATTTCAATCCGGCGGTCAGCCTTGTCATGGCGGTGCGGCGCGAACTGGGTTGGCGCGAAGTGCTGCCCTACGTCCTTGTCCAGATCGGCTTCGGCATTCTCGGTGCATGGGCCGCACACGTCATGTTCGATCTGCCCGTCCTGCAAACATCGGTGAAGGCGCGGACCGGTATTGGCCAATGGACGGGAGAGGCCATCGCCACGTTTGGCCTAATCCTCACCATCATCGGAACGGCGCGTCATCGTCCGCAATGGATACCGGCTAGCGTCGCGCTCTACATCGCCGCTGCCTACTGGTTCACCTCATCGACCAGCTTTGCCAACCCGGCGATCACGATTGGGCGGAGCATGACCAACAGTTTTTCCGGGATCGCGCCAGCCGACGCGCCGATGTTCATTTTCTCGCAATTGCTTGGCGCGCTGCTTGCGGCCAGCATCGGTGGTCAGCTCTTTGCCCAGCCAGTTTCAGAACCGTCGCCACAGTCGCTGGGCAATTGACAAGACATCCGCCTTCTCCGTGCAAAGAGATTTGCAAGCTGGATCGTAGCGCCAGCGTTTGCACCGGCTGCGGTCGCACACTTGGCGAGATCGCCGAATGGGGGAGCGCGACCGCGAGCCGTCAGAATGAAATAGTCCGGCGATCTTCGGCCCGCATGGGAAGCAGCGCTTCACATCCAGCCTGAAACCTCAAACCCCCAAGCGCACCCAAAGCTCCTAATGGTCATTAGGAGAAAGCCGCGTTGGGTGCGCTTGTCTTAGGGGGTTTGTCTGATTTGTCTTTAATGCAGGATATGCCTAGCGGCGCGTGTTGTCTTACATTGCCCCTGTTTCACACGGGCATGATTGATGGCGACAAATCCACTATCGAGCAGCGCGACGCTCACCATTCGGCTTGACGCCGATGCGCTCGCGGCGTTCGACAGCTTCGCGGTCGGGCGGGGCGGACGAAGCGCAATGTTGCGGCAGATGATCGAACAGACGGTGCGGGAGATCGCAGATCGTCCCTTCATTGACCGTCCCGATGGAGTCGCGCGCAATCGTGTTTCGCTGCGATTCACCGATGTCGAGATCGCCGTGATCGAGGTTCGAGCGGCGCAGCGTTCGACCGATCGCGCCGGTTGGATCAAGGCCTTGGTGCGCCGCCACCTCGCGCTGAAATCGCGGGTCGATGACGGCCTGCTGGCCGAACTTGCGCCGATCAGAATGCAGTTGCTGCGTATTGGCCGCAATCTCAATCAGGCGATGAAAGCTGCCAATGCGTCCATGCTTGAAACCGGCAACAAGCAGATCGAACCCGAGCTGCGACGGATCGCCGACATGCGGATGGAAATCTCCGAGCAAGTGACTGCTGTTGGCGAAGCCATGCGCGGCGATGCGAGCTATTGGGATGTGCCGGATTGATGGGCCTGGAATCCGCCTTATGGGAAGCGACACGTCCGGCGTTTCGGGTGCGCTATATCCATGATCCCGCCAGCACGCCGCGCGTCCCGCTTTATGCCAGCTATGGTTTTGCCACCGGCCCGACCGCACGGGCCAAGCTGGCGAGGATTGTCCGCAAGGCACCCGAGGTCGTGGTCAAGGTCACGGGTCGGCAACGGGGTGGTGTCCACGTCAAAGCCCATCTTGAGTATATCGGGCGCAAGGGCGAAGTGGACATCGAAACCCGCGACGGCGAAATCCTGACAACCAAGGAAGAGGTTGCCGAACGCGCGGCAGAGTGGAGCGACACCCTCCAATGGCGGTCGCGGCCTACGGTATCGTCGGTGTCCCTGATATTCTCGATGCCCGAAGGCACTGACCCCGATAAAGTGCTGGGAGCCGTCCGCGCGTTGGCCCATGCCGAACTCAGCGACAACCACGATTATGTCCTGGCCCTCCACACCGATACGCCGCGCCCGCATGTCCATCTGACGGTTCAGGCCGAGGGAATTGACCGCACACGGTTCAATCCCCGACCGGTTCAGCTCAATCGTTTCCGCGAACGCTTTGCCCGCGAACTGCGTGCGCGGGGCGTTGCCGCCGAAGCAACGCCGAGACGGGCGCGCGGGCAGGGGATTGCCGGTTCAAGCATGGCGTTGGTCAAATTGCGGGCGCGGTTGCGAGCAGAAGGGGGCCGCCAGATCACCCTTTCCGACCGCCGCACCAGCGAACAGGCCATCGCCGTTGCGCGTGGCCAGGAGCAACTACCAAAGTTCATCGCAGCCGGCACATTCCGCTGGCAAGAGATACGCCGTGCCTATCAGCAAACCGCCGATGCGCTGGACGGCACCGGGCAAGCGGAAGACCGGGAGCTTGCCAAGGATGTTCGCACGTTCCTCGACAAGCATCAGGGTATGAATGCCACACCCGAAGTTTTTGCGGCACATTATGCCCGGAAAATCGCGGCTGACCAAAGCAAGACGGTTTTGCCTGCCGTTGATCGACCGCCCAACGACCGAGGGCGCGAACGGTGAGAGGATCAGGTCGCTCGCTGCTGGATTTAGCTATGCCCGACTAGCATCCAAACGGCCATCGCGATCATCATCAGATTCTCGGTCAGCGAAATGAAGCCCAACGGCACATTGCTGTCACCACCGACACAGGCGCATTTGAGTTCGCGTTTGTCGATATATACCGCTTTGAACACCGACACCGCACCAATGGTGCCGATAAACAGCGCAACCGGTATCGAGAGCCAGGTCAGCGCGCCCGCGACCATCAATACACCGGCTACACCTTCGGCAAAGGGGTAGATCGTTCCATAGGGTATCCATCGTTTGGCGAGCAGATCGTAATTGAGGAACATCGTCGAGAATTTCTCAACATTTTGAAGTTTCAATAGCGCCAATACGACCATCGAAAACGCAATGAACCATTCAGCGGCACGGATTGTCAAAAGCTGCCCGGTCACCGCGTAGCTTGCAGCCAGCGCCATTGCGGCTGTTATGCCGAACAGCACAACAACAGGTCGGTAGCTGGTCGCGCCGGGCTCGGCGACGGGCTTGCCGAAAAAGCGGCGCAGATCGTCATATCCGCCTATCCGCTCACCACCGATAAATGTCTGGGGCGTGGTTTTGACCTCGTGTTTGGCTTTGAATGCGTCGGTTTCTTCGCGGGTGGTCAGGTGGTGATCTTCGACCTCATATCCCTGTCGGCGAAGCAGGTCTTTGGCCTTTAGTCCGTAAGGGCAGGTATGGTCGGGCATGACCATGCGATAAAGTGTTGCGGTGCGGGTGGGCTGGTTCGTCATGATGCTTTTCTTTCGGATAATGGTGTCGCACCCTATATAGCTTCCGTACTGTAGTACGGAGTCAAGCGATGAACGACATGACGATTGGGCGACTGGCACAAGCAGGCGGAGTGGGCGTGGAAACCGTGCGCTTTTATCAGCGGCGCGGGCTGTTGGCGGTGCCACCCCGAAACGGATCTGGCATCAATGGCGGCATCCGCCGCTACGGCCCAGACGAGACGCAGCGGCTTCGCTTTATCAAAGCAGCGCAGAGTGCGGGCTTCTCGCTTGAAGAGATCAAGCGGTTGCTCGACCTTGATGCGAGCGCTGACCGGGCGCAGGTGCGTGTGTTGGCGCGCGAGCGGATATCGGCCCTCGATAAGCGCATTGCTGAATTGCAGGGCGCAAGAAAAGCACTGTCGCGTCTTGCCGACGCATGTTCGGCGGGCGACGAAGGCCCATGCCCGATCATCGCTTCGTTTGAAGCTGTCGCCGCACGCTGATTGCCAGATCATTGCGCCGGATCAAGCGTGCCGAGCCATGCAACGATTGCCAGCACAGCGATACCAAGGAGGAGTTCTGCACTAAGGCTGGCTCGGACAGCACCCAGCGAAGGCGATGTAATCATACGGGGCGTGAGCCAAAAGCGGTTCGCGGCGGCAGCCGCAAGCATGGCTGCGAACAAACCGATTTTCGTCAGCAGTAGACGTCCATAGGTCGTTACCAGAAGCGTTGGCAGCGCATTCGCTCCAACGATGAAAAGCGTATTGGCGATCCCGGTTGCGAGTAGCACCGCGACAAAGACAGTGCCGACGCCCGCGAACCGCTCAAGGCTGACAGCCAAATCGCCCGACGAGGCTTTTGATAGCGTCGCGGCCCACAAAAACGCTGCGAGCGCACCGATCCAGCCAAGCCCGGCAAGCAAATGCAAGGCATTGCCGGAGAGATGGAGCCAGCCAAGTGCATCATCTGTCATTGCGCCGTGGCCGTTCCACGACAGCGACACGACGGCAATGACGGCAAACAGGATGGGGTAGAAGCGCTTTGTGCTGGTCAAGGCCAAGGCAACCACCGCCAGCAGCGCGGTAATCCTAGCAACCGCCGCCCAACCCATCGCCGTTTCGGTCAGCAACATTTGCAGCGTGGGTATATCGAAAAATGCTGCGCTATCAGAAAACGACGCAGCCAGCCTAAGCATCGTCACTGTGGTCAAAACGATACCAACTGCTGCAAATATTGCCGTCGCCAAACGCGCTTGCCGCGTCCACGATGCTGCGAACAGCACTATGCCGAGTATCAATCCGCTGTCGAGGTAGACCAGCAGGCGAAGAGCAATGCCCGCCGGTTCCATCTTACTTGACCGTAAAGCTGTAGTTGCCTGTCATCTTGTGCATGTCGGCCCCAGCGGCTGTCCAAACAACCTTGTATTTGCCAGCGGAGAGCGCGCGCTTCGGCATAAGCGTTACTGACTTTCCGTCCTTACCGAGCTGCGATGTGGCGGCAATTTTCATCGGCGCATGGTCAGCCATCGTGCCGTGATCCATTTTACCGCCTGCCATCTTGCTATGATCCATCTTGCTGTGATCCATGCTGCCGTCATGCGACATGCCCTTAGCCATTCCGGTCATAAACAGTTCGACCTTCACAGTAGGACCAGTCAATTTCTCGTTGAACGTCAGGGTGATCTTTGCCGGTTTGGCGACGGTCGCATTCACCGCAGGCGTCGATGATACCAGTTTGGCATGGGCAAACACCGCAGCAGGCGTGGCCACCAGCACGGTTGCAACGAAAAGCGACATGATATTGAGCTTTGCCATTATTCTAACTCCTTGAGTGACAGGTTCACAGCATTTACGCATGTCAGAGACCTCCCCCTCAAAATCATTTTGTGAGGGGTGATCCTCGGTGCTGCGTAGTGATTGCGTAAGGAGTAGAATAATGGCTTTGGATGCAACATTACTGGCAGGGCTGCGCGACCTTCCTGTCCCCGATAGTCTAACGTCGCTCGACGACGCCGTAATGAATGCGTTGCAAGAACGTCAGCAAATGGGTTCTGTGTCGCGCGCTGCGGTCGGTGCTTGCGGTGCGCTTGCCCTCGGAATCGGGCTTGCAAGCGGCGCATTGACGGCTGGCCCTGCGATAGCGGGTGAAGCGCCGCTATCGCTGACATCGGCCTCCGAACTCGCCCCCTCCAGCCTGTTGGATAGCAGTCAATGACACGCGGGCGCTGGCTGCTGCTGATTGCCGTTGTTGCCTTTCTCGCTTCACTTTGCGGCGTTCTGGCGGCCCGGCATGTCTTTGTGGCTGAGCGCCCAAGCGAAACCGAAGTGCACAAACTGTTGCATGAACAGCTCAAACTGTCGCCCGAACAGCATTCAAAGATCGAGGCGCTGGAAAAGCAGCACGCGATCCGTAAACGCGCGATGGAACTGGAGATGCGCGCTGCCAACGCGCGGCTTGCCGCTGCGATTGAAGCCGAGCATGGCTACGGCACCCAAGTAACGGCGGCTGTCGATCATATCCATCACGTCATGGGCGAGATGCAGAAACAGACGCTCCAACATCTGTTTGCCATGCGCGGTGCGCTGACTCCTGAGCAAGCGCGGACATTTGATGCAACTGTCACAAAGGCGCTGACCGGCGAAGTTAAGTGAATTCTGCCTCTGCTGAAATGTCAGATGGGGAGCTTGCTCGGCTCGCGCTGGCAGGCCGGGAGGACGGCTATCGCCGCCTTCTTGAACGGCACCGCGATGCGGTTTTCCGGCTCGTGCGCAGCCTTGTCGGTGACAGTGACGCTGCACTCGACATCACGCAGGAAGCCTTTGTTTCCGGGTTTGCAGCGCTCAAACGCTATGACCCTGAACGCCCGTTTCGGGCATGGATGTCGCGCATCGCGGTCAATAAGGCGCGAGATTGGGCGCGACGGCGCAAAGTACGCAGCTTCTTCAGTCGGGCTGCCGATATTGATGAAGCCATCACTGTTGCCGACGACGCGCCGATCTCTGACACCATCATATTTCACCGCGCCGAACTTGGGCGGGCGATGAAAGCTATTGCCACACTCCCGCACAATTTGCGGGAAGTGCTGGTTTTGCGAACAATTGAAGATTTGCCCGAAGCCGACACTGCAACGATCTTGGGTATCAGCGGCAAGGCGGTCGAAACGCGGCTTTACCGCGCCCGTAAACAGCTCAATGAAATTTTAGGCGCAGCGTGAGGGGCATGGCCTGTCGGTGCGTAGGGACAATATGACCATCACATCAGTGCCATTCGGCGACACGCCGCTCAACCGCCGATCCCTGCTGAAAGCCGCCACCATCACGGGTGGCGCGGTCGCCCTGGGTGACCTTTTTCCAGCTTGGGCCAAAAGCGGGTCGCACGGACTTCACGCTTTGGCCGGGCAGTCGGGTGTCGTATCGGGCGACACCATCGAACTCAGCGTCGGTCAGTCGGCCTTTAAGCTCGGCAAGAAAACCGGTCACGCTTACACCGTCAACGGCACTCTGCCGGGACCGCTGGTGAGGCTGCGTGAGGGCCAGAATGTAAAGCTAATCGTCCGCAACACATTGCAGGAAGATACGTCAGTTCATTGGCACGGCATGTTACTGCCATTCCAGATGGACGGAGTACCCGGCATCAGCTTTCCCGGGATCGGGCCGGGCGAGAGCTTCACATACGAATTTCCGATGCGTCAGCATGGCACCTATTGGTATCACAGCCACAGCCACATGCAGGAAGCGATGGGCATGTATGGCGCGCTCATCGTCGATCCTGCGGGCGCGGACCCGATCAAATATGACCGCGAGCATATCCTCGTTTTGTCGGACTGGAGCTTTGCTCACGCCCACACCAACTTCACCAAGCAAAAGCAGAAGGCCGGCTATTTCAATAAGCGCAAACAGACGATGGCCGGCTTGCTGAAAGGCAAGGACCAGCCTTTGTCCGAGCGCGTCATGTGGGGCCAGATGTTGATGGACCCGACCGACATCGCCGATGTGACAGGCGCTTATTATCATTATCTCATCAACGGCCATGACAGCATGGGTAATTGGACCGGGATTTTCAAACCCGGCGAGCGGGTGCGGCTGCGGATCATCAATGCCGCCGCGATGAGCAATTTCAATATTCGCGTTCCCGGCTTGCCGATGACGATTGTTGCGACTGACGGCCTGCCGCTGACGCCTGTTGAAACCGACGAGTTCCAGATTGCGGTCGCCGAGACGTGGGACGTGATCATCGAGCCCAAGGAAGCGATCCCGTTTGCCTTTATCGCTGAGTCCATTGACCGTTCAGGCCAGTGCCGCGCGACTTTGGCCCCGCAAATGGGGATGGTGGCACCGATACCAGAGCTGCGCGAACGCCCGCTGCTGACCATGAAAGATATGGGCATGGATCATGGCGGCGGGGGCGGCAGCATGGCGGGTATGGATCATAGCAAGATGACCCCAGAAGAAATGGCCGCAATGGATGGCAGTGTGGGCGCGATGGATCATGGCTCCATGAACATGCGCGACCCTTCGGTTGCGCCGCAGGTTAAAATGGGGCCGGGTGTGGCCAGCCTTGCGCCGATGCCGATGGACCGCAATGCCGAGCGCCCCACAGGGCTTGAGAAAGTTCCCCACCGCGTGCTGACCTTAAGCCAGTTGCGCGCGCTTGAACCCAATCCTGACCAGCGCAAGCCGTCGCGCGAAATCGACGTCCACCTGACCGCCAATATGGAACGCTATATGTGGTCGATGGACGGCGAGTCTTATACCGACAAGACCGAACCGCTGCCCTTCCGACATAACGAGCGGGTTCGGGTGAACCTCATCAACCACACGATGATGCCGCACCCCATTCATTTGCACGGCCATTTCTTTGAGGTCGTGAACGGACAGAAGGGTCAATATCCGCGCAAGAATGTAGTGAATGTGCTGCCGGGTGCCAAAGTGACGTTCGATTTTACGGCAGACGCGATGGGCGACTGGGCGTTTCACTGTCACATGCTGATGCACATGCACGCTGGGATGTTCCGCGTCGTCACTGTGCGGCATGAGGAGAGCGGCGAATGAAATGCGCACTCCTGCTTTCGGCCGCGATGCTGTTGCCATCGGCGGCTTACGCGCAACAAGACCATTCGGCGCATCAAGGGCATGACATGCCTGCTGAACAGACCAAGACTGAGACGCCGCCCGCAGCAACCGATCCACATGCCGGTCACGACATGGGGAACATGGAGCAGGCTCCGGCAGAACCTGTCGATCCCCATGCCGGACATGACATGAGTACGATGCCCGCTGACGATAGCGCAGAAAGCGATGTCGGCGATGCCTCAGCGCCTGCGCCTCCCGGCGATCATGCCGCAGATGCGGTTTTTGGCGCGGAAGTCATGGCGCAGTCGCGCAAGGAGCTGGCACATGAAGTCGGCGGCATGGGCTATTCACTGGTCATGCTCGATTTGGCCGAAGTCGGCTTTCAGAAAGGCCGCGAAACCTACCGGTTCGAGGGCGAAGCCTTCACCGGTGGCAACATCAACCGTTTTGGCGTCAAGTATGAGGGCGAAGGTGCGTTTGGCGAGCGCATTGACGATCTTGAACTGCAAGCGCTGTATTCGCGCGCAATCGCGCCATATTGGAACCTGCAAGCAGGTGTCCGCCACGACATCCGGCCTAATCCTTCTCGGACCTATCTTGTCGCAGGCGTCGAAGGCATTGCACCCTATTGGTTCAAGGTGAACGCGGCGACCTTCCTGTCTAACAAGGGTGAGCTTCGCGCTCGCGTCGAAGCTTCCTATGACCAGCGCGTCACGCAATCACTGATCTTGCAACCGCGCATTGAAGCGAACGTGTCATTTCAGGATATACCGGCCATCGGCGTTGGCTCTGGCCTAACCGACTTTGAAGCAGGCTTGCGCCTCCGCTATGAAATAAAACAAGAAATTGCGCCTTACATCGGCGTCGAATGGCGCAAACAGACAGGCGCAACCGCACGATTTGCGAGAATTGCAGGCGAAGATCCCGATACGGTCAGCTTGGTCGCCGGGATAAGGATCTGGTTCTGAGCAGCACCCGCACGCGCATCCATTTAACCGCCAGCCGCATCCATAAATGGCTTGCGCTCATTATCGGCGCGCAGCTTCTTATCTGGTTCGCCAGCGGCGTTATCATGAGCGTTCTGCCTATCGACAAAGTGCGCGGTGAGCATCTTGTCGACCGTGAGACGGTATTGACCATTCCGGCAGGCATGAGATTTTCCGACCCGGCAAAGATAACCGCCAGCGCAGGCGCATCCGTCAAGTCGATCAATTGGCACATGATGGGTGACCGCGCTGTAGCCGAGGTAACGACCGCAAGCGGTATCAAGCTCTTTGATGCTCAAACGGGCGCGCTTATTCCGCCGGTAAGCGCAGATCAAGCAACAGCCATTGCGCACGCCGCTTGGAAATCCTCGCCAAAACCCGCCTCGAAAGCATCGCGTGTTACTACAGAAAGCCCCGAATACCGAGCTGCGCTGCCAGCTTGGCGAATTGCCTATGCTGACCCCGATGCCACAAGCATCTTTGTTGCGGCTGATACCGGCAAGATTACGGCTGTCCGCACCGGCACTTGGCGGCTCTACG
Organism: uncultured Sphingorhabdus sp.; assembly: GCA_963508315.1. Classification (GTDB taxonomy): domain Bacteria; phylum Pseudomonadota; class Alphaproteobacteria; order Sphingomonadales; family Sphingomonadaceae; genus Sphingorhabdus_B. The sequence goes on along the minus strand of CAUOWK010000001.1, from coordinate 486,324 downwards.
ATTTCTTCTGGAGCCTGCACATCATGGATTGGAAGAATCACGAGAATTTCAACACATGGTGGCTGCTCGCGTTCGCGGTCGGTGGATTGGTCCTCGGACTCGCGGGAACAATATTGCTGATAATCCGCTGGCCTTTCCGGCGTCGCCGAAAAGCCAAGCGGCTTGCCGCGTCATGAATATTCGGCGTCCTGTCAGCGACATTGTTTCGGTACAGTCGATGAGGTATTCTTGCCCGTGATTTTACTTTGTCGATCCCGTTTCGCAATGCCCGTGCGCATTATGTTGCTGCTGATGATGGTTGTGACATTGGCAGGACGGTCCGAAGCTAATTGTGTTCCAATGGCATCCGAGCCTGTCACCCAAAGTGAGATGATGCCGGATTGTGCGGACATGGATTCCGGCCCGGTCGGCTCGCAGCAGCCTGAACCGCTTCGCCATTCGGATGCCGCGCCCATGGGAATGTGTCATCTCGGCTGTCCTGTTCTGCTAATGGCAGCCGAGCCCGATCATAGCGGCACGGGGTTGCTTTCACCGAGTTATGTTCTTGCGTTTGAGCCCGTGTTGGCCGGAATAAGCGATATTCCCCAAACGCCCCCTCCACGATTTGGTTGAACCATTTTTGACCACTGAAAATCATGGAGAATATTATGAAAATGAAGATGTTAATTGGCGCTTTGGCGCTTACTTTGTCTGGTGCCGCATTTGCCGCAGAGCCGCCTGCTCCCAAGAAGGAGTGCTGCTGCTGCAAAAAAGGTGAAGACGGTAAAATGGCTTGTTGCAAAGACGAAGCCGCAGGCACCGAAAAGTCGGGTCACGAGGGCCATGATATGGGCGACATGAAAACCAAATGACGTGATGGTTCGGGGGCGGCGATGTCGCTCCCGAACTTCAACGCTCTGCAATGGTGGAGATCATCCATGAAGAAACTAATTCTCGCGCTTGCCTTGTTTTCGACATCGGCAATGGCAGCCAATGATATTGTGATGCACCGTGATCCCGGCTGCGGATGCTGCGAAAAATGGGCCGCGCAAGTTCGTCAGAAATTCGGACGTGCCGTCAAGATTGTCGATGATGCCAACCGTGCCGTCATCCACAAGCGGCTGGGTATGCCAGCTAGCCTCGCATCATGCCATACTGCGATCATCGACGGCATCGCGTTTGAAGGCCATGTTCCGATTGCCGATATGAAGCGCGTGCTTGCTGCGAAGCCAAAAGGTGTGCGCGGGCTGGCGGTTGCCGGTATGCCGCTCGGGTCGCCTGGAATGGAAGCTCCCGGCTATCCTGCTGACCACTATAATGTCATCGCTTTTGGTTCCGGCAAGACGAGCATATTTGCCAAGCATTGAGGCATGTAACGATTGGGTATGTCGTTCCGAATGACGATGTGAGGGGCGTAATAACTGTCGCTCAATCGGCTACCCAATGGAGAAATGTCATGACCAAATATTATGCAGCAGCCGCAGCGTTGTTTTTTATCACGCCGGCAGCATTTGCTGCTCAGTCTCCCGCAATTGCCAATGCGGTTGACGCATGTTGCGCCGCACTTGATGCGTGCTGCGAACAGGCGATGGATTGCTGCGACGATTGATTGATCTTCGGATGCGTCGGTGCTTCGTCAACGAACACCGGCGCCCCTTAGATACGGCCATCTCATCGCAAATGTTTTCCATTTCAGACCGCTGAGTCACCGCCCGCGCCCTTCGCGGCGTAACGCCTGCTCTTGTGTGACCTCGCGGACCCGCTGCGCCTGCTGATTACGCACCTGGACGGCGGCGATCGTGTCACCACCGGCAATACGGCGCGCGATCTCTTGGCGCTTGCCCTCGACTTCCTTTGACGCCTTGAGCGGATCATCGGGATATTTCGCGCGTGTGATTGAGATGGTTTGCGCGACAAGGCTCTGGGCGCGGCGCAGTTCGGGGTCGCGGGCGTTCTGTTCATGGGTCTGATTTAGGAACCGTTCCGACAAGGCCTTGGGCGTAATAGTGTCATCGGGCGGTTGGCGTGATTTGCTCGTGGCGCTTTTTGCTTGGCGGCGTTTCTCGCGTTCGGCGAGCCGCACTTGCAGGCGGTCAGCCTCGGCTTGAGCGACTTTTGACGGCGTGTAATTCTCGACCGTCAGCCCTTGCGCGGCAGCAGCAAGAAAGGCTGCTTTTTTGAATGTATCGCCGCCATTGACCCTCACCGACGTCCAGCCATTGGCCTTGGCTATCCGCAATATATCGGGAAGCGCGTCGATGTTGCTGGTCTTGAGCCGGTCGGGTTCGAGCCGGACAATCGGCTTTGTATCGTCCGAGGTCCGGTAGAGCTTGTTGCCGACACGGAGGAATTTTCCGGTGAGATCATCGGTGAGCGTTGGTGTCTCGGCTTTGCGCTTTGGCTTGGCTGGTGTCGGCTTTGGCGTGACCGGCTTAGGTTTTGCATCGCGGCTTCTTCCCGAAGGGCCACTGCCTTCTTGTTCTTCAGGCATATTCGTCTCCTTCGTCGAGTATTCCGGTCACTTCGCCGTTGTGGTTTATGGTCACCAGATCGGCCATCTGACTTGGGCAATCTTTGGTGAAAATATCCTCTTGAGTCACAGGTCGAGTGAAATTTCCAGCTGCCTCATCGTCTGTCATGTCGCGGAACTCTGGCGCTGGACCGGCATAAATGGACGGTTTTGGGATTGTCGGTACGGGAGGTGGTGGAAACGCGCGGGCCTTGAAGAAACGATTGCTGAAATAGGCGATCTTGCGTCCTACGATCGGCGGGATTCCCCCGCGCAGCAGGATCAATTTGTCGGGTGGAAGCTGCATAAGCTCCTGCGGCAGCATTAACGCGCGGCGTTGCTCTGATATGGATTTTGAGCGGTTGGCGAGCAGCCCATTGATCGTCAGCGATTTGGTGACGCTCTCCTGTCCGACATAGCCGATACGCTCCGACAGGTCGTTGGCCACGCGCAGTTCCTTGGGGGTGAACGCAACTTCGACCCCGCAATTGGCGACAATTTCATCGGCGACATGCTCGCCGTAAACGCCGCGCAACTGCGAACGTGACTGGATGACCGGCAAGAGCCTGATCCCGTAGCCCGCAACATAGGAAAAGGCGCTGGCGATCACCGATGCGCGACCAAGCCGGGCAAATTCATCAAGAATGACCAGAACCGGCACGGCCGAGTTTTCATCTGGCAACGCGCGCACATTGAGGTCGATGAGTTGCTGGAACAGCAGATTGTAGAGCGGCGCAATCCGGTCGAGTTCATCGGGTGACACGCCGAGGTAGATCGACATCGGGCGGGAACGAAGCTGGCGAAGATCAAAGTCGCTTGTTGCCGTCGCCGCATCGACCAACGGATTGAGCCAAAGGCCCAGCACGTTGGTGATCGTCTTCTTGATGTCGGCAAAGCTATTGTCCGAGCCGCCTGCGAAGTCGGAAAGCGCCGTCCGGCAGCCGGTCGAAAGATTTAACCTCGGATTGGCGAGTTCCTTTTTGAAATAGCTGCGCGCATCGCCATCGGTGAGATGGCGGTAGATCGCGCCCATTGTTAGCGGCTCGTCGCTCGTTTCGGCGAGCCATGCACCGACACCGGCAAATCCTGTCCGCGCGCCGTTCGCCCAAAAGGCTTCGCCGTGTTCGGGTGCAACGAACAGCATCGTGGCGATTTTTTGCAGTTCGATAATCACATCGTCGGGGTCGGTGCGGTCAATATAGGCGAGCGGGTTGTAGCGGGCAGTGCGGCCCTCGCGGTCGGTTGGATTGAAAAGATAGACCGCCTGCCCGTAATTCGCGCGGAATCCGGCGCTCGCGTTGTAATTCTCACGCTTCACGTCGAGGACGACAACTGAACCTTGCCAAGTCAACAAGTTCGGAATGACGATGCCGGTGCCTTTGCCCGAGCGCGTGGGGGCTTCGACAATGACATGCTCGCTACCGCCGAAGGTCAGGAACCGCCCGCGCTTGCGGCCAAGCACGATTCCGGCGGCGGCGCGAAAGCCGTGGCGCTTGATCTCTTGTTCGTTGGCAAAGCGGGCGGCCCCGTGGATCGGCGCTCCGCGCGCCCACAGCGCATAGATAAGCCCGGCAAGTAACGTGACGCCGCCTGCCAATCCGCCCGCCATTGCGCGGACCACTTGGGGATCGCCGCGATAATACCAGACGAACGCTGGCATCTTGATCGGGTCATAGGCAGCAACCGGCAGGCCAAGGATCAGCCATCCGATCATGCTTGCGATGGCAAGAGCAAGTAATGTCCCGAGCGGGATGCCGATCAGCAATCGTGCCGCCCCGCCGTCAGACGGCGTGCCTGCCTTCTGGGTCATAATAGATCTCCGTCACCCGAAATTCGCCGCCCTCTTTTTTGGTTTGCACCACGACATCGACCAGCATCTTGAGCAGCGCGCGGATGTCGTCGCGTGCCAAATCGGAGCCGCCTTCGCTTTCCTTGACCAGCAAAGTCAGTTGCTCGAACGCCAGTTCGGCGGAATCGGCATGAATGGTGGTGATCGAACCGGGATGGCCCGAGTTCACGTTGCGCAGATAGAAGAACGCCGTTCCGTCGCGCAGCTCCTGGAGCAAGATGCGGTCTGGGCGCATCCTGAGCGCGCTTTCGAGCAAATGCTTGGCCGTGACATTCGCGGTGCCTTGGCCGTCCTTGGCATAAAGCATGTGGACGACATTCTTTTGACCGACGACCAGTTCGCGCGTGTCCTCGATCGTCAGCAACCGTTCCTCTAGCGGAATGAGCTGGATCAATCCCTTTGAAAGCGTGGTCTTGCCTGATCCCGTTGCCCCGGAAATCAGGATATTCAGCCGTGCCTTGACCGCGCGGTCGAAGAATTCGACATGGCGACCGGCGCGTAGCAACGCGAGCAATTCCAGCTCTTGCGGGCTGACCTTTTTTTCGGCGATCCGCGTGTCCCTAAACAAGCCCGCAGCCTCGAAATCGGCTAGTGTCATTGTCACGCTCGATGGTTTTCGCACGGTTATCGACACGGTTTCATCAGGAACGACAGGCGGCACGACGATCTGCACCCGTTCGCCGGTCGGAAAGATGGTCGAGACGATGGGGTTTTCGCGGGTGACGTCTTGGCTCGTAAACGCGGCGGCGGCAGTGGCCAGCGCCATCAGATTCTTGAAATCGAGCGATGGTTCGTTTTCCCAAGTCCAGCAGCCGTGCCGTTCGATGCCAACTTCTTGCGGTAAGTTGATGACCAGTTCGGTGACGCTGGCGTCATCGAGATATTTGCGCAAAGGTGCCGTCACGCTATCGAGAACCGCCGTGTTTTTCCCCGGCGCGGCCATTATTTCAGCGCAAGTCCGTAAACGGTCGAAAAGTCGAAGTCCTGCGCCACCGTGATTCCGACATCTTCGCCCTGATTCTTGCGCAGCACCGGTTTGATCTGTGAGTTCTGTTGCAGGATTGTTGAGGCAGCATCGGACGGAACGCGGGTGGTATTGGATGCAGTGTTTCCTATCGCTTCCGAGCCGACCGTCGCTGCATCTTCTACCAGGCTGAACAGCAGCGCGGTGCCGAACCGCTGCCAGAAGAAATTGTCCACCCGCCCATCCACGCCGCCGCGTCCCAGCGCATCGGTTGCGGGCGATCCGACATCAATGGCGATACCGCGCGGGGTGACGGCGCGCGTCCACAGCACGAACAGCCGGTATTGGCCGCGATTGAGGCCACCCTGATATTCGCCGACGATCTTCGTGCCTTTTTCCATCAGCACGACGCGGCCATTGTCCGAATAGACATTGCGCGGGACGATGCAGCTCACATAACCGGGCTGGCTGGAATCCATCGCTGATTGCAGCACGCACGGGATGAAGCTCCCCGCCGTAATCAAAAAATTGCGGTCAGGAAGCGGGCGGGCCTGCGTCTGCCCAATTACCGAAGCGCGCCGGAGAGTGTCGAGATTGGTCGGCTCCCGCGCCGCAGCGCCTGTAGCATTGAATGGACCTCGCGCATCGCCATAAATCGGGCTTGGCGCTGCGTTTCCGCGCTCGCCGCCATAGGCAATGAGCGATGACCTGCGTGCTGCTTCGCGCAACACCTCGGCTTGTGATGGTTGACGGGACTGGGGTGCGCCGGACGGCGGCATTGGTGCGGCCGTGGCTTGCGCACCAATGGCGGGGACGATTGGCCCGCCCAAAGGTATCGGCGCATTGGGATCGGTCGCTGCCCCGGCCAGTGTCGGGGCGATGACGGTATTTGGATCATATTGCGCCGGTTCGAGTGCGGGCTTGGGTTTTACGGGCGGCAGCTCTGCATTGCCGGTCAGGCCCGTTCCAAGCGCCAGCACCGTGAACATGATGGCGCCTGCGGCGGCGGCAAAGCCGATCATCTTTTTCGGGTCCATCGTTGTGCCGGGCATTGAGGGCATCTTGCTCGCACGTTCGGTCGCGGGAGCGCGGTCGATCTCGTCGGGATCGGGCGTCTGATCGACAGCCGCCCTTCCTTGGGCTGGGTTGGCTGTTGCTGTGTCCGTCATCACTTTGTCTCCCCGTCATCTGTGCCTGACGTGCGTTCGACGATGCTGGACGCCGTGCCGGTCTTCGGATCGCGTCCGTAAAAATCCTTCGCTTCGTTGAAGACGCACAACACTTCCTTGCCGCGCCGCAAACGGAGCTGGGCAAACACGCCGTGGATTACGACAAACTCGTCGCGGACATCGAACGGGACGATGCTCTCGCTGCCATCGGGATTGACCGCGAAGAAGGCTGGAAGTTCGCGCTGGTTCGGGAAACGCAGCGCTGTGAACTGGCCGTTGTCGGTGATTTCAGAAGGCTGGATCACTGACGATCCCTGCACGCTATATTGGAGGTTTCGCTTGCCTTCGAGGACCGCCAGATCGAGCGCGGAACGTATCGCGCCCGATTGCAGCGCGATGGCTTGGGTATAAGCCGCCTGCGTTGCCGCCGCTTGTGCAGCGGCAGCTTCTTCGCGTGGATAGCGGAACACGACTTTGAAGAAGGTATCGACCGCGCGCGGGCCGATGCCTCCTCGCCGCGCAGAAAGCTCGAATGTATAAGTCCGGCTTCCTGTATTCGAGCGGGTGATGACAATCAAATTGGTCGCACCCGCCAGTTCACGCGGTTTGATGAAAAGCGAATTTTCAGCCGGTGCGACTTCCCACGATACGGTGTCGCCAAGCGCGACATGCTCAACGCGCTCGCCGGGCGAAAACACGATTTGCGTGGCCGAACGAAAGACACCGACTACGCGGTAAACCTGGGCGTCGCTGTAAACCACTTCACGGATACGGCTGTCTTGCGCTGTCGGGCGCGGCGTTTCGCTGGCGAGTGCCGGATTCGCCGCGAACAACATCGCGATCGCTGCAATAAGATGTCTTGCATTCATTGCGTCACCTCCAGATCGGCGCGGTAGCTTTGCACTTCCAGCCCAAGCGGGTTTTTGAACCGCTGCTGTTCGGTCGTCGGGGTGTCGGTGGTGTCATAAGTTATGGTGGCAATGGCCGGTGTGTCGGTCGCAGACGTGCCCCGCTGGAGCGTCTTGGTGAAACGCACCTGCGCGACGTTCTTTGAAACGAAGGTCACCGACTTGATCGCTACGAACACCGTGTCGAGATCGGTGAAAACCGATTGCGGCGATTTGGGATTGTCCTTGCTGTAGAACGCCGTCCAGCGTGCCTGTTCGTCGCGCGATGACATCGCCAAAACACCATCGAAAAATTCCTGGCGTGCCTGCGGAATCCAGCCCTCTCGGTTGCGGACATAATCAGCAAGGAAATATTTGGCGACGGCCTCGTTATAAGTGATTTGCTTATCGCCCGTCATCGACGAGGTAATTTCGCTCGCGCCGGTCGCCTTATCGACCATGATGACATATGGCGCGACGGTCTTGAGCGGGGTCAGCATTGCGACAGCGGCAACGCCTGTTATCGCAAGGCCGCTGGTTATGGCTGCAATTGTCCACGCGAGCCTTTTCGAGCGATTGGCGGCGATCAGCCGGTCATGATCCCAACTTGCGGCCTCGGCAAAATAGGCTTTGAGGTCTGGCCCGTTGGTTACACCGCTTGCCATGACGCTCAGCAGCTCTGATTGGGGGTTGGCGGGCTTGCGCTGCTGATTGGCGGGACTTGGTTGGTAGGCTTGGCCTCTAGTTTCACCGGACTTGTGGATGTCGGCGCTTTCTCCGGGAATACATCGACGCCGTCGCGTTCGCGTCCTTGGCCCTGTTGCTGGTTGGATGGCGTTGATGTTCCCGTCGCAGGATCGACCGTCGGCAGGATCGAACCATAGGGATTAGCCGGGCGGCGCTTCTTGCCGTCGCACTTGGCTAGCTTCGGCGATTTTGGTTCCGCCAAGAGAAATTCGGTTGGCATAACGAGTGCCATTCCGACCAATATGCTCACGAACGTCCTACGCATGGCTTTATCCCCTTATGTTGTCCCACGGCTAACCGAACCAGACGTGCGCATCCGGGCAATCCCGCGCGCGAATCCTCGTTCGATGGCGCGGCTGGTCGCCTGTGCGCCGGTAGCGCCGCGTCCGGCGACGAAACCGCCCGCCGCTGCGATGGCCGACGCGAACTGGTTGGCGAGCGCAGGCCCGCCACCGCCGAGCGACGCGGCGAGCATCGGAATTTGCAGGAAAAAGAAGAAGCCGAGCGCATAGAAGGCCAGCGCCTTGATCGCGGCCATGCCGATTTCGTCATTCTCGGAAATGGTGGCGATGATCGCATCACCGGTCTGCGTGAGGAACAATGTCAGTACCAACGCGAAGACGATGAGCATCAGATAATTTATGCAGGCTCCCAGCCACGCGAAGAAATAGCCGCGCGTCGACTCGAAGAGCAGAGCCGCCACGAAAAGCGGACCGACCACGGATAACAACGCCAGCGCGAACAGGCCGAACGCGCTGATAACGAAGCCGATGGCAGCGCAGAGTAGCGTGGCTATAATGACAAGCACCACGAGGAAGCCTGCGAACACCGCATAGCCAATGTCGGGCAGCGTGCCTTGGGTTTCCTGATAATCAGCAGCTATCTTGCGCATGGTGTTGGCGGTTTCAAAGCCGGTGCCAGCGAGCTTGTCGTAAAACCCGCCCAATCCACCAACGTCGGCCCCGCCGAGCGCACTGGCAAACTGGCTAGGGAGACCGGCCAGCGCAAACATGCCGATCTGGCTTCCATAGAGCGAGGTGACGGCAAAATAGAGGAAAGCGAGCTGGCAGCCGCGATAGGCATATTCGCGGAACGGATATTGCACCGCGCCGCGCATGATCGCGTAACCCAGCAGCGAAATATAGATTACGATGCCGATACGCAGCGCAGGCGACACGATACCGATCACCGCTGCATATTTGCCAACGATCGCCGCAAGCGCGTTGCTGAGCGCCTCAAACATCGTGGTAAAAACATGATCGCTGAAATCCATATCGGCCTTCAATTCCCTTTTGTTGCGTTCACTTTGTCAGTTGGAGCTGCGATTTGGCGAACGCCGCCGCGCGACAATTGGTTGTCACCACAGCAGGTTGCGATGCGGCCGGCGCGTTTGATCCCGACCATGAGCGGCAAATTTTCTGCATCGGTTCTATCTCTCCTGGGTGCGCAACATAATATTCCCAACTTCGCGCTGGCATTGCAGATTGGGGGGCGGACTGGCCGCACCCCACGAGCAGCATCGCGGTCAGAAGGGCGGCAACGCGCATATTTACTGGCCCTTGTAATAAAGGCTTGCGGCGTCGAGCTTTTGGGCGAGGGCCGCCTTTCCTGACGCGGCGCGCGCACGTTCCTGAGCCTGCTGCTGCAAGGCTATGGCCTGCAATCGGAGCTGATCGTTCTGCATGGCGGCAGATTCGAGTTGGAGCCGCGCGGTCAGGTCGCCGACTTCCTTTGCCGTTGTAGCGGTAGTCAGCCGGGTACGAAGCTGATCGAGCCCTTCCGTCCGCGACGTGACTGCGGCCCCAATGTTCTCTGCGAGGCCTGCCTGAATGCCGATATTGCGGGCGTTGAGATCGAAGGCGGCACGGGATGTTTCCGAACCAGACAGACCCAATTGTTTGAGCAAATCACGATACACCGTGTCAGCCTTGGCGCGCCCCGCACCGACGACATCCAAATTGCCGTTACCAAAGCCTGCAAGTGAGCCGCCCGATATGTCGAGTTCGCGCAAGGCATCGGATTTGAGTTGCTGTGCTAACTGAGGAATATCGGTTAGCTTGTTCAAATCCTGATAAAGTTTTTGCGCTTCGGCAATTTGCTCTTTGCCCTGTGCGACAATCTGGAGTGCTTGCCGCACCGCGTTGATTTGCTGGACTAGGCTGGCACTGTCATGGACCGGCATCCCCTGTGCGAATGCTGGCACCGGGGCTGCAATGAGCAGTGTGGCACACAGTGCCTTGGTCATTCTCTTCATCATCTCACCTTTCGTTTCAGTTCAACTTGGACGCCTCCGGCTATGGAAGAGGGGGAGCCAGATGGCGGGATCCCTTCCCATCTCAGATATGATTTCGTCGGCAACGGCAGTAGTTTCCGCGCGCCCTGACAGCACCGCCAGCTCGTCATCCAGCCCTGCCAGATCGAGTTCGACCACCACGCTGTCATGGCCTTGCTTGACCAGAAATTTGTGGCTCTCGGGCGCAAGCTCTTCGCGCACCAGTTTGAATTCGGCTTCGGACAGCGCGAACCCTTCGACATAATCGCGCCGCGCCCCGAACGGGTTGGGCAACATGATCTTGGTCGCGACCTGTTCAAGAATCGAATGGCTGATGTCGCTCTTGAGCGCGTCGGCAGGTGATTGCGTAGCGAACACCAGCACGGCGTTGCGTTTGCGGTAGGTTTTGAGACCATCCTGAGCGAAGCGGCGGAAAGCCTCGTCGCCAAGCGCCTTCCAGAATTCGTCGATGCAGATCACCATCCGCTCGCCGGTGAGAAGTTGGTCGATGCGGTGAAACAGATACAGCATGACCGGCGTGCGAATATCGGCATTGTCCAGAAAATCGGTCATGTCGAAGCCGATGAATCGCGCGTCGAGCGTCATAGAATCCGCCGGATTGTCGAACACCCAGCCAAGCGATCCTTCCGATGTCCATTTTTCGAGCCGCGCTCCGACGCCGCTGGAATCCTTCATGCCAAGCATCGAGCGGAGCGCGCTCAGCGATCGGGCAGCAACGTCGAGTTTCATCACGGCGTTGATGCCATCCTCAATCAGTCGTTCTTCCTGGACTGATATTGGCTTGCCGTCAGCGCGGACGAGCTGGCGGATGAACAGCGACAGGAACGTCTTATCCTCTGCGCGATTGGCGAGCGCTTTGAGCGGGGAGAAGCCGGTCGGGACGCCGTTATGGAGCGCGAGATAAGTGCCGCCGCTTGCTTGCACGAAGATTTGCGCGCCGCGATCCTTGTCGATGAATATCTGCCGTGCGCCGGTCTTTTCGGTCTGTGCCATCAGGAAGTTGAGCAGCACTGTTTTGCCGCCGCCCGATGGCCCGATGATGAGGGTATGGCCGAGATCGCCCTTGTGAAAATTGAAGAAATAGGGGCTGCGGGCATTTGTTTTGAGCAAGGCGATGGCATCGCCCCAATGATTGCCGATGGCACTGCCTGCTGGGAACGTATGGAAGGGTGAGAAGGCCGCGAAGTTGAGCGAAGTGATCGGTGCGGGCCGGGCGCGCCATGCAAAATTGCCGACGAGCTGCGACCAATAGGCCGCTTCAAGCGCCGCCCCTTCGCGCGCTGCCACCATGCCAGTGTCGGCGAGCGCCGCGCGCGCGACCGACATATGATCGCGTAAAGCTCTGACGCTGTCGGCATAAACCGCGAGCGTGAAGTGGTGATCGCCCAGCACGAAGCGGTTCGACATCAGATCATCGCCCGCGTCGATCAGCGCATCAGCTTGGCTCACGGCCCTGTCGCCTGCATTTTCCATCTGGGTCATGCGCAGCCGGAATTTCTCGGTCGCAGCGGCCCGCCCGAGGAATGTGAAACTCTGAGTCAGCACGAACCCGAAATCGACCGATAGCAAAGCCTCGAATTGGCGCGGCGTGGTTTGGGCGGGATATTCGCGGATACCGAAGATCCCGCCAAATGCCGAAGCATCGGCATCGCGCACTTCGATGGTTTCTGCGCCAAAGATGGTGCGCGAGCGGTAGAGCGCACCGCCGAGATGCCCGCGCACAACGGGAACGCGGCGGTGACGTCCGGTCATCACCATGTCTGCCACTTCCATAGTTTCCGAAAAACACAGGCCGCGATGCTCGTAGATCGCGCAGCGGCGCGGTTGGCAGCGCGCCATCAATTTCTCGAAATCGCGCGCCTTGTCATCGAGCAATTCGATAAGGGATTCGTCGAGCATCGGGCCTTGTTTGGGCTGGCCTGACACCTTTCGTTTGAAAAGCTGGATGATTTTGTCGCCGCCCGTGGCAGCAGGCCGGATCACCAGCGTTGCAAAGAAGCGGTTGATGAACATTCGCTCCCGGTTGATGCGCCCAAAATAAGCACGGTCGAGACCGGCGGCGAAGCCCGATTTGAATGTTCCGCCAGGATATTGATCCACCCGCATCCTGATGAGATGCGTCCAGATCGACAGCCGTTCATCATGCAGGTTGCGCAGCAACCCGTTGAGCTTGGTATGCCAGTCGTTGAGGTCGCGTACATCGGCGGTCTCGAAGGCACGGCCTTGCAGCTCGAAAGTAAGCATGATGTCGCCGGAATCGAGCGCCACCATCTCTTCGTTGACGTGACGCGCATAAGGCAGGAATTTTTCGGGCGTCGCCTCGCGCTGCGCAACCCTGAATGGCACTGCGTTACTGGAGGAAAGCAGCCTAGACATGACGCCCGAAGCCTTTGCGGCGCAAGCCCCCCAGCGGCAGCGGCGAATAGCTGCTTCCGCCCCAGAATGCCCGGTTGCGGTTGCCAGCCTTGGTGCGGCCCCAAAGGAACAGCAAGCGGAAGGCGTTGACGTCGTGGCGCACAATCAGCCGCGAGATCGAATAGCCGAACGCCACAACAATCGCAGCATAGACAGGGCTGTTGCTCCAAATCAGCACCGACGCGCTTGAGATGAGGAGCAACACCGCCGCCTCAATCGGAATGCCCGCCCATAAAGCCGGACGCGTTACTGCGAGGAACAGCGTGTTCTTGGTCAGGATTTCGGTGTCGTCGGTCATGGCGCTATCCAGCAATCGCGCCGACGATGGCATCCGCCGAAAACACGATGGCAATGCCGATAATGACAGTGACCAGCACCGCCGTTGAGGCACGTCCTGTGAACCACAGCAGGCCGGTTACGATGACCGCAATGACCGCCAGTGTGCGCAATAGTGTCGATGAGAGCAGGCCGCGCACTTTGCTTGCGAAGCTCTCCAGATTTTGCGCGTAGGCAGGATCAGGATTTGCGAGTGTGACCGCCATCGCCGTCAACAGCGCCACTCCCCAGATGATCGCGCTTTGCCTTGTCTTGGGAAGTCTATTGAATCGGGCAGCGCAAGACGCGCGCCACCGGCCAACTCCGCGCCCGGCTTTCAGGATGATCTTCATATGCTGGGCCTTTCGTTCTCGGCAAGAAATTGGGTTTCGCGGTCATAGGCGGCACGCGCAAAGACGTTCCAACTTGGCGGCGGTGCGGGGCGCGCTTGAACTGGAGACGGTTCCGGCGACGCATTTTCTGCCAGCACAAGTGCGCGTTGATCGTTCGGAACCGGCGCAGCGCCTGCAAGGATCAGCGGCGCGCTGGAGGCGGCACTTTGAGCAACGCCCGCGTTGCGTATGACCTTGGCAACGTAGCCGTTGCGGAAGCCGCGCGTCTGGCTTCCCGTGTTATACATCGAGAGTGCGACCCGAAGGGCGGTTTGCGGATCACGCCCGGCTTTCACCGAATTATAGTTCGTGGTGAGGACACGGGCCAAAGCCGCGACGTTGGTGCAGGGGTCGAACACCGTCTCCCACGTCAAGCCGAGCCAGCGCATGTTGCGCGAGTTGATTTGACCAAGCCCCAGATCGACCGAATATCCTGCCGCCACATAGCGGCGGGCAGTTGCGGCGGCATCGGCGGCGTTGGTTTGTCGGGCGGGTTGCCGACCGCCGTTTACGTTGAGCGCGAATGGTTCGCCGCTGCTTTCGGTTTGGATGATGGCAAGCACCGTTTCGGGTGCAACTGTTGGTGCGCATTGCGACGCCAAAGCAAGTATGGCCGCCGCTGAGTAGGCCATTAGACGCTTCCGCTCCCGGCCTTTAGGCCTAATTCTGGCCGCGCTCCTCCAGTCATTGTGCATCGCTCCCGACTTGTTGAATTCGTTAAAGAATGTCCCGTTTGTCTATCGAACTATTGATAGCCGTCAGGCGAAAGGGTCAGCTATGGACTCATGAAGGTGTTAAGGGCGTTTCAGCCCGCCTGTCGAAAGCCATATTGCCTTTCGACCTTCAATCTTGATCCTGCGGACTGTGTGCCTCGCGTCGCTAGGTGGGTTCGCTGACGGCCGATTCTTGAAGCCTGTTCACACAAGTAAGGCGAAATCGAACATTCGCCTTCGCAATCTCAAGGCCCCGCTGGCGTCAACCAGCTAGGGGCAGACCTATGAACCGAAGCCGTTATGTAATCCGGCAACTCGACAAGACTGATCGAGCTATAATCGTGGCATTGACCGAAGATGGCCGCATGACCATCCGGGAACTTGCCATCCTAATTGATATGTCTAGCCCCAGCGTAAGCGAGCGGATTCTCAAGTTGAAAGATGCAGGCGCGATCCTGGGATATGGGGTAGTGATCGACCCCAAGGTATTCGGCCTTGGCACGTCGGCTTATGTGCGTTTGAACGCGATGCCCGGCCAAGTGATGAAATTGGAGACGATGCTCGCCGATTCACCGGAAGTCGTCGAAGCGGATCGGGTTACTGGTCAAGACTGCTTCATCGCAAAAGTCGTGGTCAACGATGAACACGAACTCCAAACCGTGGTTGATCGCTTCGTGCCGTTCGCATCGACCGACACGGCCATCATCCAATCCTCACCAGTCGTCCGACGCCTTCCTAAGCTATAGCGATGCACCTCCTATCGTTTGGTGTTTCGCGGCCCCAATGTTTCGATAATTTTGCAATCGGCGACCGTCCCGTGGCGGCAAGAGCCGATCACGCGGTCGAGTTCATTGCGGAGCGCGGTCAAATCAGTGACCTTGCGGTCGATTTCGGTGAGGTGAACGCGCGCGATGCCATCGACTGCCTCACAGGATTGCGCCTTGTCGTCGGAAAGTGTGAGCAATTCCCGCACCGCTTCCAGCGTAAAACCGAGGTCACGAGCGCGGCGGATGAACGAGAGTCGGGCCAAATGTTCGCTGCCATAGGCGCGGTAATTGGCCGAAGTGCGCGCGGGCGGTGGCAGCAAGCTGATCTTTTCATAGTAGCGCACCGTCTCGACCTTCGTTGCGGTTGCACTCGCGAGTTCGCCAATTTTCACTGCCCAATCCTTACTGCTTGACCCTATAGTTGCTACAGGGTGTAAATAGATGTCCGACTCGGGATTTGTCGAGAAGGATGTTGAATGGCGGACAGTTGTTGCGAAAGCGCGTGCGGGAGCGAAGCGGCCAAGGCCGATCCGCGCTGGCGGCGCATTCTTTGGATTGCGCTGATCGTCAACGCCGCCATGTTCTTCGTTGAAATGGGTGCAGGCGCGGCGGCGGATAGCCGCGCGCTTCAAGCCGATGCGCTCGATTTTCTCGGCGATGCAGCCAATTATGCGGTCAGCTTCGCTGTTGTAGGGGCGGCATTGGCATGGCGCGCGCGGGCGGCATTGCTCAAATCGCTGTTCATGCTGGGCTTTGCAGTCTGGGTATTTAGCAGCGCCGTTCTCGCCTTCGTGAACGGCACCGCGCCTGACCCGGCCATGATGGGCGCAATCGGCGCGTTGGCGCTAACCGCCAACGTCGGTGTCGCGTTGTTGCTCTACCGCTATCGCACAGGCGATGCGAATATGCGTTCGGTCTGGATTTGCTCGCGCAACGACGCCATTGGCAATGTCGCGGTGATGCTGGCAGCGCTGGGCGTATTTGGCACGGGCAGTGCATGGCCTGACCTGATTGTTGCCGCGATAATGGCTGGGCTTGCTCTTACCGGCGGTGTGCAGGTGTTCCGGCAGGCGAACGCCGAATTGCGGGCGGTTACGGCGTGAAAGTGTCGCGCTCGACAAGGATCGACCTGCCGCCCGCGACGGTTTGGGCCGAGGTTCAGACTGCACCTCTGTTGCAACACATTGCTTGGCCGATGCTGCGCTTCATTCCTGTCGGCGAAACCTCGCTCGACGCATTCCGGCCCGGTGGGCGCTATCAGGTCAAGTTGCGTCTGTTCGGGTTTATGCCCTTCGGAACGCAGTGGATTGTGCCTTCGCTCCACAAGCCTGAAATAGGCGAATGGCCCAAGCGGTTGCGCGATAATGGCTACAGCGCGCTAATTGCCAAGTGGGACCATTGGATTACGGTTGCGCCAGATGGCAGTGGCGGAACGCATTATAGCGATGACGTCGAAGTCTCCGCCGGAATATTGACCCCGTTCATTTGGGGGTTTGCCCAGATTTTCTATCGTCACAGACAGCGGCGGTGGCGCGGGCTTGCCCGGACGCTATCAATGCGCCGCGTCATCGTGGATGAAATGGCCTTATTTCACGCCGCGCGCGTCTCTGGCGAAATCGACGTTGCATGGCTGCACCTTGAAAGGGCGCACATTGTGTCGCAGCCGCATTTGGAGCTGCATCTTGCCAGTCATGTGTCGATGCTCGGCTATGCGGTCGAACAACGCGACTGGCGTGAGACTGTCGGGCAGATCGTCCGGCTTGCGCTAGCGCCGCTAGGTGCGCTGACCGGACGCATCCCTGTCGGCAATACCGGGCGCTCGAATGTCAGCGCTTTTCAACCGATGCCTGTTCCCGACGACCTGCGCCGTGCAATCGAAGCCCCTTCCGAGTGACGAACTATTTGCCCAAACCGGGAGCCACGACTAAGCGAGGACTTGTGAAGTCTCTGTTCGCCCGTCTGATTCTTGTTTTCGCGCTTGTCGCAAGCACGATTCATGCGCCTGCGGTCGCACATGAGGAACCGGCAAGCCATCACACAGAACACGGCGTTAGCTTTGGTCATGACGCGATGACCGACTATCACGGCGGCGAAACACCCTCGCATGAAGGCGCGGGTGACAGCCTTCACCATCATCACTGCCCGACCGCGCTGGACGCGCGGACGACTGACATTGCGCTCGCTGCAACCTGCGCAAAGGCGCTCTTGCCGTTCCACCGTGCAAACCCGCTGACATCTCTCAGTCAGGCACCCCCCACCGAACCACCCTCTGCCTGAACCGCGCCGTTAGGGCGGGCCTCGTGCCCGACCCTTGAACGTGTTATCCGGTTCAGGAGTTTTAATATGTTTCCCAAATTGCGCACCGCCTTGCTGGCGGCGGCGCTGGCCTTTCCGGCTACGGCTGCCTTTGCGGAGCCGATCACGCTGGATGAAGCCATTGCCAAGGCCATTGAGGCCGCGCCGTCGATCCGCGCCAATGAGGCGGCAGTTGCTGCCGCACAAGCTGGCCGTGTCCAAGCGAGCGTCCGCCCCAACCCAACCGTCACCGTCGAGGGCGAAAACCTTGTCGGCAGCGGACCCTATAATGTCTTTGGCCAAGCCGAGATCACTGGCACCTATAGCCAGACGATTGAGCGCGGCGGAAAACGGGACGCGCGTGTTGCCTATGCAGAACGTGACATCGGCGTTGCCGAAGCATCGTCGCGGGTCGCACGGCTTGAACTTGTCAGCGCCGTCCAGGGTGCGTTTCTCGATGTTGTGATCGCGGGCTATGTCGTTGAGATCGCAGAGACCCGGTTAGGCGTCGAAGTTGAAATGCAGCGCGAGGCTTTACGCCGCGTGCGCGGATATAAAGATCCGCTGTTCGTCGAGACGAGCGCGTCGGCGCGGGTCACGCAAGCGCGGCTTAATCTGACCGAAGCTCAGGCGCGGCAGGCGGGCGCGAAGGCGGCGCTTGCGGCGTTCTGGAACGGGCAAGCCGAGGACATCGAAACCGAGGGTGAGGTCATGTCGGGCATTCCCGCAGCGCGACAACTTGCGCTTGCCGATGCCGAACTTGCCCAGGCCGAGATTGCGCGAGCGTCGGCGGCGGTATCGGTCGAGCAAACCCGCACGACGCAGGACTATACGCTGAGCGGCGGCGCGCGCTTCCTGCGCGGCACCAACGACGTCGCGTTGGTTGCGGGTATCACCATTCCGTTGGGACGCTTCGACCGTAACCAAGGCAATATCGCCAAGGCCCAGGCCGAAAAACTGCGGATCGAACTAACCGCCGAGGCGCAGCGGCTCGACAAGCTCCGCCGCCTTGCCAGCCTTGGCGCTGAGGCCGACGCCGCCCGCACCCGCGCCGATGCCATCGTGCTTGAGGTCTATCCGCAGACGACCAAGGCGCTGCGTCAGGTGCGCGAGGGCTACGCGCGCGGCGGCTTCACCTTCCGCGACATGCAGGGCGCTGCCGACGCGATCATTCAGGCGCAGGCCGAATGGCTCGATGCCGTTATCCGCTACCGTGACCTTCAAACAGAAATTGACCGGCTGACCGGACGCTTTGACGCCGCCGACAAGGGGACTAATCCATGAGAAAGACAATCATCAAGCGGCTTGCCGTCGCGCTTTTTATCATCGCACCTTTAGCAGCCTGCGGTAGCAGCAGCGACCCTGCCGGGGAACATGGCGAGGAAGGCGAACCCGCAAAGGGGCCGCACAACGGCCGACTTTTGAAGGATGGCGACTTCGCGGTTGAAATGACCATATTCGAGGACGGTGTGCCGCCGCAGTTCCGGGTTTATCCGACAAAGGACGGCAAGCCAGTAGATGCAAAGACCGTGCAACTGACGGTGACGCTCAAGCGGCTGGGCGGTGAGGTCAACATTTTCCCGTTCAAGGCCGAGAAGGATTATCTGACCGGACAAGGTGTGGTCGAGGAACCGCATAGCTTCGATGTTGAGGTCGTCGCGGTCGAGAGCGGCAAACGCCATGTCTGGCGTTATGCCAGTCCCGAAGGGCGCACACGGATCACCGCTGACGCTGCCAAGGCGGGCGGGATCGAGATTGAGACTGTCGGTCCTGCAACTATCGGTGAGACGCGCGAGCTATACGGGACAGTCCAGTTGGCGACGACCGCAAGGTCTGAAATACGCGGGCAGTTTCCGGGGCGAATTGTCTCGGTCACAAAACAGGTTGGCGACACTGTGAAGCGGGGCCAGTTGCTCGCGCGGATCGAGTCGAGCGAATCGTTGCAGGTCTATCCGGTCTATTCGACGGTCAGCGGCGTCGTTGCCGAACGCAATGGCAACCCCGGCGACGTGACCTTTGACCGTGCGCTCTACGTCATCACCGACCCCGCGCAGACGACGGTCGTGTTCAACATCTTCCCCAAGGATTTGGGCGCAATCCAGCCCGGCATGGCCGTGCAGATCGAAACGATGGAAGGCACCGCAATCGCGGCGGCACGGCTGGGCCAGTATCTGCCCGACGGCAATGCCGAGGCAGGCACTGCGCTTGTCCGCGCGTCGGTCCCCAATCGCGGTGGACGGCTGCGTCCCGGTATGGCGCTTCGTGGCCGCGTGACGATCAACGCGGTGCAAGTGCCGCTGGCGGTGCGCACCGAAGCGTTGCAACGCTTCCGCGACTTCACGGTGGTCTTTGCCAATTACGGCCAAGATTACGAGGTCCGCATGTTGGAGTTAGGGCGCAAATCGCCTGAATGGACCGAGGTGCTTTCGGGCATCAAGCCCGGCACGCCTTATGCCGCCAAGGGAGCATTTCTCATTCGCGCCGACATCGAAAAGTCGGGCGCGAGCCATGACCATTGATCGGGGATAACTGACATGCTTGCCCGTATCATCGGCTTTTCCATCCGCCAGCGCTGGTTCGTCCTTGCCGTCGTCGCGCTGCTTTGCGCGCTCGGCGTCTATAGCGCAACCAAGCTCCCCATCGACGCCGTGCCGGACATCACCAATGTTCAGGTGCAAATCAATACCGAAGCCGAGGGTTTTTCACCGCTCGAAGCCGAACAGCGCATTACCTTTCCTATCGAAACCGCGATCTCGGGAATTCCGAAACTCGCCTATACGCGCTCGATCTCTCGCTACGGATTGAGTCAGGTTACGGTCGTCTTTGAAGACGGCACTGATACCTACTTTGCGCGTCAACTCGTCAATGAACGAATCCAGTCTGCTAAGTCGCAACTGCCACCCGGGATCGAGCCGCAGCTTGGCCCGCTCGCAACAGGCCTTGGCGAGATTTTCATGTATGCGGTCGAACCAAAACCCGGCGCGCGCAAACCCGATGGCTCGGAATATACGCCAAGCGATTTGCGAACGCTGTCCGATTGGGTTGTGCGTCCGCAGATGCGCACGATCCCCGGCGTTGCCGAGGTCAACACTATCGGTGGCTATGCACGGCAGTATCACGTCACGCCCAACCCGCAGCAGCTCGCTTCTCTCAAATTGTCGCTGACCGATATTGTGGATTCGCTCGAAGCCAACAACGCCAACAAGGGCGCGGGCTATGTCGAGCGCGCGGGCGAACAGATACTGATCCGTGTGCCGGGTCAGGCGAAAGACGAAGCCGACCTGTCGCAAATAATCGTTACGACGCGCGGTGGTGTCCCAATCCGTATTGGCGATGTTGCCGAGGTCGTGATTGGCTCCGAGCTACGCACCGGAGCGGCGACCGAGAACGGCAAGGAGATTGTGCTTGGCACGATCTTCATGCTGACCGGCGAGAACCCGCGCGTTGTGGCGCAAGCCGCCGCCGAGCGGCTCGAACAGGCGACAAAATCGCTTCCAGCGGGCGTCGTCGCCCACCCGCTCTATGACCGCACCGAATTGGTCGACCGGACTATTGCGACCGTCCAGAAAAACCTCGCCGAAGGCGCGCTGCTTGTCGTTGTCGTGCTGTTCCTGCTTTTGGGCAATATCCGCGCAGCGCTCATTACGGCGGCCGTTATTCCTGTCGCAATGTTGATGACGCTGACCGGCATGGTCCAGACCCGCACCTCGGCCAATCTGATGAGCTTAGGCGCACTCGATTTTGGTCTGATCGTTGATGGTGCAGTCATTATCGTCGAGAATTGCTTACGCCGCTTAGGCGAGGCGCAGCACCGGCTTGGCCGTTTGCTCGACCGCGACGAACGCTTTGGTTTAGTGGCAAGCGCCAGCGCCGAGGTGATGAAGCCAAGCATTTTCGGCGTTGTCATCATCACCGTCGTCTATCTGCCGATCTTTGCGCTGACCGGTATCGAAGGCAAAACCTTCCATCCGATGGCAATCACCGTAGTCATGGCGCTCACCGCAGCTTTGCTCCTTTCGCTGACCCTCGTTCCTGCCGCCATCGCGCAATTCGTGACGGGCCGTGTGGAAGAAAAAGAAAACCGCGTAATGAGTTGGCTCAACCGGCAATATGCGCCGTTGCTCGATGCGACCATGAAGCGCGGCAAGCTGATTATCGGCGGCGCTGTGGCGCTTGTGCTGCTTGCGGGCCTTGGCGCAACGCGATTGGGTTCGGAGTTTATCCCGAACCTTGATGAAGGCGATATCGCGATGCACGCGCTGCGCATTCCCGGCACCAGCCTAAGCCAGGCTATCAAGATGCAGGAAGCGCTGGAAAACCGCATTCGCAAATTTCCCGAGGTCGAACGGGTGTTTGCCAAGATCGGCACAGCCGATGTTGCGACGGACCCGATGCCGCCATCGGTTGCGGACAATTTCATCATGCTGAAAGACCGCGATCAATGGCCCGACCCGCGCAAATCGCGCGATCAGCTTGTCGCTGAGCTTAACAAGGCGGTCCAACAGATACCTGGCAACAATTACGAGTTCACCCAGCCAGTGCAAATGCGGATGAACGAGCTAATTGCGGGTGTCCGTTCCGATGTCGCGGTCAAGCTGTTCGGTGACGATCTCGACCAGTTGCTGGAAAGCGGCGGCGAGGTTGAGGCAGTCGTCGAATCGATCCCCGGTGCCGAGGACGTCAAGATCGAGCAAGTAACGGGCCTGCCTGTTCTTGCCGTGACGCCCAAACGCGACATGCTGGCACGCTACGGTATCAACATGATCGACGTGCAGGATGCAGTGGCGACCGCAACGGGGGGCCGTGCGGCGGGACAAGTGTTCGAGGGCGACCGGCGCTTCGATGTCGTGGTTCGACTTCCCGAGGAGCTTCGCACCAACGTCGATGCGCTTGGCAGCCTGCCGATCCCCATTGGGGGCGACGGCGCGGCGGGCTTCGTGCCGCTCGCGCAAGTTGCCGACATCGAGCTTTCGGTTGGCCCCAACCAGATCAGTCGCGAAAATGGCAAACGCCGCGCGGTGATCACGGCGAATGTTCGGGGACGCGATTTAGGTTCCTTCATCGCCGATCTTAGGACCAAAATTGACGCCGAGGTGACGCTGCCCGAGGGCTATTATGTCGAATATGGCGGGACGTTTGAACAATTACAGTCGGCGGCAACGCGTCTCCAGATCGTAGTGCCTCTCGCATTGCTTCTGATTTTTGGTCTGCTGTTCACGCTGTTCGGGTCTGCTAAAGACGCGGCAATTGTGTTCTCCGGTGTTCCCCTCGCGCTCACCGGAGGAGTCGCAGCTTTGGCGCTGCGCGACATTCCAATGTCCATTTCGGCAGGTATCGGCTTCATTGCGTTGTCAGGCGTTGCTGTGTTGAACGGCGTCGTCATGCTGTCCTTCATCAAGGACTTGCGCGAACGCGGGATGGACCTTGATACCGCTATCCGTGAAGGCGCACTGACACGGTTACGACCAGTTTTGATGACGGCATTAGTCGCGTCATTGGGCTTTGTGCCGATGGCGCTCAATGTGGGTGCGGGGTCAGAAGTGCAACGTCCGCTCGCCAGTGTTGTCATCGGCGGGATTATCTCTTCGACGATACTGACTTTGATCGTGCTGCCTGCGCTCTACCGGTTGATCCATAGGCGGGAAGAGCAAAGTGAAATCATCAACAAGGAAGCAGTCGCATGAGCGAAGATCATGGACGGGATGACGGCGGCCACGCTGGCCACAACCACGGAGCGGGGGCCAGCACTAAACGGCTTGCTATCGCTTTGTCGCTTACGTCCGTTTTTCTTGTCGTAGAACTGATTGGTGCATTCCTGTTCGATAGCCTCGCGCTGCTTTCGGACGCGGCTCATATGTTCACAGACTCCGCTGCTCTCGCCATTGCGCTTGCTGCGGTCAAAATCGGCCAACGCCCGCCCGACGATAAACGCACGTTTGGCTATCGTCGTTTTGAAATTCTGGCTGCCGCGTTCAATGCGATCTTACTTTTCGCGGTCGCGGGCTATGTGCTGATCGAGGGCATCGGTCGTTTCTTCGACCCCAAGCCGGTTGAGTCTGTCGGGATGCTGACGGTCGCGACCATCGGACTTGTTGTGAACCTCATTTCAATGCGCATCCTCGCAGGTGGCAAGGACGATAGCCTCAACGTCAAAGGTGCCTATCTCGAAGTCTGGGCCGACATGCTCGGCTCGCTTGGAGTTATCGCGGCGGCGGTCGCGATCTATCTGACCGGCTACAACTGGATCGACCCAATTGTCGCTATCGGCATTGGACTGTGGGTATTGCCGCGCACTTGGGTCTTGCTTCGCGATACAACCCACATCCTTTTGCAAGGCGTTCCGCGCGGGTTCGACCTGCAAGCCATCCGCGAGAGGATGGGGCAGGTGCCGGGCGTGGTAGGAGTTCACGATCTGCATCTTTGGTCAGTCGCTGGCGACGATGCCAGCTTAACGGCGCATGTTGCAATTGCAGATGGCGGCGGTTCGGAAAGCACCCGCCGCGCTGTGGTCGGGATGCTTGAAACCGAATTCAACATTCACCACGCAACGATTCAAACCGAAACCGAGCCATGCGGGGATGAAGAGAGTTTGCACAGGTAAGGGGGCCATGCGCGCAAGCGAAGACAACCGGCATACCTATGGTTTAGCGGGAGCATTTTTACATGAGAGGACTTCGCTGATTCCCAGAAATTAGAAAGCGAAACGTCTTCGTGCCTGATGCAAAACAGTAAGCGATAAGGAAAAAAGTTTTACATAGTTTCAACACAGGGTAACACTGCGGTGCCTTTATTAAATAAACAAGTATTTTACTGGAACTCGATATTTTGGTCGGGGACGGTCAGTTCGACGATGTCACCAAGGGCTGGAATGTTGGCGGCAAGGCTGGCGAGGGGCAGATTATCAACAATCAGCTTCGCGCAGGCGATTGGTCCACCGTGCGCGACGACAACAATTCGCGGCGCACCAGGAAGCTCTGCCAATGCGCGCTTGATTCGGGCGATCAGTTCAAGTGTCGTTTCTCCGCCGCCTGGCCGGAAATGCTCAGGATCGTCAATCATGCCGTCCATTGCATTGCCCGTCGCACGGTAGATGGCGTTCCAGGTCTGGCCTTCCCAATCGCCAAAATCGCGCTCTCGCCAAAGTGCATCGGCAACGCAATTCAGGCCAAGCTGCCTTGCGACGGGTTCGGCGATTGCTCGGGTGCGCGCCGAATCGCTGTGAACAATAACGTACGGTTTCAGCGCTACTAATTGGTCGACGAGCGGCCCGGCCATAGCTTTGCCTTCGCGTGACAGACTGGGATCACTCTGCCCGTAGCAGCGTTTCTGCCACGCCTTCAAAACCGGGGGATGACGGACAAGGTGTAGGATCATGGAACCGTGGTGGTGGCAGCGAGTAACATCAGCAATTGTCCGACATAAACGCCGAAGCCGAGACAGTCACCTGTCACGCCACCAAGATGGCGCAAAAGGAAATGCCTAAACCAAAATGCGAAAAGGAGCGTCGCAACTGCCGCAATTAGCACCGAAAGCGGCACTATTAGTGCGATTAGAACTATGAAGGGGAGTGTCAAAAAACTTGCAGTTAGCCATTGTCCGACGCCCACCTGCGCGCCGAGATCTTTAGCAAGACCAACTGATTGCGTGAACGGCCGAATTACGGCCATCAGTGACACCGCGACATAACGCCCGAAACTCGCCGATGCGATCAGCGCAGGCAGAATAAGCGTGTCGGGCAATGAAACCATTAAAGCGGCGCGCAGAGTAACGGCGAGGCCCATACCGAGTGTGCCATAGCTGCCGATACGGCTGTCCTTCATGATCTCGTGAATGCGTGTCGGCGTCATGCCGCCGCCAAATCCGTCGCAGAAATCGGCGACTGCATCTTCGTGGAAAGCGCCCGTCAGTCGCGCCTCGACGATAAGTGCGAGGATGACGGCAACAGCGCGCGGCCAAATTGTATCGGCTGCAATCAGCGTCGTAGCGGTGATTGTGCCAACCAATCCACCGACAACGGGAAACCAGACAACCGACTTGATGAGGCCAGATTTGGCTGTCTGTGGCGTGATGGCCTTAAGCCCCGGCACGGGTATCCGCGTCAGGAATTGCAATGCGAGCAAAGGCGGTATCCACCAGCTCATTGCATGATCTCCGCCAACGTTGCGACGTCGTTGAGCAAGGCAGCGGCTGCATCAAGAAGGGGGAGGGCTGTCAAAGCAC
Source organism: uncultured Sphingorhabdus sp. (assembly GCA_963508315.1). Taxonomy (GTDB): domain Bacteria; phylum Pseudomonadota; class Alphaproteobacteria; order Sphingomonadales; family Sphingomonadaceae; genus Sphingorhabdus_B. The sequence continues at coordinate 460,810 of CAUOWK010000001.1, read as the reverse complement.
CTGTTCCTTCGCCAAGCCGCATTTCCCATTCCAATATAGGTTCGAGTTGAAGCATATTCAGCGCGGCACGGTGACCGGGTTCGGCGGAGAGATGCGCTGCCATCATCTGGCTCGCTGTCCCCGGTGACAAATGTTCGGCGATGAGGGCTGCGGCGGTAGTGACATAGCCATCGAGCAGGATCGTCACCCCTGCTTGGGCAGCAGTACCATAATATCCCGCCATTGCGGCGATCTCGAAGCCGCACAAGGCGGCGATCGCGACCTTCGGATTAGCCTTCAACACAGAGCGTTCGCGCTCCACGGCCCGTTCAACAATGCCTTGTTTATGCGCGCGCATTGAATCGTCTGCCCCAGCCCCTTTACCGGTTGCCGTGGGGCCGTCGATACCGGTGAGCAGCATCGTCAGGCACGCGGCAGGCGTGGTGTTGCCAATCCCCATCTCGCCAGCAATAAGCAGGCGATGCCCCTGCGCGATGGCGGTCGTTGCAGCTTGCGCTCCTACGTCCCACGCCGCATCGAATTGCGCCTCGTTCATTGCCGGACCATGCGACAAATCTTGCGTGCCGCCTGCAATCCGCTGGTCGCTCACAAAAGGAGGAAGCGGCGTCGTTATCGGCGTGATGCTGCCGACATCAATCAGTCGCAGATCACAATTTGCCGCCATCGCCAGCGCATTGCTGCTCGCCCGTTCGCGCGCAATTGTCGCCATCATTGCAGTCGTGACGGCCGACGGCCAAGCCGATACACCGCTTTCGACAACACCGTGATCTCCCGCAAACAAGGTGATATGGCGCGGATGGGTTTGCGGCGTCAGGCTTTGTTGTATGACCGCCAATCGCGCGGCGATGCGTTCCAAAAGGCCAAGGCTGCCCTGGGGTTTGGCGAGCGCATCAATACGTGCATAAGCCATATCGAGCGTAAGTATCATCGGATGAACCTTGTCATTTCGGGATCTACCCGTGCTTGCCAGCCGCGACGTTCCAACTCTGGCGCGTCGTGCATTTCGGCTGGATAACCGAGGCAGAGATAGCCGATGAACGCCCAATGCGGTGGCACGTCGAGTAATTGTGTAACCGCCGAAGGATTAAGGATCGACACCCACCCCATGCCAACCCCGCGCGCCGTCGCGGCCAACCAAAGCGTGTGGATTGCCAGCACTGCCGAATACGCCAACGTCTCCGGCATACTTTGACGGCCAAGGCCATTGCCTTCTTGCGGGGTGGTATCGCAAAAAACGGCGATATGTTCAGGCGCTTGTTCCAGCCCGTGCAGCTTGAGCGCATCATAAGCGGCGCGGGTTTCGTCTTGATAATGCGCCGCAGCACGGACGTTTTCAGCTTCGACATCTGCGACGACAGCTGCGCGTCGTTCGGGTGAAACGACCCGCACGAACCGCCAAGGCTGGCTGTTGCCAACAGATGGCGCAAGATTGGCGCGATCAAGCAGGGTGTTTAGCAGTCCTTCCTCAAGCGGGCGTGTTTCAAAATGCCGGACATCGCGTCGCCAGGTAAGGAGACCGTCAAGCTGATCGAGGAAAGCAGGGCTGAATTCCGGTGCGGTCATGCGGCTTCTTTCGCAATCGTTATCAGCCGATCAATCGCAACGACTTTTTCCAGTTCGGCAGCCAGCTCGTTTAGCGCCCCATCGACGATAACATCATGGTGCGTGCCGTTGGATATACCATCAAGCCAGTATTCCCGCTGTTCGGCACGCGCGAACAGCCCGTGGATATAGCATCCCGCGACGCGCCCATCCGCGCTCACCGCGCCTTCGCCTCGTCCGTCAGCCATGCGCAACAACGGGGCTGCGTCGCCACTGGTGGTGCCGACATGGATTTCATAGCCGTCAAAAGGTGATCCATCGGCAATGGTGGTGCCGCTCACTGATCGCAAAGTCTTGTCTGCGCCCATAACCGTATTGACTGCCAGCAAGCCAAGGCCTTGGACAGTCTCGGGTGGGCCTTCGACGCCAAGCGGATCGGATATGCTGCGACCCAGCATCTGATATCCGCCGCAAATGCCCAGCACCCGACCGCCACGCCGCACATGCGCGGCAATGTCGATGTCCCAGCCTTGTGCACGCAGAAAGGCAAGGTCAGCGATGGTCGCTTTGGTACCGGGGATGATGATGAGCGATGCTGTTGCAGGAACCGGCGAGCCGGGCGGCACCATCGTCAGGCGCACGCAGGGTTCTTGTGCCAGTGGATCAAAATCGTCGAAATTGGCGATGCGCGACAGCATCAGAACGGCGATTACGGTCGTGCCTTTGCCTCTCGGTCCGGGGGTTTGCAGAGTTACCGCATCCTCGGCTGGCAAACGGCACGCGGCGGCAATCCAGGGGACTATGCCAAGTCCTTCCCATCCAGTTCGCTCCGCTATGGCGGTATAACCATCGTCGAACAGCGAAACATCGCCGCGAAATTTATTGATCAGGAAACCCCGGATCATTACTGCGTCGGCAATATCAAGCACGGCCTTTGTGCCAATGATCGAGGCAATAACCCCGCCGCGATCTATATCGCCGACAAGCACCACCGGCACGTTGGCGGCACGGGCAAAGCCCATATTGGCGATATCCTTGGCGCGCAGATTGATTTCGGCGGGGCTGCCCGCTCCTTCGACAATGACAATATCGGCTTGTGCGTGCAGGCGGTGGTAAGATCCGAGAACAGCGTCAAGCAGGTGGTGTTTCTGTTCCCGAAAATAGCCGGTCCCGGTATTACCAATGACCTTGCCATGCACTATAATTTGCGAACTTCGGTCAGATTGCGGTTTGAGCAGCACCGGGTTCATATCGACATGCAGCGGCGCACGGCAAGCTATGGCCTGCAACGCCTGGGCGCGGCCAATCTCTCCGCCATCTGGCGTCACAGCGGCGTTGTTCGACATATTCTGCGGCTTGAGCGGCAACACCTTCATACCGCGATTGGCAAGCGCGCGGCATAGCCCCGCGACAAGCACCGATTTGCCAACATCGGACCCGGTGCCTTGAAGCATTAGAGCAGCCATATGATCAGCCCCACGATCAACCAAAGTGCTAGACATGCGCGGCAGTAAATGCCGAGTGCGCGGAACAAATCCCTCGGCAAAGGCCTTGGTCCGTCTCCCAAATGCGCGCGGGCGATCCATTCGCCGTCGTAAGCCGCACCGCCGCCAAGCTGCACGCCCATCGCGCCCGCCATTGCACTTTCGGGCCAGCCCGAATTGGGCGACAAATGCTTGGCCGCATCGCGCTGCATCATGCGCCATCCGCGTCCGCCAGCGATGCAAATTAGCACTCCCGCGATCCGGGCTGGTATCCAGTTCATAAAATCATCAGCCCGCGCGCTGGCCCATCCGAACTCTCGGTAGCGGTCATCCAGATGACCGATCATGCTGTCGGCGGTGCTGATGGCCTTGAATGCGAACAGTCCTGGAAGCCCTAGGATCAGGAACCAGAATGCCGGGGCGACGACGCCATCGCAGAAACTTTCCGCAAGTGTCTCGGTGGCCGCTGATGCGACCCCGGATGCGTCGAGCGCCGCAGTATCGCGGCCAACGATCATAGCAACCGCGTCTCGCGCTGTTTCAAGATTGCCCGCTGCCAAAGGCTCGGCAACGGCGCGGATATGATCGTATAGGCTGCGCTGCGCCAACCCGGTGGTGGCGACAAAGATGACAATGATTGAACCGGTCCAGCCTGCTGTGATATATTCAATTGTAAGGCCAGCGGCAACGCCGAGGGTGATTAGCGTGATCGCAACTAGCGCGCCCAATATTCGGCGGTGCCCCCCTGTGTTCCATTGTCTGTCGAGCTTTGCGATCAGCCATCCCGCGCCAGTGACCGGATGAAACAATCGCTTTGGATAACCTAAAGCCGCTTCAACAATAAGCGCTGCCAAAAGCTGTTCGGGCCAGTCGGTTATCATGCTGCCCGGCTGACCGGTGTGATGATCGGCGCGCCCCTGTCATCGCTGCTGATATGCACGGAAACGCCAAACGCCGCAGCCAATTGTTCTTGCGTCAGCACTTCGGCGCATCGTCCTGATGCTTGGATGCGACCTTGATTCATGATGATCACATGATCGGCAATCCGTGCCGCTTGCGTGAGATCATGCAACACTAGGACCACGCCTGCACCATTCGCTGCCACATTTTTAAGGCAGGATATCGCGTCCATTTGATGCGCGGGATCAAGATTGGCGAGCGGCTCATCGGCCAGCACCCATTCCGGCTCTCCGGCCAGCACACGTGCGAGCAAAACACGCGCCTGTTCGCCTCCCGACAGGCGAAGTGCTTTGCGGTCAGCAAATTGGGTGCAATCAGTTTGCAGCAGCGCTTTTTCAACAGCGGCCTCGTCGGCAGCCGTCTTGCCCCCCCATTTACTGAAGCGCCCTTGATGCGGCAGTCGCCCGAGCGCAACGAGTGCGCGCACGTTGATTTCCCAGTGAATGTCCGCCTGTTGCGGCAACAAGCCGATACGGCGCGCGCGGTCTTGATCGGATTGTCCGGACAGCGGGCGGTCACCCAACATAATTGTGCCGCTATCGGGCTGTCGCAAGCCAGCGAGGCAGGACAGCAAACTGCTTTTCCCAGCTCCGTTTGCGCCCAAGATGGCCGTGACTTTTCCTTTTTGCAGATGGCCGGATACGCTTTGCAGAACTAGGCGACCGCGCAGGGTAAGTGAAAGTGTGTCGAAGGAGATGTCCATCATGCTATCTCCCGGCGCATCTTGAACAACAGAAGCATGAAAAATGGAGCGCCCAGCACCGCCATTGCGATTCCCAGACGAAGTTCGGAAGTGCTCGGCAAAATCCGGACGAAACAATCCGCCAGCACGACGAGCAATGCCCCCGCCAGCGCCGAAGGGATCAGCAACGCAGATGGCTGATGCCCGACAAGTGGCCGCATCAGATGGGGAACCACCAGCCCGACAAAGCCGATAATGCCAGCCACCGCGACCGATGACCCGACACAAAGCCCGACGCCCAAAACAACAAGCCATTGTAGCCGCGTCATGTTTACGCCGAGTGACCGCGCGCTCGCCTCTCCCAATGTCAGCGCATCAAGATTGCGGCCTGCCATCAGCAAGCAGCCCATGCCAATGGTTATAAGAGGGAGTGCAAGCTTCACATCATCCCAGCTTCGGTCCATCAATGCGCCCATCAGCCATGTGACGATTTCGGAAGCGGCAAAGGGTGTCGGTGCAAGGCTGATAAGCAGGCTGGTAAGCGATCCGGTAAGGCTCGACAGGATGACGCCCGCCAGCGTGAACAGGATAAGACTACCCGAACGCCCCGCGAGGAGTGCAAGTGCTGTCATTCCCAATGCGGCCCCGGCCAGTGCAAAGATGGGAAGAACATACGCTGACACCGCATAGCCGAAATAAAGCGAGACCACCGCCCCCAAGGCCGCGCTTGAGGATACGCCAAACAAGCCGGGATCAGCGAGCGGATTGCGCAAATAGCCCTGCATCGCGGCCCCCGCAATGCCAAGGCCCGCACCAACAAGCGCCCCGATACAAGCGCGGGGCAGGCGCAGTTCCATAACGATCATCGACCGCAAATCGCCCGATAGCCATTCGCCAAAAGGTATCCATGCGCGTCCGGCCATCAGCGAGGCAAGCAGCACGATCAGCAACGCGGAACCAAGGCCGAAGTTCAGCTTCATGGCGTTTTCTCGAATAGCTGGGCCTTCAACGACCGGCGCGCTTCTGCCAAACGTGCGACTGATTTGATGATGATCGGGCCGCCGCAATGCAGCAGGCTTGAAGGATAATGTGCCACCTGAATACGCGCGCCGACCTTGCGCATCACTGGGTGCGATAACATGCGGTTCGCATCAGCATTGCCAGCGCCCATATTGGCTTGTCCGGCACGCAAAACGACAGGTGGTGCGGACAAAAGCCGTTCAAGTGAAACAACGTCCCATTTTTTTAGCCCCAACGTACTGCTGGCATTGCGAAATCCAGTGCGTGTGAGCAGCTCATCCGCCAGCGTTCCTTGGCCTGGAACCAACCCGCTTCCCTGCCAGATTAGCGCGGGTATCGCGCGCGCCTCGGTGCTTGCCGCATTCATTGCGGCATCGATCCGGGCGTTTAGCGTTGCACCTGATTGCGGCTGTCCGATCCGCACGGCAATGTCGCTGATCTGTTTTTTGCTTTCGTCCACGGTTTCGGGAACCGAAACTTGCATAAGCGGGATGCCCAGCCGCGTCAGCGCGGCAATGGTCTGGATCGATACATGCGGGCCTGCAATCACCAGATCGGGTTCGGCCGCGATAACGTCTTCCGCCGCCCCTGAAACAACGGGATATTGCTTTGCCCATTGCAGCGGCACCGATGTTGCGCGCGGGTCGTGCGAATAATGGCTGACAGCAGCGATTTGCGCAGGCTCTGCCACTTCCATCAAGATTGTATCGACGCAAGGGTTCATCGACACGATCCGCAAAGGCTTTACTTCTTGCGCTGGCATTGCAGTTTTGGGCTGCGCGCATCCCGACAGCAGCAACAAGGCAAAAAGGGCGGCGCGTGTCAAAACTCGACGCCTTTCTGTGCTTTAAACCCGGCCTTGAACGGGTGCTTTACCTCGTTGAACTCCGTCACCAGATCCGCAATTTCGATCAGTTCGGGCTTTGCATTTCGCCCCGTGATGCAGATATGTTTCTCCATCGGACGTTGCTTTAGGAATGCTACGACATCGGCAATCGGCAAAGTATCGTCGCGCAGCACAATGTTGAGTTCGTCGAGAATTACAAAATCAATGTCGGGATCGAGGATCAGTTCTTTCGATCGCGCCCATGCGGCCTGTGCTGCTGCAATATCACGCGAGCGGTCCTGCGTTTCCCACGTAAAGCCTTCGCCCATCACTTCCCATTGCAGCAGGTCAGGGCGTTCGGCGAAAAACGTTTTTTCTCCCGTGTCCCAGTTGCCTTTGACATATTGAAGAATGGCTACCCTCATTCCCCAGCCGATCGACCGGATCGCCATACCAAAAGCGGAGGATGATTTGCCTTTGCCGTTGCCAGTATGGACAATAAGCAACCCGCGCTCGATGGTTTTGCGCGCCTGAATTTTGTCGCGCGCGACTTTCAGGCGCTTCATTCGTTCATTGTGGCGGCTGTGATTGATGTCATCGCTCATTTAGATTTCCAGTTTGAAAAAGCAGCAGCCAAGCGGTCGAAATCGGCGTCGCTGCCGGGGATGCCGAACCGAAGCCAGTCGGATTGATCTGCGAAGGGCCGCGTTAATATGCCTGCCTCAGCCAGATGAGTGAACAGCGCTGATGCCGCAGCGTGACGGGCAAGCTGAAAAAGCGGAGTGCCACCGACAATCCCCAAATCCGCATCGGTCAACACCGAGATTAGCCGTTCTGATGCTGCATTCAGGCACGCTCGCTGGGAATTCTGCCACTCGGTATCGCGATAAGCCTTTGTCCCGATAGTCAGGGCAGGGCCTGAAATCGGCCAATCACCCAATAGGGTGCGAAACTGTTTCGCGAACGGCCTATCCGCCACCACAAACCCCAGCCGCAGGCCCGCTAGGCCATAGAATTTACCGAATGAGCGGAGGACGATTGCTCCATTGCGGTGCGGCAACAGGCTTTGAGCGGGCACCGCATCGGCAAAAGCTTCATCGACAATCCGCAGGTTCCGCAAACGCTGAAGCTGCGCCCTCGGAATTACCGTACCGTCGGGATTGTTCGGGTTAGCGCATACCAACAGATCCGCCCCGCGGGCTTTCGCAAACGACAGTGTTTTCGCTTCGGGCCAAGCCGATTTATATGCGCTGTAGGTCGGTCCCACGATGCCGACACGATCCGTAGGTAAAAGCTGCGCTAGCAAACGAATTGCAAAATCTGTCCCCGGAACGGCGACAATCTGGTCAGGGCTAACGCCGTCAAACGCGTTTGCTGCCGCCAGTTCTAGCTCAGTCAGATCGTCATTCGATGGCAGATTCTGCCAATCGGCCAGATCGATCTCATCGACCGGGTAGGCCCACGGGCTGATCCCGGTCGATAAATCAAGCCACGGCTTTGGCGCAGACGGGAAACGCGCAGCCGCCACAGCGATACGCCCTCCATGTTGGAGAAGCGGATCGGCTATGGCGGCCATATTCATTCTTAGAAGCTTACCCGGACACCCGCATATGTGGCGCGGCTAGGCGTTCCATAGCGGAAGATCGTTTCATATTCCTCGTTGAAGAGGTTTTCGATGCGTCCGTAAAGCGAAACCCCTTGCGTGATCGGATAGCTCGCGCGCAGGTCGACCAGCACATAGCCATCGAGCCGGCGCGTGTTTGACGCATTGTCAAAACTGTCACCGACATGCGTGACCGTCGCGCCGGTTTCGAGGCCAAAGGCCCAGCGATAGTCAATGGAAGCATTGACGCTTTGGTTTGGACGGCGCGCAAGTTTTAGTCCGTTGGCCCGGTTTTCGGCATCGATCCAGCTATAGTTGGCTTGAACGGTCAACGCTTCGACAGGTTTTAGCGTCAGGCCAAACTCCAGCCCCTTGGCCCGCGCGCGCGCGACATTGTCATACGTGCCGAATGGGCGATTGACGCATATCCCTGTGAGTGGTCTCGAGCAGGAAATGAACACGATCTGGTTCGATGTGTTGCGGTGAAACCACGTAGCGCCTACTTCGATGGCCCCATCGAGAAGTTTCTGGGTGATGCCTGCATCCCAACCCTTGGACGACTCCGGCAGTAATGTTCGGTTGCCAAAGTCGCTAAACAATTGGAACAGCGAAGGCGTTTTGAACCCCTCACCATAACTGGCGCGCAGCGTCGTCGCGCCGCTATTGGGGCTGAAAACGCCGTTAGCGGCAAATGTGGTTTTACCGCCGAATGTGTCATGGTCGTCGCGGCGGGCGCCTGCTGTCAGTGTGAGGCCGTCCACGGGCGTAGCAATAAGCTGGCCGTAGAAGCTGTTAATCCGTGCATCTGCGCGAGAAACCGGGCCGCCAAAGCTGGCAGTGCGAAAAGATGACTTTTCGGTTTCGGCGCCGAACGTCAGGCCGTAACCTTTCGCAATCTCAAAATTGCCCTGATATTCCAGCCGCTCGTTCTTTCCATTCGCATCGAAGGTCTGGACCGGTGTTGCGCCACTCACGTCGAGGTTTTCCCGTGTCGTATCGGTATAGGCATAAGCAATACGGTTGCGGAAACGACCTTCAAGGAATGCTGCATTCAGTCCGGCATAGCCGACTAGTTCCTCGGTTTCAGCGGTTTCCCGTGTATCGCCAAATGCAAAGGTCGGCGGCGCAAACCCGTCGATCCCGACTTTGCCATTGGAATACCAGCCACGCAGATCGACCGAAATCGCATCCGTCAGCGCAATGTTGAACTTTGCATTTGCGCCGTAATTTTTATAGCCATCGCGCTCAGTCCCGCCGCGCGCTTCGTTGAATGCCGAAATGCTGTCCGACCTCAAATAGCCACCACCAACGCTTGCTAATACCGGACCGAACTTGCCAGAAACATTGCTGACGATTTGCCCCGTATCGCGCCAGCCATATTCGGCGTTGGCGTTATAAATCCAGTCTTCGGTCGGTTCACGGGTGATGATGTTGATGACGCCGCCAATGGCCTGGCTTCCCCACAAAACCGATTGCGAGCCACGCACGACTTCAATACGGCTGATATTGCCGGTCAGCAAATGACCAAAGTTAAAACCGCTTCCCGGCGAAGATGGATCGTTGATCTTCACGCCGTCGATCAGTGCGACGGTCTGGTCGCTGTCTGCGCCGCGGATGTTGACCGATGTCGACGTTCCAATGCCGCCATTGCGCGTGAATGTAACACCCGGAACAGTCCGGAGCAGATCGACAACCGCAACGGCCTGTCGGCGCTTTATATCGTCAGCCGTGATTATCGTCACTGACTGCCCGACTTGCGACAGCGGGGTTTCATCCCGGTTTGCGGTCACGATGATAGTGGCATTATCGCTGTCGTCGGCATAAGCGATGGTAGGCGACAACATTGTCGCGGTTAGAAGAATCGATTTGAAAATTTGCACGTTTAAGAACCCCTTGTTGATCAACATCAAAAGGGCCGAACGACAGCAAGCATGCAGTTGAGAGCAATTCCCCCTGCGCGCGACCCAGCTTACATCGTCACGCGAGGAAATCCTCGATCATCGCCCGGTACACCTCGCCCGCACGAAAGAACGATCGCTTGAGGCAGGTCTCCTGGCTCTCGGGTCAATGTCTTGCCATACCTTCCCAAATCCATAACGGACCCAGTGGTGTAAAAAGGCAAAACTCACCGATCACAGTTGCGAGGGCAGCTCCGGACTGGCGACGCAATGTCACGTTTCCGGATTCCCTATTAAGCCCGGCTAAAGGCACCTTAAGCATTGACGGAAGTATTGCATTGCAGCATTTGGCGCAAGTGCTGATTGACCATGCCTTGATACTGGGCGGTGCGCGTTCCGGAAAAAGCCGCTTTGCCGAGCGCCTTGCACTGTCGCGCGGGCTACGCTGTGTCTATGTCGCGACTGCGGAAGCGCATGACAATGAAATGACCGACCGGATTGCTCGGCATCGCGCGGACAGGGGTGCGGATTGGCATACCGTTGAAGTTCCGATCAACTTACCGGCGACAATAGCTCATGTCAGCCGTGCCGATACCGTCGTCCTTGTTGATTGCCTGACGCTCTGGCTTAGCAACATAATGCTCGCGGACCATGATGTTGTAAAATCCACGACCGACATGTTGGCGGCATTGGCGGCGGCGGCAGGGCCCGTGTTGATGGTGGCGAACGAAGTCGGACTTGGCATTGTTCCTGAAAACGCATTGGCCCGGAGGTTTCGGGATGAAGCAGGCCGGATGAACCAGTGTTTCGCCGCGCATGTTCCTCATGTCGCCTTCATAAGCGCAGGCTTGCCAATGTGGCTCAAAGGAAAACTGGAGTAAATGACGACTACTCACACCGATTGAACCCGCGTGAGTCTGTTCGAGGCGACACAAGCGCTGAACCTCGTGGCGGGCGCGAACCGCATTTTCATCGGCAACAAGCTGCCGACCGTCGCCAATGCAGACGAATACAAGGACGCGGCTATGATGGCGAACTCGGCTTGCGAGCGATGGAGGTTGAGAAGCCGTTGCCTAGTGGGGGAGCTATGAAAACCGAAAAATATTCTACACAGTTTCTACACAGGCTAAAAACAGGGTATTTTTATCAATTAAATCAGCAACTTACGAGAAACTTATATTTTGGTCGGGACGACAGGATTCGAACCTGCGACCCCCACACCCCCAGCCGCAGTGTGAGGGTTGCCACCTGTATCCGGGCCTTTGACACTTGACAAGAGAGTCACGGATTCGCCAGATTTTCCGGTAGGTTAGCGTGTCCTAGGGTAGTATTGCGCAGTGACGCATTCACACCTGGAAACTACACTTACCCAGACTAATCCCAGACTAAAATTCACGCTGCGAAAACAGTGTGAAGGTCATAGTGTGAAGGTGCGAATTTGATGAGCGAGTTGATGCTTCTGACTGACAAGGCGATCGCCAAATTGCCGTTCGCACAAGATGGTCAGTATAAAGTGCGCGATGCAGAGATAAAGGGCTTTTTTGTCCGTATTGGAAAGAGAACGAAAACCTATATGGTGCAAGGGGAGCATTGGCGTGACGGGTTTCGTGAGTTCGCGGCGCAAAAAAAGCTCGGCGAGTTCGGTTGCGTATCCGCGCGTGATGCGAGAGTGAAGGCTAAGGAAGCCCTGGTTTGTTTCACACGCGGCGAGCGGCCAGGGCTGCCGATGCGCGTTGCGCATGGTGCGATCACCCTGCGCGGAGCCTGGGAGCGTTATCGCGATGCGCACATGGTGCGCAAAGGGCGCGCCGAACGCACTGTCGAAAACTATAGCGATTATATGGAGCGGCATCTGGCTGACTGGCTAGATCAGCCGCTCGCCAAACTGGGGCTGCGGCCCGATCTGGTGATCGAGCGCCATGAACGGTTGACGGTCCGTAACGGGCCCTATGCGGCAAATGGCGTGATGAAAGCGTTTCGGGCCATCTATAATCACGCGCTGAAAGGTAATCGCGACTTACCAGCCTATAATCCGGCATTAGCGGTTGATTGGAATCCTGAGTATCGTCGCGATACCGGGATGGGAGTAGAGGATTTGCCCAGTTGGTTCGCTGAACTGGCGGAGATCGAGAATCCACTGCGTCGAGAGTTCCACCTCCTTTCGCTACTGACCGGCTCGCGCCCAACCGCACTTAAAACGATCCGGATAGAGCACATCGATTTCAAACGCCGCATCCTGCACATACCCAAGCCGAAGGGCGGCGCAGAGAAGGCCTTCGACATCCCCATGTCACACGCGATCATGAAGGCAGTGGTCCGTGCCCTGCGGGCCGGGCGCGAGATGTATCCTGTGCAGTCTTTCTACTGGCTCTTCCCTGCAGACAGCGCCTCGGGGCATATTATCGAGACGAAGGAAGCACGAACGGTCCTTTCCAAATGGGGCAACGACCTTAGGCAAACCTACCGCACGCTTGCACAGATCGCCGAGGTATCCGAACTCGACATCCATCTGCTGATGAACCACTCGCTGCGCGGCGTGAATGCGGGCTACATCACGCGTGACAAACTCCTGCGTGGTCACCTGCGCAAACAACAGCACCGCATATCGGTACTCGTCCTATCTAGTTGGGGGCAGGGAACCTGACCATTACCCGTTGACAGGCTGTTGCAAAAAACTCGCCGACTTACAACTTCTGGGGATGGCAACCCCTTGATCTTGGTAAGGAACGTCACCGCCATTTTCTTTAGCACTTCGCTGAAACGCAGAGGTGCGAACAATGCCAGCAGATGCGAATAGATGCTTTGATCATTTTGACTTTCTTGATTTCGCGCAGGAGTTTCTGAGGCGGAATGCAAATTACCAAGCGGAATTTGCGCGGTTGAGCAACGGGATGCCGCCGAACCTTGAATCGACTGATTTTAGAAAAATGGCACGATCATGGGGGTTGGAGTTTCGCGTTTCCTCCTTCTCTTCCAGCGCAAACGCATCCCGCAATCTGGCGCATCTCTGACGCGCCATCGGTAATTATCTATCAAGACACAGCAGGTGATTTTGACGAGGCCTCAATTCATTCCATGCTGCGACATTACGAGGTGCTTCGAGACCGGACTACGAGCGAAGGCAGACATTTAGTCCTTGGCGACGGGAGAAGGCGCCATCGCATTCTTTTATTGCAGCCGTGTTTTGCCGGCAGCGGCTACCTCGTCCCTCAAGATCAATTGGTTCGGATACGGCTGGATGCAATCGACGCATTCGATTGGTCATGCCGTCAATATCGCTATGCAAAATCGAACGATGCACTCCTGCCCTCGGTTTATCAGAAGCGCCGCCTCACCCTTTTGCTGAAAATTCTCGATGCCATGCATGGATGTGAGAACGGTTGTGCCACAACTCGTGAAATTGCCAAAAAAGTCGTATACCGGAATACAGATTTGGGCCGCGCAATAGAATGGAAGTCGTCATCTCAAAGACGTCAGGCACAACGATTGATCAATGAGGCGCGAATTATGGTTGATGGCGGCTACCGGTGGTTACTTAAGGGTCGGATGCCACCAAGAAATCCTAATCCATGAATTCCAAACGGAATAAGCACGAACTGGCGCATTCAATTATTGGCAAGATTTTCGTTGATGATCCCATTTTATGCAAGCCAGATTACCAGCTTATCTGTTAGCAGATGATTATCGGTCGTTCGCACATTTGAAACGGAAGATTTTGTCGGGAATGGCCGGGCTAAAAGCACAATGGCCCGCAAGATGGATTGAAACCGTTCTTCAGGGCGTCAACGAGGCGATTGGAGGACAGCAGATTGGGAAGCGCTGGACCCGATCGAACGGTCAATGCATGCGATTATCTGTTGCCGAGGAGTTTGCCAGAGAGCTGGTTGAGATAGAAACGTCTGAACGACTTGAAGAAGCACTGAAACGAACATCGAGGTTTCTGGGGTTCGATCATTTTGCGCTTTCGCTGGAAGCGCGCACCAGCATGGAAAAACCTCCAGAAGTCCTGATCCATGATTATCCCGACGCTTGGGCGAAAGTGTACATAAATTTCGACCTTGGAGGCATGGACCCCGTGCGGCGGGCTTGCGACAAATCCTTTTCCGGCTTCACCTGGGAAAATATCGAGAAGATGATACCCATGACCCGCGGAGACCGCCAGATGCTAGCTGTCGGCCGCGAATGCGGCATCGGTCACGGCTATACTGTTCCACGGCATCTTCCAGGAACCGCCAGGGGAACCTGTTCCTTTGTAGTCAGGCCCGAGCGCCATTTACCCGGGGAATGGCTGGTGGTTGCCGAGATGGTTGGTACATTGGCGCTGTCATGTGCGTTAAAGATAAGCGGAATGGCAGCAAATGCGTCAGCAGCAAAGCTCAGCGATCGCCAGCGGGAATGTCTATTGTGGACAGCGCGCGGTAAGACAGCGTTGGAAACGGCGATCATCCTTGGCATTAGCACCGAGACTGTAATCCAGCATCTCAAAATGGCCCGCGAGAGATATGACGTGCATTGCAAACAATCGCTGGTCGTGAGCGCGCTGTTCGATGGTCTGATCGGCTTTGGAGACGTCTTCGGCTGGCAAAGATACCACTGAATTAGTCGTCTCTGCGCTGCGCCGGAGGACGCGACAAAAGCCTGATGAACGCGTGCATCCCCTGTTCTTGGTATCGCGCGCGGTCGCTGGCACTGGTGTGATGGTTGCCATCTTCAACAAGATAGGTGACCATCATGCCCTCCACCACAACATCCACTGCTGCGAGGTCTTCCGACGCGGCCGTCCGCAACATGTTCGAAGCACGAAAAAGGGTTTTCGTCGATCTGCTGAAGTGGGACGTGCCGGTCCTCAACGACCGATACGAGATCGACCAGTTCGATACGCCGCACGCCAATTATGTCATCCTTACCGGCGAAAATGGCAGCCACAGAGCATCGGCACGATTGCTCCGCACAGATCGTGCGCACATATTGGGCGACTTGTTTCCCACTTTGTGTGAATTGGCAGTCCCCACTGGCACCAACACCCGCGAGATAACAAGATTCTGCATCGAGCCAACGCTAAACCGCACTAACCGGCGCATTGCAAGAAACCAGTTGGTGACTGCGCTTGTCCAGCACGCATTGGCAGAGGGCGTCACAGACTACACGGCCGTCGCAAATTTGGCATGGTACCGACAGATCGCTGACTTCGGGTGGAAATGCCGGGCGTTAGGGTCCCCGCGCTACATTGACGGAGAGTGTTTGCTCGCGCTTCACATCCAAATCGATGCAGATACGCCTGCCGACCTCGAAGAAACCGGCATTTTCACCCCAGCGGATTTTCATCTGGCCGATGCTGGTGCAATGCAATGACGGACGCGGCAAATCCAACTTCGTGGGCTGCGCGCCTCGAGCGCGACGGCTATTGCATCATTCCTGATGTGCTTCCTTCATCAGTCCTTGCGGCCCTTGAAGCCGATCTGGAAAGCGACTTCATCCAAACGCCTTTGGGCGAGGGCGACTTTTATGGCTATCGTACCAAGCGCTTCGGCAGCCTGCTCCGCCGTTCCGAACATGCCGCACGGCTCGTGATGGAACCGACGGTGCTTGGACTTGCAAACAGCATATTGAGCGCGGCATGCGAACGCATCCAGCTCAATGTGGCGCAAGCGATTGAAATCCATCCGGGCGAAGTCGAGCAGTTCCCGCATTGCGATCATGACATGTGGAGCGGCACCAAGGGGAGCCATGAATATCTGGTCAACGTCATGTGGCCGATTTCGCGCTTTACCAAAGACAATGGCGCAACCAGAATCTACCCGGGCACGCACCGAATGCAGATCAACTCGCTTGATGAACTCGCCGAACCGGTGGTAGCAGAATGCGCGCCGGGATCGGCAATCTGTTTTCTGGGTTCGACGGTTCATGGTGCCGGTCCAAACCGGTCGAACGATGTCCGGCGAGCCGTGGTCATCGGCTATAGTCTGGGATGGCTCAAGCCTTATGAAAATCCGTGGCTGGCGTATCCACCCGCAATCGCAAAGACCTTCACGCCCGAATTGGCGGCATTGGCTGGTTATGCGCAGCACCGTCCCAATCTCGGCAATTATGAAGGCCAGTGCCCCTCGATATTATTGCAGGAACAAGTGCCCGCCTTCCCGCGCGCCATAGATGCACTCAGGCCCGACCAGCGAGAAGCAGTCCGTGAATTTGCGCGCGCTCAGCGAGCAGGCGTGTGAGCCCGGCCCATGTTCTCGAACCGACCTACCAGGATCTCAAACGTGGCCTGATGCAGGGGAGATGGCGACCGGGCGAACGACTTGAAGCGCTCCGGCTTGCCGATGATTTTGGGGTCAGCATGACGCCTGTCAGAGACTGTCTGAACCGTCTCGCTGGCGAAGGGTTGGTCGAGATGAAACCCGGCGACGGTTTCCGGGTGCCGCGCATAAGCGAGAAAATGTTGCGCGATATGCTCGACCTCAATGCAATGCTTCTCGATTTTGCGTTGCAGACTCCAATCGATATCGGAGCGCTGGCACACGTGACACAATCGGTTGAGGATTATGCGGGCCGGGTGGCCGCTCTTTTCGGTATCATTGCGCACCGGTCAGCAAATACAGCCTTAATAGAAATAGTGCATTCGCTCGGTGATCGCATGCATGCCGTCCGCCGCTGGGAGCCACAGCTTTATGCCGACTGCTTCCACGAACTGGACGGGTTCGAGCTCTATCTGACTGATAATTCGCGTTATTTGAATATCGCGCTGCGAAAATATCATGACCGTCGGCTTGGAAGTATTTCGGAACTCGTGCAACTGGCCCAATCCTGACAATAACGGCATTGCCAAACAATCTGACCTAGATCGCAGTGAAACGCGCCATTTGCGTCGATCCGTTACTGCCGAAAGGCAGCAACGATGTCGAAACTAATTGTCGCAATTGCTGCGCGGAACATTTTGGTCGCAATTTACTTTGCGCCGTTCGCGAACCATTGCTTGCCTAATCTTGCACGGTTCGCCAAACTAGCCACGCGCAGACCGACAGCTGGCGTAGGTCGCGCTGGATAAATCCGCCAAGCATTAAACACGCCGGTCCGGCCAATGGACGGGCGGCCGTGCCGGACAAAGCCTGGATCGGGCTGAACGGCGGCAAAGCGATGGAGATCGATCGACCCGGCTGGAAATCCGTGCTTCGACGATTGCGCCAATGCGATCGCTAAATGTCACAAATACAGAGTTCGCCAAAAGCGACGGCCAACGTTTCGGCCAGAAATCCCGGTTGCATATGCCCGCTTGACCAAATGTTCAGAAAGGAAAGTGCAGGACTGGCCCGTTACCTCGCCAAAAGGGTCGGCCCGGAATTTGCAAATGACCTTGTACAGGACGTATTTTTGCGTGCCGCCACCAGCCCGCAACTTACAACTCTCGCCAATCCGCGCGCATTTTTGCACCGTATTGCCCAAAACCTGCTGGTCGACCGAGCGCGCCGTCAACGTTGCAAGATCATTACTGTTGCTTCGGCCGAACCGGTCGAACGCCGGTGTCCTGCCGAACAGGAATATCAACTCGAAGCTGACGAACTCGAAGCTGCGCTGGCATTGGCGCTGGGCGGACTGCCCGAGCGAACGCGCGCGATATTCGTCATGCACCGCTTCGACGAGATGGCATATCGCGAGATCCAGCGCGAACTCGGGATATCGCTGGCTGGAGTCGAATATCACATGATGAAGGCATTGGCGCATGTCCGAGCCTGCTTGCACGACCGCGGCACAATCCCAGAAGCCAGCCCATTCTGCCAAAAACAAAAATAGTTGCATTTGAAACTAAGGTCATTCTGCTGGCCTGCGTCATCCCCTGCAAGGCGAGCTCGATAAAGGGCCGTCTGATAATGATCAGGGAGTAGTCGATGCCGAGTAAATGCCATTTCATGACCGCCGCGCTCGCAGCCATAGTTGCCGGAACACTGCCACAAACAAGTTTTGCTCAAGCGGCCCCGCAAACTTCGAAGGACAAAAAGGACAAAGAAGCGCAATCGCCAGCTGTAGATAGTGCGGACATCGTGGTCACAGGGTCGCGCATAAGGGGGGCCGCGATTGCAAGCGATGTAATCACGCTGGACCAGCAGGCCATCGTCGCAGCTGGGCAAATCGATTTAGGCGAAGCAATCCGTTCGCTGCCGCAGAATTTCGGTGGTGGCCAGAACCCTGGTGTGGGATTTGGCGCCGGACAATCCAACAGCAATGTTAATTCTGCGTCGAGCCCCAATCTGCGCGGACTTGGGCCCGATGCCACTCTTACCCTTCTTAACGGGCACCGGCTTCCCAATGACTCTGCTTTTGGCGGTGTCGACATCTCGGCCATTCCGCTCGCCGCGCTCGACCGCATCGAGGTGGTACCTGACGGGGCTTCAGCACTCTACGGATCTGACGCAGTGGCCGGTGTTATCAACGTCATCCTGCGGCGCGACTTTGACGGTGTCGCAACATCCGCGCAGCTGGGCGCAAGCACCGATGGGGGATACTTTCGGCAACAGGCAGACATTGTGGGAGGCAAGACGTGGAAAGGGGGCGGGTTTCTGCTTGCTTACGATTTCGCGCGCAACAGCGACATCCAAGCCCGCGAGCGCTCATATACAAGCACACGGCTGCCTGAGGCCTCGCTCTACCCTTCACAGCACCGTCATGCAGCAATATTCGCGGGATATCAGCAACTTGGAGAAGCTGTGTTGGCAAAGGTCGATGCGCTATATTCCCGAAGAAAGTCTCGTATCAGGGGCGGTATTCCTACCAATCGCTCCCTGTTCGCACCCGAAGTCGAAACCTACACCATCGCACCGTCATTGGAGATATCTATCGGTTCTGAATGGGAGGCTAACTTTCTTGGTGTCTTCGGACGTGATCGTACTCATTATTCGGGCACATTCACGCCTTTGGTCGGAACAACGAACGTAACCGAAGGCTGCTATTGCAATGGCGTCACGTCTTTTGAATTTGGAGCGGAAGGGCCGGTCTTCTCGCTGGGTGGGGGAGACGCGCGTCTGGCCGTGGGCGGCGGTTTCCGTTCCAATTCCATGGATTCCACCAGGAATACAAATGGGGTTTTGCAAGACAGTTTCACAGTCAGGCGTCGAAGCCGATTTGCTTATGGCGAGTTGAATTTGCCGTTTGTGTCACCGGAGTTGCAAATCCGAGGTATTGACAAGCTTAGCCTTTCAGGCGCGGTCCGTTACGAAGATTATTCCGGGCTCGACCAGCTTGCAACTCCGCGGGTCGGGCTGATCTACGCACCAATTTCCGACCTTGTTCTGCGGGCCAGTTGGTCACGCTCGTTCAAGGCACCGACACTTTACCAGCAATATGTAGCATATGAAGCAATTCTGTTGCCCGCCGCCGCATTCGGTGCGGGAACAGCCACGAGCACAGTATTTTTCACGGCTGGCGGAAACCCCGATCTTAAGTCCGAGCGGGCAAAGAGCTGGACCGCAGGCTTCGAATGGCAACCGCAAACGCTCGAGGGTTTTCGACTATCGATGACATTCTATGACATTCGCTATCGCGATCGCGTGGTTCAGCCCATCGCTGGCTCGTTGGGAGCAGCCTTCCGCAACCCTGGCTATGCGAGCCTGATCGACTTCTCTCCCAGCGCGGCATTGCTAAACAGTCTTGTCGACGGTGCAGAAGTTGGATTGCAGAACTTCAGCGGACGTGCGTTCGATCCGGCAAACGTCGTTGCCCTTATCGACAATCGCAATATAAATGTCGCGGCTCAAACAATCCGCGGAGTAGACGGACATCTGTCGTGGTCCGGCCAGTTGGCAAGCGGTGACAGTCTTGGTTTCGATCTCAGCGCCAGCTGGCTAGAAAGCCGGCAGCTGATTGTCGCTGAACTGCCTGAGGTCAAACTCGCTGGCTCGATTTTCAGCCCGCCAAAGTTTCGGGCCAAGGCAGCAATAAACTATCAAAATGGTGACCTCAAATTGTCGTCTTCGCTCAATTTCACCGGCGCTCTGACCGATGCACGTTTCGCGACCGCCAGCAAACTCTCGAAAAGTGCCACATTCGATATAGGGGCCAGCTACGACCTCATCAGTGGTTCGGCTTCGGATCCCGGCCTTTCGCTATCTGTCACCATTAACAATGTGCTCAACGACAAGCCTGAAGTGATCCGAACTACAGGCCCAACCGACACGCCTTATGATTCCACAAACTTTTCGCCGATTGGGCGATTTGTTGCGATTGGCATCCGGAGGCAATGGTAATGAGCCTTATCATTGCTGCCTTAATGGCAAATGCGGCCGCCCCAAGTGCCGCGCTTCCTCCGACGCAAACGGACCCATGTGCAGCCTTTGATAGTCAGGCTAGGCATGAAGGGAACCCGAGACTGATCAAAGCAGCCGATCTTGTTGCTCTTGCCGACATCGGCAAGTCCGACCCTCACCCGACGGAAAGCCCTTTCGGCATTTCGCCGGACGGAAAGAGCATTGCTTTCATCGTGCGTCGCGCAAATCCCGAACAAAATGATCACTGCCAGCGGCTTCTGGTAACGCCGGTGAACGGGACCGGCGATGTTGTTGAACTGGATCGCGGCGGGCAATTCATCCGACGGGATTTCCAGCTTCGCAAATTCGTCTCGATCATGGCCGGGACTGCGAAAGTTGTCACTCCGCGCTGGTCGCCCGACGGTAGTCAAATTGCTTTTCTGAAGAAGACCGGTCCGAAGCATCAGATATGGCTGGTCGATAGCAATGGCAAAAAAGCAGCTTATCCAGCAACTGACCTACCAGATAACGTCGATAACTTCAGGTGGACGCCTGATGGTAAGGTTTTGGTTGTGGCTACCAGACCTGGGATCCGTCTCCAGACTGAAGCAATCAGGGCGGAAGCGCGGGGCGGTTTCCTGTTTGATGAGCGTTTTGCTCCGCAAATGGCGGACCGTCCGATACCAATCGAGCCGCTGGAGACGGTTTACCATGCAATCGATATTGAATCTGGAGCAATCAGGCAGGCTTTGGCCAGCGAAATTGCGCTGCTTGATCCTGCTCCGCCTTCGGACGCCCCGGAGGCTGCCAGAGGGTTCATCGTTTCCCGCGAGGGGCTAGCGGCCTGGATGAATCCTCTCCATCCCGAGCAACTGCTCAGCCTATCTGGCATAAGGATGAGGTTCCAGGACGGGACCGAAGCGAAATGTGACGAGGCTTGCCGGGGTGCCAGGCAGATTTTCTGGTCGGCGGATGGCAAAAAACTCTATGCTTTGCAAAAATCAAGCTGGTTCGATAACAGAACCACACTGCTGCAGTGGACGGTCGGTGATCCTGCGCCGGTGCAGATACCGTTCAACGACAATGAAATGATCGGCTGCGTCATGTCTGGTAAAGAGCTTATTTGTGCTCTGGAGAATGCGCGCACACCCCGACGTCTCGTGGCGATCGATCCTGATACCGGACTCGACAGGCTTATTTACGATCCAAATCCCGATTTTCGCAACATCACGCTTGGGCCAATCGAACGGTTCCGATTCCGCAACGCTTATGGTGTCGAAAGTCATGCCGACCTAGTTCTGCCGCCGGGCCACAAGCCCGGTGATCAGCACCCACTTATCGTCGTCCAATATGCCAGCGTCGGCTTTCTGCGTGGCGGCACAGGCGACGAATTTCCGATTCACCCGCTCGCAGCAAAAGGGTTTGCAGTTCTGAGCTTTTCACGGCCCGATCCGACACCGAGTTCGATAACTGCGAGAACAGAGTTGGAGTTGATGCGGACTAGCCAGAAAGACTGGAGCGATCGTCGGAGTGTCCAATCATCGCTAGAAATAGCCGTTCGACACGCGGTGGCAACGGGTGTCGTCGATAAAGAGCGGATGGGTATCAGCGGATTCAGCGACGGAAGTACGTCGCTTCAATGGGCACTCATCAATTCATCTCTTTTCAAGGTCGCTGCTTCCGGATCGTGCTGTGACGGCATGGATGTATTTCCGCTTGCTATCGGACCGACCTTTACCCAACAAGGCCGCGACATCGGATTCGGATTTTTCCGGCCTGGGGTGAAAAGAATTTGGAAACCGCTGTCGCTTGCGCTCAATGCCGACCGGATCGATGTCCCCATACTGATCCAGAACTCGGACGGGGAATATGAAGGCGGCTTGGACGTCATTGAAATTTTCAAAGGCAAGGGAAAAGCGATAGAACTGTTCGTGTTCGAAGGTGAACCGCACATCAAATATCAGCCAGCACACCGGCTCGCGATGTATGAGCGATCGACCGAATGGTTCCAGTTTTGGCTGATGGGCGTCATGAACTGCAATGCGGAAAAATCTTCGCAATATCGCCGCTGGAAAGCCATGAAGAATGCACCAACCGGACAAAATCTGCGCTGCGAAACGGGAACCTCATTCTTGCCATGACTTTGCCCAATTCTCCGCTTCGGCGAGGTCGAGCAATCGGAGGACAAGTTCACTGTCAGAGCGTATTCCGCTCTGGAAGGCTTCATTCACAGCGTTACGGTCAATAACATCATGCTGCGCGAGCAACCCATCCAGCAGTTGCTCGCGCAGCAGCTTCCGATGGGTGTTGAAATACTGGTGAATGAAGCTGTCAGGCCCCGCCTTCGATGTCCGCTTCACGATCTCTTCGGGCAAAGCGGCTGCAAATGCTGCTCGCGCCAGCGCCCGGTTCGTCCCACCTCGACACCAGAGCCATGTTGGTATGCCAAGGCAAAATTCGAGCAGAGGTTGGCTCGCCAAAGGCGAAAAGCGCGGAAGTCCGCTGGCCGCAAGGCCGTGAAGATGGAACTGGGCGCGCATGATCAGAGCAATGTGATCGCGTTTGCCGCCGTGACGTCCGACAGGAGTAGAAAGCCACGGCGCAAGCGGTTCAATAGCCTGCCGATCGCCAATTCTTCGCGCAAGCAACCGTAGATCAACTGACCATGGCGCGGTTTGATTGCGCCTCACCCAGCGCCGGCCTACGGCGCGTGTCATTGTCGGGATGTCGCATCCCGTTACCTGACACATGTCGCGGAATGTCGAAATTGCACCGCGCCCGAAGCCCTCGCAGCGTAGCCGGTCGACGACAGGCGCTGCGGAATGCAGATAACAGAAGAGATTGTCGCCGCCGTTGCCGTCCATAACGACTCGCGCACCGGCTTGCGACGCCGCTTCGAACAGGGCGGCTTCAAGCGCTGTCTGGAACGCCTTGCGACTTGGTCGCGCAAGGCCGGAAGACACGGCGCGTACAGGGTCTATCAAACTTAGATCATATATGCCCGAAAATGCTTCAACCCCCAAATGCTCCGCAAGTAGATGGACGAAACGGCGCTCGTCGCCGCTGGGATCGGAAGTCGCGACTGTCACGCAACCGAAAGACGTTCCAGCGGCCGCCAGAGCACCGCAGATCAGCGAAGAATCAACGCCGCCGGATGCCGCAACAACAGTTCGCCCGAATAATTTTCCCCAAGCACCGCAAATCTTTCGAGCTTCATACGCAAGTTGGTCTGCGGCTTCATCGAAGAGAATATTGCGGCGGGAAGGCATAAAGTTTTCGGCCTTCCAAATCTGTCGTATTTTTGCTTGCGGTCCCGTGAGCGAAACCAGTTCTCCGGGGCTAAGCTCGGTCACACCATTAAGGCACGTCGCGCGCTGTCGCAAACTGGGTCTCGCCAAAAATGTATGGAGCGCCGACCACGATACCGACAGGGATATGTCGTCTGCCTTGGCGAGCAATGCAGGATGAGTAGAGATCAGTATATGCGTCGCTGTCTCAGTCCTGTAAACCGGACAGAGGCCGGATGGATCGACGAACACGTCGATCGTCAATGTGTCCGGGCTGACCAAAATCGCGACGAAACCGCCCCAGCATTCTCGCACAAGCCATGATGCAACCGCTTCGGTTCCGCCATCGACCGGCGCCTCATCGGGAAGGCTCAATAATTGCTTTGCCGATTGGCGTGAAAAAAGAATGCCGACTATAAAGCCTCGCTCACCGACTTTGATGAGCGGAAGGTATTCCTCCGAGTTGAGTATGGCGGTTCCGGCATTCGGATGAAGCGAGAGGTCGGTGCATTCGAGCTCGATCCGCATCCCAATTGCCGGATTTTTTGGCACTGAGAGGACAAATCGGACAGGCTTCATATTGCGAGTATCGGTGTGTAAAGCAGCACTTCTTCAACGCTTTCGTTGAGTATCTCATTTCCCGCCTGAACCCAGCAATGCGCACCGAACGGTGCGATCCTGACTCCAATAACGACGTGCGCGCGAACACAGTGCGCTGCGAGGCCGAGAGCGAGAGCGATCGATCGGGGGAGGCACCGGTCCGCAGCAGTTCGAACAAGCTTGCTGTGATGAAATGCAGATATAGTTTTTTGGGCAGCGTCTCCGGCAATATCCGTACGGGCGGATCGGCTGTTGACTGTCTTGCACAGATCGCTGAGCACCGACGCAAAGCCGTACCGAGCAAGCCTCCGTTCAACGCGACGCTGCATCCACATTGCACGCGCCACCTCGGGAAGGTTGAACCGCCCATTCTCGATGGCGTTCGATGTGCGTTGGGGAGCAAGAGTCGATGGTCTTGCCAGCCACTTGGGTTGATGCCATTTTGGGAGGCCACAACGCCGAATACGATCAAGCGCGACCTGATTTTGATCATCGGCGAGTTTAAAATAACGGTCTTTGCCAATGTCCAGAAACACCAGTTTTCCGTCAATCTCGCACCAGGCAAGATCTTTCATGTCGAGGCTCAGCATAGTTTTGGCTGTGGTCCAAACGGGGCGCGCATCTCGATACGCGCCCCATCGGGATCAGTCGTTGGCGATGCCCATCACGTAGAGCTGCTGTCCTACGCCGACGTCGCTTTTGTAGATCGCGTCGCCCTTCGTTTCAACTGAGGCCAGACCGAGTTCGATCAGGTCGTCTTCATAGAGTTCGAGTTCCTTCATGTTCCTTACTCCTACACTTGAGCTGCGACTCGATTAGCCGCACAGAAAGAATGAACTCGGTCTCCGATCTGCGCTATTTTATAAACTGTTTATAAACACTTACGTGGAGAGTCGGTTGACCGGGCGTTGAAAGCACATATTGGGATGTGCACTGGCACCTTTAGCATTCGCCTGGACATGCGTACCGGCACCCGGTCAAACGCCAAAATCATCTAATCCGGCTGTGGTTCCCATTGAGCTGTGAATTGCGTCTCCTCATTACCCAGCCTGTGATTTGGAATTACGCGTTTTTGCATAACTCCGGTCGTTTGCGATGAACCGCTCGATCATCGGCGGGATCAGCCGCTCGGGGCTCGGCGCTCCTTTGGCATCGCCATTATTGATCGCGGTGGCATAGGCCAGCAATTCGCGGTGCAGCCGAGCCGATAGCTCAACGGTTAGCCGCATCGGCTTTTCGTCGGCGAGATCCGCGAGGGTCAACCGTGTCATTGCACGTCGCCCATCACCAGATCTCGGGTCACGAGCACGCGAACAGGATGACCGGGACGGATCGTCAGGGTCGGGCGTACATTTAGTTCGCGGCTGACAATCTGCTCGCCGGCCCGGTTGACGCTGTCCTGCGAGCCCCGGCGGATGGCGCGGACCAAACTATCATCGCCGCCTGCACCGAACTCCGACCCAATACCCAATAATGTCGAGACCAGAGCTGCCTTGAGCACACCACCCCAATGATAGTCGGTACGATCCTGAAGCCCTGCAAATCCGGCTGGATCGGATGCGGGCTGGCGTTCGAGTATGATCGATCGGCCATCGGGCAGAATCAGCCGGTTCCACGCCAATAGCACTCGGCTTTGCCCGAACGCGACATCGGCATCATAATCGCCGATCAGCCGCGAGCCTTGCGGAATCACGATGATGCGCCCGGTAGGGCTGTCATAGACATTCTGGGTAACCTGCGCGGTCACCAGACCGGGCAGGTCCGAGCGGATGCCGGTGATGAGTGCGGCTGGAATGACCGAGCCTGCCTGAAGGATTGAAGGCGATGTTAGCCCAGCAAGCCTCTCGGTCGAAACCGTGCGCCGGTCGCTTGCAGGGTCAAGGAACGCCTGCCGCCGACCAGCATCGCTTGACGGCGCCGTCGCTTGTGTCGCATCGGGTGTGTCCGATGGTGCAGCCGGGATAGCCAAGCCCGCACCGGCGTTGCTGGCCGTCCCACCGCCAAAAAACAGGCGGCTGCCGCGCGCGGCTTCGCGTTCCTGCGCAGCGCGCGCCTGCACAGCTTCGGCGGCACTGACTGCGGGATTGGGCGCGACCGGCTGCGGCCCAATCGGCGGCAGCGCCGCGACATCGCCGCGCCGCTGCGCGTCGAGGATCGGCTTGCCAAGGTCGCCGGGGAGGGCCGGTCCGAGTTTGGGCACCTGACCGTAATCCTTGGGAGCGCCTGCCAGATTATCGGCAACCGCCACGCCATCGGTGTTGTACAGTTCGTCCGCATCACTGCGGCCCTGCGGTTGCAGGGCATAGATCAGAGCGCCGCCGACAAGGGCAAAGCCGCAGGCCGAGGCAAGTCCGATGGCCTTGCGCGACAGGCGCATGACGCGGGGTGGCTGCCCGCGCAGTTCGACCGCGCTTTCCGGATCGGCAAGCGGTGGATCGGCTGATGTGTCAGGTGCAGTCGACGCCATTACCGCACCCTCCGGCTGGCGACGATCCGCACCGTGTCCTGGCCCTTGCGCCCGCCAAGCCGGAGCTCAGCGCGCGTGAACAGCCGGTCGACGATCATATACCGGCCCGAGACGCGGTAGTTGACCAGTTCGGCCTCATTTTTGGGTCCGAGGACGAATAACGGAGGGAGTTCGCCCTGCGCGACGGCCTCGGGAAACTCAACGAACACGCGCACCCCGTCGTCGAACGCCCGCAGCGGACGCCAGTCGGGCTTGTCGCCATCGATCGCATAGCGGAAATTGAGGCTGGCAAGATCCATGCCCGCTGCCACCGGCGCCGCGCGCAAGGCCGCTTCGTTCGTTTGCCTTAGAGCAATAAGTTCGTCCTGCGGGTAGCTCCAGGAGACCGACGCCATATAGACGCTCGGATTGGCGCGCAGTTCGAGATGATAGGTGCGCCGGTCGGTATTGATGACAAGGTTGGTCGCGATATCGGCCCGTACAGGTTTGACCAATATATGCACGCGCGCGGCCGCACCAGTTCCGCTCACTGTATCGCCGATCATCCAGCGAACGGTGTCGCCCGCTGCAACGGGGCCGGCACCTACCAACTGCTCGCCTGCCTGCAGCGCAATGTCGGTCACATTCCCAGGCCGCGCATAGACCTGATAGAGCGCCCCGTCCGCATAAGGAAATAGCTGGATCGCGTTGATGAACCCGGTTTTGTCGGGCTCGACTCTCGCAGCATCATTTGCCGCCCCCACCCGTTCCCGGGGCGCAGGGGGACGCTGGGATGGACGGGAGCGGCCCGCGGCGTGGAGAGGAGACGCCTGCGGAAACTGTTTGAGCTGGCCGTGCAGCGGCAGCGGCACCGGGATAGCCAGTATGTTTTCGGGAGCAGGGGCGGTCTCGGCCTGTGCAGGCATCGCAAGCGCGGTGCCCGTGGCGAGAAGGGCAATAAAGACGCGGCGACCTGCCACGGGGATTTTGCTGATCATGATCCAAGTTCCTTCGACCAGTTGATGGCGTTGACGAATATGCCGAGCGGGTTCCGGCGCAGGGCATCGGGGGTGCGCGGCGTCTGGACGACGATGGTCAGGATCGCTGTCCAGCGGCTGGTTTCTGCAAGGCTGCCGTCGCGGTAGCGCCGCTCGGCCCAGGCAACACGGAAGCTCGTGGGCGAAGCGCGGATGACGCTGGTGACGTCCACGCTGACCTGCTCCCGCCCTACAATCGCAAAGGGATCGTTGGTTCGGGCATAGTCGTTGAGTGCGAGCGCACCCCGGTCGGTTGCAAAATCATAGGCGCGCAGCCAGTTCTGCCGAACGATGATGGCATCGTCGGGCACGGAGCGGACCTGCTCGATGAAGCGTGCGAGATGGAACGCCACCTGTGGGTCCGTCGGCGTATAGCCGACATCGGCAGGGGCGACCGCCTGCGCCTCGCCTAATTTGTCGACCTGCACGACCCAGGGAATGATCGACCCGCGCGCACCCTGCCAGATGATCCCGGCGGTCAGGCAGGTCGAAAGCCCGAGCGCTCCGAAAAAGGCAAATCGCCAGCTTCGCGCCTGCACACGTGCCGAACCGATGCGCTCGTCCCAGACCTGGGCTGCGCGCTGGTACGGCGTTTCGGGTTCGGGCGTCTTGCCATAGCGGATCGAGGGGCGGCGAAACATAGATCAGTCCTTTTCAGATGTGTCGACGGAAGCGCCGCCGCCATGGCTGTCACCAGCTTTCAGCGTATGCGCGGCGATGGTTGCAGTATGACCGATCGCCTGCCGGTCCTTCATCGCCTTGGCCCAGGCTGGTTGGCCCTGGTCGGGATCCGCAGGCGGTTTGGGCGGCGTATTCGGTCCCGGCGTAATTGTGCCACCGGTGTTGGTAATCCCAGCACGGCTGCCTTCGCGGAACGATTGCTTCATGCCGTCGCCCGCCTGGCGAAGCGGCGAGGTTGCGGCACCGACGGCGGCGTCGCCGACCGCGGCCATGCCGGAGCCGACGGCTGACGCGCCTGTCTTGCCTGCTGAACCCAGTGCATAAGCCATGGTCGCGCCGCCTGCCGCGCGCGAGCTGCCGTGCGCGACATTGGAAGCCGCACTCGCAACTGCGCCGCCAGCCATCCGTGCGCCAGCAACAGCGCCGGTCGCAACGCCGCCTGCGAGCAATGCAGTTCCGGCAGCAGAGCCTGCCCCCAATTGCGGGCCGCCCGAGACGATGCCATTGGCGATGCCGGGGCCGAATATGCCAAGGCCGAGCAAAGTCAGGCTTGCCAGCACGATCGACAGCGCGTCCTCGATGGTCGGTTCCCCTGAAATCGCGCTGGTGAATTCGGAGAAGATGGTCGAGCCGATGCCGATAATGACCGCGAGCACCAGCACCTTGATACCGCTAGAGATCACATTGCCGAGCACACGCTCGGCCATGAAGGCGGTCTTGCCGAACAGACCGAACGGAATGAGCACGAACCCGCACAAGGTCGTCAGCTTGAACTCGATCAATGTAACGAACAACTGGATCGACAGGATGAAGAAGGCGATGATAACGATCGCCCAAGCCAAAAGCAGAATGATGATCTGCAGGAAATTCTCGAAGAAGCTCACAAAACCAACCAGATCGGAGATCGCCAAGATCAGTGGCTCTGCAGCATCGAGACCGACCTGGGCCACGCGGCCCGGCTGCAAAAGTTCGGCGGCGGTAAAGCCTGTACCGCTGGCCTTCAGGCCAAGCCCTGCAAAGCTTTCGAAGACGATGCGCGCCAGAGTATTCCAGTTGCCGATGATGTAAGCGAAGATCCCGACGAACAGCGTCTTCTTGACTAGCCGCGCGATCACATCATCGGTCTCGCCCCAGCTCCAGAACAAAGCAGCCAGCGTCACATCGATGACGATCAAGGTGGTGGCGATGAACGCAACCTCGCCCGACAGTAGCCCGAAGCCGCTATCGATATAGCGCGAGAAGATGTCGAGGAAGCGGTCGACGACGCCGGTGCCACCCATATCATTCGCCTTTTGCTGTCGGGAATTCGGCGGCGGGTGCCCCATCGCCTTCGACCCCAAGGAACCGCCGCCGCTTCTCGGCCCAGGCCGCACGGCAATCGGGCGATGACAAAGCCTGTTCGCCCATCGCCGTACAGGCACGCAAGGTCGCGGGCAGGGGATCGCCGTCGGGCACCCAGACCGTACTGGTTTCTGCAGTCAGAGATCCAGGCTCTTCGCGTAAGCTGAGCACAGACATGGTCAGTGCGACCGCGACGAACGCCCCGGCTCCGATCCGCGCGAAGAGCTTGCCGTCCATATCTTTAGTTCCGGAACATCTTGGCAGAGGTCGGAACATAACCACGCTGGTTGGTCAAAAACCGGCGGAGCTGTTCGCGCGCCTGAGCCTTGGCGGCAGCCGCGCCCGCGGCATCGAGCGATTGCGCGCGGCCGAGCGCAGCGACGGTCGCGGTCAGGTCGGCAAGCTGCTGCGACTGGAGGGCAAGCAGCTGGTTTCCGGCCTGTGCTGCTTGCAACGCTCCGGTCGAAGACTGGCTTGCGGTAACAAGGCTCTGGACGGCGTTTCGCGCGCCTTCGATATTCCCGACCGCGCCAGCCTGGACCTTCAACGCGTCTTCGAACGCGGCAACGCTGCCGCGCCAGCGTCCCTCGGCACCATCAACCATCGACCGCTGGCTGGCCGAAAGATCGATATTCTTATACTGGCGTCCGAACTCGCGCTCGATCGCCTGCACGTCAAAGGCAATACCCTGTGCTTGGCTCAGCAAGGCCTGCGTTTGCCTTATCTGCTGCTGGAGCGGATCGAGCATCGTCAGCGGCAGGCTTTGCAGGTTGCGTGCCTCATTGACCAATGACGTCGCCTGGTTCTGCAGCATAGTAATTTGATTATTGATCTGTTCGAGCGTGCGCGCAGCAGTCAGGATGTTCTGCGCATAATTGCGCGGATCGTGGACGATACCGCCGAGCTGCGCGGCAGCCGGCATTGGTATGAGCGCAGTGGCGCTCATCGTCAGCATTGCGGCACCAGCGGCAAGCAAGTTAAGAAAGCGGGGGTATTTCATGACGGCTACTCCTTGGGTTGGCCCGTTTGGGCAGGGGGAATGATCTCGGTGGACGGCAACATGTCGGCGGCCCAGGTGAGGCCGCGGAGGCGCAGCCAGGCGTCGGCAAAGCCCCACGTGCCGCGGCTTTCGGTCAGTTCGGAGATTTTGAGCTGATCGGTCTTCGACGAGGTCGCTGTGAAGGCCAGAGCAACCTCGCCCAAGCCCAGTTCGAACAGCCGGTTGCCGCGCGCTGACTGGCAGTAATAATCGCGCTTCGGGGCCGCCCTTGCCACAATTTCGATCTGGCGATCATTGAGGCCGAAGCGGCGGTAGATGCTCAATATCTGCGGCTCGACCGCGCGCTCATTGGGTAGGAATATCCGCGTCGGGCAGCTTTCGATGATGGCAGGCGCAATCGCCGAACTTTCAATGTCGGCAAGGCTTTGCGTTGCAAACACCACGCTCGCATTCTTCTTGCGCAGCGTCTTGAGCCATTCGCGCAACTGCGCTGCGAACGCCGGACTGTCGAGCACAAGCCAGCCCTCGTCGATGATGATCATCGTCGGCGAGCCGTCGAGACGGCCCTCGATGCGGTGGAAGAGATAGGAGAGCACGGCAGGTGCTGCGGCCGATCCGGTCAGGCCTTCTGTTTCGAACGCCTGAAAGCTTGCTTGCCCCAGATGTTCGCTCTCGGCATCGAGCAGACGCCCGAACGGCCCGCCGATGCAATAAGGTGCAAGCGCCTGCTTCAGTGCCTGTGATTGGAGCAATACCGATAGTCCTGTGAGCGTGCGCTCAGCGACCGGTGCGGTCGAAAGCGAGGTCAGCGCCGACCAGAGATGTTCCCTGGTTGCGGGATCGACGACGACGCCCTCGGCAGCCAAGATTGCCTGTAACCATTCGGCGGCCCAGTTGCGTTCGGCGGCTTCATCGATCCGCGCCAGCGGCTGCAACAGCACCGCACCCGCTGCGTTGTCGGTCAGACTAGTTCCGAGATCCTGCCAGTCACCGCCGCAGGCAAGCGCGGCTGCCCGGATCGAACCGCCGAAATCGAAGGCAAAGACCTGTGCGCCACTGTAACGGCGGAACTGAAGTGCCATCAATGCGAGCAACACCGATTTTCCCGCACCGGTCGGACCTACAATCAGCGTATGCCCGACATCGCCGACATGGAGGGAAAACCGGAACGGGGTCGAGCCTTCTGTCCTGGCGAAAAACAGAGGGGGAGCACCCAGATGCTCGTCCCGTTCCGGCCCGGCCCACACGGCGGAGAGGGGGATCATGTGGGCAAGGTTGAGCGTTGAAATTGGCGGTGTCCGGACATTGGCGTAGACATGCCCCGGCAGCGAGCCGAGCCAGGCTTCGACCGCATTCATGCCTTCGGCAATCACGGTAAAATCGCGGCCCTGGATGACCTTCTCGACTAGCCGCAATTTCTCGGCGGCAAGCGCGGCATCCTCGTCCCAGACGGTGACTGTCGCGGTGACATAGGCTTGCCCGACATGGTCGGCACCAAGCTCCTGCAATGCGGCATCAGCATCGGCGGCTTTGTTCGATGCATCATTGTCGACGAGCACCGAAGCTTCGTTGGTCATGACTTCCTTGATGATCGCGCCCAGCGACTTGCGCTTGGCAAACCATTGCCGCCGGATCTTACCGAGCAGCCGTGTGGCATCGGTCTTGTCGAGCATGATCGCGCGGGTCGACCAGCGATAGGCAAAGGCAAGC
Source organism: uncultured Sphingorhabdus sp. (assembly GCA_963508315.1). Lineage (GTDB taxonomy): Bacteria > Pseudomonadota > Alphaproteobacteria > Sphingomonadales > Sphingomonadaceae > Sphingorhabdus_B. The sequence goes on along the minus strand of CAUOWK010000001.1, from coordinate 428,458 downwards.
CGGTTGAGCTCGTCGAGCAGCCCGGGGAAAGTCGCGCTCGGAAAGCCAATGATACTGAGCGTGCGCATATGCGCACGGCCCAGTTTCGGTTCGAGCCCGCCGACCAGCGGCTCGTCGGCCAGCAAAGCATCGAGATGCATCGGGGTTTCGGGCACGCGAACCTTTTGAACCCGCGTCGAAATGCAGCTGTGCAGATATGTCAGCGTCTCGGCATCATCGAGCCATGCAACCTCTGGCATGAACCCCTCGACAAGCCGCAGCAGCCGGTCGGTGCGGTCGATGAACCCGTCGAGCAGTTCCTTCGTGTTCACACCCTTTTGGGCTTTGCCTTCATACAGCCAGCCCTCTGCGCGCGCGGCATCTTCTGGCGGTGGCATCCACAATAACGTCAGGAAATATCGGCTCTCGAAATGTGCGCCTTGCTCGGCAAACTGGGCGGCGCGCTCGCGCTCGACCAGTTCGGAGGCAGGATCGGGAAAGTCGCTTTCGGGATAGTCAATCGCCGGTCGGCGCACCGCTTCGACAAAGATCGCCCAGCCCGAACCCAGACGCCGCAGCGCACTGTTGAGCCGCGCGGTGGTCGCAATGAGTTCGGCAGGCGTTGCACTGTCGAGGTCGGGCCCGCGAAACCGCGCAGAGCGCTGGAAGCTCCCGTCCTTGTTGAGCACGACGCCCGGCGCGACCAAAGCTGCCCAGGGCAGAAAGTCTGCAAGCAGGGCTGCTTTGTTCCGATATTCGCGAAGCGACAGCATCGACGTCAGACCCCCAGATAGGTCGGAAAGCGCAAATGCCGCCGCGCGACATCGACGAACTGCGGATCGCGCCGCGCCGCCCAGACCGCGATCATATGACCCAGCGCGAACAGCACGACGCCAGCAATCCACAGGCGCAGACCGAGCCCGATCGCGCCTGCAAGCGTTGCATTGGCGATCGCCAGGCTTCGCGGTGCACCGCCCAGCAGGATATGCTCGGTCAAAGCGCGGTGAACGGGCACCACATATCCCGGCATGGCATCAGGGGTGATAGCGTCCATCAGAGCATCGCCCCGCCGCCGAACGAGAAGAACGACAGGAAAAAGGACGATGCGGCAAAGGCGATCGACAGGCCGAAAACGATCTGGATCATCCGGCGGGCACCGCCCGACGTATCACCGAACGCAAGCGCAAGGCCAGTGGCGATGATTATCATGACCGCGACGATCTTGGCCACCGGGCCTTGAATGGATTCAAGGATCGACTGGAGCGGCGCTTCCCATGGCATCGACGATCCTGCGGCTTGGACCGGGTTGGACACGGACAGAGCAATAATACCGCCGAGCAGTGCAACGGTCAGTCGGCTACGGGCATGATGCAAGGTCTGGATCATAATCAATCTCCTCAATGGCAATGGCTTGGGCAGGGGGCTAAAGGCAGGATTCGGTAATCGCCGCGCTCATCGACGCCGGTGACAGATGCGAGTTCGGCAAGGCGCCGTCCGGTGCCCTCGCGAACGAGCACAGCGATGACGTCGATGGTTTCAGCAATGAGCGCGCGCGGCACGGTCATCACAGATTCCTGGATGAGCTGCTCCATCCGGCGCAGGACGCCGAGCGCGGTCCCGGCATGGATCGTGCCGATGCCGCCGGGATGCCCGGTGCCCCATGCCTTCAGAAGGTCAAGCGCTTCAGCGCCCCGCACTTCGCCAATGGGGATGCGGTCAGGTCGCAGCCTGAGCGCCGAGCGAACAAGGTCGGACAGAGTTGCCACGCCATCCTTGGTGCGCAGCGATACAAGATTGGGCGCGGCACATTGCAGCTCTCGCGTATCCTCGATCAGCACCACGCGATCAGACGTTTTAGCAACCTCGGCCAGAAGCGCGTTGGTCAGCGTGGTCTTGCCGGTCGACGTACCACCGGCGACCAATATGTTTTTGCGGCAGGCAACCGCGTCAGCCAGCGCATCGCCCTGCCATTCGGTCATAATCCCGGCCGCGACATAATCGGACAAAGAAAACACCGCGACGGCAGGCTTGCGGATCGCAAAGCTCGGCGCTGCCACCACAGGTGGCAGCAGCCCCTCAAACCGCTCGCCGCACTCGGGAAGCTCTGCAGACACTCTGGGCGACAACGCATGAACCTCAACCCCGACATGATGCGCCACCAGCCGGATGATGCGCTCACCATCGGCGGCAGACATCGAAACGCCGGTATCAGATATTCCGGCACCAAGGCGGTCGATCCAGAGCCGCCCGTCGGGATTGAGCATGACCTCGATGACCGAGGCGTCCTCGAGCCATACCGCAATCTCGCGCCCCAGCGCCGTGCGCAGCATGCGCGCGCCGCGCGAAAAAGCTTCGGACCGGATCGGGATAACGCTCATATATTGCCTCTGTTCTGCAAGGCAGCCGAACACCGGCACCTTTGCGAGGCGGATTAAGAAGACATTGAAATGCGCCTGCGCAACAACAACTTCAGGCCAGAGCAGTCTAGAGAGGAATAAGGAACGATCGGCGGTTGGCGATCGGCTACAGCAACGGCTTCAGATCAAGGTGCCGCTTTGCAGTCATTCAAGAATGCATTGCAACATCTTAGGTTTTGAACAGGCTACTCAACTTTTCAACGGCAGCGGCAGCTTCCTCAAAAGACGGGGTGTCCGGCGAACTGGCAAAGGCCATGCCAATGACAAATGTCTCATAATCGTCTTTAAGTGCGGGATCGGAGATCAACAGATCGTTCATTCTGGTCAGGCGATCTGCAGGCGCCATATCGACAAGCTGGCCCTGTCCGCGATTGCGATCGGCAACCATTACTTCGTTCAGCAGCCGAGGAAAATTCTCATCGCTTTCGATGACCGGCGCGAGCTTTGCCAGATCATGGACATGCCGGATGATCGCCGGATCGTCATCGGGATGGTCGCGGTCGCGGACGATCGAGCGCCAGGCAAATGCACTCAATTTATCTGCTGCCGTTTCAACAGGATCGATACATGCGATTTCAGACACTTCGGGCGCGTCGCCGCGTTCCGCCGAGACGAAGGACTGCACCGATTTTGGAACTGACGCCATCTTCGGCGGCTTGGCCGAAATCTCAGCAAGAATATGAGGGCGCAAAGCCGGATGCATGTCTGACGTGGCGATAACCGAGGGATATTGCATATTCACGGCGATAAAGCCGTTTTGATCGCGCGCTATGATATCGACGACTTCAAAGCCGGCTTCAGTCCACGCAGCTACAATATCATTTTTGAACCTGCTGAGTATGGCCCGGCGCTGACCGGGTGACTTGGCGGTAAATCCATCAGAGAGTCGAAGCTTGAAGTCCATATCCTCGGAGAAGCGCTCGATCAGCCTATGGGCCTTCAACAAGGCCGTTCCGCCGGAAAACACCGGTGTCAGATCATCGGTAGCGCATATCTGCAGGATACGGATGGCTTCAACGACATAAAAATCTTTCTCTACAAAGGATTCATCGACACCAAGCGAGCCTGCAATCCGCCCGAGAAGCTTCTTATCGGGCGCGTTCGAAAACGACATATTTGCCATCATATCCGATCCGCCGACGCGGCATTTTGTTGACGGCAACCATCCGGCCCGATGGCACCTGTGTGCTTCTGCCCTGATTGTAATTCTTCTCAAGGCTGGACGGCACAACCTTGTAGCCAAGACGTACAAGCGCTTCGGTAGCCAAGGTCTTTATGCCTACGAGGGGGGCGGGCTTCCCGATAAGACGGGAATATTCCGCCTTGGCGTAAACACCTTTGCTGATTTGGATCAGCCGGCCGCTTTCTGTTTTCTTTTTCAAGGCCCGGCCAACCGCATCATAGCTGCCGAAATCCTCAAAATTCTTCCGGAGGAACACATTCCGTTTTGACCTGCTGACTTTGCGCTCGATCCTATCCTCAATCGTGTCGACAGAAACCGAATTGCGGTTAACCGCACGCTTGTAAAGTCCACGCCCCACCCGCACGAGTTTGCGTTGCCTGACCAGCATGCTCAAAATGCGGCCCAACGAATCATAATTTTCACCGGACGCAAGGCTAGCCCGATCGACAATCTGTCCTTCGGGAATGCGCTCCAATATCCTTGTTGCCAGATCAGACATATTAACTCACAATACGACGCTTACGACATCGTTAGAAGATCGGCCTCTCAATATCAAGGAAATTACAAAATACGACGTTTCCGGCAAAGATATTGGTAAAAAACATATGATAGCTCTTGCCAATGTCGAAACAAGACTCCACCATATATCCTGTCATGCGCACCGATCTCGATCATCTTCCGGCAGCCAAACAGCGAGAGCTGGACCATGTCCGCGCCATCATCTTCGAGGAGTTCGAAGATGCACTTGTACTTGCCAAACATGAGTGGAAGAAAAAGGGAAAGATCGAAAAGATCGTCCTCTACGGCAGCTATGCACGCGGCGGCTGGGTCGATGAACCCCACACCGCCAAAGGCTATCGTTCAGACTTCGACATCCTGATCATCGTCAACGACAAGCGCCTGACTGACAAAGTCGATTACTGGCTGAAACTCGACAACCGGCTCACAAGAGAGCTCGCCATCGACAAGACGCTTAAAACGCCGGTCAACTTCATCGTCCACACGCTCGGCGAAGTAAACGATGGTCTCGCCCATGGGCGCTATTTCTTCATGGACATCGCAAAAGACGGCATCGCGCTTTACGAAGCCGACGAGCGCCAACTTCATGTTCCCAAACCCAAGACGCCCGAGCAGGCGCTCGCTATGGCGAAAGAGTATTTTGAGGAGTGGTATCCTTCTGCTGCCGGAATGCTGGAAACAGCGCAATTCAGTCTTAAGCAGGGCCGTTTGAAAGATGCGGCATTTTTGACTCACCAAGCCGCCGAACGCCTGTATCATTGTGTATTGCTTGTTTGCACTTTCTATACGCCACATGTTCATAATCTCGGCTTTCTCCGAACACAGGCTGAGCGCATCGACATGCGACTTGTCGATGCCTGGCCGCGCGAACTGCGAGTGGATCGGGCAAAGTTCGAAAAACTCAAAGAAGCCTATGTTAAGGCACGCTATTCGAAGCATTATCGTATTACTGATGAGGATTTAATATGGTTGGGTTCTTGTGTCGAGGAACTCGGACGCGCTGTCCACGCTGTTTGTTCCGAGCGTATTTCGGCTCTTGAGTTAAACGCCTAACGGAATCGCAATTCACTCAATCTAATGTCGGCTTTGTAGACGGTCGCGACAGTCCGCATTAATATTGAGAAGCAGGCAAGCTGCTTTTTTTAACGGCAAAGGCGTCGCTCAAGCCCCTATTTTTGACACCTCCACAGCGCCGAAATCATGAACTAGCTGTACGTGAGCTAAGTTCATATCCATCGCAAGATGAGCTACGCGATTTAACATGGCTTCCTGCTGTTCTGATGACAAGCCTTAGCGATAACCGATTTAACGAATTAGCCTCTCGCCGGTTTCTAATCTCCGAACTAGCGCCTGGACGAACCCATCATATCTCTCTTTGCCCTGAGCCTGCGCCGAATGCATCGCACTATCCGGTAGCGGCGGATTGGCTGTCAGCCAAAATCGGACAAACAGCGCGAAAGCCTCATTCCCGACCTCGACGCTCCGATCCAACTGTTCAAGCTGTCGCATTACCCGATCTATCCGCCTGCTGAACGCCGCTTCCATCCGCTCCGATCCATCCGGCGACAGAAACGAAACTAATGCCGCCTCGACAATCTCCGCCTGAGACGCCCGCTTCCGAACGGCATATTCGGCTAATTGCCGCGCAACCTCTGGTGCGAGTCGGAATGTATGTTTAGATTTCATAGTTCGATCCCGTCATCTGGATTGAGCGAAGCCTGGCGGGCGTTGCCGACCATCCGGTCGCGCAGACGGATCGACCTGGAAGCATCGTCATCGGCCTCACTTTCGCCACCAAAGTCGAACTCATTGATCGGCGACGTTCGCTTTGGCGAGACCTCGACATGCATCGGCAGTTCGGGTTCCCGGCGTAATCCGCCATTGGCTTCGTCCTGCCCCGCACGACCCGGAGGCGAGGGGGGCCGGGACGGCTTTACCGCCGCGAGGCCACTCCAATCATCCAATGCCAGTTTAACATTCCGGTCAGGGTCCGGCTGCGGGGGACCGATGATCCGGCGTTGCAGCCGCGGGTCCGCATAATAGCGGGCTTTCTTGGCGCGCACCGGAGGTGCGCCCGATAGCATGACGATTTCGTCGGTATCGGGCAGTTGCAGGATCTCACCTTGGGTGAGCAGCGGCCGCGAGGTTTCGGAGCGCGAGATCATCAGATGACCAAGCCAGGGCGAAAGCCTGTGGCCTGCATAATTCTTCATGGACCGCTGTTCGGTCGCTGTGCCCAAGGATTCCGATATCCGCTTTGCGGTGCGTTCGTCGTTGGTCGCAAAAGCCACGCGGACATGGCAGTTGTCGAGGATGGCGTTGTTCGGACCATAAGCCCGCTCGATCTGGTTCAGCGATTGCGCGATCAGAAATGCCTTGAGACCGTAACCGGCCATGAACGCGAGCGCACTTTCGAAGAAGTCGAGCCGTCCGAGCGCCGGGAACTCGTCGAGCAACAGCAAAAGCCGGTGCCGGTCATTGCCCGCTTCGAGTTCTTCGGTCAGGCGCCGACCGATCTGGTTGAGGATGAGACGAATGAGCGGCTTGGTGCGACTGATGTCTGACGGCGGCACGACGAGATAGAGCGTTGCCGGACGCTTGCCATCGACCAGATCGGCGATGCGCCATTCCGACCTGCCTGTGACCTTAGCAATGACAGGGTCGCGGTAAAGCCCTAGACAGGACATCGCAGTCGACAATACCCCCGAACGCTCATTCTCCGACTTGTTGAGGAGCTCGCGCGCGGCGCTGGCGACGACCGGATGCGGACCTTTCTCGCCCAGATGCGGCGTCGTCATCATCGCTTTGAGCGTGGTTTCTATGGAGCGGGCGGGGTCCGAAAGAAAGGCAGCGACGCCGCCAAGTGTCTTGTCGGCTTCGGCATATAGAACGTGAAGAATGGCGCCGACGAGAAGCGAATGGCTGGTCTTCTCCCAGTGGTTGCGCTTTTCGAGGCTGCCTTCGGGATCGACGAGGATATCGGCTATATTCTGGACGTCGCGCACTTCGGACAGGCCGCGGCGTACTTCGAGCAAGGGATTATAGGCCGCCGATTGCACGTTCGTCGGATCGAACAGCAGCACCCGGCTGAACCCCGACCGGAACCCGGCAGTCAGGTTCCAGTTCTCGCCCTTGATGTCGTGCACGACTGCAGAGGCAGGCCAGGTGAGCAATGTCGGGATCACCAGACCAACGCCTTTGCCCGAACGCGTGGGCGCAAAACACAGCACATGTTCCGCCCCGTCATGACGCAGATAGCTGTTGTTGAACTTGCCAAGCACCACGCCCTTCTCGCCCAGAAGGCCGGCGCGTAATATGTCGCCGTGGTTCGCCCAGCGCGCCGATCCATAGGTGCTAGAGTTGCGCGTCTCGCGTCCGCGCCAGACCGACATCGCAATGGCAATAATGATCGCTGCAAAGCCGCCCGACATCGCGATCAACCCGCCAGTATCGAAAACGTGCGGCGCATAAGCTTCAAAGGCAAACCACCACCAGAACAGGTCATAGGGCCGGTAGACGGGGTGGCCCAAAAACTCGAACCAAGGCGTGCCCAGTTCAGCCTGATACCCCAGCGCCGATGCGGTCCACTGCGTTGCAGTCCAGACGCTTGCCAACACGATCATTGCGACCGTCAGCACCTGGCCCCAGAGAATTTTTGCGGCTGTCACTGGCTTTGCTCCTGCTGCTTGCAGCAAAGTCATAATGCCTGACAGCAAAACTCAAGGGCAAAGACCTGGCACACCAAGGCTGGCGAACTAAAGGCCGAAGCAGCGTATCAGCCGTCTATGGTCTCGAAACGATATTCGGGCGTTCCGGACCAGATCAGCCGAAACATGCTGCCCTGCACGACGGATTGAACGACATTCGGCCAGAGCGCGGCAATACAGGTGCCACCTTCATGACGGACTGAGGGATAGATGACTCCATTATGGCCGTCGGCGCGGGCCTGGGCTGCAATGACATTGCCAGCGGCATAGCCGGTGTAAGGTTCGGGATCGAGCGCGGGATGTTGGGGCAGGGGACGCAGGTCGACAAACACCCCCGACATGCTGGCGAGCATCTCGCTATATTCGACGACCGCGTTGTAATCGCCTGCGTCGGCAAGCGCTTTGGTCAGATGATGGCCGACTTCGAAGATGCAGGTTTCGGCGGCAAGCGCAGCATACCATGCGCCTCGGTTCTCGGGACTGAAGCGCATCGGCTCGCGCGGCTTGGCGTAAGCAAAGCTGGCGTTGATAAATTTCGCATGTGGAACGCCATGAACAAGCTCGTCTTCGCTCAGACCTCCGGTTCCTCTGGCTTCGGCGACCAGCCGCCCGCTTGTCGCTCCCTCGATTTCGGCCAGCAGGGCGCGTTCCTCGTCGGTGTCGGCAAGCGCCTCGAGCACGGCTGCCCGGAGACGGGCGCTGGCGACAAGACGGATGGTGCGCGGGAAGGCCTCGCGGACCAGCGGCAGCGCCGGTTCAGAGCCCGCCACGCAGCGCGTCTACATATTGCCGGCTTTCGAGCATAAGCGGGATGCCGCCTTCGATCATCGCGTCAATCGGCGAGCGCTGCCCGAACAACGGGGCGCGATTGACAAGGCGCGGCCAGCGGTCTGCCATGCTGTCGGCGAACAGCAGGTTCAGCGCCTTGAAAATACCGATCAACGCCGAAGCACGTGTCAGCTGGTCTTGGCTCAACGTGCCTTCCCATTTGCCCGACTTCATCCGATCCCATGTGCTTTCGGAAACGCCCAATAAGGCGGCGCCTTCGGCATTGCTGCCACTCCATTTATCGACCAGCCGCAATACCGCCTTGACCGCAGTCCCGGTCAGGCGCTTGCGGTCGCCATCGCTCGCAAAATTCTGTAGGCCCGCAATTGCGGGGACGTTTCGGTCAATAATAGCTGCGGTTGCCATATCGTGTCTCCTGACGCGAGTATAAGCATCATGTGGTGCGAATGTCAAGTTTGCTGTCTGCAATATGCTGCCCTCCTATATCGATAGGCCGCGCGACCGTCCAAGCGACCATTCGATGCCGCCACCCGTTTTTATCATGCCTGACACATGCTGTCCCAAATGCCGGTCGAGTTGCGGCCGCCATGGAACCAACTCGAACCCAAGCCCGTCGTCGAGCATCGCGAACCGGCCCGACGCGAGTTGCAATCGTTCTCGGTAAATGCCCGATACTTCTTGACCATCTGCGCTTTGCCGACGCGGCAAGCCGGTGCGCTTACTGATCGCATCGCTCACCTCCGCGAGTTCGCGCGATCGCAGATTGTGCAAAATATCGCGCGCCAGGATAATCCGGCCAGCGCGACGTGTGGCCATACCTTCAGCGACGAGATGCTCGGCCCGGTCGTGCTTTGCCTGCTCGATCTCGCTTCCGAACCCGCCATCCGACGGGACGGGATCCGAAGCCAATAATTGCCGGTCGAGCCACGTGCTGCCGCGCGCGGTCACCTGTTCGCCGAGCGACAGATCCGACTGCACCCACAAGGATTGTCCCTCCCGCCCACGCCGGTCAGTCCATGTACGAAGTTCGACAATCGCACCGGGTACAGCGTCGCCTGTCTGGTCGAGATCGGCAAAGCGCAAATGATGGACGCGGCCATCCGCGCCATCGATGATCGCATAGGCGGTGCCCGTCAGTTCGTCATGCAATCCGCGTTCGATAAGGCGTCCGATCACCGGATCGCTCGCAGCATCGTCATGCATGGCAAATCGTCCGGTATCGGGCTCGATGCCGGTGCCGGTCATCGCGCGGTGCATGGTCTTGATGATGTCGCCGCGCACGGCAAGCGCGCGCAGCGTCGGCTGGAGACCGGGACCGAGCGACCAGCAGGCAGGCGCAAGCCGGGTTGCCAGTTCCATGCGTTCCAGTTTTCCGGCGCGACCAATCAGATGGCGGTCCATGTCATTTTGGTTGCGCTGGGGATCGGGACGCAGGTCGATGACCCCACCCCGCTCGTCGGCCATGCGTTGCAGCCGCGCATCGAGGCTGGTCCAGCGGTCGGCGTCGACCTCACGCGCAAGAGCATTGTCGATCTCGCGCTCGCTTCGCAATCCCAGCTCGATCGTGACGCGCTCCTCGGCACGCCCGCGCAGCCCCTCGCGAATATAGTCCTTGTCGATCACGAGATCGCGGCCATCGTCAGTACGTCCTCGAAGCAATATGTGGATATGCGGATTGTCGGTATTCCAGTGATCGACCGCGACCCAGTCGAGGCTGGTGCCGAGATCGGCTTCCATGTCGGTTAAAAGCTCGCGGGTGAACGCCCTGAGATCGGCCATCTCACCTGCGTCCTCTGGCGAGACGATAAAACGAAAATGATGCCGGTCATCGACACAGCGCGTCGCAAAGGCATTGCCGTCGACCGGACCGTCGTCGCTCCCGAACATCTCCGCATCCTTGCCATCGCGCGTGACCCCGTCGCGTTCGAGATAGGCAATGTGCCGCGACAGCGGTGCAGCCGAATATCGCGAACCTTGATGCCGAACCACCCGCGCCTTGACCAGTACGCGGCGTTGGCCACGATGACGGCGGAGCCGCAGCACAGCGTTTCGACCCCGACCATGCCGACCGGTGCCCCGGCCACCGCGCCTGCCGATGCCGATGCGTCCGGCCTTGTTCGAGAGCGCCCGGACCTGGGCGGCGAGCGACTTAGGTTTGGCTGCACCGCTACCGCGTTGCCTAATCCGCCCCGGTCTGATCTCAAAATCATCGTCGCTCATGATATTGTCGGGGATCGGTGCAGCGACGGCGCTGAAAATGGCGTAAACGCGCCGTTTCGGAGCAGGCGTGCCAGCAAGGGTGATGACTGGATGGCGCTTGAAAGCCTTATATTCTGCCCCTCTCCACCCCAACCGACGGCGCGGCTTTTATCTTGCCATCTCAAACTTCCCTTCCACTCTTCCGAACCCAACTTCCTCCACCCTTCGCCAATCCACGACCAGATACGCCACACGGGTAAAAGCGAGATCATTGCGAACGGCCCCCTGAAACAGGTGCGAAAAGGCCGTCAGGCTGGCGCGGAGATGCGAGAGGCCGAGTCGGAGAAGCTTTCTCGACCTCGGCATCGGGCAAGTCGGGAACAACATCGGCACGCAGGGCAAAAAGGTCGCTTTGTGTCCAGTTGGTCCGGATTGGCGGCACTGGCGTTGCACTCGCGATAACATTCAGCGCGCTTCCCGATTGCAGCATGGAAGAGATTTTGGCGACATAATTGCGTGTCTCGGCAGGCAGCGGTCGACCACGATCGCGCCAATCTTCGTACCGGCCTGGCCCTGCATTATAAGCAGCAAGGAAGCCCGAAGCACCGAAGCGGTCATACATTTCGCGCAAGTAGGACGTGCCCGCCATGATGTTGTCGCGCGGGTCGAACGGGTCCGAACCAAGCCCGAACCGGGTGCGCTGGCGCGCCCAGGTTCCAGGCATCAACTGCATCAGGCCCATCGCCCCCGCTGACGAAACAGCACCAATCCGGCCTGCGCTCTCGGTGCGCATCACCGCATAAATCCATTCTTCAGGCAGTCCGAACCGCTGCGCAGCCTCCGTGACCAGCGGAGCGATGTCGATGCGCTGCGATTGCACCTCAACCCCAGCGTCCTGCCCGAAAGCAGGCGACGCGCTATACAAGCTCAGAGCAGCGAGCAGGACCATTACGCAGGCGAGGGCGCGCATGGTTCAGTTCGCAGGCTCGCGTTTGGCGGGCCGCGACCAGACAAATATGTGTCCATTGCCTTCGCCCCGGAAGATATTACCGCGCAAAGGGACTGTAAACATCGGGTCGTCGATCTGGACCGCGACATAGGCGCCTGCTTTCTCGCCGATGCGCTTCCATCCCGCGCCAACTTCGCGCGTGTCGCCCCAATCACCTGCAAGGACCCGGTAGTCCGGAGCATTTTCGCTGTCGGATGGCTCGGCGGGGACGAGCGTGAGTTCGGTATGAAGCGCGAGTATCGTCAGACGCCCCTCAAAGCCGTCGGCGGTCGCGACAAATGTACCTATCTGCATGGTTCAGTCTCCTTATTTGAGTGCCGTTGAAATGTCGGGATTGCGTGGGTCGGCGAACCAGACATGATCCCCATTGCCACTCTCGTCGGTCCAGACAGGCGTCGCGCGACCGATCACGTCGGTCAGCTGCAAAACCCCGAAATAGCGTCCGTCGAAGCTGCCCGGCACGTCCACGTTCATCGCAAACAGCTCGCCTGCACGCAGAGTCCGGCAGCCAAACCATGCAGGCAGGCGGCGGCCTTGCCGGTCGCGCGAACGCGCGACGCCTGCAAAGCTGCCATCGATGGTGACGCCATGACGGAATCGGCAAATGCGCTGGCCGCGCACAGCGGCGATGCGTTTGAGGAGCGGGACGCCGATCGGCAGATAGCCGCGTTCGGCGAGCAGGCGGCGCAGCGCAGGCGGTGGCTCAATGGCGATACGTTCGCCGACATGAAGGCTGGCTTTGCCGCGGATCGCATACAGCCCCATCGGCACGCTCGGCGAAACATTCCACACCGCATAATGCGAAACCGGCGCGGTCAGCGTGGCAAGCGTGCACGCACTAACGATGCCAGCGAGGAAGACGCCGGGCCGTATCATGACGACAGTCTTTTGCGCTGGAGCCAGGCGCGATGGCGCGTAGGCGAATAGCCACGCGGCGTTTCGCGCGCGGCAATCCGGTTGTGGATATGCTGCCAATGATCGGGCGCAACCTCGCATGGATCGATACCCGACGCCTCGATGGCGTCGATCAGGCGGAACACGGAAGCGACCTTCGTCCAGCCATGAACCGACAGCAAAAGGTCGCCGCCGGGATCGACCTGCGGCACAGGTATCACCTGTTCGCCTGCACCAAGTGCGCGCACGATATACAGCGATGAATGCGTGGTGCCGTAATCATTGGCTGCCCAGCAAACGAGACCGAATATCTGACCCGCCAAATAGGATTCGCGTCGGCACCTGCGGTCGATGATGTGGCTTGCGACAGGCTTGCCGAATTTGAGCCAGTCCTCGCGCCGTCCCTTGTGCCAGACCAAGGTCACATGCGTCAGCTGCCGATGATTGGAAAGCCCGTCAGTGACCGGTGAACGGGGAGCAGTGTCGCGCCGCAATTCAGAATGCTGATCGGTTAGCAGGAATCCGAAGGATTCCGCGTTAGCATTGTTAAGGGCGTGGCAAGACGAGGCGTTCTGCGTGTTTGAAGCAGATTTCGGTACCCGATAGTCCGAACTTTCGGTTCCCGATGGTCCGAACCTCGAGGTTCCCGATAGTCCGTGTCCGATCATGACTTATCCCCAGAGCGATATCCGACGCGGCGCATGGCGACGTCGAACGGATCGACGGGGATCGCGACAAAGTTCAGCCGTTCGCGGCCAAGTGCATGTTCGAGGCTGAGCACATATCCGGGCAACGCCTGCCGCCGCACGATATCGCGCAAGTCGAATGCAAATCGCTTCAGCGGTGAGAGCGCGCCCGATTTCAGGTGAAGATGCTGGAAGTCGAAGCTCCAGCCACCTTTCTGCCTGCCGCCATGCTTGCGAACGAGGCGATAGAGCCAGCGCTCAAGTCCACCGGTCAGATTGAAATAGGCTGGATCGATTGTGAGCACGAGCGCCCGGTTAATCACGCCTTCGTAGAACCAGTCAGGAATGATCATCTCGATGCCGGTTGCGCGGCCTGCATGATCCGTCCGCTCTTTCCATTCGTTGATCCACGAAAAGCGGTGCCGCCGCCGCGCGTCAGACTGGCGGATGGAGGTCGCAATACTGGTCGATTGCAAGCGGTCGAGCGCGGCTTTCAGTCGGTCATAGCTGGCCTTGCCGGTGCCGCGCCGGGTAAAGGCAAGTATTTCGTGCGGGGTCGCGGCAATCAGCCGCGACGTGGGGCGACCGGCATCACGCGCCTCGACGATCTGGCTTGCAATCCAGATCAGGACATCGGCATCCCAGATCGTCGCCATGCCATGCTCGGCGGTCGCCTCGACCAATATCGTCGTATCGCCCATCCGGAAGTCGATGGGGCGCACGCGCCTGGTCTTGGCCAGGCTGAAAAAAGGCCACGCCATCAGATCCTGAGCATCGCGCGCAGCGATGTCGCCGCCCGCACTCACAAACAGGTCGAGTTGATGGCTGGTGTCAGAAAAAGATAATGAGCGCCGCATAAGATGGCTCAGCGCCGGACCGGACCAGTATAGCCGTCGATCCGCTTGGCAGGATGGACCACGCCGTGGCCGGGATCGCTGGTCGAGCGACGCAGGCCGAGTTCGGCCCAGGCATCAAGATCGGTGATCGCATAGACGATCCGTCCGCCGAGTTTATGATAAGCGGGTCCGGTTCCGAAGCAGCGATGCTTTTCAAGCGTGCGGGCCGACAGGCCCAGATGCAACGCGGCATCGGGTGTACGCAAATATCGGGCTATGACTGGCGTCGGTCGGGCATCCATTGACTGGCTCCGCTGAAGTTCGGACACAGCAGCGGGTTGCTGCTCGTTGCAGAGACCAATGGCGAAGCGGGCGAGGCCAGGGGGAGTGACAATCTTGCGGGGGTCGAAATTGTCGCACCAATGCGACTGAAGATGCGTCTGTAACTACCGCTAAAAAATATGAAAATTTATGAGAGTGCCGACCTTTCACATTTGCGTCATGGGGAAGGGCTTTTGCTCCGCTGCTGGTTTGCGAAGCCGCTGCACTTACCAGAATGCACATCGTCAGCGTTTCAAAATTGTGGATTTCCTACACGCGCTGCCTGTGTCATTCACAACTTATGAAACGCCCGCAGCGCATCGAACTGGAATTTGCCATCCTGCTTTTTGTCGTGGGCGGGGGGATGGTCTACAGCCTGTTTCGCGGCGTGTTCGCGATGCTTAGTTGACCGTTGGCGGCTCGGTCATCGAAAATAAAAGCGACTGTCCGTGCCGCAGGCTAGCCGCTCGAATATATTCTAGCATGGCTCTGCTATCGGCACCGATCTGCTTATGCGCTTCCCGCAGACCCTTTGGTCCTTCATTGTGCGGACTCGCTTCATAGATCAGCGCATTCACATATTGCAGGGCATCGCAGGCCATATTTGCACTTATTCCGTTTTCCTGCGACTTCGCTACGACGGTAAATATCTGCGCTACCAGAAGCTTGAAATCGGAATTTTCAAGCAACTCCACAAAATCATTCGTGCTGGCCATCTCTTGCCCCCTTGCACAATGTTCTATTTATGTTCCATAGTTCGCAAATGCGGTTCACTCAGGAACAATTGTCATTCAAGGCTCTACTTGTCGTGCAGGAAGCTGTCCATCAATGCAGCAGCCGACCCGTAAGTCTCACGCTCGGCCCCCGCTTTGCGCTCGCCTATCTCTACGCAACTTCCAAAATTAAAGATGCGGAACATTTTAAGCGATTTGCCGCCTGCATCGCCGATCCCCAGAGCTGCCAGACCGAATATCTGGGCAATTATCTGCGTGCGCAGCAGGCCAGGGGCTTTTTGTGCAGTTTTATCGAGGGCGCGGGAGTCTCGCCATCGATCGACAGCCAGAGCGCGTTGCGGACCGCTTTCGAGCAATTGACGAACCAGCCCAAGGCAAATCCGCCTTCACGCAACCGAGATTGACGCTTTGGCCGCTGCATGGTTTATCCATTTCAACGAAATGCTCGCCTTTTGCCAACAGGTTTCACATCGTCGCTTAAGGGCCAGGATATGAACCAAACCAATCAAGATAATATGGCACTATTGACCGCCAAATTATTGCAGACAGTCGTAGCGCACGGCGATGGCAGTGTTTTGCGCGAGGCCCAGATAGGTGGCTATGTCGATACCAATGTGGCGACGACGGCGCTGTTGCACGTCATCGCGGCGATCAATACGCAAATCGAATATGGCAGATCGCCAAAGGGACAGCGAGAACGTGCCGATGAAGTCCACACAAAATTACGCAAGATCATGAAGGATCAGATCGCCAACGGCTTCCAGCCATTCGCCACGGTGTTTGAAGCGCCGAAATCGACAAACTGATATGTGCAATCACTACCGCAATAATCCCGAAGCGATCCCGACATGGCGCGAATATATCGGAGCGCCGCCTTATGAAGGGGAGTGGTCCCAAACCAGAATCGATGTCTGGCCGAAATATCAGGGCATCATTGCGCGGGTCGATAATGGTCAGACGATCCTCGACAGCATGTCCTGGGGCGTGCCGATCACGCTGCCGGGTAAACGCGAAGGCACCACTGTCACCAAACGCGTGACAAATGTGCGCAAACTTTCAAGCCCGTTCTGGCGCTCCATGCTGTCGAAACCGGCCCAGCGGTGTCTGGTGCCATTCTCGACTGTCGCAGAACCAAAACCCAATTCCGGGCGCGCGGAAATATGGTTCAAGGTCACCGATGCGCCGATTGCTGCATTTGCAGGCATCTGGCGGCCGTCGAGCGAAGGCAATGTCTTTGCGTTCCTGACCTGCGAGCCCAATCCGCTGGTCGCGCCGGTCCATCCCAAGGCGATGCCGGTGATCCTGCATCCGCACGATTATCAGCGATGGCTGGCGGGCGACGATGCCGAGGAGATGGCGACGCCGTTTCCATCACAGTTAATGACAATGAACGAGGAGGGAGGGTGATGATGCCCGAGCGCCATATCTGGGCCTGCGCAAACAGCCTGCTGCAACAGCATGGCAAGGATGCGTGGTTTCACGCGTCGCAACGAGCCGATGCATTGCTGCTCGCTGGCGATCTCGACGGCAGCGCCATGTTCAGGGCCATATTGCAACGAATTGCTGACCTCGAGAATTTGGCACCGTCCGGAACGGTCCAGTGATATCTTCGGTCCTACTTGCCACTGCGGTCATTCCGTCCGGGCAATCATTCCAATGTACGCCGGTCCGCGTATGGGACGGCGATGGACCCATCCGGTGCGCCGAGGGGCCGCATGTCCGCCTGTCGGGTGTTGCAGCTCGGGAACTGAACGGGACATGCAGTGTCGGCCATCCGTGCCCCGATGCCGATCCGGTCGATGCGCGCAATGCGCTCGTGCAACTCATCGGCAAGCCGACCGGGCAATCGCGCGAGGGTCATGTGCTTTTGCGCGGTCCGACGATGACGTGTCGGTCGGATGGCGGTGCAGGTGGTAACCGGACGGCTGCCTTCTGTGTCTCGCCCCAGTCAGGCGACGTGTCGTGCAATATGGTCGCAGGCGGCTGGGCGGCCAAATGGCAGAAATACTGGCGTGGGCACAAATGCCGTTAGGCGCGTTCGACAAATGTAAACTTTCGGGGCATATTCTCTCAGGCGAAGGGGGAGTTGGGCATGCGCTATCTTATGGCTCTAGGAATGTTGAGCGCCGTAATGCCGACCGGTGTCACCTATGCACATGGCGGCGGTCTGGCAGCCGACGGATGCCATAACGACCGGCAGAATGGTGGTCGGCACTGCCATCGCGCCTCGGGTGGCGCGCCGCCTCCGGTCCAGCGCGCGATGAGTGGTGAGATCTATTTTCCCAATTGTGCCTCGGCGCGCGCCGCAGGGGCAGCGCCGGTGCGTGCCGGACAGCCCGGATATGGACGTCATCTCGACCGGGATGGCGATGGCAAGGGCTGCGAATAAGCGCGCAGCGCTGATCTGCGCCCGTTGCCACTGGCGTGCTGGTCTTTCGCCCGAATCGATATTCTGAACATGCAGCCAGCCCCGCCCGGCAGGGCCGGACGGGGCAGTGCTTCTGGCGATCAGTCGCCGTTCGATGCGCGGGCGCGCGACCAGATGAGGTTGAAGGTCTTGCCGTCCTCGTCGTCGAACAGGTTGGCGTAGATGGGAGCCGTGAAGCTCGGATCGTCCAGCTTGATCCCGACATATTCGCGGCCTTCGTTCGACTTTTTGGCCCAGCCTGCACCGATTTCCGCGCGACCGACGAAGACGCGGTGGCTTGGAGCGTTTTCGTTTGCGCCGTCGGGTTCTGCAACGATGCGGACGTTTTTCTGCTGAACGCTCATCGTGACGATTTCGCCTTTGTAGCCGTCGCTGGTCTTTGTGAATGTTCCGATATTTGCCATGATAACTTCCTTTCAGTTTCTCGAACCCTGCGCCCATCGCAGCCTCGATGGCTGGTGTGAGGCAGCTGCGCGGGACCGGTGCACCTGAAAGGCCGAAGTGAAGCGAAGGACCGCAGACGGCGGCTATTTTGTTTCGCGGTGCAAAGGGCGAAGCCCGGCGGAAAATAGTTGTCCGGCTGCGGTTGCGCCGGTCCCGCGAGGGCGAAGCCCGTCTGCTGCCAGCCAGGCCATCAACGAGGCTGTTATGGGCGCAGGGTCCGGGTTGAAAGATCAGGAAGTCTGGCAACTGGAACTTTTCCCCAAAAGCGATGACCTGCAATGAGATTGTCCGTCGACTGTCGTTCGGCAGGGTCGCCGCTGTATTCTGACCACGGTCCCAGAAAGCCGCTGCCATCCGTCAAAGTGCCGCGCATTTCGGTGCGGGAAGTGGCTGATCGAACAAGCGCCTCTGCTATGTCAGGTCGAGCGTGGCGGCAAAATCACGGTCGCCCCGCAAATAACCTGACTGTGGGACGGGCGGCGATTTCAACCAATTTGGCGAAGCGCCTGCTTCAAAACGCCGCGATGCCAGAACTCACGCCCCTTCCGGCGCTGTCGGGCGGGGCTGGCTGCGCTGGCGAAGCGCGCCGCGATATGCCGCAGCGGCGGTAAACAGCGCAGCGGTCGCAGCAACGATGACGCGAGCCATGCCTTCGACGCCGGATGCAGCGGACAGACCTAAAGCCGCATGATATCCGGCAATGGCGGCAGGCAAGGCGAAAGCCAGCCCAACGCCGATGCGCAGCAGCGGCGAACGCGCAATACCCAATAATATTTGCCCGATGACGAGCGTCGCGGTCGCCGCCGCCAGTCCCGTCATCAGCGACGCGAATATCCCGCCGCCCGCTGCGTGGACCGTGACGGCAGCGAGGCCGCCGCACCACAGAGGCAGGGCGTGGACCGCAAGCGACCAGAGCAAAGCGCCTGCAATCAGGGCAGCAGCAATGACCAAAGTTCCTGATATGAGAATCATGGGCATCCTTTCACGGGCGAATGCTTAGACAGACGCAATTTCTTGGCCTTGCCCCAGCACCTCCGAAGATTTTTTGCCAGCTAAGATCATGGCCTGCCTTTGCGAAGTCGAGCCTAGTTCGCCTGAACCGCAAACGCCGGAATCTCGATTTCGGCCTCGTCGATATACCGCCTGATCGTGCGCATCGAGCCGAGTTGCCCGATGGTCCGCGTGTGCAGCACGAGCCGGTCGTCTTCATCGACGGAATAATTGAGCGGTCCGGTCTTGCCATCATAGACAATGCGCTCCGCCCCGAAACTGCCCGGGCATGACCCAGACCAGCGCCCAAAGGCAATCTGCTGGTCGCAGCA
This sequence comes from uncultured Sphingorhabdus sp., assembly GCA_963508315.1. Taxonomy (GTDB): domain Bacteria; phylum Pseudomonadota; class Alphaproteobacteria; order Sphingomonadales; family Sphingomonadaceae; genus Sphingorhabdus_B. Next base: position 408,991 of record CAUOWK010000001.1, on the reverse strand, counting down.
ATATTGTTCGAGCGCCTCGAAGCTTCCCCACGGCACCTCATAGGCATAAAGTCGAAGCGGCTGGTCCGGTTCGATACTGTTCGCGTCGAACGGATCGCCGTCCCATTCCACACGCAGATCTTCGGCGGCAATTAGCTCTGTCAAAGCTGCAAACTGGTCGGGCGTCACGCACCCGCCAATGATGATATTCGCCGCAACACGGTCGGCCATCTGCTGTCTCCTCATAATGTCCAAAAACAGACAGGCGGCGGTTTCCCGCCGCCTGTCAGTCCCTGCTCATGCCGCAAGCCGTTCTTGCTCGTTTGCAGCAGCTTCACCTTCGTCGCCATTGTCCTCCGGCTGCGCCTCGGCAGCGACGTCCGGCGCTGCGCGGTCTGGACCTTCCGGCTCGTCGGGCTGCAACAGAAATTCCGCACGTTTGGCGGCAGTGACCGTCGAGACACCGCCGCGTGTCGTGTAAGCGGCGGGCGGGAAGGCCATCCAGCGCGGCACCCATTTCTCAACCTTGGCTCTGCCATTCTCGCCTGTCAGGCAATCGGCAATGACGCCTTTGATGACCTTGCCTTTTTCCTTGGCGTTGGCCTCGGCCACGGCATTACCGCCAACCTCGGCCAGCACGGCGGTCGCCACTTCCTTGTCGCGCAAGTGATCGTAAAAGGCCTGATCGGCCTGCCAGTAGCTGTTCATATCGACACCAAGCGTCACCCCAAGCATTTCGATCAATTCGCTGCCGCTGGCCAGCGTCTCGGCCATGACTAAGGCCAGAACGTCGAGCACTGTGGTTTCGGGGAGGTCGAGCAACCGCGTCACTATCGGCAACAGGCTGCGATGGCTGTAATCTTGCGCTGTTACACACGGCTGCTCGGCGTCGAACCCAAGCACATTCAGCACGGCACGGCGATGTTCATCAAAGCGGGTTTCGGCGACACAGGTTTCGATGCTCTCATTGATCGCATCGTTGCGCGTTCGTTGGTCCTGCACCTTCACGCTCCACAAGGGCGAACCGCAGATGGCATGGGCGACCATCACGCAAAGCGCGACATGGGGCCGCGCCGCCAGTTCGGTTCGCACCGCTGCATGGCGGTGGAGGTCGACATATTGGTTGAGCGCCGAAGTCAGTTCGGGCCGTGCTGCTTTCGCTGCGCTCCCATCTGCACCGTCGCTCCCGTCGCCACTGCGGACGCGCCGCGCCTCTTTGTTGGAGAGATAGCCTTCGTGGAAAATGACCTCGCCGTTATCGCGGCACTGGATATAGACGCGCCCGCCCATGAGCTTGGGCGTCTTTTCATATTCCCATGACGCAAAATGCTCGTGCGGGGGCAAGATCTGCACATCGCTCCAGCCTTCGGCGAGATAGGCGGCCTTGCGCTGCTCAATCTCGGCGGTTTGCGCTGCCCAGAACGCATCGGCATCGGCAAAATAGCCGTCCTCCTCGAAAAGGTTCTGGACGATCTGGCCGCTATATCCGCCCACATCAAACAAGGCGACGCCGACCGAGATCGACGCACCGCCGAACAGCCACGCCTTCAACTGGTTGCCACGCGGCGCATAGCACTCGGTATCCTCGAACAATGCCAGCCATGCTTTCTGCTGCGATTTGGACGCAAGGGTGAGATGCTTGACCGTCGCCGCATCGATTTCCTCGGCGCCGAAGGCCTCGCGGATACGCGGCAAAAGATTGCCGAGCGCCAATATGCGCTTCACCTGCAATTCGGTAAGCGCAAAGGTCGCAGCGATATCCTCGACGCTGCGGCCTTCCTTAACCAGACGCGTGTAGCTCTCCCACTGCGTGACCGCATCGGGGTTCTGGCGCAGCATATTCTCGATCATCGAGATTTCGAGCGCTTCGGCGTCGTCGCCTTCACCAACCGATATGCAGGGCAGGGTGATATCCTCCTTGCCCTGCTTTGCGGCCTCAAGGCTGGCAAAATAACGCCTTTTGCCTGCAACGATCTCGAAATGGCCGTCCTGACAATTTTTCCGCACAAACAAAGGCGAAATCACGCCGCGTTTGATGATCGACGGCAATATGTCGGCCACATCGGGCGGCTTTTTGCCAGCCCTCATATTTGCCTTTGAGACCGATAGACGGTCGAGAGGGATTTGGTCGATTTGCATGTCATATACTCCTTTGCTTGGGTGGCCCCGCCCTCGGTGCATCTTGAGTGGGCGTTGAGGGCGGGGCCGGTTGACCACGCTGGACCATCCAGCGCGGATTCTGTCGCAACCTTGTGGGTCAAGGCGGCGGAAGCTCTGAAAGTTCTCGGGCGCGGGCACGGGAGCGGGCTGCCGCTGCGGCCTCAAGCCGCGACACGTCCTCGGTGATGCTGCCCGCAACGCGGGCGGCATCGGCATAAATATTGAGCGGGAAGCGCCCTTCAAAACAAAGGTCGCGCTCGATAGAGAGGCCGAAGGACAACGACAGCGCCGCAATTTCGGACAGGCTGGCTGAGCCCATTTCGGGGCAGCCAAAGCCAAGGTCGCAAAGCCCGAACAATGTGTCGCCATCTTCGTCCAGTTCGGAAAACAGCCATGTCGCCGCGCCAACGGGATTGAAGAATTTGACGACGGGCACATGGTCGCCCGAGTTCTTTCCGTTGGCCATCAGGCGGTCGCTTTGGTCTTGGGTAAGCAAAAGCATAAGGGTTCCTCCGTCAAAACATCTCGATCTGGTTGCGCGAATTCAGGTCGAACAGACCATGATCGGCGGGCCGCTGCGGGCGGCGCGGCTGCATCGGCGCATTGGCCAGCATGGCCAGCCGCTCGGCAGGGGTGATTGGCGCAACGCCTGTCACCAAGGTCTGGACGCCGATGGGCGTGACCTCGGTCTCAAGTAAGGGTTGTGCGGTGTCCCTGCTCATGCCGCCGCCTCCCATTGGGGCTGCTCGGCAAAGGCCAAAAGAAAGTCAGCCGCCTTGCTGGCTTGGCTTGCCGCCTTGAAAATTGCGCGGGCATCGGCGCGCAACACCTCAAGCCAAGACCCAAGATAATCGGCATGGCGCACGGTCGGGACGATACCGAGCGCCGCGCACAAAAAGGCCGATGCCAGTTCGGCGCATAATTCTTCGCGGGCATAGGCAGCGGTCGCAAACCGCCCCGTCTGGTCGCGGCCAAGCCGCGAGGCATGGCCGGTCCAGTGGCCCAGTTCGTGCAATGCTGTGCGATAGTAGTCGATCTGCGCTGCGAACGCCGGTTGCGGCGGCACCTGCACATAATCGCCGCCGACGTCATAAAAGGCTTGCGCGCCGCCAATTCGGAAATCCGCGCCCGTCGCCGATATCAGTGCCTCGGCTGCGTCGTTTAGTTCGCGCTCCGGTAGCGGGGTCGGGTCGGCAGTCAGACGTGGCGGCAGGCCGTCGCATTGCGCGGCGTTGAACACCGTAAAGCGCTTGAGGAAGGGAATCGAACGCTTCTCGCCTTCTGCGCCGCCACCATCTGCGCTGCCTGCCTGCTCATGCCCCTCGTCGGGCGTAAAGCGGTCGGCATAGAAAATCGTCTGCCCGCGCTCACCCTTGCGAACGCATCCGCCTGCGGCAAGCGCCTGTTTGAAAGTCAGCCAGTCCTGCGACGGAAAAGCACCGCCTGCGACCGCCCCCCACAGGATAAGGACATTGATGCCCGAATATGGCCGCCCAGAAATCGCATTGCGGGGAAGCCCCGGCACGGCCGCTGCCGAACTCCAAGGCTGCGCCCAAGGGAAAACCCCCGCTTCAAGCTGCGCGACGATTTTGGCGGTCACCTCCTCATAAAGCGAGATGCGCAGGGCATCGCCCCCGCGCGCGGCGCAAAGCGCCGCCTTCCTGCCCCTACCGCTAGTCCGTCCTTTGCCTTTACCAACTGCCATGACAGCCTCCACACACCCAAAAATCCGCCGCAACCGGCCCCGGAAGAGGCGGGGTGGGCGGCAAGAAGCGACCAGAGAGGGGCTTGGCGTGCCGGGCACACCCGGAGGGCTGCAACGAAGAGAAAGACCCCGTCAGGGGTTGTGTCCCGGGGCGCCATGACCCTAGGCGGGAGCGCCGCTCACCCCGTCTCTTTCCGGAGCCGGCACAAACAACGCCGGTGCGCCCGCGCCGTCCACAGCAAACCTGCTCGTGCGGCATTCGCCTGAGCGACCAGCGAAATGACCAAAGCAAAAGATTAGCACTCTGAAAGGAGGCGGATATCGCAAGACTGCTTCAAGCAGGCGGAAAGGCGGGGCCTGTCGGCTTTCTGCGCCTGCGCGTGAAACCATGTCCGCTGGTTCAGTGTGCCCGCGGGGCCCTTATCGTGAGAAGCCGCGCCCTAAGGAGACCGCCGTCAGGCGGGCGGGATAGAGCGCGTCATTAGCTCAGCTCATTTGTCAGGGGCGTTGCGGGGAGCATCCCCGCTCGAAGGGGTAGCCGGAGACAGTGCAGCGGCTCCGGCTCAGGGGAAAGCTTTCCCCTTCTGAATTTCAGTTCTAATCCGTTCTCGTCAGCGATTTGCGCAAGCGTTCAATAGCGCTACTAGTGAGTTATGAGCAAACAATCCAACCGCCGTGAGGCGTATGACCATGTCAGGCTATCCCTGCAGGCACGCGAAATCCTGACTGTTCTCGAGCGCGAGCAGATATCCAACATTCAGTTGCTAAGCCGGTGGCTGGGTACAATCGGGCTGGGCATATCCCACCGGAGCCTTTCCGATCTGCTCGACCGGATGGAAAAGGAAGAACTATTGCGGACAGAAGATGTCGAAGAGCTTCGCGTGATGCGGCTGCTTCACTTCGGCGGAGAAGTTGCCACAGGACTTGTCCATCTGGACTGGATTGCAAGGCCTGCCCAAACCGGAAGACTGGATTGATAATGAAACGCCTGCGCTACCCAATAAAGGCCGATCAGGAAATGACCAAAGCCAAAGACCCAGCCTAGATACAAAGCGCTTCGCGCATTTAAGCAGGCCGAGTGATTGAATGCCTACGCGTTAAAATCTATCCACGAGCTAAAGCATAAGCTCTACGTCGAATAAGCTAACAAAAATCGATCAATCGCTGCCTCTAAAGAAGCTGTGGTCACTGAAGCAGCAGCTTTTTCAGGGTCGGAGAACCGCCACTCGACGTCGGCAAAGCCTTTAACACTGCCAAATAGATGTGCAGCAGCCTCTTGTGGATTGGCCTTGGCTAGCTTTCCCTTCTCCATCTCGCATGCAAGCATCTCGATGAGCATTTTTTGCATCAATCGTGGGCCGGCATTGAGGAATAGTTCGCCCAATTCAGGATGGCGTTCGACCTCGGCTGCCATGCGTCGGTCAAAGCGGATTATATCGGGGCTGCTCAAAAACTCCATCATCGCCTGCGCGAAATTCACGAGTTCGGTGCGGAGCGGCATTTCCTCGTCCGACATTTCCGGTAAATTCCCTCTCATGATGCGGCATTCGCTGCCGACCATTGCGGAGAACAGATTTTCCTTGTTCTGGAAATGGTTGTAAATTGTCACTTTGGACACGTTGGCAGCCGCAGCGATCCGTTCGATCGACGCCGATTCAAATCCATATTCGAAAAATTCATCCCGCGCCGAGGCAAGGATGGCATCCTGCTTCGCCCGATCGACCGGCCGGTGGGCTAGCCTTTTACCCGTATTCATTTCTACTCCGATTCACTTATTGGACGGGAGCGTTTAATTAAACGCTTACGTTCACTATCTAGGCACCGCAAAATGAACACAAGCCGACTCAAATGGCAAATCAAAAGGATAAGCAAGAGGTGAACTGGGTCGCGATCCGGATGCTGACAGGGGACAGGGTCAAATTCATCGGCCTTGTCTTCGGCGTCGCGTTTTCGACGCTTTTGATCACGCAGCAGCTGACCATTTTCGTGAACTTGCTCATGCGCGGCGGTGTTGCAGTGCAGGAGGTGTCTACCGCAAATGTCTGGGTAATGGACCCGGCAACCCGTACCGCCGATGTGATTTATCCCATGCCGATCACGGCGCTCGACCGTGTGCGCAGCGTATCTGGCGTAGCGTTTGCGTCGCCGTTGCTTCGCAGCAACGCGTCGATCCGCACGCCCGAGGGTGATCTTGAGGGCGTTACCGTCATCGGCGTAGACGACAGTTCGCTGGTCGGCATTCCGCGCAGAATGTTTGAGGGCGACCCTGCGCGCTTGATGGACCCGGATGCGGTATTTATCGACGATGTCGGGTCGCGCAAATTGTTTGCGCCAGGACAAACAGTCATCGGGTCGCAACTTGAGCTGAACGACCAGCGGGCGATCATCAAGGGCATAGTCGACAGCACACCGACCTTCACCGCCCAGGTGACGCTGTACACGCGTTACTCGAATGCGCTCAATTTTGTGCCGGGGACCCGCAACCGGTTGTCGTTCGTGCTCGTGCGCAGCGATGCAAATGTATCGCCAGAGACGCTTGCCGGTCGCATAACCGAGCAGACCGGGCTCAAGGCACGGACTACGCAGCAATTCACCCGCGACGGTATCGATTTCATCATCGAGAATACCGGCATCCCGATTAACTTCGGCATCACCGTTGTCCTGGGCGTGATTGTCGGCGTGGCGATTGTCGGCCTGACCTTCAGCCTTTTTATCCGCGACAACATCAAACAGTTCGGTGCGTTGAAGGCGATTGGCGTGACCAATCGCAAGATCATGGTCATGGTTGCCGCGCAATCCGGGTTGGTGGCATTGATTGGCTATGGTTTGGGATTGACCATGGCGGCGGGATTTATAGGCGGTGGCGCCGCAGGTAGCGACGATTTCAAAGGTTTCTACATGCCATATCAAATCCCGCTGATTACTGCGGCTTTGGTGTTGGCGATCATTGCGCTAACCGGATTTATCGCCATTCGCTCTGTCCTGAAAACCGATCCGGCATCGGTGTTCAGATGAGCAGATTTGCAATTTCCGTCCGTGGTGTGGCCAAAGACTTCCCTGTCGGCGACGATAAAATCCGTGTGCTGCACGATATCAACGTCGATGTGAATGCTGGCGAGTTGACCTATCTCGTCGGCGAGTCCGGGTCGGGCAAAACCACGCTGATCTCGATCATCGCCGGTATATTATATCCGACCGAAGGCCGGGTGCAGGTGTTCGATACCGAAATTTACGACCTTTCCGACAATGAACTGGTCATGTTCCGGCTCGCCAATATCGGTTTCATATTTCAGCAGTATAATCTGATCCCGACGCTGACCGCGGCTGAGAATGCAGCCATCCCGCTGATCGCAGATGGCATGAAACGCGATGAGGCGGTCGAGCGCGGCAGAGTGCTGCTCGAAAAGCTCAACATCGCCAATCAGGCCGACAAATTTCCGCGACAGCTGTCCGGTGGCCAGCAGCAACGTGTCGCGATTGCACGTGCTTTAGTGCACGAGCCGCGCTTGATTGTCTGCGATGAGCCAACCGCTGCACTTGACGCGAAGTCGGGGCGGCGGGTGATGGACTTGTTGCGCGAAGTTGCTTTGTCCGAAGATCGCGCGGTCATCATCGTCACTCACGACAACCGGATTTTCGATCTCGCTGACCGTATTCTCGCGATGGAGGACGGACGCATTACTCATGACGGCCGCGACAAGGCCATACTCATGCAAGAGGACGCCCAATGAAACGCCCCAGCTTCTCCCGTACCATTCTACCGATTATCGCCGTCATCGGCATTATTGGCTCGATTGTCTATCTGATGACGTCACAGCCCGACATGTCGCTCAGTAATCCTAAGGAGACTCCGGCGCGAACGCCGCAATCGCAGCGCCAGACCGGCAGCATTGTCGGCACGGGTGTCACGGAGCCATCAAGTGAAGTGGTCGATATCGCGGCGCATGTCCCCGGCGTAATTGCCAAAGTGTTTGTGGCTCCCGGTGATCAGGTTTTGGCAGGTCAGGCTTTGCTCGAAATCGACAGCCGCAATGCGCGCGCAGCGGTCAGCGAAGCTGTCGCACGTGCCGCCACAGCGCGGCAAAGCATAAATGCGGCGCAAACCTCGTTGCGCGTCGCGCAAAACCAATATGCGCTATACCAAAATGTTGACGACACGCGCGCGGTATCACAGCAGGAAGTGATCACGCGGCGCGATGCGGTGGCAGATGCGCAGGCGCAACTGGCGGTGGCGCAAGCTCAAGCGCGGCAAGCCGAAGCACAGGTCGTGCAAGCCCGCGTAGAACTGGACCGTCATATCGTGCGCGCGCCCTCCGCTATGGAAGTGTTGCAGGTCGATACCCGCGCTGGCGAATATGCAGGGACGCAAGGCACGGCGTCGGTGCTGATGAAGCTTGGCGCGACCAAGCCACTTCATGTCCGGCTCGATATTGACGAAAACCAGATTGAGAAAATCGCGATAGGCCAGCCAGCGGTGATCAGCGCACGCGGCGATGCCAAAAGGCAAGTGAAAGCGGTGTTTGTCCGCGCCGAGCCACTGATCGTTCCAAAGCGGTCCTTGACCAATAGCGCGACCGAGCGCGTTGATGTTCGTGTATTGCAGTTGATCTTCGCTTTGCCGCAAGAGGGTAGCCAGTTCTTTGTCGGGCAGCAGGTTGACGGATTTGTTCCTGCAAAGGCCAAGCAATGAGACGTTCCTTTGCGCTTTTGGCGGTGGCCGTGCTGGCGGGGTGCGCGTCGGTGGGCGAGGGGCCATCGGCGTCCTCGGTCACGGCGCCGTCGGCCTTTGTCTATGCACCGCCTGTGGAGTCGCGTGCGACGCTTGCAACGCTTTTGCCCAATGAAGATCCAGCATTCCAGAGCTTGCTAACGGCGGTCGAAACGCAAGCGCCTGACCTGCAAGTTGCGCTGGCGCGCGTCGATGCGGCGCGAGCGGCTTTGCGCGCGGCGGGCGCAGCGCGGGCACCGAATATTGGCGTTGAGGGTAATGCGAGCTATGCGCGCAGCAGCGAGAATGCAGTAACCAATTTGCCGCCGGGGTTCACGATCGATCCAACCAACAGCAATTTTTCGACCGGGATCAATGCTTCCTGGGACCTCGATCTTTTTGGCCGTCTACGCGCATCGCAACGGGCGGCTAGCCTTCGGCTGGATGCCGCCGATGCCGATGCACGTGCGGTTCGGCTCGCGCTGGTCACCGATATTGCCCGCGCTGTAGTGGATTATCGTACCGCGCAAGCCAAGTTGAGGATTGTCGAGGATGACCTGGCCGATGCTGCGTCATTGGTGAAGCTCACCGATACCCGGGCTCGCGCTGGAATAGCGCCCGGTTTGGATCTGGTGCGCGCTCAAAGCCTTGAAGCTGCTGCCCGGTCGCAACGCGGCCCTGCCGAAGCAGAGCTTGCTGCGGCTCTTGGCCGGCTTGTGACGCTGACCGCGCGCGATGGCGCTTCGGTGGCCGCAGCGTTCGAATTCCCCGCGAGCGATGATCTGGCGGGGTTACCTGCGGTTGGCTTGCCATCGGCACTTCTGCGCCAGCGCCCCGACATCATTGCCGCCGAATATCGGCTTGGTGCAGCGAACTCTGAAATTGCTGCAGCCGCTGCTGCGCGGTTTCCGCAGATCAGTATCAACGCCGCGCTTGGGCTTGCAGCATTGGCATTGGGCGACCTTTTCAACGCAGACTCGCTGACGGCGTCGCTCGGAGGCTCGGTTGCCGCTCCATTGCTCGATTTTGGCCGGGTAGAGGCACAAATCGACGCGCGTCAAGCTGATGCGAAAGAGGCCTTTGCCTTGTACCGGCGTGCAGTGTTTACCGGAATCGGTGAAGCCGAAAGTGCACTTGGCAGCTTGCAAGCCAATCGCAACCGACTTGCCGCGCTTGAAACGCAACTGGGGATTGAGCGGGACTCGGTCGCGCTATCGACTGCTCGATACCGCATGGGGCTTAGCGATTTTCTAGGCGTGATCGATGCGCAGCGCCAGCTGAATGCAGCACGGCAAGCGGTTGTGGAGACAGCAGCCTCCGCCAAAAGGTCGCAAATTGAAGTTTATCGAAGCTTTGGCGGATAAATAGGTTTTAGCGACATCTGACATCGTTTTAATCGGTCAAATTTCTCATTAGGCTATACGTGCTGGCGTTCAATTTTTTATTTTGGTTGCAAAAGCCACCATGCGCTAAATGCCTCTCCAAACGGCTTCAATCATCGGCGCCTGAAGCTGTTTGTCGTTATCGCCGCCGATTCTAAACGGTCTGAATATTGATGCGACCTAAAGGCACCGCTGTGCAGACGAAATGCAAGGCGGAAGACTTTAGGCTAAATGACTGATTGTAGGGGCTTCACCTATTGGGAAAAACGCTTCCGAGCGCTGTTGCAAAGACCTGTGGCTATTCACGCACCATATCGCTGCTGGGTTCGGGTGCGTCGATTATTGGAATGGCGTCTCCACCCAGTTGGCTATCTGTACCCAGTAGCTTCCCTATCTTAATTTTGATTGGACCAATACCTACGGGCGATTACTACAAACGTCTTCCAGATGAGGCACATCGGGATCGATGGAGCTTTTTGGATGCACTATTACCCCAGAGCATGCCCTTTAAACTTTTCACTGCACGACGGACAAGAATCTGCCACGTCTCGACGGCGCGTGCGATGTCAAATTTTTTCCTGGACGCAGAGATTTTTCTTATCCCGAATCGATCCGGCCCTGATCAAGGTTCAATGATGCCCGAACAAGAATTTCCCTCAATGCACGTTTTTCTTCAAGCGTCGTATTTCGCCATAAGAGATCATGCAGCCTATCAGCAGATTCTCTCAGTTCCGGCAGAAGCTTATCGATTTGCTCGGTTAGGATGAGTTGCCATGCCCGACGGTCTGTGGTGGCTCTTTGCCTTTCCATCAATCCTTTCGCACAAAGTCCGGCGACCGCTTGGCCGATAGTTGCAGATTCCAGTTCGAGTCGCTTTGCAATTTCAGACTGCATCAACAAAGGTTCACGAAGAAGTTGTCCGATTATTCGCCATTGCGTCTGATTGAGACCTATTTTGCCGATCCGTGCATCATAAGCTCGTCTTGCCCCACGACTGATGTCGTCCATCAAGTAAAGTATACGGTCGTCGTCAGTAAGCGCGCTTTCTCTTGGCATCGGTCGCGGCATAGGGTCGAGTTTCGAGTTCATACCGCTGTTTAAAGGGTTTCGTCAGATTGCCCAAACTCAAAGTACTAAACAATTTTACTATACGTGTGGGAGTGTCTACGTCATGAGGCGGTATCATACATAACCAAAATAATTCGAAAGAGGCAGATGACCGATAATCCAAATGATCGGGAGCAAGAGAGCACGCCTGCATCCAGCCTGCGATCCAAACGCAAGTTACATATTGTAATCTTCATAGCGGTTGCCGCTGCCCTCATCGCAGGTGGATGGTGGTATTTCAGGTATGTCAGCTACGGGCAGTATATGCAGTCGACGGACAACGCTTATGTTGCTGCGGACAGCGTCGTTGTCTCGTCAAAAGTGGCCGGGTACGTCGACGAGGTTCTCGTCTCAGAGAACGAGCAGGTAAATCGTGGCGAGGCGCTCGTGCAGCTGGACCTGCGCGACTATGACGCTCAGGCACAACAGGCACGTGCGCAGATCGCCGCAACGCTTGCCGGGGCAGACACCATCCGCTCGCAGGTAACCGAACAGGACGCAGCAATCCGCCAGGCGCAGGCTCAACTTGCAGCGAAGCGAGCGACACTCGACCTCGCCAATGGGCAGGTGGCCAGGTATCGACCCCTCGCCGCGACCGGAGCGGAACCGCGTGAAAAGCTTGAGCAGTATGAGACACAGGCGCAGCAGGCGCGAGCCGAATTTGTTTCGGCCCAGGCTGCAGTCTCTGCGGCCACCAGTCGACGAGGCACCCTTTTCAAACAGATCGGCCAGGCCCAGGCCCAGTCTGATGCGGCGCGCGCACAGCTGGAAGCTGCGGATCTTAATGTCACATCTACCCTGCTGCGAGCGAGCAAGGGCGGCCGCGTGGGCGATCTCTCGGTAAGGGTCGGCCAATTCGTTCAGCCCGGTCAGCGATTGATGACCGTGGTTCCAGTGAACGAAATTTATGTGACGGCTAATTTCAAGGAGACGCAGGTAGGCCTCATGCGCGCGGGCCAGTCCGTCAGACTCGAGGTCGATGCTCTTCCCGATTTCGAGATCGCCGGACGAGTGGACAGTATCTCGCCTGGAACAGGAGCGGAATTTTCGGTCCTCCCTCCCGAAAATGCCACGGGCAACTTCACCAAAATTGTCCAGCGGATAGCGGTTCGCATCGCAATAGAGGCCTCTCCTAAAGTGCGCCGTTTGCTCGTACCGGGCATGTCGGTTGTTGCAACGGTCGACACCCGAAACGCTGCCGGTGAGCTCAAAGAAATCTCGAGCGCCGCAAAATGAAAGCGGAGCTCGCATCGCAAAGCACTTCTGGTGCTCCCGCTACGGACCGGCAGAATGCCGATGTCACCGCATGGATCGCGGTGGCAGCGGGCGCACTTGGCGCGATGCTGGCAACACTCGATATCTCGATCGTCAATTCAGCTCTCCCGGTGATTCAGGGCGAGATCGGGGCAAGCGGCACGGAGGGCACCTGGATTGCAACCGCGTTTCTCGTCGCCGAAATCGTAGTAATTCCGCTTAGCGCTTGGCTTGAACGACTCTTTGGTCTTCGAAACCTGCTCATTATTGCAGTCTCCGCGTTCACCGGCTTCTCGATTCTTTGCGGAGTTGCGACCGACCTCACGACAATGATTATCGGACGTACGGGCCAAGGTTTCATGGGCGGTGCACTTATTCCGACCGCGATGACCATTGTGGCTAAAAGATTGCCACCCCATCAACAGCCAATCGGCATGGCGCTATTTGGCATGACAGTGATTCTCGGTCCCGTCATGGGGCCGTTGATCGGTGGCTGGCTAACCGAAAATTTGAGCTGGCATTATGCATTCTTTGTCAATGTGCCAGTCTGCGGCCTGCTGCTGCTGTTTCTCTTCGTGGGATTGCCTCACGAGGAGCCTAATTGGGAATATCTGACCGAAGCCGATTGGGCAGGAATTCTCGGCCTTATATTGGGTTTGGGCGCTTTGACTGTGCTGCTGGAGGAAGGTCACCGTGAAGAATGGTTTGAATCTTCGTTTATTCGCTGGCTGACTCTTATTGCCGTTATCGGTTTCAGCTCGTTGATCTACGGGCAAATGAATGCCCCAAAGCCCGTCCTGAAACTCCGCCTCCTTCTCGATCGCCAGTTTGGCAGCGTTGCAGTGATGGCCCTGGCGTTGGGAATGGTCATGTATGGTTCGACCTACGTCATTCCCCAATTCCTTGCGATAATCTCGGATTATAATGCTTTCCAAACCGGGCTGGTCATTTTCTGGATGGGTATTCCCGCCTTCCTGCTTATGCCTGTCCTCCCCTTCATGATCCGCAGAATCCACATCCGCATCGCCGTCGGGGCGGGAATGCTGCTGATGGCGATAAGCTGTTTCGTCAGCATCAGCCTCACCGCTCAATCCGGTGGCGCTGTATTTACCGAAGGCCAACTCATTCGCGGGGTAGGCATGATCCTGTCAATGATGTTCCTGAACCAGGCTACTGTCGCCTCCGTGGCGAAAGCCGATGCCGGCGATGCCTCGGGCATTTTCAATGCTGCCCGGAATCTTGGTGGATCTTTTGCTTTGGCGGGGCTGGCTTCGTTCCAGGACCAGCGGATTTGGCACCATAGCCGCCGCATGGAAGAGTCCCTGAATGCAAATAGCGTTTCGGTTCAGAATCATCTCGATGGGCTCGCGCGAAACTTCGGCGGAATGGATGGCGCCATGGCGATGCTCAGCCGCACCATCCAGCGCGAGGCATTCGTGATGACCTACAACGACGTTTTTCTGGCCATGGGCATCCTGACGTTGGCGACAGTTCCGTTGGTCGTCTTTTTGAAGCCGCTACCAAAGAATACCTCCCTTTCAATGCACTGAGCCTGACATGATAAGAAAATCCACAATATCGCTTCTCGCTATTGCCTTGCTGGCAGGCTGTGTCGCCGGACCCGATTATACAGGGCCTCCGGATATTGTTTCGGCAAACCCGAATGGTGGCTTCGTGCGTGCCAGCAGCGAAGTTGTCGGCACCGCACCTCAGCTTGCAGAATGGTGGTTGTTGCTGAAAGATCCGGAACTGAACCGGCTCGTCGAGGCTGCGCTGGCTAACAATCCCTCGCTCCAGGCGGCGCAAGCGCGGATTGCCCAAGCCCGGGCATCGGTCAGGCAGGAACGGGCAGGACGGTTGCCTACGCTTGGGACACAAGCGACGGTAGTCCAGGGCCGACTGCCTGGCCTTGATATCCAGAACACCGCCCCTCCTTCACCAGGTGCGCCTGGTCCGCAGGGGCAGGGCGACAACCTCAGTATTTACAACGTCGGACTTAACGCCAATTGGGAGTTGGATTTCGCGGGAGGAACCCAGCGGCGGATTGAGGTGAGCAATGCGCAAGCAGCAGCAGCCGTCGCGAATGCAGAGGATGCGAAAGTCCAGCTGACCGCGGAGGTTGCTAACGCCTATGTCAGTTTGCGCGAATCGCAGTTTCGAGCCAAACGGACCCGGGTCCAGATCGAATTGCAGCAGCAGATCCTATCGCTCACATATCAACAATATCAGCAAGGTGTCTTGCCGCTGTTTCCCTTGGGCAACGCGAATGCGGAGCTGGAACTGCTCAAGTCCCAGCTAGCCGAGGCTGAAGCCGACACCGCTGTTTTGCTGGATGCACTCGCCATTCTAGAAGGAAAGGTCCCTGGCACCTCGGACGAAGCGCTGCAGAAGGACTTCGAGGTTCCCCTCCCGCCGGAACAGGTCGCGGTTGGCGATCCGGCTGGTCTTGTCGCTCGTCGGCCCGACATCCGAGGAGCGGAACGAAATCTTGCAGCAGCAACGGCCCAGATTGGCGTGGCCGAAGCGGCACGATTTCCCAAGCTGTCATTCATGGGAATATTGGGGCTCGGCGGAACATCATTGGACGATCTCTTGGATGTGGGTAGCCCTTCTGTTCTCGCGATTCCGCAACTGCAGTGGAACTTTCTCGATTTTGGCAGGATCGATGCTTCTATAGAACAGGCTGGGTCTGCCCGTGACGAGGCTGTTGCGAAGTATCGCCAGACAGTGCTTGTGGCATTGCAGGACGCAGAGCGAGCGCTCGCGCGCTTCGGGCAGCAGCGCGCTGCCTTGGCTGCGCTGGCGCAGATCAAGCTGCAGGCAGATGGTGCAGCAGATCTCGATCGACAACGCTTTGCAGCAGGAGCGATCTCACGCACGGACCTCAACCGCACTCTTCGCAAGCAGGAGCAAGCGGCTACAGATCTCGTGCGTGGAAAGGCGGCACTAACAATGTCATGGATTGCTCTGCAAAAATCTCTCGGCTTGGGATGGCAGGCCCCTGTTGCGGGATAATATCACGAGCTTCTATCAATATCTTCGCTTGCGATATTTGCGAATCGTATTGCGTTCCGATTTTCAAAACCAAGGCTCCAGAAATGCCTCCACTTCTGAAGAGCTGTTGGAACGAAGTTTTCTGCCATCTTTTGCTCGGTTCAGCCAAGGCGCCGCCGATCGCACCCTTGCTCGAGCGATCGCTCTCGGGGCGCGGAATTCCCGCTACCGCTTCTTGGGTGATAGGGATGCCGGGTTTTCGGCGCTCGCCATGCGGCCCAACTCCTCTATTATCGGTTGCAGGGGTGTTGTGTAATGGTCGACCGCCTGTTTGAACGTGACGAAACGCGCATCGCCGTGTTAACAGCCGCTGAGGTTATTCGAACCGAACACGACGTCCCGCGTCTTCGGACGCGATCGTGCAGGGGCCAAAAAGCGCAGCGGTCGCCGAAGCGCCGCGAAGATCGAATGGGTCCGCCGCCGCTGCTTCGGGAACCCTATCAGTCAGGGCATTACGAAGAACTATGGCGGGTCTTGCTCGTGTCGCAAAATATACATTTGCCAATCTCGATGCTGCTGGCCGCAGCGCCATCGTTGGGCCACCGATGCGAAGGCCGACATCGGAGAGCCAAGTTCGGGCTCTCCGATGCCTTGATTTATGAGTTGTAGACTTTCTTCCAGGCACATAGCCATGTTTAAAGCATCAGAATTTTGCACCTATCGCCACACCATAACGCCGCGGATCAAGGGTGTAGATGTTTGTAAAATTACCTGACGATGCATCGGTGACATAAAGTCCGGTAACGGAGTTACTATCAAATATATTTTGAACAAACCCCCGGACAAACCAGCGTTCGTCGGCGCTATTTAATTGTAAAACAGCATTTGCCTGCACGAAAGGCTCAATACGATTGACCCTGCCGTTGAAAATGTTGCCATACTGCTTGCCTGTAAGAGCGACGTCGAGCCTTGGGACAAGTGTCATTCCGTTCCCCAATCTCGCGGTGTACTGAACGCCCATCGAGACTTTTACATTGGGTGCCTGCGGCAAAGTGTTGCCTTTTATGTTAACTTCAACACCAGGACTTAGTACTTGAATGCCGCTATTTGCAGGTATGGCACTTGCCAGAACTCCACATATGCCGAACGCGCCGCTTGAGGCGATATTGCCGTCAGACGGAAATTCCTGTGGTCCACGCAAGCCGAGAGCTGCGTTGACTCCCGAAACGAATGCATCGGCAACGCCAGGAGCAGGCCCTGTAACAGCGCAGTGAGCACCATTGCTGATATCCTTGATAATCACGGCATCCCGATCGCCGCCTCCCGGATCACGCGGATTGGAGAAGAATTGATTGCCTGCGACCTTTGCATTTAGATAGCTGAAGGTCAGATTTATAAGCCAATCCGGGTCCGGTCTGATGATTGATTCCAGTTCAACCCCCCAGATATTGGCGTCAACTGTGTCATTTACGGACGTTCTTGCAACAATGCGGCTGAGCTGCAGCCCGCTGTACTTGTAATAAAAAGCGGTGGCGTTCAACTGCAAGGCACCGTTTGCAAAGACGTTTTTGGATCCAATTTCGAAAGCGTCGATAGCTTCGGAGCCGAAACTCTCGCTCACTTCGAAAATCGGCGACAGTGGTGGATTGACTCCGCCGGATTTGTAGCCCCTCGAGTAAGATGTATATACTGAGTTGTCGGGCGTGACTTCGAAGGCCAGAATAGCACGTCCAGTAATTTCGTCGAAGCTTACTTCCCGAAACTGCGTCAGCTGCGGGCCGGGTGTGCCCGGGTCAGCATCGAAAAGCCCTGACGGGCCTACAAGAGGCGTAACGGAAGAATCGAACGGCTCCCCGTCGTTTGCATATGGATTTAGGAAACTGATCAGAGTCGTACGTGCCGTAACATCTTTCTTGTCATTGTTGTAACGCAGCCCCCCGGTAAAGCTCAGTCGATCGCTAATATCGTAATAAACCTCACCAAATATGCCATAGCTCTCCAGATTCGATTCAAGAGAATTGTTCCGATACATCGAAGTCGCGAAATAGGATGGTGGACGGCCACTCGATAAGGAGCCGAACGAACCCAAAATTGCACTCGCGTAATCAAGTGCAAAAGAGTTCACATAATAGCTGTTATCGGTGGTTTTCGATTTTGCGTAAATGCCCCCCAACAGGAAATTGAACGGCCCGTCGAAGTCGCTCGCAAGGATGAGCTCTCCGCTCCAAGATTCGCGTTGCTCCGCAGATCGGTCGAAGGAAAGGGGTGTGTCGGAGCACAACGAGTTCCCCTCGAACGCGCCTCTATTGCCGTCATCATTATCAGAAGTGCACAACACTCCCTGCGGACCGCCCGGGATAAGAGCACTGGCTACGGGGGAGAAATAGGCGGAGGATCCCGGAATAAAAGCGGGCGCGGGCGGAGCGAGGCCAGTCGGTAATCCATTGGCTGCAAAAAAAGCAAGCGTGTTGAGCGCTGGGCCGAAACTTGCCCTGCTCTGAATTCCGAGAAAATAGTCCTGACGGGAGTCGATTTCGGTATCTTGGTAAATTCCCGTGGCTGTCAGGGTCATCGCGCCGATTTTCTGCTCAAGGCGGGCCTGCACCTGAAGCTCATCGGCAAAATACAAAGGCGTATATGCTGTATTCACGACCCGCGGGTCTGCAGGTTGCTGGAACCCGGCGAATCCATCGGGGCCGTAAAGGCTGCCAAGGCCGAGCACTGCCGGAATACCTTGAATGGCGAAGAATTCTGAAGAACTGAGCGCAGCACCAACGGTTGAATTTGCATTTGTGCTGTCGAAATCGCGCCGATTGTTAAGGCATCCCAGTACCCCCAACGGATCGCGTTGGCATGTCTGTTTCTGGTTTCTGAGGCGCGTATCATTCTCCCGGAAATAATAACCCATGAGATCGATCGTGGTATCAGGACCGGGTTCGAAGCGCAGTGAACCACGCAGCGCATAAAGGTCACGATCGTCGATGTCAGATCCGTCAAAAAGGTTAGTCGTGTAACCATCGCGGTTCACGTAGATACCCGCTAACCTGACCCCAATCGTATCACCGATCGGGATATTGACCATACCACGCGCTTCGATACTATTGAAATTACCATATTCAAATTGCGTTTCAGCCTCGAAATTGGAGAGCTTGGGTTTCGCGGTGACCACGTTGACAACCCCGGAGGTGGCATTGCGTCCGAAAAGCGTCCCCTGGGGTCCACGAAGGACTTCGATCCGTTCGAGATCAAAATATTCGGTCTCGAACAGGCGTGTTCCAAATAGCGGTGATCCATTCACGTGAATTGCGGTCGCAGCATCGCAGGTCACGCCGACACATAAGTCACCTACGCCACGAATAGTGAAGGAGGCAGAAGTGAAGTTGCCTTTCGAGAACGATACATTTGGTAACGTCAATTGGAGATCTGACGCATTTTCGATCTGTTGGTTCTCAAGTGCCTCAGCGTTAAATGCGCTGACCGCGATTGGCACGTCTTGCAAGCTTTGTGTTTGACGCTGGGCAGTTACGACGATGATATTCTCGTTGGCATCTTGCTCTTCAGAAGTAGTTTCCTGAGCGTGCGAGACTTGCGGAAACGCCATCAGGACCGCGCTTGCCAACCAATAGTATTTCTTTTTCATTGCCTTCTCTCCCTGCTTCAATCTACTTTTCCTTGAGCGGGTTTGTACCGCTTCTGGTTAGATATCGTTCAAAAATGGGGCGGCTTGGTAAGCCGCCCCCGAGTTCGGAGAGTGGCAAGAGTGAGTTTTCAGAGGAGAAAAAGAGAGTCTTGCCGCTCCACTGCAAAATAAGCATTTTTTTTAAA
The DNA here is from genome assembly GCA_963508315.1 of uncultured Sphingorhabdus sp. Classification (GTDB taxonomy): domain Bacteria; phylum Pseudomonadota; class Alphaproteobacteria; order Sphingomonadales; family Sphingomonadaceae; genus Sphingorhabdus_B. The sequence continues at coordinate 389,877 of CAUOWK010000001.1, read as the reverse complement.
GTTGGTAAAGGACTTTATTAAATGACTTTAGTATATGCATCGGTTTGAGGGAGGGCTGCGATTTTCATTCAGTCAGATCAGGAGTAACAGTCAGTATCCTATTGTAGCAATTATGTTTTTCTTAGTATGGAGCGAACTGCAGCATTTCAGAAGCTTATCTTATACCGCGGGCCATACCCATGGTGTCGTCATCGCAAGGCTGAAGATCAAGGTTAAAAATATTGGACTTGCCGTAGCTGCTTAGCTGGCAATCGAAGTAAACCGACGGCGGTGTGAACGATTTTGCTGCTACCACAAGAAGAGCGGATATTACGGCGTTGGATAGCATAGAGCGCATCGGCTTTGCTGATATTCTCAGCAAAGCCCCCTCATCATTTCATTTTTCGATTAACTCCATGCAGTTATAGCGCTTATCGGTTTCGCTATTGACGCCGATAAGTCTGCTGTTTGTATCGGGTGCAACTCTCATTTCCGGGAAAACGTCGCCCGGTCCTGCTCCTTCCAAAGGGCAAGAACGCTTTGGAGCGCGGTGACAAAGGCGAGGGGCTGATCGAGCATCAGATGGTGACGGGCTTGCGGAACTGCGATTATCGGAATGTCACCTCCACCCAGTTCGTGGACATATTCTGCCGAGTCACGATTGAAGAGCTGGCTATTGCCGCCGTGTACGATGGCTTTGCGGCCCGGTGCGGTCACCAGACGCTCGCCCATGGTGAGCCACTCGTCTGACTTGTTGCTTGTCCTGAAGACCTCGGTTGAGAACTTCCACGTCCACTCGTTTCCGTCTCGCCGCAGCGAATGATAGGCTATGTAGTCGAGAAGGAAGGGCTCGCCGACCGGCTGGGGCGGGGAAAGGATGTACCGATCGCGCGCCGCTTCATAACTCGGGTAGCGATTTTTGGGTTTGTCTGGATTGCCCGATCCGGGGCTTGCGCGCCTGAGGTTCCAGTATTGCTCAAGGCGTTCGGGCCGCATGATCATGAGATCGCAAACCACTACTCCTGAGTAGGCGTCGGGCGACTGGTTCACTGCTGTCAGTGCTGCGCCAGCACCGAAGCTGTGCGCTATAATCGTTGGCTTTTGGCCATCCGCAAACATATCCAACGCTGCGGCGATCTCGGCGAACTCGCGACCTCTTGCTGAGGGATCGGCGTGCCCGCGCATTTCGCTGTCGCCCATGCCGGCAAGGTCGAACGCCACCACGTCGTAATCTGCTGCGAGAAACGGTGCAATGAAGGCAAAGCAGCGTGCATGGGCAAGTAAGCCATGGGTCATCAGCACCTTAGGCTTTTCGCGGTCGCCCCAGCGAAGGTAGTGCGCCCTGGCACCATCGATCACCACATAACCTTCTTCGCGCGGCACCTTGAGGGCCGACACGAACCATTCCGGAAGTTGGGTGCCGTCGCCGGCCCAAACAGGGTCAATGTCCGCCGGAACGTCTTCTATCATGGTCACCTGCTTCATCGAATTGCGCAGTCCTTGTTCGCTGGTGTGCTGGCGGTAAAGCCGCGGTAGCCATCAAGTGCCACCTCGCCACAAAAAGCGGCATAGCCTGACACGCTTGGAAAATTGATGAGTTGTCGCTTCTTGCCCGGGATGTTCGCGCCCATGTACCAGGAGTCCGCTTCGGGAAAAAGCGTCATCGCGCCTACTTGGGCGACCATTTCGGTCCAGCTCGCCTCGGCTTGCGGATCGGCATCGAAAAGATCTAAGCCCTTGCTCCGCATCCAGACCAAGAAGTCGCAGATCCAGTCGCCCTGTATCTCCGCGCTTGTCGGGCCGTTGGAGAAACCCGATGGGCTCAGGGGGCCGTAAGCGAACAACATATTGGGAAAGCCCGATACCGCCATTCCCAGATAGGCCCGCAAGCCGTCTTCCCAGGCTTGCGAAAGTGACAGGCCGTCCCCCCCGGTGATGTTCATGTCGATCAACCCGCCTCGCCCGGCGTCGAAGCCGGTGGCGAAAACGATGAGATCGCATTCGACCTCGCCGTCTTCGGTCGTAATTGCGTGCGGCCCGACCCGGGTGATCGGGTTTGCTTTCAGATCAACAAGCGCAACATTGTCCTGCGCGAAAATTTCGTAATATCCCTGTTCCAGCGATGGCCTTTTCGTGCCGAACGGATGCGGCGGTTCGGATGGCGCGAGTTTGTGGGCCAGACCGGGATCGGCGATCCTCGCGCGGACCTTGTCGCGCCAGAAGTCGTAGGCATGGCGGTTAGCTTCGCGATTGATAAGCAGGTCGGCGAAGTTGTGATACCAGAACCTCAATCCGCCCCGCTGCCACAAATCTTCGAAGTGTGCATTGCGCACTTTTTCGTCGACTTCGAGTGCCGACACCTCAAGCGACTGGCATTCAAACCCCCCGCTAGTCTGCCTGCGCTGTACGAAAATGGCAGGATAGCGATGCTTTTCGTGTTCCTGATCTTCCCTCGTCAACTGCTCCTGCCGCATCGGCAAGGCCAGGATTGGGGTTCTTTGGAACAGGGTCAGCGTCTCTGCACTTTTCGCAGCTTCCTGGGCGACCTGCACACCGCTCGCACCGGTTCCTATCAGGGCAACTTTGCGTCCATCCAGATCGATACCCTTCTGCGGCCAGCGCGCGGTGTGGAACCATTCGCCCTCGAAATCCTCGATGCCCGGAATGTCAGGGATATAAGGCTTCGACGCGAAACCGAGGGCAGGCAGCAGGAAGCGTGTCGATATAGTTTCCTCGCCCTCAAGCTGCAGTTGCCATAGTCCCGCCCCCTCTTCAAAACCGGCACGCTCGACTCGCGATCCCAGCCGTATAAGCGGCCACAGATCGAGGGTATCGCAGACATGCCGGAAATACGCTCGAAGCTCTTCCCAGCCGGGAAAGCGCTCACTCCAGGTCCATGACTCCCACACTTCGGGTATCGAGAATTCATAGAGAGGAACCTGCGAATCCACTCGTGCGCCGGGATAGCAATTCCAGTACCAGATACCGCCGGGCTGGGCCGCAGCATCCACCAGCAGTACGCGGAACCCGGCATCACGCAACTTGTGGAGCAGGTAGATCCCGCTGAAGCCGGCACCTACAATCACTGCGTCGAAATCGGGACAATTCCTGTTACTCACGGCGCGATTGTCGCACTCTCGGCAATTGATTTTGCCGCTGCATAGTCAGCCTTTCCGTTCGAAGCGCGTAAGGCTGTTTCGGTCGGAACTATGGTCTTGGGCGTTTTGTAGCCTGCCAACTGCCCCCGGACATGGTCCTTCACGGCTTGCTCGTCGAACGGGACGTCTTTATTGAGGTGTACGACGGCGGTGACGGCCCGGCCCCATTTTTCGTTCGGCACGCCTACCACCAATGCGTCACCAATGGCTGGGTGGGTCTTGAGAATCTCCTCGACTTCCTCGGGGTAAACTTTCTCGCCCGCGGTGTTGATGCAGACGCTTCCGCGGCCCAGCAAGGTAAGGCTGCCATCGGTCTCGACCAGGCACCAGTCGCCTGGAATGGAATAGCGCACCCCATCGATTGTGCGGAAAGTCTTGGCAGATTTTTCGGGATCCTTGTAATAACCCGCTGGGATCGCACCTTTGCGGGCGATAAATCCGGGCACGCCGCTTCCCGGCTTCACTTTCTGGTCGTTTTCGTCGAAGACATCGCAGAATTCGCCGATCCCGAATTTAGCGGTGTTCGTGCCCCCTTGCGCCGTTGTGACGGAAAGGCCGAAGCCGAGCCCTTCTGAAGCGCCAAAACTGTCCATCAGCACGACCTGGGGAATGTGTTTGCACAGGCCGGCCTTGACCTCCTTGCTCCACATCACGCCCGATGAGATGATGGAGACAAGGCTGCTCGTGTCCCAGTGACCGGGATTTTCGTCCAGTGCGTTGAGCATCGGTTTGGCAAATGCGTCGCCTACAATTGCGATGCTTTCCACCTTATGCTTCTCGACGGTGTACCACAACTCCGCAGCATCGAAGGACGGGTCAGCAAGAGTAACGATCGCGCCACCCGACATGAGCGTACCGATCGCAGTGATGAAACCCGTCCCGTGCATCAACGGACAGGCGGGAAGGGTACGCCTCCCAGGGCCTTGACTCGCGATCAGCGCAACATTTTCTTCGAGTGTCTGCGGTACAGGGCCCAGCAGCTTCTGCGCGTCGAGCTGCGCTTTGCGCATGTCGTCGTGCCGCCACATGACGCCCTTGGGCATACCGGTCGTGCCACCTGTATAGATGAAAAGGAGATCGTCGGGCGAGCGTGTGATGCCGAGCGCCGAACCGTCCCCGTCTTGCGCGAGTGTCTCGTAAGGGATCGCAAAAGGCGCGATTTCAGAAAGCTCGCCAATTTCCACGAACGTGTGGACTTTCCCAAGCCGGTCCTTGAGTTCGACGATACAGTCGCTGAACTCCGAACTGTAAACGATCACCTCGCAGTCGGAATCATCGAAGATGTAGAAAACTTCTTCGGCGCGATAGCGGTAATTGATGTTCACATGAGTCAAGCGTCCCTTGAAACAGGCCGCCATCAGCTCGCCATATTCGGGCCGGTTGCGCATATAAAAAGCAACCTTCGCGCCATCGCCCGCTCCGCGTTGACGCAGCGCGCGCGCGATATTGTTCGAGCGCGCGGACATTTCGGGCCAGGTAACGATCCGGTCCCCGTGAATCAGGGCTGGCGCGTTCTGGGGCATGGCACACTCGATTGCGTCGAGAATGTCGCCGAGATTCCAGTCGATCATATTGGTTCTCCTCTCGAACGGGGCGGCGACACAGGCGCGAGCGTCTCCCCGCAAAAATATTACGCGGCCTTGGTCCAGCCTTGAAGCGCTGCTGCCTCTGCCCGCACCGTCTCGGGCCCGCCCAGGACCTGCCGGTCGAAGCCGATCCGTTTGAACCAGTAGTGCAGGCCTAGCAAATCGGTGAAGCCCATGCCGCCGTGCACTTCGGTCGAAGTCCGGGCGACAAATCGATGGACTTCGCCCGTGAGTGATTTCGCATGGCAGGCGACGAGCGATGCATCCTCCGGCATCGCGTCGAAGGCGTGGGCTGCGTACCAGACAAGCGAGCGGCATGGTTCATGGCGCGCGGCCATTTCGGCGCACATGTGCTTTACGGCCTGGAAACTGCCGATCAGGCGACCGAACTGTTCGCGCTGTCCGGCATAATCAACAGCCTTTTCGAGCATGGCCTGACCGGAACCTAGGCTGTCGGCGGCGAGGATTACGCGGCCCGCATCACGCAGCCGGGCAGTTGTCGTGCCGCCATCGTCGGCAAGTGGTTCCGCCTTTGCCCCGTCGAAACGCAATTCGCCGACGCTGCGGGTGCGATCGATAGTCGTTAGCGGGATTGGTTCCAGACCGGACGCTCCGGCGCCGACAAGGTGCAGCCTGCCACCGGCGTCGGCGACGATATATACATCAGCACCTTCGAAATCGAGTGAGAACAAAGCGGTGCCGTTTAGCCTCCCTTCGGCTGAGGAAACCGCAGCGCCGTCGCGCGCCGCGATCGTCTCGGAAATCGCGACACTTATATGCGCTTGTCCAGTCGCGATCTTCGGCAACCAGTAGGCCTTTTGCGCCTCGCTGCCTGCCTCTCTCAGCGCGATCGGCGCCAGAACATGACTGGCTAGAAAGGGCACGGGGGCGACCGCATAGCCGAGCTGTTCCGCAACTATCGTCGCGTCTAACAGGGTCATGCCGAGGCCGCCATGTTCTTCGGGGACGAGCATCCCTGCAATTCCCAGCTCGTGGAGCGCGCGCACCACCTTGTCGCTTATAGGATTGCCCCGCTCTGCACATTCTCGAACGTGGTCGAGCGTGCAGATGTCGGCAAGACACCGCGAAACGGCGTCGCGCAACATTTGCTGGTCTTGCGAAAGTCCGAAATCCATCAGTCTGCTCCCTGCTTATGCTGCGCCAAGCCTGCGGTTTGATGCCCCGCATCCGAACTCTTTCCCGGCTTCGGTTCGCGCGGCATTTCGAGGCCGCGCTCGGCGATGATGTTCTTCTGTATCTGAGCTGTCCCGCCGCCGATGATGAGCCCGAGCTGGAACATGTAGTTCCATTGCCACGCCCCTCCGTCCCGCTCGCGGGGGCTTTGGTGATAAAGAATGCCCAGTTCGCCCATAGTGTCGATCGCCAGCGCCGAAATCTGGTGAGCGAGCTCGCAGCTTTGCAATTTGACGATCAGCTTCGCCATGCCGCCTGGCTCACCCCTGAGGCTGTTCGAAAGTATGCGCATCCCGTTGTATTTCATCGCCGCCACTTCGGCCTGAAGTGCTACCAACCGGTCGCGCAGTACCGGATTGTCCATCGCTCGAGCCTGGCCCATGCGCTCCTCCAGCATTAGCGCGATCAGCGCCTGCAGCCGATTTTCGAGCGCGTCGGGATCGCCCAGCATTCCGCGCTCGTGTCCAAGCGTTGCGTTCGCCACAAACCAACCCTGGCCCCGCTGGCCCACGATCTGGTCCACCGGGACGCGTACATCTGTAAAGAAGGTCTCGTTGAACTCGGCGTGACCCGTCATCGTCTTCAAGGGACGGACTTCGATACCCGGCGTGTTCATCGAAAAGATCAGGTAAGAAATCCCGCCATGCTTGGGTGCATCAGCTTCGGTCCTGACGAGGCAGAAGATCATGTCTGCATGCTTTGCGGTGCTGGTCCATATCTTCTGGCCGTTGATGACGAATTCATCATTCTCGACGTGTGCGCTGGTCTTGAGGTTGGCGAGATCCGACCCGGCACCGGGTTCAGAATAGCCCTGGCACCAAACGACTTCGCCCTTCAGCGTGGGTTCGATCCAGCGCCGCTTCTGTTCTTCGGTGCCAAGTTCGAGCAGGGTTGGCACGAACATCGAGATCCCTTGATTGGCAAGCCCGCCCGGCACTCTAGCCCGCGAAAATTCCTCCGCGATGATGCGCGATTGAAGGATGTCAGGTTCGGCTCCAAAGCCGCCATATTCCTTCGGTATGGTTCGCGCAGTATACCCGTGCTCGATCAATAGTTTTTGCCATTGGACTGCCTCGGGTGAGGGTCGGGCTGCCCGGTCTGCAGAAGGCGGCGCAAGATGGCTGTTCGCTTCGATGAAAGCGCGCACATGCTTGCGAAAAGCATCATATTCGGGTCCGTATTCGAGATCCATTTCGTTTCTATCCTTTGCGCAAACGGAACACCGGCAGGCGGAAATCCGGGGCAATCAGTTCGAAATCCAGTTCTACTGGAAGATCAAGCTCGAGGCTGTCGCGGTCGCAATCCACAATACGGGTCGCCATTCGCACGCCTTCCTCAAGTTCCACCACCGCAGCCACGAACGGGATGTCGGCAGCAAAAGCGGGGTGCAACGCCTGATGGGTTACGGTCCAGGAAAAGAGCGTGCCCTTGCCGCTGCTGCGTTCCCAGGAAAATTCCGGAGAACCACAGCTAGCGCACATATAGCGCGGGAGGTGGCGGAAGCAGCCGCAATCGCCGCAACGCTGGAAATAGAGATTGCCGTCCTGGCACCGCTTCCAGAATTCCTGCTCGACCGGGTCCTGCGGCCTCGGTCGGGGTTTGGGGGGCACATCATGCGCGGAAGGCCGCATTTTCGGAGGCAGGTCATTTTCGTCGTTCATTCAAACCTCCTGAGGATTGCGATGCTGCCGTCGCCGAGATCTCCCCAGCCGGTCACAAGGCCGGTCTGGGCGCCCTGTACCTGGCGTTCGCCGCAGTCGTGGCGCAGCTGGCGCACTGCTTCAACGACATGATTGAGGCCCCAGACATGCGCTTCGCTGAGCAAGCCGCCATGGGTGTTGATCGGAAAGCGTCCGCCCAGCTCGATCTGGCCGTTTGCGACGAACTCGGATTGCCCGCCTGGTTCGCAAAATCCCATGGCTTCGAGCTGCAGCAACACGACGTAGGTAAAGCAATCGTAAATCTGAAGAAAGTCCATGTCCTCGCGCGTAACGCCCGCCATCTCGAAGGCGCGCGGCGCGGCGTAGCTAAGGCCGATCTTGAACGGGTCGGGCCGCGAAGGAATGTCGTCGGCAGGATAGGGGTGGCCTTCGGCGGCGCCGGCGATGCTGACGGGCACATGCGGCATGTCCCTAGCCCGATCCATTCGCGAGATGACGACCGCGCAGGCACCATCGGTTTCGAGGCAGCAGTCGTAGAGCCGGAAAGGCTCGGATATCCAGCGCGCCGAATGATAGGTTTCCTCGTCGAGTGGGCGACCATAAGTAAAGGCCAGCGGATTCAACTGCGCATGACGTCGGCAGGCAAGGGCGACTGCCGCCATAGCGTCCGCACCGACGCCGTATAGTTTTGAATGGCGGGTTGCCAGCCAGGCATACATCTGCACCGGCAAAAAAACGCCATAGGGAATATAGTATCCCTGTATGGTATTGGTCAGGGTGTTCATGTTCATCGGACGGGTGGGCGGAGCACCCGGTTTTTGCCTGAGGGCGGAATAGCCGTTCCAGCCCAGCGTCACGAGCACGTGGTTGCAAAGCCCACTGGAGATCGCCATTGCCGCGTTCTGCAGCGCTGTCGTCGGGCTGGCGCCGCCCATGTGCACGGTGGCCGCATAGCGCAGCACGTCGATGCCAAGATTGGCGGCCATTTCCTCCGATGTCGTGTAGATCGGCGGCGGCACCATGCCGTCGATATCGGAAGGCTTCAGCCCGGCATCCGCGATTGCACGACGCGACGCCTCGAGCATCATGTCCACTGCGGTGCGTTCGGAGCCCTTGACGAAATCGGTTTCGCCCACGCCAGTTATGGCGGCCTTGTCGGCAAAGGAAAAGATGTGTGAAGCATTCATGCTGCGTCCCCGTCTTGCTGCCGCTCAAAAATGGGTTCTGGCGCGGGCCAGCGCTTTTTCGGCCCCCTCGACAAGATCGCGCATGACGTCTGCCGCTGGGCGGATCGAGTCGATCAAACCGATTCCCTGGCCGGCAAAGCCGGGCATGATGTCCTTGCGCGCAGCCTTGATGCCCGAGGCCATGACCGGCCCCGAAATCATCGACTGATAAGGCATGGGAAGTGGTTCCTTGCGCGACGAAACCCACGCATCGGCCCATTTGTTGCGGATCATGCGCGCGGGTTTGCCGGTCAGCGAGCGGCTGACGACGGTATCCGCATCGCCGCTTTCGGTGATCGCCTCCTTCTGAAACTGTTCGATACCTGCTTCATCGGTTGCCAGGAATGCCGTTCCGATCCAGGCGCCTTCAGCGCCAAGCATCATCGCCGCAGCGACTCCGCGGCCATCGGAGATTCCACCCGCTCCGATCACGGGAACACGATCGCCCACCGCATCGACCACCTGCGGAATCAGCGATAAGGTTCCGATAGGGGAATTGTGGCCACCCCCGTCGTGACCCTGTGCAACAATCATGTCGATGCCGGAATCGACCACCTGCCGGGCGTGCTTGACCTTGCCGATCACCGCCATGACCTTGGTGCCATTCGCATGAAGGCGGTCCATCCACGGTTCGGGATTGCCTAGGCCTGCGGCATAGACCGGCACCTTTTCCTCAATTATCACTTCCATCTGCGCCTCGAAGAATTCCCTCGAGAATAGCTGCGGTCCGCCTTTGCCCATTTCCGGCGCACCCGCCGTGCGCATGGCCATTTCTATATCGATTGCGGGCAGATTCTCCCGCTCCATAAAATCTCGGGTGAACTGCTGGTATTCGCCAAGCAGTGCCATCGGGTTGTCGGGTGCGCCGCCGCTTTGCGGTGCCAAACCGCGCCTGACGGAGGCAGGAAGGAGGGTATCGACCCCAAACGGCTTGTCGGTCATCTCACGGGTCTGCCGTATCCAGCGACGCAATTGGTCCGCCGAGCATGCCGCAGCTCCAAGAACGCCAAGCCCTCCGGCATTCGATACTGCGGCCGCAAGCGCGGGAACGCTCGCCCCACCCATTCCGGCCAGAAGGATCGGGTATTCGATCCCGAGAATTTCGCAAATGCGGCTTTTGAGCGCCATTGTCCTGCCTTCTCCTTCCTGTGCCTGGCACCGATGCCAGCGCGTTATATCTGCCCCCACCTGACCTTCTGGGCTACGAGCTCTGGGCTTCTTTGTGCCAGATAGGATGCCGAACCCGCCACGAGACGGGCCATGGCCTGCCGGGCCGCTTCGGCATCGCCCGTGCGAACGCCTTCGAGAACACGGCGCAGGAACCGTAACTGGACTGCCCGCTCCTGTGCCGAATACCCCAATGAGTGCGAGAATTCGCGGGTAAGCAAATGCATCGCGGAGGTCAGCAGGCCGAAGAGCGGATTGCCGCTGGCCCAGCCGAGCAGGTCATGAAAACGGCGGTTCAGTTCCTCGAACTGGCTCCCGGCTTCGTTTCGCTCCAGCTCCTTGAGGCAATCGGCAAGTGCGCTCAGGTCGCCAGTGGTTGCACGCTGCGCGGCATAAGATGCCACATCCGGTGCGAGCGCTTCACGTAATTCCAGTAAACCCCTCAGGTCCGCCTCCATGAAATGCAGAATGAGCGAGAGACTGCTCGCGAAGTCTCCAGTCTGCGGTCGAGCGACCACCGGCCCGCCACCGCGGCCGAGCTGAAGATGGATGACACCCTGAAGTTCAAGGAAGCGCAGTGCTTCTCGCAAAGTCGCTCTTGCGACTTCGTATCGGGCAAGCATCTCGTCCTCGCGGGGCAACTTGTCTCCCGCAACATGCGCCTGAGCCTCGATGTCGCGAACGATGTCCTGCGCTAGGGTGAGTGCGCGCTTGGCTTTCTTCGTGTCATCGATCTTCGGTTGCATGTCTGGGAATCGCTCCTGTTGCAAAACACTTATAAGAGTTCATTACTTTATATGTCTAGCTTATAGGCATAAATGACGGCATTCAGCTAAATTGTGATATAAACATTATAAGCTTTCTTGACTGGCTCGACGAAACATTTATCTTCCGAGGGAATGGCGAGTCTGTTTGACAGGGGAAAAGGACGGGACATGAGTATCGACACGACGGAGCTGGATACTGCGGAAAAAATCGCGACAATTCCGATCGAGCAGATCGATGTGGCGCGGCCGAGCCTTTTCCAGAAAGACACGATAGGCCTGTTCTTCGACCGACTGCGCAGGGAGGAGCCGGTACACTATTGCCGCGAAAGCTATGTGGGACCGTATTGGTCGATCACCAAGTTTGACGACATCATGGCTGTTGACACCAACCACAAGGTATTTTCGTCTGAGGCAAAGCTCGGGGGCATCGCCATTCAGGACATGCATTCGGTGGAAGGCGGGCTTGAACTTGAAATGTTTATCGCCATGGATCCCCCAAAGCACGACCAGCAACGAAAGGCCGTCACTTCCGCTGTCGCGCCGTCCAATCTGCAGTTGCTTGAACCAACAATCCGCGAACGTGCGTGCCAGATTCTCGATGAACTTCCAGTGGGCGAGGATTTTGATTGGGTTGACAAGGTCTCGATCGAGTTGACTACAATGACTCTTGCAACCCTGTTCGACTTTCCATGGGAGGAACGGCGCAAGCTCACGCGCTGGTCCGACATCACAACCGCAGCTCCGGAAACCGGCATAGTCGAGTCGTATGACGCGAGGCGCGAAGAGCTCATCGAATGCGCGATGTATTTCAAGGGCCTGTGGGAACAGCGCATCAATGAAGAACCAAAAAACGACCTGATTTCCATAATGGCGCACTCTCCAGCGACGAGGGACATGCCTTTTTTGGAATTTTTGGGGAACCTCCTTCTACTCATCGTTGGGGGCAATGACACAACGCGCAATTCGATCAGCGGCGGTGTGCTTGCTCTCAATCAGAACCCCGACGAATATCGTAAATTGAATGGCGATCCATCATTGATCACCAGCATGGTTCCAGAGATTATCCGCTGGCAGACGCCGCTGACTCATATGCGCCGCACTGCGCTCGAGGATTGGGAGATCGGCGGCAAACAGATCATGAAAGGTGACAAGGTTGTTATGTGGTATCTGTCAGGCAACCGAGACGAAACGGTCATAGACAGGGCTGATGAGTTTATCATCAACCGCACAAACCCACGCCATCACCTCTCATTCGGCTATGGTATCCATCGATGCATGGGTAACAGGCTTGCAGAACTGCAGTTGCGGATCGTCTGGGAAGAGATTCACAAGCGTTTCGCAAAGGTCGAAGTGACCGGCGAGCCTGAGCGCCTGTTTTCGAACCTTGTGCGAGGGATTACGAAATTGCCGGTGCGGCTGCACGCCCGTTGATTTACTGAACAAGAAATGCGGAGTTTATGATGGTCAAACTGACGTTCGTTTCCAGCGATGGAACGCACAGAGATGTTGAAATAGCTGAAGGCGAAACCGCACGAGAAGCGGCGATCTTCAATGATGTTCCTGGCATCGACGGTGATTGCGGGGGTGTATGCGCCTGTGCGACCTGTCATGTCCATGTCGATCAGGCCTGGATCGAAAAGGTAGGCCGCTTGGAAGAAGGGGGCGGGGAGGCCGAACTTCTGCAATTTGCAGAAGGGGCGAACGAATATAGCCGCCTTGCTTGCCAGATCCCCATCGAGATTGAGTTGGAGGGTTTGATTTTGCACGTTCCCGAGCAGCAATACTGACGTGCCTAAGTTATGCATATTCGTCTGCTTGGGGCGAAGCGAATTTGATTTTTGAACGGAGGTCTGCGTGCCGGCTCAGCTAGAATCTGGTGTAAATGCGAACGACGAATTGTTTCGGACCGAAGTGCAGCAATTCCTCGCGGCAAATTTCCCCGAAGATCTCAAGGGCAAGGGCAATCCGCTTGCCGGGCTCGAAGGGCCCACTAACGAGACCGATCAACAGAGGAAATGGCGCGAGGCTGTGGGCCAGCGCGGCTGGGGTACGCCGACTTGGCCCAAGGAATATGGCGGAGGCGGGCTGAGTAAGGCACAGGCCAAGATACTCGATCATGAAATGATCAAGGTCGGCGCATTCAACCCCATCGGCGGTATGGGCGTAATGATGTTTGGCCCGACGCTCCTCGAATATGGCGACGAAAAGCAGAAGCGGGAGCATATCCCGCCAATCTGCCGTGGCGAGATCCGATGGTGCCAGGGTTATTCGGAGCCGAATGCAGGATCGGACCTTGCGAATCTGCAGACCTTTGCTGCGGACAAGGGCGATCACTATCTCGTCAACGGGCAAAAGACCTGGACCAGTGGTGGTCAATGGGCGGACAAATGTTTTGCGATCGTACGGACCGACAGGTCCGACAAGCACAATGGCATCAGCTTCATGCTGATCGATATGAATTCGCCGGGTGTCGAAGTTCGGCCAATCACCATGATTAGCGGGACTAGTCCTTTCTGCGAAACCTTTTTCACCGATGTGAAGGTACCGAAGAAAAATCTCGTAGGAGAGGAAGGCCAGGGCTGGACAATCGGCAAACGCCTGCTCCAGCACGAGCGCACGAACATTTCGGGTGGCGGGAGCCTCGCGGGCATGATGGGCCAAAGCGTTGGCGCTATCGCAAAAAAATACTGCGAAGCGGATAGCGATGGTGCGCTTTACGACAAGGTTCTGCGCGACAAGATCGCAGATCTTGAAATCCGATGGAACAGCTTCCTGCATACTGTGCGTCGTGCGCTGCAGGAAAGCAAAGCGCAGGGCGGTGTTTCGGAAATCAGCTCGGTGCTCAAGAAACTCGGTACCAAGCTAAGCCAGGAGCGTAGCGAACTATTGATTGAAATCCGCGGCCTTCAGGGCCTTGGCTGGGAAGGCGAACAGTTTACCGATGGCGAACTGGAGGACGTGCGCGGCTGGCTGTTCGGCAAGGCAGCGACGATCTACGGCGGTTCGACCGAAATCCAGAACAACATCATTGCCAAGCGGGTGCTCGGCATGCTCGACCACCAGTAAGAGACGGGAGCAAAAGGGGAATGGCAGTTCTCAACGAAGAACAGGAAATGTTGCGCAGCATGGCACGCGACTGGGCGACCAATGAAAGCCCTATATCCGAATTCCGCAAGGTCCGCGCTGCGGGCGAACCCAAGGCTTACAACGCGGACTCTTATGCCATGATGGCGAAAATGGGTTGGGCCGGGATCATCATTCCCGAAGCACATGGCGGATCGGATTTCGGTTTCCTTTCCGCCGGCCTCGTGGTGGAGGAACTCGGCAAGACGCTGACCGCAAGCCCGCTGGTGGTTTCAACTATCGTGGCAAGCGCAATCGTGCTTGGCGGAAGCGACCAGCAGAAAGCCAAATGGCTTCCCAAGCTCGCCAGTGGCGAAACCGTGGCAACGTTAGCTGTCGATGAAGGTCCGCATTATGATCCCTCGGCAATCGAGACAAACGTATCGGACGGCAAGCTGACTGGCAAGAAGGCGTTTGTACACGAAGCGCATGGCGCAGACCTCTTCTTGGTCGCGGCCAAGGATGGCCTCTACCTTGTCGCAAGAGACGACAGTGTTTCGCTTGTCACGCGCAAGCTCACCGACCAGCGAAGCCACGCAGATGTCTCATTTAATGGCGCTGCCGCCGAGAAGCTCGAGGGCGGAGGCGTCAGTCTTCTCGACGATGTACTCGACCGGGCGCGCGTGCTTTCGGCCGCCGAAATGCTCGGTATGGCACAGGCCGTGTTCGACACTACGCTCGACTATCTGACACAGCGTGTACAGTTCAACCAGGTACTCGCGACCTTTCAGGCGCTGCAGCATCGCATGGCGGACCTGTTCGCCGATCTGGCGCAGATGCGCTCGGCCGTCGAGGCGGGCTTGCAGGCAGTCGACGGCGGCTTTGGAGTCGCGCGTGCTGCGACCATTGCGAAGGCGGAGGCGAACCGCGTGCTGAATGTAATCAGCAACCAAGGTATCCAGCTGCACGGCGGCATCGGGATGACCGACGAATACGATGTCGGTTTCTACCTCAAGCGCGCCCGCGTGCTTGAGGCGAGCTGGGGATCCACGAGTTACCTCAGGAACCGTTTTGCCTTATTGTCGGGCTACTGACGGCAAAAGAACTTTTCCAACTCGCAGGCAAGCTCTCAGCCCATAATCTCTTGAGCAGGGCCGTATCCCGCATCTTCGGGGATAGTGAGGACTTGCTTGCCCTCTCGCTGAATGACTTCAGGAAGGACGGTTACGACATCGCGGGAGGCTGCCTGCGCAACGCATTCCTCTGCGCTCGCCGCTTCCGCTAGCAGCTGCAAGTTCAGCCGCGTGGGGAATATGATGGTTCGCTCTCCACTGACACCCATTTCCAGCGCGGTGCTTGGAGAAAGCCATTCCGCATCGACGGTTTCGTATCCATCGCATGCAGCGATCTGGCGTCCTGGCGCGCG
The DNA here is from genome assembly GCA_963508315.1 of uncultured Sphingorhabdus sp. Lineage (GTDB taxonomy): Bacteria > Pseudomonadota > Alphaproteobacteria > Sphingomonadales > Sphingomonadaceae > Sphingorhabdus_B. Next base: position 374,650 of record CAUOWK010000001.1, on the reverse strand, counting down.
AACAACAAAGAAATGGGTGTCGAAACGCTTCTTCATGAAGGTAGGCGTGATCCACCTTGCGAAATCGGTTAGCCGGTCAAGGCGAAGGCACAGGTCGGCCTGGCGAACTACGTCGAGAAACTCGCGCTCGCCACGCTCCACTGCTTTGCGACTTTCAAGATCGCACGTTTCCTCGAACGGGTTGCCATCACGATGATCCGCCAACAGGATACCCGCTTCCTCGTAGGCTTCGCGGATCGCGGCGATCCGAAGGGTCCGCTGGGTATTGTCGAATGTACTCCAGCCGCTGCAATAATCCACCCATTCCTGTGCTTCGTCGCCAGCGGTAGGTTTTCCTCCAGGAAATACGAGCGCGCCGGAGGCAAAATCGATCTGGTGATGCCGCTTGACCATGAGAACCTGAAACTCCGGTTCGTCGCGAAGCAGCAAAAGGGTGGCCGCGGGTACCGGGTCAGCGAGTTTTTGCAAGGTCATCTCGTACTCCAGTTCTGGGTTTATCAATTCCGGGCAGAAGCCCGCACGAATTGATCAACAGGCTCTTTACCATTTACGCAAAAGAACCAACCCGGCAAGTGCCAGCGAAGCACCCGCCAGTAACCAGGATTGGTCCAATAACAGCGCGGCGGCCACGATAAATGAAGCCGCCACCGGACCCTTGATGGACTGGCCCTCGCCACGAATTCCTGCGAGGCGTTCAATGCTGACCGGATCGAGCTGGACTGGTACGAAGCCGGACTTGGCGATGGAGGTTGCATTGGCGAGTATATCGGGCAGGGCAGACGATAAACCGAAAAAATGACGGCGCAACGTCTTCAGATTGGAAAGGGCGTTGCCGAGGGAAAATCTTTCCGCGAATAACTCAATAATGATCGGGCGGGTCTCTTCGGCAATGTTATAGTCGGGTGCGATGGAACGCACAAATCCCTCGGCGGTGAGCAGAGTTCGCATAAGAATAGCGAGGTCTGGGGGCAGGACTAGCCGATATTCCCGCAAGAGATCGAACACTCGGCTGAAGATTTGCGAGAATTTTATCCCGGCAAGGACGGTTCCTTTGAATTCCCCAATCAACAGGTCCAAATCCACCGTCAGTGCATCACGATCGACCTTGGGATCTCCAGCCCATTCGAGCAGGACAGCTGTGACCTCGCTTGTTTCGTCGTCGGCAATTGCTAGGACAAGCTGGATGATCTGTTCGCGTCGCGCCTTGGTTAGAGCGCCTACCGATCCGAAGTCGATGAAGCCAACATCCTGTTCGCCAATCAGAAAGACGTTGCCCGGATGCGGATCACCGTGGAATTCGCCATTGAGGATGATCATTCGCAGGACCGCATTTGCATATCGTTTGGCGAATGCTGCTACGAAAGGGTCGCCCGATACAGCGCCCAGCACAGATACAGGTTTTCCGTACAGCCGTTCCTGTACATTGACCCGTAGCCCGGTGAATTCCCAATGGATCGCTGGCGTCTTGATCCCAAGCGTATCGAGGTAGGCGCCGACCCTCTCGCATGCGCGGGATTCGGCCGCCAGATCCATTTCCCAGGCGAGATTACGTCCGAACGTTCGCAGAAATTCCACCGGACGATAGCGCGCGATATCCGGGGAGCTAGCCTCGGCAACAGCAGCGAGGCGGGCAAGGAGCCGCACATCGGCTTCCATCCGCGCGGCAGTGCCGGGACGTCTGACCTTCACGATAACTTCCGTGCGGTCGAGTAGGGAAGCAGAGTAGGTCTGCGCGATGGAAGCTGAAGCCAGAGGCTCTTCATCGAAATGGGCGAAATCCGCTCGCCAGTCCTCTCCCCAACTCGATGCGAGTATCGGCTCGATCTCCTCGAAAGGCACCGGAGAGACCTGATCGTGAAGGGTGGCAAAAGCAGCAATCCAGTGTTCGGAAAACAGATCGCTCCGCGTAGCCAGAAGCTGTCCCAGCTTAATTCCGACCGGACCGATATCGCGAAGGAATGCGACAACTGCCGCCGGACGAAACTCGCCCGGATCAATAGAACCTTTCGGATGGGAACTGACGCCGAGCGCGCCCGCCAGGCTTTTTGCACCATGACGGACAAGTATTTGCGCAATCTCGGCCGCGCGTGCGATTTCACCAATAGGTTTTTCCATCAATGTGGCCATTTCGTCAGAGGTGGCTGGGCTTGTTTAAATGCGGTCAGCCAGAACGGCAGAGAGTTGGGCTATTATCGGCGGCATGTGGTTGCAAATCATTCCCGCATGCGCCGCCCCACCCATGGCCGATAGCCAGACGATTCCTAGTATAGCCAGATGGTGGTGGTTTAGTCGTCACATAAAAATCACAAAAATCGGCTCGGTCAACCGACATATGCCGCCCTGCCACTGGCGACAAGTCTTTGTGCCGAGTCCTCAATTCTGGTTTCCGCAACACTCAACTGTTTGCCCAATTTGATCACTTGGCCAATCGCGCGCAGTGAACCGGGGGTTGCAGGGCGGTGAAAATCGACGTGAAGGTCGGCCGTGGCGCGCACTGCGCCGCCAAAAGCATTGATGGCGTAAAGTCCGGTCAAATCGATCAAGGCTGACAGGATGCCGCCGTGCACCGCTTGTATCATTGGATTGGATATTATTTCTTCTCGCCAAGGCATTTCAAGAATCAGCTCGCGCTCGGTCAAATCAATAACATCCAGTCCGAGCCAGCGGTGAAACGGCGCCATGTGGAGCATCTTGCGCAATTCGGCCAATTCGGGTCTATCCGTGTTATCCGTCATCCTGACACATTCCTTGTGTGCGTGCCGATCAGGAAGTCGACAATGGCTGTGCCAAAATTGTCGTTCTGGTCTCCGACGACCATGTGCGTGGCACCGGCAATGTCGCTGTGAGCGGCGTGCGGGACCAGCTTTCGGAAGTGTTCAACGGCTTCAGGCGAGACAAGATCGCTCGAACCGCCTCTGACCAGATGCACCGGAAGCGAAAGTCGGCTCGCCGCAAGGCTAAGCTCGCTCGGCCCATTTGCAACTGTAATGTCGTTTTGCATATTACGGCGTATGACGCCCTTGATAAACGCGGGGTCCCAATGCCAATAAAAGCGGCCGTCTGATTTTTTTTGCAGGTAGTGCGCCAAGCTTGATGATGCCTTGCGGCTTGGCCGATGAGGCAGATAATCGGAGATGATTTGCGCGGCCTCATCCGGAGAAGCGAAGCCATCTTGAGCATGGGCTGCCATGAAGCCGACCACCCTCGCAACCCCCGTCGCCTCCATCTGCGGTGTAACGTCGACCAGGGTCAGCGAAGCGAAACTGCCCGGTGCGAGATGCCCTTCAGCCATAATCCCGGCAAGCCCGCCAAGCGATGCACCTATCAGCGCTGGTTTGCGCTCCAATCGAGCCGCGATGGCGATAAGATCGCCAGCAAAGTCGGCAATGCCATAGGCTCCGTCCTTGGCCCATTCGCTGGTCCCGTGACCTCGCAGATCCAATGCAATCGCATGAAAGCCATGACTTGCGAGGAGCGTGGAAACCCTCTTCCAGGCACGGTGGGTTTGTCCACCGCCATGCGCGAGAATGACCGGCATTCCATCGCTGGCGCCTTCGACACTGGCGGCAATGGCAAGGCCGGATTGACCGGCCAGTTTGATCGATTCTTTCGTCATGAAATCATCTTACTGTAATGCATTTTACAGTAAAGCCTTTTCAATTCTCGGCTCGTCGGTTAAGGCACTGAGCGATGCGCGACGAAATCACCCAAGATAGCTATATGACCGAAACTGACGAAATCGTCTTTCTCGTCGAGGAAGTCCCGCGCAAACTTCGCAAACTGTTTGATGCGTCCACGGCAAAATTCGGCCTGTCTCGCACTCAGTGGCGTGCTCTTGCCTATATTTTTCGCACGCCGGGACTCACCCAGACCGAACTTGCAAAATACCTCGACCTGGAACGAGCGAGCGTGGGTCATGTGATCGACCAGTTAGAAAGGGCTCATTTTGTCGAGCGGCGTTCCATCGAAGGAAATCGCCGCGTTTGGAACCTGCACTTGCTTCCCAAAGCTATCGAAATACTTCCATCGCTCAGGTTGGAGGCCGACACTATATACACTCAACTGCTGTCCGGGATTTCCGCAACGAAGCTTGATACAATCAAGACGCTGTTAGTTAAAATGTCTGGCAACCTCGCAGACTAATTCTGGTTCGGTCCGTTAGCCGGTGTGCGCAATGCCGCGTGGGACATCACGCATCTCAGCGACTTCGTCCGTCGTGCAAAAACGACGGATTTTGAAAAGGAGCGAATTATTTTCGCTACGGCCGATCAGGCACTCGCTCAATTGGCTCATTTACTTTTCCTCGACGACGAACACCTTCATGGGTTTGAACGGCAGTTGGCTGCCGCTATCATGCCTTGGTGGGGCAAGGACGCAGCAATGATTGCCAAGTTCATCGCGAACGCGGTTGGCTCTGGTGAGAAGCGCTTGCCGCCCCGAGCGACGCTCGGAGTCAAAGATTATGTTGGTCATCAGATCGAATTCGGCGAGAACGCCGTTGCGACGGCATGGCCGCCGGGATGAGATACTTTAAAATATGCTGATCAAAAGTTGCGATCGCGGCCTGCCTATCGCTATAACATCGGGTTTTGTTCGCCTTGATGGGCGGCGTACCTGCCAGCATGACAATTTTTTCATCGGGCGCGAGCTGCATGACTTCGCCGGGTGTCGTCGGCGACGATCAGCATAAAGTATACGAAACGCCGTTCGATGATGTTGGCTCGAAATCTTCGTTGTTTCGCCTAAACAGCGCATGTCGCTGTCTTGGCGCGCTTGATGTCTCAGAAAAAGTCAAAATTGATGTGCTTTCAGTGGAGCTGCCAGCTGTATCGATATCTTGAAGAAGGAGGCTAACATCGGCTTGCGCAGCGTAAGGTAGGAAGCAAAATGTCCCAATAAAAGCTTGGCTATGGTGGCCTATTCCAATCCATCCAGAATTGGCTGTCTACAATCTAGGCTCAGAACCTATTAAATGCTTGCAAGCGGCATGATTGGTTGATTCAATGCAGCATTATGGAGGTGCTGTTAATGGATGTTCCGTTTTTGCTGAGTGATGCGCAGATGCGCCAGATTGAAACATTTTTCCCGCTATCGCAAGGGATACCGAGGGTCGATGACCAGCGGATTGTTTCGGCGATCATTTACGTCATAAAACATGGTCTGATGTGGTGCGATGTGCCCAACGCTTATGGGCGAAACAAGACGATCTATAGCGATGAGCTTCAAGTAGCAACCAGATAGCCCCAAATCCCCGATACGTGCAGGTTCGTGGGTATTCTGCAAATAACAGGAACGGAAAATAGAAAAAACTTCCCCAGACTAAACCCCAGACTAAAATTCGCGCTAAGACATTAGAGGGTAGCTAAGTCATTGAATTATTGGTCGGGACGACAGGATTCGAACCTGCGACCCCCACACCCCCAGTGTGATGCGCTACCAGGCTGCGCTACGTCCCGACCGCCAATGACCTCGCCGAGGCCAATGGAAGCGCGCCTATATGGCGGTGCCATTCTAAAAGCAAGGGTGCTTTAGACGCTTTGACGTTGCGTCTACGGGGTGCAGGTGATAATCGCGCCCGATTGTTCAGGGCAGCACCGCCATCCGGTGCCGAATTAAATTATTGCGAGGTTTTCAATGGAGTTTCTAATCTTGAGCGCGGCAACGGGTGCCGCTGGTGGTTCCGCATTTTTTGTGCAGATTTTTCCGCTCCTGCTGATCTTCGTTGTATTCTATCTTTTCCTTATTCGGCCGCAGCAAAAGCGCGCGAAAGAGCATGCCGCAAAAATTGAGGCTGTGCAGAAAAATGACGAAGTAATCACTGCTGGCGGCATAATGGGCAAAGTCATCAAGGTAGCCGACGATTATATCGAAGTTGAAATCGCGCCGAATGTTCGGGTGAAGGCGGTTAAATCGACCATCGCCAATGTTCAGCCACGTGGTGCCAAAGCCGCTAATGATTAATTCTTGGGGTTGAACGGCTTAGTCGCCGACCCCAAATCCCGTCTTCCCAGTTCGTTCGGAACCAGCCTATGCTTGATTTTCCCCGTTGGCGCGTATGGATGTTCAACACCCTCATTATCCTCGGTGTTTTGTTTGCCATCCCGAGTGTTTTACCAACGCACATTCGTGCCCAACTGGCCCAATTTGTACCGACGCCGACGATTAACCTAGGCCTCGACCTGGCAGGCGGCAGCCACATTTTGTTGGAGGCAGATACGTCGCAATTGGCCGAGACGCGGCTGGAAGCGCTTGAGGACAGCGTACGCACCGCAATGCGCCGCGCTGACCCGCGGATCGCCATTACGGACGTTTCACGCACCGGCGGGCAGCTGAGCTTCACCGTTACGGAGCCATCGCAAGTTGATGCAGCGCGTGAAGCGTTGTTGCCCATTACGAGCAACGCAACGGGCAGCCGCGACTGGAACATTGGCGTCAACGACGGCAATCGCATGATCTTGACACCCGCTGGCGCGGGCAATGAAACCGCGCTTGATCAAGCGATGGATACGGCCAAGGATGTTATTGATCGCCGTATCAACGCACTTGGCACGTTGGAACCAACCATCATCCGTCAAGGTGAAAACCGCATTGTGGTGCAGGTTCCCGGCCTTGATGATCCCGAGGCGCTGAAAGCGCTTATTGGGAAAACGGCAAAGCTGGAGTTCAAGCTGGTCGATGAACAGGCCGACCCCGACCAAACCGCACAGGGCAAGGCCCGCGTCGGTAGCCAAGTTCTTCCTTATCCCGATAACCCAACAGGCTTGCCTTATATCGCGGTTCGCCGATTGGGCGGCATTGCGGGTGACAAGCTTGTAAAAGCAGACCCCACGTTCGACCCGCAAACCAACGAACCGGCTGTTACCATCCAGTTCGATTCCGAAGGTGGTCAGAAGTTCGCCCGTATGACGCAGCAGAATGTGAACAAACTGTTCGCGATTGTGCTGGATGGTCAGGTGATTTCTGCCCCGCAAATCCGCGAACCGATTTTCGGCGGCGTGTCTCAGATTTCGGGAAGCTTCACGACCGAAAGCGCTAACGCGCTGTCGATCTCGCTGCGCTCGGGCGCTTTGCCGGTTGACCTGAAAATCGTCGAAGAACGTTCGGTTGGACCAGACCTTGGTGCCGACTCCATCCGTCGCGGCGTCTTGGCAGCGGTCATTGGTACCACGGCAATTCTGGTGCTGATGTTCCTCGCCTACGGCCGTTTCGGCATGTATGCGAACATCGCTTTGGTCATCAACGTATCGATGATCCTAGGCGTCATGGCATTTGCGAACGCCACGTTGACCTTGCCGGGTATCGCAGGCTTTGTGTTGACTATCGGTGCAGCGGTCGATGCCAACGTGCTTATTAACGAGCGTATCCGCGAAGAACTCAAGCGCGGGCGCAGAGTCGTTCAGGCTATCGAAGTTGGTTATAAAGAAGCAAGTCGCGCCATTTTCGACGCGAACAGCACCAACGTCATCGCAGCGGTCCTGCTGTTTATCTTCGGTTCCGGACCCATTCGCGGTTTCGCAGTCGTGTTGATGATCGGCATCGTCACATCAGTGTTCACTGCCGTGACCATCACCCGCATGTGGGTATCACGTTGGGTCAAACGCACACGTCCCCAAGAACTGACGATTTGAGGAAATACCTATGAAACTGCTCAAACTCGTTCCGGACGACACCAATATCGATTTTCTTAAATGGCGGACCTATGCGTTTGGCATAAGCTTGCTGCTGATGATTGCGTCCATTGGTCTGGTCGCGACCAAGGGGCTGAACTTCGGCGTTGACTTTATTGGCGGGCAAATGATCCGCGCCACCTTCACGCAGACGACTGAAGCGCCGGTAACCGAACTGCGCGAAAAGGTTGCCGGCCTAGGCTTTGGCGACCCAACTATTCAGCGTTTTGGTAAGGAAAACCAAGTCTCCATCCGGATGAAGCTGCCTGAGGGCGCTGATAAGAACCCGGAAATTGCCAACGCGATGGCGGTGAAAATCACCAATGCGTTGAAGGCCGATTATCCAGGTGTGCGTATCGACGGCGTTGATTCCGTTTCCGGCAAAGTGTCCGAAGAACTGTTCGGCAAAGGTATCCTCGCGCTGCTGGCGGCAATGGCGGGTGTGTCGATTTACATCTGGTTCCGGTTTGAATGGCAGTTCGGTGTGGGGGCGATATGGTCGCTGGTCCACGACGTGACGCTGACCTTCGGCCTATTTGCTCTCACTGGTTGGGAATTTGACCTTAACATCATCGCGGCGTTGCTGACGATTATCGGTTACTCGCTAAACGACACTGTCGTGGTCTATGACCGTATCCGCGAAAATCTGATGAAGTTCCGGAAAATGGAAATGGCGTCGCTGTTGAACCTTTCCGTGAACGAGACATTGTCGCGCACGGTCATGACCAGCGTTTCGATTTCGCTGCCGTTGATTGTGCTCGTGCTCTTTGGCCCCGATGTTATCTTTGGGTTCAGCGTCGCGATGGCCTTTGGTATCGTCGTTGGGACCTACTCGTCGATCTATCAGGCCGCACCAATCCTCATCTGGCTTAAGGTTGGTTCGCACAGTTTTGTGCCAACTGAAGAGGCTGACTCCAAGGCCGAGCGCATCAGCGAAGGCTTCGGCGCGCAGCCTTAACGGCTGGCGACTGAACGGAAAAAGTCCGCCAACTGCCGGGCGTTTTCAGCCCATGAAAATGCCCGGACGTTGTCTGCGACGTCTTCCTTGCGCGGTGGATTGGCAAGTAAGTCCCGCGCAGCCTGCGCAATAGCCGCGGGTTCCTGCGCAACGATTCGTCCGGCTGCGTCGTTCTTGATAAGCTCCCGGATGCCGCCCACATCGCTTGCGATGATCGGTGTTCCGCAGGCAAGCGCCTCAACCCATGCGTTGGCGAGGCCTTCGCTGGACGACACCAAGGCCATGATGTCCGCAGAAGCACATAAGGATGGCAAATCGTCATGCGGAACGCTGCCCAGAAAACGGACGCGGTCAGCGACGCCCGATTTATCGGCCACTGCGCGTAACGCGGCCTCGCTTTCACCCTGGCCGGCAAGCAACAGTGTCGCGCCGGGAATATCTGCCAAAGCCTGAATGACAAGGTCGTGGTTCTTGCGCGGTATCAACGCGCCGACCGATAAAATGACCGGGCCCGTGAGGTTGTGATTGGCCTTCTCCTGCGCGCGGTCACGCGGGACAAAACGTGTCTGATCGAGGCCAGTATAGTGGACGCGGATCTTGTCGGCATCCATCCCCATCGCAACCATGTCGGCCTTTAGTGCGCCTGACACCGCCAACAACCCTGCAGCCTTTCTTGCCGCGTCCAATATCTGCGCAGCGCAACCGGGCTGGCGTCCCCAATAATGGATGTCGGCACCGCGGGCCTTGATGGTAAATGGTATGCCCAGCGCATCCGAAAGGCGCATCGCTGCGGGACCGTCCGGAAAGAAAAATTCGGCGTCGATAAGATCGAACGGCGTCTCGCGGTGCAGTTGCCGCAGCAAGGGCAGCACGGACCTTGAAATGGCGGCGGGGTTGCGACTGCCCCCGATGACGGGGATTGCAGTGAACGGCGGCCTATACACCTCCAGACCGCCCCAGCGCTCATCGCCCAGCGTCTTGAGTTCTCCCTGCGACGCGATGAGGCTTAACGGCCATGGCGCTGTCCCGACCGGATTGACGATGGTTACCGCAAAATCCCGCACTTCGGAGAGAGCTCGTGTCTGCCGCTCCACGAATATACCGAAGTTCGGCCGGTTGGTGGCGGGAAACAGGGTCGAGAGCGTAAGGATGCGCATGTCGACGGCCTACAGCTTGCGTACCAGTCGAACTGCTTTGGCAATCCACGCGGGGTCAGTGACGATTTGCTGGCGCGATCCTGCCTCCATCGGCAGGATATGCAGCTTTCCGGCTTCGCGTCCGAGCAAGCGGCCGAAGATGAACCGGCCGCCCGGGCGTGGCACCAAAACGTCAAGATTAAGCGCCGAACCAAACGCATCGGGGGGAAGCTGCTCAAGCCAAAGCTCGTCACCGTGTCGATATTCGCCGATTGAAGATGCAATGCGCAAACCGACCATGTTGGCCCCGACGTTCGGGGCCATGATGCGCTCTTCCTTCGTGGGGGCGTGGGTGCCATCCGCACCAAACACTGCAGCCACCGGCAGATATTGCTGATCAGGTAACGCTACGAGGTCGCTCGACTCCACACCTAATGCCCCGGCAATCCGGTTAATCCAAATGAGGGAAAGTACGCGCGTGCCAGTTTCCAGACGGCCAATCGTCTGTGCAGTTGTTGGCGGTTTGCAGCGCGCGGCAACGTCAGCGAGCGTATAGCCTTTGGCGCGGCGGACATCGCGAATTCGACTTTGCATATCTTGCTCCGATTACCAGATAGGTTTTTTCTTTCCTACAATATTCACCACATGGCAAGTGTGATTCGTCGAGTTAAAGGAGACGAATATGCCAAGTGCCATCAATAAACAGTGCAGAACCTCGGACATTCGCGAGTTGGTGGAGCGTCCGTTGCTCGGATGCGCTCGCGAAACCCCGCGCCCTAAAAGTGTGCGGACAGTGACGGTGAATCTCGCGGAATCGCCATTGTCTTGGTTGCATGCACGCGGACATCTCACCGACCGCCAAATGCTGGCAGGAGAGACTTTACGCCGCGATTACGAGACCGCCGCGATTGGTGCGGTGGTCACCATGTCATGGGATAATGCCCCGCGCAGTCGGCAAAAAGGCAGTGCGCCTTTGGGGATGAACCGTACCGAGCGGATGGTGTCGGCAAAGACGCGGTTCGATGGTGCGCTGGAGGCGTTGGGCGCGGATCTTTCGGACATTGCGTGGCGCGTAATCTGCGTCGGCGAAAGCATGCCTGCGGCGGAGCGCGAAATGTCGTGGCCCGCCCGTTCCGGGAAGCTGGTTTTGAGGATTGCCCTTGACCGGCTGGCAGGGTTTTACCGCATCCCGGGTTAGCTCGCGGCCTCTTCAACCATCATCGCCAGTTCCAGCCAGCGTTCCTCTGCTGCATTTTTTTCCGCGCGTAGCTGCTCGGTTTTTGCCGTGAGTTCGGTAAAGCGCGACGGGTTTAGCGTATAGAGGGTGGGGCTGCCCATTTCGTTTTCTGCTGCCGCTATTTCGTTATCAATGGCGGCAATGCGTGCTGGCAAAAGGTCGTAGTCCCGCTGGTCTTTATAGGACAGCTTCGTACGTTTGGCGGGTGCCGCTGATGCAACGGGTACTGGCTTGGCGCTCGCTTTGGTAGAGGGCTTGTCCCGCCGGTGGCGCTTGGCTTCCCAGTCGGCATAGCCGCCCGCAATGATGTCGACATGGCCCGAACCATCAAGGCCCAAGGTCAATGTAACGGTGCGATCAAGAAAGTCGCGATCATGGCTGACGATCAAGACAGTCCCGTCATAATCGGCGATCACTTCCTGCAACAGGTCGAGGGTTTCCAAATCAAGATCGTTTGTCGGTTCGTCCAGCACCAGCAGATTTGCCTCACGCGCAAATTCGCGTGCCAGCAAGATACGCGATTGCTCGCCGCCCGACAGGCTCCCTATGCGCGCCTCGACAAGGGACGGGTCGAAAAGGAATTCCTTGAGATAGCCCTGTACATGTTTGCGCACCCCGCGCACATCAACCCAGTCGCCGCCATCGGCAAGCACGTCCCGCACCCGCTTTTCGGGTGTTAGCAATTTGCGCTGCTGGTCAATGACGATGCCGGTCAATGTGGGTGACAATGTGATCTTGCCTGAGTCGGGCGCAGTTTCGCCTGTCAGCATGCGGATTAACGTGGTTTTGCCCGTGCCATTTGCGCCGACAATGCCGATCCGGTCGCCGCGTTGGACGCGCAGCGTGAAATCCTTGATGATGGGTCTGTCGCCGAAGCTTTTGTTGACGCCCTCTGCGCTGATGACGGTCTTTGTTTTGCTGTCATCACTGGATGCCGCCAGCTTGGCTGTGCCTTGCGGACCAATCATGGCCGCACGCGCCGCGCGCATTTCCCATAGCTTCGCCAGCCGTCCCTGATTGCGTTTCCGCCGCGCAGTCACGCCGCGTTCAAGCCAGTGCGCTTCGATCTTCAGCTTGGCATCAAGCCGGCTTGCGTTGCGCGCGTCCTCGGCAAAAACCTGTTCGGTCCATGCGTCATAGCCACCAAAGCCAATTTCATTGCGGCGCAGCAGCCCCCGGTCCAGCCAGAATGTCTGCCGTGTCAGGCGCGTCAGGAAGGTCCGGTCATGGCTGATGACCATGAATGCGCCGCGATATCGCGTCAGCCAGTCTTCAAGCCATTCTATTGCCGCCAAATCAAGGTGGTTGGTAGGCTCATCCAACAACAGGAGGTCGGGTTCACTCGCCAGCGCTCGACAAATTGCTGCCCGACGTTTCTCCCCGCCGCTTGCCGTCTTGGCTTCGCGATCAAGGTTGATGCCTAATTGGTCGGCAATCGCCCGAACCGCATATTCGGGCGGCCCTTTTTCGCCATGGACAGCGAAGTCGACCAACTTGTCGAACGACGACACATCGGGATCTTGTTCCAGCATCACGATATTGGTGCCGGGTACGACGACGCGATTACCTTTGTCTGCCTCGACACTCCCGGCGACCAGTTTCATTAGGGTCGTTTTGCCCGCGCCATTGCGGCCAATCAGCGCAAGCCGGTCGCGTGCACCAATGAACAGGTCGATATCCTGAAATAACCAGCCACCGCCCTGTTGCAGAGCAAGGCCTTCAAAAGCAAAAATAGGGGGTTGCGACATGTGAAGGGCGGATAGGGGCCATGGGCGTACAAATCAACCTTGGCGGTGCTGCAACCCCGAACTTGTTTCGGCGGTCAACTTTCCGCATAGACCGGTACACACGAATGGGTGGGGCAAAAGAATGCGCATTATATATTTGAACGGACAATTTGTCCCGGAAAACGAAGGCAAGGTATCGGTTTTCGATCGTGGCTTCCTGTTTGCCGATGCGGTGTATGAGGTTGTGTCGGTGCTGGATGGCAAGCTGGTCGATTTTGACGGGCATGTGGCGCGTTTGGCCCGCTCTCTCGGTGAAATAGGCATTTCCGGAGCGCCGGATGCATCAGACTGGCTGGATATATGCCGCGCTTTGGTTGCGCATAATGATCTGGCCGAAGGTATGATCTATTGGCAGGTCACACGCGGCACCCCCGATGATCGCGACTTTGTGTTTCCCGCTGCGGGCACGAAGCCTACGGTACTCGCCTTTACGCAAGCGCGCAGCTTGGCCGACAATCCGCTTGCGCGCAGGGGGAGCAGGGTAGTCACCATGCCCGATTTGCGTTGGGGGCGGGCGGATATCAAGACGACGCAATTATTGTATGCCTCGTTGATGAAAAATGCAGCGATTGCGCAGAATGTCGACGACGTATGGATGGAACGCGGCGGCTTTGTCACGGAGGGCAGCGCGCAAAACGCGCATATCATCACACAGGATGGTGTGCTCGTTACGCATCCACTGAACCGCGAAATTCTGCACGGCATAACCCGCGCCGCCGTGTTGCCATTAGTGGCGCATCACATCGAGGAGCGACCCTTCACTGTTGCAGAAGCGGAACAAGCAGCGGAGGCGTTCGTTTCATCGGCATCGGGTTTCGTGATGCCAGTCGTTGAAATCAATGGAAAAACTATCGGCAACGGAACGCCCGGTTCGGCAACCGTTCAGCTTCGCGAAGCGTATATCGATTGGGCACGCCGCACAGCGATTTAGCTGCCGGCATTTTTGAAGGAGCAGTTTATGCGCAAAATGATTTTGGCCACGTTGATGGTAACAGGTGCGATGGCATCAACATCAGCCATGGCCACGCAGGTAAACGTCACCGCTACAAATCCGGTCATTGACCTGAGCGTTACCGAGACCGTCGAAACGCGTCCTGACATCGCGACTTTCTCGACGGGCGTTCAGACCATGGCCCCCACGGCAAGTGAAGCCGTGCGCGCCAACAATGTGCAGATGGCATCTGTCGTCTCGCGGTTAAAGAAGCTTGGTATTGCCGACCGGGATATTCAGACGACTCAAATCAACCTCAATCAGCAATTTGATTATCGCGACGGCAAGCAGATTTTCATGGGCTATCAGGCATCGAACATGGTCAACGCCAAACTGCGCGACCTCAAGAAGCTCGGTGCATTTTTGGATGCCCTTGCCGTAGATGGCGCGACCAATTTCAATGGCCCGACATTCGGACTTGATGACGACAGCACATTCCGGGCGGCGGCGCGTGACGAAGTGTGGGCATCGGCGCTTGCCCGTGCACAAAATATCGCACGCAAGGCAGGCTATCGCGACGTTCGCGTCCTGCGCGTTGAGGAAACGGATAATAATATGGGCAACTATCCGCCCATGCCAATGGCTGTGCGTGCGATGGATGTATCGGAAAAGACCACGCCCATTTCACCCGGCGAATTAAGCGTTGGTGCAACCATGTCGTTCACCTTTGAAATGGTGAAATAGGATATCGCCGATCGCAGACATGTTGTGTAGGGAAATTCATTCACTTTGCGTTCAATGCTATCCCGTTAGGCAGCAATGATGTTGATCCGAAATTCCATAATGTCTGCAATTGCAGCTTGCGTGATTATCACTGCGGCGCCTGCCGAAGGGCGTCGCGGTGAGCAGGCCGAGGCGCGTCAGGACATGGCCGCCGGTAAGGTAAAGTCGTTGCGCGAGATTGAGGCGAGCATCGTGCCGCGTATGCGGGGCATGCAATATCTTGGCCCCGAATATGACCCTAGCGCACAAGTCTACCGCCTTAAGTTCATCAATCGTGATCGCGTCATTTTCGTCGATGTTGATGGCCGCACCGGTGGTGTATTGCGGCAGCGCTGATAGGATTTTGCGGCGGCCGCCTAATCTGCTAGCCCGATTCCGACATAATTATTTACAATTGAAGGGGACAGCATGCGCATCTTGATCGTTGAAGACGAGCCGACTTTGGGCCAGCAGCTGAAGTCGACCCTTGAAGGGGCCGGCTATGCGGTGGATTTGTCCACTGATGGCGAAGATGGCCATTATATGGGCTCAACCGAAAATTATGATGCCGTAATATTGGATCTTGGCCTGCCGGAAATCGATGGCCTCACGGTTCTTGACCGCTGGCGCAAGGAAGGACGGAAATTTCCCGTTCTGGTGCTGACCGCGCGCGATAGCTGGTCGGACAAGGTCGCTGGCCTTGATGCGGGTGCGGATGATTATCTTGCAAAGCCCTTCCAGACTGAGGAATTGATTGCCCGTCTGCGTGCGCTTATCCGTCGTGCGTCGGGCAACGCCTCGTCCGAACTGACCGTTGGCGATGTCCGGCTTGATACCCGCTCAGGTCGAGTCACGCTGGATGGCCAGCCCGTCAAGCTGACCGCGCAGGAATATAAATTGCTGTCCTATTTGATGCATCACAAAGGGAAAGTTGTGTCGCGGACCGAGCTTATCGAACATATCTACGACCAAGATTTCGACAGAGATTCAAATACTATTGAGGTGTTTGTCACACGGATTCGTAAGAAATTGGGGCAGGATGTCATTTCTACAATCCGTGGCCTTGGCTACAGCCTTGAGGAACCGGTAAGCTGAATCCGCCGGTCGCCATATCAACGCCTGTGAAGGCGCCATCGTGGCGAAGCCAGTTCCAAAGCACGGGATCGCTTACCCGCCGCATGATCCTGACGGCGGCGGCATGGATCATGATATTGCTGATTGGCGGCGGTGCTGCGCTGGATCGCGTGCTCACAAATTCGGTTGAGCAGAACTTCGACAATCAACTCGAATATGTCCTGACCGCGATGATTGCCTCGGCCGAAATTGGCCCCGACGGTGAAATACGCATGAACCGGCCCTTGGGCGATCAGCGATTTCTGGAACCCAATAGCGGCCTGTACTGGCAAATAACGGGGAAGGGCGCGATGCCGTTTCCGTCGCGTTCCTTGTGGGACCGCGCGTTGCAGCCGCCTGTCGAACATAATGATCAGGCCGTCCATTTCCGAAACAGCAACGAATTTGCCGATGAGCCGCTTCGGATAGCCGAGAGGGCCATTAAGCTGCCAGATTCTGATGTTGCCTGGACTTTCATGGTTGCACAAAGTCGCGACAGTCTTGATGGCCAGATCCGCGAATTGCGCTCCGTACTTGTGACAAGCTTCATGTTGCTGGCACTTGGCCTCATCATTTTGGCCGCGCTGCAGACCTTCTATGGCCTGTGGCCGCTGCGTGCCGTGCGCAAGGCCATCGCCCAAATGCGCAGCGGACGTGAAAGCCGCGTGACCGATGCATTGCCCGATGAGGTGATGCCAATGGTTAATGAATTGAACGCCTTACTTGACCATAATGAGAAACAGGCTGAAGAGTCGCGCCGCCATGCAGGCAATCTTGCGCATGCGCTGAAAACGCCACTTACTGTCATCATGAACAGCGCAACCGCGCAATCGCCGGACCTTTCCGAAACCGTCATCCGCGAAGCAACGACGATGCGGCGGCAAGTGGACCACCACCTCGCCCGCGCCCGTGCGGTCGGGCGTCGCGGCCATAGCCACAGCCGTGCGATAGTGTGGGACAGCCTCGAATCGGTCGAACGCGCAGTCAGCCGGCTTTATGCGCATGTTCGGCTAGATATGGCAGGTGACCAAACTATCGCGGCGCGTGTTGAACGGCAGGACCTTGATGAAATGCTCGGCAACCTGATCGAAAATGCTGCTAAATATGGAGGTGGCAGCGTGTTCGTTACCGTCGAAGACGCAGGTGATTTTGTGGAAATGCTGGTCGAGGACGATGGCCGGGGGATTCCAGCCACCGAACGTGAGCGCTTGTTTGACCGCGGTGCGCGGCTGGATACGGGCAAGCCCGGCACTGGCCTTGGCCTCGCCATTGTCCGTGACGTCGTGGAAATTTACGGCGGCACTGTCAGTCTGGAAGAGAGCGAAGATCTCGGCGGATTAATGGTCAGGCTTAGGTTGCCAAAGGCAATCAGCTAAACGTGGCGCGTTCTAGCTCCCGTCGCGAATTTGCTGATGGTGCCGGATGACTTCGTCGATGATGAAGCGCAGAAATTTTTCGGTGAAATCCGGATCCAACTTGGCGTCGCGCGCCAATTGCCGCAGCCGCTCAATCTGTTTTTCCTCACGTGCCGGATCGGCTGGGGGCAGGGACGATTTCGCCTTAAATTCGCCGACGGCCTGCGTGATCTTGAACCTTTCGGCCAGCATGAAAACAAGCGCAGCGTCGATATTGTCGATGCTGTCACGAAAGTGGGCGAGGGTTTGGTCGTCAGTCATGGCACGCATCTGTGCCGCCAATGGCCGTTGCGGACAAGAGTAAATACGCCATTTGCACTTGCCTTGCGGCGCGCCTGTCGTCAGAGCAGTGTGATTATGACGGCTACCATCCATAAAATCGGCGGACATCGTGCGCCTTCGCTTGACCCCATTTTGAAGCTGGTTGCCCCCGGCATGAACAAGGTCAATGCCGTCATTCTGGACCGGATGCAGTCCGAAATCCCTCTGATTCCCGAGCTTGCGGGACATTTGATTGCCGGCGGAGGCAAGCGCATGCGGCCCATGTTGACGCTCGCCTGCGCACAATTGCTCGATTATCCGGGCGACCGCCATCACAAGCTCGCCGCCGCTGTCGAATTTATTCATACCGCGACACTGCTGCACGACGATGTCGTGGACGGTAGCGACATGCGGCGCGGCAAAACCGCTGCCAATTTGATCTTCGGAAACCCCGCCGCTGTTCTGGTGGGTGATTTCCTGTTCAGCCGGTCATTCGAGCTGATGGTTGAGGACGGTTCGTTGAAAGTCCTGAAGATATTGTCCAACGCGTCGGCAGTTATTGCCGAAGGCGAAGTGCATCAGCTGACCGCACAGCGACAAATCACGACGACCGAGGAAAAATATCTCGATATTATCGGTTCGAAAACCGCCGCGCTCTTTGCTGCTGCTTGCCGGATATCGGCGGTTGTCGCCGAACGAGGCGAAGCCCAGGAAATGGCGCTAGATGCGTATGGCCGCAATCTAGGCATCGCGTTCCAATTGGTTGATGACGCCATTGATTATGTTTCCGACGGTGCAACGATGGGTAAAGATAGCGGCGATGATTTCCGCGATGGCAAGGTAACGTTGCCCGTTATTCTGGCGCATTCGCGTGGCAATGCAGAGGAAAAGACATTTTGGCGCGACGCGATGCTGGGTAACCGCATTTCCGACAGCGATCTTGCGCACGCCATCACGCTGTTGCGCCAGCATAAGGCCATTGACGATACGCTTGTCCGTGCGCGTCATTATGGCCAGCGCGCGATTGATGCGATTGCCCATTTCCCTGCCGGGGAAGCGAAATCCGCGCTTACCGAAGCTGTGGAATTTGCGATCGCGCGCGCATATTGATAGCGCACGCAGCAGTTCGAGTGCGGACTGAACTGTGACGGGCGTTGGCGATTTACCTGTCTTGGCTGTCCTGCCCGACGTGCTTGCGTCGTTGCGCCAGCGTACCAACGCCGTCCTGATTGCGCCACCCGGTGCAGGTAAAACCACGATGGTCGCGCCGGCGTTGCTTGGGGAGGAATTTTGTACCGGCCAAATCCTTTTGCTGTCACCGCGCAGGCTGGCAGCGCGCATGGCGGCGGAACGTATTGCCGCGCTGATGGGGGACGCGGTCGGCGCGACCGTTGGCTATGCAACGCGGCTGGACAGCAAACACGGCCCAAAGACGCGCATATTGGTGTTGACGGAGGGTATCTTCCGCAACCGCATCATCAAGGACCCGGAGCTTGCGGGTGTGTCGGCTGTCCTGTTTGACGAGGTCCACGAACGCAGCATCGACAGTGATTTCGGGCTTGCCTTGGCGCTTGAGGCGCAAGCTGCGTTTCGCCCTGATCTGCGCTTGCTCGCGATGTCAGCGACCTTGGATGGATCGCGCTTTTCGAAACTCATGGGGGACGCGCCCTTGTTCGAAAGCGCGGGCAAGATTTGGCCGCTCGCGCTGCGATATGCCGGACGGCGAGCGGAACTACCGATTGAGAATGATGTCGTCCGCGTCGTACGGCAAGCGCTTGCCGACGATGAAGGAGACATTTTGGTGTTCCTGCCCGGCACCCGCGAGATTAATCGTGCGGCGGAGGCACTTGCTGCTGTTGGGGCAGCTTATGCCATCCACAGATTGCATGGTCAGATTGATCCCGCCGCACAGCGATTGGCCGTGAGGCCTGATGCCGAGGGCCGCCGCAAAATCATTCTGGCGACGAATATCGCGGAAACCAGTTTGACTATCGAGGGCGTGCGCATCGTTATTGACAGCGGCTTGGCGCGGCGGGCGCGCTTTGATGCGGGTGCTGGCGTCACGCGGCTGGTCACGGAACGCGCGAGCCTGTCGGCGGCAACGCAGCGCGCCGGACGTGCCGCACGCCAAGGGCCAGGCGTTGCGTATCGTTTGTGGGAAGAGGCCGGTAACGGTGGATTGCCGCCCTTTGACCCGCCCGAAATATTGGAAAGCGATCTCGCGCCGCTGGTTCTGGATTGTGCCTTGTGGGGCGAAAGTGACCCTGTGCAATTACGCTGGCTCGACCCGCCACCTGCAGGGGCCTTGCAACAGGCGCAGCGCACCCTGACGATGTTGCGCGCCGTCGATGACGCAGGCCATATTACGCCGCATGGTCGTAGCTTGGCCACGCTGCCGCTGCCTCCGCATTTGGCGCACATGGTATCGATAGCGGCATATAGCGGGCAGGCTGAGGCGGCAGCCACACTTGCGTTATTGCTGCAGGAACGCGGACTTGGCGGGCAGGGTGAAGATATCGATGCCCGCTTTGAACGCTTTGGCCGCGAACGCGGTGGCCGTGCCGATGCCGTGAAGTCACTCGCCCGCAATATCGCGCGGATGACCGGTGAAGCAGGGCCGGGCGTCCGGCAATCTGTTGGTGCAATGATCGCCACCGCTTTTCCCCACCGTATAGCCAAGCGCCGCGATGCCAAAGGCGAAAACTGGATCAGTGCAATGGGGAGAGGCTTGCGGCTGGATGGCGCATCGCCCCTCGCGCGGGAGGAATGGCTCGCGGTTGCCGATGTGCAGGGGGCTGCCTCAGGCGCTCGGATATTATCCGCAGCTGCTCTGACTGAAGGCGAGATATTGCGCTTGTTTGAACCCGACATCGAAAGACGCGAACTGACCGCCTATGACAAGGACGCGGACCGTGTCGATGTCCGTGTCCAGCGGCGTATCGGGGCGATCATATTGTCCGAAGGAAAGGTTGAGAAGCCTGATCCGCATGCGGTGTCGGCCGCGCTGGTGGATGCCGTCCGGACGCTTGGGCTGGACGTGCTTCCTTGGTCATCTGCCGCTGATGCCTTGCGCAAACGCGCACGCTTTGCTGGGTTGGACGGGCTGGATGATGCTGCGTTGAATGCAACATTGAACGAATGGCTATTGCCATTGCTGGACAAGGCCAATCGTCTGCGCGACATTTCCCCGGAACGCCTTTTTACCGCTATCGAGAATATATTAGGGTGGGAGCATAAGACACGGATAGACAAGGTTGCACCTGCCGCGTTCGTCAGTCCGGCCGGGACCACGCACTTTATCGATTATGCCGCGGAAGCAGGGCCAACCGTAGAACTGCGCGTACAGGCCCTGTTTGGCGTCGACAGCCACCCAGTCGTCGGTGCGGATCTCATTCCACTGGTCTTAAGCCTCACCTCACCGGCGGGACGGCCCATCCAGACAACGCGCAACCTACCTGAATTTTGGCGCGGCAGCTGGCGTGATGTCGCAAAGGAAATGCGGGGGCGTTATCCCAAACATAATTGGCCTGAGGCACCGTGGGAAAGCATCGCCAGCCTTAAAACGAAAAAGGCGCAGGCCCGCGATATACCGCGCAACGCTTGACGACTCCGTTGCTGTTGGGGCAAGGCGGCTGCGAACAATTTTCTCAGGGAATTTTGATGTCTGCCCGTATCTTTCAACGTCCCAAAAATGCCATGCAATCTGGCCGCGCGCGCACCGACGAATGGGTCTTGGAATTTGTGCCGGCCGAGCCACGCAAGGCCGATCCGCTGATGGGATGGGCTGGATCAGGCGACACGCAAACGCAGGTGCAGCTCACATTTCCAACTCTGGATGCCGCGCGGGCCTATGCCGAAAAGAAGGGTATAGAGGCGACGTTTATCCCAACGCCGCCCAAAACTCTGAAGTTGCAGGCTTATGCGGATAATTTCCGCTAAAACAATATTCCCGGCAGCATCAGCAGTTTGACATCGACGGCGGAGCCTTCGGCGCGTTTTGAAGCTATGAACGCGGGTAATTCAGCCAATGCGACGCGGTGTACAATGATGTTTTCGCCATCAACCCCGCCGCCTTCGCTGACCTTATGCAGACCGTGCGCGCGGACCAGCGAGAAGCTTTCGCTGACCATGCCGGGTGACGAGAAAAACTCGCCTACAAGCTCCATCGTCTCCGCGCGATAGCCAGTTTCTTCCTCAAGCTCGCGCGCAGCAGATGTGAGAGCGTCTTCGTCCGCGTCATGGTCGCCGATAAGTCCAGCGGGAAGCTCGATACAATATGCGCCAAGCGGCACCCGATATTGTTCGACGAGCAGCACATGGTCATTATCTATGGCCAAAATCACGGCAGCCTTGATACCGCGTGCCCGACCAACATATTCCCATTTACCACGCGTTTTGGCGGTAATGAACTTGCCTTGCCACATCACCTTTTCAGGTGCGTCTTCATCATTCATAATTCAATCAGCCTGTCCGGCAGTTCATTAGGGTTGTCGGCGCCTTTGGGGAAGTGCTCGGCAAGCACGATGCCCATTTGCGCCACCGCCTCTGCCATGCCTTTGCCCGGCTGCCCGGCGCGGACATTGTCGATCAGCGCGACCATCGCATCGCCCCAGATTTCTGGCGCCACTTTAGCGGCTATGGAGTCATCGGCGACGATTTCTGCGCGATGTTCTTTCATGGAAAGATACAATAAGACGCCGGTTCGCCCGACGGTTTTTGCTTCGGTCCCGACTTTGAACAAGCCAATGGCGCGGTTGCGCACGCGCGCCATTTTGAGGCGTTTTGGCGTAAGTGCAAGGCGCAGGGGCATCCACCGCAGGATAAGCCAAGTGCCCACCCATTTCAGCGCAATAGCGGTCAGCAACAATGCTACATATTCGGACGCCGTATATTCATGGTTCCACCCGCCAGTGACTGTGTTGAGCAGGCCAATATAAAATTCGGGAAATATCGCATATGCGCCAAGCGCAACAAAGGCGATGCCGCTGGCCCATGCCAACGCGACGTCCTCATAATGATCGGACAGGTCAGTAACGATCGTGACGATTTCACCGCTTGTCTGGTGTTCTGCTGTCGCCACCGCAGCGGTAACCAACGCATGGTCTGCTTCGGTAATCTGGCTTATTTTACGTAATGCCATTTGTCTGCCCCTCACCAGCCGCCCGAAGCGCCGCCGCCGCCGAAGCTTCCGCCCCCGCCACCGAAACCACCGCCGAAGCCGCCACCGCCAAAACCGCCGCCACCGTCGCCGAAGCCGCTGCCGCCACCCCAGATGATGACTGGTCCCATGCCGCCGCGACGGTATTTTTTACCGCCTTTTATTGACCGCATCATGGGCAGGAATACGAAGAAGATGAGGAAAAGGACGAAGATGATCGCGCCAAAGGGGATGCCTTCATCGGAGTTGCGGCTTTGCTGCGCCGCACTGGCGATCTTCGCGGCTTCGTCAGCGGGAAGTTCCAACTGGGTGACGATACGGTCAACGCCCGCGTTGATCCCGCCGGCAAAGTCTCCGGCCTTGAACCGGGGCGTAATATCGTTTCGGATGATAGAGGATGACAGGCCATCGGTCAGAACCGGTTCAAGACCATAGCCAACCTCAATCCGCATTTTACGTTCATTGGGGGCAACAATCAGGATGGCGCCATTGTCTTTTTCGGTTTCGCCTTTGCCGTCTTGGCCCAACGCCCAGTGCCGGCCAAGCCGATAGCCGTAATCGGATATCTCATAGCCCTCCAGGCTGTTGAGGGTCGCAACAACCAGTTGGCGCTTAGTGCGCGTTTCGAGGCCCTCCAGCTTTGCATTCAACGCTGCCTCGGCAGCGGGGTCGAGCAAATTGGCCTGATCAACTACGCGGCCCGTAAGCTTCGGGAAATCCTGCGCGAACGCCGCCTGACCCGTGAAGGTCAGGAGCAGCGCCGCAAATAGGCCAATGGCCTTTTTCATCATGTAATTCCCGTCAAAGATCAGGCGGCAGGTGCCATATCCAATTGCGGCGCTGTTTCTGCGCCCTGCGTTGTCGCCTGATAGGGAACCATTGGTTTTGCACCATGAATAATTTTGGCACCAATGATGTCGGGGAATGTCCGGATGGTGGTGTTATAGCCGCGCACAGCCTCATTATAATCACGCAAGGTGATGCGCACCCGGTTTTCCTGGCCTTCCAGTTGGTCCTGCAGCTTCAGATAGCCTTCTTGGCTTTTCAGCTGCGGATATTGCTCCACCGACACAAGCAAACGCGACAGGCTGCCCGAAAGCTGGTTTTGCGCGGCCTGAAATGCTGCCATCTTTGCAGGATCGCTTAGGTCATCAGGGTTTACCTGAATATTCGGCGACGTTGCGCGGGCGCGGGCTTCGATGACCTCGGTCAAGGTTTTGTTTTCCTGCGCCGCTGCGCCTTTTACGACATTGGCGAGGTTGGGAACGAGGTTCGCGCGCTCCTGAAAAGCGGCTTGGACGTCAGCCCACTTTGCCTTCGCATTTTCCTCAGCAGTTGGCACGCTGTTGATACCGCAACCGGCAAGCGAAACCGCCGCGATGGGCACAAGCATAAATTTTACAAATCCGTTACGCATCAAATGCACTCCTCCAAATGGCGACATGCCCAGAAAACCTACCCTGACGGGCGTGTGTTATCTACATAAGGCGCGCTATGCGGTTTCGCAATGACTGCTATCGTTTGTTATAAGCCTGTGACATATTTTGTTCCACGCAACTTGGGAGGTAAATTATGTTGAGTGAATTCAAGACGTTTATCATGCGCGGGAATGTGCTTGATCTTGCAGTAGGTGTTTTAATTGGTGCGGCATTTGGCAAGATTATTTCGGCGCTGACAGATGATATCATTATGCCTCTGATTTCCTTGGCAACCGGTGGCGGCGTCGACTTTAGCAGCCAATATATCGTCTTGGGCGGTGCAGAGAAAATCACTGCGGGCATGTCGCTTGCTGCCGCGAAAGCGGCTGGCGCAAATGTGCTGGCCTGGGGCAGCTTCATCACCGCAGTCATCAACTTCGTTATTCTGGCTTTTGTCATTTTCCTGATAGTCCGTCAGGCCAATAAAATCATGCCACCGCCAGCGGTCGTGGCGGGTCCTACAGACGTCGATTTGCTCATCGAAATTCGTGACGAGTTGAGGAAAAAATAAGCGCGACGCAGACAATTGCAAAGCCGGGACGCGTGTAGCATAGGCGCTTCATGACTGTTCCCGATACGAAACGAGGCCACCAATTTACGCAGGCAACCGGGTTGCGCGCGTTTACCAGTGGCCTTTTTTCACGCGGTTTTCAGAATATCGTTGATCGCATTGATGCGGGGCTTGAATTCGGCACGATCGAAGGAACGTTGCCTGACGGATCGACCCGCTTGCTTGGCGGGCGCGGACCAGGGCCGACCGCCTCGGTGACCCTGCACAGTTGGAACGCGTTGCTGCGTCTAGTGCGTGGCGGATCAGCTGGCTGGTATGAGGCATGGGCGGCAGGTGAGTGGAGCAGTCCTGATCCAGTGCCGATTTTCGACCTGTTTATGCGCAACCGGCTATCGCTGGGTAAACTGGCGCGCGCGTCCGGCGTCGCCAAGTTGGTTGGGTTGGCGCTACATGCTCTGCGTCGAAACAGCCGCAGCGGTGCGCGCAAGAATGTCGAGTTTCACTATGATCTGGGCAATGACTTCTACGAAGCATGGCTCGACACCAGCATGACCTATTCCAGCGCGTTGTTTGCCGAACCGCTATCGGTCAACGAACCGCTGGAAGCTGCGCAGCACCGCAAGATTGACGCTCTGCTCGCGCGCTTGCAACTGACCGATGGCGATAGCCTGCTGGAGATTGGCTGCGGGTGGGGCGGTCTCGCTGAAGTCGCGTTGCGCGCACACAAAGTGCGATATCATGGCATCACCCTGTCATCTGAACAGAAAGCTTATGCTGATACGCGCCTGTCCGGTTTGGGGGACGCCGACGTTACCCTTACCGATTACCGCGATGTCACCAGCTCCTATGACTGTATCGCCAGCGTTGAGATGGTAGAGGCGGTTGGGCAACAATATTGGCCGGCCTATCTTCAGGCCGTGGCGCGATGTTTGAAACCCGGCGGGCGCGCTGTCATTCAGTATATCCGTATCGAGGATGATGTCTTCGAATCATACGCGCGTGGGACCGATTTCATTCAACATTATATTTTCCCGGGCGGCATGCTGTTGTCGGATAGCCGTTTTCGCAAGCTTGCAGAGGCATCAGGCCTTGCATGGCATGACCAGCAAGATTTCGGGCTGCATTATGCCGAGACGTTACGGCAATGGCGCGTGCGCTTTGATGCCGCTGTTGCCGAAGGCCGCTTGCCGGCTGGCTTTGATGATAAATTCATTTCGCTTTGGCGTTATTATCTGATGTATTGCGAGGGTGGCTTCAGGGGCGGCGGCATCAATGTCGCGCAGGTAACTCTGGTGAAAATATAAAAATGGGGGGTAGGATGCTAAAATGGTTTATGGGGTTTTTAATTGTCGTTGTGGCTGCAGCGGGCGGTTTTTGGGTCAGTGCCGACAAAGATATGAAGGCGCTCATTTCCAGCCTGCCGACGGACGCTAACGTGCTGTTCTGGAGCGTCGAGCAGCGCGATGCTGCATTCCGCACGATGGATCGGATCCCAATCCTTGCCAAAGCCAACATCATTGAATCAGGCGACGATGTATATCCGTTATCGCAAGGCAAACCGATAACCATTGGCACCGACGTGGCTGCTTACATGAAGGGGCAGCGGACCGCTGGTCTTGTCATCGTTCAAGACGGCAAGGTTCGCATGGAAAAATACGGACTCGGTTTTGACGCCGAAGGGAAGTGGACCAGCTTTTCGGTTGCTAAGTCTTTTACCTCAACACTGGTAGGTGCAGCGATCAAGGACGGTTACATCAAAAGCATTGATGACAAGGTTTCCGCCTATATCCCTGACCTGAAGGGTTCGGCCTATGACGACGTCACGATCAAGCAGTTGCTGACCATGACGTCCGGCGTCAAATGGAACGAGGATTACGCCGATCCCAAATCGGACGTTGCCCTGTTCAACCTGCATAAGGCCGAAAAGGGCATGGACGTTACCGTCAGCTATATGCGCAATTTGCCGCGCGAGGCTCCCGCCGGCACGAAGTGGGTATATAAGACCGGCGAAACCAACCTGATTGGCGTGCTCGTCAGTTCCGCGACAAAAAAGAAACTCGCTGATTATCTGTCCGAAAAATTATGGGCTCCTTTTGGGATGGAGCAGGACGCAAGCTGGCTGCTGGGTTCGACTGGACATGAAATAAGCGGTTGCTGTATTCAGGCATCCACGCGCGATTATGCACGCTTTGGTGTCTTCATGCTGGGCGGCGCTAAAATCGCCGGAAAAAGCATCTTGCCGGACGACTGGATTGCGCCTGCGACTAGCAAACAGGCGGACATTGGCGTTGCGGGCAAGGGCTATGGCTATCAGTGGTGGACCTATGACGATGGCAGCTACGCGGCGCAGGGGATTTTTGGCCAAGGTATCTTCATCGATCCCAAGCGTAAGCTTGTTATCGCCACGAACAGCAACTGGCCAAAAGCAACGGACCCCGACACTGTAGGTGCCCAGCGAGAGGCCTTTTACAAAGCCGTCCAGGCAGCGGTTGACGCCGAAGCACCAGCATCTGCAAATTGACTTTGCTGCGGTGCAATAATTGCTAAGCGTAGCAATTAAATTGCGCCGCAGAAAGGCCCCGCAACGCGCGGAAAAAAGGGTCTTTTCTATTGCCGCATATTAGTCCAGCATACGCTCATAATTAGGTGGGCCAGCTGGAGATTTAATATGGATTTCAAGACATTTTTACATGCGGGCAGCAATCGTCGTGGCATGTTAAAAGGCATGGGTGTTGCCGCAGTAGGCTTTTCCTTGACGGGGGCGCTATCCGGATGCGGTGAAAAGGAAGCCAAGAAGCTTGCCAATGGCGAAGAAGCCAAGCTGAACTTCTACAACTGGGACACCTATATCGGCGAGACAACGCTGGAAGATTACAAGGACAAAGCTGGCGTTGACGTAAACATGACCTTGTTTGCGAGCAACGACGAATTATTCGCTAAGTTGCGTGCTGGTAACCAAGGGTATGACGTCATTGTACCGTCCAACGATTTTGTGGAGCGTATGGCGTCCGCCGATATGCTGATGGAACTCGACAAGGCCCAAATTCCAAACTTCAAAAATGTGGCACCCGATTATCAGGATGTGCCTTATGATCCCGCACGCAAATATTCGATGCCTTACACCTGGCTGGCGCTTGGCATTGGCTATCGCAAGTCAAAGGTGAAGTCGGTTCCCGACAGCTGGAAAGTCTTGTTCGACAGCGACGAATATAAAGGCCGTATCGCGGTTTTGTCCGAAGCCGGCGACATGTTCCGATTGTACGGCAAATATATGGGCAAGTCGGTCAATGGCCTCACAGACGCGGACCTGAAAACCATCGAAGCCATGATGATCAAGCAAAAGCCGTTCATCAAATCCTTCCATGAAGACAATGGACAGGATCTTTTGCTCAAGGGCGAAGTCGACGTCGTGTTGGAATATAATGGCGATATTGCGCAAGCAATGGTTGAAGATCCCGACATCGGCTTTGTCATTCCGAAAGAAGGCAGCCAGCTGAACTCCGACAATTTATGTATTCCAAAGGGTGCGCCACATCCCAAAAATGCCCACGCCTTCATCAATTATTTGCTGGACGCCGAGGCAGGTAAGAAAATTACCGAGACGATCCTTTATCCAACACCAAATGAGGCCGCGAAGGCGCTGATGCCTGCGGAGTATAAGAATAATCCAGTCATATTCCCGCCAGCAGACGTCCTTGCGAAATGCGAATATGCGAAGTTCAATCCGGATCTTCAGCCTAAATATGAGGAGGCCTTTACCCGCGTACGGGCGGCTTAATGGCCGGACCTCTTCAAGACTGGAAAGGTCAAAGGCGACCTTTTGCCGCGATTGCCAGCTTGCCTGTGTTTTGGCTGGCTGTGTTCTTCGTTGCACCGATGACGATCGTCTGGCTCTATAGTTTTGGCCAGAATGCAGGGCCGGCGGATATTGATATTTCCGGCACGCTCGATAACTACAAGCGCGCGACTGAATGGCTGTATCTTTCGATTTTCCTGAAGAGCCTTGCGGTCGCAGCGCTCACCACGCTGATTTGCCTCGTTATTGGCTTTCCTATTGCCATGGCCATCACCTTTGCGGCTCCCAAATGGCGGCCGTGGCTGTTGCTGGGGATCATGCTGCCATTCTGGACGAACTTGCTGATCCGTACTTATGCCCTGATGGCGCTGATGGGTACTAACGGTTATATGAATAAGGGCCTTGGCGGGCTGTGGGAGGGGGCAAGCTGGCTCCGCACATTGGTTGGCATGCAGCCGCTTGAGGCATGGACGCCAGTGCAGTTGCTGTACAACAATTTCGCGGTGGTTTTGGGGCTGGTCTACGTCCATTTGCCGTTCATGGTATTGCCGCTCTATTCCGCGCTCGACCGGCTGGACAAAAGCCTGATTGAGGCGAGCCTTGATTTGGGGGCAGGGCATTTCAAAACCTTCATGAAGATTGTCGTGCCGCTTGCGGCACCGGGAATAGTTGCCGGCGTCATGATTACCTTGATTCCGGCTCTGGGGGCCTATCTGACCCCGGACCTGATGGGTGGCACCGAAAGCCAGATGATTGCCAATGTCATCGAACGCCAGTTCAAGCGCGCCAATGACTGGCCCTTTGGCGCGGCACTTTCGTTTCTGCTAATCTACGCGATGTTCATTCTGATTGCACTGCAATCCATGCGCGCGAATAAAGTGAAGGAGGTGCGCTGATGTTTAAGCGCACCGCCATCGCGCCCCTCGAATATACCCGCAAATTGTGGATGCGCAGCTGGGTCGCTTTGACCATGCTGTTCCTTTACGCCCCCCTGGTCGTGCTGATGATTTTCAGTTTTAACGACAGCAAGCGCAATGTGGTATGGAAGGGTTTTACGCTCAAATATTACGAGAAAGCGCTTAATAACGACAGTCTTGTGGAGGCTATGGTCAATTCGTTGACGATCGCTTTTCTCGCAACGATCGTCAGCCTTGTCATTGGCGCGCTCGCCGCAGTCATGCTGTGGCGGTTCCGCTTTCCCTTCAAGGGTATGCTGGAGGGAACCATGGCTTTGCCCATCATTGTCCCCGAAATTTGTCTGGGCGTTGCTTTCCTTATCTTTTTTGCGAAAGTCGATTGGCCCACCGATTTGCCGTGGCCGCTTAACCTGTCTGCGATAACCATTGCGCACATCACCTTCTGCTTCCCCTTTGTGGCGATGGTGGTGCGGGCGCGGTTGGCGAGCTTCAACAAAGAGGAGGAAGAGGCGGCAAAGGATTTGGGCGCGACTGAATGGCAGGCGTTCCGCGATGTCCTTTTGCCGCATATCAAGCCTGCGCTGATCGCCGGCGCGTTGCTCGCTTTCACGCTTAGCTTGGATGATTTCGTTATCACCTTCTTCACCAGTGGGCCGGACACCATTACTTTCCCGGTGAAAGTCTATTCGATGGTACGCTTCTCGGTCACACCGGAAGTCAACGCCGCGTCGACAATCCTCATACTCCTGACCGTCATCCTCACCTTCATCGCGCTGAAATTACAGGGCGTGAAGGGCATTGCAGAAACCCATTGATATGACCGAAGCCAAGCAGCCTATCATCCAAATCCGGAACGTGTCGAAACGCTTTGGCAAAGTCACCGCGGTCGACAATGTCAGCCTCGATATCATCGCCGGCGAATTCTTCGTACTGCTTGGCCCGTCGGGCTGCGGCAAAACGACCTTGCTGCGGATGATTGCCGGGTTCGAAATGCCGACAGAAGGGCAAATCATCATCGATGGACAAGATATGAGCCTTGTCCCGCCAAACAAGCGGCCGGTGAACATGGTGTTCCAAAGCTACGCAGTGTTTCCGCATATGAATGTCACCGACAATGTCGGCTATGGCTTGCGCATATCGGGTGTCGGCAAGGCCGAAATCCGCGACCGTGTGGCCGAGGCGCTCGAACTTGTAAAGCTCGGTGGTTTCGAAGACCGCATGCCTGACCAGATGTCCGGCGGGCAGCGGCAGCGCGTGGCGCTCGCACGCAGCCTTGTAATGCGGCCAAAGGTGCTACTGCTGGATGAACCGCTGTCGGCACTCGACGCCAAATTGCGTGCGCAAATGCAGTTTGAATTGTCTGATTTGCAGGACAAGGTCGGCATCACCTTTGTCACGGTGACGCACGATCAGGACGAGGCGTTGTCGATGGCGAGCCGCGTTGCCGTCATCAACAAGGGTGAGGTTGCGCAACTGGCGCCGCCGTCGGACTTATACGAATATCCCGCCAGCCGCTTTGTCGCCGATTTCGTTGGCTCGGTGAACATCTTCGAAGGCAGGCTGACATTGGACGAGCCAGATCGCGCGGCGGTCGATTGTCCGGGGCTTGGCAAGATATATCTCAATCACGGTGTTACCGGACCGCATGGTGCCAATGTCTGGGTCGCGTTGCGGCCCGAGAAAATCTATCTCCATGTGCCCGGCGAAGGCAAAGCCATTCGCGCTGCGGCGCAAGATGCCCCCGATGGACATAATTTGGCGCGCGGCACGATCAAAGGCATGAGCTATTTGGGGGATATCACCTTGTATGAAATCCAGTTGGAGGGCGGGCAAGTCATCCGCGTCAGCCGTCCCAACCTGTCGCGCCACGATCAGGAAGATTTCACCTGGGACGATAAAGTCAGCATGCACTGGCGTGCCGACAGCCCCGTTGTCTTGCTAAGCTAAACCAGCGCGGCGGCCCACAATGCATCTGCTCGGATGAACAATCGCCGCGCGTGACAGTTTACATTATGGCGGTCAGTACCCATATCTTTCCGCTCTAATAGGACAAAATTTATCCCCGCTGTTTCTGCGCAACATTGGATAGAACCCCACCCGCACGGCATTTACGTGCGACCGGCCGATATGTGGATTGACCCGTCGCGTCCCGCTGAACGGGCGCTGGTGACGCACGGCCATGCCGATCACGCGCGCAGTGGCCATGGCGCGGTTTGGGCGACGCCGGAAACGCTTG
The DNA here is from genome assembly GCA_963508315.1 of uncultured Sphingorhabdus sp. GTDB lineage: Bacteria > Pseudomonadota > Alphaproteobacteria > Sphingomonadales > Sphingomonadaceae > Sphingorhabdus_B. The sequence goes on along the minus strand of CAUOWK010000001.1, from coordinate 343,287 downwards.
CGATAATGGCGCTGCGCTATGGCACCGAAATGGGCACCGCGGTTGCCTATGGCGATGGTTTCGAAGTTGGCGGCGTACGGATCAGCTTCCATCCGGCGGGCCATGTTTTGGGTTCGGCACAAATCCTGTTGGAACATGCAGGCGAACGCGTCGTCGTGACGGGCGATTATAAACGGCGCTTTGACCCCACATGCGCGCGGTTCGAACCCGTGCCCTGTGATGTTCTCGTGACCGAGGCAACCTTCGGGCTGCCGGTCTTTACCCATCCACCCATTGAGACCGAGATTGCAAAACTGCTGGACGCGCGCGCGGCGCATCCCGACGGCTGCATCGTTGTCGGCGCCTATGCATTGGGTAAGGCGCAGCGGCTTATCGCCGAACTGCGCAGGGCCGGATATGACGCGCCCATTTTCATCCACGGCGCTATGCAAAAGATGTGCGAATTATACGCCACGCATAATGTTGAATTGGGTGAACTGGTGCTTGCCACTGGCCTTGCCAAAGATGCGTTGAAAGGCGCGATTGTAGTGGCTCCGCCGTCAGCGCTGAATGATCGTTGGGCCCGGCGGTTGCCGGAACCCGTGACCGCGATGGCATCGGGTTGGATGCGCGTGCGTCAACGCGCCCGCCAACGGAATGTCGAACTGCCGCTGGTTATATCAGACCATGCCGACTGGGTTGAACTAACCGATACATTGCTTGAACTTCGTCCTGCCGAGACGTGGATTACCCATGGCCGGACGGACGCACTTGGGCGCTGGTGCGAGTTGCATCAGCTAAAGGCGCGTGCTCTCGATCTGGTTGGCCGCGAAGACGAGGATGAAGGCTGATGCAGGCCTTCGCCGCGCTTATTGATAATCTGGTGTATACCCGCTCGCGTGACGCCAAAATCCGGCTCATCGTCGATTATCTACGCGCAACGCCTGATCCCGACCGTGGATGGGCATTGGCCGCCTTGGCTGGCACGTTGAGCATTGCGACCGTCAAATCGGCGGCGATACGCGCCATGGCGGAGGAACGTTTCGACCCGATGCTATTCCGCATGAGCAGGGATTATGTCGGCGATACCGCAGAGACGGTCGCGCTGATGTGGCCAGACTCGCCGCAAGCCGCCGACCCGCCAAGCATGTCCGAGGTGGTCGACCTTCTGAACAACACGAGCAGGGCGAGAGCGCCATCGGTCCTTGCGGATTTTATGGACCGGCTGGACGCCAATGGCCGCTACGCATTGTTGAAACTGGCGACCGGCGGCATGCGCGTGGGCATATCGGCGCGGCTTGCAAAGACGTCTTTTGCGCAAGCGTTCAGCCTGTCGGTGGATGATGTCGAAGAGGTCTGGCACGCGCTTCGTCCGCCTTATGCTGAGTTGTTCGCATGGGGCGAAGGCCAATCCGAACGGCCAGACCCTGCCAATAGCGCGTTTTTTCGACCCTTTATGCTGGCCCATCCGCTGGAAGACAGCAGCGTACACCTCGACGACTTCGTTGCCGAATGGAAATGGGATGGCATCCGCATCCAGATTGCCTCCACAGGCGACGAAACAAGGTTGTTCAGTCGGGGCGGAGATGAAGTTACGGGTTCCTTTCCCGAGATCGCAGCGGCGTTCAGCGGCATCGGCGTGGTCGACGGGGAATTGTTGGTGCGCGGGGATGTGCAGGGCGGGGAAGCGGCGAGTTTCAACGCTCTTCAACAAAGGCTGGGCCGTAAAAACGTCTCGGCTGCAATGCAGGCGGAATATCCTGTTTTCGTCAGGCTTTACGACATATTATTTGACGGGACGGAGGATTTGCGTGGCCTGCCTTGGACCACACGGCGTGACCGGCTGGAACGCTTCACTGCCGGGCTGGATAATGCGCGGTTTGACCTGTCGGCGATTATCGACGCGCGCGACTTTGACCATTTATCGGAGATACGCGCTGCTGCACGTGAGGCCGCGATTGAAGGCGTAATGCTGAAACGTCGCAATTCTCCCTATCTTGCGGGGCGAAAGGTGGGTTTGTGGTACAAATGGAAGCGCGCGCCCTTAGTTGCCGATTGCGTGATGATGTATGCGCAAAGGGGCAGCGGCAAACGATCCTCTTATTATTCCGACTACACCTTTGGCTGCTGGACCGCAGATGGCGCACTGTTGCCAGTGGGAAAGGCATATTCCGGTTTTAGCGATGAAGAACTTAAATGGCTCGACCGCTTTGTACGCAACAACACGGTCGCCCGTTTCGGTCCAGTGCGCGAAGTTGAAAAGTCGCTGGTGCTTGAGGTCGCATTTGATGCGGTGCATGAATCAAAGCGGCATAAATCGGGGATTGCCATGCGCTTTCCGCGTATCTCGCGGCTCCGCCGTGACAAGCCAGCCGATGAAGCGGACCACATCGCGACACTCAAATCGATGATTGATTAAAGGAATGCCTTCACATCGGCCATGAACCGATCGAATTGATCGTGATGCAGCCAGTGTCCGGCATTTTCATATTCGACGACACGTGCGGTCGGAAAATGAGCGATACGGCCATCTTTTTCGGGGTTGGAAGCCCAGCTGTTGGCACCGTACATCATCAACACGGGGCACGTGACCGACTCCCAAATCGCGAGCAAATCCTCGCGCGGCATGTCGAATATTGCCCAGATGTTAAGGTAATTATCGAACTTCCAGCTCCAGCTACCATCTTCGTTGCGGCTGATGCCGTGAACGGTCAGATGGCGCGCTTGCTCGTCCGTTAAATAGCTGTTTTCGTCCTTCATCCGCTCATAAGCAGCTTCGATATTCGGATAGCGTTTGGGTGTGCGGCCTGCCGCATTACGCTTGTCCTCAATCCATTGGCGAAAACGTTTTTGAATACCGACTGCGTCGCGTTCGGCCTGCATTTTCGGCGAAAGCCCAAGCCCTTCTATGTTGACCAGCTTACGCACATTTTCGGGGTAAAGCCCGGCGTAGCGCGTCGCGATGTTGCCGCCCATGGAGTGCGCAATGATGCTTACGGGCGCAAGGTTCAACTGGTGGATTAGCTGCGCTATGTCGTAGACAAAGGCCGACATTTCATAGTTGCCGTCCGGTGACCACGCGCTGTCACCGTGACCCCGCAGATCCGGCGCGATGATGTGCCAGTCATGCCGCAATTCCTCGGCCACCCAATCCCAACTGCGCGCATGGTCGCGCCCGCCGTGCACCAGCAACAAAGGCGGTGCATCCGGGTTGCCCCAATCGACATAATTGAGCCGAAGGCGCTGTGAAATGAAGCTGTTGGTGATGGGGCCGTGCAAAGTCATTCAGCAGCCAGTAGTTGTTCAGCGCCGCCCAGGTCAACCGATACAAGTCGGCTAATGCCTTGTTCGACCATCGTAACACCAAACAGCCGATGCATTCGGCTCATGGTGACGGCGTTGTGCGTCACAATCAGGTAACGTGTGTTGGTTTCCTTGGTCATGGCATCGAGCAAATCGCAAAAACGCTCGATATTGGCATCATCCAGCGGCGCATCGACTTCATCGAGCACGCAAATCGGCGCTGGATTGGTCAGGAAAAGCCCAAAGATTAGCGCGACTGCGGTCAACGCCTGTTCGCCGCCAGACAGCAGCGTCAGCGATTGCAGTTTCTTGCCAGGCGGCTGCGCAAATATTTCGAGGCCAGCTTCGAGGGGGTCCTCGCTGTCGATGAGCGCCAGATGTGCTTGCCCGCCGTTGAACAAAGTAGAAAATAACCGGCGGAAATGGCCGTCTACCGCCTCAAACGCGGTCAACAGGCGCGCGCGTCCCTCGCGGTTCAGACTACCGATTGAGCCGCGAAGGCGGTTGATGGCCAAGGTCAGCTCTTCGCTTTCTGCAGCGCCGGCGCCTTGCTGGCTTTCTAGTTCGGCTAGCTCGTCGGCAGCGATCAGGTTGACCGGGCCAATACGTTCGCGTTCGTTTTGTAAGCGGTCGAGGCGGCCTGACTCGGTTGCAGCGTCCGCCATGTCATGCTCGTCGAAATCCAGCTTTTCGGGCAAGACTGGTGGCGGGCATTCAAAACGCTCGCCCGATATGCGGCCCATTTCGACGCGGCGCTGGTCCTGATTTTCGGCGCGGGCCTCGGCTCCTGCGCGGGCCTCGCGCGCGACGGACAGTTGCTCGGCTGCCGCCGCCAATTGCGCTTCCAACTCGCGCAGAGACTTTTCATGCGTGCTCTCTGCTGCTTGCAGGTCGGCCAGCTTGGTGGCGAGTTGCTGCTGATCGGTGCGCAACGCGGCGATATCCCGCTCGAGATGTTCCGGCTTGTCCGCCATCGATTCCAGTTCGGCGCGGATGTCGGTGCTGCGCTTGTTCATGTCGGCAATACGGCGCTCTGCTTCACCGGCGCGTTCTTGCCAGCCGCGAATTTCGGCCATTGCCACGGCGCGCCGTTCGCGGCTTTGCGCCAACCGTTGCTCCAGCGATGACAAATCGGCCTGACTGCGCGCAAGCTGGGCCCGCGCTGCCTCGTTGCTGCCCGCCAGCTTTTGCACCAAAGCATCGTGCTGGCCGCCATCTGGCAACGTTTTGCGGGCGGCGTCGGCGGCGCTGTGTTCGGAGCGTGCATCGGCAAGGTCCTGCACGCTCGCCGCTAGCCGTTCGGCGATAGCAGCCTTTGCGGCCGCCAATCGCGTCAAGGCATCCTCAGCTTGATCTACCGTGCGCAGGGCCTGCCGCAAGCTGGCCTCTGTGGTCAACTTTGCGGCACTCGCTGTCTTTACGGCGGTTTGTGCCGCCGCGATGTCATCGGTTAGCTGGGAAAGTTGCGCCTGCTGCGCCGCGATCGCGGCCTCGGCGGGTGGAATGAGCGCACCCAGTTCATTCAGTCGGTTGGCGCGGACCAGCAATTCCGCAGTTGTCGCCCCATCCCCGTCAGCGGCAAAGCCATCCCAACGCCGCAAATGGCCTGCACGCGTGACTAGTCTTTCCCCCGCACCCAGTGGCTCGGCATCATCGGTGTCAACGACGCGGACCATGGCGAGCCGGGCCTCCAATTCCTTTGGCCCGTCCACAAAATTGATCAGTGCATTCGCGGCAATTGGTTGCTTCGGCAATGATGCGCCCAGCCAACGCCGTCCCGTCGGCCCGCCAATCTGCGCTTCAGCGTCGTCGCCAAGCGCTGCGGCGAGCGCGCGTTCATATCCGGGTTTGACGCGGATTTGGTCAATGGCCTTGTTACCGTCGCCTTTGGCAAGCGCCCGCTGCAAAGCGTTTTGCTCGCTGGTTAGACTGGCCAAATCCGCCTTCGCACTGGCGGTCTGGATTTGGATTTCGTCGCGCGCCGCGATAAGGTCGTCCCGGCTATGTTCAGCCTCCGCAATGGCTGTGGTGTCGATTTCTAATTGCCGCTCCAACAGCGCAACACTGCTTTGCGCTGCAGATTTTTCAGCTGTCATCTCGGCTTCGTTGCCCAGATTTGCCTGTTCGCTCGCGACGCGGGCGGAGTCACGCTCGGCCCGTTCCAGCCGCGATGTCGCCGAAGCCAAAGCTGCATCGGCAACGCGTAACTCCGCTTGTGCGCGCGCTTGCTCGGCCATCGCTTTCGCGAGCGCGATTTCGCTTTCGCGCATCTGGCGTTCCGCATTTTCGGCATTTCGCGAAAGGGCAGGGCGTTCGTCTTCCTGCGCCTTGATCTCCGCGGCCAGCGCGACACTCTCTTTTTGCAGCCGGCCCAGCGCGTCGGCGGCATCATGCGTTAGCCTGCCTTCGCGCGCGCCATCCTCAACCAGACGCGCGGCCTGCGCCGATAAATCCGATTGCCGCTGCGTGATGCGTTCCTGTTCGCCGGTCAACTGCACGAGGCGATTGGACATATCATTCGCGGCATCGCGCGCCGCCATCGCAACCGCCCGGGCGTCTGCAAGTGCGCGAACGGCCTCTTGCTGCTTTTCCGAAAGACTGCGCTGTGTTTCGGCGGCGATGTTTACTGCTTCTGTTGCGGCGTTGGCTTCGGCCCGCGCCACGTCGGCCGCCGCCTTGGCCTCGCGCCAGCGCACGAAAATCAGCCGCGCTTCGGCTTGCAGTATCTCTTTGGTCAGCTTGCGATAACGCTCTGCCTGCTTTGCCTGACGGCGCAGCTGCCCCGCACGGGCGTCCATATCGGCCAAAATATCAGCGAGACGCGCAAGGTTGCTTTCGGCGGCGCGCAATTTTTGCTCGGCATCCTTGCGGCGGACATGCAGACCCGAAATACCGGCTGCCTCTTCCAGCATTTGCCGACGTTCCTGCGGCTTTGCCGAAATGATTGCGCCAATACGCCCTTGGCTCACAAGAGCGGGAGAATGGGCACCGGTGGCGGCGTCGGCAAAAATCAGCGCCACGTCCTTGGCACGCACATCGCGCCCGTTTGAGCGATAGGCCGATCCGGCACCGCGCTCGATGCGCCGCGTTACCTCAAGCTCGTCGTGCTCGGTATATTCGCCCGTATCATCGCTGCGCTCCGCCGATATCGTGACTTCTGCAAAGTCGCGCGCGGGTCGGGACGCCGTGCCCGCAAAGATGACGTCGTCCATGCCAGCGCCGCGCATCGATTTGGCGCTGCTTTCGCCCATGACCCAGCGGATGGCTTCCAACAGGTTAGATTTGCCGCAGCCATTTGGCCCCACTATTCCTGTAAGGCCCGTTTCAATGCGAAGTTCGGCGGGCTCGACAAAGCTTTTGAAGCCGACAAGCTTCAGCTTCTTTATGCGCAAGGGATGACCCCTTGCGTATTGTAAGCCTTGTCATCGCCCCCCCGAGCCATTTTTAGCGTGCGCCGGCCTCGACCAGCTTGGTCTTGACCTGGTTCCACGAGCTGGCGTCCAGCTTTGCACCGTTCAGCAGGAAGAATGGCGTGCCAGATACCCCGTCCTCTTTCGTGCCGCGCTCGGTGGTCTTGATGAGGCCGTCAATCGCGGCCTTATCCGCCAAGCAAGACTTCGCTTGATCTTCGCTGATGCCGCGTGACTTTACAAACTCAATGAGGCCGAGGCGCGTACCAAGCAGTGTCGAAATTTGTTCAGGCGACATTTTCTGCATCGCCTGCTGATCCGCTTCGGTCACGGTGCTGATTTTGCCCAGCCAGCTTGGCTGCTCAGCATAAAGTTGCTCCGTCAGTGGGAAAAATGCTTCCGGGCCGCTACATTGCGCGAGAAGAAAACCTGGAACGTCCTGAATACCGTGGACGAGGAATGGGCGGAACTCCATCGACACTGTGCCGGTATTCACCAACTCGTTCAGCTCTTCGGTGGATTGCACGGAAAACTGTGCGCAACCCGGGCACGTAATCGCGCCATATTCGACGAGCTTCAGCTTCGCATCAGGATTACCCATTTGATAGCCGCCAAAATCCGTTTTGGTGACAACATCGATCCAAGCCTTGCCTGCGGGAGCAACGACTTTTGCGAGTGCTTCACCTTTGGAGGCGCCGGCGGTATCTCCGCCACCACAAGCAGCGAGAGCAAGAGCGGCTGCAGAAGCAATAATCAGTGATTTGATGCGCATGAATTGTCCTTCAAATATTTGGCAAAAGGAATGTGGGTTATTTCAATACCGCCTTGAGTTCGGCAAAGCTATGCATGTGGTCCTGCAAAACGCCGTTGACCAAGAATGATGGCGTCCCGCGAACGCCGAGCGCAGACCCTGCATCGGTCATCGCGAGGATGTTATTCAACGCGGCTTTGTCCGCTAGGCAGGCCTTGGCTTGCACGGGCGTTATGCCCCGCTGCTGCATGATAGGGGCAAGACCGATTTCATCGAAAACACCGATCATGAAGCCAGCATAATCTTCGGTTTTTAGCTTGGCTTGCGTCGCGGCGCTGATGTTCTTTGTTTTGCCGAGCCAGACCGACTGCGTGGCCAGCAAATGACGCTGATTTCCAAAAAATTTGCCCTTGCCGCCGCAGCGCGCGAGCATTGAGGCGGTCAAATCAACCGAGTTCAGGACAAAATTGCGAATCTCGAGGCTGGCTTTACCGGTGGCGACATATTGCGCCTTCAGCGCTGGTGCTTCCTTCATTTCAAATTCAGCACAATGCCCGCAGGTATAGCTGAGATATTCGACGACCTTGTTTTTCGCTGCGGGGTTGCCGAGGATATGGGAACCAGTGCTGGTCACAGTCACAGTCGAGAGCCACTTACTCGGCGCAGGCGCGGCGGAGAGCGTTGTCGACATGGCGGCGACGCCGACAACAGCGAACCCGATATATTTGTTCAAACGCGACATATTTCGTGCCTCAGATCATTGTTTAATCAGATACCGCATCTGGAATCACTCGCTGCCTTTGGCAAGGCTTTTTGCGAGGCTTTCCAGAACGGCAAACAGCTCCGGATCGCCAATTTCGCGCAGCGATTCGCCTAGTTCCATGGGCACAGGTTTTAACGAGGGCGGCGCGACTGCCGTACGCGGGGCTGGCTTCGCCACTGGCCCTTGACGGACCTTCACGCGCGCCACGGCGCCATAGCCGAAAAAGCGGTTCACGCGGTCTATGATTTCCGGCAGGACATGCTGGATCATCGTCGCGTGCGCGCCCTCGACAGTCAGTTCCAATGTGCCATCCGATTTCTTGCCCACTGGAAACCGGATCGCCTCCGGCGCTGATACTGCAGCGTACCGCGCACCAACGATTTCGTCCCAGCGACTGACGACGGAGCTTTGCACAAAGCCAAAACGCCGGAACGCCGCGCGGCCAATTTCGGGCATCAGCGCGGACACAGCCTTTGCCTCACCACCGCGCGGGCGCTGAAACGTTTTGGGCGTCACTGCCTTTTTGGTGCCTTTTGCGGGCGTCGGTGCCTTGCCTTTGTCCATTGCGTCATCCATGCCATTTTCCATGGTGGACGTCCAACATACTGACCAAGTTTCTGGGGATATCGCGCGTCAGTTGCTGGCTTATTACGATTGCCATGCGCGTACATTGCCATGGCGGCAACCGCCGGGCGCTGGCTTGGCCGATCCCTATCATGTCTGGCTGTCGGAAATCATGCTGCAGCAAACGACTGTTGCCGCTGTCGATGCCTATTTCCGCAAATTCACGGCACGATGGCCTTCCTTTGTTGCGCTCGCAGCAGCAGATGATGCCGACGTTATGGCGGCGTGGGCTGGACTTGGCTATTATGCCCGCGCACGCAACTTGGTCAAATGCGCCCGCGTGGTGGTTGCCGACCATGATGGCCGTTTGCCCGATAACGAAGCCGATCTGTTAAAACTGCCCGGCATCGGGCCTTATACGGCGGCAGCGATTGCGGCGATCGCATTTGGGCAGCGCGCAGTGGTGGTCGATGCGAATGTCGAACGTGTCGTATCGCGCCTTTTTGCCATCACGACCCCGCTACCTAAATCCAAGCCTATCATTCGCGAAGCGACCGACGCCATAACGCCGGAACTTCGCGCCGGCGATTTTGCCCAAGCCATGATGGATTTGGGCGCGGGGCTGTGTTCGGTGCGGGCACCGGCGTGTCTCGCCTGTCCGGTGGCATTTGCGTGTCAGGCGCGCATAAATGGCGATCCCGAAGCCTATCCGGTCAAATTGCCCAAGGCGGCCAAGCCGATGCGTGCGGGGCGGGTATTCTGGATTGAACGTGACGGGAATCTGTGGCTGGAACGCCGTGCGGATAAGGGCTTGTTAGGCGGGATGCGGGCCTTGCCTGATGACAAATGGACGGCCCGAATTGATGGGCATGCCCGCCCGCCGGTCAACGCAGAGTGGCACGATCTAACGGCCACTGTTGCACATGTTTTCACGCATTTCTCGTTGCTTCTGAGCATTGCCGTTACGGCATGGCCAACGGACGCGCCAGACCCCGGAGAAGGGGAGTGGTGGCCGGTGAAATCGCTCGACAAAGCCGGTCTGCCGACCCTATTCAGAAAAGTAACAATAGCGGTTTTGAACGCAGGAGAGAGAACATGAACATGCAGGTAACAGGCCAGGCAATGGTCGGCCGACGCGGATTTCTGACATGGGGCGGGCGGCTTGCGGCGGCAGGCGCAGTTGGCACATTTTTACCGGCCCACGCATGGGCGCTTGCGGCTGAAAAATACCCGACCATTAAGGCGCAGTTTGAAAGCTATGTGTCGTCGGGCAAATTGCCCGGCGTTTTGGCCACCATTGGTCGGCAGGCTGGCGCACCCGACGTCATTGCCGTCGGCACGCAGGGGCTTGGCGACAAGGACTTGGTAGATATCGACACCTTGTGGCGCGTATATTCGATGACCAAGCCAGTGACTGGCATGGCCGCCATGATCTTGGTGGGCGAAGGCAAGATGAAGCTCGATCAGCCCATTTCTGACTTCCTGCCTGAATTCAAGAATATGACGGTCCTGACCGATCCTGAAAAGAGCATGGACGCGGTTCCAGCCAAAACCCAAATTACGGTCCGGCATTTGCTGACTCATACGGCTGGCCTTGGATATTCAATCATCACCAAAGGGCCGTTGCTGCAGGCATATCTGGATACTGGCATCACGCCCGGCATCGTTAGCCGCTTTCCGCTGCCGGGAGCACCCGCCAGCACGCCAACGCCCGATCTGAAAACATTTTCCGAGCGGCTGGCAAAGCTACCCTTGATTGCGGAGCCGGGCACGAAGTGGAGCTATTCAATTTCGCTCGACCTTTTGGGCCGCGTGATTGAGGTCGCCGGCGGTATAGATTTCGAAGCGTTTTTGAAGACGCGGATTTTCGAACCGTTGAAAATGACGAGTAGCTATTTCCAGGTGCCTCAGTCCGAAACCAAGCGTTTGGTGTCGAATTATGCGCCTGTAAACGGCGTATTGTTCCCCATCGACCCTGCGCCGACTAGCATTTATCTCGACAAGCCCGCCTTTGCCTTTGGCGGCGCTGGAATGGTTTGCTCGGCCCGCGATTATGATCGCTTCCTCAACATGCTTGCCAATTATGGCGAGTTGGACGGCGTACGGATCATGTCGGCCCAAACCGCTGCATTGGCCATGTCCGACCTGTTGCCCGCTGCTGTGTCAACCGACGGCACCTTTGCCGCAGGCGCTGGTTTTGGTGCTGGCGGACGTGTAGGTAAGGGCGCAAATGCCGGTGTTTACGGCTGGGGCGGGGCAGCGGGCACAGTTGCATTTGTCGACCCCAGAACGAAGCTGCGCGCGGTGTGCATGGCGCAATATATGCCAAGCAACGTTTACCCCTTCCATGAAGATTTCGCAAAATGGGTTCTAAAGGACCTTGGTTTGCCGGCCTGATGCAATGATACGCCCGGGTTTTACAGGATCGCCGTTGGATCGCGCGGATCGCGTGCGCAACGATGCAGAGGCATATGGCGTGCTGCTGTCGGACTGGCGCGCGCGGATATTGGGGCTTGATGGCCTTGATCCGCGCGTGGACGCTGAAGGCGGTTTGCACTGGCATTCCATTGCTGATTTGGAGGGCTCCGAGGAGCTCATCCTTCTGGGCTTGGCCGATGACAAGCCGCATTTCGTGGCCTTGGTTGAAGCCACTGGCGATGCATTTCGATCCCCTGCGATCTGGCGGGCGTTGTCGATGTTGCCAGCGGAGGATGCGGCGATTTACGGCACGGCACGCAGTCTGATTGAATGGCATAACGGACACCGCTTTTGCGGACGTTGCGGACAGCCAACCGCGCTGTTTCGCGCAGGATGGGGACGCAAATGCGGCAATTGTGCCAAGGAGCATTTTCCGCGGACTGACCCCGTGGTCATCATGCTTGCCGAATATGAGGGCAAAGCGCTCGTGGGACGCCAGTCGCGCTTTCCGCCCGGAAATTACTCGGCCCTAGCCGGATTTTTGGAGCCCGGCGAAAGCATGGAGGAAGCGGTCCGCCGCGAAATTCATGAAGAAGCAGGTGTCACCTGCGGTGCCGTGCGCTATGTCACCAGCCAGCCATGGCCATTTGGTGGGTCGCAATTGATGATGGCGTGTATCGCCGACGCTGAAGGCGACGCGCTGGTTCTCGACACGACCGAAATAGAAGACGCGATGTGGGTGACGAAGGAAGAAGCGCGTGCTGCGCTGGAAGGTGCATCGGACCGCCGTTTCAATGCGCCGCCGCCTTTTGCGATTGCGCATAGCCTTTTGAAATATTGGGTTTCGCAATGACCAGGGCCGCCGTTCCACTGCGCATTGATATTGTGTCGGACGTCGTCTGCCCATGGTGCATCATCGGTTTAAAGCAGGTGGAGAAGGCACTGACATTGGTAGGCCGCGACCTGGCGGTCGAAACCCACTGGCACCCGTTTCAACTTAACCCGAACATGCCCCCTGAGGGAGAAGACACGGCAGAGCATATTGCCCGCAAATATGGCAGCACGCCCGAACAAAGCCGCGCTAACCGGCAACGGCTGAGCGATATTGGCGATAGCTTGGGGTTTGCCTTCAACTATGGCGAAGGCATGCGGATCTACAACACGTTCAATGCGCATAAGCTGCTGACGATTTTCGGAAGCGAACGCGGCTGGCAGGCGCAAACGGCACTTAAAATGGCGCTTTTTAAAGCCTATTTTCAGGACCGCCGCGACGTAAGTGACACCGAAGTGTTGTGCGATATAGCCGAGGCGCAGGGGATGGATCGCGCAGTGGCTGCTGCATGGATAGCGGATGCAGCCCTGACCGAAAGCGTGCGCGCCGAAATGGGGCATTGGACGGACCAGAATATCACTGGTGTACCCGCAATCATCTTTGATCAAAAATATATGGTTCCAGGCGCGCAGAGCGCCGAGACTTTTGCTGATGTGATCTCAAAGGTGCTTGCGAAACGCGAAGCGGCTTAAACCAGCCCCATTTTCATCAGTTCGTTGAGCATCTTTGTTGACATTTCGTCGCGGCCATCGGTTTCGACAGAATCGAGATCCGGCGGGGTGTTCGCTTCTTCCAGATAGCGCCAACCCTGATGTGCGCGTTTCGGTGTGGAACGCACGGCAATCAGACGTGGCTGAAGCCTGATCCAATGGCGTCCTGCGCCATTTTCCATGAAACCGATAATCGGGCTTCGGCCGATGATGGTATGCGCGTGAATCCAGAACAGCGATCCGCCCGTCATTTCGTCAATGCGCTTGGGCAAATAACGCGTGGTCAGGCGAACTTCACCATCCTGGGCATAGGCAGCAAGGCGCTCGCGCAAATGTTTCGGGCTTTCCGCGCCGAACGCGATTTTGGTCATATTGAGTGGCATAGCGACTATCTGGGAAGGCGAGGCTTAGCCCGCAAGACCGCTAAAGACCGCAAGGCCGAGGAAAATGAGAAAACCCATCGAATCCGTAATCATCGTCACGAATATTGAGCTTGATACCGCAGGGTCCTGATCAAGGCGATCAAGCAGTACGGGGATAGCGACACCAGACAGACCAGCCAGCGCGATATTGCACAATATCGCAACCGCAATCACGCCGCCGAGTAGCCAGTTGCCAAAGATGATGCCTGATCCGAACCCAGCGATGACCGCAATCGTTGCGCCGATCAGCAAAGCAACGCGGATTTCGCGAACGATGGAGCGCATCGTGTTCGACTGAGTCAATTGATTGGTAGCCAATGCCCGCACCGTGACCGCAAGGGTCTGTGTGCCGGCATTACCGCCAATCGATGCTACAATGGGCATGAGAACTGCAAGCGCAACCATCGTTTCAATCGCTGCACCAAATTGCGCGATGATGAAACTGGCAACCATTGCGGTGCCGAGATTGGCAATCAGCCAGCGGACACGTGCCTTATAACTGTCCGAAATAGGTTCGTTGATGTCACCTTCGCCCGCACCGGATAGCTGAAGGAAATCCTCGTCGGCTTCTTCTTGAATAATGTGGACGATATCATCCGCCGTGATGACGCCGACGAGCCTTCCGGCACCGTCGACAACAGCAGCCGAGATGAGCGCGTATTTCTGGAACCGCAGCGCGACTTCTTCCTGATCCATGTCCACTGGAATCAGCGTCTGTTCGTGCTTCATGATGTCGCTGACCGCCACCGTGCGCTCGCTACGCATAATCCAGCTGAGCTTGCACGTACCCACGGGCTTATGCTGGGGGTCGACGACAAATACTTCCCAGAACTCGGTGGTCAGGTCCTGATGATCGCGCAGATAATCGATGAGCTGACCCACGGTCATATGCTCGGGCACAGCCACAAGCTCGCGCTGCATGATACGGCCAGCGGATTCTTCGGGATAGGACAGCGCGTCTTCGATCACCGCACGGTCTTCGGGGTCCAACTCGGCAAGAACAGCCTGCTGGTCCTCTTTCTCCATGTCTTCGATGATGGCGACCGCGTCATCGGTGTCTAACTGCCCGGCCAATCCCGCAACCTGCGCTGCAGGCAAAGCGTCAATGATATCCTCACGGACATAGTCATTGACCTCGGCCAGCACTTCGGCGCTCATCAGTTCGCCCATGCTGATTGCAAGGTCGCCGCGACGTTCCGACGGTGTTAGCTCAAGAAGGTCGGCAATATCGGCTTCGTGCAGCGGTTCAACAAGCCGGTAGACTTCTTGGCTGTCTCCGGCTTCCATGGCGTCCAGAACGCGGTCGACATAATCGCGCGTCAGGCGATTGTCTTCATCGAGTGTTTCGACGATTTCAAAATCGGGCGTAATCGGGTCGGCGATGTCGCTGGTCATGTGCGGGCCTCCCCTTTCATAAGCTCGGGGCTGATGGATACAAGTTGCGCCCCTCCTACGCTGGCAGCGTCAAAATGCAATGATTTTGGCTTTGCACGTGTGGCTGCGTTCCACTAGGGCAGCCGTCAACCTTTTCCCCAGCCTAAAGGAATTATATATGGCCGATGAAACGCTTACCCTTACTCTCGACAGCGGCGACGTTGTCATCAAGTTACGCCCTGATCTTGCGCCCAACCATGTTGCGCGCATCAAGGAACTCGCCGGTGAAGGTTTTTACGACGGTGTAAAGTTCCACCGCGTGATTCCAGGCTTCATGGCGCAAGGCGGTTGCCCAAACGGCACCGGCATGGGCGGTTCGTCCAAGCCAAATCTGGCGCAGGAATTCAATGCTGAACCGCACGTGCGCGGCGTTTGCTCGATGGCCCGCACCAATGATCCGAACACGGCAAACAGCCAGTTCTTCATCTGCTTTGACGATGCCAGCTTCCTTGATCGCCAGTATACGGTTTGGGGCCAAGTCGTCAGCGGCATGGAACATGTCGACGCATTGCCAAAGGGTGAACCGCCTGCGAACCCCGGCGTGATCCGCAAGGCGACCGTCGCCTGATTATTAGGGCCTGATATAAAAACGCGCGGGAAGCCGATGAGTCTCCCGCGCGTCTTATCCTAAAATTTTAGGATGATTTACTCGCTTGCGCCTTGCGCTGGCTCAGGTGGGCGCATCGCTTCCATGGCGGTTTTCAACTCGACCATCGAAATCTTGTCGTCCTTGTCGGTGTCGATGTTGCCGAAATACTGGACCAACGGGCCTTGCGCCTCATCCTTGGCAATGAAGCCGTCTTTGTTCGCGTCCAGAAACGCAAAAATCTGTTCGGGCTGTGGCATGCCGCCACCAGGTGCTGGCTGCGGAGCGTCTTGGGCCATAATGGCTGGTGACATGATAAATGCCGCCAAGACGACTAATGATTTTTGCATGGATTTTCCTTCGCTTGATGAAACTGCTTTTTGGTCAGCCTAGTCTGAACACACCCTTTACTACCGTAAAACAATGGCCTGACAACCACACGCGTTCGCCATCGAGGCGGCACCCCAGATAACCGCCGCGTGCCGATGCCTGATAGGCCGTGAAGCTGTCGCGTCCAAGGCGGTCTGCCCAATAAGGCGTCAGCACCGCATGGGCGCTGCCGGTCACGCTATCTTCGTCAACACCGGCGCCGGGTACAAAGACGCGGCTGACAATGTCGGTGCCTTCACCCGGAGCCGTTGCGGTGAAACTGTCATCGCCCAGCACGGCAAGGCGCTTCATGTCGGGCTTCAGCGCCAGAATCTCGGCTGTGGTCGCGTACACGAACATGTTATAGCTATCTGGGTTACTCCGCATCGCCAGCGGTTTGCCGCCCATGGCTGCCATCATTTCCGGATTATCAACTTGCTGGGTTGGTATGGCCGGCAATGCCACGGCATAGCCGTCGCCTTCGCGGCGCACTTCCAGCACGCCTGCTTTGCGCGTGCGGAAAGTTACGCGGTCAAGCGCGGGGTTTTCGCTCAGGATTACATGCCCGCTGGCCAATGTTGCATGCCCGCAAAGCCGGATTTCGACCTCAGGCGTGAACCAGCGGAGTTCATAATCTGCCTCGCCCGTCGCATCGGGCACATAAAAGGCGGTTTCAGCAAAATTGTTTTCTTCGCCGATCGCTTGCAGCACTGCGTCATCCAACCACTGCGTAAGGGGCATTACCGCTGCCTGATTGCCGGTAAAGGGCCGATTGGCAAAGGCGTCGACGTGATAATAGGGTAGTTCAGTCATGCGGATGCTCGTGATGTTCAATGGTTTCGGAAGGAATATATCCCTTTTCGTCCTTATGGCCTTCGGGGTCTGGATGGATCAACACCTCAACGCCGGGAAATTCGTCCATCAAAGCTTGCTCTACCTCGTCCATGATTTCGTGCGCCGCCGCCACGGTCATGTCCGGATCGACCCACACATGAAACTGGCAGAAATCATGCGCGCCGCTGGACCGCGTACGCATGTCGTGAATGCCGCGCAGTTCGGGGTGCCGCATCGCTACTTCGATAAAACGCTGACGCTTTTCGTCGGGCCACTCGCGGTCAAGCAATTGGTCTAAGGCGAGCCGCGCGGCCTTATATGCGCCCCAGAGCAACCAGCCGGCGATGGCGATGCCGAATAATGGGTCAGCACCGCGCAATGCGAAAAACGTATCCAAAACGATGGCGATGATAACCGCCACATTAAGCAGGAGGTCGCTTTGATAATGGACGTGGTCGGCTTGAATGGCGACGGAACCTGTCTGCTGGACCACATGTCGTTGATAGGCAAGCAAACCTAGCGTCGCCAATATGGCAATTACAGATACCCCGATCCCGAATTCCGGGTGGCTCGTTGGTTCCTGTTGCCCGAGCCGCACAATCGCGCGCCATCCAATTAAAAGCGCAGAAACGCTAATCAATACGACTTGTACCAGCGCGGAAAGGGCCTCTGCCTTGCCATGACCGAACCGATGGTCGTCATCCGCTGGCATGGCGGCGTAGCGCACGCTGACCAGTGTCAGCAACGATGCAAGCACGTCGAAGCTTGTGTCGGCTAATGAACCGAGTAATGCGACGGAGCCGGTTTCAGCCGCCGCAAATATCTTGAGCGCAAGCAGGAACAGCGCCATCGACACGCTGGCGATAGCCGCACGTTTTGTAAGTTCACCATGCGCATGGTGATGATGGCTATGCCCGAGGCTCATGCGGAATGCATCATGGATACAACATTCCGGTTTCCCAACCGTCGCCATCGCGCTCGTAAACCCAACGTTCGTGCAGGCGGAACTCACGGTCCTGCCAAAACTCGATGCGATTTGGGCTCACCAGCCAGCCCGACCAATGCGGCGGTCGCGGAACCTCAACGCCGGCAAAGCGCGCTTCTACCTCGGCAAAGCGAGCCTCAAATGTCTCACGATTATCCAGCGGGCGTGACTGGTCGGACGCCCATGCGCCAAGCTGCGAATTGCGTGAGCGAGTAGCGAAATAGGCGTCTGCAGTCGAATCATCGACCGGGTTGGCTTCGCCCTCGATGCGGATCTGCCGGCGCAATGACTTCCAATGGAAAAGCAATGCCACATGCGCATTGTCCGACAATTGCATCGCCTTGCGGCTTTCAAAATTGGTGTAGAAAATGAAACCGCCATGCGAACCAAGCTCCGCGCCATGGCCTTTTAACAGGACCATGCGGACAGAGGGCTGGCGGTCCGCGCCTGTTGTCGCCAGCGCCATGGCGTTGGAATCGTTGATTTCGGTCGTGCGCGCTTCGTCATACCACGCGTCGAACAGGCTAAAGGGATCAGGTCTTTCCATAGCCGACCGATAGGCTAGACTGCGCACTGTTAAAAGGGGGCAGGGGAAACAAAATGGATTGGGACATGATATTCGGGGCAGCCAATCTTTGGGCCTTGCTGTGTTGGGTTGTATTGGCGCTAACGCCCAAGCGCGGTAGCGTGTTGCCCTGTCTGTTTCTTGCGAGTTCGGTGTTGCTGGCTTGCGTGTACGCCGCGCTGATAATCCCGTTAATGGCAGGATGGATTTCCGATGGCGGCCCGGCCGCGCGGCCGCCTGCAGACTTTACGACTCTGCAGGGTGTCATGGCGCTGTTTGACTCGCCGGGCGGGGCAACCATCGGGTGGATTCACTATCTCGCCTTTGACTTGTTTGTGGGTATCTGGATTGCCCGCAACGCTGACCGCCATGCAATCGCGCGCTGGGTTCAGCTTCCGATATTGTTCTTTACATTGATGGCAGGTCCAATCGGTTTGCTACTATACCTTCTGACACGCGCCTTTGCTGGTAAAAAACCGGACAATGCCGTGCTTCCAAGTTGACTCAAGGCGCTGTAATACCAATGTAAGACGGGTGTATGTTTAAACAGGGACAATGATGGCTGATCCTTATTCAATTTTGGGCGTTTCGAAGAGTGCAGACGAAAAGGCGATCAAGAGCGCCTATCGCAAGCTCGCCAAGGAGCTGCACCCTGACAAGAACAAGGATAATCCGAAAGCGGCGGACCGTTTCAGCGATATTACGCGTGCGTATGATTTGCTGTCTGACGCCAAAAAGCGCGGACAATATGATCGCGGCGAGATTGACGAAAATGGCCAGCCACGTTTTGCCGGCGGCAATCCCTTTGGCGGCGGGGGATATAGTCAAGGTGGGCCAGGCGGTGGCAATTTCGATTTTGGCAGCGGCGGCATCGATCTGGGCGACATATTTGATGGCCTGTTTGGCGGCGGCGGCGCGCGTCCGGGCGCTGGGCCCGGGCCACGTCCACAGCAGGCACCCCCACCCAAAGGAGCAAATGTTGCATATGAACATCTGGTGTCCTTTACAGACGCTGCGACGCTTGCGCCCCAGCGCATCACGTTAGGCGACGGCAAGACGGTTGAATTCAAGTTGCCCGCAGGTGTTGTCCCCGGTCAGCAGATACGCATACCGGGCAGGGGACAGCCCGGACCAGGTGGCAATGGCGATGCGATGGTCACGTTGAAGCTTGGCCGACATCCCCATCTGGTGCGCGATGGTGACCATATCAGGATAGATTTGCCCATATCCCTCAAGGAAGCGGTGGGCGGTGGCAAGGTTAAGGTGCCCACAGTCGATGGCGCGGTCATGCTGACAGTACCGCCGCGCACCAATTCGGGCGCGGTACTGCGCATCAAAGGACGCGGATTTACCAACAAGGCTGGCGGGCGCGGCGATCAGCTTGTGACATTAATGATCCACTTGCCGACCGACCCTGCGGAACTGGCGCGATTGAATGACGTTCTCTCGGACACGTCTGTCCGGGAGAATATTAGTGTCTGAAATATCGCCTCTATCACCGGAGGCGCGGGCGCATCTTCCCGCTACCGAGCTTGCCCATGAAAGCGAAGCCAAATGGTTTTCGCGTCTCGGGCTGACGGGGCAGGTCATGGAGGTAACCAAACGCGTAGCTGTGGGTGTATATAGCGACGGCTTCATTCATGCGGGTAATTTTGCCTACCTCTCGCTGGTGTCCTTGTTCGCGTTTTGCGTCGTTGCTGCGGCGATTGCGGGGGCATTCGGCCAAACCGAATCTGGACTCGCACTGATTGAGGCCTTTTTTGTTACCGTTCCGCCTAGTGTCGCTGGCGCGCTGAAGGAACCGATTGAATCCGCCATGACTGCGCGTTCGGGGCCGTTATTGTGGTTGAGTGCAGGCGTCAGCCTATGGACGGCGGCCAGTCTTATCGAGACATTTCGTGATGTGCTGTACCGGTCTTACGGCGCCACGCCTAGCCGTGCGTTCTGGCATTATCGGTTGGGTTCGCTTGGCGCCATAATCGCGTCCGTTGTCCTCGCGATGATAGCATTTTCGGCGCAGGTTCTGGTAACCGCCGCTGAAGAGTTGGTTTTTCGCTATATCCCCACAGCACAGACAGTTTCCGGCTATTTTGCGTGGGGACGCATCATACCGTTTATTGCCCTGTTCGTTGCCATTTACGTTATTTTTGCAGGGCTCACGCCATCCAAATATCGTTCAGCGGACTTTCCGAAATGGCCGGGCGCGGCATTGGTAAGCCTGTGGTGGCTCGGCCTCACGGCACTTTTGCCTGTGTTTCTCTCTAGCGTTAGCAATTATGACCTCGCTTATGGCAGCCTAGCAGGCGTCATGGTGACGCTGATTTTCTTTTATCTGGTGGGTTTCGGGCTGGTAACTGGCGCGCAATTGAACGCGGCACTGGCCAACGCACATGAAAATGGCTTAAAGCACCGCCAACAACATTTACCTGACGAATGAGGATTTTATGACGGGATTGATGGCTGGCAAGCGCGGGCTGATTATGGGGCTTGCCAACGACAAGTCCTTGGCATGGGGCATCGCGAAAAAACTGCACGCTGAAGGTGCCGAACTGGCTTTCAGCTATCAAGGCGAAGTTATGGAAAAGCGGGTGCGCCCGCTTGCCGAACAGCTGGGCTGTGATTTTCTGATCGATTGCGATGTGGCCGACATGGCCAATCTCGACCGCGCGTTTGAAACGCTTGCGGCGAAATGGCCAACGATTGATTTCGTCGTGCACGCCATCGGTTTCACGAACAAAGAGGCGCTGCGTGGAAAATATTTTGACGTTGGTCTCGAAGACTTCCTGCTGACTATGAACATCAGCGTGTACAGCTTTACCGCCGTTGCCAAGCGCGCTGCTGCGATGATGAAGCCGCTTGATCCCGAAACCGGTGAAGGTGGCGGGTCGATGCTGACGCTGAGCTATTATGGCGCAGAAAAGGTTATGCCGCATTATAACGTGATGGGCGTGGCCAAGGCTGCGCTGGAAACGTCGGTTAAATATCTGGCGAATGATGTCGGGCCCCAGGGTATTCGCGTCAACGCGATTTCGGCTGGTCCCATCAAGACTCTTGCTGCGTCGGGCATTGGTGATTTCCGCTATATCCTGAAGTGGAATGAACTAAACTCTCCGCTTCGGCGCAATGTGACAACTGACGATGTGGGTTCATCCGCGCTCTATTTCCTCTCCGACCTCGCGTCCGGCGTGACCGGCGAAACGCATCATGTTGATGCCGGCTATCACACCGTTGGCATGAAGCAGGAGGATGCTCCGGATATCGGTCTCGTCTGATGATAACAGGGCATAGCAACGAGCTGGTTTTTCTGCTCGCGGGTTGTGCCTTGCTCGTCGGACTGCACGGATATTGGCACGCCCGCCATTATTGGGAGGGCCTGCCACCCATTCTGGACGCGTTCGTGTCGATGGCGGGGTTCGTCATCATCATTGCCGCCTTTGTGTGGGCGGGCCGCATTGGCGCTGAATATGGACATCCGCATGCGGCGCGCGTGCTGGCGATAGCCGTCACGCTTATAGTTTTCCGTGCAATCCGGACGTGGATAGGCAAGGAGCAAGTGCGCTACCGTTCAATCCGCGCACAAAAACAGGAACAACCTGATGAGCTTTAACAGTTTTGGCCGCGTTTTTCGCTTTACAACATGGGGTGAAAGCCATGGTCCAGCGCTGGGCGCGGTAGTTGATGGCTGCCCTCCGGGCCTTGCCTTGTCTGAAGCGGACATTCAGCCTTTCCTCGACAAGCGTCGCCCCGGCACATCGCGCTTTACGACGCAGCGGCAGGAGCCCGATGCGGTGAAGATTCTATCAGGTGTCTTTGAAGGGCGCACGACAGGCACGCCAATTTCGCTGATGATCGAAAATGTTGATCAGCGGTCAAAGGATTATTCCGACGTCGCCAAAGCCTATCGTCCCGGCCACGCGGACTATAGCTATGACGCCAAATATGGCTTTCGCGATTATCGTGGGGGCGGCCGGTCGAGTGCGCGTGAGACTGCCGCTCGTGTTGCTGCAGGGGCTGTCGCGCGCGCGGTCATGCCAGAGGTGCAGATCATGGCTTATGTTGCCGAAATCGGCGGCGATGCCATTGACCGCGATAATTTTGAAGCATCACAAATTGGCAAAAATCCGTTTTTCTGCCCTGATGAAGCTGCGGCTGGGCGTTGGGAAAAAATAGTGGATGAGGCGCGCAAGTCCGGCTCCTCGCTTGGCGCGGTGATCGAATGTGTTGCGACCGGTGTACCGCCCGGTTGGGGTGCGCCATTGTACGCCAAGCTCGATAGCGAACTTGCGGCGGCGATGATGAGCATCAACGCCGTAAAGGGCATCGAAATTGGGGCCGGTTTTGCGGCGGCGCGGTTGAGCGGCGAGCAGAATGCCGATCGGATGCGGCCATCGGTCGAAGGGTCGAACCAGCCCGAATTTCTTGCGAATAATGCAGGCGGTATCGCTGGCGGTATTTCCACGGGACAACCTGTTCTGGTTCGTGTTGCCTTTAAACCGACATCGTCAATCCTGACACCGGTCGAGACCGTCACGCGTGATGGCGAAGCAACCGACATCGTTACCAAAGGCCGCCATGACCCGTGTGTAGGTATTCGCGGTGCACCAGTTGTAGAGGCGATGATGGCGCTGGTTCTCGCTGACCAGAAATTGCTGCATCGGGCGCAATGCGGTTAAACGCCAAAGATGCCCAAAATCGACATTGAGGCAATTCCGCAAACAAATGCCACGGGCTATCCGGAACCCTTCGATGAAGCTGTCCAAGGGCGGTGGTGGCGGCGCCTCGCTCCGGTTGCCGGCCTCACGCACATGGGTGCTAGCCACGTCGTTTTAAAACCCGGTGCTTATTCGTCGCAGCGGCATTGGCATGCGGGCGAAGATGAGCTTGTGATTATGCTGTCCGGCGAGGCAGTGCTTATCGAGGATGATGGCGAAACAGTACTAAAGGCGGGTGATGTAGCTGCGTGGCGAGCAGGCGCGCCAAACGGGCACCAATTGATTAACCGGAGTGTCACAGAGTGCGCGTTTATAGCAATCAGCGCAGGCGATAGGAACTGCGGCGGAGAATATTCCGACATTGATATGACCTTTGGCGATGACGGCTATTTCCGCAAGGACGGCACGCCGTACCCGGCAAAGCGGCTGCGTTAGGTAACCGCATCCTCAATTCGCTTAATTGTCCACGGCTCTTCGGCAGCGCCGGCATACCATTGCTCCATCCACGGATGCGCCATTATGGTTTCGACATAGCTTTCCGCAAAGCCGGGCAGGGTGAAGCCATAGGTGACGAACCGCGTCACGACAGGCGCGAACATGATGTCTGCCGCGCTGAAGGTGCCAAACAGATAGGGGCCATCTTTGCCGAAGCGCGAACGTGCCTCAGCCCAATTTTGCAAGATGCGGATGGCGTCGGCCCGGGTTTCTTCGGACACAGTCACGTCGCTGAACGTCTTGCGCGTGTTCATAGGACACTCGCGGCGCAGAGCGGTGTAGCTGCAGTGCATTTCTGCCGCCATCGACCGTGCCATGCCACGTGCGACTTCGTTCTTGGGCCAGTACCGGTCGCGTCCTACCTTGTCGGCGAGATAATCGATGATCGCCATGCTATCCCAGACGACGGCCTCGCCATCCCACAATATGGGGACTTTACCCGATGATGGCGCAAGATCTTCTTCGCGTTTGCGTTCGTCCCAACCTGTATCAAACAGAGGTACCGTTATCTCGTCAAAATGCAGCCCCGATTGTTTGGCCGCTAACCAGCCGCGCAGCGACCAGCTTGAATAGGTTTTGTTACCAATGATGAGTTTTAGGCTCATAAAAATCCGATCATGCCGAGCTTGTTGAACTACGCAGCACCGTCCTTGGACCCCTTGGGTAACCTCAGGGCGAACGGGATGGGGTTAGGATGCAACCGCTTCTAGCACTGCGGATCGCAATTCATCAATGCCGCCGCGTTTTTCAGCCGAGGTCACGGAAAGCTCGGGATAGGCTGCGACATGCTTGCGCAGCTTGGTCATGGTGTCAGCTTCGACCGCCTCGCGCTCGGTTGCCTTGATCTTGTCCGTCTTAGTCAGGACGATCCGGTAACTGATGGCGGCGGCGTCGAGCATTTTCATGATGTCATGGTCGACTTCTTTGATGCCGTGGCGGCTGTCGATCAAGACAAATACCCGTTTTAATACCGCGCGACCACGCAGATAGTCGTTAATCAGATACCGCCACTGCTGCACAGTTTTGACAGGGGCCTTGGCATAGCCGTAACCCGGCATATCAACGATGCGAAACAGGGCAGGTTCGCCAACGTCGAAAAAGTTCAACTCCTGCGTGCGGCCCGGTGTGTTGGACGCGCGCGCGAGGTTGTTGCGGTTTACCAGCGCGTTGATAAGGCTGGACTTCCCAACATTTGACCGTCCCGCAAAGGCGATTTCGGGTACCGTCGGGTCGGGCAGAAACTCAAGCTTCGGTGCGGATTTCAGGAACGTGACCGGACCGGAAAATATCCGGTTCGGTTCCGCAATTCCAGCGATGACATCCGCGCTCACGTTCCTGCCTTAGCTTTCGCAGCTGCTTTTTCAGCGGCGTCTTTGGCCATTTGCTCACGCAATATGGGGTGCCGTGAATAGAGCCACTTCTGCTGCGCAATCGACACGAGGTTCGACATGACCCAATATAGCTGCAGGCCAGCGGCGAACGGCGCCATGATAAACATCAGGAACCATGGCATCACTGCGAACACCTGCTTTTGGACTTCGTCCATTGGCTGCGGGTTCAGTTTCTGCATCAACCACATCGTCACGCCCAGCAGGATTGGCAATACACCAATGGCAATGAACGATGGCGGGTCAAAGGGCAGCAGACCAAACAGGTTGATTGGTGTCAACGGGTCAGGCGCGGAGAGATCCTTGATCCACAAAGCGAATGGCTGATGACGCATTTCGATTGAGAGCAGAAGGATCTTGTACAGCGCAAAGAATATCGGGATCTGCAGCAAGATCGGCAGACAGCCGGCAAGCGGGTTCACCTTCTCTTCCTTGTACAGCTTCATCATTTCCTGTTGCAGGCGCGGCTTGTCGTCCTTCCAACGTTCTTGAAGTGCCTTCAACTTAGGCTGAACGACGCGCATCTGCGCCATGGATGCAAATTGCTTTTGTGCAACCGGGAACATGAAACCGCGAACCACGATTGTCAGGCCAATGATCGCAACACCGAAGTTTCCGAAAACGCCGAACAACCAATGCAAAATCCAGAAGAACGGGATGGCGATGAACCAGAACCATCCCCAATCAATAGCATAATCCAGATATGGAATGCCAAGCTTCTTGGAGTAATCCGTCAGCACGGCCATTTCCTTGGCACCTGCAAACAGGCGTGAACTGGTTTCGAGCGCAGCGCCAGCGGCAACGCTGGTGTAGCGGGTTGGAATGACTTGCGCCTGATATACGTCGCCGCTGGCGCGGAACTTGGCGGACACAGGCGTCTTCTGGTCAGGGATCAGCGCGCCTAGCCAATATTTGTCGGTGAAGCCTAGCCATCCGCCAGTGCTGGTGAAGGATGTTTCGCCCTTGTTTTCCTCAACATCGACATAGCCCCAGTCATAATTGGGTTTGTCGTCAAAAACGCCCATTGGACCGATGTGGATGTGCGTGAAAATGGAACCGCCGGCGGTCGCGTCGGCTGGCTTTCCGGTGCGGCTGAGCAACGCAAAGTTCGCGATCTCGGCAGGTGCCGCGCTGCCATTAATGAAACGCTGCTTGGCGGTAATCATGTAATTCTCGTCCACCGAGAGCAGGATTTCAAAGCGCTGCGCTTGCGCGTTGGTCCAGCTAAGTGTCACGGGCGTAGACGGCGTCAGCTTGTTCGCGCTTGGCGTCCAGACCGTTTTGTCATCGGGGGCGGTGATGCCTGTGCCGGCCCAGCCGAAGCGCGCGAAATAGGCGTTCTTTGTGCCGGATGGCGCGAACAAGCGGACGGGGTCCGAATCCTTGGCAAGCTCCGTACGGTGGGTGAGCAGAACGAGGTCGTCAATTTTCGCGCCTTCAAGGTTCACTGAACCCTTAAGCTTGGGTGTTTCGACTAGAATACGGCCGGTGGACTGAAGGGCAGTTCCCAGAGCCACAGTGCGCGCCTTGGCTGGTGCGGCATCGACCGCGACATCAGCGGTCTTGGCACCGGCGGCTGCCGATGATGCGGGGGCGCTGCTGGAGACCGGCGCAGGTGTCGGGAAAAAGTAGCTGGCAACATAGGGCCATCCAAACAGGATGAGGCCAGTCAGCAATACTGCAAATATCAGGTTGCGTTTATCGTCCACGTGTACAAATCCCCGTTAGTCAGTAATTTGGGCTTCATGGCACCGGATCATATCCGTGCCCGCCCCAAGGTTGGCAGCGCAATAGCCGTTTGAAGGCCAGCCAGCCACCCTTAATTGCGCCATGTTTTTGAAGAGCCGTTATGGCATATTCGGAACAGCTTGGGCTGTACCTGCAGGTCGGCGGCAAGATGCGCGAAGGCCCGATTTGCCAGCCGCGAGCAATGAGAATGAGCAAGCGCGCAATCATCTGCACAACTTGCCCAAGGCCTTTGTCATATCGCTGCGTAATTCGCCAAAGTCCCGCTCTATGCCGGTTTCACGTCCAATCAGGATATGGTCTGCGCCTGCCTTGCCCAAATCACCCAACATTTCCAGCGCTAGCGCCCGAAAACGGCGACGCATCCGGTTGCGCACTACGGCATTGCCGACTTTCTTGGTAATCGTAATGCCCAGTCGGACCGTATCGGTGCCGTCCTGCCGATCCTTCACCAGCAAAACAAAACCGGGAGTTGCATATCGCTTCCCCCGGTTGGCAGCCAGAAAATCTGACCTTTTTTTGATAACGCTGTAACCGCGCATGTCGCGGTTCGCCTGCTGGGTGATTAAGCCGACAGCTTCTTGCGGCCGCGTGCGCGACGTGCGTTTAGGATGTTGCGGCCAGCGGCGGTTGACATACGAAGACGAAAACCGTGGCGACGGGCACGCACGAGATTGCTCGGCTGAAAAGTGCGCTTCATGACTGTTATCCTTAAATTTTTTGCGTCTTAAAAAGAAAATGGCCGCCGAATCTGTGCAGCGACCGCTTCTGTTGCAGTGGCCGATACGGTTAGGGAGGCGAAAAGTCAACACAGGTCAGGGCATTTTCATGTCAATGTCGTCGCGACGAAACAGGTGCAGGAAATCCCGCTGAATATTAGGAAATGGCGGACGATGCGTCACCTTGTTGCGCCTCATCGCCCAATCGGCCCAATTGCCATATTCAGGATGCCGTCGCGCCAACCGCGCATAACGCTTTTTCGCCCATAAGCTATTTTTCAGAATAATGGCCAAACCGATTGGCAAAATGATGAGCGGACCCGGGCCGGGAATCGGACCCAACAAAGGGGAACCCAATATCAAAATCCACCCGATTATGAGCATCGTCCAGCGAAAAGCGTTGGTTTGCCGCCAAGATGTACGTTGCGATGCCTTCATAGAGGGTGATGTGGTGACGTAGAATCCTCCGGCAAGTCACAGACGTGATTTTTTCGACGAAACGCACCTATTTGTTCAGCTTTAACGTGCAATAGGGCTGTAATTCTTCGTGCTTAATACTATGTTGGATGCATCATGACAAAAACGCTCTCACACCTTCATCATATTGGCGTTTTGCCTGCTGACATCGACTTCATGGGCCATGTCAATAATGCCCGTTATCTAAACTGGGTACAGGATGCCGTGCTTGCACACTGGAACAAGCTTGCGCCGCCCGAGGCCGCTGCAAAATATCTGTGGGTCGCGCTGAAGCATGAGATTACCTATCGCAAACCTGCTTTTCTGGATGATGAGGTGATCGCCTCTGTCGTGCTTGAAAAAGTGCAGGGCGCGCGTTCATTCTATGACACGGTGATTAAGCGCGGTGAAGAAGTGTTGGCAGAGGTCAAGTCCAGCTGGTGCTGTATTGACGCGGAAACCTTGCGTCCGGCGCGGATCGCGTCAGATATTCAGGCCTATTTTTTCCAGAAGGACTAAGCATCCGTTTGGTCTACAGGCGTTTGCTGGGATTAGAAGATCGGGTCGTTGGCGGTGTCGCCAATGGCCGATGTTGCGTTGTGTATGCCGCATTCAACCTTGTCCCAACCCTTCCACCGTCCCGAACGAGGATCTTCGCCGGGTGCTACTTGAGTCGTGCACGGTGAGCAGCCGATCGAGGGATAGCCAAGTTCAACCAGCGGATGCACAGGCAAATTATGCTCGGCCATATAGGCTTCGATACGCGCTTTATCCCAATCGGCGAGCGGATTGACTTTCAACCGGCCCTCTTCGATTTCAAAGCGTGGCAGCGCCTTTCGCGTGGAAGATTGAAACGCCTTGCGTCCCGTAAACTGTGCGTCAAACCCCGCCAACGCAGCGCGCAGCGGCAAGACCTTGCGAATCTCGCAGCAGCCGTCGGGGTCATAAGACCAACGTAGGCCCGTGCCATCCTTACTGGCGAGCAAAGCCGGGTCGGGGGTGAGATTACGCAAGTCGGTCAGCTCTAGCATTTCGCGCAATTCCTCCCGGTAGGTAATAGTCTCGGGGAAATGTTTTCCCGTTTCAAGAAACAGCACGGGAACGCTCGGGTCAATGCTGGCAATCAGATGCAGAAGCACCGCACTTTCCGCGCCGAAACTTGACACGATGGCTGCGTCGCCCAGCATATTTTCCCGTAGTAACACGGTCAGCATTTCGATCGTATCACGCCCTCGGAACATGTTATTCAGCCGGACAGCATCCGCCTCTGTGTAACGCGGAGCGGTATCGATACGGTCAGCAATGCGGACCCGTTCACCCATGGCGTAACTTCCATATGGGGACAGCGCCGTCGGCGGCGTTCTGGTATACGTGATCATAGGTCGACATCGCGAGCCGAACGGCGTCCGGATTCAAGGAGGCTTCCGGCGCGAAGCTGTCAAAGCCGCAGCGGCGCATGAAAGCGACCTGATCGACAAGGACATCGCCTTGCGCGCGCAATTCGCCTTTATAGCCAGCCTCACGCAATATCCGCGCAGAGCTGTAGCCCCGGCCGTCGCGGAACTTCGGAAAGGCAACTTCGATGAGCGTCAGTCTATCCAGAAACGGGATGAGTGCACGCGCGTCGTCGTCGGGTTCAAGCCGTACGGCAGTCGCATTTGACTGGTCCAGAAACGCGTCCAGCGTGACCGATGGTTGCTCGGATACTTCGTCATCCCGATAACGCGGCCATTGATTTGCCTGTGCACCGGACGTGGATGAATCAACCATAGATCGCCTCCTTAAATGGTTCGAGGCCGACACGGCGATAGGTGTCCAGAAAACGCTCGTCGCCTTCACGTAAAGCCTTGTAGACCTCAGTGGCTTTTTCGACTGCGTCCACAACTCCATCTTCGTCAAAGCCGGGGCCAATGATCTTTCCGATGCTGACATCGTCTGCGCCTGAACCACCAAAGGTTAGCTGGTAATTTTCCACGCCCTTACGATCGACACCCAAGATGCCGATATGTCCGGCATGATGATGGCCGCAGGCGTTAATGCAGCCGGAGATTTTCAGCTTCAGTTCGCCAAGGTCGCGTTGCCGGTCCATGTCGGCAAAGCGCGTTGCGATTTTCTGCGCCACAGGTATCGAACGCGCATTTGCAAGGCTGCAATAATCAAGGCCGGGGCATGCGATGATGTCGCTGATGAGGTCGAGATTGGCATTTGCTAGGTCTGCGTCGCGTAGCCCTTGCCACACTGTGTATAGATCGCGCTTCGCGACATGCGGCAGAACGATGTTTTGGGCGTGCGTAACCCGCAATTCATCGAAGCTGTACTTCTCCGCGAGGTCAGCCATCACGTCAATCTGCGCCGATGTCGCATCGCCGGGAATGCCGCCAATCGGCTTCAGGCTGATATTGACGATCGCATAGCCAGCTTGCTTATGCGGCTTTACGTTCTGATCCAGCCATACCGCGAAATCGGGGTCGCTGCGGTCCGGTTCGACGTCGGCGGCGTCAAATGCAGGCGGTGCAAAGAACGCGCTGATGCGTTCCAGTTCCGCCAATGGCGGGTCGATGCCCAGCGTCTTGACATGGGCGAATTCTTCGGTGACCTGACGGCGATATTCATCCGCGCCAATCTCGTGAACGAGTATCTTGATACGTGCCTTGTAGATGTTATCGCGGCGGCCATAACGGTTGTAGACGCGCAAGCAGGCTTCGATATAGCTTAACAGGTCATCGGCTTTGACGAACGCATTGATTTCCGGCGCAATCATCGGCGTCCGGCCCATGCCGCCGCCAACGAATACGCGCGCGCCCAATTCGCCGTCCTTTTTGACGAGTTCCAGCCCGATGTCATGCAGGCGCATGGCGGCCCGATCTTCGGGTGATGCAATAACGGCTATCTTGAACTTGCGTGGCAGATAACTGAATTCTGGATGGAATGTGGACCATTGACGCAGCAATTCGGCCCAAGGGCGCGGGTCAGCGACTTCGTCCGCTGCTGCACCTGCATATTGGTCCGACGAAATGTTTCGAATGCAATTGCCGCTGGTCTGGATGGCGTGCATCTCGACGCTTGCCAGTTCCTCCAGCAGGTCCGCGCATTCCTCCAGCTTGATCCAGTTATACTGGATGTTCTGGCGCGTGGTGAAATGGCCATAATCGCGGTCATATTTCCGTGCGATGTGCGCCAGCATCCGCATTTGGCGGCTGTCGAGCGTGCCATAAGGTATGGCAACGCGCAGCATGTAGGCGTGCAATTGCAAGTACAGACCGTTCATCAGCCGCAATGGTTTGAACTGGTCCTCGGTAATCTCGCCAGCGATGCGGCGGTTCACCTGATCGCGAAATTCGGCAACACGGGCGTCGACAACCGCTTGGTCATAATGGTCATATTTATACATATCAGATTATCCAGTCGCCAGCGGCGGGGTCAGCGGGTTTTAAGGTAAGGTCGGGGCGCACCGTCGGGCCAAGCGCGCGGATGCGGTCCTTGATATGCGCAGGGCGCGGGCCTTCAGGCGTGGTAATTGCATCGATAATGTAAGGTGCGTTGACTCGGCGTGCGCCTTCCTCGGCATGTAATATGGCGTCGCCATGTTCGCCGACATCAACGGCGTCCTCGACATGGATAGACCAGCCGCTGCCCGTCCACCACGTCACCGCGCCCGATCCCAGTTCATTTCCCGTCAGTAATTTCACGCAATTATCTCCGCCTGTTTGGCAAAATGGATGAGCCGGTCTTCGGCATCAGATTTCAATACGACGTCGCCAACGACGATGATGGCAGGTGACTTCACCCCTTCTCGGGTAATCATGTCGCCTAGGTCAGTCAAAATGGTGCGCATCGCGCGTGCATCGGGGCGCGTCGCTCGCTCGAGCACAGCAACGGGCGTATCGGGCGAGAGGCCGTCGCAGATCAGTTTCTCGGTGATGTCACCTGCCGTTGCGACGCCCATATAGATGACAAGCGTGCGTCCTTTGCCCGCAAGGCCAGCCCAGTTTTGGTCGGTCAATCCCTTGCACTGGCCCGCGACAAAGGTGACGGCACTGGCAGCATCGCGGTGCGTCAAAGGCAACATCGCGCCAGCGGCTCCACCCATGGCCGCCGAAATGCCGGGGACGACTTCAACCTCAACCCCCGCATCACGGCAGGCTTCGGCTTCTTCCCCGCCACGTCCGAAAATAAATGGATCGCCGCCCTTTAAGCGGACTACACAGCCGCCTGCGAGGGCTTCGCGGACCAATATATCGTTGATGCCCTCCTGCGGCACGGAATGCTTAGACCGGCTCTTGGCGACGGAAATCAGTCGTGCAGACGGGCTAATCATTGCCATGATTGCAGCATCGACAAGGCCGTCATGCACAACGACATCAGCCTGCGCGATCAGGCGCGCTGCCTTTAGCGTAAGAAGGTCAGGGTCGCCGGGGCCGGCACCGACCAGATAGACTCGTGGTTTTTCCATGCAAACATGATGCGCATGGCAACGCGCATCTTCAAATCAGGATAAGTTGGCGCGGGGTAAGAAGAACTTTACCGCAATCACGCGCGCCTCATTTGCCCTCTTGCGCGTAAGCGGACTCGTCATCGCGTAGGCCGATACCAATGACCGCCTTTGGAACGTCATTTTCAGACGACACGACAGGGTAGGCGCAGTAATCGGCGGCGTAATACGCACTTGGCCGGTGATTACCCGAAAGGCCAATGCCGCCGAAGGGCGCGGAGGAAGACGCACCGTTTGTGGGCGCATTCCAGTTTACGATGCCAGCGCGGCTATTGGCCCAAAATTCGTCATATTGCGCTGGCGTGCCACCGACCAGTGATGCGGAAAGACCAAAGCGGGTATTGTTGGCCTCGGCAATGGCTGCGGCGAAATCCGGTACACGGATAACCTGCAGCAATGGCCCGAACAGTTCTATGTCAGGGCGGTCAGCCATGTCCGTGACTTCAATGATTCCGGGCGTTACAAATGGCCTGCCGGGGACTGGCACGGCCATATGCTTGATTGGGTGCCCCCCCCGGCTCATCAGAGCGAGGAAGCTTTCAACCAGATTGTCGCAACTGTCGTTATCTATCACTGGGCCCATAAAGGGTGGCGGTTCACCGTGCGGGTCGCCGATGACCAAACGGTCGGCGATTTTCTTAACTTCACCGATTAAGGGTTCATATAAAGCGTCTTTGACAATCAACCGGCGTGCTGCGGTACAACGCTGACCCGCGCTTAAAAACGCCGATTGTATGACCAGCACGGCTGCGCTGTGAATGTCTTTGGTGTCCCATGCGATAATCGGGTTGTTGCCCCCCATTTCGAGTGCCAGTATCTTGTCGGGCCGGTTGGCAAACTGGCGATTTAGGGCAATGCCCGTCTGGGCTGATCCGGTGAACAGCAACCCGTCAATGTCGGGGTGCATCGACAACGCTTTTCCCGTTTCAGGCCCGCCTTGGGCAATCCGGACAACACCATCGGGTATGCCGGACTTGTGATAATAATCGACCAGCATTCTGCCGACTGCTGGTGTTTTTTCCGACGGTTTGAACACTATGGCGTTCCCAGCAATCAGGGCAGGGATGATGTGTCCGTTGGGCAAGTGCGCCGGAAAGTTATATGGCCCCAGCACAGCCAGAACGCCATGCGGTTTGTGCCGCAGCGCGCTTCGGGTGCCTGCTTTTCCATCAAGGCGCCGTTGCGCCGTGCGGTCGGCATAGGCCCGGACTGAAATATCCACTTTGCCCACGACGGACTCGACCTCGCCGCGCGCTTCCCAAAGGGGCTTGCCAGTTTCGCGGGCAATTAGGTCAGCAAATTTCTCAAGGTCGGCGCGCACGCGGTTGCCAAAATTGCGGACGCGTTCGATGCGATATGCCAATGGTGCTGAGGCCCATAACGGCCACGCCGCGCGCGCGGCCGCAACCTCGCGATCTACATCGCTTGAGTTGCCACGCCACAATTCGGCTCCGGTGGCTGGTTCAAAGGAAATCAATTCTGGCAATACACGCTTTCAGCCGACCGAGAGTGGTCGACATTAATACGGTTAATACGGCAGAATTTTATATCCGGTAAATCACGACTGTAAAATGACGTCAAAATTCAGCTTGCGAATGAGCTTCGCCCATTTTGCGAATGGCAATGACCTTGTCCTTTAAAGGCCGCCAATCGTCATTTTCCGCAATCGCACGCCATATGTCCTCTACCTCATCAATCAACATCGCACACGGCATGTCCGCAGTCCAATAAGGATGTTCCGATGCCCCAACGGGGGCGTAGTTTGACAGGATATTTTCGAACGCCGTTTGATATTCACCTTGTTCGCTGAATCGATCGACGCGCCCACCGCGATAGCCATGGAAAAACCGGTCAATGGCGATGCGTTCGCGCGACATTGTCCGTTCGGCGGCCTCGACCAATTGCCTATCCAACTCCGCGCCGCGCGACTGTACACCCAAACGCCACAAGAAACGGGCAATGACGGCATTTTGGTAAAATTCGGGAAATCGCTCCAATGCAGCAATCAGCGGCGGCGCATCGGATATCAGGCGTAGCGCGACCGCAAGCTGACCCAGATTCCAGTGCAAGGCTTCTGCCTGACGGCCAAAGGCATAGAGGCCGCTTTCGTCGAAATAGGCAGCGGTGAACCGGGGATCCCAATATTCGGTAAAGCGCCAGGGTCCATAATCAAAGCTCTCGCCGGTAATGTTGATGTTGTCGGTGTTCAGCACGCCATGTACGAACCCCGCAACCATATAGGATGCGGCAAGGTCCGCTACACGTTCGACCGCAAGCCCAAGCAGTTGCGCCGCCGGATTTTCGGACGGTTGAATGTCGTATAATTGCGTCAGGGCGTAAGTGACCAATTCCTCCATGAAGGCCGCGTCCCCTTCCGCGGCAACGCGTTGGAACGTTCCGATGCGGATATGGCTGTGGCTGAGGCGGACCATGACCGCCGAACGGGTGGGGGAGGGCTCGTCCCCGCGCATTAGCTCTTCGCCGGTTTCGATGAGCGAAAAAGTTTTGGAGGTGTTGACGCCAAGGGCCTCAAGCATTTCCGTCGCTAATATTTCGCGGACCCCGCCCTTCAGCGTCAGCCGCCCGTCGCCTCGCCGGCTATAGGGTGTGGTGCCCGAACCTTTTGTGCCCAAATCGAGCAAGCGATCATGCCCGTCGCGCAATTGTGCGAACAGAAAACCGCGTCCGTCGCCAATGTCGGGATTATAAACGCGGAACTGGTGGCCATGATACCGCAGCGCCAGCGGCACCGGCATATTGTCAGGCAAAGGCGCAAACCTGCCGAAATGCCCGATCCATGCCGCGTCGTCATAAGTGTTCAATCCTACGGTCTCGGCCCAACGGTCATTACGGAAACGCAACTGCGTCGACGGAAAATTCGCAGCCGGCACCGGATCACCGATTTTCGCGCCAAGGCTAGCGATTTGCGGATCGGGACGGTAGGGGGATGGGGAAGCTTTGATATTCATTATTGGCATCTGGGCGGTGCTAAAGGGAAACACAAGTATGGCGGCAGTCCGCATCTTGCATTTGCACAGTAGTTTCAACCTTGGCGGGCAGGAATCGCGTACGGTTCGCCTCATGAATCATTTTGGCGACCAGGCCGAGCACACGGTCCTTTCGGCGGTTGACAATGCATTTGGTGCGGCTGATGCCATTGACCGGCGCGTTAAGGTGAACTTCCCCAAGGATGCAGCGCCTTTGCTCGCGGGTATGCCGGGAATGCGG
The DNA here is from genome assembly GCA_963508315.1 of uncultured Sphingorhabdus sp. Lineage (GTDB taxonomy): Bacteria > Pseudomonadota > Alphaproteobacteria > Sphingomonadales > Sphingomonadaceae > Sphingorhabdus_B. Next base: position 308,126 of record CAUOWK010000001.1, on the reverse strand, counting down.
CGCTATCATCGCCTCGCGACCTACATGAAAAAATTCCATCTGGTCCTGAGTTATAACTGGGGTTCGATGGACGGGGTGATGGCCAATACCTTGTTCACCAGCAGCATGAGCCTGCCACCTTTGATTCATCACGAGGATGGTTTCAATCATGATGAAATCGACCGGCTGAAGAAACGGCGCAACTGGTTCCGGATCATTGCCCTGCAACGCGCGCACGGCATTGTCGTTCCGTCCAAAACGCTGGAGAAAATCGCGCGGACGACATGGCACCAACCGCTGGAGAAAATTAGCCGTTTCCCCAATGGGATCGATACGGATCACTTCAACCGGCGGCCGCAACGCGGTTCATTCCCCGGTTTTAAAAAGCGCGACGGCGAAATCGTCGTCGGGACGATAGCCGGTATGCGCACTGTTAAGAATTTACCCTTGATGGTGCGGGCCGTTGCTGCGGCTGGATCGAATGTTCGACTGGCCATTGTCGGGGAGGGCCCAGAGCGTGCTGCAATCTTCGCTGAAGCTGAAAAGCTGGGCATTGCCGACCGTCTGATGATGCCGGGCTTCTTACGCGACCCGGCGCGTTATGTCGGCCTGTTCGACATTTTTGCATTATCATCGGACAGCGAACAATATCCGATATCGTTGGTCGAGGCGATGACCAGCGGACGTCCGGCTATATCCACTGATGTTGGGGATGTTCGGAATATCGTTTCGCGGGAAAATCGGCCTTATATCGTTTCACGCGGCGACGATGCGGCCTTTGCCCAAGCAATCCGGGAGCTTGCTGCTGACCGCAAATTGCGCGAAACCATTGGCGAGGCAAATCGTTTTCTCGCTTGTTCGCAATATGATGAAGCAACGATGTTCGCGCGCTATCGCCAGCTATATGGTTCGGCGATGAAACGTGCCGATTTTGCGCGACAAAGCTAATTAATTGCGATAGCGCGCCTGCAGGGGAGCGCGCTATACTGCGCTTTTTGCATTACTTTAGGGGTTGGAATTGTGTTCAAGGGTCTGAAACCCATCATGTACGGTGGCCGCGAAGTGTGGCCTTTGGTTGAGGGCGGCAAAGGTGTCGCTGCGACCAATCACGCAAGTTCAGGCGCATGGGCTGCCGCTGGCGGCATTGGTACTGTGTCGGCGGTAAATGCCGACAGCTATGACGAAAATGGCGACATGATACCGCAGGTGTTCCTCGGAAAAACGCGCGCCGAACGTCATGAAGAACTCGTCGAATATGGCATTCGCGGCGGTATCGCGCAGGTGAAGCTGGCGCATGAAATTGCGAACGGCAAGGGCGCGATAAATATTAACGTATTGTGGGAAATGGGCGGCGCACAGCGCATTTTGCACGGTATTCTGGAACAAACGCGCGGCATGGTGACCGGCGTAACCTGTGGTGCCGGCATGCCGTACAAGCTGTCGGAAATCGCAGCACAATATGGCGTATATTACTTGCCAATCGTAAGTTCCGCGCGCGCATTCCGCGCCTTGTGGAAACGCGCCTATCACAAAGTTCCCGAATGGCTGGGTGCGGTCGTCTATGAAGATCCCTGGTTGGCGGGCGGCCACAACGGCCTTTCCAATGCCGAAGATCCACGCAGCCCCGAAGATCCCTATCCACGGGTGAAGGCATTGCGCGACGTTATGCGCGTTGAGGGCATCTCGGACGACGTCCCAATCGTTATGGCAGGCGGCGTGTGGTTTCTGCGCGACTGGAATAACTGGATCGACAATCCCGAACTGGGCCAAATCGCATTTCAGCTCGGTACACGTCCGCTACTCACGCAGGAAAGCCCCATTCCGCAGGGCTGGAAAGACGCGCTGACGCAGATTCCGGAAGATGGCGTTTTGCTGCACCAGTTTTCGCCAACTGGCTTTTATTCCAGCGCGGTCATCAATCCGTTTTTGCAGGAATTGCAGGCCCGGTCGGACCGACAAATTGCCTATGTGCAAGCGGCAGATGCCGAACATACCGCGCAGCTTGATGTCGGTGTGAAGGGCAAGAATTTCTGGGTGAAGCCAGCGGACCTGATGAAGGCCCGTGAATGGGACGCGCGAGGGTTCACTGTTGCACTGAAAACCCCCGATAATACCTTGGTTTTTGTGACTCCGCCAGCCGGCGAAGTTATCCGCAAGGACCAAAAGGATTGCATGGGATGCCTGTCGCATTGCGGTTTTTCGTCATGGAAAGACCATGACAACAACTCGACCGGTCGCCTCGCTGACCCGCGCAGCTTCTGCATCCAAAAGGCGCTGCAGAACATCGCCCACGGTGCGCCAATCGATGAAAACCTGATGTTCGCTGGGCATAGCGCTTATCTGTTCGGCAAAGATCCGTTTTACTCAAATGGCTTTGTTCCGACCGTGCAGCAATTGATGGACCGAATCCTATCGGGCGATTGACGCGTGTTTACATTTACCAAAAATTGACCTTGTCCGCCTATATTTGGCGGACGGGGGATTGATATGGGGTATATGACATCGCAGTTTCGCAAGGTGGAGCCAGCGCGGCTTGAGCAGCGCGAGGCGCTTCGTCACCCTGTGCTGCTAAGCAAGGCCACGGTCAAACGGGACGCCGCCCGTCCAATCGAGGCACTGCTTGTTGACCTTTCAGTCTATGGTTGCCGCGTCCGCATTGACGGCGGTGTAAAGGCCGGAGAACGTTTGTGGCTGCGCCTTGCTGGTAGCAACCCGATTAGCGCAACCGCTATTTGGGCAGAGGGCGATCGGCTTGGCTGCAAGTTCGACGAAATGCTCGACCGCGTTCTGTTCCGCCAATTGATATTACAGGCCGGTTGACCCACCTCAACTGCTGGTCCATGATTTAATCAGATGATTAAATTAAGGGCGGCGATATGGATTTTGGTTTGAACGAAGAACAACGCGCACTGCAGCAGGTGGCGCGCGCATTTGCGTTAAAAGAACTGGCACCGCTCGCCGCGCAACTGGAATCCGGCAACACGCCCTTACCGCATTATATGGTCAGCAAAATGGCTGAAATGGGCTTTTTGGGTGTCAACATTCCGGCGGAACTAGGCGGATTGGGGCTTTCCAATCTGGATGCACTGATCGTCTTGGAAGAATTCGCCAAAGTGTCGAGCGCGGTAGCCTTTCCCTGCTTTGAGGCCAATGTAGGCCCAGTCCATGCCATTCGCCACTTCGCGCCCGAAGCGTTGAAACAGCGGATTGTCCCTGCGGTATGCAAGGGTGAGATGGTTTTGGCAGTATCGATGTCTGAACCCGACGCTGGCACGGCACTAACCGATCTGCAGACGCGCGGCGTAATCGATGGTGATCATGTGACGATCAACGGCACCAAAAGATGGTGTTCGGGTGGCGGCCATAGCGACGCCTATCTCGTCTACACGCGCTTGTCCGATGCGCCCGGCGCAAAGGGCGTCGGGGCTGTTCTCGTGGAAAAGGGTACGCCCGGCCTCAGCTTTGGCGAGCCTGAAACGCTGATGGGTTTTCGCGGCGTGCCGTCGGCTGACATTTATCTCGATAATGTACGTGTGCCCGTTGGTAATATCGTCGTTCCGGCTGGCGGCTTTGCCAAGTTGATGGAGGCGTTTGACCTCGAACGCTGCGGCAACGCGACAATGGCACTGGCGCAGGCGTCAGGCGCGCTGGAGGATGTCCTGGCCTATGTGCAGGAGCGTCAGCAATTCGGCAAACCACTTGTCGATTTTCAGGCGGTGCAAATGAAACTGGCTGAAATGCAGATGGAGGTGGAGGCGGCGCGGCTGCTGATTTGGCGCGCAGCGGTCAATGCTGACAAGGGCCTGCCGTCTATTTTAGACAGCAGCACCGCGAAATGCTTTGCTAACCAAATCGCGCGCAATGTCACGGGCAATGCGGTGCAGATGATGGGCGGCTATGGCTATTCAACCGCCTACCCAATGGAACGCCGGATGCGCGACGCATGGGGCTGGGGTATCGCAGGCGGCGCAATTGATATTCAGAAGGTCAATATCGCCAGCGCCATGGTTGGGCGGCGCTTTGACCAAAGGCGATAATGCCCGCGCTTTAGTCCAGATCCCACGCCCGTTCGCCATGGCTTGAAATATCAAGACCGTCGCGCTCGGCGTCTTCGCTGACTCGCATCGGGATGACCATGGCAACCATGTAACCAATGATGACGGTGACCACCGCCGAATAGGTTGCAACGATGGCAACAGCTTTGATCTGCACCCACAATTGCGATGCCATGCCTGCGCCTTCCGCATAGCCAACGCCGCCAAGCGATTCACTGGCGAAGACGGCAAGCAAGATGGAACCCATCATGCCGCCAATCCCGTGCACTGCGAACACATCTAGTGAATCGTCGATCTTCAGCGTGCCTTTGACCAGGCCCACGAACCAGAAGCAGACGACACCCGCCAAAATGCCGAGAATGATGGCGCCTCCCGGACCAATCGATCCTGCGGCCGGGGTAATGGTGGCGAGCCCCGCGACAGCGCCCGTGGCAAAACCTACAGCCGTTGCTTTGCCGACCTTGATCCGTTCAATCAGCATCCAAACGAGTGCAGCAACCGAAGCGCCGACATGCGTATTGATGATCGCGCTGGCGGCGGCGTCATTGGCCGCAAGAGCAGAGCCGCCGTTAAATCCGAACCAGCCCACCCAGAGCAGGCCAGCACCCGCGACAGTCAAGGCCGGGCTATGCGGCAGCATGAGCGTTTTGGGAAACCCGATACGCTTGCCGAGCATGAGGGCAACGACAAGGGCCGAAATGCCAGCTGTGGTATGGACGACGATCCCGCCGGCGAAGTCGATTACGCCTTGTTCGGCGAGGAATCCGCTGCCCCATACCCAGCGTGTCACGGGCACATAAACAAGCAGCGACCACAGCGCGCTGAAAGCGACCACCCAGCCGAAACGCGCACGTTCAACCCACGCGCCGACGATCAGCGCGGGCGTGATGACGGCAAAGGTCATTTGGAACAGGGCAAAAGCAAGTTCCCCTGTTGATTGCCCTTCGCGCACCGATTCCAGCAGGCCGTTGAACATGAAGTTTTCGGCAGAGCCAATGAAGCTGTTGCCATTGACCGAGAATGCCAGGCTGTAGCCTACAACAATCCAGATGACGGAGGCCAAGGCGGCAACTGCGCCGCATTGCACGAGAACCGAAAGGAAGTTTTTAGCACGCACCAGCCCGCCGTAAAAAAGCGCAAGGCCAGGCAGCGTCATCATCAGGACAAGCGCCGAAGCCGTCAAAATCCACGCGCTATCGCCGCTGTCGACTTGCGGTACGGCAAGAACCGTATCCTGCGCGATAGCGGGAGCGGATGCGAAAACGGCCAAAAGCAATGCCGGCCTGATGAATGTGTGGATCATGTCTTCCCCCGCCCTTTATGCGACATGTCTCTAAGCGTACAGGGATTAAGTCTCAATGGACAAAATTACGGTTAACGCATCCGGATTGACATTAAATTACTTACTGCCAGCCGTCGAGAACCTGATCCGGTGGCCTGTGGCCGTCCGCCCACACGCGTATATTCGTGATGACGCGCGCACCGGATGCTTCGCGGCCCTCGAACGTTGCGCTTCCCAAATGGGGCAACAACACCACGTTTGGAATGCCGAAAAAGCGGGAGTCAACGGCTGGCTCATGCGTGTAGACGTCCAGACCGGCACCTGCGATGCGCCCGTCCTGCAACGCATCAATCAGCGCGTCCTCGTCGATGAGTTCCCCTCGCGAGCTGTTGATGATGTAGGCGTCCGGCTTCATCATCGCGATGCGACGAGTGTTGATGATCTTGTCAGTTTCACTAGTGAGTGGGCAATGCAGGCTGATGATGTCTGAACGGCTTACCAGCCGGTCCAGATCAGGCTCGAATGTGATGCCGAGTTCGTCCTCGACGCTGGCGGGCAGGCGGCTACGTTTGTTGTAGATGATGTTCAGGCCGAACGCGCGTGCGCGCAGCGCGACCGCTTCGCCGATGCGACCGAGGCCGATAATGCCAAGCGTTTTGCCACCGATGCGGTGACCCAGCATTCCCGTGGGACTCCAGCCGTTCCATTCCCCGTTACGCAAGGCACGGTGGCCTTCGCCCAGCCGCCTTGGCACGTTCAGAATTAAGGCCATCGTGAGATCTGCCGTGTCATCCGTGAACACGCCGGGCGTATTCGTGACCATGATCCCCTTTGCCTTTGCCGCTGCCAAATCGATATGGTTCACACCAGCCCCATAGCTTGCGATCAGTTTAAGGCGGGGTGGTGCAGCAGCGATCAGTTCGGCGTCAATATTGTCCGTTACCGTCGGAACCAGCACATCAATGTTGTCCATGGCACGGATGAGTTCATTGCGCGTTAAAGGCTGGTCGGTCTCATTAAAGCGCGCCTCGAACAACTCGCCCATCCTTTCTTCTACCGCAGGCAGTAGCGTGCGGGTGACACGGATAGCGGGGCGTTCAATTCGGCTGAGATCAGGCATAGTCTGACTAAAGCGGATTTTGTGACAAGGTCAAGACAGGATGGTTGCGCTGCTTGCTTTGGATACGGTATAGGACGAATTGGTGGTGTAAGATTATGGCAAATCAGGTAAATTTCATTTTTCGCGGTTCGTTGGCGGCGGTCATGCTTATTGGCGCAACCGCGGCGGCCGGGCAGTCGCAACAGAAGCCGCCTTATTGGGCCTCGATCGAAGAATCCGAAGCGCGGATGCGTACCGGCCCAAGCACCGAGTTTCCGGTGAAATGGATCTATAAACGGCAAAACCTGCCGGTAAAGGTTGTGGCCATTCACAGCGTCTGGCGCAAGGTTGAAGACCCTGATGGCGATCAGGGTTGGGTGCATGTGCGATTGTTAAGCCCGAAGCGCACGGCCATTGTCAGCGGCGCGGGTATCGGCGCGTTGCGCGAAGCACCTTCGCCGACAAGCCCCATTGCATGGCGCGTCGAACGCGGGGTTGTCGGTCGTATCGATGAATGTGAAAAAGGTTGGTGCCGGTTCGAAAATGCCGGCCGCTATGGCTATATCGAAATAGCCCGCATCTGGGGCGACGAAGCGCCCTAAATTGTTGCGCAGGACGCCGATCCGCTAGGGGATCAGGCGTCTACGCGTTCGGCCAATACAGTCAGGCCGTTTTCATTTACTTCGGCAAATCCACCCGCGATGTTCAAACGCTCGGGCGTTGCGCCTTGGGTGACGTATATTTCGAGCGCGGCATCGCTGCGCAAGGTGCTCATCATCGGGGCATGCCCCTCAAGCACACCAAAGTCGCCCTCGGTGCCCGGAACGACGACCATATAGACGTCATCCGTGCGGTAGAGCTTCTCAGGCGTTACGAGTTCGAAATGTAGTGGCATTCATATGTCCTTCTCCCCTCCCGCAAGGCGAGAGGGGGAATAAATTTAAGCCGCTTCAGCCGCCATCTTGGCTGCCTTGGCAACCGCTTCTTCGATGCCGCCAACCATGTAGAAGGCTGCTTCTGGAAGATGGTCATATTCGCCGTCGACGACTGCCTTGAATGACTTCACGGTGTCTTCGACCTGGACGAACTTACCCGAAATGCCGGTGAACACTTCTGCAACGTGGAAGGGCTGCGACAGGAAGCGCTGGATCTTACGCGCGCGGGTAACGGTCAATTTGTCGTCTTCCGACAATTCGTCCATGCCCAAAATCGCGATGATGTCTTGCAACGACTTGTACTTCTGCAGTGTTTCCTGAACGCGGCGGGCGGTGTCATAATGCTCTTGGCCGACAACTGCTGGCGTCAATACGCGGCTGACCGAGTCAAGCGGGTCAACTGCGGGGTAGATACCCAATTCCGAAATTGCGCGGTTCAGCGTGGTCGTTGCGTCCAAGTGAGCGAACGACGTGGCTGGTGCAGGGTCGGTCAAGTCATCTGCGGGAACGTAAATGGCTTGAACCGAGGTAATCGAACCCTTGGTTGTCGACGTAATACGCTCTTGCAACTGGCCCATGTCGGTTGCCAGCGTTGGCTGATAACCCACAGCCGAAGGAATACGGCCAAGAAGTGCGGACACTTCGGAACCGGCCTGCGTGAAGCGGAAGATGTTATCGACGAAGAACAGAACGTCCTGGCCTTCTTCATCGCGGAAATATTCCGCCATGGTCAGGCCTGACAAAGCAACACGTGCACGCGCACCGGGAGGCTCGTTCATCTGGCCGAACACGAGCGCAACCTTCGAACCTTCTGGGGTCGGGTTACCGTCGGCGTCCTTGGCGATAACGCCGGCGTCGAGGAATTCGTGGTACAGATCGTTACCCTCGCGGGTACGCTCGCCCACGCCAGCAAACACCGAAACGCCGCCATGGCCCTTTGCGATGTTGTTGATCAGTTCCTGAATGAGAACGGTCTTGCCAACGCCAGCGCCGCCGAACAGGCCGATCTTGCCGCCCTTTGCATAAGGCGCGAGAAGGTCGATAACCTTAATACCGGTGACGAGAATTTCAGCTTCGGTCGACTGGTCGGTAAACAAAGGTGCTTCTGCGTGGATCGGGTTCGACTTTGCAGCGCCGACCGGGCCACGCTCGTCGATTGGTTCGCCGATAACGTTCATGATGCGGCCAAGGGTCATTGGGCCAACGGGTACAGAAATCTGCGCGCCGGTGTCACGCACTGGCTGACCGCGGGTAAGGCCTTCGGTCGCGTCCATGGCGATCGTGCGAACGGTGTTTTCGCCCAAATGCTGCGCAACTTCGAGAACGAGGCGGTTACCGTTATTGTCGGTTTCCAGCGCCGAGAGAATGGCGGGAAGCTGACCGGTGAACGTCACGTCGACAACTGCGCCAATGACTTGGCTGATGCGGCCAGTTGCACCGACAACATTGATTGCGGTTTGACCAGCGCCAGCCTTAGGGGCAGGAGCCTTGCTTGCAGCGGCCTTCTTTACAGGAGCTTTTGCAGCGGCTGCCGGTGCAGCTGCTGCCTTTGGAGCGGCGGTCTTCTTCGGGGCGGTTGCCATGTGCTTCTTCCTTGCCTTTGGATGTCGTTAGAGCGCTTCTGCGCCCGCGTTTAATCTGTTGCTACAGTGCTTCCGCACCAGCAATAATTTCGATAAGTTCAGTCGTAATAGCCGCTTGACGCGTGCGGTTATATTGAATGGTCAGCTTGTTGATCATGTCGCCCGCATTGCGTGTCGCATTGTCCATGGCGGTCATTTTTGAACCTTGCTCCGACGCTGCATTCTCGCGGTTGGCGCGCAGCAATTGGACTGACACGTTGCGCGGCAGCAAGTCAGCGAGGATTTCTTCCTCATCGGGTTCATATTCAACTGTTGCCGCAATGCCGACTGAATCGCCGTCTCCATTGGTGACTGCGACTGGCATCAACTGGATTTGCGTAGGTGTCTGAGTCAGCACGTTTTCGAACTTGCTGAAGAACAGGTGCGCCACGTCAAACTCACCCGCTTCAAAACGCGCGGTCAGATCTTCACCCCATGCCTGCACATCTGCAAAACCCAGCTTGCCAAGATCGCCCGGTTCAATGCTGTGGATGATGTCGCCACGGAAGGTGCGGCTCAACTGGTCACGGCCTTTCTTGCCGATCGTGTAGAACTTCACCGTCTTGCCTTCAGCCTTCAATGCTTCTGCCTGACGGCGGGCAAGGCGAACGATATTGGTGTTGAATGCGCCTGCAAGACCCTTGTCGCTGGTGGCTACCACGAACAGGTGCACATCGCTTTTGCCGGAACCGGCGAGCAATTTTGGCGATTGCGGGCCGACTGTGACCTTTGATGCAATTGACGACACCACGGCTTCGAGCCGCTCAGCATAAGGACGCGCCGCTTCGGCCGCTTCGGTTGCCCGACGCAGCTTCGCAGCGGCGACCATCTTCATCGCTTTCGTGATCTTCTGGGTCGATTTGACCGAGTTGATCCGCATTTTGAGGGCTTTAAGGCTTGCCATCTTGGTTCCCGTGTTCCCCGGCGAAGGCCGGGGTCCAGTTTATTGTTGCGGTCTGGGCCCCGGCCTGCGCCGGGGAACAGTCAATTAAGCGAAATTCTTTGTGAACTTGTCGAGCGCGGCCATCAGCGCTTTCTTGCTGTCGTCGCTGAAGTCGCGGCTGTCGCGGATAGTCTTCAGGATGTCGGCATGGTTGCTACGCAGATCAGAGAGCATCGCTTCTTCGTAGCGTGTGACGTCCGAAACGGGGATGCCGTCCAGATAGCCGTTGGTGCCAGCGAAAATCGAAGCCGTCTGCTCTTCGAATGGAAGCGGCGAGAATTGCTTCTGCTTCAGCAACTCGGTCAAGCGCGCGCCACGGTTCAACAACTTCTGCGTCGAAGCATCAAGGTCCGAACCGAACTGCGCAAACGCAGCCATTTCGCGATATTGTGCAAGCTCCAGCTTGATTGAGCCCGATACCTTCTTCATCGCCTTTGTCTGCGCAGCAGAACCAACGCGGCTAACTGACAGACCAACGTTGATGGCAGGGCGAATACCCTGGAAGAACAGGTCGGTTTCAAGGAAGATCTGGCCGTCAGTAATCGAAATCACGTTGGTGGGAATATAGGCCGAAACGTCACCAGCCTGTGTTTCAATGATTGGCAATGCGGTCAATGAACCACCGCCATTGGCGTCGGACATCTTTGCAGCGCGCTCAAGCAAACGGCTGTGGAGATAGAAAACGTCGCCAGGATAAGCTTCACGGCCTGGAGGACGACGCAGCAGAAGCGACATTTGGCGATAGGCCACAGCTTGCTTCGACAAATCGTCATACACGATGACGGCGTGCATGCCATTGTCACGGAAATATTCGCCCATCGCAACGCCGGTATATGGCGCGAGATACTGAAGCGGTGCAGGCTCGGAAGCGGTTGCAGCGACAACGATGGAATATTCCATTGCGCCTTGCTCTTCCAATGCACGCACGATTTGCGCAACGGTCGAACGCTTCTGACCAACGGCAACGTAGATGCAATAGAGCTTCTTCGATTCGTCGGTGCCCTTGTTGACTTCCTTCTGGTTGATGAAGGTGTCGATGGCGACAGCAGTCTTGCCGGTCTGACGGTCACCAATGATCAGTTCGCGCTGGCCACGGCCAACAGGAACGAGCGCGTCAAGCGCCTTGAGGCCGGTTTGCACTGGCTCGGAAACCGATTGGCGCGGGATGATGCCGGGCGCTTTGACTTCAACGCGGCTGCGCTGTGTGGTCTTGAGCGGGCCCTTGCCATCAATCGGGTTGCCAAGGCCGTCAACGACGCGACCAAGCAGTTCCTTGCCGACGGGAACGTCCACAATGGTGCCGGTACGCTTCACAACGTCCCCTTCACGAATTTCTGCATCGGAACCGAAAATAACGACACCGACATTGTCCGCTTCGAGGTTCAGCGCCATGCCCTGAATGCCGTTCGAAAACTCGACCATTTCACCGGCCTGCACATTGTCGAGGCCGTGGATACGAGCAATACCGTCACCAACTGACAGCACGCTGCCGACTTCCGAAACCTGTGCTTCGGTGCCGAAATTGGCGATCTGGTCCTTAATGACCTTGGAAATTTCTGCGGCGCGGATATCCATTTTGCTACTCAGCCTTTCATCGCGTTAGCGAGGGTGTTCAAACGGGTTTTAATTGAATTGTCGATCATCTGGCTGCCGATACGGACAGTCAGGCCGCCCAAAATAGACGGATCGACTTTGGTCTGGATGGCGACGGCGCTGCCGACGCGTGCCTTGAGATTTGCGGACAGCGCCTTCATTTGCGCTGCGTTCAATGCATGCGCCGAGGTAACTTCTGCCGTTACTTCGCCGCGATGTGCCGCGGCCAAAGTTGAAAATGCCCGAGCAACTGCTGCGGTTTGGTTCAATCGACGGTTTTCAGCCAACACACCAAGCGTTTTAGTGGTCAGCGCATCAAGCTCCATCGCTTTTGCCACCGCGGCAATTGCCTTTTTGGCATCGTTGCGTGTCAGAACCGGATTTGTTGTCAGCGACTTAAGGTCGGCCGATTCGGTAATCGCGCGCGCGACTTCAGAAAGGCCCTTTTCAACCGCGTCGATTGCTTTCGCGTCGCGCGCGAGTTCGAACAATGCCGTCGCGTAACGGCCAGCCAAACTGGCCTGTATATTAGCGCTTGTGCCGCCGGAATTATCCACGCGTTGGGATCCTCGAATATAAGACTGAATGCATTGCTGACTGGGCCGAAAGGTTGCCCTTTCTCTAGCGTCGCCGCGCGCCTAGCAGGGCTTTTGCTGCGATGCAAGATGGGGATTGTCACTTGATTAAACAGAATTGCCATGCTGAACCTTTTGTCCACGCCATCCTGCACTTGTTTCAGGATAACAAAGTGCAGTAGCACGTTTGCTTCACGCATGTTGAAGATGACCAAAAGGAGAGCGCGATGGGCATAATGACCACGATGAAAATGTCGGACGGCGCGGAAATAGCCGTCTATCATGCCGCGCCGGTCGGGGAACGCAAGGGTGGCCTTGTCCTCGTTCAGGAAATTTTTGGCGTCACGGACCATATCCGCGAGTTGTGTGATGAATATGCCGCCGATGGTTACGAGGTTTTGGCCCCTGCTATTTTTGACCGCGAACACCCCGGATTTGAAGCCGAATATACTGGTCCTGATTATAACCGCGCAGTCGAATTGGCGCGCGAGCTGCACCCTTTTGTCCAGTCGCTCGACGACGCGCAAACCTGTGTGGATGCGCTAAAGGATGAAGGGCCAGTATTCATTACAGGCTATTGTTACGGAGGATCAGTCGCGTGGGCCGTTGCTGGCATCAGCAACGATGTGGCTGCCGCAAGCTGCTATTATGGCAGCCTTGTGCCTACACTTTACGCCGACAAACCGCCCAGGTGCCCGACGATTGCGCATTTCGGGCGCTTTGACCAAGGAATCCCCATGGAAGGTGTCGAGGCATTGATCGCCAGGGCGCATCCCATGGCACACATCTATATTTATGACGCCAATCACGGGTTCAATTCGGACCGGCGTAAGGATTATCATGAGCCGAGTGCCGAACTGGCCCGCGAACGCACGCTGCAACTGTTTAAGGCATGCGGCGCGTCCGCATGACCGTTGCCGATGCCTGGAGTGATGGCGGCGCTGGTGCGACGATTCGCTGGACCATGTTTGATACGTTGCTGGGTAAGGCGTTAATCGCAGCGACGGGGCGCGGTATTTGCCGCCTGTCCTTTGATGAGGATGACCGAGCGTTGGTGCAACGTTTCCCGCGTGCCAACATCATTAAGGACGATGCTACACTGGCCGCGTTGGTGGCGGCGACATTGCATGCGATTGAATGTCCATCGGACCCCATAGATGTATCATTTGACGTGGGTGGCACAGCGTTCCAACAAAATGTGTGGGACGAGTTGCGCCGCATTCCGGCGGGTGAGACCCGCACATATGCCGACATCGCACGTGCCGTCGGTAGCCCCGGCGCGGTGCGGGCGGCAGGGGCCGCCAATGGTGCCAACCGTGTAGCCATTCTAATCCCTTGCCACCGAGTCATCCGTTCGGGCGGTGAGCTGGGCGGCTACGCATATGGCTTGGAGCGAAAGCGCGTCTTGCTCGCCCGCGAAAGCCGACAGGCAAATTTATTTGCAGCGTAAACAGATGCTTGCCGTTGTGTTCCAAAAGCTGACGGTTTGAATTTCCAACAAAATTCCGGTTAATCCTAACGGTCTGTTCACCCTTTTTCGGCATATCGAAATCCGATCTGCGACCCGTGTCTGCCTTACGGAAGGCGCGGCACCGCAGGCCAGCGTGCGGCAAAAAGGACGGAATGATGCAAAAATCGTTTAAAATCAGGATGCTATTGGCATTGGGTGCAAGCGCATCTGTACTGACTGGTTGCGGTTCCGTCGGTGGTGGTCCGCAATTGCCGCAGGCACCAACGGTGTCGATGCGCGAGGGTCCGGGCGAAGATTATATGATCGGGCCGCTGGACGAATTGACTATCTTCATATGGCGTAACCCCGAACTTGGCGCGAAAGTGCAGGTGCGGCCTGATGGCCGGATCACGACGCCGTTGATCACAGACATGCCCGCAGTTGGCAAGACGCCAACGATGCTGGCCCAAGATATCAAGCTGCAATTGTCGCAATATATTAACGACCCGATTGTGTCGGTGATTGTCAATGAATTTGCCGGCACCACGTCGCAACAGGTCCGCATTGTCGGGGCAACCGAAAAACCTGCGTCGATTCCCTATCGCGCCAACATGACCGTCCTTGATGCCATGATCTCGGTCGGCGGCCTGTCTCAATATGCGGCCGGCAACAAGGCGCGGCTCATCCGCCATAACAAAGGCACTGGTCGGCAGCAGGAATATTCGTTGCGTCTCGGCGACTTGCTGAAGCGCGGGGATAGCCGGGCCAATGTTCTGCTGCAGCCCGGTGATGTGATCATCATTCCTGAAAGCATGTTCTGAACTTTGCCTGCGACCCAGAAAGCCTGACCCGACAATGACGAGCCTGTACGACGAATTCCGGATTGCCGTTCACAGCGTGTGGAACCGCCGATGGCTGGCGCTTGCCGTCGCTTGGGGCGTGTGCCTTATCGGCTGGTTGGTCGTCGCCATGATTCCCAACCGTTATGAATCCAAAGCGCAAATCCAGATTCGCACGCAGACGATGTTATCGGATCAGGTCGGAATCAATCCGCAGGACCAGCGCAAGAACATCCAGCAAATCGGGCAAACGCTCATTTCATCGGGCAATCTGGAAAAGGTTGTTCGCGGAACAGAATTAGGCGCCAAAATCGCAACGCCCGCAGAAATGGCGGGCAAAATCGAATCCCTTCGTAATAGCATCGAGGTGAAGCCAGAGCAGGACGACTTTTTCTCCATCACCGTGAAGCAATCAAGCGGAAAGCTGGCGCGCGATGTCATTCAAAAGCTGATTGATGTGGCCGAAGATGACAGCATTGCCGGCGACCGTAAGGAAATGAGCCAAACGCTGCGTTTCCTCGATGCGCAAATCCAGACTCGCACGAAGGAATTGCAAGAGGCCGAAGCCAAGCGGGTGGCATATGAAACGCAAAATCTCGGCCTGCTTCCCGGCGTGGGTTCGGTGTCGCAGCGGATGGAAGCATCGCGCGCGGAACTGAGCCAAATTGATTCTCAGCTTATTCAGGCGCGCAGTGCCTTGGCCGCTTTGAACGGCCAGCTTGCCGGAACGCCACCAACGTTGAACACGCCGTCCATGGGCGGAGGTGCGCCAAGCGCTTTGGCGCAGGCTCAAGGTGAATTGGCATCCATGCGTGCTCGCGGCTTTACAGACAGTCACCCAGACGTGATTTCTATCCGGAACCAGATTTCCAATCTGCGCAGCCAAGGGGGCGGTGCAGCGGCTGGCGGATTTCGGTCACCCAATCCTGCTTACAGCTCATTGCAGTCGATGCGCGCCGAGCGAGAGGCGGCGGTCACGGCCTTGCAATCGCGCAAATCTGCATTGCAGTCGGACATGTCGCAACTGGCCGCCAAGCAGACGGCCGAGCCGGGCGTTGCCGCCGAGTATCAACGCATCAACCGCGATTATGAAGTGAAGAAGGAGCAATATGACAAGTTGCTCGTCAATCGCGACCAAATGCGCCTGCGCGGGCAAGTCGAATCCCAGACCGACGCAGTTCAGTTTCGCGTCGTGAAGGAGCCGTCATTCTCGAACGTGCCAGCTGCACCGAACCGGCCGCTTTTGTTATTAGGCATTCTGGTCGTGGGCATCGGTGCGGGCGTTGGCGCGGCATTTGCGCTGGGCCATTTGCAAACAAGCTTTCCGACCGCTGCAAAGCTTGAAAAAGCAAGCGGACTGCCTGTTATCGGGTCCATTTCGCAAATGTTGACGAGTGAAGACCGTGCGAAGCGCAAACAGAAAATGAAGCTGTTTTATGGCGCATCAGGCGGCTTGGTCGGCGTTTTTGCGCTGCTGCTCGTAGCGGAATTTGTCCAGCGTGGACTGACGGCGTGAAGGGGCGGCAGATATGAACAAACACACCAGCATTAAGCCCAAGGATTCGCTGCTCGAACGCGCAGCAGACTTGTATGATTTTGGCGCGGCTTTCCGGAATGCAGAAGGCAACGGACCGCACGTGCCGACAAGTGCGGCGGTGTCTCGAGTAGCTACAGCGCCAGCGGCCGCGCCAGTCGTCGTGCCCCAAAAGGCCGAAACCGCGCAACCGACACAGCGCACTGACGTCCACCGCGCGCACGTATCCATCAGCCGCGAACATCTCGCAAAACAAAATCTGATTATCCCGGATGGACCTGTGACTGGCCTGTCGGAAGAATTCCGCATCGTAAAGCGACAATTGCTGCTTGCGGCGCGCGGCGGCAAGGGCGTGGATGTCGTAGCGCATGGCGAGCGTATTTTGGTGTGCTCCGCAAACCCAGATGAAGGCAAAACCTATTGTGCGACCAACCTCGCGCTTTCGATGGCGAGCGAGAAGGATAATCGCGTCCTCCTGATCGACGCCGATTTTGCGAAACCGAGCGTGCTAACACGGCTGGGCATTGACCCGCATCCCGGCTTTATGGACGCGTTGGCCGACAGTTCGTGCGATGTGGAGTCGCTTGTGCTGACAACAGATATTGACGGCCTCAGCGTCCTGCCAGCGGGCAGCAGAACCAATCAGGACACAGAATATCTTGCCGCATCGCGGTCTGCGGACATAATCGACCAACTTACGCGCAACGACCCTTCGCGTATCATCATATTTGACTCGCCGCCGGCCTTGGCCGCGTCGCCCGCATCTGTGCTGGCGCTGCATGTTGGCCAAATATTGATGGTGGTTCACGCGGATGTGACGACCGACAGCGCGCTTCGCGATGCGCTTAACCTGTTGAGCGGCTGCGAGCATGTCCAGTTGCTGCTGAATCGCACGAAATTTTCTCCCACCGGACGCAAGTTCGGAAATTACTACGGATATGGAGCATCATGATGCGCAAACCGCTTTTCAAATGTCTTCTGCTTGCCGGCGTCATGGCTGCGCCAATGCCCGCACTGGCGCAACAGATCAGTTCGGAATGGTCACCTCTGGAAGACGCCTATGGCATCGCGGAGCCGCAGTCCGCGGCGAGTGACGTTCCGGTGAAGAAAAGCCGCAACGGTGGCGGACACAGTGGCCCGCGGGTCGATGTCGTTCCTTATATTGAGGCGCAGCAAGTGCTTGTTGCGGATTTGAAAGGCGGCGGCGAAGTCCTGACCTATTCGACGGTCGCAGCCGGCATCGATGCGTCGGTCGTAACGCAGCGTACCGAGGCGCAAGTCAGTCTGCGCTATGAACGATTGATTGGCTATGACAGCGGCGTGGACGATCAGGACAGCGTTACGGGTCTTGCCCGTGGTTCCGTCGCGCTCACGCGTAACTTCAGTTTCGAAGCAGGCGGTGTTGCGGCGCGGACTCGTGTTGATGGACGCGGCCCGGCGCCAACCAACCTTGTCGGCAATCCCGACAATGTTACGCAGGTTTATTCCGTTTATGCAGGTCCGACTTTTGCGACGCAGGCAGGGGAACTGAGCATCAACGCGGCATATCGGGCCGGATACACCAAAGTAGAAAGCGAAGACAGTGTTGCGCTGCCAAGCGGCCAGCAGCGCTTTGACCAGTTCGATGACAGCATCAGCCAAGTTGCGACCGCTTCGGTGGGCATGCAACCGGGCGTTCTGCCCTTTGGTTGGGCCGTCAGCGGCAGTTGGCAACGCGAGGATGCAGGACAACTGGATAGTCGCTTTGAAGGCAAATATGCCCGCGCCGACGTTACTTTGCCCATTTCGCCCACTTTCGCGGTTGTTGGGGGTGTCGGCTACGAAGATATCAAAATCACCGAGCGCGACGCCTTGCGGGACGTGGGCGGGGTTCCCATTGTCGGTGGCGACGGTCGCTTGGTTACAGATCCTAACTCACCACGCTTGACGGCCTATGCCGAAGACGGTTTGATTTGGGATGCCGGCGTATCGTGGCGGCCAAGCCCGCGCACATCGCTGGAGGCGCGGTACGGCCATCGTTATGGCACCGACACATATGTAGGCAGCTTCAGCTATCAGCCCGGGCGCGATTGGGCGGTCAATGTTACAGCCTATGACACGGTGTCGGGCTTTGGCGGACTGTTGGGAGATAATCTCGCCTCTTTGCCGACACAATTCCGCAGCACGCGCAACCCGCTTTCGGGTGACATCAATGGCTGCGCCTTCGGACAATCGGGCGGTTTCTGTCTGAATGACTCACTTCAGAATGCATCATCTGCAGCGTTTCGCCAGCGCGGCGTGACAGCATCGTTCAGCGGCACCAATGGCGGCTGGGATAGCGGTTTCGCGGTTGGGTATAGCCAGCGTAAATTCATCGCATCGCAACTGGGCGCGCAGGCGCAGATCGATGGTCTTAAAGACGATAATTATTTCGCGGCAGCCTTTCTTGGCAGAAACCTTGATCGCCTGACGCGTTTCGAATCCAACATATACGCCAGCTATTATGATCCCGGCTTCAGCGGGGCACCCGATACGCTTTCAACCGGCGCGAATGCCGCATTGTATCGCCAGATCATTCGCGGGCTATCCGCTTCGGCGGCCGTTGGCCTCGACAGTTACAAGCAAGAAGATTTCGACGGCGAGCTGACGGCGTCCGCGCTGCTCGGTCTGCGGTACAGTTTCTAAGGGGCATATCGACATGTACGATCAGTTCTATGGCCTGTCAGGGCGTCCATTCCAGCTAACGCCGGACCCCGTTTTCTACTTCGAAAGCGCGACACACCGAAAGGCGCTGTCCTACCTTGGCTATGGCCTTGCCCAAGGCGAAGGCTTCATCGTGATTACCGGCGAGGTCGGCGCAGGCAAGTCGACCTTGGTCGGGCATCTGATGCAAAGCGTGGATAAAGCACGGCTCACGGCAGCGACCATAGTTACAAGCCAGCTCGACGGTTTGGACATGGTGCATATGGCAGCTGAATCCTTCGGCATTGATACGCGCGGCTTAGACAAAGCCTCTACGCTGAAAAGTATCGAGAACTTCCTTCATGCAGAGGCGCGCACGGGTCGCCGCTGCCTTTTGGTGGTCGATGAGGCGCAAAACCTGTCGATCGATGCGCTTGAAGAGCTGCGCATGCTGTCAAATTTCCAGCTGGGTGCGTCGGCCTTGTTGCAGATATTCCTGCTTGGCCAGCCGGAGTTTCGCGACCTCGTGCGCGATGCGCCGGAGCTGGAGCAACTGCGCCAACGTGTCATTGCGACGCATCATCTCGAGCCTATGCAGGCGGACGAGGTGGAGCCATATGTGAAGCACAGGCTGTCCCGCGCCGGGTGGGCCGGAAAGCCCGCCTTTGCAGCCGATAGCTTTACTGCACTTTATGACGAAACTGGCGGCGTTCCGCGTAAGCTGAATACGCTGATGAACCGTGTGATGTTGATGGGCGCTGTCGAGCAGGCTCAATTGGTGGACGCATCGCTGGTGCATGCTGTCGTGGCAGATATGGCTGGCAAACCATTTGCATATGAATCGCCCATGTCGGCAAGCATTCACGCGCCGGCGGTCACAGAAGCCGTCGCACATGTCGTAATCAAGCCGGTATCAGCCACGGACACAGCGGCATTTTCTGCTGCAGGCGAGCCTGAACTACTTGGCAATAATTCAGATGTGCTGGAACACGCCGAAGCTGCCAACGATACGCAGGAAAACACCTCGGTCGGCGTCACTGATGACGCTGATGAGCGCGTTGCAGCGTTGGAGAAGCGCGTTCTGGAACAGGAAGAAGCACTGCGCCAGGTATTGTCCATGATGATTGACTGGATGGACAAGGAAAGCAGCATTGAGGCCCGTTTGCTCCATCGCAGCCGCGCAGCTTGAACCCACAACCGTCTGAAAGGACATAATGGTGCGTAACGCGCTTTCCGTTGATGTCGAAGACTGGTTCCAAGTGGGCGCGTTCGAGACGGTTATATCGCGCGACGATTGGGCCGCGTTGGAATGCCGCGTTGAGCGGAATACCGATGCTGTCCTGCAATTATTTGCCGATGCCGGTGTGCAGGCCACCTTTTTCACGCTTGGCTGGGTCGGGGAACGCTATCCCGCGTTGATGCGCCGCATTGCGGACGCAGGGCACGAGATTGCGAGCCACGGCTATGGCCACGACAGGGTGTTCACCATGACGCCCGAGCAATTCTCGGCTGACCTTCAAAAAACCCGCAACATCCTTGAGGATGCATCGGGCCAGACGGTCGCAGGTTATCGCGCGCCCAGCTTCTCGATCGACCAGCGTACACCGTGGGCGCACGAAATTTTGGCCGAGCATGGCTATGCCTATTCCTCAAGCGTCGCGCCTATCAAACATGATCATTATGGCTGGGCCGAAGCACCACGCTTCGCATTTCATCCGGTGGCGGGCAGCGCATTTTTGGAGATACCGGTCACGACGGTGGAACTGGGCCCAAAAAGGCTGGCTGCGGGTGGGGGCGGATTTTTCCGCATTTTGCCTTATGCTTTTTCGCACTGGGCGATCAGTAAAGTGAACCGGCACGATGTGCGGCCAGCTATCATCTACTTTCACCCGTGGGAAATCGACCCCGGGCAGCCGCGCGTGGCAAATGCACCTTTGCGGTCAAAACTGCGCCATTACACCCGCCTAGATGATATGGCTGACAAGCTTCGTCGCCTTGCGGGCGACTTTAAATGGGAAAGGCTGGACGCTGTGGCCGCGCGGGAACAGGCGCGCATCGCATGAATGCGCCTTTTTTCCAGCAGACAATGTCAACGCGCCTAGCCGATCTGTCGGATGCACAGGATATTGCGCGGTTAAATCACTGGCTTCAGCAGCACCCTCATGCGTTACCGTTTCATAGCCCCAAATGGCTAACGGCCATCGAAACGGGGACTGCGCAAAAGGCGTTCATGCTGGTGGCCGAACGCAGCGAACGGTTAGAGGGGCTGTTGCCATTTCACCTGGTCCACTCGCCCTTGTTTGGCCGCGCCTTGGTGTCGTCGGGCTTTGCCGTGGGCGGCGGGATATTGTCGTACAGCGATGATGCCAGTGCAATGTTGGCGCGGGACATGTGCGTACTGGCGGAGCGTTGGAGTTGCCCTTCCATTGAACTACGCGGGGGATATATTGCGGACGGCACTGGCTGGACCGGAAAGTCCGATGCACATGCCAATTTTCGAAAGCCGCTTCAGCAGGACGATGACGCGGAACTGCTGGCCATTCCGCGCAAACAACGAGCGGAAGTGCGCAAAGGGCTGGAAAAGGGTCTGACGATAGAGATCGGTTCGGGCCAGCGGGATGTTGACTGGCATTATGCGGTGTACGCCGAAAGCGTGCGTAATCTGGGTACGCCAGTGTTTCCCAAGGCGCTGATGCAATCGGTTTTGAAGGCCTTCGCTGGGGATGCCGACATTTTGACCGTGCTCGACAACGGCATACCCGTCGCGAGCGTCCTTAGTCTCTATCACAGGCAGTGCGTGATGCCCTATTGGGGCGGCGGCACGCGCGATGCACGCAGGCTGCGCGCCAATGATGTCATGTATTATGCGCTGATGAACCACGCCCGGCGCAAAGGATGCACTGATTTTGATTTTGGTCGGTCAAAAACCGGCTCTGGCGCGTATCATTTCAAGAAAAACTGGGGGTTTGAACCTGAACCGCTGGCTTATGCTTTCTATACCGCCGACGGGCAGCCGCCGCGCGACGTCAATCCCAATAGCCCCAAATATCGCGCGCAGATCGCACTTTGGCAGCGCCTTCCCTTGGCGGTCGCCAATCATATTGGGCCCTGGATTGCCAAGGGGCTCGGCTGATGGACGAGGTATTGTTTCTGGCGCACCGCGTGCCATGGCCACCTGATCGGGGGGACAAGATCCGGTCCTATCATATCCTTCAGCATTTGCGCCACATGGCTCCGGTCCATGTCGGCGCATTTGCCGATGATGTCCGCGACATGGGATTTACCGACACGTTCGGACAGCATGCGGCATCTTGCCACGTCGAGCTTCGCCAGAAACATCAAGTGCGGGCAGGCGCGGAAGCTTTGTTGACGGGGCGTCCGGTTTCTGTGTGCAGCTTCGCCAGCCGGTCGATGCGGGAGTGGGTTGATGCCCGCCTTGCGTCGGGCAATATCAGCCACATTTACTGCTTCTCGGGCCAAATGGCGCAATATGTTCCGGCGGATTTTGCCGGGCGTTTCGTCATGGACTTTGTCGACGTTGATAGCGCCAAGTTCGAGAGCTATGCGGCGAACGGTAACCCGGTCATGCAGTGGGTGAACGCCAGAGAAGGCCGCTTGCTCGCGAGGTTTGAGCGCGACGTGGCGCACCGCGCGGATGCCAGCCTTTTCGTTAGCCGCGCTGAGGCGGAGCTGTTTGCCCGGCGCAGTGGAACGGTAAACGTAGCCGCTTTGGAAAACGGAATAGACACAGTGTTTTACGACCCCGCGGGCAACTACCGGAAAACGCACCCCGCATACCCCGACCCGCTGATTATATTCACTGGGCAGATGGACTATCGTCCTAACGTTGAGGCCGTGACTGCCTTTGCGAGCGAGACAATGCCGATTATTCGGCGAAGCTATCCGGACGCGACCTTCGCGATCGTCGGTCGAAACCCGACGCCGGCGGTGTCCGCGTTGTCCGCTTTGCCGGGCGTCCAGGTTACTGGCGCCGTCGACGACGTACGGACGTGGCTATCGGCTGCAGATGTCATTGTTGCGCCTTTGCGCACGGCAAGGGGCATTCAGAACAAGGTGCTTGAGGCGATGGCGATGGCCAAGCCGGTCATTGCGTCGTCTGCGGCAGCCGAGGGCATTGATGCGCAATCGGGGCTGCATTTCTTCGTTGAAGACAATCCCGCGAACGAGGCGCAGCGGATTTGTACGTTATTGGCGCAGCCCGACCTCATGCAACAGGTTGGTCGCGCAGCGCGCGTCCATGTGACTACGCGTTATAGCTGGGCTGGGCAATTATCGTCGCTGGGCGGCATCATGCATGGTAGGCCTGATAAACCCAAATTGGGCCAATTGTGATGCAATTGACGCTACCGCCTATCAACCGAGGCGCATTAGCCGCTTTGTCGCCATGGCAGTCTGCGCTTGCTGGATTGGCCTTCGCCACTGTCGTGTTGCTGGGCATCTTTCATAACGATGTCGCCGACTTGTTCGCTATTTGGTGGAACAGTTCCACCTTCAACCATTGTCTGTTGATACTACCCATATTGATATGGCTGGTCGGACAACGAAAAGAACAGCTTGAACAGCTGACACCGCAGGCATGGGCGCCTGGGCTTTTATATGTTGCGGCCGGCGCTGTCGCTTGGTTGATCGGCGATGCGGCTGGATTGGCGGTTGCGCGCCAATTGGGGCTGATCGTTATCCTTCAGGGAAGCGTGCTGACGCTGCTTGGGCCCAATGTGGCACGCGGCCTTTTATTTCCATTATTCTATATGTTTTTCCTGCTGCCCGTGGGCGAGGAGGCGGTGCCTGCACTGCAAACGCTGACGGCGGACATGTGCATGCTCTTGCTAGGCTGGGTTGGCATTCCAGCGCATCTTGACGGGATATTTATAACGACGCCCGGCGGATATTTCCGCGTTGCCGAGGCCTGTTCGGGCGTGAAATTCCTCATCGCCATGGTGGCTTATGGCGTCCTTGTCGCCAATTTGTGTTTCGAAAGCCGGATGCGGCGAGCAGCGTTCCTGCTGGCGTGCGTGGCTGTGCCGATATTGGCCAACGGCGTGCGTGCATTCGCCACCATTTACATTGCCCAATATCAGGGCGTCGCCTTTGCCGCCGGTATGGACCATGTCATTTATGGCTGGGTCTTTTTTGGCATCCTCATTGTGCTGGTGATGGCTGTTGGCTGGCCGTTTTTCGACCGCCGCGCCGACGCCGATGCGTTTGATCCTGCAAAGCTGCAATCTCAGTTTTCAGGGAAAATGGCCGCGCCATTTGCGCTCGCCGCCTTGCTGCTTACTGCGTCGTCACCCGTGGCATGGTCAGCCTACGTCGCCGGAAAGGAGTCGCCGGTGCCGACACGCATCGAGCTTCCGCAGGTTGGCGGCTGGACACAGGTTGGTTCTTTGTCCGCAATCAAATGGACGCCGCGGTTTGACGGGGCGAGCCATTATGTTGCGGGTCGCTACCAAAGCGCATCGGGAAGCAACGTCGACCTCGTGATCGTGACATATGATAAACAATCGGAGGGACGCGAGTTAATCGGCTTTGGCCAAGGGGCGGTTGATCCCGACGGAATCTGGTCATGGTCTGCCGATTTGCCAGCGCCACCAGCGGGCAAGGCGGAACGCATCAAGACCAAAGGTGCGACGCGCGACGTAGTCACTTTCTACCGCATCAACCGCGTGACGACAGGGTCCGCTGCCGCTGTAAAGCTGGCGACCTTAAAGGCGCGGCTGTTGAATGGGGATCGGCAAGCCGTAGCAATCTTGATTTCGGCCGAACATGTAGACTCACGTCCTGCACGTCCCATCATTGACGACTTTATCCAATCATTGGGTAATATCGACAAAATGGCTGACCGCCTCGCCGGATTGGGTTAGGGCGCGCGGCATGTGTGGAATAGCTGGTATTTTTCATCTGGAGACGGCCAAGCCGGTTGACCCTGAAAGGGTAAAACGGATGACCGATGCCATCGCGCATCGCGGCCCTGATGGCTCCGGCATCTGGTCCGCACCCGGCGTAGGCCTTGGTCACAGGCGTCTGTCCATCATTGATCTGGAAGGCGGCGCGCAGCCAATGCGCTCAGAAGACGGCGTCCTAACGCTGACGTTCAATGGCGAAATCTATAACTTCCAAGAACTGCGCGCGGAACTGGAGGCAGCAGGCTTCGCGTTCCAGACGCACAGCGACAGTGAAGTCATCTTGCAGGGATGGCGGCATTGGGGCGTCGATTGCGTGTCGCATTTTCAAGGCATGTTCGCCTTCGCCATTCATGATGCACGCACGCGGCAGTTGTTTCTGGCGCGCGACCGCGTCGGGGTGAAGCCGCTATATTATGCGCCCATCGCGGACGGAAGCGTACTGTTCGGATCAGAACTTAAGGCGTTGACTGCCCATCCGGCTTTGCGACGTGAAATCGATTTTGCTGCGATCGATGATTATATGGCTTTTGGTTATGTGCCGGACCATGCCTGCATCCTGCGCGGCGTCAAAAAGCTGCCGGCTGGCCATTATTTGTTGCTGGAACAGGGACGCGTTCTTCCGCAGCCGACGCAATATTGGGACATTGATTTTTCGCAGCGTGTCCGCGGCAGCCACACCGAGCTTTCCGAAGAACTGTTGCGGTTGCTGCGGCAGGGCGTCGCATCGCGAATGGTCGCGGATGTACCGCTGGGGGCGTTTCTTTCGGGTGGAGTCGACAGCAGCACTGTCGTTGCGTTGATGGCTGAATTATCCCGCCAGCCAGTCAAAACCTGTTCCATCGGGTTTGACGAAAGCGCGCTGGACGAAACCGCTTATGCCGACCGGATTGCTCGCCGTTTTGCATCCGACCATCGGAGCCGCAAGGTTGCTGCCGATGATTTCGGCCTGATTGATACGCTTGCCTATCATTTTGACGAGCCCTTCGCCGATGCGTCCGCCTTGCCGACCTACCGCGTGTGCGAAATGGCACGGGAGGAAGTTACCGTGGCGCTTTCGGGCGATGGCGCGGATGAGGCGCTTGCCGGCTATCGAAGGCACGTCTTCCACCACAAAGAAGAACGTGTGCGGGGCCTGTTGCCGCAATCGCTGCGCGCGCCTCTGTTTGGCACCTTGGGGCAGATCTATCCAAAGGCGGATTGGGCACCGCGTCCATTGCGTGCCAAAACGACCTTGCAGTCCTTGGGCCGTACGGGGCCGCAGGGGTACACTGACGCCGTCAGCATCACCAATCCGGCCATGCGCCACATGCTCTATTCGCCACGTATGCGCGGCGCGATTGAGGGCTATGCTGCCGAAAATTATATGGAAGTGCTGATGGCGCAGGCACCAGCGCGCGGTGGGCTGGACCAAGCGCAATATGCCGACATGAAGATGTGGCTGCCCGGCGACATACTTACCAAAATAGACCGCACGAGCATGGCCGTTGGGTTGGAAGCGCGAGAGCCGTTGCTTGATCACCGGTTGCTGGAGTTTGCCGCAAGCTTGCCCGAAAACATGAGGGTGCGTGGGGGGCAGGGCAAGTGGCTGATGAAGAAAACCATGCAGTCGCATTTGCCGGACGACATTTTGTACCGCCCGAAAATGGGTTTTGTCACGCCTATTGATGTCTGGTTCCGTGGTCCGCTGGCGGCGCAGGCCGAGGCGCTGGCCGCCAGCTTTGTTTTTTCGCAAATGGACATTTTTGACAGTAAGGCAATCGCAGCGGTTGCCGCCGACCATATTGCTGGCCGCGCGAATAATGGCCGCCTTTTGTGGCAACTGGTAATGCTGGAAAAATCGCTGGAGCGTCTGTTCGCTTAAGGATAGACCGCGCGCACAAAATATAGTCCGTCAGGCGGCGCATTTTCAGCCAAAGCGGAACGGTCAGCGGCGTCCAGCGCCCGCTGTAAATCCTGGGCGCTCCATCGGCCCAGACCGACAGCCACGAGGCAGCCGACCATTGAACGCACTTGGTGATGTAGGAAAGATTGGGCTGCTGCTTCAATAATGATGCGGTCGCCTTCGCGCCGGACGTCGAGCCGGTCCAATGTCTTGACTGGGCTTGCCGATTGGCAGGCAGTCGACCGGAACGTGGTGAAGTCATGCAGACCAACAAGCCGCTGCGCCGCTGCATGCATTGCATCCGCGTCCAAATCCGGTCCCACGCGCCAGACGCGTCCCCGATCCAGCGTCAATGGCGCGCGACGGTTTAAAACGCGATATTCATAGGCACGGGCAAGGCAGCTAAAACGCGCGTGCCAGTCATCGGGCACTATGTCGCACGCCAATATAGAAATGGGATGTGGCCGCAAATGCGCGTTAATCGCTCCCATTAGCCGGAAAGGGGCCAATTGCGTGTCGATATCCACATGGGCCCGCATGCCGAGCGCATGAACGCCCGCATCGGTGCGGCCCGCGCTGTAAACGAGCGTCTTTTGCCCCGTGGTGCGGAATATCGCCTCTTCGATTGCGCCTTGAACCGACGGGCCATGGTCCTGCCATTGCCAACCCATGAATGGGCCACCGTCAAATTCGATGGTTAAGGCAAAGCGCGTCATATTAATATCGTACCGGCAGGAATGGGCTTTCCGCGCAAAAGATCCGCTGCTGACATGACCGGTTTACCCGATCGCTGGATAAGCGTTGGCCGTATCGCGCCGGTACCACATGCGATTGAAAGAGTATCGTCAAGGATTGTGCCCGCCGGGCCGCTGTCTGCCAGTTGCTGGGCGGCGAGAACGCGGTATCGTTCGCCGGCATATTCAAACCAAGCCCCGGGGGCTGGGTTAAATGCGCGGATTTGCCGCTCAACCTGCTCGGCCGAGGATGCGAAATCTATCTTCGTTTCGGCTTTGTCGATCTTAGCAGCATAAGTGACGCCGTCCTCGACTTGCGCGACTGGTGGGAAAGCTGAGACATCAGCCAGCACGCGCAGCATCAACTCAGCGCCAAGCTCGGCGAGTTCCGTCGTCAACATACCTGTCGTTTTGTGGCCAATTTCGGTTTCCGTCGTTGCACGAACTGGCCCGGTATCAAGCCCGGCCTCCATCTGCATAACCATGACACCCGTTTTCGTATCGCCCGCAAGTATGGCCCGCTGAACGGGCGCGGCACCACGCCAGCGCGGCAACAGTGACCCGTGCACATTAAGGCAGCCATGGCGCGGCGCTGACAATATCGCTTTGGGCAGAATAAGCCCATAGGCAGCAACGATCGCGACATCGAGGTCAAGTTCGGCAAACGCGGCTTGCGCATCGGCATCCCGCAGCGTCAGGGGCGTGCGCACAATCAGGCCAAGCTCTTCGGCCCGTTCGTGCACCGCAGAAGGCGTGAGTTTTTTCCCCCGATTGGCCGGACGTGGGGGCTGCGAATATACGGCAACGACCTCATGCCCCGCAGCGACCAGCGCATCGAGTGTCGGCACTGCAAATTCTGGCGTACCCATGAAGGCAAGACGCATCGTCACTTTTCCTTTGTTCGAAAGCCCCCTAAGACGCAGCGCATGGCATCGCAAGAAATAGACGCATTGGCGCAGGCATTGTCGAAACTGCCGGGGCTGGGTCCACGCTCCGCGCGGCGCGTCGTGTTGTACCTGATGAAAAAGCGTGAAACCGTTCTGCAGCCCTTGTTGCGCGCGCTGAAGCAGGTCGACGAACGGCTGGTCGTTTGCGATGTTTGCGGGAATATCGACACCGGCAACCCATGCGGCATTTGCGTCGATCCACGTCGCGACACGCGATCAATTTGCGTTGTCGAGGATGTGTCCGACCTGTGGGCATTGGACCGATCACGGCTGTTCCCGGGAAAATATCATATATTGGGTGGCCGCCTGTCTGCATTGGACGGGGTTCGCCCTGAGGATCTCAACATCGAATCGCTGGTGAGCCGCATTGCGCTGGGCGGCGTTGATGAAGTTGTTCTGGCGATGAACGCCACGCTTGAGGGGCAGACAACTGCGCATTATCTGGCCGAAAGGCTGGAGCAATTCCCAATCCGGCTCACGCAATTGGCCCACGGTGTGCCCGTGGGGGGCGAGTTGGACTATCTCGATGACGGTACGCTGGCGCAAGCCTTGCGCGCGCGGCGTCCTGTCGGTTGATTTATCGCAATTGCGTCCCTATCTGCGACCCATGGCCATCTTACCTATTCTTGAAGTGCCCGATCCGCGGCTGAAAACGATTTCAACACCAGTTGAGGTCTTTGACGACGCGTTAAAGATCTTGGTCGATGATATGGTGGAAACCATGTACGCCGCGCCCGGTATCGGGCTTGCCGCTATTCAGGTCGGTGTACCGAAGCGATTGCTGGTCATCGATTTGCAGGAAGAAGAAGGCGAGGGTGACGAACCCGTCCGTAACCCGCGCGTTTTCGTCAATCCAGAAATTCTTGATCCGTCTGACGAACATAGCCTCTACAATGAAGGCTGCTTGTCGGTGCCAGACCAATATGCGGAGGTCGAGCGGCCAGCGCAGATCCGTGCCCGCTGGCAGGACCTTGATGGCAAGGTGCATGAAGAAAGCATGACTGGATTGATGGCCACTTGCTTACAGCATGAGATGGACCATCTTGAGGGCATATTGTTCATTGACCATCTGTCGCGGTTAAAGCGTCAGATGGTGCTCAAGAAAATTGAGAAAGCCCGCAAAATGGGCGGCGGCCACGTCCATAACGAACATTGCCGCCACTAACTGCACTTCGTTCCGACCTAAAACTGCTTATTTGGCAAATTGTGTTGGTGCCGCGCTGACGGTTACGAACTTGCCGGCCTGAATTTCCTGCACCTCAAGCATGCGGTCGGTCAGGCCGTTAGCGGTAAAGCGGAATGCGCCGTCGACGCCAATGAACCCTTGCGGATCGGTGAGCTGCGCCAAAGGAAACTTCGTACCCGGACGCCAATCGCGGGCAACGCGCGCGACGAGCAGTACCGAGTCATAGCCCAGGCTGGAAAGACGTAGCGGCGCTTTACCAAAGCGCGTCCGGTACTTTGTCGCATATTGCGCATAGAGCGTGTCCGAAACGCTTGCGAACCATGCGCCATACATTGGGGCGTTGCCCGCCAGCGACCCGTCGATATTCCAAAGATCAGTACCCAGTATCTTGGCGTTACGCAGGCCGTTGCGACGCAGCGCAGGAACCGTGGTAATGGCGGCCCGTCCGCTATCGGCAATTAGGACGGCGTCAATCTGTCCGAGCTGCATCAAGCGGCGGGCTGCGGCATCAGCGGAGCCTGCGGTTCCGTCGGCTTCCTGAATGCTCACCAATGTTCCGCCAGCAGAACGTACCGCAGCCGTCAGGTTGGATTGCGCGCGTTGCCCATAGACATTGGTCGAAACGATGCCGGCAAAACGGTTGTACCCTTGTGCCTTGGCATAGCGCACCACGCGGTCAATGGACTGGTTGGGCAAGTGACCAAGCAAAAACACGTTCTGGCCAGCGACGCCCACGTCGTTTGAAAAGCTGATGATTGGTACACCGGCTGGCCGCGCGACTGCAGCGGCTTCTATGACATGATCGCCGCGCAGCGGGCCAAGAATAACCTTGTTACCATCGGCAATGGCTCGTTTTGTTGCTGCTGCAACGCCAAGACCGGTGTCGTAGGTAATCATGCGAATGTTGGTCGCTTTGGTATCGGTGAGCGCCAGCGCGGTCGCGTTGGCAATGGACTGGCCCACATCGGCATCGGGTCCCGTCATCGGCAACAGCAACGCGACGCGATGCATTCCGTCCAGCGGATCCTCAGTCACGACGGGTGGCGGACCATCGCCGCCACGCGGAATAGCCGCGCACGCGGACAATAATATGATGGAACCAAGAGCCAGCAGCTTCTTGATATAGCCCGCTAACGCTTGCGGCGTCGTGCAGGTTGCTGCAATGGTTGCGCTCATGATTTATTCCTTGGGCAGTAGCATTTAATTCTAATGACGTTCGAATCAGGCTTATATGTCGTCGCGACCCCCATCGGCAACCTTGCAGATATGTCACAACGGGCGATTAACCTTCTGGAAGCGGCAGAAATCGTCGCTGTTGAAGATAGCCGTGTCACAGGTAAATTGTTGCATCATCTCGGTCTCAAGAAAAAGATGCGACGTTACAACGACCATAGCGGGGAGGTTGAACGCGACAGTCTGGTGGCTGCTGCACGCTCCGGAATAGTTGCTCTCGTATCCGACGCTGGCACGCCGTTGATTTCTGACCCCGGATATAAATTGGTGCGATCGGCCCGCGAGGCAGGGGTGCCAGTCTTCACGATACCGGGGGCCAGCGCGGTCACTGCCGCATTGTCCATTTGCGGACTGCCGACAGACCGGTTCCTGTTTGGCGGATTTTTGCCCAACAAGACCAAGGCCCGCTCAGAGACGTTAAGCGAACTCGGTGCGGTAAAGGCTACATTGGTATTCTATGAATCGGGCCCCCGTCTCGCGGCCACGCTGGCCGACATCGCCGCATTGTTCGGCGAGCGCGAGGTCGCCATCGCGCGTGAGCTTACCAAGAAATTCGAAGAGGTCGTGACCGGAACTGCGGCAGAGCTGGCTGGGCGCTACGAAGGGCAGGAGCCGAAGGGCGAAATCGTCCTGATCATTGGCCCGCCAGCACAGGTGAGCGAAGCGGAAACCGGCGATGTTGACGCGGCCTTGTGCGACGCACTGCAGACCATGTCGGCGGCTAAAGCGGCCGGTGCGATTGCTAAGCGATTTGGCCTTGAACGCGCGACAGTCTACGCGCTGGCCACCGAAATGAAGGCGCAATGACAAGGTTTGCGGCTGAACAACGCGGGCGTCGTGGCGAAGCGATCGCCGCGTGGTTTCTGCGGTTGAAAGGATGGCGCATCGTTGCACAGCGGGTGAAAACGCCGCGTGGCGAAGTTGACCTTATTGCTCGCCGCGGAAAAAGCATTGCATTTGTCGAGGTGAAAGCGCGCACGAAAAGGCAGGATCTGGCGACCGCTATTGATGCCTACCGCTTGCGCCGCGTGGCTGCGGCAGCTGAGGCGCTTTTGCCGAAATATGGCAAGGATTGCGAAAATATGCAGATTGATGTGATTATGGTTGCGCCGTGGCGCTGGCCACACCATCTGCCCAACGTCTGGCACGGATAAGGATAAGCACATGGCAATCAGAATGGCAGTCCAAATGGACCCGCTGGACGGTATCAATATTCATGGAGATTCCAGCTTTGCGCTCATGCTGGCCGGGCAATCGCGTGGCTATGACGTGTGGCATTATGATGTGGAAACGCTGTCGCTGGACGCCAATGACCGGCTAACGGCCTGGGCGCATCCCGTGTATGACCTGCAACGTATCGACGGCGCACATTTTCGCTTTGGCACAGCGCAGCGCATTGATTTGGGGTCGGATATTGACGTTGTGTTGATGCGTCAGGACCCGCCCTTTCATGTCGGCTACATTACGGCAACGCATTTGCTGGAGCGGATTGAGAGCGAAACGCTGGTGGTGAACAACCCCGTGAGCGTGCGTAATGCCCCCGAAAAGGTCATGGTGCTTGACTATCGCCGGTTCATGCCGCCAACGATGATTACTCGCTCCGCCGACGATGTGCGCGCGTTTCAGGCGGAGCATGGCGCGGTAGTCATTAAACCGCTGCACGGGAATGGCGGCAAGGCGATTTTCCGTATCGAGGCAGATGGAAGCAATCTGGGTGCACTGTTTGAGGTGTTCAACAATACCTGGCCGGAACCCCACATGGTCCAGCCATTCCTTCCAGACGTAGCCAAAGGTGACAAGCGCATCGTGCTGATTGACGGTGAAGTCACCGGCGCGATCAACCGTCGTCCGGGGGAGGGTGAGTTCCGTTCAAATCTGGCCGTCGGTGGCAGTGCCGAGGCGACCGAACTTACAGAACATGAGTTGGAAATCTGTGCCGCGATGGGCCCGCGCCTTAAAGAACTTGGACTGATTTTCGTCGGCATTGACGTCATTGGCGGCCAGTGGCTGACGGAAATCAACGTCACATCGCCCACTGGTATCATCGCCATTGACCGGTTCAATGGCACCGATACGCCGGGCAAGATACTTGACGCCATCGAACGCAGGTTGAAAGCGCGCGCCTGATGGAAGACTGGATTATCCGGCTGGTTGAATGGGGGCATTATTGGGGCGTTGCCTTACTGATGCTGCTTGAAACGGTGTTCCCGCCAGTTCCGTCAGAGGTCATCATGACCGTCGCGGGTGTGTCGGCTCAGCGGGGTAACATGAACCTTGCGGGCACAATCGCAGCGGGAACTGCAGGCGCAATGCTGGGCAACTGGCTGTGGTACTGGCTCGCGATCAAATTTGGTGAAGCGCGGATGCATGTGTTCATCAACAAATATAGCCGCTGGCTGACGCTGGACTGGGCTGAGGTTGAACGCGGCCATGGCCTGTTTCGCAAGCATGGTCCGATCATTGTGCTGGTGGCGCGCATGTTGCCGACATTGCGCTCGCTGATTTCCATTCCAGCAGGTTTGTTTGGCATGTCGCTACGCCGTTTTCTGGTTTTTTCGACCATTGGCACGGCTGGATGGACGGCGGCACTTGCATCCGCCGGCTATTTTCTGGGATCGCAGTTTGACGATGTCGAAAAATATCTGGGGCCGCTCTCGACGGTTGTGATCGTCGCCATTTTCGGAACCTATGTGTGGCGGCTCGCGACGTGGAAGCCTAAGCCCGTGGATGGGCGTTCTGATATTCGTCCAGAAGCATAGCGGTATCGACGGCAGTATAAATCTGCGTTGATGACAGGCTGCTGTGGCCTAATAACTCCTGCAAACTTCGTAAGTCCGCGCCGCCGGCCAGCAAATGGGTGGCAAAGCTGTGGCGCAGCGCATGCGGCGTCGTCTGGTTCGAAATCTGCAACCGCGTGCGTGCGCCTTGAACGGCGCGGCGGATAAGGGCGGGAGACAGCGGCCCACCGCGCGCGCCGCGAAACAACGGAGCATCGCGCGATGCGGGGTAGGGACACAGGGCAAGATAATCTTCGATTGCCGTTTTTACTTGCGCCAGCAGCGGGACAATCCGCGTTTTATTGCGCTTGCCTGTAACGCGCAGCGTCGATGCCAAGGGCAGAACATTGCCGGCAAGCCCCGTCGCCTCGCTGACCCGCAGGCCGCAGCCATATAGTAAAAGCAATATCGCCCAGTCGCGCGCGCCAACCCAGTTTTCTGCAGCACTGCTTGCAATGTCATCAGCCAAGGCCAAAATATCGTCCGGACTCACGGGGCGGGGAAGGCTGCGCTGCACACGTGGCCCTTTAATCGCTGGCAAGGTGATGTCGTCGCCCAGCGCAAATCGCAGAAAATGACGCACGGCGGACAGTTCGCGCGCTGTTGACCGATTGGCTAGGCCATCCCCCCGCCGGTCAGCCAGAAAAGCGCGCAGGTCAGCGGCGCTGATGTTTCCGAGTGTCGAGCGATTGACCGCGTTGCCCCAGTGCAGCGCCAAAAATCCTGTGAGCCTGTCTGCGGTAGCGGAATAGGCACGCACGCTGTGCGGCGATAGCCGACGGTTATCGGTCAAAAACATATGATATTCCGACAGCAAATCACGCATAGGCGATATGCTATCAGGCGGCGGCATCCGTCTCAACTTTTACTATCTGCGGCAGAATGGCGTCGAGCAGTGGCATGCCCTGCGGCGTGACCGTCACATGGTTGCCTGTGCGAAGAATGAGGCCAAGGCGCGCAATCTTGTCGATGGCCTGCATGTCCAGCAGGTCATCGGCAGCGACGTCCGTACGATCCGACAGGCGGAGGAGGTTAACGCCCTCGGCCAGCCGCAATCCCATCAACAGTGCCTCGGTCGCGCGGCTGGGGGCGTCCAATGCGTCCTCGCTGGATATGCCGTGCGCGTTGCGTGCGATACCTGACAGAAAGTTTTCCGGTTTCTTGTGCCTTTGGGTCGCGCTGTTCAGGCGCCTTCCATGGGCTCCCGGGCCGATGCCGATATAATCATCATAGCGCCAGTAGCTGAGGTTATGGCGGCTTTCTTGACCGAGTCGCGCATGGTTGCTGATTTCATATGCTGGCATTCCGGCCGCGGACGTGCGCTCCTGAGTCAGTTCATACAGTGTGGCTGCATCATCATCTTCGGCGGGGACGAATTGACCGGTGCGTACCAGTGTTTCGAATCGCGTTCCTGCCTCAATGGTCAATTGATACAGCGACATATGATCGGTGCCCAATGCCAGTGCTTGCTTCAGTTCGGCTTCCCAAGCGTCTGCAGTCTGGTCGGGTCGCGCATATATCAGGTCGATATTTACGCGACCGAAATGCAGTTGGGCGATTTCCAATGCTTGCAAGCTTTCGGCGACGGAATGGGCGCGGCCCAGAAAGGCGAGGGCGCTATCGTCAAGCGACTGTAGGCCAAGCGATACGCGGTTAACGCCGGCGACCGCCAAATCCGCGAAACGCGCAGCCTCAACCGACGATGGGTTCGCCTCCAGTGTGATCTCGATATTATCGTCAAAGCCCCAGTGGCGCTCCGCGGCAGCTATTAATGCAGCGACGGTTGCGGGGGGCATCAACGATGGCGTGCCACCGCCGAAGAAAATCGAACTTAGCTTGCGTCCCTGTGTCAGGGCGGCTTCATGCGCCATGTCTGCCAGCAGCGCCGCGCGCCACGCATTTTGATCGACGCTTTCCCGTACATGGCTATTAAAGTCACAATAAGGGCATTTGGAAATGCAAAACGGCCAGTGAATATACAGGGCGAGCGGTGCGCTCAAAAAACCGCCTCAACCAATTTAGCGAACGCGTCCGCGCGGTGGCTCATCGCATGTTTTTCTGCAGGGTCCAGTTCGGCGAAAGTCTGTGTCCGATTGGTCGGCACAAACACCGGATCATAGCCAAAGCCCAGAGTGCCTCGGGGTGGCCATGTCAGACTTCCGTGCACGTGCCCTTCAAATACTTCCTGATGTCCGTCGGGCCATGCCAGCGCCAAGGTGCAGATGAAATAGGCGCTTCGGTCTGTTTCCGGACCCAATTCGGCAAGCTTTCCCTCGACCTTGCCCATCGCCACATACCAATCGCGGCCGGGGCCACCTTCAAAGCTTTGCTTTTCGGCCCAGTCGGCCGTGTATACACCCGGTGCGCCGCCGAGCGCCGCAACGCACAGGCCGCTATCGTCGGCAAGCGCCGGCAAACCCGATCCTTGTGCAGACGCCATCGCCTTTAGCAGTGCATTTTCGGCAAAGGTTGTTCCTGTTTCTTCGGGTTCGGGTAGGCCCAACTCACCGGCAGATACGGGTTCAATACCGAACGGGGCCAGCAGCGCGCGGATTTCGCGGACCTTGCCTGCATTGTGACTGGCAATGACCAACCTGCCGGGGGCGAGTTTGCGATGAGCCATAATTTTGAGCCTTGAACCCTATTGCTAGTGTCGCCCCAGCGAAGGCTGGGGCCCATCACGCTTGTCAGTCATAAACGATAGACGAGATAGGCTCCAGCTTCGCTGGAGCGACGAATATATCTAAAGCTGGTTACTTAACCGCATCTGCCTGCACCGCAAAGATACGGTCAGTGCCCATGCGTGCCAGACGCAGCAGCCGCAGCAGGCCCTCTTCGTCATAAGTTGCGCCTTCGGCAGTGGCCTGCACTTCGGCGATTTGGCCACCTTCGATCAGTACGAAATTGGCGTCGGCATCGGCGCTTGAATCCTCAATATAATCAAGGTCAAGCACGGGCGTGCCGTTGTAGATACCGCAGCTGATGGCCGCAACACGGCCG
Source organism: uncultured Sphingorhabdus sp. (assembly GCA_963508315.1). GTDB lineage: Bacteria > Pseudomonadota > Alphaproteobacteria > Sphingomonadales > Sphingomonadaceae > Sphingorhabdus_B. The sequence continues at coordinate 271,876 of CAUOWK010000001.1, read as the reverse complement.
CTGATGGGGTCTTCCTTGATAGCGCCGGATGCCAGCAGACCGTCAACCGCCAACCGTAATGCGACCCACGCGCCGGAGATAGCGGCGGTGCGGGTGCCGCCGTCGGCCTGCAAAACGTCGCAATCGACGGTGATCTGGTGCTCGCCCAATTTCTTCATATCGACAACCGCGCGCAACGACCGGCCGATAAGGCGTTGGATCTCTTGCGTGCGGCCCGATTGCTTACCCTTGGCGGCTTCGCGCTGGCTGCGCGTATGTGTCGCGCGGGGCAGCATGGAATATTCGGCCGTCACCCAGCCTTCGCCTTTACCGCGCAACCATGGCGGCAGCCGGTCTTCGACGCTGGCGGTCACTAGAACGCGGGTGTCTCCGAAACCGATGAGGCAGCTGCCCTCGGCGTGCTTGGTGAAATGGGTTTCGATCGAAATGGCGCGCATTTCGTCTGGCGCACGGCCGGATGGACGCATGATAGTCTCCTGATAGCGGGTTGGAGGCCGCAATAGCCTGCCCTGCTTGCTTTGCAAGCGTGCTGCGCTACATCTATACCTGTGAGTCAAACCCCAATCAATGAACTGAGCGACCGTACGCGCATCATCTTCCGGATGGTGGTCGAGAGCTATCTAGATACTGGCGCGCCGGTTGGATCACGCACAGTGTCGAAATTTGCCGGCCTCAACCTGTCACCGGCGTCAATCCGCAATGTTATGCAGGATCTGGAAGAGGCAGGATGGCTTGCCTCTCCACACACCAGTGCGGGCCGCGTTCCCACTGAAAGCGGCCTGCGCCTGTTTGTCGATGGCATGATGCAATCGTCAGAACCGTCTGCTGACGAACGCCGCGCTATCGAATCGCAGATTACAGGTGAGGGGCCGATTGAAGAGGCGCTGACAGCGGCAACTGCGGTATTGTCGGGGCTATCCGCATGCGCCGGCGTCGTGTTGGTGCCTAAACGCGACGCAATTTTAAAAGCGTTCAGTTTTGCGCGCCTCTCACCTTCGCAAGTATTGGCCATTATGGTGGGTTCGGACAACAGCGTGGAAAACCGCCTTGTGCCGATTGATCCGACCATCAGCGATTCCGCATTGGTGGAAGCGTCCAATTATATCTCGGCGCGCCTATCGGGCCTTACCCTGTCGGAAGCGCAGATACGGCTGGATGAAGAAATCCGGGCGGAAAAAGCGCAACTCGACGCGGCGAGCCAAAAACTGGTTCGGGACGGGCTGGCTATTTGGTCGCTGGATGCCAATGACCGGCCGGTGCTGATCGTGCGTGGCCAGTCGAACCTGATCGACGACGCGGCCGCCGCTGACCTCGATCGCGTGCGCCAGTTGCTTGATGAATTGGAGAGCAAGGAAGAAATTGCCCGTCTGGTCGACAGCGCGCGGGAGGCGCAATCAACGCGGATATTCATAGGCTCTGAAAATAACCTGTTCTCGCTGTCCGGCTCGTCCGTTATCGCAGCCCCCTATCGTGAGGCAGGGGGCAAAGTCGTCGGAGTTGTGGGCGTTATCGGGCCGACGCGGCTCAATTATGCGCGCATCGTGCCGATGGTAGATTTTACCGCGCAAGCGCTGGGCCGCCTAATTAAGTGAAGCGCGGGTTGATGAAATCGAATTGCTTTCTATATGCGCAAGGCAACATTCGACGGAAACGTCGCAACGTAAATGGGTTAACTGGGTTATGACTGACAAGAAAAATGATGCTGCCGACACTGCCGTAGAAAAGGAACTCGAAGGCGTGCCAGAGCATTTGAAAGATGAGACTGCAAACGGTGCGGACGCCGCTGATGCAAAGCTGGCCGAGTTGGAAGCAGCCTTGGCTGCGGCAAAGCAGGAAGTGCTATACGCACAAGCAGAGACACAAAATGTCCGCCGCCGTATGGAAAAAGAAGCACAGGACGCGCGGGCCTACGCCGCCACCGGCTTTGCGCGCGACGTTCTGTCGGTGTCCGACAATTTGACTCGCGCGTTGGAGGCAATCCCCGCCGAGATGCGCGAAAGCGAGACGATGAAGCCGTTAGTAATTGGTCTTGAAGCCACTGGCCGCGAACTCGACAGCGTCTTTGCCAAAAACGGCATCACCCGCATCGCCGCGATGGGCATGCCACTTGATCCCAACCAGCATCAAGCGATGGTAGAAATCCCAAGCGCTGATGCAGAACCCGGAACGATTATTGCAGAAATGCAGGCGGGTTATATGATCAAGGACCGGTTGTTGCGACCTGCTTTGGTGGGGGTTGCGAAGGCGGCGGAGTAACGACCGGCTACTAAGTCAAACGTTCGTTGTCATTCCCGCGAACGCGGGAATCTATGGTCTAAGCTTCGGATATATGATTGGTTTGGTTTGCGAGGATTTGGCGCAGTGTATTCGCTAATCTATGTGCTTTGCGGTCCATTGCTATAATATCAGTTATTTGCACCAATTGAACTTTACGGTCTTGGAACGTTGCTCCGTCAATCCCTTCGTTTGACAAAATTGCTATTTTTATTCCGTCTATTTCAGCTGATGTGATGAATTCTGCGTGGGCCATATCTGATCGAAAAGATGCAATTCTGTCGAACTCGATTAGAGCCAAGAGTAGCCGCTTTGGGTTTTTGAAAACGGATGTTCGTGACTCAATCGATGATTCAACAACTTTTCGGACATCACCCATCACATTACGGAAAGCCGGACGTTTGGTCCGTTGGATCACATTGAACTCAGGCACCTCTTGTCGTCTGCTGATCATTTTAGAAATGCCATTTTCGACAATGGCACAAGACTGCAAAATACGCCCGGTGTGAAGCGCTACTACATCTCGATCAGATGACTTGCTGCAAACTGTAACTGGCGGTGCCGATACGAGATTGTTTTGCATTAACATTGAAGTTTAATAGCACCATCACGTCAAAGTTTGGTTAAGCCGAGAGTTGATCATGGATTCCCGCCTAAGCGGGAATGACGACCGTCGGGGGTGGTCTAACCAAACGCTCTCCGCTATCGCCCCGCCCATGACAACAGCGGCATTCTCCACCAAAGGCCAATCCCCCTGGCGCGATGAGCTTCGCGCGACGTTGCTGCTTGCGTGGCCAATGATCCTGTCGAACCTGACGATGATGCTCATCGGCGTGACGGATGTTATTCTGCTTGGTTGGCTTGGCCCGCGGGAGTTGGCGGCGGGGGCGTTGGGGCATAATCTCGCGATTTTCTGTGCCATTTTCTGCATGGGACTGCTGACGGCGACTGCACCGATGATGGCGTCCGAAAAGGGCCGTATGGCGCATTCGGTACGCGATATCCGCCGGACATTCCGTCAGGGATTGTGGGTCTGCTTTGCTGTCATGGTCCCGGTATGGGCATTTCTGTGGAACGCTGAAGCTATCCTGATCGCGACGGGTCAGCAGCCGGACCTTGCGGCGGATGCTGCCATTTTTGTGCGCGCTTATATGTGGTCCATCTTGCCGTTTATCGGATTTTTGGTGCTGCGTAATTTTGTGGCTGCGCTGGAAAAGCCTGTGTGGGCGACGGTGGTGGCATGCGGTGCGGTCGTGCTGAATGCTATCGTCAATTATGGCTTGATCCTTGGCAACTTGGGCCTGCCGCAGCTTGGCTTATTGGGGGCCGGCATTGGCAGCACCATTACCAATGTCGTCCAATTTACGGCGATGGCGTTGGTCGTCAGTTTTCACCCTAAATTCCGTCGCTATCATCTCTTCGGTCGGTTTTGGCGTGCGGACTGGCATCGTTTTCGCGAGATTTGGCGGCTTGGTCTGCCCATTGGCGTGACGATGGGCTTTGAAGGTGGAGTTTTTGCCGTTGCCATCTTGTTGATGGGGCTAATCAACGAGGCGTCGGTTGGCGCGCATGCTGTCGCAATCCAGATCGCGTCTCTCACCTTCATGGTGCCGATGGGATTGGGGCAAGCGGCAACGGTCCGTGTGGGCCTTGCCTTTGGTCGTGGCGACCGTGTTGGCATCAGGCGCGCTGGCTGGACCGCGTTCGTCCTTGGGACCGGGTTTATGGCGCTGATGGCGTTGGGAATTTATCTGTTTCCAGAAGCGCTCATCGGAATTTTTGTGACACCCGTTGATGCGGCAACGACCCAGGTCTTTAACTTGGCCGTCAGCTTTTTGATGGTCGCGGCGATATTCCAGATTGTCGACGGCGCGCAGGTCGTCGGCGCTGGCATGCTGCGCGGGCTGCACGATACCAAGGTGCCGATGTTCTTCGCCGCCTTTGGCTATTGGGTTGTCGGCATTGGCGTTGGCGCGTGGCTGGCGTTCCGGGCTGGCTGGGATGGCGTGGGCGTTTGGACCGGGCTTGCGACAGGCTTGGCCGTGGTGTCGGTGCTCATGCTTGCGCGCTGGTCAATGCGCGACCGGCTTGGGTTGCTTCCGTCAGAACATTAAAATGCCGTCATATTGCGACAATGGGGGGGCGCCGATAATTTGCTGACCCTGCCGCAACAAAAATATGTGCCGTACAATCTCTGCCTGTTGTTCAATGCCATATTGTTCCAGCCGCCAGCCGGGTTTCAGGCTGTAATCATAACGGCAAAACGGATGGCGGCGTAGTGGCAGGCACATGCCCTTTTGATGTTGCCACACATGCACAAGTTCATGGATGAACAGGCCTTGTAGACTAAGGCTGCTGTCGCAGAAATCATCGCAAAACAGCTCGTTCTTGGGGTGAAACCACAAATGGCCATTGGGCGCCATGGTGACGCGGCGGGGTTGGAACCACCAATATTTCCGGTTGTGGATGCGAATGGCGTTGTAATCGAGCGCATCGCCGAAGACGGACTGCGCCAAAGCACGCTCGCGGACCGTAAGCTTCCTGCCGGATGGGTGGGCCCCAAACATGCTTAGCCGTCGATTGCCTTCTTTTCATCCGGATCACTGCCGTCGATTTCTTGCACGCGGGCCTTCACCAATATTCGGACATTGTTGGAAAAAAGAAACTCGGCCTCAATGATTCCAAGGCGGCGGGGGATTACGTTCACGCCCCACATCATCACATGCTTTCCGCCTTTTTTGAAGGCGACCGTCTCGCCAGCCGGAATCAATACACGGTCCATCGGTGCCATGGTGACAGCGCCGGTCGCTGGGTCTTTGCTGACATTATGCATTTCGGTGCGGATGGCGGACGGGGAGCTGACGCGCAGCAGATAGACATCCTCCGGGCCGCCATAGACGTTGAAGTGAAAAGCGGACGGGTTGCTGTCGACTGGCGATAGAGTCAGCAAGGCCTCTTTCACTTTAAGCTGCGGCGTTGGCCCACAAGACCCCAATGCGAAAGCTGCGAGAGTTGCACCAAGCGTAAATAACCGTCGGTTCATCTGGTCCTCATTTCTGCCATTTTGCCGTTGTCCCGAGTGCGGACAACATCCAATTTTTCCCTATCTAGGGTTGCCGAACTCTTGTGCCAAGAGATTTGGCACCTATATCGCCGCTACAAGGTCGCATTACGGGAAAACACCGGTGCCTGATAGGGCCGGTCCGTAAGTGGCCAGTATGCGTTCAATTTTAAAATTTCGGGGTAAAGTTTTTATGGCTAAAGTTATTGGTATCGACTTGGGCACGACAAACAGCTGCGTTGCGGTAATGGACGGTGGCAAGCCCAAGGTCATTGAGAATGCTGAAGGTGCGCGCACAACGCCGTCGATTGTCGCATTCGCCAAGGATGGCGAGCGTTTGATCGGTCAACCTGCAAAGCGTCAGGCAGTCACCAATCCAGAAAGCACGATTTTCGCAGTGAAGCGCCTTATCGGCCGCCGCTTCGACGATCCCATCACCAAAAAAGACACTGAGCTGGTTCCTTACGGTATCGTCAAAGGCAAGAATGGCGACGCGTGGGTAAAGGCTGGCGGCGAAGATTATTCGCCATCGCAGATTTCTGCGTTCATCCTGCAAAAGATGAAAGAAACAGCGGAAGCCTATTTGGGTGAAACCGTTACGCAAGCCGTCATTACGGTCCCTGCATATTTCAACGATGCCCAGCGTCAGGCAACGAAAGATGCCGGTCAAATCGCTGGCCTCGAAGTCCTGCGTATTATCAACGAGCCAACTGCTGCGGCTTTGGCTTACGGCATGGACAAGGATGAGAATAAAACTATCGCGGTCTATGACCTTGGCGGCGGTACGTTCGACATCTCCATCCTGGAAGTGGGCGACGGCGTATTCGAAGTGAAATCGACCAACGGCGACACATTCCTTGGCGGCGAAGATTTTGACAGCAAGCTCGTTCAGTTCCTCGCGGATGACTTCCAGAAAGCAGAAGGCATTGACCTTACCAAGGACAAGCTGGCGCTACAGCGTCTGAAGGAATCTGCCGAAAAGGCAAAGATCGAACTGTCATCGGCGCAAACAACTGAAGTGAACCTTCCGTTCATTACAGCCGACCAAAATGGTCCTAAGCATTTGGTGAAGACAATCACCCGCGCTGACCTTGAAAAGCTGGTCGATGACCTCATCAAGCGCACGCTTGAGCCATGCAAGAAGGCGTTGGCAGATGCTGGCCTGAAGGCTGACGCAATTGACGAAGTCGTCATGGTTGGCGGCATGACTCGCATGCCCAAGGTACGCGAAGTCGTAAAAAGCTTCTTTGGTAAAGAGCCACACACCGGCGTGAACCCTGATGAAGTTGTCGCCATGGGCGCGGCGATTCAGGCGGGCGTTCTGCAAGGCGATGTCAAGGACGTGTTGCTGCTGGACGTCACTCCATTGTCGCTCGGCATCGAGACGCTTGGCGGTGTGTTCACACGCATGATCGACCGTAACACGACGATCCCGACCAAGAAGAGCCAAGTCTATTCGACAGCGGAAGACAATCAGAATGCGGTTACCATTCGCGTGTTTCAAGGCGAGCGTGAAATGGCGGCAGATAACAAGCTGCTTGGCAATTTCGACCTTGTCGGAATTCCGCCAGCGCCGCGCGGCGTACCGCAGGTTGAGGTGACGTTCGACATCGATGCCAATGGCCTCGTCAGCGTAACAGCCAAAGACAAGGGCACCGGCAAGGAACAGCAGATCAAGATTCAGGCATCGGGTGGTTTGTCCGACGCCGACATTGATCAGATGGTTCGCGATGCCGAAGCCTTTGCCGAGGAAGACAAGAAGCGTCGTGAGGCCGCAGAAGCGAAGAACAATGCAGAAAGCCTTGTCCACACAACCGAGAAGCAGCTTGAAGAGCATGGCAGCAAGATTGACGCTGCACTCAAGGGCGAAATCGAAGCGGCTGTTGCGGAAACCAAGACTGCCATCGAAGGTGGTGATGCAGAAGCGATGAAGGAAAAGGCAACTGCCTTGGCCCAAATCGCGATGAAGCTGGGTGAAGCCATTTACAAGGAAGAGCAAGCTGCCGGCGCATCGGCAGGTGCCGCATCGGAAGAAACCCCTGCAGACGACAATGTCGTCGATGCAGAATTCTCCGAAGTCGAAGACGACAAGAAAGACTGATGTTGAAAGTTCTCGACCGTCGCCACCGAAACGCAGCGACGGTCGGGAAACCGGGGGTTAGTCAGTCATGAATCTTGACATCGATTATTACGAATTACTCGAAGTTGAACGCACTGCGGATGAAAAGACGCTGAAAACGTCTTATCGGCGGTTGGCGATGGAATGCCATCCTGATCGCAATCCCGGATGTGAAAAGTCCGAGGCCAAGTTCAAGGCGATCAGCCAGGCCTATGATGTCCTGAAAGATCCGCAAAAGCGCGCAGCTTATGACCGTTTCGGCAAGGCTGCGTTTGAAAATGGTGGCATGGGCGGCGGCGGCCAAGGCGGTGCAGGCTTTGGCGACTTCTCCGATATATTTGAAAGCTTCTTCGGCGATGCCTTCGGTGGACGCCAGCGCGGCCCTGCGCGCGGTGCCGATTTGCGCTATGACCTCGAAATCTCGCTGGATGAGGCGTTTCACGGCAAGGATGCCGAGATTACCATCGACGTCGCGGCGGCGTGCGGAACGTGCGAGGGAACGGGCGCCACGCCCGGTTCCGGCAAGCGCCGCTGCAACCTGTGCGCTGGACATGGCAAGGTGCGCGCGCAACAAGGTTTCTTCGTTGTCGAACGGACATGCCCTACCTGCCACGGGCGCGGTGAAGTTATTGAAGAGCCCTGCCGCGTGTGCGCAGGCGAAGGCCGCGTTGACGAACGCAAGACGATTGCTGTCAACATTCCCCCAGGCGTCGACGAGGGCACGCGAATCCGTGTTGCCGGCAAGGGCGAAGCAGGGCCCTATGGCGCGGCTGCCGGCGATCTCTACATCTTCATCCATTTATCGCGGCACAAGGTGTTCGAACGCGATGGCACGACATTATTTTGCCGCGTGCCCGTGAGCTTTACGACCGCAGCTTTGGGCGGCGAAATTCGCATTCCGGGACTGGATGGTGCTGAGCATATCATCGTGGTTCCAGAAGGTATCCAGTCGGGCAAGCAATTACGCCAGCGCGGTGCAGGCATGCCCGTGCTGCAAGGACGCGGACGCGGCGATATGGTCATTCAGATCGACGTCGAGACGCCATCAAAACTGTCTGCACGGCAAAAGGAAATTCTGCGCGAGTTCCGCGAAACGGAAACCGGCGAGGAATGCCCCCAGTCGACAGGCTTTTTTGACAAGATCAAGGGCATTTGGGAGGGCATTACGGAATAACCCCCGTACTTGCCAAAGACCGGTTTTGCAGGAATACTCGGTTCAAAGGAGTATCCCCCATGCGTTATCTATTTGCTACTGCAGCACTCATATTTTCGGCCCCGTCATTTGCCCAGGATCTGTCAAAAGTTGAAATAAAGGCCGAACAGGTTGCGCCCGGCGTGGCGGTTTTATTTGGCGCGGGCGGTAATATCGGTGTTTCTTACGGTGAAGATGGCACAGTCCTGATTGACGACCAGTTTGCGCCGCTGACCGGAAAAATCCAGGCGGCGGTCGCTGCACTCGGTGCCCAGCCTGTCAAGTTTTTGGTCAACACGCATTGGCATTATGATCACACCGGCGGGAACGAAAATCTCGGCAAAGCAGGCGCAGTCATCATGGCGCATGACAATGTCCGTGTGCGCATGGCGGCAGGGCAGGGTGACCAAAAACCCGCTGCTAAGGTTGCACTTCCGGTTGTGACCTATGCCGATGGCCTGAAGTTGCACCTGAACGGCGAAGAATTGCGCGTGATCCACATGCCTGCTGGTCATACCGACGGGGACTCTATCGTGCATTGGACGAAATCGAATGTCGTTCACATGGGCGACTTGTTCTTTTTGCGTATGAGCTTCCCGTTTGTCGATTCGAGCAGTGGCGGCAATGTGCGCGGTGTTATTGCTGCCGCCGATAAAGTGCTCGCGATGGTCGACGATCAGACCAAGATCATTCCGGGCCACGGCCCAGTGGCGTCGAAAGCCGATTTGCAGCAGTACCGCGACATGGTCGCGCAAATCGTCGGCCGCGTGGAGGCTGGCATAGCAGCAGGCAAGACGTTGGAGCAGATCAAGGCTGAACGGCCAGCGGACGGCTTTGGCGTAAAGCCAGACGGATTTATTACCGCTGACCGTTTCGTCGAGACGGTCTACGGGATGGTGAAATAACGCATTAGCCTTCGTTTTTGTCGATTTCCTGCCGCAATGTCTCGATCAGCGGCTGAATTTCGCCCAGCCGGTCTTGCTCTTCATTCAAGATCGCGTGGAACATCAGCCGCCGGTAAAACTTCACGCGGTCCGCTGGCAATTCTTGCCCCGTGGGCAGGGATGACAGGATGATGTCAATCAGCCTCTCGGCGCCATGCAAGCGGCCCCAGAGATAGTCATTTTCGCGATAGGACCGGCTGAAAAACGCGCCAAAATTGTTGAATTCTATGCCCTTCAACGTGGCCGCTGCGCCACCTTTGCGAATTGCGTTGCAGTCCTCTGGAGAAATGCGGTCTACCTTCACGGGGTCAAATTCATCGAAGCCTTCGTCCTGCAACAGGGGCAGGGTCGCGATATCGTACAACGCATAACCGAGATAGCCGAGCAGCATTGCGCGCCGGGCCTCAAGCGGAAGATTCATCAGCGCCTTGCACAAAATCTTGTCCACCAAGGCATCGGTGCGAATAAGGTCGCGTTGCATGCCGAGATGGTGAATCAGCGCGCCTGGGTTTTCAACGCCTGCTTGAGCCGCGAGGGCAAAGTCCGCGCCAAGAAACTCTGCCGTTTCCAAATCGAGAAACAATGCAAGGCATTCGTAAATCGCATCACGCATCTGCGTCACGTCGTTACCGGGAACATCAATGATGTTTTCGACCTCTTCGGTCAGATGCCGGGCGAGGAAGCGCATGCGCCGGATGCGAAACCGCAAATCCTGTTCTTGGAAAAATGAAATAGTGGCTGCAGACGAATTGCGACCTTTAGCTGCGCTCATATTGTCCAAACCGCGCTGTCGAATCTCTGCCCACAATGCTGCGCGCAGATTGTTGAAGAAGCCACTTGACCCTTCGGTGTAACTACGCCGGGCCGTAGCGATAATATCGTCGACGATACCGGCGAGCTTCAAGTGGGCGTAAGCACGGTAGCTAAATCCGGCGGCGGCGATTGCCTTTTCCTGCGACGACTGCCGCCACTTCTGCATGCGCGCGGCAGTTGGCTGTGTGAGAAACCATGTCTTGCCCAGCAATGCCTCGACTGTCGTTTCGACCTCGTGGCGCAAACTGTCGATCACATGCTGCATTCTCTGGATGCGTTCAGACCGTCCGGTAATTTTCTCGAGACTGTCCCGAATGGGCTGCTCGCGCGGGATGTTTGACGTTGCGCCCAATATCGTCGAGAAAAAGCCCGGCGGTTTGCGCGGGATATCCGCGGAGCCGTCGGCATTGCGCTGCCCGAAACGAAAACTGGGCCGGCCCGGTTTAGGGTCAATATAGACAAACCGGCGATCAACCTCGCGACGGGCGGGGCGGTTACGCAAAGCGGCAATCGCCTGATTGAACGGCGCATTCGCTAAAACGGATCCATCAATCAGCATCGTGTCCTCAGCTGCGTTCACGGCAAATTGCTGCGGCAATATCCGTTTGAGGAACGCGCTGCGACCGATCCACGGTACATTTTCGCGCGTCAACAACCGGTCAAGCTCACGCACCGAAAATGGCGGGAAGGCACCGGGGAAACTTGCGGTCGCGCGCGCCGCGAAAATCAGTTCTGGGATATCCGCGAGATTACTGCGTCCTCGGGTAGAAAAATCGACCGTAATCCTGTGCTCGGACTCGGTCACCTGCGGCGGGCTGTTCAGGCGCAAAATCTGGTCATGCCCGTTGAAGTCCGTAACAGTCACGAACAAATCCAGTGGCTGGTTTGTCGGCAACAGCTTTGGCCCAGATGTGCTTGCCGCCATGGCGTTCAGCGCATCGAGCAGCAATTTCGAAAAGACATTGCCGCCGAAAGGTGGCGCAAACCAGCGGGCACGCACAAACCGCGACAGCTTGGCAGCAACTTCCTCTTGTGCCTCCCTCGCGACCGTCCGTTCGACTGCACCACCACGACGACGCAAGATCAGCCATGCGATGGGCGTTGCCCAAAATTTCGAAAAGCGCGACAGCGGACGGGCGTCGGGATCAAGCAGCGTATCAACGTCTGCCATCTCGAGCCACATATCGGTTAGGGGCTCCAGCGATTGACCCGTTACGATTGCTTGTGACAAGAATATCCCGTTGATACCGCCGGCACTGGAACCGGCAATGATGTCAGTCAGGACGCGGAGTTTCGTTCCGCTCGTTCGCGCCATTTCGGCCAGAAGGTCATGATACACGGCCTCGCTTCCGCGCAGTTTGGTTTCTTTATCGTGGAAGGCGCGGCTGGCGCGCACAAGATGCCAGACTTCGCGGGTGACGCCATGCATGTATATGGCAAGGCTGACTCCGCCATAGCAAATGAGCGCCAGCCTGAGTTCCTTTTCCCGCATAGGCATGATGTGACACCCTGCGCCGCGACACGCAAGCGCTGATGCAGCCCTATTATGACTTGAGTTCTTGATATGTTCTGATAGTTTGCGGCCATGGCAAAAGCGAAAAAACGATATGTCTGTCAGGCCTGCGGGTCAGAAGCGTCCCGCTGGCAAGGGCAGTGCGATGACTGCGGCGAATGGAACACGCTGGCGGAGGAAGCCAGCGCGACTGTTTTCGAAATGAAGCATCATCTGCGGTCTGGCGGGCGCGCAGTTGAGCTTTCCGGATTGGATAGCGACATCAAATTGCCTGACCGCGCATCGACGGGCATATCAGAGTTCGACCGTGCGCTAGGCGGGGGACTTGTGCCGGGTTCCGCGACATTGCTGGGCGGCGATCCGGGTATCGGCAAGTCGACATTATTATTGCAGGCGGCAGCCAATTTGGCGCGGCGCGGATTGTCGGTGGCCTATATATCGGGCGAGGAAGCGGTCGATCAGGTGCGCCTGCGTGCGCGACGTTTAGGGCTGGGCGATGCGCCGGTGCAGCTTGCGGCCGCCACGTCGGTCCGCGACATTTTGACCACTCTTGGGCAAAGCGCGCCGCCAGCACTGCTGGTTATCGATTCAATTCAAACGATGCACAGTGACCTTATCGAAGGCGCGCCGGGAACAGTAAGCCAAGTGCGGGCATCTGCGCAGGAACTGATCCGCTATGCCAAAGAGCGCGGCAGCGCACTCATGCTGGTTGGTCATGTGACGAAGGACGGCACTATCGCCGGGCCTCGGGTGCTGGAGCATATGGTCGATACCGTACTGGCTTTTGAAGGCGAGCGCAGTCACCAATATCGCATCTTACGCGCCTCCAAAAATCGCTTTGGCGGCACCGACGAGATTGGCGTTTTTGCCATGCAGGAAGAGGGGCTGGCTGAGGTTGGTAACCCAAGCGCATTGTTCCTAACCGACAGGGCGGAGCAGGTAACAGGCGCAACGGTGTTTCCCGCACTGGAAGGTACAAGGCCGGTGCTGGTCGAAATTCAGGCGCTGGTCGTGCGGCTTTCAAGTGGCGCAACACCGCGCAGGGCCGTTGTCGGCTGGGATAGCGGACGGCTTGCCATGATATTGGCGGTGTTGGAGGCACGTTGCGGCCTGTCTTTCTCCACGGCGGAGGTTTATTTGAATATCGCCGGCGGTTACCGCATTTCCGATCCTGCTGCTGACCTTGCGGTTGCGGCGGCGCTGGTCTCGGCATTAGCCGAACGCCCGCTGCCGTCGGATGCAGTGCTTTTCGGTGAAGTGGCGCTGTCGGGCGAGATCCGGCCAGTCGCACATGGCGCGCTGCGTTTAAAGGAATCGGCGAAGCTTGGTTTCAACCAGGCGCTTGTGCCGCCTTCGGTGAAAAGCCAGGCCGGTATATCCACGCGGGAGTTTCGCACCCTGGCCAATCTTGTCGACCATATGCTGGGACGGTGAGGGGTTGCAGCGCGTATGTGTCAATGCCACTTGCCTTAAATGGCGCAGCACCTTAGCAACCGCGCTATGACCGCACTCGATATAATCGTTTTGTTCCTGCTCGGTAGTGGAGCGGTTTTCGGATTTTTGCGCGGCTTTGTGCAGGAAGTCCTGTCGATGATCGCTTGGGTGCTGATCATTATTGCCGTGCGCGTGTTGCATGCGCCGGCGACCGCAGCGTTGAGTGAAGCGGTCAGTTCAGAATCGGGTGCGGCTGTCCTTGCGTTTCTGGCGATCGTCATTGTGATTTATGCGCTGGGTAAATGGATATCCAAATCGATCGGTGCGAAATCTCGCAAGTCGGTATTGGGTCCAATTGACCGCGTGCTCGGCTTTGGCTTCGGTCTGCTCAAAGGCCTCATCATCGCAACGTTGATTTTTCTGTTGTTCGTCATGGGCTATGAAATGTTTTTCGGCGCGGGCGAAAAGCGGCCCGACTGGATGACCCAGTCGCGTACCTATCCGCTATTAAATGCCAGCGGGGACGCAATGTCGGCATTTGTGCGTGAGCAGCGCATGACGGAAGGCGAATCCTCTGCTACGGCGGACTGATGGATTCTGCCCTATATAACCGCGACATTTTAAGGCTTGCGACGACGCTCATTGCTAATGACAGGCTCGCGTTCGCAGACGGCACGGCTGAGGTCCGATCCCCGATTTGCGGTAGCCGTATTCAGGCAGATGTAGCAACGGACGCCAATACGCGGATCACTGGCATAGCGTTGCGCGCCAATGCCTGTGCGTTGGGTCAGGCATCTGCAGCCATCTTGCGCAAAAATGCGATTGGGGAGCCGGTCGAAATGATCGCCAAGCTGCGCGAGGGCATTGCTAACGCACTGAACAGCCAAGATGAAATGCCAACTGCTTGGATCGAACTGGAACTTCTGTCCGGCGCGCGCGATTATCCTGCACGACATGCGGCGATATTGCTGCCTTATGATGCGGTCATTGCAGCTGCACGAAAAACGAAAGCGGAACATTGATGGAAGAAGCGTCGCACAACCTCGTCGCGGACGTGATGCTGGGCGGGGTAGTGCTATTGGGCGCTGCGCTAGTCGCGGTATTGATCTTCCGTCGATTGGGTCTTGGCGCTGTCTTGGGCTATTTGGTCGCAGGTATTGCCATTGGCCCTGACGGGCTGGCGTTAATTGACAGGCCAGAAACCATTTTGGCCTATTCCGAAATTGGCATCATTCTGCTGTTGTTTCTTGTCGGGCTGGAACTGTCGCCAAGCCGCCTATGGCTTTTGCGGCGCGACATTCTGTTATTCGGGCCGTTGCAGGTAACGTTGTGCGGCCTGGCGATGTTTGCCGTCATCCAGTTCGCGATGCCCACCTTTAGCTGGGAAGCGGCGTTGGTGCTTGGTCTTCCTCTGGCGTTGTCGTCCACCGCGCAGGTATTGCCGCTATTGCAATCGCGTGGCCGACTGAAAACCGATTATGGCGAGAAAAGCTTTTCCATCCTGCTGTTTCAGGACATGTCGATTGTGCCGTTGCTGACCATCGTCGCCGCTCTGTCGCGCGCTCCGGCGGAGGAAGGTGCGATCAGTGGGTGGCTCTTGGTCTTATATGCCGTGGTCGCGATTATCGGCCTAGTGCTGGCTGGGCGTTATTTGCTGTCGCCGTTGCTGCGGTTGGTTGGTAAAATATCCGAACGCGAATTGTTCATTGTGACAGGGCTTTTCACCGTGTGCGTCAGCGCGGCAGTGATGCAGGCGATTGGCGTTTCGCCCGCCTTGGGCGCATTTATCGCGGGTGTGATGTTGGCGGAATCGCCCTACCGACACGAGCTAGAAGCGGATATTGATCCGTTCCGGTCCATCTTGTTGGGCCTGTTTTTCCTGGCCGTCGGCATGTTGCTGGATGTCGATGTCATTTTGGCTCAGCCCTTTTTCGTCGCTGGCTTCGCTCTTGCCCTTATCGCGATCAAGGTCACGGTCATCTTTTCGCTGGGCCGTTTGTTCGGGCTGAAGACCAAGGCGTCGATCATCATGGCCATGCTGCTGAGCCAGGGCGGCGAATTTGCGTTCGTCCTGTTCGCAGCCGCGCAGCAAGCGTTGTTGATTGAACCAGAAGCCGCCAGCCTGTTCGGCGCGGTCGTGACATTGTCGATGGCGTCTACGCCTTTCCTGATGATCATCGCGGGCAAGCTCGCGGGCCGCAAGACCGCTACGGATGTGCCACTGGATGATCCCGAACTGGCGTCGCAATCCAATGTCATCATCGTAGGTCATGGCCGTTTCGGGCAGCAGGTGTCGCAAATCATGCATGCCGCGGGGCGCTCGGTCACCTTGATCGACATCAACCCCCAGACGATAGATATGAGCAACGAGTTTGGCCGCAAGGTGTTTTACGGCGATGGTACGCGGGTTGACCTGTTGCAGCGGGCCGGCGGTGAAGATGCGGACGCGATATTCTTCTGCATCGATGACCGGCACATGACGGCAGAATCGCTTATCCCGGTATGCGAAACCTTCCCCCGGACGAAGCTGTTCGTGCGCGCATACGACCGGCAGCAGGTCCTGACGCTTATGGAGAATAGCGAAATCCACATCATGCGCGAAGTGTTTGAATCGTCCGTCGGCATGGCGGTTGATGCGCTGAAATTCTTCGGGACGGAAAAAGAAACCATTAAACAGATTGTTACCGAGTTTCGGCGGCGTGATCGTGCCCGTTTAAAAGCGCAATTTAACAGCGGCGATCTACATGCAGGCAGCCGTCATAGCTTTGGTATTGATGAATCTGACGATTTCCTAATCGATCAGGATTGAGCCTCTTCGTCGAGAAAGCGGGCCACGTCAGCTAAGTCTACATCATTGGACAGGAATGTCTGGCCAATACCGCGTGCCAGCAGGAAGGGCAAAGTGCCGCCAGCCATTTTCTTGTCATGCCGCATATAGTCAACCAAAGTCGCGCCGTTGGCGGTCACATGGGCTTCGGCTAAAGTGGACGGTAGGCCAGCGCGCTTCAACAATTGCGCGACGCGGCCGGCGTCGGCTGCGGTGCAAAGCCCAAGCCGTGCGGAGTAGCGGAAAGCAAGCGCCATACCCGCAGCGACCGCTTCGCCATGGAATAGCGTGTCCGAAAATCCGGTATCTGCCTCCAGCGCATGGCCGAATGTATGTCCAAGGTTAAGCAGTGCGCGGGTGCCTGTGCGCTCGGTCTCATCCGCCGCCACAATGCGTGCTTTCGATTCCACCGAGTGGACAATAAGATATTCGCGAATAGCTGCATCGCCGGCAAAAAAGCCGTCGAGATTTTCCTCGCAATAGGTGAAAAACGCCGCGTCATCGATCAGGCCATATTTGACAACTTCGGCAAAGCCTGCGGAGAGCTGTCGCGGGGGCAGGCTTGCCAATATGTCGGGATCAATCAGGACAAGCGCCGGTTGGTGGAATGCGCCGACCAGATTTTTTCCCGCGCCGCTGTTAATGGCTGTTTTGCCTCCAACGCTGCTGTCCACTTGGGCAAGTAGCGTGGTTGGAATTTGCACAAAAGCGCAGCCCCGTTTTACCACATGCGCGGCAAAGCCAGTGATGTCCCCAACCACACCGCCGCCCAAAGCAACAATATGATCGCTACGTTCGACATGATGTTGCAGCAGCCAGTCGGTTAGTTTTTCAAGCTGTTGCCAGCTTTTGCCGGCTTCACCTGCCGGCAATATGAAGGTTTCCGCGCGTAGCCCAGCACTTGCCAACGACTGCGCGACCGCTGGCCACACAATGTTGGCTACATTTCCGTCAGTCACCAGCAGCAGACGGCCGTTGCGGGCATACGGGCCAAGCCACTGCGCCGCGTCATGCAGCAAGCCTGCGGACACATGGATATCATAGGGGCTATGCGACAGGTTTACGGAAATGACGGTCATAACATTAGGGCTTTCACGATATTTTCGACCGTCCGCGCGTGCGGCGATGTGTCGCTGCGAATATGGAAATCGGCAGCGGCATAGAGCGGGTTCCTGATCTTGCCTAGCTCAGTCAGCACCTCGACCGGGTCGCGGTCCTTTAGCAAGGGCCGATGGTTGCGGCGCGCAACGCGCTCGGCAAGTACGTTTATGTCGGCATCCAGCCAGATTGAGGCCGCGCGCTACAATATAAGTGCGCGCGTTGACGGATCGATAAATGCGCCTCCGCCCGTTGCGATAACCTTTGGCGGGCCATCGATGAGCCGGGCAATGACGCGGCGTTCTCCGTCACGGAAATAGCTTTCGCCGAATTTTGCAAAAATCTCGGCGATGGAAAGGCCTGCGGCTCTCTCGATTTCGTCATCGGCGTCGACAAATGGCATGTCCAAATATGCGGCGAGACGCTTTCCGATGCTTGTTTTGCCTACGCCCATCATGCCAACCAAAACGATTGGGCGATTCATATGCGGCCGCATATCATTACCGTTCGTGCGGGGATTATGGTCTTTGTTTGAGGGCATTGCGACACTGCCTATATATCGGCTAGGCAGAACCCGAAAGCATTTTGCCGCGACGCGACTGGGGTAGCCAGAGCATGGGCTGGATGTGATAAGATGCGGGACATTCGTCAAATGGTGAGCAACAGCCACATTAAAAACAGGTTGTTTTGGCTTCTAACAGTTGCCGCGACCGCGATTGGCTTGCTATTCGGTCTACAATGGCTTGGCCGCGAGAGGCCGATGCACATCAACGAAATAGCAGTTCACCCCGAGAAAACGGAAACAGGTTTGCAAAATTGACCGACAAAATAACAAAAAGCGGGCTTTTGGCGGCCGGTGCGCTTGTGATGGTTCTCGCGCTGCCTGCATTGGGGCAGCAAGGACCGGAATCGCTCCTTCCCGAAGGTTTTGGCGATCCCGCGCCGCCGCCGGTGGCAACACCCGCGCGGCCCAATCCTGCGAATCCGGCATTGCCGTCAACGGGCACCGTGCAATCGCCATCCGCAACGAGCGGGGTCGTTGTTGACGATCCCGATGCTGACGAAGACGAGGAAGAAGCCGAGGAGTTGGTCATTCGGTATGACGTGCCCCCCGCAGCACGGCGTTCGCTTAAGGCTGTCGGGGTGATTTCCGAACAATCCGGCGGTTTTCCGGCGCAGGCGTTCGGGTCGCTGGACGGTGTTTTCCTGAAACAGGTCGTGGAACGCACCTCGGGGCCTATTGCGTCGCGCTGGGGCACCATCATGGCCCGCCGGTTGCTGGCGAGCCGCACGGACACGCCAGAGGGCGTTAATGGCGCGGACTGGGTCGCAGAGCGCGCTTGGCTTATGCTCCGCATGGGCGATTCCGTCGGGTCGCGGCACCTCGTGCAAGAGGTCGACGCCGGAAATTATACCAAAAGGTTGCACCAAGTGGCGATGGAAGCATTCCTTGCCAATGGCGACCTATCTGGACTGTGTCCGTTGACCGAAAGCGGCGTGCGGCTGGTCAATAATGGACAATGGAAGATGTCGCGCGCCATTTGCGCGTCGCTCGCCGGCGAGCAGGGCAGTGCGACTGCCTTCATCAATCAGGGAAGGTATCAGGGCTGGGTCAGGGGCGTTGATTACCGGCTAACGGAAAAGGCCGTGGGCGCCGGTATCAATGGCAGGCGTGCAGTAAAAATTGAATGGGAAGGCGTTAAGGGGATGAACCCTTGGCGTTTCGGCCTCTCCGCGGCTGTCGGGTTGGAGCCACCGGAAAATCTGTTTAAAAATAGCGGGCGCCAAGTGGCTGGCTGGCGAGCCCAATTACCCATGTTTCCGCCGGTCGTTCGTGCCAAATACGCGCCCGGTGCAGCGGCTTTAGGCGTGCTTTCCAACCGGGATATGGTGGATTTATACGCTCAGGTGCTTGAAGATAGCGAGGCGCCGGATGCGCTGCGCGCGCGGGCAGACGGTCTTGGCAATGCTTATACTGCATCAGGCGACAGCGCGAAGGTTGCGGCGATGAAGGCGATTTGGAGCGCGACGCCAACGGGCATTGATTACCAAGCCGCGTTGGTGATGACGGCGCGTGCGGCGGCGCTGATTACGCCAGACGCGGACCATGCGAACGAGGCCGACGCGTTGATTGCCTCTATGTTGACCGCTGGCCTCGACCGCTCTGTGGCGCGCTGGGCGAATGTCGTTTCGGGTGGTTCGCTGGGTTGGGCGTTGGTTACACTTGCAGCACCCGGATCGGTGAGTGCTGCCGACTATGGCGATCTGGACGAATTTTACGGCAATGATGACAGCAATGACGCGCATAAATCCGCTGTGTTGCTAGCTGGCCTAGCCGGATTGGGGCGCATCGATTCGGGTGCGCGAAGCGACTTCGCCGGCGACCTAAAGGTCAATATTGCGCAGCAAACAGCGTGGTCAAAGGCGATCACTGCGGCTGCGGCTCGCGGTGAACAAGGGACGGTTGCGTTGATGGCCATCGCTGGCATGCAGGCGCCATCCTGGTCGCTGGTTCCGGCGCATCATGTCTACCACATCGTCCGCTCGCTCCGGCAGGTTGGCCTTGAAGCGGAGGCCCGCATGATTGCCGCAGAAGCCGTCATGCAGAGCTGACAAGGCGACGATGTCCGCCTTTTGGAAGCCGTAAGTTGGCAGACCGCGATCTGATCGAACGGTTCCTTGAAATGATGGCGGCGGAGCGTGGGGTCGCCGGAAATACGTTGCTCGCCTATAAAAGCGATTTACTGTCGGCGTCCGACCTGGCGAACGGCCAATTGGCGCAGGCCAATGCCGACGCATTGACTGTGCTCTCGGCAAACTGGCGCGATCTTGCCAATAGCTCGGTCGCCCGCAAGGCTTCTGTGTTGCGTCGCTTCTTCGGTTTTCTGCATGAAGAAGGCTTGCGCGGGGACAATCCGGCGGCTGCCTTGCCAAAGCCCACACAGGCCCGGATTTTGCCGAAAATTTTGGACAAAGACGAGGTGGACCAGCTGTTCACGTCGATCGAGTCAAGGTTGCAAGGCCCGCGGCCCAAATCGGCGGATTTTCGTCTCGCTGCGTTTATCGAGCTTTTATACGGTTCCGGGCTGCGCGCGTCCGAACTGGTTGCGTTGCCGCGCAATATCATCGTCACGGACAAACCTTTTATCATCATCAAGGGCAAAGGCGCGAAGGAACGATTAATCCCGGTATCACACCGCGCAAGACAAGCCGTTGTGGACTGGTTGCCATTTGTGCCGGAAAAATCCCGGTTCCTGTTTCCGTCCCGCGCCCGCCACATCACACGCATTCGTCTGTACCAGATTATCAAATCGCTGGCCGCCCAATCCGGCCTCGATCCGCACAAAGTCAGTCCGCATGTCCTGCGACACGCTTTTGCAACGCATCTTTTGGCGGGCGGCGCAAATTTGCGCGCCCTGCAAGCAATGCTTGGCCATGCAGATATCGCCACCACACAGATTTACACGCATGTGGACAGCAGCCGGCTGGTCGAACTGGTGAATAGTCGGCATCCGTTGGCAACGCGCACGTTGACCCGTCGCACCTGAGGCTCTAACCGGCAACAATGATGGTATATCTTGATTTCGAAAAGCCCGTGGCCGCGCTGGAAGCGCGCATCATTGAATTGCAGGATGCAGCGCGCGAGAGCGACGTCGATGCCAGCGCGGAAATCGCCAAGCTACGCGACAAGGCGGACCGGCAACTGAAAGACACCTATGCAAATTTGACGGCTTGGCAAAAAACGCAAGTCGCGCGCCACCCTGAGCGGCCGCATTTCAAGCATTTCATCACGTCAGTAGTAGATGACTTCATGCCATTGGCAGGCGACCGAGCCTTTGCCGACGACCAAGCGATCTTGGGCGGTCTGGCTCGGCTCAATGGCCGCCGCGTTATGGTTATCGGTCACGAAAAAGGCGACGACACGCAAAGCCGCCTTCGCCACAATTTCGGAATGGGTAAGCCGGAGGGCTATCGTAAGGCCATCCGTCTGATGGAGTTGGCGGACCGGTTTGGCATTCCCGTGGTCAGCCTTGTTGACACGTCAGGCGCGTTTCCCGGTATCCAAGCAGAAGAGCGCGGGCAGGCAGAAGCCATTGCGCGCTCGACTGAAAAATGCCTGTCATTGGGTGTTCCCATGATTGCGTGCATCGTCGGCGAAGGCGGATCAGGCGGTGCGGTTGCACTTGCGGCAGCCGACCGGATTTTGATGTTCGAATATGCCGTTTATTCGGTTATTTCACCTGAGGGCTGCGCCTCGATATTATGGCGCACGGGCGACAAGGCAGCGGACGCCGCACAGGCGATGAAAATGACTGCCGATGATTTGAAAGCCCTGGGCATCATAGATCGCATCGTGAAGGAACCGGTCGGCGGCGCGCATCGTGACCACGCACTGGCGGCTGCGTCGCTGGGCAAAGCCATTGATGAAGAACTGAACGCGCTGTCGGCATTTTCGCCTAAGGAAATTCTGCAACAACGCCGCGCGAAGTTCCTCGCCATGGGTGCCTGACGTTAGTGTGATGACTATCAGGCATCGTTAGATTTTACGTCGCTACGCAACTTTATCTGCTAATTATAGTTTTCCTTACTTTAGGAGAACTTAGATGCGTTATAGCAAAGTTGTGCTGGCCACTGGCACCGCCATTTTCGGCCTGTTGTCGTTCAACGCCTGCGCGCCGGTCGATGCCAGAACCAAGACAAGCCAACCCGCAGCGCCGCGTCCCTTCACCGCGCAGGAAAAGAGTGAAGGCGCCAAATACCATGCCGAAATCCTGAAAGAATTCGGTGGCCCAATGACGAGCCCGCAGACGGCATATGTTGTTCGCGTTGGAAAAAACATCGCGATGCAATCAGGCCTCGGTAGTGCGCAGAGCGATTTCAACGTTACCCTGCTCAACTCCTCCGTAAACAACGCTTTCGCGTTACCCGGTGGCTATGTGTATATCACTCGGCAACTGGTCGCTTTATCGAATAGCGAAGCTGAAATGGCCGGCGTGCTGGGGCACGAAGTTGGGCATACTGCCGCGCGGCACAGTCAAAAACGCAAAAATAACGCGACCATTGCAAATATTTTGGGCGTGGGCGGTACTATTTTGGGATCAGTTTTAGGCGATTCCGGCGGCCTGCTAGGGGCGTTGGGCGGTGGGCTGAAGCAATATTCAGGCGCAGTTGCGCAGGTGTTCAGCCTGAAATACTCACGCTCTCAGGAAGAGGAGGCCGACGATCTGGGCATCCGCTATCTCAGCCGCGCTGGTTATGATCCAATGGCTTTATCGTCGATGCTCAATTCACTTGCTCTGCAGACCAGCGTGGACACGCGTGTTGCTGGCCTCGCCGATAATCGCGTTCCTGAATGGGCAAGCACCCACCCCGAACCCGCGCGCCGCGTGGCCCGCGCTGCCACCAAGGCGAAGGGATATCCCGCGAGCAGCGTTCGTAATGCGGACGCCCATTACGCCGCGATCGACGGCATGTTATATGGGGACGATCCCAAGCAAGGAGTGGTCGAGGGGCAGGAGTTTCTGCATCCCGATCTAAAAATGAAGTTCACCGCGCCTGCGGGCTATGGGCTTCAGAACGGTAGCGATGCGGTTTCAATTAATGGAACCGGCGGGAAGGCCATTTTCACCGCTGCACCGTTCAATGGCAATCGTGAGGCATATATTGCGGCAGCACTGAAATCAGTGTCGGGCGAAAATGCTACTATTCCTGTTGGCGAAATTCGCCGAACAACGGTGAACGGTATTCCGGCATTTTATTCCAACAGCACCGTCAATACGCAGCAGGGTGCCCGGACCGTTTCGGTTTTCGCATATGAATGGGCGGCTGGCACTGGCTATCATTTCGTGACGATCACCGCAGCAAATGGCAACCCGTTTGACGGCATGTATTCAAGCATGACGCGTCTTTCGACCACCCAAGCCGCGGCCGTGAAGCCACGTAAGCTGCGCGTCGTCACGACAACCCGCAGCGACACCGTTGCGTCACTTGCCCGGCGTATGGCCTATCCGTCGTTACAGACGGAGCGGTTCCTTGCGCTGAATGGATTGTCGGCCAACGCCAACATCGCGGCAGGGCAAAAGGTCAAGATAGTTACATATTGAATCAAAAAGGCGGGGACTGCGAAGTCCCCGCCCTCTGATATTCGTTGTCTGGACGTACTTGCCCGACAGCGAAAATTACTTCATTTGGTTGCTAACCTTGTTGAACGTGTTGTTCAGGTTAGTACCAAGGCTGCTCATGGCAGTGATTGCTGCAACAGCGATGAGAGCGGCGATCAGGCCGTATTCAATTGCAGTCGCGCCGTCTTCGTTCTTGAAGATTTTTTTGATAACTTTCATTTTTGGTCTCCTGTTACTGTTCATTCACCCGGGCGGTAGTTCAAGAAATACCGTCGCTATGTTCAATAAGTTATCAACGTTTACTATTTCGTTAATCCCGTTTTCATCGTGTACTTGAAATGGTCTTGTTGGAGACACTATTCCACATGATCTGTGTACTGTCAGCAACACTTCCAAATGACGCGATCATGGCAATAACGACCAATGAAACGATCAAACCATACTCCACTGCTGTCGCACCACGGTCGCATTGCTTGATGCGACGAATTAGTTCCAACATATTTGGCCCCACTTCATTCCCTGGTTGCGGACGGGTGGAAAGTCACACACAAGCATTAACAAATACTTGCAACATGATGAGAAAATGGAAAAAAATCCGACAATGCTGTTCGTGGTTGCGGCAGCTTTAACCAACGAGACCGGCGAAATACTGCTACAAAAGCGGCCCGCCGGTGCGCAGATGGCCGACCACTGGGAGTTCCCCGGCGGTAAGGTTGATGCAGGCGAATCACCCGAATCTGCTTTGGTGAGGGAACTGCAGGAAGAGCTTGGTATTGCGGTGAGCGTGGAAAGCCTCACGCCGCTGACCTTTGCCAGCGAGCCGCTGGGTGACAAAAATTTGCTGCTTTTGCTGTATCACTGCACAGAATGGAGAGGAAATCCATCGGCGATCTATGCTTCGGAAATACGATGGGTCATGCCGGCCGATATGGGCGGTATGAAAATGCCGCCTGCGGATTATCCTCTGGTCGACGCGCTTCTGGAAAGATCAGCCCGAACGATCCTTTGATAGGAAATCAGCGAGCGACACTTGTCCACTGCCACGTTTTGCGGGCTTTGGCTGATCTATTGAGGGCGACCAACCGCTTAGATATAGATGTGTGAAATATTCTGCGACCCGGCCTTGTGCATCGACGCGATGCGTAAAGGCATCATCAAGCCGCGCCCCTATGTCCTTGCCAAGATAGCGACGTGGTCCGGCCAGTGCGTTGCCGATACCGGCATCGCGAACGTCAGACACAATCGACCGCCAGTTCGTGTAGCGGACTTCAGTCACATCAAGGTCGGCCACCGGAAGCTTAAAACCTGCCCGAACGAGAAGATCCGCCGCGCTACGCAAGTCGATTTGTGGATGAATATGCGGGGCCGGACTATCGCCCTCCGCCTCCAACAGTGTGGATTTTAAAATTGCGAGCGAGCCTGCGCCAAACATGTGCCCCAGAAACAGTCCATCGGGCCTCAAGACCCGGCGAGTCTGCACCAGTGCGCCCGGCAAGTCGTTGACGCTGTCCAGCGTTCCCGCTGCGATGACGAGGTCAAAATGCTCGGGAGGGTAGGGGAGCCTATCCTCTTCCACGCGCTGGGTTGTGCTTCCAAAACCCTCGCCGTCGCTCAGCGCCCCGTGCGTGATAGCAGCCTCAGGTGGCAGTATCTCCTGAAGCCACGGCGCAATCGGGCCGATAACCAGGATGTCGGTGAATCTGCGCGTGACCATCGATAGACGTTCGGCGATGTCGTCCGCGATCTGTCGCCACAGGAACATATCGCCTGCACGCCCTGCCGCACGCTCCCGTAACGCGCGGCGTCGTTGTCGATCAAATATCTCAGGCGGGTTCATGTCGCTCGTCATTTGGGCCTTGTGGAGATACCGGCTTTGTCCGACAAGCCCTCCATGGCAAATATCCGCCAGATTTTTGATGTTGCGCTCAACTGGGCGCTGCCTGAGCGGTGCCCGTGTTGTGGCGTCATTACCTCCAATGGCGGTCCCTTTTGCCCGGGGTGCTGGCAGCAACTTGAATTTATCGGTCCACCCTATTGCGCCAGTTGCGGCACGCCGTTCGCCTTTGACCGCGGGTCGGACGCCAGCTGCGCGGCTTGCCTGAGCCGCCCACCCAAACATAATGGCATCCGAGCTGCCGTCAAATATGACGACCTGTCGGCTCAAGTGGCGCTTAAGTTGAAATATGGCGGCAAAGTAGGCCTTGCCAAAATAATCGCGATGCAGTTGGCGCGTCATGTGCCAGAAGAGCGGAGCAATATCATTATCACTCCCGTTCCGTTGCACTGGACGCGCATTTGGTCACGCACGTTTAACCAGTCGGCTTTGATTGGTAGAGAGCTCGCGCTTGCCGCCAATCTCGAATTTGTTCCGGACATGCTGTTGCGGCCTAAAAAAACACCCAGCATGCGCGGGTTAAGTCCCAAAAGCCGGCGGAAGGCGGTGGTTAATGCCTTTGCGATTAATCCGAAGTGGCAAGGTCGCTTGGCGGGTTCGAGAATTATATTGGTCGATGATGTCCTCACCACCGGCGCGACAACCGACGGTTGCGTTTCTGTCCTGAAACGGCAGGGCGCGGATTGGGTGCAGATTTTCTGTTGGGCCAGGGCACTGCGCGGCGAAGCGTCCGACGGCATTGGCTTTACTCTCGACGCTTGACTTGCGGACTGCGCGACACCATTTCCATCATATGACTGCTACTGTTGAAATCTACACAAAATTTGGATGCCCTTATTGCGTCCGTGCGAAGCATTTGCTCGACAACAAAGGCGTATCCTATACCGAATATGATGTGACCATGGGCGGCGCAAAGCGCGCCGAAATGGTCGCGCGCGCGCCGGGTGCCCGAACTGTCCCCCAAATATTCATTAATGATGTCGCCATTGGCGGGTCTGATGATCTGCGTGCGCTGGAGAGCCAAGGCAAGCTTGATGCCTTGCTCGGAGCCAGCGGCGGCTGATGATTGCCTTTGACCTGACGTGTAGCGGTGGTCATCAGTTTGAGGGGTGGTTTGCCTCTTCACTTGACTTTGGCACGCAACAGGCATCGGGTTTGCTTGTCTGCCCTGTCTGTAATGATGCCGATGTGCGAAAGGCTCTCTCCGTTCCGAATGTCGGACGCAAGGGCAACCAGCTTGTTGCGACGCGGCAAGCCGTGTCCATGCCCGAGGAGCAACAATCTTTACCCGAGGCCAGTGCAACGGCGATTGCGCCTGCGGTCCTGAAGCTTGTCGAGAAGATGGCCGTGGCTCAAAATGAAATGCTGAAGACGTCGCAGTGGGTAGGCGGCAACTTTGCCGAAACCGCGCGCGCAATCCATTACGGTGAAGAGGCAGATCGCCTCATTCACGGCGAAACAAGCACGCAGGAAGCCAAGGCTTTATTGGAGGAGGGCATCAACGTCGCGCCGCTGCCCTTTCCTGTTGTGCCGCCATCTGCAAAAAATTGACCGCATCAGGTCACGAAGCTATGGACTGCCTGCGTGCACCCATAGCTCAGCAGGATAGAGCATCAGATTCCTAATCTGGGGGCCACTGGTTCGAATCCAGTTGGGTGCACCATTCTGAGCGTAAATCTATTTTCCCAAAAGCCCGCGTAGCTGGGTAACGAGCTCATCAACATCGACCGGCTTTGCCAGTATCGGGACGGATGCCAGGATCTCGGGTAACTGGCTGCGATTGTAACCCGTCGCCACAACATAGGGAGTCCCGTTGGCGGCCAACGCGGTTGCCACAGGCGTGGCACTTTCGTCTCTCAAATGGGCATCAAGGATCGCCGCGTCGCAACATTGCGGGTTTTGCAGTGCACTCAGCGCCCGGGCGACCGTTGGATAGGGTCCGATGACTTCAAAGCCCTGTAATTCCAGCGCTTCTGCAATATACATAGCTATCAGGACTTCGTCTTCAACCAACAGAATGCGCGGCCGTTCGGCGGCATTAAGCGTTGGTGGCACGCTCATGCCGGTTTCTCGGTCACGTTTTCCAAGGGGCAGTTCAGCTGCCATGAAAATCCGGATGGCGCGAAATCGGTGGTGACTTCGGCATCAAGGCTCATGGTAACCATGCGTCCGGTGACCGTGGATCCAAAGCCTGTTCGTGTGGGAGCCTCAACTGGCGGTCCGCCGGACTCGCTCCAGTCAAGCACCAGGCGTTCTGTTCCGGCCGCCAGCGATTTTTCCCACGCAATATCGATGCGGCCCTTGTCATTCGACAGCGCCCCATATTTACCGGCGTTCGTTGACAGTTCATGCAAGGCCATGCCGATGGTCTGCACAGCGGCTGGAGATAAATGCACCAGATCGCCGGCGATCGTGATGCGGTTTCCGATCAGATCCTTGAAATGGCTAAGCTGTGCACGGATGAGGGCGTCCAGTTGCACGCCCATCCATTCGTTTTCAACCAAGACATCCTGACCCGCGGCCAGTGACTGGATACGTGCCGAGAACTTTCGCATGAATTCTGCATGATCGGCTCCGCCCGTCTGGTGCGCCACTGACATGACCACGGCGAGCAGGTTTTTCGCGCGGTGGTTAATTTCGCCCATCAGCAGTTGGACGTGGCTATCACGGTTTTTCTGCTCGGTTATGTCAAGGTTTGTGCCGACTACCCATTCTGTCTTGCCATCAACGCCCGCGCGCGCGACTTCGACTGCACGAATATGGCGAAGTTCATTGGTGTCGCGCCTGTGAATGCGAAACTCCCGGGTGCTCGCGCTGCACTTATCGACTGTTTCCTGCAGGACCTTGTCTTGGCGCATAGCGTCTTCGGGGTGAACACTACTGATATAATCTTCATATTGCACCGACCCGTCAGCGGTTGGTGATATGCCGTACAAATCGAACATCGCTTTGTCCCAACGGACATTGCCCGATTCAATATGCCATTGCCAAAGACCAATGCCGGCGGTTTCAGTGGCCAAATGGGTTTTGACCTCGCTTTCGCGCAAATCATCAATGGCCTTTTTCCGCTCGGCAATTTGTTGTTCCAGTTCGCCAACAATCTGCTCCTTGGCATTTGCTAATTCTCGATTCACCTCGCGTTCGCGGATCAGTTGCCGATTGGCGGTCTGCATACCATGCACCAGCAACAAATCAGTCGCGACCACAAACACATAAAAGGCAAGGGCGACACCGGCGCCCTCAAGCTGGAATGAGTGCACTGGCGTAAGGAAAAAATACCACGCGATGAGCCCGCACGACACAGCCGATAAGAGGCCGAGGCGAACGCCGAATAGGAAGGATGTTATTATGACGGCGGGGAAAAATGTTACGAACGGAAAACCCGGCGGGAGCATCGGGTCGGTGACAACCCGCATCAGCCACGCCACGCCGCATATCGCAATTGTGCAGGCGAGCCCGACTAAAGGATTATGACTGGCAAGAGGAAGGCGCTCAATCCAGCGCGTAACGCGGCTGGAATCATCATGTTCGAGAACGGAGTTCGTCATAACCATCCTCATATATGACCGCGTCGCTACTTGCGCCCAAGCGCAGGTTGAAGCTAACGTGCTGCCATTACGCAATAATGTGCGGCTAGCATGTTTGTCAATGATGGCGCGGATTTAGGAGAACGGAACTCTTATCCCCCGAAACTGCGGTAGACCTCTATTTGTGACCGATGTGCATTTGCGTTTGCCTCGACCAATAGTCGGCGAGTGGTGTTCAATTGGCGCTGTGCATCAATAACGCCGAGGAAATCGCTCAGCCCCATCCGGTAACGCATGGTTGATAACGCAACCGCATCGCGTTCAATATCCAGTTGCGTTTGAAGTGCCGACA
Organism: uncultured Sphingorhabdus sp.; assembly: GCA_963508315.1. Taxonomy (GTDB): domain Bacteria; phylum Pseudomonadota; class Alphaproteobacteria; order Sphingomonadales; family Sphingomonadaceae; genus Sphingorhabdus_B. The sequence continues at coordinate 242,706 of CAUOWK010000001.1, read as the reverse complement.
GCCGGTTTCGATTCGCTTGCAAACTGCCCAACGCGCTTTCGGCTTCGCCGATACCTGCGAAAACAGCGCGGCGATAGATAGCGAAGGCTTCCTTCGCGTCGGCCTGACGTGCGTCAATTTGTGCTTCGACGCGGCCAAAATCCAGCAGGGGAACAGCGACTGACCCGCCGAGCGAAGCCGTTAGCGAGCCAGCGTCAAACAGGTCGCCAAGTGCCAGCGCAGCGAGCCCTAATGCCGCATTAATGCTGACAACTGGATAACGCGCCGCAGCGGCAGCTGCAATTTCCGCGTTTGCCGCGCCTAGTCGATACTCCGCCGCAACAATATCGGGGCGTTGACGCAACAATGTGGATGGCAAACCGACGGCCGGAAGATCGACCAATTGCGTTTCGGCGGGCGCGTTAAAAATTTCTGCCACGGCCGTCCCGTCGCGTGCCGTAAGCGTAACCAAGCGGCCAAGCGCAGCAGCACGTTCCGCATCTGCGGGGCCCCTTTGTGACCGTGCGGCAGCCTCAAGGCTTCGCGCACGCACAATGTCGAGCCCCGGCGAGATGCCGGCACGCGACCGTGTGTCGGTCAGCTTTGTCAGTGCCGCGGCGTCCAACAGGTCATCTTCCGCGATTTGTAGTTTCGCCAGCGCGGCTCGATAATCGATAACGGCGCGCGCAATGTCGGTAACGAGCGCCAAGCGCACTGCACGGGCGTCGGCGTCGGCAGCGTTCAGCCGAAGGCCCGCGGCACGTTGCGACGCACGAAGGCGTCCGAATATATCAAGGTCCCATGACGCGTTTATACCCGCTGAAAAGCTGTTGTTTGACGGGTCAATGGCAAGGCCCGGAGGCAGATTGGTCACAGCATTCTCGCTGATCCGCGCGTAGCCGGAGTTGCCCGACAGACCCACATTGGGGGCGCGTGTGGCACCTGACGCGCGCAATGCCGCGCGAGCAGCATCGACGCGCGCCAACGCGACTTGGACGTCAGGCGCTTCGGTGTCGACTGCAGTCAACAATGCCCTGAATGCAGGATCAGAATTCGGTAGAAGGGTGTCCAACGTGGCGCGTGTTTCCTGTGTTGGAATGTAGGCAAAGGAAGAAGGAACCGACAGTGAGGCGGCAGACGGACCTTCGGCGACCGATACGCAGCCGGCCAACAAGGCAAGCGTTGAAACCGCGATCGCGCGTTTCATCGTTTTGCCTTTGCCGGCACGAAGCCGTCAACCTGTTGTCCGACGAAAAAGTTTTTGGCGTCCTGCGGCAAGGCAAAGATCAATTGCAGGACGCGGACATCCACGCGTTCAGTGGCGCTATTGGTGAGCGAGCGTTTGGGCACGATAAGTGGTTCGGCGCGAACGAATATTGCCTTTACCTGTCGTTTGGCGTCACCGCGCGCGCTAATGACGGCGGGCTGTCCCAAAGCGATTTTTTCTATCTGGTTTTCATCGACGTCCAATCGAACGTAGAGCGGATTCGTCGCGCCTAGTTTCACGAGTACCGATGCGTTGCCTTGTGTTCCCGCATATTCGCCCGCGCGGACATCCACTTGCAATACCTCCATTGCGGCGGGTGCACGAACGATGTGGCGATCAAGTTCGACGCGAGCTTGTGACACATGCGCTTCGGCCTGGCGTGCCTGAGCCTGCGCGACGCCCAGTTGCGCGCGTGCATTGGCCACAGCATCGCGCCGTGTGATAACTTCCTGTTGAGATACCGCGCGGCTGTCATCCACATTCTGGTAAAGCGCATATTGGTTCTGGGCGACACGCAATGATGTTTGCGCGGCAGATATGCTTTGCCGCGCCGTGGCGGCGCGCGCTGCCGCTTCGTCAACCGCGGCTCGCGCCGTGCGGCTGTCGATCTGAACTAAGGGCTGTCCTGCCGAAACCTGATCGCCCGGCATGACAAATACCTTAGCGATAACACCGGAAACATGCGCCGCGATGTCCACGACTTCGCTGGAAGGCTCTATCACACCGGTGCCGACAACACTGCCGGTATTACGTTGTGCATCCGGGGTTCGCGCTGGAGTTTCCTTTGGATTACTCAGCGATGTGTCGGGTTGCGCATTCGCGAGATAGAACACGGAACCAATTATGCCGGTGACAGCAATGATCGGAAGAATGGTTCGTGAGAAGCTAGGGCGTTTCATGGTGCGTCCTCTTGCATGAGTATGGCCTTGTCGCGGCCATCATGGGTGATGCGTCCGTCCTCCATTGCAAGGATGCGGTCGGCGAGATCGAAAATTCGGTTGTCATGGGTGACGATGATGACGGCGCGGTCTTCGGCCAATGCGACTTCTCGCAAAAGGTCCATGACGCGTCGGCCGGACTTGGCATCAAGCGCGGCAGTGGGTTCGTCACATACAATCAGACGCGGTTCGTGCACCAAAGCCCGGGCAATAGCCACACGCTGTTGCTGACCGCCCGATAACTGGCGCGGAAATTTGTCGGCTTGATTGGCGATGTTCAGCTTTGCCAGCATTGCCCGCCCGCGTGCCACGGCTTCATCCCGTTTCATACCGTCGGCGATTAAAGGTATCGCGGCATTCTCGGCCGCTGTAAGAGTGGGAATGAGGTTGTACTGCTGGAAAATGAAGCCGATTGTAGACAGCCGGAAACGAACGAGATCATTGTCCGACAGGTCGTAAATCTCGGTATCAAAAACGCTAACGCTGCCCTCGGTCGGGTATAGGATGCCGGCAATAATCGAGATTAAAGTCGTCTTTCCTGAACCGGACTCACCAACGAGATATGTCAGTTCGCCAGCATTCACATCGACATTTATGTCATGCAAAACACGGATGCTTTCGTCGCCCACAGGAAAATCCTTGGCGACATGACGGACGGAAATAGCGATTTTACTCATCTGAACACCGATGCCGGGTCGGTTTTAAGTACCGAGCGTATTGCAATGAAGCCCGTCAGCGCGATGATCGCTAAAACCAGAGACGCGGTGATGAGCGGAATTTCATAAGGCATATAAAAGCCTTTAAAGTCGTCGCTATTGGCGGCTCCTCCGGCGATGAAGCCGACCGCCATCGCAAGGCCGAGGCCATAGCCGACTAACGCGACTAATCCCGATTGCGCGGCAACCATCACCATGATTTTCCGGTTAGTCACGCCAATCGCCTTCAACGCGCCAAATTGCTTAATGTTATCCCTGATGAACAGACTGAATGTCAGGCCGACAATCGCGACACCCACGATCACCCCTAACACCACGGTGATGCCGAAATTTATGGGAATGCCGGTATTTTCAATGATGAAGTCAATTCCGTCACGCGTGAACTCCGGCGTTGTCCGCGCTTTTAATCCGGTCTGGTCATGAATGCGTTTGGCGAGGGCATCGGCAGATAATCCGTCTTCACTGCGTACCAGCACGAAAGATAGCCGGTTGCGGGTGCCCGGGACGAAGTTCAGAGCGTTCGAATAGCGTGTGTATAAGGTGACCTGTGCCGTAAATGTCGGCGTGCTATCGACAATGCCTTTGATGATTGCCCGCTGATCATTCAGCTCAAGCTGTGCGCCTATGACGGGCTGTCCCGGAGCGAATAATTTGCGTGCGCCGACATCATCAATGAAAACTGCGTCGGGGTCCATCAGGCGGGCAGGGTCGCCCTCACTCATTCTGCGGGGGATGCCCACAAGGGAACTGTCATCCACGCCAATGACCGTCACACCCTCAAGGTCGCCCTCGGGGGTTCGAATGGAAGCGTTGCTCCGCAACAAAGGCGATGCATATGCTACGCCTGGCACACTGCGCACCCGATCCAATGCGGTAATAGGCATTGGATAAATCACGTCGGTGGTGCGCGTGGCGGGGTCCATCACCCATATATTGGCAGTCGACACTTCCTGAACGGCAACGCCGCCGCGCATCAGCAGATTTACAAAAATGGTGAGCTGCTGCGTGATGAGCAATGTCGAAAATGCGACGCCAAAAACAAGGCCAATAAATTTGACCCGGTCTCCCGTCAGCATTCGGATTGCGACCCAATTCATCGGCAAGCGGCCCTTGTAATTGCCAAAGATTCGGCTTGTGTTCATTTTGGCTAATGTAGATACTGAACGCAAGCGTTTAATTGAACGATTGCGTTCAGTAAGGCATGTGAGGTATTTTTATGGCAAAGCGACTTGCCCACCGACCAGTTGATCAAGCCAAGCAGGATGCGATTCTAGCCTGTGCTCGTGCTGAATTTTTTGATTTTGGATTCGAAGCCGCGTCGATTGAAAGAATTGCCGCTGCTGCGAATGTTTCGAAGGTGACGATTTATAATCACTTCCAGAACAAGGATAATTTATTCTCCGCGATGGTTGGCAGCGAATGCAGAATCATGCGCGGCAATTTGCCGGAGATATCCGACGGCGAAACGCCGCTTCGGGTTGAGCTGCTCAATTTCGCGCGGTCGATGATGGATTTTTTGAGCAGTCCGGACATCATTCGCTTTGACCGGCGAATGGCAGCAGAGGTGGAGCGCCATCCGGCAATGGGTGAGCTATTCCTCAATGCTGGCCCGCGTCTAATGCAGCAAATAGTGACCAACATGCTGGCCTCGGAAATGGACCGGGGGCGGTTGGCAAAGGCAGACCCTAAAGAGGCTGCCGGCCATCTCTATGGCATCATCAAAGGCTTTGCCGACGTCGAATGGCGCTTTTCCGACCCCGAACAGGCCGCTGGGTCCGTCACACAAGCCTCCATTGAAGCGGCAGTCGACCGGTTTTTGCGGGCTTATGCTGTGTGATCCCTGCGCGCCCCTCTCGAAATCACCTGAATTTGGTCATTAGGGGACTGCGATGAGATCTGCCGTCGGGGCAAGACTTCCGGTCCGTCGTGACTTTGTGCTATTTGAAATCGCTTTTAGCAACCCGCCTTGATGCCCGTCACTGACTAGAATCCGGCTTTGAGAATGCGAGAGGTTCCGTTGGGACTTCTTCGCAGAGCGTATTAATGAACCTGGTAGTCTGATCTCGTCTCGTGGGGAAAGTTCAAATTGCCGCTGTGTGAAGATATTAGCGCGCGGAAACATCATTGGAATAAGGCGCGCACTTCAGTGATGCAGGGCAAGCATTAAACCTTCCGCAACACAGTGTGTCTGCCGAGTAGCGACGTGCGTGGATAGACCGGTGGCACGCGTCAGTGCATTCCCAATCAGTGTCATCGCGGCGCCGCCGCCCGTTAGCATCGCTCACGCACAACTTTAAGCCACAGAGATAAGCGGCACAGTCCGGTTGATATTGGGAAAGTGCAATTCCAAAAGGTCGCTCAACGGCATGGGACGCCCAAAGAAATAGCCCTGAAGTTTATGGCATCCCGCCGCCCGCAACAACTGGACCTGATTATTGGTTTCCACGCCCTCGGCAATCACCTGCATATCCAAACCATTGGCGAGATACGTGGCGCCTGTGATAAGCAAGGACGCCCGGGTATCCGGACCCAGACCGTCCAATAACGACTTATCGAGTTTAATGTGGCTAAACCCATAGGACTGCAAATAATGAATACTGGTAAATCCAGTCCCGAAGTCATCTAATGCGATCGACATTCCCATTGCCTTAAAGGCCTGAATGGCGCGAATGGCCCTTTCTGGATCGGCCAGCAAGTACCCTTCGGTGATTTCCAATTGCAACCGGTCCGGCGGGAATTCGGTTTGCAACAATATGCGTTCCACCTGCTTTTCAAAGGCCGGATCTCTGAATTGGGCAGGAGAGACATTCACGCTCAGGTGCAAGTCCTTTAATGGCGCGAAATTTTGGCAAGCCTCCTCCAAAACGAATAGCCCTAACGGGTGGATCTGCCCTGTCGCCTCAGCAATTTCGATAAACGCACTAGGCAGTAGCTCGCCCGCTGGCCTTCTTGGCCATCGAATTAAAGCCTCAGCCCCCACGATTTTGCCATTGTGGGCATCGACCACTGGTTGATAAAACACATCGAATTCGTGGTTCGCCAGCCCTTTGCCAATTTCGTCTTCAATCGCAAGGCGTTGCATTCGCCCTAGATCGAACGCCAAATCGTAGATGGCCGTCTCACCTTTGCCGCGGAGCTTCACATGGTACATGGCCGTGTCGGCGCGACGAAGCAGCTCTTGCGGTGCCACCAACGCGTCTGCATTCGAGGCAATCCCGATGCTTGCGCCCACCTGCAACACGTGCCGGTCAACAAGAACTGGTAAGCAAATGGATTCTTCAATCTGCCGCGCCAATTCCTTTGCGCATTCTGTGGCCTCGTCCTCTATAATTAGCACCGCAAATTCATCGCCGCCAACACGCGCGAGTTTGGTATTTTTTGGACACAACGAGATTAAGCGTTCGCTTAACGTGCAAATTAAAGCATCGCCCGCTTGGTGACCATGAGCATCATTAATTACTTTAAATCCATCTAAGTCGATGAAAATAATAGCTAAACTATCCAGATTACATATCGGATCTTGCGAAAGTTGATCAAGGCACTCAAGCAAATGCCGCCGATTAGGTAGGCTGCTTAAGGCGTCCGTAAGTGCAATACGTCTGTTTTCCTCGCTCAATTTTTCGGTTTCCCGTTGGCGATTTTCCAAGTCATGCTGCGACTTCACCAAATCCGAAAAATCATTGTTGTAGCGGTAGGTAATGGCAATCATGCCCATCCCAACAAATGCCAAAACAACTGACGGAACCAGCATTTTGCCGTCATCGACCGTTGAAAAATAAGAGACAAAGGCGATCGTGCTCGTTGCCGCAACGCGCATCGACGCTGCACGCATCGCCATCAGGCAGAACACCGTGCTCACGGTCGTAAGGGCTAGGAAAAACGTCAAATGACCGCGCGCATATGCGTCACCAGATTTGTAGATCCACATGCACCACAGCACAAAGCCAAGTGTCATGATAACGGCCAAGTTACACGTTCGCGTTATATACCGCGCGATTTGCTCATCAGAAAAGCTTGAGCCATCGCCTTGCCGCCACCACCAAATTGCCCGTACAACCGCCACCGCGCACATGACGATTGGGAAGATAAAGGTTTCGAACAAAGCCTTGGGATCAAGAAAATCCCAAACAATTGCGCACGTGTTGAAAATTAAGATGGAATACAACAGCGGCATCTGTTTCGAAAAGGAACGAAACTGCGCTCTTGCCAATTCGGGGTCGTCGATTTTCAGTTTGAAGCATGCGACCACCATGGCGGAAGTATCACGCATAAAACTAGACATAGGTTTTATCACCTGCTTCGATCCGCGGAGAAAATTTCCACCGGACGACAATATCGGCCCACTTTTTTTACGGACGCCAAGAAGGAACGGCAGAGACGCGAGAAGATTTAATTGCCTTCCTCCGCAATGTCCTGCGAGCGCTAAGGTGCAGGGACGTTAGACTGATTCACAGCGCTCTGGTCGACACTAGCAATCGAACTCCGGTATATAATCCCGTGTGCAATTGGTACGCCCAAACGCATAAAGATGGGTACTCAGATTATTGGTAGTTTGTGTTGGATTGGCCGGTTTGGGCTAATGGCAGCTTTGTTGGAAAGTGCCGATAGTCACCTGTGTGGTTATAGGCCAACCGACGGTGCCGAAGCACTATTCAAGGGCGATCTACTTCGGCGGCATGCACTTCAATTGATCCTTGCGCGCAATTGCAGATAAAGTTGACCATTGGCCGTGTCGCTGGGCAAGGTGCCCTTAGGGTTAAGGCACACATAACGCACCTGACTATCATAGTCAGGCGCAGGAGTATACGTGCACTGTGCCAGCGATGCGGGCGGGGTGGGTCCGTTGGAAAACTTGAGGTCGGTACCCGGCGTGAACGTGAGCCCGGGTGCGCTGGTGCTAAACCCCACCACCCCGCCAAAGCCGGGTGTCGCAGCATTCAGAAATGCGTGATTCGGATTGATCGCGATCACCGCGAAGATCGAATCTGCATCGGTGCTGCCTGTTCCCACATTGCTAATAGTGGTGGTCAACAGCATGTCATTTCCCGGCGTAGCGAAGGAGCTTCCCGGCTGGGGATCAAACACCTCGGAGTTGATAGTGACTTTGAGCTGGGCGGTGCCCGCGGCAGTGGCGACGGCGGAGAATTCGGATGTTATATCCCAACTGTTGCTCGCGGTACGCCGGGTGGTAGTGGCAGAGATGATATCGCCGCTGCCAACAGGCTGAAGAGTAGTAATTGTTCCGCTAAAGCTCTGCACGCCGCCGGCATGAGCGATGTCTACACTACCCAGATACCGCTCGCCCTCGCCAAACCCGGTTTGATCGGCGGCGCTGTTGGCGAAAAATTCGACGCGATATCCGCTCGCCGCCGCTGGCACATTCAAACTGAAGCTGTAGGCCAACTGGTTACTGCCAATAGCCCTGACGTTGGAGATTGCAGGGAAATTGAGCAGGTCATTAGCCCCCCCATCACCATCGCCGGCATCATTGGTGGTCACACCATTCTCGCCCAGATCGATCCCGATCAAGCTATTGGCATAAATGCTGTTGCCGATGATCGCCGCGCGGGTGCTGTTGACCAGATATATCCCATTGCGGGTGTTGCTGTAGATTGTGTTGCCGATCAATTGAAGGTTGCTGCCGATCGACTCCAGCCGGATGCCTGATCGGCTGGAAAAGGCGACAGTGTTGCCTTGGCCAGCCACGCTGCCGCCAATCAAGATGTTGGAATGGGATGAACCACCGCCGATATAGATAAGATCCTCTATGTTGCCCGAGACAATTTGCGAAGTGCCGTTTGCCCCCACGCCGATCTTGTTTCCCTGTATTGTCACGCCATTGGTTGTGCTCATCCACAATTCGATCAAGGCCGCGCTATAACCGCCAATCACATTGTTAAGTATCGCAAGATTGTTCACCGTCCCGAACGAATCGAAAGCGATCGCATCACGGGTGGCGGTGCCTTCGTTCTGACCATTGGTTACTGCAGAATTGCCGGTGAGATCGGTGCCGATGTAGTTGCCGTTGATGGTGGTGCCCGAATTGGTGCCGTTGCCATAGATCCCGCGACGCTGATTGCCCGCGATCGTGTTGCGCCCGCTGGCGCTGCCATTGCCGATGGTGACGTTAGTGGTATTTTCGAGCCATACCCCATGGCCCGCATTGTCGAAAGTGCCGCCGATCGTCGCGAGCGGGCGGATCAGGTTGCCGTTTATGGTGACATTGCTCGAATTGTTGCGGATCACAATGCTGTCACTGCCGTTGCCGCCGATGCTGTTACCTTGCGTACTCGCCACGCCGCCGATGGTGGCGCCGGTGACATTGTCCAACGCAATCCCGCGCGCCACAGCCAGCGCGATGGTGTTACCCTGGATCGTGACATTCGAGGCTGTTCGCACTTCGATGCCATCGTTGTCACCAGTGATGAAATTGCCTTCGGTAGAAATCGAGCCGCCGATCAGCACGCCGGAAATGCTATTGGCGTCGAACAGCATCCCATCGCCACCATTGCGCATCAGTGCGGTTTGGGTGCGGTTGGCACCGATGATGTTGGCTTGAATGCGGATTTGCCCGTTGGATGGGGTTATCCGGTCATCTGTTTCCAGCGAAATCCCAGCACTACCATTATTTCCGGAAATCAGGTTACGGGTGATGTCGCGCCATGTGGCTGAACCGTTGAAGTTGTTGATCCCGGTGCCATTGGCGCGGGCGGTTGTCCCTGCGGTATCGGTGCCGATGAAATTGTTCTGGATGGAAGTGTCAACGCTGCCGTTAGTGGTGACGATGCCCGCGAAGCCGTTGGCGGAAATCACATTGCCCTGGCCCGCCGTCAAGCCGCCGATCCGGGCGCTGGCACCGAATATGTAGGCCCCCCGCTCGTTATTGCCATTGCTGGTGCCATTAGCCAACAAGCCTAGGTAACTGCACTGCACCGTGGCGCTGTTGCTGGTTGAGAGCAGGTTCACTGCATTGGCGAAGGCCGATATCGAGAGGCCCCGGACAGTCTGGTTGCTACCCGCCAGCCGGAACCCATCGAAACCCGCATTGCCGCGCACATTCACCCGCAGATCATGCCCGTTTCCGTCCCACAGGTCGCGGCATTGGGTGCCTGACTGGGTGGTGCCGTCGATGGTTACGCCACTGGCGGTGATGTTCGGCAAGGCCGAGGCCAGCGTGATCGTGTGCGGCCCTGCACCGGGGATGGCGAAGGTGACGGTTGCCGGACTAGGTGCCGTATTGGCCCAGGTCACGGCCTCCCTCAGTGATCCAGCGCCACTGTCATTAGTGTTCGTGACGACCCCGGGCGGAGGCGCCGGCTGGATCGCAAACAGGCCCATCGCCCACCCCTTGTTGTCCCCCAGCGCATAGCTCATCGTAGTTGAGGTGGCCGAACCGGGTTTCGTGCTGCCCGCCCCGATGCCATCCGCGGCATTGAGCACGTTCCATTGGCTGGTCTGTCCAGATCCTGGCGTGACGGTATTGGCGGCATCATCTGCGGCAATTGTCGCGAGAACGACCTGATCGGCTGCGCTCGCCACGCTGGCGGACGCGGTCAAGGTCGCGTTTCCAGTGGCGAATTGCGACGCGGCAATCGGGGTAGTCTGATGGACATTGGCAAAAGATATCGCGCCGACGACTACCGAGGAAAAACCGTTGAAGGTGACCGAGATGATATTGGTCCCGGTGGCAGGGGCGATCAAGCGCCAGACCTCGACGCGGGCTGTAGTGGTCGGATCGACACTGGTCCCGACGAAGGTCAAGGCCTGACCAGCATAGGTCATCGCCGTTACGCGGTTGGTCTCCCGCTCAATCGCGACGGCGACAATCAGCAACCGGTTGGGAGCGTTGCTCACAGTGTGGCTCATGTTGACCGAACTGGCGGCTGCTTCCATCGCGCTTGCGGAGTCTGTGGTGATGGACTGGGCTTGCGCGCTACCGCCTCCCAACGCGGCGAATAACAGCGTGCTGCCCAGAATGTTAAACAGTAATTGCGCTAAAAATTTCATTATGGAATGCAGCAAAAAATCAACGTCCGGCTGTAAGCGCGTAGTACGTCGTGGTGCTGAATAGCCCGTTTCATTCCACTGATCCTTTCACGTCTCCGCTCGTGCTTCAGTTTAGCTACGGCCAAGAGCGTTCAAAATTTAGGGTAAATATTATCATGACCCGGTGCGATATCCGACCTACCTCGACCGGCTCGGCATTCAATTTCCGGTGCTGGTGAAACCGACGGGGACTGACGGCGGCAAATAGCGACCAATCACGCCCAAGCGAATATCTGCAAGAGGCTTGCTTTCAGCGACCGGCGCTCGCAAAGCTAATGTTGAAAATCAAGAATAAGGATGTCGCATATGTACTTGACCGCAGGCTTGATGATGATCGCCTCCTTGGCGTCGACTGTGACGCCAACGAAAAGCGACGAAGCGGTGCAACGGATCGCAAAAAGTGCGGACTATATCGCCATGGTCAAACAACTTGATAGCGAACATGAACGCATCGTTGACGATATCATCAAGCTTGTTGAAATCCCGGCTCCGCCGTTCAAGGAGGCAGAGCGTGCAAAGGCCTATCGGGATATGCTGCTCGCTGCGGGCCTTCAGGATGTCGAGATTGACGCTGAAGGAAATGCGACAGGTCTTTATCGCGGATCTGGGCCTGCGGGCGGCCAATTGATTGTCCTTGCCGCCCATCTTGATACTGTATTTCCCGAAGGAACGCCGTTGAAGGTGCGCCGTGAAGGAACCAAACTTTATGCTCCAGGGATTGGGGACGATACCCGAAGCCTTGCTGTCATTGTCGCTTATGCACGCGCCATGAAAAACAATAATGTCCGTCCGCAAACAGACATATTGTTTGTTGGCAATGTTGGTGAAGAAGGCCCCGGCGACCTACGCGGCGTGCGGTATCTTCTGACAAAAGGCAAATACAAAGACCGGGCGAAGGCGTTTTTGTCGATGGACGGAACTGACCCGGAACGTGTCGTCAACGGTGGCGTCGGTTCACGGCGGTATAGGATCACATATAAAGGGCCTGGCGGCCACAGTTACGGTGCGTTCGGTCTGGTAAATCCTATGGTGGCCATGAGCCAGACCGTTACCGAGTTATATAAAATTTCGGTACCCGGCTCTCCTAAGACAACTTACGCTGCTTCAGTCGTGGGCGGCGGAACGTCAGTGAACTCTATTCCAAATGAAGTGTTCATGGAATTTGATTTTCGCTCTGAAAGCCCTGCGGAGCTCACGAAAGTTGAACAACGGTTTCTGTCTATCGTGCAAGAAAGCACGAATGCCGAGAACGTTGCCCGTTCAACACGTGAAGGTAAGATCGTTGCCGAAACGAAACTTATCGGCGATCGTCCAGCCGGCATTACGGACGAACGCGCGGCCATCACGCAAATTGCGACTGCTGCTATCCGCGCAAACGGATTGCAACCAAAACTGGTGTCTTCGTCTACAGATTCCAATCTCGCTATGAGCATAGGTGTTCCAGCCTTGACGATAGGTTCGGGCGGTAGTGGCGGCCGAGCACATTCACTCGACGAATGGATTGACGTGGAAAAAAATCAAAGCGTCAAAGGCATGTCGACTGGATTGCTGATGCTTTTGGCAATGGCTGACCGTCGGTAAGCTGAGTAAGTTTCCATTTACACATCTAAACCTTGACCTTTGCCATCCATCTGCGGAGATAACATGAAAATCATTTTGAACGCCTGCGTTGTAACTGCAATCGCGGCATCACTGTTGCCAGTTAGCCCTGCGCGTGCGCAAAAGCCTACAGTGGCGATGGTTCAGGAAACGGAAGACGCCCGTCTAACTGCATTTCTCGACGCTGAATTCAGCGAGTATCTTAAGCAGCAGCCACAGGTTGCCACACGGCTGGGCATGAAAGAAGGAGGAGATCGCTGGAATGACATAAGCGACGAAGCTGCAGCGGATCAAGTCGCGTGGCGTAAGGCAAGTGTCGCCCGAATGAAGACGAGCTTTAATCGCGAGGCTCTGTCACCCGAAGCGCAGGTAAATTACGATATCTGGGCACTAGAAGCTGATCGGGCAGTCGTTGCCGAAATGAACCGGGTCTATCGGCCACCTTTTTATTCTCGGCTATATTCGGCTCATAGCCAATTGGCCGATTTCTTAGTCAACACGCACGGCGTTGCAGATGTCATCGATCTGAAGAATTATATCGCTCGGGTGCGTGGAATACCGGCTGTGCTCGATGTCGCGATCGACCGAAGCAAAGCCAGCGAGCGTGCTGGCGTTCGAGCACCAAAATTTCAGATCGAAACTGTTATCGCAGGCAGTGAAAAGCTGACTAGCGGCGCTCCTTTTAATAAAGGCCCCGATGCGGCATTGTGGGCGGACGTTCAGGCGAAGACTGAAGCTCTCGTCACGTCAGGCAAACTTCAGCGCAAAGAAGCCGACTCCCTGCTTGCGGAAGCGCGCGCTTCCATATTAGCGCTAAAACCTGCTTATGGTCGAGTGATTGAGTGGGCAAAGGCCAGCTTGACGGATGCGCCGAGCGGCCGCGTCGGCGCGATTTCGCTGCCCGGTGGTGCTGATTATTATGCGAACGAACTGAAACTGAATACGACGACTGATTATAGCGCCGACCAGATACACAAGATTGGTCTTCAAGAGGTGGCGCGGATCGAAGCCGAGCAGGATGTGTTGGCACAAAATGCGGGATTCAAGGACCGAAGCGCATTTTATGCCGAACGCGCAAAGCTTTTTCCGTCCAAGCCCTATGACGACGCCTCACGCGCCGAATATCTTGCCACCGCCAATGCGTTCGTCGCTAAAACCCGGACTTTGCTTCCGGCATATTTTGGTATGTTGCCAGCTTACCGGATCGAGGTGGTTCGCGAGCCAGCTTTTAGTGAAGTTCCCGGTGGCGCAGCGCACGCATCAGCGCCAACTTCAGATGGTGTGCGTCCTGCTCGCACATATGTTCATCTTGTAGGAAATACTGGGGACCCTGCGGCGCTTTATACGCTAATGTGTCACGAAGCCGTTCCAGGCCATAATACCCAAGGCGACATCCAGGTCCGGCAAAGTGGCGGACCAAAGTTCCGTTCAGTGACCGGCTATGTGGCCTTTGGCGAAGGCTGGGGACTTTACGCTGAGGCCTTATGCAAGGAAATGAATGCTTTTCCTGACGTCGCAGCTGATTTTATGCGGTTGGATGCCGAATTGTTCCGTGCGGCGCGCCTCGTCACAGATACCGGTATTCACGCGCTTGGCTGGACTGAAGATGAAGCTGTGACATATATGAATACGACGGGTCGGCAACCAATCGAACGGTCCCGCTCCGAAGTCCGTCGTTATATTACCCTGCCCGGGCAGGCCACAGGATACAAGATCGGTATGATCAAAATTATGGCAGAGCGTAAAAGAGCCGAGGAGGCGCTCGGTAACAAATTCGACATTAGGGGTTTCCATGATCTCCTTATCGCATCTGGTTCGCAGCCATTATCGATCCTCGAACGCCGGGTCGACGAATGGATTGCTGCACGGGCCAAATAAGTCAGGTCATCACCATCAGGGACAAGTGGCAGGTTAGGACAGGTTGGCGACTCAAAACAGTCCGTCCGCGCACGGCCCATTTCAGAACATCCCGCTTAATGCCTCCAAACAAAGCGATGGTCGTCGAGCAGTACCTCCCAATCGATCCGCGTTAATGCGTAAAGCGCGGCTATCACGACAATCTGGGTGACTAAAAAATAGCCGCCGGAGTAAAGTGTGGACTCGAGTGAATCGATCTGAAAACGTCGCCCTGCAGCCTGGCCGCCTGAAATGAAGAACGCATAGCTCACAAAGCGCCCAAGAAAGAACGGCAGGGCTACTCTAGGTAGCGGTAAGCCGGTCAAACCATAGGCAATGAACAGGAAGTTCGATGGCAGCGGACTGAAAGCATAAGATAGAAAAATACCGAATGTCAGCGTCGTCCGATTTTCGAGACGCCGTTTAATTACATCGATATTGGTGCGCTGCGCCGTATTTAAAAGCTTCTTCCCGACAATCTTGTGCGAAAACAGTGCAAGTGTAAGCCGACCAAATGTGGCAGCGCCCGCACCAACCAATGCCAAAGCCCAAGGGTTGGTCTCAGGGAATTGGAATCCGACAAAAGCTAAAGCCATCCAAGTCGGTGGCGCAAATACCGGGATCAAATTAAGCGCAAAGATCAGAACGATCAACACAGCAATGGCGAGTAATTGTTCGACCATTTTTTACGCCTTCCGCCTAAAACTCATATCTATCATAAACGCTGTTTCGTGACCACGTCAGTGTCATGAGATTTCCATAAGATGCATTGCCTTAGCGCTCTGAATGAACGGAAGTTAATGCTTCGCTCCGACAGTTATGCAGATGACCCGAATGTTAGCGCCAAAAGTCGAGCGTTCTGACTGGCCTAAACGGCAGATATTCATCGATGCACAACCTGAAACAGACTATTTGCTCCCGGCCCAATTGTAGCCATGCTCTTCATCTCGATCTGGCTTCATCCGCGTTTGTGAACGATTTCGTGGTGCATCCATGCTGCATGGAGCAGCGGGGAATATGTGTAAATCGGGGGAAACATTCAGAAATGCGTGAGTCGTCTTGGCAATACCAAACGGCGTGCGTCGGCCTCAGTTTACAGGAAAAAACATGAGCAAATCAGGGGCTTAGTATGGTTCCCCGGTAAGGATTCGAACCTCAATAGACGGAGTCAGAGTCCGTGTGCGACCTTAGGAAAAGCGCGCGTTTTAGGTCCCGTGTTGTTATCATATTGCATCCGAAAACAGGGCATTTTGGATGGCTGAACTCGTTTGCTTGTCCTGCTCGCTTTGCTCGAACAAATGCCCGTATGTATCAAATGTCACAGTAATCGATGAATGCCCCATCAGATACTGAACGCGCTTTGGATTGACGCCTTGTTCGATCCAGAGCGACGCTGCGGCGTGTCGGAAGTCGTGAAGACCCCACAACGGTTTTTTCACAGGCTCACCGTTGATGACGGTTGTCTGAAACTCTCCTGCCTCAATTTGAATAGGGTAGAACAAGCGTTCGACCATATAATTCCAACTCATGGGGCGACCGGTTAGCGAAGGGAATACAAGATCCGCCGATGTCGGCGGGCAGGCTAGCTTCCATGCTTTTAGCGCTGAAATGGCCATTTCCGGCAACGGTATCGTGCGGTGTGAAGCCCTTGGACTTGGGAGGGCCAATGGCACCTGACGAGGGCGCACGCTGCGTAATCTCTACCTTAGAGGTGTGAAAATTGATCGATGACCATGAAAGCCCTCTGAGCTCCGATGCCCGAAGTCCGCCAAAAATTACAAGGCAATAAATCGCTGCAAACACCGGCTGGCTATTGGATTGCGCGGTCAACCACCTTGAACGGCGTCAGATAACCGTCGTTGATGCCCTCTTTTAGCGAGTAGGTGTAAACCGGCTCACCGAAGTAAGCGTAGCTATCCACATTGTTGCGCCGCTTGGGTGTGGCGGTTAGGCCGATCTGCACGGCTGGTGCAAAATAATCGAGGATTCCGCGAGCGGTTTTAAAGCGATTTAAACATGTAGGGTTGGGTTCGGCTGGGTTGGTGTGGCTGAGGGGCAAATCGTTGCTGTATGACGCTGCGACGGCGCTGACGATCAATGCTCGCCAGCTAACGCGTGTGGATTAAGACGGAAGAGAATAAACAACGCCAATGTTTATCCGCACATGGTTGCCAATCGCTTAGCACAGCCCTCCTTGCGTGAACGATCAAAGGGATTTTCCCCGCGCATGTTGGGTCGGGCTGAAGTGCCTCGCGCAATCTTGGCTATTGCGCGTCTTCAATACAACTTCATGGGTTCTGCACGCATCGCATTGCCCACCCGACAGCAACGCTAACGCGTCATATTATTCAGACTTCAACAACAGAAAGAAAGGTTGAAGTTATGAATTTGTATCATGTGGAATGTGCAGAAGTAACCTGCTTGAACGTGTTCGCAATCGACAAGGAACGCGCCGGGGCTCTGGCAAAAATCTATCTAGAGTTTAATTTTGCGGAAGGCGTAAAATATACCGTCAGTGACGTTATCGACCCTATGCAACTCGATAGGCGATCGCGCGAATTCCTGATGGGCGCGCTTGCACGAAACGCTGAGGGTCTCGGCGTGTTCGTGGAAGGCAGGGGTTGGCTGATCTCTCCAACATGGAACTATCCGTTCCCAACCAAGTCAGAATAGCAGCAAGATTACGCAGAGCGACGTCCTCCATTTAGGGCGTTGCTTTGGCGTGATCCAATATTCAGAAGTCCTAATAGAATGTTCGATAATCCACCCGGGTGCTGCCTATCAGGCATATGTCTGGGACCGATGCCCGTACAGCCGCGAGGGCGGCCGTTGGATGCAACTGACTATCACGTGACCCACTCGCTTCGGTTTTATGCGCCCGCGCGGCATTTCCAGATTATAATGCAATTAACGAAATTGGTCTAAGACTACTGATAATTATAGGGGATACAAGTGGCGCCGTCGGCTTGATCGCGCGCAGAATTCGTCCTTCATAACTGTTTCCGATCCGCCTCGCTGGGCGTAGCAACCATGACGAACCTCCCATCAACTTTATGGGACACAGCACCCAAGCGCGTAAGCGCTTGCCGTGCCCTGCGCAGTTTCCAATCGTCATTTAGTTGTAACTTGAATATTCGCAGTAGCGTCTTTCAGCTTGTTAGTGATATTAGCAATAAATATTGTGCTACTTCCAAAATTTCCCGTAGCGATGACTAGGTAATTCGGCGAGTTGGGTGGCAATGTAAAAACGTTATTTAATGCTTGCTGCGCCTGACCATTAACCTGAACCGTGATTCCGGAACTCGGCGCACCTGATATTGAAATACTCAGGCTATTGGTTCTGCTTGAATTTACAATCGCAATGGTTGAATTTCGACCATTTGCCGCAGTCCATATGCAGTATTGCCCCGAAAGAATGGATGCTGTTCCGCTCAGGTTGATTATTGTATTCTGAGAAGCGAATGCGTGAGTTGGCGCCACCATACACGCAGCGATCCCGCCGGCAGTGGCAGTCAAGATGCGTCTGCGATGGAACGTTTTTACGAGCTGTTGCGAACAGAAATCGAATGAAGATTCAGGAACCAGGCGTTCATTGTGATCGTTACTCATTGATTCTTCCCCTTTGTAGGTGATTGGAAATGCCATCCAGCGACTAATTGGTGGTAAATGTGGGTTTGCTATTCAGATATTTGATCGTGACATACGAGTTGTCACAGACATTTATGCTACTCCACACAGCTGAGCCTGTGTCAGTGAATATAACTTTCAGGTCAAAACGGCACTTGCTGACAGGCTTATCAAAATATGCTGTAAAACGTCCGCCTGTTGGTATGATTGCGCTCGTGAGCGTCTGACTTTGGTTCTGCCATCTAGTGTTAGGCGATGGTGCAAACTCAACCGATCTTAGGGATTTTCCAGTCTGGTTGACTACGACCATATCCCAAGGCTCCGCATGAGCTGGAGCCGCAATAGCAGCCAAAGATAAGGTGAGCATGTAAACCATAAGGGACGTTTTCATATAAAGTTAATCCTGGAGACTGGGCCGCGTCTGCGATTGGCTGATTTTGGAGGTACGAAGGCACAGTTGTAATCGAGCGAACCGGATACGGCATTCAACAGCCAATTAGCGCAAAGCAGGAGACATAGCACCGGTCCGCGAAAGGTACGCCGTGTCGCCACGCCGGGCTGGGTTTTCCAACTTATATGACATTGAATCATGATCGGGGATAAAGCGATGAAAACGCGACTCAACATCTGCATCGAGGTCTTCAAGGAGCTGATCTTTGCGAATGCGAAACAGTTCGCGTTCAATCTCGTCGGCGTGCGGCAACTGCTCACTACCTTGAGGGCGAAGGGTCAAAAGGATCAGAAGGCTTGTGCTGGATTGAGACTTGCGACTGTTGGAAAATAACTTTCCGAGAACCGGCACACTTCCCAGTAATGGCGTTTTGCTGCCTGCCCGCGAATTGATTGCGTTTTCGCCGCTCGCAATCAGGATAGTTTGACCGAAACGAAGATCCGCAGTGACATCTGTCGTTGATTTCTCGGTCTGAACAGATTGCCGAAACGACCCGGCTGCGGATTCGACAAAATCCTCTAGTGCTGCCGATACCACGACCTTCACTGCTCCATCATCGCGAAATTGAGGCGTGATTTCGAGCCTCAACCCAGCATCTTTAGTAGACACAGTGCTGCTTAAATCGCCGTCGGTTGCGTATGTAAGTGAACTACCGACGCTAACTCTTGAAGTTTGTTGGTCGTAAATGAGCAAAGCTTGTTGTGCCTGCACCGTCGACCATGCATCTCGTGCGTTCGCAATGTTCAAGGAATATGTGACGGCTGGCAGCGTCGCCGTGATCTCTCGGGTTAAGTCACGGACATTTGATGTGACACTGTCGGTCAGCCGATCTCTGCTACTCGTCCAGCGTGAGTTCAGCAACGAGCCTCCGAATTGAAGCGTCAATGCCTCCAACAAGTTGATGCCATTCGTGGAATTGACGCCCTCATCCCGGCGCAAAATTATAATATCAACCATGCCCATTTTGTTGTTGGCGGGTGTGTTGCTCGCTTGACGTCCCTGACTTGCCTGAGGGGATTCTACCAAGCCAGACGGCCCATCGCTTACAGCACGTACAACCATAAGCGGCGGCGCGTTGCCGCTGCTTACCAGCATCTGTATAAAATGTTCTGCATCCGAGCGAGCCCCCAAACGCCCTCTAATCGCTGCTGCCGTAATAAAATCGTCTGCCGTCTCAGGGGCGCGCAACTGAGAAGCGCGAGAATACGCGGCGCTGGCAAGCCCCAAGTCACCGTCGCAATAGGCTGCACGCGCTAGGGCATAAAAGATAACGGGTTCGGATGGGCTCAAACGAGCTGCATCGACAAGATATTGCTTGGCCAATCCAGCGTCCTGATCCTCAAGTGCCATGAGGCCTAGTTGCACATGTGCAGGCCAAAAGGTTGCGTCGGCTTTCAATGCCATTGCATAGGCAGCTTTAGAAACCTCTCGGCGCTCAGTGCCAGCAACCGAAGAAGACTCATATGCTAATGCAGCCCTATAGTGCAGTTTGGGGTTCAGCGGATCGTTCTTCAACGCTAAATTAATCTGATTGAGCCCCGGCGCGGCTTGCGCGATCTCTCGAGCCCAGGCGCCACTGGTCGCAGCTATGCTGATGCTTACTGCACAGCTTAGGTGGAGAAGATAATTCTTACGCATTGTTCAGCTTTCGGAAATTCGACCTTGTAGGAATTGTGCCTCAGTCAGAGAGAGCAAACCGGGATGGGGTAACTCGAACTCGGAAGCTGCTTCACGTCCGATCCCCGAGCATGGAGCCAATCAAGAACTCGAATTAAAGACCGTTCAAAGCTGGAACTTAGATCTCCATTATATGAACTAGTTCGTTCTAAGTTTTGTTACCGCTCTTTTACCTGTTTTGTTATAATCATCTTGGACGGTGATTTCCACTTTGTAGCTCTTCAGGGTTCCGTGTATTGTCGTGGCGTAAGTCCCTGAACCGTAGGTATATTTCAGGTCATCTATGGAATACCAACCCCATTTATTTTCCGTGCACATTGGATTGTCGTGTAACGTTATGCCCCAGGCGACATCGGTGACACCACCTTGATACATCGGCATCCCGTCGAGCGCAGTAAAGCCACTCCACGTCACTTTACTGTCGTTCGCCGTGACGCAATTCCCGTTCCGCGGGCGTATCTCTATGCGCACCGAGTTTCCGACATCAGTAACATTTCGCACCCGAATATCGAAACTGTTTTGCGTGGTTTGAAGCGTAGTTTCGCCTGCCTCATCGAGCTCATCCACGCTGGCAAAGGCGGATGCGGGGTCAAGTAAAGTGACGACCGCCAGCGTCCTTGCAAGAGAAATCCGAAGAGTCATGATAAATTCCATTTGTTCTAAGTTTGCAAAATTTGCATCCATGGATGCGTTGTGCAATCATTGCCGACCGTTTACGAATAACGGTCGGCAATGATTGCACCTAGAGTTCCTACTTTGCGTCGGTCCTTAGTTTCGTAATGATTGGCTGACCGCTTGCATTTTTGCCTGCCCATACCTGCACGGTGTAGGATTTTAGTGTTCCGTGAAGAACATAGGTGTATGTTCCCTCGGACGTACCGCTTGTGAAATATCCCCAGCGGTCGCTGAAGCACGCCGGGTTATCGTGCAGCACTGGCTGATTGAGCGAAGTCTGAATTGCGTTATTGATCGCATCAGGGTCTTGCGTCGAAACAGAGCCGTCCGTTACAGGATTTGCTCCACCACCAACGCAGTTCCCGTTGCGCGGACGAACTTCCACACGGATTGAATTGCCTGGGGCATTTATGTCCTTAACGCGAACGTCAAAGTATGTTTGTGTAACTTGCAGAGTGTCTTTGCCTGACTTGTTTTCATCTACCGTAGCAAACGACGGCGCTGACGTTGTGGCGATCAAAAGCGCCGTTAAAATATGCAATTTCATGTGCTTCTTTCTCTGGAAGTGCGTATCGTTATGATGAATGTTTTAGATTTTATTGAGTACCAAGGCCACCAACGAGCACATTTTTGCCGTCAGATGTCAGTGTCGCAGTAAATCCGACGTTATAACTTTTAAGCGTGCCGCCAAGCTTGGCTCCGACCTTGATCTGCTTGTCTGCATCCGCAAGGATCTTGTCGCGGCTCGGCACGTCCAGCGAAATCCAACCCCATTTGCTATCATTGCACATTGGGTCATCGTGTAACGTCAACTGGCTGCCTGCATCGTTGTACGTCAGGCTTGTGCAATTTCCGTTTCTTGGGCGGAAATATAAACGCAGGGAGCTGCCAGGATTTACAAGCGGATCTCTGATTTCCATTTTATATTTATCTTGTGTAATGCTGAGCACAGTGTCGCCTGCCTGATACGCATCCGTCTCTGCATGGGCTACTCCGCTCACAAGCACCGAGGCAGCGGTCGCCAGTCCTAGGATAATCGCTTTCATTTTTATAACTCCCTAACGTTGTATTGGCGACACGCGATGCGTTGCCGTCAAAGCTGGAACGACCAAAACCAATGGTCATCTTCACGCAGTTTCTACCTAGAGCCCGCCATGTTCTGTTGGTATCCCACATTCATGGGAGTAGCCGACGCGATGGCAGCGCTGTAAGGCTGTTGAATGACCACATTGAACAGTGCCACCGATGGCCACGCGATCCTGATAATCGAAGACGACCAGGTAATTCGGGAGCGGTTGGCGCTGGCAATGTCGGCCAATGGCAATTGCAGTGTAGTTGAGGCATCGAGCCTCAAAGAGGCGCGGAGAGCTTTCGCTGAGCAGATCCCCGCCCTAATTCTATCTGATTTGCGCTTACCTGATGGCAACGCCATAGATTTTCTCATTGATGTGCGACACACCGCCCCCGCTACCGAGATTTTGGTTATCTCTGTCTTGGGTGATGAAAACACAATAATCACAGCTATCGCGGCGGGGGCTTCTGGTTATCTGTTAAAGGATGCACTGCCGGACGACATCTACGCAACAGCCATGGATGTGCTTGCGGGGGGATCACCGATGTCGCCGTCAATTGCCCGTATGGTTGTAATGCGGGCGAGAGCTAACGAGACGAGTCAAGTCGACAAAAAGTTAATTGATCTGTCAGACCCGTTGTCGCCGCGCGAGATGGAAGTTTTGTGGGGCATCGCAAAGGGCTTTAGTTATGTCCAAATCGCACTGCAGTTAGGCATTTCAAGCAATACCGTGCCGAGTCATGTCAAGGCCATCTATCGCAAGCTGCGCGTTGATAACCGCAGTTCAGCGGTCTACGAAGCGGTGCAACACGGTATTATCTCCCTTTGATCAACTTGGACGAAGACCTAAAAAGAATATTGAAGGCGGGTTTTCGGCTTGCCTTGGTAGCGGCCGCTGTTTTTGCGATCAGCCTGTTATTTCTTGGCCAAAGTGCCGATTTTCGAGCATTGCGAGAAATTAATTCGCGGTCTTGTGTAAATTTAACCGTTCCTGCCATTGATGGTTTAGACACGCGCATGCTCCGATGTCAGAGTGAACTGGTTGTCTCGGCAAACGATCCGGCATTTTGGCATGCAACAACGGCCAAGCCCGCTGACCTAGCATTGCTTGCTCCAATATTCCGGGATTCGCTGATCGTTACTGTCAACGGCATGCCTGTAGGCCAAGCTCGGCTTAATCAGTTGCGAATGCCAGCGCGACTTGCAACTGTCCCAGCAATTATTCCGATCCCCGCAACTGCGCTCAAGCTTGGAAATAACCGTTTGGAGATCGTCGTATCTGGGCTGGCGGGGCGTGATCCCATAATTGGAAAGCTCTACATCGGTCGCGAGGAAGACGCGGTTGATCAATTTAGGCGGCTTAGGTTTGTCGGCGAAGTTCTGCCCACCTTAATTCTGGGCGGACAGGCCGCATTGTCACTTATTTTCTTCACTATCTGGAATAGGCGCCGACAAGAAACAGCGTTCGGTTGGTTTGGATTAGTTCTTCTCCTTGATACGTTGCGCGGCTCGGCGTTCATTCCCGCATTCGGGGCTGAATCTACCGACGTTTCTTATTGGAGTCTGCTGGTTCCATTCAGTGCTGCTGCTTACCTTATGTTCGCGTGTGCGTTGGCGAAGCTGACGACGACGCGCTGGATATGGCTAGCATGGCTAGGGCCAATACTCGTTACAGCGGTCGCTGCAATATCTTCTTCGGAAGTTGCGACTGTCGTGCTGCTTCCAATGGGAATCGCCGTTGTATTTTGCAATCTGCTGTGCGCGACCGGAGTATTGGCGATCGGTTGGTCGCGTGGCATTCCCGAAGCGCGACTAATGTTACTCGGCACTGTGTTGTTCGCAGCGCTTGTTTTGTATGACGTGCTATTATCGTTGCAGGTGATTGACGGACACATGGCTTTAGCGCGGCCTGGCCTGCTGGTATTGCTCGTTGCAATGGTAACGCTGATGATAAACCGTTTCACGGGCGCGATGACGGAACTTGATCACGGAGCTGAAATCCTAAAGATCAGGACAACGCAAATGGAAGCGCAGCTGCGCTTAGCTGATCAGCAGCTTCGCGAAGAGCGTGAATTTGCAATTCTTGCCCAAGAACGCGCGCGGCTTATGCGCGATCTACACGATGGCCTGGGTGGTGAAATGGTAGCAGTACTGGCATTGGCTGAGCGCGATGGAGGCAAAGTCACCGACATAGCCTACCATGCTAGAGCCGCGCTCGCAGACATGCGCTTGATCGTAGCCTCGCTGGAAGATTATGGCGGTGATCTTGCTATGGCGCTAGCAGTCTGGAAAGAGCGTGCGGAACCGCAAATTCGAGCGGCTGGGATGACATTGCATTGGGAGCTTGGCGAAAGCGACCTTTCAATTGGTTTTGGTCCTGCACACATCCTCGACATTCTTAGGATTTTTCAGGAAGCGCTGACCAACGTAATTCAGCATTCATCTGCGACGAACATTTCCGTTCGAGCTAGATTTGATGGTCATGAACTGGCCCTCACATTTTCTGATGATGGACGGGGAATTTGCCATGATGCAGTTGCGGGCAAAGGACTTGTCAACATGCGGAGCAGGGCAGCAGCATTAGGCGGGGAGTTTAACATCGAAGCAACCGGGGCCGGAACCACGATCGTGCTCCGCTTACCCTCGCACGAAGCTGTCGAGATGCCCGTTGCTGCGCTATCCGCACAATAAAACATGGTTGCAGCACTTGCGGTTTTAATTGCCTGTGCGACCGTCAACGGTTTCCAAAGATGCGACCTTGCCCATTGAAAGCGAATATGCAACATCCACTTAGTAGCGGCCAAGCTTGCAAGAATTGTGCGGGCTCCATATTTTTTAGTTTGAGCGAATTACTGCACGGTCGCCGTCAACTTCTCATTATCGTGTTGAGAACACCCAATGTTTACAATACCCTTTCGCTGAAAAATCTGAACTTTTTTGCCCGTTTTACTAAGGCGCCTAATTTCAAGGTTTCCGTATCGCTCAATGAATAAACATTATGAACTGTCACATCCAGATTCTGAAACATTACAGAGTCACCCACTCTAATTTTGAACGATTTCACGGGAAACTGACAGTTTTTAAAGCTGACTGAATATTCAGCTGCCAACGCTGCTTAGCCCAACAAATCAACTAGGAAGCTGCTGCGAATTTGAATAAAGTTGGTTGTTTCACAAGTTTACAGTCTTCGCAAAATACAGATATGGAGGCAAACTGGCTTAGCCCTCGGTTGGATATGATGGCTTCCAATAGCTTGACGAACCCGTATCCATGCTGCCGGATACGACGTCAGCACATAGCTGTCTGACGGATTTGTCGGCATTCAGCACCAAGCTGTAATCATAATTACGTAAATAGTAATAGTGAGTTGAATCCACACTGCTCCATTCGTCCAACTTTAGAGGAACGCGTCCGACATATTGCTTTCCTCCGTCGCTTAGATTTGTGCCGTCTTGCAGGGTGATTGCTGCATAGCCCCAAGCGTTTGCATTGCACTGTGGGTTGCTCTGAATAGTAAATTGGACCCCGCCAGGCGAATAGGAGATCTTCGTTTGACCTTTGATTGTGTCGACGCAGGCGCTAGTGTTCCCGCTGGTTCGAGGACTCACCCAAAGCTCAAAAGTGTTCTTTGTACTTGAGTAGTTTCGAACTTGCATTTTTACGTAAGTCTGGTCGACCTCGAGAAAGCCAGACGATGTGGGCTTGGTGACACAAATCGGGGCTGAAATCGCTGCTGCGGATTGAACCGCCAAAGCGGCGGCAAATGCAACAGAACTCAAATATTTCATATCTATCTCTTCGAAAAAGGTTGGGATCAGAAGCTAGTTTTAGCTGGAATTGGCAATAATCATTGCATCAAGGAAGCAACGTCGTTTCCGCGTTTCATTTCAGCCTCGTTCAGATGCGGCGTAGGGCTCAAGTATCAGTCCAGTTTGCCGACATGCAAGAGCATTAGCTCCCAATATGACCGCTACCAAGCGATCGCCCATTTGCTGCTGTAGGCGCGAGGCCACAAGGCTTGATCCTCAATGACTGTGGGAGACGCACGATTAATCATGATTGATGGTCCGCGACTTTTGGAGGCAGTAGATACGCGTCGCCCTCCACTCCAACTCAGGGAATCTGTATGTCCTTGAGCAGAAACAGATTGTTGATCCGGATCGTGCCAATCTGCCAATATCGCAGACATTAGCCATACACCAACGTCAGGCGGCGATGACTAAGAACTGAAGGTCTACTTCGCGCCCAATTTGAGACATATGAGTAGAAACTTAATCGCCCCGTTAGCAGACGCGTTCACGACACCTCGCGTACAACGGAGCTGATTGCGAGCGATTTTGACTTGGTTGATCGTGAATAACATACGTGTGGTTTCTACGGTTCGAATTTTCAAGTTAGACCCTAGTTTTCCGAGCGAAGTTCTACTTTGGGAATGACACTTCCAACCACAGAAGCTGCTGAACGCTCAATCGACCAAAGCACGCGTGGCATCGACTGATCCCAGCCAATAGCTTGACCTGATGTTACGGTTTCAATCGTTGCGACATGCGTGAGAATATCGCCGCGGACTGGCATATCCAGCACATAAAGCTCGCGTTTATCATGACCCGTCACATACAAAAAAACCATCGGAGTTCCATGCGCCGCCAGACGAACTACGGGGCGCAAAGTTACTCAGGACGCTGTCTGGAAAACGATACGTCGCTTCAGCTTTGAAATTTGTATCATACCGAACCAATACCGTCGCACGGTGGTCGTAACCTTTTTCACCGCCGCGGCCATCATAGTTCGCAAAGCACGCCCACCAGCTTCCTTTCCGCCATTCAATCCAAGTGAGAGAGCCAAACGCGCGTCCGAGGTCGTAGACACGGATCGGTCGCATCGACTGAGTATCGACCCAAACAGCACTGCTGGCCATCGGTGTTTGCGGATAATTTGAATTGGCGCATACCAGTACGCGCCTCCGTAGGCTGCAACTGTTCAAATGACTAAATCGGATAGGGTCGGCGCGCCACTCGCCTGTCTTTCGTCCTGTCTTTTTGTCGTACCGAGCAATAGTGCTGTTATCGATGGCATAGACGGACTTCATATCTGCGACCGCGCCTTGCCGCGCTTCGGGCGCGTGCAAGCGACGTACCTCGATTGCCGCCAGCTTGCCGATTGTCACCGCCGCCATGAATAGTTCGATCATAAGCGCGTGCTCACTCCACAATTGCCGTTCAATGAAAACATTTGGCGCTCAACAGTCCACTAAACCGGTTCTGATGAGGCACACGAAGCTCGCTTGATTTCTTAAATGCCTGAATACTGCAGGATAGCATTGACAAGATTGAGCAACAAGACTGCGCGCAACATCGTTGAAAATCAGACGGCAGATTGCAGCTTCAGCACTGGCCTATCTTCGTCAGCGATGTTTCGCTGGCTTACCGCGCCGCACCAAAATGCAAGCTGTAACATATAAATTAAATTAGTCATCTTGCTGCAACAAAATGGACCTCGGTTAGACGCTGAGCGTCCGTATGGGCTGCCCCGGCAATTCACAAACAGGGGCGTGTAATGATTACTAGAAACCACCTTCGACTGACTATTGGGCTTTTTGGGTCAACCAGTCTGCTTCCATTCACTGCGCCTGCGATCGCTGCGGAGCAGCCAGCGCAGGCGACTGAAGCTACAAAATCGGGCGAGAATCGAGGCGTTGTTCAGACAAATGCTGACGACAGTGACAACGCTCAAATCGTTGTTACGGGCTCGGCCCGTGCCCAACGGCGGTTTGATGTTTCTTATGCGGTCAATTCTCTTTCCCAGGATGATGTGCTGGCCGCCGCACCGAAAAATTACGCGGAACTGCTTGGCAACGTGCCTGGCATTCATATTGAAGCCACCGGCGGGGAAGTGCAGAATGTTACACGTGTCCGCGGCATCCCTACCGACCGCGGATATCTTATTTTTCAACAAGACGGTCTTCCACTCTATCACGAGATAGATGGGTATTTCTTCAATTCGGGCGAGGGTATGAACCGGTTCGACTTGATGACCGAGCG
Organism: uncultured Sphingorhabdus sp.; assembly: GCA_963508315.1. Classification (GTDB taxonomy): domain Bacteria; phylum Pseudomonadota; class Alphaproteobacteria; order Sphingomonadales; family Sphingomonadaceae; genus Sphingorhabdus_B. The sequence goes on along the minus strand of CAUOWK010000001.1, from coordinate 214,722 downwards.
CGTTGAGATCGTGCGCGGTGGTCCCGCACCCATTTACAGCAGTAACGCAGCCGCGATTGCTAACAATATTACCGTGTCGGGTGGCGAAGTTGCTCGGGGCAAGGCTCAGCTAACGCTTGGCGATACTGGGCTCTATCGTCTCGATGGTATGCAATCGGGCAAGCTGGGCGAAAGCACCTATTTTGCCATTGGCGGCTTTCTGCGTCACCATGACGGTTACCGCAAGAGCGGCTTTCCAAGTGATCAGGGCGGGCAAATCCGGGCTAATTTAAAGCATGAATTTAGTAACGGTTTTGTTAAATTGACAGGTACGTACGTCAACGACAAAAACCTATTTTATCTTCCGATCCCCGTAGCAGATCCGCGTAACCCTTCGATCTCGCTTGATCCGTTTCTTGACTACCACACCGGCAATACCTCTTCGCCATCGCTGCGTGGTTTGAACATGAGTTACCGGACCGGCACCGGTGCAATTGAAACGTTAAGCCGCGATCTGGCCGATGGCCGCCACATGCGGTTTGGCAATATCGGATTGCAATATGAAGGTGATTTCGGCGGCTATCTTGTCTCTGCCAAATTGGGGATAACGAGCGGGAAAAACAGCTTCGACGCTTTATATTCAACCACGAACCCGGCAACCGCAACCACATTCGCAAATGGCTTTTTAGGTGCCGCCAACACAGCCTTTGGTTCAGTGGCAAATCCGGTCACACGTATCGGCTATGCAATTGCAGGCACCAGCGGAGCCACAGTTTACGATCCAAACGCGGCTTCTGGCTTAATCCTGTCGGCGCAATATCGTGCGGTCGAAGCAAAGTTCCAATCGACGCAAGCTGACTTTAGCGTAACGAAAGAATTTGTAACAGGCCTGGGCACGCACGATGTCAAAATCGGTGCATATGGGTCAATCTACGGAACATCTGCATTCGCCGTGTATAACGACATGCTGCTGGAGTTGGCGGGCAAGCCTCGCACGCTTGATTTAGTGGCTTACAACGCTGCTAACCAGATATTGGGTTATGTCACCGATAATGGAACGCTTCGGGCTTCGACAACGCTCACCGACGGCGATAGCAATGGTAAGGTTATCGCGCTGTACGCGAATGACACCTGGGAAATCAGTCCCGGTCTGCGCCTGGACGCAGGCATCCGCAAAGAATGGATCAACTTAAGCGGTTTTACGCAACTATCGGCAGGTGGCGTCAATCTTGGCAAGCCAGGCACGCTTGCAGACGACAACACCCGTGGCTTCACTGGTCAAAAGGTAACGCAGGATCGAGACACATCGGCAACAAACTGGACAGTTGGTCTTAGCTACGACTTTGCTGACAGCGTTGGCGCTTACGGTCGCGTCTCCAACCTTGAAGTGCCGCCGGGTGCTGGTGTGACGTTGAACGCGGCACCGACCATTATCAAGACGCGTCTACGCCAGTATGAAGCGGGTTTGAAAGCAGACTTTGGCCGGTCGTATATCTATCTAACCGGCTTTTACACCGACTTTGATCCCTTTAACGCTTCATTCGTTGCATTTAACCCGATCACTGGCCGTAACGATCAAACGGTTCCATTTGTGGGCCAAGCAGTTGCAAAGGGTGTCGAAATTGACGGACGCTTTGCGCCCACAAGTTGGTTCGATCTGTCTGCTTCGGTCACCTTTGCTGATCCGCAGTATCGCAACCTTGAAAACAACTCCGGCGCAGACCCAAGTGCGGTGAACGGCAACCAGATAATCCGTGAGCCCAAACTGTTCGGCAACATTCGTCCAACATTTAACTTCGACTTAGGCGGAGCAAATCTAGAGATACGCGGCCAATATGATTTTGTGGGTGAGCGTTTTGTTGACTTGTTTAACCGGACCTCACTGCCAGCGTATCAGACTTTTGGCGCGAGCGCGGCGATCACCACTGGCAGCTGGCGTTTTCAAATTGTTGGTGACAATCTAACCAATGCAAAAGGGCTAACGGAAGGTAATCCGCGCACGGACCAATTAGCCGGGCAAGATGCTTCCGAGGCAATATATGGCCGACCATTATTTGGCCGAAATTTCCGGTTGATCGTCAGCACGAGCTGGTAAACATAAGCCTTGGCTAATGGCCTCGGTTCAAAAAGCAAAAGCATCGGCGGATCACTCCTGACCGCCGATGCTGAATATCTTGCTGTGGTTATGGTACTAATCCTGACACACTAGGCACCGTATTTCCGTTCGCTGATGAAAACATGCACATAAAAAGGCAGAAATTTAATGCGCTGCACATCCAAAATTCTTGTCCTTCTTGGCGTATTGTTGGCGGCGCCTCCTTCGGCAGAAGCACAAGATCTGCAGGGCTATAGTTCGGTTCTCCCCGAATCCTTGGAAACGCGGGTCTTCCCCTTGCTGTCCTATTTTCGTGCCATTCCGGCGTGGCAGGGGGCATTGGCAACTGACCCAATATTGCAGCGCTTGGCGATTGAACGCGCTGGACGGGTGCCTGCCGAGAACTGCACACCTGCTCCAATTTGCTTGACCGACGCTTGGGTCTGGACCGACGCTGATATTAAGATTGTTGATTCGAGACTGCGAAATTTAGTGAAGCAGGCTAATTTGGCCGATGCTTTGGTAAAGCGGCATATGCGGCCATCAGGCCGTTTTGCGCGGCATAAAGGTCTGAGTGACGCTGATTTTCTGTCCGCTGCATGGCAAGATGCCGCGCGGGGGATGAACCGCGTGATTGCAGTATATGGGCAAGGAAAAGCCCCCATGTATCCCAAAATAGATTCCATGATTTTCGATGTAAATAGTCCTGAATTTACAAACTTGATGCGCGTACACGGCGTTGCGACCGCAAGCTTGGCGCGGTCTACAGATGTGTTTTTTCAGCCTGCATTACGATATGCTATCGGCTTGATGATGATGAACGAGCGTACAGAGGCCGCTTCGTTCAGGCCTTTGTTAGGCGGCGCAAATGCCGATCCTGTGAAGGCAGTGCCAACTACGGATTGGTCGCGATATGCATTTCCAGCGATCCTTGTTTTCGGACATGGACCGGAGGATCCCCAGTCAGGAACGGGCCCCCTGGCGCACGTTCGCCTGCGCCTCGCGGCAGATATGTTTGCGCGCGAATTGGCTCCGTTCATCATTGTATCTGGAGGAAACGTGCATCCTAACCGGACAAAGTCCAACGAAGCAATGGAGATGAAGCGTCTTTTGGTAGAGCTGCATGATGTCCCTGCAAATCGCATATTCATCGAGCCTCATGCACGCCACACAACAACCAATTTACGCAATAGCGCCCGCCTGCTTTTCGCGTCCGGCATTCCGACGGATCGCCCATCGCTGATCGTGTCCGACCACCTCACCATTCAATATATAAAAAGCAAGGTTCTGTTTGACCGCAATCTCCGCGAAATGGGTGTGCAGCCCGGAAAGGTCGGACCTGGCTCTGACCAATTCACAGCATTATTCACCCCCGATCGCTCAGCCTTTTATGTCGAAGTCACTGACCCGCTGGACCCATGATTAAGCGCTGTGCCCTTGCCTTAGCTGTATCTTTCTGCAGCTTTCACTTTTCTGTGGCAGCAAGCGCTGAAACGCCTGCTGATCTGGTCAACCCTTTCGTCGGCACGCTAGCCGATTTCGGACAGCTAAGTCCGGCTGCGGTGGCACCTTATGGTATGGTGCAAATTGGCCCTGACACGCGCCCTGCAAACCATGCGGGCTATGACTTTGCCGCCAGCCAGCTTGCAGGTTTTTCACATACTCGTGCTGTTGGTGTAGGCTGTGGCGGCGCTGGTGGCGATGTTCGCGTTATGCTGTCTTACGTCGGCGACCCAGCTTTGGCGCAAATCGACAAGTCGAGCGAGAAAGCAGGTGCTGGCTATTATCGCGTACGTTATGGGGCTACGTCGTCTGTTCCACCTATCAAGGCGGAAATGACGGCGACGCGCGGTGCGGGTGCAATTCGGTTTACGGTGCCACGCGACGGCCAGATGGAATTGACGCTAAACTTTGCTGCTCAATACTCGCGACATCGCACGGCGTCATGGCGTTCGGCAGATAATGGTGAATTGCAGGCCAGTTTTTCGGCAGGCACGGTGTGCGATGTAGGGACATATCATTTGCATTCTTCAACGCGATTAGCGCATCGCGGCAGGGCAGTTGACGTCGCGTGGCGGGGAGAGCCGAATAAGCAGGCCTATACCGTACTTACCGTGCAGGCGGGGGACACCATTGAGCTGCGGACTGGTCTGTCGTCTGTCGATCCAAATGCCGCTGCGATCGTGCGTTCAGCAGAGATGGGGAAGTACAGCTTCAATCATCTCGTTTCAATGGCACGTTCAATCTGGAATCGCGAACTCAAGCGTCTTGAAATTACAGGCACGCGGCAACAGCAAGCATTGTTCTACACATCGCTCTTCCGTGTGATGCAAACACCCGTAGCAATCGCAGACCCCGATGGACGGTTTAGAGCAAGCGACGGGCAAATTGCAGTGCTCAAAAACGGTGAGCAGCATTATACGAGCTGGGCGATGTGGGATAATTACCGCACTCAGATGCCGTTATTGGCCCTTATTGATCCACAACGTGCGCAGGATATCGCTCGCTCCTTGGTTCGGCTTTACGGCACCGGAAAAGAGCGCTGGGCAACGCAAAATGAACCCTTTTTGACCGTGCGTACCGAGCATTCTGGCATCACCCTGCTAGATTTTCGACGTAAGGGCATATCGGGCTTCGACGCGGAGGCGGCGTTGAGAGGCATGGCGGCAGAGAGCGCGACGCTGGCGCGGGGTACGCCCGATGAACAAATTGAAGCTGCCTATGATGATTGGGCGGTGGCCGAATTGGCCGAAGATTTGAAGCAGCCACAAATTGCCGAGCGCCATAGAGAGCTTGCCATATCTTACCGCCCCATGTGGTTGGCGACATTTAAGGATTTAGGGCCAGATCAGGATATCGTAAAAGCGCGCGGGCTTTATCAGGGCACCTTGGCCCAATATCGTTGGGCGGCTGTATTTGACTTGCCATGGATAAAAACTGCGATGGGCGAGCAGTTCCGGCCCGAGCTCAAGCGGTTTTTTGCGGAAAACCTGTTCAACATGACCAATCAGCCGGATATACATGTCCCGTACCTGTTGGCGTTGGATGGGGACCAAAGGGCATCAAATGCCATTGTTCGTCGGTATCTGACCGAAGAAGTCGCACACCGGTATACCAACTCTGCCGTGCGCGCTGAACCATTTGTCGGACGCAGTTTTAATCTGGCACCGCAGGGGGCTGCAGACGGAATGGATGATGATGCCGGCACAATGAGTGCGTGGTACATTTGGTCAACACTTGGTCTTTATCCGGTCACGCCGGGGCAGCCCTATTACGTAGTGACAAAACTGCAGGTGTCGTCCGCGATCATTCGGCCGAGTAAGTCGAAACGGATCTTTCTCAAACGAAGTACCGACGGCCAAATGATAATTGATGGTGTGCCTGTCGTCGATACCACAATACCCCATGCCACATTGGTAAAAAGCAACTAACGTCTCAGTTCAAACCGAAAGCAGGCCGTCCGCTCTCGGCCCAAATACGGTCACTCCTTCGGTCTCTATCCGATTGCCGCTGCGATTATAGGCGCTCTCATGTTGCATCCATGTTGCATGGAGCAGCGGGGACTGCGTGTAATTCGCTGGTAACCCGCAGAAATACGTGGGTAACCATGGCAGTGCCACATTGGGCGTTTTAGCTCCGATGCATCCAAATAAATTGAATTAAATCAAAGATTTATTATGGTTCCCCGGTAAGGATTCGAACCTCAATAGACGGAGTCAGAGTCCGTAGTCTTACCGTTAGACGACCGGGGAACAGAGGGCGGGCCTATATGCGGGTGCTCTGTTGGGGTCAAGCCGCTGAATTGAGCCGTTCCGGACAATGTTCAAAAATCTTGAATTTTTAACGTTCACCGCGTAGCACAGTCTGCAGGTACCGGCAGAACATCTGCCCGGATAGAAAATAAGAAGTGAGTTACGGCCATGGGCGAGAATGTCGCGCCATCGCCGCAAAAGGGACGCGGGCGTAAACGTAAAAAACCGCCCCGTCGCAATAATGCGGCACCCAAGGCTGCAAAAACGCAGCAGACCTCGGTCGAAGGCGCAGCGCGTGCGGATACCGCGCGCCCGGCTAAGCCGGCGCAAAGTGGCTCCGATAACGTTATTTTGCGTAAGCACTGGTTTGAACGCACCGCTTATGCGGCGCTCGACCTTGGCACCAACAACTGCCGTTTACTGATCGCACGGGCCGGCGGCGATGATTTTACCGTGGTCGATGCCTTTTCGCGGGTTGTGCGTCTGGGCGAGGGACTAACCGCGACCGGCCGGATGAGCGAAGAGGCCATGGATCGCGCCGTAGAGGCGCTCTCTGTTTGTGCCGAAAAACTGAAGAAGCGCAATGTTGTGCTGGCACGGTCGGTCGCGACCGAAGCATGCCGCCAAGCTGTTAACGGCGCGCAATTTATCGAACGGGTAAAGCGCGAAACCGGCATTCATTTGGACATCATTAGCCCCAAGGAAGAGGCGCGGCTTGCCGTCATGGGCTGCCACGCGTTGCTGGAGAAAGGCGATGGACCGGCATTGATATTCGACATTGGCGGCGGCTCGACCGAGCTGGTTTTGGTGTCCACAAGCGGGCTTGTGCCAGAAATCCTCGATTGGGTCAGCGTCCCTTGGGGCGTGGTATCGCTAACTGAGAGCGAGCGTGCCGAGAGCGATACGGCTGACCAATTGCACGCTATTTATCTGTCCATGCGCGAAAAGGTGATGGCAAGCTTTGCTGATTTTGCCGCGCGCTTGCCTCAGGATGGCGGCGACCGGCGGCTATTGGGTACGTCTGGTACGGTTACCACGTTGGCGAGCGTTTATCTCAAGCTCAATAGCTATGACCGCCGGGCTGTCGACGGGTTACATTTGCCGACCGCTGAAATGCGGGCAATCAGTCAGGAGCTTGCCGGACGCAATTTGGCGGGCAGGGCAGAATTCCCGACGATCGGGCATGAACGGGCTGACCTAGTGGTCGCTGGCTGTGCTATATTGGAATCGATATTTGATATTTGGCCCGGCGAACGGCTGGGCGTGGCAGATCGCGGCATACGCGAAGGTATATTGCGGGCGTTGATGGCAAGTGATGCCAAGCGTCGCAACCGGCGGAATTGAGCAATGGTAGACAATCTTTTTGGTGGTAAAAATTCCGGACGAACGCTTGCGGGCAAGCAAAAGGTCAAAACGGCGAAGCGCCGGACCGCGGGTTCAACCCGCTGGTTGGAACGCCAACTGAACGACCCATATGTGAAGCGCGCGCATGGCGAAGGCTATCGCAGCCGCGCGGCATATAAGCTGGTCGAGCTGGACGAGAAGTTTCACATTTTACGCGGGAAACGCGCTGTCGTCGATTTGGGTGTTGCGCCGGGCGGTTGGGCACAAGTCGTGCGCCGTCAGCAGCCGAAGGCGGCGATTGTTGGTATCGATTTGTTACCAGTTGACCCGCTGGAAGGGGTCATTCTGCTCGAAATGGACTTTATGCATGACAGCGCGCCGGACCGGTTAATTGCCGAGCTGGGCGATGCACCTGATCTGATATTGTCTGATATGGCCGCGAATACCGTTGGTCACAAGCAAACCGATCACTTGCGCACCATGGGGCTTGTTGAGGCGGCAGTAGATTTTGCGGTCAAAGTCCTGAAGCCCGGTGGCGATTTTGTTGCCAAGGTTTTTGCAGGCGGCACTGACCCCGAAATGCTCACGATATTGAAGCAGAATTTTACCACGGTGAAGCATGCAAAGCCCCCCGCAAGCCGCAAAGGCTCAGTCGAATGGTATGTAATCGCGCAGGGTAAAAAAGGCTAATCAGACTTTTTTACGGGCCTTTCCAACTGCAGCTTTAAGCGCGTCATAGCCCATTGCGCCTTCGAGGATTTGGTCCCCGATGATAAAAGTGGGCGTTCCGTTGAAACCGATTTGCTGCATCATCGCAAGGTTCCGGTCGACCTCCTGTGTGGCTTCGCTGGAGGACGCGAAGCGTTTCGCGGCGGCTATATCAATCCCTGCGCTTCGTGCGGCGGCGATGATGCTCGCTTCGTTCACACGGCCACCGGCAAACAGCGCATCGTGGAATGCCTTATGCTTGCCCTGTTTCGCCGCAGCCAATGCCCATAAGGCGGCATCGCGGCTCGATTGGCTCAAGATAGGCAACTCGCGGTAGATGAGCCGGATGTTGCCATCACTTTTCAACAATCGCTGGACGTCAGCGACGCTTGCACGGCAGAAACCGCAATTATAGTCCGTGAACTCGACAATTGTGACGTCGCCCTTTGGATTACCCGCCTCTGCGCCCGGGAAGGGACGCGTGACCGTGCTGCCTGCCGCCGTAAGTCGTTTGGCGACCTCGCGCTTTTGCAATATCTCGATGGCGTCCGGAATTATTTCGGGGTTGTCCAGAATATAGGCGCGTACGACCGCTTCTGTTGCTTTACGGTCCGCATCTGACATACCAGATGCTGCCACAGCATCGTCCGCAGCTTCGGACGCCACTTGCGATGTCTGCGCCTCCGTTGGCGCATCATTGGATGGTGCGCGCCACAGCATATAGCCGGCAATCAGCAACAGGACGAAAAGCCCCGCGATGACAAACAGCAGGGCGGGCGGACTTTGGCGTTGGTCGGTCATGTTGCGCCGATTAGCGTCATTTCTGTATAGCAGCCAGCGAATTAGCGTCGACGCTTCTTCAACTGCGCCAGCTTCGCCTCCGCCACCATGTTGATGTCCTGTGCGCGTATCCAGTCAGGGGAATATTCCGGCAATCCTGCCATCGCGGTCTGCGCGTTGGGCAAGGCAAGCTGCGGCGCGCCTTCCATCAAATAACGCTCGGCACTCGCAAGGGCCGCACGCGCGGTGTCTCCCTTTTGCTCATAGACCACGCCCAACTGATACCAAGCAAAGGGATTTTGATTATCCTTCGTGACCGCCGCTTTCAAAACCTGTGCGGCTTCATCCAGCTTGCTTTTGTCTTCGGTTGCGATCAGCGCATGCCCGAATATTGCAGCGATAAGCGGCTGGTTTCCGGTGATGCTGACGGCCTTGCGCAATGGCACAATAGCTTCGGCTGGACGACCGGACTCAAGCAATATCTGCCCATGCAGCTCCAGAAAATAGGGGTCTTCTGGTGCAAGAGCGACCAGCGATGACGATTCATCCAGTGCCTTTTGCGGGTAGGCCGATTTGTGCCATGCATAAGCCCGAGCGTAGCGGGCCGGCACACTCTTGTCTGTTTCGGGATAGTCTCGCATCGTCGCCTGCGGCTCTGCCAAATATCCCGTAAGCTTGGCCTTGATACGCTTGAAATCACTCTCCCATTTTGGGTTCAGTGGCGCGTTCCAAGCGGGATCAGCGGAATAGGTGTCTTCCAACACAGAAATACGCTCGCCCGATAAAGGGTGCGTTCGCCCGTAGCTATCTTCTTGCGGGATACCCAGACGGAATTCGAAATTTTGGAGCTTCTTGAAAAAGCTGATGGAACCACGTCCTGTAATTCCGGCGACCGATAGATATTTGGCACCGGAGGCATCTGCTGTGCCTTCTTGACCGCGGCTGAAGGCCAGGAATTTGCCCATTGCTGCTTGCTGACCAGCAGACAGGATGCCCATGCCAGCCTCTCCTGCACCCGCTGCAATCGCCGCTGCGGCCAGGATCAGGCTGGCGATGCTTATACCGGAAGCGGCCGATACGCCTTCGCTAAAGCGGACTACATGGCCGCCGGCGACGTGGCCTAGCTCATGGGCAATAACGCCTTGCACTTCGTTTGCAGTGGTGGCCGCGTCAATTAGGCCACTATGAATATAGACAGCCTGACCGCCCGCCACAAAAGCATTAATCGATTTGTCGTTGATGAGGATGATGTCGACATTGCGCGGATCAAGACCAGCAGCTTCGATCAATGGCGCGGAAATCTCCTCGAAAAACGCCTCGGTCTCGGCGTCGCGCAATATAGATTGCGCCATAACCGGTCGTGCGGCCAGCAACGTGACGAGAAACAGCACGGAAACCGCTCGCATAAAGCGACATGCAGATTGGATCATGGCCGATGAATGGCCCCATATAGCTGAACGCGCAATGAAGAAGTTCCAAATGAAGAGCCCCGCCAGTTTAAAACGGGCGGGGCTATCAAATCGTCAAACTGTTCGGCTTAGCCGAAGGTGCGTTGCCACCAGCCAGAACGTGGCGGGCCATCATCAGGAGCGCTGTCTGCCGTCGTCGACGTTACGTCCTGCGCCTGATCCTTCGCGGCGGCCTTCTTGCGCGGTGTTTTCGCCTTTGTCTTTGGTGCCTCGGCTACCTCAGTCGCGGCTTCCGCAACTTCCGCCGGGGCATCCGTCACTTTGGCCTTGGCACGGCTGCGTGGCTTTGCCGCCGCTTTTGCAGCGACAGGTTCAGCGGCCTCTGGTGCAGCGACTTCAGCAACTGGCGCTTCTGCTTCTGCTTCCGGCTTGGCCTTGGCGCGGCTACGGCGTTTGGGTTTCGCGTCGGCTTCCGCTGGCGCGGCGACTTCCACTTCGGCGGTTTCCACGGGCGTTTCGGTGTTCGCCGCTACGTCGGTGTTTTCCGCACGGTCACGGCCCTTACCGCCACGACGTCCACGACGTGCCTTTGGCTTGTCGTTAGAAGCCGTCTCGGCATTATCGGCCGCCTCAGGCGTTTCACCGGTTGGTGCAGCAACGGCTTCGTCAGACGAGCCTTCGCTGCCATTTTCGGGCCTGCCGTCACGTTCGCGTCCTTTGCCACCACGACGGCCACGGCGACGTTTGCGTTTGCGGCCTTCGCCACCTTCGCCTTCTTCGCGTGGTCGTTCTTCCTGGTTACGGCGCGGTTCGCGGACTTCTTCTTGTTCTTCGATGTCGTCGAATTCGTCCTCGACCATGTCGTCCATATCGTCATCATCGAGATCGATGATTGGCGGCAGTTCGACGGGGCGTTCAGGACGCGGACCGGAGCTTGAAACAGCAAGCTTCGCGCCTTCGGTTTCGCCATTCGGCACGATCAGGACGCGTACATGATAACGTTCTTCAATAGCGGCGAGTTCGGCGCGCTTGTTATTGAGGCAGTAGATGGTGGCTTCGTGGCTCGCTTGCAGCACGATTTGGCTGCCATGACCCTTGGCGGCTTCGTCCTCGATAAGACGCAGTGCAGACAATGCGGCGGACGATGCCGTCCGGACCAGGCCAGTGCCTTCACAATGCGGACATTCGCGGGTCGATGCTTCAAGCACACCTGTGCGCAAACGCTGGCGGCTCATTTCCATCAAACCAAAGCTTGAAATACGGCCGACCTGAATACGGGCACGGTCGTGCTTCAACGCTTCTTTCATCGCGCGCTCGACTTTGCGGGCGTTCGAATGATGCTCCATATCGATGAAGTCGATGACCACAAGGCCAGCCATATCGCGCAGGCGCAACTGACGGGCGATCTCGCGCGCGGCTTCCAGGTTTGTCGAAAGCGCGGTTTGCTCAATGCCATGTTCTTTGGTCGAACGGCCTGAGTTGATGTCGATCGAAACCAAAGCTTCAGTCGGGTTGATGACGATATAGCCACCTGACTTCAACTGGACGATCGGCTGGTACATGGCGTTTAGCTGGTCTTCGACGTGGTAACGCTGGAAAAGCGGAACCGGGTCGGCATAATGCTGCACACGCTTGGCATGGCTTGGCATCAGCAGCTTCATGAAGTCCTTCGCGGCTTTATATCCGTCAGGTCCTTCAACGAATACCTCGTCGATGTCCTTATTATAAATGTCGCGTATGGCACGCTTAATCAGATCGCTGTCGGTGTGAATCAGCATTGGCGCAGCGCCCTTCAGCGTACGCTCGCGGATTTCGTCCCAAAGACGGGCAAGATAATCGAAGTCGCGTTTGATTTCGGGTTTTGTACGGGCAAGGCCAGCGGTCCGAATGATGCAACCCATGGTCGATGGCAAAGTCAGGTCTGAGATAATCGTCTTCAGACGTTTGCGATCGGCAGCACTGTGGATTTTGCGGCTGATGCCACCACCATGCGACGTATTGGGCATAAGCACGCAATAACGCCCGGCAAGGCTGAGATATGTGGTCAACGCGGCGCCCTTGTTGCCGCGCTCTTCCTTCACGACCTGCACCAGCAGGACCTGACGGCGATGAATAACATCCTGAATTTTGTAACGGCGACGCAAGTTCATGCGCTTTGCGCGCACTTCGTCGCTCGCCTTTGGCGCGCGGGTTTCGCCATTGCGACCACCGCGTCCGCGACGACGACGGTTGTTGCGTCCATTGTCACCACGATCATTGTCGTCGGATGACTCATCGCCATTGCCGCCAAGATCGGGCTCTTCGCCTTCGGTCATGTCGATAGTGTCGATGCTGTCGTCGCTATCGACTTCAATGAAGTCGGTTACGTCGTCTTCGCGCTCGGCAGAACCTTGCATGATGTCGGAAGGCTCATCGCTTTCCTCTTCTTCTTGCTCACGCAGGGCAGCTTCTTCAGCAGCGGCTTCGGCTTCTTCCGCCAAAAGACGTTCACGGTCTTCGCGTGGGATCTGGTAATAATCGGGGTGAATTTCCGCAAAAGCGAGAAAACCATGCCGGTTGCCGCCGTAATCGACGAAAGCCGCCTGCAAGGAAGGTTCGACCCTAGTTACTTTTGCGAGGTAGATATTGCCTTTGAGCTGCTTGTGCTCGGCCGATTCAAAATCAAATTCCTCGATCTGGTTTCCTGTGACGACTGCGACCCGGGTTTCCTCCCGGTGACGCGCGTCGATAAGCATACGCGTTGTCATTGATATTACTCCAGCGAGCCTGCCACCCGGTTGTCAGCCAAGGGCCGCTCGCTTCATTGTTGATGCGTTGCCGGGCCGGACGCGTGGCGTCGGTGTTGGCAAAGCGATATGGTGGAAATGTAAGAATTGCGTCTGCTGCTTGTGCATGGCGGGCGTGTATCGCGCGCGCTTGATTTCCAGCCCATGCGCCAGTCCCTGTGCGGGCGGCGTTGGTGGAAATATCATGCTTCATGCAGCGTCAACCTGTTAAAAGGCCGAACGGAAAGGTTCCGTCGGCGAAAAAGGGGAATGTGATATAATTCCCCGTAAGCATCCGCTAGCACTCCAACCGGTTGTCGGCAAGAGCATCGCGCGAAATACCTACGTGATACGGCTTCGCTTTTCCTTTTTTAAGCCTAATTCTCCATTAACCTTGTCTGGACACCCTGATTTACCGTTCCATGCCTAATGCTGCGTTCATCATAAGAGTGGAGCAGTCGCTTGGTAAAAAGAAACATCTGGACGAAGCCGCAGACAAAATCGCATAGATGGTCGATGCTATCCGCTGCGCTTTTTGCTGCTCTGCCGATTTTCACGCCTCCGGTGATGGCTGGGACTATTCAGCAAATCTCCGCGCAGGATAACGCCATTATTGTCCAATTCGATGATGTCGTGCAAAAAGCTGACATATTCGCCCTTGCTGGACCAGACCGCATTGCCGTCGACATCTCCGGCGCGACTGCTGGCATGGCTGCAGTTGCTGGTGGTCCGGTCCAGACCATTCGCCAAGGCCAGTTTAATGCCGATACGGCGCGTATCGTTCTGGATTTAGCCGAACCTGCCATAATTACGGGTGGTATATTTTCGCCGGATGGAAAAAGCCTTCGGCTAAGCATGCGTCCGGCGGGTGCGGCGGAGTTCTCGGGCATTGTCGGTAAAGGCAGAACCCAGGTTGTGCCGCCGCTGGCATTTCGCGCGGAGGCACCCAAGCGCCGTTATGAGGTGACCGCGCCTATCCGAACCAACGTTGCCAAAGGTTTGCCGAAAGTCAGTGGCCCTGCGGACAGCAGCCTACCGCTTGTCGTCATCGATGCAGGCCATGGCGGCCATGACCCCGGCGCGATTAGCCCGCATGGCGGCCAGCGCGAAAAGGACGTCACATTGGCAATTGCCCGTGCCGTGCGCGCCGAAATGCTGAAAAGCGGACGGGTTCGCGTGGCTTTAACGCGTGATACGGATAAGTTCATCGTCCTTCAGGACAGGTATGAACTGGCGCGTAAGCTGGACGCGGACCTGTTCATTTCCATCCACGCCGACAGCGCTGAAAACCCGCAAGCAAATGGCGGCACCGTCTACACCTTGTCCGAAGTCGCCTCGGACCGCGAGGCACAGCGGCTGGCTGCGCGCGAGAATAAGGCGAACATCATCAATGGCGTCAATCTTGGCGGAGCGGACGCGAATGTGTCGTCGATCCTGATTGACCTGACGCAGCGCGAAACGATGAACGTCTCTGCCGATTTTGCCAAGCTGTTGCTGCGTGAGGCGACACCCAATATGCGGATTCGCGGTAATTCCCACCGTTTTGCATCGTTTATCGTCCTAAAGGCACCGGACACGCCATCGGTTTTGTTCGAAACCGGATATCTCAGCAATGCAGACGACGTCAGCTTTCTGGCCTCTCCCACGGGGCAGCAAAAGGTCGCGCGTACGGTCGCAAATGCCGTTCAAGTTCACTTCGCCCGACGGCTGGCTTCGCGATAATGCACAACCGCCGCGCGGCTAGATAATAGGGCGACCTAAAAAACGCACGCTCCCGCTGATTAACATTCTGGACCTGTCCGGCAAATCGGCTAGATAGGGCCGGCAATGGATAACTCGCCCCCGACTGCTGAACAGCCTAACAACATCAGTTACCGACTGAAGCGTGACGCGGGCGGATTTATCGCGCGCTGGCGCGGTTGGTGGCAAAACCGGCAGTTTCGGATCGGCACCTATGTCGCCGGTGCCTTGTTTGTTTTCTTGCTGTTGTTCTGGGCATTGTTTGCCCGCAATTTGCCCGACGCAGAGGCCTTGATCGAATATGAATCGCCACTGCCTACGGTCGTACGGGACATTAACGGCCAACCCTTCCACAGCTACGCCCGTGAACGGCGCGTCCAACTGGAATATGCTGATTTCCCCAAATTGCTCGTCCGCTCGTATCTGGCAGCCGAAGACAAAACCTTTTTCAGCCATGGTGGCATTGACTATCCAGGCATCGCCTCCGCCATTTTCGACAATATTTTCAGCAGCAAGCGCTCGCGCGGTGCGTCCACCATTACGCAGCAGGTCGCCAAGAACCTGCTTCTCACCAATGAATATAGTTACACGCGCAAAGTCAAAGAAGCGATTTTGGCCAAGCGCATCGAAAGCGCGCTTACCAAGCAACAGATCCTGTCACTATATTTGAATGAAATCGCCCTTGGCCGCCAGGCATTTGGCGTCGAGGCTGCTGCACAGGCCTATTTTGGCAAGAGCGTTGACCAGCTTCAGCTGCATGAAATGGCGTTTTTGGCGATCTTGCCCAAGGCACCCGAGCGTTACGGACGCGCAAAGAACGCGCAGTTGGCGATTGCACGGCGCAACTGGGTTCTGGGTGAAATGCAGTCCAATGGCTGGATTACACAGGCGCAGCTCGCCGCAGCACGGGCGCAGCCACTTGGCCTCGTCGCGCAACGCGGCACGGGGTATAAGAATATCGGCGGCTATTTCGCAGAAGAAGTGCGCCGTCAGTTGATTGAACGCTTCGGCGAAACTGACGCCGATGGCCCGTATAGCGTCTATTCGGGTGGATTATGGGTCCGGTCCTCCATGCATCCCGATTACCAGATATTGGCAACGCAGGCACTGCGCGACGGTCTACTGCGGTACAATGCGGGCAAGGCGTGGAAGGCCAACATGGGCACCATTGACGTGTCCGACGATAAATGGGCGTCGCGTTTCGCGTCGACAAATATCGGAATAGATTACGCCAACTGGCGCACAGGTGTGGCGCTTGGCAAGGGCCGGGTTGGATTTGCCGATGGGACCGTAGGGCTTCTGAATGGCGGACCTGCCGCGATGAAGGCTGGCGATGTGATCGCCGTCGCGCCCAACGGCACGAACAGCTATGCCGTACGCAGCGTTCCCGAAGTCGGTGGCGGCATGGTCGTGCAAAATCCGATGAATGGCCGCGTGCTCGCCATTCAAGGCGGGTTCGACAACCGCATCTCCAGCTTTAACCGCGCGACGCAGGCGCAGCGTCAGCCGGGATCGACTATCAAGCCCTTTGTCTACGCAACCGCGCTCGACAATGGCATGACACCAACATCCATTATCGTCGATGGCCCCTATTGCGTCTGGCAAGGAGCATCGCTTGGCCAAAAATGCTTCCGTAACTTCAGCGGCAGCGGTGCTGGTCCGCAGACAATGCGCTGGGGCTTGGAACAGTCGCGTAACCTGATGACTGTCCGCGCTGCGGCGGAAGCGGGTATGGACAATGTGACAGATACATTTCGCGCGATGGGCATTGGCGATTACCCCGATTATCTTTCCTACGCTTTGGGTGCAGGCGACACCACAGTTCTGAAAATGGTCAATGCCTATTCAATGTTGGTCAACCATGGCCGCGAACTGAAGCCCACGCTGATTGATTATGCGCAGAACCGCAAAGGCAAAGTCATCTTGCCGGCGAAGTGGAAACCCTGCACCGGCTGCCGCGCGAAAGATTGGGATGGCAAACCAATGCCGCGTTTTGCAGCGTCCGGCAAACAGGTCATGGACCCCATCACCGCATACCAAGTGGTTCACATGCTTGAAGGTGTGATTGAGCGCGGTACAGCTGTTACCTTGCGCGAACTTGATCGTCCATTGTTCGGAAAAACCGGCACGACCACCGGGCCAACCAACGTTTGGTTCATCGGCGGATCGCCGCACCTGGTGGCTGGGCTTTATCTTGGCTTTGACCAGCCGCGCAATATGGGTGGTTATGCGCAGGGCAGTTCGTTGGCCGCGCCCGTGTTCAAACAGTTTGCCCGGACCGCCATGGCAGGAATGCCGAAAACACCTTTCATTGCGCCGCTTGGGACACGCTTAGTGCGCATTGATCGCAAGAGCGGCAAGCGCGTCTATGGCGCTTGGCCCGGTGAAGACCCAATGAGCGCGGTGATTTGGGAAGCATTTAAGGCCGAGACGGAACCCAAACGCTCCATACGTCAGGAAGAGCTTGCCGCGCGCGGCGACAAGCCGAAGAAAAAGGCATCGTCGCAATCGGGGACTTCGTCGTCTTCATCGGCCTCATCCAGCACCAGCGTCGGCACGAAGCGCGATCAGGAATTTATTCAGCAAGAGGGTGGCATTTACTAAATACGAAGCGCACAGCCACCTTTGACTTGAAGGCTCAATAGGCTAAAGGCCGCGCCTGACATTTTTCAATCCCTTGGAGTTTTCCCATGCGTGCCGACGCAGAAGGCTATGTTGCCCGCATTGATGCTGCCCTTAACCTGGTCAAGATGTCGCTTGATTGGGACCGCGCACTGCGCCGTTTGGATGAGCTCAACGCCAAGGTTGAGGACCCCACGCTTTGGGACAACCCCAAAGCCGCCGAAGAGGTAATGCGCGAGCGCCGCCGGCTTGATGCCGCCATCAGCACGGTGCGCGAAATCGACGCCGACAAGAGCGGCACTGTTGAGCTGATCGAGCTTGCCGAAATGGAAGGCGATGCTGAGCTTGGCGACGAAGGCGCAGCAGCGCTTAAAGTTCTTGCCGACCGCGCAGACAGGGACAAGGTCATGGCACTGCTTTCGGGTGAAGCCGATGGCAATGACACCTTCATCGAAATCCACGCGGGTGCTGGCGGCACTGAAAGCCAGGATTGGGCCGAAATGCTGCAGCG
The DNA here is from genome assembly GCA_963508315.1 of uncultured Sphingorhabdus sp. Taxonomy (GTDB): domain Bacteria; phylum Pseudomonadota; class Alphaproteobacteria; order Sphingomonadales; family Sphingomonadaceae; genus Sphingorhabdus_B. Next base: position 197,017 of record CAUOWK010000001.1, on the reverse strand, counting down.
CATGTATTATCGTTGGGCCGAACAACGTGGCTACAAGGTCGAAATGGTCGATTATCAGGCTGGTGATCAGGCCGGCATCAAGTCGGCAACCTTGCTGGTCAAAGGCGAGAACGCTTATGGTTATGCTAAAACCGAAAGCGGCGTGCATCGTCTGGTCCGGATTTCGCCCTATGACAGCGCCGCGAAACGCCACACCAGTTTCTCTAGCGTCTGGGTCTATCCTGTCATTGACGACAATATCGACATTGAAATCAACGAAGGCGATTTGAAGATCGATACCTATCGCGCGTCAGGCGCGGGTGGGCAGCACGTCAACACGACCGACTCCGCCGTTCGTATCACCCATAAACCGTCCGGCATCGTCGTTGCCAGCCAGAATGACCGTAGCCAGCATAAGAACCGCGCAACCGCGATGGGCATGTTGAAGGCAAGGCTATACGAAGCCGAGCTTCGCAAGCGTGAAGAAGTCGCGTCGGGCGAATATGCCGCGAAAACGGAAATTGGCTGGGGCCACCAAATCCGGTCCTATGTGCTTCAGCCATACCAGATGGTCAAAGATCTGCGCACTGGCGTGACGTCCCCCACACCCGGCGATGTGCTCGACGGCGACCTCGACAACTTCATCGCCGCCGCACTGGCCCAGCGCGTGACTGGCGAAGCAATCGCTGTGGACGACGTGGATTAAGTCTTAGTCTCCCGGCGACGCGGACGACCCTGCCAACAGGCCGCCGTCCAGATGCACTTCGCTTCCGGTCATGTAGCTCGCGTCATCCGATGCGAGCATCAGGGCTATTGCGGCAACTTCTTCAACTGTTCCAAAGCGCTTGAGCGGTGTATCTGCGACCATCGCCGCCATGCGGGCTGCACGATCTGGCCCGTCGCCGACTAAGGCTTCCCACATTGGTGTCATGATCGCGGCGGGATGGATGGAATTGCACCTAATGTTCAATCCTTGCCCCGCGCAGTACAGCGCCACAGACTTTGTATGGTTCCGGATCGCTGCTTTTGAAGAGGCGTATGCCGCTGCGCCCGGTATTCCGACCAATCCGGACCGCGATGACATATTAATGATCGAGCCGGCTTTCTTGGCGCGCATCGCCTTGATGGCATAACGGCAACCCAGAAATGTGCCGTCAAGGTTGATGGCATGAACGCGGTGCCATTCCTCCAAGGTGGCGTGTTCCGGATCGTGCGGGCCTGGGCTGTCTTCAAATCCCGTAATGCCCGCGTTGTTCACAACAATGTCTATGCTTGGTTGCTGTTTGGCCAGCTGGTTCCAATCCTCTTCGGACGAGACGTCGAGCGCGAAGAAAGAGCCGCCGATTTCGGCTGCGACTCGTTTGCCATTTTCAGCGTCGACGTCACCTATAACAACATGCGCACCTTCGGTTGCAAAACAGCGTGCTATTGCCGCGCCAATGCCGCGTGCACCGCCAGTCACAAGGGCGGTTTTAGTCTGTAACTTCGGCATATCTATTTCCTGTATTCAAATGATGTGCGTCCTTCGCGTTGTCGCGGGACGCAATCTGAGCTGTGTGAAGCGCGCTTGCGCTCTTTAGCCTTGAATCAATGGACCTACTCCACTTAAGCAGTCGCGAGCATATGCCGCGCAAAGGGAGAGAGCAAGTGAGCGAACATCAGGACTGGTTCCCAATTCCCGACAGTGCAAAAACCAATACGCATTGCAGCGCCGCTGAGTATGACCGCTTGTACGCCCAAAGCATCAGCGATCCGGACGCATTTTGGGCAGAGCAAGCCAAGCGGCTTGATTGGTTCACGCCGCCCACGAAAATTGGCAATTGGTCGTTCGATCCTGTCTCCATCAAATGGTATGAAGATGGCGTCCTGAACCTGTGCCATAATGCCGTCGACCGCCACGTCGCGGCTGGGCGCGGCGATGCGATTGCCTTTATTTTCGAGCCCGACAACCCAGCCAAAGATGCGCGCCGCGTCAGCTATGCCGAATTGCAGGCCGAGGTCATCCGCATGGCTAACGCGCTAAAGCAATTTGGGGCAGGCAGGGGCGACCGCGTCACCATTTACATGCCCATGTGTGTCGAAGGTGCGGTCGCGATGCTTGCCTGTGCCCGCATTGGCGCAGTACATAGCGTTGTCTTTGGAGGCTTTTCGCCTGAAGCCATTGCCGGACGCATTGATGACTGTGCCAGCCGCTTCGTCATTTGCGCCGACAGTGCGGTGCGCGGAGGCAAATCCGTGCCGTTAAAAGCAAATATCGACGCGGCGCTCGACAAAGTTTCTGGCGTAGAGGCGGTTTTGGTTGTCCGCCACACGGGTGAGGCAGTCGCCATGCAGGAAGGGCGAGACCATTGGTACCATGAGGCCGATGTTACTGGCGACTGTCCGTGCGAACCGATGAACGCCGAAGACCCGCTGTTCATTTTATATACCTCCGGCTCCACCGGTAGTCCGAAAGGCGTGCTCCACACGGTCGGCGGCTATTCGGTGTGGACGGCCAGCACGTTCCATTATGTGTTCGATTATCGCCCCGGCGAGGTCTTCTTTTGCTCTGCCGATATTGGCTGGGTCACTGGCCATAGCTATGTCGTATATGGGCCATTACAAAATGGCGGTACCAGCCTGATTTTCGAAGGCATTCCAAGCTATCCTGACAGCGGGCGTTTCTGGGACATTATCGACCGGCATCAGGTCAATATATTCTACACCGCGCCAACGGCATTGCGCGCATTGATGCGTGATGGCGATGCGCCGGTGCTGGCGCGATCGCGCACGTCGCTGCGTCTCCTTGGGACGGTCGGTGAGCCCATCAATCCTGAAGCATGGCGCTGGTATCACGCGACCGTGGGCGAGGGGAAATTGCCGATTGTCGACACATGGTGGCAGACAGAAACCGGCGGGGTGCTGATTACGACATTACCCGGCGCGCATGGCATGAAGCCCGGTAGCGCAGGACGGCCATTTTTTGGTATCCAACCGCAATTGGTCGACGGCGAAGGCCAAGTGCTGGAAGGTGCCGTCAACGGTAATCTATGCATCACCCACAGCTGGCCGGGTCAGGCGCGCACTGTTTATGGCGATCATGAACGGTTCGCGCAGACCTATTTCTCGACATATAAGGGCAAATATTTCACTGGCGATGGCTGCCGCCGCGATGAAGACGATTATTATTGGATAACCGGACGCGTGGATGACGTGATCAATGTATCCGGGCACCGCATGGGGACAGCGGAGGTCGAAAGCGCGCTTGTGTTGCATGACAAGGTCGCAGAGGCTGCGGTTGTCGGCTTCCCGCATGACATCAAGGGGCAGGGCATTTATTGCTATGTGACCCTCAATGTCGGTGAAGAGCCATCGGACGATCTCCACACCGAGTTGCGGCAGCAAGTGCGCATTGAAATCGGTCCGATTGCATCGCCCGACCACATCCATTTCACTACGGCATTACCCAAAACGCGGTCGGGTAAAATCATGCGGCGCATATTGCGCAAGATTGCCGAGAATGATTTCGCGGCCTTGGGCGACACGTCGACGCTTGCAGACCCCAGCGTTGTGGATGCGTTGATTGAAGGGCGGCAAAACCGTTAGTTGACGCTTGCGTCAACCGCTCGGACACCGTAAAACGCCCGTACTTAATTGCGCGATTAAACACGCGCGCTTCATTTCCGTAGCGGAAGGAACGAGATGAGCGAGTCGTCTGCCAAAACTGGCCCGTTGAATGGTGTCAAAGTGATCGAACTCGCTGGCATTGGCCCGGGTCCTTATGCTGGCCAGTTGCTGGCGGATATGGGTGCAGACGTCATCGTTATCGACCGCCCCGGCGGTTCGATTGTGCCAAAGGCCATTGATGCGCGGGGCAAAAGGTCGATGATATTGGACCTTAAAAATGCCGATGCCGTTGGCGTTTTGCTGAAGCTGGTGGAAACAGCGGATGTATTGATCGAAGGGCTTCGTCCGGGCGTGACCGAACGCATGGGCGTTGGGCCGGACGCGTGCCACGCAATAAATCCCCGTCTTATTTACGGACGCATGACTGGCTGGGGCCAATCCGGACCATGGAGCCACACGGCTGGTCATGACATCAATTATATCAGCATGACCGGCGTTCTGCATGCGATTGGCAAAGACGGGCAACCGCCCGTGCCGCCACTCAATATGGTGGGCGATTTTGGTGGCGGGTCGATGTTCCTCGTCAATGGCATATTGGCGGCTATCATCGAACGTGGCCGGACAGGAAATGGCAATATCGTCGATGCGGCGATTGTGGACGGCACGCTCAGCCTCATGAGCTTTGTGCACGGCATGGCGGGCATGGGACAATGGCGCCCGCAGCGTGAATCAAATCTGCTGGATGGTTCCGTACCCTTTTACCGATGCTATATGACTGCCGATGGCAAGTTCATGGCGGTGGGCTGCATTGAACCACAGTTTTTCGCTGCAATGATGGATCGGCTTCCCATTGACCGCGATGCTTACGGAAGCCAGCACGACCGAGCGGCGTGGCCTAAGCAACATGAAATGCTTGAAGATATATTCGCCACAAAAACGCGCGATGACTGGGAAGCAATTTTTACGGGGACTGATGCCTGCGTCACGCCCGTGCTGGATTATGTCGAAGCTGCAACGCATCCTGCAAATGCAGAGCGGCAGGCACTTGTCCAAGATGGTCGCTGGTTGCACCCCCAAATCGCGCCACGACTTGCAACGCAGCCTTTGGCCACCCATTTCGACATTGCAACAAAAGGTGGCGATTACGCTGCTATATTGGCCGAGGCTGGACTCGGCAATGATGATATCTCCCAACTGATTGCGGCTGGCGCCGTGGTCACAAATTAGGAAAAGACGATGACTGAAGCCTATATCTATGATGCGGTGCGATCACCCCGTGGCAAAGGCCGCGCTGATGGCTCGCTGCACGAAATTACGCCTATCGACCTTGCTTCGCAGGTTCTGGCTGCCATTCGCGACCGTAATGGTCTGTCGGGTGAAGAGATCGAAGATGTAGCCTTTGGCTGTGTATCGCCGGTGGGCGAGCAGGGCGCGGTTATCACGCGAACCGCGATTTTGGCTGCTGGCTATCCGCACACCACTTCGGGGATTCAAGTGAACCGTTTCTGTGGATCCGGCCTTGAAGCGTCGAACATCGCTGCGGCCAAAGTCAAGTCCGGTGAGTGCGATCTGGCTGTCGGCGGCGGCATTGAATCGATGAGCCGCGTACCCATGGGTTCGGACGGCGGCGCTTGGCCAATCGATCCGCGCTCGGCGATTGCCAATTACTTCATTCCGCAAGGCATTTCCGCAGATTTGATCGCCACCAAATATGGCCATAGCCGCGATGATGTTGATGCTTATGCGGTTGAAAGCCAGAAACGTGCTGCCCGTGCATGGGCCGAAAAGCGTTTTGCGCGGTCCATCTTGCCGATCAAGGATGTCATCGGTGAAGTTGTCCTTGACCATGACGAGGTAATGCGGCCGGAAACGGATATGCAGTCGCTGGGCGCGTTGGCACCTGCATTTCAGATGATGGGTACAATGATGCCTGGCTTCGATGATATCGCCATCATGCGCTATCCTGATGTCGAAAAGATCAACCATGTCCACCATGCGGGCAACAGCTCTGGCATCGTCGATGGTTCGGCTGCTGTGCTGATCGGCACGAAGGAAGCCGGCGAAAAATACGGACTGAAGGCGCGCGCACGTATCGTATCAATGGCCTCTATCGGGTCTGAACCGTCTATCATGCTTACCGGTCCGGAATTCGCGGCGCAAAAGGCGCTGGCGCGTGCCGGAATGGACAAAGGCGACATTGATGTGTGGGAATTGAACGAAGCATTCGCTTCAGTCGTTCTGCGCTTCATGGAAGCGATGGGCGTTGACCATACAGATATCAACGTCAACGGTGGTGCCATTGCGATGGGACATCCGCTTGGTGCGACAGGTGCGATGATCCTCGGGACGGTGCTGGATGAGCTGGAGCGTTCCGGCAAGTCGACTGCGCTCACCACGCTGTGCATTGGTGCCGGAATGGGCACTGCAACCATCATCGAACGCGTGAATTAACCCAGTTTTGTCATCCTCGCGAACGCGGGGATCCATGGTCCGGGACGTCAGCGTAAACAGACCGATCAGATCATGGCCCCCCGATCAAGTCGGGGGTGACAAAATCTTAGATTGGCGCGGTTTCGCGCGAACAAGGAACGAAGATATGACTTACACAACTTTCTCCGTCGATATCGACGCCGATGGCATCGCGCTTCTGACGATCGATTTGCCCGATGCCTCGATGAACGTCTGGAATGACGCATTAATCAGTGAATTTGGCCAGTGGGTCGATGACTTCATCGGCAACGAAGCCGTAAAAGGTGCGGTCATTACTTCGGGCAAGAAATCTGGTTTCCTTGCCGGCGCTGACCTTACCATGCTGGGTGGCGCAAAAGCCAGCAGCACCAAAGAGGCGTTCGACCAAGCTTTTGCTTTGAACGCGTTGCTGCGCAAAATGGAATCCGGCGGTCAGTCTGCCAAGGACCTGAGCAGCGGCAAGGTGTCTGCAAAGCCAGTCGCTTGCGCTTTGAACGGTTTGGCACTGGGCGGCGGTTTGGAACTGGCGCTTGCGTGCCATTATCGCGTTGTTGCTGACAATCCGAAAATCCAGCTCGGTATGCCGGAAGTGATGGTTGGCTTGCTGCCCGGTGGCGGCGGTACGCAGCGGACACCGCGCCTGATAGGTTTGCAAAATGCCGCGATGATGATCATTCAGGGCAAGTCGCTCGACCCGGCAACGGCCAAGGCTCAGGGTCTGGTGCACGAAGTTGCGCCGGCGTCTGATTTGATCGCCAATGCCAAGGCTTGGGTAAAAGCCAATCCGAAGGTCACTGCGCCTTGGGACAAGAAGGATTTCAAATTCCCGGGCGGTGCAGGGGCCATGGACCCGCGTGCAGTTCAGCTGTTCGTTGGTCTGAACGCGATGGCGCATAAGGAAAGCAAAGGCAATTTTGATGCCATCAAGGCGATTTTGTCCTGCTTGTACGAAGGTTCGATCCTGCCGTTCGATACGGCGCTGCGTGTTGAGTCCAAATATTTCACAAAGCTGCTTTCGGGCAGCCAAGCCAAGAACATGATCCGCACCTTGTTCATCAACAAGCAGGCTGCTGAGAAGGGCGCTGGCCGTCCAGCGGGCGTGCCACTGGTTGAGATCAAAAAGGTTGGTGTCCTGGGCGGCGGCCTTATGGGTTCAGGCATCACGCACGTTACCGTCAAGGGTGGCATGGATGTCGTGGTTCTCGACCGTAGCCTTGAAGACGCCAACAAGGCCGTCGATTACAGCCGCAAGATCATCGACAAGGCAGTGAGCCGTGGCAAGATGACGAAGGAAGCGGGCGATGCGTTCATGGCGCGGATTACGCCGACGGACAATTACGACGATCTGAAAGATGTAGACTTGATTATCGAAGCGGTATTTGAACGTCCCGACGTAAAGGCCGATGTTATCAAAAAGGCGGAAGCGGTCATTGGTCCGGATGTGGTGTTCGCGTCGAACACGTCGACATTGCCTATTACAGGTCTTGCGAAGAATTCCTCACGTCCGGAACTGTTTGTCGGGCTGCACTTCTTCTCGCCGGTTGAAAAAATGCCGTTGCTTGAAATCATTCCGGGTGCATTAACGGGTGATCGCGCCATGGCGGCGGCGTTTGACTATAACGCCAAGATCAAGAAGACTCCGATTGTCGTAAAGGATGTCCGCGGTTTCTTCACCAATCGCGTGTTCCCGCCGTACATGGGTGAGGCGATGAAGCTGGTGACTGAAGGCGTTAAGCCAGCATTGATCGAGAATGCCGCCAAGTTGCTGGGTATGCCCATTGGCCCGCTGGCGTTGCTTGATGAAACGACATTGCAGCTTGGCTATGACGTGATGCAGTCGACCAAAAAGGAACTGGGCGACGCATATCAGGCGAACGGCACCGAAGACTTTATGGAACTGATGGTCGTCAAGCTTGGCCGAAAGGGACGCCGTTTCGGCTCTGGCTTCTATGACTATGATGACAAGGGCGAGCGCCTTGGTCTGTGGCAGGGCATGGCAGAGCATTATCCGCTTGCAGCCGAACAGCCTTCGGTCGACGAAGTGAAGCAGCGTTTGTTGTACATCCAGCTTATCGCTACAGCGCAATGCTTTGAGGAAGAGGTCGTCAACGACCCGCAGAGCGCGGACTTGGGTGCGATCTTCGGTTGGGGCTTTGCACCTTATACCGGCGGACCCATGAGCTATATCGATACCGTTGGGCTGGAGAACTTCGTCCGGACTGCGGACAATATGGCGCAGCGTTTTGGCAACCGTTTTGCGCCACCGAAAAGCTTCCGCGAAATGGCGGACAAGGGTGAGACGCTGTATAAAGCTGCTGCGTAAAACCGTTACACCAGACACAAATAAGGGCGGCCCCACGCAGAGGCCGCCCTTTTTGTTTGTGTGGCCTTAGAACTTGGCGCGGACGGTCAGACCGTACATGCGTGGCTCTTCAACGAAACCGATCAACGAACGTGTACCAGCGCCGCCACGAAGTGGCGTATTGGCAGTCACGCCGCGCGTGATTTCGTTGGTCAGGTTTGTGCCCCAAAGCTCGAATGTATAACGCTCATCCGGTGTTGTAAGACCGATGCGTGCGTTCATCTTGAAGTAATTGTCCTGCCGCGCCAATGGGATCGGCAGATTGTTGGTATCAAGATCAATCGTACGGGTCGTACGGCTATCGGAATAGTTCACGCTGCCATTGACGAGCAGTCCCCAGCCAGAGCTGTTGAGCGGACCATCATAGGTAAGACCCATGACACCCGTGAGCTTCGGTGCGTTGGTCAGGTCTTGGCCGCATAGCCGAACGACCGAACCCAACGCAGCAGGGGCAACGCCATCTGCACAATTGCTTGGGTAACGTGCATCGGCATATGTCAGCGCAAGATTGCCCCGCATGTAATTGCCAAAATCTCCGAACAGCTCAAGTTCTGCGCCTGTCGACCGTGCTGAATTGACGTTGAAAGTCAGGAACTGGACGCCGGTGAATTCGAGAACCTGGAAATCGCTCATCTTCATGTCGAACAATGCCAGGTTGGCCTTGATCGGGCCAAAGGTGGCTTTCACGCCGAGCTCAATCTGGTTGACCTTTTCCGATTTGAACCGTGGGTCGGCATAAACAGGCGCTGCGCCAGTTGTCAGAACTGCGGTCGAGTTTGTCAGGTTGGCTGCGGTCGGGTCGAGGTTGAACCCGCCAGACTTAAACCCGTGGCTATAGCTGGCATACAGCAGCAAATCTTCGTTTGCCTTATAACCAATCTGACCGGTGTAGGTGATTTCGTCATCTTTAAATTGGTTTGACCATGCGCGTGGCAAAGGCAGTTTCGAGCTCGCCAAACCGCCTCCAGCAGCCGTTGGTGCAGTCAGGTTGACCGGAACCGCAAACGGGAAGCAGTTAAGACCGACTAGTCCAGGTGCAAGCGCACCGGGAACGCGACCTGTCAGTACGCCGTTGACGCTTGCCTGGCAGGCTGCGTTGCTTGCACTCAACTGATCGAATGACGCGTCCTTCGTTTCAGAGACATAGCGTGCGCCAACTGTCAGGCTCAGCTTATCTGTTACGTTGAAGACGTTGTGCGTAAAAATCGAGTAGCTTTTGGCGTCTTGCGAAAACAGGTTGTTACCAAAGGAATTGTTCGAATTGACGGGTGCACCGATTGTTGGAGCCGCCGCTGTGCCGCCAGAACCCAAAGCCGTAAGCGCAAACAACGGGTTCACGCCTGCTGCATTGGCAAAGTTAAACGCGCTGTTTGCGGCTTGATAGTCGGCGCCGAACGACATCGTTTGTTGTGCCTTGATGTCTTCCTTTGAATAGAAGCCGCCAATCAACCAATCGAGGGAGTCATTGAACGCGGTACCTTGCAACCGCAGTTCCTGCGTGAATGTTTTAATCCGGTCACCATTGGGCAAAACGCCCGGAGCCTGAATAGAGCCGCCGACACCTGTCGTGAAAATTCTCAGGCTCGTGAAATCGGATTCAGCGGTCGAACTGGATTTGAAGTCACGATAGGACCCAATATATGTCAGCTTTGCACCGCCGAAGTCCCATTTGAGCTCACCGGAAATGCCCCATTGTTTGGCGCCATTAAAAAAGGTCTGGCTGTTCGTTGCCAGATTTTGAAGCGCAGACTGACCAGATTCGACGACACCGTCATTCGCCAGTCCATGGAATGCTGAGAAAGGCGCGAGTTCGGTTTCACGCACGATCACCGCGTCACAGCAATTTTCGTCGACCTTGGAATAATCGCCGACAATGCGGATGCTGACATCTGCATTGGGCTCTACATATAGTTGCCCGCGAATGAGGTAACGGTCACGGTTGTTGCTTTCAGCGCCGGTTGAGCTTTTCAGGAAACCATCGCGCTTGCGCCATGTGCCTGACAACCGGATGGCGGCCACGTCTTGTGCCAAGGGAACGCTCACGCCGCCCTGCACATTCATGAAGTTATAGTTTCCGTATGATGCGTTGGCAAAGCCTTCGACTGCAGACAGGTTCGGCCGTTTTGTCGTGATGTTCAACGCACCAGCAGAGGTGTTGCGACCGAATAATGTGCCTTGCGGACCGCGCAGGATTTCAAGGCGCTCGAGGTCGACAAGGTCACCCAAAGCAACGCCTGGGCGTGACTGGTAAACGCCGTCAATGAAGACGCCGACCGAACTTTCAAGACCGGTGTTGTTACCTGTGGTTCCGACGCCGCGGATCTTGATTGATGTGCCCTGCGTCTCGGTCTGTGATGATTGAATGTTGAAGCTTGGTGAGATCGATGACAGCGTCTTGATGTCGGATACGCCTTCACGCTCCAACGCCTCTGGCGCAACCGCGGTCACGGCGAGCGGAATGTCCTGCACATCCATTGCGCGCAACGTTGCCGTAACGATGATGGGTTCGTCACCACTATCTTCTTCGGCTTGGGCTGTTTGGGCGTAAGCTGCTGGCACGAACATCGCGCTGCAGATGGTGCTGCACAGGGCAGCCGTCATTACACGGTTAAATCGACGCATTTCTCTCTCCTCCTACTCAACCGTCGACCCTGCGGCATTTGCTGCTCGTCCTAGGCCGTCGGCACTCACCACGCCTCCGGTTGGGAAATCCGGGAGGCAAACTCTCTCAATCACGCATCCTATCGCCGAATTCATACAAATCCAGCAATTTAATCGCGCAATTGAATTTCTCAATTTGCGGTGGCTTTTGCCTGTCAGGACGTTATTCATCCTGCCCTATGTTTGACCGTCCGACGATATTAGACGAAGCGTTCATTCGCCGCGTCGCTGCACATGATTTCCCCGCTCCGCGTCAGAACGCACCGGCAAATCCGGTCGCAGCCCATATTCTCGTCGATCTCTTCGACAGCCAGATAATGAGCCGCCATTTGGACCTTTGGGCACGGCGATCCAAGGGCAAGACATTTTATTCCATCGGTAGTTCCGGGCATGAGGGAACAGTAGCGATGGCTGCGGCGTCGCGTACGACGGACATGGCGTTTCTGCACTATCGTGATGGCGCGTTCCTTATCCAGCGTAAGAAACAAGCAGGCGGCATGACGCCCCTTCATGATATGGCACTGTCCTTTGCTGCGTCGGCGGACGACCCGATATCGGGCGGGCGGCACAAGGTATTGGGTTGCGCGCATAGCTTCGTTCCCCCGCAGACGAGCACCATTGCCTCACATTTGCCCAAGGCGGTAGGGGCAGCTCATTCATTGGGGATGGCGCAACGGCTTCAACTCGGCGACGCCGTTCTGCCGCATGACTCGGTTATATTATGCTCTTTTGGTGACGCGTCGGCCAACCACTCAACATCGCAAGGCGCGTTCAACGCGGCCTGCTGGGCGGCGTATCAACATTTGCCGATGCCGATTGTGTTCCTGTGCGAAGATAATGGCATTGGTATATCGGTGCGCACACCGGGCGGGTGGATCGCGGCCAATTTTGCCCACCGCCCAGCGCTGCATTATGTCGCCTGCGATGGCGCCGACATGAATGACGCGCTGCGCGGTTGTACCGAGGCGGTAAATTACGCGCGGGCGCGGCGAAAGCCAGTATTCCTGCATATGCAAACTGTCCGCCTGATGGGCCATGCGGGCGCTGATGTCGAATTGAGTTATGCCCCGATCGCGCAGATTGAGGCGGCAGAAGCCAATGACCCGCTGTTGCACAGTGCACGGATATTGTTTGAGCAGGCGGGCATGTCAGGCGGAGATATTGTTGCCCGTTATGAGGAAATGCGCGCGCGCGTTGACCGGGTGGCGCTGGACGCGCTGGCCAAGCCCCGGCTGCAGACGGCCAGCGAAGTGATGGCGTCGATCCTACCAGAAGCATCAAGCCGCACTGCGCCGCCAATGCCAGAGGCCACGCAACGCGACGCATTATTTGCGAAAGATGCGCGCAACCTTGCAAAGCCAGTTACGCTGGCCAAGAGCATCAATTTCGCACTGGCCGACCTGATGCAGCGTTACCCGCAAATCTCTGTATTTGGGGAAGATGTGGCGCGCAAAGGCGGAGTCTATGGCGTAACGCAGGGACTGCAGGATAAATTCGGTCCTGCGCGCGTATTTGACACCTTGCTTGATGAACAGACGATATTGGGCCTCGCGATTGGCATGGGCCATAATGGATTTGTACCCATTCCGGAAATCCAGTTCCTCGCCTATCTGCACAATGCCGAGGACCAGATACGTGGCGAAGCGGCGACGCTGTCCTTCTTTTCGAACCAGCAATATCGCAACCCCATGGTCGTTCGGATTGCTGGGCTGCCCTATCAAAAGGGTTTTGGCGGGCATTTCCACAATGACAATAGCTTGGCGGTACTGACTGACATTCCCGGTATCATCGTGGCCTGTCCGTCCAACGCCGCTGACGCGCCGGCGATGTTGCGCGAATGCGTGCGGCTGGCGCATGAAGATGGCCGTGTGGTCGTGTTCGTGGAACCGATCGCGCTCTATCACACCACTGACTTGCTGGCGCCCGAGGATGGCGCATGGACCGCGCCCTATGTTGCGCCTGACGCGGCCGATACCATCTCTCTTGGTGCGCTTGGGCAGCATGGGCAGGGGACTGAACTAGCCATTATAACCTATGGGAATGGGTATTTTCTGTCGCGGCAGGCCGAGCTGGAATTGGGGGCGGCTGGCATCAATCTGCGCATCATCGATCTGCGTTGGTTGCACCCGTTAAATGCAGACGGAATTGTGGCAGCCGTGGCCGATTGCAAGAATATCCTCATCGTCGACGAAAGCCGCCGGTCGGGAAGCCTAAGCGAAAAACTTATGACCATATTGACGGAGGCCGGTCGCGGCGATGCCGTTAGCCGGATAACTGCGGAGGATTGTTTCATCCCGCTTGGCCCCGCTGCGGAATTGGTTTTGCCCAGCAAGGCGTCGATTATCGACGCGGCAAAGGCGGCTGTGGCATGAAGAAGCGTGCATTGGTGGTGTGCCCCGGCCGGGGCACGTATAACGCTTCCGAGCTTGGCTATCTGCGCCAGCATAACGTCGATCAGCAGGTGGTTGCTGCGGTGGATGCGGTGAGAACGGCCGCTGGCCAAATAGCGGTTTCGCAAATGGATAGCGCCGAAAAATATAACCCGTCAGTACACATGACGGGCGATAACGCATCGGCTATTATTTACGCTTGCGCGCTGTCCGATTTTGCAGCGATCGATCGCGACCAATTCGACATTGTCGCCGTCACCGGCAATTCCATGGGCTGGTATCTGGCACTGGCTTGTGCAGGCATTCTCGACGTTACGGCCGGTGCGCGGCTCGTCAACAATATGGGCGGCCTGATGCATGACAAGGGGAAGGGCGGACAAATTGTCTGGCCAATTGTCGATGCCGACTGGAAGATTGATTTGGATAAAGTGGGATTTATCAACGAATTGATGCGGGAAGCGCAGAGTCAGTCTGACATCATTGTGCACATTTCCATTAGGCTTGGTGGAATGATCGTGTTTGCCGCTGACGACGCTGGCCTCAAATTTCTTGCCGACCGATTGCCGAAAGACGACCGCTTTCCGATGCGCCTGATGCATCACGCCGCGTTTCACAGCCCGCTGCTGTCGCACATTGTCGACGAGGCGCGGAACATCAACCCGGTCAGCGACTTTGGGCAGGGAATGATACCAGCGATTGACGGACAGGGCCGTATTTGGTCGCCGCGCGCTTTTGATCGGCAAACGATTTACGACTATACGTTGGGTGCGCAGCTGACTGATACTTATGATTTCACGCTTGCGGTGCAGGTAGCGGCAGCGGAATTTGCGCCGGACACGATCATCGTTCTGGGGCCCGGCACAACCATGGGTGCGCCGGTCATGCAGTCGCTAATTGCGTCGAACTGGCGGGGCCTGTCGGGCAAAGCTGATTTCCAAGCCCGACAGTCCGAAAATCCGTTGTTAATCTCAATGGGCATGACGGATCAGCGCGGATGGGCGCAAAGCGGATTTGTGCATACGAATAAGCGCTAGACGGCTTGGCCCTTCCCGATAAAGGGAAGTGGCGAATATTGCGGCAACTGCCCGTATCTTCGCTGGAGACAGACGGAATGAGCGACCACAGTTCCACTTTGCTTTTGTTCGGCGCCACAGGTGACCTATCCCGCCGCATGTTGCTGCCGTCGCTTTACGCGTTGCATGCCGATGGCTTGATTGACTCCGATTTGCGCATTTTCGGCACCGCCCGAAGCCAGCTAGATGATGCCGAGTTTCGCGATATGGCCCGCGCGGCGTTGTGCGAATTTCTTCCTGACGACCGGAAGGCTGAGGGCCTAATTGACGCATTCTTGCTGCGCCTGTCTTATGTGGCGCTCGATGCATCAAATCCTGAGGGATTTGCTGCATTAGCCGACAAAATTGGCGACATTTCGGGTGGCCTGTCGATTTTCCTCTCGACCGCGCCATCCTTGTTTGAGGCCACCATCAAGGGGCTGCATCAGGCTGGATTATCGGGCGAGAATGTCCGGATCGGGCTCGAGAAGCCATTGGGCAACGATCTCGCCTCGTCCTGCCACATCAATGATGCCGTAAACGCCGTGTTCCCGGAATCGCGTACGTTCCGCATCGATCATTATCTGGGTAAGGAAACGGTCCAGAACCTTATGGCGCTGCGGTTCGCCAATATGTTGTTTGAGCCATTGTGGAATGCCAATGCCATCGAACATGTGCAGATTACGGTGAGCGAAACCGTGGGTCTTGAGGGCAGGGCCGGTTTTTACGATGACACTGGCGCACTGCGCGACATGGTGCAAAACCATATGCTGCAACTTGTCGCTTTGACGGCAATGGAGCCGCCTGCAAGCCTTGATGCAACCGCTATCCGCGATGAAAAGGTAAAGGTTCTGCGCGCATTGCGTCCTGTAGCGGAGGGCGACGTGGTTACCGGCCAATATGGCGACGGTGCCGTCAGTGGCGGCGCAGTGAGAAGTTATGACAGCGATCTCGGCAAGCCGTCGGATACCGAGACCTTCGTCGCGATTAAAGCCTATGTCGACAATTGGCGCTGGCAGGGCGTGCCATTCTTCTTGCGGACAGGAAAGCGTCTGCCCGAGCGGCGCAGCGAAATCGTCATTCAGTTCAAGCCAGTCCCGCACAATGTGTTCAAGGACCGTGGCGGGCGGCTGGAAGCCAACACACTGGTTATTCGCTTGCAGCCGGAGGAATATGTGCGGCTGTTGGTGATGGCCAAGGAACCGGGTCTTGACCGTGGCGGCGTGACGTTGCGTGAAGTGCCGCTGGACCTATCGCTCACGGCCGCCTTTGCCGGTTCGCGGCGGCGCATCGCCTATGAAAGGCTGTTGCTGGATCTAATTGAAGGCGATCAGACATTGTTCGTGCGGCGTGACGAAGTGGAAGCCCAGTGGAAATGGGTCGACGCCATCCGTGCGTTGTGGGGCAGCACTGGCCTTAGACCGAAACCTTATGGCGCGGGCAGCTGGGGTCCCAATGCAGCCATTGCGCTCGCGGAACGTGACGGAGTAAGCTGGCATGAGTAATTTGCACGCAACCATAGAAGCAGTGACAGCGCGTATCATCGACCGGTCAAAGCTGGGCCGGCAAGCCTATCTCGATCTTATAAGCCGACAGCGCGATGCCGGCGTAAATCGCCCTACCTTGACCTGCGGAAATCTGGCGCATGGTTTTGCCGCGAGCGGCGAAGACAAGACCGCTATTCGGGGCGGCAAGGCCATGAACATTGGCATCATCAGCGCCTACAACGACATGCTTTCGGCGCATCAGCCATATGGGCGCTATCCCGAGCAGATGAAGATGTTCGCGCGTGAGGTTGGCGCCACGGCGCAGGTCGCTGGCGCAACGCCCGCAATGTGTGACGGCGTGACGCAAGGGCAGGACAGCATGGAATTGTCGCTGTTCAGCCGGGACGTGATCGCCATGTCGGCGGCAGTTGGCCTTAGCCACGGCATGTTCGAAAGCGTCGCGATGCTGGGCATTTGCGACAAGATCGTACCCGGCTTGCTCATTGGGGCTTTGCGCTTTGGCCATTTACCAACGATCCTTGTTCCCGCAGGACCAATGCCGTCGGGCCTTGCAAACAAAGAAAAGCAGCGCGTTCGTCAATTATATGCCGAGGGCAAGGTTGGCCGTGCAGAACTGCTGGAGGCAGAAGCTGCATCTTATCACAGCGCCGGCACATGCACATTTTACGGTACGGCAAATTCCAACCAGATGATGATGGAAATCATGGGGCTGCATATTCCCGGCGCGGCCTTCGTTAATCCGGGAAACAAGTTACGGACCGAACTGACTCGCGCTGCTGTGCATCGCTTGACCGAAATCGGCTGGGACGGGGACGATTACCGTCCGTTGGGCCGCTGTGTGGATGAAAAGGCAATCGTCAACGCGTGCGTTGGTTTGCTCGCGACAGGGGGTTCAACCAACCATGCGATCCACATTCCGGCGATCGCGCGTGCCGCTGGCATCATCGTTGACTGGGAAGATCTGGACCAATTGTCGTCGGTCGTGCCTTTAATTGCGCGCGTTTATCCGAACGGGTCAGGTGACGTGAACCATTTCCATGCGGCAGGCGGCATGGGCTATGTCATTCGCGAGCTTCTGGAAGCGGGACTGCTGCACCGCGATATCATGACGGTCGCTGCGGGCGATCTGACCGATTATTGTCGTGAGCCAGTGATGGACGATGACAGGCTGGTTTGGCGTGATGCGCCTGCGGTCACCGCTGATGACACAATGCTGCGTCCGCCATCTGATCCATTCAGCCCCGATGGCGGGATGCGTCTTGTCACCGGCAATCTGGGACGCGCCACATTCAAAACGAGCGCGGTTGATCCCGCGCGCTGGACCATCGAAGCGCCGGTACGGGTATTCCACGATCAGAACGACGCACTGGCTGCGTTCAAGGCTGGCGAGCTTGACCGCGACGTTGTTGTGGTAATCCGTTTCCAAGGGCCAGCCGCCAACGGCATGCCGGAATTGCACAAGCTGACTCCGCCGCTGGGCGTATTGCAGGACAAGGGGTTCAAGGTTGCCTTGGTCACCGATGGGCGCATGTCAGGTGCGTCGGGTAAGGTTCCGGCGGCAATTCACTTAAGTCCCGAAGCAGCGCGCGGCGGTGCTATCGCCAAGTTGCAGGATGGCGACGTGGTCCGACTGTGCGGCAATATGGGAACTTTATCAGTGCTGGTCGATGATGACACGTGGGAAGCACGTACGCCTGCCATTGCGCCACCAGCCCATGTCGGAACCGGTCGGGAGCTGTTTGCGCTGATGCGCGCGACCGCTGACGAAGCGGAAAAAGGCGGGTCGGCGATGTTGGCGGCGGCGGGCTTATGACTGCGATTGTTGCCGTCGACATCGGCGGAACCCACGCCCGCTTTGCCATCGCGCAGGTGCAGGACGGCCGCGTCGTGGAATTGGGCGAGGCGGTAACGCTTAAAACTGCCGAGCATGCCAGCTTTCAAACTGCATGGCAGGATTTTGAACGCATCACAGGCGACACGCTACCGCGCGCGGCTGCTATCGCGATTGCAGGGCCGGTTGATGCCGACGTCATTAAGCTCACCAACAATCCGTGGATTATCCGCCGCTCGCTCGTGTGCGAAAAGTTGAACGTCGACAGCTTTGTCATCGTAAATGACTTCGGCGCGGTTGGGCATGCGGTTGCCCAAGCAGGACCCGAACATTTTCATCATTTGACGGGGCCGGATCAGGATTTTGCGCGCGAAGGCACGTTGAGCATTATCGGACCCGGTACGGGCCTTGGCGTTGCCCACGTCTGGCGCAAGGAAAGCAATTATCACGTGCAGGCGACGGAAGGCGGGCATATCGATTTCGCGCCGCTGGACGCCATTGAGGACGCGGTGCTCGCCCGGTTGCGCAAGCGGTACCGGCGCGTCTCTGTCGAGCGTGTGGTTTCGGGCCCCGGTCTAATCGACCTGTATGAAACGTTGGCGGCAATCGAGGGCCGCGCTGTGCAGCAGTATGACGATAAAACCCTGTGGCAAATGGGCATGTCAGGCGAAGACAGTCTCGCCGCTGCCGCAATCGACCGTTTCTGCCTGTCGCTGGGCAGCGTTGCTGGCGACATTACGCTGGCCCAAGGCGGGTTTGCGGGTGTCGTTATCGCTGGCGGCCTTGGTCTGCGGATCAAGGACAGCCTTGTGCGTTCAGGCTTTGCAGAACGCTTCCGTGCCAAGGGCCGTTTTGAAGGGCTGATGGCCTCCATTCCGGTCAAGCTTATCACTCACCCACAACCCGGCCTGTTCGGGGCGGCTGCGGCTTATGCTCAGCAAAATATTTGAAAGAGACTTTGCGATGTTGCCAATAGAAAAGATCATGCAGGCAGCGCCGGTTATTCCAGTGTTGGTCATCGAAGACGCCGCTCATGCTCAGGCGATAGCGCGTGCCTTGGTTGCTGGCGGACTGGCAGTGTTGGAAGTCACGCTGCGTACGCCGGCTGCGCTGGACGCCATTGCGGAAATGAAGAAAGTGCCCGGGGCCATTGTGGGTGCGGGCACAGTTGTCGACGTTGCAGGGCTGGACTCGGCAATCGCCGCTGGAGCCGAGTTTATTGTCTCTCCCGGCTTGACCGATAGTCTGGGCAAAGCAGCCATTGCGAAGAATATCCCGTTTCTTCCGGGTATTGCCAGTGCAGGTGACATCATGCGTGGCCTAGACCTTGGGCTTCGCCACTTTAAATTCTTCCCCGCTGAAGCGAATGGCGGACTACCCGCGCTGAAGTCGCTCATCGGGCCGTTCGGACAATGCAAATTCTGCCCGACGGGTGGCATCAGGCAGGAAACGGCTGGCGACTGGCTCGCTGTGCCTGAAATTTTATGTGTTGGTGGAAGCTGGCTTGTTGGTAAAGGCGTTCCGGATGTCGCTGCAATCGAATCTGCAGCGCGCGCAGCATCCGCATTACGCAACTAGTGGAGACACGGGCATATGGCCGAAGAAATTGAATGGTGGGACTTTGACGCGGCTGAGGATCTGATTGATGCAGTCGTTGGTGATGTCAGCTTCATCATTGAAAGTGCGCTAGACGCACGTGGTCAGGCGCTGGTGGCGTTTCCCGGCGGTTCGACGCCGAAACCCATTCTTGAAAAACTGGCCCAAGCAAACATTCGCTGGAAAAGCGTCACGATCATTCCGACCGACGACCGGCTGGTTGCAGTGGATAACCCGCTCTCCAACGTCGCGATGATTGCGAAGATCTTCATTCCCAAGGGCGCGCGTGTTTTGCCAATAACCAGCGATGCCGCCGATTACCGGCTTGCAGGAAATGCGGCCAATGCGCGGTTAGCCGATCTGCACTGGCCGCCTGATTTGGTGTGGCTTGGTATGGGTGCAGATGGTCATACCGCATCGATTTTTCCCGGACCAGACATGGAAACCGCACTTGAAGGCGGCAAGGAAATCCGCGCGGTCGGCGTTGCGCCAGACCCGATGCCCCCCGAAGCGCCCGTCAACCGCGTGACCTTAACCGGCGCGGCTATTGGTGCTGCGCGCACTGCAATTTTGGTTATTAACGGCGCAAAGAAGCGGGAAGTTTTGGAAAAGGCCATCGAGGATGGCCGCAAATCGACCTACCCGGTTGGCCGCGTATTAGAGAAGATTGTCGTGCCTGTGGATATATACTGTCTCGACGACTAAACGCGGCGCAGCTTGCTCGCCGGTACGACCGGAGTGTTCAATTTTTTCAAATAGTTTGGCAATTCCGATTCGGTCGCGCCAACCGGCTTGCGTGCATCTTTGGGGTTAATTGGATGGTCAAAGGCGATGCCGATTCGACCCTCCGTTACCCATGCGATGTGACCGGTGATCCAGCCGATACTGCGCAAGTTCACCTCAACGGCTTCGCCACGCGATACCGGAACAGGCACTTCTGCCATCAGGCCGCCTGCTGATAGATTGCGAATTCGTACCTCTCGCTCATCCTGTGAGGCGGGAAACCGCAAGACAGCTTTCAGAAGCAGGCTATCACGGTCCATACCACGCTTAACGGCAGTCATATTGTTGTCGTCGGGTGAGTTGTTCATAGCAGGATACCAAGCAAGAATTTGCGTTAATTCAGGCTTGAACCATGGCAGCTAATTATCGCCAAAAGGTTAATGGCGGTCTTTGAACCCTTCCGCCATTAACTAATCCTCGGCTTAGTCGTCGCGGGAGACGCGTTCCTGCCGCTCGTGCCGTTCCTGCGCTTCCAGTGTCATTGTAGCGATGGGCCGGGCACGCAGGCGGGCAAGCGAAATAGGCTCACCTGTCACCTGACAGTAACCATATTCGCCTTCAGTAATGCGACGGAGCGCCGCCTCGATTTTGGTAATCAGTTTCCGCTGACGATCACGCGTCCGAAGCTCAATACCCCAGTCGGTCTCGCTGGATGCGCGATCGTTCAAATCGGGTTCGCGCATTGGGCCGTCTTGCAACTGGTTCAGGGTTCCTTGCGACTCGGCAAGAATGCTGTTTTTCCAGTCATTCAGCTGCTTTTCAAAATAGCGCAGCTGCTTGTCATTCATGAATGGCTCGTCATCATTGGGAATATATGACGGGTCCAAGTCATAGTCCGAAACGCCGAGGTCACCGGCATTATCTTGAGGCTTGGCGCTCGCGCCCATCGTGAATTCTCCACCTCTGACGGACCGCCGTAGAACGAAAAAGTCCGCATCCAATCTACTCTCGCCGGCGCTATAGACTCGGGCCAAATACGGCACAAGCGCCAAATGATGTACGCGCAAACGGATTGGTGAAAAGCTGTGGAAACGGAACTTTTGGTAAACGACGGTAGGTGAAACAGTTCCAGTTCGGGACGATTTACAAATGCCGCACTGAAAAATACCACTTTTTCTAAAAACGACCCGTCAAACAGCGTTAATATGTTTGAGGTTCGTCGACTGTTCTGCGTTTCTGGGACCATCAGACGGAGTCAACAAATGTCCGCGTTCGGACTTTTTGTTTCCCGTTGCGGAAAAAGGTCGAGATTATGTCAGTACGCATGGCTTTAGCAAAATTATGTGCCTGCACGTGCGGTGGTGCATTAATTGGTGGCGGCGCAATGCAGGTTGCCGATACGCCTCCGGCGCAGGTGCAGAAGGTCGTAAAGAAGAAGCATAAGGCTCGCCTGATCGCGCACAAGGCTCCCGTTCGCAAAGTGAAGCGCGTTCGCAAAATCGTCCGGACCACGACGACTACCTCAACATGCACGCCAACCGGTTTTGCGATGGCGGGACCAGCCATGGCGCCCATTCCAATGGCGTATTTGCCAGCTGCGGCAGGCGCACCCTTTGAAGGCGGGGCTGGCGGTAGCGTGCCGGTTGTCATCGGCGGTTCGGGTGGTTTTGGCGGTGGTTTTGGCGGTGGCTTTTTTGGCGGCTTCTCTGGCGGCAGTGGCGGCAGTGGCGGCGGAAGCAGTGGTACTGTGGTTATCTCGTCCACCTCCAGCAGCACTGGCGGCATCAGCAGCTCGACCTCATCGGGCGGCTCAGGTGGTTCGGGCGGTTCAGGCGGTTCCAGCACGTCCAGCACATCGGGCGGCGTGTCCACATCAACAGGCGGCGTAAGCACGTCCACATCTACCGGCGGCGTTAGCACCTCGACAGGGGGCATTAGCACATCGACATCCACAGGAGGCGTAAGCACCTCAACCGGCGGTATCAGCACCTCCACCGGGGGTATCAGCACTTCGACAGGTGGTGTGTCTACTTCGTCCGGCAATGTAAGCAGTTCGACCGGTGGTGTCAGTTCGTCGACTGGCGGTGTATCGACCTCATCCGGTAATGTGAGCACATCGAGCGGTGCGGTCACCAGCTCGGGTTCGTCGTCATCTTCCAGTTCGTCTTCGTCCAGCTCTTCGTCGAGCAGCTCGTCTTCGGGCGGTAGTTCAGGGACACCGGGCGCTTCGAGTGGCTCTTCCTCGAGTTCGTCATCAAGCTCTTCATCGAGCAGCTCCTCTAGCTTCGGCGGAAGCACGTCATCGGGTGCAAGCGGATCGTCCAGCAGCAGCTCATCATCTTCATCGTCAAGCTCGTCGTCTGGCGGCTCAGGTGGTTCGAGCGGCGGCACTGACGTGCCAGCACCACCCATGGTCATGCTGTTCGGTGCAGCTGCGGCTGGCCTGATGGCGCGCCGCCGTGCAGCCAAGAAGGTAAAGGCAACCACAGTCGCCTGAACGGCCAACACATACAATTCAAAAGGGCGGTCTTCGGGCCGCCCTTTTTCGTTGCGAAACAGCGGCGCGCTGGGCATAGCCACGCCATGCATGATCTGAAATATATTCGCGATAATTCCGAGGCTTTTGACGCTGCTCTCACCCGCCGAGGCGCGGCGCCTGTTGCCGCGACGATTCTGGTATTGGACGAGGCCCGGCGCGCGCTGTTAACCGAAATGCAGAATGCGCAGGCCCGCCGTAATGACGCGTCAAAGGCAATAGGCGCGGCGATGGGGAAGGGCGATAGCGCGACAGCCGAGGCGTTGAAGGCGGAAGTTGCCAAGCTAAAGGACAGTCTGCCGCAATTGGAAGAAAAAGAACGTACCGCAGGCGCTGAGCTGGATGCCTTGTTAGCTGGATTGCCCAATTTGCCGGCGGACGATGCCCCTGATGGGGCAGATGAAAGCGACAATGTCGAGATTGCGCGATGGGGTAACCCGCGCGATTTCGGCTTCGAACCCAAGGACCATGCCGATTTGGGCCCGCCGCTTGGGCTGGACTTTGAAACAGGCGTCGCGATTTCCGGCGCCCGCTTCACGTTCATGCGCGGGCAAATGGCACGTCTTAATCGTGCGCTGGGCCAGTTCATGCTGGATTACCAGACGGCACAACGCGGCTATACGGAATGTGCAACACCCTATCTGGTGCGCCAAGAGGCGCTGTTCGGCACCGGACAGCTTCCCAAATTTGCGGAGGATAATTTCCAGACGACCGATGGACGCTGGCTGATTCCGACCGCTGAGGTTTCATTGACCAACAGCGTACGCGAGCAGATTTTGGACGAGAATGCCTTGCCCATCCGGCTGACCGCACTGACACCATGTTTCCGGTCCGAAGCGGGCGCCGCTGGCCGTGATACCAAGGGTCTTATTCGACAGCACCAGTTTGAAAAGGTCGAACTGGTTTCCATCGTCCGTCCCGAGGACAGCGCCGCTGAGCATGAACGTATGGTCGAAAGCGCGGAGGGCATATTGCAGGCGCTTGGTCTTCCCTATCGCAAGATGCTGTTGTGCACCGGAGATATGGGCGCAAGCGCGCGCAAAACCTACGACTTGGAAGTTTGGTTGCCTGGTCAGGGTCTCTACCGCGAGATTTCGAGCTGTTCAAACTGCGGCGACTGGCAAGCGCGCCGGATGAACACGCGGTTCAAACCGGCGGAAGGGAAAAGCAATGTGTTCGTTCACACGCTCAACGGCTCTGGTTTGGCTGTTGGTCGAACGCTTGTGGCGGTGCTGGAAAATTATCAGCAGGCGGATGGCTCTGTCGTCGTGCCCGATGCATTGAAGCCATATATGGGCGATATCGCCAAGCTGGAGCCCGTTACCTGATGCGCATACTTCTCACTAATGATGACGGCGTAAACGCGCCCGGTCTTAAAGTTCTGGAAACAATCGCCCGGACATTGAGCGATGACATCTGGATCGTTGCACCGGCGGAGGAAAATTCAGGGGCAGGGCATTCGCTGACATTGACCCGGCCCGTCCGCATCCGGCAACATGGCGAAAAGCATTTTTCGGTGTCGGGCACGCCTACGGATTCGGTCATGCTGGGCATGGGCGTCGTCATGAAGGATGCGAAGCCTGACCTTATCTTGTCAGGTGTGAATCGCGGCGCGAATTTGGGCGACGACATTACCTACTCGGGCACTGTTTCCGCCGCCATGGAAGGGGCTCTGGCCGGTATAAGGTCGATCGCGCTTAGCCAAGTCTACAGCAAGGAAGGCATGGCGGATTCCGTCCCATTTTCCGCCGCCGAAGCATGGGGCGAGCGCGTGCTGCGTCCTTTGCTGGATATGCCGTTCACGCCGCGCACGCTGACCAATATCAATTTCCCAGCTGTGTTGCCGCAAGATGTCAAAGGGATCAAGGTCGCGCGGCAGGGCTTCCATGATTACAGCCGCGGCTCAATCGTAAAGGGCACTGACCCGCGCGGTTATGATTATTACTGGTTTGGACTTCACGGCATGATCCACACTTCCGGCCATGACACCGACCTTGAAGTTATCGAGGACGGCTACATCGCCGTAACGCCGTTGCAATTGGATCTGACCCACCGGGAATCGCTGGCCGCCTTGCACAGCGCTTATGGCGGGTAGGGAAATGACTATGCGGTCAGGTCTGGTGGCAATCGCGTCATCCATGATTTTAACTGCTTGCATCCCGCGTGGCGGGCACGATTTTCGAATTCAGCCAGCTGCTGATATCGCTTCGCCACCAGATTCGCCGCGCATCACGTCCGAGCAGCAAATGGTCGCCGAGACGCCAAGCTGGAGCCCTGCAGTCGTCGAACGGAACGCGCGAAGGGTGGCGACGACAGCCTATGTCGTGCAGCCCGGCGATAGCCTGTTTGGTATTGCGTTAAAAACTGGCGCTGGTGCGACAGCCATTGCTGATGCGAATAATCTGAAACCGCCTTACCCGTTGCGCGCCGGTGACCGCCTGCAAATTCCTGGCGGTCTATATCACCGGGTCGGCACCGGAGAGACGGGCATTGCCATCGCGCGCGCCTATTCTGTGGTTTGGGCAGATATTGTCATGTTGAACGCGTTGCAGCCGCCATACACCTTACAGGTCGGTCAGAACTTGCTGCTGCCTTCGGCGACTCCTCCTGAGCCAATGGGCGCTGACGTAACACCAGAAGGTCGCGCTGCGGCATTCACGCTGAACATCGACGACATTGTTACCGGCGGCAATCCTGCGGGCGCACCCATTATGTCGGCTGTGGTCCCGTCGAACTTCGCCGGACGATTTGACTGGCCCGTGCGGGGAAGCATCATTGGCAAATTTGGCGCACAGGGCGGCGGCCGGGTGAATGACGGCGTGAACATCGCTGCACAGCGCGGCAAGGTGGTTGGCGCAGCAGCGCCCGGCGTCATTGTCTATAGCGGAAATGAAATCGGCGTATTTGGCGGCCTCGTCCTAATCGACCATGGTGGCGGCTGGATTACAGCCTACGGGCATTTGGGCGGCATCGACGTGGCAAAGGGGAACCGTGTCGTCAGTGGCCAAAGGCTGGGTGTTGTCGGCGACACCGGATATGTCACGCAGCCCCAGTTGCATTTCCAGGTCCGGCGTGATCGCAAGCCCGTGAACCCGCTGCCTTACATGAATGGCTCCAATGGCTCGACCTGAAGGTCGCCCCCGATTTTCCGCGCCGCTTCGCCGCGCGAGCAAAATTCCCGTTTGGGCGGATGTATTGCTGCGGCTTTCCCTCGCGTTTTTTCTGATTCTGGTCGTGATTGTCATTCACTGGTTTGACCGCGCTGGTCTGAAAGACAATCATGACGGCGTTATCAGCTTTCTGGATGTCGTCTATTTCACGATGATATCGGTCACCACGACCGGTTTTGGCGACATCGCCCCAATTTCAGACCGCGCCCGCTTTATTGAGGCGATTATCGTCACCCCGGTGCGCATCGCCGTCATCTTCATTTTCGTAGGCACGGCCTATAATTTTGTAATCAAACGCAGTTGGGAAAAATGGCGTATGAAACAGATCCAGCAAAAGCTTTCCGACCATATTGTCACTCTGGGCTTTGGCATCAGCGGGTCCCAAGCGGTTTTAGAACTCATTAAGCGCGGGACTAACCCGCAGGATATTGTCGTTGTCGATTGCAGCGAGGAACGCCTTGCCGAGGCAGAAGATTTGGGATGCAACATCCTATGCGGCGATGGGACGCGTGATGAAATCCTGAATGCGGTCCGGATTGCGCAGGCGTCGTCAGTCATCGTGTCGGCTGGCCGCGATGATGCGTCAATCTTGATGGTTCTGACTGTGCGGCACCTCTCGCCAAACGTCCCCATCAGCGTGGTTATACGCGCCGATGACAACGAGCTTTTGGCACGGCAAGCGGGCGCAACGACCGTCATCAATCCGGTGAGCTTTACCGGGCTGTTGCTTGCAAGTTCATGCCATGGGGAGCATATCTCCGAATATCTGACCGATCTTGCCTCTGTCGGTGGAGAAGTGTTGATAAAGGAACGCGTCGTGGCGCCCAATGAAGTCGGCAAACGCCTTCGCGAATTGCCCGACGGTATCGGCCTGCGCGTTTATCGCAACGGCAAAAATTTCGGCTTTTGGGAACCGGAAGCAGAAAAATTGGAGGCCGGCGATTTGCTCGTTCAAATCATCCCCTCCAAAACTTAATGCCCCAGCAGCAAGAACACCACGCCCATTGCCAGATAGAAAACGAGCCAATAGCCTGCATCAATCGCGAAAAGACGACCGGATTTACGACCGAACAGGTAATTGGTGCCAATGGCAGGAATGATATAGCCGACAGCAATGCCGACCGAGATCATGAGCGTTGATCGGGCGTTGGTGTCGAAAAAGGCGAGCAGATGCCCAAGAAACACTGCCGAAAGCACCGAGAATGCAAAGGTAAGGCCGTAAATCTTCACCATATTGGCTTGTTTCAACTGTTCTTCCGTGAAGCCGTTCTCCGCCATCCATGCTTTGCCGAATAACGGGCCGTACCAGATGCCGCCAATCAGAAAGCCCGTCGCTGCGGCAATCAATATGGCCAGAAGATTCGCGTTCGCCATCATCGTTCCTCCCATTCGAATTCAACCACATGCGACATTGGCGCTGCGCACCATATTGCCTGAAATTCTGCAATCCGGCTACGAAGTGTTTCGAGTTTTCCATAAAACCGAGATGGCACCGGAACATGCGACCGCTCGCATGCGGATGTGGCAATCGCAATGAATGTGTCGGCATCAGACGGTGCGTCCCATTGATCGGCCTCAAAACATTCGACCAGACGTTCGGCCTGAAGCAGTTCGATGATTTCGGCATCCGGTTTTTCAGCACGAGACGCACTTGCGTGGCCGGCATTTTTTGCGATGTTTTGAATGTCTTCAAAGTCATGGCCGCGTGCAATCATGCCCCAAAACGCGTTCTTTAAGTCCAGTTCGTTCTCCACTAAGTAGTGGATTGCGTCATGCGATGTTGGCCCTTTTTTAGGAAAGCTTGTGGCATCGGTTGAACCATCCTTTCTGGTGATGGCCAGACAATCGTTTTGAAGTCCTTTAGTAATTTTGATGATCATCCTTACGCTCTACCGTGCTGGCAGGCCTTGCACAACATGGGCGCGTCACACTGGCCGTGACAATGCTCGGTAAACCCGCTATGCGGCCCGCCATCATGGCAACTCAAATCAAAGCAGCGCCCAAGGTGGGCATGGTGTCGCTCGGCTGTCCTAAGGCGCTTGTCGACAGTGAACGCATCCTCACCAAATTGCGTGCCGATGGCTATGGCCTGTCGCCCGATTATGCGGGCGCCGATGTCGTTCTGGTAAATACCTGCGGATTTTTGGATTCCGCTAAGGAAGAAAGCCTTGAAGCCATCGGCGAAGCGATTGCCGAAAATGGCCGCGTCATTGTCACCGGTTGCATGGGCAATGAAGCCGATGTCATCCGGGCGCGCTTTCCCGGCGTGCTCGCGATTACCGGCGCGCACCAGTATGAAGCCGTTGTTTCCGCAGTGCACGAGGCGGCACCGCCTGCGCGCGGCGCTTTTGTGGACCTCGTGCCCGAGGGTGGCCTGAAACTGACGCCGCGTCATTACAGCTATCTCAAAATCTCCGAGGGCTGCAATCACGCCTGTTCCTTCTGCATCATCCCGTCGTTGCGTGGAAAGCTTGCGAGCCGTCGCATTGATGCTGTCCTGCGTGAGGCGGAAAAGTTGGTATCTGCGGGAACCAAGGAGTTGCTGGTTATCTCGCAAGATACATCGGCTTATGGCGTCGATACGCGGCACGAAACACGCGAGTGGAAGGGCCGCGACGTTCGGGCGCACATGACCGATCTCGCACGTGAACTCGGCGGTTTACGCACAAGCGAAGGCGTCGCCCCGTGGGTCCGCTTGCATTATGTCTACCCCTATCCGCATGTCGACGACGTCATCCCACTGATGGCGGAAGGTTTGCTGACGCCCTATCTGGACATTCCGTTCCAGCATGCTGCACCCAATGTACTGAAGGCGATGAAGCGCCCCGCCAACGAGGCAAAGGTACTGGAGCGCATCCGCAACTGGCGCAGCATTGCCCCTGATATTGCCATTCGCTCTAGCTTTGTCGTTGGCTTCCCCGGCGAAACCGAATCTGATTTTGAATATCTTCTGGAGTGGCTGCAGGAAGCACAGCTGGACCGCGTTGGTGCGTTTCGGTTCGAGCCGGTCGAGGGCGCGCGGGCTAACCTGTTGCCCGATCCGGTGGCTGAAGAGGTCAAAGAAGAGCGTTTTCAGCGGATCATGGCTACTACAGCGGCCATCAGTGCCGCGAAATTGGCCGCAAAGGTTGGCCGCGTGATTCCCGTCATTATTGACGAGATTGGTGAGCCTGACGAGGATGGCAGCACAGGCGCGACAGGTCGTTCGCAAGCTGATGCACCGGAAATCGATGGGCATGTTTATCTGCGCGATGTGGCCGCGACCCTGAAGTCCGGGGACATCGTCAACGTCCATGTCGAAGATGCCGACGAGCATGATCTTTTCGGCGTTATAGAGCCATAAGAACTGCCAACAGGGTCGGGCGCATTGATCGCCCGTCGCTGTTTCTTGCAAAAAATGGACTCCGGCTATCTTTTGGGCAGTCTTTACTTTGCAACGGCGCGACCATTGCTTATCAGCCTAATGTAATTCACATAAAATGACATTCTGCTGATTGGGAAAACATGTCTGACGAAACGCTTCCACTTCCCACTGGCTATCAGCTTTCTGCCCTGGACCCCACATATCGCGAGACCCCATGGGTGCCACTCGACAGGCTGCGCGCGGAAGATCCGGTCCACCATGATCAACAGCTTGGCCGCTATTTTCTGACGCGCGGCAAAGAAGTATCGGACCTCATCAAAAACCGGGAACTGAATGCAGACCCGCGCAAGGCGAACGAGGGCAGCTTTTCAAAGACTTTGTACGGCAATAACAGCAAAGAACTGTCGATATTGATGCTCGACGACCCCGAGCATAAGCGGCAGCGCACGCTGGTGCTGCAGGCGTTCAACAAACGCTCGGTGGACGCGCTGCTGCCAAGGATTGAGGCAATCGCCCAAAGCCTTGCCGATGATATCGATGCGGCCGATGGTCCGTTTGATTTTGTGCAGCTGTTCGGGTCGCCATTGCCGACTACCGTGATGGCGGAACTGCTTGGCATCAACCCAGCGGACCGTCAGGATTTTCGCCGCTGGTCCTTGGGATGCATGCAGGCGCTGAACCCGTTCCGTACTACCGAACAAACGGCGCTATACGAAGAATCTACGACCGTACTGGCCGATTATCTGGCGCGCGAAGTTGACAAACGCCGCGCCGTGCCAAGCGACGATCTTATCACGCGTCTGGCTTTGGCTGAAGAGGAAGGTGATACGCTAACAACACAGGACATCGTCCTGCTCATTCGTCTGCTGTTGATTGCCGGAAACTCGACAACCACCGATATGCTGGGGGCAGGGGTTGTCCAGTTGCTGAAAAATCCGGACCAGCTTGCCAAATTCAAGGCGCGGCCCGACCTGCACGATAACGCAATGGACGAGATATTGCGCGTCGAACCGCCTGTCACTCAAGTCCTGCGCAGCGCACACGAGGACATGCAGGTGAACGACAAGGCAATTAAGAAGGGCGACACTGTCCACATGTCCTTGTTCGGCGCGCATTTCGATCCGGAAATGAACCCCGATCCGCACAAATTCGATATTGAGCGCCCGCGCATTCAGCATTTCGCCTTTGGCGGAGGGGCACATTATTGCCTTGGCGCTGGACTTGGGAAAGCGCAGGCAAAGATTGCCCTGCCAATGCTATTTGCCCGTTTCCCCGAGCTTTCCTTTGCACCGGGGATTGAGGTCAAACACAAGATCGCGCCTGCGTTCAACGGCTATGGCGAGATATGGCTATCCAAATAGCCGTTGCTGGCATCGCTGATTAGCTGGCGTTTTTGGGCGGCCAAGGGAAAAACCCTGATGTCCGCGCTACGTAAGCGGCATAGTCAGGACGGGTTTTCCTCATGCCCTTTTCCAAAAGCGGCTTTCCCGACCATTTCGTGAGCGTAAAGGTCAGGAAGATCGGACCAATGACGCTGATCCAGCCCGCCAAACCAGTTTCGCACGCGACCAGCCATATGCCCCACCAGGTGCAGGCATCGCCAAAATAATTGGGATGGCGGGTATATTTCCAAAGGCCAGTGTCGAGCACTTTGCCCTTGTTGGCTGGGTTGGCCCTGAAAGCGTTCAACTGGGCATCGCCGATCGTCTCGAAGGCAATACCGATCAGTGCGACGATCGCACCGGCAAACGCGATCGGTCCGATGATGTTGCGGCTGCCGTCGCTCGCCCAGATGCCCAGTTGTGCGGGCAGGCATGTAATAAATAGTAACGGTGCCTGCGTTAGAAATACAGAGAGAAGCGACGTTTTCGACCAGCTCCAGCCTTTCTTCTCCATGACGCTGCCCATGATTTTGGCATAACGCGGATCTTCCCCGTGCGCGCGCCAACGGGTCCACAAATGAAGTGAGAGGCGAAATCCCCAAAGTACCGTCAGCCCAAGTAACAGATGGGAACGCGCGCCGGGCGCAACAGATTGCAACCACGCCGCACTCGCGAGCAGGACCATACCGAATGCCCAAAAGGCATCAATGAACGACACGTCGCGGATTTTCACTGAATAGGCCCACAGCAGTAAAATAACAGCCAGCAAGGCCGCTGCGTTCAAAACCAGTGTCGATAAGACGGGCGTCATGCGACATCTCCTTCAACTGCATATCTCATTCCGTTGGACGGGTTTTTCGGGGTCACGGTGGCGTAGATTTCGGCAAGCTTTGCCATGTCCGCCTTGTAATCGCCCGTTGGCCATATTGCGGGCCCCAAGCCGCCGGTTTTGTTTTTATAGTCCATCATGCCGACAACCAGCGGCACGCCGGCGCCCATAGCGATATGATAAAAACCAGTCTTCCATGCCTTTACCGAACCGCGCGTGCCTTCAGGCGCGATGGTCAGCATGAATTCCGTGCGCCGTTTGAATTCGTCCACCATCTGCTGGACATAATTTTTGTTGGACGACCGGTCCACGGAGACCCCGCCCATATCGCGCATGAAGTTGGTGAACGGCCACCGGAACAGCGAATCTTTCGCCATGAAATGTGGCTTGATGTCCAAATCGTTGGTCAGGCCTAGGAAATACACAAAGTCCCAGTTGCTGGTATGCGGCGCTGCAATCAGCACGAATTTACGCGGTTCCGGCACTATCCCTTGGGCTTGCCACCCGCCACGACGGTAAAACCCCACCAAAGCCCACCTCAATAGACGGGACAGCCAGCTTGGCTGGCGCTCCTGCAAAGACATTTTAATATTCCTCCCCCATGCCCAACATAACGGCGTTGCAATCCTGTGCAAACGGCTTGTTTCACAAATACGCAGGCGCTAGGCATCCGGACGCAATAAAAACACAAGCGGGAAAAATTCATGTCGCATCAGGCGCACGGCGCAATACCGGTCATATCCTCAACTGGTCTGTTCACCCCGACCGATACCATCAGCAATGAAGAATTGGTCGCCAGCTTTAACGCCTATGCCGACAGGTATAACGCCGCCAATCCGGACGTCGAACCCCTGACACATAGCTCGGTCGAATTTGTCGAAAAAGCGAGCGG
Source organism: uncultured Sphingorhabdus sp. (assembly GCA_963508315.1). Lineage (GTDB taxonomy): Bacteria > Pseudomonadota > Alphaproteobacteria > Sphingomonadales > Sphingomonadaceae > Sphingorhabdus_B. The sequence continues at coordinate 164,667 of CAUOWK010000001.1, read as the reverse complement.
TATCAAATCACGTCATGTGATGGACAAACAGTCGATCATTGATCCCGCAATCATGGAGCCGCGTTACGCCGAGCGCCCCAATGACCAGATTTCTATGATGGCCGAAATTGGCGTGGCTGCATGCCGCGATGCGCTGGCGCGTGCGGGGCGGGACATTGCCGATGTTGACGCCGTGCTATGTGCGGCATCCAATATGCAGCGCGCTTATCCGGCGATGGCGGTAGAGATTCAGCATGAACTCGGTATGCAGCGCGGCTTTGGTTTTGACATGAACGTCGCCTGTTCTTCCGCGACCTTCGGTATCCAGACGGCCGCTGATTATATCCGCAGCGGCAATGCGCGGTCTGTTTTGGTGGTGAACCCGGAGATTACGTCAGGCCATTTGAATTGGCGCGACCGGGACAGTCATTTTATCTTCGGCGATGTTTCTACGGCGATTTTGGTTGAGGCTAAGGATCTGGCCCCGACCCAGCATTGGGAAATTCTGGGCACGCGCCTGAAAACACAGTTTTCCAATAATATCCGCAATAATTTCGGCTTCCTCAATCGCGCGCATGGCAATGGTCCAGTTGACCAGAGCGGACCGAAAACCGACAAGCTGTTCGTGCAAGAGGGGCGCAAAGTTTTCAAAGAAGTCGTGCCGATGGTGGGGCAAATGATACTTGAGCATGCCGAGGCGCTTGGCTTGTCAGGCGCGGATTTGCGGCGGCTGTGGCTGCATCAGGCGAATACCGGCATGAACCGTCTCATCGCGCAAAAGGTACTTGGGCATGAGGCAAGCGATGACGAAAGCCCGACTGTGCTTGATACGTACGCCAACACCTCAAGCGCCGGGTCGATTATCGCGTTCCACAAGCACAATGGAGATTTGGCTGCTGGCGATGTCGGGCTGATCTGCTCCTTTGGCGCGGGCTATTCGGCTGGTTCGGTGTTCGTGCGCAAGGCTGGGTAGCATTGCGCCTGAGTAACGCGGAGGTCACTCACCCCCGCCGAAAATGGGGGTATGTGCTTGCAATATGTTCGTAGATCGCCTCGTGTAATCGTTGGACGAATTCGCAGCCATAATATTCGCGTTCATGCCAGGCAATGCGCGCCTCAAGCGGGTTATACCCCGGCAACGTCAGGAAAATCACGCGATCACCGGGAATGAACGACCCGGTTCGCATACGAAAACCTGCTTGTGACAGATCTACGACTTCAATCTGCTGCCGTCCGCCGCCTTGTTCCCGGATACTGGCTGTAATGGACACGTCGTCACGCATGAACGCCCTATAATCATGACGATGATTATCGTAATTTTGCCCGGCCATCTGCAACTCCTGCTCTGCCGTCCTATACGGCATGGGAGTTAACAAATTCAGTCCAGTATCATGGCCAGCACAATGTAGATCAAAATAGGCGATCCAAAACCTACAAGCGTAGCGACTGCAAAGATGAGGCGGACGATCATCGCATCCATACCTGTCCAGTTCGCCAATCCGGCGCATACGCCGAGAATTTTCTTGTTGGCTTTATCAAGAGTTAAACGTGCCATTGGGATGCTCCGTGCAATGCGATTATGGGTATTGGTTTAAGCAACAAGGCCGGCAACGGGTGCGACAGCTGGTGCAACGCTGATGCCGATAGTGATGAAGGCGCAGAGGATAGCTGCGAAGGCCGAGACGATTTGATTGCGTGCGAAATGTGTCATGTTTATTTCCTTTTTAATGTCTGCCGGACCATTCCGGCTATGCAAACTACCTTGCACAGGCCGTGCCAAAATGGATGTATCTCTTAAAAACAAATGGTTAAGTACTTTTTGGCTGTATGTAGCGTTGGTACAAATTTCATAAGTTGGGAATTGTTGCTAATATTTAGGTTTGCAAAATCGCCAGAAGCGACTTGACCCTCTCGGGCCATTCTATAGCAGCAAAGCCAATGGCCTTGGCGCGTCTTTCCCTGACCGACTTTCGGAATCATCCTGCAATGGAATTGCGGCCGCAAACGCAGTTCATTGCGCTGCACGGGCCCAATGGCGCTGGCAAAACCAACATATTGGAGGCCGTCTCACTTCTGGTGCCGGGGCGCGGACTTCGCCGTGCGGCTATGTCGGATATGATCCGTGCGCAAGGTGAGGGCGGATTTACAATATTGGCAGAGACGGGCGGCAACACGATCGGGACCGGCGTTAATGCAGCGCAGCCTGAGCGACGCAAGGTACGTGTGAATGGCAGCAATGCCAGCATCAACAGTTTGGCCGAGTGGTTATCGGTCATCTGGCTAACCCCTGCAATGGACAGGTTGTTCGCTGATGGCGCAGGCGCGCGGCGGCGGTTTGTAGATCGGTTAGTGCTCGCGCTTGATCCCGAGCACGCACGTCGCTGTGCGCGCTATGAGAAAGCCATGCAGCAGCGCAATCGCCTGTTGTCGGGGTCCGATGCTGCAGATCCGCTTTGGCTTGATGCGTTGGAAGCCCAGATGGCAGAAAGCGGAGACGCCATTGTCGCTGCGCGCAGCCAAATGGTCGTGGCACTATGTGCACAGTTGGTGGCAACACCCTCCGGACCGTTCGCTGTGCCTCTCATCGACTTGGTGGACAAGGGAGGGACATCGGGCGCATCATTGGTTGAGGCTTGGCGGTCTGGACGTAGGCGCGACGCTGCTGCTGGCCGGACGCTGGCTGGGCCGCATCGCGCGGATTTGCGCGTGCAGCACCAGGTATCAGGACAAGCTGCCGATCAATGCTCGACAGGGGAACAAAAAGCGTTGTTGCTGTCGCTGATACTGGCGCATGCCGCTTTGGTTGCGGCGCAGCGTGATGCGCCGCCCATATTATTGCTGGATGAAGTTGCCGCCCATTTGGACCCCATGCGGCGGATGGCGTTGTTCAGCCTGTTGGCTGATACAGGTGCACAGGTGTGGATGACCGGAACCGAACCTGAATTATTTGCCGGTATCGGGCCATCCGCACAATTACTGCCTATCGGTCAGATATAATAACTGTCCTTAGTCTGCCTTACTTGGCTTTTTGGATTTGCTCTTGGTCGACTTGGGCTTGGCCGTTTTTGGCGGGGCAGGGGTCACCTCGAACGCGGGTTGATTGTCCTTGATATGCACAGCGACTTCGCCGCCATGGACAAGCTTTCCAAACAACAATTCCTCGGCGAGCGGTTGCTTGATCTTTTCCTGAATAAGCCGTCCCATTGGGCGCGCGCCATATAGTTTGTCATAGCCCCGCTCCGTAAGCCATGCACGTGCTTCGTCGTCCAGCTTGATGTGCACATTCTGGTCAGCGAGCTGCAGTTCGAGTTGCAGGATGAACTTGTCGACGACCCGCGCCACGACTTCGGTCGGCAAATAGCCAAATGGTACGGTCGCATCCAAACGGTTGCGGAACTCGGGCGCAAACATCTTTTTGACGGCTTCGTCGCCAGCATCTTCTTTGCTGATGTTATTACCAAAGCCAATGCCTTCCTTCGCCATGTCGCTGGCACCAGCATTGGTTGTCATAATCAGGATGACATTGCGGAAATCGACAGTCTTGCCGTGATGGTCCGTCAACCGGCCATTATCCATCACCTGAAGCAGGATATTGAAAAGGTCGGGATGCGCTTTCTCGATTTCGTCAAGCAACAACACGCTGTGCGGACTCTGGTCGACGGCGTCGGTCAAAAGACCACCTTGATCGAAACCGACATAGCCGGGAGGCGCGCCGATCAAGCGGCTGACGCTGTGCCGTTCCATATATTCGGACATGTCGAACCGCTTCAGCGGAATGCCCAATATGGAGGCCAGTTGCCGCGCAACTTCCGTCTTGCCCACGCCGGTCGGGCCGCTGAACAAATAGCTGCCGATTGGCTTTTCGGTATCACGCAGACCCGCGCGGCTGAGTTTGATGGCGCTGGCCAGTACTTCGATGGCCTTGTCCTGCCCGAACACGACCCGTTTCAGGTCGGCTTCCAACGTGCCCAACGCGGTCTTGTCGTCCGACGACACTTGCTTCGGCGGGATGCGCGCAATGGTGGCGATTACGGCCTCAATCTCGCGCGCGGTAATCAACTTGCGGCGCTTTGACGGCGGGACGAGCATCTGCATCGCGCCGACCTCGTCAATGACGTCGATGGCCTTGTCCGGTTGCTTGCGGTCATTGATATAGCGCGAGGACAATTCCACGGCAGCCTTGATGGCATCGGGGGTATATTTGACCTTGTGATGCTCTTCAAACGCGGAGCGCAATCCAGCTAGAATCTTGATCGTGTCATCGATGCTCGGTTCGTTGACATCGATTTTCTGGAACCGTCGCAGCAATGCGCGGTCCTTTTCGAAATGGTTGCGGAACTCCTTGTACGTGGTCGAACCAATACAACGAATAGTACCGCCGGAAAGCGCCGGCTTCAGCAGGTTCGAAGCATCCATCGCTCCGCCGCTGGTTGCACCAGCACCGATGACCGTGTGGATTTCGTCAATGAACAATATCGCATCGGGAAGCTTTTCGAGTTCCGATACGACCGCTTTCAAACGCTCTTCAAAATCACCGCGATAGCGGGTTCCCGCCAGCAACGCGCCCATATCGAGCGAATAGATGACCGCAGGCAGTAACACTTCGGGCACCTGATTTTCGACAATGCGGCGGGCAAGCCCTTCGGCAATAGCCGTTTTGCCAACGCCCGGTTCGCCTACATAGAGCGGGTTATTCTTGGACCGGCGGCACAGTATCTGCACCGTGCGATCGACTTCGGCCGTGCGTCCGATGAGCGGATCGATACGGCCTTGCTTGGCCTTTTCATTCAGATTGACGGTGAACTGGTCCAGTGCACCTTCTTTTTTGTCCTTCTTGGACTTCGCGTCCTCAGGCTCTTCGCCCTTTTGTTCGGCACCATTGATGGGGCGCGGTTCGGCAAGCTTGCCGTCCTTACCGATGCCGTGGCTTATATAGGAGACCGCGTCGAGCCTGCTCATATCCTGCTGCTGCAGGAAATAGACTGCGTAGCTTTCGCGTTCGGAGAACAGGGCGACGAGAACGTTCGCGCCCGTGACCACATCTTTGCCGGAGCTTTGGACGTGCAATATCGCGCGTTGAACGACGCGTTGAAATCCGCTTGTCGGCGATGGATCCACTTTGCCCTCGACGCGCAGGCTTTCAAGCTCGGTATCGAGGTAAGTGATAACAATGTCCGATAACTCGCCAATGTCTACGCCACATGCCTGCATGACTTTGGCTGCATCGGCGTCATCAATCAGCGCGAGCAGGAGATGCTCCAGTGTCGCATATTCATGCGCACGATCGCCTGCATGCTTTAGCGCGTTGTGAAGGGTAGCTTCAAGCGACTCCGCAAATGATGGCATTTCTGATCTCCTTACAATGAGTCGCTTACTGGCACTTTTTCTATATCGGCGCGGTGTTAAGTGCTTTCAACCCGCATGAGACGGATAACGGATGTTGGCGCAGCTTTCTTAGGCCGAATATCCCGTGGGTTATTTTTTAAACAGCGCATCGGCTACATTTCGGTGGGTGCTCGCAAACGCGATTTTGCCTTCGCAGCGTGCGATTTCGGACTTGAGTGCTGCAATCCGCGCCTCAAGTTCGGCGACCGACAAGGGATCAATATCTTGCTTGATCAAAAGGGCCAAAGGGTCGTCGCGGTGAAGCGGGAGATTCTCGTCAATATCCATACGCCATATTTTACCTCAGCACGGTTGCTGTCAATATGAAGCTTGCCTACAAGGCACCAACGCCAGAGGGGACCACGGCCACATGCCTATATTGCCGGATGTAATGACCGCCATTGAGATTTCGACGCCGGGCGGGCCCGAGGTGCTTGTGCCAGTGCAGCGGGCCTTGCCCACTCCTGGACCCGGAGAGCTGCTGTTGAAGGTTGCGTTTGCCGGTGTAAACCGCCCCGACGTTATCCAGCGCAAGGGTCTATATCCTGCGCCACCGGGTGCAAGCGACCTTCCTGGTCTTGAGGTTTCGGGCATCGTCGTCGCAACCGGCGAGGGCGTTGATGCAGGCTTGATCGGAACACGCCAATGTGCGCTGGTATCCGGCGGCGGCTATGCCGAATATTGCCTGGCACGTCACGATGTGTGCCTACCGGTTCCTGAGGCTATGAATATGGCCGAAGCCGCCGCTCTGCCCGAAACGCTTTTCACGGTTTGGCATAATGTCTTTGAACGCGGCTATGCGCGCGACGGTGAGACTATCCTCGTTCATGGCGGCACCAGCGGCATTGGTACGATGGCCATTAAGCTCGGCAAGCTGTTTGGACTTGAGGTTATTGTGACATGCGGTTCCGACGAAAAATGCGCTGCTGCTGCTGCCATCGGCGCGGACCATGCCATTAATTACAACGCGGCGGATTTCGTCGACGCCGTGCGCAGCTTGACGAACGGGGCAGGTGTTCATCTGGTCCTCGATATGGTTGCGGGCGGTTATGTCTCGCGCAATTTGCAATGTCTGCGCGAAGATGGCCGTCACGTGACGATTGCCGTGCAGGGGGGCATGACCGCCGAACTGAACATGGCATATATCATGTCGCGACGGTTGACCTTGACCGGGTCGACTCTGCGGCCCCGCTCGCCGGAATTCAAAGCACTGCTGGCCGGAGAGATTGTCGCACATGTGTGGCCAGCAGTCTGCGACGGGAAATTACGTCCGGAGATGGACAAGATATTTCCGCTATCGCAAGCCGCAGAGGCGCATGCCTATATGGAATCAGGCGCGCACGTCGGGAAAATCATGCTTGAGGTGTAGGGGAACCCCCTACGTCGCCGGCGGCGCCGGCAGGGTGTCTAGCCAGCTTTTAACATCCGCGGCACTTTTTTCCGGGATTTCCTCCATCGGTATGTGGCCAACCCTAGGGTAGATGACCAGTTGTGCCTGCGGTAATGCATCGGCGAACCAGCGCGCGGAACTGACGGGGATAAGATTGTCCTCTTCGCCCCACATGATCATCACCGGAACCTTAATCGTTGCCAGCTTTTCAGGCGTTGCGGTGTTACGGTTGCCCGTTGCACTAAAACGCTGCATCGTCGCCTCGCGGTTGCCCGGATAGCGGTTCAGTTCCCAATAGCGGTCGATAAGCGCATCATCGATTTTTGACTGAACACTCATTGATGTGCGCACGCTCGATTCAAATATGCTGCGCGGCGCGATGAAGCGGACGGCTTCTTTAATGACTGGCATGCGCATTAAACGGAAACCGATGGGCGTATTACCGGACTTGGAATAAGGCTGCCCGCCTGCGTCCACCAACAGCAGCGCGTCGACTTTTTCGGGATGGGTCAGCGCGTACATCCATGACACGCCGCCGCCCATGGAATTACCGCCGATAACCGCGCTTTTGACATTAAGCTTTTCCAGCAGACCATCGACGACCTCAACATATGACGCGTTGTCATAGACGTTGGACGGATTGGCTCCAGTCAGACCATGACCCGGCAAGTCGAGCGAAATTACACGGTAATCCTGCCCCAATATTTTGACCCAAGTTTCCCATGTGTGCAGCGATGCGTTTGACCCGTGAATAAGAACGAGTGGCCGACCGTCGCGCTTTCCCTCGTCGCGATAATGAACGTTCAGTCCGGGCTTAAGCTCTACAAATTGGGACGCGCCACCGGCATATTTCGCTTTCATCGCGTCTGCGTCGGTATCGGGGGCATATCCCCAGAAGAACACCGCAGCGACGGCGACAATCAACAACAGACCTAGCCATTTAAAAAGACGTTTCATCGCTTCCTCCCAAGTGGCGTCCTGAATGAACCCGGCGCTGCCCGAGCGCAAGGCCCGACATGCATTGTCGCTTGCCGACGCGGCAAAGTTCGCCTAATGCATCATTCAAGAATTTCAGGCCGCGCCGTAAGGTGCGGCCCTTATTATTGGAGCAAAAGACATGGCCACCCCATTGATGCCACATGCGACCGCCGCTTGGCTGGTAGACAATACCGGTTTGAGCTTTTCGCAAATCGCCGAGTTCTGCGGTATTCACATCCTTGAAGTGCAGGCAATGGCCGACGACATGACCGGTTCGAAATATACCGGTCGTGATCCTGTTCACGCGGGCGAATTGTCGATGGACGAAATCGAAAAGGGCCAAGCGGACGAAGATTATGTCCTGAAAATGACCGTCGGTCCCGATCAGGTGCGCCGCACAAAAGGCCCGCGCTATACGCCGGTGTCGAAGCGTCAGGACAAGCCAGACGGTATCGCTTGGTTGCTGCGTAACCATCCCGAGATTTCGGACGGCGCGATCTGCAAGCTCATCGGCACGACCCGCAATACCATCGCGGCAATCCGTGACCGTAGCCACTGGAACATCGCTGAAATCCAGCCGAAGGATCCAGTAACCCTTGGCCTGACATCACAGCGTGAGCTGGATGCCATCGTAAACCGCGCTGCGAAGAAGGCTGGCATTGATAACACCGCAGCCAATGACGCGCGTCTGGGCACGGACCGTGATGCGCTTATTCTGGAACTGCGCGCCGAACGCACCGAAGCTGCGCGCAAGGCTGAAGCTGCACTCAACGGTGAAGACGAAGAAACCGCGAAGGCAGAGCTTACTGCCGATACCCTGTTCAAAAAGGCCGGCGAATAATCGTCACGTCAATATTGCGTTAATCGCTTGATTAAGGCACGGCGGGGGGATGGCACATCCTGCACCCCCCGCATATGACGCTTCGCTCGCCGATCATGGTTTTGAGGCGAAGGAGTTTCGCGGACTGACATATCCGCTGGGCGATCACGCCCCCGAATATGGTCAGATATATCCGATCGCCCCTGATATCGGCTGGACGCGCATGCCAGTGCCCGGCAATCTGGCGCATATCAATTTGTGGCTGCTGGATGAGGACGATGGCGGATATGCCATTGCCGACACAGGTCTGTTCATGCCCGAGACCATAGCGCAATGGAAGGCGATGTTTGCAGGCGCGCTCGCCGAGCGTGAGCTCAAGCGCATATTTGTCACCCATTTCCATCCCGATCATGTGGGCTGCGCCGGCTGGTTAGCAAACCGGTTCAAGGTGCCCATCTGGATGAACCGGACCGAATGGCTGATGGCGAGAATGCTGACCGCGGAGCAGTTGGATCATCCCCCCGAAGAAGTGCTGAATAACCGCCGTTTCGCGGGGTTTGACGAAGCGCGCATCGACCAGATGCGCAAGGGCGGCTGGGGTAAGTTTGCGCGCGCGGTGTCGAGATTGCCTGCGGGCCATGTCCGTATGGAGGACAATCAGCGGATAGATGTCGGCACCCGAACATGGACAGTCATGACCGGCGGCGGGCATACGCCGGAACACGCCTGCCTTGTCGATTTCGACAATGGAATGATTATTGCAGGTGACCAGATTTTGCCCCGCATCACATCGAACGTCTCCGTCATGGACAGCGAACCTGCGGCAGATCCCTTAGGTGAATGGCTGGCGTCGATTGACAAATTCCTGGCAGCATTGCCCGCTGACATGCTTGTTCTGCCAGCGCACGGGCAACCCTTTACCGGCGTCCATGTGCGTTTGGAAAAGCTCGCCTCGGGCCATCATGAACGGTTGGATATCTTGGAGGCGGCCCTGCGGCAAACCGAGATGCGCGCCGTAGATACCTTCAAACTGCTGTTTGATCGTGAGATCGACGATAGCGTGTACGGACTTGCTACTGGAGAGGCGCAGGCACATCTGCGACATCTTCATTTCACCGGACGCATAAAATGTGAAATCCGCGATGGCGTTGGATGGTATCACGCGTCATAAAGAATCCATGAACAGTAGCATCTGGAACAGCCAATACCGCCACCCCGTTAAATGGGACCAACAATTCCCGCCGCTTGCCTTGCACGACATGTTTTTCCAGTCGGCGGAACGCATGGGGCGCGCTGCCATCGCTGACTTTATGGGCCGTAAATACAGCTATGCCGACATGGCGAGCACGGTTCGCCGGATTGCCCGTGGTCTTCAGGATAAGGGTATCGGCAAGGGCGACCATATCGGCCTGTTCCTGCCCAATGTACCTCATTATATCGCAGCATATTATGGCGCGCTTGCCGCCGGGGCGACGGTGGTCAATTTCTCGCCCTTATATACGGTCGATGAACTCGCACATCAGGTGGCAGATAGCGGCACCAGCATATTGGTTACAGTCTCCGCCGCCGCGTTGTTGCCGACCGCAATCAAGGTTCTTGATAACAGCAATTTGAAGGAACTGATCGTCGGCAGTGTCGCCGAGGCGTTGCCCCGTGCGAAAAGCTGGGCGTACAAAATGTTCAAGCGCAAGGATATCGCGCACATCCCCGCCGACAACCGCATTACGACCTACACCGACCTGTTGGCGAACATAGGCGATTATTCCATTCAGCCGTGCGATCCGGCAAAGGATATTGCCCAGTTGCAATATACCGGCGGCACCACTGGCACGCCCAAGGGTGCGATGCTCAGCCATCAGAATATTACCGCCAATGCGCGACAGATTAACATGCTGGATCCGCATAGCCGCGTTAACAATCCCAATGGCGCAGCCGACGACCGGATTTTAGGGGTGCTGCCGTTCTTCCACGTATTCGCCAACGCCACCGTATTGAATCGCACCATTTCCAATGGCGGTGAAATCGTCATGCTTCCCCGCTTCGAAGCAAAGGCTGCACTAGCTGCCGTCAACCGTGCCAAAGTGACCGCGTTACCCGGCGTTCCCACCATGTATCAGGCATTGCTGGATTGTCCGGACATTAACGGCACCGATTTCAGCAGCTTGCGTGCCTGCATTTCCGGCGGTGCGCCACTGGCCGCCGAATTGAAAGAGCGTTTCGAGAAGGTAACCGGCGCGATTGTCATTGAGGGCTATGGCCTTACCGAAAGCTCAGGCGTGGTGTCGTGCAACCCATATGAGGGCGATAACAAGCTTGGTAGCATCGGCCAACCCGTGCCCGGTACGGACGTTAAGCTTGTCGACAAGGAAGACCCCAGCAAGCCAGCGCCGCAAGGCGAACCCGGCGAACTCGTGTTTGCCGGACCGCAAGTGATGTGCGGTTATTGGAAGCGACCCGACGCGGACGAAGAGGTATTTTTGGGTAAATATCTGCGGACGGGTGATGTCGCGACTATCGATGACGAAGGCTTTATTTTCATTGTGGACCGGCTGAAGGATATGATTGCCGTTGGCGGGTTCAAGGTTTTCCCAAGCCAGGTCGAAGATGTTCTCTATCGCCATCCATCGGTGAAAGAGGCGCTCGTCATTGGCGTGCCCGATGCCTATCTGGGCGAAATACCGCGTGCTTTTGTAACCTTGCAAGAGGGTGCATCAGATGATGGTGCCGCGTTGGCAAAATGGCTGAACCCGCAACTGGGCAAACATGAGCGCGTACAGTCGGTTGTCGTCATGGACGCACTGCCGAAAACAATGATCGGCAAGCTCGACCGGAAAGCGTTGCGGGCGTTGGTTGGCGTCTAAAGGCGTCAACGCCATGCCAGATACCCCGCCCGTCCGTAAAATCATCCATATCGACATGGACGCTTTTTTCGCGAGCGTTGAGCAGCGCGATGACCCGGAGTTGCGAGGCAAACCTGTGGCGGTCGGCGGCTCTTCCAAACGCGGCGTTGTGGCAGCAGCCAGTTACGAAGCGCGGGCATTCGGTGTGCGTTCAGCTATGCCGTCGGTAACGGCGCAGCGGCAATGCCCCGACCTCATTTTCGTGAAGCCCCGGTTCGAAGCCTATAAGGCGGTATCACAGCAAATCCGCGAGATATTTTCCCGGCATACCGACATCATTCAGCCGCTTTCACTGGACGAGGCCTATCTGGATGTGACGGTCGACAAGCTAGGCATTGGTTCAGCCGTCAAAATTGCCAAAGCTATCCGCGCCGCCATTCGCGAGGAGACCGGACTGACCGCCAGTGCGGGCGTCAGTTATAACAAGTTCATCGCCAAACTAGCCAGCGACGAAAACAAACCCGACGGCATGTGCGTGATATTGCCGGACCAGGGACCGCAATTTGTCGCCGGCTTGCCCGTCCGCCGCTTTCATGGCGTAGGACCACGAACCGCCGAGAAAATGGCCAAGCTAGGCGTGCAAACGGGTGCTGATTTGGCGCGAAAGGACGAAGCCTGGCTGGCGCATCATTTCGGCAGTTGGGGCAGCTATTTGTTCAAGGCGGCCCGGGGGATCGATGATCGACCGGTCAATGCAAACAGCATCCGCAAATCCATTGGAGCCGAGAGCACCTATTTCGATGACAAGCGCAGCGAAACAGAGCTGCGCGATGCGCTCGATGATATCATCAACACGGTCTGGGATAGAATTCAACGCTATGACGGCCATGGCCGGACATTAGTGTTAAAGGCGCGCTACGCCGATTTCAGAACAGTGACACGGTCGCGTACGGTGCCGCATGTTTTGGCGGACAGGGCGTCTGTGGCACAGTTGGGACATGCGCTGCTCGACCAGATTTTGCCTGCGGAGATGGGCGTCCGGCTGCTGGGGTTGACGCTATCGGGACTTATCGACGCTCAAGAAAGCGAAAATGAACATAGCGATCAGGGATATTTTGCATTCGAACCAATTGAAGAATGATGGACGCTGCCATATATCCGGTTACTGTTATGTGGAGGTAATACAGAATAGCCATGACCCGCGGTGATACTGACATACAGGCCGGACGAAATGCGTTGTTGGAGGTTGTCGATGACCTCATCCGTAAACGCGGTCCTGTGGACGTCTCCATGACGGATCTGGCCGCTGCGGCTGGAATGTCGCCCACCGTCCTTAATCGATATTTCGAAGATAAGGAGGCGTTGCTGGAGGCCGTCGCCGGACGATTCTTCGCCGAGAAAGTGGCAATCATGGTGGAGGTCACGGAATCAGACTTGCCGGTTGAGGCGAAGATGTATCAATATTTTGCGCGGCGCTATCTGGCCATGGTCGAGCAGTTCGATAGAGAGCCTGACGTGCTGCGCAGCTACCTCGAAATCGGCCAGCAATATTTTGAAGTGGTGCGCGGATATGTCGACCTTGGCGACCATTATCTCTCGCTGATTGTTGCCGAGGCAATGGAGCAGGACTATTTTGACGGTCTGTCCATTGACGAGGCGGTCTCACTAATTAACCAGATGGTGCAATGCTACACCAACCCCGAGGCTCTGTTTTATATAGGCACGGCCAAGTTGAAAGTCGAAAAGCTCGAGCAGATTGTGGCGACTATTTTCCGTGGGTTGGGTACGGCAAAGGCGCCTACGCAATCGCGTGCGCCGCATATGAAAATCGTCTCCTGACTGTGCACCCCGTTTACCGGCGATAATCATTTTACACTTCGCTGCCGCTGATTTAAGCAGATGATTAAATCAGGAGTGGGAGCCCGTTTATGCGCGTCGAGAACGCTGTTTTTCCTTCAATGGAACAGGCAACTGCCTTTTTCGCAGGCAAGGATGACGAGCCATTCGTCATGGTCAATTTGCTGAAATTTAAAGACAATGCTGAATATGCCGATGGTTCGGACGCCGATTTAACGGGCGCTGAAGCCTATGCCCGCTACGGCAAGGCTGTGCAGGCCTGTCTCGCTTCGGTTGGCGGAAAGCAAATATATGCAGGGCCGGTTACCGGTCTGATGATTGGCGAAGTCGATGATCTCTGGGACATGGTGGCGCTCGCGGAGTATCCCTCGCTGTCAGCGATGAAGGCTATGGTGTCGTCGCCAGAATATCAGGCAATCGAACATCACCGCAAAGCAGGCCTTGCCGGCCAATTGAACATCCGTACACAGCCAATGGGACGTTCATGATATGAAGCCGATCAAGAACCGCATCACTGACCTGCTGGGCGTCGAATATCCCATCATTCAAGCGCCGATGGGCTGGATAGCACGCGCGCAGCTTGCTTCCGCTGTGTCCAATGCCGGTGGCCTTGGCATCATTGAAACCTCCTCTGGCCAGCTGGACGAGGTCCGCGCTGAAATCGTGAAAATGCGTTCAATGACCGACAAGCCCTTTGGCGTAAATATCGCGCAAGCCTTTGTCCGTGATCCGGGCATCGTCGATTTTGTTGTCGATCAAGGCGTGAAATTTGTCACCACATCGGCAGGCGATCCCAACAAATATTGCGGACCGCTAAAGGCCGCTGGACTGACCGTGTTCCATGTTGTTCCCACATTGGCCGGGGCGTTGAAGGCGATTGACGCCGGCGTTGACGGGTTAGTGGTGGAAGGCGGTGAGGGCGGTGGTTTCAAGAACCCCAAAGACGTTGCATTGATGGTGCTGCTTCCCCTCATTCGCAGCAAAGTTGATGTGCCGATTGTTGCGGCCGGCGGTATGGTCTGCGGTCGGACAATGGCCGCTGCTTTTGCGCTTGGCGCAGAGGCTGTGCAAATGGGCACGCGCATGGTCAGCGCGGCAGAATCGCCGGTCCATCAAAATTGGAAGGACGCGATTATCGCGGCAAAGGAAACGGATACACTGTTCCTGAACCGTCACGGTCCGGGCCCCGCATTGCGCGCGCTGCGGACCGAGCGGACGACGAAGCTTGACCATGAACCGAGCGAGAACATCATGGGCGAAATGCGTGGCGTGCTCGATCTGTATTTCGGCGGCGATATGGAGGCGGCGATTGCCCTGTCCGGACAAGTCGCAGGACGTATTGACGGTGTTAAGCCAGCCAAACAGATTATTGACGAGGTGATGGAAGAGTTCCACGCTGTTTTGGGCAAGCTGCGCGACGATTATCTGTAAGGCGCAGTATCGCCGCAGGAGGTTTTTTGGATCCGGTTCTCGAACAATTTCTGAGTGATCCTGCAGCCGATTTATCGGCGTTGCATGACGTTGCCCGTATCAAGGCGATATTGGAACAATGCGCGCGCGAAAGCAGAGCAATTAGCTATTCGGAACTGCTCCTGAACCTTGGATTTCGGTTCAGTCGGCCAAAAATGCGCGCCGTTTGTAAGACGCTGGACAAGATTGACCAATTGACGGCGGAGGAAGGCACGCCTGCCTTGGCCGTGCTAGTTGTCCGCGAGGGCGATGGGTTGCCCGGGCAGGGATGGTGGACCGGGCGCACCGACTATGCAGGCGAATGGACGGGGCCAAATGCCGCCGCACATATCGCCCGGCTTCAGAAAGAAGTCTTTGATTATTGGACAGCCAAACCCGCGTGACCGCGCGCGCGCCGAAACGGGCATAGGAGATATATGATGCAGCAAGCCCGCGATTTTCTCGATGAAACAGTCGCATTATCACAGCTGCTCGAACCGCTAAGTGATGCGGATTTCGACACGGAGACGCAGTTCAAGGGGTGGACAATCAACAATATTCTGCGGCATCTGCACGTCTGGAATATCGCGGCAGACCTATCCTTGCGCGATGAAGCGGCGTTTGCTGCGTTTGTGCACGAAATGATGGTCGGCATTCGTTCTGGCCGATTGCCAGATTTCGAACGCGCCTATCTGGACGGTCTGTCTGGCCATGACCTTCGAACGGCATGGCAGGAGCGTGCGCAGGCAACCGCCGATGCGTTCGCTAGCGCAGACCCCAAGGCCCGGGTCAAATGGGTTGGCCCTGACATGAGCGCATTAAGTTCTATCACGGCACGCCTGATGGAGAGCTGGGCCCATGCGCAGGCGATTTACGACGCGCTGGGTGTTGCGCGCCAAGATAAAGACCGTATCGGCAACATCGTTAGGCTGGGCGTGAATACATGGGGCTGGACGTGGAAAAACCGGCGTGTTGATCCACCCGGAGAGATGCCTCACATCCGCCTGACTGCGCCGTCGGGCGCGGTGTGGGAATATGGCGAAGCGTCAGGCAGCGGACTGATTGCGGGAAGCGCAACCGAATTCTGTCAGGTTGTAACACAATGTCGAAACATCGCCGACACGTCGCTTGAAGTTACCGGCGAAGTCGCGCATCAATGGATGTCAGTCGCACAATGTTTCGCAGGGCCGCCGCAAGACCCGCCTTTACCGGGCACACGGCACCGCGCAATCGGGGGAGTTTGAGTTCATGGAAAAGTTGGTTTTCGTTTCAATCGCAGCGGTATCGCTCGCATCGACCCCGCTTGCCGCGCAAACGGCGCAGCCTGTAACGGTTATTCATGCCGGACAGTTGCTCGACAAGCCGGGCAGCGCGCCGCGCGGACCCTCCACCATCGTCATTCGTGACGGCAAAATTGCGGAGGTCTTGGCCGGATTCCAAGTTGGCCCGACGGGTGCGACGGTGATCGACCTTAAGGACAGGTTCGTCTTGCCCGGTCTCATCGATAGCCACGTGCATCTGGACAGTGACGCGGGTGGCAACGCGGCGCTGATTGAATCAATTACCGACAGTCCCGCGCGCGCCGCATATCGCGCCGCTGGCAATGCCAAGAAGACCTTGATGGCTGGCTTCACCACTGTGCGCAATTTGGGCGACGGTAGCGGCGCGACCCTAGCGCTGCGCGATGCGGTCGCTGCAGGTGAATTGCCCGGTCCGCGTATTATTGACGCCGGACGCTCCATTTCAACGACAAGCGGCCATATGGACGCCACTCTCTCGGTTTCCGAGGACCTGCATTCCGCTATTAATCAGAACAATTTATGCGACGGTGTTGAAAGCTGCCGTCAGGCGATCCGCAAACAGATCCGCCGTGGGGTAGATGTCATCAAAATTGCCACAACAGGCGGCGTCAACAGCCGCATTGGGGCGGGCTTAGGACGGCAATTGTTTGATGACGAGGTCAAAGCTCTTGTCGATACCGCGCATCTTTATGGCAAAAAGGTTGCCGTCCACGCGCATGGCGATGACGGTGTGAATGCAGCGCTGGCGGCGGGGGCCGACTCAATTGAGCATGGCACGATGCTGACCGACGAGAGCATCAAATTGTTCAAATCGGCGGGCGCATATTATGTCCCGACCTTGTCAACGGTGAATGGCTATATCGAACGTCTCGCCGCCAATCCCGCCGCCTATCCGCCTGACGTTCTTGCAAAGGTTCAATGGCGCATTGGCGTTACGGGCAAAAGCCTTGCAAAAGCCTATCCAGCAGGCGTTAAAATCGCCTTCGGTACGGATGCCGGCGTGTCAAAGCATGGCCGAAATGCCGACGAATTCGAACTGATGGTCAAGCACGGCATGCCCGCTAGCGCCGCCATTCAGGCCGCAACAATGAATGCAGCAACCTTGCTTGGCGTGGACAAGGAAGTAGGCTCGCTTGAACCGGGCAAGGCGGCGGACATGATTGCAGTTGCCGGGGATCCCGTCGCGGACGTCACGTTGCTGAAATCGGTGAAATTCGTTATGAAGGATGGCCGCGTCTTCAAAGCCGAATGATCACGCCCTTTTTGGGATCCATACGGCCTTCCAAAGTCTCGACAAAGGCAGTTGCGGCAGATGGGAGGCCATGGCTTTCTTCGATGTCCACCACGCCGTCGACGGCGCGCAGGAAGCTTTTCCAGCTTGTGCCGACGGCCTCGCCAAACCCTTTGGGGCCAAGTTCCTTGATGGTGGCGACGGCGTGGTCGGGGGCGAAGAATAATAGAGGTTTTGGTCCGCGCATATCGCCGCCATTGCCGCCTGCGCTATTTGGTCCGCGCGCATCGACATGGGTTGCGCCGACGAGGCAGCTATATTTCAGATGGTCGCCAAGTGCGTCGTGGATGCCGCGTAGCAATCCGCTGTTGCCAGCAAAATCGACGGAGACCGACGGTACGAGGGCAAGGGTATTGACATCTTCATAAGCGATGACGTCGTCATACAAGCCGCTTTGCGCTACGAAGTCGACATTTCCGGATGACGTCAGGCCAATGCGTCGGATATGTGGCGACAGGTCTTTGGCGACACTGGCAAGGCCCATGGCGGTTTTGGAAGACGCGCTGGTCATGATCAGATTTTGCGCACCAAACCACCCTTCGCGGCGGAACATGGCTTCGATGAGAAATCCGGTTTTGAACAACGGGCCAAAGAGCATCCGCTCGGCTTCTTTACCCGCTTCATGCTCAGGGTCGGCGTTCAAGCGGCTATATTGATTATAGATCGGGCTCATCGGTTGACGATGGGCTGCAAGGTCTGTGAATCCGCCCGCTGATATTTTGCCCGGAATAACATCCAGATGCGTTCCCATCGGCAAATATCCGTAGACGCGTTCGCCGACCACAATCTCGGGACTGTTCGAGGCTTCAACGATGGCGTGGCCCCACATCGGCACGACGCCCCAGTCACCTTCGGCGGGAAAGAAATTCCAATAGCCGAACATGTCGCCGATAACGGCGTAGGTAATGTTGTTGGCGGTGACGGAAAAGCTCTCGACCTTCAGCCGAACTGCGCTGTCGGCCAGCGCGGGGAGACTGTTTTCATGCAGCTGCGTATCCGATAGCGCATTCTTATTTGTCCAAACAACCTGCGCCATTCTGTCTCTCCACATGTAAATGTGATTCAATCTTTGACAATCACATTGTGGTGTGAAAAAGCGAATCATCTCCCGCCATTTTGCGGACTTCGGAGGCGACATGTCCACCCAATTAATTGAAAAGCTGCGTCATCTGGTTAATGAGGGCGGATTGTCGCGTTCGGGCTTGGCCCGTGCTGCTGGCCTCCATGCCAACACTTTACGTGATCTTGATGAGGCCGGCTGGAACCCGACCGCCGAGACCCTTCGCAAGTTGGAAAGCTATCTCTTTTCTAATGACGATACGCCGGCGCTCGTGCCGATTGAGGAAATCATCGAAGAAGCACGCAATGGCCGTATGTATATCCTCGTCGATGATGAGGACCGTGAAAATGAGGGCGACCTCATCATTCCGGCGCAAATGGCGACGCCCGATGCCATCAACTTCATGGCAACCCATGGCCGTGGTCTCATTTGCCTGTCGATGACGAAGGATCGGTGCGAACAATTGGGCCTGACCCCGATGGCGCGTGAAAACCGCGAAAGTATGCAGACGGCCTTCACCGTGTCGATCGAGGCGCGTGAAGGCGTGACGACGGGCATCAGTGCTGCTGATCGTGCACGCACCATTTCGGTTGCAGTAGACGCCTCCAAGGGGCCTGACGACATTGTTTCGCCCGGCCATGTGTTCCCGCTGACCGCACGTGACGGCGGGGTGTTGGTGCGCGCTGGCCATACCGAAGCGGCGGTCGACATCAGCCGGCTTGCTGGCCTGAACCCGTCGGGCGTGATTTGCGAGATCATGAAAGACGACGGTACCATGGCGCGGATGGACGATCTGGTCGCCTTTGCGCGCATGCACAATCTGAAGATGGGGACAATCCGTGACCTGATCGCCTATCGCCGCAAGCACGACCATTTGGTCGAAAAGCGCGCGGAAATGAAATTCTCCAGCAAATGGGGCGGCGATTGGACGGCGATGACGTTCTTCAACAAAGCCACTGGCGACGAGACGATCGCGCTGGTCAAAGGCAAGATCGACCCAGAAAAACCGACACTGGTACGCATGCACACTATGTCGATGTTCGTCGACGTCTTCGGTGAGGAAAATGAGCGCTCCGGCTTATTGTCCCAATCGATGGAAGCTATCGCGGCGGAAGGCTGCGGCGTAGTTGTCGTCATCAACAAGCCTATGAAGAACGTCGTATCGCGTTTTATGCAGCTGCGGGCCGAAGGCAAGCAAGCAGGCGCCCCTGAAATCGAGGAACTGCGGGACTATGGCGGCGGGGCGCAAATCCTGACTGAACTCGGCGTGCATGACATGATCTTGCTCACAAACACACATCACACGCTGGTCGGACTGGAGGGCTATGGCTTGTCCATCGTCGGCGAACGACCCATCACCGGCACCAGAGGCGAATAATATGGCAAAATTTCTGATAGTTGAAGCGCGGTTCTATGATCATCTCAACGACATGCTGGTGGCAGGTGCAAAGGCTGCGCTGAAGGCAAAAGGTCACGAGGTTGAAGTTATCACGGTGCCCGGCGCTCTCGAGATTCCCGGCACAATTGCCATGGCCGCCGAAGCGCAAATGTATGACGGCTTTGTTGCCATTGGTGTCGTCATTCGCGGCGAGACCTATCATTTCGAGATAGTGGCGGGTGAAAGCGCGCGCGGCATCATGGCGCTAACCATGGACGGCATCGCAATCGGCAACGGTATCTTGACCGTCGAAAATGAGCAGCAGGCCATCGTTCGCGCGGATCCCAAGCAGAAGGACAAGGGCGGAGAGGCCGCGATTGCCGCGATGAAGCTGCTGGAATTACAGAACCGTTTCGCGTAATTAAGTTGCGTATTCCAAAGCGCGCGGGCCGCGCTATAGTCGCGTCATGAGCAGCACCCAAGTAGCGCCGCAAAGCGGCTTCCTCGCGACATTTGAAAGGTTGGGTAACAAGTTACCTGACCCCATTATGATCTTCGTTTGGTTGATCCTGTTTCTCATGGGGTTGTCCGCACTCGGCGCCTATTTGGGTTGGACCGCGTCCTTGCCCTATTCCGGAACGGAAGCGCCGCAGTGGGGCGAGTTAAAGGACGGCGTGCTTACATATCGCGCGACCAGCCTTTTCAATGAAGAGAATATCGCCCGGCTGTTGACCGAAATGCCCAAGACGATGGCAAGCTTTGCGCCGTTGGGGCTGGTGTTGACCATTGTGTTAGGCGCATCGGTGGCCGAGAAATCGGGACTGTTCTCTGCGCTTATTCGCGGATCTCTGCGTAATGCCCCGCGCGTGTTGATGACGCCGTTGGTTGCTGTCATCGGCATGGTGTCGCACCACGCGTCTGATGCGGCTTATGTCGTTTTCATCCCGCTTGCGGCCATATTATATGCCGCCGTTGGCCGTCATCCGCTGGTCGGCCTTGCTGCTGCCTTTGCCGCTGTTTCGGGCGGCTATGCGGGTAACATAACACCCGGGCAGATTGACGTATTGCTATTCAGCTTCACGCAAGAGGCGGCCCGCATTGTCGAGCCGGGCTGGACGATGAACCCGGTCGGTAACTGGTGGTTCATCTTGTCGATTGTGTTCCTGTTCACCCCTATCATCTGGTTCGTAACCGATCGTATCATTGAGCCAAGGCTCGGGACATGGGGCAAGGAACCTGACGCCGAAATTCGCGCTGAGCTTGCCAAGTCGGAAACAACGACACCCGAAAGAAAAGGCCTGCGTAACGCTGGGCTTGCAGCCATTCTGATCGTCGGCATTTTTGCTGCGCTCACACTCCTCCCCGGCTATTCGCCGCTGTTGGACGAGACCAAAGAGGGCACGGCGCAAATGCAGCCCTTTTACTCGGCATTGGTGGCCGGGTTCTTTTTTCTGTTCGTTGGCACCGGAATCGCTTTTGGCGTTGGCGCGGGCACCGTGAAAAGCAGCAGCGACGCACTTGGCATGATGCAGGACGGCATCCGTTCGATGGCGCCCTATATAGTCTTTGTCTTCTTCGCCGCGCATTTTGTCGCGATGTTCAACTGGTCTCGTCTGGGACCAATCATCGCAATCGACGGCGCATTTGTATTGCGAGAAATGGGCTTAAGCGCACCGTTCCTTTTGGTGAGCGTGCTGTTGCTGTCGTCCATTCTCGACCTGTTCATCGGTTCGGCCAGCGCAAAATGGAGCGCGCTTGCACCCGTCGTCGTGCCCATGTTCATGCTGCTCGGCATTAGCCCCGAAATGACCACAGCTGCGTATCGCATGGGTGACAGCTACACTAACATCATGACCCCGTTGATGAGCTATTTTCCTTTGATCCTCGCCTTCGCACGGCGTTGGGACAAGGATTTCGGTGTCGGGTCGCTTTTGGCTTTAATGCTGCCTTATGCGCTGTGCTTCATGGTAGCGGGGATCACCATGACTGTCGCATGGGTGGCGCTTGATTTACCCTTGGGGCCGGGCGCGCAAGTGCATTACACCCCAAGTATCGGAGTATTGAAATGAGCGGGCCTGTTCTGACCTCTAGCGTCAATAATGACAGCGAACAGTACCGCGCTAACGCCGCCAAGAACGCAGCATTGCGCGACGAATTATGGGCAAAGGTTGCCGCGGCGGCCTTGGGCGGCAACGAAAAATCGCGCGAACGGCACACGTCGCGGGGCAAGTTACTTCCGCGCGAGCGCGTCGAGCGCTTGCTTGATCCGGGTTCGCCGTTCCTTGAGATAGGCCAGCTTGCGGCCAATGACCTTTACGACGGCGAAATTCCCGGTGCTGGCTTGATCACCGGCATTGGCCGTGTCTCGGGCCGCCAGTGCATGATCGTGTGCAATGACGCGACCGTTAAGGGCGGCACTTATTACCCGATGACCGTCAAGAAGCATCTGCGCGCGCAAGAGATTGCCGAGGCAAATCACCTGCCGTGCATCTATCTGGTCGACAGTGGCGGCGCGAACCTGCCGCATCAGGACGAGGTCTTCCCCGACCGCGACCATTTCGGGCGCATCTTCTTCAATCAAGCGAATATGAGCGCCAAGGGCATTCCCCAAATCGCCTGCGTCATGGGCAGTTGTACGGCTGGCGGAGCTTATGTCCCCGCCATGTCTGACGAAAGCGTTATCGTGCGCAATCAGGGCACGATTTTCCTCGCTGGCCCGCCTTTGGTCAAGGCCGCGACAGGCGAGGAAATCAGCGCCGAGGATCTGGGCGGAGGTGACCTGCACGGTCGCAAATCGGGCGTGGTCGATCATGTCGCGGAGAATGACGAACATGCGCTGACCATCGTGCGCGATATCATCAGCCACCTTGGGCCAATCCACAAACCCGGCATCGACCTGAAAGACCCGCGCCCGCCAAAGTTCGATGCAGAAGAACTTTACGGCGTCATCCCCGACGACGTTCGTGCGCCATACGACGTCCACGAAGTCATCGCACGGCTCGTCGACGGCAGCGAGTTTCACGAGTTCAAAGCGCTCTACGGCTCGACCTTGGTCTGCGGATTTGCGCATATCTGGGGCATGCCGGTCGCGATCCTCGCCAACAACGGCGTGCTATTTAGCGAGAGCGCCGTCAAAGGCGCGCATTTCATCGAACTCGCGTGCCAGCGGCGGATACCGCTGCTGTTCCTGCAAAATATCAGCGGGTTCATGGTCGGCGGCAAATATGAGGCAGAGGGGATCGCCAAGCACGGCGCAAAGCTCGTCACCGCCGTCGCGACGGCGAGCGTGCCCAAAATCACAGTTCTGATCGGCGGCAGTTTCGGCGCGGGCAATTACGGCATGTGCGGGCGGGCCTATTCCCCGCGCTTCCTATTTACATGGCCCAATGCGCGGATTTCAGTGATGGGCGGGGAACAGGCTGCGTCGGTGCTGGCGACCGTCCACCGCGATGCGGACAAATGGTCGCCAGAGGAAGCCGAAGCCTTCAAAGCACCAATCCGCCAGAAATATGAGGATGAAGGCAACCCCTATTACGCGACATCGCGGTTGTGGGATGATGGCATCATCGACCCGGCCCAGACCCGTGATGTGCTCGGCCTTGCCTTCGCAGCAGCGCTGAACGCACCGGTTGAGGAGGCACCCCGCTTTGGGGTGTTCCGGATGTGATCGAGTACTCTGAGCAAAATCCTCCCCGGAACGGGGAGGGGGACCGCGCGAAGCGTGGTGGAGGGGTCCCGCCTATCCTCGATCAACCGATCAAGCAGGTGAAGCGCGCTCGCGCCCTAAGGAAAGAAATGAGTTTGCCCGAAGTGCTGCTATGGATTGAATTGCAAAAACGGCCCGGAGGCCACAAATTCCGCAAGCAAGTGCCCCAACAACCATACACTCTGGATTTTGCTTGCCTACAAGCGCGCCTAGCAATCGAGGTCGATGGTGAAGCCCATAATTGCGGGGATCAACCAAGAAAGGATGAGATCCGTGATCGCATCATGGCTGAACGCGGTTTTCGGACAATGCGGCTTCCGGCTTATGAAGTGCTGAAGAATATGGAAGGATGCTTGGCAGGAATTGTGGCCGCTTGTGGCGAAGGTGGGCCCCCTCCACCACGCCTGCGGCGCGGTCCCCCTCCCCGTATCGGGGAGGATGTGCAGTGATCCAATCCCTCCTTATCGCCAATCGCGGCGAAATTGCCTGCCGGATCATCCGCACCGCCCGCGCCATGGGCATTCGCACGGTAGCGGTTTATTCGGATGCCGATGCGAAAGCGCTGCATGTGCGGCAGGCGGATGAGGCGGTGCATATCGGTCCCAGCCCGGCGCGGGAGAGCTATCTGGTGGGCGAGAAGATCATCGCCGCTGCAAAGGCCACCGGAGCGGAGGCGATCCATCCGGGCTATGGCTTCCTC
Source organism: uncultured Sphingorhabdus sp. (assembly GCA_963508315.1). Taxonomy (GTDB): domain Bacteria; phylum Pseudomonadota; class Alphaproteobacteria; order Sphingomonadales; family Sphingomonadaceae; genus Sphingorhabdus_B. The sequence goes on along the minus strand of CAUOWK010000001.1, from coordinate 140,533 downwards.
TCGGAAAACGCCGAGTTCGCGCAGGCCGTGATCGACGCAGGGCTGATCTGGGTCGGCCCGCGCCCCGTGAGCATCACCGCGATGGGGCTGAAGGACGCCGCCAAGAAATTGATGGCCGAGGCGGGCGTGCCCGTCACCCCTGGCTATATTGGCGCAAACCAGGACCCTGCGTTCCTTGGCCAGCAAGCCGCCGAAATCGGCTATCCCGTCCTCATCAAGGCGGTCGCGGGCGGCGGCGGGAAGGGAATGCGCAAGGTCGAGGACGCAGCCGAGTTCGCCGATGCGCTCGCCAGTTGCCAGCGCGAGGCCACCGCCTCGTTCGGCAACGCGCATGTCCTGATTGAAAAATATATCCAGCGCCCGCGCCATATCGAGGTGCAGGTCTTCGGCGACACCCACGGCAACATCGTCCATTTGTTCGAACGCGACTGCTCGCTGCAACGTCGCCATCAGAAGGTGATAGAGGAGGCCCCCGCGCCGGGCATGGATGAGGCTACGCGCGAGCAACTTTGCGCGGCAGCCGTCAAGGCGGCCAAGGCGGTCGACTATGTCGGCGCAGGCACGATCGAGTTCATCGCCGACGCGTCGGAAGGCCTGCGCGCGGACCGCATCTGGTTCATGGAAATGAACACGCGGTTGCAGGTTGAGCATCCGGTGACAGAGGAAATCACCGGCGTCGATCTGGTGGAGTGGCAGTTGCGGGTGGCTTCGGGTGAACAACTCCCGAAACGGCAAGATGAGCTGAGCATCAACGGCTGGGCGATGGAGGCTCGTTTATATGCGGAGAATCCCGCGACCGGTTTCTTGCCGTCAATCGGAACGCTTAACCATCTGGAATTCCCCGACGAACTGCGTATCGACACGGGCGTGGAGCAGGGCGGAGAAGTATCGCCTTTCTATGACCCAATGGTCGCTAAGCTCATCGCGAGGGGCGACACGCGTGCCGATGCTATTGAAGCACTGCGCGACGGCATTGACGGCACCGAAGTTTGGCCCGTCAAAACGAATGCCGGTTTTTTAGGTCGTTTGCTTGATTTACCAGAGTTCGGCATCGGCGACATCGACACCGGCCTCATCGCTCGTGAAGTCGATGCGCTCGTCACGCCGCCAGAGCCAGACGAAGCCGAACTCGCCGAGGTCGCAGCATCCTTATGTGCAAGCCCCGGTTATGGTCCGGTAAGCGCTGTGCTAGGGTTCCGCCTCAACGCGCCGTCGCGAGCCGAGGCGCGGATTATCGACGATAGCGGTAATTCATACACTATATCGTTCAATGAAGTGGAGGCCGATGAACCAACCGCTGACGTCCTTTCCTTTGCCGACGGTTTTGCGCGTCGCTATGTTCTAGCGGAACCTCGGGGTTCCGGACTTGGCGCAGTAGGCGATGGCGCTATCCTCTCCCCCATGCCGGGCCGTATCATCGCGGTCGAGGTCGCAGCGGGCGATACGGTGACCAAGGGCCAGAAACTCCTCACACTGGAAGCGATGAAGATGGAGCATAGCCTTACTGCGCCGTTCGACGGGGTGGTGGCGGAGCTGAACGCCGAAGCTGGCGCGCAGGTGCAGGTCGAGGCGCTGTTGGTGCGGATCGAGGCACAGGGTGAGTGATCAAATCAATCTTGTCATTCCCGCGAAGGCGGGAATCCATCGCCGGAATTGTCCGGTTATCCAGCGATCGTTGTTTGAACTTCGGCCTCAGGCCATGGATCCCCGCCTTCGCGGGAATGACACAGTTTTTGGTTGTGAGGTGGGGTAGATGGCAGGACGTACCTTCAACCAATGGCAAGTCGGCGATACCATCGCCCACGAAATCCGCCGCACGGTGACCGAAACCGACAATCTATTGTTCTCGGTCATGACGCACAACCCGCAGCCGCTGCATATCGATGCAGAGGCGGCGAAGGCGAGCGAGTTCGGGCAGATCCTTGTCAATGGCACCTTTACCTTTGCGCTGATGGTCGGGCTGTCGGTGGGCGACACGACGTTGGGCACGCTCGTCGCTAACCTGGGCTATGATAAGCTCGTGATGCCTAAGCCGGTATTCCTTGGCGACACCCTGCGCGCGGAAACCGAGGTCATTGCGCTTAAGGAGAGCAAGTCTCGTCCTGATGCTGGCGTCGTGACCTTCCTCCACCGCTGCCTGAATCAGCGCGACGAAGTGGTATGCAGCTGCGAGCGCGCGGCGTTGCTGAAGAAAAGCTCCGACTAGCCCCAGATCCGTTCGCATCGAGCCCAGTCGAGATGCCTATCCGCAGTGCGCATCCTCACGGTGTCTCGACTATGCTCGACACGAACGGTATGGAAGATCACATGAAACTGCGCTCTCTCCTCTTCGTGCCCGGCGACCGGCCCGATCGTTTTGCCAAGGCATCTGCCAGTGGTGCCGATGCCATTGTCATTGACCTCGAAGACTCGGTCGCGCTGGACCGCAAGGTTGCAGCGCGTGAGGCGGCGGCGGAGTATCTGTCGGGGGACAGGCCGGTGCCCGTGTTTATCCGCGTCAATCCGCAGGAAAGTCATCTGACGCACGATGATCTTGCGTCAGTATTGCCCTATGTTCCGGACGGCATCGTCCTGCCAAAGGCAGAGGGAGCGCGCTCGGTCAACTGGTTGCGCGCCGAGGCGGCGGCGGTTGCGGACAATCCCGATGGCGAAGCGCCGCCGATATTACCGATAGCAACCGAAACACCCGGCGGCGTGTTCGATCTTGGCACCTTGCGTGAGGTATCGCACTGGCTTGCAGGCGTAAGCTGGGGTGCCGAAGATTTGCCCGCTGCCGTCGGTGCCGCGACGTCGCGTGAAGCGGATGGGCGTTACACGGCCCCATATGAGATGGCACGGTCGCTGACCTTATTCGCAGCGCATGCTGCAGGAGTCGCCGCGATTGATACGGTGTTTCCGAATATTAGCGATGAGCCGGCATTGTCCGCATATGTCGCACGCGCCGCGCGCGATGGTTTCAGCGGGATGCTCGCCATTCACCCCGCTCAGGTCGCCGTCATCAACGCTGGTTTCACACCATCAGCAGAGCAAGTCGCCCACGCCCGCGCGGTTGTCGATGCCTTCGCGGCCAATCCGGGGGCAGGGGTGTTGCAACTGGGCGGCAAAATGATCGATGCGCCGCATTTGAAGGCGGCGCTGTCGATTCTCGCGCGGGTTTAGCAACTCAGCTTATAAACTTACGGCCGTCATCCCAGCGAAAGCTGGGAACTCAAGCGTTGGTGCACGGCTGCCCGAGATGCCAGCTTTCGCTTGCATGACTATATTGGTCGAAAGGCGCTTAAGCCGCCAACTTCCGCAGCACGTAATGCAGGATGCCACCGTTCATGAAATATTCGACTTCATTTGCGGTGTCGATGCGGCATAGCGTGTCGAAATTAAAGGTGCTTCCATCCTTGCGGGTGACCATAACGGTAACCGTCTGGCGCGGCTGAAGCTTTCCAACGCTGGTGATCGTGAAGCTGTCGTCGGCGGTCAGACCCAAGGTCGTCCGGCTTTCGCCTTCCATGAACTGAAGCGGCAAGACGCCCATGCCAACGAGGTTGGAACGGTGAATACGTTCAAAGCTCTCAACGATGACGGCGCGAACGCCAAGCAAGTTGGTGCCCTTTGCTGCCCAGTCGCGGCTTGAACCGGTGCCATATTCCTTGCCGGCGATAACGACCAAAGGTGTGCCATCGGCCTTATGCTTCATCGCCGCGTCATAGATGGGCATGACTTCGCCGTTATAGCTGCTCATGCCGCCTTCAATGCCGGGGACCATTTCGTTCTTGATGCGGATATTGGCAAAGGTGCCACGCATCATGACTTCATGGTGGCCACGGCGCGCGCCATAGCTGTTGAAGTCAGCCTTACTAACCTGATGCTCCATCAGGAACTTACCAGCGGGGCTGTCGGCCTTAATGCTGCCAGCGGGCGAGATATGGTCGGTGGTGATGGAGTCTCCCAGTATTGCCAACGGTTTGGCTTCGATGATGTCCATCACCGGAGCAGGTGTCATGCTCATGCCCTCAAAATACGGCGGGTTGGCGACATAAGTCGAACCGGCGCGCCATGTATAGGTGTCCGAACCTTCGACCTGAATCTTCTGCCAATGTGCGTCGCCTTCATAGACGGTCGCGTAACGCGCGGTGAACATCGAACGGTCGATGTTTGCGGTCATGACATCATGGATTTCCTGATTGGTCGGCCAGATGTCGCGCAGGAACACGTCGCTGCCGTCGGTTGCTTGGCCGATGGGCGTGGTCGTGAAATCTTCGGTTACCGTGCCCTTCAGTGCGTAAGCGACAACCAGTGGCGGCGATGCGAGGAAGTTGGCGCGTACGTCGGGGGAAACGCGGCCTTCAAAGTTGCGGTTGCCCGAAATGACCGAGGCGGCAACAATGTCATTGCCGTTAATCGCAGCCGAAATGGGTTCCGCCAGCGGACCGGAGTTGCCGATGCAGGTGGTGCAACCGTAGCCGACAAGGTTAAAGCCAATGGCGTCCAAGTCAGCGGTCAGGCCGGCGCGATCCAGATAATCGGTCACAACCTGGCTACCGGGCGCGAGCGATGTTTTAACCCAAGGCTTCGGCTTCAGACCAAAAGCATTGGCCTTGCGCGCAACCAATCCGGCGGCGACCAGCACCGACGGGTTAGATGTGTTGGTGCAGCTCGTGATAGCCGCGATGACGACGTCGCCGTCACCGATGTCGTGAGATTTGCCTTCAACCGCGACCCGCTTTGCGCCGTCATGCTTGTAGACGTTGGCCAAGTCGTCGTTGAACACATTGTCGACTTCAGTCAGGATCACCTTGTCTTGCGGACGCTTTGGTCCGGCAAGCGAGGGAACCACGGTACCCATGTCGAGCGACAGCGTATCGGTGAACACTGGGTCAGCCATATCGGCATAGGCCCATAGGCCCTGTTCCTTGGCGTAAGCTTCCACCAGCTCAATCTGGTCTTCGTCACGACCAGTCAGGCGCAGATAATCGAGTGTCTTTTCATCAATGCCAAAGAAGCCACAGGTTGCACCATATTCAGGGGCCATGTTGGCGAGGGTCGCGCGGTCGGCCAGCGACAAGGACGCAAGGCCGGGGCCATAATATTCCACGAAGCGGCCAACCACGCCCTTGGCGCGCAGCATTTGTGTTGCGGTCAAAACAAGGTCAGTCGCGGTCACGCCCTCGGCGAGCGCGCCGGTCAGCTTGAAACCAACGACTTCAGGGATAAGCATCGATACTGGCTGGCCAAGCATTGCGGCCTCGGCCTCAATCCCGCCAACGCCCCAGCCAAGTACGCCAAGGCCGTTGATCATCGTCGTGTGGCTGTCGGTGCCAACGCAGGTGTCGGGATAGGCGATGGTTGCGCCATCCTCGCCAACGCTCGTCCATACGGCCTGCGCGATGTGCTCAAGGTTCACCTGATGGCAGATGCCCGTTCCGGGAGGGACCGCTTTGAAGTTATTGAGCGACTTTGACCCCCATTTCAGGAAGTCATAACGCTCTGCATTGCGCTGATATTCAATTTCCACATTCTGTTCGGCTGCCTTTGGGTGGCCGAATTCGTCAACCATGACGCTGTGGTCGATGACCAGGTGGACAGGAACGAGTGGATTGATCTTCGACGGGTCCGCCTTCAACGCGGTCATCGCGTCGCGCATTGCGGCAAGGTCGACAACGCAAGGCACGCCAGTAAAATCCTGCAACAATACGCGGGCAGGGCGATACTGGATTTCGCGGGTGGATTTGGCGTCTTTCTGCCAATCTACCATTGCCTGAATATCTTGTACCGAAACGGTGAAACCGCCGTCTTCAAAACGGAGGAGGTTTTCCAATAGGACTTTCATCGAAAAAGGCAGTCGCGATACGTCGCCGAGTTTCTCTGACAATTTCTTGATCGAGAAATAATCCACCGTCTTGCCGCCAGCGGTCAAGGTGGAGCGGGTTTGCAGGCTGTCTAATCCGATTGCGGTCATGTTGGTACTACCCCTTCAAATTTGGGCTTCTTGCCGGATGGGGAAGACTATCCCGCTACCGTTACCCTGATCGCATCAAGGGCTTTTCTCGAACGGCACCGTTGGACGTCAAACCAGCGTAAAAGCGGGAGATTCGTTTAGTGGCCGCGCCTTAGCGTAGCGGGGGGGCTGGTGCAAGGTGGGTCGGGCGTTTGTTCACCCCTGCCGCAACATATCGGTGACCTCAGCCAAGGTGCCGCGGACGCGCAGAAGTTGATCCTTGCCAAAGACGATGAGGCATTCATCGTCGGTATTATCTGCGGTCCGGACAAACTGGACGATCTCCGGATTCAGAGATATCTTTTGCCCCCGACTGTCGATCATATCTACAAATGGTATCATGGTCTGTCTTTCCTTGGTGCGGTGCGTCCCAACGGCCTTGGCAGGAAGTAAGGCGCGTGGAAAGCTGCGCGGTCGCAGCGGCGCAAATCCCTTGAAATAATTTTGCCCTTTGATACATCCGCATTATCGGGACAAAGCAACCTCCCGGTCAGGCGTTTTGCCCAAGTGTTGCCTTATGTATCCGCCTCAGCGGGTGTGGAAGGCATGGAAAAAACATGGCAGCGCAACTTGAATCCCCCGATTTTAGGCAACTTTTGAAGGTGTTTACCCGCATTGGCTGCCTCAGCTTTGGCGGTCCCGCCGGGCAAATTGCGCTCATGCATCGCGAACTGGTCGACGAGCGCCGCTGGATTGACGAAGGGCAGTATCTGCATGCGCTGAACTTCTGCCATCTTTTGCCGGGACCAGAGGCGCAGCAACTCGCAACGTGGATTGGCTGGCGACTGCATGGCGTAAAAGGTGGGCTTGCGGCCGGCTTGCTGTTCGTGATCCCCGGTGCGCTGGTGATATTAATGCTGTCGATACTTTATGCTTATGCGGCGAACCTGACATGGTTTGCCGCCTTGTTTGTGGGCATTAAAGCAGCGGTGCTGTCTATCGTGGTGCAAGCCCTCATTCGTATCGGCGGACGCGCGCTGGATACGCGGTTCAAGCAGATGATGGCGGTCATCGCCTTTGTTGCCCTGTTCTTTTTCAACCTGCCGTTTCCCTTTGTGGTGCTGGGCGCGGGCGCAGTTGGTATATTCGTCGCGGCACGGCACCCGCACTGGTTAGCGCTTAAACAGAACTTCGCCGAACCAGTGAGCGTAAAACGCCCGTGGATGATGAGCCTGCGCTCGGTTTTTGTGTGGGGTGTCATTTGGGCGGCGCCTTTGGTCCTGATCTTAGCCACGCTTGGCCGCGACCATGTGCTTTGGGACATTGGCAGCTTTTTTTCGCAACTGGCGCTGGTGACATTTGGCGGTGCATATGCGGTGCTGGCGTACATGGCGCAGGAGGCGGTGAACGGCTTTGGCTGGCTGTCCGCGCGGGAAATGGCGGATGGGCTTGGCCTTGCCGAAACGACGCCGGGGCCGCTCATCATGGTCACGCAATTTGTCGGTTATCTCGCGGCCTTTCGCGCGCCGGAGCCATTTGCTCCGCTTGTCGCTGGTATCATTGGCGCTGGCCTTACAACGTGGGTTACGTTTGCGCCGTGCTTTTTATGGATATTTGCCTTCGCCCCATGGATTGACCGGATGGAGAATGCCAGATGGTTGAAGGGCGGCCTAGCGACGCTGACCGCTGCAGTGGTGGGTGTCATCGCCAATCTCACCGCGTGGTTTGCCCTGCATGTGCTGTTCAGCCGGATAACCGAGCAGCAATATGGACCCGTGCGCCTGTTTGTTCCTGACATTGGCACTTTCAGCTGGGAAGCAGCGGTTTTGGTCTCCTTCACGGCTTTCCTGATTTTTCGTCTGAAATGGAATGTTCTGGCTGTCCTGTCGGTGGCTGCGCTCGGCGGACTGTTGTTGGCACTATTTTAGGCCGGAAACCTGACGTCCTTTTACCACCTGTTAACCATCCCTGCGCGATAACGTCAGCGAACAGGCTTCTGTTTGGACCAGACAAGGCAGGGTATGATGATGACACGGATGAATGTGAAAATGATGTATGCGGCACTTGTTGCAGGGACGCTGCTTGGCGACGTTGGTGCATTTAGCGTTCCAGCCTATGCCCAATCGGCTCCTGCTTCACCTGTAAAGCTGAGCAGTGATGTAAAGATCGAGCGGACGGAAACGGATATAGCCGGCGTTCAAAAGCAGGTGCTTTATACGCCCAAGGACGTTGCCGTTGTCCCCGGCGATACGGTTTTGTTTACGCTCTTGGTCAACAACACAGGCACGGAACCTGCGGCCGGTTTCCGTGCCACGAACCCCATGCCAAACGCGGTCCGCTTTGCTTCGGTTTCCGAGGAGTGGGCCGACGTTTCGGTGGATGGCGGCGTCAATTGGGGCAAGCTGACGGAACTGACGGTTAAGGCCAAAGATCCGACGACTGCCGCTGAAATCGAGCGTCCCGCAAATGCAGAGGATGTGACGCACGTGCGCTGGGTATTCCCCGATGTCATCGCGCCCGGCGTGCGCCGCACGGTCAGCTATCGCGGCGTAGTGAAATGAACATGCAAAAGGGCACTCACGTTAAGGAGTGCCCGCTGCGTGTCCCGCGCTGACACAAACACCCTCTTGCCGTTTGGTTAATGCACAATAGCCTTTCGGTTAACCAATTTTCTCTATGGATTTAAGTCCAATATCGACGCAGCGTTCCTGCATACATCATACAGGACATGGCGAAATGCGCAGTTTTCCCAAAATCAGAATATCTTTACTCATTGCACTGGCGTTAGCTCTCCCGCTTGCAGCATGCGGCGCCAATAGCGATGATGCCGACGCAATGGCCGCGCTTGATAACAAGCTGGTCGGACCCGGGAGCGACCCTGCGATCAACGCGGCGCTGAACGACCGCATATTGGTCGACCCTGAACTAACCGACAGCGCAAACGTCAATACAGTGAAGAGCGCCGAGCCTCCCTTGTCCGGAGCGATACCGCCGGATACAGGCTATGACGGTGACAATTCCATCGCGGCGCTGGACGGTGCCAAGCTGCTGCGCGCGCCAAAACCAATTGTTGTTGCTGCAGAAGACTGCACCAATTGTGGCGAACAGCGCGCGGCCACGCTTGGCGCACTTGCCGCTGATCAGGGCGTCACGCGCGGCAAGGGGACGTGCGAGGCAAAGCTGCAATATGGTGCGGGCTGGGCCGGGCGTATGCCGCCCGAATTTCCCGTATATCCACGTGGTCGGGTCAAAGAAGCCGGCGGCGTTGACGGTGGCATTTGCGATATCCGCGTGGTGAGCTTTACCACATCGGCGGCGATGCAAGATGTCATCGATTATTATTACACCCGCGCACGCAAGTCCGGCTATGATGCGGAGCACCAAATCCGTGCTGGCGAACATGTCCTCGGCGGCACACGCGACATGGATGCGGGTGCCTATTTCATCACGTTCAACCGGCACTCCGGTGGAGGCACAGCCGTTGACATCGTTGCCAATAACGGGCGCTAGTGCGCTGGTGTAATTCAAATCCGAAGCGACTGGGGCGGCACAATGTGCTGCCCCAATTTTTATAGAATGACGCCAGCATCGCGCAAATAATCAAGCGCTTGGGCGCGCATTGCCGGAATGATAATGATCGACGACATCTTTGCATCAGCAGTCGCGGCATCAGGGTCGCTCACGGCGATAAAAAATCGCCAATTCTTGTTGGCTTCCGCCGTTTGGCCTTTTGACGCGGCAATGAAGGTTTCCGTCGCGTAATAATAGCGCTTCTGAAGATCCGTTTCCGGTAATTCGCTTTCCTTGATGCGTGAAATTGCGTCCGGGCGATTGTTATAAATCGCGGCTTGAACAAGCAATAAGCGCGACCGGATGTATAACGGGCTTTGTGTAATCAGGGCTTGATCCAAAAGCTTGTCGGCATTCGGGTTTTTGCAAACGGGCGATAGCGAAGCAAGCACAGCAGGAAAAATCGGGCTGTTCGCATTAGCTTCCATTGTGCGAACGCCATAACTCAGCGCCGAAACACAGTCCCCTGCAGCATATGACAATCGTGCCATTGCAAAATTGGACCACGCATCATTCGGATCCAAATTTATTCCCTGACGCGCAAACGCGGTACCGCGCGCAGTGGCAGCGCGAAAATCCTTTTGCGATGCTGGCCGTTCCAGTTCAAACATGCCGCGGATGCCCATCATGGTTGCGGCAATGAAATCTTCATTCACCGGTTGCTCGAGGCAATGGGCCAATCGGTCTTCCAAGCCTGGCGCTCTGGTCCGGATGAACTCGAAATATTTCAGCATACACGGATAACCGCTTTCGTTCGAACTGTGCTTCAGGTTTGTCTGGTGCAACGCAATTGCGCCGATTGGGCCGTTTACCTCCGCGAGATAGGGAATAATCATCGCGTTCGCCTTCGTTGGGTCTAGCGGCAACGAAACCTTACGCGTCCACAAAACCGTGTCGGATTTCACGTCGTTGATGTTCAAGAACAACGTCGCGCTTATCTCGTCGTCCTGCACCAACCGGGAATTAAGCCTGTAGTTTTCAACCTCTGTGCCCACTTCTTTTGATGGCGCTTGGTCTTCCACCAGTCTTATCCGCGCAAGTTTGAACCGGGGCAAATCGTCCTCAAAAACACTGCGCAAATACGCTGACAAAGCTGCGACTTCAGGCCGCCCACCATCAACAATGGGCATGACTGTGAGGACGGGGCTGATATACTCCGGCCCGGATTTTACTTTGAAAAAGTTGAACAGTGCAATGAGCACCGCTGTCGCAGCCACCGCGACGAACAAAGCGATTCTCCAGTTCTTCCACGTCCACCTCAACGGCATGTTGAAGGCGCTCGTTTTTAGCTGATTGTCCGGCGCGGCAGGTATGAAGGACTTTGGAAGGAAGAATCCAGGTGGATCAGGCGCTTTAACGGGCGCAGCGTCTGCATTTAACCGATATAATGCTGGGTACGCCAACGACGGTTCGTTCAATCGTATCAAGTACGATCCAGACTGGAGATAGAGGCATAATTTGTCGGTTGGTGCGTTTTTTGAATAATAACTCTCGAGCGCCTTGCGTAGCCGGGTCATTTGAACGCGTGCAGAACTGTCCGATGACGGATCATAATCGTCCGGGCGGCCCAAGGCATCAACCGCAACTGCGTAAGATTTTAATGTATCGCCGCGTCCTGCAATTGCTTCATTAACCAAGAATTGGAGCAGTTTGCTCAATGTTGGCGAGCGACGGAAGGTGGGATCATCTAAAATAGCATCCGTTTCGGACTGCAAGATACGTTGCCGAAACGATAGTTCGTCATGGCTAGAGTAAGTCATCGCGTCTCCCTCGCAAAGAGTTCTCTGACGAATGCCCTCCCAAGCATCAGTACACTACAATACACGCTTTGCGTTACACATGTAACTTTAAAATACTCGTTACTTGGAAAAATGTAACAGTTACAGGCGTCCGAAAGTTTGATTAACTTCAATGGGTTCCGTTGTTTCAGGCGTGATAACCCGTTTCAACCTAAACCTGTCAGTCGGAATGCGTCATATAAACGTCATGAATTGTCGAATGCGACTGGCCGGCGTTTCTCCGGTCTTGTTGGTCCATATCGGGGATGCGCAATAACTCGTTGCCCCTCAATGGGCGGGCCGGTCGCTTCGACAATTCTGCCGGATGTCGCGTCACGCGGAATAAGGCAGGGGGCACATCGGGGAAGTAATCGGGTCGCGATCTGAAATCAGGTCATTCGATGACATCGGTGTCACAAAGGTTGCTGCGCCCCCGGCAGCACCAAAGCGGGATAGTCGCAAGGCGTAGATCCAAAAGTCCAAGGGTCGTAACCGGATTAAAAACGGAACACACAGCATGTGCCAGATATGGGATACCAACGTTGAGACGCCTTTACGCCTTGCATCCATTGCGGAAGCCGTGGGCGTACCGGTCGTGATTTTGTCGCACGGCGATAACTTGCATATCGCTCGTCATTCCACCTACGGACTCGATCTGGGTATTGACCGGTCCGCGCTGGCATCTGCCTTCCATGAACAAAGCGCAAAGGCGGCCACGGTAATCCCAAACCTTGCCTTGCATCCTGACCTAAGTCAGTGGAGCAGCGCCTTGGTGGCGCGCGATCTGCGCTTCATGGTCGGGCTTCCCCTTTATGACGCCGATAACCGGTTCACCGGCAGCATCAGCGTGGTTGCATCGCAAAAGCATGTCGCGGGCAAGGGAATACCAATTGCCCTGCTAAAAATGCTTGGCAACCAGTTCGTCGCGGACCGCACATAATCCATTAAGCGCCAATGGCTGGCTTTTGAACGCAAGCGCGGCTAAGGCCGCGGCCATGTACCCCATCCTTTATGTCATGTCCGGCGGAGCCATCGGCGCAGCGACGCGTTATGGGCTATCGCGAGCGATACCGGTCAGCGCAGGCGGATGGCCGTGGTCAACATTTATCGCTAACATATGCGGCGGTTTCTTGATGGGCGTGCTGGCGGCATGGCTGTTACGCAGTGGCAGCCAGTCGGAGTCACTTCGGCTGTTTGTGGGTGTCGGTATATTGGGTGGTTTTACAACTTTCAGCGCTTTCAGTCTGGAAATGGCAGATATGGTCCAGCGTGGGCACATGGGAACAGCGGCCGGATATGCCGTTGCATCCGTTTTATTGGCGCTTGGCGCTACATTCGCCGGATTGACGGCAGCAAAGGCAGTTTGGGCATGAGTAAGGCCGACAAGAATATTATCCGGCAGTTTGTCGTGGCACCCGATGATGACGGCATTCGCCTTGATCGCTGGTTCAAACGGCATTTGCCTGACACGTCGTTCAACATCGTATCTCGCTGGGCGCGCACCGGCCAACTGCGGGTTGATGGCAAGCGCGCGACACCAGGCGACCGGCTGGTCGCGGGGCAGGCCATTCGCGTACCGCCTGAGGATTCGAATGTCACCGCTAGCGCGCGTCCCGTACGCAAACGCCGCGAGTTGACCGATGACGAAATGGAATTCGCGCTCAGCATGGTCATCCACAAGGATGATGCCGCTTTGGTCATCAACAAGCCAGCAGGCCTTGCAACGCAGGGCGGCACAAAGACCGAGAACCATGTCGACGGCCTGCTTGATGCCTTAGGATTTGAACTCGATAACCGGCCCAAGCTTGTGCATCGGCTGGATAAGGACACGTCGGGCGCCCTGTTGTTGGCGCGGACATCGCGTTCGGCGGGTCATTTTGCCAAGGCATTTTCCTCACGCACGGCGCGCAAAGTATACTGGGCTCTCGTCGTGGGCGTGCCGGACATTGCGGACGGGTTCATTGACCTTCCCATCGGCAAGCAACCGGGCAGCGGCGGCGAGAAAATGCACGTCGACGAAAAAGAAGGCCAGTCGGCGCGCACGCGCTATCGCATTGTTGAACGCGCGGGCAACGCGACTGCCTGGGTAGAATTGCAGCCCTATACTGGCCGCACGCACCAGTTACGTGTCCATATGGCGGCCATTGGCCATCCGATTGTTGGCGACGGCAAATATGGCGGAAAGGACGCGTTCCTGACCGGCACGATTAGCCGCAAGATGCATTTGCACGCGCGGCGCATCCGCATCGACCACCCCGCCGGTCATCAAATCGATGTGCGCGCGGACATGCCGCCGCATATGAAAGCCAGCTTTGACGATCTCGGCTTTGATATAGAGATGGGTGATGCGTTGGTTTTGGATGCACCGAAGTTTAGCGAAACCGCAGAAGGCAAAAAACGCGTCGCGGCGAACATCGCCAAATCGGCGCGCAAGGAACGCAAGGGTGAGCGGCGTTCGCGTGGATCGGTTTCTGAAAAGCCCAAGGACAATAAGCGCAGCCAGATGGCCGCAGGCAAAAAGATTGCAGCGAAGAAACCCGTCATCAAAAAAGCAGTCAGCAAGAAACCGCCGGTGAAAAAATCTGCGCCAAAGGGTAAACCCTAATGCACCCTAACGCCGCGTTTCGGTGGGAAGATCGCGACGCAATGCGCGCTTTTGCTGTCGAAGTCGGCCTTGGCATGTTGTTTCTGACAACGCCCGATGGCCCGCATGTGACGCACCTGCCATTTGTTTTTCTCGGTGATGACCGCATCGGTTTTCACATGGCACGTAATAACGCCATCGCGCCCTATCTCGACGGGGCAGAGGCGCTGTTCGTCATAAACGGCCCCGATGGCTATATTAGTCCGGATTATTACGGCGTCGCGGATCAAGTTCCCACCTGGAATTATGTAGCGCTCGAACTTGTTGGTCTTGTCCGAAAAATGAACGAGGCGGAACTTATCGCCCAGTCGGATGCGCTGTCCGATCATCAGGAATTAAAGCTGGCTCCAAAGCCTGTCTGGTCGCGCGCCAAAATGACAGACGGCTTATTCCAAAAAATGCTGCGCGGAATTTACGGCTTTGAAATGGAAGTCACCACGTGGCGAAGCACCCGGAAACTTGGACAGAACAAGCCCGAGGCCGTGCGGCTTGCTGCCGCAGATGGCGCGGCGACCGCGGGGAATATTGCAATTGCCGACGCGATGCGTAAGTTCCGCGTATGAAAAAGCTCGCGATTTTCGACTGTGACGGGACATTGGTCGATAGTCAGGCGAATATTTGCATGGCGATGGAGCACGCCTTTGAAGAAGCTGGCCTAGCTCCGCCCAGCCGTTTGGCTATACGCCGGGTGGTTGGGCTATCGCTCGTGGAATCCATGCGGATATTGCTGCCAGATGCAGCGGAGCCCGTTCATCAGGATATGGCGGAGAAATACCGCACATCGTTTTTAACGTTGCGTAACAACGGCCTTGTTGATGAGCCCTTATATGACGGCATGGCAGCCCTGTTATCCGCAATGGACGAAAGCGGCTGGCTGTTGGGTGTTGCCACCGGCAAATCCGATCGAGGATTGATCCGTTGCCTTGACCATCACGCCATTCGTGGCCTCTTTATCACCTTGCAGACCGCCGACCGTCATCCGTCCAAGCCCCATCCCTCGATGGTATATCAGGCACTGGCCGATGCCGGGGCGGATGCGGCGGACGCAGTCGTCATCGGGGATACTGTATATGATATTCACATGGGTCGCGCCGCAGGCACGCGGACTGTCGGCGTGAATTGGGGATATCATCATGTCGATGAATTGCGCGAGGCGGGGGCTGATTTCATCGCAGAAAGCATGGACGAGCTGCAGCAATATCTGGAGAATTTCGCATGACCGTAATCGATCCGAAGGTGGCGGAGGAAACCCGCACACAATATCGGTTTCTTGTGCTGAATCTATGCCGCCTCACTGGCGCTGTGATGCTGGTCATCGGCTTGGCTGTCATCGCGCGTGAAGCATTTGGCCTGCCAAAGGCGGCGGGTTATCTGTTGTTTGTTGTTGGCATGATCGACTTAATACTCGTTCCCGTGTTGCTCGCCAAAAGATGGAAGAGCAAGCCGACGGCATGAGGCGTTTCTGGAAAGAGGTAACGCTGGAGCCCAGCACGTTCGGGCAGGCCGTTCGGCTGGATGGCCGTCCGGTGAAGACGCCGACCGGCAACGCGCTTGCCTTGCCGACGCAAAGGCTGGCCGATGCCGTTGTGGCGGAATGGCAAGCGGTCGAAAAAACGATCGATCCTGCGCTTATGCCCATGACGGGTTTTGCCAACGCCGCGATTGACCGCGTTGGGCCGGATCGAACCGGTTTTGCGGCTGCCATCGCGGCTTATGGCGAGACAGATTTGTTCTGCTATCGCGCCGAGGCCGGCACGGCGCTTGCCGACCATCAGGCTGCGGTTTGGGATCCTTGGCTCGACTGGGCGCGTGCGCGATATGATATCAGTTTCGTGATTGTTGAAGGCATCATGCACCAGCCCCAGCCAGCAGCGACGCTGGAAAATCTGAGTGCCGCAGTGGCGGGGCGAGGTACATTTGAATTGGCGGCAATGGCGAAGCTGGCGCATCTTTCAGGGTCGCTGATTGCGACATTGGCCGTGGTGGAAAAAGCTGGCACGGCGCCGGACGTTTGGAACGCGGCTTGCCTTGACGAATTGTGGCAGGAAAATCTCTGGGGGGCAGACCATTGGGCCCAGAAAAACCGCAGCGACCGTGAGGGAGAGTTCCTGCAGGCTGTTCGCTTTTTAGACCTTCTGGCAACCGCCACATAGGTTAAAGCCTAGGTCGATTGGTGATTGCGGCGCGGCTAGAGACGTCGGGACAAAGGACGCCCTTATGACCGAACCATCGCACCGTTTACTGCCGCCGCTCCCGCGGGCTGCATTTATTGCAGGCTATGCCGGCCTGCTACCACAAATCATCGCAGCAGCGCTGGTGTTTTCGGGGTCCGAGTATTTGTGGACTGGCCTTGCCGCCGCTTATGGGTATGCGGCCTTCATTTTCAGCTTTCTGGGTGGAATGTGGTGGGGCGTCGGGGTCACAAGCCGAAAGCCAGATGTACCGGCCGGGCCGATCTTCGTCCTTGCTGTAGCGCCAAGCCTTTTGGCATTTGCCACTTATCTGCCGTGGATATGGGGGCTGGACTGGCCCGGCCCATCGCTTGCCTGGCTTGGGACATTCTTACTGCTCTCACCTCTCGCGGATCGCTGGCTCGCGAAGCGCTGTGACCTGCCGGTTGGCTGGATGAAGCTACGATGGCATTTGTCGCTTGGCCTGGGCGGCCTGACACTGCTGATGGCAGGTTTTGCTTAAAACTTAGCTGGCTGCCAAGTCGCGTACAAAGCCGATAAGACCCTTCTGACGACGCCTTTTCATGCGCTCGGCGGCGAGTATCTGCCGGACTTTTTCAAAGCAGCTTTGAACATTTTCATTGACCAGAACATAGTCATAGCCATCCCAGTGGCCGATTTCGGACTTGGCCCGGCTCATTCGGTCAGCGATGACAGCATCGCTATCCTGTGCGCGGCTGTGTAGCCGGCGCTCAAGTTCCTCAATGGACGGTGGCAGGATAAATACGCGCACGACGTCGGGGCCGGCTTCCTGATACAATTGCTGCGCGCCCTGCCAGTCGATATCGAACAGCACATCGCAACCGGCCGCCAGCTTTTGTTCAACTGGTGCCTTGGGGGTGCCATAGCGATGGTTAAAGACGTGGGCCCATTCCAGAAACTCGCCATTGGCGGCCATCTCTTTGAAGGTGGCGACATCGGTAAAATGATAATGGACGCCATCAATCTCGCCGGGACGCGGGGGGCGGGTAGTGTAAGACACCGACAAGGCAATCTTGTCGTCTGCCTCCAACAACATGCGTGAAAGCGTGGATTTTCCTGCACCTGATGGCGATGATAAGACGAACAGGAGCCCGCGGCGCTCAAGTTCATGCGGCTTGTGGTGGTCAGAATGGGCCATAGCCGCTACTGCGCGAAAGGGTGCGCCATCGTCAAGAGGTAAGCGCTTGTGCGATAAAAAGGCGGCCTAGCGAGCCGCTCTGCATTACGGACGATTTTTGCGCTTGTCGTAAATGCTTTTGGCCGCAATCGCGCCGCCGACGAGCAAAAGGCCCGGAATTGAGCGGGTCGCGATACGCGTTGCGACAAGGCCGATGCCTGCGCCGAGCAAGCCATTTCCACGTTTGCGTCCAATGACTTCGCCTACAACTGCTCCTGCAATAGACTTCAGCATGTTATCACTCCCAATGTTGCGGCGATTAAACCATATCTTCCGGTCTGACATGGGTATCGAACGTCGCTTCGTCAACCAGTCCGGATGCTAACGCGGCTTCGCGCAGGGTAGTTCCATTTTTGTGCGCTGCCTTCGCAATGTTGGCAGCATTGTCATAACCGATCACGGGCGCAAGTGCGGTAACGAGCATCAGCGAGCGGTTAAGCAGTTCGGCAATCCGGGCGCGGATGGGTTCAAGGCCGTCGACGCAGTTTTTGGCGAAAGTGTCCATCCCGATGCTTAGTAATTCGATCGAACGCAGCACATTCGCTCCGATCAGCGGCTTGAATACGTTCAGCTCCAGGTGCCCCTGCATACCGCCGACGGTCACTGCCTGATGATTGCCGATTACTTGCGCCGCGACCATTGTCAGCATCTCGCACTGGGTCGGGTTAACCTTGCCTGGCATGATCGAGCTGCCCGGTTCGTTTTCAGGGAGGAGCAGTTCGCCCAGGCCCGAACGCGGCCCTGACCCGAGCAGACGGATGTCGTTGGCGATTTTCGTAAGTGAAACCGCTAGCGTATTGAGCGTACCGGACATTTGCACGAGCCCGTCATTGGACGCGAGTGCCTCAAATTTGTTTCGGGCCGGTTCAAAAGCAATGCCAGTCGCGGCGGAAATTTCGGCAGCAACAGCCTTATCAAAACCCTCCGGCGCATTCAGGCCCGTGCCAACCGCAGTCCCGCCTTGCGCCAGTTTCTGCACGTAATGCACGACCGTACCCTCAATGCGCGCGTGGTTGGCGATCAGTTGTGCGACATAGCCGGAGAATTCCTGACCAAGCGTCACCGGTGTTGCATCTTGCAGATGCGTGCGACCGATTTTGACGATGTCAGTCCAAGCTTGGCATTTCGCCATCAAAGAGTCCGTCAAACGCGTCAACGCAGGCAGCAGGTCACGATGGACTGCGACTGCCGTGGCGACATGAAGGGCCGTGGGAAAGCTGTCGTTGGATGATTGGCCCATGTTGACATGGTCATTGGGATGAACTGGAGCCTTTCCGCCCCGCGTGCCCGCAAGTGCCTCATTGGCGATGCCGGCGATGACCTCGTTTACATTCATGTTCGACTGCGTGCCGCTGCCCGTCTGCCAGATAGTCAGCGGGAATTGGTCGTCATGGCCACCCATTAATATGGCATCAGCAGCGGCGATGATTGCATCGGCAATGTCCGCGGGCAGCGCGCCAGAGGCCTTATGCGTCAACGCCGCAGCGCGCTTCACATAAGCAAGGCCGTAGATAATCCCAATCGGCATCCGCTCATGCGGGGGGAAAGGGAAATTCGTGATGCTCCGCTGCGTCTGTGCGCCCCAGTAAGCGTCGGCGGGGACGTCAATCGGTCCAAAACTGTCAGATTCAGTGCGGGTTGCCCCCGTCACTTTTTTCGTCCGAAGTCCACGCTGACGACGTTCGAGCCGTCTTCGACGACGACAGAAGGGCCGTCATTCCCGGCTTCTTCGTGCGGTTCTGGTTCGCTTTCACCAGCATCCACATGGAATTGCAGAGCAAAATCTACGGCTGGATCAACAAAGGCAGTGATCGCGGAGTAGGGGATGAACAGATGCGAGGGGATTTGGCTGAAGGAAAGGCCGACCTCGAAATGATCGGACTCCACTTTCAAATCCCAATATTTGTGCTGGAGCACGATTGTCATTTCATCCGGGAAGCGCTCATGCAGATGCTGCGGGATCGCAACTCCGGGCGCTTGAGTCTTGAAAGTTATATAGAAATGATGATCGCCCGGCAGCCCGTGACGGGCGACGTCGCCAAGCACACGTCCTACCACGGCACGCAGTGCTTCTTGCACTACGTCATCATAGGGAATCAGGCTGTCGACATGCTCTTCGCTCATTGGTGCTTGGTGGACTGTGGTGCGTGTGAAATCAAGATGCTTGTTGCCCTTTAAGCCAACTTGCCAAATACGCTGGCGTGGGTATAGCGGCGGCCATGCGCACAGCTTCTATCAGTCGCAAGACGAGCGAAACGTCCATTGATGTCGAGGTAAACCTCGATGGCAGTGGCCATTATGAAGTATCCACGGGCATTGGTTTTCTGGACCATATGCTAGAGCAACTGTCGCGTCATTCACTTATCGACCTGAAGGTTAAGGCCGTTGGCGACCTGCACATCGACCAGCATCACACCACTGAAGACACCGGCATCGCGATTGGCGAGGCGGTGTTGCAGGCATTGGGCGATAAGCGCGGTATCACGCGTTATGGCACGGCTTATGCGCCGATGGACGAGACGTTGACCCGCTGTGCGCTCGACATTTCCGGACGGCCCTATTTCGTGTGGAAAGTGTCGCTTGGCATGCCGCGTCTGGGCGAGTGGGACACCGAGCTTATTGAGCATTGGTTTCACAGCTTCGCGACCAGCGCTGGCATCACGCTGCACATCGAAAATCTCTATGGTTCGAACAACCACCACATTGTCGAAAGCTGCTACAAGGCTTTGGCCCGCGCATTGCGCCAAGCGGTCGAGATTGACCCGCGCAAAGCTGACGCCATCCCGTCGACCAAGGGGACGTTGTAGGCCGTGTCACTTGCGCTGATTGATTATGGCGCGGGCAATCTGCATTCGGTGCACAATGCGTTGAAGGCAGCGGGCGCGGGCGACGTTCATGTCACCGCCGATCCCGATGTCGTTGCCAAGGCGGACCGGATTGTCCTGCCCGGCGTTGGCGCCTTTGCGCATTGCATGGAGGCGCTGTCCGCAATTGACGGCATGATCACCGCAATGGAGCAGCGCGTTCGCATCGACGGTATTCCGTTTCTGGGCATTTGCGTTGGCATGCAGTTGTTGGCGGACGAGGGCGTTGAGCACGGCACGACGCGCGGGCTTGGCTGGATTGGCGGCACCGTACGCGCGATTGCACCGGCTGCAGATTTGAAAATCCCGCATATGGGCTGGAATGACGTGGTGCCGACGCAAGGCGCGCCGCTGATCGAACAGGGTGAGGCGTATTTTCTCCATAGCTATCATTTCGATGCGACGGACGATGGGGACGTGCTGGCGACAACCGACCATGGCGGTTCTCTTGTGGCGGCGGTTGGCCGTGACAACATCATGGGTGTGCAGTTCCATCCCGAAAAAAGCCAGGCTTATGGCATCAATTTCCTCAAACGCTTTTTGGAGTGGCAATAGTGATCGTTTTTCCCGCGATTGACCTGAAGGGTGGCGAAGTTGTGCGCTTGGCCGAGGGCGATATGAACCGCGCCACAGTCTATGCTGATGATCCGGCAGCGCAGGCGATGTTATTTGCCGAGCAAGGCGCAGAGTTTCTCCATGTAGTGGATTTGGACGGCGCCTTTGCTGGTCGCCCCGAAAATGCCGAGGCGGTTGAAGGCATTATCGAAAATTTCCCCGGATACATTCAATTGGGCGGTGGCATTCGCAACCCGCAGACGGTTGAACGCTGGTTCGACATGGGCGTCGCGCGATTGGTGATTGGCACGGCTGCGCTCAAAGACCCGCAGTTCGTCAAGGACATGGCGCGCGAGTTCGAAAATGGCATCGTGGTCGCGGTCGACGCGCGCGACGGGTTCGTGGCGACCGAAGGCTGGGCGGAGAAATCCGACATGCCGGTAATCGATCTGGCGCGGCGTTTCGAGGATGCGGGAGTCGCCTCGATCCTGTTCACCGACGTCGGCCGCGACGGTATGCTGACCGGATGTAATATCGAAGCGACGGTCGATCTGGCGCGGCGCGTAAACATTCCGGTGATCGCCAGCGGCGGAGTGAAGGGCATTGACGACATCCATATGCTCGCGCTTCATGCCAAGGACGGCATCGAGGGCGTGATCACTGGCCGTGCGATTTATGATGGGCGACTCGATCTCGCAACCGCGATTAAAGTAGCTGAGCGGGCGTGACAGTCCGCATCCGCGTCATTCCATGCCTCGACGTATCCAATGGCCGCGTGGTCAAGGGCGTCAACTTTGTAGACCTGCGCGACGCAGGCGATCCGGTGGAGCAGGCGCAGGCTTATGATGCGGCGGGCGCGGATGAGCTTTGTTTTTTGGATATTGGCGCAAGCCATGAAGGGCGCGGGACAATCATCGATGTGGTCCGGCGGACGGCAGAAGTATGCTTCATGCCGCTGACCGTCGGTGGCGGTGTAAGAAGCGCAGAGGATGCGCGCGCGTTGTTGCTTGCAGGCGCGGACAAGGTAGCCGTCAACAGCGCGGCGGTTGCGCGGCCGGAGGTCGTCGCGGATATTGCCGCACGTTTCGGCAGTCAGTGCGTAGTGGCTTCGGTCGACGCGCGGCGGAGCGGCGACCATTGGGAAATCTTCACCCATGGCGGACGCAAGCCAACGGGCATAAACGCACTGGAGCATGCCGTCAGGCTCGCGAAGCTTGGCGCAGGCGAATTGCTAGTGACCAGCATGGACCGCGACGGCACACGCGACGGCTATGACCTCGCACTCACCCGCGCGATTGCCGATGCGGTGAACATCCCTGTCGTCGCCAGCGGCGGTGTCGGCAACCTTGACCATTTGGTCGACGGCGTCCGCGAAGGCCATGCGAGCGCGGTGCTTGCAGCGTCGATTTTCCACTTTGGCCAGCACAGCATCGCGGATGCCCATGCGGCCTTACGGGCGGCGGGATTACCGGCGCGCGCCTGACCCGCGACGCAAAAAATTCGCGTCCCGAGTCCTTGACCTGTCATAAAAACACCCTATCTGGGCTCCGTTAGCACTCGTCCTGTATGAGTGCTAATGTACATTCATTGCCGTCCCCTGCTTGTTGTAGGCGTGGCGGGATGGCGAAACAGAAAAAGGATAGTTCAACATGGCATTTCGTCCATTGCATGATCGCGTTCTCGTCCGTCGGGTCGAAGCCGAAGCAAAAACCGCTGGCGGGATCATCATCCCTGATACAGCTCAGGAAAAGCCACAGGAAGGCGAAGTCGTCTCCGTGGGTTCGGGCACACGCGCCGACGATGGCACTGTAACCGCACTCGACGTCAAGGCTGGCGACAAGATCCTGTTCGGCAAATGGTCGGGCACCGAAGTCAAGATCGACGGTGAAGACCTGTTGATCATGAAGGAATCGGATATCTTGGGAATCGTTTCCTAAGCACTCGCTTTAATACGTCATTGTGAACTTGCTTCAAAGGTGACGGTTTTGATTTCAAACTAAAGGAAAAATATCATGGCTGCTAAAGACGTGAAATTCGGCCGCGATGCGCGTGAACGCATCCTGCGCGGCGTAGACATTCTTGCTGACGCTGTAAAAGTAACGCTTGGTCCAAAGGGCCGTAACGTTGTTATCGACAAAAGCTTCGGCGCACCACGCATCACCAAGGACGGCGTTACCGTCGCCAAGGAAATCGAACTGAAAGACAAGTTCGAAAATATGGGCGCACAGATGGTCCGCGAAGTTGCTTCGAAGACCAATGACATTGCCGGTGACGGCACGACCACTGCAACAGTTCTGGCTCAAGCGATCGTTCGCGAAGGCATGAAGTCGGTTGCAGCGGGCATGAACCCAATGGACCTTAAGCGCGGCATCGACACTGCGGTAAACGCAGTTGTTGCTGACCTTGTTAAGCGTTCGAAGCCAGTTGCTGGTTCTTCGGAAATCGCACAGGTCGGTACGATCTCTGCAAATGGTGAAGCTGAAATCGGTAAGATGATTGCAGACGCCATGGAGAAGGTCGGCAAGGAAGGCGTCATCACCGTCGAAGAAGCTAAGGGCCGTGAAAGCGAACTCGAAGTTGTCGAAGGTATGCAGTTTGACCGCGGTTACCTGTCGCCTTACTTCATCACCAACACCGAGAAGATGTCGGTCGAGTTGGACAACCCATATATCCTGATCCACGAAAAGAAGCTCGGTAACTTGCAAGCCATGTTGCCAATCCTCGAAGCTGTGGTGCAGTCGGGTCGTCCATTGCTCATCATCGCTGAAGACGTTGAAGGCGAAGCGCTTGCAACTCTGGTCGTCAACAAGCTGCGTGGCGGCCTGAAGATTGCTGCGGTCAAGGCTCCTGGCTTTGGCGATCGTCGCAAGGCGATGTTGGAAGATATCGCGATCCTCACCAAGGGTGAAATGATCAGCGAAGATCTGGGCATCAAGCTTGAAACCGTTACCTTGGGCATGCTTGGCCAAGCCAAGCGCGTCACCATCGACAAGGACAACACCATCATCGTCGACGGTGCTGGTGAAACCGATGCGATCAAGGGCCGCGTAGAAGCGATCCGTGCGCAAATCGAAAACACGACCAGCGATTATGACCGTGAAAAGCTGCAAGAGCGTCTGGCGAAACTCGCTGGCGGTGTTGCCGTGATCAAGGTCGGTGGTTCGACCGAAGTTGAAGTGAAAGAGCGCAAGGACCGCGTTGATGACGCGCTGCACGCGACCCGCGCAGCTGTTGAAGAAGGCATCGTCCCAGGCGGCGGTACTGCACTTTTGTACGGTACAAAGGCTCTCGAAGGCCTCAAGGGCGCCAATGACGACCAGACACGTGGTATCGACATCATCCGCAAGGCGATTGTTGCTCCATTGCGTCAGATCGCAGCGAACGCTGGCTTTGACGGTGCAGTTGTCTCGGGCAACCTGCTGCGTGAAAACGACGAAACCATGGGCTTCAACGCATCAACCGATGTGTACGAAAACCTCGTGGCATCGGGCGTTATCGACCCAACCAAGGTCGTCCGTACCGCGTTGCAGGACGCCGCATCGGTTGCTGGTCTGTTGATCACCACTGAAGCTGCTATCTCCGACGCGCCAGAAGACAAGGCCGGTGGCGCTGGCGGCATGCCAGGCGGCATGGGCGGAATGGGCGGCATGGGCGGTATGGACTTCTAAGTCCAAACGCTCGGCGCAAGCTGAAACAAAAACGGGCCGGAGGGGAAACCTTCCGGCCTTTTTTGTTGTGCGCTACCGCGAGTCCTTTGGGTGCTGTTGCGAGAAGAAAGCTATCTCAATCGATTGTATTGAGAAAATGTGGGCGTTTACATGTTGAAATAACTTCATTTTATCGCTTGCAATATTTATGTTGCATCGCAAAATATTAAGCGTATTTGCCGCCGCCCTAGCAACAGAGGTTTCCGGTCATGCAAAATGCGCATTCGGGTTCAGTTGAGTCTCCATCCATCCACAAACATTCACTCGCGGCGCTAACCATTGGCGCGATTGGGGTCGTCTTCGGCGACATCGGCACCAGCCCGCTTTATGCCTTTCGCGAGGCGCTGCATCATAGCGCGCCATCGGGCGGCATTCAGGAAGCGGCGATATTTGGCGTATTGAGCCTGGCGCTTTGGTCGTTAATCCTCGTTGTTACCGTCAAATATGTCATCTTCCTGATGCGCGCCGACAATGATGGCGAGGGCGGGGTGCTGGCACTGCTTGCTTTGGCCGGTCGCGGCATAGGTGGGCGCAAGGGTGTTGTGCTTGCGCTTGGCGCGGTAGGCGCTGCGCTCTTCTACGGCGATGCGATTATCACGCCTGCGCTGTCCGTGCTGTCTGCCGTGGAGGGGACGAAAACCATTCCGGGCATTGGCGAGAATATCTCTCAGCAGACGATCATCTACATTACCTTGGTCATCATGGTCGCCTTGTTCGCGATCCAGTCCCATGGAACAGCGCTGGTCTCCAAACTGTTCGGACCAATCTGCGTGGTCTGGTTTCTGGCCATCGGCGGCCTCGGTCTGCTGCATATATCGGATTATCCCGGCATTTTTGCAGCGCTGTCGCCGCATCATGCGGTGTCATTTTTGGCCAACAACGGCATGGTCGGCCTGATCGTGCTGGGTTCGGTATTTTTGACTGTGACCGGAGCTGAGGCGCTGACGGCAGATATGGGCCATTTTGGCCGTTTCCCGATCCGTTTGGGCTGGTTCCTGTTGGTATTTCCTGCGCTCAGCCTCAATTATTTCGGCCAAGGCGCATTTGCCATGGCGGCGCTTGAACAAGCACGAGCGGCGGGCGTTCCGCTTAAGACGCAGGACTGGTTCTTCCTGATGTCACCAGAGGCAGTGCGTGTCCCGATGATCATATTGGCCGGCCTTGCGACAATAATCGCCAGCCAAGCAGTCATCACCGGTGCGTATTCGCTGACTCAGCAAGCGATCCAGCTTGGCCTGTTGCCCCGCATGAAAATCGTGCAAACTTCGCCGGGGAGTGCAGGGCAAATCTACATTCCCGCCATCAACTGGATGCTATTATTTGGTGTCTGGTTGCTCGTCGTTCAATTCCGCAATTCGTCGGCAATGGCTTCGGCATATGGTATTGCCGTAACCGGAACGATGGTGGTGACGACATGCCTTGCATTCGTTGTCGTGCACAAGCTTTGGAAATGGAGCATGGCAAAATCCTTGCTTGTAGTACTTCCGTTTCTTGTCATCGACCTCATCTTCTTCGGCGCAAACATCTTGCGCGTGGTTGATGGTGGCTGGGTACCGTTGGCTGTTGGTGCAGTCATCTGCCTAATTATCTGGATATGGGTCCGCGGAAAACGGCTCATCGACACCCGAGAAAATGAAGGCGCAATGACGCTTGCGGAGCTGGGCAAGTCACTGGCGAAAAGCAAAGTTGCGCGCGTCGACGGAACTGCGGTTTACCTGACCGTCAACCCCGAGGGCGTCCCCGGAACGATATTGCACAATCTCAAACACAACCGCGTGCTGCATGCCCGCAATATCGTGCTGTCCATCCGCACCGCCAGCGTCCCGCATGTGCCAAGCGAAGAACGATCGACTTATATCGAAGTCGACGAGAATTTCGCACGCGTCATTTTGCATTATGGCTTCATGGAAACACCCGACGTGCCAAATGACTTGGCGCAGGCCATTCCCGTAAAAGACGCGCCGTTGGATTATATGATGACGAGCTATTTCATGGGCAAAAGCGTGTTGTCGCCGTCAAAAGACGAGGGCCTTCCGTTTTGGCAGGATATCATCCTGATCTTCTTGCAACGAAACGCCTATAACCCAGCCGAGTTCTTTGGCATTCCTTCCAACAGGATTGTTGCGCTGGGCGGGCAAGTGGTCATCTAATCTGGGTTAGCGGGTGGCGCGGCGTTGTTCGGCGATACGTTCGGCCTTGAGCAATATGGCCTCAAGGTCGGCCAGGTCGATGTCAAATGTTTCATGGGCTTCTTTAACGGCTTGGTCGATATCGGCGCGCAACAGGCCCATAGGCATGGCTTGAGCTGGAGCGACGCGGTGCGGGTAGCTGTGGCCTGTAAATTTGTGGAACAGGAAACCAAAGGCAACCAGCGCAAGCGAGTTGGCTGCAACGATTGAAATCGGGAAGATGTAGCCCGCATCGATTACCGCCTGAGCGCCCAAGATGGTCGTAATCGCGGCCGCTCCGCCGGGCGGATGGAGGCAGCGGAGCAGTGACATAATGAAAATTGCACCCCCCACCGCTATGGCGATGGCCGCGGCCGTGTTGGGAACATTATGCAGGACGGCCACGCCGACAATTGCGGAAATGACATTGCCGTCAACCACTGGCCATGGCTGCGCCAGCGGGCTTGACGGTACGACAAAGACGAGGACGGCGGACGCACCAATGGGGGCAATCAAAAACGGCAGGGCTGGCAGGAAATCCTGAATTCCCAAGCCCGCAAGCGCGGCGGCAAGAACGCCAAGCCCAGCGCCGGCACACGCAATCAGCCGGTCATTCAGGCTTGCGCCCGCCAATTTGGGCACGAACAGATGCCACCGACGCGGTGTTTCTCCAGCTGCCATCAGGTTACTGGCTCATGCGCTGCAGCATTTCGCCCATTTTCTGGTGGAGCATATTCATCGCTTTCAGGGGTCGCACCATGACCTTGAAATGGGTGATCAGGCCGTCATCATCACAGCTGATCATGTCGATGCCATTGATGGCGATGCCGTCGATGACCGTTTCAAACTCAAGGATGGCGCTGTTTTCGCGGTGCCATTCGCCTACATAGGCGAAGTCTGCGTTCCCTAACGTGTGCCCCGCTGCTGCGAGATATTTGGCGGTGATCGCCTTGCCGACCTGCGGCGTGTGGACGACTGGGCTTTCGAACACGCAATCATCATGCAGGATCGCGGCAATCGTTTCAGGATCGCGTGACAAGGCGACTTTGTGCCAGATTTCAGCGGGGTTTGGCATGTTCAATATCCCAGATCGAGGTTTACCAAAGGCGTCAGCGGCTCACCTTTGCGATAGCGTTCCAGATTTTCGAAGAAGCGCGTGGCGGACCGCACAAACATCTTGTCTTGCGCGCGGCCTGATAAGTGCATCGTGACATGTGCGTTGTCGAGGATCCAAAGCGGGTGATCGGCGGGCAAAGGCTCGGGCGTGGTCACATCCAGAAAGGCGTTGGCGATGTGCTTCTCCTGCAATGCGGTGACCAAGGCGTCCTGATCGATGACAGATCCGCGCGCGATGTTGATCAGCGTTGCGCTACTTTTCATCGCCGCAAGCTCTGACGCGCCAATCATGCCGTCGGTTTCCGCAGTGGCGGGCACCGCAAGGATGACCCAGTCAAAATTCCCCAATTGTGCACGCCATTGATCGGGCGTCAGCGTATTGGGCCCAGCGGAACGGCGCACGATGGTGACATCGACGCCAAAGGGCTTCAGCCGTTCCTCGATCAGTTTCCCAATCGCGCCGTAGCCAAGCAGTAGTGCCTTGGAGCCAAACAGCTCGACCTTGCCCGGTGAATCAAGCAGCCATTCGCGACGTTCCTGCGCGCGCACGACTTCGCGATAATTCTTCGCAACGGTCAGCATGCCCATCACGACATATTCGGCGATGGTGATCGCGTTAATGCCTGCACCGTTGGTGACAACGCAACCTTGCGCCTTCAACTGCGCCAGCGGCATGCCATCGACGCCGGCATAAATACTGTTGAGCCATTTCATGTTGGTCGCGGCGCCGATAATCGTGGCCATATCGCCCTTGTCATACATATCGAACCAGCCAATCTCGGCCTCAGGCGCGAGCGCAAGTGCCTCATCCTTGGACATGAAGAAATGCGGCTCGATCCAATCGGGCAGACGCGGTTCAATCAGCGGACGCACAAGGCCCGACATCACGAGTTTCGTTTTGGTCATATATCCAGTTTCCAATCCCAGCCAAGCGGGTCGCCGTCCATGACTTCAACGCCCTGCGCGATGAGGTCGTCGCGGATGGCGTCGGACTTGGCGAAGTCTTTTACCGCGCGCGCTTCTTTGCGCAGCAGCAGCGCGGTTTCGATTTCGGTTTCGGTTATGACAGCTGCTTTAGGGCGGATGCGGAGGTCTTGGCGGGTTAGGCTAAGGAGGTTCAAGCCGAGAGTCTTATCGCACTCAACTATTGCGTTAAGTCGATCCGATGCCGAGCCTTTCATCTCTGAAATAGAGAAAGCAATATCCAAAACCCTTGGTGTATTGAGATCGTTTGATAGAGCTTCATCAATCTGACTAAGCGTCATGTCAGCTTGGCCTGCTGGCTCATCTGCTGCCCTGGCACGTCGCCTTTCGATTCCCATCACCATCCGCTTCAACCGAACAAACGCCGCCTGCAAACCCTCCCAACTAAACTCCAGCTCGCTGCGGTAATGCGCTTGTAGGCACATCAGGCGGTAGGCGAGGGGGTGGAAGCCTTTGTCGATGAGCAATTGCACGCGCAGGAACTCGCCCGACGATTTGCTCATCTTGCCGCTGCGTTCGATCAGGAAGTTGTTGTGCATCCAGAAACGTGCGCCGCTATGGTCGCTGCCGCAGCGCGCCTGATTTTGCGCGATTTCATTAGGGTGGTGGATTTCGCGATGGTCGATGCCGCCGGTGTGGATGTCGAACGGTAGGCCAAGCAGCGCCTCCGACATCACTGAGCATTCGAGATGCCAACCCGGCGCGCCTTTGCCCCATGGGGAATCCCACTCCATCTGCCGCGTTTCGCCCGCAGGCGTTTTGCGCCAGATCGCGAAGTCAGCGGCGTGGCGTTTGCCTTCGACCTCTTCGATGCGGCCCTCGCCCTCTTCGGTCTTGGCGCGCGCCAATGCGCCGTAATTAGCGACGGTCGAGGTATCGAAATACAGGCCGCTGTCGAGTTCATAGCAATGCTTGTCGGCGATGCTTTCCGCATAAGCGATCATCGCAGGGACGTAATCGGTGGCGATGGACCAATGTGCAGGCTGGCGGATGTTCAACGCCTTGATGTCATCCCAATAGGCTTGCGTATAATGCTTTGCGATGTCCCAAATGGATTGGGCTTTTTCCGCCGCCATCTTCTCCATCTTGTCCTCGCCCGCGTCGGCATCGTCGGTCAGGTGGCCGACATCGGTGATGTTGATGACATGGGTGAGCTTGTAGCCCTTATAGCTCAGCACGCGGCCCAGCGTGTCCGCAAAGACATAGGCGCGCATGTTGCCGATATGCGGGTAATTATAGACCGTCGGCCCGCAGGTGTAGACCCGCGCCTCGCCATCATGGATGGGGGTAAAGGTTTCCAGTTGCCGGGTCAGGCTGTTGAAGAGGCGTAGTTCGGTCATGCGGATGGCGATGCTGGAAACTGCCATCAAGGTCAAGAACGACGTGGCACCAGCGTAGGCTGGTGCCTACAACGTGTGTTTGGGTACACCGAGAGACGAGATAGGCCCCAGCCTGTGCTGGGGCGACGGTTAGCCTAGAAACCGTCCCACCGGATTGCTTGGTCAATCTCCACACGCGGCACGGTGAAGTTATTCACTGGCGCATCGGCATCGCGATAGCCAATGGCCATGCCGCAGAAGAAGATATGTTCGTCGTCGATGTTTAGCAGTTCGCGCATGGTCGTGCCGTACATCGCCCAGATTTCCTGCGCACAACTGTCGAGGCCTTCTTCGCGGAGCAACAGCATGACGGTTTGCAGCCACATGCCCATGTCCGACCATTGCGGCGGGCCCATATATTTGCGGGTGTAAGTGAACAGCTGCACCGGCGCGCCGAAGCTGTCCCAGTTTTTCATCATCTGACCGATGCGGCCACCGCTGTCTTCGCGCGCAAGGCCAAGCGCATCAAACATCGCCTTGCCGACCCCGCGGCGTTGCTCTTCGTAACGGCCTTCAAGCCCCTTGGGATAGATGTCATATTCATGGCCATCGCCCATCGGCGCGGTCGCGGCTTTTGCCTTGATTTTTGCGGTTAGGTCAGCAAGCGGCTGACCCGTCAGGATAACTGCATTCCATGGCTGCGTATTGCCACCCGAGGGAGATCGCTGTGCCTTGCGCAGCACGCGCTCGAGGATTTCGCGTTCCACTGGCTTATCGAGAAACTGCCGGACGGAGCGGCGTGTTTCGACGGCTTCGGTGACGTTCATGGTAATGCTCCCACGTGATTTAATCGTTCGATTAACTCATGCCATGGGACGCATGAAACGCAAGCCTATTCCTCGTCGAACAATCCGGCGAGTTGCTCGATCATTGTCCCACCCAATTGTTCGACATCCATGATGGTGACGGCGCGCTTATAGTAACGGGTGACATCATGGCCGATGCCAATGGCGACGAGTTGCACAGGCGACCGCGTTTCGATCATCTCGATAACTTTGCGCAGATGCTGCTCCAGATAGCCGCCATGGTTTACCGACAGGGTGGAGTCATCCACGGGCGCACCATCGGAAATCACCATCAATATGCGGCGGTCTTCAGCGCGCGCGATCAGGCGGTTGTGCGCCCAAAGCAAAGCTTCGCCGTCGATATTTTCCTTCAGCAGACCTTCGCGCATCATCAGGCCCAGGTTGCGCTTGGCGTGACGCCATGGCTCATCGGCCTTTTTGTAGATGATATGGCGCAAGTCATTGAGGCGTCCGGGCATCGGCGGACGTCCAGCGGCAAGCCAATCTTCGCGTGCTTGGCCGCCTTTCCACGCACGCGTGGTGAAGCCCAGTATCTCGGTTTTGACGCCGCACCGTTCCAGCGTGCGCGCCAATATGTCCGCGCTGATCGCCGCGATGCTGATGGGCCTTCCGCGCATGGAGCCTGAATTGTCGATCAGCAACGTCACCACCGTATCGCGGAAATCGGTTTCGCGTTCGATCTTGTACGACAGCGAACTGCCCGGCGACACAACGATGCGCGCAAGCCGCGCTGCGTCGATCATGCCTTCTTCCTGATCGAAATCCCAACTGCGGTTTTGTTGCGCCATCAGGCGGCGTTGCAGACGGTTGGCAAGTTTCGTAACGACCGATTGCAGGTTGGACAATTGCTGGTCGAGATAGGCGCGAAGACGGTTTAGTTCGTCTTCATCAGCCAATTCGATGGCCGTGATAGTCTCATCATATTTTGTAGACCAGATTTTGTAATCGCTTTGCGGCAAATGGTCCCAGTTGCGGCGTTGCGGGGTAACGGGCT
The DNA here is from genome assembly GCA_963508315.1 of uncultured Sphingorhabdus sp. Lineage (GTDB taxonomy): Bacteria > Pseudomonadota > Alphaproteobacteria > Sphingomonadales > Sphingomonadaceae > Sphingorhabdus_B. The sequence goes on along the minus strand of CAUOWK010000001.1, from coordinate 108,646 downwards.
GCATCCCGTCATCGCCCATTTCACCGTCGGCGCCGTCCTGATCGTCCATGTCGTCGCCGTCATAATCGGCTTCGGTTTCTTCGCCTTCGCCAGTCTGGGGCTCGGCTCTGGCTTCGGCAGTGCCGGCTTCGCCTTCGCCATCATCTTCGCTGTCACCCTCTTGATCTTGACTGTCGTCCGCATCTTCGCCGCCTTCGTCTGCGTCCGACGGGTCGGCGTCGCCCTCGGTGAGGTTGAGATGCTCGAGCATCGACTGGGTGAGCGCCGCAAAGGCTGCTTGGTCGTCAAGTGCCCGTTCCAGCGCATCAAGGTCGCCGGCGGCTCTCTCTTCGATCCAGCCGCGCAGCATATCGACGCCGGCGGCGGCCACAGTTGGGACAGGCGCGCCGGTAAGTCGTTCCCGCACGATGAGCGCCAAGGCGGTGGAGATGGGGACTTCGTCAGTTGCCTGCGCCCGGCTGATTGGGTCGGTACGCAGTTTTAACTCCAGCGCATGGCCCAGATTTGCAGCGACGCCAGCCATTTCGCGCGAACCAAGCGCTTCAACACGGGCATTTTCCACCGCGTCAAAGGCGGCGCCAGCGATGGGCTCTGACGGCCGCAATGCAGCATGACGTCCGGCATTATGGTGTTTCAGCTTTAACGCGAAGCTGTCGGCAAAGCCGCGTGCTTCGGCGACTTGCTCGGGTGGCAGCAAACGCCCCGGCATTGGAACCTTGAAGTTCTTGCCAGCCTGCGTCGGTGCATCCGCAGTGAACGCGAGTTCAACTTCCGGCTCGTGCGCCAGGGCCCGCGCGGTTCCTGTCAGTACTTGCTTGAACTGTTCAAGAGGGGTGTCGTTCGCCATTAATCGGGCAGCCTTTTGCAAACCGCAGCCACGTCTTCCTTTGACGGCTTTGCGGGTGCGCGCAACGTAAATACGTGCGGATTATTGGTGGCCACCCGTTCTTGGGTCGTCCTCGCGCCATTAACGACCGCAGCAAAATCCTTGCACACGGCAAGGCTGCGCAGATAATCGCTATGTCCCGCGCCGCCGCCGGATACGTCTGTGGTGTCGATGATGGTGAAGCCAGTCTTTGCAGGCTCCTGCTCGTAACGGGTTTTTGTGGCGAAGCAGCGTTGCGGCAGACCTTTGGCCTTCAGTTCCTTTGATTCAAACGGGTTGAAGCAATAGGGCGACCCAAGCCGCGGATAGCCATGTACTGCGCGCGATACGGCAAGTGCGCGGTCGCTGAGTGAGGCATAGACGGTAACGCGACGGTCATTGTTGACGCGGCGCGCGGCCAACACTTCTTCAGCAATATCGCGTTCGAAATCTTCACGATCAACGTCAGGTGACGCCAATATGATATTCGAAATATTGCTCGAATCCGCATTGGTCGATGTGCGGTCGACATATTCTACCGCCGGTATCACAAGCCGTGCGCCGAGCGAATGCGAGACGATCACGATTTCCTTGACCCATTCGGTTCGCGCCAATTTGGTCAGGAAATTGCGGAAATTGCGCTCGTCCCAATACATGTTGGTTTCATCAACAGCGTAGCTCAGCAAATTGCCCTGCGATGGCCAGCTATAATGAACGATTGGTCCGTCAAAGTTGGACATCTTGCCAATTTGAACGGTATCGCGCGCAGTGGTCTGCAACGTCTCGCGATAGCCATGAACGTACAAAAGCACGCGGCCCTTGCGCAGGTTCGCAGCATCACGCAGACCCGCCCACCAGTCCGCCTCTGTCTGAAACGCCAATGGCACAATCACCTGCTTGTCGCCCTTTGCTGGCTTTATCGTTTCTGGTGGCGAGAAACGGGCAAAGCGCACCCGGTCGCTCCGGTGATTGGTCAACTGGATCGGCCCAGCGCGGCAATCGGGAAGGCGACTGGTGACGATAAAATAATCCTTGCCCGCGACGGCAGCATTATCAGTCTGCTTCGGGTTGCAGCGGGGATCCGCGGACAGCGTGCTGTGAGGCACCGCGCCATAGTTTACCGCGACGCCGCATCCCGACAATGCTAGCAACGCCAATGGCGCGAGTGCCCGACGCATCACTTTGCCTTCGGATTGGCTGCGCGCCATGCTTTCACTGCGTTCAATGCGCCCGACACATGGCCTTTCACGCCCAGCTGGGAATAAGCGAATAATACCTTGCCATCTGGAGCAATGACATAGGTTGTGCGGTTGGTGCCGCCTGCGACGGGCAAGCTTACCTTGTAGTTTTTAATGATTGGCTTGGTCGCGATGCCGACGGTGAATTTATTGCGGCAGGCCTCAACCGAAAAACGCTTCAACGTATCGATATTGTCTGCTGACATGCCGATAATCGACGCGCCATAGGACCCAAAATCGTCGGCAGCTTCCGAAAACTCGTGCGCTTCAACTGTGCAGCCGGACGTGAATGCCTTTGGGTAGAAGTACAGCACGACTGGTCCGCGCTTCAACGCCTTGTTGAGGTTATATGTGTACGCGTCGCCAGCCAGCACCGCTTGCGTCGTAAAGTCTGTAGCGCGCGTGCCAGGCTTGAGCGATGCAAAAGCGGGCGTTGCGGAAAGAGCGAGTGCGAGAATGAGAGCAATGCGTTTCATATAATATCCTCCAATTAATGCGGTCTGCGTGTCAGGCGGATTTGCCGACGACGCTCTCGGGCAAGTCCTTACCGAAAACGCGCTGATAATATTCGGCAACCAGTGCGCGCTCTGCCTCGTCGCATTTGTTGAGGAAGGAGAGCCGGAAAGCAAAACCAACGTTTTTGAAGATGGCGGTGTTTTGTGCCCAGGTAATTACAGTGCGCGGGCTCATGACAGTTGAAATATCGCCGTTTATAAAACCTTGACGCGTCAGTTCGGCTACCTTGACCATGTTGGCCACGGTTGCGGCATCTGTGCCCAACGCCTTGGCCAAAACGATTTCGCTCTCGACTTGCGCCGGCAGATAGTTCAGGCCCACGACGATGTTCCAACGGTCCATCTGGCCTTGGTTAATTGCCTGCGTACCGTGATACAGCCCGCTGGTGTCGCCAAGACCAACGGTGTTGGCGGTGGCGAACAGGCGGAAATACGGGTTCGGACGAATCACGCGGTTCTGGTCGAGCAGCGTCAGCTTGCCTTCGGTTTCCAACACGCGCTGGATAACGAACATAACGTCAGGACGGCCCGCATCATATTCGTCAAAAACCAACGCTGTTGGCGTCTGCAGTGCCCATGGCAGCAGACCTTCGCGGAACTCGGTCACTTGTTGGCCGTCGCGCAGAACAATGGCGTCACGTCCAATAAGGTCGATGCGGCTGATATGGGCATCAAGGTTGATACGAATGCACGGCCATTTGAGGCGCGCCGCAACCTGTTCGATGTGCGTTGATTTGCCGGTACCATGATAACCCTGCACCATCACCCGGCGGTTATGCGCGAACCCGGCGAGAATGGCGAGTGTGGTGTCGGGATCGAAGACATAGCTGTCGTCGGTGTCGGGCACGCGTTCATCCGCAACCGAAAATGCAGGGCATTCCATATCGACATCAATGCCAAACAGTTCGCGTACACTGACCGTTTTATCAGGCGCGGAAAGGACAGTAGTGTCGCGGCTATCGGGCTGCATATTCGGTATATCGTTCATGTTCGTCATTCTCAGTCAAATGTTGATTATTCTACGCCCGACACGGACGGGCAGCAGAGCCTGTTCCGGTTATGCGAACACACTCAGCTTTTTAAGGTGCGTATAAGCAGCAATGACGTCTTGCAAAGCCTTTTCATGCGAGCGGTTACCGCCATTTTTGTCGGGGTGATAAGCGCGCACCTTTACAGAATATGCGCTTCGTAATGCGCGGCGGTCTGCATCCTCCCCAAGCCCTAGCGTTTTTAGGGCGTTGCGGTCTTGAGGCGACAGGAAAATGCCGTCGTTGCGCTCCTTTGGCATGCGGTTGCGAAAACGCGTTGAAATCGCATCGAGCGGGTCTTTGAAGTCGGCCCATTTGGGTGGCGAATCGACGCCGCCCGTTGCGCGGAAAGCGCGGGTCTCACTGGGCCAGACATTTATGGGGCTTTGTGCGGCCATGATTTCTTCTGCTGTCATGCCATCGAACCAGTTATAACCTGCATTGAAAACGCGGACATGGTCAAGGCACAGATATTGATAATCGCCCGGGCCGTTGGCCGACGCGGCTTGGCCATGCGGGTCGGGCGCGCGGAATTCGCCGGCTTCGGCACAGCCCGGATAGGCACACTGGCGCCGCGTGCCGCGCACGCGGCCGTGAAATCGGTCAGTGAAACGTTCGGAGGCCATGATTTTCCTTGGCGAAAAACAGCGGATATGGGAAGAGTTCGGAATGATAAAAGGCCCCGCCCAATCCGAAATGGAAGAACTTTTGACAGCAGCCTTCGCGCCGACGCGGCTTGCAGTCATCAACGATAGTGCCAAGCATCACGGCCATAGCGGCGATGACGGATCGGGCGAATCGCATTTTACGATTGAGATAGAAAGCCCTGCTTTTGTCGGCGCTTCGCGACTGATGCGCCAACGTCTTGTGAATAAAGCGCTTGGCGATATTCCTGGGACGCGCGTTCATGCGCTAGCCATAAAGGCAAGTGCACCGGGCGAATAATGATGGACATGCGCCAAGGCGCGCAGCTGGAGAAGAACATGCCGAAATTGACCTATCTCGCTTTGATTGCCGCCCTGACCCCTGTTGCAGTGCATGCGGCGGAAAAAGACGTCAACCGCCCGAAGGTATACAGTGATGTGGTCGCTTGCCGCGCGCTTGGGGACAGTAATGCGCGCCTTCAATGCTTCGATGCGGCCAGTAAGGCACTTGAGGATGCGACAGAGAATCGCCAGATCGTACTGCTGGACCAGAGCGAAGTACGCAAAACGAAGCGATCATTATTTGGCTTTGCGTTGCCGACAATACCATTTTTCGATGATGCCGACGACGAGCAGAATGAGGAATTCCAGCAGATTGAAGGCGAACTGGCTGGTGTTCAGGCCATCGCCAATGGCCGCTACCAGTTTTCTGTGAAAGATTCGGGTACTTGGCAAACGACGGAGGCGAGCTGGACCATTTTGAAAAATGGCCAAAAGTTCAAGATTAAGCGCGGTGCCATGGGCAGTTATATGATGGTCATCAATAATAGAGGTATCCGTGTGAAGCGCGTTACCTAAAATTAACTATTCCATTTCGGAAAAGTGCGGATTTTTTACAATCACTGTGAGCAATTTGTAGACTAGAGGCGTTAGAGGTCCAGTTGATCGCGCCTTAAAGGTACATATTTGCATGACCGATTTCACCGCACATCGTCTTTCTCTGTCGACTGGCATTGAAATGGATGCCTTCACGGCCGGCAGTTCCGAAAATCCGGCGATTGTTTTTCTGCACGGCTTTCCGGAATCCCATCGGACGTGGCGCCACCAAATGGCGCATTTGTCGGACCGTTTCTATTGTATTGCGCCGGACCAGCGCGGCTATCGCGGCACATCCAAACCGCAGGATGTCGAAGCCTATACCGCCGATAAGCTGACGGCCGACATCTTTGCGATGGCCGATGCGTTGGGCGTGCAGCAGTTTGTTGTTGCCGGCCATGATTGGGGTGGGGCAATTGCATGGAGCGTTGCTTTGAATGGCCAACCCGGCGGTTTCAATCCTGCTTGGGCCGGACGGGTACCGCGCGCAATCATCGCCAATGCCCCGCATCCTTATCTATTTCAGCGGTTGCTCATCACCGATATGAAACAGCGCGCATCGAGCCAGTATATCCGCGCCTTCCGCGATCCGGTAAATGATGATCTTGTGCGCGAACAGGGGCTAACGGGCCTGTTGTTGCAAGCCATTAAATGGGACAAGCCCAGCGCCATGGAGCCAGAGGAGCGCGCAGCGCTGCTGCAGGATTGGGAAGACCGGGACGCCTGTTTTGGCATGCTCAATTGGTACCGTGCGTCTGCTTTGTACGTGCCCGGTATGGAAGAAGACGCTGAAATTCCTGCATTTGCAGCCGGTGAATTTCCCAAGCTGATGATTCCCACGTTAGTCGTGTGGGCCATGGATGACCTTGCGCTTCCGCCAAGCAACATTGACGGCATCGAAGAACTGGTTCCGCATGTGCAGGTGGTTCCTGTCAACGAATGCGGGCATTTCGTCATTTGGGAAAAGCCGCACGCCGTGAACGCAGCAATGGACGCATTTCTTGGTTGAGGCTCCGTGTTGTGGGCAGGTACTCTCGACGTTGAAATCGTGAGAACATAAGGCTTCTCCCTTATTGCCCTTTGCGTGCGTGCGCCCTAAAGCCCGCGCATCGTGACAACAAAAATCATCTTCGCCATCCCCAAGGGACGGATTCTCGACGAAGCCTTGCCGCTGATGAAAGCTGCCGGCATCGAACCAGAAGCTGCGTTCTTTGACGACAGCAGCCGTGCGCTGCTGTTCGCCACCAACAACCCACAAATCGATATTATTCGCGTGCGCGCTTTTGATGTCGCGACGTTCGTTGCCCATGGCGCGGCGCAGATTGGCATCGTCGGTTCTGACGTGATTGATGAGTTCAATTATTCCGAATTATATGCCCCTGTTGACCTCGGTATCGGCAAATGCCGCATTTCAGTGGCTGTCCGGCGCGACGTCGAAGATGACGTTAATAGCGGGCACCTTAGGGTGGCAACCAAATATCCGGCGACAACCAGCCGTTATTATCACGCGCAAGGCATTCAGGCCGAATGCGTGAAGCTGAATGGCGCGATGGAACTCGCTCCGTTGCTTGGCCTGTCAGGGCGTATTGTCGATCTGGTTTCGTCGGGACGGACATTGGCGGAGAACGGGTTGGTTGAAACCGTAATCATCTCGCAGGTGTCGGCACGGCTGATTGTCAACCGCGCAGCGTATAAAATGATGAGCGGGACAATTCCGGCGCTTGTCGAACGTTTCAGAGAATTGAGCGGTAGTCATGCAACGGCTTGATAGCTCGGCACCTGGCTTTGGGGCTGCATTTGACGCGTTGGTCAACGGTCGGCGCGAAGCCGACGCAGATGTTTCGAGCGTCGTCGCCCAAACCATTCGCGATGTGCGGGACCGGGGCGATGTAACCGTTGCCGAACTGACGCAGCGTTTCGACGGCTTTGATTTAAATGCCGAGGGCTGGCAGATTGATGCCGCCCAATGCAAAGCTGCCTATGACGGTTTGGACGATGCGTTGCGCGATGCCCTGACCCTCGCAGCCAGCCGGATTGAGGCCTATCACAGGGCGCAATTGCCGGAGAACCGGGATTATGTGGACGACGCGGGTGTTCGCTTGGGTGCGCGTTGGTCAGCCGTTGATGCCGCTGGCGTGTATGTGCCCGGCGGGCGTGCGGCGTACCCATCGTCGGTGCTGATGAACGCCATCCCCGCGAAGGTCGCTGGCGTCGATCGCATCGTCATGGTTACCCCAACACCCGGCGGAGACACCAACCGCGCCGTAATGGCCGCAGCGCATTTAGCAGGCGTCGACGAGATTTGGCGTGTTGGCGGCGCGCAAGCAATTGCAGCATTGGCCTATGGCACCGATCGTATTCGCCCCGTTGACGTGATAACTGGCCCGGGAAATGCTTGGGTGGCGGAGGCAAAGCGCCAGCTGTACGGGGTTGTTGGCATCGATATGGTCGCTGGACCTTCGGAAATTGTCGTTGTGGCTGATGCGGACAATGACCCCGAATGGATTGCGGCAGATTTGTTGAGTCAGGCCGAGCACGACCCGACCAGCCAGTCCATCTTGTTCACCGACGACGCCGCTTTTGCTGACAAGGTTTCATTGGCGGTCGATGCCCAGATTGCCGGTCTCGCGACCGGTGCAGTCGCTCGGAAAAGCTGGGATGACTTTGGCGCCATTGTGGTGGTTGGCGACCTTGAGCAGGCCATGCCGCTTGTAAACCGGTTGGCCGCCGAACATCTCGAACTGGCGGTATCGGATGACCGCGCTGAACGGCTGTTCGCCCTCGTGCGACATGCCGGTTCTGTGTTTCTCGGCCGTATGACACCCGAAGCGATCGGGGATTATGTGGCCGGACCAAACCATGTTTTACCAACCGGACGCCGCGCCCGTTTCGCATCGGGGTTGTCTGTGCTAGATTTCATGAAGCGCACGAGCTTTATCGCGCTTGATAAGAACGCCATTCACAAAATCGGTCCGGCGGCGGCGACGCTTGCCGACGCCGAAGGTTTACCCGCCCATGCGGCGAGTGTCAGGAAAAGATTATGAGTGCGAATAACGCCAGTGCGCGGTCGAAATCACGTTCAGCAGCGCGTTTAGCTGCTGTGCAGGCCCTATATCAAATGGATATGGAAGACATTGGAATTGCCCGTCTTTTGAATGAATTCCATTCGCACCGGCTTGGGCAGGAAATCGAAGACGCACAATATGCGGACGCGGACCCTGACTTTTTTGATGATGTCGTATCGGGCGTCGATGCCCGCCGGGCCGAAATTGACGTTTTGGTCGATGGCAAATTGGGTGAGAAATGGAAGATGGAGCGTCTCGACAAGACGATGCTTCAGCTTCTGCGTTGCGGAACTTACGAGTTGATCGCGCGGCCTGACGTTCCGACAGCGACCGTTATCGACGAATATCTTGACGTCGCACATGCATTTTTCGACAAGAAAGACGCCAAGTTCGTGAATGGCCTGCTTGATGCGGTCGCGAAAGATGTCCGCGCGTAACCTCTCCCTTATGGTCTTTCGGGACCAAACGCACGGCTTGCCTGTTGCGCGTATATGACTACTGAATCCGCCTTCATCAGCATATTGCGCGGATTTGCCACAGACCCGTCTGCGCGGGGGCTGTTGGACGATGCCGCCGTCATTGAACTTGGCAACCAATGCCTAATCGTCACCCATGACATGATGGCTGAAGGCATCCATTTTCGATCCAACGCAAACCCGGCTGATGTCGCGTGGAAGCTGGTGGCATCCAACCTGTCTGACCTTGCGGCAAAGGGTGCGTGGCCAGTTGGGGTGCTTTTGGGATTTATGCTGGGCGATGACGCATGGGATCGCGCGTTTGCAGCCGGACTGCAAAAGGTTCTTAGCCATTATAATGTGCCACTTCTTGGTGGTGACACCGTTTCCAATTGCGGCGATAAACGCGCTGTCGGTATGACCGCGCTTGGCATTGCCACGCATCATTCGGTGCCGTCGCGCGGCGGCGCGCAGGATGGCGACATACTTTATGTGACCGGCACGCTTGGCGATGCCCTTGCGGGATATGAACTGATTGATGCAGGCTTTGATGAGGTCGGGTCGCTGGCCGATGCCTTTAACCGTCCGGTCGCGCGCCTCGCTGACGGGCAGGCATTAGCGCCGCTTGTACATGCCATGATGGATGTGTCCGACGGGCTGCTATTGGATGCCGAACGAATGGCTTCGGCTAGTCAGATGGCGATTGAAATAGATTTGGGGTGCATCCCGCTTTCACCCTTATATGTCAGCTATCGCGGCGATAGCCGTGACAGTCGCATCCAGGCAGCAAGCTGGGGCGATGACTATCAACTGCTGTTCGCAATGCCCGCAAACGCGCCGTTACCGGTGCCGGCGACGGCAGTGGGGCGAATTATGCGCGGGGGCGGACTGACCCTCTGCGATGGCGATGAAGGCGTCGCTTTGCCAGCAACACTGGGTTATCAACACCATTGATGTGACTGGCGGAAATGGCGGCGTTTATGGGTTGCCATAGTTAACAGTGCCGCCTTATACCCTGTCGGCTTGCGCTTCTCGGGAGGAGGGTGTGAACACTTGTTGTTTAGACAAATGAAAAGGGGAGAGAACATTTCATGTCTCTGACTATTATAGCAATAATTTGCGGGTTGCTCGCCGTCGTGTACGGGATTGTAACCAGCCGCCAGGTGTTAAGCGCCTCGGCTGGCAATGAAAAAATGCAGGAAATCGCCGCTGCCATTCAAGAGGGCGCAAAGGCCTATCTTGGACGGCAATACCGGACCATCGCCATCGTTGGCGTGGCTGTCGCGGTTATCGTGGCATTGTTCCTTGGCCTCATTCCAACCGTTGGCTTCGTGCTCGGCGCGGTGTTGTCGGGTGTTGCGGGCTATATCGGGATGAACATCTCGGTGCGCGCCAACGTCCGGACGGCGGCTGCGGCGCAGACAGGGCTTCAGGCTGGTCTCACCATGGCATTCCGTGCAGGGGCGATTACCGGCATGCTTGTGGCTGGGCTTGCCTTGCTCGCGATTGCTGGCTTCTTCTGGTATCTGACGGACGTTGCGATGATGGCACCGAACAGTCGCCCAGTGATTGATGCGCTCGTCGCATTGGCATTTGGTGCATCGCTGATTTCGATCTTCGCACGCTTGGGCGGTGGTATCTTTACCAAGGCCGCTGACGTCGGTGCTGACCTTGTTGGCAAGGTCGAGGCTGGAATCCCTGAAGACGATCCACGCAATCCTGCGGTTATTGCCGATAACGTTGGCGACAATGTGGGCGATTGCGCTGGTATGGCGGCTGACTTGTTCGAAACCTATGTCGTCACCGTTGGCGCAACGATGGTATTGATCGCGTTGCTGGTGCAAGGCGTCACGGACACTGGATTGTTCATGAACCTCATGAGCTTGCCGCTGTTGATTGGCGGCGTGTGCGTCATCACCTCGATCATCGGCACCTATTTTGTCCGTCTTGGTGGCGGAAAGAACATCATGGGCGCGATGTACAAGGGCTTTCTTGTCACCGCAGTGCTCTCGGTTCCAGCGATCTGGTGGGCCATCAGCTATGCGTTGGGCGGCATGGAAACTGATGTGGGCGGATTTACCGGCCGGACATTGTTCTATTGTTCGTTTCTTGGGCTCGTCATCACTGGCTTGATCATCTGGATCACCGAATATTATACCGGCACCAATTACCGTCCGGTCCGCTCGATTGCCAAGGCATCGGAAACGGGCCACGGCACCAACGTTATTCAAGGTCTGGCAATCAGCCTTGAATCCACCGCGATGCCAACGATTGTGATCTGTGCAGGTATCGTCATCGCCTATCAGCTTGCGGGCGTTATCGGCATTGCCTTTGCCGCAACTGCCATGTTGGCGCTTGCCGGTATGGTCGTGGCGCTTGATGCTTACGGCCCAGTTACCGACAATGCCGGTGGTATTGCCGAAATGGCTGGCCTTGATGAATCGGTGCGTGAAAAAACCGATGCACTTGACGCAGTTGGCAACACAACAAAGGCCGTGACCAAGGGCTATGCCATTGGTTCGGCTGGTCTTGCGGCACTTGTGCTGTTTGCTTGCTACACCGCCGACCTTCGGGAATATTTCCCTGAGCTTGAGGTGAACTTCAGCCTTGAAAACCCCTATGTCATCGTCGGGCTCCTGCTCGGCGCGCTTCTGCCGTACCTCTTTGGTGCGATGGGCATGACAGCGGTTGGCCGTGCTGCCGGTGAAGTGGTGAAGGATGTGCGTGACCAGTTTGCGAACGACCCCGGCATCATGACCTACGCATCAAAGCCTGATTATGCCCGTACGGTTGACCTTGTCACCAAGGCCGCAATTAAAGAGATGATTATCCCTTCATTGCTGCCCGTGCTGACGCCAATTGCGGTATATTTCATCATCACTGCCGTTGCAGGTCAGGCAGAGGGCTTTGCGGCTCTCGGCGCACTCCTGCTTGGTGTGATTGTGGGCGGACTGTTCGTTGCTATCTCGATGACCTCGGGTGGCGGCGCATGGGACAATGCCAAGAAGTACATCGAAGACGGCAACCATGGCGGCAAAGGTTCGGAGGCCCATAAGGCAGCCGTAACCGGCGATACCGTTGGTGACCCTTATAAGGACACCGCTGGTCCAGCCGTGAACCCGATGATCAAGATCACGAACATCGTGGCCTTGCTTTTGTTGGCGGCCTTGGCCCATGGCGGCATGTAAGTCGTAAAATAACGCTGCACGAAATGACCCCGCCGGAAGCAATTTCGGCGGGGTTTTCTATTTCTGCTATTCTTTTACGCGGCCGGTTCTGCCGAACCCAGTGTCGAGGATTAGGGCCGTCCGTCATGGACGGCCTTTTTTGTTGGGCATTAGCATTTTATTTGCCGCTTCCTGTTAATGGCCGGTTTCCGATATTAGGAAACGGGGCAGGGTGGCTACGCGCGCACAGACATTGCAACGCGGGAATGGAGTGACGCACCAGCTGGATAGCTGGCGCGGCTTGCTTGACCGTGCGTTTGTAGCGCGCTGGGATGCGTTGGCGCGAGAAAGTGCTGAGCCGAATGCTTATTGCGAAAGCTGGTTCCTTCAGCCCGCGTTGCGGCAGTTTGACGGCCAAGGCAGTGTCAAGATTTTCACGGTGTGGGACGGGGCGGAATTATGCGGCTTGATGCCCCTTACATTCAAGCGTCGCTATGGCCGTTGGCTAATGCCCCATGTCCAGAACTGGCTGCATCATAATGCCTTCCTTGGGACGCCACTCGTCCGGCAAGGGTATGAGGGTATATTTTGGCGGGCGTTGCTAGTGCAGCTTGATAGTGACCCCGGCAGTGCCCTCTTTTTTCACATTAACGGCATCACTGCCGATGGGCCATTGTCGGTGGCGCTACACCGGGTCAGTGCAGAGCAAAAACGACGCATTGCGTGCGTCGAAGACAAGGCGCGCGCGTTTCTGGACGGCGTATTGTCGCCAGACGCCTATTTTGAAAACGCTGTGCGGCCCAAGAAGCGGAAAGAACTGCGCCGTCAGAAAAACCGTCTTGGCGAGGAAGGCGTTTTGACTTTCTTGCGTCAGGAGGATGGGCAAGGTCTGGATGGTTGGATTGACGAGTTTCTCACGCTGGAGCAACGCGGATGGAAGGGCACGAACCGATCAGCGCTGGCCTGTGCGGTGGAAACTCGCAACCTGTTTGTCGAAACCCTCTGTGGTGCTGCGGCTGCAGGAAAGTTGGAACGACTTGAGTTGCGGCTGGATGGAAAGCCTCTGGCGATGCTGGTAAACTTCCTGTGTGCGCCGGGCAGCTTTTCCTTCAAAACTGCCTTTGACGAAAATTATGCCCGATATTCGCCCGGCGTGCTGTTGCAGATCGAAAATCTGGCGCTGCTGGAAAAAACAGGGATCGATTGGTGCGATAGCTGTGCGGCCGAAGGGCACCCGATGATTGATAGTCTGTGGACGGGTCGGCGACATGTCGGACGATATTCTTTAGCCATTGGGGGCGGGAGGCGACGCGCCATCTTCGGCCGCCTCGTCCGTGCAGAGTTGGGACGCACCAAGGCGCGTGAACCTGCGCCCAACCCGCAAGATGACAGTGAGGGTGACCAATGACCGCGATTTTTGATTCCGCTGCGCGCCAGCATTTTGCCGTTCATTATCCCGAAACCCCTCACATATTGGGGCATAATCTGCGCGAACATCCGCTGTTGACCATTGAGGCACTTGCATCGCTGGGAGAGGCGCTGCCGCCGACGTCAGTCGAATATAATAAAGGGGATTTGCCTGTCGGGATTGATCCTGAAAAAGTACCGATGAACGGCCTGTCCATCGGGGAGACCATCCGCACTGCCGAGAAAAGTGGTAGTTGGGCTGTGCTGAAGAATATCGAACAAATGCCCGCTTACGCGACGTTGCTGACCGGGTTATTGGCGGAAATAAAGCCGCATATCGAAGCCAAAACGGGCCGGATGTTAAAGCCTCAGGGCTTCATTTTTGTATCAAGCCCTGATGCAGTGACACCCTACCATTTTGACCCAGAGCACAATATCCTGCTGCAATTGCGCGGTACGAAGGTGATGACGCAATTCCCTGCGGGTGATGCTGCTTATGCGCCGGACGAGACGCATGAGGGTTACCACACGGGCGGCCATCGCAATCTGGTGTGGCGCGACGAACTGACGTCGGGCGGCAAGGAATGGCCGTTGCAAGCCGGCGATGCGTTGTTCGTACCTGTCATGGCCCCCCATTTTGTCCGCAACGGGCCACATGTGTCGATATCGCTGTCAATCACATGGCGGAGCGATTGGAGCTTTGCCGAGGCAGACGCCCGCGCTTTCAATGCCGTGCTGCGCAAAATCGGGTTGCAGCCAAAGGCACCCGGCCGCTTCCCTGCGCGCAACCAAGCTAAGGCGATTGCGTGGCGGGTGCTCCGCAAAATGCGCGCAGACTAAATCAGAAGCGTTTGCGGAAGCTCAACTCGAACACTCGGCCACGCGGGTCAATATATCCTTGTTGATAGCCAAGCGGCACATTGCCATTCTGGTCACGCACATCAATGATATCGTTCAGGACATTATCGACACGCAAGGTCAAGCGGCTCCCTTTCAGGAAAGGGACGGCCTTCACCACGCGGGCCTGTTGATCCAGATTGACGAACAGGAATTTGCTGAAGGTCGCTAAGTCGCTAAACCGCAGGTCACTGCTGCCGGGCAGACCAGTGCCGTCGACCGTGGTGCCGCTACGATAATTGCCTTGCACACGGAAGCCAAAGCCCTTGTGGAACAGACCACCCGATAGCTCCAGTTCATGCCGCGATGCGCCACCATTGCTGCTCGTCGCCGATCCATCAAGCAAGTCGAGAACCGGCACGCCGGGTCGGATCAGGATTTCTTCCTGAATGCGGTACGTGTGGTACAAGGCGATATTCCAACGGCTTGGCTGTCCGCCGCCGGGACCGAAGCCACCGCCGCCGCCGCCAAATCCTCGCCCACCGCCGGGACCACGCGGGCCACCACCGGCTGCGGGCGCCGCGCCGGCAGGGCGCTGACCCCCGGGCGTTGCTGCATTAGGTCCACCGCCCGGGCCGCGGGCGCCACCTGCCGCCGGAGGACCACCAAAGGGACCGCGTGCGGGCGGGGCAGCGCCGATGCTTCCAGATATGTTGAAGCCCCAACGAACGCGCTGCGATTTTTCTTGGTCAAAATTGACTGGACGTTGGTCAATGCTCACCAAGCGCCCATTTACATCGCGTACGACGCGGCTTGCGAACGCAGCCTCGATTTCAGGGGTAAGTAAGGGGAATGACGCAGTCGTGTTGCGGCTGTTGTTTTTGAAATAGCTCGCCTGCAGCGCGAAATCCTTGATGAAGGTCGGGGTCCAGTTGGTGCTGAGGATAAGATCGCGGCGCTTTTCGCCAACAAGAGCCGAGTTGCCGCCACTGATCACGTTAATGAACAGACTTTCGCCCCGCGTGAAGTCATAAATCGCGACATTGGGTGTGATCAGGGTCGGATTGCCCAACTGCCCAATGCCCGGCGCGTTTTCATCGCCGGTAATGGATGCCTGAAATGTCAGGTTACGGGCAGGTGCCCAACGCAGCCCTGCGCCATATTCCATTAACTGCCCGAAGTCCGATAAATCGCTATAGCCGATATTGCCGTTGATGGACCATTCGCCGATTGTGGAGCCAATGCCGAAATCGCTACCCGTGAGGGGCAGCTCGACATTGACCGAATGGTTGAGGATATTCCGGCGTAGCGCGACATCGGTGGTGACGCCAGAACGCCACGTTTCGCTGTCCAGCATTTGTCGAGTGAAGCCGGAGGCAAAGGTCATTTGTGCTTCACCTGCGGGCAGGGTTAGCGGTGATCCGGCGACAGTGCTGCGGATGTCCAGATTCCGGCTCAGACTGCTCGCCAAATCAGGCGCAAGAAACAACAAGTTTGCCCCGAAGTCTGCTGCAAACGGGTCTGTCGTACCGGCAAGAACAGAGGCCCGTAACGCGGTGAAGTCCGCATTTCGCGTCGTTTTGGTGTCATTTGCCGTGCGTGCGTAATTGCCAGTGACGGTCCAACGCCATGTGCCAAGCAAATGATTGAACGTGCCACCTGTTTGAAACAAATGGGTTTCGCTCTCGCGTTCCAGTGGTCGCGGGGTGTCGAAATAGCGGTTTACCGTTACGTCCCGACCAAATGGAGAAAAGGGACTGCTGCCCGGCAGCACGAAGCTTGCGCCCGGCAATCCAAGCAATGAGGAACTGCTGTTCAGAGCGTAATTGGCGTTCAGCGAGAGCACTGTTTGCGGGCCAAGCGACCGGCTCCATGTTCCGTTGACTTCCAAACGTTCGGTTTTGGGCAGCAGGCTACGTACATCGCCAATATCCGCGTTGTTCGGACGTCCGGCGGTTGTCGCAAACTGCGCCAGCGTCGGGTTCGTGATGCCCGACGGCACGCCGGCAACAGCGACGGTATTACCTGCAAGCGTGCTGAGAGCCGGCGAGATTTCACCGTTTGCACCGAGGCCGCTGATATTGCCGCCACGGGCGAGCAATGCTCCGCCCGAAGAAATGAGGTCGCGTTCGCTTTCGGTTAAGCCAGTCGCGCGCTCCAGTTCGACATCAAGGTTGAAACGCGTGGTCGCGCCGATACGTGTTAGCGTTGCTTCAAACTCGTTGGTGCCAAAGCCGCCTTCCTGCGGCTGCGCCTGCTCAAACTCGGTTGCGAATGACGCGAAATTGTCTTTCAGAATAAAGTTGATGACTCGCTGGTCAGGACGAAATCCGTATTTAAGTGCCACTTCCTCGGGGAAAATTTGCACCTGTCGGATGGCCTCGGGCGGCAAGTCACGCAGCTCGCGAAAGCCCGATATCCGTTGGCCGTTCAGTAATATGATCGGTTGCCCGCCGCCGCGTCCTCGGCCGGAATTAACCTGCGGAGCGACCGCAGCCACCAAATCGGTAATCGATGACGCGCCCACAGCAGCGATATCCGCTTCGTTCAACTGCTCGACAGGTGGCACATCTGTGTCCACCGAGCCGCGAATCCGTTCCGCCGTCACAACGATTTCGGTCGAGGAGTCTTCGTCGACCGGTGCTTCTTCATCTTCGGCGGCAAGGGCAATGCTGTTGCCGGTTGCTTGGGGTTCATCTGCGGCAAAAGTAGGGATCGCCGTAGAGGCGAGCAATAGTGCAGTTAAAGCGGGAATTCTCATGGGGGAGGGGCTCGATTATGTTGTTATCTTGGCCGTTTCATAGCGGATTACGCTGCGTGCGAAAGATGAACTTTGTAGCATATTGTCGCAATAGCGTGAATCTACTGTAGGCTTTCCTTTTGCCTGCATTCGGTTTAAGGGCGCAGCAACTTAGCATTTTAGAAGATTTAAGGGGCCGAATGGCAAAAGAAGAATTACTCGAAATGCGTGGGACAGTGCGCGAGCTGCTGCCTAACGCTATGTTCCGTGTCGAACTGGAAAATGGCCATGAAGTATTGGGCCATACCGCCGGAAAAATGCGCAAAAACCGTATCCGCGTGCTCGTGGGTGACGAGGTATTGTGCGAACTCACGCCTTATGATCTGACCAAGGGCCGGATCACTTATCGTTTCAAATAAGGGCGGACAGACCTTGGGTCTGAATCCAACGCTTACATTGGCTTCGTCTAGTCCGCGGCGACGGGACCTTTTGGCGCGTCTTGGCGTCACGCCGGATCATATTGCCTCGCCCGACATTGACGAAACCCCGCGCAAGGGCGAAGTGCCGCGTGTTTATGCGCTGCGTATGGCCGAAGAAAAGGCCCGCGCGCTGCCGCATGCTGCGGGAGAGATCATCATTGCCGGCGACACCACCGTGGCCGTCGGCAGGCGGATATTGCAGCAAGCCGCCAATGCGGACATGCAGCGCAGTTTCCTGAACCTATTGAGCGGTCGGCGGCACCATGTGCTGAGCGCGGTTGCGGTCATCGACGGCGAAGGCCGCTTGCGCAGCCGCATGTGCGACAGCATCGTGCGCTTCAAACGATTGGGTGATGACGAAATTACAGCCTATATCGACAGCGGCGAAGGCCTTGGCAAAGCGGGCGGCTATGCCATTCAGGGCAGGGCAGAGGCGCTGATTGACTGGATGGCGGGTAGCCATTCGGGCGTGATTGGCTTGCCATTATACGAAACACGCCTTTTGCTGGGTGCTTCGGGATATGTCGTTGATTGAAATCTGGCATGACGATGCGCCGGGCGAACGCCGCGCGGCGCTTGTGGAAGATGGCCTACCTGTCGAAATATATATTCAACGCGATACGCAGTGGGTTCTTGGCGAACATGGCGAGGGACGCATTGAGCGTAAGACCCCGTCGGGCGCCTATATCGCTCCTACTTCGGGGACGGAATTGCTGGTGCGCGGCAAGACCAACCAGCCCGAAGGTTCAGCTGTAACTTTCGAGATAGTGCGTGAGGCGATAGCCGAACCCGGCCGACTCAAACCTGCCGAAGCGGTGTTGACCGATGTGTTGGACGCCCAACGCCTCGATAAAACTGCCCTGTGGGAGCGGCGTATAGCCACGATGGCCCTCCCGACATCAACAAGGCCGTTGGGTGACGGTTTAGACGAGGCCCTCGCCGGTGCATCGGCAGTGGGCGATGTCCTCGTCAGCTTTCAGCGGACGAAGGCCGGACTGGTGTTCGACGTGGATGGCACCGGCGACCCGTTTGCCATCAACAGCGTTGCTGCGACCGAGATTGCGCGCTTGCTGCGGTTGTATCAGGTGGGCGCCATGGTGATGGTGGATTTCGTATCGATGGAGTCCAAGAGACAGCGCGCTGATATCGCTGCCCTATTCGACGCTGCCGCCGCCGCGGACAGCCGTCCGTTCGAACGCACAGCGATCAATGGCTATGGTCTCATGCAAATCGTTCGTGCGCGTCCGCGACCGTCGGTGCTGGATCAATTGTTTGGTACCCGCATCGCTTCGCTCGCCGACGAAACGCAGGCCCTGTGGTTGTTGCGCGAGGTTTCCCAATCCACTGGCTTTGGTCCACGTAGGGTAACAGCGGCGTCACCTGTTGCAACGCTGTTGGATTCATCTGGCATGCAAGGCGCGCGTGCGCGGGCGGAGCGGCTCGCAGGTGCGCCGATGGTCATTGTTGCAGATGAAAAACTGACCGGCTATGGGCATGTGCATGTCGCGCAAAGCTAACCAATGCCCATTATGTGGCAAGCCTCAACAGTCTGAAACCAAACCTTTTTGCAGTCAGGGCTGCAAAGACCGCGATCTGCTGAAGTGGCTGGACGAGGGATACAAAGTGCCCGGCCCGCCCGCTGATTATGAAGATAGTATTGGCCATGGCGACGGAGACTGATTTTGCGCTTGCCAAGGGGCATATCGCCTCTCTATAGGCTGCGCTCCCACGCGGTTTTTACCGTGTAGCCCGAGTAGCTCAGGGGTAGAGCAGCGGATTGAAAATCCGCGTGTCGGTGGTTCAAATCCGCCCTCGGGCACCATTTTCAGGTGCTTTCATATTATATCCACTGCGCGGCTAGCTACAGTTGGCTGTGGGTTATTGTGCGCGCCGCATATACCACAGGTAAAGAAAAAGCCGGAGCAGCGATTGCTGCCCCGGCCCATCCTCCCCCGAGGATCTCAGGATATTAGAACTTGTACTTCGCCGATACACCGAACGTACGGGGTGCACTCGGATAGCCCGAAATCGAACCGGACTGCACAACACTTGGGAAGATGACCGCAAGATATTTCGCGTTCGTCAGGTTACGGCCCCAAAGCGACAATTGCAGACCATTGTCCAAACGCAGCGTTGTCGATGCGCTCAGGTCGTTCACTTCACGCTTGTACATGCGGTAAGCTGGGTTGTCGTTGATCGTCGTGTTCGATTCATTGTGATAATCGGCGTTCAGAATGAGTTCTGAACCGTTGCCGAGTTCTGCC
This sequence comes from uncultured Sphingorhabdus sp., assembly GCA_963508315.1. Taxonomy (GTDB): domain Bacteria; phylum Pseudomonadota; class Alphaproteobacteria; order Sphingomonadales; family Sphingomonadaceae; genus Sphingorhabdus_B. The sequence continues at coordinate 89,066 of CAUOWK010000001.1, read as the reverse complement.
GTGTAAGTCGCACCAATGGTTGTCGACAGTTCAGGAATACCTGCAGGCGTTTGACCGCTGATATTTCCGAATGCAGATGCCACATAGCTATCATATTTCGGCGCGAGGTAGGTAAATGCAGCGCGCAATTGCAATGCATCGATTGGACGGACCGAGCCATCGAATTCGATACCACGTGTCGACTGCTTACCCGCGTTGGTCAGAACAAAACCGGTGCCGATGAAGCTGTTGCCTTGGAAATTCTTGATCGACTGTTCAAAGAACGTCAGGTTGAATGCAACGCGTTCCCACTTCGCTTTCAAGCCCAATTCTATAACCTTCGCCTCTTCGGGAAGCGCATAACGCGTTCCGCTGGTGAGGTTAGCCAAGGCAAGGCCCGCTGTACGAATGGCCGATGGCGCCTGTGGTGCGCCCTGGAATGGCGAGCCCGGGATAAAGTCCGCAGCGAATGGACGCGAGTCAATCGACATGTTCCACGACGTTGCCTTAAATCCGGTGCCATAGCTGGCGTACACGTTCAGGCTGTCGGTTGCTTCCCAAGCCACACGTGCCGAGTAGGTCAGCTTGCCATCGCTTGTCCGGCCATCTTCGACCGCATTCGGGAGATCAAGGAATGGCGGCAAGAATTGCAGAGCCTGAAGACCGAGGAACGGGTTACAAGCCGTCGGCGCGCCATTTGTGTTGGGGCAAGCAGTGATCCGCGGATACAGCGTACCGGTGTTTCCAGCAGCGCCCGATGGAATTACAGCAGGAACGCCCGCATTCGCACCAACCTGAACAAGATCGATACGTGAGAAGACGTCAGTGATGATCGACTGGCTCGCAAGCTTCTTCTTGTCCTTGGTGTAGTTAAATCCACCCGTCAAAACGAGACCTTCAACGAGTTCAAGATCGGCGGTACCAAAGATGGAATAGGCCTTGTTCTCGTAATCGAACTGTTGGTCGCGGCCCTGGCCTTGGCCGCCAAATGGGGCTGCGGATGCAGGAACGCCGGCCAGCGCGCGGATTGTTGGTTCCAGCCCTACATAGTTGCCGCCGGTTAAGGCATTGGCGTAGTTGCGGAAATCGCGGCCAAGTGTCAGCACCTGTTTGTTGCTGATGCTTTCGTCAAAGTAATAGCCACCAAGCAGGAAGTTGAATGGACCGTCGAAATCGGACGCCAGACGCAGTTCCTGCGTTTTCGTGGCGATATCTACATCGCCGCGGTTTTGTCCGATTAGGTCAGCGCTGGTGAAATCGCTGTCGGCGTTCGTTTTTGCGCGTGACTCACGATATGCAGTAATCGAGGTCAGGCTCAACGAACCCATTTCATAGTCGGCTTGCATCGAAAGGCCGCTGTTGGTGATTTCGTTCTCGGATGCGAAATTCTGATATTCGTCATAGCTGAAAATGCCAGCCGAATTGACCTTCCCGCCGACGGCGCGAACGGCATTGCCGGTAGGACCGTCGAGGATGTTGCCGACAAAGCAGCAGTTTTCATCAATCTTGTCGTAATCGCCGATGAAACGGAGCTTGAAGCTATCCGAGGGTTCTACCAACAATTGCGCGCGGCCATACCAGCGGTTACGCTCGCTTGTTTTTGATCCATCGGTCAGGTTGGTGCCGTAACCGTCGCGCTTGTTGATACCGCCAGCAAGGCTGAAAGCGATTTTGTCGCTGATTGGACCAGTGACATCGGCCTTAGCAATGATTGCATTATAGTTGCCGTAGCTGATTTCGGCAGAGCCGCCGAATTCATAGCTTGGTGCAGCGGTAACAATGGAGATAACACCAGCCGACGCATTCTTGCCGAACAGGGTCGATTGCGGTCCACGCAATACTTCGACACGTTGCAGGTTGGGAAGATCGCCAATGGCAGCAGCCGAACGCGAACGGTAAACGCCGTCGATGAACACACCGACCGAACCTTCAATGCCCGGGTTGTTCGAGCCATTACCAAAGCCGCGGATAATGAAATCAGTCGATGCCGAGCTTTGAAGCTGGCTGACGCGAAGCGAAGGAACGAGTGTCTGCAGATCCTTAAGGTCGCGAACCTGTGCCCGTTCAATGGCCGCTGCCGAGGTCACCGAAACGGCGACCGGCACTTCTTCTAAAGTCTGCTCGCGCTTTGTGGCGGTCACAATGATGACGTCTTCGTCGACACTGTCTTCTGCCTGCGGGGCAGTGTCTTGTGCGTATGCGACTGATCCGGCGCAAAGCGAGGCAATGCTGATTGTTGACAGCATTGCGGCGCGCAACAGATGATTTCCCAATTTCATATTCACTCTCCTGTTTAACCTTCGACCCCCGGTTTTCCGGGTTTTTCCTGGGGATGAAACCTTATTTCCGCCCCCAGCATCCCCTCTGAGCCGCCGTAAGGCATAGGGGGTAATAACCTTACAAATGCTGCGCAGCAAATAGTTAGTTTCATGCACAAAATTATAGGTAACAATGCGATAAAAATGTTACGGCTCCGAAAACCCCCTCAAATGATAGTGTGCGCAAAATGCCGAAAATGGTCCGAAAAGCCGATTTGCCTTCCAAAATGTGCGCAGCCTGCAACCGACCATTTGCGTGGCGCAAAAAATGGGCGAAGGATTGGGATAATGTCAGATTTTGCTCGGACCGATGCCGCAAGGCACGCTAGACACTAACCGCGATTTGTTTATGTGCTCAAAACTGTGCAAACGATTGCGTTAATGTGAGGAGCAGAGGCAGTTGACCGATAAGAAGCCAGAGTGGATCGTCCTGCACGGTGATAATGTTACCGCAGTGCTGGAGCTATGTTGCGGCGAAGCACCGCTGTGGCGCTACTGGGGTTTGCGGCTTCCCGGAAATGTGACGCCTGATTCGGCGTTGCGCGATACGCGGCCAGAGCCAAGTTTTTCGCCGCATTTTGATCAGCCTTTGACGCTGTTCCCGGGCGGCGGGGTCGGATGGTTCGGCGCGCCTGCAGTGCTGGCACATCGTGCCGGTACTGATTGGAGTTTTCAGGCGACGCGCTGCGACGTCGAACAAAACACCCGTCACGCGTTGATTACCCTGCATGACGATGTCGCCAAGATTGCAGTTGCGGTGTCGCTTTCCATCAACGGCAATGTACTGACGCTTTCTTCCGCGCTGACGAATTGCGGCGATGGTTTGCTTGACGTTGCGTGGCTAGCGTCAGGCGTAGTGCCTTTACCAGCTGATGCGCGGACGGTGCGGTCTTATTCCGGGCGTCACAACACCGAATTTGTTGCGGTAACAGATAATTTAACGCGCAGCATGTGGCGGCGCGAGAACCGGCGCGGGCTGACGTCGCATGATTGCTTTCCGGGCGCGATTGTCGAAGCCGATGGCGCAACCTATGGAACGCAACTGGCGTGGAGCGGAAATCACGCACAGCAGATTGAATGGATCGATGACGGCCGCTATCAGTGGCAAATGGGCGAAGCTTTCGCACCTGGCGAGGTGAGGCTTGCGGCCGGTGAGACTATAACCACTGCCGACATGTTGGCGACCTGCGGCGTTGATGCCAATGACGTTGCGCAGAATTTTCACGCGGCGGTCCGCGCACGGATCGATTGGCCGGGCGGCACAATGCGACCACGGCCAGTGCATTTGAATACATGGGAGGGCTTTTACTTCGACCATGACGAAGCGGCGTTGATGAATTTGGCCGATGCCGCAGCCACCGTCGGCATCGAACGCTTTGTCCTCGATGATGGTTGGTTCGCTGGACGTGACGATGACCGCTCGTCCTTGGGCGACTGGTGGGCTGATAGCCGGAAATATCCTAATGGACTTGCACCGTTGGCACGCCATGTCGTTGGCTTGGGCATGGAGTTTGGGCTTTGGGTCGAACCCGAAATGGTCAATCCGGATAGCGAATTATATCGCAGCCATCCCAATTGGGCCCTTTCGGTGGATGGCCGTCCATTGCTTGCGTCGCGCAACCAGCTTGTGCTCGATATGCAGCGGGCCGACGTGCAGGAATATCTGTTTGAAAAAATCGAGGCCCTGCTGCGGGAACTGCCCATTTCCTATCTGAAATGGGACCATAATCGGGACATCATCGCCGCTGGCAACCGGCCCACATATCGCGCGCAGGTGCACGGTGGATATGCGCTTATGGCGCGATTGCGCTCCGCTTTCCCCGATGTCGAGATTGAAGCCTGCGCCGGCGGCGGTGGGCGAATAGACGCTGGCGTCGTTCAGCATAGCCATCGTTTCTGGACAAGCGACACCATTGACGCAGTAAGCCGCGTGGCAATCCAGCGCGGGTTTCTGCAATTCATGCCGCCGGAAATCATGGGCGCGCACATTGGCGCTTCGCCTGCACATGCCACTGGGCGCAGCCAATCCATGGCATTTCGAGGCGGGGTCGCCCTTCCGGGACATTTCGGCGTTGAACTGGACGTCCGGAAACTAAACGATACTGACCGCGCTGAATTAGCGGGCTGGATATCTACATATAAGCGACATCGCGATCGGCTGCACCATGGGCAAGTTTGGACGGGTGAGGGGAGCGACGGGCTTCTGTGGCAAGCGCATGGGACGCCGCACGATGTCCTGTTGTTGATATACCGCGTCGATCCCCAAACCCAGCGCCACGCGCCGTCGTTAAAGCTGCCGATGCTGGATGCTAGTGCTTGTTACCGGCTCACGGACGGGCCGTTCGGCAACGATCAAGCGGATGGTGCCTGGTTGATACAATATGGGCTGGCATTGCCCCCGATGAAGGCCGAGAGTGTTCAGATCATACGACTGACCAAGATTTAGCGGCAGGCCAATCGGTAACGCCCGTCGCCTTGCACAGTAAAATCCGTCTGGGCGAAAAGGCTTTGCAATCGATTGTAATTCTATTTACGGCATGCGGGTTACTTTTATCCGGGACCGCTATTTGTGCTGAACATGCTTGATCGCTCGCAGACGACATCCGCTTGGACCGCAGATCAGGTCGCGCGGATTGGGCAGATTGATTTGCCATCGATTCCCGTCGTTACCGCTGCTGACATCTTGGATGTTCTTCCCGGCTTTCAGTTGTGGGATTGTTGGTCGGTTGACGATGTTAACGGCACGGCCATTGATGTTGACGGATGGACTCCTTGGGTCATCATGTGCGCACCGCGCGATGTCCATCCAGACCTGCGGCATGACATTGCGCGTTTACGGCTTATGCTGCGACGGGGGCAAGAATGGCGGGACTGCGGCTATCTGCTCCCCGACGATGTCAATCCGGGATCACGCGAATGGGCTGGCTCCACAGTTTTCGAGCCGGAAACTGGACGCATCACATTATTCTATACCGTTACGGGTCGGCGGGGCGATGGCGGTAAGAGCTTCGAGCAGCGCCTGTTTCAAGTTAGCGGAACATTGCACGTCACCGACGAAGGTGTGACGGTATCGGACTGGGGCGCACCTATTGAAAACATCGTGAGTGACGGCGTCCATTATATCGTCGTTGATCAAAAGCAGGGGCGGCCAGGGTTTATCAAAGGGTTTCGTGATCCGTTTCATTTTCGCGATCCCGCCGATGGTACCAGCTATATCTTCTTCACAGCATCGTGGCAGCCGTCGCAGCATGAGCATAACGGCGTTATCGGCGTTGCGCGTTGCCGCGACGATAATTTTTCAAACTGGGAATTGCTCCCGCCCGTCATCTCGGCAGATGGCGTAAACAATGAGCTTGAGCGTCCGGTATTGCGACATGTCGGCGGGCTATATTATCTATTTTGGTCGACGCAGCGTAAGACCTTTGCGCCGGATGGCCCATCCGGTCCGAATGGCCTTTATGGTATGGTCGCGGATTGTGTGCTTGGGCCATATCGACCGATAAACGGCACTGGCTTGGTGGCTCCCAACCCGCCCGCCGAACCCTATCAAACGTACAGCTGGTGGATCGATCATCGCCTTGAAGTGACAGGTTTTGTCGATCTGTGGAACCTCAACGGTCGTGATCCATTCAGTGGTCAGGATTTGGCGCCAATCCATTTTGGCGGTGTTCCTTCGCCCGTGTTTCAACTCGCGCTGGAAGGCGACCGCGCATATATCAAAACATTATGAGCGGACCTGTATACGGATTACTCGAAGCTGGCGGCACCAAGTTCGTGCTCGGGGTCGCAACCGGCAAGGATGATATCCGTGCCACCACCCGCATTCCGACCACAAGTCCCGCCGAAACCATTGGGGCGACCATGGACTGGTTTGCAGCGCAAGGACCGCTCACGCATATTGGCATCGCGACGTTTGGACCCGTTGGCTTGGACCGGTCATCGCCAGATTGGGGCCACATTCTTGATACGCCCAAGCCCGGTTGGTCGGGAGCCGACCTTGTTGGTCCCATGCAGAAACGCTTCGGTTGTCCAGTGGCCATCGATACGGATGTGAACGCCGTTGCGTTGGCGGAAGCTATCTGGGGTGCAGGGCAGGGACAAAAATCGATCCTGTATTTTACTGTCGGCACTGGCATTGGCGGCGGTGCAGTCATTGGTGACCGGATATTACAGGGGCAAGGCCATCCCGAGATGGGTCACATGCGCGTGCCAAGGCACCGCGATGATACGGACTTTCCGGGTGTTTGCCCGTTTCACGGCGATTGCCTTGAAGGATTAGCGAGTGGCCCTGCTATCATCGCGCGCTGGGGTCATTCGCTGTCGGATTTGCCCGACACGCATCCCGCTCATGACGTTATCGCCTTCTATCTCGCACAGGCGAGCGTTAACATACAGGCCATTTTCGAACCCGCGCGCATCATTTTCGGCGGTGGCGTCATGCACACTCGCGGCCTTATCGAGCGCGTGCGGGGTCAGGCATCACAACTGGCGGCCGGTTATTTCCGCAGCAAATCCGAAGAGGTGATCTGCGGCGCGTCTTTGGGACCGAACGCCGGACTTTTGGGGGCGCTATCCCTTATTATTAACTCGACATCCTGACGACCAGTTCAGGTGACATGACCACTGAGCTGGTCCGTTCCCCTGCGATTCGGCGGAACAACAAATCGACCAAATAAGATGCGCCCGCCGCAAGGTCCTGACGAATGGTGGTCAGCGTTGGAACGGTTTGGTTTGCAAAGGGCAAGTCGTCATAGCCAACGACATGGACAGTCCCGGGCACCGCAACATTATGTTCTGCCAGAGCCCGCAGAGCGCTCATGGCGATGACATCCGATGCAGCGACTATGCCGTTGGGGACTGACTTTGTTTCATCGAGCCAACTACTGATGGCGCTGTGCGCGGTTTCCGCAGTGAGGTGCGCTTGCAATATAGACAAACGATCCGCCATGCCAGCATCCATAAGGGCGGCGCGGCATCCTTCGAGGCGCTCCGCGATTTCGGGCGCAACGGGGTCACCAAGAAATGCGAAGTTGGTGCAACCACGTTCAATCAGATGACGCGTGGCCAATATCCCGCCTTTGCGGTTATCGGAACCGACCGAACAGTGCACCTGCCCCGGAAGGTTTGCACCCCACGCAACAAGCGGGGTGTAACGCTGCGCCACTTGATCGATGATTTGTAACTGGTCCGACTGACCGATCAGGATGACACCATCTACACGGCCCGAGTCCACGACGCGGTTAAGCCAGTCGGGATCGGTCGGAATTACGCGGGAGAGCAAAAGGTCATAGCCCCGTTCGGTCAGTGCATCGGCTAGATGCCCTAACATCGTCATGAAAAATGGGTCGGAAATATGTTGACCCGTCTCATGCCCTAGCGGGATGAGGACGCCAATCGCGCCAGCGCGCTTAATGCGTAAATTGCGCGCCATCACGTTTGGCCGGAAATCATGTTCCCGTGCCAGCGCCTGAATACGCTTGCGCGTTTTCTCCGCGATCAGCTGCGAGTCCGCCAGCGCGCGCGAGACCGTGCCGGGTGATACGCCGGCAAGTCGCGCGAGATCGGTGATATTTTTTACCCGCTGTTGTTCTGACATTTCTTATCCCTGTTATTTTGTTGTGCGAGGGAATGGCTAACAAGGCAAGAGAGAAAGGGTTCAACACAACATCTATGCAATCGATTGTTGCAATATCGAAACTACCCGCTAGCGTTGGATGCATTAGAACGGCCTAAAAGGTCGCCAATGGGAGGTGCCTATGTCGGAAGCTATCAAGAAACCGCATCTGTCTTTATCCAAGATATTGCAGATGAACCTCGGCTTTTTGGGCCTGCAATTCAGCTTTGGCCTGCAACAGGGCAATATGGCCCCGATTTATTCGTATCTCGGCGCAGAAGAAGCGACATTGCCGATACTACAACTCGCCGGACCTATCACCGGACTGATTGTACAACCGATCATCGGCGCCATGAGCGACCGGACGAATTCGCGATGGGGACGCCGCACGCCCTATTTCATTATCGGCGCGATCCTGTGCTCGCTGGGGCTGCTGTTCATGCCATTCTCGCAGAGCATATTGATGGCAGCCAGCCTGCTATGGATATTGGATGCGGGCAACAATACCACAATGGAGCCTTATCGCGCTTATGTCAGCGACCGGTTGAATGAAGACCAGCACAATGTCGGTTTTTTAACGCAAAGCGCCTTTACTGGTTTGGCGCAATGCCTTGCCTTGGGGACGCCCGCGTTGCTCGTGGGGCTGTTCGGGGTGAATAAGGATGCCATTGGCGCAAACAACATCCCGGACACGGTCTATATTGTCTTTGCGATTGGTGCGGTGCTGTCGCTGTCCACCATATTGTGGTCGATCATCCGCGTGCCGGAGCTTCCGCTGACTGAACAGCAAGCCGCTGAAATCGCTGCGCAGCCGAAGACTATCCGCGCAACATTGACCGAAATATGGGACGCCATCCGCGAAATGCCTGCGCCGATGCGCAAGCTGGGCGTTATGATGTTGTTCCAATGGTATGCTATGGGCATTTACTGGACATATGTGACCTATTCCATCGCTTTATCGGTCTATAACACAAATGTACCCGTCAGTGACGGATTCCGCAGCGCTGTTTTGACCAACGGCACGATGGGCGCGTTCTATAACGCGGTCGCATTTGTTGCGGCACTTGCGATGATGCCGTTAATCCGTTCAATGGGGGCGCGCAAAGTGCACGCGGTGGCTCTCGTCGCCGGCGGTGTAGGGATGCTCGCGATCCCGCAAATGACAGATGTGTCGATGCTGTTCCCCGCCGCCATCGGGGTTGGCATCTGCTGGGGTAGCATCATGGGTACGCCCTATGTGATGCTCGCCAAATGCATACCGGCCCAACGCACCGGGGTTTATATGGGCATATTTAACATGATGATCGTCATACCGATGCTGCTCAACGCCGCGACGTTCCCGTTTTACTACGAGCCATGGCTTGGCGGTGATGCGCGCAATGCGTTGATGCTAGCGGGGGTTTTATTGATGTGCGCAGCCGTCGCTGTTTGGCGCGTGCGCGACGAACCGATTGCGCGCTAATCATCGTTTCATTTATTCTGGGTGTTGGATAAATACCACAGAAATGACGAAAGCAGGATTTATGCAAACCTTTGCATAAATATTCTTGCAAACGATTTCCGACGCGATAGAACACCGTGTCGAAGCATCTGCCAAGGGTGCTCACAAAATTTCGAGGGAGGATGATATGAGAATATCCCGTTTTAACAATTGCGTTTCCGCCGTCGCCATCTGCGCGGCATTTGCTGTGTCCGCGCCAGTATGGGCGCAAGACCAGGCTGCTGCCGAGCCTGAAGATTATTCGAGCCTCGACGAAATCGTGGTGACCGCATCTGGCCGGGACCAGACGAAGATAGAAACGTCGGTTTCGGTGACCAGCATCGACGCACAAATGATCCAGGATTTCCAGCCAAGCTCGGAAGCCGAAGTTTTCAAATTGCTTCCCGGTATTCAGGTCCCCGGCACCTCGGGCCCCGGCGGTAACTCCAACATCGCCGTGCGCGGCCTACCGGTCGCAACCGGCGGCGCGCCGTTCGTCCAGCTTCAGGAAGATGGTCTGCCCGTCGTGTTGTTTGGTGACATGCAATTCGGCAATAATGATTATTTCACACGCTTCGATCCCTCGGTCGCAAGCATCGAGGCTGTGCGTGGCGGTTCTGCAACGACCTTTGCTTCACAAGCACCTGGCGCTGTCATCAACTATATCAGCAATTATGGCAGCAAAGAGGGCGGCCATATCGAGCTGAAAAAGGGCATCGATTACAGCCAGACCCAGCTTGATTTCCGATACGGCGGCGCGTTGACCGACAGCATGAACTTCCACGTGGGTGGATTTTTCAAACGCGGCCGTGGCCCATTGGACGCTGGTTATAATCTGAGCGACAGCATTCAGGTCAAGGCCAATGTCACCAAGGAATTTGACAGCGGCAAAGGCTATCTGCGTTTGCTGTTCAAATATGCCGACACCGCTGAACCCAACTACACAGGTGCACCAGCGCTGGCGACCATCAGTGGTGGCAAAGTTTCCGGCATCAAGCCGTTTCCGGGCTTTGATGGTCGTACGGACACCAATTATTCCAAATATAACCAGACCTTCTTGATTTATAATCGTGAAGGTGCGCTTGAGCGCGTGAAGATGGATGGCATCACCACGCAGCAAAAGTCGATTGGTGCGCAGTTCCATTATGAACTGAGCGATAATTTCACAGTCGACAACAACGCCCGTTATTCCGACATTAGCGGTGGTTTCGCCTCGCCATTCCTTGGCATCGCGCCGCGCGCCGGCATTGTCGGATCAACCGTCAATGGCCGCGTTGTACAAGCCATTCGTTACGCCAGCGGACCACGCGCAGGTCAGTTGTACACCGGCACCTATGTCGACAACAATGTGAACGTGAAAACCAACATTCGTGACCTGGGCAGCTTCGTCAACGACCTGACGCTTGCTGGCAAGTTCGACACAGGCTTTGCTGACCTGACACTGCGCGCGGGCTATTTCTACATGGACCAGACCATTGCGATGGACTGGCATGTGAACAAATCGTTGCGTGAATTGAGCGGAAATAGCCCGTCGCAGTTGGACCTGTATGACAGTGCCATATCGACGGCAGCAGCGAACAAGATCACGCAAGAAGGTATTTCCGGTTATAACAATAACTGGGGTGATTGCTGCGCACGCGACTATGATCTGTCCTATACCAACACCGCGCCTTATGCCCAATTGGTCTTGGATAATGATACGTTCAACCTCGACGGCAGCGTTCGCTTTGAAACTGTAAAGGCGGCGGGCACGGTCATTCGCGGTGGTGCTGAGTTCAACGTCAATTCGGGCGGTGTGCAGATTCCAACGATGGCCGCCAATGGCCCACGCGAAGTGCTGGATTACAGCCGCAGCTACACCAGCTGGACAGCGGGTGCGTTGTGGAAGGCATCGCCGGATCTTTCGCTCTTTGGTCGTGCGTCCAAGGGCGGACGTTTCAACAGCGATCGTCAAACGGTTAGCGGCAAGTTTAATCCGGACGGCAGCCTCTGCACGCGTGCGCAGGCAACTGCGCTTGCCTGCACCGATGGCGTCACGCCATCAGTCGATTTCGTTAACCAGTATGAAATCGGCGTCAAGAACCGCGGCAATTTCGGCGATGCCCGTTATACTGTTGAACTGACTTTGCTGAAGGGCGATTTTGTCCGCAGCGATTTTGAACCGACCACCACCGGCATCTGTGCAGGCGGCGGCTGCATCATCGACAATAGCTTCAAGACGCAGGGCGCTGAATTCTTCGCTACGCTGCGTATGGGCGGATTGAACTTCATCGCGAACGCCACGTACACAAAGGCAAAGCAGAAGTTCACGTCGACGCGTAACGGCACGCAAGTGGCTGGTTCAGCTGACTTCGGTCGTGCGCTTAACATCCCTGATCTCAGCTACTCGTTGTCGGCAAATTACGACGTGTCGACTATGGCGTCGGTGGGCGTGACCGCAGTGGGCCAATCTGGCACGTTCGATGGCGCGCTGGAATATCCTGGCAAGACGATTTTCAATTCGAACCTGAAAGTCATGCCACTGGATAACATCGAGCTTGGTTTGAACGTCTACAACCTGTTCAATACTTATGACACCAGAGGCAATGGGAACGGCACCTTTGGCGGCGGTATCACGGGCACGCCAGTTATCGGCCGCACGCTGACAGGTTCCGTCCGGTTCAGCTTCTGAACCTAATTTGTCCGGGATATTTTGTCCCGACTGGAACGTGAATGAAGGCAGGGGCCGGGGGATAATCCTTCGGCCCTTTTCTATGTTGGAACGGCGCGTGACGCACGTTAGGGAATGATGATGGACGACAGGCAAATAAAATCGATTGTGATTGTCGGCGGCGGTTCCGCTGGCTGGATGACCGCGGCTGCGCTGTCCAACACCTTGCGACAGAATTGCCGCATAACGTTGATTGAATCCGATGCCATTGGCACCGTCGGCGTTGGGGAGGCGACCATTCCGCCCATTCGCACGTTCAACGAAATGCTCGGCATTGATGAGCGGGAATTTGTGAAGGAAACCATGGGTTCTTTCAAACTGGGAATCGAGTTTGTTGACTGGGGTGCACTCGGCAACAGCTATTTCCATCCCTTCGGCCCACATGGCCGCCCGTTCGATATTGTCGGTCTGCACCATTATTGGTTGAAAGCGCGCGACGCGGGCGACACTTCATACTTTGATGACCACAGCATGGCATGGGCCATGGCCAAGGCAGGGCGGTTTTCGCGGCCGGGGCAGGACCCGCGCAACGTACTCTCGACATTTGATTATGCCTATCATTTCGATGCCGGGCTCTACGCCGGTTATTTGCGCAATTATTCGGAGAAACGCAGCGTTACCCGCGTCGAGGGCCAAATAGCCTCAGTTGCTCAAAATAGCGAAAGCGGCTTTGTCGAGAGCGTTACGCTGCAAGATGGCAGTGTTATCGACGGGGAACTGTTCATCGATTGCTCGGGCTTTCGGGGATTGCTCATCGAAGGCGCGTTGTCCGCGGGTTACGAGGATTGGTCACATTGGCTGCCCTGCGACCGCGCCGTCGCCATGCCGTGCGCCAAAGTCCGCGATCCAGAGCCGTACACGCGATCAACGGCTCGCGCTGCCGGCTGGCAATGGCGCATCCCGCTGCAGCATCGCACGGGCAATGGCTATGTCTATTGCAGCAAGTTTATTTCCGATGACGACGCCGAAGCAACGTTGCGCGAAACGCTGGATGGCGCGCCCTTGGCCGAACCGAATAAATTGCGGTTTGTCACTGGGCGACGCAAGAAATTTTGGGACAAGAACGTCATCGCCATTGGCCTTTCGAGCGGATTTATGGAGCCGCTGGAATCGACGAGCCTGCACCTCATTCAGGCCGGCATTTCCAAATTGCTCGCTCTGTTCCCCGACCGCAGTTTCAATCCGTTGCTGGCCGACGAATATAATCACATCGCTGTCACAGAATTCGAACGCATCCGCGATTTCCTGATCCTCCATTACAAGCTGACGACGCGGACCGACAGCGCGCTGTGGCGCTACTGCGCCGACATGGAAATCCCTGACACGCTGCAGTTTAAGATCGACCATTTCCGCGAATATGGCCGACACATTGCGCGCGATATGGATCTATTCGGGCAACCAAGCTGGCTCGCTGTGCATATCGGGCAGGGTAATATACCCAAAGGCGTGGATCCGTTGTTTGACTATCGCGGCATCGATGGCCGTGAATGGCTAGGAAAATTGCGGGCAGCAATGACAGCGGAGGCCTTGCGTCAACCAACTCACCAGCAATTTATCGATCAGCATTGCAAGGCGAACGGCGTTTGACGGACTTGGTTGCGCGTGCCGCTGCCCTCCGCGCAGAGCAGCGGATGGAAGAGGCGCTTGAGACCATACAACAGGCGGCGACGCAAAACCCGCAAGATGCCCGGGCGCTGTTCGGCCTCGCGCAGATTTCTTTTGAGTGTTGGCGGCCAGCAGCGAACCTGTTCGCCGCCGCACGCAAGCTATATCCCGATAATCCCGATCTTATCCGCAATCACGCGCTCGCGCTTGCGGCTGAGGGTGACAGGACGGCTGCCGAGCAGTTGCTGATAGAGGTGCTGCGACACCAGCCGCTCTGGATGGAAGGTCACCGGACGCTTGCGAGCCTGCGCGTGACGCATGATGATGTGGCGCATGCTGATGAAAGCTATGCGCTTGCACATGCGTCTGCGGGGCCAAGCACTGCGCTAGCGATGGCGTGGTTCCAGCATCACGCAACGCTTAAGCAATGGGTTGCGGCGCGCAATGTGATTAAAGCGATGACCCGCGCGCTGCCCGGTAACCGGCAACTGGAGATGGCTGCGCTGTTCCTCGAAAGCGAAGGCACAACAGCCTCAAATCTCGCGCCACGCTTTGCTGCGTTCGACGCGATGCGGGACCCCGGCATGGACCTTTGCCATGTCCGCTTTCTGCTGCGAACGGGTGACTACGGCGCTGCTGAGGGCTTAGCCAGCCGCCATATCGGGACGCCAGCCGCACGAATGTTCTGGCCCTATCTGTCCTTATGCTGGCGCTTGACCGGTGATGAACGCGCAGAATGGCTGGATGGCAGTCCAACCTATCATGCCGTCACCACGCTAGATATCAGCACCAGCGCATTGTCCGCTTTGGCGACGATCTTGCATGAGTTGCACCGGCTGAAAGCACCCTATGCAGAACAATCGGTGCGCGGGGGGACGCAAACCGACCGGCAATTGTTCTTCCATCCTGACCCCGCCATTCAGGATTTACGGATAAAGGTCCAAGCCGCCGTGCGTGCCTATCATGCGCAGCTACCTGTGCTTGAGAAAAACCATCCGTTGGCGAAGCAACTCGGCCAAAATATCTCGTTCGAAGGCAGCTGGTCGGTCCGTTTGCGCGGTGGAGGGCACCATGTCCCGCACACGCATGTGCATGGCTGGATAAGCTCCGCCTTTTACGTCGCGGTGCCGCAGCAAACGGAAATGGGCGCTGCCCCCGCAGGCGGGCTATCCCTCGGCCAACCGCCACCGGACCTCGGACTCACACTGCCTGCATATGCGACGGTCATGCCAAAGGCTGGCCAACTCGTCCTGTTCCCCTCGACGATGTGGCACGGCACCCACGCAATCGAATCGGGCGATCGTCTCACCGTGGCTTTCGACGTAAAGCTATGAGCGGAGGCGGGAATAGGCTCGCTTCGATAACGTACGGCATTCCAACTGCCGGCAGACCGTTCTTCCCTCCCTCTTGACTTCATGCCTGTAATTGTGGGCAGCATATTACTCGGCAGCTCCATCGGGGGCCCATCGCCAGTACTTCGTCAGAAATCGTCATAAATGAGTCCCCGTTTTGTAACGGTTGCTTCGCCGCACCATCACAATCGACCGCTAACGCGCCCCTGAGTTTCAGATACTTCAGGGGGCTAAGTTACATGATATTACGGTCGAAATTGTCGCATGCGGTTTTCAAGGCAGCAATGCTGGCGGGTGTAGCAGGCCTTGCATTCATTCCTTCAGCGGCTTTTGCGCAGTCCGCGCCGGTTGACGACGCAGACGATCAAGGTGCAATCGTGGTGACGGGTTCCCGCCCGATTGCAGAATCCGAAGCGACGGCGTTAGAGGTACAGAGAAATTCGGATTCCATCGTGACCGTCGTTGCATCGGATTCGGTGGGTCGCTTGCCTGACCAGAATGTGGCGCAGGCCACCGGTCGTTTGCCGGGTGTTGCGGTGGAACGCGACCAAGGGCAGGCGCGCTATATCAGCTTGCGCGGTGCGCCGAATTATTGGACGACGCTGTCGTTCGACGGCATCAATATTGTCAGCCCCGAAGGGCGTGACGCGCGCTTTGACTCGATTCCCTCGGCAATTGCGTCGCAAATCATCGTGTCGAAGGCAGTGACTCCTGAAATGCCGGGTGAAACAGTGTCCGGGAATGTAAACATCATCACGCGTTCGGCATTTGATTATAGTGGCCTTCACTTTGCCGGTAAGGTTGGCTTTGGTTTGGCGGAACTTGGAGAGCGCAAGCAGTATGAAGCATCGGCGGTTCTTTCCGATCGCTTTAATGCGGGCGACGGCGAGATTGGCGTCTTGGTCTCTGGCAGCTTCTATCAGCGCGGCATGATCACCGACAATTTCGAAACCGATTACGAGCGTGTCACGCAAGATCAGCGTCCCGGCAATCTGACGCGTTTTTGGGCCCATGAGACCGAGAACAAGCTTTATCGATTGACGCGCAAGAACTGGTCGCTGTCCGGTCGCCTTGATTGGAAGCCAGATAGCGACAACAGTATTTCATTACGCTCGATCTATACCATTTTCACGGATGACGAAGCCCGCGACAATTTTCGTTTCGACCTCGATGACCGTCAATCGGATTTGGTAGCAAACACAGCGGATTGCCCGAGGACCTTGAACAACACGCCCACAACAACAGGATATGCCGACGTTTGTATCGGAAACGCGCCTTCCATGGGCGTCGTCTATGGCATCGACATTCGTCAACGATCGACCTTGCGCGCGTTTCGCCAGTCGATCTTTACGAACAGCATTTCAGGCGAGCACGCTTTTGCCGATGGTTGGCAGTTTTCATGGATCGGTAACTACACTGAGTCCAAGGATGACCGGTCTGTCGTAGGTGAGGCAAGCTGGGACAGCCCAAGCACACGCAGCCTGCGTCCTACAGTAGCGTATGACTTCACAAACCCAAATCGCGGCGACTTGCAGCTTTTCCAGACAATTCAGTTGAGCGCACCGACGCGATATCAAGCGGGTGCACGTGTCACGGACATCGATACTTTTGCCAAGTCCCTCAGCCAATTGACGGTATTGGACGCGGTGGACACCACAAAAGCCTATACTGCAAAAGCGGTGCTCGCTCGGGAAACGGCTTTTTTGGGTGGCGATGCTACTTTCAAGGTTGGCTTCCAGTTTGACCAGCGCACGAAAACTGTCGACGAAAGCCAGATATTGCTGAATACGGCGGCACAATTCGCCACAGTGGGTATATCGACGGATTATAACCAGTTTTCGATCGCGACGCCGTTCCAGGGAGCAATTCCGCTTGGCTACGACTTCCGCTATTTCGATACGGACAAAATGCGCGCCGTTTCCAAGCTGGCGCAGGAGAATTTCACGTTTACGCCGAACACTGGGAACATCTACGATGTTCGCGAACAGGTTTATGCCGGCTTCCTGATGGCCAATGTGAAATATGACTGGGGGTCACTGCTTGGCGGCGTCCGCGTCGAGCATGTCAAAAACCGCGGCATTGCAACAGCCACTGTTGCGGGTGTTTCCGGTCTTGTGACGGCCGAAGAGAGTCAGACACTCGCGTTCCCCAGCCTTCACCTCAACTATAATCTCGACGACAGCAAGAAACTGCGCGTGTCTTTCAATAGCGGCGCAGCGCGGGCCGATTATGATCAATTGCGGCCCAACGTGACCGTGAATGACAGCAACCAGTCTGTATCAGGCGGCAACCCGGCCGTTAAACCCGAACGTGCCTATGGCGTGGACGCCTATGTCGAATGGTATGTCGAGCCGCAGGGTTATCTGATGGCGGGTGTCTTCTACAAGGAAGTCAAAGACGTGCTCTATCGCCAGACCCGTACCTTTGGGTCCAACGCGTTGGACAGCAATGGGATTGACCGGTCAGGCTACACATTCTCCGGCATTACCAATGGCGGGTCTGGCCGCGTGTTCGGCGCCGAAGTTGCTGCACAGCTACAATTGGAACCTTGGACTCAAGACCTGGGATTGCCTGACTGGATGGGCGGTTTCGGGATCACCGCAAACCTGACCTTGAATGATAGCCGGGTGGCCAAACCAGCCATCGGAACCATACCTGCACGCGATGTCCGCTTACCGGGCACGTCGGACATGGTTTATAACGTCGGCGCCTATTACGAGAAATATAACCTCTCGATACGGTTACAATATCAGCGGCGGAGCACTTGGCTGGATGGCATTGCGGACGATTTAGCGGACGCAGGAGACACCTATTGGGCTGCGGATGACGAGCTCGATTTTTCAGCGCGATATGCGTTTTCCGATGCATTTGAAGTCTATTTTGACGCCAGCAACTTGCTCGACAATCCCGGCCGCCGTTATTCGGAACCCGGCAATCTGTTGACCGCCACCGGCATTCCAACCGCGAGCAGTACGTCCCAGACAATCGAATGGGAGAGCTTCGGCCGTCGTTACGCCGCCGGAATCCGGGTTAACTTCTGATGCGCTTTGTTGCAGTCGCACTTGGGCTAACCCTTTTGTGCGGCTGCACGACGACGCCAAGGGGGCTAACCCCTGTTTCGGTATCGGCAGTCGCAGAAACCGTGCCGGTGGGCACAAGCAATCTCGACGCGGCGGACGATCCGTCCGCTTGGCGCAATGCTGCTGATCCATCGGCCAGCCTGATTGTGGCGACAGATAAAAAGGCGGGGCTTTATGTTTACGGCCTCGATGGCCGTGTACGAAGCTTTTATAATGCCGGTTTGGTCAACAATGTCGATTTATTGGATATGGGCGGTGCGGGCGTTATCGTGGTCGCGAGCGACCGAAACGATATCGCGAACGCACAGCTTCAGATATTTCGTTTGAATACGCAAAGCGCTGCTTTGGATTTGTTAGGGAAAATAGCTGTGGCGTCGGGCGAAGCCTATGGCCTTTGTTTGCGACGGTCGGATGCTGACATCATTGCATATTCCGTGTTGAAAGACGGGACGGTCCAGGAAAGCCGTCTCACCCTTGGGTCGGGGAAACCCACTGCCACGGCATTACGTACGTTGAAGATCCCAACGCAGACCGAAGGCTGTGTCGTCGATCCCCGGAACGGGATGCTATATGTTGGTGAGGAAATTGCGGGAATATGGCGGTTTGCTGACGGAGCAACGACGGGCACGTTGGTGTCGCCCATCGACAATAGCTACTTGGTTGCCGATGTTGAGGGCCTTGCGTTGGTCGCAGAAGGTGACAAGGGCGGATACCTGCTGGCATCCAGCCAAGGCGATAACGCTTTTGCGGTTTTTCAGTTGCCTGAAATGACACCGGTAGGAAGATTTCGCATCGCCGCAGGCGTGCACGGGGGTGTTGAGGAAACCGACGGGATCGAGCTGAAGTCCGGAGACTTTGGAGCCAATTTTCCCGATGGGCTGTTCATTGCCCAAGACGGCAAAAATGCTCCGCAAGCGCAGAATTTCAAACTTGTGTCCTGGGCTGCTATCAAATCCGCCTTGGGTCTATAATCTGTTGGAGTAAAAGCCATGTTCGCTGATCGTCGTCATTTTCTCCGTGCCACAGGCGCGGCCTTCGCTGCATTGGCGGCAAGCGGATGCGTCCGTGCTCCGCTGTCCGGTGTAGCAAGCAGTAAGGCGGTCGGTTATGGCGAACTGATATCTGACCCCGCCGGCATGCTCGACTTACCAGCCGGATTTTCATACCGCGTAATATCCAGCCTCGGCGATGCCATGACGGACGGCGGATTCGTGCCTGACAAGGCCGATGGCATGGGATGTTTTGATTTGGGCAATGGCAAATGGGCGCTTGTCCGCAACCACGAACTCAGCCCCGGGAACGATAGCGGCGGTGCTACAGGGCTGTCCTATGACACCGTGGCGCGGTCGATGGTTCCGCTTCCTGGTGGTACGACGACGATCATCTTGGACGCCAATACGCTGGCGGTCGAAAGACAGTATCGTTCGCTATCCGGCACAATCCGAAATTGCGCAGGCGGCGTTACACCATGGGGCAGCTGGCTGTCGTGCGAGGAAAATGTCAGTCGCGCAGATGGCCGTATCAACAAAGACCATGGCTATGTGTTCGAAGTTCCGGCCGATTCACGCGGACCGGTTGATCCCGTTCCGTTGAAAGCCATGGGCCGGTTCAATCACGAGGCAGCGGCGGTTGATCCTGCTACTGGCATTGTCTATTTGACCGAAGACCGTGGCGACAGTCTTTTCTATCGCTTCATTCCGACGCGTCCGGGCAAACTTGCAGACGGCGGCCGCCTGCAAGTCCTTGTGGTGGAGGGTGCTTCTGATACCCGCAACTGGTCTGCTAACAGCGTCACGAGCGGTTCGTGGCGGAATGTGCGGTGGATTGATGTCGATGACGTCGAAGCACCGAATGATGATCTGCGTATCCGTGGAGCTGCGGCAGGTGCCTCGCTGTTCGCGCGCGGTGAGGGCATTTGGATGGGTAACGGCGAATTGTATTTTGCGTGCACAAATGGCGGCGCTGCTAAATTGGGGCAGATTTTCAGGCTAAAGCCCGGTCGTGATCAGGATAAACTGCAATTATTTTTCGAGAGCACAGATCCGAACCAGTTTAATTATGGCGATAACCTAACCGTTGCACCAAATGGCCATCTGATTGTGTGCGAGGACCAATATACCGATGATGCCGTCAACTATCTGCGCGGGGTTGATACCGATGGCGCTGCCTATCCGCTGGGACGGCTGCGATTGAAAACCGAATTGGCAGGGGCGTGCTATGCGCCGGACGGTCGGACATTGTTTCTCAATATTTACAGCCCAACCCGCACCATAGCTATCACTGGCCCTTGGCGCGCGTGAGCTAATTTTCAGATTAGGGAAATCTAATCCGACCTGTCTCGTCCGCAGGTGTTGTTCAGCGCGTCCTCGACTCCGGCAACGAACTGGTCGGTGCATGTATCCCAGCAGAATTGCGCGCCATATTGTGCCGCGCTTTGCCTATCCATTTTGAGTGCTTCGTTGATTGCCGTTACAATATCGTCATTAAGGCAGCCGATGGGCTCGGGTAACGCCCCGTATGGACCGCGCCCGGTAATGCCTACAATGTCGAGGGGGCCGTGAACCGGATAGCCAGCCACCGGCACGCCGCAGGCCAGCGCTTCGACGATCACAAGCCCGAATGTGTCTGTCTTGCTTGGAAAGACAAAGACATCAGCAGAGGCGTAGATACTGGCAAGTTCAGCGCCACGCTTGGTGCCCAAGAATATTGCCTCCGGATATTGGGTCTCGAGCGCTGCGCGGGCCGGGCCGTCGCCGACGACAACTTTGGTACCCGCGACGTCTGCATCCAAAAATGATTTCAGGTTTTTTTCAATGGCCACACGCCCAACGGACAATAAAAGCGGTTTCGGCAAATGTGCCAATTGGGGGTGAACTGCGTGTTTGCTATGAAATAGACCATGATCAATACCACGTGACCACAACCGCGTCGTTTCGATGCCACGGGAATGTAGTTCGTTCCGAAGGCTTTCCGTAGCGGTCAGAACCGCACGTGAACGCTTATGGAATGCCCGCATGATCGGCCAGATCGCGTCGGGCGACAAAGGCGTTCGTTCCGCCACATAGTCCGGGAATCGTGTGTGAAATGCTGTTGTGAAGGGGATGTTGTGTTTCAGACACCATCCACGCGCGGCCCAGCCGATGGGGCCTTCGGTCACGATATGAACGATGTCGGGCTTATAGCTGTTGAGGGCTTTTCTCAGACCGAAACGGGGCGCAAGCGCTAGTCTTATTTCGGAATATCCAGGGCAGGGGATCGTGATAAACCGGTCAGGCGCAAAAACATCGACGTTGAACCCGCGCCCCTTCAGACGGCTGACCGTCTCGGTCATGGTGCGAACGACGCCATTGACTTGCGGCAGCCACGCGTCCGTCGCGATTGCAAGCCTCATGCGGCGGCCATTGCTGACTTGGCGGATTTCGCCCGTACATGCGCGGCCCAGTCGACAATGGCCATTGTACCATCCTTCGCCTCGGTAAGTGCGGTGCAGCTTTCGACCCAATCACCGTCATTATAATATGTGATGTCGCCGAACTGCCGTATCTCGGCACAATGGATGTGGCCGCAAATGACGCCCTGCACTCCGCGTAACGAAGCCTCTCGTGCGACGACTTCCTCATACTGTCCGATATATTGGACCGCGTTTTTGACGCGCTTTTTCAGATATGATGATAGCGACCAATAAGGAAGGTTGAAGCGGCGCCGCACCGCATTTAAAATGACGTTCGCCTTCAGCAATAGCGTATATGCCTGATCCCCGAGGAACGCGAGCCAGCGAGCATAAAGAACGATGCCGTCAAACGCATCGCCATGCGTTACCAATAGGGCGCGCCCGTCCGCTGTTGTATGGATGGCCTCCAACTGCACTTCGATGCCGCCAAAGCTTAGCCCTGCATAATCCCGAAACATCTCGTCATGGTTACCGGGTATGTAAATAACGCGTGTGCCGCGATGCGCCATCTTAAGCAGGCGGCGAATGACTTCATTATGTTGATCGGGCCAATACCATCCTTTGCGTAATCGCCAGCCGTCAACAATGTCGCCGACCAGATACAATGTTTCGCAGTCGACCGAATGGAGAAAATCGCTCAAGAGTCCTGCCTGGCAACCAGCCGTGCCGAGATGGACGTCAGATATCCACACCGTGCGCAGGCGCATTTTTGGCTGGTAACTTTTCGGCTCCGGATTGTCGAACCAAGTGGGAAGATTTCCGCCCGCTGCAAACGTTTTTGCGAGTGGGTTATCGCGCAACTTCATGGCGTTCATATTATCGTTCCCCATTTTGTTGGAGCGGGATATAAACTTTGAGTTAGTCATGCGAATGGCAGCATCATGACAGATTTCTTGCCGTTAAGATTTGTCAGATGTCATTATTGAACGGCTTTCATTTCAGCGTCAGGCAGCTTGGCACCCATGATTTTTGCAAGCGTTGGTGCGATGGCACGCATGTCGATTTCGCCCAGGTTGCGTCCCTTGGGAACGCCTTTGCCCATCATCATGAAGCTTGACCGCATCAACGGGCTATGGGGAAAATATCCGTGCATTCCCTTGCTGCCAGATGGGCTCACCAATGGAGCAGACGGCCCCTTGAAACCACCGGCATAGGCATTGGGGGCATAACTGATATAGAAGCTTGCTTGCGGATTTCCGCCAAGGCGCGCTATTTCTGAGGGCTCGGCAATTTCAGCAATGCAGTTTTTCGGGTCTGCCTTAAGCTGGTCCAGCAAGCGAGCGACACGGGCTTTCAACGCAGCATCGGTGGGGCGGGCCAAAACAATGGCTGATGATCCACCGGAATTCCAGGGGCTGGCTTCCCAACTTTTGATTTTGCCGTTGCTGTCGAGCACAATCAGGCCAGCGTCGATGAACGCGCGGTACAGGTTGATTTCGGTGTCGACCTTGGAAAAGCCATGGTCCGATACGACCGCGATAACGCTGTCCGGATGCGCGGCCATCTGGGCGGCTATTATCTGCCCAACGGTCTTATCGATACGTGCCAGAACATTGTAGGCGGCGGATGTGTCTGGACCTTTTTCATGCTGCTCATGATCAAGCGCAGTCAGATACACTGTGGTGAAATAGGGTTTTTCGCGTGTAATAAGGGCAGCCGCGAAACGGCCACGGGTTTCGTCACCTTCTATGCTCTCGTCAATGCCCGGCGCATAGCTGCCAAGGTCTGTTTCAAGCGCTTCGATAAGGCCCGGCGTTGCAAGTGCCTTCAACAGCTTTGCGTCATCGCTATGGGCAGTGCGCCAAATTTGCGGGATGTTCCATGTCACGGCCTTTGCCTGAACGCTGACGGGCCAGTGAATGTTTGCTGTGCTTAGTCCAGCCTTTGCCGCAGCATCCCACAATGTGGGGACCTTGAAATCACTGGCGTACCAAAACCATCCGCCTTGGTTGATCTGCATGGGGTCAAAGCTGTTGTTACCAACAATGCCGTGCTTTGCAGGATTAACACCCGTCAGCAAAGTCGCATGGCTAGGGTATGTGACAGTTGGAAGCACGCCCTTCACCTTGTCGGCATAAGTGCCGTTGGTGATAAACTGTTTCAGGTTGGGAACCTGAATTCCGCGTTCTTCGGACTTCAAAATATCTGCTGGCTGCAAACCATCAATCGAGATCAGCAGCACCGGCTCAGCCGAGGCCGCCGACGGCAGCGCACTCACAAGGAGCGCGCTGCCAATCAGCAAAGCAGTTTTCATTAGAAACCAGCCTTCAACGTTACGAATATCTGGCGCGGTGAACCGGCCAGCAAGGTTTGATTGTCGCCGCTGTTGCCAAAGCCATTCGAACCAATGGTTGCGACATAGTCTTTGCCGAACAGGTTCGTAGCATTCAACTGCAGTTCAAGCGGTGCACGAAGCCCCGCATCGAGGCGGTAACCGACGGTGGCATCAACGAGGACACGGCCAGGTACGGAGCGATCGTTCAAATAGTTGAAGTAACGCTTGCTCATATAGTTGGCACCAACGCGTCCGAAGAATGCGTCGCTGTCATAAGCAACTTCGCCGCGCAGCAGATGCTTTGGTGTGTCGACGACTTCCTTGCCCTTCGTGGCAATAACAGCCGTCGGGGTGATCACGTTGTCACGATATGTCGCACCAGTGTAGCTGTATGATGCGAACAATGTCAGACCACCGCCCAAGCGTACATCGCCGGCTGCTTCAAAGCCGAGCGAGCGGACGCTGCCGACGTTTTGCAGAATGGCAGGGTTTCCGACGATACCTGCGCCGGTTTGTACACCCAACAGGCGGTTGCGGAAGTTGACATAATATACACCGATGACGCCGTTGAAGACATTGTCATTGTACCGTGCGCCGAGCTCGAACGTGTCCGAGCTTTCGGGTTTCAAGCCACGTGCGATCAAAGCGTTGAAGCCAGCTTGCGTCGTGGAGAATGGTCCGCTTGTCGCCGATGATACAAAGGCACGGGTAACTTGTGTGAAGCCACCAAAGATTTCGGCCTTGTCCGTCAGCTTGTAAGCAACGCCTGCATGCGGCTGGAACCAGTCTTGCGACTTGATTTTGCCCGCAGCCAGCGAACCCTGAATGCGTGGATCGGATTCATTGTTGACCTGAAAACCCTTCCAACCAAGGTTGATGGTCAGATCGCCAAGGCTGATCTTGTCCTGCACATAATATTGCAGCGTGTCGGTGTTGAAATCGAACAGCCACTGCGTGAAGAATGGGTTGCGCAAGAATTTGGTGTGATCAAGGCCGGGCGTTGTGTTGCTTTCATACGCATAAAAACGACGCGCTTGTGTGAAGTCGTTATGCTCGTACCAGCCACCAATGGTGACTTCATGGTCGCCAACCTCAGCGTTCAGCGAGCTGAATATGCCGCCGCGCTGAATGTCATACTCTGTTGTACGCGCTGACATTGGTACGCCATTGGGGCTTGCAACATAAGGTGTGCCCCATGTGCCTTGGCCGGTATTGTCGTGATAATAGGCCTTTATCTTGAAGGTTACGCCATCACCCAAAGGTGTGGTGAGGCCATAAGCGGCCAGCGTATCTTTGCGCAGACCTGATGCATCATAATAGCTGTCGTCGAGGTTGTTGATTGGCGCAACGAACACACCACGTGCAGCGGCAATCGCCTTTGCGTAATCGGGGAAGTAGTTGTCATGGTCATAACCAAGGCGATTGATCATCTCGAGCGAGAGATCCTGATAATCCTGCTCGGCACGGTCGGAATAGGAGAAAAAGGCGTCGAATTCCGCATCACCCACTGGAATGATGGCCTTTGCGTTGACGTGCATGCTGCGCTGTTCGCCGCCGCCCTTCCACTTGTCGGCATTGTGATACACGCCGGAGAGAAATCCGCGAACGCCGCCAGCTTCGCCAAAGTTAATGCGGCCAAATGCGCGCATCGTGTTTGACGAACCATAGGTCAGGTTTGCATCAACGCCGAAGCCGTCGTTCGAATCTGCGGAGAAAAACTCAAGCGTGCCGCCCAGGTTGTTGGTGGCTTGTGTGCCGATTGAGCCCGAACCTTGCGAAACGCGGGTCACGCCGATGTTTTCGGAAATGATTGCACGGCCAATATGCAGGCCATTGTTATTGCCATAGCTTGAATCGCCCAGCGGAATTCCGTCGAGGGTGTAACCGAGTTGGTTCTGGTTAAAGCCGCGGATTGATACCCGGCTCGACCATTCATAGGTTCCAAACGGGTCAGCAGATTGGAAGTTGACGCTTGGGAGCTTCTCAATGGCTTTAAGCGGGCTGGTTCCTGGCGCGAGGATCAGAAGTTCTTTGCTGGAGACTTCTTGAACCTGACGTGTTTCGCCTTTGCCGAACACGACGATTTCGGATTCGTCCGAGTCGACGGCGGTTGGCGCGGTGGATTGTTGCGCCATCGCTGGCACAGATCCGAACGCGACTCCGGCTAAGAGCATCACTGTAATTTTACGCATTTTGTTACCTTCCCTGCATTGGTTTGCAGCGCGGAACTAGGGAAGGGCAGTGGCATTTTGATGCGCTTATTGTGCGACTTTCATAGTAGTTATGTGTCGGAAATATTTCGAAATTTGATCTGCGCATTATACCGCGAACCAAAAATGACAAATATATTACAAATATATTGCAGTGTTGTCATATAAGTGTAATATTCGGTCGAGAGATGAGGAGAGATGCTATGAAACCGACGGTTATAAGTGCCTTGGCTGCCATGCTGATTAGCGGGACCGCACACGCACAAGTTCCTACTTCCACCGAGGTTGTTTATCCAGCGGGATCGATTGGATATGAAGCGCTCGTGCGCGGCGACAATGAGCGTGCCATAACTGACATATTGAAAAGCGAAAAAGTAAGCCGGCACGATCCTGCAAAGCTCCTTAATCTTGGACGCGCGTACGCACGTACCGGTCGTACAGCAGAGGCAGCTACTTTGTTCAAAGCTGCTTTGGACAGCCGGGAAAATGTTGAACTTGTGCTTGCTGATGGTCGCGTAATTAATTCGAAGGATGCGGCAAAGATGGCGTACGCCAACGTTCAAACGCGGATGGCCTCGCGCTGATGTAATAATACCCGACATCTTATGTCTGAAAAATGGGTGGGCTGCGTGCCCGCCCTTTTTTGTTTTGGTCCGACATGGGGTGACATTGGCTGATTAAGCGGCTGTCACATAACTGACCAAAAACATTCTCCCAACTGAAATACTATCAACGCACCCGTGTCACAGCGGGCTTCTATCCGCGCTCTCGACAACGGGTGGGGCATCTATTGATTCGTAGCTGGTCCGTTGCATCTGCCTATATCGGGCAAGTCTTATTTGTTGCGGAGAATTAGAATGTTAGACCCAAAATTGCGCGGGATCATATATGCCACAGCAGCCGCTGTGCTGGTCACTGGTTGCGGCGCAGACGATATCGCGTCGCCAGGAACCGGTGGTAATATCACCATCAACAACCCCGCTCCGCCTCCACCCCCACCACCCCCACCGCCGCCACCCGCGACAGTCACACCAGCTGGCGGCTGCCCAACCATCGCTGATGCACAGGGCTTGACTGATAGCGGCACGATCACCGGCCCAACGGGCACATATCGCGTCTGCACACTGCCAGCGCGCCTCAACACCACCAGCACATTGCCAAAGGTGAGCGGTCTGCTCTACCGTTTGGGTGGCCGCGTTGACGTCGGTACAGACCAAGGTCCCACTTCGACAAACAACGTCGTAACGCTGAACATCGAACCAGGCGTCATCGTTTTTGGTGGCACGGGCGTGTCATGGTTGAACGTCAACCGTGGTAACCGCATTAACGCCGTGGGCACCGCGGCATTGCCAATCATCTTCACCAGCCGTGATAACGTTCTTGGCCTGAACACTGACAGTTCGATCGGTCAGTGGGGCGGCGTCGTGCTCAACGGTCGCGCACCAATCACCGATTGCGCAGCACCAGCAGCGACGCCTGGCACAGCAGCGTGCGAGCGTCAGGTTGAAGGCGCAGTTGACCCCGCACTGTATGGCGGTGCAAACCCAGCCGACAACAGCGGTCGCATGAGCTTTGTCCAAATTCGTTATTCGGGCTTCGTACTTTCGGGTAACTCGGAACTGCAATCGCTGACAACCGGCGGAACGGGCAGCGGCACGATTTTGAACAATATCCAGTCGTTCAACAGCTCTGATGATGGCGCAGAATTCTTCGGCGGTAACGTCAACATGAAATATTTCGTGTCGATTGGTGCGGACGATGACAATCTCGATACCGACGTCGGCGTCAAGGCCAACTTCCAGTATGTTTTGGCCGTGCAGCGCCCTGGCGCAGGCGACTCTATGATTGAAGCTGACTCTGACAATGCTTTGGACGGCAACACGCCGCGTCAAAATACGCGCCTGTCAAACTTCACCTTCATTCAGCGGAACAACACCGGCAACCTGACTGCGATGTTGCTGCGTGGCGGCACCGACTACAGCATGTTCAACGGTGTTGTGGTGAGCCCGTCGACGTCTTGCTTGCGCATCAGCCGCCCGCAAACAGCATCGACAACCGTTGATGCATCAATTGACGAAGCTGGTGCACCTGTATTCCGCTCGGTCGTCATGCAATGCGCTAGCCCGGCTTTCGCGGGACTCAATGGCGTAACCGAAGCGCAAGTTAGCGCGATCTTCGGTTCGGGTTCGAACAACAACAACAGCGCGTTCACGCCAAGCCTGACCTCGTTGTTCATCAATGGCGCCAACGAAACCGCCATCGGCGCGTTTAATGCCAGCACCATCGCATCGTTCTTCGACGCGACCAGCTATGTCGGCGCTGTCCGCGATGCCAACGACCTTTGGTATGCGGGCTGGACCTGCAACAGCGCGACCGCAACGCTCGGTACCAGCGTAACCGGTCTCTGCACCTCACTGCCAACATACTAATAGCTGGCGGATAATATTGGGTGGGGTGCGGCCAAGCGGGCATGCACCTCACCCTTTTTTCGAATTTTTAAAAGGGAATTATAATGTTGAAGCCAGTGGGGGCAATCAGACTGTTGCTTTTGACGTCGGCGCTCGTGTCGCCTTCGATTGCGATGGCGCAGGATACTGCAGCAGAGCAGGCCGAACAATCGAGTGCTGAAGCAGCGCCAGCAGAAACGCCAGCAGACGTCGCCGAGCCAGTAGAAGAGGATGTCGATGTCTCGATCCCCGGCGGCGAAGAAATTGTCGTGCGCGGCTATCTTGATCGCAACATATCGAAAAACGCGCCTCAAGTGGTTTCTGTCCTCTCAAGCGCGGATATTGAACGTACAGGCGAGGGCGATATCGCTGGCGCCTTGGGACGAGTCACCGGTTTAAGCGTTGTTGGAAACGGTTTTGTATATGTTCGCGGCCTTGGCGATCGTTACTCACTCGCCCTGCTGAACGGTTCACCGCTTCCCAGCCCGGAGCCACTGAAGCGCGTTGTACCATTGGACCTTTTCCCGACGAGCGTAATTGCATCATCGCTTGTGCAGAAAACATATTCGGCCAACTTTCCTGGCGAATTTGGCGGCGGCGTTATCAACCTGACAACTAAGGCCATTCCGCGCGAGCCATTTTTGACCGTCGGCGGTGATCTAAGCATTAATGGCGAAACAACTAACCAGCTTGGGTACACCTATTATGGCAGCTCGCAAGATTGGAGCGGCTTCGATAACGGTAGCCGTGACCTCAAACCCGCTTTGGCTAATTATTTGGCAAGCGGCGCGCGCATCAGTGCTGGTAATGTCAACACGCAGGCCATTGCCGGACAGCTTGTCACCGGTCGTAATGCAGTTGTTCAGCGAAACAAGAATTTGCCGGCAAATGGCTCCGGCACCATCACCGGCGGCACCAACTGGGAAATTGGCGATGATGCAACGATGGGTATTATCTTCAACGCCGGGTACAGCAATAAATGGCGCACGCGTGATACGATTCAGCAGACAGCGTCCACTCTTGATCTAAGCCAGAAAGAGCTGGATTTCACAAAAGTTATCACAGACAATCGTATTGTTGTGAACGGCCTTGTCGGCTTCGGTATTGAGGCAGGCGATCAGAAAATTCGTTGGACGAATCTGTTCATTCGCGACACTTTGAAACAAGCGCGACTTGGCGTCGGAACGCGTCAGACCACGTCGCCAACTGCAACATTGCTACAACAAGATACCGCCTGGTTCGAACGCCAGTTGGTGGACAGCCAGATCGTTGGCGAGTTCAAATTATCGCCCGACGTCAATCTTAGCTTCCGCGTTGCTTATGCCAATTCGAAGCGCGAAGCACCGGACGAGTTGAGCTTTGAATATTACCGCAGCAACATTGCCTCCGATCCTTATGGCAATCTGTTCATCAACCGCTTGAACAATGGTCAGCAGGGAAGCGCTGAAGTAAGCTATTCCTATCTGAATGAAGATTTGTGGGCGGGCGGTGTCGATCTTTCGGCAAAAGTCACACCCGATATCACGGCGACTATTGGCTACGCTTATTCGGACACAAACCGCCGCACAGAGCGCCGCGACTTCCAATTTGTCGCACCAGGCGGCACCCCGATTGCACCAGCGCTTTTCCGCCCTGACCTGCTTTTGCAGCCCGGCATTATAGATTTCTACAAGATCGCGCTCATCGATACGAACGAAGCCAACCCAGTCTTTGATGCCCGGTTGTTGAACAATGCTGGCTATGGCCAAATTCAGGCGTTCATTACGCCAGAGATCAGCCTGAATATCGGCGTGCGGTACGAAACGGCTGAGCAAACCGTGGTTCCCGTGCAAGTCTTTACAACGCCCACTGCTTCGCTGGCTTCGACCAGTCTAAATCGTAGCTATTGGTTGCCAGCAGCGACCCTCACCTGGGACATTAATGACCAGATGAAGTTTCGGTTGAGCGGTTCAAAGACCATCGCGCGTCCGCAGTTTCGCGAGCTGATTTTCCAGAATTACTACGACACTGACTCAAACCGTCTGTTCCGTGGTAACCCGCTTTTGACCGATAGCCAGCTGTATAACGCCGAGGCGCGTTATGAATGGTATTTTGATCGTGATCAGCGTTTCACGGTTGCCGGATTCTTCAAGCGGATCGACAATCCGATTGAGTCATTCTCCAGCTTTGATGACAACTCGGTCATTACCAGTTTTGCAAATGCACCAAAGGCGGATTTGTTTGGCGCCGAAATCGAAACGCAAAAATATTTCGATCTTTCGGCAATCGGCGACGAAGGCTTCTTCTCGACACGCCGGGCTGTCGTCATCGCAAATTATACGTACACCAAGTCCAAAATTAGCGTGAAACCAAGTGACACTGTCGCGGTTTTCAATGCGTCATCGACAAGCGCCCTAGATTTTTTCACCGACGGTTCTCCCCTGACTGGACAAGCCGATCATCTCGTGAACCTGCAATTCGGTCTTGAAGATACCGAGCGCCTGTCCCAGCAGACAATCCTGCTGAGCTATTCGACGGAGCGTGTCACTAGCCGCGGTGCATCCGGCCAACCTGACATCAAGGAAAGGCCGGGTATTCAGCTGGATTTCGTGGCGCGCGAAGGCTTCACCGTAGGTGGCAAAGAGGCCGAACTGAAGTTCGAGGTTCGTAATCTGACCAATACGAAATATCAGGAATTCCAAGAGAGCGGCGACAACAAAATTTTCTACAACCGCTATAAGCAGGGGATCAGTGCCTCCATTGGGGTCGAGATCAACTTCTAAAATTTTACAGCCCCCCGACTTACGGCGGCATGTTGGTTTCAACATGCCGCCGTCATTTTTATCGCTAGGGGCTACCTTGGTGGCGTCATTAAAATGTCATTATAGCGTCATTCATACGTCACAGCAGCGCCTTAGGTCCGCATCAACGGGTTAGAATTGTCCGGGGGGACTCAGTGGCATTATCATTAACAGAAAGGGTTATATTTCAATCGCGCCGGATAGCTCCGGTGCCGGTTGCTTATATCCTGATCGGCCTGCTGGCGGTGCTGTTGGCTACGCAAACCGCACGTTTGATATGGGCCATCTTTACCCCAGTTGGGCCGCTCGGTAGTTGGCGCGCCCCTTCAGCCAAGATCATACCAGCATCGGCACGGTTAGCGTTGTTCTCAACCTTTGATCCGTTCTTCCGAACAGGCGTGGTCGACGCGGGCGCGGAAAATGTTACGTCACTTAATCTCACCTTGTTTGGTATTCGGTCGAACGAAAGCTCCGGCAGTGGGTCTGCTATTATTGCGGGCGAGGATGGCGTTCAAAATAGCTATGCTGTGGGTGAGGAAGTTGCGCCGGGCGTCGTGTTGGATGCAGTAGCATTTGATCATGTCATTTTATCACGCGGCGGCGTGAAGGAGTCGCTTTATCTCGACCAATCCGTTCCTGCACAAACTGTATCGCCCGCCGCATCTGCCCCGTCAAGCGGAGCCGCAGCAGCGCCAAACGGCGATGTGGCATTGAATGCAGAAAGCTTACAGAAAGCCATTGGGTTCGCGCCCCGCAATGAAGGCGGTCGCGTGACCGGATTCGTGCTTCAGCCGCGTGATGATGGCACGATGATGCGCCTCGCCGGATTTCAAGCTGGCGATATCGTCGTCGCCATTAACGGACGCGCGATTTCGTCGGCCGCAGACATAATCTCACAAATCAAACCTGGTGCCCGCCTGAGCGTCGAAGTTGAACGCGGCGGCTCAAAGGTCCCCTTAGCTCTTAATTTGGAACAAATGTGATCCGCAAAATTACCATCATGCTTGCTTGTACTGCGCTCGCTTTCGCCGAGCCGGTTGCTGCGCAATATACGTTGAACGTTCGTGATGCGGACATTCGGGCATTTGTCCAAGACGCGGCACGTGTGACTGGCCAGACATTTATCGTTGATGGCCGTGTAACGGGCAAGGTATCAGTCGTGACTGACCGCCCGCTCTCCCGCTCCGAATATTTTGAAGTGTTTTTGTCGACGCTTCGCGCGAATGGTTTGGTAGCCATTCCTATTCGCGGTGGCGGCTATCGCGTACAGCCATCCGACGGTGCAGCGACCCAGCCGACGCGCGTGGGAACCCGCGCTGCAGCGCCCAGCCAGTTTGTGACCGAACTGTTCCGGTTGCGTTCGATTGATGCGACTACGGCGGTGGAAACGCTGCGTCCATTGGTTAGCCGCGAGGGATCAATTACAGCCAACCGTAACGCAAATAGCCTTGTGGTTGCCGATTACGCTGACAATTTGCGCCGCATCCGCGAACTCGTGCGTCAAATCGACAGGGACAGTGCTGCCACGCAGATTGTGACGCTCGATAATGCTGGCGCGCGCGAGATCGCAGCCGCGCTTCAGGGCCTAGCTGGGCAGGGCGGCGGCGAGGGCGCGCGTTCCCCTGTGTCGGTAGCTGCAATCGACAGCAGCAATGCGATTGCGCTGCGCGGTGATCCAACGTCGGTCGCCCGTTTTGCCGCTATGGCTAAACAGCTTGATGCGCGGGCAGAATCGGGCGCTGAAATCCGCGTATACCGTCTTGAGCATGCAAATGCCGCGACGTTGTTAGAAACTGTTCAATCATTGATTGGCGGACAGAGTAGCGCATCACAGGGCAGTGGCTTACCGCCGGTGGCGGCGGCCACAGCAAATGGTGCGACCGGATCACAGCCGGTTGCTGCGCCTGTCGTCGCGGCGGCAACTGGATCAGGCATGAACGCACTGGGCGGACGTGGTCCTGTTGTTGTGACGCGCTACGAAGGCACCAACGCGTTAATTGTGGCTGCCAATCCCGAGATGCAGCGGACGCTGGGCGAGCTTATACGGCAGCTGGATACCCGACCCGAGCAGGTTTTGGTCGAAGCAATCGTGGTCGAGATTGGTAATGAAGCGGCCAAAAAGCTTGGCGTCCAATTCTTGGTAGGTGGGAAAAACGCTCCGTTTGCTGCAACAAACTATTCCAATGCGAGTCCGAATATTCTGACTATCGCGGGTGCCATTGGTGCCGAAGAACTCACGCGCAGCACGACCACTGTGAATGGCAACACGACCACAACATCGACCAACAGCGCCTTGGGCGATAGCTTGCAAGAGGCAGCAGCAGCGTCAATTTTAAGCGCGACGGGCGGGTTTGGTGGCTTTGCGCTCGATATCGGCAACAACGCGATTTTCGGCACAATCATTAACGCCATTGCGTCGGACACCGAGTCGAACCTGCTAGCAACGCCGCATATCGTGACATTGAACAATCAAAAGGCGAAATTTTTGGTCGGACAGGAAGTGCCTGTGAGCACTGGCGAGCAGCTTTCGGCAAACTTCGAAAACGCGTTTCGTACGGTGCAACGCCAAGAGGTCGGCATTAAGCTGGAGGTGACGCCGCAGGTGAACGCGCAAGGCGATGTGAAGCTGTTTTTGAAACAGGAAGTATCGAGCGTTGCAGGGCCCGTGTCATCGCGATCAAGCGACCTCATCCTTAACAAGCGGGAGTTTGAAACTACATTGACCGTGGGCGACGGCCAGCTGCTCGCTATCGGCGGACTTCTAAACGATGACGAGCGCCGCACCATCGAACGCATCCCCTTGCTCAGTGATATTCCGATCTTGGGCGAACTGTTCAAGTCACGCAGCCGCAGCCGCAGCAAAACCAATCTCATGGTGTTTATCCGGCCAACGATATTGCGTAGCCGCGCCGATGGCGACGTAATGACTGCGCGCCGCTATGGTTATGTGCGGGATATGCAATTAACCCGCAATCCCGATTTGGAGCCAAGTATTGACCAGTTATTGCGTGATTACATGGGGGCAACACCTCCAGTTTCGGCGGATGTTGGGCCGAATGACGTAGTCGTCGGCGCAACAAACCAGTTGCAGCGGCCGGCGACGGGCGGCGCGTTGCAGCCGACGGACGTTCCACCCAGTAACATTTCAACAACGAACGGGGGCGGCCAATGATCATCCGCCGCGGCGAAGTGAGTTCCGGCACTGCGCCCGCTGACGGCGCGGCAACAGTCTCCGTTCCGAATCCGCCTTTGCTAGACCTGCCTTATGGTTTTGCGAAAATGCATGGCGTGGTTTTGCGGCATGAAGATGAAAACCGCATTGTGGTTGCGATGCGGCAGGGTGCTGACCCTTTGATGCTTTTGGAGGTTCGGCGCTATCTCGCGATGCCTTTCGATGTCGAAATCGCCGATAGTGCGACGTTCGACCGTTATTTATCCGATCATTACGCCATGGATGGTTCCGCCGCCGCGATGGCTGGAACAATTGGTGCAGGCGATAGCGACTTGCTCTCCGATATGCTGCCCAGTGCCGACGATCTGCTCGACAGCGCGGATGATGCGCCGGTTATAAGGCTTATCAACGGCATCATTGCCGAAGCGGTGCGGCAGGGCGTGTCTGACATTCATATCGAGCCTTATGAAACCGGCTTAGTTGTCCGGATGCGAACCGACGGCGTGTTGCAGGAACGGCTGCGTTTACCTGCCAATGTCGCGCCCGTGATTGTGAGCCGCATCAAAGTCATGGCGCGGCTCGACATTGCAGAGCGTCGCATTCCGCAGGATGGCCGGATCGGGCTAACGCTTGGAGGCAAGCTGGTTGACGTGCGCGTCTCAACATTGCCAAGCCGGGCTGGCGAACGCGTCGTTATGCGCATTCTGGACAAGGAAAACTCCAATATCTCCTTGGAGCTTTTAGGCATGTCGCCCGACGCACTCAAGATACTGCGTGACGCCCTTGCCGAGCCGAATGGAATCATTTTGGTAACCGGCCCGACGGGGTCAGGGAAAACGACGACGCTGTACGCGGGTCTAAAGGGCCTAAATGACGGAACGCGAAACATACTGACGGTCGAAGATCCGGTGGAATATGCGGTTGAAGGTATTGGTCAGACGCAGGTTAATTCCAAAGTGGGCATGACCTTCGCGGCAGGCTTGCGCGCGATATTGCGTCAAGACCCTGATGTTGTGATGGTTGGCGAAATTCGTGACCTTGAAACCGCGGGGATCGCGGTTCAGGCGGCGTTGACTGGGCATTTAGTGCTGACCACCGTGCACACCAATGACGCCATCGGCGCAATTACACGTATGCGCGATATGAAGGTTGAGCCATTTTTGCTGGCGTCAACGCTTCGTGCCGTGATCGCGCAACGATTGGTCCGCCGTCTGTGTCCATCGTGCCGCCAAATTGTTCAGGCTGACGGTAATGCGGCATCGTTGCTTGGTCTCGACCAAGGCACTGCGATTTACAAAGCCGTTGGATGTGACGACTGCAACAATACCGGCTTTCAAGGTCGTATCGGCGTCTTTGAGGCTATCCGCGTTGACGAAACCATTCGGCGGCTCATCAACGAAGGTGGTGACGAAGCGATTTTGGCGCGGCATGCTTTTATCAATCAGCCGAATTTGAATTCTGCCGCACGTAAACTCGTGCTGGCCGGTCAAACGACTGCGCAAGAAGCCATCCGCATTTCTCGTAGTGAGGATATCGTCGATGCCTGATTTCGCGTATCACGCGATTGATAGCGACGGACGCGAAAAGCGCGGCAGGATCGCCGCGGCTAATGACGACAGCGCCCGGTCCGCGCTTGCCAAGCGCAAATTATACGTCGTGCGCGTAGAGGCAGCAGAGGCGAGGCGCTCCGCGCTTGCGGATATACAGATCCGGCGGCGGCGATTGAGCAGCAAGCAATTAACGCTGTTCACGCGCCAGCTTTCCTCGCTTGTACAGGTCAGCCCACTTGAAGAAGCCTTACGCACCATCAGCAGGCAGAGCGAGCAAGCGCATGTGCGGGAGATTTTGACGGAAGTGCACAGCGGTGTTGTAGAAGGACTTCGGCTATCCGAAGCGATGCGGCGCGAAAGCGTCAGCTTTCCCTCGATCTATCGCGCAATGATTGCAGCGGGTGAAGGCGCCGGCACTCTACCCATGATTACCGAGCGACTTGCCGCACTGCTTGAACGGCAGGCTGAAATGCGCGGCAAGCTGATTGGAGCATTGGCTTATCCTGCAATATTGTCGCTTGTCGCAATTTTGGTCGTGATGGGGCTAATGGTTTCCGTCGTGCCGCGTGTGGTCGAACAGTTCGACAATGTTGATCAGCAACTTCCCCTGATTACGCGCATTGTCATTGGCGTTTCTGCATTTTTGGCAAGTTATTGGTGGGCGCTCCTCATTGCAGCGTTGATGGCTGCAGCAGTTTTCATCCAAGGCCTTCGACAACCCGCCTTTAGGCTGTCGGTCGACAGGATGGTGCTTCGCCTTCCTTTAATCGGTAAGCTGCTGCGCAACCTACATGCCGCACGCATGGCACGCACGTTGGCGACGATGGTGGCGAGCCGACTTCCGTTACTGGAAGGGCTCCGTCTGACCGGAGGCACCATCCGCAACAAGGTGTTGGCGCGTGCCAATGATGACATCGTGGAGGCCGTGCGGAGTGGCGGCAGTCTGTCCGGCGCAATGCGCACAAGCGGCGTCTTCCCACCTTTATTGGTGTATCTCACGGCCAGTGGGGAAAGTGCGGGACAATTGGACCTAATGCTCGAACGAGCGGCTGAATATCTGGAGCGCGAGTTTGACAATTTTACCAGCGCAGCCCTCTCATTGCTGGAGCCGCTGATTATCGTCGCGATGGGCGGGGTCGTCGCTGTCATCATATTGGCAATTTTGTTGCCTATCCTTCAACTACAAAACCTTACGGGACTCTAACACATGCTACGTATCCTGTTTCAGCTTCTTACCGATCATCACCGCGCGCCTGCGAAATACCGGAACCGCCGTGCGAAAGTCGAACGTAACGGCTTTACGCTCGTCGAAATGATGGTCACATTATTCATTCTCGCCTTGCTGACCACGGTGGTGGCAATCAATGTCCTTCCTAATCAAGATAAGGCGATGGTGCAGAAGGCCAAGGCCGACATCGCGGTTTTGGGGCAGGCGATGGAGACATATCGCCTCGATAATCTGACTTACCCTGAGGCAAGCATCGGTTTGCAAGCGCTCGTGAACCCTCCGAGCGCTGTTGGCGCGCGCACCGAAGGATATATCCGCAAATTGCCGAACGATCCTTGGAACCGCCCCTATCAATATAGCAATCCGGGCCGGAATGGCGCGTTCGATGTTTATTCGCTTGGTGCCGATGGCGCGCCGGGTGGCGAGAATGAAAATGCGGATATTTACGGCGAGTAAGCCGTCTTCATTTTCCACCATTCCAAAGGGCGAACGCGGATTTACGCTGGTTGAGTTGATGGTGGTCATCTTCATCATTGGCATGGCCAGCGCTGCGGTTGTTATGACTGCCGGTTCTGCCAATCGTGGTGCTCGTGACGAGGCTGAGCAACTCGCCGCGCGGATAGCCTCTGTGCGCGATCAGGCGATACTGCGGTCGCGCACTATGGCCGTGTGGGTTCGTCCGTCGGGCTATGGGTTTGAAACGCGTGCGAACGGCGTGTGGACACCATTGTCCGATGCGCCGTTTGTGAGCGTCAACTGGCGATCCGGCACAAGCGTGCAAATTGGCGGAACGCCCCAGATGCGAATTGCCTTTGATAGCACGGGCTTACCTTCTAACGCCGCGACTATTGGCCTTAAACGCAGCAATGCAGTCGTAACGGTAAACCTCTCGGCAACAGGAGACGTGCGTGTTGCCCGATAACTCAAGTCCGTTGCGCAATGGGTTTACCATGATTGAAATAATGGTCGCACTGGCCATTTTCAGCCTAGCGGCGCTCGCGATGGTGCGATTGCAGGGCTATTCCGTGCGATCAACCTCCAATTTGGGCGACGGCAGTCTGGCTTGGCAGGTCGCCCGAAATGTGGCGGTCGACATACTCTCAAATCCGGCGCCCCCCACTTTGGGTGAAAGCAACGGCGAGGAACTGAATGGCGGGCAAAATTGGCGGTGGACTGCAAACACCAGCAGGACGGACGACGCACGGCTTGTAAAGGTTGAGATAGCTGTTGTCGGCACCGGCAATGCGCACTTGCGCAAAGCGCAATTGACGATAGCGCGTCCGGTCGAGCAATGAACAGTCCGCGTCCTTCGGAGGCTGGCTTTACGCTGGTCGAATTGCTTGTGGCATTGGCAATCTTTGCCATGATTTCCGTTGCCGGCGTCACGTTGCTTCGGTCCGGCAGCGATACACAGATCGCAGTCAAAAAGCGGCTGGAGGACTATTCGCGGGTTAATCGTCTGTATAACGCCATGGAAGGCGATTTAGCGCAAGCCGTTAGTCGGCCAGTACGGGACCAAGCTGGTGGCCAAGTGCCAGCGTTCATGGCAGGTGAAGCGGCCGTTCCCGGAGCCTTGTTCGGATTTGTGCGCGCGGGTTGGTCGAACTATGACGAAGCGCCGCGCGCCGGGTTGCAGCGTGTGGCTTACGTGCTGGATAGGGGCGCTCTGAAACGGCTGAGCTGGCCAATGCTCGACGGTTCTATCCCGTCTGATGCGGGGGTATTGGTCGAAAATGTCGCTGCGGCAAATGTCCAGTTTCGTGATGAATCTGGCGAGTGGCGCAGTGATTGGACACCCGCCGATGCCTCCTCATTACCGCGCGCTATTGAACTGCGACTGACCCTTCAAGGGAAAGCTGATCATCGCATGTTGTTTTTGGTCGGCCCACAAACGCGTCTTAAGCCAAGGGCCATGGAAGACGGGGAGGGGGTTTGATGGTGCCGCCTCCCTCCGAACGCGGCGCGGCTTTGTTGTCGGTTTTGTTGATGGTGGCCGTTCTGGCCGTGATCGCGGCAACAACACTGGACCGCATTGCATTATCGACCAAGCTGGCCATCAACGGCAATGCGCTCGCTCAAGCCCGTATGTTTAGCTATGCGGCCGAAAGCATCGCTGCGGCGCGTATCGAAGACCTGATCGCACGTGACGCTGCGCAAACGACGTTGGCTGGTGGCTGGCTCGGCAAAGAACAAATTTTGCCGATTCCAGTCGGCACGGCCAGTGCCACAGTGCGGGATGGAGGAAATTGTTTTAATCTCAACAGTCTCGTGACAGAATCTGAGGGACGGTATCAGGCAAGCGCCACCGGGCAGGAGCAGTTCGTTGCCCTTATGGTAGTGCTTGGAGTCAATGAGGGGGTGGCGCGACCGGTGGCTGCGGCGGCAACGGATTGGGTCGATAGTGACACCGTGCCTTTGCCAAGCGGTGCCGAGGATGACGCGTATCGCAGCTCCGTTCAATCATATCTCACCGCCAATCGGCTTTTTGCCCATCACAGCGAATTGCGTGCCGTAAAGGGAGTGACGCCTGCGATTTACGCCAAGCTGCGGGGCTGGATTTGTGCGCTGCCCGAACCGTCACTGTCCCCGTTGAATGTCAACACCCTGTCCGCGGAGCAGGCCCCGTTACTCGTGATGCTGTTTCCCCCCAATACACTCAGCCCGGCGGCTGCGCGCGCATATCTCGCCAAGCGCCCAGCAAGCGGCTATGGCAGCCTCATTCGATTCTGGGAGGCACCCGAAATGTCGGCTTTGAAGCCGTCTTCGTCGGTGCAGGAGCAGGTAAAACTGACAAGTAAATATTTCCTGTTGAACACGAAGGTGTCGCTCGGTGAAACCGCGCTGGAAGGTGAGGCGATGATCGTCGGCACACCATCGCCCGCGCGCGTCGTGTGGCGCAGTTGGGGCGAACGCGAATGACAATCGTGGTTACCCGATTCCCGATGTCGGCGACTGACGATCCGATGGTATGGCGCGTGATTGACGGTGAATGGCCGGACGGCATCCCCATGTCGGAGTTTTTGCCCGACCCGGCCGACGCCAAGGTTTTGGCCCTGATTCCTCCCGCCGATGCACGTTGCGTCTGGAACATCATCCCTGATGTTGAGCCGCGCCAAGCAGAGGGGGTCGCAAGACTGCGCGCCAGTGAACAATCGCTGGGATTGGTTCACACGACAGCCCGACATAGCGACGTGGATGTTGTGCTGAGCGCCACCATTGCGACCACGGCGATGCAAGAAGGGCTAGCCCGCCTGGGGGAGCGTGGGATCAATCCCGATATTGTTCTTCCGTTCGGCTTGGCAGTAGGCGCGGCGGACGACCAAATACGAAGCGCGCATTTTGATGGGATGGCGGTTCTGCGGGGCGCAACATTCGCGTCCCCAGACGAAAAAATGTTTCGCGATCTTCTGGCCGGCGATGCCACGGTGCATGATGTTAGCGCCGAGGAACTGCGTGAGGGACTGCTCTATATCAGCGAGCATCCACCGCTAAATCTGCGTGAAGGGATGTTTGCCAAACGCACAGCTAGAATCCTGGCTACGAAGGAACAGCGGAAGTGGCTTCGGCGGATGGCCGTTGCGCTGCTGGCGGTAACTATGCTTTTGACGCTGGTGACTTTGGCGAAATACTGGAGTGCTACCAATGCGGAAAACAACCGTGCGCTGGCTGCGGCGCAGAAAATTGACCCCTCTATTCAGGATGTGATGCAAGCGGAAGCGCAATTGGCGCGCGCACTGCAACAAAAGGGACTAACTCAAACACGGTTTGCGCCTTTGACGGCCGGTTTGTGGAAGGCTGTGCAGACAACGCCAAATGTTTCGGTTCGGGAACTTCGTTTTGGTAATGATGCAATTCTGTTTGCCGTGCTGACCGCACCGGATGCGGCCAGTATCAACAAGGCGCTGATAGCCATGCAGCAGGACGGCTTTCGGATCACTGCCACACCGCGGCAAGACGGCAGCGGTGCTACACTGGTCGACTTAACATTGAGGATGCCATGATAGCTGCGGTTCGCGTCTGGTATTTGGGGCTTAGCCGCCGGGAACAGGTGCTTATGGGCATCGCCAGTGGCTTGGCGGCGCTGGTTGTATTAATATTCGGCATTATCCTGCCCGGTCTGTCGGCGCTAGACATTGCCAAAGCTGCGCATGACGAGGCTGTTCAGCGGCGAGGGCGGATTGAGGCTACTGTGGAAGCCGTTCTCAGGCAAAAGCCGGTGACGCGCGTCGCAGGCAGCCCTGCCATCGCACTCATTGTCACCCAAGGCGCTGCCGAAAAAGGTTTCGACCTCGTGACGTCAGCGAACGCGGCGC
Organism: uncultured Sphingorhabdus sp.; assembly: GCA_963508315.1. GTDB lineage: Bacteria > Pseudomonadota > Alphaproteobacteria > Sphingomonadales > Sphingomonadaceae > Sphingorhabdus_B. Next base: position 47,502 of record CAUOWK010000001.1, on the reverse strand, counting down.
CAGGCCAAGTCACGTTCCGTATGGCCCAGGCCCGGGCACCGGCCTTTTTGGCGTGGCTGCACGATCTTGAATCACAGGGGGTGATGGTCAGTAGCGTCACCCTGCGTGGCGGCCCGAATGGCACCGTCAGCGTCGAGGCACAACTGCAGCAGGCACCTCGATGACGCGCCGGCAACTTGTTACAGGCACGCTGCTGCTATTGGCTGTTGCCGCGTTCATCTTCATGCCGTTGAGGACCATCTTGGGTAGCGAAGGCCTGTCAGCCCGCAAAGTCGAAGGTATCATTTGGGACGGTTCCATTCGCGATCTGAAAATCGGAAGGATGCCGATCGGCGACGTCAACGCGCGGCTGCATTTTTTACCACTATTGATTGCACGTGCCGAGATATCCTTTTCGCGCGGCGATGCACCATTTGCTCCTGGCGTGAGTGGCTCCGTTACCCGCCGCGTTGGGGGTTTTTCGGTTAGCCAATTAAACGCGAGCGTTCCAGTGGCCGACCTGTTTGCGCCATTACCCGCAGATACCATCGAATTGAGGGATTTTTCCGCACGGTTCATCGCGAGACGTTGTGCGGAAGCCAGCGGGTCAGCGCGGCTGACGTTCGCGAGTGCCGTTCCAGGTTTTGAATTGGCAAATGGCCTGTTGGCCACCCCACGCTGTGATCGCGGACAATTGCTCATTCCACTCGTAAGCCAGTCGGCCATGGAGCGTGTGGACATTCGAATCTCTGCCGACGGGACTTACAACACCGCGATCTTCCTTGAAGGTGACCGTGGTGCGCAGACCGCTTCGCTCATACTGGCCGGTTTCCGCCCCGTTGCGGGTGGATACCGGATGGCTAGAAAGGGCCGTTTCTGAGCGGCATTTCTCAATCAGTTGCGGACTTTCTAGCGACGCTACCGCAGTGGTTCCTGCTCACGGCATTGGGAACATTAGGCGCCATTTGGGGCAGTTTCATTGCGGCACTGTGTAGCCGATGGCCCAATGGGGAGGCTATAGCCACGGGTCGGTCGCGGTGTGAGCAATGCAGCAGCACAATCGCAGCATATGATCTTATACCGGTGCTATCCTTTATCATGCTGCGCGGTAAATGCCGGTCATGCCGACACAGAATAGGCGCGATGCCTCTGTTGGTGGAATTGGCGGCTATATCGCTGGGGGCCATTCCCGTCGTGCTAATGTCTCCCGATCAAGCGATGGCGACAAGCATTTTTGGTTGGCTTCTGCTGCCGCTTATCATTTTGGACTATCGATATTATTGGTTGCCAGATCGCTTAACCTTGCTCCTCGCAACCGCAGGGCTTCTGGCGGGGCCGATGCTGGACCCGTCAATTACTTGGTTTGACCGTGGTGTCGGCCTGCTCGCAGGTTTTGCTGTTCTTGAGGCAGTGCGGCGGGGCTTTAGGCGCTGGCGCGGATATGACGGTATGGGGGCGGGCGACCCCAAATTGTTTGGCGCATTGGGAATATGGATGGGGTGGCAGGCACTGCCTATGACGCTGCTGGTTGCGAGCATGATTGGTCTTACGCTCATATTCGCAGTGCGATTAACTAACGCTGCGCAACAGAATGCATTTCCATTAGGCAGCTATCTTTGCGCGGCAGCTTTCCTGGTGACTGTACACAGTTGAAATAGAGGAATGCGAAGCCGTACAGGGTGTCGATCTTCGAATTTTGGTGTATAAGCCGCCAGTGTTGTCCGCGTTCGAGCAATGGTTGCACTCGAAGGAGGCCCAGACGAGCAGGGCGCGGTTTTTACCGCTTGGTAGCGTGGCATTCCCTCGCCCGTGGGAGGCAACGGTTCATCAGAACTTTGGGACGGCAGGGGCTAAGCCTCTCTGGTGCGCAGTTGTGAAAATGTGCCAGCTCTGCATTATTGTACTGTTGCCATGCCGGTAGGACAGAAGGCCTTGTTGTTAGGTTTTTGTACAGCATAAAATTGTGCGATTTTGCGCAAATCGAGGCATGCATCTTATCAAGAATAACCCACTAATTGGTTGTGATTCAATTTGGATGCGAGCAAGAAACTAAAGTGTCTGCTTTTGAGAATTCTGTGCTGCAAAGCCGACGGACCGCTCCCGGTCCATAAGTCGACATGCCTAGCGCGGCAGATAGTCACGGCACTTACCACCCCATTTTGCCGACTTTAATATACTACGGTATTTACCCTGTAGTTAGGTAAATCTCGTCGATCTCCCGTCGACAAGCACCGAGTTGTATGGTGGTATCGGAGTGGAACTGAGGTTCCGGCGGAGCTTCAGGGGAGAGGTAGCATGGGCCAAGCAGGTAGTTCGTTAGCAACAATAACAATTGACCGGCAGGCTCTTCGTAAATTCGAGACACAATTTGTGTCGCCTGAAATCCTTCGTCGTCATGACTTAGGTGTCCGCCAGTTTGACCTTGCGCGATTTGTCTCGGATGAGATCGTTCCTCGGTTGGTGCGCCTGCATACCGAAGTTGTTCCGGGCGCGCCGGAAGTTCAAGAAGTCATTGAGGCCCTGCGACCAAATAGTTCTGAAATTAGCGCATTAGCCCACATCGTCCTCGGTGATGATCTCGAAGCGGCGGCCACCTATGTTACGATTATGAAGGATCGCGGCCTCTCTATGGAAACGCTCTATGTTGAGCTGTTGGAACCGACGGCTCGTCATCTGGGCGAAATGTGGGACCAAGATGAGTGCGATTTTATCGATGTGACGCTTGGAGTCGGACGACTTCAGAAGCTCCTGGCTATTTTTAATGACACCTACGCTCTGCCACAATTAAGAGATCGGCGGGTCTTCCTGATGGCAACAGCTCCTGGCAACCAACATTCATTTGGCGCATCGATGATTGAGAAGCTTTTGGCCGGTGCTGGTTGGCAAGTAGAAGTTGAATACTCCGGAGATGTGAACCAGCTAGTAGATGCTGTCAGCAACAACTGGTTTGCAGTGGTGGGATTGACAGCCGGGTCCGACGCACAGCTTCCTGCGCTCGAAGCAGCTATTCTTGAGGTTCGGCAACATTCTAAAAACCCGCTTGTTGGCGTGTTGGTCGGAGGGCCGATGTTCACTGTAAACCCAGCGCTTGCAGCTGCAATCGGCGCAGATGCCACAGCGCCTAATGCTCCGACTGCTGTCCTTGCAGCGCAAAAGCTGTTTGATATGGCAGTGCCTGCCAAGCATCCCATTATGCGTCTAATATGATTTTCGAGCCTCGGAACTAAAGGCGCTCTGGAAACCGACAAGAAAACTGTGCGCGCAGCCCGCATCGGCAGCTATTTCTCTAACCCTTACAAAAGCGGACACTCCGCTCCTGGCCCAGGGGGCGACACCTCTGCACCCGGATCCTTTCGATTAGGTCTTATGCGACTGCAAAACTCTGGACTTAAGGGACAACCTGTCTCTGTTTTCCGAGCATCCTAAGCATATTTTTCGGTCCCGTCATGTTGCATCCATGTTGCATGGAGCAGCGGGGACTGCGCGTAAATCGCTGGAAACCCGCAGAAATACCTGGGGCATCGTGGCAGTAGCAAAATGGGTGTATCAGATCCAATTTACTAGAAAAATATATCTAAATCAAATATTTATGATGTTTCCCCGGTAAGGATTCGAACCTCAACAGACGGAGTCAGAGTCCGTCTCTCGGATCTAGCACGCTATCGACAAACATCAGGCGATTCGTCCTCGGGCGCCATTTAAAATGTGTGGCGTGCTTACCCGGTGCTGACCCACGGGTACGGGCACTGAAAACAGCGTTGCTGAGAATCTCACAAGTTATTGAAAAAAATGGTGCCGGCTACAAGGTTCGAACTCGTGACCCCCTGATTACAAATCAGGTGCTCTACCAACTGAGCTAAGCCGGCACTCGGCGCGTCCCATAGCGTTAAACTACGCCAAAGGTCCAGCCCTCACTTGCAGCAATTTCGCAATTTAATGATTTTGGTGCCCAATAGTCCGGATTTTCTGCGTTTAAGCGCAGCCAAGCAGCCGTTAGCAGGGCGTCGGTGGCGTGATCGGTGTAGCGATCCATCGGCACATGTGGCCGCGATCCAAGGGCTAATAGAGCCGCGTCGAGTGCGGTTGCGTCCCGAATCTTGCTGCGACCTTTAGCGATTCCGGCGGCGCGGGCTGCGATCGTTGTGTATATTTCAACGACGACAGGGCCTTGCTTCGGTAGCGCGTCGAAGGGCCATATTGCGATGTGCTCAGCGACATGGTTCAAAAAACGCATCCCGGCAAAGCTTGCTTTTGCCACCTGTGCAGCACCGATCGAGTCATAAACGGTCGAGGTTTTTCCGCTGCTGTTTTTGTTCAGTATCTCGCACTGCCGCCAATGCAGGAAATCGGCCTTCACACCGTCTGCGGAGCCGAAGTAGAAATGGCGGCGATGCCGTGTTTCCAGGAAGGACGCAGCGCCAAGGTCAGGATCGTTGCATTCGGCCTCCACATAGGCCCAGAACGCCTTTGCGGACGTTGGAAGAACCTCGCCGGGAAGATAGCTTTCGCGCTCCACCCATGGCGGGGCAAAGCTGAAGTCGAAGCCAATCAGGAGATCGTCATTCTGCGCCAATAACCATTGCGCGACAGCTTCGCGTGACCAGATGCCGCCGGGGGGCGACACAAGCTGCGGTGCTGCGTCGCCCACATCGCACACGGCTAGCGCGATACCTGCATGGCGGCTGCCCTTGGCGCCCGACCAGTCGGCGCAGGCGAAGCGAGAGAAACGGGGCCTAGTCACAGTCTATTCGATGGGCGCGTTTTTCTGAGCGCGCAATCGGTCCCAATATTCCAGCCGCTCGCGGATCTTGCGTTCGAAACCACGTTCGACGGGCACATATAATGTGCTTGGCGCAATCTCGTCCGGCCAATAATTTGCGCCGGAGAAGCCCCCGTCGCTGTCATGGTCATAGGCATAGCCGCTGCCATAGCCGATATCTTTCATCAGCTTTGTCGGGGCGTTCAGGATGTGCGCGGGTGGCATGAGCGACCCGGTGTCCCGTGCCATTTTCCAAGCCGCTTTTTGCGCCTTGTAGGCTGCGTTCGATTTCGGTGCGGTCGCCAGATACAGGCAGGCTTGCACAATCGCCAACTCACCCTCGGGACTGCCTAGAAATTCATAGGCGTCCTTCGCGGCAAGGCACTGGATGAGTGCTTGCGGATCGGCTAGGCCAATATCCTCGCTGGCAAAACGGACCAAGCGGCGAAGGACATATAAAGGCTCTTCACCCGCAACCAGCATCCGCGCCATCCAGTAGAGCGCAGCTTGCGGGTCAGAGCCACGTAGGCTTTTGTGCAAGGCCGAGATAAGGTTGTAATGCCCCTCGCGATCCTTGTCGTAAACCGGCATGCGCCGTTGCAGCAGCGCCGCCATGGCCGGAGGATCAAGTGGCCGCTCAATCGCGATGGAAAACAAGGTCTCGGCTTGATTGAGCAGAAACCGTCCGTCGCCATCCGCGCTGGAGATGAGGGCGGAGCGCGCATCTGCCGTAACGGGCAGGGGAAGGCCCATTATTTCTTCGGCGCGGTCGAGAAGCGTTGCCAGCGCGGCATCGTCCAAGCGGTGCAGCACCATCACTTGCGTGCGGGAGAGCAATGCGGCGTTCAATTCGAAGGACGGGTTTTCGGTGGTCGCGCCGACTAGGGTGACAACCCCGCTTTCGACAAAGGGAAGGAACCCATCCTGCTGCGCGCGATTGAAACGGTGGATTTCGTCAACGAACAGCAGGGTCTGTTTACCGGTGCGCGCCATGGTTTCCGCCTCGGTAAACGCCTTTTTCAGATCAGCGACCCCTGAGAAGACCGCCGAAATCGGTTTATAGTGCATGTCTACTGCATCCGCGAGCAACCGGGCGATGCTGGTCTTGCCGGTGCCCGGCGGGCCCCACAATATCATGGATGATAATTTGCCCGCCGCGACCATCCGGCCAATAGCGCCTTCGGGTCCAGTCAGGTGGGCTTGTCCGATGATGTCGTCAAGCTTGGCTGGGCGAAGCCTGTCCGCCAAGGGCGAAGCGCGCGCATCGCGCGGCGGTGGGGCCGCGTTATCGCCGAATAGGTCAGTCATAATGCATCCTGCTGGCTGGTCCGTTCACGCAACCACGCGCGGTGAAGGCAGGTTCCACAAATGAACTCAACGTGCGGCAATCGACCGCGCGGCACGCTGACGGATAAGGCGGATGTAGGTGTCAGCTACGGTCTGGTTTATGGCGTCCCAGCTGTAATTCAGCGCGCGCTGCTCGCCGGCGGCACCATGGCGGGCACGCAAGCCATCATCCGAGCAATAGGCTTCAAGCACATCGGCGAATTTGTTGATTGCGCCGGGCATTACCAAACGGCCGGACACATTGTCTTCGACTAGGCTTTGGCTGCCAGTTGCCTTGGCAGCAACCACCGGAAGACCGCATGCCATTGCTTCCAACGTGACATTGCCAAAGGTTTCGGTGACGCTTGGGTTGAACAATAGATCCATGCATGCAACGGCGCGACCCAGATCCTGACCGCCTTGAAAACCTACGAAGCGCGCATCGGGCAGGCGGCTCTCAAACCAGCCGCGTGCGGGGCCTTCGCCAATGACCATCACCTGATGCGGGACGTTGCGCCGACGAAGCTGGTCAATCGCATCGGAAAAGACGTCGAGCCCCTTTTCCATGACGAGCCGCCCGAGGAAACCAATGACCACAGGTTTGTCCTGAATCCCTTGCGCGCGCCGCCATTCGAGATCGCGGCGACCGGGGTTGAAAATTTCACGGTCAACGCCGCGTGACCAAATGTCGATGTCATAGTTCATCCGCTGTTCGCGCAGCACTTGCGCAAAGCTTTCGGATGGGGCGACCAATGCATCGCATTTGCGATACAAACGGCGCAGCCAAGCTTCCACCAACGGCTCTGCAAACGACATATTATAGTATCGAAAATAGGTTTCGAAGCGTGTGTGTACCGAGCACAGCACCGGCAAATTGCGGTTGCGCGCCCATTTTACGGCCTGTCGGGCAACACGGTCGGGGCTGGAAATATGGACGACGTTGGGGCTGAAGGCCTCCAGATCGCGCCGTGCCTTTGCAGAGAGTGACAGGGGCAAGCGATATTCCGGACGAAGGGGAATGGCTATCGACGGTGTATTGACCATATCGCCAGTGGCTGGAAACGCGGGTTTTTCCACGACTGGAGAATATACGCGCACGGAAGCGCCCTGGCTTAGCAGATAGCCTACAAGCCGGTTTAGGGCCTGATTTGCGCCATCACGCACATAATTATAATTGCCGCTGAAGAGCGCAATGCGAAGGTCGCTGGTCTGCATCGTGGCGCTTTTATCGGCCAAGGCGCAAAATGCCAATGGGAATGGTGCATATGGTCGGATATGGCATGTGCATGATCCTGAGCCAGATTGACGCGCTGCTGATTGGGCGGCCCAAATTATTCCGCGCCGATGGCACGTTAAGCGCCATGCATCGCGAAGCGGTGAACCGGCCTGTCATGTTGCGTAAGCTGGGTTTTGAAGGGGACGAGGTCGGCGATCCGTCCGTCCATGGCGGCGTTGACAAGGCGGTTCATTTCTATCCTGCCGAGCATTATCCCAAATGGACCGCGCATTTTTCGGGTGAAAATTTTACCCACCCACTGCTTGATCAGGCAGGCGCTTTCGGCGAAAATATCAGCGCATCGGGCCTCACCGAAGACCGTCTGCGTATCGGCGACCGCTTCCGGATTGGAAAAGCATTGGTTGAAGTCGCGCAGGGGCGTCAGCCGTGCTGGAAACTTGACCATCATTTTGGCGTGCACGGGCTGTCGGCCATGGTCATCAAAACAGGCCGCAGTGGCGGTTATTTCCGCGTGATAGAGGAAGGCGAAGTTGCACAGGGGGACCGCATCGAGCAGGTTGAACGCGCGCGACATGACTGGACGATAGGCCGGGTATTCAAACTGCTCATTGGCGGCGGGCACAAAGCGTCCGACGCGGGCCGGCAATTAGCGGAGTTGGCACAATTGGACAGCTTGGCAGAAAACTGGCGAATCCGCGCGGCAAAACTTGCTGGTTGAGTTTTATTCGCCCACTTCGTCTGGGTCGGTAACTGGCGCAAACAGGCGAATTCTGGTCACCCGTTTATCGTCCGCTTCCAATATCTCGAGTTTCCATCCGCTCGCGTCGTGCAGCAATATCTGCCCGACATCGGGCACTTGGCCTGCGATCACAAACGCCAGACCTCCAAGTGTGTCGACGTCTTCTTCCACGTCCGCCAATTTGGCATCGATGGCCTCGGCCAGATCATCTAGTTCTGCCCGCGCGTCAGCCTCCCACATATCGGGGCTCAGGCGCACAAACATGGCTTCCGGTTCTTCGTCATGCTCATCTTCGATTTCACCGACGATTTCTTCAACCAGGTCTTCGATGGTGACGAGGCCTTCAGTGCCCGAATATTCGTCCAGAACGATGGCAAGGTGGGTGCGCGTGCGCCGCATCTCGTCGAGGAGCGCCAGAACGCTCATATTCTGGGGGACGAAGCGCGGTTGGCGTATAAAGGCTTCAAGGCTGTCCGGCGTTTCTTTCCCTTCGGCTAACACCGCAAAAATGTCTTTTATGTGGATCATGCCCGTGATGGCGTCGAGGCTTTCTCGATAGACGGGCAGGCGGCTATGGCCATGCTCGGCGAACGATGCGACGCATTCAGCAAAGCTCGCGCTTTCATCAATGGCGATGATGTCGCTGCGCGGAACCATCACATCATCGACGCGATGCTCGCTGAAATGCAGCAAGTTGCGCAGCATTGTACGCTCGACTGCGGTCAGGTCACCGCCGTTTGCGGAATGGTCGCTGTCTTCACTGTCTTCTTCGTGCTCGGAAATGGCTTCTTCAAGCTGCTCGCGCAAAGTCGGCTCATGGTCGCGGCCAAAGAACATTGCCTTCAGCCGCTGCCATATTCGTCCGTCATTGTCGTCGTCGGTTGCGGTTTTCGAACCGCTAAAACTGTCACCCTCAGGCATAATGGAAGCGTATTGGCCTCTTATTGATGGAATTAGGCTTCATATGGATTGTGAAGCCCCATGGATGCAAGCGCTTTTACCTCCAGCGCCTCCATCGCTTCGGCCTCTTCATCATCGATGTGATCATGGCCAAGCAAATGGAGCATCCCGTGGATGACCAAGTGGGTCGCGTGGTCCGCGATAGAAATATTCTTTTCATCCGCTTCGTCCGAACAGATTTGATAGGCAAGGATGATGTCGCCCAGCATGATTTCGGGTGCATTGTAGCTGCCGTCCAACAAAGCGTCGATTTCATCATCGTCGAGCATTGGAAAGGACAGTACGTTGGTCGGCTTGTCCTTGTCCCGCCATTCGCGGTTAAGTGCATGCACCTCGACATTGTCCGATAGTTTGACGCTGACGCTAACTGGAACAGCCGGGTCCGCTAATTCTGGGAATGCAGCGAATCTGACAGCGGCATCTACCGCTTTCTCAACTTCTTTCTGGCCAAATTCGCTGTTGTTCCAGTCCAATCCGATGTCCAGTTCGACATCAATCATGCCCGCCCTCATAGGCGTCGACAATCCGTCCGACCAATGGGTGGCGAACGACGTCGCTACTGTTGAATCGGATCGTCTGGATGCCATCGACGCCTTCAAGACGCTGAACCGCGTCATTCAAGCCTGACATGCGTTCGCCGCCTGGAATATCGACCTGATGCGGATCACCGCAAATGACCATGCGGCTGTTCATGCCGAATCGTGTCAGGAACATCTTCATCTGCGCCGCAGTAGTATTCTGCGCTTCATCGAGGATGATGAAGGAGTCGGCCAAGGTGCGTCCGCGCATGAACGCGATGGGCGCGATTTCGATTTCACCTGACGCAATCCGTCGCTCGACTTGTTCGGCAGGCAGGCAATCATACAGCGCATCGTAAATCGGACGCAGATAGGGATCGACCTTTTCCTTCATATCGCCGGGCAGGAAACCCAAACGTTCGCCGGCTTCGACTGCCGGGCGCGAAAGGATCAGTCGCTGCACCGCACCCGTAATGAGCATGGCGACAGCTTGCGCGACGGCAAGATAGGTCTTGCCGGTCCCCGCGGGGCCTAAGGCAAAGATAATCTCGTCGCGGGCCAGCGCCTCCATATAAGGTACCTGCGTCGCCGAACGAGGCACGAGTGTTTTTTTGCGGGTGCGGATCATGATGCCCGGTGCGTCAGGCGTGTCTTTCCTTACGATACCTTCCAGCGTCGGCTCTGCCGTCATTGCGATAATGGACTGCACCGCTTCGCTATCCATTTCCTGTCCGCGTGAAATGCGCGAATATATGTCGTTGAGGACATCGCGGGTCCGTCCAATGGCGCCCGCTTCGCCCTCAATCTGCACGCGATTGCCACGGGCGGAGATATACACGCCAAGCCGGTTTTCGATGGTGACCAGATTTCGGTCAAATTCGCCAAATACCGCGTTAATCAGGTGCGGCTTGTCGAAGCTCATTTCCAGCCGGGATAGGTCTCCGGCTTGCGCTTGCGCTTTTTTGGCCATTCAGGCGGCTGCTCTCATCACTGGTTCACCTTTTAAGCTAAGGGGGCCGGAATCGGTAATCTGCACAGTAACGATATTGCCGATAGAAAGGTCCGGCGCAAGGACATGCACCGATTGCAACCACGGCGATTTGCCGATGAGTTGGCCGGGCAACTTGCCTGTCCGTTCCAGCAAGACATCGCAGGTCTTGCCAACGGTATTGCGGTTGAAGGCGGTCTGGTCAGCGACAATCTGTGCCTGAAGCCGCTGCAAACGTTCGTCCATGACCTCAGTGGGTATCTGGTCAGTCATATCCGCCGCCGGCGTGCCGGGTCGAGGGCTATATTTGAACGAATAGGCTTGAGCATGGCCGACCTCGCCTACCAGTTGCAAGGTGTCTTCAAAATCGGCGTCAGTTTCGCCGGGGAATCCGACGATGAAGTCGCCTGAAAACGCGATGTCCGGTCGAACGGCACGCACGCGGTCCAATATACGCATATAACTGTCGCGACTGTGGCTGCGGTTCATGGCCTTCAATATGCGGTCAGAACCTGACTGCACGGGTAAATGCAAAAACGGCATCAACTTTTCGACATCCCCATGTGCGGCGATTAGGCCCTCGGTCATGTCATTGGGGTGGCTTGTCATATAACGTATGCGCAACAGGCCCGAGATTTTATCAAGCGCGCGTATGAGCGTCCCCAGATCTCGGTCGCCATCGCTCCATGCGTTGACGTTCTGGCCCAGCAGGGTGATTTCCTTCGCACCGGCATCCACAAGCGCATGCGCCTCGTTGATAAGGTCGTCCCAGCCACGCGAGATTTCGGCGCCCCGCGTATAGGGGACGACGCAATAGGTGCAGAATTTGTCGCAGCCTTCCTGAACGGTCAGAAATGCTGTTGCGTTTTGTTTTCGGCGGGCTGGCAATTTGTCGAATTTGTCGAGGCCGGGCAGGTCAAGGTCGACCACGCGCTCGCCACGTCCTACCGCCGCAACCATGTCGGGCAGATTATGATAGGCCTGCGGGCCGACGACAATATCAACTTCGGGCGCACGGCGGCTAATCTCGGCGCCTTCGGCCTGCGCGACGCAGCCTGCGACGGCGATGACGGGGCTGCTGCCATCTTTGCGGCGCAGGCGGCCGATTTCGGAGTATACCTTTTCGGCAGCTTTCTCGCGTATATGGCAGGTGTTTAGAACCACAAGGTCTGCAGCCGATTTCTCGTCAGCCTGCGTCATGCCCTGCGCAGCGAGCATTTCAGCCATACGTTCGCCATCATAGACGTTCATTTGGCAGCCATAGTTTTTGATTGCGTAAGTTTTGGGAGAATCCGTCGTCATAGCGGCGGCCTATACATGCCGCCCGCCGCCGCCGCCACCCTCCATCGCCACGCCAATGCGTTCTCTGACCTCAGCGGAAATCGCCTTGCGGTCGGTATAATGCGCGGGGTCGAACGGATCCAGAAAATGCAGCGTCGCGGTGATTGGGCGCAGATAAGAAAGCAGCCGCCAGAAGTTCTCGGTAACTTTCTCGTCACCGACCCATGCGACGCGCTGGGTATGGCGGCCGTAACTCAGATATACGGGCTGCACAAGCATACCCGGGGGGGGCGGCACCAATGCGGCAAATAGCGAAGGTTTAAAGGGCAGTAGCCCCGAACCATCATGCGTCGTGCCTTCAGGAAAAATCGTAACAGGCTGGTCGCCGGTCATCGCCGCGCGCAAATCATCGACTTGATTGCCAACACTTGCCCTGTTTTCGCGCGATACGAATATGGTATTGTTGATTTTGCATAGCCAGCCAATCAACGGCCATCCTTCAATGCCGTCATTGGCGACAAAGGTGCATCCCGTGACGCCTGACATCACGGGAATGTCGATCCAGCTATGGTGATTGGCCGCGTAGAACACGTTCCGGCGTACGCGCGTGCCGGATGTCGCGGTGGCGATGCCGCTCGTCCAGCTTATCGATAAAAGGAACAATCGCGGCCAAGGCGATGGCTTGCGGAACAGACGCCAGATATTGTGAAGAAGGAGACTGGTCGCAAGGCTGGTGACCATCAGCAACAGGCGTGCCGCAAATAGGAACTGCCCCGCGATAAAGGCCGCGGGATTACGCCGTTCAATCCTTGCGGTCGATGGCAACGCCGTACAGCTCCATACGATGGTCAACGAGACGGTAGCCCAAGCGTTCGGCGATGATTTTCTGCAACGCCTCCAATTCGGGGTCGACAAATTCGACAACTTTGCCGGTCTCTACGTCGATCAGATGGTCGTGATGCGCCTCCGGCGATGCTTCATAGCGGGCCCGGCCATCGCCAAAATCGTGGCGGTCCAATATGCCGGCTTCTTCGAACAGCCGCACGGTGCGGTACACGGTTGCAATCGATATCTTCGGATCAATCGCGGACGAGCGGCGGTACAATTCCTCCACATCAGGGTGATCGGTTGCATCAGAGATGACGCGCGCAATGACGCGGCGTTGATCCGTTATGCGCAAGCCCCGTTCGTTGCAGAGCGCTTCAATATCGATTTTACTATCCATCCCGCAGCACATTTAGTGGCAAGCCACGATTCGTCAAAGAAAAAGGCCGGAGCATGCGCCCCGACCCTTTTTGCTTAGCGTTTCGATACAAGGCTTATGCCGACTTCTTCTTGCGGCCCGAACCTGGTGCGCGGCCAAGGCCGATAGCTTTCGCCAGTTCGCGGCGCTGTTCTGCATATGCAGGCGCGACCATTGGATAATCGGCAGGCAGACCCCATTTGGCGCGATAGTCGTCAGGCGTCATGCCATAATGCGTCATCAAGTGGCGCTTGAGCATTTTCAGCTTCTTACCATCGTCGAGGCAAACAATAAATTCTCTCTTCACCGAATTGCGGATCGGAACAGCTGGTTCCAATACGACTTCGGGAGCGGCAGCCGTGCCGCTCAGTCCGGCAAGGGCGCCGTGAACATTGCTGATCAAAGTGGGGACGTCGGACACCGCAACACTGTTGTTGCTGACGTGCGCTGCGACGATGTCCGCCGTCAATGTAATTAACAATTCGGCGACATCGTTACTTTCTTGTGACATTTTGAAACTCCTGGACCCGATTTTTTTAGTTGCGACTTGAGAACTGCATATCGCTTTCAAGTCAAATGGTCAAGAAACGCCACCAGTTTTGGTTAATTATAAATCGAGGCGCATGGTAATTGCGTCAGGACTTAAGCCAATTGTCGATTTATAATAATTTTTGCGTCGCCCGATGGGAGTAAATCCAGACCTGCAGTAGAATTCATAAGCAGGATTGCCGTCGCGCACCTCAAGGAACAATATCATCCGGTCGGCACCTTTGGCACGTCGTGCAATGTCCTTAAGGAGTGACGCGCCGACCTTTTTTCTTTGATATTGGGGCGCAACGCCGATCATCAGCAATTCTTCATTATCGAGTACCCACCGGGTAATTGCAAAACCGCATACTTTATTACCAACTTGTGCCAACAAAAGCTGACAGTCTGGCAACACTAATGTCGCAAGGCATTGTGCAGCGGTCCACGCCTCACCATAAGCGGGATCAAAGGCATCGGCCATGATTGGCATGATGGCAGCAACATCGGCCGCGCCGCCAATGACGATATCGATCATATATGCGCGAGCGCCGGTTTGGCGTCGGGAGCGCGGCCATATATTGCAATCGGCGGTAGGGCGTTGCCTTCGGGCAAATGCATCCATTGACGTGCATCCGGCAGCGTTTCGATCCAGCGATGATCGGCGTTGACTGGTGCGATGTCGCCTGCAATGCAGTTTGCAGTAGCAAGGATGGGCACACGGTCCGGCACTATGGAAGCGGCGGGCGCGATGGACGCGCCGGATGCGTCGAAAGCCTCAAAGAAATACTCGCCATGACCGCCAGTCATCACCACATCGATTGTTTCAGGCTTGTCTAAGTGCTGCCGCGCCATCGCCGATACAAGCGCGAGGCAACCATATCCATGTACCGGAACGCCCCATGCGAGGCCAAGCGCTTTGGCCGCCGCCAAGCCCACGCGGATGCCAGTGAAGCTGCCTGGTCCAACATCGACCATGATTTGGTCCGCTTTTCCAGTTTCGGGCAAGTCCGAAATTAATGGCAACAAGCGTTCGGCATGCCCGCGCCCGATTACTTCGTAATGCCCGGCCAGCAATTGTGCGTTTTCAAATAGAGCAACTGAACACGCCCGCGTCGCTGTGTCGATGACAAGAGTGCGCATGGACTCGGCCGCCCTTTATGTATTTAGACGACGCTGTTGAAGCGGTCGAAGTCCGGGCGCGGACTGCGGTCAAAGATACTGGAGGTATCGCCATAACCCAATGTGCAGATGAAATTGGATTGCACTTTCGTGCCTTCAAAAAATGCTGTGTCGACGGCGTTGTTGTCGAAACCTGACATGGGGCCGGTATCCAGCCCCAGCGCGCGGGCAGCCAACATGAAATAGGCTCCTTGAAGGCTGCTATTCCGGAAAGCTGTCTTTTCGATCAGCACATCATTGCCCACAAACCAGCTGCGCGCATCCGCGTGCGGAAATAATTCAGGCAACTGTTCGTAAAATTCCAAATCCATGCCGATGATTGCGGTCACCGGCGCGCTCATGATTTTTTCGCCGTTAGACGGCATCGCCAACGCGGCCAGCTTTTGCTTGGCGGCGTCGCTTTTGCACCAGATGATGCGCGCGGGTAAACAATTCGCCGATGTCGGACCAAATTTCATGAGGTTCCAGATGTCATGCAACTGCGATTCTTCGACTGGCTTGTCGAGATAGGCGTTGAAACTGCGTGCCTCCCGAAACAGTTGGTCAAGCGCATGGTCGTTGAGGGGAGCGTTCATGAATAATCTTTCAAAACAAAGTTAGGCAGCGCGTACTTCAGTCACTTCGGGAACATAATGCTTCAGTAATTGCTCAATTCCGTTCTTCAGCGTTGCCGAAGAGGAGGGGCAGCCTGAACAGGCACCTTGCATCTGCAGAAAGACTACGCCTTTTTGGAAACCGCGATAAACGATGTCACCGCCATCATTGGCAACGGCTGGACGCACGCGCGTTTCGATAAGCTCTTTGATCTGCTCAACGATGTCCGCGTCAGCAGGGTCATCCAACGGATAGTCCGCATCGCCCGAAGGTACCGAGAATCCCGCCGCCGCTGGCTTGAACAAAGGCATGTTGGCGCTGAAATGATCCAGCAAGATGCCGAGTACATCAGGCTTAAGGCTCGACCACTCGGTGCCGGGTGCGGCAGTCACTGAAATGAAGCTATGGCCGAAGAAAACACCGGTTACGTCACCAAGTGCAAACAGCGCTTCAGCCAAAGGCGATGCGTCCGCCTCTTCGGGGCTCGCGAAATCGCGTGTGCCGCTTTCCATGACGACACGTCCGGGAAGAAATTTGATGGTCGCAGGGTTCGGTGTGAGTTCGGTTTCTATCAGCATTTCCCGCATGTGGTGCGCGGACCGGCAAAGTGCAAGCCGGAAAGTCTTGACACCAATGACGCAGCCGTTGACCTAACGCCTTAAAGGAGACGGAAAATGACAGGGCAATCGGGTAAAGCGGCTTGGATAACGGGTGCATCTTCGGGCATTGGTGAGGCGCTGGCTAAGGCGTTTGTAGCCGATGGCGGCTATGCAATATTGTCCGGGCGTAATGTGGCAGAGCTTGAAAGGGTTGCGCAGGAAACCGGCGCACCCGATCGCTGTTTGATTTTGCCCTTTGATACCACCGACTATGCGGCCCTGCCGGGCTTGATTGCAGAGGTAACGGCGTTTCGCGGTGGCATTGATGTTCTCGTGAACAATGCAGGCATTTCCCAAAGGTCGCCTGCAGTCGACACCGCGTTTTCGGTGTATCAAAGGATTGTCGAGGTCGACCTGCTCGCACCCATTGCGCTGACGCAGGCATTGCTGAACCATATGGTCGAACGGGGCACCGGACAGATTGTCATGATTTCGAGCGTCGCTGGTAAGGCGGGCGTGCCCATGCGTACCGCGTATTGCGCCGCGAAGCATGGCCTTATCGGCTATGCCGACGCGCTCCGCAGCGAAGTCGCGGGACAGGGTGTGAAAGTGTTGGTTGTCGCGCCCGGTTCCGTCCGCACCAACGTGTCACGCAATGCGCTCAATTCGGATGGAAGCGTTCGCGGCGTCAGCGATGCGGCAATCGAAAATGGAATCGACCCCGCAGAAGTGGCACGGTTGATTTGGGACGCCGTCGCAGCTGGTAAGCGCGAAATTGTCATCGCGGAGGGCATGGAGGCCAGCATTCCCGCACTACGCGCGCAAGACCCGGAAAAGCTGTTCGATATGGTCGAGGCGATGGTCGCTAACGGCTATGCGCAGAAGTTATCGGCGCAATAAGTGCGTTAGCCGAGCGGACGGAGCTTTGTTTTTTAGATTCGCCCAGCGCGCAATGCAGCGCCTGCGGCGAATGGCGACAATGCTGTAATCGCAAGCGAAGTGGCTGCAAGCAATTGCATCGCGTTGCCGGGATCTTCGGCCAATGTTCCTGCGCCAAAGACAAGCAAGGGGATCGAAATCGGAACAAGCAGCAGACCGCCCAGCGCGCTCGCGCCGCTTAGTCCAGCGGTCAGCGCCGCTATGGTCACCGATAGACCGGAAAGCGCGGGTAGGGCAAAGGCAAGACCCAAGAGCAGCACCGGCAGCTTTGCTTCAGGCAGTCCAATCAGCGCAGACCCTACCACAGTGGCCAAAAGGAGCGGGACGCCGAACGCCAGTATCTGCCCGGCAATCTTCGCCGCAGCGACGGTTTCATCGGACCATCCACGCAAGGTGAGCTGGTCCAATATGCCCGCTTGCCGGTCCGGAAGGATTAGCCGCTCAATGGGCAGCAGCGTCGATAGCAATGCTGCAATCCACAATATGCCGCCCCCCGTGCGCGCCAAAAGCGCTTTGTCTGGACCAGTGACAAAGGGAAACAGTGTGGCAACAGCGAGATAAAAGACAACGGGAAGCCATAATCCGCCGCCTGTCCATGCAAGCCGAACTTCGCGTGCGACCAAAGCGGCAAACGATGTCATGCGACGATTCCCGCGCGGTCCAATAGGAGGCTCATTGTCAGGTTGATTGACGGATGCTGATGCGCGGCGACCAGGATGATGCCACCAGATGCCGCATGGCGGGTAATGGCCTGATCAAGACGAGCGCAGCTTGCACTGTCGAGGCCGTTATAAGGCTCGTCAAGTAACCAAATTCCGGCCTTAGATGCAAGAACGCGGGCGATACTCGCGCGTTTACGCTGTCCCGTCGACAAAAAGCGAACAGGCACATCGCGCAGGCTTTGCAAGTCCATGTCGGTCATGGCTGCATCCAGAATGTCTTTGCCCGCGCCATCGATGTCTACCCAAAATTTTAGTGCGGTGCTGACAGTCAGATTGGGGTCCAGCGCCAGATTTTCATCCGCCAGTGCAATGCGTCCTTCTACCGCAAGTCTGCCCGATTCCGGCGTCAGTAAGCCCGCGATCAGGCGCAATAGCGTTGATTTTCCGCACCCGTTTGCACCGCGAATCCATATTGTCTCGCCGCTCGTCGCCGCTAATGACAGATCGTGCAAGACAACCCTGTTGCCCCGATAAACGGCAACATTCTCAAGCGAGAGTGATAGGATGCGTGCTTGACGGATTGTCATGGCGCGACTTAGGCATGATTTCGTTCAATTGCAAAAGCAGGATATGACTATGCACGTTTCAAAGCTGGATGATAAAGCGCGGGCCGATGCATTAGGATCGTTGCACGGTTGGACCTATGACGAACAGGCGGGCGGCATAAGGCGCAACTTGCGCTTTACCGACTTTGCCGAAGCTTTCGGTTTCATGACCCGCGTCGCAATCCTTGCGGAAAAAGCCGATCATCATCCCGAATGGTTCAACGTCTACAACCGCGTTGAAATACTGCTGACCACGCATGATGCGGGCGGCCTGTCGCAACGCGACGTCGACCTTGCCCGCAGCATCGACGCAATGACTAGCCCGGCTTAACCACGTCGCCAAGACCGCCCAAACGACCGAGTTGCTTCCGCAAGCGGTTGGGGAACCAGCGCGCGGCAAAGGCCAATTGCTTGGCCATCTTGTTCACGGGCGTATGCACCTTGTCACCGTGAATCGCGTCCCAAGCGGCAGGGCCGATAATCGCCACAGGGCTGACCTCAACGCCTGCTGATTGCAGCTTATCCTTGCCGCTCATATTGCTACCGGAATCGACCGCGGCGATGATGTTCGTATCGATAAACCCGGGCATGAGGCTGCGTGCCTTGATGCCATAAGGCCGCCATTCAATGTCATGTGCCTCGGCAAGCGCGCGCACCGCAAACTTGGTTGCGCTATAAACGCTGAGCCCAGCCGAGCCATAAATGCCAGCGGCCGAGCTGGTATACAAAACGCACGCGTCGGGGGTATTTTTCAACAGGTCAAAACAGGCGCGGGTCCCGCTGATGACGCCCGTTAAATTGACTGCAATCATCTTGTCGATGTCTGCATCGGTCATATCCTGAATTGGACCGCCTGAACCAATGCCGGCGTTGTTAAACAGCACGGTCATGTGCCCGTTGGTGTGTTTGGCAAATTCCGCGACTGCTTTTTTCCATTGCGCGCGATCGGTCACATCAAGCTTGTGGCGTGAAAACTGACCTGGCAGCAACAGAGCGGCAGTCTCGTCGAGGCCCGCTTCGTTGACATCGGCCAGCCCAACAAACCAACCCACATTCGCGAAATAACGTGCGACCTCACGGCCCAATCCGGATGCAGCTCCTGTAATGAACATGCTTTTCTGGCTATCCGACATGCTTATCTCTCCCCTTATTCACATGGCTGTCAGCCACAGCAATTTGCGCAAAACGTCAACTGTTTCTTGCCGCGTTGATACAGGCTGGATAAATCTAGCGCGTCTAAGGAGGCAATATGTTTCGGTATCTGTCACTCTTGTTCGCTGCATTTTTCAGCCAATTACCCGGTTCTGCGCAGGCCGAAGTTGTCGCGACCTTTTATAGTCACGACTTTGGCGATCATTTCCCCCACGCTTTTGTGAAGTTGAGAGGCACAGTGGATTCCACGGGGCAACATGTCGACACCAATTATGGTTTTACCGCTGTAAGTGTCTCTCCGGCGATATTGATGGGATCAGTGCGTGGTATGATCGAAACCAAGGACGCCAAATATATCGCGGCCAGCAATCCGCATTTCTCGGTCACATTGTCCGACGCGGAATACAAACGTTTCATGGCGTTCGTAGATACATGGCGCAACCTACCGGGCAAAAGCTATAATCTGGGCAAGCGAAACTGCGTCCATTTTGCGATGGAGGCTGCCGCATTGCTGGGCCTTAGCGTCAATCGGCAAAGCAAATATTTCAAAAAACCCAAGACGTTCTTGCTCGAGGTCATGGGGCTCAACAAACATCTAAAACCCTAAATCGCTTGGAACCCCTTGGCGTAGATATGCCATGTAAAAATCGCTGCCGCCCCGCGATGTGGCCGCCACGCTTCTGCAATTTCGCGAATGTGTTTTTCCGACGGACGCTGGTCGAGCTTCAATAACCGGCCTACGCCCTCCTGCACAGCGAGGTCGCCTGCCGGCCAAATATCGGCGCGTCCTTCGGCAAACAAAAGATAGATTTCAGCTGACCAGCGGCCGATACCCTTCACCCGCGTGAGATAGGCAATGGCCTCTTCGTCGTCCGCAGGCAGTGCATCCAGCGGCAACTCTCCGGACAGCACCAACTCCGCGAGGGAGCGTGCGTAGCCCTGCTTTTGCCGGCTTAGCCCGCATGCGCGCAGCGAATCAAAATCCTCCGCGATCAGCCGCTCGGGCGCGCAACCCGGGCCGATAAGCGCTTCTAGCTTGTTCCACACGGATGCTGCCGCTGCCACGCTGACTTGCTGCCCGACAATCGTGCGCAGCAAAGTTGCATATCCCGGCTCGCGTATCCGGGCGTCCGGATAGCCTGTCACAGCAATAGCACTGGCAAAGCGTGGCTCAATAACAGCCAACGCATCCATTGATGCTATTAAATCTTGGGCGGAAATGCCCATCAGTTCAGCTTTAATAATGCCATTGGTGCGCCATAGCTGGCGGGGCCTATATCCCAAACGAGTTTCTGCATGCCGTCCGCGTCTTCCGGACCGTCCTCGCTGTTGTTTGCAAGGATGCGCGCATCGGTCGACAGCGTGAAACGTCCCTTGATCGCAACCGGCTGGGCAGGGACTTTGTCTCCGGCCGTTTTACCCAACATGCCGGACGCCATGCTGCCCATGCCGATGATAGTGCTTAACGACATTTCTGGGTCAGTCCGGAACGCGGGCGCTTCAATCCGTGCGCGATTATTGTCCCAGCGGGTCGCATGGATCATCGGTTCGCCAAGGGCATAACGCGGGATAATTGGGAAGGCGAAATCATCGGGCAACCGGCCCGAGGTGCTGTAATCCACCATGAACACGCCGTTACCCAGATGCTCAACCTTATGCCACGCGGCAAGTCGCTCGACCTCGCGGGTGAAGCGGATGATTGTTTCGGGGTTTTCGGGGTCGATGCCGCCAAGCATCATTTCCGCCATTTTCCGGCCTTGCTCGTCGCGTTTTTTCTTCTCGGCCTGCTGGCTGTCCCATTCCGTCTTTTGTTGAGCGACTTCGGCAGGCGTGCAAGCGCGTTCCTGACCGCCCCAGTTGCTCGTATCGACCGCATCGGCTGTACTCGCTGCGTCGGGTTCAGTTACTTCGGCTACTGCATCACCGTCCTGCATGACGCCAGTCAATGACTGCCAATGCTTCGCGGGCATGATGCGGAAGGCCGGGGGCATTTGGGCAACATCGTGCCCGGAGGCCGACTGCATTTCGTCCGACTGATCCGAAGCCGGTGTGATGTTGTCGCTCCAGCATACAGGTTTGAATTCCTGCGTGCCGCCGTCTTTCAGCAATTCGTTATTGAGGAGATTCGCAAGGCCCACCAACTGGATCTGGCCCTTGTAAGAAAAACTGAAGTCACCGTTCCGACGCACAGTCATGGCCGAATCAAATTCACCCGGCAGAATGAGGCACCCGCTCAACGCGAGGGCCGAAACCGCGACGAATGTCATCTTCAATAAACGGATAACTTTAGTATGTCTCATTTTTCCCCCTTCGGCTCAGCCCCGCCTGACCGTTGCTGCGTACAAAGCAATTGCCGCTGCGTTAGATACGTTCAGCGACTCCATTTGTTTACTGATCGGCAGCATCGCGAGCTGGTCACAATGCTCCTCAATGTTGCGACGCATGCCGTCACCTTCTGCACCCAAAACAAGCGCATTCCGGCCCGGCGTCAGCGCCTCGTCCAAGGTGACACTGGCATGGCCCGAAAGGCCGATACGCCAATATCCCGCTTCGGCAATTTCTTCCAATGCACGCGCGAGGTTAACAACTCTGACCCATGGGGTGATCTCAAGGCCGCCGGACGCCGCCTTTGCCAAAGCCCCCGATTCAGGCGGTGCGTGCCGGTCCTGCGTAATGACCGCAACCGCGTCAAACGCAGCGGCTGTGCGGAAAATCGCGCCGACATTGTGCGGATCGGTCACTTGATCGAGAATGAGCAGGGGGCGGTTATGGTCATTGGCAACAGCAAGGGCATCGGTAAGCCAGACATCCTCAAGCGGCGCAACTTCCAGCACTAGGCCCTGATGCGGCGCGTCCTTTGGGACGAACCGGGCCAAGTCATTTACCTCGGCATATTGAACCGTCAGGCCGTCAGGCACGACAATTTTCGCAATTTCTTCCCGCGTGCCCCACAAATTGATGAGTCGCCGATCCGGATTGTCGAGCGCTGCGTACACGGCATGCCGGCCGTAAAATTTTGGATTGCCGCTGGAAACTGCTGCACCGCGACGGCGCTGGCTCTTATGGGATGACATTTGAAATACCTGTTGATGAAAAAGAAAACGATATCTCGTCCTTTCCCACTTGAGGCATTGGCAGGCAAGGGCCGTTTCGCCATTGCGCTGCTTCCTTGTCGGTACCGGCCCTTATGCAATCGTATAATGCCCTGACAAAGAAGTGGACAGATGGCCGAGTAGTTAAAGGCAGCAGACTGTAAATCTGCCCGGTTTTCCGTACGCTGGTTCAAATCCAGCCCTGCCACCAATTACGTATTCCCCCACATTCGCGGAACTCTTCAGAAATCCAGCAAAACATGCGGTAATAACCTCCTCAACGTCCACCCATGTTCGCTGTCATTCGCCTGCAACTGCACGCAAATATGGGGGTCATGTGGGGGAAGATCGACCGCCGCAAACACTGCTGTGACCATTCACTACAGGTATCTGATCAGAGTTCGCTTGAAACAAATTGGGGGGAAGCGTCGAGAACGCACCTGCACTCAAAAAATGGCTCCCCGGGAGGGATTCGAACCCCCGACCAATTGATTAACAGTCAACTGCTCTACCACTGAGCTACCAGGGAACATCCCGATGTGCTCGGGGTGAGGCGCGCCTATAGCAGCGGTTTTTTGCTTTTGGCAAGCGCCCATTGCCCGTTCAGACAATAAATTGTTCCATCGCAATCCGGTCATCGAGCGCATGTTCGGGATCGAACAAAAGTGTGAGTGCGCGATTGCGGTCCAGCGCGACTTCAACCTGCGCGATATCGCGAATTTCCCGCTGGTCGGCGACGGCGCTGACTGGGCGTTTGCCTGCCTCCAAGATGTTGATGCGGATGAGGTAGCGGTCCGGCAAGATCGCGCCCTTCCACCGGCGGGGGCGGAAGGGGCTTATCGGTGTGAGCGCAAGCAGCGAGGAATCAAGTGGAAGAATCGGTCCGTTTGCCGATAAATTATAGGCGGTCGATCCAGCGGGTGTTGATACCAATATCCCGTCGCAAATCAGCTCCGGAATGACTGCGCGGCCATTCACTGAAATCTCTAGCTTGGCTGCTTGTCGCGTTTCCCTGAGCAAAGATACTTCGTTAATCGCGGGCAGAGTGAATTTCTGCCCGCTTACAGTGGTAATATCGGCGGTAAGAGGGCGAACGGAAAACGACTTCGCCCGCTCAAGCCGGCTGCCGAGATCGAGCAGGTTCCACCCGTTCATCAAGAAACCGATAGTTCCGCGATTCATGCCATAGGCTGGAATGTCCCGGCGGCTTTCCAGTAATTGATGCAGCACCTGCAGCATATGTCCGTCACCGCCGAGCACGATTACTGCATCTGCACTGTCCAGTGGTACAAACTCATGCTGCTCACGCAACATAGCCTCTGCCTCCCGGGCGAGAGGGGTGGCCGAAGCAATCACGGCCAGTCTTGTATATTTACTCATCCACCAGTCGCATTCATATGTCGGGCAAGCCGCAGTGCGGGCGTTACCAGTTGGTCTTCGAAATTGTGCCTAAACGGTTTAAGGCGCATCGCCTTGCGAAGCAAATCATCAACGTCGTCGGATGTTTGCTCGCGCAAGGCCTTACGCAGATCAACGTGGAGTTCCGAGCCAAGGCACATGAATATCTTGCCGTCTGTGGTAAGTCGAATGCGGTTACACTGGTCGCAGAAATTATGGCTCAGCGGCGTGATGAGGCCAAGCCGTAACCCCAATGGTTCAACGTGGTAATAACGAGCAGGACCAGCGCTTTGATAGGCTAAGGGGGTCATGTTGCACGCTACCCGCAATGGCGCCGTGAACTGCTCCAGCGTGATGAAACCGTCATTCCGACCCTGTACGTCGGAACCTAGCGGCATCGTTTCGATGAGAGTGAGGTCATAACTGTTTTCGGAACAGAAATGCGCCATGGGCAGCAATGCCGACTCATTCTGTGCTTTCAGGGCGACCATGTTGATTTTAACATCGAGGCCGGCCTTTTTTGCGGCTTTTATACCATCCAAAACCTGTTCGAGATTGCCGCCGCGGCTGATACGCAGAAAGTCCCCCGCGTCGAGCGTGTCGAGGCTGACATTGACGCGCCTGACGCCCGCCGCTGCCAATTGCGGAGCAAACTCCATCAACCGGCTGCCATTCGTGGTCAAGGTGAGCTCATTGAGAGCGCCTGACCGTACATACGCCCCCAATGCGTCAATGAGGGTCCCTACATCGCGGCGGACCAATGGCTCACCGCCCGTGAGGCGGATTTTGCGGATGCCAAGGGCGATAAAGCGCTGGACCAACGTTTCGATTTCTTCAAAGGTCAGAAGGTCGCGATGCGGCAGAAATGTCTGCTTTTCGGGCATGCAGTAATGACAGCGGAAATTGCACCGGTCGGTTACCGAGAGCCGCAAATAGTCAATGTTGCGTCCAAAGCCGTCAATCATGACCGCGATGTAAGCGGAAATGTCACCAGCACAAAGCTGATTCAAGCATTTGAAACGGTTCGGAAAGCTTTCGGCGATAAAGATGCGCTGTGCACGCTAACCCATCCACGCCCGTTCCGGCCAAAAGACGCCGCTTGCCCCCTGTATCAGGGGTGCGGGCCACGCATAAGTGGTTGAGAGATGCGTCTGATGGCCCGCATACGATGCTGTTATTGGGCATCAAAGACCTTAAGCAGATTAACGACCGTCTGGGGCATGGGGCCGGAGATGCCGTCATTCGTAAAATTGCCGAGCGTCTGCGCGCATTCGCTGCGCAACAATTATCCCCCATCAGTTTCATGGCGCGGCTTTCTGGGCGGGAGTTCATGTTAGTCGTGAAAGGCAACGCACCCGGCCAACACACTGAACTCGCCGCACAGAAGCTACTGGAAATGGTATCTGTCGACTTGGGCGAACCGGATGCCGCGCTTCATGTTAATGCGCGCGTCGCCATCGCCTTGTCACGCACAGGCGAGACGCGCCAACAAGTAGTTGCACGCGCGATACACGCATTGGCGCAGGCCTATGCACGCAAAGGGCGACGTTTTGTCATCGCCGGCGATGACGTGGTGGTCGTTGGTGCCGACCGTCAAATGCTGGATGTCGTGATGCGCTCTGCGTTGACCGAGCGGCAAATCGCCATCGTTCTGCAACCGCAGTTTGAAGTGGCAACGGGCGAATTGACAGGTGCCGAGGCATTGGCGCGCCTGCGGCACCCGTTGTTGGGGGAGATTGGGGCAGGAGAGCTATTTGCCTCCGCGGACCGGTGCGACCTGCGTGAAGAGCTTTCGAACCATATCCAGCATGAAGCCATCACGATTGCGGCGGCCTGGCCCGCAGCGCTGGGACATCTGCGCCTTGCTGTTAATCTGGGCGCAGAAGAGCTGACGGACCAATATGGGCCAAGGCTGCTTGAACTGCTGTCGCGCACGGGCTTTCGCCCTGACAGACTAACGCTGGAACTGACCGAAGAGAGCCTCGTCCGCGATTTGGAACTCGCGGCAGGGCAGTTGGAGCTTTTACGCCTCAACGGCGTGCGTATTGCGGTTGACGACTTCGGTACGGGCTATTCCAGCCTTGCCTATTTGAAGGCGCTCCCTGTGGATTATCTGAAAATTGATAAGGGCATGACGCCCGATATTAGCGGTGGCGGCAAAGATCGGATCATCCTGCGGGCAATCATCGCCATGGCCAAAGCGCTTGGCCTCCTCATCATCGCCGAGGGTGTCGAGCGGGAGGAAGAGCTTGCAATGTTAAAGGCCGAAGATTGCGATTTCTTTCAAGGCTTTTTGCGTGCACCGCCGCTTACGCCTGAGGCATTTACGGCATTTGCGCTTGAGGCGGCTTAGCTCGCCTTCCGGGCTAAATTCGCAAGTCCGCGCGATAGTTGCAGGCACCCGTTCAACCGCGACGCCGGATCATTCCATATCCGGTTGATGACCAACTTGCTGTCGGGACGAAGCTTCGCCGTGACACCCAGTTTCTCGACATAAGCCAGCAAGCCAGTGACGTTAGGCGGTGTGTCTTCATGGAAGCTAACTAAAGTGCCGCGGGCGCCGACTTCGATCTTCGCAACTTGCGCAACCAGTGCGTTTTGCTTGATTTGGATAAGCTTGAGCAGATTTTGCGTAGGCTCTGGAATTACACCGAAGCGATCGGTCATCTCGGCGGCAAAGCCTTCGACGTCCTGGCCTTCCTCCAAATCGTTCAGGCGGCGATACAAAGCCATGCGGACCGATAGGTCGGGCACATAATCCTCCGGGATAAGAATGGGCGCATCGATCGTGATTTGCGGGGAGAAGCTGCCACGCGGTTTTGCCAAGCCTTGCGCGCCAGCGCGTGCCTCCAAGATCGCCTCTTCAAGCATGGACTGGTACAGTTCGAAGCCGACTTCCTTGATGTGCCCCGACTGCTCGTCGCCCACCAGATTACCGGCGCCCCGGATATCTAGGTCATGGCTTGCCAGTTGGAAACCGGCGCCCAAGCTGTCCAAATCACCGAGCACCTTTAAGCGCTTTTCCGCAGTTTCGGTCAGCGCCTTGTTCGCCTCATGCGTCAGATATGCATAAGCGCGTGTCTTCGAACGACCTACGCGGCCACGCAACTGATATAATTGGGCAAGGCCAAATCGGTCCGCGCGGTGAATGATAAGGGTGTTTGCACTCGGAATATCGAGGCCGCTCTCAACGATGGTGGTCGAGAGCAGAACATCATAGCGCTTTTCATAAAAGGCACTCATCCGCTCTTCGACCTGCGTAGCTGACATCTGGCCGTGCGCGGTGACATATTTCACCTCCGGCACGGCTGTCCTCAGATACTCCTCAATCTCGGTGAGGTCGGAAATC
The DNA here is from genome assembly GCA_963508315.1 of uncultured Sphingorhabdus sp. GTDB lineage: Bacteria > Pseudomonadota > Alphaproteobacteria > Sphingomonadales > Sphingomonadaceae > Sphingorhabdus_B. The sequence continues at coordinate 20,375 of CAUOWK010000001.1, read as the reverse complement.
CGGGGTACAACGAAAAAGCTTTGGCCGCCGCGATAATGCTCGCGCAGCAACGCCTCGCGAAGCACCACGGGGTCCCACGGCATGACATAGGTGCGGACTGCAAGGCGATCCACCGGCGGTGTCTGAATGACCGACAATTCGCGCAAACCCGACATCGCCATTTGCAGCGTACGCGGGATGGGCGTTGCCGTGAGCGTGAGCATATGCACGTCGGTTTTCAGCGCCTTCAGCTGTTCCTTGTGGTTCACGCCAAAGCGCTGCTCTTCGTCGACTATAACCAGTCCGAGGCGCTTGAAGTTAAGTGACTTGGCGAGCACTGCGTGCGTGCCAACGACAATATCAACGGTACCATCGACAAGGCCTTCGCGTGTTTTCGTCGCTTCTGCTGTGGGCACTAGCCGCGACAAACGTCCAAGCTTAAGTGGCAGATCCCGGAAGCGCTCGGCAAAATTGGTGTAATGCTGTCGCGCCAATAGCGTCGTTGGCGCAATGATCGCAACCTGAAGCCCTGCCATCGCTGCAGCAAAGGCCGCGCGCATCGCGATTTCGGTTTTACCAAAGCCAACGTCGCCGCATACCAACCGGTCCATGGGATTTCCGGATGACAGATCCTGCAACACTTCCTCAATAACGCGCAACTGGTCTTCAGTTTCCTCATAGGGGAAGCGGTCAACAAAGCTGGAATAAGCCGGGCCGTCGACTTCGATAACCGAGCCGGCGCGCAACGCCCGCTCGGCCGCAGTTTTCAACAACTCGTGCGCGATCGCGCGGATGCGTTCCTTTAACTTAGACTTCCGTCGCTGCCACGCTTCGCCACCTAATTTATCGAGGGAAACATGCTCACTGTCGGAGCCATAACGCGACAATACGTCGATATTTTCGACAGGAACGTACAGCTTGTCACCGCCGGAATAGGTCAGGGCTACACAGTCATGTGGACTGTTGCCAACGGGTATGGATATCAGGCCTTCATATCGCCCGATGCCGTGGTCCTGGTGCACAACCAGATCGCCGGGCGTGAGCGCCGCGAGTTCCGCCAAAAACGCATCCGCCGACTTGCGCCGCTTTTGCCGCCTGACAAGGCGGTCACCCAGCATATCCTGTTCGCTGAGCACGGCGACGTCCGGGGTCGCGAAACCATGATCCAGCGGCAGGACAACCATGGCTGTGCTGTTTTTGGGCGTGCCAAGTGCTTGCTGCCATGTGTCGACATGCGTCAGCGTTGGCGCGCCGTGGTCTGACAGCAATCCCTTCAACCGGTCGCGTGCGCCAATCGAATAGCTGGCGATGATAGTTTTATGGCCCGACGCCATCAGCGACTTCAGATGCTGTGAAACAGCCTCATACACATTGGATTTCTGCGCGCGCTCGGGCGCGAAGTCACGGGCTGCGGCAATCCCGAAATCGATGATGTGGGCTGAATCGGGTTGCGCGAAAGGCGAGAGGAGATGCGCTGCTTTTTCGGTCCAGAGTTTATCCAGTTCCGCACCCGACAAATACAGCATTTCGGGCGGAAGCGGACGATAACTGCCCGGTTCGGCGGCTTGGGCATTGACGCGGTTGTCATAATAATCGGCAATGGAATCGAGCCGCGACTGTCCAGCGGACACAGCGCCTGAATCCCTAATCACCAACGCATCGTCGCCGACATGATCAAATATAGTGGCCATCCGCTCTTCAAATAGCGGAAGCCAATGGTCCATGCCGGAAAGCCGCCGGCCGTCCGACACCGCCTGATATAGAGGATCACCGGTCGCGGTGACTCCGAAACGATCACGATACCCGACGCGAAAGCGCTTAATCGCTTCTTCGTCCATCAGCGCTTCTACCGCTGGCAAAATGTCGAAATATTCTACCTGATCGACACTGCGCTGGTCCGACGGATTGAAACGACGGATGGTCTCAATCTCGTCACCGAAGAAATCAAGGCGAAGGCCATATTCGCTGCCGGCTGGAAACAAATCAACGATACTGCCGCGAATCGCAAATTCGCCGGCTTCGGCAACGGTGTCGACGCGGAAATAGCCATTGGCTTGCAACAATGAAGCAAGCCGCTCCCGGCTGATTTCACGGCCCGCTGCGAGACGTTCGCCAGTTTGGCGAATCCGGAAGGGCGTTACATATTTCTGGATGACGGCACCGATGGTCGTCAGCACGAGCTGTTTCTTGGCTGAAGGCTGTTGCAGCGCCTGCAGCGTCGACATTCTGCGTGAAGTTACCGCTATGGACGGCGACGCGCGGTCATAGGGCAAGCAATCCCACGCGGGCAGCAGCAATATGTCCAGCTCGGGCGCGAAAAAGGGAACCGCGTCGGCAATGGCGCGCATAGCCGTATCATCGGGGGCAACAAACAAGGTTCGCCCCTTTGCAGCGCGCGCAAGACCAGCCAGCAACAAAGGGGCAAAGCCCTGCGGTACCGATGCCAGCGTGAGTGTATCACGGCTGCTTATAATGCGTTGCAAATCGATCATGGCTTGCGGGTCGAGAGTCCTTCAGGAAGCGAGATGAAATCCAGTTTCATCATTTCGTCCATCAACGGGCCCGCAAAGGCTGGGTCGGGTTCCGCGGTGCGTAACGCCCACGCCATGATGTCGACATCCTGTTCATCCAGTAGCCGTTCAAACCAAGCATATTCCTCTGCCCCCCATTCGGCGGAGCATTGATCGAAAAAGCCGCCAATCATGGCGTCCGCTTCGCGCGTGCCGCGATGATGCGCGCGATAATGCAGTTTGCGGCGGTAGGGGTCGGCGTCCATACGGCGCGTCCTTTAAGCTTGTGGTTTCAGATGAATTGCGGGCTATAAGCGGCCCTAGTCATGCGTCCCGATATACTCAATCCGTTATTTGCAGAAGTCCAAACGCTCAAGGGCGTAGGCCCGGGCTTGGCCAAGCCGCTCGAGCGGCTCGCTCTGGGTCGCATAAAAGACGTAATGTATCATTTCCCATCAAGCTGGACCTATCGTAAATCGGTTGCGCGCCTTGATGTTGGCGACGTTGGTAGCAACATCATTATCACCGTAACGGTGATGGACCATCGTAGTTCCGGCAGCGCGCGGGCACCTATGCGTGTGTATGCCGCTGACGCTGAAGGTAATTACATAACGCTGACCTTCTTCGGCCGAAATGGTGGCTGGGCACGCAAGCAATTGCCGGTGGGCGAAACACGAATCATCTCGGGGAAGCTGGACCGTTATGGTGATGAGCTTCAGATGGTGCATCCTGACCATATCGTCCCCGTCGATAGTGCTGCAGCGCCTGGGCTTGCCGAACCAATCTATCCGCTGTCGGATGGCCTGACGAACCGCCGCATGGGGCAACTTGCCGCCGCGGCCCTGCAACACGCGCCCCAATTGCCTGAATGGATTGAGCCGACCCTGCTGAACACGCGTGGCTGGACGGATTGGTGCACGGCAATCAATACCACGCATCAAAAGGACGATCAGGCCGCGCGCGATCGACTGGCTTATGACGAGCTGTTCAGTAACCAGTTGGCAATGCGGCTTATCCGTGCGGCGCTTGATCGCCGGACATCGGTGCCGATTACTGGCGACGGTTCGTTAATCGGGCGGCTTGAGTTGCCATTTGCGCTCACCCATGCGCAAGCACGGGCTATCGGAGAAATTGAAGGCGACCTGGCCCAGTCGCGTCCCATGCTGCGCCTTTTGCAGGGTGATGTCGGTGCCGGCAAAACAATGGTCGCGCTGATGGCCTTATTGCGGGCGGTGGAATCCGGCATGCAGTCTGCCATGTTGGCTCCCACCGAGATTTTGGCTCGCCAGCATTATGCCGGTTTGCAAAAGCTTCTGGGCGGACTGCCCGTGAATATTGCCATTTTGACGGGTCGTGAAAAAGGCAGTTTGCGCGAAGCTACGCTGATGGGATTGGCCGACGGGTCGATCCACATCCTTGTCGGCACTCACGCCATTTTCCAGGAATCGGTAACTTACAAAGCATTGGCCGTCGCCGTTATTGATGAGCAACATCGGTTCGGGGTGTCACAGCGAATGATGTTGTCGCGCAAGGGCAAGGGCGTTCCGCATCTTCTGGTGATGACCGCCACCCCCATTCCGCGAAGCTTGGCGCTCGCGGCTTATGGGGAGATGGACAGCTCGATTCTAGATGAACTGCCGCCGGGCAGGACTCCAGTTGAAACCCGAGTCATGTCGCAGGACCGGCTGGAGGAGTTGGTCGAGGGCGTCGCCCGGCATTTGGCTGCTGGAAAGCAGGCATTTTGGGTCTGCCCTCTCGTTGAAGAGAGCGACAAAAGCGACCTTGCGGCAGCCGAGCAACGTGCTGAACTATTGCGCGCGCGCTTTGGCGATCAGGTAGCGCTGGTCCACGGCCGGATGCGCGGTCCCGAAAAAGATGCCGTCATGGAAGCATTCGTTGCCGGCCGGACGCGACTTTTGGTGGCGACTACCGTCATTGAAGTCGGCGTCGATGTGCCGAATGCCAGCTTGATGATTATTGAAGCCGCCGACCGGTTCGGTTTGGCGCAACTACACCAGCTACGTGGGCGCGTGGGCAGGGGCGCGGAGAAGTCGGTTTGTGTGCTAGTCCGCAGCACCAACATTGGTGAGACAGCACGCGCACGGCTGGCGCTGATGCGGGAAACCAATGACGGCTTTCGCATCGCGGAGGAAGATCTGAAGCTGCGCGGCGCGGGCGAAGTGCTTGGCACGCGGCAGTCGGGGGATAGCCCCTTCAAAGTTGCAACGCCTGAACAGGTCCGCGAGCTTATCGGAGTGGCCGCTGACGACGCGCGGCTGTTGCTGGACCGCGATGGCGGCCTTGAAGGACCACGCGGTGCAGCAGCACGAATTGCGCTTTATCTTTTTGAGAGGGATTCGGGCGTCGCGACCCTGCGCGGTGGTTAACGTGCTTTGGGACCGATAACTTCAAGCAGTCCCAGAAAATCAGGTAAGCGCAAAACTCGCTCAAACTGAAATCCGGCGCGTTGCTCGATCGTCCAAATGGCAAGCGCCTCAATCCGGCCAATCACCGGCAACCGCAATTCCACACGCTCACCGCGTTCAAATCCCGGATTATCGTCAATCATGAAGCCATGCGCGGATATGTTGACGATGTGAATCGTCTTGTCGCCATGCAGCTTACTTTCCGTGATTACTTTGTGATCGGCCCGGTGGCGTGCCGCCCTGCGAAGGTCTAGATCAGAATTGGGAGCGGCTTGCGCCATAGGTGCGACCTCGTGCATGTGTTGCTTGGAAATCCGTTATGCACACAAGTTACAAATATTTCGTAAAACCATGTTTCATGATTTTACGGAGCAAGGTTAGCTGAAGCTAATTATTCCGTGCTTCTTCTTGCCCGCTGATATTTTGACAGCTGCGGTCTGGCGCAGAATTACAGCGTTTTCGTCCGAAACAACCTCTCCTTCAACACGCGCTCCGCCACCCTGAATCATTCTGCGCGCTTCTTTTTTTGAAACAACAAAATCCAGTGCGACTAAGGCGTCAATCAAGCTGACGGTGTCGGTCACGTTGATTGATGGCAAATCGCCGCCAGCAGCACCCTCTTCAAAGGTCCGGCGTGCGGTTTCTGCGGCCTGAAGTGCGGCCTCTTCCCCTCGGCACATCGCCGTCGCGGCATTTGCCAGTGCGATTTTCGCCGCGTTGATCTCGGAACCCTGAAGCGATTCGAGACGTGCGATTTCGTCAAGCGGTAGATCGGTAAATAGGCGGAGAAAACGTCCAACATCGCGGTCGTCGGTGTTGCGCCAGAACTGCCAATAATCATAGCTTGGCAACTGATCCTCATGCAACCATACCGCGCCCGAAACCGTCTTGCCCATCTTGCCGCCATCGGCGGTGGTGATCAGCGGTGTGGTCACGCCGAACACCTCGACCGAATCCATCCGGCGCGTCAGTTCGATGCCGTTGACAATATTGCCCCATTGATCGGATCCGCCCATTTGCAGGCGACAGCCAGTGCGACGCGACAATTCCATGAAGTCATAGGCCTGAAGAATCATGTAGTTGAATTCGAGGAACGACAGCGATTGTTCTCGATCAAGGCGGAGCTTTACCGAGTCGAAGCTCAACATCCGGTTGATCGAGAAATGCTGGCCCACGTCACGCAGGAAGGGGATATATTCAAGCGCGTCGAGCCATTCGGAATTGTCGAGCATCACCGCATCACTTGGGCCATCGCCAAATGTCAGGAAGCGTTCGAAAATGCGTTTAATGGACGCAATGTTCTCACCAATAAGGTCAGTGGTCAGCATCTTGCGCGCTTCATCCTTGAAGCTTGGGTCGCCAATTTTGCTTGTTCCGCCGCCCATAAGCACGATTGGCTTGTGCCCGCTTTGCTGCAAACGGCGCAGCAGCATGATCTGCACAAGGCTGCCGACATGAAGCGATGGCGCGGTTGCGTCGAAGCCGATATAGCCAGGCACGACTTCTTTAGACGCAAGCGCATCAAGGGCATTGGCGTCCGTAGCTTGATGGATGTAGCCACGCGTATCGAGCAGGCGAAGGAGTTCGGATTTATAAGCAGTCATAGCGCGGTCGCGCCTAGCATGGAGTTTTAGTGTTGGCCAATAATTCGATGACACAGGTTCAATTGCGGTGTCATCCGGCGCGTATGTCGAGCGGTGTGTCTGCAGTCGATGTGCGCGTAGCGTTGACCGAAGACGGATTATTAACTGCCGTGTACACGCTATCAGGATCGCTGGACGGGCTTCGGTTGCCCGCGCCAGCAGCGCCAGCGCGGCGTGACGGCCTGTGGCAGGAGACATGCGCAGAGCTTTTCATTCGCGTGCCGGGGGCAGACGAGACATATCTGGAGTTCAACTTTGCGCCCTCAACTTCATGGGCGGCCTATCATTTCGACGGATATCGGTCGGGGATGAATGCGCTCGATGTCGCTGCGCCCATTATCAAAACCGAATCAAGCAACGGGGTAATTGAGGTCACCGTTGCCATGACACTACCTGCGGCTTGGCAGTTGCCGGCGTTGCAAGTCGGCGCCTCAGTGGTGGTTTCTGAAAAAGACGACAACATGTCTTATTGGGCGATCGCGCATCCGCCCGGCAAGCCCGACTTTCATCATAGGGATTGCTTTGCACTCGATCTGGAGGCACGAAGCGCCGCATGAATTTCGGAATTGATAGGCTGATAGCAGACCCTGTATTGCGTGCCCCCTTGAAGGGTAAGCGCATTGCCCTTTTGGCGCACCCTGCGTCGGTAACTGCTGACCTTACGCATGCGCTCGATGCTTTGGCTGCGCTGGATGATGTCAATATCATGGCTGCCTTTGGGCCGCAGCACGGTCTGCGGGGCGACAAGCAGGACAATATGATGGAGTCGCCGGATTTCAATGATCCGGTCCATGGCATCCCCGTTTACAGCCTATATGGTGAAGTGCGCCGCCCAACGGCTCAGTCGATGGACAGCTTCGATGTCGTGCTGATTGATATGCAGGATCTCGGCTGCCGGATTTATACCTTCATCACCACGCTGCTTTATATGCTGGAGGCAGCGGCAGAGCATAAGAAATCGGTATGGGTGCTGGACCGTCCCAACCCCGCCGGTCGTCCCGTCGAGGGACTTACCCTTCGTACGGGGTGGGAGAGTTTTGTGGGCGCTGGGCCGATGCCCATGCGTCATGGTCTGACGCTGGGTGAGCTCGGGCAGTGGTTTATCGATCATTATCAAATAGACGTCGATTACCGTGTGATTGCGATGGAGGGCTATGAACCAGACGCCGCACCGGGTTTTGGCTGGCCAACGGATCGCTTGTGGATAAACCCCAGCCCGAACGCGCCCAACATCAATATGGCGCGCGCATATGCCGGTACAGTGATGCTTGAAGGTGCCACTTTGTCCGAGGGCAGGGGCACGACCCGGCCGCTGGAGATATTTGGCGCACCCGATATCGACGCTCGCCGGATAATCGCGGAAATGCACCGATTTGCGCCACAATGGCTGAACGGCTGCACATTGCGTGAAATATGGTTTGAACCGACTTTCCACAAACATGTTCATGTGTTGTGTCACGGCGTCCACATTCACGCCGAGGGTCCGTGCTATGACCATCAGGCGTTCAAGCCATGGCGCGTGCAGGCATTGGCGTTCAAGGCGATCAGGCGGCTATATCCTGATTACGACTTGTGGCGAGACTTTCCCTACGAATATGAGTTCGGCAAGCTCGCGATTGATGTCATCAATGGCGGGCCGGCGCTTCGCGAGTGGGTGGACAATCCGGAAAGTAATGCGAGCGACCTTGATGCCATGACGTCAATCGACGAACGGGCATGGACGGAATTACGCCGGAAATATCTGCTATATTAATGCCCGTGCTTACGGCTTAGTTCGCGCATCGCATCATCAAGGCCTTCGAGCGTGAGCGGATACATGCGGTCATTCATCAGCTCCTTGATGATCTTGGTGGACTGTGAATAGCTCCATTGCTTTTCAGGTACGGGATTTAACCACACTGTGGCGGGGTAAGTGCTGGTGATGCGGTTCATCCACACTGCGCCCGACTCTTCGTTGAAATGTTCGACAGAACCGCCCGGATGGGTGATTTCATAGGGGCTCATTGACGCGTCACCGACCATCACGACTTTATAATCATGCGGGAATTTGTGAAGCACATCCCACATCGGCGTCCGCTCGGTAAAGCGGCGCTTATTGTCCTTCCAAACGCCTTCATATGGGCAGTTATGAAAATAGAAAAATTCTAGGTTTTTGAACTCACTAGTGGCTGCACTGAATAATTCTTCACACAATTTAATGAAGGGGTCCATCGACCCGCCAACATCCAGCATGAGCAACAGCTTTATCGCGTTGCGGCGTTCGGGGCGCATCTGAATATCCAGCCAGCCCTTACGAGCTGTGCCATTGATCGTGCCGTCAATGTCCAGCTCGTCGGCAGCTCCGTCCCGCGCGAAGCGGCGAAGGCGGCGCATGGCAATTTTGATGTTGCGGGTGCCAAGCTCACGTGTGTGGTCGAGATTTTGGAACTCGCGCTTGTCCCAAACTTTGACTGCGCGTTTATGCTTCGATTCGCCGCCAATGCGGACGCCTTCAGGGTTATAGCCCGAGTTACCATAAGGCGACGTGCCGCCAGTGCCGACCCATTTATTGCCGCCTTCGTGGCGCTTCTCTTGCTCCTCAATCCGCTTTTTCAGCGTCTCCATCAACTCGTCCCAGCTGCCCATCTTCTCGATTTTTGCCATCTCTTCAGCAGAGAGATATTTTTCGGCAATCGCCTTGAGCCAGTCGGCGGGCACGTCCACGGGATTCTGGCCATAATCGGTGAAGATGCCCTTAAACACCTTGCCGAACACCTGATCAAACCGATCTAACAGCGCTTCGTCCTTCACCAACGTCGTGCGTGCCAGATAGTAAAATTCTTCGGGGCTTTGGTTGATGACATCGGCATCAAGAGCCGCCAACAGAGCCAGATGCTCTTTCAGGGAGGCAGAGATACCTGCTGCTCGCAACTCATCCATGAATGAAAAGAACACGGCTCGCTCCCGTTTTAATTGATCAGTCAAGCTATTGGCGGCTCCGCCACCCCGCGTCAATAACTGGTGGTTAACCAACTGCTAACCAAATGCCCTTACGCCGTCATCGACGACATCAAACAAAGGCTGCATCTTCGTGAAAATGGAAAAAATCGGGCTGACGGATAATCATTGGATCCGGGAAACGGCCCGAATTTGCGGGGAAGTAACCGTCGGCTGCACTGAGGCCGCGGGTGTTTTGGAAAAAGCCCTCGATTCTGCTGATTGGCTAAAGGCGCGGCACGGTGAGCTCACGAAGCTGACGGTCCGGCTGGATTCCGACATTGCCGAGGTGACGCACGCGACGCTCGATGCGCGGATTTTGTCCGAAACCGCTGTGACCAAATTAATGTCCAGCCAGGAAACGGTTCAAATTTCGCTGGCCAGCTTTTCGGATCTCATTGGCCTGATCATGAGCCTTGGCACGCACATCACTGGATTTGCAGCCGCAATGGAACAGGTGAAGCGGGTATCGCAGTCCATTGACGCTATCGCGCGTACAACCAACATGTTGGCATTGAATGCGGCAATCGAGGCGGAGAAAGCTGGCGATGCCGGCAAAACATTCGCCGTTGTGGCGAGTGAAGTGAAGAAATTGGCGCATGATACGCGCCGCGCAGCTGTCGAAATTACAGGGACGGTCAATTCCCTCTCGCATGAAGCGGCGAAGTTTGTGGAGCAGATTGAGGATGGCGTGGCCACCAGCGGCGCGGCGCAGCAGCAGTTTGCCAGCCTGCAGGCTTTGATTGATGGTGTTAGCGATGTCGTTAGCCAAGTTGGGAACCGCAATCGCGAAATTGCGGACAGCACCGCGCAAATCCATCAGGGGCTTATCGATTCGCAGCAGGTGCGCGACGCGGTCGCAGGTGCCAATGGTGAAATGTTCACCGCCGTTGCCAACGCGCATCAGCAAATTGGTAGCCTTGAAAAGCAAGCGAACCGGATGTTTGATCACATCGTGCATAGCGGGCTATCGCAGGCGGATATGATTTTCGTGGAACTGGCACAGCAAGAGGCCGCCAAGGTAGCTGCGCTTACCGAAGCTGCTATTGCCGCTGGCTCGCTGACTATGGAAAGCCTTTTTGATCAAAATCTGCGGCCTATTGCCGGTAGCAATCCGCCCCGGTTCACCACTGACATGACGTCATGGGCTGAGCAGCATTGGCAACCATTGTTTGAGGCAGTGAAGCAGAGCAATCCCGATCAAATATTGTCCGTAGTATGCACCAGCCGTGAGGGCTTCTTGCCCGTGCATTTGAAAGAGTTTTCGAGGGCACCGACGGGCGACCTTTCGCATGACACAAAATACTGCCGCAACGGACGCGTGTTATTTGATGGCAGCGACGTCATCGCCAAAGCCAGCGAGCAAGACTATATGATGGCCGTCTATCGCCACGAAGGCGACGGGCGGACATATAATGTCGTTCGTAACGTCTACGTCCCGCTCCGCATTAACGGACAACGTTGGGGCGATTTCGAACTGGCCTATATGCTGTGATGTGAATCAGTTGCCCGGACGGCGGGCCATAAAGGCCAGCCGTTCGAACAACATGATGTCCTGTTCATTCTTCAGCAGCGCGCCATGCAAAGGCGGTATCGCTTTGGTCGGATCGCGCGATTGAAGCACATCAAGCGGCATATCTTCATGCAGCAGGAGTTTTAGCCAGTCGAGCAATTCGCTTGTGCTCGGCTTTTTCTTAAGGCCGGGAACGTCGCGGACTTCGTAGAAAATATCCATCGCCTTTGACACGAGCATTTTTTGGATGCCGGGGAAATGGACGTCAATGATGGCCTGCATCGTGGTGCGGTCGGGGAATTTGATGTAGTGGAAAAAACAGCGGCGCAAAAAAGCATCCGGCAATTCTTTCTCGTTATTCGAGGTGATGATGACAATCGGCCGTTCGGCGGCTTTGACGGTTTCCTGCGTTTCGTACACAAAAAACTCCATCCGATCGAGTTCCTGTAAAAGGTCGTTCGGGAATTCAATGTCAGCTTTATCAATCTCGTCGATGAGCAGCACAGGCAACTGCGGCGACGTGAACGCCTCCCACAATTTGCCTTTTTTGATATAATTGCGAATGTCATGCACGCGTTCATCACCAAGCTGGCTGTCACGCAAGCGCGCCACGGCGTCATATTCATACAGGCCCTGATGCGCCTTAGTCGTGGATTTAATATTCCACTCGATGAGTGGCGCGTTCAACGCTGTGGCGATTTCCTGGGCCAGCACGGTTTTACCAGTTCCCGGTTCGCCTTTCACCAGCAGGGGACGCCGCAATTTGGTTGCTGCGTTTACGGCGACCTTCAGGTCATCAGTGGCGACGTAATTATCGGTGCCTTCAAAGCGCATGGACGAACCCCGTTTGTTAATCGAACGATTAATTCGTTAAGTGGCGCCAGTGATATATGCAATATATTATTGTCTCGGCTGAGCCGACATGTCAGGCGCTAAGCATTTCCAGATGCCGCGCCACGATTAACTGCCACAGTCCGCGCTGTTGCGCGAGCATCTGCTGCGCACCAAAAGACATCGCCCGCCGATACGCACCGCCGTCGTCCAGCTCGCTCGCGAGCCGCATGCAATCCGCGACCGGTGGCAACGACAAGGAAACGGGATCAAGTCCTATTCCCGTGGTCACAATATCAAGCAGCCCGCGCGTTTGGTGCCAGTCAACCACAAAGGCGATGGCGGCACCCGCCGGGCAACCCTTTCGATCAGAGGTAGCCAGCATCTGGAAGCTTTTCGCTTGGCCTTCGACCAAGGCGTTTACCTTGCCCTGACCACTTAATCGGCGGATTGGTCCCGCAGTAACAGTCAGGCGGTTCAACATGGCGCGTTCTGCCGCAATCCCGTTAATCGCGGTTATCAGCCAGCTTCTGGCAGCGTCATCGACTATCTTTTGCGCTGCATAATCAATGACACCGGGATGCCGGCCGTGCGAGATGTGCATGAAATGGGCAATATCGGCCAACAATGCAGCGCGTGCAGTCTTCGCCGAAGAACGCAAATCCGGATGTTTCGCAGACGTTTCCAGGAAGGACTGCAGCGGCGCGATGACATCGCGGCTTCCGTCCGCAATTATATCGCGCACAAACACGTCGCCGGGGCAATGCGTGCTGTGCGTCTGCGCCAGATTGTTCATGTGCTGCTCCTATGGAGATTTCTGGTAAGTATCAGAAACCCTTAGACGCACGAGATTAGCCAAAAGTCTTAAACATCTGGTTTACAAAAGAGATACGCCGGCAGTCTTGATCGCAATGCGATAGACAGCCGGCGCGTCATAAAAGGGATTATTGGTCGAGGAAGCTGCGCATTTTGCGGCTGCGGCTTGGGTGCTTCAGCTTACGAAGCGCCTTTGCCTCAATTTGCCGGATACGTTCGCGGGTAACTGAAAACTGCTGCCCGACTTCTTCCAACGTGTGGTCAGTGTTCATCCCGATACCAAAGCGCATACGTAGCACGCGTTCTTCACGCGGCGTAAGCGAAGCCAATACGCGCGTCACAGTTTCCTTCAAATTCGCCTGAATGGCGGCATCGACGGGGATGACGGCGTTCTTGTCCTCGATGAAGTCACCCAAATGGCTGTCTTCTTCATCACCGATTGGCGTTTCAAGACTGATAGGTTCCTTGGCGATTTTCATCACCTTGCGGACTTTTTCGAGCGGCATAGAAAGGCGTTCTGCCATTTCCTCTGGGGTAGGCTCGCGGCCCTGCTCATGCAGGAACTGCCGGCTTGTCCGTACCAGTTTGTTGATCGTTTCGATCATATGGACCGGAATACGGATTGTGCGCGCCTGATCCGCAATTGAGCGGGTGATTGCCTGACGAATCCACCAGGTCGCATAGGTGCTGAACTTGTAACCGCGGCGATATTCGAATTTATCGACTGCCTTCATCAGGCCGATATTGCCTTCCTGAATGAGGTCAAGGAACTGCAGTCCGCGGTTGGTATATTTTTTCGCAATGGAAATAACGAGCCGCAAATTGGCCTCGACCATTTCCTTCTTGGCGATACGGGCTTCGCGCTCGCCTTTTTGCACCATGTTGACGATGCGGCGGAATTCGCCGAGCGACATACCGGTATTGGCCGCAATATCGGCGATTTCGCTACGAATGCGCTCGACGCCCTCGGCTTCGTTCGTGGCGAATGCGGTCCACTTCTTGTCGATATTGGAAACATCCGACAGCCAGTTTTCGTCAAGCTCATGGCCCATATAGCTGTCAAGGAATGCCTTGCGCGGTACCTTGTGACGCTCGGCCAAGCGCAACATCTGGCCGCCAAGTGCGGTAAGTCTGCGATTGAACGAATATAGCTGGTCGACAAGATATTCGATTTTGTTCGCATGGAATTGAACGCTTTCGACTTCTGCAGTCAATTCTTCGCGCAATTTGTGATACTTATTCTCGGAAGCTGTGGAGAAATCTTCACCAGCATTCAGCGCGCGCATCCGCTCAAGCTGGATGTTGGAGAATTTCTTGAACAACGACGCAATCTTCGCAAATCGCTCCAGTGCTTCTGGCTTCAACGCCTCTTCCATTTGGGCGAGGCTAAGCGTGTTGTCTTCTTCTTCCTCTTCGACAGGACGCGAGCGACGCTCGGTCATATCGTCATCGTCGTCGCTCGCCGTTTCAGGCTCGTCTTCGACTTCTTCTTCTTCCTTATAAGATACGCCAGCGGTCTTCTCGCTGATTTCGCCGTCGCCTTCTTCTTCCTCGTCATCGGTCAGCGTTTCAGGCGCTTTCGACAACATCGCGTCAAGGTCGAGGATTTCGCGCAACTGCATTTCGCCATTGTTCAGCGCGTTCGACCAGTCGATGATCGCGTGGAAGGTGATTGGACTTTCGCACAGGCCCAAAATCATCGTGTCGCGACCAGATTCGATGCGCTTTGCAATCGCGATTTCGCCTTCGCGCGACAAAAGCTCAACGGCGCCCATTTCACGCAAATACATGCGCACAGGGTCGTCGGTGCGCTCACCGGTGCCAGTTTTCTTAATGGTGTTGGTCAGCGAGCGGGGGTCATTTTCAGAGATATTGTCGATGGTTTCGACTTCTTCCTCTTCCTGCTCCTCCTCACCATCTTCGCCGGCTTCGTCATTCTCAACGATCTGGACGCCCATATCGTTGATTGCGGACATCACATCCTCAATCTGTTCGGATGACATCTGGTCCTGTGGCAGGGCCGCGTTCAGCTCGTCATAGGTCAGGAAACCGCGGCGCTTCGCCTTTGCGAGCAGCTTCTTCACTGTCGCATCATTTAGGTCAATCAGCGGTGCATCGCCGTTTTCGACCATTTCATCTTCATTCTCGTTAGCGCGACTTGCCAAAATAATTCCCCGATACTCTCATAAACTATCCGTATCCCGACGAAAAAATTCGATGATACGGTCGTCAAATGCCTTCTTCTCGTGACGTAACCTCTGCTGTTCCGCAAAAGTTTCGTCCGTCATTTCCAAACTCGCCTGTGTTGTGGCGCGTTCCAGTGCTTCTTCCAGCGCCGGGCGCTGCTTCATCAGCCGAATGGCCTCACCTAAATCCTTTGAGGCGCTGGATAATCCGTCGCCCCCCGAACTGGCATCTCCACGATTGAAGGCAAAGACTTTGCCGTTGCTGTGCAGCAGCGCCGTCGCGACATTATACAACTTCTCGTCCAATATGGTAATTAACCCGTCTGTATCAAGCGATTCTTTGGCGAAAGATTCATTGAGCATGACATTGAGCAAGGCTGCGTGATTCGAGTCTGGCGGTACGAAGTCGCTAAGCGCTTCATGGTGCTGTCGAATTAGCGCGGGTTGGCGCAGTAAAGCGCCTAACACGCCTTGAATCAAAAAATCCGATCCTTTGGCATTGAAGCTTTTGGTTTCCGCGCCGGGCGGCAATATCTGCGGTTTACGCCAATCGCGCTTTGCACCTTTAACGAAGCTAGGCGTGAACGGCGTGGAGCGCCGTGCAAAGAGGGCATCAAACCGCTCGCGAAAGGCGTCGGCATAATGCCGCTTTATCTCCCCGTCGGCAATATTGGCCATATGTGCGCCAAGCCGCTGTTTCAGGCCAGCGCGGTCTTCGGGGGTATCAAGCGGGCCAGCGGCAACTTCGTTGCGCCAGAGACGCTCGACCAGCGGTTGGGACGCGTCGAGCAGGGCATTCAGGGCTTTAGCGCCCGATGCCTTCACCAGATCATCTGGGTCCTGTCCGTCCGGCAGCGTCACAAATTGCAGGCTATGGCCAGGTTTCAACAGGGGCAGGGCACGCAACGCGGCACGCATAGCGGCCTTTTGACCCGCGGAATCGCCATCGAAGCACAAAAGTGGTTTCTCGGTCATGCGCCAAAGCATCTGGATTTGTTGCTCGGTCAGCGCGGTACCCAAGGGCGCGACAGCATCGGCAAAACCGGCCTGCGCGATCGCGATCACGTCCATATAGCCTTCAACGACGATCACGCGCCCAGTCTGGCGCGAAGCAGGCGAGCATTTGTCCAAATTGTAAAGCGTCCGGCCCTTGTCAAATAAAGGAGTGTCGGGCGAATTGAGATATTTGGGCTCACCATCGCCCAATATCCGGCCGCCAAAAGCTATGACGCGACCGCGCGGGTCGCGAATGGGAATCATCAACCGGCCGCGAAAGCGGTCGTAAGGGTCCTTGCCATCCACCGCGATCAATAACCCCGCCTCAACCAGCATGGGATCACCATATTGCTTCAGCGCTGATTTCAACGCCGTGCGATTATCGGGCGCGAGTCCGAAACCGAAATCGCGAATGGTTTTCTCGGTGAACCCGCGCTTTTTCAAATATGCGCGGGCATTTGCTCCGTCCGCGCTCTGCAATTGCGCGACAAACCATTCCTGCGCTGACGTCATGACGTCATAAAGGCTGTTCGCTTTTTCGGCCCGCTGGGCGGCTTGGGGGTCAGGGGCAGGGACTTCCATCCCGGCTTCAGCCGCCAATTCCTTGATCGCATCCATGAAAGACAGACCACGCTGGTCGGTCATCCACCGAATGGCATCACCATGCGCGGAACAGCCGAAGCAATTGCCGGTCAGTATGTTGTCGTCCAATGCGAACGCGTGCTCGCCGGGTACCTCAGCACAATAAACGGTTTCGACCCTGTCCGTTTGCTCAACCGAGCGTACAACCCACCTTAACCGTGCAAATTTTTTGTCGCTCGTGACAAATCGCTGCCGCGCTTGTGAGAGCAAAAACAATTCTTCAGATAATGTCGCATTTACAAATTGGATGCGATGCAGTGGCGTTGGCGCTTTGCCGTAGCCGGTGCGCATCAGGGTTGTTCGGCCGTAAGTAGCGATGCCAATCAATGTGCAAATGTCCCGAATAGCCTCCAGGGCCTCTCCGTTGGCAGAGTTGAGCATTACCGTTCCGTCTTTGGCGACGTGCCCATCGGCGGCAAGATATCCTGCCAGAAACCCTAACAGATAGGATTTTGTTGCCCCAGTTTTAGGGAGCGCCTTCATATTTTCGAATGCGCGCCCGCCATAAATTCTGAGATATAACGAGCCCCCTTCGCGTTCATGCACATGATGCTCTTGGGCAGGAAACCACTTACTGAGCTGAACGTCTTTTTCGCTATGAAGGTTCAGCGTGCCATAAACGCTTTTGTACATCGAACCGTCGCCATAGACGATTCCGTGGCGAATGCCTTCCGGGTCAAGCGTCCAGTCTTTGCAGATATCCGGAAGCGCGGTTTGCAGGGCGTGTCCCGGCCTTAAATCAGATGTCAGATATTCCGAAGTTCGGTCGTGCACAAACCAACGATGTGCTGAGGTCGCAAAAATTTGCTTCTTTACGCCATTGCGAGAAAGCGAAATTTTCCAAAGAGGCTGTTCGCCGTAATCTTTAAACTTCGCGTCAATCCAGCGCCCACCGCGAGACAAAACAGAGCAGGTTTTTCCGGATAACATTGAAATTGGAAGCCGGCCGACATCGGTAATAACGACCGTTTCTCCTGCTAAGCAATGGTAGAAACCTTTTTCGTCGTTGATCGTAAAGCTCGGCGACTTCTCGTTATGAAACGGACAGCATGCCTTAAACTCGCGCCCCGCCTTGGTGACCTTTACGGTACGGCCAATCAATGCGGAAAGCGTTGTCCGCGACCGCAGTTCATCAAGCCATTGCGGGGTGAGGGTCATTGGCAGCTATTCCCCTCGCGCAGGCGGGAAGGGCGTATATTTACGACAACGCCGCCTTCACAAGGCCGCTTGCCTTGCTCATGTCGAGTTGCGGGCCATGGCGTTCTTTCAGCGTTGCCATGACGCGGCCCATGTCTTTCAGGGTTTCTGCGCCAAGTTCAGCCTTGATACCTTCGATTGCTGCGCTGGTTTCGGCATCGCTCATTTGTGCGGGCAGGAAATCTTCGATGATGGCGAGCTCGGCAGCTTCAATCGCGGCCAGTTCGGCGCGACCGCCCTGTTCATATAGCGCAATCGACTCGCGGCGCTGCTTGATCATCTTCTGCATGACCTCAACCACCATGGCGTCATCATCGGGCTGCTGCGATGCGGTGCGCAATTCGATGTCGCGGTCCTTGATTTTGGCGAGGATCAGGCGAACAGCGGCGAGCCGGTCTTTTTCGCCAGCCTTCATCGCGGTGATTTGGGCGGCCTTGATGGTATCACGAATCATATTTGGTTCCGAATTTTTGAAGATGAAATGCGTTAGACCAAGTCGCCCCAATCGTCATCCTGAACTTGGTTCACGATGAAGGCGTGCTCGACATCCTAACTATTCCACAGCTTTCTCGATTTCCAGATTGACGCACCCGCCCACCATCTCTAGGCGCAATCCCTTAGCGACATTGCTGTAATCCGTCTCACAGGAGCGACCCCATCATGGCCGACCCCAAATCTTCGCGCGCGCCTTCTGGAGCGACGGGGGTATTGGTTCTGGCGTCCGGGGAAGTCATCTGGGGCAGGGGCTTTGGCGCAGAGGGCCAGGCGGTTGGTGAAGTCTGCTTCAACACCGCAATGACCGGATATCAGGAAGTGATGACCGACCCGTCTTATGCCGGGCAAATCATCAACTTCACCTTCCCGCATATTGGTAACGTTGGCACGAACCCCGAAGATGTCGAGGCACTGAACCCGCATGCCTTGGGCGCGATTGTGCGTCAGGATGTGACCGACCCATCAAATTTCCGCAGCACGCAGCATTTTGATGTTTGGATGAAGGCCAATGGCCGCATCGGCATTTCGGGCGTGGATACCCGCGCACTGACGCGGCTCATCCGCGTCGCTGGTGCGCCAAACGCAGTGATTGCGCACTCAGCGAGTGGCGATTTCGATGTGCCTGCGTTATTGGCACGCGCCAAGGCATGGGCTGGCTTGGAAGGTATGGACCTCGCCAAGGATGTGACGACGTTGCAGACCTATGGATGGGACAAGGGGCTTTGGAAGCTGGGCGCTGGCTATGCTGCCCCTGAAAAGGGCCGCAAGAAGGTCGTCGCGATTGATTATGGCATAAAGCACAATATCCTGCGCAATTTGGTCGATGTCGGTTGCGACGTTACCATTGTTAACGCGACTGCGACGTTTGAGGAAATCATGGCGCACGCGCCCGATGGCTTGTTCTTGTCGAACGGCCCCGGCGACCCTGCCGCGACGGGGGAATATGCCGTTCCCGTTATCAAGCAGTGGTTGGAAACCAAGAAACCGTTGTTCGGTATTTGCCTCGGGCACCAGATGCTTGGCCTTGCGGTCGGCGCGACAACCGAGAAGATGCATCAGGGCCATCGCGGCGCGAACCATCCCGTCAAGCGCCTGAGCGACGGCGCGGTCGAGATCACCAGCATGAATCACGGCTTTGCGGTGGACGCAGCAACGTTGCCTGCCAACGCAAAGGCAACGCATGTCAGCTTGTTCGACGGCAGCAATTGCGGCTTCGAACTCGCCGATCAGCCAGCGTTCAGCGTGCAATATCACCCCGAAGCCTCACCCGGCCCGCAGGACAGCCATTATCTGTTCGAGAAATTTGCGGGGATGATGGGGTGAGCAGAGTAGAGTTTTCAAAGCCATACCTTGTTGCTTTGTACAATATGAACAAAGCACAATCCAACGTTGCGGCAAACGTGGGAGAAATTATCTCGAAGTTTCTAGTTCCGCGAGACGACTATTTTGAGGGAGAAATAGTTGAATATTTGACGCATCAGGGGTGGGCAAGGACGCCGGGTGGAAGCTTAGATTCGACTGCACCGATGATGATTACCACAAGCGGCAAGATTTATGCTGAGGCGTTGATTGCTGAAGGTGTCGAGGTACTCGATCTTATAGATTGGGTTGACGATCAAGATGTTCAAAATTTGACGAAATTACAGGTACCAGCAGCTGACCGTATCGTTCCGCTGAATCATAACGAACCCGAATATCTTGAGATCAACGAAAAGCTTGGCGAGCTCGCCACAGCCGTGCTTGGAGATAACGAACTTAATCCAGAAGAGAAGAGCAGAATTTCTGGCGGGTTGGCAGCGGCAAAAGCTGTTTGGAATGGTCTGGAAATAAAGGCAATCCAATATAAGGTTGGTGTCTTGATGGCGGTCGAAGACGTTAAACCTGTGGCAAAAGCCAAATTTTACGAACTGCTAGTTGACGCATTGATCGCGTTGGTCAGAGCTTTTGCAAAACGCCTCGGCCTCAATCTGGATTTATTTTAATGCCCAAACGTACTGACATAAAATCGATCCTCATCATCGGCGCTGGCCCCATTATCATCGGGCAGGCGTGCGAGTTTGATTATTCGGGGACTCAGGCGTGCAAGGCGCTGCGCGAAGAGGGGTATCGCATCATCCTCGTCAACTCGAACCCTGCGACGATCATGACCGACCCGGATATGGCCG